>CAWIIF010000006.1:0-220543 GCA_963836015.1 Bryobacterales bacterium | reverse complement strand
TCAGCGCAGTATACCTTGACCTTCGACCCATCATGCCCTACACTCAGCGGTAGAAGGTTGAGGTATCGATGTCTTCGTCGCGCTTTCCGATTCCGCAGGGCACGCTGGATATGCTGATTCTGCAGATTGTGTCGCTGGGGGCGACGCACGGCTATGGGATCGCACGAAGGCTCGAGCAGGTCTCGAAGTCGGTGGTCCAGGTGAACCAGGGATCGCTCTATCCCGCGCTGCACAGGCTGGAACAGAAGGGGTGGCTCCGGGCCGAGTGGAAGCAGTCGGAAACGGGGCGCGAAGCGAAGTTTTACGCATTGACGGCGTCCGGACGGAAGCAACTCGCGGCGGAAAAACATAGCTGGGCGCGCCTGACGGGCGCGGTTCAACTCATCTTCAGCGAGGGTGGTGAATGATGACGCGGCTCGGCAACTGGTTCCGCCGCAGGAAGCTGGAGAGCGGCCTGGATCGCGAACTCGATTATCATCTCGACCGCAGGATTACGGAACTCCAGGGGCGCGGGCTGCCGGCTCCGGAGGCCCGGAGGCAAGCCAGGCTGGAGATGGGCGGGCTCTCTCAGATCCGGGAGGACGTGCGGGACGTCTGGCTGACCCGATGCCGAGCATGAGTGAGAGCACCCCGGTAAACATGCGCTTCCGGTGCGCCAGCCGGAGCGGCTGGTCCTGATCGACTGGCGCGGCGACCAGGTCGCGAACGGTTTCGGCAGCTGGAATCTCATGTCGTATCCGATCTGCCGCGACCTGGACGGGCAGAAGCAGTTTTTCGAAGGCGTCTTCTGCCGCGCGTTGACCAGGGTCGATCTGTCGACGGGCGGCGATTCCCGTCCCGCGACGGCGGAGATCATTTCCGGGAACTACTTCGCGGTACTCGGAGTGGGTCCGGCGCTGGGGCAGGTGCTCACGACGGACGATGCGCGCACGCCCGGTGCGCACCCGGTCGCGGTGCTTTCGTACGACTATTGGAAGACCGAACTCGGAGGCGCTCCCGATGTAGTCGGCCGCGAGGTGCTGGTGAACCGTCATCCCCTGACGATCATCGGCGTGGCGGCCTCCACGTTCCACGGCATCGACGTGGGCGAAGTTCCCGCGCTCTGGATTCCTGCCTCGATGTCGGAGCAAGCCATTCCCGGCTTCAAGAACCTTCTGGACCGCCGCACCCGCTGGATGCAGGTGCTGGGCCGCCTGGACGAAGGCGTGACTCTCGAAAGGGCGCAGGCGGGGCTGCAGCCGTGTTCAAAGCAATGCTCCAGGAGGACATGCGCCGCCCGGGATTCCCGGTGATCACAGCGCAGTTCCGGAAGAGATTCCTCGATTCGTCGCTGGTGCTCAAAGCGGCGCCGCAGGGTCACTCCTCGCTGAGGAGGCGGTCGATTAGTCACTACCGATCGAATCTGTGCGAAAAGCGACTAATCTGGTTTGACAGTGCGGACCTCCTAAGATAGTTTCCTTACATCGGGTGATTAACTTTTATTAATCGGAGGGGAACTATATGGAGACGGGGACCACACTGTTCCAATTGAAATCGGATCGCGGCCAGCCATTCGATGGATCGACGCGCGGCATTTCCATTTTGAAAACTTCGAACGCCAAGGCGCTGGCGGGGGACGCGGGATTCCGGATCGAGGGGGGCTTTCTCGAGATTGCGCGGCATGCGGCGCTGGACGGGCTGCAGACGTTTACGATCTCGGCGAGCATCGTTCCGGAAAAGATCGCGGGCGACCGGCGGAACATCGCGGAATCGCAGACGCCGGGGATCTCCTTGTTCATCGATCCTACGGGCAAGCTGACGGGTTCGATATTGACGGCGGCGGGCTGGCAGCCGGTGGATAGCGGAACGGCGCTGCTCAAGGAGAATGCGGCGGCGGAGGTGCGGTTCACGCGCGATGCGGCGGGGCTGACGCAGGTGGAGATCGGCGGGAAGGTGGTGGGGTCGAAAACCATCGCCGGCCCGATCGTGAATGCGGGAGCCGCGGGATTCAAGATCGGAGCCTGGGTGGATGGACAGAAGTTTCCGTTCACGGGGCAGATCCGCGAACTGGCGGTGGTGCAGGGGGTGGAGAGCCTGCAGGCGGCAGCGGACCGCACCACGGCGGCACAGAAGATCTCGGACGCGTTCAAGGCCAAGACGGGCCTGAAGCGGGTAAACGTGAGCCTGGTGGCGGACGAGAGCCGGGCGCGGCTGCAGGCGGTCCGCGACCTGCTGACGGCGGCGGGAGTCGCGCGCTTGTCGGACCTCTCGACTCTGCGGATCACGGCGCGGACGGTGATGACGCCGGGGCGGGTGATGATCGCGCCGAAGGCCACGAACGTGGGGAAGGTGGACTGGTCGAAGGTCGCGACTGAGATCGCGACGGGGCAGGCGGCCACGACGCGAACCAGACTGGCGCAATTCCTGACGAACCGGAACAGCTCGGCGGTATTGAAGGCGGCAGCTCCGGCGGCCGCGGCCGCGGGCACCGCGACATCGACGGGCGTGCTGCGGGCGTCGGCGACATCGAGCACGGCGGCGACCCTGGTGACCCGCGCCGCGGCGACCGCGGCGGGGCCGGCCCCTTCGACGGCGGCGCCGCTGCCGGTGGCCCTGCGGCGGGAAAGCGCCAGCGTGCGGCTGAACCTGGAGAAGACGGTTCTCTCCGACCAGATCCGCGCGGACGGAAACGCGCTGCACGTGCTGGACACGGGGGTGCTGAAGAACATCGAAGCGGCGAGCCCGGTGCTGTGGCCCTCGACCAGCGTAGAAGAAGTTCACTTCCTGAAGCTGACGACGATTCCGGTGAACACGGCGGTGATCATCGCGCACGTGCTGGACCTGACCAACACGGAACTGGTGATCGATCCGGCGGTGACTAAGTTATACATCATTGCCGAACAGGTGACGTGCGGTCCGGGGGCGCAGATCACGTGGGCGCGGCCGGGCGGATCGACGCCGGCGGCGCTGGACAATCCGGACCTGAACGGGCGCGGGTGGTCGGGAGTGCAGACGAAGCCGAATTCGCGGGACGGCCTGGATGGGGAATCGGGGCGGGCCGGCGGGCCGGGGATCGACGGGGCGCGCGGGCACAACGCACCGGACCTGGAGATGTGGGTGAAGGCCATGACGGCGGTGCCGAACCTCGACCTGAACGGCGAAGACGGCCGGCAGGGCGGACGCGGGCAGCGGGGCGGCAGCGGCGGGCACGGCGGCGACGGACACGTGGGCGAGCGGATCTGGTTCTTCGGCTGGCATTGCACGGGCGACCCGGGGGACGGCGGGGACGGCGGCAACGGCGGCGACGGCGGTCCGGGAGGACGGGGCGGCAACGGCGCGAATGGCGGCCAGATCACGATCGGAGTGTTGAAGGGCACGCTGGCGACGACGGTGACGAACCAGAGTTTCAAGATCAAGGACCAGGGCGGGCAGAAGGGGCCGGGCGGCGATGGCGGGCCGGGCGGATCGGGCGGAGGCGGAGGGCGCAGCGGCGTGGGCGAAACCTGCACGGACGCTCACGCGGGCCACAACGGCGCGCAGGGACAGCCGGGGCGGCGCGGCACGGACGGCTCGGCGCCGGGGCTGGACGGCGAAATCTCGTTCTTCGAATTCACCGAAGACGCGTGGGACGAGCTGCTGACGCGGCCGTGGCTCTCGCAGATCGTGCCGACGAAGGCGTTTCCGGGGGACGTGATGACGCTGCACGGCAGCCGGTTCACGGCGCAGGACCGGGTGGTGCTGGAGGGTGTTTCGCTGGCGCCGACGGTGAACGCGGACGAGAGCATCTCGGTCACGATTCCGGTGAGCACGGGGGGCGGCGAAAAGTCGGTGACGGTGCGGCGCGATGACGGCACGGAGAGCAACCGGCTGGCGGTGTGGATCAAGCCGCAGCTCGACGCCTTTTCGACCGGGCTGACGCCGAACGCGACGCTCAGCCTGACGGGCCACGCGTTTCTGAACGGGGCATCGGTGCTGGTGGACGGGGCGGCGGCGCCGACTACGTTCGTGAGCCAGACGAGCATCAAGTTCACGGTGCCGGGGACGGGCGGCGGCGGGTCGGCCGGCGGCACGTCGACGGTGCAGGTGCGGAACCCGGACGGGCTGGTGAGCAACGTCCGCACGGCGTCGCGTCCGCGCATTTTGGAGATCCCGTTCCGTTGGGGGACCAACAACCTGCCGTTCCCGAATTTCACGGACGGGGTGCCGGACTGGGGCACGTTCGAAGACACATTCGGAGCGGCCGAGGTGTGGCACGAGCAACTCGACCCGGTGTTCGGGCACCCGATCCTGACGGCGGCGTTCTTCCAGTTCTACAAGTATTTCCTGAAGGGCAAAGCCAACGGCGGCCTGGCGACGGGGTTCTGCACGTCGCTGGCGAGCGTGGTGACGGACAAGCTGTGGAAGGGCGAGAACGACACGCACACACAGACCAAGGCTGGGCTGCAGAAGATGCTGACGGCGGTGCACGGAAAGCTGCTGAGCCGCGAATCGCTGCTGCATTTCCACGATCAATCGCGCGCGGGGCTGGACCGTGTGGAGCGCACGGCGCGCGAGATCGAGGCGACGTTCCTGCGCGGCACGGACCGGCAGAACGCTCCCCTGCTGTTCTACATCCCCTCGGGCGAGGTGTGGGACTCGGGGTATTTCGACCGGCTGGGGGATTCGCACTGCGTGATGCCGTGGCGGTTCGTGTATCCGGACGGGCATCCGGGACCGCAGCTTTCGCCGGACTCCTCGACGACGGTTGACGATTTGAACGGCGTGCAACTGTTCGTGTGGGACTGCAACCATCCTGAATCGCAAAACTGCAAGCTGGTATTCCGGACGCAGGGGGGCAAGCTGAATTTCGACTACTTCCCGGACACGGCGACGGCCGAGTTCAGCTCGACGAACGGGATCACGCTGGGGATGATGACGAACGGGGCGTACATGCTGGCGGACCACGACCTGCCGTTTAGCGGGCCGCTGGGGCTGACGACGTTCATCATCGACTTCCTGCTTTCGCCGGCGGACGTACAGGTGACGGACGGGCTGGGGCTGAGGACGGGCAACTTCGGCGGACAGCTTCTGAGCGAGATTCCGGACAGCCATCCGTGCTACCTGGCGAAGGGGATGTACATGCTTCCGGCGAACACGGCGCTGACGCGGCGGATCGTGGGGAGCGGAGCGGGCAGCTACTCCTACATGTCGCTGATACCGGGCCAGGGGTCGATCGTGCTGGAGGGCGTGGCGACGGCGCCGGGGCACGAGGACGTGCTCTCGGTGAACGCGGACGGCACGCAGATCCGGTTCTCGGCGGCGGCGGACAAGACGTTTGACGTGACGCTGGCGAAGGTGGTGGGCCAGCAGTCGCGGGCGATCGCGATCCGGGGGATCGGGGCGCAGCCGGGGGCGGACGTGGATATCACGATCGCGCCGGACCTGTCGGTGGCGCGGGTGGGCAACCGGGCGGGCGCGAAGACGGTGGAGGTGCGGGCGTTCTCGGTGGATAAGTCGAACAACCTGCCGGTGAACCACAACGTGCCGGGAGTGAGCCTGCCGACGCAGGCGGACCTGGTGGTAGCGATTCCGGATTGGAGCACGCTGAACGTGAATGTGCAGACGGTGAGCTTCCAGTAGGGTTGTCGAGATCAAGCTCGGGTTGACATCCGACATGAGTGGCGGGATACTGATGTCGGATGCCTACCCGAGATAGCGGCGACGAACGAACTAGCCTCCTCCAAGGCACCTTGGATTTACTCATACTGCGCACTCTCGTCCTGGGACCACAGCATGGCCAGGGCATTGCGCGTTCGATTCAACGACAATCCGACGATGTTTTCCTGGTGGATCACGGCTCGCTGTATCTGGGCCTGCAGCGGCTGGAGGACGACGGTTTGGTGGATGCGAAATGGGGCGTCTCAGACAATAACCGCCGGGCGCGATTCTACAGACTCACCGCCAAAGGACGCCATCGCCTGACCGATAAGACCGCGGAGTGGAAGAAGATCGCCGGGGCTATGGCGCGGATTCTCGGCCCGGATGAATCGGAGGCCTGAGCATGTGGAGGCGGAAGAGAAGATCCTTCGTGGATTTCAAGGAGGAGATCGAATGTCATCTGGCGATGGAGGCAGACCAAATCCGCGACACCGCCCCGTCCGTCGATCCGGAAACCGCCGCCCGGCAAGCGTTCGGTAACGTCACGGCTGCTCAGGAGAGGTGGTATGAACATAGCCACTGGATGTTCTTTGATTACCTGAGCCGGGACCTGCGGCAAGGCTTGCGCCAGATCAAGAGGAGGCCGGGGTTTTGCGTGACCGTCATCCTCACGCTGGCCTTCGGTATCGGAGCCAATTCCGCGGTTTTCAGCATCGTAGAGGCTGTTTTGCTGAGGCCCCTCCCTTACAAGGACCCCAGCCGGCTGGCCATGATCTTTTCAGGCGATCCGGCGCGGGAACTTCATGAAGGCCGGGTGTCGCTTCTCAATTTCGCGGATTGGAGAAACCAGAACCGTAGTTTTGAAGACATGACCGCCTTCATCGGGCAGACGTTCCTGCTAAGGACCGGCGGCTTGCCGGAACGAATGCGCTCGGCCCGCGTGGAGGCAAATTTTTGGCCGCTGCTTGGCGTGGAGCCTCTGCTCGGACGCGTCTTCACTGCCGAAGAAGAGAAGCGCGGCGAACGGGTGGCCGTTCTGAGTTACCAACTGTGGCAGGAACAGTTCGGTGGAGCCGTGGATGCACTGGGATCCCGCCTCACCATGGACGATCGAAGCTATCTGGTGATCGGCGTCATGCCGCAGGAGTTTCGTTTCCCGTTTCCGGATACCAGGGTATGGGAGCCGGTTACCTCCCATCCTTACTGGATGACCCGCGACCGGGGTCCCCGGTCAGATTCGGTCTGGCTGGTGCTCGGCAGAATCAAGAGAGACGTATCGTGGTCCCGGGCGCAAGGTGAGATGGATGCGATTGCGCGCCGGCTGAGATCCGAGTATTCGGGGGACGAGATGCCGGCGAGCATACCGGTCGTGCCTCTGGACATCCAGACCACCGGCAAGTTTCGCCTTTCCTTGTGGCTTCTGCTGGGATCCGTATTCCTGATGCTGCTGATCGCGTGCATCAATGTAGCCGGCCTGCTGCTCGCGCGCGGAGCGGTGCGCGACCGCGAATTCGCGGTCCGTCGCGCACTCGGCGCCGGACGGCTGCGAATCGCCGGCCAGGTTCTGACCGAAACGCTGCTGCTTTCGACGTGTGGAGGATTGCTCGGGCTGCTGCTGGCATCGATTGGCGCCGGGTTGATCCGGGCCTATGGCCCGGCGGACATTCCGCGGCTGGCGGAGGCGCGCATCGACTGGATGGTCATCTTGTTTACGGCCGGCGTTTCGGTTTTCACGGCCTTACTTGCGAGCGCATGGCCGGCTTTTCAGACCAGCAAGACGCAGGCCGGCAGCAGGCAATGGACGTCCACGTCCACGCGGCGCGCGGGCGATCTGTTGGTGATTGGAGAGTTCGCCCTGGCGCTGATACTGGTGGCTTCGGCAACAGTCCTGATCCACAGCTTTTTGCGCCTGCGCGCAGTGGAACTGGGATTTCGCCCCGACCATCTGCTGACCATGCGTGTCGATCTCCATGTGGGAAAGACGAACGATCAGCAGGCGGCCTACTTCGAGGAGGCGATCCGGCGCGCCGAGGACATTCCGGGTGTGCGTTCCGCCGGTGCGATTTCGGGATTCCTGAGGACAGACCCCGAGGACTCGGTCCAGATCGAGGGGCTCCCACCGCAACATCCGGGTCCCTGCGAGGACTTCATTGCCGGATCATTTTTCGAGACGGCGGGAATTCCTTTGCGAAGAGGCCGCGCATTCTCCGATCGGGACCGCCGGGGGGCTCTGCCGGTTGCCATCATCAATGACACGATGGCACGAACCTACTGGCCGGGAGTGGATCCGATTGGCAAGAGGTTTCGGTTTCGCGATTCGACACCATGGCTGACGGTGGTAGGGGTCGCAGGTGACATGCGGCGTCAGGGTATCGACCGGCAAGTCGCCCCCCAGGCCTTCCTTCCGCACCGCCAGGGCTCGGAGGACATGTTGGACATTATCGTTCGTACGAACTCCGAGCCGGCGGCGATGGCCCGCGACGTTCAGAAGCAGATCGAAGCGATCGACAAGACCGTAGCTAAATTCAAGATCGACGCCGTTACCCGGGAACTCGGGGAAGAAACCGGCGAGCGCCGCTTCGACACGTTTCTGGCCGGCAGTTTCGCCGTCGGAGCATTATTCCTTGCGGCCATCGGTATCTACGGGCTGCTGCATCATGCCGTCGTGCAGCGAACCAACGAAATCGGTGTCCGCGTGGCGCTGGGGGCGGGTCCGGGTGCGGTGATGGCTCTGGTCTTGCGTAAAGGCCTGACACTTGCGGTGACGGGCGCCGGGCTGGGCCTGGCGGGCGCACTTCTAGCTTTACGGCTGTTATCGAAGCTACTCTACGAAGTTGCGCCTACCGACCCGCTTACGTTCGGAATTTCCGTGCTTGCGCTGGTAGTCGTAGCCGGCGTGGCATGTTGGGTACCCTCGCGGCGCGCGGCCCGAATCGACCCCATCCTGGCCCTGCGCCAGGATTGAAGCGGCTTGCTTCGAAGATGCCACGCGCGGCCACAAAGCGCTGTTTCGTACCTATTTATATCTTGGCTGGGCGTATAATGAGGTTGACGTTGTAAGTCCAGCGGACATTTCTTCCGAGCCGGCATTTGGCTCTTACCCGCCTCGCGCCCAAGCCAAACGCGAAAAAGTAGCCTGTTGGAACTGCAGCAAGTATGGCTGTTTTCAGTAAAGGAGCTCAGCTATGGCAACAAATCCGGGCCAGACCGAGGTATTGCATTCTGAGAAACACAGCAAGCTTTCGGCTGAAGAAATTGCGAAAGCCGTGGCGCGACATAACAAGAATCACTCCGCGGCAAAGGCGGAGAATATAGCCGCCAAAGAGAAGAAAGCTACCAAGAAGTAAGAGTGCAAGTCCCGCCGTAGATATTACGGATTGCGCTGCGACACCCGATGCCCCGAATCGGCAAGGCAGAAATACCAAGAGGAGACGAGTATGCCCCGAAAATCCGGCGAAGAGAAGGTGGTCGTGAAGGCCGAAGCACCCGGCAAGGCTGCTGGCAAGGCGGCAGCCCTGGCAGGCGCCGGTCCGCAAACTCAATCCGGGGGCGAGCCGGATTCAACACCCATGGCGCCTGCGCGAAAACGCGACATAGTGGAAGGGAGGCTGCAGAAAAAGGACAATCCACATCTGCCGCGTCGATTGAAAAAGGCTCAAATGAAGAGAGCGCAAAAAGAGATCCGGCCTGCTGCATAACACCGTGTACGAGTCGACGTTACGTCCGCATTGTTTTGGCCCTTTCAGCTGCCTTTCGCGATGAAGCCGGGGATGCCAGTCCCTGTAACCTGGTTGAACTGCTGTCGCGTCTGGATGGCATTGATCTCTTGCATTGCGTCCGCGGGAAGGGCGGAGATGTCGAAATTCTCCCTGGCGCGTTCAGGGGTTTTCGGCGTCGTCAGAACCGCAGTCCCACGCTGTACGGCCCACGCGAGCAGTACTTGGGCGGGAGTCTTGTTGACTCGCCGCGCAGTCGCAATGACTGCGGGATCTTCCAGTACGCCAGGCCTGATCCCGTGACCCAGCGGAGCAAAGGCGAGCATCACGAGTCCGTTGCCGCTGCAGAATTCCAGGATCTCGGTTTGCGGCAGATAGGGATGGGACTCGATCTGGACCACGGCGGGCTTGATTCTCGCCGATTTGAAGATCTCCCGCAGTTGCTCGAGGCTTACGTCCGATAAGCCGATTGCCTTGCATTTTCCACCTTCCACGAGAGCCTCCATGGCCCTCCAGGTGTCCATCAGAGTGATGCCGCCGTCATAAATCACATTACCGTTTTGGTCCCTCGGGTCCTGGTTGTCCCCTGGCTGAAACGCAAAAGGAGTATGGATCAGGTAGAGATCGATGTAGTCCGATTGGAGCCTGGTACGGCTCGACTCGAATGCAGCCTGGACGCGTTCCGGACGGTGGTTGTTATTCCACAGCTTCGTTGTGATGAAAAGGTCCCCGCGAGTGAGCGAGCCGCCCTGTATGCCTTCCCGAATCGCCTGTCCTACCTGCTCTTCATTGCGGTATCGTTCCGCGCAATCGAAATGGCGGAACCCGGCCTCCAGCGCCGTCCTGGTGGCGTTTCTTGTTTCGGCTGCATCGGGAATCAAGGTGCCGAATCCCAGTGCCGGCATTGTGCCCGATGCTCCGGGAAGCGGCAGTTTGCGGTAACTGAGGTTGTCGGATTGCTTCATCATCTTCCTCCCATGTTAGATAGAGGCCCAAGGCACTAACGATTCTCGAGCAGCTCATGCAACTGAAAGGCGTGTCGGATGGGGTGCATGACGGCGTGCTCCAACATCGAGTCGATACAGTAGCGGGTCTGCCACCGCGATGGGTACTCGGGAGTCTCCAATCTTTCGTTGGGCACGTCCCTTAGCGGGGCCCGCCACCGCTCCAGGACGTGCTCCATGTAGTGGTCCGCATCGCGGACCATGGCCGCGGCCTCCGGGGCAGGGCGGATTCCGGGGTCGGGCAACGCCAGCACCTCGCACATCCAGATCATGTAGCCGCCGGCCGCGGAGAGCACGTGCCGTCCCAGTGCTTCGAGCGATGCATAAGCGGGGTCATCGGCCGGCGGCAGGCTTACTGAGCTCGCCACGGCCAGCGTCCAAGTGGAGACGAACCGGCGAAGATGTTCCTCGTGCAAGAGCACCATGGCGCGAACAGCGCGAGAGCGGTATTGCAGATTGGATGCCATGAGTGGAGGATAGCCGATACGAGTCCGGCTTCGCACCGGCACTAGTGTGGGTTCGCGCTCCGCCGGTTGCCGACTACCCGCCAATATGGAAGCATGTGTACCATGGCCAGGAAGACCGCCGGTGTTGCCCGGCACACGGAATCCGCGGGCGTGGGTCTGTACGGAGCCATCGGAGGCGCCGCTCTTTGCCGCAGACTCTCGGCGACATTCTATGCACGCGTGGCGCAGGATCCCGTGCTCCGGCCCTTCTTCCCGGGAAAGACCATGAAGTGCGCCATCGAGGAGTTCGCCGCGTTTCTGGCGCAGTTCTTGGGAGGCCCGGCCGAGGACGCGCAACGGCGGTGGTGGGTGAGCCTGCGCGAATCCCATCTTCGCTTCAAAATCGGGCCGGAGGAGAGAGCGGCGTGGATGAGCAATATGGCCAGGGCTCTCGACGATGTGCAAATTGAAGAGCCGGTGCGCACGGCCTTATGTGAATTCTTCGAGCGGTCGTCCGCATACGTGGTCAATTCCGGGAGCGCCGCTGTTGAAGCGGGGCGCCCAACCAATCCACGCGATAGCGCCATCCCGCAGGAGATCGCACGCAGATGGGATGCCCAGCGCGTGCTCGACGAGGCGGTTGCGGCCGTTCGCGGGGGCGACGCAGAGCGGGCCATCGGGCTCGCGGAGAGTCCTGCCCTGCAGGAGTGCTTCGACCGCAACCGCTCCGTTCTTGCCGGGTTCCTCGGAGTGATGGCAGGCAGTCACGAGGACGCGATGCTGCGGTACGTCCAAAAGAAGATCGCTGCCGATCCCGCGCTTGCACGAGAGCGCTACGCCGGGCGTACTCTGTTGCACGTTGCGTCGGCTCTCGGCAGTTTGCCGCTGGTAAGCCTGCTCCTGGGCATTGGCGCGGACCCCAATGTGGCGGATGGCGGCGGTCACACTCCGCTGTACAGTGTGGCGAATGAGTGCATGAGCCCGGGGGCAGGGAGCGTGGTTCGCGCCCTGGTGGAACGCGGGGCGAACGTGGCCGCCGATGGCGGCGTGAAACGTTGTACCGCGCTGCACATGGCGGCCCGGCGGGGGAACGTGGAAGCCGCCCAGGCTTTGTTAGAGTGCGGAGCCGATCTCGAGGCACAAGATAGTTTTGGCGAGACGCCATTGCGGCGCTCGGTCAATTGTGACAAGACTCAAGTCGCCGCTCTATTGCTCCAATGGGGAGCGGATGTGCATTCTACGGGAAGCAAGGGCCTGACTCCGTTGTCGGCCGCTCGGAGCAGCGCCATGAAACAACTCTTGCGAGCACGGAAATCTCGGGCCGGAGAGTAGCGCAGTAAGTCGCAAGTAACACGCGGCGGATCGCAAAAGGGCAAACCAGGTACAGGCTCCGAATTTCGCAACTGCAGCGAAATTCGAGCCAGTCCCTGCTTTGCAACGCAATCCGTTACCGGGCGATCTTTGCGACATACTTCAGTAGGCGCGGCAAGTCGCAAGTAACACGCGGCGGATCGCAAAAGGGCGCTGTCCGTTAGTGGGCTGCAACACTCCGGATGACGACGCCGGTGACGATGCGCGCTGCCCGTTCCAGGCTCGCGGGGATGATTTGGTCCGGCAAGTCGTCGGGGGTGTGGGACTTGATCCCGCCGATGGCAATGTCAGTCGCAACGATGCCCGCTTCCGTAAAGGTGCGGTGATCCGAGCCGGCGCCCCGGCCCTGGTTGATCTGATAGCCGAGTTCGCGGGCCGAGTCCAGAATCGCTGCCTGGAGCCACGGTGGAACATTGGACACGTCCGCCGGAATGGTTGGGGGGCCGAGGAAGGTCCATCGTCCTTTGAAGTCCTCGCCAGCCTTTTCGATATCCGCCCGCGGCAACCGGCCGACTCCCTGGACGCCCGGCAAGTTTCGCACCCCGTCCCTCATGTCGATCCAGATGTCCTTTCCGCCGACGGAGTCCATATTGAACAGAAGCTCGCATTGGTGAAGGTCCGCGCGGTGGCGGGCGAGATACGCCTTGGACCCGAGAAGGCCAACCTCCTCGGCACCGAAGAAGACGAAACGCAATCGGAACGGCAGATTCAGCTTCGGCAGGGTGCGGGCCAACTCGAGCAGCACCGCGACGCCGGATGCGTTATCTTGCGCGCCGGGGGTGCCCGCCGAATCGATGTGCGCGGACAGGATGATCTCGCGGCCGGCGTTTTTAGTCCGCGTCACCGCGACCAGGTTTGCGCTCCTCATGGTCTTGACGCTGCCCTTCAAGAGCAGTTCAGCGCGCCGCGCCCCGGTCGCTTTCAACCTCCCGAAGTCATCGTCCGACACGAAGACGATGGCCGCGGGACGACGATCGGCGATGCGGCCATAGCGCGCTTCATTTGTCGTCACAACGATCCGTTGAGAAACGTCGAGCTCGGCCGAGGTATCCGTAACGAACGCGACATCGCCTTTGATGTCGGCGGCCCCGCGGTAGGGATCGAACGCGACGCGCGCAGGTCGAATGCTGACGCCGCCTAACCGGAGGTCAGCGCGGTCCAGCTCGTAGGACCGGAAAAGGAACGGCTCCGTGGAGACATCAAGTCCGCTACGACGCAGCTTCTCGCTCACGTAACGGACGGCTTTCCGCTCGCCGCTGGTCCCCGCGGTCCGGCTTTTCAAGGCAGCCAGAGAGCGAACATGGGCCATGGCACGCGCTTGAGAGAACTCGTCCGGCGGATTCGATCCGCCAAGCGCGGCAAGAGAAGCGGCGACGAGTAAGAGGCAGCGCAGGCGCAACATCGTCAGACGGAACCGTAGCGCGTTTCATGATTCCGCGCAATCGCGGGGCCTACTTGATGTCAATGAAAATGCCGTTCTGGCTGACCATCGGGGAGTTTGCGAAATTCGACGAATTCGGCGGCCCCATCACGAGTTGGATTCGCGACTGCGGGAACGTCAGTGCCGCCGGATCGGGAATGTACACGCTGAGTTGATAGACATTCCCAGGCAGTCCGGCGACCGGTCCGATGGTTGCCGCGATGCCGTTGCAATAGAATCCATCGATGAAGACGGATGGCATCTGCGCCGCGACCGCGTACCCGTTGGTGAGTGTGTATTGCCCCGCACCGGCGGCGAAAATCGTGATGGCCGAGCCGGCCGCGGCGGGATTCGAGGGCGAATTCAATGTGCCGTCGCTATTGAGAATGTATCCCTGTCCGGCGCCGCTTCCATCCACCGAGTAGATGGCCGGCGACGCGGGAACCGCCGGTACATAGACGGAATTGGAGAGCGTTCCGTTGTTCGAGACCTGGACGGTATGAATGCCGGAGGTGATGGCGGTGTCCGGCAGGACGGCCACTATGGACGTGGCAGTGGCGGAAACCGTGGGGAGCGGCGATCCGTCGATGACGATCTGCGCACCGTTTCCGAAGCCGGCTCCCAGCGCCCGAACCGGCTCGCCGGGAGCCAGCGCTCCGGCGATATGGCTGGCGTAATTTTGCACGGAGTCCAGGCGCACCGCAGGCGCGGGCGGTAAGGCAATTTTATTGGCGACCACGAGATTGCCCACCGAGAAGGACGCGCCATTGTCTCCGCCGAGGAATGCACCTCCGGGGGTCAGGGTGGAGCCGGCCAGCAGAACGTTGCCGTTGCCGTCGGGCACCGCGGCTCGCACCGCAAATGGCCGTCCATCGCCCAGATAGGTGGAGAAGACGAGATTCGAGAGGCTCGAATCGAAGCCTGCGACGAATCCGGAGCGCGGAGAGAACGACTCCTGGAACGGTGCGTGCGTCGGAAAGGCTTTGGAATCGGTGTAGCCGCCGACGATCACCGTTCCGGAAGCGTCGACCGCGATACTCGTGGCCGTATCCGGCAGTTCGCCGCCCAGCAAGGTCGCGGCGAGCAGATGGGTCAGGCTGCTATCCCACTTCGCCACGAAAGCGTCCAACCCGCCTCCGGATGCGGTTCCATAGGGAAGCGCCGGAATGGCGGGTTGCGGCGCCGGCTGGAAGGCTCCCGGCGTGGCCGGAAAGCCCACAGGCCGCGGAGTGTATGAGCCCGCAACGAACACGTTGGAATCGGCATCGAGCGCCAGTGCCGCAACGCTGTCGAGCCCGGCCTGGACGGCCGAAGCCAACACGGCCGAACCCGTGGGATTCAATTCCACGACGCTCGGGCTGACGCCGGTAGGAACGATTCCGGGGTTGACGGCCGCGCCGATCCAGGCATTGCCGGCCGCGTCCACCACCAAGGCTTGCGCCCCCTCTACGACGTTCTTTTGATTGTCGGTGGAGACATAGGTGGAGTAAATCAGATCGGTTCCCTTGGCGTTGAACTTGGTCACGAAGGCTGAGGGGGGACCTATGATGCCGAAGAAACCATTCGAGGTGACGCTCTGCTGGAAGGTGGTCTGGTATGCGCCGGGGGTGGTCGGCAGGCCGCCGCCGGAGGATCCGCCGACGAAGGGATTACCCGCGGCATCCACGGCGATCGATGCGACGGCGGGCTCGGTAAAGTAGGTCGCCCAGGCCGGCGACCCGTCGGGATTCAGCTTGAGAACAAAGCTCGCCGCCCCTCCATGGGTCGCAGGAGGCCTGGAGAGATACGCGCCGGCCGTCACGGGCAAGTCGGCCGAGGTGGTCGATCCGGTGACATACAGGCTGCCATCGGAACCTACCGCCAAAGCAGCGGCTGCATCGCTGCCGCTGCCGCCGAAATATGTGGAGTAGACCACATTGCCGTTGTTATCGAGCTTTACGGCGAAGACATCCGTGGTGGGAGCGGAGATCTCAAAAAGGTTTGGACCGGACACCAGGAGCTGTTGCACGGAGGTCTCGTTTGGACCGATGGGAGAGGCAGTCGCGAAGCCGTCGGTGGATTTGACGATCCCATAACCGGATAAGTTGGCATAGAACGCGGAGCTGTTCGGATCCGCGACCAGGACCGATGTTACTCCGGCAAGTTTCAGGTTCCAGGTAACACCTGCGTCGGTGCTTTGGTAGATGCCGGCGGTGGTGCCTGCGTAGAGAACGCCGGCATGGTGCGGATCGGGCGCCAGCGTAAGGAAAGCGGCCTGGCCGGGGAGGGGCGATAGTGGAACCAGTGTCCCGCCATTGTCGGTGCTTTTGGAGATCGTGAAGGAGCCGAAGACATACAGAGTTTCGGGCGTGGAGGGGTCCAACACCACGGTGCTATAGGTATTGCTGCCGGTGAGCGAGGTCCAGGAGCTGCCGCCATCGGTGGTGCGCACCAGCCCAAAGCCGCCCGCCGCGAAAATCACGTTCGGCGACGACGGCTCGACCCAGATACCTCCCACGTTAATGGCGGCATTCGGTCCGGGAGGGATGCCGTTGTTGATCGCCGTCCACGTAACGCCTCCATCGATGCTCTTGTAGGCGCCCATGGTGGACGTCCCGGCATAGACGGTGCTCGAGGCGGTGGGGTCGACGGCAATGCCGGAGACGCCGACGCCATCCGGGAAGCGGGACACCATAGTCCACGTAGAGCCGGCATCGGTACTCTTCCAGACCTGGTTGGCGGAAGCGGCGAACATCGTGCCGGGGCTGGCGGGAGCGGCGGCCGCGGACGTGATGGGAGGGAGATTGGCTGGAAACAGGCGGGTCGCGGCGGCGGTGGCGAGATCGATGCGGACCAGCATAGAGCCGCCCGCCACGGCCTGAGCGGCGCCCGTAGTGGGGAAATCGAGCGAGGTGGTGGCGCCGGCGATGTAGAGGTTTCCACGCGCGTCGGCGGCGGCCGCGGCCACCGAGCTGTTGCCGGAGCCGCCGGTGGTCTTGACCCACTGTAAAGCCGGTGCGAAATCCGCAGCCGGGGCGGTCCACGATAACGCGAGAATCACTGGCAAGAACCTTAGTTTGCGCATCTCTAAGTGAATTGGCGCGGATTCGCACTGCCAGCAGGCGAGCGGGAATCGACGCCCCAGACTAGGGACGGACGCGGATACTTTCAGTATCGCAGAATTCATATCTTTGAACGCTTACCCAGGGATCCCGGCGGCGTAAGGCGGGTCAACTGCCATCAGGGAAGCCGCCGCGGTGCAGCACCATGGGATAGTGCGGGAGCGTGGCAGGCTTGCGGACCGAGGCTCGCCACCCGTCGGGGTAGGGCTCCAGCCCGCGGAACAGAGGCGACTGTTCCGCGGCGGGATCGCCGGCCAGCCGCTCGAGCGATTCCCGAAGGGCGCGGACGGTGTCCTGGCCGAAGCTCGCCCGCCAGCGCTCTTCGATGACGGCGGTGCGGCGATGGTACGCGTCCTGAACATCCCGGCCCTTGGGGGTGAGGCGGGCGACCTTCGTCCTGGCGCGAGTCTCGTCCGGCTCGACGACGGCGATGCTTCCCTTTCGGAGAACGCCCAACGCCCCACTGACGGCCTCCTTCGATACGCCGGCCAGGAGCGGAAGGTCGCGTACCGGCACGCCCTTCCCGTCGAGGACCCGCACGAGGTTGGCGCTGATCGCGAGCGACAGGGCCGACTCGCGCTCGAACTCGATGGCGAATGCCAGGAGGGCGCGGGAGAGGAGCGCGGGTAGCGCATCGCCAGGATTTTTCCGTGCGGCGGCGGTGTTCCGCTTCTGAGGGGTCACGCGGCTGAACAGGCCATACCCCAGGATCGGGAGACAGTCGGGCAGTTCGACGTCGATCCGGCTGACCAGGGCCCATAGCGACTCCCGAAGCCGGCCGATCTCGTTCTTGCCGAAGCGCTCCTGCCAGCGCTTCTCGATGGCGTCGAACAGGGGCCGCCACACCTCCCTAGCTTGCCGGCCTTTGGGGGTGGCGCGAACCAGCCAGGCGGAGCGGGGCGGCTTTGGCCGGCTGCCGGCCGGATCCGGTTGGACGACGATGTAGCCCCACCGTTCCATGCCGTTCCAATTCGTCGGCGTGCGGGCGAGACTCTCGAGCTCACCGACGGAGATCCCCTCGTCGGTGACGAAGCGCATGCAGTTCGACCACATCACCAGGGACACCAGCCAGGGTCCGTTGCCAGAGCCGTGGCGCGTCGTCCGGTGCGGCATCTGATGCTCGAACTCGTTATCGAATTCGATGGTGAATGCGACCAGTGCCTGGGAGAGGAGGGCCGACAGGGGCAGGTGCGCGGTGTTGAGTTCGGGTGACGGCATAGGGGATCACGCGCCTTCGGCGCGCGGGCAGGCCGGGAGGCCTACCCTACGGAACGCGGAGCTCCCGCGTGAGGAAGGCCAGGCGGTCGGCGTATTCGTCGATGATTTTGGCGGTCGGCTTGCCGCTGCCGTGGCCGGCCCGGGTCTCGATGCGGATCAGGACAGGCGCCGGACCGGCTTGCGCGGCCTGCAGGGTGGCGGCGTACTTGAAGCTGTGGCCGGGCACCACGCGGTCGTCGTGATCGGAAGTGGTGATCAGGACGGGCGGATATTTTCCGCCGGGCCGGATGTTGTGCAGCGGCGAGTAGGCGCGCAGTACGCGGAAGTCCTCGGGGTTGTCGGAAGACCCGTACTCGCCGGTCCAGGCGGAGCCGATCGTGAACTTCTGAAAGCGCAGCATGTCCATGACGCCGACGGCCGGCATGGCGGCTCCGAAGAGATCGGGGCGCTGGTTCAGGACGGCGCCGATCAGCAGTCCGCCGTTGCTGCCGCCGAAGACGGCCAGCTTCGGGGTGCTGGTGTAGCGCTTCGCGATCAGCCATTCGGCGGCGGCAATGAAATCGTCGAAGACGGTCTGCTTGTGACCCTTGACTCCGGCCTGGTGCCACTCCTCGCCGTATTCGCCGCCGCCGCGCAGATTGGCGACCGCGAAGAGGCCGCCGCGTTCCATCCACGCCACGACCCACGGGCTGAACTCGGGCAGCACACTGACGTTGAAGCCGCCATAGGCGTAGAGCAGCGTGGGGTTCGCGCCGTCGAGCTTCATGCCCTTGCGATGGACGAGGGACATGGGGATGCGGGCGCCATCCTTGCCGGGATAGAAAACCTTCTCGGTTTCGAACTGCGCGGGGTCGAAGCTCAACTTGCTCCGCCGCACGACGGCAGCGGCATCGCTGCCCAGGTCGAGGCGGTACACGGCGCGCGGGGCGGTGTAGCTGGTGAAGGCGAAGAAGGCCTCGCGTCCGCTCTGCCGGCACGGGAAGAACTCCACCTTGCCGGGGCCGGGCAGGCGCACTTCATCCTTCAGGCTTCCATCCAATCCGTAGATCTTGACCTGGCTGGCAGCGTCCTTGAGGTAAGTCGCGACGAAGCGGTCGTTCGCCATCAGCGCCGAATCGAGCGCCTCCTTCTGTTCGGCGACGATTTCGCGCCAGTTCGCCGGCTCGGGCTTCGCGAGATCGATCGCGATAATCCGGCCCTTGGGCGCGTGGCTGGTTGTATGGACGTAGAGCAGCGAGCCCTTCGTGCCCAGCGGCACATAGGCGGCTTCCAGCTCGTGGATCAATTCCACGGTCTTGTGCGATGGATCCTGGAGATCCTGGTAATACAGCAAATTCTTCGAATAGTCGGGGGTCTGCACGAGGATGAGCAGGTAGCGCCCGTCGTCGGAAACCTTGGGCTCCCAGAGCCACTCGGGCCGGTCGGGACGTTCATAGACCAGGCGGTCGTCCGACTGCGGCCGGCCCAGGCGGTGCAGGTAGATTTTCGAATTGGTGTTGGCGCTGCGCAGGGCCTCGCCGGGTTTGGGTTCGGGAAAGCGGAGATAGTAGAAGGCGTCCTGGCCGGGGGCCCAGGCCACGGGGAGGAACTTGACCCAGCGGACGGTGTCGGGGAGGTCGCGCCCGGTTTCGATGTCGCGGACGTGCCACTCGGCCCAGTCGGAGCCCGCATCGGCGAGGCCGTAGGCCAGCAGTTTACCGTCGCGGGAGGCTACCACTCCGGAGAGCGCGGCGGTGCCATCGGCGCGCAGCGTGTTGGGATCGAGAAGCACGCGCCCGGCGTCTTCGAGCCGGTCGGCGGCGTAGAGCACATCCTGGTTCTGCAGGCCGTTATTGCGGAAGAAGAGATAGCGGGAGCCGGCCTGCTCGAACCGCGAGAAGCGCTCGTAGTCATAGAGGCTGGTGAGGCGCTCCTTGAAGCGGGCGCGCTCGGGGATTCCGGCGAGGTAGGCTTGCGTGACGCGGTTCTCGGCCGCTACCCATTCGGCGGTCGCGGCGGAATCGGTGTCTTCGAGCCAGCGGTAGGGGTCGGCGATTTTCACGCCGTGATAGTCGTCCACGACGTCGCCCTTGTGGGCGGCGGGATATTTGGTTGTGGTTTGCGGAGTCATTTGCGCAAGCAGGGCCGATGAAAGAAAAAACAGTGCGTATCTCAAGCGAACCTCCTACTTCGGCGCGGCGTTCAATAATCCACGGACGCGCAGCCAGTCGGCCAGGCGGGCCGGCCAGGAGGAGAGCGCCTCGTCGGTTTGCGCCAGCCCGACGCCATGCGGGCCGCGCTCGTAGATGTGCATTTCGGCAGGCACTCCGGCTTTACGCAGCGCCAGGTAGAAGAGGACGCTGTTCTCCACCGGAACGGTGGCGTCGGTGGTGGTGTGAAAAAGGAAGGTAGGGGGTGTTTGCGGCGTCACCTGCAATTCGTTCGAGAGGTTCTCGACGAGCGCGGGGTCGGGGTTGGGACCGAGCAGCGCGTTTTTGGATCCCTGGTGCGCGTAAGTGCCGAAGGAGATGACGGGGTAGCAGAGCACCAGGAAATCGGGCCGGCTGCTCATGCGGTCGATGGGGTCCGCGGCGCCGGACTTGCCGGAATCGAAATGGGTGCCGGCGGTGGATGCCAGGTGGCCTCCGGCGGAGAAGCCCATGATGCCGATGCGGTCGGCGGCCACGTGATAATCCGCGGCCTTGTAGCGGACGGTGCGGATGGCCCGCTGCGCGTCTCCCAGCTCGATGGGGTGGCGGTACTTGGGGCCGAGCCGGTATTTCAGCACGAAGGCGGCGACCCCCAGCGAGTTGAGCCAGCGTGCGATCTGGTCGCCTTCCTTATCCATGGAGAGGTGCAGGTAGCCGCCGCCGGGGCAGACGATGACAGCCGTGCCGACTCCCTTGCCTTCGGGCGCCGGGTAAGCCGCCAGGGTGGGGATGTCGATATCCTCGCTGCCCTGGGCGCCGGGAGCTCCGCTGGGCCAGAGCGGTTCCGGGGCAGGAGTGCGGGGGGCCTGGGCCAGGAGCAGGCCGGAGGTCATCGCAAGGCAGATCAGGAAGCGCTTCATCGGTCCTACGGTATCACGCAGGAAGGCGAATTTTGCTAACGAAGTTCAGGACTCATCCGTCCGAATATCGAAGGCGTCCTATGCACAAGGTGATCGTCGATTTGCGCTACGCTTTCCGCACGCTGCGGAAGAGCCCGCTGTTCGCCGGTGTGGCGATCCTGACCCTGGCGCTGGGGGTGGGAGCGAACACTGCGATTTTCACGCTGGTGAACGCGGTGCTGCTGCGGCCCCTGCCCTTTCCCGACCCGGACCGCCTGGTTTTCGTGTGGGAAGAGACCACCATGTTCGGGCTGAAGGACAGCGTGGTGGCGATGGGCAACTACACGGAATGGCGCGCGCAGAGCCGCGCGTTCCAGCAGATGGGCGCGCTCGAGCAAAAATTGTTCGCCCTCACCGGTACGGGGGAGGCGCTGCAGGTTCACGGGAGCATCGTCACTTCCAGCCTGTTCCGCACGCTCCAGGTGAAGCCGGCGATGGGCCGCCTGTTCCGCGAGGATGAAGACCGCCCCGGGGCACCCATGGTCGCGATACTGAGCGACGGCTTGTGGCGGAGGGTTGCGGGTGGGGATCCGAATATCATCGGCAAGAACCTGACCCTCAATGAGGAAAAGTACGAAGTGGTGGGCGTAATGCCGCCGGGCTTCAATTTCCCGTATCGGGACAACGATCTGTGGACGCCGGTAGGGACCTGGTATCGCGCCGACGAATTCACCAACCGGGGCCGCCACAATTCGATGGTGGCCGCGCGCCTGGCGCCCGGAGTCTCTCTGGCCGCGGCCAACCAGGAGATCCGTGCGATTGCCGCACGCCTGGAGCGTGAGTACCCCGACACCAACCGAAACGTGAGCGCTTTTGTCGCTCCCATGCGCGACCACTTCGTGAGCGAAACGCGCTCGACGTTATGGATCCTGCTGGCGGCGGTGGGGTTCGTGCTGCTCATCGGCTGTGCCAACATCGCCAACCTGCTGCTGGCGCGGGCTTCGGGACGCCGCCGCGAAATCGCGATCCGCACCGCCCTGGGCGCGGGACGCGGCGAACTCATCAGGCAGCTTTTAACTGAAAGCCTCCTGCTCTCAATCGCGGGCGGAATGGTGGGCCTGCTGGCTGCGCTCTGGGGGATTCACTTTCTCGAAAAGCTGGTGCCTGGCGGCATCGCCGCGATCACCGGACTGCGGGTGGATGCTCCCGTGCTTGGCTTCACGCTGGGAGTTTCGCTGCTCACAGGCCTGATCTTCGGCCTTACGCCCGCTTTACAGGCGCTGCGCCTCGACCTGAATCAGGTGCTGAAGCAGGGTGGCGGCGGCCGCAATGCTACCGCCGGGCGCGGCGTGGAACGTGCGCTGGTGATCGCCGAAGTGGCGCTGGCGTTCGTCCTGGCGATCGGCGCCGGATTGCTGATCCAGACCTTCGCCCGCGTGCGCGGAGTCGACCCGGGCTTTTCCACGAAGAATTTGCTTGCAGTGCGAATCTCCGGGTCGCCGCGCCGCTATCAAACCGTCGAACGGCTGATTGGGCTTTACAACAAAGTGTTGCAACCTGTGACCGCCCTGCCGGGGGTAGCTTCGGCGGGGTTCAGCAACGGAATTCCCATCGCTTTCAAGGGGTGGGTCAACGGGTTCGAAATTGAGGGCCGGCCGGGCAGGTCGAATTCCAATTTCCGGGTTGTGACCCCCGGCTTTCTGGAAACGCTGGGCGCCCGGCTGGTCGAAGGCCGCCTGCTCGACCAGCACGATTCCGGCGATGTGCTGGTCGGCGCGATCGTAAACCAGGCCTTCCAGCGCAAGTTCTGGCCCAACGAGAGCGCCCTTGGCAAGCGGTTCCGCTTCGGCTCGGAATTACCCTGGACCCCGGTGATCGGGGTCATCGCCGACGTCCGGCAATCCGGCCTGGATGTGCCCGCCAAACCCGAGATGTATCTCTCGGCATTGCAGGTGCCCGCGCCGGCGAACTACCTGCTGATTCGAACCAGGTACGATCCGGCGCGCCTGGCCACGCCGGTCCGCCAGATCATGCGCGCGGTGGCGCCTGACATCGCGGTGGCCGACGTCGAAACCATGGACGAGATCCTCGACCGCGAAGTCTCGCAGCGCAAAATGCAGATGACCCTGTTGACGCTCTTCGCGGGGGTGGCCCTGCTGCTGGCGTCGCTGGGGATCTACGGAGTGCTGGCCTACCTGGTGAGCCGGCGCACGCAGGAGATCGGCATACGGATGGCGCTGGGGGCCAGCCCGGCGGAGGTGCTGCGCTCCGTACTCGGCGAAGGACTGGCGCTGAGCGGGGCGGGCATCGCGATCGGGCTGGCCGCGGCGCTGGCTCTCAGCCGCGTGCTGGCCAAGCTGCTGTTCGGCGTTACCGCCACCGATCCGGCGACGTTCGCCGCGGTGGCAACGCTGCTGCTAGGTGTGGCGGCTATGGCGAGCTGGCTCCCGGCGCGGCGGGCGATGCGGGTGGATCCGGTTCTGGCGCTTCGGGAGGAATGACCACGCGCACGTCACCGTTTCCCCAGGCAGTGTGACGGCCCACGCCGACCCAGCGGGCGGCCCGCAGCCACGGGAGGAATTCGGCCAGGTCGCCCACATAGTCCGCGGTGCCGGTGAAGCCGCCGAGCGGGTGGATGCGGCCGGTGCGGCCGGACTTGCGAACGACCTGGTGATGCGCGAGGTCGCAGCTTTCGAGGCGGGCGGTGGCGCGCTCGCCCATTTTCCGAAAGTCGATCTCGAATGGTCCGGAGCCATACAGTGCGCGCAAGGTGCTGAGGCGGTCCCGCAGGCGGCCGAAGAGGATGGGGAACTCGGGACGCTCCACGATCTCGCCGCCGCTCTTCAACTCGGTGGGTGTAAGGAAGCGCACGCGGATGCGATTCGAGGGGCTCGCCCGAAGGCTCGAAATGGAGGCGGCAGGGCGCGGTGCTGCAGAGGCCATCGAGGCCCAGCGGCTCGATGCGGTCGAGAGCGACGCGTCCGCGGCGCGGTCCCAGTCCGGTTTCGGACCATCGCAGGAAAGCGGTGCGCAAATGATCGAGCACCGGCTCACGAAGGTCGAAGACGTGCACATCGAAGTGGAAAGCGCCGGCGGCGGAGACCGTCAGCCCGTCGAGATGGGCGGCGCGGAAGAGGTAGGGACGAGGCCAGTCGGCGAGCCCGCTGGGCGAACCGCGGAGGGCGGCTCCCGGTTCGAACAGCCGGGCATAAACGTCCGGCGGCGCGGATTCCCGGAGCAGCATGCCGAACGCTCCGCGCAGGGTGTTGGAGCTTTTTCCCTGCGGAAAGTGCACGGCGTCGATGGCCCGGAAATGGAACCGGAAGCGGAAAAAGTCGAATGAGTTCACGAATCTGGGGGGCTTACCTCCTGTTGTATAATGGTATGGCATTTGACTCCGATTTTCGCTTCGTAACCAAGAGGGGGTTGCGTGAGTCCATCCGCACCCCCTCTTTTCGCTATGGAGGCCGGCTCTTGGGGCTCAATGCATTTTTGAGTAAAAGAAGGAATATAGGCAGATGAAAGAAAAAGGTACAGTGAAGTGGTTCAACGCAGCCAAGGGCTATGGCTTTATCCAGCGTGAAAACGGAGAGGACGTCTTCGTGCACTTCTCGGCGATTCAGACGCAGGGGTATCGTACCCTCGATGAGGGCGCGCGAGTAGAGTTTGAAGTGACGAAGGGCCCGAAGGGTCTGCAGGCGACCAACGTCACCGCGGCCTGAGGAAGTGGGCGGGCCGGCTTTCCGACGAGCGGCCCGCCAATTCTAACTTTGGAGGTATATGAGCAAAGAGGACAGCATTGAGGTAACCGGAACAGTCTTAGAGAAATTTCCCAGCGGCCTGTTCAGCGTCCAACTCGAGCAGAATCGCGTGGTGCTGGCTCACCTGGCCGGCAGATTGCGCCGCAACCGCATCCGCGTGCTTGCCGGCGACAAGGTTACATTGGAGTTGTCTCCTTACGACCTCACCAAGGGCAGAATCACATTCCGGCACAGGTAACCTCTATCTATCCCCCGGAATCCGACCAACGGTACCACCCGGTACGATATTTCACACACCCCAGTCTCGCAAGCATGTTAAAAGACAGAGAGTAGTCTGTGCGGCGGGTTTCACCCGTTTGACCTTCCCGGGAACCCTTGTGGGTACGGGGAGGCAGCCGATAAGGTACCTTAAGGCATTCGAATGAAAGAGCCGAACCGTCCCGAACAACGACGGCGCAATCGAGTAAGGCCGTCCGCCGCGATCGCCAAATCCGAGGGAATCCAGGAAAAGCCGCGCGGCAGCCAGAACCGGTCGCGCAAGCAGGCGTCGGATCTGATCGAAGATTTAACCTCGGTTCTTTCCCAGAAGGTGGTGGGACAGCCGGCCGCCACGCGCGTCATAGTCCCCTACATTCAGATGTTTCAGGCGGGGCTCGCGCCCGAAGGCCGTCCGGTCGGCGTATTTCTGCTGCTCGGCCCCACCGGCACGGGGAAGACGAAAACGGTCGAAGCCCTGGCCGAAGTGCTGCACGGCAGCGAGAAGAACCTGCTCAAGGTGGATTGCGGCGAGTTCCAGATGGAGCACGAGGTGGCCAAGCTGATCGGCGCGCCTCCCGGATACCTGGGACACCGCGAAACGCAGCCCATGCTCACCCAGCAGAAGCTGAACGCCGTGACCAGTGAAAAGTGCAACCTCTCGCTGGTGCTGTTCGATGAAATCGAGAAGGCGGCGCCCTCCATGACCCGGCTTTTGCTGGGCGTGCTGGATAAGGGCGTATTGCGGCTGGGCGATAACTCCACGGTAAATTTCGAGAAGAGCCTGGTATTTCTCACCAGTAACTTAGGCGCGCGCGAGATGATGCGCGAGATAAACCCGGAATTCGGCTTTCAGTCCGTTAAATCCTCGGAACGAAGCGATTTGACCAGCAAATTGCAGAACATCGCGCTGGTGGCGGTGCGCAAGCGTTTCTCGCCCGAGTTCGTGAACCGCATCGACTGCATCATCACTTACCAACCCCTAACTCCGGAATCGCTTTCGGCGATTCTCGACAAGCAGATCGCGGACCTGCAGAACCATGTGAACACGCGGTTGGGCAGCCGCTCTTTCGTGCTGGAGGTGCCCCCCGAGGCGCGCCACTTCCTGCTCGAGAAGGGAACCAGCGCGGAGTATGGCGCCCGCGAGTTGAACCGCACGATCCACCGCCACCTGACGCAGCCGCTGGCAACCCTGGTGGCCACCAACCAGGTGAGCGCGGGCGCCAAGGTTCTGGTGGAGATCGCGGCCGACGGCGCGAAGCTGAATCTGCGCTCGACGGCCTCGGCGGGTGTGCCCGCACCGGCTAACCCCACGGTTCTGCTGGTGGACGACAACCGCGACCTGCTGCATTTTCTGGAACGCCTGATGGCGAATGACGGGTGGACGCTGCTGACGGCGGAATCGGCTACCGAAGCCAAGCGCCTGGTGGAACAGCACAAGCCCAACGCGGCGCTGCTCGACTACATGCTTCCGGACGGGAACGGCGTGGAGCTGGGCGTGGAGTTCCTGCAATCGGTTCCCGAGATGCTGGTGATCGTCATGACCGGAACGATACTGCCGGCCGAGGAGGAAGCGCTTTGCGAGGAGCACAACTTCCCGGTGCTGCGCAAGCCCTTCCTGGCCTCGGACGTCATGAACCAGATCCGCAGCCGCCTCTCACCGACGGCCGTCCGCGGCGCCTAACGGCGTCCGCCTCCTCTCATACCGCCGCCGCCCATGCGCATACCGCCGCCCATGCGGGAAGCTCCTCCGAAGTGTGGCATCGTGCCGCCGATCCGGGGCGCGACCGCCCTGCCTGCAGGAGCCACGCCATGGAAACCGCCGCTGCGATATACGGGGAGCCGTCCGCGGTAAACACGGCCGAAGCCGCCGTAATACCCGGAGTACGGCGCATAGGCATACCAGTAAGCCGGCGAATAGAAGCCGAATCCGAAGGGGCTGTCGATGAAGCCGGCGCCGGGCACGAAGGCCCAGGAGTCATACCAGGGATTCCAATACCATCCGGTGCCCGCATACCAGCCGGGGCTGTACGCCACGATGGTCTGGGCCGATGAGGCATTGGCCTCCGCGACGTAGGAGGAGCGAAGTTTGCTCCAGGCGTAGAGATCGTCGGACTGGTCGCGGTCGAACTTCTGCGTTTTTGTGGACGCGAGAGTGGACTCGAGCGGCAACTCGTGTCCTTTCTTTACCTTGACTGAGCGATCGTCCCAGGAGGCAAGCGCCTCGCCGTCATAGACGGCGACCAGCCCGGGGTTCGCATGAAACTCGTAGATGCCGTTCTTTTCGAGGCGCGTCTCGACACCGTTGGTGACGACATCCAGGTGATTTTCCTTGGCAATCTGGTCCACCTCGATCATCGCCTTTCCCTGCTGAAGCTGCACCTGGGTGTGGATGATCGAGGGATCGATCATTTTGACCGAACTATTCTGGCCGAGCCGCAGGAACACACCGGGAGTGAGCAGCATTTCCGCCCGGCCCTGGTGGGTCTGAAGCACGTCGCCAGGCTCCGCCCCGGCGCGGCCGATGGAACGCGATCCGATGGTGTTCCCATTCAGTAAAACCTGACCCTCCGTGTAGTTGATCATTCCGGGCCGCCCGACGTTGTTCGTCTGCGCGCCCGCGATCAGCGCTGCCGCGAACAGCCATCCCGTCAAACGGAGCGGTGTTTTCAACAGCTTATTCATAATGGTCCCCAAGTCCTTTCCACTTAATTGGATGCGGGGTATCTCAGGAACGTTCCGGGGTGTCGCGGATCTTTACACAAAAACAAAAAAGCCGCGCCCGAAGGCGCGGCTTGGAGGTTCGAAAGGCCGGAAACCGGCCCGAGTGTGTTTAGTAGTCCATTTCCGGACCGTGGCCGCCCGGACCGGCGGGAGCCGGCTTCTTTTCCGGAATCTCGGCGATCATGGCTTCGGTGGTCAGCATGAGGCTGGCGATCGAGGCGGCGTTCTGGAGCGCCGTACGAGTCACCTTGGTCGGATCGATGACGCCGGCCTGCACCAGGTCTTCATAGGTGTCGGTGGCGGCGTTGAAGCCGAAGTTCGGATTGCTGTTCTCCCGCACCTTGCCGACGACGATAGCGCCCTCGGTGCCGGAGTTGACGACGATCTGGCGCAGCGGCTCTTCGCAGGCGCGCCGCACGATGTCGACGCCGATCTGCTCTTCGCCGCCCAACTTGAGGGACTTCAGGGCATCGGCCGCGCGCAGCAGCGCGACGCCGCCGCCCGGAACGATGCCTTCCTCGACCGCGGCGCGGGTGGCATGCAGGGCATCTTCCACGCGAGCCTTCTTTTCCTTCATCTCGGTCTCGGTGGCCGCCCCGACCTTGATCACCGCGACGCCGCCGGCGAGCTTCGCCAGCCGCTCCTGCAGCTTCTCACGGTCGTAGTCGGAAGTAGTCTCTTCGATCTGGGAGCGGAGCTGCTTGATGCGGCCCTCGATGGCCTTCTGGGAGCCGGCGCCGTCCACCAGGGTGGTGTTGTCCTTGTCCACGGTGACGCGCTTGGCGCGGCCGAGATCTTCGAGGCGGACGCCTTCCAGCTTAATGCCGGTCTCTTCCATGATGGCTTTGCCGCCGGTCAGGATGCCGATATCCTCCAGCATGGCTTTGCGGCGGTCGCCGAAGCCCGGGGCCTTGACGGCGCAGGCGTTCAGGGTGCCGCGCAGCTTGTTGACCACCAGGGTGGCCAGCGCTTCGCCTTCGACTTCCTCGGCGATGATGAGGAGCGGCTTGCCGGAGCGGGCGATCTGCTCGAGCACGGGCAGCAGGTCCTTCATGTTGCTGATCTTCTTCTCGTGGATCAGGATGTACGGATCCTCGAGCACCGCTTCCATGCGGTCCGGATCGGTCACGAAGTACGGAGAGAGGTAGCCGCGGTCGAACTGCATACCTTCGACGGTGTCGAGCTCCGTGTTCATGGTCTTCGACTCTTCGACCGTGATCACGCCGTCCTTGCCGACCTTCTTCATGGCTTCGGCGATGATGCCGCCGATGGTCGAATCGCTATTGGCCGAAATGGTGCCGACCTGCGCGATCATGTCGCCGGAGACCGGCTTCGAGAGCTTTTTGACGTCTTCGGTGGCCACTTCGACGGCCTTTTCGATGCCGCGCTTGAGGGCCATCGGGTTGGCGCCGGCGGCAACCGCCTTCACGCCTTCCCGGAAAATCGACTGGGCCAGGATGGTGGCTGTGGTGGTGCCGTCGCCGGCTACGTCGCTGGTCTTCGACGCCACTTCGCGAACCATCTGGGCGCCCATGTTTTCCAGCGGATCTTTCAGCTCGATCTCTTTCGCTACGGTGACGCCGTCCTTGGTGATGTTCGGACCACCGAACTTCTTCTCGAGGATCACGTTGCGGCCCTTGGGGCCGAGCGTCACTTTTACCGCGTCAGCCAGCTGGTTGACGCCGCGCAGAATCGCCTGACGGGAATTTTCGGAATAGATAATCTGTTTCGCCATCTGCTTTTCGACTCCTTAGGAAGCTTTCTTGGCCGATTTGGGTTCGGCGTCGAGAATTCCGAGGACTTCGTCCTCACGCATGATCAAGTACTCTTGACCATCAATCTTGATGTCGCTGCCGGAGTACTTTCCGAACAGGATCCGGTCGCCCGGCTGGACATCGAGAGAAATCACTTTGCCGTCTTCAAGGCGCTTGCCTTTGCCGACTGCCACTACTTCGCCCTCCTGGGGCTTTTCCTTGGCCGAGTCGGGAATGTACAAACCGCCCTGCATTTGCTCTTGCTGCTCAATCCGTTTGACCACAATGCGGTCGTAGAGCGGACGAATCTTCATGGAAAACCTACCTCCGTCGATGAAATATTGAGTATTCGGTTAACGGTCGAAACCCATGTCGGGAAATGCTGGGTTCCGAGAAACATTATTAGCACACTCTTGGGTAGAGTGACAAGAATTCCTTGTAAGCAATTGGATTATATATATCTTTTTGCCCTTGACAGGGAAGCACTAAGATTTCACCATAGCGAGGGACTCTAGGCTATTCGCGCGGTTCGCTGACTGCCTCGAAAATGCCGTGCTCGCGATTCTTGCGAACCACCTGCCAGGGGAAGCAGCGGCCATTCATCGCCACGTACACTCCCGGCTCGAGGGTTTGAACGAAAGCCAGCGCCGTGCCGAGGTTGAACATGCCGTCGGAACTGCCGAAGGTGTAGGGGACCATGGCGCCAGTGAGCACGATGGTCTTGCCGCGAATCGACTCGCCCAAGACGGCGGCGGTCTGCTGCATGGTGTCGGTGCCGTGGGTGATGACAATGCGGGCTTCGGGCGCGGAGGCGCAGCGCTCGCGAATGGCTTCCCGGTCTTGTCCGGTCATCTGCAGGCTGTCGATCATCAAGAGGGTTTCGACTTCGACATCCAGGCGGCACCGGCCCAGGCGGAGCATGTCGCGGACGTGGGTGTCCTTGAAGAAGAGCTCGCCGGTCAGCTCGTTGTACTCCTTGTCGAAGGTGCCGCCGGTGACAAAAATGCGGATGGGGGTGCTCATGGAAGCGACGGGCTACAGCCACTATAGCGCGGTATCATTGGGGTATCCCCATGCGAGGCACACGCTGGCTCTTGCTGGTGGCCATCCTCGCCATCATTTGCGGTGTTGGCCTCACCTACCGAGCTCAAAAAAGGGCCCTTCGCGAGCAGTCGCCGGCGAGGCCCGCGCGGCTGCCGGACGAGCTCAATTCCACAGCCCAGAAGTGGACCTACAGCGAGACGACGAGCGCCTACACCAAGATCGAAGCCGCCGCGGACGATTTCCGGGAGGCGCGCGACTCGTCACGCGTCGATCTCAGGGGCGTGACCATGAAGATCCACAGCAAGACGGGGCGGACCTACGACCTGGTGCAAAGCGCGGCGGCCGCGTTCTTCAAGGCGGAACACCGGCTGCGCTCGGACGGCGAGGTGCAAATCACGCTGAACATCCCGGAGGAGGGGCAGCCGAAGCACGCGCCCGTCTCCATCAAATCGTCGGGCGTGGACCTGGACACCGAATCGGGGAGGGTGGAGACCGAGCAGCCGTCGAGCTTCGTCTTCGAGAACGGCAACGGCAGCTCGACGGGGGCATTCTACGATCCGCTGAGCCATCAACTGCTGATGAAGCGGGACGCCCGGCTCGAATGGAAGACCAAGGGGCCGCATTCGAAACCCATGCTGGTGGAGGGCGGGAGCCTGGAATACCACGAAGACACGTCGGAGGTCTGGCTTAAGCCATGGGGCCGCCTTACCCGTGACAACACGGTCGTCGAAGGGGAGAACGCGGTAGTCCACCTGGAAGACGACGGCGCGGGCAGCAAGTTCATACGCAAGATCGAGACCACCAAGGCGCATGGCAGCGACGTCTACCCGCACCGCAAGCTGCAGTATTCGGCGGACGAATTGTGGACCGATTTCGACGATTCCGGCCAGGTGCAGAAGATCACCGCGCAAACCAACGCGCGGCTGGTCGCCACCTCGGATTCGTCGGAGACGACGGTGACTGCGTTCCACGTGGAGATGAACTTCACACCCGACGGCGACGACAACGTGCTGACCAGCGTCTACACCTCAGGCAACTCGGAAGTAGCTTCGCGGCCGCTCCCCGCGCCCGGCCGGGTGCCCGGTGAATCGCACATACTGCGGGCGGACAAGATGGAGATGAAGATGCGCGATGGCGGCAGGGAGATCGCGAGCGTGGCGGCCACCACTCCCGGCACGCTGGAATTCATCCCGAACCAACCGGCACAGCACCACCGGATTCTCAACGGCAATGACATGCTCATCGCCTACGGGCCGCAGAACCGGATCGAATCGTTCCACGCCAAGGATGTCCGCACGCAGACCGATCCGACCGCCGAGGAGATCAAACGCAAGCGCGTCCCCAGCATTACGACTAGCCGCGAGATGCAGGCCGGATTCGACCCCAAGACCGGCAAGATGGCGCGAATCGAGCAGAACGGCGATTTTACGTACGACGAAGGCGACCGCAAGGCGCGGTCGGCCAAGGCATCGCTCGACGGCAACAGCGATGTGATGGTGCTCGACACCGGGGCGCGCGTGTGGGACTCCTCGGGCTCGACCTCCGCCGACCACATCCGGCTGGATCAGCGCACCGGGAACTTCACGGCCGAGGGCAGCGTCAACTCCAGCCGGCTCCCGGACCAGGGCCCGAAGAAGGGGTCGGAGATGCTTTCGGGCGACGAGCCGCTGCAGGCCCAGGCCCAAAAGATGGAGTCCACGAATCGCAACCGTCTCATACACTACCAGGGGAATGTGTTGATGTGGCAGGGCGCCAACCGGATCCAGGCCGACGTTGTGGACCTCGACCGCGAGAAACGGACGCTGGTGGCGAACGGGAACGTGGTGACGGATCTCTGGGAGCAGCCGAAGAGCGATCCCGACAAATCCAAAGACAAGCCCGGCGCCAAGCCTGGCGACAAAGGGAAGGCGGCCGGTCCGCCGGTACTGACCGAAGTGCGGGCGCCCCACCTGGAGTACACCGAAGCTGACCGGCTGGCATACTATAGCGGGGGAACGACGCTGAAGCGCCCGAACCTCGAGGTAAAGGCGCGGGAGATTCACGCCTACCTGTCCGAAGCCGGGTCGGACTCGCAACTGAAAAAAGCGATTGCCGACGGGGCGGTGCAGATTCACCAGACCTCGCCCGATCGCACGCGCACCGGAACCGGCGAGCACAGCGAGTATTACCCGGACGAACAGAAGATCGTCCTGCAGTGGGGCATGCCGAAACTGGTGGACAGCAAGGAAGGCACGACGGTAGCGCCGCACGGATTGACCTATTGGGCGGACGATGATAGGCTGCTCTTAAATGGGTCAAACGACCAACCGGTCAAGACCAGGATCAAGCGCAAGAAATGACCCGCCTGCATGAGTAAACTCGAGACCCGGGAAATTTCCAAAACATATCGCAGCCGCCGTGTGGTAGACGATGTCTCGGTCTTCGTGCAGCAGGGCGAGGTGGTCGGGCTGCTGGGGCCGAACGGCGCGGGCAAAACCACGTCGTTCTACATGATCGTAGGGCTGATCAGCCCCGATTCCGGCCACATCCTGGTAGACGAAAAAGACATCACGAACCTGCCGATGTACCAGCGGGCGCACCGCGGCATCAGCTACCTTCCGCAGGAAGCCTCGATTTTCCGCAAGCTGACGGTGGAAGAGAACCTTCTGGCGATCCTCGAGACCTTGCCGATGCGGGCGCGGGAGCGGCGGGAAACGCTGGAGCGGCTGATCGATCAACTGGGCCTGGACAAAGTGCGGCGCAGCCGGGGCTACATGCTCTCGGGCGGGGAGCGGCGGCGCGTGGAGATTGCCCGCTCGCTGGTAATCAACCCGAGCTTCCTGCTGCTGGATGAGCCGTTCTCGGGCATCGACCCGATTCAGGTTTTGGAACTCCAGCGCATCATCTTCGACCTGAAGCGCGCGGGCATCGGGATCCTGATCACCGACCACGCGGTGCGGGAGACGCTGGTAGTGACCGACCGGGCGTACATCATCAACGAGGGCCGGATCGTCCGCGCCGGCAGCCCGGAAGCGCTGGAGCGCGACCCCGAGGTCAAGCGCATCTATCTCGGCGAAACCTTCTCGTTGAGGGTCTGAATCCGCCGAGGACGCTTTCATACAATGGAAGCGGGAGTGCTTCGGGGCTAACCATGATCATTCGATTCCTGTTCGTATTCATACTGGGCGCTCTACCGGCGCTGTGCCAGCCATTCTCCGCGGGGGTAAAGGTGGGGGTGCCGTTGACCGATTTGATCGATACCGCCAACAATCGGGATTTCAGCTACCTCGCGCATACCAATCGATATATCGCCGGCGTCACCGCGGAACTGAGGCTACCCTTCGGACTGGGCGTGGAGGTGGATGCGCTGTACCGCCACCTGGGCTACACGGGGACGGGGACGATCATCGGGATCACTACGACCACGGAGACGCGCGCCACCACCGCCAACGCCTGGGAGTTTCCGATCCTGGCGAAATACCGGTTTTCGTCGAAGGGGCCGCTGCGGCCGTTCGTTACCGGGGGCCTGGCGTGGGATACCTTGCAGGGCCTGAACCAGGTGATTACGACCGGAAATCTGGCAACCGGGACGACCACCAAGACCAGCACCTCGAACCCGGTCGAGCTGAACCAGAGCACGACCCGCGGGATCGTACTGGGCGCGGGGCTGGATATCCACGCGCTGTTGATTCACGTGCAGCCGGAGGTCCGGTATACGAGGTGGGGAGCGCAGCACTTCTTTGACACGAATGGCGGCATAAGCAGCAGTAAGAACCAGGCTGAGTTCCTGGTGGGGATCACGTTTTAGAGCGCGCCTTCGGCGCGTGGGCAGGCCAGGAGGCCTACCCTACTAAGCCGTCTTGACGATCGGGATGCGCGACTCGAGCGGCGGGAGCGCGGGGAAGTCGGTGTATGGCGTGGTCTGATACCAGTAAGCCACGGAGAAGAAGTTGTCGCCGCGGTCGTTGGCGTGGCCGTGCTCCATCGTGTACTTGACGTACTTTTCGAAGGTCACGGGGTTGTCGCCGTGCCAGCGGTAGCAGCAGTAGCGGCCTCCGGTGCGCTCGGCGTTGACGATCAGCGGCGCGCCGTACATCTGGTGGGCGAAGGGGACGGCGCCATCGCGCCCACCGAAATCCCAGCTTCCGAGGAAGTAGTCTTCCGACCCGGTCCCGACGATGACGGGCTTCGATTCTTCGTCGATGAAGATCATCTCATCGCCTTCGCCCCACCAGCCGTTGGCGTTTTCCAGCACACCGAGCGTGACGCCCATCAGGTGGCCGCGCCCGCGCGATTCCATGTACACGTAGTTCTTCTGCCCGTCGGGATTGAGCTTCGGACCCGTGCTTTCCACGGGCACGCAGGGCGCCGCCTGGCGGTACTGGGCGTGGAAATAGAGGACATCTTCCGGCAGCGCGGGCACCGTCATGTAATCGATGTTGGAGTAGAACGAAGGGATCTCCTGCTTGCCTTCATTGGTGACGGTGAAGCGCGCCGAGCGGCGGTAGGGCATGGCGAAGTAACAGTTCAGCGACTTTCCGGGCGAGCAGGCCAGGTACTCCGACTGGTAGTGGAAATACGAATTGAGATTCAGCCCGAAGAAGTCGCCCACCGGGACCTCCACGCTGGGCTTGGCGTTGCCGTCCCAATATCCCCGCAGCACGATCTCCTTCAGATGGTCGCCGCCGCGCGCGGCGATGGTGAACCAGATGTGGGAGATGATGCCGGGCCCTTCGGCGTTGAACACCTCGTGGGTGCCGCCCGCCGGAATGTTCCAGGAGTCGCGGTTGCCGCCCGTGCGGTCGAAGCTCGACTGCTTGAGCGACTTGTAGTTCTGCGCGCGCGCGTAGCGGGGAAGAAACGAAAACTCGGAGGCGCGGCCGCCCTGGCCGGTTTGCGCCTGTGCCACAGGCGCGGCCGCGGCGGCAACTCCGCCCGCGGCCAGAAGGTGATTCAGGAAGGTTCGGCGGTTATTCATAGGTCGCTCCTGTTCTATTTGCCCAACGCTTCGGCAATTGCCTTTTCGGCCAGCGGCCCCATAATCTTGTAGCCAGCGGCGTTGGGATGCAGTCCGTCGTTCGTAATTTCGGCCTTAAAGAAGCCCTTGTCATCCACCGTGGCGGAAAAATAATCGAGGTAGACGAAGCGGCTCTTTTCGCTGTAGTCCTTGATCCAGCGGTTGAGGGCGTTGATGGTGGCGGGCGGGCGCGCTTCCGTTTGAGGGTGGTGGTAGTCGCACACGGGCGTGAGCGAGGCGAGGATGACTTTGACGCCGTTGGCGCGCGCCATATCGCTCATCGCGACCAGGTTGTTTTCGATGGTCTCGAGGGGGACCGGGCCGATATTGCCGCCGATATCGTTGGTGCCGGCCAGGATCAGGACGGCTTTGGGCTTGAGCGCGATCACGTCGGGGTAGAAGCGGAGCAGCATCTGGGCAGTGACCTGCCCGCTGATTCCGCGATTGACGTACGGTTTGCCGGGGAAGAAGGTGCTGCCGTTGTTGCCGCGACCCCAGCCGTCCGTAATGGAATCGCCCATGAAGACCACGCGTTCCTCGCCGGGAGCGGGCGGCGGCAATTTCTGGTTATCGGCGGCATACCGGGCGGTGTTGCCGTAGTCGTTGACCAGTTGATAAATGCTGCGAAGATTCCAGGGAATCTGGGGAGGAGCGGCCTGCTGCGCGAAGGCAGCAGCCGCAAAGAGGAACGCAAGCGTGATCCGCATGCGCTTATTGTATGGCAGAACTTAGAGGGAAAAGGGAGGTGAAGGGAGCGGCGATGGTTGGCCGCTCCCTGATGGAGGATTAGAAGCCGAGCTTGGTGGCGGAGCCGCCGAGGTCGATTTCGACAACACGGTCGGCCTCGCCATCCTTGGTGGACTGGACGCGCGTGGCATCGAACTTCTTGTCACCGGTTTCGACCTTGACAGGGGTGGTAAAGGTCTTGTAGTCGCGGTCCGTGAAAACGGCGTTAACGCCGTCCACTTTCACGCGATACTCGCCCGGCTTCAACTGCAAGGTGCCGACCTTGGTGGAATTGGACAGTATGATTCCATAGCTTTTGGCGTTGACAACGGCCAAACTGCTAACGGCGAGGACGGCGATGATAAAGAACTTCTTCATGATTAGTTATGGATTCTCCATCAGATAGGGCGGCGGCGGGTTCCAATAAGTTACGGCAATAGCTAAAAAGGGCTAATCGGATCTGATTCTAAAGCTACTTCACCCAGGCCATTCCGTCCGGCCCGGTCCCGGTTTTGATCCGGTCCGCCAGGTCGAGGGTCTTCAGGTCGATCACCGCGACGTCGTCATCGCCGGTGACGGCCACGTAGGCGCGGGCGCTGTCGGGAGTGATCAGGATCCCTGCGGGCTGCTTTCCCAGCTTCATGCGTTTGAGCTCTTTGCGGGTTTCGCGCTCGAGAATCAGCAGGTCTCCGGCGTCGAGATCCGAAATCAGCACCAGGCGGCCATCGGGCGAGAACTTCAGCCGGTTGGAGCGCTTCGTCTGCACGTTGAAGGTATGGATGACGCGCTTCGCGGAGATGTCGATCACCGAAACGTTGGCGCTGCGCGAATTGGCCGCCCAAAGCTGCTTGCCGTCGGGAGTGAGGTCGAAGCCCTCAGGTCCCTTGCCCACGGGTATGACGGTCTCGTTCCAGTTCATGACCCCGGCCGGCTCGATCATGGAAATGCTGTCGGACCCGATATTGGCGGTGAAGATCACGCTGCCGTCGCCCGACAGCTCGATCATGTGGGTGGTGTTCTGGCCGGTGCCGAGGAGCCAGTCGATCTGGTTGGCGGCGGGGTCGTAGCGTCCGATGATCTTGTTGGTCTCGGCGGTGAAATAGAGCTTGCCGCCGGAGAACGCGAGGCCGTGGGGGCGGCGGAGCGTGCCCAGGTCCAGGCGGTGGATTTCTTTCTGCTCCGCCAGGTCGATGACCGAGATGGTGCTTCCGGGGGCCGATCCGGTTCCGTAGTTGGAAACGAAGGCCAGTTTCCCGTCGCTCGACGCCACCACCTCGTGCGGAGACTCTCCGGTGCGCACCACGCCGACGACTTTGCGGGTGGCGGGGTCCACGGTGGCAAGGGTTCCCTCTTTGTTCAGGACCAGCAGGGCGGGGGACGGCATTTGGGCGGCAGCGGCGGCTGCGGCCAGGGCGAGGGTGGCCAGCAAGAACTTCATAGCCTGTTATTTTCCCTCCGGTGAAGGCGGAATGCTATTGTGGCGGGAGTGTCGGAGATTGCAGGGATTTCGGATCCGGTCGAATTATTGCGCCGCGCCTTCGGCGGATCGGGTGAAATCGGGACCGTCGCGGCTCCCGGACGGGTCAATCTGATTGGCGAGCACATCGACTATCACGGACTCGCGGTGCTGCCCATGGCCCTTGGCCGCAGCATCCGACTGGCCTGGCGGGCGCGGCCGGACGGGCGCATCCGCGCGGTGAGCAGCGGGCGATACGGGGAGCGCGAGTTCGAATGGACGGCCGGGTTGGAGAGGGTGGCGGCGGGCGACTGGGAGAATTATTTGCGGGCCGCGGCACAGGCGGTGGGCGGAAAGTGGGGAGTGGGCCGCGGAATCGACGCCGCGGTCGCTTCCGACCTGCCCCCGGCCGCCGGGCTGTCGTCATCGTCGGCGCTGATCGTGGCTTTCACGCTGGGACTGCTGCGCGCCAACGGCTACAATCCGAGTTTCGAGGAATTGATGGAAGTGTTGCCCGAGGGCGAGCAGTTTGTCGGAACGCGGGGCGGCGGCATGGACCACGCGGCCTCGCTGGTGTCGCGGCCGGGCTTCGCCTCAAGGATCGAGTTCGACCCGCTGGCGGTGCGGCACATCCCGATTCCGCCGGGCTGGGGATTCCTGGTGGCGCACAGCGGCGTGACGGCCGAGAAGTCCGGCGGCGCGCGCGAGGAGTACAACGCGCGGCGCAAAGCGGGCTCGACGGCCCTGGCCCGGCTGGGGCTCGCATCTTATCGCGGAGCGCGCCCGGAGATGGCGGACAGGCTCGAGTGCGAGCGCGAACGCGACGCATTCCTGCACGTGACGACCGAAGCCGCGCGCGTGGATGCCGCGGTCGAAGCCATGACCGCCGGCGATCACGCCCGTTTCGGGCGCCTGCTGCTCGATTCGCACGCCAGCCTGAGGGACCGCCTGCAGGTGAGTTGCGCCGCCCTCGATAGCCTGGTGGAAGCCGCCATGGAAGCGGGCGCGGAGGGCGCTCGCCTGACGGGAGGCGGGTTCGGCGGCTGCGTGGTCATTTTCGCCCCGCGCCCCAGGCTGGAGGCGATCGGCCGCGCGCTTGCGCCGCGCCTGGTGATTGAAGCCGAGCCTTCGGCCGGCGCCCTCTACGAACGGGAAACGTGAGCTTATGCACCTCCACACCCTCGACTGGGTAATCGCGTTTATCGCTGTCGCCATCTGCTTCATCCCGGCGCTGTTCTTTGGAAAGCGATCGGGAAAAAACACGGCGGAGTTCTTCGCCTCGGGCCGTTCGGTGCCGTGGTGGCTGGCGGGGCTTTCGATGGTGGCCACCACGTTCTCGAGCGATACGCCGAACCTGGTGGCCAACTTCGTCCGCACGCAGGGCGTGGCGGGCAACTGGCAGTGGTGGGCCTTCACCCTCACGGGGGTCGCGACGGTCTTCTTCTATGCGCGGCTGTGGCGTAGGTCCGGAGTGCTGACGGATCTCGAGTTTTACGAGATGCGCTACTCGGGCAAGGCGGCCGGCGCGGTGCGCGGCTTCCGGGCGGTCTACCTGGGGCTGCTGTTCAACTGCATGATCATGGCCACGGTGAACCTGGCGGCGGTGAAGATCGCGGCCGTGCTCTTCGGCTTCGAGCGCTGGCAGACACTGCTGGCGGTGGGCCTGCTGAACGTGGTGTTCGCCACGCATTCGGGGCTGTGGGGCGTGCTGGTGATCGACATGTTCCAGTTCTTCATCAAAATGTCGGCGGTGATCGCGGCGGCTTACTTCGCGGTTACGCTGCCGCAGGTGGGCGGGCTGCACGGGCTGGTGGCGAAGGTGTCGCAGATGCACGGCCCGGGAGGCGTGAACTACCTGGCGATGCTGCCCGATTTCAAGAACAACTGGGACCTGGCGGTGGCTGTGTTCGTCATGCCCATCGCGGTGCAGTGGTGGGCCGTGTGGTATCCGGGGGCGGAGCCGGGCGGCGGCAGCTATATCGCGCAGCGCATGCTGGCCTCGAAATCCGAAAAGGACGCGCTGGGAAGCACGCTGTTTTTCAACGTCGCGCATTACGTGCTGCGGCCCTGGCCGTGGATCCTGGTGGGCCTGGCCTCGCTGATCATCTACCCGCAACTCTCCGACATCCAGACGGCATTCCCGCACCTCGACCCCAGCCTGATCGGCCACGACATTGCGTTCCCCGCCATGCTGCGGTTCCTGCCGACAGGCTGGATGGGGCTCATGCTGGGCGGATTGGTGGCGGCCAACTCGTCCACCATCCTGACGCACCTCAACTGGGGCGCGTCCTACCTGGTGCACGACTTCTACCGGCGGTTCCTGAATAAGGGCGCGACCGAACACCATTACGTTGTGGCCGGACGCTATGCCACGATTCTGCTTTTCGTGGCCTCTTCCGCGCTGGTCTTCGCGCTCGATACGGCGCAGGGCGCCTTCAATCTCATCCTGCAGGTGGGCGCCGGCACGGGACTGCTCTACCTGGTGCGCTGGTTCTGGTGGCGGGTCACGGCGTGGTGCGAGATCGTGGCCATGGTCGTATCGTTTCTGGTCTCGGCGGTCTTCCTGTACATGACCAGGCACGGCACGGCGCCCGGCAGCGCGCAGCAGTTGATGATCGGGATCGCCATCACCACGGTCTGCTGGCTGATCACGGCATACGTGGGGCCGCAGACGGATCAGCGCGTGCTGATCGAGTTCTACCGCAAGGTCCACCCCATGGGGCCGGGCTGGGGGCCGATCCGCGCGAAAGCCGGGGTGACTGCCGCCGAACTCGCGGCAGAGACCGACAATTTCCCGCTCTCGCTGCTCGGGTGGTTTACCGGCTGCATCATGATCTGGTCGGCACTCTTCACGGTCGGCAACTTTCTCTACGGCCGGATGGGCTACGCATACGGGCTGCTCGCCGTTTTCGCGGTCAGCGCCGGCATCCTGATTCAGGTAGTCAGGCGTCTCTGGAGGTAATCGTGGATTTCAAGAATACGTCGCGGCGGGATCTGCTGCGCATGGCGACGCTGGCGGCTGCCGGCGCGCATTTGGCGGAGGCTGCTCCGCCCCAGAATAAGCCCGTTTGGGACTTGAAGTTTGAGCCGAAGTCCAAAGTGAGGATCGGCTTCATCGGCACGGGAGGCCGCGGCAATTCGCTGATCCAGAACTTCTCGGCCATGCCCGAAGTGCAGGTGGCGGCCCTGTGCGACGTCGTGCCCGAAAAGGTACAGCGCACCGTGGCCCGGCTCGACCGCGCGGGAAAGCTGCCGAACGCTCCGGGCCTGTATACCGATGGCGACCACGCATTCGAGAAGCTGGTGGCGCGCGACGATCTCGACCTGGTCGTGGTGGCGACTCCGTGGGTCTGGCACGTTCCCATGGCGGTGGCCGCGATGAAGGCCGGCAAGAATGTCGCGGTGGAAGTGCCGGCCGCGCGCACCCTGCAGGAATGCTGGGACATGGTGAATACTTCCGAGGCTACCCAGCGCCACTGCATGCAGCTCGAAAACTGCTGCTACGGATACAACGAGCTGATGGTGCTGAACATGTGCAAGGACGGCGTGTTCGGCGAGCTCACGCACGGCGGCTGCGCGTACAACCACGACCTGCGCGGCGAGCTGTTCTCGAAGCAGGGCGAGGGCCTGTGGCGGCGATTCGAGCACCTCAACCGTAACGGGAACCTGTACCCGACGCACGGTCTCGGGCCGGTGGCGCACTACATGGACATCAACCGCGGCGACCGCTTCGAGCGGATCGTCTCGATGAGCTCGCTTTCGGCGTCGCTCCAGGCCTACCGCAAGGAGCACCTGGCCGCGGACGATCCGCGTCAGAAGGAGATCTACAAGGAGGGCGATTTCAACGCCAGCCTGATCCGCACCGCCAAGGGCCGTGTCATCGAACTGGAACACAACGTTTCCAGCCCCCAGCCTTACGACCGCATCAACCTGATTGCGGGGACCAAGGGAATCTTCCGCGACTATCCGCCGCGGATCTACGTGGAAGGCGCCGGGCAGGAAGATTTCGGCCCGATCGACCCTTACAAGGCCAAGTACGAGCACCGCTTCTGGAAGGATACAGGGGAGCTCGCGCGGAAGCTCGGGGGCCACGGCGGGATGGACTTCGTGATGGCCTGGCGGCTGATCGAGTGCATCCGGAACGGCACGGTGCCGGACATTAATGTGTACGATGCGGCGGCGTGGAGCGCGGCGGGTCCGCTGAGCGAGCAATCGGTGGCCAACGGCAGCGCGCCGGTCGAGTTCCCGGATTTCACCCGCGGACGCTGGCAGACGGAAAAGGCCTGGTAGGTCGGTCGGACGGTCTGAGCAGTACCAGGCCGGAGGCGATCTCGCGCTTCACCTCGCCGTTACCTAACTCTTTCATTCTTTGAGAATAGCGTTAACTACCGGTTACGCTCGGGGTGCGCGCTAAATCCGATCCATCAAAAGTTTTGATTGGACGGTTTCTTTGGGCCTCCGCTAGGATTGAGGTCAAGGCTGTCCCTTCATTATGGCTACCATGACACCCGTACCAGAATCCCCCGTTACTCTATTGCACCGCATCAGCAGCATCGTCAGCTCTGATCTTTCGCTCGAAGAGATGTTGGGCGAGATCGTGGGGCTCACGGCGCAGGTGACGGAGTGCGATGCCTGCCTGGTCTACCTGATGGATCACGAGGCAAACGAAATCGTATTACGCGCTTCGCAGGTGCCGCACGCCGCGGCGCTGGGAGAGCTGCGTATGAAAATCGGTGAGGGCGTTACCGGGTGGGTCGCGGAGCACAAATCCGTGGTCGCGCTCGCGGAAAATGCCTCGGCGGACTCGCGGTTCAAAAGATTCTCGACCCTGATCGAAGATACATATGAAGCGTTTCTTTCGGTGCCCATCGTGAGCGGCGGGGAGACCATCGGGGTCATCAACGTACACCACCGCCAGCGCCACCAGCACAGCACGGACGAGATCGCGCTGCTGGTGTTCGTGGGCGAGCAGATGGGGGGAGTCGTATCGAAATCGCTGCTGGAGGAAGAGAAGGCGCGGCTGGTGGAGGAGAAGCAGGCCATTCAGCGCCAGTTGGAAGAGCGCAAGCTGGTGGAGCGCGCCAAGGGTATCCTGCAGCAGAAATACAATACGACCGAAGAAGACGCGTATTTCCGCCTGCGCAATCAGAGCCGCCGCTTGCGGCGTCCCATGCGCGACCTGGCGGAGGCCATCATCCTGGCCGAGGATTTGAGCAAAGACGGCGCGTTCGAGGGGTAAATGGCGCCGGCTCCCTGACGGCCGCGGCTCTGTCCGGCGACAGTCAGGGAGCCGGCAAAAGAATTACGCGGCCCGCTTTCGGATTTCGAGATCGCGCATGACTCCATCGAGCAGCCAGCGGATCTGTACGGGTTCGAACGGCGCGCCGCAATAATCGGCCGCGCCCAGCTCCAGCGCGTCCAACCAGCGCCCGTTTTCGGGCAGGCGGTTCACTACGACCACAGCCGTGGCCGGCCGCTGCTCCACCAACAGACGGATGGTTTCGCGGTAATCGTCGCGGTCTCCCGCGGCGAACAGGACCTGCGTGCCGGGCTGGCGGATCGCCACCGCCAGCGAGTCGGTTATGCGGACCATGTGATGCATTTGCCTGAGAATGAGGGCCAGACTATCCGCCAGGTCGCCATCCAGGCCGAGTAAGACAATTGAAGCCATGTCGATTCCTTCCGTTCGTTCGTAGGTGGGGGATCTTCTCGCCGAAGAGAAGGAGGGCGTCCACAGGCGCTGTGGACTTTGTCACTTACCAGCCTACCTTGAACTCGATAGTACTGACCAATCGAAAGTTTTTATCGCGGCCCTAACTCAGGGGAGGGTATAGCTCGAATAAGAAGTTTCGATTTGCCCCCGGGAGCCCCGGCCTCGTAGGCTAAATACTGTAGTTTGGTGGCCGCCCGGTTCGAGCGGCTTACTTCCTTCCCCGTCCGATTTTCCCCGCCGAAAAACTAAAACAATCAGGAGGATAGGTGTGAAACCTTACAACTGGCGGTTATACGCGTGCTTAGTTCTGACCTTTGCGGCGATCCGGCCCGGGCAGGCTCAGCCAAATGTCGTTCAGGAATACAAGGGCGAGATCCGAAGGCAGTCGGCGTCCTTCTTTCACGGCTTCGTAGCGCACTTGGACAGTCTCACGTCACAGGGGGACAGCGCGCACGCGGACGTGCAGTCCGACGGCTCTTTCAGCTTTCGGAATACGCCGTGCGGTGAATACAGACTCCGCATCACCAATTACCAGGGCGAGACGATCCAGCAGGAATTTGTGTCCGTTACACCGCAGACCCCCACGGTAACGGTGCAACTAGCCGAACCGGAGGCCGCGCGGCCGCCGGCCGGTTCGGTTTCGGTGGGGCGCCTGCAACATCCTCCGGCGCCCAAGGCGTTCAAGGCGGTTTTCGCCGCGCAGAAGCTCTCGCAAGCAGGCGAATACGAGAAGGCCGCGAGTAAGCTCGAGGAGGCGCTGCGGATTTCGCCGGACTACTCGGAGGCGTGGACGAATCTGACTGTTGAGCATATTCGGATGCGCCGTTTCGACGAGGCCATCAAAGATGCCGGGCGGGCCATCGAGATCGCCGGGCCGAATTCGGTCGATCTCTGCAACATGGCCCTGGCCCAGTGGGCCGTGCACCGCTATCCGGAAGCGCTGGATTCGGCATTGCGGGGCGCCGAGCTCGACCCTTCGTCCGCCAAAGCGCAGTACCTGGCTGGCGCGCTGCTGGCCGATGCGCAGCGGTGGAGCGAAGCGCTGCCGCACCTGCAGTACGCGGCCCGCTCCCTGCCTGTCGCGCAGCAGTTGCTGGATCACGCTCCGGCGTCCATGCGGCAATCGTTCCGTCCGTAGAGCCGGGACGGGGCGGCGGTCCCGATTCCCGCGGTGTCCGGTAGCTCGGCTAAACTGGTAATTTCATGAAACTCCAGAGCTATACGATCACCCAGGGGCGGGACCGCGCTCCGGCCCGCGCCATGCTGAAAGGCATCGGCTTCACCGACGAGGACCTGGCCAAGCCGATTATCGGAGTGGCCAACACCTGGATCGAGACCATGCCCTGCAATTACAACCTGCGGGAACTGGCCGTGAAGGTGAAGGAGGGGATCCGCGCCGCGGGCGGCACTCCCATGGAGTTCAACACGATCGCGATATCCGACGGCGTCACTATGGGGACTGAAGGGATGAAGACGTCGCTGGTGAGCCGCGAGGTGATCGCCGATTCCATCGAGCTGCTGGTGCGCGGGCACATGTTCGACGGGGTGGTAGCGCTGGTAGCTTGCGACAAGACGATCCCGGGGGCGGCCATGGCGCTGCTGCGACTCAACGTCCCCGGAGTGATTTTGTATGGCGGCACCATCATGCCCGGCCGCCACAACGGTCACGACATCACGATTCAGGATGTGTTCGAAGCGGTAGGCGCGCACGCACGCGGCCGGATCGACGACGCCGAGCTGCGCGATATCGAAGACCACGCGTGCCCCGGCGCGGGCGCCTGCGGAGGCCAGTTCACGGCGAACACCATGGCCACCGTAATGGAGCTGATCGGTCTCGCGCCGATGGGCACGGCGGCCGTGCCGCAGGTGGATCCGCGCAAGGACGCGGTGGCTTACCGCTGCGGGCAGGTCATCATGGATGCCGTCCGCAACAATCTACGGCCGCGCGACATCTGCACGCGCGCGGCGTTCGACAACGCCATCGCGGGGGTGGCCGCGACCGCCGGGTCTACCAATGCGGTGCTGCACCTGCTGGCCATGGCGCGGGAGGCGGAGGTACCGCTCACGATTGACGATTTCGAGCCTATTTCGGCGCGCACCCCCGTGTTCGTGGACATCAAGCCGGCCGGCCGTTTCATGGCTGCCGATGTCGATAAGGCCGGCGGGATCCCGGTGATCGCGCAGCGCCTGGTGGAAGGCAAGTACGTGGATGGCACGACCCTCACGGTGACCGGCCGCACGTTCGCGGCGGAAGCGGCCGAAGCCAAAGAGACTCCCGGACAGGAAGTGGTTCGTCCGCTCAATCGGGCGCTGAAGCCGCGCGGCGGGATCGCCATCCTGCGGGGCAACCTGGCGCCGGAGGGCTGCGTGATCAAGCTGGCCGGACACGAGAAGAAAGTGCATCACGGCCCGGCACGCGTTTTCGAGCGCGAAGAAGACGCCATGCACGCCGTGACGGAAGGCAAGATCAATGCCGGGGACGTGGTGATCATCCGGTATGAAGGCCCGCGCGGCGGACCGGGCATGCGGGAGATGCTGGGCGTCACCGGGGCGATCGTGGGCGCCGGCCTTTCCGACAGCGTGGCGCTGGTAACCGATGGCCGGTTCAGCGGCGCGACCCACGGCTTCATGATCGCGCACGTGGCGCCGGAGGCCTTCAACGGCGGCCCGATCGCGGTTGTCCACGAAGGCGACCCGATTACCGTGGATGCGAACCAGGGCGTGCTGCAGGTCGATATCCCGGCCGAGGAACTGAAGCGCCGCATGGCCGAATGGAAGCCGCGGGAGCCGCGCTACGCGCACGGTGTTTTCGCGAAGTACTGCAAGCTGGTGGCGAGCGCGTCGGAAGGCGCGGTAACGAGCCGGTAATCCTAAACGATCAGCATGCAGTCGCCGTAGGAGTAGAAGCGATAGCGCTGCTCCACGGCATGTCGGTATGCCGCCAGCGCCAGGTCCTTGCCCGCGAACGCGCAAACCAGTAACAGCAGACTCGTGCGCGGCAGGTGGAAATTGGTGAGCACCGCGCCCACACGGCGGAACTCGAAGCCGGGATAGATGAAGATATCGGTCTCGCCGCTCATCGCACCGGTGCGCCAGGCGGATTCGATGGTGCGGACACTGGTGGTCCCCACCGCGACTACGCGTCCGGCAGCCCGGAGCGCGGCGGCGTTCTCCTCCGTAATACGGTAGCGCTCGGCGTGCAGCCGCCCGTCTTCGACGCGTTCGGCGTGGAGGGGCTGAAAGGTCCCGAGTCCGACGTGCAGGGTCACGCGCGCGATCCCGGCGCCGCGCGCGCGGCAGGCATCCAGCACCTCGGCGGTGAAGTGCAATCCCGCGGTGGGCGCGGCTACCGATCCCTTTTCGCGGGCGAAGACGGTCTGGTACCGCTCGCGGTCGGCGGGCTGGTCGGTGCGCTTGATGTAGGGAGGGAGCGGGACGTGGCCGATCTTTTCGAATTCGGCAAACAGATCGTCCGCGCCGGAGAAGCGGACGGTGCGCTCGCCGAATTCACCGCGCGCGACGATCTCGGCCTCCAATCCGTCGCCGAAGCGGATGCGCTCGCCCAAACGCATCTTACGCCCCGGCCTGACGAGGGCCTCCCAGTCGCGGCCATCGGGGGAGACGGGCCGCACCAGGAACACCTCCACTTCGCCGCTCAGATATTCGTGCCACTTGGGATTTCCCTTGCCGATGGGGAGGGATCGCACGCCCGCGCGGTGCCCGTACAGACGGGCGGGGAAAACGCGAGAATCGTTCAACGCCAGGCAGTCGCCCGGGCCGAGAAACTGCGGAAACTCGCGGAAGGCACGGTCCTCCCAACGTCCTCCTTCCCGATGCACGACCAGCATGCGGGAGGCCGCGCGATCGGTCAGCGGCTCCTGGGCGATCAGTTCCTCCGGCAGTTGGTAGTCGAACCCGGAAAGCTCCACTGATCCCAACTGTAACGCGGCTTTGCGGTTACGCGTGCCTTTCCCAGTGAGGGCGGAAGACCAGGAGTCCGCCTACCCCCCAGATCAGGAGAAGCAGGAACACGGCGCCGAAGACCAGGTCGAACGCCGAGCTCTTCAGCGAGGGCGGGGTGGGTACGAACCCGAGAGCCAGGGCTGCCACGATCGCGAGGGCATGCCAGTACCATGCCTGCGAGCGGAACAGATAGAGGATGTAAATGGGAATGCCGACGGCGAGAAGGTAAACCAGGACAACCAATAGAGTCATCACTAGCCTCCTGGCCGTATTGTAGATCTAAAAAGAGGAGTTGGGAATCCGGTTAACCTGATTCACGCCGCCCGGGCTATTTTAGGCCGGTATTCGTCGCACGCGCAAAAATCCCGATCGGCGAGCTCGCCGACGGCGGCCAGGCATGGCCGGGTGCCGGTGGCGCCGTGTTCGGACTCGGCATGGCCACACTTGGCACACTTCATCTCTGGCTCCGATTTCTTGGAACGGGTAGGAAATTCCACAACTTGGTTCTCTGTGTATTTGGATGCTCCAGCACCGGATTGCGTTTCGCGGCCTATACTGGCACACAGGAGGGAACGAGCGATCATGCAATTCGGAGGGGGCCGGCCGCCGGTGGGGGTGGTTTTCGATTCCGACATTGGGAATACGATCGACGACGCCCTGGCTCTCGCCATGCTCTACGGGTTTCAAAGCAAGGGTGAAGCGCGCGTGGTCGGTGTCAGCGTGAGCCGTCCCAGCCTGCAATCGGCCGAGTTCGCCGACGTGCTTGTGCGCTTTTATACGGGCGAGCCGGGTCCTTTCTCGATCGCGCAGCCGATCGGCCTGGCGCTTTCCTCCAAAGCGGCTCCCGATACGCCGCTGCTCACCGCACCGCTCAGTCGCCAGACTCCGGAAGGCAAGGCCCAGTATCCGCGCTCGATCGAGAAGCTCAACGACACGGCCGACCCGCAGGCCCTGATCCGCAACAACCTGTCGGCCCAATTCGACGATAACGCGATCGTGGTCTGTACCGGTCCGGCCACCGACCTCGCGGCGGTGCTCGATCTTCCCGAGGCCAAGGACCTGATCGCGAAGAAGGTGCGCTACCTGGTGCTGGGCGCGGGGTCGTACCCCGACGGCCTGCCGGAACCGGGCATACGGGCGGACATCCGGGCCGCGCGCCGCATTCTGGCCGAATGGCCCAGCCCGATCGTGGCCTGCGGTTCGGAGGTGGGGGATGCGCTGCCGTTTCCCGCGTCGGGCCTGGAGGGCTTCGCGTGGGCTCCAGCGCACCCGGTAGTGGATGCCTACCGCGCTGCCAGGCCGATGCCCTATGACGCGCCATCCTGGGCGATGGCCGCGGCGCTCTACGCGATCCGCCCGAAGGAGACCTACTTCCAGGTGTCCGGCGAGGGCACGATCTCGGTGCTCGACGATGGCCGCACCCACTTTGCGGCGGGCGCCGGAAAACACCGTTACGTGATCGCCGACCCCGCCCAGAAGGACCGTGTCATCCAGGCTTATACGGAGCTGGCGAGCACCCATCCGGTTCCGCGACAGCGCTTTCGTCCGCAGCAGAAGAAAAAGCAGCAGTAATTGGTTCCAGACGCACACCCCCGGTTGTGATCGGCACTTATTTGCAGTAACATCCCCTACAGGGGATGCTCGTCAGTCGAATTCTCGTAAGCGCTTGCTGCTCTGTCCCACTGCTCCTCGCGGCGGATGCCCCTTCGTTCGAGAACACGGTGCAGCCAGTCCTGACCAAGACCTGCACGCCGTGTCACAACCAGCAGCTCGCCTCAGGCGGTATGGTCATCGCGCCTTTTACCAAGGCCGCGTCACTTACCGCGAACCGCTCCGACTGGGAGCGCATTCTGGACAAGCTCCGGGCCGGCGAGATGCCCCCGCGCGGAATTCCGCGGCCGCCGCAACTGGATGCAGCCATCGCTTATGTGCAGCATCAGTTCGAGCTGGCCGACAAGAACGTCAAGCCCGATCCAGGGCGCGTGACCGCGCGCCGCCTCAATCGCGCCGAATACTCGAACACCATCCGCGATCTGCTGGGCGTGGAGTTCCATGCCGAAAAGAGTTTTCCGACCGACGACCTGGGCAACGGGTTCGATAACATCGGCGACGTGCTGACCGTATCGCCGGTGCTGATGGAGAAGTATCTCTCGGCGGCGCAGAAGATCTCGGCGAAAGCTCTGGGCGCGGATCCGCTGCCAAAGAAGCCGCTCCAGATTCAGTTCGCGGCCAAAGACAAGAAGATCCGTCGCGTGGATGCGAGCACCATCGAGGCGGCCGGCGAAATTCCGTTTGACGGCGAATACGACATCATCTTCGGCCTGCCCGGGGAGCGAGCGCCCAATGCTAAGCCGGTGACGCTGGGATTTTGGGTGGATGGCAAGCTGCTGCACAGCCAGAGCGCCGAAACCAAGCCATCGGAGCTGGTGTATTTCAATCCCTACTCGGAAGAGCACATGCGGCTCTTCCTGAGCGAGGGCGACCACGAGTTCCGCGCGGGCTTCATCGGCGACGATTTCGTCAGCGGGCTCACCCCAAAGGAACTGTACAACAGCAAAAAGAATAAGTATCTCGATTCGATCACGTTCGTGGGGCCTTACCCGGCCAAGGTGGTGCGCGCCAGCCGAAAGAAAATTCTCATCTGCGATCCGGAGACCGGCGCGCCGTGCGTCGATAAGATCATCTCCACGCTGGCCCGGCACGCGTACCGCAGGCCGGTGACTCGTGCGGAGGTGGCCGCTCTCACGAAGTTCGTGGCGCTGGCGAAGGCCAACGGAGAAACCACCGAGCAGGGGATCCAACTGGCCATCGAGGCGATGCTGGTGTCGCCCAATTTCCTGTTCCGCATCGAACACGATGCGTTCCCCACCGATCCTTCCAAAATCCATCGTGTCAGCGACGTGGAGCTGGCCTCGCGCCTGAGTTACTTCCTGTGGAGCTCGATGCCGGACGACGAGCTGCTGAGGCTGGCGGAATCAGGTAAGCTGCACGAGCCGGCCGTGCTCGACGCCCAGGTGAAGCGCATGCTCGCCGACGACCGCTCTTCGGCCATCGCCGATAACTTCGCGGGTCAGTGGCTCGAGCTGCGCAATCTCAACGTAGTGAAGCCCGATCCGCAGAAGTTCCCCGAGTGGGGTCCCGAACTGCGCGATGCCATGTATTCGGAGACGCGCCTGTTCTTCGATTATGTGCTGCGCCAGAACCGTCCGCTGGCCGACTTTCTGGATGCGCGCTACACGTTCCTGAACGACCGGCTGGCGAAATTCTACGGCATCGCGGGCGTGACCGGTCCGGAGTTCCGCAAAGTGGACCTGGCCACCGACCAGCGGGGCGGCATCCTTGGACAGGCCAGCGTTCTGACCGTTTCAAGTTACCCGACGCGGACCTCGGTGGTGCTGCGCGGCCAGTACATCCTGGGGAACATACTCGGCAGCCCGGCTCCTCCGCCGCCGCCGGATGTGCCGCCGCTCGACGAAGCGGCCGTCGGCACGTCGATGTCGCTCCGGCAGCAGATGGAGAAGCACCGCGCCGATCCCGTCTGCGCCTCCTGCCACAGCAAGATGGACCCGTTGGGATTCGGCCTCGAGAATTACGACGGCATCGGCAAATGGCGGACCATGGACGGCAAGTTCCCGGTGGATGCCAGCGGCATGCTGCCCAACGGCAAGACGTTTTCCACTCCCGGCGAAATGCGCTCGCTGCTCGAAAGCCAGCTCCCCGAATTTGCGCGCCTCATGGCGGGGAAGATGCTGACTTATGCGCTGGGAAGGGGCCTGGGAAGTTACGATCGCCGTACGCTCGACGAGATTACCGGGCACTGGTCCCAGTCGAAGTATCCCTTCCAGTCGCTGATCTACGAGGTGGTCGACAGCGTTCCTTTCCAATCGCGGAGAGGCGAAGCGACCTCCAGTCAAAACCAGGGTAAGCCAAAAGAGATCGCAAAGAGATGATGATTCCGAAGGCACTGCCACGCCGCTCGTTTCTCCGGGGAATGGGGACAGCCATTTCGCTGCCGTTCCTCGATGCCATGGTTCCCGCGTTCGCTCGAGCCGCCGCCGCCAAGCCTCCTTTGCGCATGGCATTCGTGTATGTGCCGAACGGCATCATGATGCGCGATTGGAATCCGGAATACGAAGGCAAGCTGGGCGAGCTGCCCCGCGTGCTCAAGTCGCTCGAGCCTTACAAAGACGACATCCTGATGCTCGGCAACCTGACGCACAACAGCGGCCGCGCGCTGCTCGACGGCGCGGGCGACCATGGCCGGTGCTGCGGCTCGTACCTTACCGGCGTACAGGTGAAAAAGAGCACCACCGACATACACGCCAGTGTCTCGATGGACCAGCTGGTGGCGCGCGAAGTGGGCGGCCAGACGCGTTTTCCTTCGCTGGAACTCGGGCTGGAAGACGCGCGGCAGTCGGGCGACTGTGATTCCGGTTACTCTTGCGCCTACACCAATAACCTTGCGTGGCGGAGTGCCACGCAGCCGCTGCCCCCGGTCCTCGACCCGCGGGCGCTGTTTGAACGGCTGTTCGGCGACGGCGTGCCGATGAGCCCGCAGGCCCGGGCGCGCCAGGCGATGTTCCGGCGGAGCATCCTCGATTTCGTAACCGAAGATACCAGGAAACTAGAAAACGGACTCGGTCCCACGGACAAACGGAAGCTGGATGAGTATCTTTCGTCTATTCGCGAGGTAGAGCGGCAACTGGAGAAGGCCGAGAAGGACAACGCGCAGATCGACCCGCACATGGATAAGCCTTATGGCATCCCGGCCGATTTCGCCGAGCACTTCAAGCTGATGACCGACATGATGACCATCGCGTTCCAGGCCGACTTGACTCGCGTACTTACTTTCCTGGTGACGCACGAAGGTACGTCGCGCGCGTACCGCGAGATCGGCATCTCGGACGGCCACCACCCGCTCACGCATCACCGGAACCAGGAACCGCTCATGGAGAAGGTGTCGGAGATCAATACCTATCACATGAAGCAGTTCGCGGGATGGGTGGAGAAGCTCAAAGCCACCAAGGAAGGCGACGGCTCACTACTCGATCACATGATGGTGGTTTACGGCGCCGGTCTCTCCGATGGCAATCGCCACCTGCACGAAGACCTGCCGACGTTGATCGCGGGGCGCGCGAACGGCACCATCAAGACCGGACGGCGCGTGGTCTACCGCCGTGAGACCCCGATGTGCAACCTGTTCCTCAGCATGATGGACCGGATGGGGGTTCGGATGGAGCACTTCGGCGACGCGACCGGTGAGCTGGCAGGGCTAGATCTCAGCTAAGTTGCGCGCCGCGCGGCCTTCGCCGGCTCAATCTTCCAGGATTACGTGCGCCATGCCGGCCTCGGCCGTATGCGTCAGCGACAAAGCGACGTTGCGGACGCCCAGCTTCCGCGCGACCTCCGCGGCAACTCCGTGAAACCGCAGCGTAGGTTTCCCAGAAGGCAGGTTGGCTACTTCGAAATCCTGCCATCTTACTCCGCGGCGCCAACCTGTCCCGATCGCCTTCATGCCCGCCTCTTTCGCGGCGAAGCGGGCTGCATACCGCTCGTACCGGTTGGCCTTGCGCTCGACGTAAGCAATCTCGAGGGGTGTATAAATACGCTGGATAAACCTGTTGCCGAAACGCTCGATGGTGGCACGAATGCGCGGCACCTCCGCCAGATCGATACCGGTTCCGACTATCATGACCGCGCGCTAAAAGTAAACAAAAACACGTATCGGCCCCGGACTGGAGAGTCCGTGCCAGCGTGCTCCGGATGCCCGGGGTTACTCGGCCTTGGCGGCCTGCGCGGCGCGCTTACGGTGCTCTGCCCAGCGCTTCTTTTGTGCGGCAGCGATGCGCCTGCGTGCCGCCGGGCTCAGAACACGTTTCACAGCCGGGGCCTTCTTGGCTGCCGCGGTAGATGACAGCGCGGCCCCCTTGCCCTTCAGTTGCGCCTGAAGTTCGCGAATCTTATCTTCGATCTTCTGCTTCTCGAATTGATAACCCACCAGGGCCATCTGGAGAGTAGTCAGATCTTCTGTGCTTTTGGTTCGTGCCATCGGTTCACCCTTCGCACACTATAACATAAGCTGTGTCAATATAAGAAAGCTCATTAAGTGGAAGTCATGAAAATAGTGCTTCAGCGTGTAAAGGAGGCCCGGGTCGAAGTGAATGACGTTACCTCCGGAGCCATCGGCGCGGGGTTGCTCGTGTTCCTGGGCATATCAAGGGATGATACGGAAGGTGACGCGGAGTATCTGCGAGACAAGATTCTGGGGTTGCGGATCTTTCCCGATGCACAAGGCAAGATGAATCGCAATATCCAGGATGCCGGGGGCGAACTGCTGATTGTGTCGCAATTTACTCTTTACGGCGACTGCCGGCGGGGACGCCGTCCCAGCTTTGACCAGGCTGCCGCCCCACAGCAGGCCGAAGCTCTCTATAATTACTTCGTGGAACTAGCGAGAAAAGGACCCGTTCCGGTGCAAACCGGCGTGTTCCAGGCTCACATGAATGTGTCCCTGGTAAATGACGGGCCGGTAACCATCCTGATCGACTCCACGGAGCGGAGCCGGCCATGATCGAAACGTACGGTTATGCGCGCGCCGGATTCCTGGGGAATCCGAGTGATGGATATTTCGGCAAGACTCTGTCGTTTGCGATGTCTAACTTCCGCGCACGGGTCCTGCTCTATCCCAGCGGGCGGCTGGAGATTAAGCCTTCCAAAGCGGACCTGCCCGTCTTCGAAAACCTAGACGACCTGTATCGCACCACGCGGTGGCGCGGCTACTACGGCGGGATCCGAATCATCCAGGCCCTGATCGTGCGGCTGATCGACTATTGCGCGGAGCGCGGCGTGGAGCTCGAAAACCGCAATTTTACGCTGGAGTATGAATCCAACATCCCGCAGCGGCTGGGCCTGGGCGGGTCGAGCGCCATTATTACCGCGTCCCTACGGGCCCTGAGTCAATACTACGGCCTCGATATCCCGTTGCCGGTGCAAGCCAACCTTGTGCTCGAAACCGAGACGAAGGAGCTCAACGTGCCCGCGGGCCTGCAAGACCGCGTGATACAGGCGTACCACGGCCTGGTCTATATGGACTTCGCGCGCCACCTCATGGAAACTCGCGGATACGGCGAATACGAGCACCTGGACCCCGCCCTGCTGCCTAACGTCTATGTGGCCTGCCGGACTTCGCTGAGCGAAGGAACCGAAGTCTTTCACAGTAACCTGCGGGAGCGCTGGCGCCGCGGCGACCCGGAAGTAGTTTCGGCCATGGAAACCTGGGCGGGTTACGCCGAAGAAGGCCGCCGCTGCCTGCTCGAACGGAATTACCAGAGGCTCGACCAGTTGGTGGACGCCAACTTCGACCTGCGGGCGCGTATTTACCAGATCGACCGGGGCAACCTGGAGATGGTCCACGCCGCGCGCCGTGCGGGCGCGACGTCCAACTTCGCCGGGTCGGGCGGCGCGATCGTGGGAACTTACACTGACGAGGCGATGTTTCAACGGCTGGCGGAGGTCATGAAACCGCTGGGCGTGATCGTAATTAAGCCGAAGATTGTGACATGAGCCGCAAAGGCGCACCGCGGCTCATGTGATTCCTACAGACGGCTGGAATACTTCTCGTAGAGCCGGGTCTGCTTGTTGGTCAGAGGGACCTCGTTGCCCTTAATGTAGAGGTGCTTGACCTGTGTCTGGATCTCTAGAGGGTCGCCGTCGGTTACCATCAGGTCCGCGTCCTTACCCTTTTCCACCGAGCCGATCCGATCGGCAGCACCCCAGATTTCGGCCGGGTTGATGGTAATCGCCTTGAGCGCTTCGTCGTAAGGCAGCCCGAATGCAACGGCCGTCGCCGCCTCGTAGGGAATGTTACGCACGAACTCGTTGGTGAAGGTCCCGAATGCGATCTTCAGGCCGGCCTTGTAGGCTTCTCCGGGGAGGGTGAACGCTTCGTCGTAAGGGGAGTCCTCGGTTTCGGGCAGGGCCAGGACGCGGCCCAGAATCACCGGGATGTTGTTCGCTTTGACCTCAGCCGCGACCTTCAGGATCTCTCGCGGCTGCAGCAGCACCATCCGGATATGCTCTTTCTCGGCGAATGCGATGGCGTCGTGGATGCATGAAGCGCGGCTGACCGAGACGGCCACCGGCATTTTGCGCTCGAGCACCGGGATCATGGCCTCGTACTTCAGGTTGCGCTCGAAGCCGGGCGCGCCCGCCGTCCGCGCCTTCTGATAGCGCCGCGCGTCTTCGAAGAAGTCCGTGAGCTTGGCGACCTGCTCTTCGTAGTTGCGCTTCTGCTGGGCAAAGCCTGTCGCGCCCACGTTTCCAAACAGTTCGAGCAAGGCGCTGTCGGGCGCCGGTCCACCGCGTCCGCCGCGCCCTCCCAGGCTCGGGAAAATTACGTGCATGGCGGCCGACCGGTTGATTTCCATCTCCTCCCACGTCCAGCCGTCGGTGTGGATCAGCGCGGCCTGGCCGGCGATCATCTGGCTGGCGCCGCCCCCGAAGCGGCCCCCGCCGCCTCCACCCGAAGACGGGAAGGTCATCGCGCTGGTGATGCCGTTCACCCGGACCACCCCGAAGTGCTCGCTCTCCGGGTTAACTGCTACCAGCGCGCGGAGCTGCGGCATGAACTCTCCCAGCTCGCCGGTGTCCACCGTCATGCGCTCGGCGGAAATTTCCGAAAGGCCCAGCTCTGTGCCGGAATCAATAATGCCTGGGTAGACACGCAGGCCCTTGGCTTCCACCACCCGCACGCCTTTCGCCGCGGCGATCTTGGGGCCGATCTCGGCGATCTTTCCGTCGCGGATTAACACGGAGACGTTCTTCACGGGCGCGCTGGTCACCGGGTAGACATCCGCGTCGCGAATGAGAATGGCCTCACCCGCAGCGGCCCAACCTGCCATCGCGGCGATGAAAAAGATTCCGAAGAGTTTCATGCTCCCTGCCTCCTGGTGGGCGGCATCTGCCGCGGCTGGCTCTGCTTTTCCATCTCGATGAGTTTTTGCTTTTCGGCTTTCTTCGCCGCGCGCCCGCTCAGTTCCTTGTCGCGGTCGAAGTACACCGTGCCGTCGATCAGCACCTTCTGCACTTTGGCGTAGTCGGAGAGCGGGAACTTGTCGTAGATCACCAGGTCGGCGTCCTTGCCCACTTCGATCGACCCCACGCGGTTATCGATGCCCAGCTGCTTGGCCGGGTTCAGCGTGACCATGGCGAGGGCGTCGTTGGCGCTCACCCCGCCGTACTTCATGGCCTTGCCGGCTTCGGTGTTCAGGTGGCGCATCAGCTCGGCGTCGTCGCTGTTCAGGCTGACCACGATGCCGCGCTTCGCCATGAGCGCCGCATTATACGGAATGGCGTCGAACGCTTCCACCTTGTACGACCACCAGTCGCTGAACGTGGAGGCCCCGGCGCCGTGGGCCGCGATCTCGTTGGCCACTTTGTACCCTTCGAGCACGTGCTGCAGGGTTCGGATCTTGAAGCCGTAGTCGTCCGCCACGCGCAGCAGCATCAGGATCTCGTCGGCGCGGTAGCAATGGGCATGCACGTAGCGCTTGCCTTCGAGCACCTCCTTCAGCGGCTCGAGTTTCAGATCCTTGCGCGGAGGGATCGGGTGCTCGCCGCGCGCCACTTTGGCGTCGTAAGCGTCCCATTCCGCCTTGTAGGCCTTGGCTTCGTTGAACGCCTCGCGGATGGTGTCCTCCACGCCCATGCGGGTCGCGGGATAGCGCGCGGTCACGGTGGTTCCCGCGGCGCCGCGGCCGCCCTGCGGATTTCCGGCGCGCTTGGGATTCTCGCCCAGCGCGAACTTGATGCCCGGCGTCGCTCCCTGAAAGACCAGCCCCTCGGCATCCTTGCCCCAGCGCAGCTTGATGGGCAGCGTGCAGCCGCCGATGGCGTTGGCCGATCCGTGCAGGATGTTGGCGGTGGTCACTCCGCCCGCCAGCGCGCGGTAAATCGCGATGTCGTCAGGGTTCAGCACGTCGCGGATGTTGACCATCGAGGATACCGACACGCTGCCCTCGTTCACACCGCCGTCGATGGCGATGTGCGAGTGGCAGTCGATGATGCCTGGAATCAGGTACTGGTTGCTGGCGTCGATTACGGTGGCGCCCGCCGGCTCCATCACCTGTTCGCCCACCTGCGCGATTTTGCCGTCCTTCACCACCACTGTTCCCTTGAAGGTTCCCTTGGCAACGGTCATCACGGTGGCGTTCTTGATCACGATCGTCTGGGCGCACAGGGGCGCCAGCGCGACAAGGGCGGCCGCAAACAGCTTTCTCATTGGTTCACCCCCGGATTGCTCGTCATCATGCCGCGGCCGCCCGGGGCCGCCTGCTCCGGCTCGGGCCTATACTGCCGGCCGTCGACGAAGATCATCTCCACTTTGGTCATGTTGTCGAACAGGTCGCCCTTGGTGACTACCAGGTTGCCGATCTTGCCGGCCTCGATGCTGCCCAGGCGGTCCGCCACGCCGTAGATCTCGGCGGCGGAGAGCGTGAGCGCGCGGATGGCCGCTTCGCGCGGCAGCCCGGCGTCGATCGCTTTCTTCACGGCGCGCTGGAGCTCGCGAGGCTGTTCGAGGCCGTCGGAGTACAGCGCGAACTTCACGCCGGCCTTCTGCAGCAGCCCGGGAGCGGCGGGCGCCATCTCGCGGGTCTCGAGCGTGCGAAGGGTCTCGTCGGCGTCGGGGTCCGCGTCGCGGGCTTTTTCCGGCCAGTGCAGGCTGATGAGCAGCGGGGCATCGTATTTTTTCAAGAGCGCCGCGGCTTCCGGACGGTAGCACTCGTGCCCGCCGTAGAGGATGGCCGGCTGTTTCAGCTCAGTGGCGAAGCGCAGCATGCGGTTGAGTTCCACCAGGCGTTGGGCGGGCAGCAGGATGCGCTTCGATTGGATCACGCCTTCGAGCGCGCGGTCGTACTCCGGACGCGCCATGCCGCGGGGATCTTTGGCGTAGGCGTCTTTCACCAACTGGTAGTGGGCCGCATCCAGGTAGATCTGGCGAATGTAGGCAATCGTTCCCATCAGCGCGCTGGGAAATCCGCCGCCCATGCCGAACCCGCCGCCCCGGCTCATGGTGATGTATTGTCCGAGCGATGGCACCACGGTCATATCGCCGGCTTTCTCGTCGGAGATCAGGTCGATGAGCGACCCCTGTCCGGCGAAGATGCCGCGCGTCGGGAATGCGGCCACCGTAGTGAAGCCAGCGCTGCGCACGGCTTCGATGCGGCGGTCGCCGGTCTGCAACTCGTCGGCGGCCACGACCCAACTGGTGGTCGCGGGGCGATCCTCCGGGCCGCGCGCCGGTGTAGAGGGAGCCGCTGTTGCGGCAGCCGGTGCAGTCGTGGTCTGGCCTCGTCCGCCTCGTCCGCCGGTGGCGGCTGTGGCCGAGGCGGCGCCCGGAATTCCGACCGTGCTCAATGCATCGATCAGGCCCGGATAGACCGTCATCCCTTCGCCCTCCACCACCCAGGCGTCGGCGGGCACCGCTACATTTTCTCCAACCGCTTCGATCAATCCATTACGCAGGACCACCGTCCCCTTACCGATGACGGGGCCGCTGACCGTGACAATCCTGGCGTTGTGAATCGCGACGGCCTGCGGGGCCTCGGCGAATCCGCACGCACACACGAAGAGCAGCGATGTGACGAGCTTTTTCATAAAAGTATTGCGTATTATATACCCCTCCCTCTGTGAATTCGGAATGGAGAATAGGGCGCGGACAGGGGCCGGTTGGTTACACATCCCACGGTCACCGGGGCGGGGACTTATACTGAAATTTGCCTACCCAAGACCAGGTACGATACCGCGACGCAGGTGTCGATATCGACGAGGCCGACCGGGCCGTAGCGTTCATCAAGAAGTCCGCCCGCACGACATTTACGCGCGGCGTTCTCACTGATATCGGCTCGTTCGGGGCGGCTTACCGGCTAAACGGCTTCCGGCAGCCGGTCTTAGTCAGCTCGGCCGACGGCGTGGGGACCAAGCTCAAAGTTGCCTTCCTCACGGGCCGTCACGATACGGTCGGTGAAGATCTGGTCAACCATTGCGTCAATGATATCGCGGTGCAGGGAGCCGTGCCACTCTTCTTTCTCGATTACTTCGCGGTGGGCAAGCTGGATGCGGATGTGGCCGCGTCGGTGGTTGCGGGAATCGCGCGCGGCTGCCGCGCCAACGGTTGCGCGCTGATCGGCGGCGAGACCGCCGAGATGCCCGGCTTGTACACGGATGCGGAGTACGACCTGGCGGGATTCATCGTCGGCGCCGCCGAACGCACGGGCCTGCTGACCGGCAAGGGAATCCGCGAGGGTGACGCGCTGGTGGCGCTGCCCTCGACGGGGCTTCACACCAACGGCTATTCGCTGGCGCGCAAACTTCTGTTCGACATCGCGGGGTACGGTCCGCGCACGTTGCTGCCCGAAGTGGGCGCGACCGTGGGCGAGGCCCTCATGGCCGTGCATCGCAGCTACCTCAAGCCGCTGAGGTCGCTCGTCAAGGCCGGCCTGCTGCGCGGCGCCGCGCACATTACCGGCGGCGGCATCACGGACAATACTCCGCGCATGCTGCCGAAGGGCCTGGCGGCCGCGATCGATACGAATTCCTGGAGCATTCCGCCGGTGTTCGAAGTGTTGCGCCGCATCGGCAACATCCCGCTCGATGATTACCGCCGCACGTTCAACCTCGGGGCTGGAATGATCTTCGCCGTTCCGGCGCGCGGTGGAGCGAAGGCCGAGGCGCTGCTCAGCCGGCAGGGCGAGGCGCCGTTCCGCATCGGGTCCGTCATCGCGCACAAGCGCGGACGTCCCCGTGTGGAGTATCGATGAAGCGCCTCGGAATCCTGATTTCCGGGCGCGGATCGAACTTCGAGGCTATCGCGGACCATGTCGCCGCCGGCGACATTCCAGCTGAGATCGCAGTGGTCATCTCCAACCGTCCGGAAGCCCCCGGACTGGAGGCGGCCCGGCGGCGCGGCCTGAACGCCGTGTCGATTCCTTCCAAAGGTTACGACCGCGAGGTCTACGACCGGATGCTGGCCGAGGAGTTGATGAAGAACCAGGTGGACCTCGTGTGCCTGGCCGGCTTCATGCGCCTGCTGAGCGCGTCGTTCATCCGCCGGTTCCCGCAGAGGATTCTGAACATTCATCCGTCTCTGTTGCCGGCGTTTCCCGGCCTCGACTCGCAGCACCAGGCGCTCGAGCATGGAGTGAAGATCACGGGGTGCACGGTCCACTTCGTGGACGAAGATCTCGATGCCGGTCCCATCATTCTGCAGGCGGCCGTGGAGGTGAGGGATAACGATACGGCGGTTGCGCTCTCCGCCCGCATCCTCGAGCAGGAGCACCGGATCTATTCAGAGGCCATCAATATCGTCCTGCGCGGCGACTATGCGATCGAAGGCCGCCGCGTGGTGCGCGTTTGAAGAAACTCCGAAAGCTTCATGGGCGGCCCCGGTCCGTAATCCAATTGTCTTTCCACGGCCTTTTGATAGCGGCGCAGGGTGTCGCTCTTTCGTTTCAGATCGAGGGCGCATCCCTCGATGTCGAGCAACAGCTCGATCTCCCACGGATGAAACGTGTTCCGGACCGTCGTACCCTTCAGCAACTCACCAATCAGGCGGTTGAAGCGGTTGAGCATCCTCTCGCGTTCGATCAGGTCCTCGACGGTCATCACTAATCCCATCGGCAAAAACGGACAAAAGATTACCGATCCTGCGAATTACGGTAGCCATTTAGAGCCATTCCAGGCCTTTAGGTAACATCCCTGAGCACGCCCGCGCCTACTCAGCCAGTGATCCTGCGGTGTGAGTTGCGGGGGCTTGGCCGGATTGCCTCTTTGTGCCTCCTAGCCGCTCTCCCGGCCGTTTCGCAGGACTCCGCCGAGGCTGCCGCCCCGATGGCGATCGCCCCGGCGCCCGTCCCCGCCCTGCCGGCCCCTGCGCCGTTTAACGAACAGCGGATTCTCGGCATCATGCCGGATTATCAGACGATTACGGACCCGCTCGGAATTGCTCCTCCCCTCAGCCACCGCCAGAAGTGGACCTTGGCCCTGAAGGAGACGGCCGATCCTTTCAATCTGGTGAATGCCGCGATGGGCGCCGCTTTCTCCCAGGAGGGCAACCAGACCCCCAAATACGGCGAAGGGGGACCGGCTTACGCCCGGCGCGTCGGCGCGGCCTGGGCGGATCTAGCCACGCAGAACTTCTTCAGTGCAGGCGTCTACGCCAACCTGTTCCACGAAGATCCCCGCTACTTCCGCAAGGGTCCCGGGTCGTCGGTGCGCTCACGCGTCTTCTATTCGATCAGCCGCGTTGTGATTGTGCGGAGGGACGATGGCCGGGCGACGTTCAACTTCGCCGGGATCCTCGGCATGATGACCGGGATTGCCGCGTCCAACATCTACTACCCCTCGGCCAGTGTCCGGTCCGAGGTGATGGCATGCCGCCTGGACACGAGCCTGCTCGGAAGCGTCACCGGGAATCTCACTTCAGAGTTTTGGCCGGACCTGCAGAAGAAGTTCTTCCACCGCCATCGGAAAGACTAAGCACGCAGGCTACAGCAGCGAATCGATGTACTGCCTCACGGACGGGTCGTTCCAGTCGGCGCCCTCCGGGATCTTCTTCACCACCTTGCCCTTGGCATCAATGATGTAGGTCTCCGGGTACATGTAGGTCCCGTAATCCTCGTGGATCTGGAAGTCGCGCGCCGTCAAAAACGCCGGGTGGTACTTCTGCAGGAAGCCTTGGTATGCCTTCAGGTCCTTATCCACACTGACCGCCAGCACCACGACGCCTTTCTGCGCGTAGTCGGCCGCGAACTGGCTCATCGAGGGAGTCTCCTGAACGCACGGAGGACACCAGGAAGCCCAGAAGTTGAGGACCAGAAGTTTGCCTCCGAAAGAAGGCACCGATACCGTGCGGCCGTTGTCGGCCGTGATGGTAAACTCCGGGGCGGCATCACCCGCGACGACAACCCGTTCGTGGATGCCAGCGTAAATCACGTAGATCAAGGCGACTACGAGCATCCCAATGGCAAGCCGCAGAAGCCGGTCAGTTTTGACGCGTTGCATGAGGAAAATCTATAATTAATTGTATCTCCATCGCGGCCTTCGGCGTCGAAGAAGCACCGATGCTCATTACCCGGAAAGTAGAATTCTCGGCATCGCATGTCTGCCGCAGTGCTGCCCTCTCGGACGAAGAGAACCGGCGGCGCTTCGGCCCGGCTGCGAATCCCCACGGGCACGGGCACAACTACGTGGTCGAAGTCAGCCTGGAGGGCCTGCCCGATCCGGTCACCGGCATGGTTCTCGACCTCAAGGAGTTGAAGGAGATTCTGAACCGCGAAATCGTGGCCCCTTACGACCATCGCTTCCTGAACTACGAAGTGCCGCCGTTCGACCGCGTCATTCCGACCGTTGAGAACATCGCCCGCGACATCTGGCGGCGGTTGGAGCCGCACCTGACCGCGGAGAAACGCAGGCTGCGCTCGGTGCGGGTCTATGAGACGCCCGATCTGTTCGTGGATTATTTTGGAGAAGCGCCGTGTTCCGCGTGACGCGGCGCTACCGGTTCGCGGCCTCCCATCGTCTGCATGCGGCGCAGCTGGACGACGAGCAGAACCGGAAATTATACGGAAAGTGCAATAATCCGTATGGCCACGGGCATAACTACGAAGTGGAGATCAGCGCGCTCGGGCCGCTCGATCGAGCCACCGGATCCGCCGTGGATATCGCGGCGCTCGACCGGTTGGTGGCGCGGCAGATCCTGGAGCCGTTCGATCATCGCAACCTGAACGCCGAAGTGGCGGAGTTCGAGCGCGCCGTGCCTACGTCGGAAAACCTGGCGGCGGAAATCTGCCGGCGGCTGAAGCACAACTGGGGCGCCGCGTTCCCCGGCGAGTGGCCCCGGCTCGATAAGGTTCGAATCGCCGAGACGGAACGGAACATCTTTGAGATCAGAGCGGATGAAATCGAATAAAGCAGTCGTGAAAGTGATCCGGCCGAAATCGGAGGAGCCCGACCTCGCTCCCCTGGTTCGCGAGATGCTGGCGAAGCTGGGCGAAGATCCCCAGCGCGACGGCCTGCTGCGCACTCCCGAGCGCGTCGATAAGGCGTTGAAGTTCCTGACCAGCGGATACCGCACGGACGTCCGAAAACTCGTCAACGGGGCGCTGTTCGAAGTCAAATACGACGAGATGGTGGTGGTCAAGGATATCGAATTCTTCAGCATGTGCGAGCACCATCTGCTGCCGTTCTTCGGCAAGGTGCACGTGGCGTATATCCCCAAGACCCGCGTCATCGGCCTGAGCAAGATCCCGCGCATCGTGGACGTCTTCGCGCGCCGCCTGCAGATTCAGGAGCGGTTGACGCAGGAAGTCGCCCACACCATCCAGGAGATGGTGGACCCGGTGGGAGTAGGGGTGATCTGCGAGGCGCGCCACTTCTGCATGATGATGCGCGGCGTGGAGAAGCAGCATTCGGGCGCGATGACCAGCGCGATGCTCGGCGCGTTTCGCACCCGCAAGACGACTCGCGACGAGTTCCTGTCGCTGGTGAACTACAAGGGCAACGGGTTCTGAGAAGCCGCTACTCTTTTCCGCAGATGCGCCGACGGAGCAAATCGAGCGCCATCTGACAAGTGAAGACGCGTATGCGCTGCCGGTCGCCCAGAAACTGGCGGTGCACGACGCGCGTTCCCGCGGCGTCCGCCAAGCCTACATACATCGTTCCGACCGGCGCCGATTTGCTGTCCGAAGCCGGCCCGGCGATGCCGGTGATCGATAGGGCGTAGTTCGAGTGCGTCCGCCGCCGTGCGCCCGAGGCCATGGCTTCGGCAGTCTCGCGGCTCACCGCGCCGTATTGCTCCAGCGTCTCCGGCGGCACCCCCAGCAGCTCCATCTTCATGGCGTTGGTGTAGGTGATGAAGCCGCCCGCGAAATAGTCCGAGCTGCCCGGCACCGAAGTAAAACGCTCGCCCAGCATTCCGCCGGTCGAGCTTTCCGCCACCGCCACGGTGGCATGAACTTTGCGCAGCATATTCCCCACGACGGCTTCGAGCGAGTCGCCGTTCCGCGAGTACACACGGTCGCCCAACAACAGCTCGATCGGGCCGGCGACCTCCGCCAGAAGGACGTCCGCCTCGGCGGCTGTGGAGCAGCGCGCCCGCAGGTGGATCTGCAGATCTCCGTTGGCGGCCAGTATGGTGGTGGCCGGGTTGACGTATTTCTTGTAGACCGGCGCGATCAAGGTATCGAGATCCGATTCGGACATCCCGGTCACCCGCAGGAATATCGTGCGGATGGCCTGGCCGGGCACGATGCGCTCGAGCCGCGGCAGGCATTGCCGCTCGAACATGGCCTTGAGCTCATGCGGAGGCCCCGGCAGCAGCATCAGGACGGCCCCAGACTCTTCCGCCCACTGTCCGGGAGCGGTGCCGCGATCGTTCGGCAGGATGTCGGCGCCCTCGATCACCAGGGCCTGCCGCTTATTGACCTCCGCCATCTTGCGATTGGCGCGCAGAAACCTCTGCTCCAGGGCCTCGGCGATCTCGGGATGGAAGATCAGCTTCCGGTCGAGCGCCTGCGCCGCGGCGTCGCGCGTGACATCGTCTTCGGTGGGCCCCAGTCCGCCCGAGAGGATGACGATGCCGGAGCGCGACAGGGCCAGCCGGATGGCCGCGGCCAGGCGCTCCCGGTCGTCTCCGATCACGCACTTCGCGACGACTTCCACCCCCAGGTTGTTCAACTCGGCGGTGAGGTGCAGCGAGTTCGTGTCGAGGCGCTCGGGCGTCAGCATCTCCGAGCCGACTGCGATGATCTCCGCGTCCATCAGACCAGCGGCCTGCCCTTGATGCCGGCATCCACGCGGTACAGCGCGTTGGTGGTGGCCACCACGATGGCGCGCGACGGAGTGAAAGCCAGGCCGACGATTCCGGGCCCGGAGAGAAACAGCTCGGCGTTGCGCTCGCCGTCGATTCGCACTACGCCTTTGCGCCCGCTGATCGATGCGGCGACGTACAGCCGTCCCTCATCATCGAATGCCATGCCCTGCGGACGCCCCAGCCCGCGGTAGAAGATCTCGACTTCGCCCTCGTGCGAGATGCGGTAAACCGAATCGAAGCTCGACGTGGTGGGGCCGGTTACGTACAGGTACCTGTCGGGTCCGAAACACAGGTGGTAGGCGGCGATGGAAGGCTCGAGGGTCGCGAATACAAAAATCTGGCGGTTGGGGCTGATTTTGAAGATCGTGCCGCTGCGATCTCCGACGTACAGGTTGCCATCCGGATCGAAGGCCAGCCCGGTGGCCACGCCCATGCCTTCCACATATACCGACATGTTGCCGTTGGGGGTCACCTGATAGATAAACCCGTCGTAGCGGCTGGAGATGTGAAGCTGCCCCTCACTGTCGAAGGCCAGGCCGGTGGCGTTCATCAGGTCGTTGATGAAGGGCTTGGCACTGAAATTCAGGTCGATCTTGAACACCGCGACCGGCACCTTCTGCCCGCGCGAGCCGCTAAACGTGCTGTAGATATTGCCAAAGGCGTCCACCGCCGGATTGGCGACGGGGTGCAGTCCGTCGGCGATCTGAACGCCGATGTCGCAGGCCCACGACTCGCTGGCCTGATTGCCGCTCTCGACCACCAGTTCGCCGGCCGAGGCGTTTTCCGGGACGCGCGCAATCACGAAAGAGTCCGAACCGATGATGATGGGCGCCCCTACTTCCCCGATGGTGACGCGCGGCCGGTCCGACTTCGCAAACCCTTTACCCCGAATCTGCAACTCGCCGCCGGCTATGGCCGCGGGCGGCGTGACTCGCTCGATTTGAGGCTTGGAGTCGGAAGATTTCCGGAGAGGCATATTTAATAAAGATTGAACCATCCTGCCAGCCATAACACAAGTGCGGCATAAACGCCCGCCATGGCGTCGTCGGCGTTGATACCCAGCCCGCCCGGCAAATCTTCCAACTGGCGCACCGGCGCGGGCTTCCATATATCGAACAGGCGAAACAGCAGGAAGGCCAGCGCCCAGCTCTTCCAGTTCAGAGTGCGGGCGCCGCCCAGCGCGATCCACTGGCCGATCACTTCGTCGATCACCACGAAGCCCGGGTCTTTGAGCTTGGCCGCTGCCGCCGCCGTTCCTGCAGCCCAAACCGCGGGGGCGAAGATCACCGCAGCCAGGACCGGAAACTGCCACGGTTCGAACGACGCGTATTTTTCAAGCGCCAGGGCAATCCCGATAGCCGCCGCCGAGCCCACGGTTCCCGGGGCAAAGGGGGAGAGCCCGCAGCCGAACCAGGTCGCCAGCACCCTGGCGAGGCGGTCAGTCGTCTTCTTCATCCGGTGCGTCTGGTTTCACGGGCGTAGAGATCACGTACTTTTCGGAGGCCCAGTTGCCCAGGTCGATCAGGCGGCACCGCTCGCTGCAGAACGGGTACTCCGGATCGCCGCGCTTGGTTTCCTTCTTGCAAATAGGGCACTTCATACGCCGATCTGGATGAGCGGCGCGGCGGAATATGCCGGCGTCGCTTCGGTTGGAGGAAGCAGAGTCCCCACGACGTCGTAGTCATGCGATTCGGTGATGCGCAGCCGGCGAATCTCTCCCTGGCGCGGCTCGGGGCCCTCGAAATCGTTCACCAGCGCGACGCCGTCGATCTCCGGAGCCTGGCCCGGCATACGAGCCTCCCACAACAGGTCGGTCTCCTGCGACGGGCCCTCGACCAGCACCGGTGTTTCCCGGCCCACCAGGGCCCGGTTGCGGGCGCGCGAGATCTTCCGCTGCAGGGCCATCAGGCGGCGCTTGCGGTTCTGGATGGTGCGGCCGTCCACCTTGCCGTCGAGTGCGTAGCTTTTGCTCGTGTCTTCGTCGGAATAGGTGAATACCCCCATGTTGTCGAAGCGGGCCGCTTCTACAAACTGGCGCAGCTCCTCGAAATCCGCAGCCGTCTCACCGGGGAAGCCGACGATAAAGCTGGTGCGTATGGCCACGCCGGGGATGGTGCGGCGAATCCGTTCCAGCAGCTTCAGGAAGAGGTCGCCCGAGGCGCCGCGCTTCATGCGTTTCAGGACCTGCGCGCTGGCATGTTGCAGCGGCATGTCGATGTACTTGACCAGGGCGGGGTGGGCGGCCATGGTATCGAGCAGCTTCTGGGTGACTTTATTGGGGTATGCGTACAGGAAGCGCACCCATTTTTCGTGCGGTGTTTCGATCCGGGCCAGCCGTTCGAGAAGGTGCGCGAGGCCGTCCTTGAGGCCCAAGTCTTCGCCGTAGCAGGTGGTATCCTGCCCGATCAGGTTGAGTTCCCGCACGCCCTGGCCGAACAGGCGCGTCGCCTCGGATATCACCGACTCGAAGCGCCGGCTGCGGAAGTTGCCGCGGTACTGGGGGATCACGCAGAAGGTGCAGGGATGGTCGCAGCCCTCGGCGATCTTAACGTACGCGAAGTGCCGCGGAGTGGCCAGCACGCGCGGCGTCAGGTCGTGATACAGGTAGGGCTCGAGGGGGTTGGCCGGAGGCTCCATGCCCTCGCAAATAGCCACGATGCTGTCGAGCTCGTTGGTGCCGATCAGCGCGTCGACCTCCGGCAGCTCCTGACGGATGTCGCCGCGGTAGCGCTCCACCAGGCATCCCGCGACGATCAGCTTCTTGGCGCGGCCAACCCTTTTGTATTCCGCCATTTCGAGGATCGTGTCGACGGATTCTTTCTTGGCCGGGTCGATGAAACTGCAGGTATTTACGACCAGAACTTCGGCCTGATCGGGATGTGGCGTCAACTCGTGGCCGCGGGCCACCAGTTGCCCCATCATCACTTCACTGTCCACAAGGTTTTTGGGACAACCCAGACTGACAAAACCGACTTTCAAATGTTTCCACCAGACGTTCCGAGCGGCTTCTTCTCAGGATACCAGACTGGTACGTATATAGATCCCTGATAACGAAAGTGCTATTGAGAACAATTCGTGCATCCTGTTACATTGACTCTGCACGATCCTGGCTTGGAGGTTTTACGTTCACCGTGGGCTTTTCGGCGAGAGCGATCTATCGCTTTGCAGCTCTGATGGCTATCGGAGTCTGCAGTTCCGGTACGGCCCATGCGTTCACGCGTGCCTACCTGACCAACCGGACCGGGATGATCGTCTACGGTCTTCACGTGAAGCTGAAGAACCCCGCCCTGGCTGGTTCGGAAGGGTCCGGAACCACCTCAAAGATTTTCCAGGATGCTCTCCTGAATGTCGATGGCACGGAGCTGATCTTCACTGACCCTATGAATCCATTGGGAATACAGAATGAAGACGCAGTCTGGATCGGCTGGCAGGATGCAGATCCCAGTTTCCCCGCGGACGCCTTCGAGTACTGGTGGACCGATATGAACGGCAACATGGTGGGCGACGTCCAGGCCTTTGATCCGGCCACGGATACCGGAGATCCGAGCCTGCTGTACGGCTCTTCCGGCGCGGGGGGCGATGGGGGCACCGGCGGCACTGGGGGCACCGGGGGAACGGGCGGCACCGGGGGAACTGGTGGCGACGGGGGAACTGGCGGCGACGGAGGGTCCGGGAACCCTGTGATCCCGCTAGCGACTCCGGAAGTGGCTACTCTAAACACGATCTTCAGCGGACTCGGCCTGATCGGCCTCGGTCTCGCGCGACGGCGCAGGACCCGAAACCGGTAAGCCGGTGCGTCGTACTTCAATCCGGGTGGCGCTCGTGGCCTTATCCGCAGCCCTGATGGCGGTGGCGCAATCCTACAGTTTTGGTCCGTGGCTGGTCTTCTTCGGACTTGTCCCCCTCTTCCTCGCACTTCCTATCCGTGGCTTTGGGGCCACGTGGCTCTGGTTGGCCCTCTTCAGCGGGCTGTATACCGCCGGAACCGCTCACTGGATTCGCCTGACCGGAACCGGCTTTGGCTGGTTCCTGGCGGCGGCCATTCTGTACCAGATGGCGTGGGCGGCCGTTCCGGCTGCGGGAGCCTGGCTCGGGGCCCGCTGCCGCTTCGATTCAGGTAGCCTGCTGTGGTTGGCGGTTCTATGGACGCTATCGGAGACTCTCTCGCGCCGGGTGCTCTTCGGAATCTCCTGGGCTCTTCTGGGCTTGCCGCTTGCGGAAGTAACCCCGCTGGCCCAATTGGCCTCGGTGGGGGCTCCGGAGGCGCTCAGCTTCCTGGTCGTCGCGGTCAACGTAGCGATCGCCATGACGATTCGCCGGAGCCGCCCCAGGGAGCGCGGGCTGGCCCTGGCCGAAGCCGGCGGGTTGCTCGCGGCCGCCATGGTGTTCGGGCTTTTCCGCCTCGCGGCGGAGCCGAAGCCGGCCACCGCGAGGATCGGCTTGGTGCAGCCGGTTATTTCCCAGGAGATCCGCTGGGACCGCCCGGAGAACCGGCCGCCCCTGCTGGCCGTCATGAACCGGCTGATCGACCGGGCCGCGGCCGATTCCCCCGCCCTGATTGTGCTGCCAGAGGGCGCCCTCCCCGGACTGGTGCGCTACGAAGGCGACCTGGCCGGGTTTTCCACAGGAGCGGTCGAACGCACAGGCATACCCTTATTGTTCGGCAGTATCGACCAGGACGACCAGGAACGCCTATATAATGTGGCGGTTCGCATCGGAATCGACGGCTCCGTGGATCGGTATCGAAAACGCCGCCTGGTGCCTTTTGCCGAGCATACGCCCTGGCCTTTCCGCTATACCCCGGCGGACGGATGGGTTCAGTTCAGCCCGGGCTTCGGGCAGTCCCAAATGCCGCTGGAAGGCGGTAAGTCCTTTGCAGTCATGCTCTGCCTGGAAGATACCTATCCCGACCTGGCTCGCGAATATGCGCGTGCCGGAGCGGATTTTCTGGTGTCGATGGTGAATACGGAGAATTTCCGCGACACCAACCAAGGTTTGGCGCACTTGCGGCGAGCCCGGCTCACTGCCATCGCCTCCGGTCTGCCGATGCTGCGTGCCGCCAATAGCGGGCTCTCCGGGTCCATCGACAGCCAGGGAAGGATACTCCACCTCCTGCCTCCCAATCGGGAGCAAGGGGCCACAATCGATGTATCCGTCGTGCGATCCGGCACCGTCTACCAATCTTTGGGCGACGGCGGTGTATTTCTGATTCTGCTGGTGATCTCTGCCGTCCGGCTGGTTTGGCCGCGAATGCGAATCGAACCTAAAATCAGGCCGCGCCGGCAGGGACAGCGACGCCGGCGGTCGGCGCAAACGGCGTCACCAGTCAGAGCCGGGTGACCCCCAGCCGCCCTCCCTTACCTTGACGCGTGCATGTGTAACACGATATCTTCGGACCAAACTCGCTTTCCACGGAACCATGAAACGCCTACTCATCCCCGCTATCCTCTTTATCCTCAACTGGACCGCCTCCGCGCAATCGCAGAAATGGCCGGAAGATAAGGCCAACGACTGGTATTCGCACCAGCCGTGGCTGGTAGGCAGCAACTACATCCCGGCATATGCGGATAACCAGTTGGAGATGTGGCAGGGCGATACCTTCGACGCGGACCGCATCAACCTGGAACTGGGGTGGGCCGAAAGCCTGGGCATGAACACGATGCGGGTGTTCCTCCATGACCTGCTGTGGAAGCAGGATTCCGGGGGCTTCCGGAAGCGCATCGATAAGTTCTTGAGCATCGCCAAGCGACACAAGATCAAGCCGATTTTCGTGATCTTCGATTCCTGCTGGGACCCCTATCCGGCGGTGGGGATTCAACCGCGGCCGCGTCCCGGCGTCCACAATTCGCGCTGGGTGCAGAGTCCGGGGGCTCTGGCGCTGAAAGACCCCAAGCAGTACGACCGGTTCCTGGAGTATGCCACCAACGTAGTCCTGGCCTTTGCCGACGACGACCGCATTCTCGCCTGGGACGTGTGGAACGAACCCGATAATACCAACGATTCCAGCTACGGCAAGACCGAGCCGCCCAACAAGGTGGCGCTGGTGCAGGCGCTGCTGCCGCGGGTTTTCGACTATGTCCGGGCGGGCCGGCCGACTCAACCGGTCACGAGCGGGCTGTGGAAGGGCGACTGGTCGTCGGCGGATAAGCTGACGCCGATCGAGAAGGTCCAGATCGAGCAGTCGGATGTGATCTCGTTCCACAACTACGACAAACCCGAGGAGTTCGAGAAGCGCATCCAATGGCTGCAGCAGTATCACCGCCCGATCCTGTGCACCGAGTACATGGCCCGCGGTAACGGCAGCACGTTCCAGGGGATCCTGCCGGTGGCCAAGAAGTACAACGTGGCAGCCTACAACTGGGGGTTAGTGGCCGGGCGCACTCAAACCTGGCTCCCCTGGGATTCCTGGGCTCACCCGTACGTGGACCGTCAGCCGAGCATCTGGTTCCACGAAATCTTCCAGACCAACGGCAAGCCGTACAGCGAAACAGAGGTGGCGTTTATCCGGGAGATCATCGCCCAGGAGCAGAAGGCGAAGGGGCGGGTCGCGGCGAGGTAAAGAACCTGTGTCGGATTCACCAAACGGAACAATCGTTATATAACGTACGTAATCAGGAATACACTGTAACGGATTGTACGTAGTTCGGCCATTCCCTCCCTCCAACCCTTTGACTACCCTCAGATCTTCCTGTAAGTTCCGATCTGAGGATTCGGAAATGAAACTAACTCACGCCGCTCTTGTTGCGCTCGCGTTCATGCTCCCCGCCAGCGTGGTTTGCCAGGCTTCCATCATCAATTTCGAGGACCAGCCGGCTGGCCCGGATAATTTCGCGGCGGCGGGTCCGGCACAGACCCTGGTCTACAACGTCGGGGGTGTAATGGCCACTTTTACAGGTGGCGTGATTCTGACGAACGAGACATCGCAGAGTACCGATTTCACCAACGTGTATGCGACCGCTTCGTTCGGTGACGCGAGCCTCACGAATCCCCTGGTGGTCACGTTCGATCAGCCGATCGTCAATTTTCAGATCGATATTCTGAACGCGTTGGCGGGCGATTACACGATGTCTGACAACGCCGGCCACAGCCTTAATTTCTCACTCGCCACGACCGGCGGCTCGCTCGCGACCGAAGGCTTTGCGGCGACCGGCACCACGGTGCAGATCCTCTACAACGGTCCTGGATTGGGAGGCACGACTTTCGACTTCGCGATCGACAACGTGCTGTTCAACCAGCCATTGACGGGCGTACCGGAACCCGGCACGTTGGCGCTCGTTGGATGTGCCCTGGCTGGCATCGGGCTTTGCCGCCGCACCCGCGCGCGCTCCTGATCCACCGACTCCCCGACTACACAGATCCAGTAACGGCGCCCGGTGAACCTCTTCGCCGGGCGCCGTTGCAGCGCGGCCGCGTTGAGCAGCCCGCTGATTCGCCTGGCATACGGCAGCCGGTATCTGCCGTCGATTCCGATCATGGCGGTGGTTTGCCTCCTGGCCATCCCGAAATCCCTGCTGCTGCCGGCCCAACACCTGCTGCAAACCACCGAACATCAGAGGGGCCTGGTAATCTGGGGACTGATCTGCGCCGCCGTCAACATCTCGCTTGGCTGGGACGCAGGGATTCGAACCCCGATACGCAGATCCAGAGTCTGCAGTCTTACCGTTAGACGACGTCCCAGTACGAACCTCATTTTAACAGAAGCGCGATTCGAGAATCCAGAACAGGCGCGTAGTACACTGAAAAATCAACATGAAGAAGCTCCTGCTCGCGCGGCTGGGGGCGGCGGTGATATTGTGCTCCCCGGCGGGCCGGGAGCAGTTACTGGACGTGCGCGACGAGCGGATCCATCCGCACGAGATCGACCCGGTGACCGAGGCCGTGGCCCAGCTGGAGAGATCGTAGACCGGTGAAGAAGCTGCTTATCCTGGCTCCGTTTGTGCTGGTGCTGGCGGCAGCGGCCGGCAGCAAGTTCGCCAGCGTGCGCCGTCACCTCGTCGAGCAGCGGGAGGCGATGGACGCGCAATGGGCCCAGGTGGAACTGGTGCTCGAGCAGCGGGCGCAGGTTGCGCCGGAGCTGGCGGAGGTGGTGAAAGGGTATGTGCAGAAAGAGACCGGGTTGTTTCGCGACCTGGCGGACTCGCGCGCGGCGCTGGCCGCGGCACACACACCCGAGGAGACCCTGAAAGCCAACGCGCACCTCTCGTTCGCGCTCTGGAGCCTGCTGGCGCTCAGCGAGAACTATCCCAAGATGCGCACGAACCGCAATTTCCTGCGGCTCGAGGACGAACTGGCGGGCGTCGAGAACAGCATCGCGGTAGAGCGTCAGAAATATAACGAGACCTTGGAGCATTACAACGCGCAGCTCCAGCGCTTTCCAGATAATATAGTGGCTTCCCTCTCGGGCTTTACCCGCAACGACGCCTACTTCAGGCCCGAAGTCGTCTTGCGGATCAAGCCAGCGGGGTAAGCGCGACGGAGATTATGGCTGAGCTTTTTCGAAACTACATCAACGGCGAGTGGGTGAAGCGGGACCAGGTGTTTGCGGACCGCAACCCCGCCAACACGGACGAGAACGTGGGCGACTTCGTGAAGGGCACGGCGCAGGATGTGCGGGACGCGGCCGCCGCGGCAGGGGCGGCGCTGCCCGGATGGTCGGGCGCGAGCGGCCCGGCGCGCGGCAACGTCCTCTACAAGGCCGCCGACATTCTCGACCGCAAATTCGAGCAGGTAGCGGCGGATATGACCCGGGAGGAGGGGAAGACGCTGCCGGAAGCCAAGGGTGAGGTGCGGAGGTCGATCAACATCCTCCGCTATTTCGCGGGCGAAGGGGCGCGCATGCCCGGCATGCTGGTGCCCTCGGAGCGCGACCGCGTCCACATGTTCGCCCTGCGCAAACCGATCGGGGTGACGGGACTGATCACGCCCTGGAACTTTCCGAGCGCTATTCCGGCGTGGAAGCTGGCGCCGGCGCTGATCTGCGGCAACACGGTGGTGCTGAAGCCCGCGTCGGCCGCGCCGTTGAGCGCGTGGCGGATCGTGGAAGCGCTCGACGAAGCCGGTATTCCGAAAGGCGTGGTTAACTTCGTGGCGGGGCCGGGCGGCGAACTGGGAGACGCGTTGATCGACGCCCCGCCGCTCAAGGCCGTCTCGTTCACGGGTTCGTGCGGCGTCGGGAACCGCCTGCACGAGCGGGCTTCGAAGAGGCGGCTGCGGATTCAGCTCGAAATGGGCGGAAAGAACCCGACGATCGTGCTGGCGGATGCCGATTTTCCGGCGGCGGTGGAAAACGTCGTGAACGCCGCCTTCTTTTCGACCGGACAGAAATGCACCGCCACCAGCCGCGCAATCGTGGAAGAATCAATTTACGACCGGTTTGTCGCCGCCGTAGTGGAACGTACCAAACGGTTGACGGTGGGGGACGGGATGCAGCCGGGAATCGAGATCGGGCCGTGTGTGGACCAGGCGCAAATGGAGACCGTGCTGCGCTACATCGAAATCGGGCGGAAGGAATCGGGCGCGCCGAAGTGCGGCGGCCGGCGGCTGACGGAAGGCGCATTGGCCAAGGGATTTTTCGTGGAGCCGACGGTTTTCGCGGACGTCGAAGAGAGCCACACTATCGCGCAGGAGGAGATTTTCGGGCCGGTGCTGGCCATTTTGCGCGCCAGGGATTTCGAGGACGCCATGCGGATGGCCAACGCCATTCCGTTCGGGCTTTCCTCATCCATACAGACCACCAATCTCTCGCGCGCGTTCCAATACATTTACCGCGCCGAGGCCGGCCTGCTGACCGTCAACCTTCCCAGCGCAGGCGTGGAGTACCAACTTCCGTTCGGCGGCACCAAGGAATCAAGCTTCGGGCCGAAGGAGCAGGGCCCGGCTGCGCTCGAATTTTACAGCGACTATAAAACCATTTACCTCAAGTACTAATGCATCTTGGACAAGTCAAAATCAATGGGGCGGTGATCGCCGCCGTTTTCGAAGGAGGATCGGCCCGGCCGATTCCCGCTCACAGCATGGTGGACCTGTTCCGCCGCGCCGAGGTGGAGGACGAACCGCTGGCGGACCTGGCGGCGCACCTGGCCTCGCGCCATCCCGAAGAAATGGCGCCGCTGCTGCCGGTGACGCCGCCGGAAGTGTGGGGCTGCGGCTGCACGTACGAAACCAGCGCCACGTTTCGCGATGCCGAGCACGGCACGCGCGAGGGTATGTACGCGCACGTGTACCGCGAAGCGCGCCCGGAGATCTTTTTCAAAGGGACCGCGCGGGTCTGCGTTCCCACCGGTCAGCCGATCGGGATCCGTCCCGATTCGGAGTTCACCGCGGCAGAGCCGGAACTGGCGGTCGTGCTGGGCTGTCATAACCGCATCGCGGGGTATACGCTGGCGAACGACGTTTCGGCCTGGGATATCGAACGGGAGAACCCGCTCTACCTGCCGCAATCGAAGTTCTACGACCGGTGCTGCGCGCTGGGGCCGGTGATGGTGACCGCGGACGAGATTCCCGATCCGAGCCGGCTGCAAATGACCTGCAACATCATGCGCGAGGGACGAGAGCTGTTCGCGGGGAGCGTCTCGATCTCCAAGCTGCACCGGTCGATCGAGTCCCTGATCGAATACCTGTCGCGCGCCAACCACCTGCCTTGCGGAACGGTGCTGCTGACGGGCACGGGAATCATCGTGCCGAGAGAGGCGGCGCTCGCGGCCGACGACATCGTGACCATTCGGGTGCCGGAAATCGGCGAGCTGACGAACCCGGCAGTACGACTGGCGTAAGCATGACCGATCTCGAACGTCTGAAGCGTCTCGCGGAGGAACTCGACATCCCGAAGATCCGGCGCCACATCTTTCTCTGCTGCGACCAGAGCAAGCCGAAGTGCTGCAAAGAGGAAGCGGGCAGCGAGGCGTGGCATTACCTGAAGCGCCGGCTGGCGGAACTGGGGCTGCTCGACCGTGTCTACCGGACCAAGGCGAACTGCCTGCGGATTTGCGAACAGGGGCCGATCGCCCTGGTGTATCCGGAAGGCGTGTGGTACCACTCGGCGGGGCCGGAGGTGCTGGAGCGGATCATTCAGGAGCACCTGATCGGCGGGCGCGTGGTGAAGGAGTACGCGTTCGCCAGAAGCCCGATGTGCGAATGAAGAGAAAGTCCGGGCGGAAGGCAATTCTCATCGGCGGGCTGATCGCCGGAACGCTGGATTTGACCGACCCGATCGTGTTCTACGGCCTGCGGGGCGTGAAAGCGATCCGGATTCCGCAGTCGATTGCCAGCGGGCTATTGGGCTCCGGGGCATTCAAAGGCGGATGGCCGGCGGCGGCTCTGGGCGTGGTCCTGCATTTCGCGATCGCGCTCACGTGGGCCGCGCTGTTCTGCATGGCGGCGCGCAGGGTGCGGCTCCTCACGCGGCACTGGGTCATAGCCGGCTTGCTCTATGGCGGCGGAATCTATCTCTTCATGAATCGCGTGGTGCTGCCGCTGTCTCGCGTGGCGAAGAGCGCGCCCCCGCACGGGGCCGTGCTGGTGAACGGAGTGCTCGCGGTGGTTCTGCTGGTGGGTCTGCCGATCGCGTGGGCAGCCCGCCGGTTCCAGGGCTGACCGGACTCTCATTCCGGCTTTTCCAGCTTCTCAGCCAGCTCGAGCAACTTCGTGACGCTGTTCCAGTTCCGGCCGGTGCCGGAGGTTTTCAGCGCCCGGTCGATGACGGTCAAGGTGAGTCTGGAACGGCCCATGCCGTCGGGGTAGTAGATGTAGAGCTCCCGGCCATCGATCCACAGTTCCTCGGCATTGGTCCGGATGGCGCGCACTTTGGCGCGGGCCTCGTCGCCGGGGTCGCCGGCGAGGAACGTGACCAGAAGCTTATTGGGTTCGATTCCGTTGCGCCCCGCGAAAGGGTTGCGGGCAATCACGTCCTTCAATTCGGCGCCGGTGCGTAGGATGACATCCGAGCGGAATCCGAAGGTGCGCTCGATGGCGTCTTCGAGGCGCCTGGCGAGGAGCGGCAGGTCGGTTTCGCGCGTCCGGAAAACCACGTTGCCGCTTTGCACGTAGGTCTGGGCGTTTTGCAGTTTGAGGGAGGCGCAGAGCGTCCGCAGATCCTCCATCTTCATCCTTTTGTGGGGGCCGAGGTTGACGCCCCGGAGCATGCAGACTACGACAGGCATAGGCGGGTCTGTCCATTATGACGCGAGGTCGCTCACGGCGGAGATCGGAGGGAAAGACGGCCGCGTGCTGGACGGATGGGGAACTGTCGTCACTCGGATCGCAGCACGCGCATGGGGTCGAGGGTGGCGGCGCGGCGGGCGGGGGGCAGGGCGGCGATCAGCGCTACGGCGGCAAGGACGGCGGCGGTCGCGGAGAGAGTGGCCAGGCCCGCTTCGGGGACGCCGGTCAGCATGGTGGAGATGCGGCGGCCGGCGCCGAAGGCCAGGGGCAGGCCCAGGAGTAGGCCGCCGGCGACCAGCAGCGCGGCGTCACGGACCACGATCCAGACGACCGAACGGCGGCGCGCTCCGAGCGCGATGCGGATGCCGATCTCGCTGGAGCGGCGCGCGGTTCCGTAAGAGACGACGCCATAGAGGCCGATGGCGGCGAGCGCCAGGGCCAGCAGGCCGAAGAAGCCGCCCAGCGTGGCGAGAAGGCGCTCCCGGTAGATGGATTCGTCGATCGCCTGGCGGATGGTCTTTGGCTCGGAAAATGAGACCTGCGGCCCCAGCTTGGCGAGTTCGGCTCGAATGGCCGGAGCCAGCAGGGCCGGCGGCAGGGCCGAGCGGACCAGCAGCGAGGGCTCCCACTGGACGGAATCGAGCGGGAGCGGCAGGTAGACCGTGGGATCGACTTTCTCCCGCAGGCCGTGGTGGTGCATGTCGCGCACCACCCCGACGATCGAGATATTTTCTTTGCCAAGGTTCAGCAACCGCCCCAGCACGTGCGGCTCACCCGGAAGAAACTGCCGCAGGAAGGCCTCGTTCACCATTGCCACGGCGGGCGCTTTGGTGAAATCGGCGCGCGTGAACTCACGGCCTGCCCGGGGAGGGCTTCCCAGGATCTCGAAATACCGCGGGCCGATATTCTGCATGCTCACCCAGCGCGGCTCCTGCGATGCCACCGGCGAACCGGGGATCTGCACGCTCATGCTCGAGTAGCCCCCGAGAAACGGCCCGGGAAAGCCGTAGCTCACCAGCGATACGCCCGGCAGCGCCTCCAATTGAGTGATCAGCCGGCGGCGAACGATGGCCGTGTCCTCGGGTTTCCACGACTCCGGGAAATCCAGCGAGAAGGCCGTCACGGCCTGGTTGCGGAACCCCAGATCGACCGCGCGCACCGTGCTCAGGCTGTTGCCGAAGAGCGCCGCCAGCACGACCAGCACCACCGAAAATGCCACCTGGAGGATCACTACCGCCCTGCGCAGGCCGGGACTCCGGCCGCCGGCGGGCGCCGCCGTGTGCAATCCCCCGGCCGGATGGACGGCGGTGGAGCGGAGCGCCGGCGCGAGCCCGAACAGAACGGCCGAGACCAGCGAAACCACGGCCGTGAACCAGAGCGCCGCTCCGTCGGGCCGGGCCAGCGATAAGTCCTCCGAGCCGCCGGGCAGGAAGCCGAGAATGGCGTGTGTGCCCCACAGCGCAAAAAGCACTCCGAGGGCCGCCCCGGCCAGCGCCAGCAGCAAGCTCTCGGTGAAGGCCTGGCGCACCAGGCGGCCCCGCGCCGCTCCCAGCGAGACGCGTAGCGCGATCTCCTTGCGCCGCGCCGCCCCGCGGGCCAGCAGCAGGTTGGCCACGTTCGCGCAGGAGGCCAGCAGCACCAGGCCGACCGCCGCCATCAGGATCGTCAGCGCTTTCCCGAACTGGTCGCGCAAGAGTGACAGGCCGATCGCGCCATCCCGTACCTCGATGTGCTGCGCCAGGGCGGTGCTTCGAAATGCGGCGTTCCGGTTCGCGCCATAGACCGACGCCAAGTAATTGCGGAAGAGCACATCGATGGCCGCCTGGATCCGAGCGGCGGAGACTTCCGGCCGGCGGCGTCCCACAATCCAGACCCAGTTCATGCCGGGATCCATAATCTCTCCCTGCGACATCATGGCGGGCTCCCAAAGGTCGGCGCGATGATCGACTTCCACGCCATGAAAGCCCTTCGCTGCCACTCCGACGATCATGAGCGGATGCTCCGAGACCGTCACGGAGCGGCCCAGAACGGCGGGGTCGCCGCCGAAGCGGGTCTGCCAGAAATCGTAGCTGAGCACCACCAGGGGATGCGCGTGCGGCGTCCGGTTATCGTCATCCGTGAAGAGGCGTCCAATCGCCGGCGCGATGCCCAGCATGCGGAAGTAGTTGCCCGATACCAGCTCGAGCTGCGCGGTTTCCAGGCGGTCGTTGGAGCCGCTGGTGAACCGGACCTTGTCGACGCCGCTGCGCGCGGCCACGTCTTGAAACAGGTCCGTGCGCTTGCGGATTTCGAGGAAGAGGGGGTAGGAGGCGTAGCCGCGGCCCCATCCGCCGGTGCGGTAGAGAGACACGAGCTGCTGCGGGTTCTCGACCGGCAGCATGCGCAGCATGAGGGTGTGGAAGAGCGAGAAGATGGCGGTGTTGGCGCCGATGCCGAGGGCCAGCGAGAGGATGGCTGCGGCGGCGAAGCCGGGGCTAAGGCGCAGGCCGCGGAGTGCATAGCGGAGGTCGGCGAGGCATGTTTCGAGCCAGCGGATGCCGCGGCGGTCGCGGTAGGCCTCCATGGTTTGCGAGACGCCTCCGAATTCCCGGCGGGCGGCCAGGCGGGCGGCCTCGGGGGTCATGCCCTGGCGGCGGAAGATCTCCTCCTGCATGGCGAGGTGCGTCTCGATTTCCTCGCCAAGCTCGCGATCGAGTTGGGAACGGCGAAACAGGGACGAGAGACGCTTCCACATGGCCCTACTCCTGCCCGGCCAGGTCGACGAAGCGCTGCATGATGGCGACGGTGCGCGCCCAGTCTTCGGTCTCGCGCGAAACCTGGCGGCGCCCGGCGCGCGTGATCTCGTAGAATTTGGCGCGGCGGTTGGCCTCGGAGGCGCCCCAGTGCGACTGGATCCAGCCCTTCTGCTCGAGGCGCAGCAGCGCGGGGTAGAGCGTCCCCTGGTTGAGCGAGAGGGCGCCTCCGGAGATCTGCTGGATGCGCTGCGCCAGGCCGAACCCGTGCTGCGGGCCCATGGTTTCGAGCGTCCGCAGGACCATCAGGTCGAGAGTCCCCTGGAGGATGTCGGACTTGTCGTCTCCTTTTGGCATTCAAAAGAAGTATGAGACGACTTCTTTTGGATGTCAAGAGGAGCGGTTACCGGGCGCGCACTGGGTCGTTCAGGAAGCTGATCAGGTCGCCGATGTCGGTGGGCTCGAGTTTGGGCCATGGGATATTCAACTCGTCGGCCCGGAGGCTCATTTTCGGCCCGTGGCTCCAGAGCGCGGTAGCCAGCGATACGGTGGTGAAGGCGTCGGGGCCCGATCGCAGGCGCGGCGCGATTTTGGTTCCCTCCGCGCGAGGTCCGTGGCAGCGGGCGCATCCGCGTTCCACAAAGACGCGCTCACCCAGGAACGGCGACCCGGCCGGCTCGAAATAGCGCAGGCTGGTGAGGAACTTCAATACGTCGGTGATCTCTTCGCCTTCGAGCGTGGGGGTCGAGATCCCGGCGCTGCCGGCGTGTTCGACCATGGCGGGCGCGTGGTTCCAGAGCACGGCGGCGAACTGCGTGGAGTTGAACGGGAGGTCCGTGTCAGGCCCCAGTTCCGGCCCGGTCTTTCCGCCCTTGCCGCGGACGGCGTGACATTGGATGCACTTGGCCTGAAAGACCTTCCAGCCGTGTTCGGCGGTGCCGCGCGACGCCGTCGGCTTGTGCGCCGGTGCGCCGGCGGTCACGTAAGCGATGAGGTCACTCATCTCCTGGCCGTTAAACTGCGGCCACGTGCCCAACTCCCTGGTGATGGGCCCCACCATCGCCTGGGCATGGTTCCACATGGCGTGCATCCAGACGACCGGATCGCCGGAGGCGGCCACGCGCGAGAGGTCGGGCGCGCTGGTCCCGCCGCCCGATCCGGCGGAGTGGCAGCGGACGCATCCCTTTTCGGTAAACACGCGCGCGCCGGCCTTCGGATCGCCGGCCGGATCGGAGGACCCCGCCTGGTAGAGGAAGGCCAGGATGTGCGCCATGTCTTCCTGGCTGAGGCTCGGCGAGTAGGAGCGGCGCATCTGGCGCCACATCCCGGGGGCGTGGTTCCAGAGGACCGTGGTGAGCCAGCCCATGGCCGGCTTGCCGGGGTGGATTCCCGCCAGGTCGGGCGCCAGGCGGCCTCCCGTCCCGTTGACGGAGTGGCAGGTGGAACAGTGTTTCTCCCCGTAGAACAGGGCAGCGCCCTTTTCAGGATTGCCGATCACATAGATGGCACGCCGGGGGGCCCGCGGTCCGTACTCCCAGGCCACGATGGCAATCAGCCCGGCGGTAGCGACGGACGCTGCAACGATCCAAAGGAGAATCTGTTTGCGTTTGCTGAGTGCGGCCATGCGGCCTGGTAATGCACGCTGCAGGCCAATTGCGCGCGCTTGTTTTCAATCGCCTGGATGGCTCCGGCACGTAGCAAAACGGGACACTGTCCGACAATCATACGAATCAGACCTGATACTGCCGCAACTTGCGGTAGAGGGTGTCGCGCGAGATTCCGAGGATCGAGGCAGCCTTGGTGCGATTGCCTTCGGAGACCCGCAGCGCCTGCTGAATCGTCAGCTTCTCCATCTGCTCCATGGAGAGGGACTCCCCCATGGGCGCCAGGTTCGCGACGGGGGGTGCGCCCGCGCCGAGCAGGGGGCGTAGGTCGCGCTCGGTGATGGTCTGCGGGTTGTCGGCGGAGACGGCCGCCACGCTTTCGATCAGGTTTTCCAGCTCCCGGACATTGCCGGGGAAGCTGTAGTGGAGCAGGAGCTCGAGCGCCGGGCGCCCCAGCACAATCTCCCGGTTGTAACGGCGCGAGAGGCGCGCTGCGAAATGCTGGGCCAGCACCAGGACGTCTTCCGGGCGCGAGTGCAGCGAAGGCATTTCGAGCACGATGGTGGCGATGCGGAAGTAGAGGTCTTCGCGCAGCAGCGACGACCTCAGCTCGGTCAGCGGCCGGTTGGTGGCGGCGACCACCCGGACGTCCACGCGCTCCGAGCGTGTGCTTCCGACCGGCCGCAGTTCCTTGTCCTGCAAGACGCGCAGCAGCTTGACCTGGATATCCTTGGGCATTTCGCCGATCTCGTCCAGGAAGACGGTGCCGCCCGAGGCCGCGGTAAAGAGGCCGGGCGCGTCGGCATAAGCGCCGGTGAAGGCGCCGCGGCGGACGCCGAACAGCTCGCTTTCCGCCAGGTCGTGCGGCAGTGCGCCGCTGTTCACCGCCACGAACGGCATGCGGGCGCGCGGGCTGGCGCCGTGAATGGCGCGCGCCAGCATCTCCTTGCCGGTGCCGGTTTCGCCCAGGATCAGCACGGGAACGTCCGTGGCGGCGGCCATGCGTGCGCGCTCCAGCACCTTCTCCATAGCCGGCGCGACGCTCACGATGTTCTCGAAGCAGGGGTGCCGCTCCAGGTGGCGCTCGAGCTGTGCAACGCGCTCCCGCAGTTCGATCACTTCCATCAACCGGGCGATTTTTTTGCGCACGGCTTCGTAGTCGAAGGGCTTGGTTACGTAATCCTCGGCGCCGCGCTTGATGGCCTCGACGGCGGTTTCGATGGTGCCGTAGCCGGTCATGATCACGATGGTGATGTCGGGGTTGTGGCGGCGGAGGGAGTCGGTCAGGGCCAGGCCGTCCATCACCGGCATGATCAGGTCGACCAGCGCCAGCGAGATGCCGCGCTGCGCCTCCTGGATGGCGAGTGCTTCGGCGCCGGAGAGCGCCACATCCACCGCATATCCTTCTCCGGTGAGAAAATCTTTGAGCGTCGAGGCGAGGCTCGCGTCGTCGTCGACTACCAGGATCCTGGCGCCGCGCGGTTCACCCGCGGGTTTCATAAGCGGCTGCGCTTTGCGCTACCTCCCCTGCCGCCGCGAGCGGCAAATCGACACAGGCCGTGGTGCGAACTCCCGGTTCGCTTTCGATCCGAATGGCTCCGCCGTGCTCCAGCACGACGTTCCTGGCGATGGCCAGGCCCAGGCCCGTACCCTTGCCCGGCTCCTTGGTGGTGTAAAAGGGTTCGAACACGCGCTCGAGGTCGGCCGGGGCGATGCCGCAGCCATTATCCTCTACCGCGAATCCGACCGTGTCCGGAGCGGCGTGGTGGCAGGTTACGCGAATCTGCCCGCCCTCCGGAACGGCGTCGAGCGCGTTGCTCAGCAGGATAAGGAGCAGCGTCTCCAGCAGATTCCGGTCGGCGCGCACGAGCTGGCCGCGGCCTCCCGACGTGTCCACTGCCAGAACGGCACGCCTTGAGAGAATTGCCGGTTGAAAAAATCCGCAGACCGAATCGACGATCGCGCCGAGATCCTGGTCGCCCTTCTGGACGGGCGTAGCCCGCGTAAAATCCAGCAGGCGCTGCACGAAGTGGCGACAGAACTGAAGACCTTCCTCGATCCGGGCGGCGTCCTCGTCGAGGGGCGTGCCGGCGGTCCGGCTGCGCATCATCTGGATGCGGATCAGCAACGCCGCCAGCGGGGAGTTCAGGTGGTGCGCCGTGCCGGCAGCCATTTTTCCCATGCTGGTGAGTTTCTCGATCTCGATCATGCGCTCGCGCTGGCGCCGCAATTCCTCATCGCTCTTTCGCTTCTGGCGAAGCACGTACCAGGCGGCCCAGAAGGCCAGCAGCAGGGACGAAGCCACGCCGCGCGTGATGTAGAGATAGTGCAGAGTCAGATAGTCGGCGTCGCGGAAAAGGCGGTTTTCGACCAGCTCCCAGGCCGCGAACACAATCGAGACGATGGTGATGCTGGAGAGCGTCAAGGTCGCCCAGAACCATCGTTTTTCCGGCACGGGGGTCATGTTACCACCCATTGCGCGCCTCCGGCGCGTGGACAGGCCGCCCGGCCTATCCGACAGAAACGCCCGGCGCGCCGTTCGCTTCCAGGCGGCGGATCAGCGCGCGTATCGCCAGGATAGCGATGGCGATCAGCAGCACGGACACGGCCAGGCCGATCCGGCGGTAGTTTCTTTCGCGGAGCGCCGCCTCGCCGGCCTTCTGCGTTTCTTGCGCGATCGCCATCCCGGCGTCGATGGGTTTGCGAAGATCGTCCGGCTTCATGGCGTGCAGGGCCAGCCGCGCTTTGACCAGGCTCTCCCGGCCGTCCAGCAGCCGCACCTGCGCTTCGGAAATCTCCATGCCCGACTCTTCGGCGCGGGTGAGCACGGCGTCGGACTTTTTCAGAGCCCAGTCGAGCCCGTCGATCCAGGCCGCCATCTGGCTGGCGGTTTGCGCGGGAGGTGACCCGGCCTCGTGGCATCCGGAGCAGACGGCTTTCGGGCCCGCCAGCATCGCGGTAGAGGGCTGCTGAATGCCGTGGTTGGAATGGCACACCATGCAGCCTCCTCCTCCGCTGCCGCCGGAGAAGACCGGCTCGTGAACGCTCTTCTCGTACAGTTGGGCGAACAAGACGTGGCAGGTTCCGCACACCGCGGCTACAGACTCCACCTGCGGGGGCTTGGCCCCGTGATTGCCGTGACAGGAAGCGCAGGTCGGCGCCGAAACGTCGCCGCGCTTCAACAGCGCCTGGCCGTGGACGCTGTCGCGGTACTCTACGAACTGATCGGTGGGGATTTTGTAAGCCGCCATCTTGTGACTGTCCGAATGGCAGCGGGAGCAGGTTTCCGGCACGTGCAGAGGATAGACCGGCGACATCGTGTCCTTCACCGCCCTAATGTCGTGAACGCTGTGGCAGTCGATGCAGGTGGCGACGTTTTCGTCTCCCGCGGCCAGGCGCTTGCCGTGGACGCTGGTCTGGTAGAGCTCGAACTGATCCACGCGCTCGCGCGGCGCGTAGTGGCGCATGTAGTCCGGGTTGCTGTGGCAACCGCCGCAGAATTTCGGAATGTCGCGGCGGGCGGGCTTGCCCTTGAAGCCTTTGGCCCGGCTCATGGACGCTTCCGGGTCGTCGGTGGTGCGGTCGCCGCCGTGACAATCGGCGCAGCTCAGGCCGTGGGCGACGTGGACGTCGTTCTTGATCAGGGTGGCGGGGGCTTTCGGGCCATCGTCCATCGCGGCGTGGCAGGTGATGCACGAGTCGGCGCCGGCGGCATGGCACAGGCTCCAGCCGGCAATCAGAAGTGCGGCGAGTATTCTCATTTGACGTATCCCAGAACCGTGAAGACCGCGAGATAGCAGACCAGGAAGACTCCGGCGCCGGTCACCAGGCGGGTGCGATGCTCGCCCGTCCGCCGGGTGCTCCAGAACGGCAGCGCCACCCAGGCCGCTGCCAGCAGGCCGAAGCCGAACAGCCCCAGCATCTCGCCTTCGAAGAGCCATACGTGGCTGGGAAGCAGTTTCAGCGTGTAGAACTGCGCCAGGAAATACCACTCCGGCCGGATCCCCGCGGGAGCCGAGGAGAAGGGGTCTGCTTTCTGCCCCAGTTCCCACGGGAAGATCGCGGCCAGCGTCCCCAGCACCGCCAGCAGCCCGTACCACACCATCAGCTCGCGCAACAAAAAATTGGGGAAGAACTTCATGTGCGAATCGTGCGACCCCTTGAAGCCCTCGGGAGTGCTCATGCCGCTCTTCTGGACCAGCAGCAGGTGCAGGCCCACCAGTGACGCTGTGATCAACGGCAGAACCATCACGTGAAACGCAAAGAAGCGGGTCAGCGTGGCGGCGCCCACATCCTCGCCGCCGCGCAGGAACCGCCCGATGAACGGACCCACCACCGGGACGCTGGCCGCCACGTCGGTCCCTACCTTCGTGGCGAAATAGGAGATCTGGTTCCACGGCAACAGGTAGCCGCTGAAGCCGAAGCCCAGCATCAGGCCGAGCAGGGCGATGCCGCTCAGCCACGTCAACTCCCGCGGCCGGCGGTAGGCGTGCGTAAAGGTGACGCTGAACATGTGGATGAAGGCGACGAAGATCAGCAGGTTGGCGGACCAGCTATGGATCGACCGGATCAGCCAGCCGAACTGGACCTGCGTCATGATGAAGCGCACGCTGTCGAAGGCCTCGGCCACGGTGGGCCGGTAATAGAGCAGCAGCAGGACCCCGGTGAAGAGCTGCACGCCCAGCAGGAACAGCGTCATTCCGCCGAAGTAGTACCAGAGCGTTCGATTGTGCAGCGGTACCACCTTGTGATCCAGAACGTCGCGCGCCATGCGTAGTCCGAGCCGTTCGTCGAACCAGTCGAAAACCTTGGGCTTCCAGTCGCTCGCAGTCAAGTCGTCTCTCCTTGGTGATCAGGCCCGCCGGGAAATAATGACCTCGTCGCCGCGGATATTCACGGCCAGCTCCTCGAGCGGCTTGGGCGGCGGCCCGGAGGAGACTCGGCCGTTCAGGTCATAGGTTCCGTTGTGGCAGGCGCACCAGATTTCGCGCCGCGACTCCTGGTACTGCACGGTGCAATTCAGGTGGGTGCAGACCGCCGAGAAGGCCTTCCATTCGGTGTCGTTCACCCGCACCAGCAGGGCAGGCTTATTTCCGAATTTGACGATCTTGCCGGAGTTGGGCTTGAGGTCTTCCACTTTGCCGGCCGTGACCTCGTTGATCGCGGCCTCAGTGGTTTGCGGCGGGACCAGGAAGCGGGCGACGGGATAGAAGAAGGAGGCCAGCGAGGCGACGACTCCGCCGCCAAGTAAAACAGATAATACGGTACGTCTATCCTTATTTGGTGGAGACTGATAGGGAGCCTGCATGTCGCACCCAAAGGCAAGTGCGTCACCAATCCTCCCGATCGCATTAACCTATTGGTTCAACAACGGGTTGCGGTTCTGACGGCGAGTCAAGTGCTTTAAGCCGGGCTGTCCGAAAACCGGCCACCGTCGAAAAACCGTACGCCCAGTTTTCCACAAACTGTAGTTTTTCTCTATACAGATCTGAATACATGATATATTTTCTGCAGTTAATCCTATGCGCAACGTTCGACGATCTCTTCCTATTTTGGTCATCCTTGCCTGCGCGGCGGCGCTGATGAGCGCCTCGGCCAAAAAGACCATGTTTTCCGTCTGGGACAAGACATACTATGCGGATGCGAACGCCGTGAGTTTCGTCCGCCCGGGTTTGAACATTCAGATTGTCTCGGCGAAGATCGCGGCGGACGGCACGACCACGGTCGATTACAAGCTGACCGACCCAAAGGGGCTGGGGCTGGATCTGACCGGAGTGCAGACGCCCGGCGCGGTTTCCGTAAGCTTCGTCCTGGCCTACATTCCGAAAGGGCAGACGCAGTTCCTGACGTACGCCACGCGGAGCCGTACGTCCGCGGACGGGAAGACCACGATTTCGGTGGCCTCGGCCGATTCGGGCGGGAAGAGCCAGCAGGTCGCCGACGGCGAGTACCTGTACACGTTCGGCAATAAGGCTCCGGCGAATTTCGACGCGGCCGCTACGCACCGGGTGGGCATTTACGGCAACCGCAACCTGACCGAGTTCGACATGGGGACGTTCTACGACGATGCCACCATGGATTTCGTGCCGGCCGGTGGGACGCCCGCGCCGCGGGACGTGGTCCGCACCGACGCCTGCAACAAATGCCACGACCAGTTGGCCCACCACGGCGGCTCGCGGCGCAGCGTCGAGCTGTGCATCATGTGCCACACGCCGCAAACGACGGACGTAAATTCGGGGAACACGGCGGATTTCAAGGTGATGATCCACAAGATCCACATGGGCAGCCAGCTTCCGAGCGTGGTGGCGGGAAAGCCGTACCAGATGGGCAACCCGGCGAGCCCGGACGACTGGTCGACCGTAGTATTTCCGGCCGACCCCAGGCGGTGCGAATCCTGCCACGATCAGTCGTCAGGGGCGGCGCAGGCCGCCGCGTACATGACGAACCCGAGCCGGGCGGCATGCGGCTCGTGCCACGACGACGTCAACTTCGCCAGCGGCCAGAACCACGTCAACCTGCCGGAGGTGAGCGACAACCAGTGTTCCCAATGCCACATTCCGCAGAGCGGACAGGAATTCGACGCATCGATCAAGGGTGCGCATACGATTCCCGCGGAATCGGCAGCGCGGCCGGGGATTGTGGTGGCGATCGTGAAGGTGGATAACGGCGTGGCCGGGGGGATGCCTACCGTCACGTTCACGATGAAGGATTTCCAGGGCAACGGCATCCAGTTGAGCGACATGAAGACCTCGCCCAACCGGGTATCGCTGAACCTGGCCGGGCCGACCAGGGACTATGGCTATACCAGCTTCGGATCCGACGTGAAGACGCCCGGGTACGTCGCCGAGAACCCGACTACTACAGGCGCCTGCTCGCCGGACGGCACGTGCAGCTACACATTCACGCACGCGATTCCCGCCAACGCCACGGGCACTTATGCCGTCGGCATCGAAGCGCGCCGCGGGCTGACGCTGCAGCCGGGTACGGTGCAACAGCAGACCACCCAGTATGGGGCCATCAACAAGGTGTTCTACTTCTCGGTGGACGGCTCCCCGGTGGTGAAGCGCCGCCAGGTGGTGGATATCGCCAAGTGCAACGGCTGCCACGTCAATCTCTCGGTGCACGGCGCCAACCGAAACCAGACGGAATACTGCGTCCTTTGCCATAACCCTAGCCAGAAGGACGCCACGACGCCGGCGCAGGGCGTGGATTTCTCGCTCTTCATCCACCGGCTGCACTTCGGCGACAACCTGGCGCAGTACAACATGACGTTCTCCGTGAGCGGTAACAATTTCAGCGACGTCCGCTTCCCGGTGATGAGCAATACGGGAACGCCGGGCGATACGGCCAAGTGCTACATGTGCCACGTAAACGGCACCGAGGCGAACTTCCCGATCGGCCTGAACAACGTGATCAGCCCGAAGGATCCGTTGAGCCCGATGCCGGCGACCACGGCGGCGTGCAGCGGCTGCCACGTGCAGATTTCGAACCTGGCTCACATGGTGTCGCAGACCGATCCGAAGTTCGGCGAGAGCTGCGATGTGTGCCACAGCTCGAGCGCTCAGTTCAACGTGATCCAGGAGCACGCCGGGAAGTAGCGCGCGTGGGGCAGGCCTCCTGGCCTGCCCGGGCCGCGGAGCGCGCCTTCGGCGCGTGGACGGGCCAGGAGGCCTATCCTACCTGTAAAATGCGTTGAAGAAGAACTTGTAGGCGCCGTGAGACTGGGCGCGCCATTGGGGTTTGAAACCCAATAGGATGACGCGGCCTTTGCCGTAATCTACTGAGAGCGCGGCGATCTTGCCTTCCAGCTTGTCGGGGCCGGCGAGATAGCCGCTCATCAACGGAGTCCGTTCACGCGGGTATCGCGCCAGCACCGTGCCTTTGAAGCCGGTCTTGGTATTGAAGGCGGGGCCGCGCTCGAACATCACCACGGTGTTCTCGGGCAGGCCGGTGGTCAGCTGGTTCTTCGGGTCTTCGATGTGCACCGTGAGCAGGCAGCCCGAGCAGAAGAACTGCGCCGGCTGCAGGCCGGCAACGGCATTCTCGACCGGCAGCTTGAACTCGTCGACGGCGTACATCGAAGCGTTGTTGAAGGTGACCAGAGTGCCGCCTTCGTCGACGAAATCGCGCAAGGCCTGGGTGCCTTCTTCGCCCAGGCCGCCCACGTAGCGTTCGGGAATGGTGCCGGGGCGGTGGCCGTCCAGGATCTGCCGCTCCTGTACGTCGGGCAACACGATCACGTCGTATTGCTCGCGCAGGCGTCCGGCCACGATATCGGCGTTGTACAGACTCTTGGACGGAAATTGGTACTGTTCGAGGATCCAGCGGGTCCAGCCTTCGTCGATGCTCGCCACCCACGGCCGGTAGAGGCCGATGCGGGCGGGCTTCACGGTCTTCTCACCCGCCTTGGCGCCGGTGGCGCGCAGCCGGTTTTCGGCGAGAATGGCATCGAGCTTCGCCTTGTCGATTCCGGAGGCGCTGATCTCATCGCCGTTGAACGACACCGTGCCTTTGGCTTCCAGAATCTGGTTCACGGCGCGGTAGCTGGCATCGGCGTCACGGTTGAAGGGCGCGGCCAGGCCGGTGATTTCGTGGACCGGCCGCAGCGAATCGCGGAACGCCTTGCTCAAGGGCGAGGTGACGGCATGTGCCTCCACGCCCATCTGGTAGGGGAGCGTCCAGCCGGTGACGTCGTAAGGACGCTGCGAAAGGGCGGGATAGACCTGCGGCTCGAACAGCTCTTTCACCATGCCGGCGAACGGCTGGTCCATCAGGATGACCCAGTCATCCGGCTGGGACGACTGGTGGACCTCGATCCCCTGCAGCATGAGTTTCTCGAGCAGCACCGCGGCCGTCGGCGCATCGTGCTGCTGCCGCGGAATTTCATAGGCGAAGGGCGGCTCTTTTTCGAAATGCTCGATGGTGTCGCGGGCGGCGCGGTACTTGTTGTACTGCATCTGCTCGTGATACCTGGACGCCAGGCCGAGCACCGCCATATCGGCATCGTACATGTACTGGCAGGCGTCCGACAGCCGCCACCAGCCGCCTTTCCAGGGGCTCGAATAGAGCATCTCTTCGCCCAGGCCCTGGCGCGCCGCCGGGTACTCATCCACGGTGTAGAAGTGGGGCGTGGCGTAGCGGTAGAGGGCGGTCTCGGTGAAGAACGAAATGGTGTGGCGGAAGTTGCCGATGTTATCGAGGTAGCCGGGGTACCAGACGTCGAACGTCTCCTGGTGCATGGAGCCGGTGAGTCCGTGATCGTCCAGGTATTCGGCGATGGTGGTGCCGATCAGGCTCAGCCACCGCAGCATCAGCGGGTGCATGTTGCCGGAGATCGGGTCGGCATAGGGCGGCAGGTAAATGCGGCCGGGGAAAGGCGCGGACTGGTGCTGGGTATAGAAAATAATCGGCTCGGTATCGAGGGTCGCCTTGGTGATGACGCGCGATTCGAGCATGTTGAGCATGTAACCGTCGCGGTTGTTATCGTGCCCGACGTATTTCTGGTAGAGCACCGGCAGCGGGCTTACTTCGTAGGGCGTGCCGAGGTTCTGGCGGTACCAGTTGGCCACGATGTTCTGGCCGTCGGGGTTGATGGAGAACCACAGCTCGACGATCAGGTCGCGCCGGATGGCCTGGTACTCGGGCTCTTCGCGCGCCACCAGGTCGTAGCCGAGCTGGATGGTGTGCTGGTGGTTGGCGACTTCGGAAGCGTGCAGCCCGCCATCGATGTGGACGATGGGCTTCATCTCGCGCGCCAGGGCGTGGGCCTGCTCGTCGCTGATGCCACGGGCCAGGGCCAGGCGGCGGGAGAGGTCTTTGTAGTGGTCGAGCTGCGCCAGGTTGGCGGGGTCCGAGATAAAGGCCATGTACCAGTCGCGGCCCTCGCTGGTCTTGCCGACGTCGACCAGCTTGATGCGGTCGGAGGAAGCCGCCAGTTTGCGGAAGTAGCCGAGTGCATCGTCATAGGTCGCCAGTTTGAAATCGGCGCCCGGTTTGTAGCCCAGAACCGATTCCGGGGTAGGGATCTGCGCGGAGGCTCCCGCGGCGAGCATCAGGAAGACGAGAAGATTGGTTCGCATTACGGCACCACCGCCAGTTTGTATTGTTCGAGCAGATCGTCGAGCTTGGTCGAGCTGAGGTCCTTGGCGCGCATGTCGGTAGCCAGCTTGCGGAGCTGGGCGGCGAAGGCGGCGTCGCTCCGGGAAAGAGCGGCATCCTCCACCTGGGCGCGCAGGTCGTCGAGCTGCGGCAGGCGGTCGCGCAGGAAGGCATCGAGCGAGGTTTCGAGCTTGCGGCCCTCCTCGGCGGCGGCCGGTCCGCGTGCGGCGAAGTACGCCTTGTTCTGGTCGAGCAGCTTGGTCAGCTCGGTCTTGGAGGCCTCGGCTTCCTTACGCCAGGCGGCCTGCTGCGAGCCACCCGTGCCGCCGGCGCCGCCGCCGCGCCCGCCGGTACGGGCCGGGGCTTCCGGCGCCATCGACGGGTTGTAGTAGAGCGCGTTGAACAGGAACTTGTAAGTGCCGTGGGATTGCCCGCGCCATTGCGGCCGGAAGCCGAGCAGGATGATGTGGCCCTTTCCGTAATCGGCGTCGATGGCCGCGGCCTTACCCTCGATGCGGTCGGCGCCGAGCAGGAAGCCGGAGAGCAGCGGATTGCGATCTTTGACGTATGCGGCCAGCACTTTGCCGCGGAAGGCGGGCTTGGTGTCGAACACCGGGTTGCGCTCGAACATCAGGGCCGGCTGCGCGGGAAGGCCCGCGACTACCGGATGGCCCGCGTCCTTTATCTCCGCGCGCAGCAGCGAGCCGGAACAGAAGAACTGGCCTTGGGGCAGGCCGGCCACGACGTCGGTCACCGGGAGGTTGAACTGCTCGATGGCGAACAGGCTGGCGTTGCCCAGCGTAACGACGGTGCCGCCGGCGTCAGCGAAGTCGCGCAAGGCCTGCGCGCCCTCTTCCCCGACGCCTCCCGCGTACTGGCCTGGGACGGAGCCGGCGGCCATACCGTCCATGATCTGGCGGGCGGCCATTTCGGCGAACAAGATGGTGTCGTAGTGTTCGCGCAGGTGGCCGTCGCGCATGTCGGCGTTATGCAGGATCGTGTAAGGGAACTTGAACTGGTCCAGGATCCAACGCGTCCAGCCCTCGTCGATGTTGCCGGCCCACGGCTCATAGAGGCCGATGCGCGGCTTCTTGACCTCGAAGGCGGCGGGTGCTTCTTTCAGCGAGGTAGCGTCCACACCGTCCTTCTGCAAGATCGCGGCGGCGTTGCCCGAGGCGTAGATAGTGGCCCCGTCTTTGGCGAAGCTCACTTTGTGGCCGGCTGCCAGCAGATCGTTGACCGCCAGCAGGGCGGCGTTGGTGTTGTGCGAGAACGCGAAGACCGGTCCGGCACCTTCGACTTTGCCCACAATCGGGTCGACGCGATCGATCTTCTGCAGGCCCTGGCGCGTTTCGGCGCTGACCGGCTCGGCCACCGTGACGACTTCGACGCCCATCTGCATGGGCAGCGTCCAGCCGGTGACGTCATAAGGCATCTGGCCGGTCGGCGGCGCCGATTGCGCGCCTCCGCCCGCCGCGCCGCGTCCGGCTCCACGTCCGCCGCCGGGCGCCGCGGCTGGAGGGGCCGGGGTTGCAGCCGCCGTCGCAGCAGGCGCGCCGCGTCCTCCGCCTCCGCCTCCCCCGCCCGGGCCGGCGGTGTTCGACACCGGCGGCGGATGCGGCAGTTGCGGATACTTCTGGATATCGAACAGCTCTTTCACCAGGGCCGCGAAGGGCTGATCCATCAGGACCACCCAATCGCCTTCCGGATAGGTGGAGCCGTTGGCCGTGAACGGCTTGGTGGCGCGATCGACCTCGATGCCGTCGATCAGCAGCTTCTCCACCAGCACCGCCGCGGTGTTGGGGTCGCGCTGGCGGCGCGGGATGACGTAGGCATAGGGCGGATTTTTAGTGAAGCGCTCGATCACGTCGCGGCCCGCCCGGTAGCGGTCGAAGAGCAGCTGCTCGCGGTTCTTGGCCGCCGTATCGAGCACCGCCATGGAGGCCCCGAGCATGTAGTGGACAGCGTCGCCGAGCCGCCACCAGCCTCCGCGCCAGGGGCTCGAGTAGAAAACTTCGGTGCGCAGGTCCTGTTTGTCGCGCGGAAATTCGTCGACGGTATAAAAGTGCGGTGTGGCGTAGCGGTAGAGCGCGGTCTCAGTGAGGAAGGAAACGGTGTTGCGGAAATTGTTGACGTGGTCGACGAAGCCCGGGTACCAGTCGTCGAAGCGTCCGCGGTGCATTGCGCCGGGCATGCCGTGCTCGTCGAGGTAGGCCGCCATGGCGGTGCCGAACACGTTCACCCAGCGGTACATCAGCGGGTGCGGATTGAGCGACACGGGGTCGCCGAACGGCGGGATCCAGATGCGTGCCGGGAAGGGTGCGGTCTGGTGATGGTTATAAAAGACGTTGGGATAATATTCCAGCTCGGTCTTGGTGATGACCCGCGACTCGACCATGTTGTTCATATAGCCGTCGCGGTTGTTGTCGTGCCCGATGTATTCCTGGTAGAGGCCGGGCAGGTTGGACACCTCGTAGGGCGTACCGAGGTTGGCGCGATACCATTTGGCGACCTGGTCCTGCCCGTCGGGGTTGATCGAGAACCAGAGGACGAGAATCACATTGTCGAGGATCGCGGTGGTGGCGGGGTCGGTGGCCGTCACCAGGTTGTAGGCCAGCTGGATGGTGTGCTGCGCTCCGGCCACCTCGGTGGCGTGCAGGCCCCCGTCGATGTGGACGATGACTTTGCCGTTGTGGGCTAGCTCGTGGGCCTGGGCGTCGGTCAGGCCTTTCACCAGCGCGAGCCGCCGCGCGGTGTCCTTGTACTGGTCGAGTTTGGCCAGGTTCTGGGGCGAGGAGATGATGGCGATGTACCAGTCGAGCCCGCGCGTGGTCTTGCCGACCTGCACGAGCTTGAGCTTGTCGGTGGATTGCGCGAGCTTCTGGAAATAGCCGAGGGATTCGGTGTAGCCGGCGAGGAAGAAATCGTCGCCGGGCTTGTGGCCCAGCACGGATTCGGGAGTGGGGACCTGGGCCCAGGCTGCAAAAAGCGGCAGCAGGAGAGCGGCAGCGAGCTTCATAAGTAGTCTAGGCTAGCAAAAAAGTGAGGGAGGGGGCCTCTAGCGGCCGTTCTTCATCTTGTGCGCAATCAGGAATGCCAGCTCGAGGGCCTGCTCGTAATTGAGGCGGGGATCGACTTCCGATTCGTACGCTTTCGCCAGATCCGCCTCGTTCGTACCGCGCGCGCCGCCGATGCACTCGGTGACATTCTCACCGGTCAGCTCCACGTGCACGCCGCCGAGCTTTCCGCGCATGGCGGCGTGAATATCGAAGGCCTGCTCGACTTCCGAGCGGATGTCGTCGAACGAGCGCGTCTTTATGCCCGTGGAGGTGGTCCGGGTGTTGCCGTGCATCGGATCGCACACCCAGAGCACGTGCCCGCCTTCCGCGCGGACGGCTTCGATCAGCGGCGGCAGGCCCTCGGCGATGCGGGTGGCGCCGAAGCGGTGAATCAGGGTCAGGCGCCCCGGCTCGCGCCGCGGATCGAGCCGGTCGATCCAGCCCGCCACCTGCTCCGGTGTGGTTGCGCAGCCCACCTTGATGCCAATCGGGTTCTCGATGCCGCGCAGGTATTCGATGTGCGCACCCGAGGGGTCGTTGGTGCGCAACCCTACCCATGGGAAATGGGTCGTCAGGTTGAAGAACCCGGGCCGCCGCGGGACTTGGCGGGTCTGCGCGGATTCATACGCCAGGTGCAGCGCTTCGTGGGCGGTGAAGAAGTCGATGCGATCGCTATCGCCCGCCCGCACTCCCAGCACATTCTCCATGAAGCCCAAGGCGTCGGATATCGTCTGCGCCATGCGGTGGTACTCGTCGGCCAGGGGGGAGTGCGCCACCCAGTCGAGGTCGAAGTACTCGGGGTGGTGGAGGTCGGCGAACCCGCCCTTGACCAGCGCGCGGATGAAATTGAGCTTGAGGGCGGCGCGCTCATAGCCGCGGAGCAGAAGTTGGGGATCGGGGGTGCGCGCCTCGACCGAGAACTCCGGCCGGTTGATAATGTCGCCGCGGTAGGAGGGCAGGCTCAGGCCGTTGCGCGTTTCCTCGTTGGCGGAGCGGGGCTTGGCGTATTGCCCGGCGAAGCGCCCGATTCGCGTCACGGGCCGCCGGGCACCCACCACCAGCACCAGGCTCATTTGCAGTAGAACCTTGAGGGCATTGGTGATGCGGGCAGGGCGGCAATCCATCAGGCGCTCGGCGCAATCGCCGCCCTGCAGTACGAAGCGCTCGCCGCGGGCGGCCTCCGCCAGTTGTTCCTGCAGCCGGACGATCTCCCAACTGGTGACCAGCGGCGGCAGTTGCCGCAACTCAGCCAGTACGGTTTCGAGCGCCGCCGGATCCGGGTACTCCGGCTGCTGCAGGGCTGTACGGGCGCGCCACGAATCGGGGCTCCATTCCATCTCGAAAGACATGAACCTTCCAGGTTAGCAGTGAGGCAGCCCCCGCGGCCGGCGTCGAGGGCTGCCCGCCGTCAGGATCAGAAGGTCAGGCGGAGCGCCATCTGGATGTGCCGCTCGATGTTGTATACGCTGCCGATGGTCCCAAACGCCGAGCTGGTCGGGCTCAGGTTCGGGCCGTTGAATACCGGGTGATTGAAGCTGTTGAAGAACTCGCACCGGTACTGGAGCGCAAAGCGCTCCTTGATGCGCGTGTTCTTCATGATCGAGGAATCGAAGTTGTTGGTCGGCGGCAGGCGCAGGTTCGAAAAGCGGGTCGGGAACGTGCGGAGATGGTCGGACAACTGCTGCGACGAAGTCCGGTTGAACTGGGTCACATCGAATACGCGGTCCACATTATTGGGATTCCAGTTCAGCGGGCCACCGAAGTAGATCATGTCGCCCCAGTCGCCGGACGGGCCGCCGCTCTCGTAGCTGTAGATGCCGTTGATCACCCAGCCTCCCACAATCCGGTCGAGGACGGCTCCGCCGGCGCCGGAGGGCGAACCCAGAACCGGTTTGCCCTTGCCGAATGGCAGCTCGTAACTGAAGCTGGTGACGAAACGGTGCGGACGGTCGATATCGGCCGGACGCTTTTCGAGTGGACCGAAAGTGTTATTCATGTAACGGTCTTTCGCCATGGTCCGGCTGAACTGGTAGTTGGCCAGGATCTGGAAGCCGGCCGAGAATCGCTTTTCGACGCGCGTCTGCAGCGCGTGGAAATAGGATTCCCCGGCGTTGTTGGCCTGCATGGTGACGCCCGTGAATTGAGGGAACGGCAGCACCAGCTGGCTGAACCCTATGGTGGAGCCGCTGAGGTTCGTGCCCGGCAGCAGGCCCGCGAAGGGATTCGTCACATTGGACGAGTTGCGGTCGATCACCGCCTGGTCGCGAACCAGCGACGTGCTCAGGTATTGCGCCGGAACGCCGTTGAGGTTCTGGTCGATCGGCAGGTGCACGTAGTGGTTGCCGGTGTAGCCGATCTCGAACACGGCGCCTTTCCCGATGGCTTTCTGAATGTCCAGGTTCCAACGGATCGAGTACGGGTTCAGCGGGTGCGGGTTGTAGAACGTGATGCTCTTTCCGAGGAACGTATCCACGCCTTGCGAGGCGCCCGTAGGCTGCTGGATTCCGGTCGGGAATGGATTCGAGAGCGTGACCGCGGGCGTGAGTCCGCCGGTCGTGCCCGACCCTAGAATCGAGGTGTTCTGGCTGAAACCGGGCTGATTGATCCCGATGGTCCCGATCGGCGCGACGAAGACGCCGAAGCCGGCGCGGATCACGAGGCCGTGGCCTGCGCCGCCGGGGGTCCAGGCCAACCCGAACCGCGGGCTGAAGTACCCGTATTTCGGACTGTAAACCGTATTCCCGTTCGCTCCGGCAAAAAGCAACCCGCCCTTCGGGGTAAGCTGTGCCGGGCCGCCGGCGACCGGCTTAGCCGCATAGGCAGCCTGGACGGCCGAAGTGATCGAGGTGCCGGCGTTGGCATCGAAGCCGGCGACCGACCGGTTGAACCGCTCCGTAGTCCCGAGGTCGCCCTCGAACCGCAGCCCCAGGTTGAAGGTCAGGTTGGAGCGCGGGCGGAAGTCATCCTGGACGAACACGGCGTAATATTTGGCCTGGTTGGTGCGGAAGGTGTTGATGTCGAAGCCGCCGCCGGTGGGGTAGCCGAGCATGAACGACGCCAGGTCCTGACCGATCGGCGAGGCCGTCGAGTTGTCCAGCGGGCCGCGCGTGTAGTCTTCGCGGAAGATGTACTGGCCGCCGGAATTGCCATAGCTGGCGGAGCTCTCGCGGTACTCCCGGACGTCCGCCCCGACCTTCAGCGTATGGCTGCCGTGGACCTTGGTCAGGGTGCCGAAAAGCTGGAAGCTGTCGAACGGCGTGCGATCGCCGGCATTGTCGCCCCAGTCGCTGTACCGGTTCAGGTCCACGATCGGCATCACCAGCCGCTGCGAGGCCGCCGCGGTGTAGCCCGGGAACCCGAGCTTGGTGAAATCGAAGCCGGCACTCGGCTTGTCGTTGGCTTCCGTAAAGCGCGTCCAGTTGAGCCGGATGTTCGACACCATGGTGGGGGAGATCGTGAACACGTCATCGAAGGTGCTGCCCCAGTTGATGCGGTTCAGCAGGTTTCCGGTCGCGATGTTGTGGTAGTGGTTGTTGCGGTCTTCCACGCGGTAATTGTGTCGGAAGCTGTAGAAGAACTTGTGGCGGTCGCTGATGTTGTAATCCAGGCGGCCCAATTCGCCGTCGAACACGTCGCGGCGGGTCGAGCTGTCGATGTAGTTCTGGTTGCCGTCGACCTGTCCCGGCTGATTGGGCAGCGGGATGAAGTCCACCAGCCCCTTGGCGATGCCGCTTACCCGGCTGCCCGGAATCATGTTTTGCGGGAAGACCGTACGCTGAACACGACCATTGCTTTGTTTCACGCCGCTCAGGGGATCGTAGATCGCGTAGTTGGCGCCCACGGAAAGAAGCTGCGAAAAGTCGCCGGCGCGCTCGGCCGCGGTGGCCACGGTCTGTGTCTGCGGCTCGGGGAAGGCATCGTGAATGCCTTCGTAGCCGAAGAAGAAGAAGAGCTTGTCTTTCCCGTTGATGACTTTCGGAATCCAGATCGGTCCACCCGCGGTCAGGCCCCACTGGTTGAAGATGCTCTGCGACTTCTTCTGGCCCGCCTTGTTCGTGAACCAGGGGGTGGCAGCCAGCTTGGAAACCTGGTTGAACTCGTAGAGGCTGCCGTGGACCGAGTTGGTCCCGCCGCGCATCACCACGTTCACGGTGCCGCCACCGGTGTGCCCATATGCCGCATCAGCCTGAAAAGCTTCGACTTTGATTTCCTGCACGGCGTCAGGCGGGGGGTTGTAGGCCACGCGCGCGTTGCGGGTCGTATCGGGGGAGCCGTCGATCAGCAGCTCGTTGCTCTGGTTCGGCGCGCCGCCCATCGAGAAGCCCGAGGGCCCGGCGTTGTCGAACGGCCGCGAGAATTTCGGATCGGAGTTCGGCGTCACGCCGAACGCGAGCTGCGCCAGGGTCAGCGGCGCCCGGCCGTTGATCGGCAGGTTCTCGATGGACCGGGTGTTGATCACCTGGCCGGTGCTCGCGGTGGCGGTATCGAGCATCGACGATTCGGCGGAAACCGTCACCGATTGATCCACGGTGCCGACTTCGAGTTGGATGTCGATCTGCTCGCGCTCATTCGTCGTGATGCGAACGCTATTGTTTACATAGCGTTTGAAGCCGGCGGCCTCGGCCGAGACGGAGTAGGGCCCGGGCGGCAGAAACGGCAGGACGTAGGTGCCGTCCGCATTGCTTTGAGTCTGGGACTTGGCGCCGGTTTCCGTCTCGGTAGCGACGATTTTAGCGCCGGGAATGACAGCCTGTTGCTGGTCGATGATCCGGCCGCTCAAGCTGCCGCGGAACTCTTGGGCAAATCCTGTAAACACAAGAATCAAAAAGGCGGACAACACCGCCGGCAGGCTGCGACGTAGCATTCCTGAGTCACCTCGTTACGACGATAGAAGACCAGAATCCCCTATTAAGCTGGGGACAAGTATACAGCGGGCGTTAACGGAAAAAAAGGGGGCTTTTGGCGATTTTAACTATCTTGCGTACTCCCGATATCCGGGCGCTTTCCGCGGCGGTTCTGCAAAAAACAATTTGCAGTGAGAATGTTTTCTGATATGCTGTAATCGCTCTGGCACTCAAGTCACCGCGCAAGAAGACATGGATACAACCGCTGAAAGCCTTCTGACTCGCGATGAAATGGAACGCAGGCGCCTGATGGCCGCTCAGGACCTGCAAGAGGGGCTGACTCAGTCTCAGGTCGCCCGTAAATTCGGCGTAAGCCGCACGACCGCGTCGCGGTGGCACCGGGCCCTGTCCGGAAAAGGCGTGGAGGCGTTGCGCAAACGCCGCGCGCCGGGCCGTCCCAGCCGCCTGACCAGGGATCAACTCCAAGGGTTGGCCGAACTTTACCAGGCTGGGCCGCAAGCCGCCGGTTTCGAGGCCGAGCGCTGGACCACGGTTCGGTTCGCCGAGGCCATTTTTGCACGCTTTGGCGTGCGCTACGACCCGGACCACGTCGGCCGCATCATGCACCGCGCCGGTCTGCGCGAGCGGCGCAGGCGCCGCAAGGCGGACGTCCTGCTGCCGGTTGCCCTGAACGACGTTATCTCGGGAGCCGCCTAGCCAAAACGTATTGCGTCGCCCGAGTACGAAAAGCCACGTGCTATAATCCCCCGTCTCACCGAGTACTAGAGTATATAGTACCAATGGGATGGGTTATGCGGCGGTTTATTGTACTGCGGATAATCTCCACCCTGGTCCTCGTGTCGGGCCTGGTGGCGGCGGTTCTCCTTTGCACCAAAGTCGTCAGTCGGGAGCAGGCTGAGTTGCGGTCTTCGACCGACGCTCACGCACACCGCATCGCCATGCAGGTGCAGGCGGGCGTGCTCGCCGCGATTGAGCCTCTGGAGCGTCTGGGACAATGGTGGCTCACTCAGGGAAAACCTGCTGCGCCGGAGGACTGGGCTACCGACGGCCAGTTGTTTCTCTCGCAGTCGCCCGGATTGCGCGAAGCCATCTGGGTCGACACAAAGGGACGTCAAGTGTGGTCGGCAGTGCCCGGAGCAACTCCGAACACGTTGCAAACCCGGCCCGACAACAAGGTTCTCGGGGAAATCGCCACCGTACAGAACGGCCGGCCCATCGCCATCTCGGAAGTGCTCCCATCTCCGGGGGGCGGTCCCGCCGTTTATGTGTGCTTTCCCGTGGAACGGGGCCGCCGGGTTCGAGGATACGTTCTTGGGCTTTACGATGCGACTGCCCTGGTTTCGGCGGCCGCCAAGGGCGCCACACTGCAGGAGCAGCGGATCACGATCGCGGCGGGCGGCCGGCCCATCTTTGGGAGCGGCCAGGCAGCGCAACGGGCGGAACACAGCGCGCGCGCGGAGATCCCCTTAGCGAATCGGGTCTGGACACTGGACCTGAATGTGCCGCTGCACTACTTTCGCGAGTTCCGCGGCCTGATCGTGGCGGTCATCGGGGTTGTCGGAGCGCTCATCTATTCGTTCATCGTCTTGCTCGCGTTATCGCAACGGTGGTCCTCTGCGCTGGAGAGGGTCAATGCGGCCCTGGAAAGCGAAGTGGAGCGGCGCGCCCGAGCCGAGGTAGAGATCCGCGACCTGAATCGGGAGCTCAGCCGGAAGGTAGCCGACTTTGAAACGCTGTTGGAGGTCATTCCGATCGGAATTGCGGTGGCAAACGAGCCGGATTGCCGGAGCATCCGGGTGAACCCGGCGCTGGCCAACATGCTCGGCGTGCCCCCGGGGGGCAGTATCTCCCAGAGCGCCGAGGATAGGGTGAGTTGGCCGTATCGCATCACCCGGAACGGGCGCGAACTCCTTCCGGGCGAGCTGCCCATACAGGTCGCCTCGGCGACGGGCAAGAGCGTTCTCGGCGCAGAGGACCAGATCGTGCGCGGGGACGGCACGGTGCTCGATGTGCTCTCATTCGCCGCACCGGTGTTCGATGAGAACACGCGTGTGCGGGGGGTTCTGAATGCGTGCGTGGATATCTCCGAACGGAAGCGCCTGGAGCAGCGGCTGAAACGCGCCGAGCGGATGAAGAGCCTGGGCGCCATGGCCGCCGGAATCGCGCACGACTTCAACAATCTCCTGACGGGCATCCTCGGACACGCTTCGCTGGCGGCGGACTGCGTTCCCAGGGAGACTGAAGCAGGGCAGCACATCGCGGCCTCGATGGACTCCGCGCAGCAGGCCAGCAAGCTGATTCAAAAGGTGCTGGCGTACACCGGGCACTCCTCTCACACCTTGCGGCCGACGAATTTGGGCGAGACGGTCCGGGGCATGGAGTCATGGCTCTCGACCCTGGCAGCGCCGAAGGCCACGATCCGGCTCGCTGTCGCTCCCCAAGTGCCCGACATCCTGGCAGACGCCGATGAAGTACGGCAGGTGCTGCGGAACCTGGTCCTGAATGCAGCGGAGGCGACGGCTCCGGAAGGTGGCGCCATCGAGGTTCGTGTGGATCGGTGCGAGTTGTCCGGAAAGGAGCCTCAACTGACTTTGCCGGACGAGAACTTCCAGCCGGGAGCCTATGTCCGGGTGGAGGTGGCGGACCGGGGACCAGGGATGCCTCCGGAGATCGTGGAACGAGCGTTCGATCCGTTTTTCAGTACGAAGTTCCTGGGCCGGGGTCTCGGGTTATCGGAAGTATTGGGCATCATGCGGGCGCATAAGGGCGCGGTACGGCTGACATCGACGCTGGTCGCGGGAACATCGGTTCAACTGTTTTTCCCGGCAAGGGAGTCAGGCCAGGACAGGACGGCCAGGGTGGGCAACTCCCGTACGGCGTCCCCGGAATCGTGAAGGCGGAGCCCGGCGCGGGGCCTAACCCTCGCGGTACTCGCCGAACACGCCGCGAAGCCGGTCGGAGATTTCGCCGACCGTGGCGAACGCCTCGGCCGCGCGCAGTATCGGCGGCATCAGGTTGGCGGTGCCGCGCGCAGCCTCTTCGAGCGCGCCCAGCGCGCTTTCCACGGCTGGAGCGCTGCGGCCGGCGCGCACCTGGCGCACCCGGTCGATCTGCGCCCGCTCCCCCGCCGGGTCCAGCCGGAAAACCGGAATCCCGCCGTCCTCATCCTGTTCGAACCGGTTGACCCCCACCACGATCCGCTCTCCGGATTCGACGGCTCGCTGATACTCGTAGGCCGCACTCTGAATCTCGCGCTGGATGTAGCCCGTCTCGATAGCACGCAGGGTGCCGCCCATATCGTCGATCTGCTTCAGGTAATCCTGCACACCGCGCTCGATCGAATCGGTGAGGGCCTCGATGACCTCGCTGCCGCCCACCGGGTCGACGGTGCTGGCGGCGCCCGTCTCATAGGCGATGATCTGCTGGGTTCGCAGGGCGAGGCGGACGGATTCCTCGGTGGGCAGCCCCAGGGCCTCGTCGCGCGAGTTTGTGTGGAGCGACTGGGCGCCTCCCAGCACGGCTGCCAGCGCCTCGATGGCGGTGCGGACCAGGTTCACGTCCGGCTGCCGGGCGGTGAGCGTGGATCCGGCGGTCTGTACGTGAAACCGCAGCATCATGGAACGCGGGTCGGCAGCCCCGAAGCGATCCCGCATCAGGACGGCGTAGATCCGCCGCGCGGCGCGGAATTTCGCGATCTCCTCCAGAAAATCGCTGTGCGAGTTGAAGAAGAACGAGAGCCGCGGCGCGAAGGAATCGACGGCCAGCCCGGCCTGGATGGCCGCCTCGATGTAGGCGATGGCGTCTGCAAAGGTGAAGGCCAGCTCCTGGACCGCCGTGGAACCCGCCTCGCGGATGTGATATCCGCTGATCGAGATGGTGTTCCACTCGGGAAGCTCACGCCCCGCCCACGCAAAGATATCGGTGATGATCCGCATGGCCGGGCGCGGCGGATAGATGTAGGTGCCGCGCGCGATGTATTCCTTCAGGATGTCGTTCTGAATCGTGCCCGAGAGCTTGCGGGGGTCGGCCCCCTGCCGGCGCGCCACCAGCACGTAGCAGGCGAGCAGGATGGCGGCGGTGGAGTTGATCGTCATGGACGTGGAGACCTGATCCAGGGGAATACCCTGGAACAGCGTTTCCATGTCGGCCAGGGACGAGATCGCCACGCCCACCCGGCCCACTTCGCCGGCCGCCATGGGGTGGTCTGCATCGAGCCCCATCTGGGTGGGCAGGTCGAACGCCACCGAGAGGCCGGTGGTACCTTGGGAGAGCAAATATTGGTAACGCCGGTTGCTTTCCTCGGCGGAGCCGAAGCCGGCATACTGACGCATCGTCCACAGGCGGCCGCGATACATCTCCCGGTAGATGCCTCTGGTAAACGGGAATTCCCCCGGCGCTCCCAGCCTGTCGTTCATGATCTGGAAATCTTGCGCGCGCGCAAAAACGAACTGACTCCGAACCACAACATGAGCGCGGTACAGAAGCCGGCGATCAGCAGGCGCTCATTTTCCCCATCGATCGCGTAACGCACCGCTTTAAACCCGAAAATAACTCCGAAACAACAGAAAATAAAACCAATGACTTCGTTCCAGAGAGTTCGAGCCGGCTTCACCACGGCCGGTACTACGTGCCGGACAAACTCCCGCCCGTGCCGCAGTGCTTGACGCTTCCACACGCCACCATCGTACCAAACGGCTGATCGTACGACGGGGTCCTCATGCGTGGCCGCAAAATTGCCGATAAACCTTTTGGTTGCTGCTTGTGAACCGGAGGCGGCTCCACTACAATCGGAACGGGTGGATGCGGGCCCACAGGTGGAACGCCGGTAGTTCCCGGCGCATCCACTAGGTAAGGGAGTATTCTGTGGAAGAACCATTGAAACACCTGATGCAGGAACTGGGAAACGCGATCAACGATTCCCTTTCCGAGTCCGACCGGATCGCGGAGGCGATCGGCGAAATCAAGCGTGCCGGCTACGATGTCTTCCTGGTTTTGGAAGCGACGATCGGCTTCAACCGGAGGGACGAAAACGCGGAGGAAGAAGAAGAGGAGCCGGCCGAAGTAACGGAGGAGCAGCCTAAGCGGACCTTTGAGGCCGCGGGCAAAATCAAATTCACCTCGCAGGATCACCGCTTCCTGCGCGCTTTGAAGATCGCGGTAGACGAAGAAAATCGCTGACCATGGACCATCAGGCCAGCAGAGTCCGATAGACCTCCCAGGTCGCGCCAACGGCTTTTTCCCAGGTAAACAGCCGGGCGCGTTCGGCGCCGCGTCGCGCCAGATCCTCCCTCAGTTCCGAGTTCCGGACTAATTCCCGGAGCGCCTTCGACAAAGCTTCCCCATCCTCCGGATCCACGAGCAGCGCTGCGTCACCCGCCACTTCAGGCAAGGCCGAGCGGTTGGAAGTCAGGACCGGCACACCCGCGGACATGGCCTCGAGCAGCGGCATACCGAAGCCCTCGTCGAGCGAAGGGAACGCGAAGATCATGGCGGTCGCGTACCAGCCGGCCAGCTCCTCCGGGGTGACATAGCCGGTGACCCGAATGCGGCCGCGCGCCGGGCTGCTGTCGATGCGCGACAGGATCTCCGCCGATCCATAGCCGTGCGAGCCGGCCAGCACCAGCGTCCATTCGTCGTCCACGGTTTCGAAGGCCTCGACCAGCCGCGCGATGTTCTTGCGTGTCTGAATAGCGCCAACGTTGAGAATCACGCGCTGCCGTTCGCGTGCCGGACGCGGTAGCTCGCGTGTGCCGTGGTGCACCACGTGCACCTTCGACCCTGGCACTCCCAGGAGCGAGACCACCTGCGACCGTGTGAAATCCGAAACCGCGATAATGGCGTCGGCGCGCGCGGCGGCGTGGCGCGCCTGCGCTGTGAAGCGCTCGCGGAACTCGGGAGTGGAGTACTCCCCGGTCATCACGAAAAGGTCGTGGAAAGTCGCCACCGATCGCCGCAGCGGGATCTCCGGCAGGCGCTGGTTGAGGGCGTGAAACAGATCGGCCCGGCGCGGTCCGAAAGGCCCCGCCAGAAGACGCCGCCGGGAATTCGGCGGCCGCTCCAACCGGCCTGCCCGCAGGTAGCGGTGGGGCCGGTAATATAAGTCGAACCGGGTTTCGGGATGGGTCCGGGCCAGCCCGGCCAGAATCTGCCGGGAATAAAGCCCCACACCCGAGATTTCGTCACCGATGCTGTAGGTTGCGTCCAGCGCGATCGTCACTCGATACCATATTCCTTCATTCGACGATACAGCGTGGTGCGGCTCATCTTCAGCAGGCCGGCGGCCCTTGCGCGTTCCCCGCGGGTCGCGTCGAGCGCCGCGGTAATCGCCCGAATTTCGCTCTCCCGGATCGAAATGACCGGGGACCGAGGTGCCAGGCAGACGTCGGGCAGGTCCGGCCCGTCCACGACCGCTTCGGACAATCGGCCCAGGCTGGAGTGCGCCTGGTGGTTCTGCAATCCCGAGGGCAGGTCGGCGAAGCTCAGCACGCCCTCGGAATGCATCGCCGACATGCGTTCCACGCAGTGCTTCAGCTCGCGGACGTTGCCGGGCCAGTCGTAGGAGGTGAGCATGTCGAGTATGTCCGGGCCGGGATGGAACGGCTCGAGTCCGGCGGCCTCTCCCTGATCGAGGAAATGCTCGATGAGCAGCGGGATATCCTCGCGGCGCTCGCGGAGCGGGGGCAGGTGGATCACGAAGACGTTCAGGCGGTAGAAAAGGTCGAGCCGGAACCGGCCGTTGGCTACTTCGGCTTTGACGTCTCGATGGGTGGCGGCGATGATTCGCAGATCGACCTTCCGCCAGTCCAGCGCGCCTACCGGGCGCAGTTCCTTCTCTTGGATCAGCCGCAGCAGCTTGACCTGCATTTCGAGCGGCAGATCGCCGATTTCGTCGAAAAAGGCGGTTCCCCCGCTGGCCATCTCCACCAGGCCCTTCTTGTTGTCCACGGCTCCGCTGAAGGCGCCTTTGACGTGTCCGAACAGCTCGCTTTCCATGAGCGTGCCCACCAGTGAGCCGCAATCGATGGGAACGAAGCGGTTGCGCGGGCTCGCATCGTGAATCGCGCGGGCCACCACCTCTTTTCCGGTGCCGCTCTCGCCGAGCAGCAGCACCGGGAGGCGGTTGCGCGCGGCCTTCTCGATCAGGCGCCGCACAGAAACGATCGGCGCCGACGCGCCCACCAGTCCATGGGTACACCCTTCCGCCGGCGGTTTGCTCATTTTGCCTATTCGGAATCTAGTCGCAAAACGAAGGCGTTTTTCTCACCGGATTCCTGGCGGATTCGAGCGGCCAGTGCATCTGCGCCATCCTGGGTGGTCTCCGCGCCGACCAGGACGCGCCACAGCGGCGGGGCGCCGTCCCGCAGCACCAGGCGGGCGGTGCCATAGAGCGACTCCATGCGAGCCCGCACGCTTTCGGCCATTTTCTGGTCGCGGAAAGCCCCCACCTGCACCGCAAAAACCCCTGGGACTACCGAGGCCGGTGCGCGGATCACCTCGATCCGCACCGGCGCTGTGCCGGGGCCGATCATATCGATGGCGCGAGCCGCGGCGTGTGAGAGATCGATGATGCGGCTCCCTACAAACGGACCGCGGTCGATGATGCGGACTTCTACATCCTTGCCGTTGTTGAGGTTCTGCACCCGGACCCAGGTATCGAAAGGCAGCGTGCGGTGCGCCGCTACCAGTTTTTCCATGTCGTAAATCTCGCCATCGGCGGCCCGGCGTCCGTGGTACGGATGCCCGTACCAACTGGCCACCCCGGTTTCCGTAGCACCCACGCGTGCCGGCAGGGGAGCCACCGGTGCCGTCACCCGGGCGCGCTTCTTATGCGCGCAGCCCGAGAGAAGCGCCAGCAGCAGGGCCAATGCGAAGACGTTTCGCATGCAATTGTATCGATTATCCCACGCTGCCCGGTCCCGGCAAAACCGTCGTAAAGAGATTACCCCATACTGCCGATATGCGTGTCATGCCGGAACGCCGTTCGGAAGTGCGGATGATGTGCGCCGATATGCTGGATGTCCGTTGGAAAGACGGAACGGGGAGGAAGCGGCAGGCCGTCGGCCTGCTGGAAGACATCTCCCAGTCGGGCGCATGCCTGCAGATGGAGGCGCCGCTGCCGCTCGGATCGCAGATCGGATGGAAGTCCGGCAAGCAGGAGTTCACCGGCCACGTACGGTACTGCGCCTACCGGGAGATCGGCTACTTTGTGGGCGTGGAGTTCGACTTCCGTTCGCGATGGTCCAAAAAGATCTATCGCCCTCAGCACCTTCTCGATCTGCAAAGCCTGGTGGCCGGCGCGAAGAAGGCAGGATAGTCTGCCGGGGGGTTACTCGCCCTGTGCGAGGAACACCGCCCGGCGCAGACCGAGAAGGGGCAATTCCGGCAGGAACTCATCGAACAACTGCTCCTCCTCGAAGAGCCGCCCGAATCCGCCGGTTCCCAGAACCACCGGAGGGTCTCCCGGAAAGTGACGCTCCGTAACCGCGCCGATCAGCCAGCGCACGGTCGCGAGCGTCCCGTAGTACAGGCCGGCCTGGATACTCTCCACGGTCGAGCGCCCCAGCAACTCCACGGGCCGCATGATCTCCACCACGGGCAGCCGCGCGGTGTTCGATTCAAGGGCCGCCATCGAAGTGTGGATTCCCGGAGTGATGATTCCGCCCAGGTATTCCCGGTCCCGCGTCACGGCGCAGAGCGTGGTAGCGGTCCCAAAGTCAACGATCAGCAGGTTGCGGCCGGGGAACTTGACCACCCCGCCGATGGCGTTGGCGATCTTGTCGGCGCCCACCTCGAGCGGATTGCGGTAGCGGATCTTCAGGCCCGTCTTCGCCCCGGGCCCGAGCACGAACGGCTCGAACCGGAAGTACTTGCGGAAGCAGTTGCGCAGGGAATGGACGACGTCCGGCACCACCGAGCAGACAGCCGCCATCCGGATTGCTTCCGGATCGACGCCATTTTCCCGAAGCACCGCCCGGAAGAAGGTGCCGAACTCGTCGGACGAAGCGCGGACGCTTGAGGTCTTCCGGAAGGCCGTCACCAGCTCATCGCCGTTGTACACACCGCCGCACGTCCTCGTGGCCATCGACGCCTTCGAGCTTGAGCGCCTGCGCCCCGGCGCCCATCAGTACATGCGCCGCATCGAGAGCCGCGGCGATGCCTTTCCGGTAGGAGAGAAACGGCAGGTCGGCTACCACGAACTTCCCGGCGGCGCCCCGCGCGACCGCTTCCATGTGCAGACGCATCAGGTCGACGGTGGCGGAGAGGGTAGAGGAGTGGCCGTGCATGACCATCGCCGCGCTATCCCCCACCAGGAGCGCGTCAACGGCGGTTCGCCCGAGCAGGCGGGCAAAGGCATAGTCGTAGCACGTCACCATGGAGAGCTTGCGCCCTTCGGGCTTCGCGCGGAGGAAATCTCTGGCGGTCACTCGCTCACCTCCTGCAGGAAGTAAGCCGGCGAATTTTGTAGGGGATAGATTGGTTCAGCATCGCCTTGGTACCTGTCGTCACCGATCAAGTCCCGGACTTACATGTGCCGCTTGACGGCGGGGTCGGATCCGTAGTCGCTGCAAATGTCAGCGCTGAAATTATTATATCGCCGCTCGTTATACCGCCGCTTCCCCGGCCCGTGTCCGTGCGGTCCAGGCGGCATTCAGGAAGTCGCGGTTCATACGGGCGATGGTCTCGAGCTTGATGCCCTTTGGGCAGACCGCCTCGCACTCCCCGATATTCGTACAGCTTCCAAAGCCTTCGGGGCCGGCCTGCGCCACCATGGCCTGCACCCGCACTTTCCGCTCGGGCTGCCCCTGCGGCAGCAGGCCCAGATGGGCGACCTTGGCGCCCAAGAATAAAGAGGCCGACGCGTTCGGGCACATCGCCACACACGCTCCGCAGCCGATGCAGGCGGCGGCGTCCATGGCCTCGTCGGCGTTCTCTTTGGGGACCAGGATGGCGTTCCCGTCCGGGGCGCTGCCGGTGGCGACGGAGATAAACCCGCCGGCGGCGATCAGGCGGTCGAACGCGGTGCGGTCTACCACCAGGTCCTTCACGACCGGGAAGGCCACCGCCCGCCAAGGCTCCAGGTACAGCTCGTCGCCATCTTTAAAGTGCCGCATGTGGAGCTGGCACAGGGTAGTGCCGGGGAGCGGGCCGTGCGCCACGCCGTTCACCATGCAGCCGCACATGCCGCAGATGCCCTCGCGGCAGTCGTGGTCGAAGGCCACCGGGTCTTCGCCCTTCGCGATCAGGTCTTCGTTCAGCACGTCGAGCATCTCCAGGAAGGACATGTGCTCGCTGACGTTGGGGACCTCGTACCGAACCATGCGGCCCTTCTCGCGGGCGTTCCGCTGACGCCAGATGTGGAGAGTGATTCGCATTACTTGTAGCTCCGTTGCGCCGGGTGGACGTATTCGAAAGTGAGGGGTTCCTTGTGCAGACCGGGGGGATTGCCCACGCCGCGGAACTCCCAGGCCGCCGCGTACATGAAGTGCTCGTCGTCGCGCTGCGCTTCGCCGTCCGGGGTTTGATACTCCTCGCGGAAATGGCCGCCGCAGGATTCGTTGCGTTCCAGCGCGTCGAGGCACATCAGCTCGGAAAGCTCGAAGAAATCGGCCACGCGGCCGGCCTTCTCGAGCGACTGGTTCAACTCTTCGCCGGTTCCCAGCACCTTTACATCGTTCCAGAAAGCCGCGCGCATCCTGGGAATCTGCTCCAGCGCGAACTTCAGCCCTTCGGCCGTACGCGACATGCCGCAGTAATCCCACATCAGCTTGCCCAGCTCGCGGTGGAAGGAATCCACCGATCGCGATCCCTTGACCTCCAGCAGGCGCCGCGTCACGCAGGTGACCTGGCTCTCGGCCTCCTGCACCGCTGGGTGCGACGCGTCCAGCTTCTCGAATTTGTTGGTAGCCAGGTAATCGCCGATGGTATTGGGCAGGACGAAGTAGCCGTCCGCCAGACCCTGCATCAGGGCGCTCGCCCCCAGCCGGTTGGCGCCGTGGTCGGAGAAGTTCGCCTCCCCGATGACGTACATTCCGGGGATGGTGGACATCAGGTTGTAATCCACCCACAGGCCGCCCATGGTGTAGTGGATGGCCGGATAAATGCGCATGGGCACCTGGTAGGGATCCTCGCCGGTGATGCGCTCGTACATCTCGAAGAGGTTCCCATAGCGTTCGGCAATGACGCTCTTGCCGAGCCGCTGGATCGCGTCGCGAAAATCGAGGTAGACCGCCAGGCCGGTCTCGCCCACGCCGCGGCCTTCGTCGCAGACCATCTTGGAGTTGCGCGAAGCCACGTCGCGCGGCACCAGGTTGCCGAAGCTCGGATAGCGCCGCTCCAGGTAGTAATCGCGCTCTTCTTCCGGAATCTGGTTGGGCGGCCGGGGGTCGCGCTTCTTGACCGGCACCCACACGCGGCCGTCGTTGCGCAGCGACTCGCTCATGAGCGTGAGCTTCGACTGGTAGTCGCCCGAGACCGGAATGCAGGTGGGGTGAATCTGGGTGAAACAGGGGTTGGCGAACAACGCGCCGCGCTTGTGCGCGCGCCAGATGGCGGTGGCGTTCGAGCCCTTAGCGTTGGTGGAGAGGTAGTAGACGTTGCCGTATCCGCCCGTGCCCAGAACCACCGCGTCGCCGAAGTGAGACTCGACCTTCCCGGTGATCAGGTTGCGGGTGACGATGCCGCGCGCCCGGCCGTCCACCACGATCAGGTCGAGCATCTCGGTGCGCGGGTACATCTCCACCTGGCCGCTGCCGATCTGCCGCTCCAGCGCCTGGTAAGCGCCGAGCAGGAGCTGCTGGCCCGTCTGGCCGCGCGCGTAGAAAGTTCGCGAAACCTGCGCCCCGCCGAACGAGCGGTTATCCAGGTAGCCGGAATATTCGCGCGCGAACGGCACGCCCTGGGCCACGCACTGGTCGATGATGTTGAGGCTGACCTGCGCCAGGCGGTACACGTTCGATTCGCGGGCCCGGAAATCGCCGCCCTTCACAGTGTCGTAGAACAGCCGGTAAACGCTGTCGCCGTCGTTGTGATAATTCTTGGCCGCGTTGATGCCGCCCTGGGCCGCGATGCTGTGGGCGCGGCGCGGCGAATCCTGGAAGCAAAAGCACTTGACCTTGTAGCCCAGCTCGGCCAGCGTAGCCGCGGCGGATCCGCCCGCGAGACCCGAACCCACGACCAGGATCGTGTGCTTACGCTTGTTGGCCGGGTTGACCAGCTTCAGATTGAACTTCTGCCTCTCCCATCGGGTTTCGATCGGGCCGGCAGGTGCTTTGGAATCGAGTTGCATGCGCGCCTATCCTCACTATCTCAACAGCCCGGTCATCACCGCGATCGGGATCGAACAGTTGCCGATGGCGATGAGGATCGCCACAATCGCCGCGCCCCGCTTGAGCATCGGGGTATAGCGCGGGTGGCTCACGCCCATCGACTGGAACATGCTCCAAACGCCGTGATAGAGGTGCATGCACAGCAGGATCATGGCGAAGATGTAGAACCCGGAGATCGCGTAATTCTGGAAGCCGTGGATCACGTTGTACCGCACGTCCGGCAGGTTCGGCCCCAGTTCCCTCAACGGCACCACCGCCCCGACCGTGAGGTGCAGCACGTGGAAAATCACGAACGCCGCGACGATCGGGCCGCTCCAGATCATGGTGCGGGCGGCGTACGACGTCGGCACGTCGGCCTTCTTGTAATAGCGGATGGGCCGCGCGTGCCGGTTCTGGTTCCACAACTGCACGGAGGCGATGATGTGCAGGATCACGGCTGCCAGCAGGACCGTCCGCGCGCCCCACAGGAGGCCCGCGTTCGCCGGACTGTGCAGGAATGCGGCGTAGCGGTTGATCTGTTCCGGGTCGGAGGAATAGATCTGCAGGTTGCCGAGCAGATGGGCTACGACATAGCCGACGAGCATTACGCCCGTCACGGCCATGACCGCCTTTTTTCCGATCGGCGCTTCGTAGAAACGGACCGCCCGATGAATCGGGTTGATGGCGATAGCACTCATGTGGATTTCCTGTTGGCGAACAGGCTTCGCCTGGGTTGCGGGGCTGAATCTCTCAAACTTTCAGTATATAACCGTGCGCCCGGCAGACGCCTGCAGGGCCTCAGAAGCGATAGTCCGGCGGCTTGATGCCCTTCAACCGCAGATAAACTTCCGCCTGTCCGCGGTGATGCGCGGTGTGGGTGAAATACGACCACAGCCACTCGTAACCGGTCATCTTACGCGTCGTGCCGACCACCGCGTCGAATTTCTCGGGGGTCATGGAGGCCACCGCCTGGTTGCAGAAATCGAACGTCTGTTTGAGGAAATGGACGGCCATCTCCTTATTCACGTCCGCCTGCTCCTCTTTCACCGACTTGGCGACGTCTTCAGGCACGGCCAGCCGCTTCATGCCGCTCGCGAGCGAGCAGGCGTTCAGGTTGGCTCCGGCCACCTGGAGCATGAGCTGTCCGAAACTCAACTCGGCGGGAACCGGCTTAAAACCGTAGCTCTCGGCCGGCATGGCATCGGCGACCGCCAGGGTAAATTCGGCGGTGGTCTGCCAATGCTTCACCAGGGAGTCTTTCAGGGTGGTCTGCGAGAAGGCCGGCAGGACCAGCGCGGCCAGCGCGATCAACGTGTTCTTTTTCATGAATTGCCTCGGGATCCCATTGAATCGCACCTCGGCTGCAGAGAGCAACTCCGGTTTGTCGCGGGTCAGGCTCTTGGGATCTCGCTCATGATGGCGAGCAGGTTGCGATCGGGGTCGCGCAGGAATGCCATCCACAGGTCGTGATCGGGCATGCGGGCCACCAGGTGCGCCTCCTGTTCGAAGACGACTCCCCGTCCGGCGAGCATTTGCGAGGCCGCCTGAATATCCGGCACCTTGAAGTATAGGATCGAGCTGTAGGTGTCGCCTGGCTTTTCGGCGCCGCTCAACATCAGACGCACGCCCGCGCAATCGAAGAAGCCCAGGCTGCCGGCTTGAAACAGAAGCTTCATGCCGAGAGTATCGCGATAGAAGGCGATCGCACGATCGACGTCCGTGACGGTGATCCCGATCTGCCCGATGGTGGAAAGCCCGAAGGCGGTGGCTGCAGCGCCGGCGGATTCCATATCTCCCCTCCGGACTACATAATATACGATAGGTTGGGCTTCTTCGCAGTGGATGCCAGATGCCGCAGAAGGAACGCGCAGGCCGCCTCCCGATCGATGTCGCAGTCCGGCCGGAGGGCCGCTTCGATTACGCTTTCGTAGACTTCATTGCGTTCCTGGTCCAGGGCCGAACATTCGGGTACCCGAGCTTCGGCCGCGCCTGAGGCCTCCGCGATGACGGCGGTTGAAGCTGCCACGATCACCTCCAGAATGCCTCATCGGACAATCCGGAGGGTTCCTTAATGTTACGATCCAGTTCCGCCGATAAGAGCTAACGGAGTCCCCATGATCCGTCTCACCCGGCTCAATCGTGTGCCCTTGGTACTCAATTCGGATCTGATTGAGCACATCGAGGCCACCCCGGATACGGTAATCACCCTAACGACCGGACAGATCTTGCGGGTGCGCGAAACGGCCGATGAGGTCATCGACCGGATTGTGGAGTTCCGGCGGAGAATCCATGGTCCGGACGGGTGTCCGTCCCGCAGCGCTCCCGTCGAACTGGACTAGACCCGCATGGCAGAAGCCACAGAGCCGAAGAAGACCGCACCGGAAAAGAAGACGCCGCCCAAGGGCTCGGGAATCAGGCCGGACCTCGCCACCCTGGCCGGCATCGCGATCGCGATGGCCGGAATCCTGGGCGGCCTGCTGCTCGAGGACGGCAAGATACAGGATGTCGCACAGGCCACCGCCGCGATGATCGTGATGGGAGGCACCTTCGGAGCCGTGCTGGTGACGACTCCGATGCCTATCGTGCTGCGCGCGCTGGCCGGCTTGCGCTTCGTGTTTTTCGACCGCGCGGTATCGACGGGGGACACGATCGAAACGCTGATCCGGTTTGCCACCAAGGCGCGCAAGAGCGGCATCGTGAGCCTCGAGGACGAAGCCCAGACGCTGCCTGATCCCTTTCTACGCAAGGCCCTGGGGCTGGCGGTGGATGGGACCGACCTCAATGTGCTGCGCAAGATCATGGAGATCGATATACACCTCTCCGAGCAGGCGGCCGAGGAAGAGGCCAAAGTGTGGGAAGCCGCCGGAGGGTATGCGCCGACCATCGGAATCATCGGGGCCGTCATGGGGCTGATCCAGGTGATGAAACACCTGGAAGACATCAAAGCCGTGGGCCACGGCATCGCGGTGGCGTTCGTCGCGACTGTTTACGGGGTCGGCAGCGCCAATATCTTCTTCCTGCCGGCGGCAAACAAGCTGCGCTCCCGGATGCACCGGGCGTCCCGCATCATGGACATGACGCTCGAAGGTGTTCTGGGGATTGTCGAAGGCCTCAACCCGACCCTGATCCGCCTCAAGATCGAGGCTTTCAACGACGAGCCCAAAAAGCCCGTAAAGGCGGAGGCCCGGCCTAAGCCGAAACCCGGGGTGGCGCAGCCCGCTCCTGCCGGCCCGGTGGGAGGTTAGCGTGCGCCGCAGGCCCAGCGGAGGCCACGAAAACCACGAGCGGTGGCTGGTATCCTACGCGGATTTCATCACGCTTCTCTTTGCATTCTTCGTGGTGATGTTCGCTTCCACCCAGAGCGATAAGAACAAGGCCAAAGAAGTATCGGACTCGGTGCGAGAGGCTCTCGAGCACGGTCAGTTCAGCAACGCCATCTCGACGGTGCTGGGGCGGGGCAAACACGAGGCGGCGGCGGAGCTGCCGAACGCGAAGCGGGTGGAACGCTCCGAGAATCTGTCCCCTCCGCCTGTGCCGGCTGCATCCCGCCCCGCCGACCTGGCCAAATCGCTTCAGACCCTGCAAGGCGGCCTCGCCGCGGAGCTGAAGGCGTCCAAAATCAGTTTGCGCCTGGAAGGCAGGGGGTTGATCGTAAGCCTGCGGGAGTCGGCGTTTTTTGCGTCCGGGGACGACACGGTGGCGCCGGGCAGCGAGCCCATCCTGGCGAAAGTGGCGGCGGTGGTGCGGGAACTGCCGAACCAGGTGCGGCTGGAAGGCTATACCGATTCGGTTCCGATCCACAATTCGCGCTTCCGCAGTAACTGGGACCTTTCCGCGGCGCGCGCCATTGCGGTGATGGAACTGCTGCGCGACCGGTTTCAGGTTCCGGTCTGGCGGCTGGCGATCGCCGGCTATGGCGAAAACGCCCCGGTGGACACCAATGACACCGAAGAGGGCCGGGCTCACAACCGTCGGGTGGACCTGGTGATGCTTTCCGCGGAAGGCGAAAAGGCGGAGCCGCAGGCGGCACCGCACAAACCGTAGAGCCGCCGGCGCCCCCTAGCGCGTGCCGGCCGAATTCCCGGAATATGCCTGCGCGACGCGGCAGGCGGCGCGGCGGTGCTCCAGGGCTTCCAGGCCGTGGGCGCGTGCCGTGAGAGTGGTCGTCCTGGCCCATTGCACCAACTGGCCGGCTTCCTGCAGCGAGTTTTGAGTGAGGCTGCCGCGACGGGCCATTTCCGCCAGGTCCGCGGCATACTCTTCCCAGAGTTTGAGCGCCCTCGAGAATTCGCCGGAGGCGATCGCGTTTCGGATAGTGTTCGGCAGGTAAGGTGCCATGGGCATCACGCGTACTGCTTGTTGGCCGTGTCCATCGCCTGGAACATGCTGCTGATATAGCTGTATTGCTGTTCCATCGAGGAAATCAGCGCGTCGGCCTTGGCCATCTGGTCCTGCAATTGGAGCTGCAGGTCGTCCACCTTCGACTGCTTGTCGGCGATCGTGTTATCGAGGTCGGAGATCTGCGAGCTGAGGGCGGTCTCGGAGGTCTTGATCAGCCCCGTCGTGGAATTCTCGAGGCCGTTCATCAGATCGGTCGCGGTTTTCAGAAACCCGCCGCCATCGGCGGTGCCCAGGAACGAGGTCACGCCGCTCGGGTTCACAAGGTCGGCGGCGATCAGCGCGAACGAATTGAAGGTCAGCTTGCCGTCCGCCCCCAGTTCCAGCCCCAGGTCGACCAGGCCGCTGACGCCGGTTACCGCCGAGGTGTAGGTGGACATTCCGCTCAAAGATTGCGAGAGCTGATTGATCAGCGATTGCCCTTGCAGCGCCCCGCCACTCCGCCCGCGCTGTGAATCGAGCTCATCCACGGCGTCGTTGTACGCGTTCGCAAAGGTGGAAAGCGCATCGCTCAGAGCGGAGGTGGAACGCGTCACCGTGATATCCACCGGGATCGCGCTGCTCGACACCAGCGTGACGTTCACTCCGCTGGAGAGGCTTACGCTGCGCGTGTTGCTGGTGACCGTGTTGCCGGAGCCATTGACGACGTACTGTGCCGGCCTCCCCTGGGTTTGCGCGGTTTGCAGGCTTTGGCCCGCATACCGGATATCCAGCGGCGTGTCCGCTAGTTTGGCCCCCTGCAAGGAGATACGAAGATCCGGCGTGCCGGCGGAACCCACGTTGACTACGGTCGCCCGAACCTGGTCGCCGAATTGGGCATTGATCGCCTGCGCGACGCTCGAAGCACTGTTGTCGGCCGGAGTTACGCTGTATGGACTGGAGCCGATATAAAGCTGATAAGTCCGGGCGGCGCCCGAAGCGGCTGTCCACGACGCCGTGCTGAGGCTGGTGGGATATGCCCCCACGTCGTCCACTTTGATGGAATAGTTTCCTTCGGTGGCGCCCGTGGAGACGCTGGCGGCGGCAACCGAATCGTCCGAGCTGAGGGCCTCGAACGTGGATCCGTCGAGCGCCTGGGAGACGTTCTGCAGAGCGGTCTGAACCGCTGCGAATTTGCTGTCGAGCGTCTGCAATTCGGTTGACTGGCTGGTCAGCGAGGCCTTGTCGCTGGTCAGCTGTGTGATCGGCAGGGAGGCGATGGCCACAGCCCGAGTGATGACGTTCTGAAAATCGGTCGAGTAGGCGCTGCTCCCGGTGAATATTGCGCTGCTGGTCGTCCCCATAAACACTCCAGGGCCGAATCAGAGAAATCGTTCGATTCGGCCCAAAGCTTTAGGCCGGAGGGCCGGTACTCCTCGGCCCCCCGGGTTCAGGGTTTAAGGTTAGCCTCTCAGGAGTGCAAGCACTGCCTGGGGCGCGGAGTTGGCCTGGGCCATGGCAGCGATGGAAGCCTGCTGCAGGACCTGGGCCTTGGTGAGGTTGGCCGCTTCGGAGGCCACGTCGGCGTCGCGAATCTGCGCCTCCGCGGCCGAGAAGTTGGTGATCTGCGACTGCGCCAGTCCGATGGCGTAGCCCAACTGGTTCTCGCCCTTGCCGACGACTGCTTGAGCGGAACCCAGTTTCGAAACTGCCGCCGCCAGGGCCGCCACCGCCGCCAAAGCGCCGTCCTGCGTGTCGATGGCGATGGTGCTGGCCGTGCCCGCGATCGCGCCCGAGACGTTTTCCGCCACGCCGCCGTTGATGCCCGTTCCGGAAGTGGCCGTGCCCAGGCTGACCTGGAACGCGGTGCCCGGGCTGAGGAAGTTGATCTCCTCGACCCCGTCCACGTTTTGCTTCACTGCCACGATGGATTTCAGCGTCGCGTTGTTGGTCTGTTGCAGTTGCTGGTTGATATGGTCCACCGCCGCATCGATGTCGGCCCCAGTGCCGTTGCTGGCCGAGAGCGTGATGGTGGTGGCCTGCATGGCGCCGTTCGAGCTATTGGCGGAGATGGTCAGGGCCTGCGTGCCGCTAGTCATATCGACGAACGACAAGCCGCCGGTCTGCGCCGAGCCCGCCGCGTCCGACACGTTCAGGCTGGAGGACGCCGCGGTAACCGCCAGGTTGCCCGCCGAGGACGAGTTCGACACTCCGAAACCGGTGTCCACTTCGTTGGCGCCGGAGTGGGCCGCGTTGTCGGTAAGCCCCAGAGCGGCATTCGCCGTTCCGCTGCTCAGAACTTGCACGCTCCCTCCGGTGCCGGAGGTCGGGGAAGTAAACGCCAGGTAATTCTTCCCGTTGAGGGAAGTCATGCTGGCATAGTTGCCCGGGAGCTGGGTGTTGATTGCGTTCAGCAGCTGGGCCTGGTTGGTGTAATTCTGATTCAAGGTAACGCTGTGCGCGGTGCCGTCGATTTTGACGTTGAGCGTCATCGGCGTGAGGCTGAAATTGGCACCCGCGGTGAGGTCCTTGGAGCCGACCACAGTCGCGGTGGCCGATGCCGCGCCGCCGTTGACCCGGAAATCAACGCCGGCGTTGGCCGAGATCACCAGGTTGCTGCCACTGAGGCTAGCCTGGAAGCCGAACTGCTCCAGGGTGGAGTTACCGGCGATCTGCTGGTTGATGGCGTCCTTCAGGCTGGTAGCGTCACGGTTGAAGCCATAAGCCACCCCGCTCGTGCTATTAGTCAGGCTGGCGGTGCCCCACGTGCTGCTGTCGCCGAAGTAGCCGACTCCGCTGGTCAGGCCGCCAATCGAATGGTCCGCGCCCTTGTTGTCGTTGGTGATCTGAATCTTGCCGCCTACGACGGTGGCGGTAGCACTCGAACTGGTGCCGTAGAGTGTCCCGTCCGGATCCGTCTTGGCGGTGGCGATCGCATCGTTGATCTGCTGCGCCATAGACGTAAGCGAGGTCGTGGTAGCGGCAGTCCCCGAGGTTCCGGGGCCGGCCACAAAGCCGACGTCGGCCAGGCCGTCGTGGGTGGCGCCGGCGGCGAGCGAGATTGTCTCGCTGGCGCCCGTCGCGACCGTGGTCAGGGTGATGTTACCGTTGCCGTCGTCCCCCACCGTAATGCCGCTCGAATGTAGGCTGCCGTCGCCGAAGGCGCTGACGGCATCGAGGCCGGCTTGCAGGTCGGTTTTCAGTTCGGCGAAAGTCGTGTCGGTATTGCCGGCGTGGACTCCCGTCAACTGGACAGTTTTCGTGTCGCCATTCAGGGTGACCTGGATGTTATGAGCCTGGGCGGACGGGTCGGCTCCGTTCACCGCGACGTCGCCGGCCGGATCGAAGCCGAGGATGGCTGACGCATCGGCGCTCGTGCCGGCGGCAACCGAGATATCATTGCCGCTTCCGGTGGCGATCGAAGTCAAAGTAATATGGCCGTTGCCATCGTCCCCAACCGTAATACCGCTCGAAAGTGCGCTGCCGTCACCGAAGCCGGTGGTGCCGTCATCGAGGGCGGCTTGCAAGTCGGCTTCCATATCGCTGAGATTGCTATCACTCGTCGTCAGGACGACGTTTTTCGTCGCGCCGCCAAAGGTGACGTTCAGGTCGCCGTTCGTCGTGAAGTCGTTCCCCGTGGCCGACCCCATGTTTGCCGCGGTGTACACAGATGCGGTAGCGGCACTCAGGAAGCTCTTGGTCGCAAAGGATGTTCCCACCGCCGTCGTCCCGGTGGCTTTCGCGGCGGTGGCCGCGGTATCGACCGCGAGATTGAAGTCAATCTGGTGGCCGTCCACACTGAACTTCACGATGCTGTTCCCGCTACCCGCGGTTCCGTTCACCACGTTGTCGGACCCGCTGAAACCAAGGGCGGCCCTGGCATCGTGGGTCGTGCCGGCGGCGACCGTGATATCACTCGTGGCTCCGGGGGTGAGCGAGGTCAACGTGATTTTGCCGCTGCCATTGTCCCCGACCTGGACGCCGCTCGAAAGCGCGGTGCCGTCACCGAAGCCGTTGGTGGCATCATCGAGGGCAGCCTGTAAGTCGGCTTTCAACTGGGCGAAGGTCTGGTCGTTCCCCGTCAGGTGGATGTCTTTCGTGGTGCCGCCGACGGTGACGTTGATGTCGCCGAATGTGGTGCTGTAGTCCTGCGGTGTGTATGAGGTCCCGACCGCGCTGCCCGCGGTGACCTTGGCAGCGGTCGCGGGAACGCCGGTGACCACGGTCGTGGGAGTCAGAGTCCCGCTGGTGACGGAGGCCGCGGTGGCATTGCCCTGATCGAGGGCGATGGAGCCCAGACTGATGGACGGCCCGCCGGCGACGGAGATCTCCATGGTAGCTTGCTGGTTCACCCCGACGTTCCCGGCCTTGTTATAAGCGGCGCCGGCCGTGATGGAGTTGTAGTCCGCGTTGGTGGTGCCGGAGCTCGCGAACGCCCCCAGGCCCAACTGGTTCTTTACGTCGCCCGCTACGTCCACCTGGAACTGCGCGCCTTTCGCGTTGGTGAAAACGACCTGTCCGCCTGCGGTATCCACGGTAATGCCGGCGTCCTTCAACGACTGGTTGGCGGCCACGGCGTCCTTCAGGTCCTGGATCACGCTCGAAACACCGGTCGGAGACGCGTAGGTGTGAGCGATGGTTACGGGACTCGCCATTCCGGCGCCGCTGATCGTGACGTTGAGCTGCCCGGCGGCCATGGTCCCCGCGCTATCGTAGGCCGAGCCCGTAACGTTGGCGCTGAGGGTGGCGCCCGTGGTGCCGCTCGAGAAGTTACCCATCAGGGCGTTGGCCATCTGGTCGCCCGACTGCACCTGGAACGCCGTGGTGCTGGAGGTGAAGGCCAGTTGCTTGCCGCCGTTGGCGTCGGTGTGGACCGAAGCCACGATTCCGGCGTTCTTCAGCGCGGCGTCGGCGGCCGTGCTGCCGTTGGCCACGCCCTGGATCGCCGTGTTGATGTTGGTCACCAGGTCTTCGATGGTCGCCACGCCATTGAGGTTCACCGAGACGGCCAGCGGAAGGCCGTTCTGGGAGAATCCCGGGCCGGACAACAGAAATTCGGTGCTCGTGACCGTCCCGTTGCTCGAGTTCGTCGAGTTGGCCAGGATGCTTGCAACCGAAGTGGCGGAGGCCGCGCCCAGGTCGGCCGTGCCTACCACCGCCTGCATGCCCTTCAAGCCCAGGCTCTGGCTATCCACCGTAGCAGCAGACAGATCCACGCCTACCTGCGCGTTCGCCAGGCTCGAGCTGCCACTGCCCTGACCCAGGTATACGCTCAGACTCTTGGCGAAGGTTCCCGCGGTGTTCAGCCCGATGGACTGTGCCTGGCGGTCAATTTCCGCCACGTCGGTCTGGAACTCCGCGTTCAGGATGGAGCGGTTGCCCGTGAACGTGCCGGAGGCGGACTGCGTCGCCAGCGTTTTCAGCCGATCCAGGATCTTCGAAATGTTGTTCATTCCGCCGTCCATGATCTGGAGCTGTGCCACGGCGTCGTTGCCGTTGGCCACACCCTGCGTCAGCTCCGCGACATCGCTGCGGAACTTGTTGGCAACCGCCAGTCCGGCGGCATCGTCGGCCGACGAGTTGATGCGGTAACCGGAGGTCAGCCGCTGGATGGTCTGGCTCTGAAACTTGGTGTTGACGCTCAGGTTCTGCTGGGCGACGAGAGAGTTAACGTTCGTTTGGATGGATAACATCGAGAATTCCTTTCGTTTGCGAGTGCCGGCATCTTGCCGGACGCTATCCTCATCGGCGCGGCTCGGGAAACCTTGAATGCGGACGGATCTTTGCCACCAGCTTCGAAACCGCGTCGACCGAGTGGGCTGCCGCGGCAGCCAGGTTCTCTTCCCGGATCAGCTTCACTTCCCGCGCCATGACGGAGGTCTCGCGCGGCGCGCGGATTCCCACACGCACGCGCGAGCGGCTGATGTGCGCGATGACGATCTCGATCTCGTCGCCGATGAGGATCGTTTCCCCTTCGCGGCGCGACATCATGAGCATACGGCGGTCTCTTCCGGAACCAGCACGTGCTGGTGGGAATAGCTCGAACCCGGCGCCACGGATTGCACCGCCTTGCGATTCCGCAGGTTCACCACCACCGGCGCCAACAGGTTGGCGGTAGGCCCATCGGGCCGTACCGAAATCACCGCCAGACACATCACTTCCTGGCCAATGCGCGGCTGCCGGGAGCCGTCCAGGCCGATGGCCTCCAGGTCTTCCGTATCCATTTCCAGCCGGTATTCCGGGTCGGCCGCCAGAACCGGCAGCGTGATGAAGCAGAGGCCGGGATCCTCCAGGCTCTGCAGAAAAATCAGCGGATCGCTCGGTTCGAAGCGCAGCGGGATGAACCGCCGGCGCTCTTCGAACCCGGGAAGACCGCGGGGAAACTCGAACTCCACTTCGGACGCCAGGGGAACCTGGCCGAAATGCTCCGTTTCAAAACCTGACATGCCACCTCACTCGCGGGAATAATCGGCGCGGCGGTGACAAGTCTTTAGAGGACCGTGAGACTAACCGAAGGAGAGATGTGGCCGGCGGCGTGCCTGGGTTAGAATCGAACGTCATGCGATTTCGCCGGGTGACCTGTTTCGTGCTCGGGTTGTGGCTGGGAGGCGGTCTTCTGATGGCCTGGCTGGGATCCACGGCCTTCGGCGGGGTGGACCGCCTCATGGCCAGACCCTCGCCATCGGCCGCGGCGGAGATCCGCACTCTAGGCTACAGCCGCGCGCGCTCTCTGCTGCGCTACCAGGTGGTCGAGCAGAACCGGGCCTATTTCGAGACCTGGGAAGCGGTCCAGTTAGTGGGGGGAGCGGCTTTCTTCTGCTACCTGCTCTTCGGCACGATGGAGAAGAAATTCGGGCTGATGGTCGTACTGGGGATGGTGCTGATCGTAGCGGCGCAGCGCTTCCTGCTGACGCCCGAGCTGGTGGCCATGGAGCGATCCCTCGAACTGCTGCCGCCCGAGGCCGGCGGCGGCCCGCGCGACGCCTTCTGGATCATGCACAGCGTCTACACCGGCCTGGAGGCGCTCAAGTGGGGGCTAGCCCTGGTATTGACCGGGAAAACGGTGCTCGAAGGGCGCCATAGCCGGTCAGACGACGCCGGGGATGATTTCGATGTGGTCGATAAACCCAATTACCGCCATGTCAATGGGTGATTGAGGCCGGCCCACGGCGGTCATCGCGCTGAAGCCTTCGGTGGCCAGCAGTACCCGGTCGCCGGCCCCGGCATCCACTGCGTCGAGCGCCACCACGGCATCGCCGCGAGGGCTTCCGTCGAGGTTGAGCGGCTGCACGAGCAGCAGCTTCCTCCCTTCGTGGCTGGGGTGTTTCTGGGTAGCCACCAGTTCGCCCACCACGCGTGCGATCAGCATGTCAAACCTTCCGCCCGGACTTGCGGCCGCGGCCCGCCGGCGCTCCGCCGGACGGCTGCGCCGTCGGCTTCAGGTGAACCGAATCCACGATTCCGACGATGGTTGTATCGGTAGGCGGCTCGGCCGGAAGAAAGGGGAAGCTGGCCTCCTTGCCGCGCACCCAGTACACCAGCTCTCCGGTTCCGGCGCCGACGGAATCGGTGCAGATCAGCCGTTTGCCGGTGGGCTGGAGTTCGGGGGTAAGCGGCTGCACCACCAACATGCGGATCCCCACCAGGCCGGGATTCTTCATGGTGGACCAGACGCAACCGATCACACGGCCGAAGTACATGGTTCAATCCAGTTGGACGTCGTCCACGATGCCGATAATGGCGGTATCGACCGGGGTGTCCTTGCAGCCCTCGGCCATGCGGGCGGAGCTGCCGGAGACGGCGATGACGCGCTCGCGATATCCGGCGCTGACGGTGTCCACGGCTACCACGTAGCCGGCTTCATCCTTGCCCTCCGGGGAGACCGGCTTGAGGATCAGCAGCTTTTTGCCTTCGAGGCGCGGGTCTTTCCGTGTCGCGACCACGGTGCCCACCACGCGGGCCAGAATCATGACGGCCTTCGGAGCCGGCTACTTGCCGGCGCCCTGAGCCTGCGACTTGCCGATCGGCAGCACGTCTTCGAGGCTCTGGTGCGGGCGCGGAATCACGTGCACCGCGATCAGTTCGCCGACCCGGCGGGCAGCCGCAGCGCCGGCATCGGTAGCGGCCCGAACCGCCGCCACGTCGCCGCGAACCATCGCGGTGACGTACCCGGACCCGATCTTCTCCCAGCCGACCAGGTTCACCTTGGCGGCCTTCACCATCGCATCGGCGGCTTCGATCATGGCGACCAGCCCGCGCGTTTCGATCATCCCTAAAGCTTCACCCATCGATATTCTCCAAAACCTCTATCAGGCGCCGCGCGCCTTGAGCGCCTCGTCCACCAGGCCGATCAGCTCGGCACGCGTCACGTAGAACCGTTCTTCGCCGCTCGGAGCGGTGTCTTCGGCGGCTACCGGACAGCCCGGCTCGCCGCTGCTCTTGGCCTTCACGCCGTACCGCGTGCGCGAATCGAGCAGTTTGTCCACTTCCTCGCGGGGTAATACCTTGGGACCGCCGAGCAGCTCCGCCACCAACTGGATGCGCGCGAAGTGCTCCATGGTCTCCATCCGGAAGTACGCCTTGTACACATCCTCGCCGTAGCAGACCGCGCCATGGTTCGCCATCATCAGCGCGTCGTACTTGGGGATCAGCGGCAGCATGGGCTCAGTCAGCGCGGGAGTTCCGGGCAGCCCGTAGGCCGCCAGCGGGACGCAACCGAGGCCGATCACCACTTCCGGCAGCAGCGCCAGGTTGAGCGATTTGCCGGCGGTGGCGAAGCCGGTGGCCACCGGCGGATGCGCGTGCACCACGGCCTTGATGTCCGGCCTCATCTCGTACACCGTCAGGTGCATGGCGATCTCGCTGGTGCGCTCGGCGCGGCCCGAGATCTTGTTGCCTTTCATGTCCACGATGATCAGGTCGTCGCATTGCATCATGCCTTTGCACACGCCCGTGGGCGTGGCCAGAATGCGCTCGGCGTCCAGCCGAATCGTGATGTTGCCGTCGTTGGCGGCGACCCAACCCTTTTGAAAAACCAGGCGGCCGATCTGGCAGATGTCCTCGCGATGCTCGCGTTCCGTTTTCACCATTGCGGGATCTTCGATTGTAGCAGAACGACGCCCGGGCCTAACTCCCGGCAGAAGTCTTACACAGGGTCCAAATCAGACGGGTTGTATGATGGTTTAAATGGACACGCGCCGCATGTGCCCCCATTGCCGGGCATTCATTACAACCAGCGATCACGTCTGCCCGTACTGCAACGAGGCGGTGGCGCCGCGCGCCGTAGACCGGCGAAGTTCCGGGCCGATTCTCGGCGGATTTATTCCGCACGCGCGATTCTGCACGGTCATCATTGTGGTGATCAATATAGGTCTGTATCTGGCCACGTCGCTGGTCAGCATGAAATCCGGCAACGGCTCGGCGATGAACATCGACGTGTATACGCTGGTCAATTTCGGCGCGAAGTACGGACCTTACATCGCCGGAGGCCAGTGGTGGCGGCTGGTGACGGCCAACTTCCTGCACGGCGGGCTGCTGCATATAGGGATGAACATGTGGGTGCTCTTCGACCTGGGCGCGGCAGTCGAGGAGATGTATGGCGCCGCGCGGATGCTGGTGATCTATCTCGTGTCGGGCGTCCTGGGGTTTTATGTCAGCACCATGTGGAACCCAAGCGTCCCTTCGGTGGGGGCTTCGGCGGCGTTGTTCGGGCTGGTAGGCGCGATGGTTGCGCTAGGCATGAAGCATCGCAGCGCCATCGGCAGCCAGATCCGCAGCGTCTACATGCGGTATGTGGTCTATCTCCTGCTGTTCAGCCTGCTGCCCGGAATCGACATGGCTGCCCACATCGGCGGACTGATCGGGGGCTTCGGGATCGGCTGGGTGGCGGGCGAGCCCCGTTTCACCAGCGTCAACCGGGAGAATGCCTGGAAGATCGCCGCGGGGATTTGCATTCTGATAACAGCCTATAGCTTTCTAAAGATGTATTTGTGGTTTGGCCTCACCCAACATTAGAATACGGCTATGACATTTCGTGCCTTGGCACTCGCGCTGGCCCTCGGTATGAGCCTGACCGGGATGGCCGAAGCCAAGAAAGCCAAGCCGGTCAACAGCCACGTCTCGAACCCCAAGGTGAAACCAAGGAAGTTCAAGGCCAAGAAGTTCAAACACCCGAAAGTGAAGCACCCTAAGTCGAAGGGCTAGCCAGCCCGCTCCCTGACGGTTGTGCGAGTCAGGGAGCGGGCCGCTGATTCCTACGGATACAGGCCGCGGACTTTGGCGGTTTCGGCAACCCGGTTAACACCCAGCATGTTGGCCGCGAGGCGCATGGTTACCTTGCGGTCGAGGTGAATCTTCAGCACGTCCCGGAATGCCCGGGTCATCACCTTCTCCAGCCGCAGGTTGACGTCGTTTTCGTCCCAGAACAGGTGGTTTTCGTCCTGCACCCATTCGAAGTAGGAAACCGTCACGCCGCCCGCGTTGCACAGAATGTCCGGAATGAGGAACACGCCCTTCTGATCGAGGATGCGGTCCGCTTCGGGAGTCACCGGACCGTTGGCGGCCTCGGAGATGATGCGCGCGCGGATGGTGTGCGCATTGGCTTCCGTAATGGCGTTCTCGAGCGCCGCCGGAATCAGCACCTCGCACTCGATGGCCAGCAGTTCCGCGGCCGTGATCCTCTCCGATTCGGGGAAGCCCACCACGCTGCCGGTCCGCCCCTTGAACGCGATCACAGCCGGGATGTCCAGGCCCTTCGGATTGTGGATGCAGCCCCTGGTGTCGCTTACCGCGATCACCCGGGCGGCTGCCTCATGCATCAGGTTGGCAGCGATCGACCCGGCGTTGCCGAAGCCCTGAACCGCCACGCGGGCGCCTTTCACAGGGATGCCGAGGTGCTCGCAGGAACTCAGAGTGGTGTAGTACACGCCGCGTCCGGTGGCTTCGTTACGTCCCAGCGATCCGCCCAGGCTGATGGGCTTGCCGGTGACCACGCCATGAACGGGATAGCCTTTGTTCATGCTGTAGGTGTCCATGATCCACGCCATGATCTGCGGCGTGGTATAGACGTCCGGCGCGGGGATGTCCTTCTCCGGCCCGATTAGCGGCAGGATGGACGTGGCATACCGGCGCGTCAGCCGCTCGAGTTCGCCCAGAGACATCGTCTTCGGGTTGCAGGTGACGCCGCCCTTGCCGCCGCCGTAGGGAATGTTGACAACGGCGCACTTCCACGTCATCCACGTGGCCAGCGCCTTCACTTCGTCCACCGTCACATTCGGGTGGAAGCGGATGCCGCCCTTGGCCGGGCCGCGCATGGTGCTGTGCTGCACCCGGTATCCTTCGAATCGGACGATTTTGCCCGTGTCCATCCGGACCGGGACGCTCACCGAGAGCACACGCTCCGGGTACTTGATCATTGCCCGCACGCTCTCGTCGAGTTCCAGCGCGTTTGCCGCCAGATCGAAGTTTTCCAGTGCGACGTCGTACGCGTTCTTTTCAGCCGCCGTTGCGGTAGCTAACATGGCCGAACCTCACTTTAAATTCCAGACGACACGGTCTGTTTCAGCCGCATGATAGCCCCAGGCAGGCACCACGTCAAGGAGGGGGTTAATCCGTCTGTGCTATTTCACAGCGACGGTCACGCCCTGGTTGGCTCGTCCAATTGCCGATTTTTACAAATATGGGAACAGACGAACCAGGGGTTACCCCGGCAGGAACCAGCGCATTGATCTGGGTCAGGCCGGCGATTGCGGCGGGAGCCGCTCCATTGTAGAGCACCTGGGCGTTGATCCCCCCGATAGTAACCGCAACCGGGAGAGTAATTTGCGGGTAGGGGGCGGCGGTTACGGCGGCATCCGTGCTGGCCGGGTCTGTCACACCGCCACCGGTGCAGTAGATCATCACTGCCTCGCCACGGCCGGCGCGGTTGGCTGCGGAATTGACCTGGTAATTCTGGTTGAGAATCGCGCCGGGCCCTATTCCGGAAGCATCCTGGGTGAAGATCGCAGGGTTGGCGGCCTGTACTGGAACCGAGAAGGCTGCCGACGTCGTTCCGTTGTATTGCACCTGAACCTGGGTGCTGGTCTTGCCTGCCACCCCGTACGGCACTACGGTGTTTACCTGTCCGGCCGAGGCGTAGATCATCGCCGCGGGTGTGCCGTCGAACAGAACCTGCACGCCTCCCAGTGATTTGGTGACCGACTGACCGTCCGGTGAAAGCTGCAGCAATGCCGGGGTGGTGGGGCCGATGTTCACACCCCCCACCGCGACGATCTCACCCGGAGAAACGGCATTGGAAGAATAGCTGGCGGCGTCCTTCACCGCGGTCACCTCGATCGTGGGTTGCGAGATACCCTGCTGCGTCACCGGGATCACCAGGGCGCCGACGTGGATGGTGCCGGCGCGCGCGACGCTGGTGTTGGCCAGAATGTGGTAGGCCACCTGCGCCGGCCCGCTTCCGGAGAGCGGGGCGGCAAGCCTTATCCAGCTCACGTCGGTCGACGCGGTCCACGTGCAGCCGATGGGCGTCGTAATCGCGATGGATCCGTCAGCCGTGGAATTCGAGAGCGAGAGGCTGGAGGGCGCGACCGTCAAGGCGCCGGGTCCGCCGTCCTGCGAGACGGAAAGCATCGCGATGTAGCTCGGATTGCTGGTTCCCGGATACCCCACGACCAACGCCCCGCTCCTGGTGGTGGCGCAGCGGTTGGCGGCCACCGTGTAGTTTATCTGGGCATTGGTAATGCCGCCCGTGTTGGCCGGTACGGTGATCCAAGGCACGGTCGTCCCCGCCACCCAGGTACAAGTCGTGGCAAGCTTAACGGCACCGGGGCCTCCCGTTCCAGGAACATTTACCGAGGTCGGGGAAAGGTTGTAGCTGCAGTTGGCGCCCGCCTGCGCGAAGGTGATTACCTGTTTGGCCACAGTCATCGAGCCGGCGCGCGTTACGGGATTCGGGTTGGCATCCACTGACCAGGTGACATATCCGTTGCCGCCGCTTACCGCCCCGACAACCACGTTGATGTGGAGCCAGGAGCTGTTCTGCGCGACCGCCGCGCCCCAGGTGCAGCCGTCCGGCGCGGTGACTATGATATTGGTCGCACCGGACCCGCCGTTAGCGCCCACATTGATGGTCAGAGGGCTTACGGAGTAGGTGCACTGTGTTTGTGCAAAAAGAGGTGCGGCGAGGATCAGGGCCAGAAGCAGTTTCATTCGTTTGATCGTAGCGCGTCCCGGCAAGCTTTGAGTATCGAGGCTGCTCCCGGGGTATCGCCGTGGACGCAGATGGTCTCGACGCCACCCTCCCGCGCGAGCCGTAGCGCCTGGGCCGCGGCGGCTGCCGGGTCGGTGATCAGCGCGCCGGGGAGTTTGCGGGAACGCAGGGTGCCGTCGGGTTCGTAGCATCGGTCGGCGAAGCCCTCGCCGCACGCTTCGAGACCCATCCCGCGCCAGACATCCAGCATCGGGCAGCCGGCCAGCCCGAACAGAGGGACCCGGCGGTTCCATCGCGCCACCGCCGCGCCGATGGCGCCCGCCACCTCGCCGTTATGGACCGCCACGTTGTAGAGAGCGCCGTGAGGCTTGACGTGGACAATCTGCCCGCCGAGTCGCCGCACGATCGCTTCCAGGCGCAGGATCTGCTCGAGGACGGCGGCCTCGATTTCAGCGGCTGTCATGGGTAGCTCGATGCGGCCGAAGTTGGCGCGGTCGGGATACCCGGGGTGGGCGCCGATGCGCACGCCGCGTTCCAGGGCCAGCCGCGTGGTCCGCTCCATGATGGCGTCATCGCCGGCGTGGGCTCCGCACGCGATATTGGCGGAGGTGACGAATTCCATCAGCGCGGCCTCGTGATCCGCATCTTCGAGTTCGCCCATGTCGCAGTTGAGGTCGATCATTTCGCGGCTCCCAACAGAGCATACAGCCATTTCTCCTGTTCCTGCAGGAATCGAAGAGCCTGTTCGATGGTGACGCGCTCGAAGGCGGCGCGGTCGCGCGGGCGGAGCTGGCCCAGGCGCGGGAAATCCGCCGAGATCACATTGGCCGGCTTGGGGTAGCCGCCGGTGGTCTGGTGCTCCACGAAAAGGATGATGGGCTGGCCGTCGGGAGGCACCTGGACGCGCTCCGAGCGCCACTCCTTCGGTGATCATCCCTCCCGGCGGGCTGGGGATGGCCGGGCCGCGGAGCCGCAGGCCCATGCGATTGGATTCCTCGCTGACGGTGTAGTCGGCGGCGTACAACTCGCCGGCGAAGCGCTCCTCCTGCGGGCCGGACGTGACGCGCAGCGGTCCGCCGCCGAGGGGCGGAGGCGTGGCGGAGCGGCGCGGGCGGCGCACGGCACCCTCGCCAATCTGCAGTACGTCGCCGGTCCGCAGAGGCCTCCCGCCCACACCGGTCATGACGTGGACCGAGGCGCTTCCCATGACCTTGGGAGCGGCAATGCCGCCGCGCACTGCCAGATAGCAGCGCGCACCCGAGCGGCTGGCGCCGAACCGGACGATCTCGCCGGCTTTAACTTCGACCGGGCTCCACAGCGGCAAACCCGCGGCGAAATCCGAGCCCGCCAGCGCGATCACCGCGTCCGACTCGAATTCGAATGCCCCTCCGGTCAAGGTCATCTCGAGGGCCGGAGCGTTCTCGGTGTTGCCCGCCACAAGATTGGCGGCGCGCAGCGAGAGCGGGTCGGCCGCGCCGGAGGCCGAGACGCCGTGATGCGCCCAGCCGAACCGGCCGAGGTCCTGCACGGTGGTCTGCATTCCCGGGGAAACTACGCGGATGCGGCTCATAGCGGCACGAAGCGGACGAGGTCGCCCATGCGCAGCAGCGCGGGGGGCTCGCCGGCGGAATCGAACAGCCGGATGGCGGTGCGGCCGATCAACCGCCATCCGCCCGGCGAAGACAGGGGGTAGACGCCCGCCTGGCTGCCTCCGATGGCGACGCTGCCTGCGGGAACGTGTTTGCGGGGCGCCCCCAGGCGGGGTGTGGCCAACTCCGCGGGCAGCCCCGTGAGATACGGAAAGCAGGTGGAGAACCCCACGAAGGCCACGGAATACTCGGCCGCGGCGAAGCGCTCGATCACCTGGCCCTGCGTCAGTCCGGTGTGGAGTGCGACGTGTTCGAGGTCCGGACCGTCGTCACCTCCATACCGAACCGGGATCTCGACGGTGCGCGCCGGCGGAGCAGGCTCTTCCGCGGCGGCGGCAAGGCACTCGCGGATACGCGCTTCCATCTGCTCATGTGTATGGAATCGGGGATCGAAATCGACCAGCAGGGAAGTAAAAGCAGGGTGCAGGTTCAGAATGCCGCGAGCGTTCAGCAGGCTGCGCGTGAGGGCGGCCACACGCCCCAGTGCCTCGGCCGAAAGTTCGCCGCCGAAGGAGATGAACAGCGAGCGGTCGCTCGCGGGCCGGATCGTCACGGTAAAAGCGATCTTACCACCAGCCTGCTGTTACGCCTCCGCGCCCGATGGAACGGGGGCTCCCAGCAACTCCCGCACTTTGGCCTGCAGATCCTCGATCGTGAACGGCTTGGGCAGGAGGGCGTGGCCCTTTTCGACCACGTACTTCTGCACCACGTGCGTGCTGTCGTACCCGGAGATGTACAGCACCTTGAGGTCCGGCTGCAGGGCAGTCAATTTATCCGCCAGCATCGGGCCGCTCATCCCGGGCGCTACGACGTCTGAGATCAACAGCGCGACCGGCCCCTTGTTGTGCTTGTAGAGGGTGAGAGCATGCTCTCCGCTGTCGGCGGTAAGGACCGAGCAATCGAACGTGCTCACCATCGCGCTGACCAGCTTACGCACCTCAGGTTCGTCGTCGACAACAAGAATCGTCCTTTTTGTCATGGCAACCTGATTCTAGCGCGCGACCGTCGCGTTCGGTACCGTCAATGTGTGGCCGCACACCGATCCGCGTCCGAACGTCTTAAATCAAACCCGGAAAATGCGTATTCGGATACAGTGCACTCCCTAAGAAACTGCGCCAGGGCAGATGGGTCGAGCATCTCGCCGGAATCGTGCCGCCGTGCGATGTAGTAGCGGACGCCCCAGCTTTCGAAAAGGCGCGCCACTTCGCGCGGGCCGGCGGCGCGCCGCAGTGCCATGACTACCGCGTATTGGTGCCAGAGATTCTCGTAGACGTTGCCGGTGATATCGGGCAGATCGATATCGTCTTCTTCGAATACATTTGTATGCGGATGTACCCGCTCGAAATATTCCGCTACTTCGCGGACGGGCACTTCCTGCCGGATATAGCGTTCTGCGGCGTCGCGGCGGAAGGGGGCCTGCGCGTAGAAATCCTTGTGATACCAGCCGGAGGCGGGCAGGAACCAGAGATTGAGCGCGGCGCATCCGGCCATGCACGCGATCGCAATACGATACGGCCACCGGTCGAGGCGAGCGATCGCCGCGGCCGCACCCAGCATCACGAACGGCAGGGCCGCATAAACGAAGCGCGCATTCGGCTCGGCGCGCAAAGTGAGCACGGCCGCTCCCAAGCCTACTGCCGCGGCGGTGCGCGACCGGCGGTCCGCGGCGAGCAGCGCGAGCGGCGCCAGCAGCAGATATTGGAAGCCAAAGGCTCCGTCCTGCGCTTCGTAATAGCGATGCGTGTCGAAAGTCAGCTCGTAGGGCGTCCGCCACGTGAGCGGCCTGCGGAATTCGTTGTCGCGGAATTGCGCCGAGGGGTCGATCAACGGCGAGTGAATCTTCTCATTCAGGAACGGGAACACGGGGTTGCCGGTCTTCCACCAGGCAATGGCGTAAGGCGACAGGGCGAAGACGGCCAGCAGGGCGATTCCCGCGGATAGCCTGAGGGCGCGACGCCCGCCGCGGCGCCAGGCCTCGAAGAGCGCGAACGGCACGGCGATCGCGAGCAGGCCGAGCGCTCCGAACTTGGTGGCGAGCGCCGTACCGCCGAGCACCATGGCCGCGAAATACCAGCGCGCTTCGCCGGTCTCCGCATACTGCCATATTGCGGCCATCATCCCGAGTATCAAGGCCAGCAGCAGATTTTCGACGAACAGCGAGCCGGTTACCAGCCCGACCAGCGGAGTCGTCGTGAAGAGCGCCAGGAAGAGCAGTCGCACCGGCGGCGTGAGGGTGGGCCTCAGCATTCGATCGAGCAGCGCCAGGGCCAGCAGCAGGAACGCGAAGTTGAGCAGGCGGGCGGCGAACTCCCCGCCGAGCAGGTAAACGATGGAGTAGGCCCAGTCCGCGCCCATGGGCATCACGGCCCACACGAAGCGGGAGGGCTCGAAGGTCATGGCGTGGTGCGCCGCCACGTTGGCGGGAATCGCCAGGTGCATCGCCAGCCCGTCGGCGCTTTTTTCCGGCTTGAGCACGATCAGCCAGTGCATGCCGAGCGCGAATACCAGGGCCGCGAACGGCAAGCGCGATGCCGCGCGGCGCAGCTCGGCGGAACGAACCCAATTCGCGAGAGTACTCAGGCTGCGCCACGACCCGCGCCAGTCCGCCGCGATCGGGAGGACCAGCACGATCCCCCAAACCCACCAGGTGTTGACGGGTGCGCGTGCCGCCAGATTCATGAGGAACAAATAGACCGAGATGCCCACCGGTGTTGCGCAGGCCCCGGACTCGGGGAGCAGGCGCCTGCCCAGCGCGTCACCGGAGAGCAGGAAAAGCCCGACGGCAAGCACCGCGGCCGGACCTACCGAAGCGGTAGTGAGCGCGACAACCAGCGCGCAAATCAACGGCGCGAAGAGCCAGGGCGCGATCGCCAGCATCGGAAAGGCTACCGCCACGAACCAGCCCGCATAGCGCGCCAGCCGGCGGAGTCCGACCGGGTCCCAGACGTGCTGCGCAAACAGCGGATGGCTGAGGAACCCGTAAACCTCCACTCCCAGCAGGCAGACGAAGGCCAGGAACGCCACCCGGGGAACGATCCGGCCCTTTTCCACGCGGCTAATCCAGCTCGGCCGGATCCAGCCTGGGAGTCAGAAGCTGCATGATCCCCAGCGCGATCAGGTATACGGTGCCGCACATCATGAACATCAGGAAGTAGCTGTGGGTCCACTCCACGATGTATCCGGCGGCCTTCTGGACCAGCACGCCGCCGATCGCGCCGGCCGTGCCGCCGATCCCCACGACGCTGCCCACCGCCGCCCGCGGGAACATGTCGGAAGCCGTGGTAAACAGGTTGGCCGACCAGCCCTGGTGCGCGGCCGTAGCCAGCGTCACCAGCGCCACCGTCACCCACATGCTCTTCGTATAAGGCGCATAAAGCACAGGCAGCACAGCCATGGCGCACACCAGCATGGCGGTCTTGCGCGCTGCATTGAGGCTCCAGCCGCGCTTGAGCAGGCTCGAGGAGAGCCAGCCGCCGGCCACGCTGCCGATGCTCGATCCGTTATAGACGACCAGGGTCGGGATGATGATCTGCTCGAGCGAAAGGCTGAAGGTCTCCTGCAAATATTTCGGCAGCCAGAAGAGGTAGAACCACCAGATTCCGTCGGTCATGAACTTGCCGACAGCGAACGACCACGTTTCGCGGTGCGGAAACAGCGGAGCCCAGGGGTACGATGATTGCGAGTCGGGCGGATCGGCCTGGATCATTCCCAGCTCGGATTTGGAAACCCTCGAGTGCTTTTCCGGCTTGGAATACATCAGCAGCCAGAAGACCAGCCAAATAAAACCGAGGGCTCCGGTAGCGACAAAGGATGCTTGCCATCCCCAGTGCAACGTGAGCAGCGGAACCGCGATGATGGCCGCGACTGCCCCGATGTTCGACCCCGAATTGAAAATGCCGGTGGCTTGCGCCCGCTCCTTCTTGGGGAACCATTCGGCGACGGTCTTGATGCAGGCGGGGAAATTCGCGGCCTCGCCCAGCCCGAGAAATGCGCGGGCGATGCCGAAGGTGAGCGCGGAGGTCGCGAGGCCGTGGGCCATCGCCGCGAAACTCCAGATGGTGACGGCGATCGCGAACCCGATGCGGGTGCCGTATTTGTCGAGCAGCCTCCCCGCGCCGAGCAGGCCCAGCGCGTAAGCGGCCGTGAAGGCGGACGTAATATTGCTGTACTGGATGTCGTTCCAGCCGATGCTGGTTTCGAGGGTCTTGGCCAGCAGGCTGAGCACCTGCCGGTCCACATAATTGATGGTCGTTGCGAAGAAAAGAAGGGCGCAGACGGTCCACCGGATGTGCGATGTCGCGGGCCTTTGCATGGCTGCCGTGGTCATGAGGGCATTTTGATTATATGCTCCGGCGTTGGCCGCCGCCGGTAAACCAGCCACGCCGAGCCGATCACCGCAATCGTGCCGGCGGCCAGCTTTCCCTCGAACAGCCACACGCTGTTAATTTCGTCCGTCGGAATCACGGAGCAGGCGATGGCCAGCACCGTGACGGCCCAGCCGGATAGCGCGCTGAGCCGTTTGCCGGCCTTCCAGGCACTGCCGAAGATGTAGAGATAAGGGAGAAATCCCGTGATGACCATCAGCGAGACCAGCGCCTGGTAGGCCGCATTCATCGTATCGCCGAGCTGAATCGAGACGAGCAGGAAGGTGCCCACCAGCCCCAGGGCGAAGATGGAGACATGCGGGGTATGCCACCGCGGATGGATGCGCGAGAACGCGGCGGGCAACAGACGGTCGGCGCCGGCTGCGAAGGGCAGGCGGGAGATGGCGGTCCCGACTCCGCCGAGCTGCCCCATGCCGCTCGCCACCACCAGCAGGGCGATCGCCGGCCCCAGCCACGCGACCGACATGGCGCGGGCGGCTTCGTCGCCGGCATCCGCCAGTCCGTTGAGCGCGCCGATCCGCGCCGGCGGAAGCAGCACCAGCAGCGCGATGGTGGCGCTGGCGTAAAACGCGGTGATACAAACAGAGGCGATCCACCCGGCGCGCGGAAACGTGCGCTCGGGGTCGCGGATCTCCGCGCCCATCAGCCCCGCCAACTCCAGGCCGGACATGGCATAGGCGATGGTGGCCCAGAAACTCACGGTCCCCCAGTTCCAGCGAGGCAGGATGTGGAGCGGGGTAGCCGATCCGCGCGCGAGATACGCCACAGCCGCCAGCGCCACGAACAGCGCTGTGACCAGCCAGGCCGAAGCGCCGCCGATGTTCTCGGTCCACTTTCCGATCTTCATCCCGACGATGTTGGTGCCGAGCGCGACCCAGATAAACACCAGGGAGATCGACAGGACGTGCCAGCGGGTCTCTGAAATGCCTACGGCATGCAGCGCCGCGCCTCCGTAGAACATAGCGGCGCTGGGGAACCAGACCGCCATTCCCATCCAATAGACCCAGAATGCCAGGAAGCCGTGCCAGGGGCCGAAATCGCCGCGCGTCCACAGGTAGAGGCCGCCCGCCCCGGGGTACTTGACCACCAGGGCCGCCACCGAGATGGCCAGCGGGACCACGAAGAAGACCGCGCCCATGAGCCACAGCGTGACGGAGCCCGGACCGGCGTGCGCCGCCGCCGCAATCCACCGCGTGCCCACGATGCAGGTGATAGCGAACAGCGTGATGTCGCGCAGCCCCAGCTCACGCCGCAGCGCCGGGCCTTTTTCAGACACGCACGGCTTCTTTCCCCAGTTCGATCCCGATGCGGCGCAGTCCTTCGGCCAGAAACTCCGGCCGGCCGCCCAGCCAGATCCGCAGGAAGCCCTCGAGGCCCAGATGGATCCCCGGCACGATCAGCACGCTCTGGTTGACCCTCACGCGATCGACGATCTCCAGGCTCGGGGTGGCCGAGCCGTAGCGCATCAGGCACAGCGCCCCGGCCTGCGGCTCGCGGAACGTCAGAAAGCCGCCGAAGCCCGCGGCCCATTCGCGCATCGCCGGCAGGTTCTGCTGCAGGATGGCGCGGGTCCGGGCGTAGAGCTTCTCGCGGTTCCGCGGCTCCACTGCCGTGCGCGCCACGGCGTCGGAGATCTTGTTGGGGCCGATCGTCAGGTAGTCGTGCTGCGTCCAGCATTCGGCCACCACCTCTTTCGGGCCGGCGATCCAGCCGATCCGCACGCCCGGGATGCCGTAGGCTTTCGAGAGGCCGCTGGTGACGATCACGCGGTCGCTCATTCCCCAGAAACTGCGGGTCCGCTCGCAGTGGATCTCGGCGCCCTGGTACACTTCGTCGGCCAGCAGCCAGGCGCCCACCGCCTCGCAGCGATCCACTATGCGTCGCATGGCCTGCTCCGAGAGCACCGATCCGGAGGGATTGTTGGGATTCGAAAGGTAGACCAGGCGTGTCTTCGGGTTCACCGCGCGCTCGAACTCCTCCCAATCCGGCTCCCAGTTGCAATCGATTTGCAGGTGAAAGCAATTCACCTTCGCGCCGAGGCTCTCCGGCAGTCCCCAGTACTGCATGTAATTGGGGACTTCGAAGGCTACCTCGTCGCCATCGCGCAGCAGGGCGAGTGCCAGCAGGTAATTCGCCTCGGAAGTGCCGTTGGTGACCTCGATGTGGTCGGGCGTGGCGCCGGGGTAGAGGGCGGCCAGGCCCTCGCGCAGCGGGATGGTGCCGTTCGACTGGCTGTAGCCGAGCGGAGTGTCGAGGATGGCGTCGAGGTCGAGCCCCATTTCCGCGAGCTCCCGCAGAGTGACCGGGCGCACGCCGCTCTCGCTCATATCCATCTCGACGACGTTTTCCCACGTCGATTGCATCCGCTCCATTTCGAACTGAGGGATCTTCATTAGCTACACCTTTCCAGGCAATATTCCGCGATATACAAATCTTCCACGCCGAGCCCGGTGAAGTCGCAGACCGTGACTCCTGCGCGGTCGAACGCGGCCGGCGTTTCGCAAAACGCGCCGAGCTCGATGGTGCGGTCCCGGGCGTCCGGTGCATGCTGCAACTCTCCGAGCTTCTCACACTGGCGGCGCGAATCCGCCAGCACCAGCGCGGCGCAGCGGAGGATTTCGGGGTCGAGCTCCTGCTTGCCGGGAGAATCCGCGCCGACCGCGGAAACGTGCGTGCCCGGCTGAAGGTCCGCGGCCCGCAGCAGGGGGCGGCGGGAGGCCGTCGTAGTGACGATCAGCCGGGCGCGGCGCGCCACCTCGGCCGGCGACGCGACGCTCGCCACTTCCGCCACCGGCCTGAGGTCGTGCCGGCATGCCTCGACGCGCTCAGGTGTGCGGCCCCAGATTACGATCTGTTTGAGCGGCAGCACCTCGGCGTGCATCCAGGCTTGCAGGCGTGCCTGTACGCCGGTCCCCAGGATTCCCAGGACGGTGTCGTCCCGCCCGAGTTCGCGGGCGGCCATGGCGGCTACGGCGGCCGTCCGGACGTCGGTCAGGTGCCCGGAATCTGCCAGGAACGCCACGGGATCGCCTGTTTCGGCGGAGGAAAGCAGCATCATGCCGTTGCTGGTGGAGAGGCCGCGCCCCAGGTTGCCGGGGAAGGTGCTCGCGATCTTCAGGGCGAAATGGAGGCCGCCCTGCCGGTAGCTGGCCTTAATGTGAACCTCGGCGAGGGCTGCCGTGATGTCCAGATGCATCGGCATCGGGGTATCGCACTCGCCTCGCGATTGGGCGATGAGTGCGTCGCGCATGCGGTCGATCACCTCGCGATAGATCAGGACGTCGCGGATTTCGTCGAGGCCGAGGACGCGCATGGCAATGCCGCCAATCCTACCACAAGAATTTAAGCACCACGTCGTAGTTGTGCTTTATAATGGACATGGGAGTCCGAATGGGAATTTCACGCGCCATTGCCGGGCAGATGGAGCGGTCCTCGTGGATTCGCCGCATGTTCGAGATCGGCATCCAGCTTCGCAAGGAGCGCGGTGCGGAGAACGTCTTCGACTACACGCTGGGCAACCCCGACGTGGAGCCGCCCGAAGAGGTGCTCGCGGCCCTGCGCCGCGTGGTGCGGGAGGGCCGCCCGCACAGCCACGGGTACATGCCGAATGCCGGGTTCCCGGAAGTGCGATCGCGCCTCGCGGCGGGCCTCGCGGCGCGTACGGGCATCCCGTTCCGCGGCGACGACCTGATCATGACCAACGGGGCGGCGGGGGCGATCAACACCGTGCTCAAGGCGGTGCTCGATCCCGGCGACGAAGTGATCGTTCTGAATCCGTATTTTCCTGAATACCGCTTCTACATCGAGAACCACGGAGGGCGCGTGGTGACGGTGGAAACGGACGCCCGCTTCCAGCCCGATATCGCTCGCATCGCCGCCGCCATCACGCCGCGCACCAAGGCCTTGCTGCTGAATTCGCCGAATAACCCGACCGGTGCGGTGTACGGCGCGGGAGTCCTGCGGGAGCTGAATGCGATCGTGCGCGAGCCGGTGCTGGTGATCAGCGACGAGCCTTACCGGCCGCTGGTCTACGACGGCGTCCGCGCGCCCGAGATCGCGAGCCTGCTCGAGCGCGTGGTGGTGACGTGGTCGTGGTCGAAAGCCATGGCGATCGCGGGCGAGCGGATCGGGTATCTCGCGATCCCGCCGCACCTGCCGGAGGCCGGCCCGCTGCGCAATGCCTGCACCTTCGCCAACCGGATTCTCGGCTACATCAACGCGCCGGCGATCTGGCAGTGGGTGGTGAGCGAGGCGCCCGACGCCACGGTGGATATCTCGCAGTACGAAGCCAAGCGCAACCTGCTGTGCGACGCATTGAGCGGGATGGGCTACGACGCGCCCCGCCCCCAGGGTTCGTATTACGTCTTTCCGAGGACCCCGATCCCCGACGACGTGGAGTTCATCGGGATGCTGCAGGAGGAAGGCATACTGGCGGTCCCGGGCCAGGGTTTCGGGCGGGCCGGCTACATGCGGCTCTCGCTCACGATCCCGCGGAGGGATATCGAGCATTCGCTGGCGGGCTTCGAGCGGGCCATCCACCGGTGCGGCGTGGCGTGCAGCCCGGCTGGCTTAAAATGCTAAAGACGCTGCATGCCAACCCAGGACCAGGTCCGCGCGCTCTCCATCCGCCAGATTGCCATCACCGATGCGGAGGCCGCCGCCCGGCTGAGTGGTGAGCTTGGCTATCCGGTCTCGCCGGCCGCCATGGAAGAGCGCATCCGGTGCCTCGCCGGTCTGGCAGACCACGCCGTATATATCGCTTGCATCGAAGACTCCGTAGTTGGATGGATCGACGTCGGCATCGTCCACCATCTGCAGGCCGATCCCTACGGCGAGATCGGCGGCCTGGTGGTTTCCGACGGCCATCGCAGCGCCGGGATCGGCCGGGAACTGGTTCTTCGGGCGGAACAGTTTGCCCGGGAGCGCGGTGTCGCGAAGATGGTCGTGCGATCTCAGATCGCCCGCGAAGCGGCCCACCGGTTCTACCTTCGCGAAGGCTACGAACGGACGAAGACCTCGGCGGTGTTTACGAAGGCGTTGAGTCTATAGCCAGGGGATTGTTGCCCGGCGAAGAATCCGCGGAGGTCGCGCAGGACGGCAATCAGCTTACGTTCTTGCATTCCGTTCGCGAATCTTCAGAACGTCATTGATGCGGTCTTCCAGGAACTGCAGCCGTTCCCGGGGCGTGAGGGAGAGCATCCAGCGGATGAGTGTCACGTCCACTCCGTCCTCGCTGTACTCGGGGAGAGGAGCATCATCGATGGCGCTGGGATCCCGATCCGTCACAGCTACAGCATACCGCTCCTGGGCGCAGTTGCCGCACCGGCAGGCGAGTGGCTAGGCGGCGGGCCACGCGCCCAGGAGGCGGCGCACCAGGACGAGTTCGCCGACATGGTAGGCGTTGTGATCGGAGATCAGGAGCGCCTCGCGAAGCAGGTTCTGGCCGTCGCCCCAGGGGAGCTTGCGGTAGAGGTCGTTGGCCGGGTTGCTCACCAGCGCCTCGAAGGCGGCGCGGTCCCGGAGGACCGCGTCCACCGATCCTTTCCACTGGCGCGGGCTGGAAGGCGCGGGCGATTTCGGCCAGTAGCCTGCGGGCCACTCGGGCGACGTGTACTCGGCGGAGCGGCTGAATTCCAGGATGTCGTTCTGCGCGATGCGAATGTGCTCGAGCAGCTCCCAGGCCGAATAGGGAGCGCCCGCGGGCCGCACTCCGGCCAGCTCCAGCGGCATGTCCTTCACGGCGTCTTCGAACGTGGCATGGGCGTGCCCGCCGTGCAGCAGTTCGAGCAGTTGATTTCGCAGGGAAGAGTCGTCCGGCATAGCGGATTCCTTTTTTACGGCTGGGCTAGCCAGCGTTTACGGTTCACATGCATCAGAAGGAAGAGGAGCAGGAAGCCGGCCATGAGGCCCAGGGATGCCGGGACGCCCAGGAGCTCGGGCCGCGAGGAATACCAGTACATCGTCAGCGCGACGTTCACGAGCACCGGGACGGCGGCAGCGACCACCGGGAGCCACGGACGGTCTAGGGCAAACAGCGACCTCGACGCGATCTCGATCAGGCTCCAGCCGATCAGGCTCGGCCCCAACCCCAGGAAAACCGCCGAGACCATACGGGTGGATTCGGCAGTGAATTGTCCATGCTGAAAAATGAGATGGATGGCGGGCTCGCGAAAGAGCAGCGCGAATCCGCAACCTCCGACCGCGGCCAGCGCGGAGAGCGCGACAGTGCGGTCGATCAGCTTCAAGGCGTCGCGCAGACGGTGGATGGTGCGCAGCCGGGCGATCTCCGGGAGCAGCGAATTGGAAATCGGATTCACCAGGATGGCGAGCGGCACGCCGACTCCGCGCATGCAATAGTCGAGCGCCGCGGCCATGCCCGGTCCAGCATGGGTGGCGTAGGCGCGGGTGAAGGTGATGTTGAGGCCAAGCCCGGCGGCGTAGAACACGAAGAAGGCGGGCTTCTCGAGAAGCTGGCGCCAACGGACGCCGCAGGCCGGGAGGCCGGATCTCCTCAGCCCAGAATTCGCGGCGAAATAGACGATGCCTAATTGGGCCCAGGCGCCCAGCGTGTATCCCAGCGCGAAGGCGTAGACGCCCAGGAACTTCCACAAGCTCACGGCCCCGATGATGGTAAACAGGTTCAGCGCCGCCTGATAGAACGCAGTAGGGGCGAACCGCCGGTCCGTGAACAGCAGCGCGCACTGCACCGCGCCGGTCCCGGCCGCCACGGTCGAGAAGGCAAAGATGCGAAGGTTAGTGACGGCCGTCGAATAAAACCTCGGGTCGAGGCCGGGGGCCAGCAGGTGCATGAGCCAGGGAGCCGCCAGCACCACGGATGCGGTCACGGCCGCGGAGACCCACCAGAAGCAGCGAGTGAGTTTCAGGAACAGCGCCGTCCGCTCATCGCCGCGGGCGGCTGTCAGCATGGGGACGAAGGCGAAGACCAGGCTGTTGAGCAGTACGGAATTCAGGGTATCCACGGGACCCATGGCTACGGCCAGGGTATCCGCGCGGCTGTGCGTCCCCAAAAGGTAGGCGGTGAGCCAGACACGGCCAAAACCGATGACATTGCCGGTCAGCACTCCGGCGGCCAGGGTCAAGCCGCCGCGGATAACGGGGCTATCCACTCCGCGGGGCGCCGCGATCGCGGGAGATGATTCGGTGCTGCTCAGTCTAACCTCGTGCGGAGGCCGGGAGCGGCGGGGCTCCCGGTCCAAGGTTTACGCTCTACGCTTTCGCTGCTCCGGCGCTTCTGGCGGCCGAGAGCGCGGCTTCGTAATTGGGAAAGTCGGCTACTTCCTTGACGTATTCCGCGTGGCGGATCTTGTTGTTCGCATCCAGCACGAAAATCGCCCGGCTCTCAATGCGCAACTCCTTGATGAGGGTGCCGTAGCCCGAGCCGAACGAAGCGTCCTTGTGGTCGGAGAGCATCTTCACTTTGTCCACGCCGAACGCTCCGCACCAGCGCTTCTGCGCGAAGGGCAGGTCCATGCTGACGGTGAGAATATCAACGCCGGGAAGATTGGCGGCCTCTTCGTTGAACTTCTTGGTCTGGGCATCGCAAACCGGAGTGTCGAGAGAGGGAACCACGCTGATGATGCGCACGTGATTGCCGGTATCTTTCAGGGTCACGGGCTTCAACCCGTTGTCGACCAGCGAAAACTCCGGGGCATCATCGCCCGCCTTCAGTTCGGGTCCGATCAAAGTCAGAGGATTGCCCCTCAATGTCGTAGCTCCAGGTCGTTCCATGGTTCCTCCTTGTTGAATATGGTGATGAGAATGAATGGTGAATCAACTATTGTAGCAACTCGGCCAATTCCGAAGCCTCGGAAACGGGCAACTGGCAAGTGTAATTCCGGCAAACGTATGCAGCCGCCCGTCCGTCCAGTTTCTCCATGGATTCCACGGCCGGAATGCCTTCCGCGAGCGCCTTGCGGGTCTCCGCCGAATCCACCAGCAGCACGACGCGGTTTGGCAGGAACCGCGAATACAGGGCCCGCACCAGCGAGTTGGTGTCCTCGGCGCCGCGTTCACCCACCAGGATGACCTGGCGCGGATCGCTCAGGCGGAACTCGCAGGCGGCCAGCAGATAGGGCAGCGCCACGGGGGCGGCGGAGAGGCGCGGCGCGAAGGCGGACAGAGCATGCTCCGCGGATACGCGGAAATCAGAGCGCGCCGTAATCTGCGCGAGGCGCAGCAGGTTCAGGATGGCGACCGAATTTCCGGACGGCTCCGCGCCGTCGTAATCTTCCTTGACGCGCATCACCAGACTGTTGTCGCCGGCGGCGGTACTGAAGAAGGCGCCTTCCTGGCGGTCTTCAAATAGCTCGATCTGTTTTTCGGTAAGGCGCACGGCCAGGTCGAGGTAGCGGCGATCGAACTGCGCCTCGTAGAGATCGAGCAGGGCCTGCGCGAACAGCGCGTAATCGTCGAGGAAGCCGGGGATGGCCGCATCGTCCTGGCGGTAGCGCCGCAGCAGCACGCCGGTGCGCGGGTTATACATACGCTCCAGCAGGAACTCCGCGGCACGGCGCGCGGCTTCCGCATAGCGCGGCTCGTCGAGTACCGCGCCGCCCAGGGCGAGGGCTGAAATCATCAATCCGTTCCAGGAGGTCAGGATCTTATCGTCGAGGTGCGGCCGCACGCGCGCGGACCGCGCTTCGAGCAGTATGCGCTTTGCGCGATCGATGCCGTCCCGAATCTCTTCGAGCGGCCGGTCGAACTGCCGCGCGGTCTCTTCGAGGGTCGCGGCCTCGTAAAGAATATTACGGTTGATGAACTCCTGGTGCGGATCGTTGGCGACGTTGCCGCCGTCCGCCACGCCGTAACGGTGGCAGAACCACCCGGCTTCGGGCTCCGGCACGAGCGCGCGGATCTCCTCGTCGCTCCACACGTAGAACGCGCCTTCCCCCTTGATGTGCGGCTCCTCGGGGTCGATGACGCTGTCGGCATCCTCGGCGGAATAGAAGCCGCCGCCGGCATCGGTCATGTCGCGGAGCACGTAATCGAAAATCGTGCGCGCGACCTCCGCGTACTGCGGGTCGCTGGAGATCTGAAAGGCGTGCAGGTAGGAGGAAGCCAGCTGCGCCTGGTCGTACAGCATCTTCTCGAAGTGCGGGACGAACCAGCGCTCGTCCACCGAGTAGCGGTGGAAACCGCCGCCGAGCTGGTCGTTCATGCCGCCCTTGGCCATCTCGCGCAGGGTCAGCAGCGCCATGTCTAGCGCTTCCTGGTTCCTGGTGCGCCGGTGATACCGCAGCAGGAAATCGAAGACCGACGGGCGCGGGAATTTGGGTGCGCCGCCGAAGCCTCCTTTATCTGGGTCGAACGTGCGGCGAAACACAAAAAAGCCGCTGTCGAGCAGGCCGGAGTCGATGCTCTCGGCGCGCCCGGGCTCTATAGCACCGTGTTTCCGGAGCTGTTCCACCACTTCGCGCGCGGATTCTTCAATCTGCTCGCGGCTGGTGCGCCACGCGTCCTCGATCTGGGTCAGAATCGACGCGAATCCCGGATGCCCGTAGCGGTTCTCCGGCGGGAAATACGTACCGCCGAAGAACGGCTGGAGGTCGGGAGTAAGCCAGACCGACATGGGCCAGCCGCCGCCTCCGGTAGTGGCCTGTACGAACGTCATGTAGATGCGATCGACGTCCGGCCGTTCTTCGCGATCCACCTTAATCGCGATGTAGCCGCGATTCAGGATCTCCGCGATCTGCTCGTTCTCGAAAGACTCGCGCTCCATGACGTGGCACCAGTGACACGTCGAATAGCCGATCGAAAGAAAGATCGGCTTGTTTTCGGCGTGCGCTTTTTCAAAAGCTTCCGGTCCCCAGGGATACCAGTTCACAGGATTCCCGGAGTGCTGGAGCAGATACGGACTCTTCTCTTCCGCCAGTTTGTTCATGATGACACCGACAGCCGTTCAGGCCGTGACGCCCTTCCCCGTCCCGGCCGGAAACCCCTCTCTTTCGAGCTCCGCAAGAACCCCGGCCACGCGGTCGGACACCTCGACCGGCACTCGTCCCAAGGGCTTCCGGCAGCGGCCCGCCGGGAGGCCGCTCAGTTCCATGGCTTCCTTGAGGACGCTGGGGAACGTGTGCAGGCCCGCGGTAGAAGCGATTCGGTCGATCAGGCCCTGGAGCCGCTCCGCTTCCGCGCGCCGCCCCTCGCGGTACGCCCGGTAGAACTCCACGAACAGCCTGGGGACGATGTTGCCGCAACCCGTGATCACGCCGGCGCAGCCGAGATCGAGCGCCGCCAGCGTGAGCTTCTCCGGCCCCACGAGAACCGTCAGGTCGCGTCCCGGGAGGCACTCGAGATACGCGGCCGCCTGTTCGAGCTTCCCGCCGGAATCCTTGATGCCGATGAGGTTTTCGCAGGCCGCCGCGATGCGGCCCAGGGTTTTGGGCGCGAGCTCCATGCCGCCGTGCTGCGGGAAGTTATAAGCCAGCACCGGCAGTCGCACCGCGCGGCACACCTCGATGTAATGCTCCGCCAGTTCCTCCTGCGAAGGTTTGACGTAGTACGGCGTGATCACCGCGATGGCATCCAGCCCCATGGCCTCGGCCGCCCGCGCCAGTTGCACGGTCTCGCGCGTGGTGATGCATCCTACGTTGCCAATCACAGGCACGCGGCCGGCCGCCGCCTGCAGGCAAAAGCGTAATGAAACGGCGCGCTCCTCCGCGTCGAGCGCGAAGAACTCGCCCGAGGAGCCGCCCGCGAATAGGCCGTTCACGCCGGCGTCGATCAACCGGTCGAGCAGGGCCTGCCATGCGCCGTAATCGATCCGCTCGTCGTCCCGAAATGGGGTGACCACGGCCGGAATGATTCCTTCGATGGCACGATTCGGCACGCTTTTATCGTATCAGGCGCGGGCACAATGGAAGCATGAGCGAAGCGTATCGAACCGAACGGGACACCATGGGTGAAATGCGCGTGCCGGACCGGGCGCTCTACGGCGCGCAGACGGCGCGGGCCATCGAGAATTTCCCAATCAGCGGCCGCGCGTTCCCGCGCTCCTTCCTGAGGGCGCTGGGACTGATCAAGAAAGCCGCGGCGCGCGTCAACGCCCGGATGGGACATCTGCCGGCGGAGCGGGCCGTGGCGATCGCCGGCGCCGCCGCGGAAGTGGCGGAGGGGCTCCACGACGCGCACTTTCCGCTCGATATCTATCAGACCGGCAGCGGCACCTCGACCAATATGAACGCCAACGAGGTGATCGGCCGGCTGGCGGGGGCGCACCCCAACGACGACGTCAACCGCGGGCAATCTAGCAACGACGTGATCCCCACGGCTATGCACGTGGCCGCGGCCGAGGCTGTCGTGAACCGCCTGTTTCCCGCCATGCGGCAGCTTGCCGCGTCGCTGGCACGCAAGGCGGATGAGTTCCACGGCATCATCAAGATCGGCAGGACGCACTTGCAGGACGCCGTGCCGGTCCGGATGGGCCAGGAGTTCGGCGGCTACGCGCGCCAGGTGGAGGCCGCGCGCGAGCGCGTCGAGGCCGCTCTTCCGGGCATTTACGAACTGGCTCTGGGCGGAACGGCGGTGGGCACCGGGCTGAACGCACCCGAGGGATTTGCGCGCCAGGTAATCGCCGAGCTGGCGGAAAAGACGGGGCTGCCGTTCGTCGAGGCGCGCAACCACTTCGAGGCGCAGGCGGCGCGCGACGCGGCCTGTTTCCTCAGCGGCGCGCTGCGTGGGTATGCCGTGGCGCTGACCAAGATCGCCAACGACATCCGCTGGCTCGGCTCGGGGCCGCGCTGCGGATTGGGCGAGTTGAAGCTGCCGGCGGTGCAGCCCGGTTCGAGCATCATGCCGGGCAAGGTGAACCCGGTGATCGCCGAGAGTGTCCTGATGGTCTGCGCGCAGGTGGTGGGCTACGACGCGGCGATCGCCTGGTGCGCCGCCGCCGGAAACTTCGAGCTGAACGTGATGATGCCTTTGATGGCGGCGGACCTGCTGGAGTCGATCGAGCTGCTGGCCGCGGCATCGAAGAACTTCGCGGCGAAGCTGATCGACGGCCTGGAAGCCGACCGCGCGCGCGCCGAAGGATATGTGGAGCAGTCGCTGGCGATGGCGACCGCGCTCGCCCCCGAGATCGGCTACGAGAAGGCCGCGGCGATCTCCAAGGAGGCGTACCGCAGCGGCCGTACCATACGGGAAGTGGCCCGCGAGCAGTCGGGGCTGCCGGAAGAGCGGCTAAATGAACTGCTGAATCCGGAGAAGCAGGCGGGAGGAGCCTGACTCCACCCGCGGCGCGCGATACTGGTTCTGGAATCTCATGAGCTACTACCAAGAGCACCAGTCCGAGTTCCTGGAAGGGTTGAAGGCCTTCCTGCGCATTCCGAGCATCAGTGCTTTGTCGGAACACAAGCCCGATATCCGCCGCGCCGCCGAGTTCGCGCGGAACGAGCTGCAGTCGGCGGGGATGAACGCCGCTCAACTGATCGAAGGCGAGGGTAACCCGCTCGTCTACGCGGAATGGCTCGGCGCGCCGGGCAAGCCCACCATCCTGTTCTACGGACACTACGACGTCCAGCCGCCGGACCCGCTGGAAGAATGGAAGTCGCCGCCCTTCGAGCCGGAGGTTCGCGGCAACGACATCTTTGCGCGGGGAGCGGCCGACGACAAGGGCCAGGTCCTCATCCAGATCAAAGCCGTAGAGGGTCTGCTGAAGACTACCGGCAAATTGCCGGTGAACGTGAAGTTCCTCCTCGAAGGCGAGGAAGAGACCGGTGGAGAGCACATCGAAGCCTACGTCAAGACCCGCCCGGCGCGCCTGAAGGCGGACGCCGTGGTGGTGTGCGATACGGAGATGTTCGCTCCCGAGGTGCCGACCATCTGCGTCGGGCTGCGCGGCATGGTGTATTACGAGCTCTTCGTGGAGGGCGCCAATCACGATCTGCACTCCGGCGTCTACGGCGGCGCGGCGCCCAACCCCATCCAGGCGATCGCCGAAATCCTGTGCTCGCTCAAGGATCGCGACGGGCACATTCTCATTCCAGGATTCTACGACCGGGTGGTTCCCCCCAGCGCCCTCGAGCGGGAAGCCTGGGCGCGGCTGCCGTTCGACGAGGAAGAATACACGGAAGTCGAGATGGGCGCGCCGGAACTGGTGGGCGAGCCCGAGGTTCCGTTGTTCGAGCGCGTTTGGGCGCGGCCCACTTTGGAGGTTCACGGAGTTCGCGGTGGCTTTATCGGCGAAGGCGCCAAGACGGTCATCCCGGCGCGCGCCACCGCCAAGATCAGCACGCGGCTGGTTGCCGATCAACGACCGGAGGAGGCCGCCGAGCAGTTGAAGGCCGCGGTGGCGGCGGTGTGTCCGAAGGGTGTCCGGGCGGAACTGAAGGTGCTGCACTCGGGGGCGCCATCGCTCACCAATCCCGACAACCCGTTCATCCATGCCGCGGCGGAGGCGCTACGCGAAACGTTCGGCCAGGAAACCGTCTATGTGCGGTCGGGCGGATCGATTCCGGTGGTGGGCGTGTTCGATCAGTATTTGGGCATTCCCAGCGTGATGATGGGGTTCGGCCTGCCGGACGACAATCTGCACGCCCCCAACGAGAAGTTCCACTTGCCGAATTTCTACCGCGGAATCGAAGCGGTGGCCCGCTACCTGGAGATTTTGGGCCGGTAATTCCGGCCCGTTACTATCGCCAATGTCCCTGGCGGAAGCGCCAGTCGCGACCGTGGCGCTCCCAGCGGGGCGATTCCCATCTCGCGTGAGCCCGCGGCGGGCGCTCCCAGCGGCCTTCCCTCCAGGCCCACTGGTTCCCGCTCCGATCCCAGAATCCCTGGGTCCATACATACCCCGGACCCGGCGCTACTCCGATCACGCGGTAGCGCGGGGGAGGCGGCCCATAACTCGAATAGTAAGCGCCCCCTCCAGCGCAGCCGCTCAGAAGGGTGCCTGCAATCACAAAACCCGCAGCTAGTAATTTTTGCTTCATCCCTACCTCCTGCTATTTGGAACGTAGCAGGTGAAATTCCGTTCCGATGTCTGAAGCGAAGTTAATATTAGAACCCGTTCATTTGGTTGCGGGACGAATTCGCACATATCAAATCAGGTCGCGCGATGATACCGGCGGGAGTCTTACAATGAGAGACGCTATGGCCAGGATCACCGAACTCGAAGTCAACGGGTCGAGGCGGCGCATCGACGCCGATCCCGACCGGACCCTTCTCAGCGTGCTCCGCGACGATCTCGACCTCACCGGAACGAAGTATGGCTGCGGCGAGGGCCAGTGCGCCGCGTGCACCGTTCTGCTCGACGGGGTCGCGACGCGCTCGTGCATCACCAAAGTGGGAGCCGCGTCCGGCAAGCGCATCGTCACCATCGAAGGTCTCGCGCCGGAGGGCAAGCTGCATCCGGTGCAGGAAGCGTTTCTCGAAGCCGATGCGCTGCAGTGCGGATGGTGCACTCCAGGGATGATCCTGGGCGCGGTGGGATTGCTTCAACGCAATGCGCACCCCACCGAGGCCGACATAGTAACCGGCATGAACGGCCATATCTGCCGGTGCGGGACTTACTCGCGCATCGTAGCAGCCATTCAGACGGCGGCGAAGAAGGGAGGCCGGGCATGAGGCGGCGCGATTTCTTTGCGGTCCTCGGCGGCGGCATCGTGGTGCTGCTGGTGGACGATTCCGACGCGCAGGAATCCGGCGGAGGGGCGCGGCGCGGCACCAGGGAGCCGATGCCCGCGGCGTTGAGCGCCTGGCTGCACATCGGCGAAGCCGGAATCGTTACGGTCTACACCGGCAAGGTCGAAGTCGGGCAGAACGCCCGCACCTCGCTCACCCAGGCAGCGGCGGAAGAACTGCACGCACCGGTCTCCTCCATCCGCCTGGTGATGGGCGATACGGCGCTCACACCCTTCGATATGGGCACGTTCGGGAGCCAGACCACGCCGCGCATGTGGCCGCAGATCCGCAAGGCGGCCGCCACGGCTCGCGAGATGCTGATCGACCTGGCATCGCAGAAGTGGATGGTGGAGCGGTCGGCCATTACGGTATCCGAAGGGAGAATCACAGCCGGAAATCACAGCGCCGGGTTCGGCGAACTGACCAAGGGCCAGAAGCTGAGCCGCTCGATTCCGACCAGCGCGGCGCTCACTCCGGCCGCGGAATGGAAAGCGGCGGGAACGTCCGTGCCCAAGATGAACGGGCGCGACATCGTCACCGGCGCGCACCGCTACGCCTACGACGTCCGCCGCCCCGGGATGCTGTACGGGAAGGTGCTGTATCCGCCCTCTTACGGCGCTACGCTGGAATCGCTGGACGCGTCCAAGGCGGACGCCCTGCCGGGTGTGAAAGTGGTGCGGGAAGGGAATTTCGTGGGGGTCGTGGCGCCCGATCCGGCCTCCGCCGACCGCGCTTTGGCCGCGCTCGAGGCCCGCTGGAAGCAGGTGAAAGCCGAAACCTCGAGCCGCGACGTGTACGAGTATTTCCGCAAGACCGCGCGGGATGCTCCGGCGTCCAAGGGCGATCTGACCTCCTATACGATTGCCTACATCGCTCACACCCCGCTCGAGCCGCGTGCCGCGGTGGCCGAGTGGAACGGCGACGGGTTGACGGTGTGGACGGGCACGCAGCGCCCCTTCGGCGTGCGCAGCGAGCTTTCCGGACTCTTTGGGATTCCGGAGGAGAGCGTGCATGTCCTGATGCCGGATACCGGTTCGGGTTATGGCGGCAAGCACAGCGGCGATGCCGCGCTGGAGGCAGCCCGCCTGGCCAAGGCCGCCGGCAAGCCCGTTAAACGCAACTGGACGCGCGAAGAGGAGATGACCTGGGCGTATTTCCGGCCGGGCGGCGTGATCGATGTCGGCGGAAAGGCCGATGCCGATGGAACCATCACCGCCTGGGAGTTCCACAACTACAATTCGGGGCCATCGGGGCTGCAATCGCCCTACGAGATCCCGAACCCGCGGGAGCATTTCCATGAGGCCACGACGCCCCTGAAGCAAGGTTCCTATCGGGGCCTGGCGGCGACCGCCAATCATTTCGCGCGAGAATCCTACATGGATGAGCTGGCGCACTCGATCCATATGGATCCGCTGGAATTCCGGTTGAAGAACGCCAAGAACGAGCGACTGCGCAACGTGATTCTCGCAGCGGCCGGGAAGTTCGACTGGAAGAACCGGAAGAAGACCGAGGGACACGGCTTCGGGATCGCGGCCGGCTTCGAGAAGGGCGGCTACGTGGCCACCTGCGCCGAGATCAGCGTCACCGCCGGCGCCGTCAAGGTGCTGCGGGTGGTGGAGGCATTCGAGTGCGGCGCCGTAGTGAATCCCGAGCACCTGCACAACCAGGTGGATGGCGCGGTCGCAATGGGGATCGGCGGCGCGCTGTTCGAGCAGGTGGATTTTGCCGACAACCGCATTTTGAACCCTCGCCTTTCGCGCTACCGGGTCCCGCGCTTCAAGGATATGCCGGTAATCGAGAGCGTGCTGCTGGACCGCAAAGACCTGGTATCGGCGGGAGCCGGAGAGACGCCCATCGTAGGGATCGCACCGGCGATCGGCAACGCGATTTTCGATGCGACGGGCCGGCGCATTCGCACGATGCCCCTGGCGCCGAGAGGGCTGGAGAACAGTTAGGTGGCGCAGGCCTCCCGGCCTGCGCTGGGCAGGCCGGGAGGCCTGCCCCACTGTTCTACCCTCGCCGCTCGGTCAACGTCACCGGATTGCGCAGACGAAAGTTGATTCTGGTTTCCGAGGGCAGGGTGACAGGCTTGCCGCGCGTCAGCAGGACGTCGCCTGCGCCCGCGCCGCCGCCTACACCCGCGCCGATGGCCGCGCCCTTGCCACCGCCGGCGATCGCGCCGATGATTGCTCCTACCGCTGCGCCGGCCCCGACCTTCATGGCGTCCTCCTGGTGCGAAACATCGGCGTGGCGCTCGAAGCTATCGGTTTGAACCGCGACGGTCTGGCCGTCGGAGGTGTGAAGCCGCGTCAGTTCGACGGCCAGGGCGGCTACGCCCTTCACTTTTCCGCCACGATCCGATGCCACCACCCGGCCTTCCACCCGCGCGCCGCGTTCGGCGATCACGAACCCGTCTACCACCAACTCTTTATCCAGAGTGGCGGTGAAGAGGTCCCCCGGCATGTTGCGCTCCGACGACAACCCGTCCACCAGGCGCACCGGAATCAACATTCCGGCGTTCAGCGTCACCCGGTTGGGCGGAGGCGGAGGTTCGGGGGCGGGGGCCGGAGGCTCGGGCTCCGGACGCGCGGGTGGGGCGACCGAAGGAGTAGGCTGGGCCGGAACGGGCTCCTGCGCCGTCACCTGGGCCGGCGGTTCGTTCCTCGCCTCGACTACCGGAGCCGGTTCGGGCTTCGAAACCGGCTTGGGCCGGGAAGCTTCGCGATGCCGGACCACGTGTTTAGGCGGCTCTACCGGCGATGGCTTGGCGGTTTCGACCGGAGCGGGCGCCGCTTCGACGGGCGCGGGAGCTGGAGGCACCGGGGCCGGCGCCGGCGTCTGCACCTGAGCCACCGCAACCGGTTTCGGAAGTGGAGCGGGCGCCCTCTGCATCAGCTTCATTACGAGGGCCCCACCGATCGCCCCGGCGATCACCAGAAGGCCAATTTGCACCGGCTTCATTTCGTCATACTCCTCAAACCAGAGTGACGGACCGGCGCCCTGTTCCGTTTCCGCCCCGCAACCGTTAAAATTAAGTAATCCGAGGCGCATGCAGTCCTTCCCTACAGGATTTTCCATTGGTCCGGTGACGATCTCCCCAGCCACCGTCCTGGCCCCCATGGCGGGCGTAACGGATACGGTGTTCCGGCGCTTCATCCGGAGCCTGGGCGGATGCGGCCTGATCATGACCGAGTTCACCAGCTCGCATGGTGTGAGCGCTGCGCTGGGCGCCCGCAAACCCACCAAGACCTTGAAATACCTGGCATTCGACCCGGACGAGCACCCCATTTCGGCTCAGCTTTTCGGCGCCGACCCAAAGGTGATGGCGGAGGCCGCTCGCGTCTGCCAGGATCTCGGCTTCGATATTCTCGACCTCAACTTCGGCTGCCCGGTGAATAAGGTGGTGAAGTGCAACGGCGGTTCCGGTTTGCTGCGCGATCTTCCCCTGGTGGAGCGCCTGCTGCGCGAAGTGCGCGCCGCGATCTCGATCCCCTTCACCATGAAATACCGCGCCGGCTGGAACGATCAGGAGCTGGTGGCGGTGAAGATGGCGCAACTGGCCGAAGACTGCGGACTGAATGCAATCGCCCTGCACCCCCGCACGCGTGAGCAGGGATACAGCGGCAAAGCCGACTGGACGCGGATCGCCGAAGTCAAAGCGGCGGTGCGGATTCCGGTCATCGGCAATGGAGACATCGTTACCCCCGAGGACGCGGTAAGGATGGTGGAGGAGACTCGCTGCGACGCCGTGATGATCGGCCGCACCGCCAGCTCCAATCCGTGGATCTTCCGGCAGATTCAGCAGTATCTCGCGACCGCAACCTATGAACAGCCTACCCAGCGCGACCGCTACGAAATGATGCGCCAATACTATGCCATGCTCCTCGAACGCCGCGAGAAGGACTGCGTCGGCAAAATGAAGCAATTCGCCACTTATTTCACGCACGGGGTGCGCCACGGCGCCCAGCTTCGCGCGTCCATCTACCATGCGCAGGAGGCCCAGGTGATCCTCGACCTGGTCGATCAGTTCTTCCAGACCGAACCGGTGCTGGCCTCGTGAAGCAGGTTCAACTGATCACCGACGGCGCCTGTTTAGGCAACCCCGGGCCCGGCGGATGGGCCGCGATTCTCCGCTACAACGGGCACAAGAAGGAGATGTGGGGCAGCGAGCCGCATACCACCAATAACCGCATGGAGCTGCGCGCGGCGATCGAAGGCCTGAGCGCGCTCCGCGAGAATTGCGCCGTGGAAGTGGTGACGGATTCGGAGTATCTCAAGAACGGAATCACTACCTGGATCCACGGCTGGAAGAGAAAAGGCTGGATGACGGCGGCTAAGAAGCCGGTGGTCAACCAGGATCTCTGGAAGGCTCTGGACGAACAGGCCAGCCGGCACAAGACCACCTGGTCCTGGACGAAAGGACATGCCAACCATACCGACAACAATCGCTGCGACGAGCTGGCCACGAGCGCCGCGCGCGAGCAATCGCACAGCAGCCCGGGGGCCGGCGCTATTATAGAATGTTAGGTTAACCTCCATTACAATGTCTGCTCTTCCTGGTCCTGTACTTCCTCAACCTTCACCCGCACCCGAAAGACACGAGCCGCTCCCGGTACCGCCGCGAACAGGAGCCTACCGCTGGCTGATCGCCGCGCTGGTAGTGGTCCTTCTCGCCGCCGGCGCCTGGCTGAATTACAACGCGCGGCAGGCCAAACCCGGTGCCGCCGCCATGGTCCGCACGGTCCGGGCCGGGCGAGGCATTCTGTGGCAGACCTTGCGGTTGACCGGCTCCACCACCGCGAAGGAATTCGCCACGATTCTGTCGCCCCGAGTTCGGGCGCCCGATTCGGGCAACACGATGGTGCTCCAATACCTGGTTGAATCCGGGGCCAAGGTCGGCAAAGGACAGGTCATCGCGAAGATCGATGGCCGCGCCGTCGCGGACCACCTGGACGACGTCGAGGCGCAGGTGGACCAGAGCGCTATGGACCTGGTCAAACTCAAGGCGCAGCAGGCAGCCGCGACCGAGGCGGCCCGGCAGGCCGTGCGCGTGGCCAAAGCCGGAGTGGATTCGGCCAGGCAGGATATGCTCGCGCTCGATGTCCGCAGCCGCATCGATCAGGAACTGCTGAAGCTCAACCTGGAGGAGGCGGAGGCCACCTACGCGGATGCGGTGCGCGAACTGCCGCTCGTCGCCGAGAGCCAGCACGCCGACATGCGGATCGCCGAAATCACGCAGGAAGAGCAGGTGAGCCACCGCAATCGCCATCGCATCGACCTCAGCCGTTTCACGATCCGCTCTCCCATCAGGGGAATCGCGGTCCTCAAGACCATCCAGCGGCAGGGCCAGACCGCGCAAGTGCGGCAGGGCGACCAGTTGTGGCCCGGACAGCCCTTCATGCGCGTGGTGGATCTTACGGGGATGTACGTGGACGCGACCGTCAACCAGGTGGACGTTCAACAGCTCCACCTGGGGCAGCGCGCCACCGTGCGGTTCGATGCCTATCCCGGCATGGTGATGCACGGGCAGGTGGAATCGGTGGGAGCGCTGGCGGTGGGCGGCCGCAGTGAGAACTACTATGTCCGCTCGATCCCTGTGCGGATCTCGCTGGATGGAAATGATTCCCGCCTGCTGCCGGACCTGACGGCCAGCGCCGATGTGGTGGTCGGCGAGCATGATAACGGGCTGCTCGTTCCACGGGAAGCCGTACGGGAAAAGGACGGCAAACCGGTCGTCTACGTGAAACAGGGCGATACGATCGCTCCCCGGGAAGTGGAAATCGGGGCGTACGGCACGACCGAGGTTTCGGTGGTCTCCGGGCTGGCGGAAGGCGACCAGGTCGCGATCGAGCCGCTGGCTGGCAATTAGTTCCACAATTTGCGGGCCATATTCTGTAAGATGGAATATCAGGTCTGAATGTCTGCATTTGTCAGTCACGCGACCTCGCCCGAGAGCGACTCCCACCCGCAGGCCCCTCCGCCCAAGCGCCTGATGCCCGGCCAGTCGTGGGTGGCCGTGGGATGCCTGGTAGTCCTGGCCGCCGCGGCCGCCGGTTGGTTTCGCGCCGGGCGGCAAAGCAGACAGGCGGCCGCCCCGGTGGTCCGCACCGTGCGGGCGGTCCACGGTTCGATCGAATCGACACGCCGGGTGGCCGGATCCGTTTCGGCCCGCCGGTCCGCCATGGTGGTGGCGCCCATCCTGCAGGCTCCGGACACCGGCCGCGGGCTGGTCCTTACCTTTCTGGCCGAGTCCGGCTCGATCGTGCGCGAGGGTCAGATTGTCGCGAAGATCGACAATCAGGCGATTGTCGACCACCTGGACGACGTGCAGGACATGCTTTCGCAGGCCGCCATCGAACTCCGCCGCAGGCAGGCCCAGCATGCCGCCGAGATGGAACTGCTACTGCAAGACGTGCGCGCCGCCAAAGGCGAGCTCCAGAAAGCGGAGTTGGATGCGCGGACCGTGGCGGTGAAGCCGGCGATCACCGCCGAGCTGCTGAAACTCGCGGTCTTGCAGGCCCGGGCCGTCTACAAGGGGCTGGAGGAGCAGGTCGGAATGGTCCGGGAGCGGCAGCGGACCGAGATGCGTATCCTCGAGCTGGCGTACCAGCGGCAGGTGCGGCACTTGAAACGGCATCAGACCGATGCGCGGCGCTGTGAGATCCAGGCGCCCATGAATGGCCAGGTGGTGCTGCAGACACTCCGGCGCCACGGCGAAATGAACCAGATCAAGCTCGGCGACGAGCTGGCGCCCGGCCAGCCGTTCCTGCGGGTGGTGGATTCATCCAACATGCTGTTGGACGCCACCATGAGCCAGGCCGAGAGCGAGATCTTCCACATCGGGCAGCGAGCCACGGTGCGCTTCGACGCGTTTCCCGAGATCGTGCTGAGCGGCCAGGTGGAGTCGGTGGGCGCGCTGGCGACCGGAGGCCGGCGCACCAACTACTACGTCCGCAGCATCCCCCTTCGGCTCAAGATCGCAGGCGGCGATGCGCGCGTGATTCCCGATCTCACCGCCAGCGCGGACGTGGTGGTGGACGATGACCAGGCGGGCATCATCCTCCCACGGGAGGCCGTTCTGGAGCGCGCCGGCAAGGCGGTTGTCTACGTCAAGCAGGCCGAGACATTCACCCCGCGGGAAGTGGAAGTGGGAGGACAGAACAACACCCGTGCCGCCATTGTTTCGGGTCTCGCGGAAGGCGAGGAAGTGGCGCTCGATCCCCACGGGATGTGACTTATACTGGCTCGTGATGACCTCCCGAGCAGTTTTGTGCGCCGCCGCCCTCATGGCGCTGGCGATTACCGGATCCGCCCAGACGGCAGCCGCACCCAAGCGGCCGCACATCGTGGGCGTCGCTCACATCGGACTGCGCACGGATAACCTGGACGCCGCGCGCGCGTTCTACGGCCGGCAACTGGGCTTCGCCGAGGCATTCCAGCTCGACCGGCCGGAGGGCGGGCTCATGCTGGTCTACTTCAAAGTCAACGATCACCAGTACATCGAGGTGTTCCCTGGCTGGAAGGGTCCGGAGCAACTGGTCCTTTCGCACATCGCGTTCGAGACCGACGATGCGCGGGAGTTGCGCGATTACCTGGCGAGCAAGGGCGTGAGGGTTCCCGACACACTGCGCAAGGGACTGGATGGGAACCTGAGCTTCATGATCAAGGACCCGGACGGCCACGACGTCGAATTCGTCCAGTATCTGCCGGGATCCCTGCACTCGCGGAATTTCGGGAAGTTTCTGCCGGCCACGCGCATCTCCGAGCGGATCATCCACGTGGGTACGACCGTATCGGACCGCGCCGCCTTCGATGCCCTGTACCGCGACATTCTCGGTTTCCGCGAGTTCTGGCACGGCGGCATGACCGACGACCAGACCAGCTGGGTGGACATGCGGGTCCCGGACGGCACCGACTGGTTCGAGTACATGCTGAACGTGAAGAATCCGAGCCAGCGGACCCTGGGCGTCATGAACCACATGGCGCTCGGCGTCCCCAGTGTTGCGGCAGGCTATAAGACCGTCAAGGATCGCGGCCTCGATCCGGCGCAAGGCCCGAAGATCGGCCGCGACGGCAAGTGGCAGCTCAACCTCTATGACGCGAACCTGACGCGGACGGAGCTGATGGAGCCGAAGCCCGTCGAGAAACCGTGCTGCTCGCCAATGCTCCCATGAGCGGCGACCGCCGGCCATCGTCTTCGGCCGAATTCGCCAAACGCAGGGCGACGGGCGGGGATCTATCCTGCGAATGGCCGCGTACGGGTCGCCGAGAAGCGAAAGTACGAGATGGGACTACGCGTCAAGTTGGATTTCGATGCTTAACAAGCCCAATGGCTACCTTCTCGGTTCATACCGCATCGCCACCGCCCCCGAGCCGAACTCCAGCCGGCTCACGAGCCTCAAGTCGACATACTTCGATAGCCCCGCGAACAACGTCGGCCCGTGGCCCACTAGCCTGGGCTGCACCACGAACTCGTACTCATCGATCAATCCCAGCTCCGCCAATGCCAGCGGGAGCTTCACGCCTCCCATTAACAGTCCCTTACCCGACTCCCGCTTGAGCTGCTGAACGGCCTTCTCTAGATCTCCGCGCACGAGCTCGGCGTTCCAATTGATACAATTCAGGAGCTCTACACGAACGTCCGTCTTTGCCGACCCGATCGCCCGCGTTAGAATGGGTTACATCCATTCACATCTACACCGTACTCGCCAGCGGTCGAATTGCTGCCTCCATCATCTCGAATGTCACCTGCCAGAGGAGCGCATCGGCCTGGTTAAGGTTCTGGAACTCGTCACGATAAACTCTTCGTCCGCGGGTATTGCACGATGATCGCTTCACCCGTCCAATGTTTACGTTGATGGACTACCAAAGCGGTCGGTTACGCTAGAGTGCCGCCGATGAGCTTAGACCAGCGAGGTTCACGGCATTCTTTAATCGACCCGGTCCAGGGTGCTCGACACGACGTACTTCTTTGCCGCGTCGATCGTCCGGGCGAAGGGTTCCATCCATTCAGGTCTCCCTTCCGTCCCCGCCGGCGGCCGAAACGCTGCCTCCATCATTTCGTAAGTCACCCGGCCAAAGAGGAGGGCATCGGCCTGGTCAAGGTTCTCGATCGCGTGACGATGCAACTCTTCGTCCGCGGGTATTGCACGATGATCGCAGCACCCGTCCAATGTGACGTGATGGAATTCCGAAGCAGTGATTCGCATTACGGAAGAGTGCCGCCGATGGGGTAGACTCAGCGAGGTTAGCCGGTTCAATGGCGCTCGACCAATGTTATCCGTCCAGGTCAGATCAACAACAGGCGTGATACTCAGATCGCCGTGGTATTACTATCCGGTTGGACATGACATCCGAACGACTTGTCGCGCTTGTCGTGCCTGAAGCGCGTGCCAGGAACTCCACCTCACTACGGCGGCGCAAACGGTCCGGCGCATCATGGGCGTCTAATCCCTTGCCTTCGTGACCTCGACCTGCCGGTGGTAGATCTGCTGGAACGCCTCGCCGGCCCGTTCGGCGCCCCACTGCTCGAGATCCACGTCGCCCTCCGAATGGACCTGCAGGAGGACCTGGCCGTTCTGCAGGCGGCAGTCCAGGCTGCGGATTTTCTGTTCGTGGCTGCGGTCCAGGTTATCGGCCAGGCGTAATAGCGGGACCGAGAGCATCAGCATGCGCTTTTCCTCCGCCGATAACGCCTGGTAGGCACTGTGCAGCGGGCTAGGCAGGGTCTTGCGGTGGTAGCGGCACAGGGCGGCGATCAACAGGCGCTCCCGCTCGGTGAAGCCCGGCATGTCGGAGTTGGCAACCACGTACCAGGAATGCTTGTGGTGTCCCGTGCTGCTCACCCAGTGCCCCACGTCGTGCAGATAGGCCGCGGCCTCCAGGAGCTTGCCGGCGGAGGGCGGCAGCTCGTGCAGCGGGTGCATGGCGGTGAATAGCATGGAGGCGATATTGGCGACCTTGCGCGCGTGCTCCAGGGACACACCGAAGCGCCGGCACATGTCTTCCACCTCGTGCCGCTGGTCGCGGCTCAGGCGCGAAAGCTCCGCGCCGACATTGCGCAGCGTGAGGTCGGCGATAATGCCGTCGCGCACCCCCGCACGCGAGTAGTAAAGGGCCGGCAGGTGGAACTCCTGCAGGAATTGGAGCAGCACGGCCACCCCGGGGACGATGATTTCCGCGCGCCGCGGCCCGATGCCGGTGATCTTGCGCCGCTCGGCCAGCCCCAGCCCGGAGATTTTCTCGAAGAGTTTGCGGACCTGCGCGGTCGAGACGCGCAGCCGGTCGATTTCATCGCGCTTCGACCGCGGCAGTCGCGCGACGGCCCCGGCCACTGCCGACGCCGTGGCCGAAGTGGCGATGGTCCGGTCCCAACCCGTGTGCCCCAGCCGCCTCACGGCGCCCGACAGTTTCTCCTGGATATACTCGCGCATCTGGTGAAGCTCGAGCGGACCGGCGGGGTCGCTCTTGAGGAAGATCTCGCGCAGCCGCACCGCGCCGAGCGGCTTCGAGTACGCCTCGCGCAGGCGTCCGTCCTCGGACGCAATGATCTCCGCGCTGCCGCCCCCGATATCGATGATCAGGACGCGCTTGCCGGCTTGCGGCCAGGTGCTTTCCACGCCCAGGTGAATCAGGCGGGCTTCTTCGCGTCCGGAAATGATCTCCACCGGGGTCCCGGCCGCTTCCGACGCGCGGGCCAAAAACTCCTTCTGGTTGCGTGTGTCGCGGATGGCGCTGGTAGCCACCGCCCGCACTCCGACCACGTCTAGCTTGCGATAGAGCGCGGCCATGCGTGACAGCACAGTGCAGGTGGCCTTCATGGCCTCTTCGCTGACGGTGCCCGCGCGGAAGACGTTCTCTCCGAGGCGCGTTACCTCGCGATCGGAAGCCAGGATGCGCGCAGGCTGGCCCGGCACGACCTCCGCGGCTTCCATGCGGATCGAGTTGCTGCCGATATCGATAGCGGCGTAGCGGGGCACACTCCCATGCTAATCGACCGCGCTAAATTGCCGCCAGCAACTTGGCGATCAACGCTGTCCGGTCGGCGATGCGGTCCGCCAGGATGCTCTCGTTGGCGGCATGCGCCCCTTCCCCGACGGCGCCCAGGCCATCCAGCGTCGGCACCCCCAGGGCCGCGGTGAAGTTGCCGTCCGAGCCGCCGCCGGTGAGCGACTCACCGATCTCCACGCCCATTTCGCGCGACAGCTTCTGTGCCAGCCGGAACAGGCGCACGATGCCCGCCGAGCGCTCCATGGGAGGCCGGTTTAATCCACCGGTGACCTCGATCGTGCAGCGGCGGTCGAACGGCTTGAGGGCATGGAATTTTCGTTCCAGCACGGGCGCATCCTTCAGCCGCAGCACGCGGATATCGACTTCTGCTGCGGCCTCCGCCGCCACCACATTCGTGCGGGTGCCGCCCGAGATCACTCCCGGATTGACGGTGATGCCGCGGTCGATCCGTGTGAAGGAAGCGACGCGGTCGATCTGCCGCGCCAGCTCCACGACGGCGCTGGCGCCGGCCTCGAAGTCCACGCCCGCATGCGACGCCTTGCCATGCACCGCGATTTTGAAATCGCCCACGCCTTTGCGCGCGGTCTTGAGCCGGCCATCCAGGCCCGTGCCCGGCTCGAGCACCAGGACGGCCTTGCTGCGCCGCGCGTTCTTTTCGGTGAGCGTGCGCGAAGACGGGCTGCCCACCTCCTCGTCGGAATTCACCTGAAGAAGTACCTTCGACGGCACCGGAATCTCCAGTTCGCGCAGGGCGCGCACCGCGAAAATAAAGAACGCAATGCCCGATTTCATATCCAAGACTCCCGGCCCCCAGAGCCGGCCCCCGACTTCGCGGAACGGCATGGAAGTGAGCGTGCCCATGGGCCAGACCGTGTCGGAGTGTCCCAAGGCCAGCACCTGGCCGCTCTTCTTCCTTCCAGGGAGCGTCATTTCGCAGGTCAAGTGCCGGCCGAAGCGCCCGCCCGGCGGGGCCTTCACTTTGCCGAAGGGCTCAGCGGCGTCGGACACCAACTCCACGAAGCGGTTGACGGCCGCCGGGTCGTCGCTCGGCGATTCGCATTCCACGAATTGTCGGATGAGCGCGACCAGCTCAGACTGCCGCGCCTGAACATAGGCAAGAATCGGATCCATCGTCCGCCATGATAGCGGACGTCCCGGTTGGACGGCGTGAAGAACGCGGATCAGGAGATGTACGCGGGCCTGCGGGCAAGGCGTCTGTAAAACCGGTGGCGGCAACTCCGGCAGCGGAAGGCCCGCCACTGGAGGAGACCGAACAGCCAATCCAGCTTGGTCCGGAGCGACAATCGGACGTCAAGGGAGTAGCAGTTGGGGCATCGGAGTTGCGCCGTTTTTGAGGAAAAGGGCATATAGGTAACCTGATTCGTTCCGTTGAGCGGCGCGTATTCAAATTGTACCGAGACCTACTTAAGCCGGAATGTCACAGGCATTACAAAGCGTCGGTATATTCGTCTGAAAACCCACTATGCGGAGCCGTGCGATAATAGCGGCTTCCATGGCCATTTTGGATATCAACGAGATCAAAGCGATATTGCCGCATCGCTATCCGTTTCTACTGGTGGATCGCATCGTGGAAATGGAGCCCGAACGGGTCGTCGGGATCAAAAATGTAACTCACAACGAGCCCTTTTTCCAAGGCCATTTTCCGGATTTTCCGGTGATGCCGGGCGTGCTGATCGTGGAGGCCATGGCACAGACCGCCGGCGTGCTGGTTCTTAAGAGTATGGAAGACCGCAGCAACAAGCTGGTGCTGCTGGTGGCCGTCGAGAATGCGCGGTTCCGCCGGCCGGTGGTGCCGGGGGACACGCTGCGCATGGAAATGAAAGTCATCAAGCGGAAGGCCAGCGTGGCCAAGATGGCAGGCATCGCCACGGTGGATGGCGTGGTTGTGGCGGAAGCCGAAGTAATGTGTAAACTCGCGGACAAAGAAGAGAAGAGCGCCGTCGACGCTTGAGCGATGCCCATCCACCCGACCGCCATTGTGGACCAGGCGGCGCGTATCGCGGAAAGCGCCGAGATCGGGCCGTATTCGATCGTCGGCGCCGAAGTGGAGATCGGCCCCCGCACCCGCCTGATGGCGCATAATTTCGTCGAGGGCCCCACCTGGATCGGCGAGGACAACGTCTTCTTCCCGTTCAGCACCGTAGGCGTGGCGTCGCAGGACCTGAAATACAAGGGCGAGCGCGCCGAGACGCGCATCGGCCACCGCAACCGCATCCGCGAATTTGTCACCATCCATCGCGGGACCCAGGGCGGGGGCCTGGTCACCAGCATCGGCAGCGACAACCTATTGATGGTCTACTCCCACGTGGCGCACGATGTGCGGATCGGCGATCACGTCATTTTGGGGAACAGCGTGGGCCTGGCCGGGCATGTGGTGATCGAAGACTGGGCCGACGTCAGCCCGTTCAGCGGGGTGCACCAGTTCTGCCGCATCGGGCGGCACGCCTTTGTCGGGCCTTACAGCGTGATCAAGCAGGACGTGATGCCATATTCGCTCACCAGCAACAAGCCGGAACTGGGCGTGTTCGGCGCCAACAGCATCGGTCTCGAGCGGCGCGGCTTTGGGAAAGGCGCCATCGAAGCGCTGCAGACCGCGTTCCGCCTGCTGACACGGTCGGGGCTGAATACCACGCAGGCGATCGAGCGGATCCGCGCCGAGGTCCCGGCGTGCCCCGAGGTGGACGAGGTGATCGAGTTCATCCGCTCCTCGGATCGCGGCGTGATCAAGTAATGCGGTACGGGCTGATTGCGGGCAATGGGCGGTTTCCGGTGCTGGCGCTGGAGAGCGCACAGCGGCTGGGGCACGACGTTACGGTCATCGCGATCCAGGAGGAAGCCTCCGCGGAGGTGGAGTCGCTGGCGCCGCGCTGCCACCGGATTTCATTGGGCCAGCTCTCCAGGCTGATCGAGATCCTCAAAGAGGAAGACATTACCGAGGTGGTGATGTGCGGCCAGGTGAAGCACGCCAGAATCTTCTCCGCGATCCGCCCGGACTGGCGCCTGGCCAAGCTGCTGATGACCCTGCCCTCCAAGAACACCGACGGCCTGATTGGTGGCGTGATCCGCGTGCTCGAGGACGAAGGCATCCACTTGCGCGATTCCACCTTCCTGTTGAAGCCTCTGCTGGCCACCGCCGGAGCCATGACGCGCCGTAAACCGGATAGGGACGAGACGACCGACATCGAATACGGCCGCCGCGTGGCCGACTCCCTGGCGGGGTTCGACGTTGGGCAGAGCGTCGCCATCTGCGAGCGGGCCTGTGTCGCCCTGGAGGCCATGGAAGGCACCGACGCCATGCTACGCCGCGCCGCCTCCCTGGTGAACGGCCGGCGACTGACGCTGGTCAAGGTCGCGCGCCGCCGGGAGCACCTGCTGTTCGACGTCCCGGTGGTCGGGCTAAGCACCATCCCGGTGATGCGCGAAACCGGGACCACTGCGCTGGCAGTAGAGGCCGGGCGCACCCTGATGTTGGACAAAGACCGCATGCTGGAAGCCGCCGACGACTCCGGCATCGCCATTCTGGGGCACTCCTGACCATGTCTCTTCCTCGCCTTGCCGTGGTGGGAGCCGGCCAGTTTGGCCGCAACCACTGCCGTGTGATCCACGAATCGGAGCGGGCCGCGCTCGCCTTCGTGGTGGATATCGACGCCGCCCGTGCCGCCGAGGTCGCGGCATCATATGGCGCCCAACCCCTGACCGATGTGCGCGAACTGGCGGGCCGGGTGGATGCGGCCGTGGTTGCCACCCCGACGGTGTCCCACGAAGAGGCCGGCTGCGCACTGCTCGAAGCCGGCATCGACGTCCTGGTGGAGAAGCCCATCGCTCCAGATCTCGGCTCTGCGGCGCGCCTGATCGCTGCCGCCACCAGGTTCGGCCGCATTTTGCAGGTAGGCCACCTGGAGCGGTTCAATCCCGCGGTGGTAGAACTCGAACGGCGCGCCAACCTGCCGCTTTTCTTCGAGATCCACCGGCTCAATGTCTTCAGCCAGCGTAGCCTGGATGTGGATGTCGTGCTGGACCTGATGATCCACGACGTGGACGTGGTGCTAGCCCTCACGCGCGCCGAACCCCAGGAAATCCGCGCCGCCGGAATCTGCATCCTTTCGCGCAAGGTGGACATCGCCAACGTGCGCCTGCAGTTTCCCAATGGATGTGTCGCCAATCTCACGGCCAGCCGGGTTTCGACGGAGCGCGTCCGGAAACTGCGGCTGTTTCAGCCCAAGCAGTACCTCTCGCTCGACTACAGCCGGCAGGACCTGGTGGTCTTCTCGGTGGGAGAAAACCGGCAGATCGGGTTCGAACAGGCGCCGGTGGCCAAGTCGGAACCGCTCAAGCTCCAGTTTGACGCCTTCCTGGATGCCGTGAATTCGCGAAACGAGCCGAAATGTTCCGGCTCCGCCGCACGTCAAACTCTGGGGATAGCCTTGTCGATACTTGATAAGATTGAGGAGCACTCCGAGATCGTCTCCCGGACTCTGGAAGCTGGATGGACACCGTAGCGCAACCTCCGGCCGATGCCGACTTACACCTGCTGACCGACTGGAGCGATGCTTCTGGCACAAGCCGGACCCGCAAAGCCGCTATCCTTTCCGTTCTGGTTCATGTAGTGGTGCTGACGGCGCTGGCTTTCTTGCCGGAAAGCGCCTTTTTCTCCTCGCCGCCTCCAGTCGAGGACGCGGAACTCCACAAGGTCGTAACTCCGCTGATTGAGCCGCTCACCGAACTGACCCAGAAACCCCCCACTAAGGGCAAGGTAAATAAGGAGTTCAACGCCACCGACCTGAAGCCGCGGCCGAATATCCAGATTCCGGTCGGCCCGCCTTCGACCACCCGGCCGAAGGCGGTATTGCCTGCTCCGCCGGTGCCGGTCCCCAAGCCGGTCCAGCCCGCTCCGCTGCCCGAGCCTCCCAAGGTCGAAACCGCGAAGGAATCGCCCAAGCCGGTCCTGCCCCCTGCTCCTACTCCGACGCCCCCCCAGATTCAGGCGGAAGAGAAGCCGAAGTCGGTGTTCGAGGATATCGGCGGGCCGCCACAGCCTGCGGCCGCCACCAAGCCGGCGCCTTCGGTTGCCCAGGCCATCCGCCAGGCCGAAGGCGGCCACCCGCAGGGAGGCCTGATGGTGGGTGACAATGGCGCCTCCGGCCCCGGCGGCTACGGCATAGGCCTCAATCTGCCACCCTCCGCGGGCTCGCAGGGGAGCAATCTGCAACTGCTGAGCGATCCCCTGGGCGTAGATTTCCGGCCGTACCTTACGCAGATTCTGGCGACGGTGAAGCGCAACTGGCTGGCCATTCTCCCGGAGAGCGTCAGGCTGGGACGACAAGGCCGGGTGGCGATCCAGTTTTCGATCAGCCGGGAGGGCAAGGTGCCGAAACTGGTGATCGCATCTGCCTCCGGCACCGAGGCACTGGACCGCGCGGCTGTGGCCGCCATCAGCGCTTCCAACCCTTTCCCGCCGCTCCCCAACGAATTCAAGGGCGACCGCGTCGTGCTACAGTTCAACTTCGCCTACAACATGCCGCGCCAGTAGCGGCCCCACTTCCATGCGTCAACGCTTCTTCGCTGCCCTGGGCGCTTATTCCGTTCTGGCAGTGCTGGCGGGCTTCACGCTCGACGGCATTCTGCGCAGCGCCGTGCTGATACTCCTCGCCGGCCTGGCCCTCAAGACCTGGATCGCCTACCGAGCCGGCTGGTAATCCCGCGTTGAAACAGACGGCGTTTCAGCTTGAAACGCCGTTGCAGCATGAAACGCTGGCGATCCCTTCAATAAACAGATAATAAGACACTTAACACCTAATTTAGGGTGGAAGTAGGGTTGCACTCTTAGTCGACGTCAGGGCGCTCAAAGCAGGCCAGGACAAATCCAGAAAAGAAGGTTCAAAACCATGCAGGCCCTAAGTGCGTCTCAACAGAAGCAGCCTCGGATTTCGCAGCAGGAGCGCGATCAGATCGTCATCGAGCACCTGCCTCTCGTGAAAGCGATTGCCGTCCGGGTTCACGAAAACCTCCCGGTCCACGTGGATCTCGACGACCTGGTGCATGCCGGCGTGTTGGGCCTGTTCGATGCCGTGGAGAAGTACGATTCCACCAAGAATGTTGCGTTCCACGCTTATGCCAAGCACCGCATCAAGGGAGCGATTCTCGACAGCCTGCGCCAGTTGGACTGGGCGTCGCGCGACCAGCGGAAGCGTCAAAAGCAGGTTGAATCCGTCACGCGGGACCTCTCGGGCAAGCTCGGCCGCACCCCCACCGAGAGCGAAGTGGCAGGCGAAATGGGACTGAGCCTGGAGCGCTGGCGCCGGACCCTGCTGGAACTTCGGACGGTCGGGCTGGTATCGGCCACGCCGGCGCCCGAGGGGGAGCGCGACCGCGTCCAGGAATTCGCCGCCACGCCGGATTTCCAACCGGATCGCATCTGCGCGCACAACCAACTCCGCACTACCCTGGCGCGCGCCATCGGAAGCCTGCCCGAGCGCTACCAGAAGGTGGTCTTCCTGTACTACACCAACGACATGACGATGAAGGAAATCGGCGATGTGATGGGAGTGAACGAAAGCCGCATCTCGCAGATCCACAAGACGGCCCTGAAGCGGATGGCTACGGCGCTCGAATCGGCCGGCATCCACTCCGCGCAGGCATTCTAGGGTACAGTTCCGTTAAAATGGCTTGCAGGTGGAGCTTCCCGCGAGAATCGGAAAATACGAGCTGGAGGAGTTCCTGGGCGGCGGCATGTCGCACGTGTACCGGGCGCGCGACACGGTGATCGGCCGCACCGTCGCAGTGAAGATCCTGACCGAAGCGGGCTGCGAGGATCCCGAGGCCAAAGCGCGTTTCCTGGCCGAGGCGCGGATGGCCGGCAACATCAGCCACGAAAACGTCATCAGCATTTACGATTTCGGCGAAGACGAGCAGCACCGGCCCTTCATGGTGATGGAGTTTCTGAGGGGAGAGGACCTCCGCCACGCCATCCAGAACGGCCGCACCGGCACCCTGTCCGGGAAATTGAACATCGCGGTGCAAGTGGCGCGGGCGCTCGAATACATCCACAGCCAGAAGATCGTGCATCGCGACATCAAGCCGGAAAACGTCCATATCAACGGCGCCGGCCTGGTGAAGCTCATGGATTTCGGCATCGCCAAGACCGAGGGACTGGCGATGACGCGGGCCGGGTTCGTGCTGGGCACGCCCTACTACATGGCGCCCGAGCAGGTGACCGGACAGGGCGTCACCGAGCAGGTGGATGTCTACTCGTTCGGCATCCTGCTGTTCGAGCTGATCACCGGAACGAAGCCAATCAGCGGAGACACGGTCGAGCGAATCTTCTACAGCATCCTGAACGAGCCGGTGGATCTGGGGCCCCTGCGGAGCGCGGGCGTGCCGGATTCGGTCTCGAGCCTGGTCGCGGCCTGCACCGAGAAGGACCCTTCGCACCGGCCGCAGGGCTTCGGCCCGGTGGTTGCGGAACTCGAGCGCATCATCGCCGACCTGGACGCGCCCACCATGATGCTGCCGCAGGCGGCCGCCCCCATCGCCCCGCCTCGCCCGTCGCGCCCGGCCTGGCTGATCCCCGCGATTCTCGCCGCGGTCGTAGTGGCGGCAGCGGGTCTCTACGTGACGCTACGCACCAAGCCCGGGCCGCCGCCGCTCGCCAAGACCCTCAGCACTCGGGCGGGTGAGATGGTGCTGGTGCCGGCCGGACCATTCCTCTTCGGCGAGAAGAAGGAACCGGTCACGCTGCCCGCTTTCTATATCGACCGTACCGAAGTGACCAATTCCGCCTACGCCGCCTTTGCGCAGGCCGCGGGGCGTGCGTTGCCGGAGGGTTTCGCGCAGGACCGGCCGGATTACCCGGTCGTCAATGTCTCGATCCTCGACGCGCAGGCATTCGCGAATTGGGCGGGAAAGCGCATTCCCACGGCTCGCGAGTGGGAGAAGGCCGCGCGCGGGACCGACGGGCGCCTGTATCCGTGGGGAAACGAGAAGGACCAGTCGCGCGCCAACGTGGCGGGAGAGCACCTGGTTCCGGTCAACGATTTCGCCGCCGGCGCGAGCCCGTGCGGCGCGCTGCAGATGATCGGCAACGTGTGGGAGCTGGTCTTCGAGCTGACCACGCCCAGCGCGAATGCGGTCGAATATTTCCGTACCCGTCTATCGCCACCGCCCAGCGCGGAAGAGCCCTGGTATGCGATACGGGGCGGGGCTTTCAACGGCCCGCTGTTCGATGCGGTGATCTGGGATGCCGGCGCGGTGCCGGCGCGCTGGAAAGCTCCCAACATCGGGTTTCGCTGCGTGAAGGACGCGCGGTAAGAAGCGGCCGCGTGTAGCGGCGCCGGGGACTGCTAAAATCGAACAAGGTTCCTTATGGACCGTCCTGCCGCCAGCCACCCGGCCACCGCCCGGGAAATCATCCACGAGATCGTCCGCAATATGCGGGAGGGCCTCGAGCCGCTCGCGTACTCGACGCTGCCGCCGTCGATCTATCACGTGTACCTGCACCCGGACGACATGGAGCGCCTGCGGGGCATTCTGCCGCGCATTCTCGACGAGGCGCGGCGCGCGCTCGACGCGGAAATGGAGTCGCTCAATCGCGCTTCGCTGCCCGAACGCCTGAAGATCGCGCGCCGGGGCGGACCCAAGGTAGCTCTGCCGGAGGGCGGCTGGCAGATCCGCATCCTTGAAAATACGGACGACGACATCGAGCCGGGCGACGTCGTGATCCATTCGGAGCTGGCACTGCCGGCCAAGACGGAGCTGGGGGCGGGCTCCATGACCAAGCGGATCGCCACGCGGCGGATGGGCGGAGCGGAGAGCAGTTCGCAGAGCTACGCGCGCTGCCGCCGCCGCGCCGGCGCCGGCAACCGAAGCGGGAGCGCTGGCCGTCATCGAGTACGAAGACAACGGCGGCCGCAAAACGTTTGCGATGACGAAAGAGCAGATCGTGGTGGGGCGGGGCGGCCGGGACTATTGGACCGATCTGAAGCTCGACACCCTGCCGGATGTTTCCCGCGAGCATTTCCGGCTGCGCCGCGACCCGGCGACCGGCGCATTTTTCCTGAAAGACCTGAGCCGGCTCGGTACGACCATCAACGGCGAACGGGCGCCGTCGAGCATCGAGTTCGCCGAAGGAGAGCGGCGCGACCGTAACCTGGAAGCCGCCGTGCCCAACCAGGCGCGGATCGGGCTGGCCGGCGTCATTTTTCTGGAATTCCGAAGCACACCGAATGGTTAAGACCAAGCTCAGATTCTCGGGCGCAAGCGACATGGGCCGGGTTCGGCGTAATAACGAAGACGCCTGGTATGTCGATGGCGACCGTGGAGTCTTCCTGGTGGTGGACGGGATCGGCGGACAGGCCGCGGGCGAGAAGGCGGCGGAGATCGCGGTGGAACGCGTCCGCGCGCGCCTGGAGCGCCAGACCGGAACGGCCGAGGAGCGTATTCGTGAGGCCATCACCATGGCCAACAACGAGATTTTTCGCGCGGCCCACGCCAACCCGGAATGGCAGGGCATGGCATGCGTGCTGACGCTGGCGCTGGTGGATGGCGACTCCGCGGTGATCGGCCACGTAGGAGACTCGCGTCTCTACAAAATCCGCGGCGGCGCGATCCGCAAGGTCACGCACGACCATTCTCCTGTGGGCGAACGCGAGGACAACCGCGAGTTGAGCGAGGCCGAGGCCATGCGGCACCCGCGCCGCAACGAAGTGTTCCGCGACGTCGGCTCCGAGGAGCACCAGCCCGACGATGCCAATTTCATCGAAGTGCAGCGCCTCCCCTTCGAGCCGGATTCGGCCTTCCTGCTCTGCAGCGACGGGTTGAGCGACCTGGTGGGCTCGATGGAGATCCGCCGCGCCGTGGAGACGAACGCGGGCGATCCGCACCAGGCCGCGCTCGACCTGATCCAGGCCGCCAACCGCGCCGGGGGTAAGGACAACATTACGGTCGTGGTGATCGAAGGCGACCAGTTCACCGCGCCGGCATTTACCGATCCGGACGAACCGGGTTCCGGCCTGTTGGTCAGCCGCGGGGCGCTCTTCGTGTACGGCCTGGTGGCGGCGGCGGCGATCGCCTGGTTCTCCCGGGGACTGTGGGCTCCCGCCCCCGTCGTGCTCTCGCCGCGGACTTTGGAGGTGAGCGCGGGAGGAGCCTATTCGACCATCGGCCAGGCCATGGCCGAAGCCCGTCCGGGTGACACCGTGCTTGTACGGATCGGCGAATATCGCGAGCAGGTGAGGCTGAAAAACGGAGTGACTCTGAAAAGCCTGGTGCCTCGCGAGGCGATTCTGCGGGCCGCGCCATTGAGCGGCGGGCCTGCGATTGTGGCGGACGACGTGCAAGGCGCCCGCGTGAGCGGTTTCTGGATCGATGCCAACGCTACCCTGCCCCTTTCGGCAGGAATCGTGCTCAATAATTCGTCTGTGGAGATCGACGACACGGAGATTACGGGTGCGGGCGTGGGAGTCGAGATTCGCGGGGCGGCCAGCCCGTCGCTGGTCGGGAATGCGATTCACGACTGCCTGGCGGAAGGGGTGTTGATTTCCGGCTCTTCGACCCCGTGGCTGTCGCATAACTCCATTCTTCGCAACAAAGGAGCGGGCATCGCGGCTCGCGACGGGGCGCGGCCGGCGCTGGCCGGCAACGTCATCGAAGGGAACGTTCTAGAGCTGCTCCCGGGCACAGACCTGGAAACGGTACGGTCCAAGAACTTCCTTCTGGAGCCCAAAGCCGCGCCGGGTCAAGGCAGGGGAACGCGGGGCAGGGGAAGATGATCGCACCGGCCGGCCGGAAACTCGGGAAGTACGAGATCCGCCAGAAGCTGGGCCGCGGCGGGATGGCCGACGTGTACCTGGCACAGGACAGCGAACACGGCGAGATGCTGGCCCTGAAGCTGATCGAGTACAGCCCGGACGCCGACACTCGCGATTCCATCGAGGCCGAGCGGCGCGGAGCGGAGCTGCAGGCCAAACTGGCGGCGGTCGACCCCCGGGTGGTCCGCGTCTACGACTGCGGCGACATCGATGGTTTCTTCTATGTCGCGATGGAATATATCGACGGCCAGGACCTCGCGGAACTCACACGGCGTGGACGCCTTACTCCCGAGTTCGCGGCCGAAGTGGCCTCAAGCGTAGCCCAGACCCTGGAGAACGCGCACCAACTCTCGGTAGAGATCGAAGGCAAGGAGTTTCACGGAATCGTTCACGGCGATATCAAGCCGAAGAACATCCGGATCGATGCGCGCGGAGGCGTGCGGGTGCTGGACTTCGGAATCGCCAAGGCGCTCTCGCTTTCGCGGCGGCTGACCCGCAACGAGTTCGGCAGCGTGCCGTACGCTTCGCCGGAGCGGCTGGACCTGGGCCAGGTCAGCGTGGATTCGGACCTGTGGTCGGTGGCGGTGATGCTGTATGAAATGGTGACGGGCCTTCAGCCGTACCAGGCGGACACCACCGAGCGGCTGGAGCGCATGATTCGCTCGCGGGTGCCGCCGCCGCCCCCTCCGGACCCCTGTCCCGAGCCGCTGCGCCGCATCCTCATCAAGGCCCTGGCGCCGGATCCGGATCTGCGTTATGCCACCGCCCGCGAGCTGGTGGACGACCTGGAAGCGTACCGTCGGGGAGAGCCCGTGAGCGCTGCCCTCATCGACCTGGATGCCACGCGGCGCACCACTCCCCGCCAGGATGCCGACGGCGACGAAACGCGACGCACCGGTGCTCGCGAGAATTCGGCGGAAGGCGAAACGCGGCGCACGGCCCGCGGGAGCGTCCCTCCGCCGGCGCGCCGGAGCCGCCTGGGGATGTTCCGCAAAACCGGACGCGTTCTGGCCGTTTTGCTGCTGGCGGGCATGCTTTACGCCGCCTGGGCCGGCATCTCCAGCTATGTTCTTTATCAGCATGGCCAGGCACTGGGGCGGCAAATCGCAGCCGAACAGATCACCGACCCCAACGACATCTGGAACAAATGGTCGGAACTTTCGGGGTCCAACCCCTCGTCTTTCCTTTTGCGCGGCCCGCGAATGCTGGTGAAGCAGAAGCTCGTCGCGGCGGCGGACCACGTGATCGATACCTACCGGAACAGCGACACGGTTTACGAGAAGCAGTGGACTTACGCACGCGACATGCTGGCGCACGCACTGTCGATCGATCCGGACAACACCGTGCGCGGCAAGCTGCGGCTTGCCGAAGGGCACCTCGCGCGCATCAACGGCACGGTGCACCGCAATCCGGCGGATCTCAACCTGGCGGTTGAGAAATTTAACGAGGCCCAGAAGCTCATGCCGCAGTCGCCCGATCCCCTGCTCGGACTGGCGCGGGTCTACGTGTACGGCTTGAAGGATATCGATCGTGCGTACCAGGCGCTCGAGGAAGCGGAAAAGCGCGGCTACCCCCTGGGCAACCGCGAAAAATCGCAGCTCGCCGACGGCTACCGCGATCGCGCCGACCGCCTCTTCTGGGATTCCCGCAGCGTACGCGGCCTGCCCCAGGAGAAGGACGAGATCGAGCGGTCCAAGGACGACTATACCCGCGCGCTGCAGTTGTACCAGGGCATCGCTCCGTATGGCAATTCGAATGCGAATATCGTGCGCGTGCAAGGCAGCCTGGAGAGCGTCGATTTCCGGTTGAACGAGATCGAGCGCGGAAATTCGCCGCTCGGGATAGTCAAAAAACTTCTACACATATGGCGGTAACTAAAAGCAGGGCGGCGGATCGCGCGGAAGTGCGCCGCGGCCCTGGCCGGTCGGGCGGCTGGCGTCTCGCGGAACTGGCCTGGACAGCGGCGGCCGCGCTGCTCGTAGGCGCCGGGCTGTACCTGGTCTACCAGGCCAAGGCGCCCATCCTGACACAGGCCGGGCAGGGTCTGACCTCCAAAACGCTATTGAATCTGAACGACCTGGCCACGCGCGAAGACCTGCTGCCGGCGCTGCGCATCATACCCGATTCGCGCCAGCGACAGGAGATCGCGCGCAAGATCTACTACACCTCGGGCGGGCTCTCCAACGTGGGCCGCATCCGCGGGGTCCTGACGGCCGATCAGTTCCGCCAATTGAAGCCGCTGTTCGTGGTTCGGCGCCCGGAGCAGTTCCGGCGGGCCTTTTATCTCTGGATCGGGCTGTTTTTTGCCGCGTACCTGCTGACACACCTGTGGTGGAGCGTCCGCGGTTTTCGCGGGGACCAGACGTTTCTGCCGGCCATCCTGCTGCTGACCGGCGCGGGCCTGATCCTCATGATCAGCCTGCGCGACCCGGTGCGCGACAACCTGTTGTTCGTCGATTTCGCGCAGGGCGTGGTCGGCGGGTGCCTCGTGCTCGCCGCGGCCAGCCTGATCCACTTCGAGCGGCTCTTAGGCAAGCTGAGCTTTGTGCCGCTGCTGGCGAGCTTCGGGCTTTCGGTGCTGCTGGTGCTGTTCGGCTCCGGGCCGGGAACCAGCGACGCCAAGGTCAACCTGTTCGGGTTCCAGCCGGTGGAGCTGATCCGCGTACTGCTGGTGCTGTTCCTGGCAGGATACTTCGCGCAGCGCTGGGACGTGCTGCGCCACGCGCGCGAAACGCGGCCGGGGCTGGCCGCGCTCACCCGCCGGTTCGACATTCCACCGGTGGAGTACACGCTCCCGGTGCTGGTCTCGGTAGTGCTGGCTCTGGCTTTCTTCTTTCTGCAAAGGGATATGGGGCCGGCGCTGGTGTTTGCGTGCCTGTTCCTGATCCTGTACGGGATTGCGCGCGGCAGCGCCCTGGTTCCGGCGGCGGGCCTGCTGCTGCTGGCGTCCGGGTTCGTCGCGGGGTACTTCATCGGCATTCCGCATACGGTGGGGGAGCGCGTCTCGATGTGGCTTTCCCCGTGGGACAACCTGGTGCACGGCGGCGACCAGTTGGCGCAGTCGTTGTGGGCGTTCGCCACCGGCGGCGTGTCCGGAATGGGAATCGGGCTGGGCGATCCGCAACTGGTTCCGGCCGCGCACACGGACCTGATCCTTTCCGCCCTCGGCGAGGAGTGGGGCTTCCTGGGCGTGGCGGCGGTGTTCGCACTGTACGCGCTGATCGTGTGGCGCTCGATCCGGGTGGCGCTGCGGGCGCGCACCGACTACGAGTTCTTTCTGGGCGCCGGACTGGCCTCGGCCACGGCGGTGCAGGTCCTGCTGATTGCGGGCGGCGCGCTGGGCGTGCTGCCGCTCTCCGGAGTGGTGACGCCGTTTCTGAGCTACGGCCGCTCGTCCATGCTGGCGAATTTCCTGGTGATCGCGATCCTGCTTTCGATTTCCTCACGGGCCGGCGGCGAGGAACGCACCCTCCCGTTCCGCCTGCCGGTGCGCGCTGCCGGCCTGGTGTTTGCGGCGGGCGGGGCGGTGATCCTGGCCAAGGCGGCGTGGGTGCAGGTGGCGCGCGACCAGGCGGTGATGGGCGCCGGGACGCTGGTGGTGCAGGCCGATGGCGCGCGCCGCTACCAGTACAATCCGCGCTTCCAGGATGTGATGCGCGAGATTCCCAAGGGCACCATCTACGACCGCAACGGGCTGCCGCTGGCTACCAGCAACTGGGACGAGCTGGCGAAGCACCGTGCGGAATATCAGCAGCTCGGCATCGACATCGACCGCGCCTGCCCGCGCGGCGACAGCCGCTACTATCCGCTCGGTCCCTTGATGTTCGACCTCCTGGGCGACCTGCGGACGCGCCTTCGCTGGGGCGCCAGCAACACCTCTTTCGTGGAACGCGACTCCGCGCGCCGTCTGCGCGGCTACGACGACCGCCCCACGCTGGTGGAGGTGAAGAACCCGAAGACCGGCCTGATGGAGCGGGTGCTGCGCTACGATTACCGCGAACTGGTGCCGCTGCTGCGCCACCGCAGCGAACCCGACAATCCGGCGGTGCGGCGCGTGCTCGACCGCCCGCGCGATGTTCGCATGTCGATCGATGCGCGGCTGCAGATCAAGGTGGCGGAGATCCTGCGGGAACAGCTCCAGCACGCCGGCAAGAGCAAAGGCGCGGCGGTGGTGATGGATTCCGGCACGGGCGACCTGCTGGCGGCCGTAAGCTATCCGTTGCCGCCCGATGGGACAACCGCGGCGGCGGGTCCGGGCGCCTACCTGGACCGCGCCCGCTACGGCCTCTATCCGCCCGGCTCGACTTTCAAGATCGTCACCGCCATGGCGGCGCTGCGCAAGGATGCGCAGCTCACGCAGAAGACCTACGAGTGCATCCGGCTGCCGGACGGTCGCGTGGGCAACTACATCAAAGGATCGAACCGGCCGATCCGCGACGACGTTCAGGATTCGGTGCCGCACGGCACGGTGAACATGGAGCGCGGCATCGTGGTCTCCTGCAATGCCTACTTCGCCCAGCTGGGCGCCTACGAAGTGGGGGCCGGGCCGCTGTTCGATACGGCCAACCTGCTGGGCATCGCGACGGCCTCGCCCAACACGGCGGCCCAACTGCGAAAGGCGCTGCCGCAGGCATCCTACGGACAAGGGCAGGTGGTGGCATCGCCTTTCCAGATGGCGCGGGTGGCCGCCACGGTGGCCAACGGAGGCCTGATGCCGCAGGGGCGCTGGATCTCGGATGAGACCAATCCGCGCAATTCGCCTCCGGAGACGGTACTGGCGCCGGGCGACGATCAGACGCTGGCGCGCTTCATGCGCGAGGTGGTGACCTCGGGGACGGGGCGGCGGGCGGCCGCGGCGGCGCTCCCGATCGCCGGAAAGACCGGCACGGCGGAGCTGGCGGACGCCCCGTCGCACGCCTGGTTCATCGGATTCGCGCCGTACGGCGGCACGCGGCGGAAGATCGCCTTCGCGGTATTGGTGGAAAATGGAGTGTACGGCGGCACGGCGGCGGCACCCGCGGCGGCGGAAATCGTCAACGCGGCCGCCAAGCTGGGGCTGGTCCAACCATGAGCCTGTTTTCGGAAATCGAGAAATCCATCGAGCGCGGCTTCCGCCGCTGGTCGGACAAGATGTTCGGCGCGGCGCAGGCCGACGAGCTGCTGCTGGTGCATCGCGCGATTCTGGAGCAGATCGAAGGCAAGGTTCAAACAGTGGGGCGCGGACGGCGGGTGTTTCCGTATACCCGCGTCGCGGTGACACTGATCTCGGCCGACGCGGACCGCCGGGCGCTCTACCAGACGGCCTTCGGCGAGCGGCTGGGAGCCGACATCCGCGAAGCGCTGAACGGGGCCGGCTGCGAGATGCCGCGCGGCTTCGGCGTGGAGGTCGAAACCTCAGAAACCGGCGACGGGCCGTTCGAGATCGAGTACCGGGTGGAGGCGCCGGAGGCCGCCGGCGAACTTCCAAAGGCGCGCGTAGTGGTGGTTCGCGGCAAGACCGGCCTCGGGGAATACGAGTTGGGAAAGCGGCGTGTGAACATCGGCCGGATGGCCGAGCTGACCGACGCGGAGCAGCGCGTGGTGCGCCGCAACGACGTGGTTTTCGAAGAAGGCGGCGACGAAGCCAACGCTACCGTTTCGCGGAAGCACGCACACATCCGTCTGGAGGGCGGCGACTACCGCATCTGCGACGATGGAAGCGAGTTCGGCACCCGGGTATTTCGCGACGGCCGTCCGGTGGATGTTCCTTCCGGGAACCGGCGCGGCGAGAAGCTGCGGCCGGGAGACGAGATATACCTGGGCCGGGCTTGCCTGCGGTTTGAGCGCTGAACGTCATCCCGGATGGCGTTACAATGACGCCATCCGCCATGAAATCGGCCCTTCTTCTTCTCATCCTTATCGGGCAGGCCGCTCTTGCCCAGAATCCTTATAACGAAAAAGCGGAATACGCGCGAAGCCGGACGTACGACCTGCAGCACCTTAAGCTGGAGCTGGCCTTCGACCTGTCCCGCCGCGAACTGCTCGGCACCGCTACGCTGCGCCTGGCGCCGCTCGCCGGAGATCTGCGCGAAGTGGCTCTCGACAGCGCGGGGCTGAAGATCGAGAGCATCACGGAGGCCGGCCGCAAACTCGATTTCCGGACCACCGACCAGCAGCTCTTCATTACGCTCACCCGGCAGTATCCGGCCGGCAGGCCGGTCGAATTCGTCATCCGCTATACCGCCCAGCCGAAGCGCGGATTGTTCTTTGTGTTCCCGGACAAGCACCATCCGAACCGGCCGAAGCAGATCTGGGCGGACGGCGACACCGCCGGCGGCAACAACCGCTACTGGTTCCCCGCCTACGACTTCCCGAACGACAAGACCACCACCGAGATGCTCGTGACGGTGCCCTCCGGATGGAAAGCCATTTCCAACGGCAGGCTGGCCGGAGAGAAGGAGAACACGGGCGCCGGCACCGTGACCTTCCACTGGGTCGAGGAGAAGCCGATGTCCACCTACCTGGTTTCGCTGGTTGCCGGAGAGTTCGACGAGCACACGGAAAACTGGAAGGTGCCGGTGGAGTATTTCGTGCCGCGCGGCAGGGGCGGCGAAATCGACCGCACCTTCGGACGGACAACCCAGATGCTCGAGTTCTTCTCGGAGCACATCGCCCCTTACCCCTGGCAGAAGTATTCGCAGGCGGCCGTCGACACTTTCGGCGGAGGCATGGAGAATACCAGCGCCACCACGCTCGGAGCCAGCGCCCTGCTGGACTCGGACAACTTCGACGACCGGAGGCAGCGCGCCGACGGCCTGATCTCGCATGAGATGTCCCACCAGTGGTTCGGCGACCTGGTAACCTGTGCCGATTGGCGGCACGCCTGGCTGAACGAGGGATTCGCCACCTATTTCGCCGCGCTCTGGCAGGAGCACGCGGAGGGACGCGACGTCTTCGATTGGAACGAACTTCGCGCGGAGCGCTCCATCACCAGCTCTCCGGTCCACGTCGCGGTGGTCCCGAGGGAGGGCGAGAGCGCCGGCTTTCCTTACGCCATGATTTACAGCAAGGGCGGCTGGACCCTGCACATGATTCGCGGCCAGCTCGGGGACGCGCGCTTCTGGCAGGCAATTCAGCACTACGCCGGCAAATTCAGCTACCAGGCCGCCACAACCAGCGATTTTTCGGAAGCGATCAGCGAGGCCACCGGCCAGGATCTCGAATTGCTCTTCGACCAGTATGTGTACCGGCCCGGCAACCCGCAATTCGAAGTGGCGTGGGATTACGATTCCACCAACAGCCTGCTGCATATCTCGGTCAAACAGACCCAGAAGGTCGATGGCAAGCCCGCGCCGTTCCGTGTGCCCGTCGAAATCGAAACGCTGGGAGGCGCGGGGGCCGAGAGCTTCACGTTCCAAGCCAGCCGGGAAGCCGAAGACCTGTATTTCCCGCTCCGCTTGAGACCCCGTACGGTGTTGTTCGATCCGCGCGACATCATCCTCAAGACGGTCGATTTCCGGAAGCCGGCCGGGGAATGGATCTGGCAGTTGCAGAATGCTCCGCGGGCGCTGAACCGCGAGGAGGCCGCGGCCGCTCTGGGCGCCCTGGGCGGGGCGGAGGCGGTGGATGCGCTGGGCCGCGCGGCGGCTTCCGACGGGTTCTTCGGAGTGCGTGTCGAAGCGGTGGAAGCGCTCGGGAGAATCCGTTCGGAAGCGGCGCGCCCCGGGCTCCTGCAGTTGCTTACGGCGGATAATTTCGAGGTGCGGGAGGCTGCCGCTGAGGCGCTTGGAGGACTGAAGGCGGATCCAGCCACAACGAGCCGTCTGCTGGAATCGGCGCGGAGCGACAAGACCGGCACGGTCCGCCGGGCGGCCCTGCTGGCTCTGGCGCGTTTGCACCCCGGGCTGGATACGTTCAGGCCGTTCCTGGCCGCCGGCGCGAGCGCGGTGCGCGCGGCCGCGGTCGAAGCGGCGGCGGAAACCGGCGACGAAAGCGCTGCGGCAGTGCTCCTGCCGCTTACGGAAGATCCGGACGACCAGGTGCGGACCGCTGCGTTGCGGGGACTGGGCGGTCTGGCCAAGGGCAAAGCCAAAGTCGGCGCCCGCCTGATCGAAGCACTCGACGACCCGGAGAAAGGGGACCGCATGGCCGGCATCGCCGCGCTCGAGATTCGCCGTGACCCGTCCACCGTGGAAGCGCTGAAACGCTTCGCGGCGTCCGAACCGCTTCCGAATATCGCCGCGGCCGCGCGCCGGGCCGCCGCATCGATCGGTGCGGCATCTGCGTCCGGGACGGCGCCGGCCGCGGCCGGCGATCTGTCGTCGCTGCGCGGGCGGGTTGCCGAGCTCGAGAAGGAGAACAGCGAGCTGAAGGCGCGGATCGATCGCCTGGAAAAACGTTGAGGCGCGTATCGGCCCGCTCACGGACGCGGCTCTGTGCCTCTCATGGGTGTACGATGTAGTCGCATGCGAGCTCGAAGCTTGTGTATTGCGGCGGCGATGGCGTTCTGCCTGGACGCTGCGGCGGCCGATGTTCGGGTGTGGCAGGATGTGCTTACACTGCCCACTTACCTGGAGGGGGCGCCTGATCCCAATCCGCCCTTCGACCAGTTCGCCGGGAGCCGGTTCAACTATCCGTATACGTTGCGGGAAAGCATCACGGACCAGCGCGTCGACGTGCCGTGGCGCGTTTTGTACCTGGAGAACGAGTACCTGAAGTGCTCGGTGCTGCCGGATATCGGCGGGCACCTCTATACGTGCATCGACAAGATCAGCGGGCAGCCCATGTTTTACGCGAACCCGTCGATCAAGAAGGCGCAGATCGGGTATCGCGGGGCGTGGGCGGCGTTCGGCATCGAGTTCAATTTCCCGGTGTCGCACAACTGGGTGTCGATGTCGCCGGTGGATTTCTCGATCGCGAAGAACGCGGACGGAAGCGCGTCTGTCTTCGTGGGCAATATCGACCGGCCGTACGGGATGCAGTGGACCGTCGAGCTGCGGCTTGCGCCGGGGACGACGGTGCTCGAAGAACACGTCACGCTGTATAACCGCAGCGACGCGCGGCACCGGTTTTACTGGTGGAACAACGCGGGGGTGCGGGTGTGGGACGATTCGAAAGTCTGGTACCCGATGCGCTGGAGCGCCAGCCACGGGTTCACCGACGTGGACACCTGGCCGGTCAATTCGGCCGGGATGGACCAGAGCGTGATCCGCAACCAGACGCACGGCCCGGTCTCGCGGTTCGTGCACGGCAGCCGCGAACCGTTCATGGGTGTTTATCATCCGCAGACGCAGACGGGCGTCGCGCACTATGCCGACTACGCGGACCTGCCGGCCAAGAAGATCTGGTCGTGGGGCGTGGATGCCGACGGACTCGACTGGCGGCGCGCCCTCTCCGACGACAACAGCGCCTACGTCGAGGTGCAGGCGGGGCTGATGCGCAACCAGGAGACATATGCGTTCCTGGAGCCGCGGCAGAGCATTCGGTTCACCGAATCCTGGATGCCGGTGCGCGCCATCGGCGGTATCTCGCGCGCCAACCTGGCGGGCGTGCTGTACCTGCATCGCGAGGGCGGGAAGCTGGTAGCGGGTTTCAACGCGAACCGGGCAGCGGCGGGCGCGAAAGTGCGGCTTCTCAATGGGCAGGGCGTCCTGCGGGCTGCAACCGTGGACCTGGCGCCGGAGCGCACCTGGACTCTCGAGATGGCGGACGCTCCGCAATCGCCCGTGACATTCGAATTGCTTGACAGCGCGGGACACACGCTAATGCGGCAGACCGAAGGCGCATACGACTGGACGCCCGAGAAGGAGATCCGCACCGGGGCGCAGCCGCGGCCGGCTGCGGGCGGGCCGCTCGAAGCGGCCACCGATCTGGAGTTGAACGGAAACCTGCCGGGAGCCTACGAAGTGTACGACCGCGCCTTGCAGCAGGCACCGGACGACCAGGGGCTTCTGGTCGCAGCGGGGCGCCTGGCGGCAACGCTTCTTCGTTACGACGATGCGGTCCGACGGCTGCAGAAGGCGCAGGCGAGCGCCACGTACGACCCGGAGATCGCGTATTATCTCGGGCTGGCGTACGAAGGGCTGGGGCGGGATCGGGAGGCGCGCCTGGAATTCGAGACCGCGCGGCGTATGCCGCGGTTCCGGGCAGCGGGGAATTTGAAACTGGCGGAGCTGGTGGCGCGTGGGGGCGACGTGGAGCGAGCCACGACTTACCTGGAGCAAGAGCCCGATGACCAGCGCGCCCGGGAAGAACTCAGCGCCCTACAGGGGGCGTCCGAACCGGCGGCGATCAGGCCTGAATCCGTGCTGAGGATCGCCGCACAATACATGCGCCTTGGGCGGTGGCGCGAGGCACTGACTGTCCTCGGGCGGGAGTACCCGCAGCCGCCCGCGGAACAGGTTGAGCCGGGGGTGCCCCTGCCGCAGAACGATCCGGTGGTCGCTTACTATCGCGCGTACTGCCGGCAGAGGCTGGGAGAGCCCGCGGGCGCCGAGTACGACCTCGCGGCGAAAATCCCGACCCGTTACGTGTTTCCGTACGGCGCTCAGACGCTCGCGGTGATGGAGGCCGCGGTGCGGGAACGGCCGAACGATGCGACGGCGCATTTCCTGCTGGGCTCGCTGCGGATGGCTTCGGACATGGTGGATGCGGCGATCGGGGAGTGGCGGACCGCGAAGAAGCTCAACCCGGCGATTCCGGTGCTGGATGCCGACCTGGGCCGCACGCTTCTACGAATCAAGCACGACGTGCCGGCGGCGGCGGAAGCGTTCCAGGCGGGACTGGCGGCGGACGCTTCGAACACGGAGCTATACACCGGGCTCAGCACCGCGCTGGGTGTGATGGCCAGGCCGGCGGCGGAGACGGTCGCGGCGCTCGAGCGGTATCCGGACAGGGCGCACATGCCGGCGGCAATGGTTTACGACCTGGCGCTGAGCTACGCGGAGGCCGGGCGGTTCGATCAGGCCAAGGCTACTTTCCGGGGCCGCTTCTTCCCGCGCGAAGAGGGAGGCACCAACGTCCGGCAGGTGTGGATCCGGGTGCGTGCACTCGAAGCTCGGTCCAACGCACGAGGGGGCCGCTGCAGCGAGGCGCTCGCGATCGTGGACCATATCGGCGATGCCGACGGGCAGCTCGCGTTCACGCGCGACGGACTCGACCACTTTATCTCGGCGCCGCCCAACCAGGCGGTGCTGGGAGAGGCGGAGGGTCGCTGCGGGCGCGCGGATGCCGCGCACCGCCGGCTCACCGGCCTGTCAGCCGGGGGCACGGAGAGCCTGGTCTTCGCCTACGAACTGGCGCGCCGCCTGCCGGATTTCCACGCCACGGAGTGGACGGCGCGGCTTCAGGCGACTCACCGCCGCGGCGGCGAATCGAGCGGGAACGCGATTGTCTCGGCGATGCTGGCGATCGATCTGGGGCACACGAAAGAAGGCCGGGAACTGGTCGAATCCGCACTGCTGATGCCCGACCGTGGCCTGGCCCACCATCTGGGCCGCGAACTCCTGCGCGCTGCGAAGGACTAGACGCCATCCAACCCTGCAATCGCGCTATAAAGGGTTTGGAGTCTTCTTTTCATGATTCAACGCAGGTGGTCCGGCCGCCTCACCAGGGTGGCCCTTTGCGGCGCGCTGCTGAGCGGCGTCTCTCTCTTCGCGGGCGAAGGCATGTGGACCTTCGACAATCCGCCGCTGAAGCAGTTGCAGCAGAAGTACGGCTTCACACCGACGCAACAGTGGCTCGACCATGTGCGGCTCGCCAGCGTGCGGCTGAACGACGGCGGATCGGGGTCATTCGTCAGCCCGAACGGTCTGCTGCTCACCAATCACCACGTGGCGCGCGGGCAACTGCAGAAGAACTCCACCCGGGAGCACGACTACATCCGCGACGGCTTCTACGCGGCCTCGGCCGGACAGGAGATGAAGTCGCCGGATCTCGAAGTCAATGTCCTGGTTTCGATGGAAAATGTCACGGACCGCGTGATGGCGGCGGTGAAGCAGGCGAAGACGCCGGGCGAGGAGTTCGCGGCGCGGCGCGCGGCAATCGCGGGAATCGAGCGGGAGAGTCTGCAGAAGACCGGCCTGCGGTCGGATGTCGTCACGCTCTACCAGGGCGGCGAATACTGGCTCTACCGGTACAAGAAATATACGGACGTGCGGCTGGTGTTCGCGCCGGAAGCGCAGATCGCCTTTTTCGGCGGGGACCCGGATAACTTCACATATCCGCGGTACGACATCGATTTCGCGCTGTTCCGCGTGTACGAGAACGGCAAGCCGATCGACAGCAAAGACTATCTGAAATGGAACCCGAAGGGAGCGGCGGACAACGAGCTGGTGTTCGTATCTGGCAATCCGGGATCCACCAGCCGGATGGATACGCTGGCGCAGCTCGAAGCGATGCGGGACGTGGGACTGCCGCTCACGCTCAAGCACCTGAAGCAGCGGCTGGCGGTGTTGAAACAGTACTCGGCGCTCGGCGCGGAGCAGGCGCGGCAGGCGGCGTCGATGATCTTCGGGCTGGAAAACAGCGTGAAGGCGCGGGAGGGCCAGTACCAGGGCCTGCTGGAGAAGAGCGTGATGGACAAGAAAGCCGCGGACGAGGCGGATTTCCGCGCCAAGGTGATGGCGAACCCGCAGTGGAAGGCGGCCTACGGCAACGCGTGGGATGAGATCGCGCAGGCGGAGAAGAAAGCACTCACGCGGCTGAACCAGGAGACATACAACGACCTGGGCTCGTCGCTGGCGGGCCTGGCCACCACCATCGTACAGTACGCGGCGGAGATCCAGAAGCCGGACGGGGAGCGGCTGCCGGGCTATCACGACGCGCAGCTCGATTCGCTGAAGATGCGGATGCTTTCGCCGGCCCCGGTCTATCCGCAGCTACAGATCGCGATGATGGCGGGGGCGCTCGAATGGGACTTGAGCGGTGTAGGCCCGAACGATCCGTTCCTGAAGATCGTGCTGGACGGGAAGACGCCCGGGGAGGCCGCGGCGGCGCTGATCAACGGAACGAAGATGGCAGACCCGGCCTTCCGGCGGAAGCTGGTGGAGGGCGGCGCAGCGGCGGTGAATGCGTCGGACGATCCACTGATCGTGCTGGCGCGAAACCTCGACCCGATGCGGCGCGAGCTGATCAAATGGAACCAGGAGAACGTCCAGAGCGTAGTGCAGCGGGCCGGCGAGCAGCTGGGGAAGGCGCGGTTCGCGGTGTACGGCAAGGGCACCTATCCGGATGCCACGTTCACTCTGCGGCTTTCCTACGGCGAGGTGAAGGGGTACCCGATGAACGGCACGAAAGCGCCGTATAAGACGACGCTCTACGGGTTATACGACCGGTCGCTGGGCTTCGATGGCAAGGGCGATTTCGCGCTGCCGGAGCGGTACGTCAAGGAGTGCGAGAAGCTGGACCTGGCGACGCCGCTCGATTTCGTGACGACCAACGACATCATCGGCGGGAATTCGGGTTCGCCGGTGATCAACCGGAACGGGGAGATCGTGGGGTTGATCTTCGACGGGAATATCGAATCGCTGGTGGGCGATTTCGTGTATGACGGGGAGAGAAATCGCGCGGTGGCGGTGCATACGGCTGCGATGACGGAAGTGCTCGGGAAGTTGTACGGAGCGGGCGCGCTGGTGAAGGAGCTGATGGGACAGTAGCGCGCGCCTTCGGCGCGATGGGCAGGCCGGGAGGCCTACCCTACTTCAGGATTTCTTCGAAGAGGGCCAGGGCGCGGGGGTCGCGCGACTGGGCCAGTGAGGACATCGACTGCTTGCGCACTTCCGGATCGCGGGCAGTCTTCGCCATGCGGATCAGGGTGGGGACGCCTTCGTCGTCCGGCAGGGAATGCAGGGCGGAGATGGCGCGGCGGCGCACGTCGCGGTCGGTATCGGATTCGGCGATCCCGGCCAGAATGTCGGCGGTTTGCGGCGTGTGCTTGCGGGCCAGGGCTCCCACGGCTTGCGCGCGCAGGCGGGAATCGGCATTCGTGCGGGCGACGGAGAGCAGGACGTCGGAGGCGCCGGGTTCGTTGGATGACGCGAGGGCCGAGACGGCGCGCTCGCGAACCCGCTCGTCGGGGTCGGCGGCGACGATCTTTTTCAGGGCTTCGAAACCGTGCGGGCCGCGGCGCGCCATGACGGAGACGGCGCGCTCGCGCAGCGAGGGCGGCTGGCCGGAGGCGGCAAAGCGGTCGATGGCTTCATCGGCCGCGGGACCGGCTTGGACCGAGATGGCCGAGACCATGGAATCGCCCAGGCGGTCGCGGGCGGAGACGTAAGACGCCAGCAGGGCGACGCTTTGGGAAGGATCCACGCCCGTGAGCCAGTGGACGGGGAGGCCGCCGGCATCGATCTCGCAATCGGGCGAGAGGGAACGGATACGGGTCACGGCATTCGATTCGATGCGGAAAAGGATCACGGTATCGGCAGGCGGCTCGAGGTGCACCACGCCCGCCGTATGAAAATCGTCGCGGACGTATTCGCAGCCCCCGCCGTAGCCGCGAACCGCCGGGACGCTGTAAGCGATCCACGACGGCTGGGGCTGCGCGGCAGCGAGCTCGCGGAAGACCCGGTCGAGCGCGCCGGCTGCCGGGCGCGTATCCGTCTGGGCGTTGACCAGGAGCTTGGGCTGGGCGGCGAGCGGCAGCGCGGCTATCAGAAGCACGAGGACCGTCTTCACTTGAGGATCTCCATCAGGTATTCGGTGGCTTCGGGGGATTTCATGTTGGCGATGCGCTCGACGATCTGCTGTTTCATCTTGGGATCCTTCTCGGCGCGGGCCACCTGCACGAGATCCTTGGCGTTGCGCTGGGAATAGAGGGCGTCGATGACGGTGCGGCGCACGTCGGAATCCTGGTCGGCGCCGTAGATCGCGACGAGGGCATCGCCGGTGGTCGCGGCGCGCTGGCTGGCGAGCTGCTGAATCGCTACGCGGCGGAGGCGGGGGTCCTTGTCGGTCTTGGCCACTTCCAGGAACTTGTCGAGGTTGCCGTTGTTGGGCAGAGCTTCGAGAATCTGCATGCGGATCTCCGGCGAGCTTTCGCTCTGGTAGAGCTGCCAGACTTCGGCGCGGGCGTCGTTCATGGAGGCGAGGCGGCGGACGGCCTCGAGGCGCAGGTCCTGCGTTTTCTCGGTTTTGGCGATCTGCATCAGGCGGTCCTTATCGCGCGAGGATTCGAATGCGCTCAGGATGGCGCGCTTCACGGCGAGATCGCTCGAAGACGCATAGATTTCGGAGAGAACCTGGGAGGCATTGGGATTCTGGCGGCGGCGCTCGCCGAAGTAGCGGATGGCGAGCAACTGCAGGTCCGGATTGCCCTGGCCACGGGCGATCTGCTCGAGGAGCTGCTGGGCGCGGGGCGAGCTGCTGGCGGCCAGCACGTACACGGCGTTGCGCTTGAGCTTGGGCGATTGCGCGCTGTGAAGGAGCTTCTCGAGCAGGGGGAAGGCGCGGTCGGGATCGGACTGCATGAGGCCGTTGAGGGCGAGAAGCTTGAGGTCGTCGTCGGACTCGCTCTCGGGCGCCACCTTCTGGCCGGAGGCCTGCTTGACTTCGAGTTCGAGGGCTTTGGCATCGTCGAGCCAGCGGCTGTTGGGGAAGGACTTGCGGAGCTCGGCGATGGCGGCGAGAGCATCGTCGCGCTTGCCGAGCTTGTTGAGCGTGTAGGCCTTCCAATACCAGGCGCCATCGGCGCGAGTGCCGCCGCGGGAGGCGACCTGGTTGAAATCCTCGAGGGCTTCATCCCAGCGCCGGTTTTCGAGGGCGCGCTGGCCGGCGTCGTAGAGGCGATCGTCGCTGGCACCTCGCTTGAAGCCGGCGATCTGGGGCGCGAAGGCAAACCCACTGCCCAGGGAAAAACTTTTGGCAATACGATCCTGCGCCGCAAGAGCGCGATCCTGGGCAGCGAGCGCGCGTTCCGTCGCTTCCTGAATGCGGTCGCTGAAGTCGAAATCGTACTTGAAGTCGAAGTTGAAGTCGGGCGGCACCGGCGGCATCGGCGCAATCGCCGGAGCGGGCATCGGCATCGGCGCGGGCATGGGCGTTGCCGCGGGCGCCGGTTCGACAGGCGCGGCCGGCGGCACCGGCGGCGCGGGCGGGGGGGTCTGTGCAGCCGCACCGAGCGCGATACACAGCGTCATTAAAGCTAGAGATTGCATCATGAGTAGCCTCTTCACAGTTTTTGTTGGGGCGCCGCCGGAAGCGGATTGCGCCCGGAGTCTTCCTGGTCCCGGACGTTAGAGCCCAGAACCCGAATCTTGAACAGAATGCCATCGGCCCGAAGGCGCTCCCGCAGCTTTTCGAGGTCGCGGGGTTCGAGGCGCGAGGGGGCATGAGAAATTTCGAGCAGCACGCGGTCGAGCTCGTCGAGAAGGGCGGCCACGCGCACATCGCCGGTATGAAGGGCGGTCTGGCGATAGAGACGGCTTTCGCTCACGAGATCGGTGGCGCGCTCCTGCTCGGCGGTAATATCGACCGGCCCGTGGGTTTCGGTATTGGCCAGCTCCACCAGCATCATCTGGGATCGGTCGAGGTAATCGCCAACGGCCAGCAGGAGGATGCGCTCGCGGCCCTGCGGGTCAGCGGCGGCCATGTGAGCGGCCGGACGCGCGGTGGGATAGAAACGTCCGGCCACGAAGGCCGCGATCATGAGGACGGCGACTGCCCCGGCCGCGGCGGCCCACCGCCATGCGGGCACGGGCCGCCACCAGCGGCGGCGGGCGGGAATGGCGGGCGCGATCCGCGACCACAGCAAAGCGGCATATTCCGGACCGCGCTCGGGCACGGGCAGGGCATCCACCGCATTGAGGACGCGTTGGAGTGATCCGTAGAGCGCGCGGCACTCACCGCAGAACTCGAGGTGCCGGACGGCTTCCGGAGACCCGGCCTCCTCGCCGTAGTAGTGCAGGATCAGTTCTTCTTCGCTGAGGTGGTTCATCTTGCGGGACTCACAACGGGCTCCAAAGCCCTGCGCAATTTCTGCACGGCGCGGAACACGCTGTGCTTGGCCGCGCCGGGGTGGCATTCCAGAACGCGGCTTAATTCGTCGATGGACAGGCCTTCATAGTGCCGGAGCACGAAGGCGGTTCTTTCGGTGGCGCTGAGCTCCTGCATCGCTTCGGCGACGCGGCCGCGCACTTCGCTGCTGAGGGCTTCCCGCTCCGGGCCGGGGCTGCCGCAGGGCAGGGAGGCCACGATCTCCTCATCGCCCGGCTCGGCCGCCGGAGCGAGCTGTTCGGACCGCCGCTTGCGGGTACGGATGGTGTCGAGCGAGCAGTTGGCGGCGATGCGGTAGAGCCAGGTGCCGAAGCTCGAGCGCTCGTCGAATTTCGCGATCTGGCGGTAGGCCCTTAGGAAGGTTTCCTGGACCACGTCTTCAGCGTCTTGTTCATTGCCTGTCATACGAAATGCCAGCCGGAACAGAGATCGGCCGTGACGCTCCACGAGCGTCCGAAATGCGTCGGCATCCCCGGCTCGAACCCGGGCTACGAACGCTCCGTCGGTCAGTTCCATCCGGCTGAACGGTTAGACTGCGAGTCGGGAAAGTGGTTAGGAATCCGTTTCACCACACCTTGGAGGCTACCAGCTGCGGGGGGGCGGGGGCATCCCCGATCACCTGGGAGTGGAGGAGGAGCTGTAGATTCTTCATATTCCAGCCGGCGGGGAGGCGTTTCAGGATGGGGGTGAGGGTCTGGGGGTCGCACAGGATCCGGCCGGCTTCATCGGTGCCGGATTGGGTGAGGCCGGCGCATATCAGGGCGAAGTTGCCGGTGTTGGAACGGGGCAGGCGGGAGATCAGGATGTAGTCGTCGTTCGAGACCCCGGTAGCCTGAAACTCGCCGATTTTCCACGTCTGCTTGCGGTCGGGAGAGAGGATGCAGGGAGTGAGGTCGCAGTTGGAGAAGCGGTAGGGCAGGTCCTTCGAAAGATCCATTGACCAGCGGTTGGTGTAGGCCCCGATCAGGATGGTGGCCGAATCGCGCAGGTCGGGAAACTCAACTTTGCTGGCGAGCCGCACGCGGGCGTTTTGCGAGTGGCGGTCGAACAGGGCGCCGAGCCGGAAAAGCGCGAGGCCGTCGCCAAGTCCCACGTAACGGTCGAACACGGGGACGAAATCCGACCCGGTGAGAAGCTCGGGCGGGAGATCGATCGGGTGGTCCCACAGGTTCCCGGGATGGGGGTGGCGGGTTTCATCCAGGGTTCGGGCGCGGTCGGAGGGGTGATAGACCATGGGATGGGCCAGCAAAATCATGACCCGGGACTGGGCATCGAACACGGGTTCCCAGAACGCGTTGAACTCGCGCGGCCCGTGAAGGCTCAGGAAGGCGGCCACGGCGACCGCAGCCGCGACGATCGAACCGAAGAGAACCCACCGCCGAGCGCGGCGCGGCCGGGACGGGGCGGCAGGAACCTCGACAAAGGCCGGCTCGGCGGTCTCCAGGCCGCCGCTCCGATGGAAGACCGGAACATAGCTTCCGGGCGGGAGCTCGATGCGGACGCGGTCGGCGCTGCCAGCGGCCATATAGTATTGTGCGAGCCGCTTGCGGACCTCGCGAGCCCCCACGCGGACGATGCTATCGTCATCGAGGCCGGCATCGGCCTTGCGGCCGAAGACCTCGACGGCGAGGCCGCGCTCCTTCAGGGCGTCGGCGTGCCCCTCGAGGGCCTGGGTCACGACATGAGTCAGGAAGTCCTGGCAGCGGCGGCTGCCGCGAAACTGGGGGCTATCGAGGATGAGAGCCAGTTCCCTCCGGATGATCTCGCGGTCCTCCTGACTGTACGGAATCTGACCAACGCTGGAGCCCAGATGACCCAAAGTGCATCCATGATATACCCGCCGGCCCGTTTAGGGAAGCAGTAACTCCGGCCCGCCGATCTTACTGTGCCCAAGAGACTTTAACGGGGTTAGACACGGTTTCTCCCTTGCATGCACGCCCGGCACAGGTATGGAGTAATCGCGATTAGCGCCGGCGAGCGGCACACCGCCGACACCCTGTCTGGACGACCGGCGCCAGGAGGTCAAACATGAGACGATGGGCTATTTCCTTAAGCCTGCTGTTTTCGCTTTACGTCGCCACGGCGCCGGCCCAAACCCCGACCGGGACCCTGCAAGGGGGAGTTACGGATCCTTCGGGAGCGAGTGTGCCGGGCGCAACCATCAAGATCACCAATACACAAACCAACGAAGGCCGGTCGCTAACTACCGACTCGGGCGGCCGCTTTGTACAGCCATTGCTGCCGCCGGGCACTTATCAGATTGAAGCCTCTTCGCAGGGATTTCAGCCGGTGCGAGTCGATAACATCAAATTGGATGTGGGTCAAAACCGCTCGGTAGATTTCAAGCTTTCGGTGAGCACCGCCCTGACGGAAGTGGACGTGAGCGCCAATGCCGTGGCGCTGGACGTGAATACCTCGGCCATGGGGCAGGTGATTACGAACCGGAGCATCCTCGACCTGCCGTTGAACGGCCGGAATCCGTTCGACCTGGCGGCGTTGAGCCCGGGGGTCAGCACGATCGGCGGGGCATCGACTCCCCACATCGGCGGATCGCGCAACGGCAACAACGAACAGCAGATCGACGGCATCAGCAACATCACGCCCGAGAATAACGTGGGCAACAACGGCACGGCGTACACTCCAATCGTCGACAGCGTGCAGGAATTCAGCGTACAGATCAACGCGCTGTCGGCGGAGTACGGACGGTTTGGCGGAGGGGTAATCAACGTGGTGACGAAATCGGGCACGAACGAGCTGCACGGCTCGGCCTATGAGTTCGCGCGCAACGCGGTGCTCGATTCGAACGATTTCTTCTCCAACAAATACGGCGCGTCGAAGCCCGATATGCACCGCAACCAGTTCGGCGGCACGATCGGGGGTCCGATCTACATCCCGCACGCGTACAACGGGCGGAACCGGTCCTTCTTCTTCTTCGGGTTCGAGGGCAGCAAGGAGGCGTCGCTGGCCAACGAGACGAACTCGGTGCCGACCGACGCGGCGCGCAAGGGCGATTTTTCGCAATACCCGACGCTGATTTACGATCCGCTCACGGTGAATGCGAGCGGGGTACGATCGCCCTTCCCGGGCAACGTGGTCCCGGGCAATCGCATGGATGCGGTGGGGAAGAACATGATGGGCTACTATCCCGAGCCGAATGTCGGCGGGCCGGGGGCGATCTTTAACAACGTATTCCTGGTAGGAAACAATACCGACGACAACAAGAACTTCCTGGGCCGCGTTGATCACAGTTTCAGCGACAAGTGGCGGGCCTTCCTGCGTCTCTCGCACACCTCGGACACCAACAACCCGTTCAACGATTACGGAACGGCGGCGGCGCGCGGATGGGGCGGCCCGACGACCGGCGGATCGTGGAGCGCGTCGATGGACCACACCTATACGATCAGCCCGACGCTGCTGGTGGATCTGCGGTACGGCCTGAGCCGGTCGGACGTGTTCCGGTATCCGTACTCGCAGGGCTTCGATCTGACGACGCTGGGATTCTCGCAGCAGTTCGCAGCCGTCGCGGCGCAGCGCAGCTCGGAGTTCCCGGCCTTCGAGATGTCGAACGGGTACAGCGGGCTGGGGCCGAACGGGTGGGTGCACCTGATCGAGAATCCTCTGACGCACCTGGCCTCCGCGAGCGTCACGAAGATCCTGAGCCGGCACACCATCAAGATGGGCGGCGAGTATCGCAAGCTGTTCCTGAACTTCACCCAATACGGGCACCCGGCCGGGCAGTTCAACTTCGACACCAACTGGACGCAGAAGGTAGTGAACCAGTACGACGGCTCGGGGAACCCGTTCGCGGCGCTGCTGCTCGGAACGGCCAGCAGCGGCTCTATGACGCACGAGCCGACGGCGGCGGACGCCAGCAGTTACATGGGCTGGTATGTGCAGGACGATTTCAAAGTCACCCGCAGCCTGACGCTGAACCTGGGGTTGCGCTGGGACGTGGAGTTCCCGCGCACGGAGCGCTACAACCAGCTTTCGTACTGGGACCCGACGGCGGCCTCGCCGCTGGCAGGAAAGGTGAACGCGACGGCCGCGGTTTGCCCGTCATGCGCCAACCTGATGGGAGCGATGAACTTCGTGGGTACGCCGGGGTCCAAATACGGCCGCGCGCAGGGGCCGACGCAGTGGCATGATTTCGCGCCGCGCATCGGGCTGGCCTGGAACGCGCTCGACAAGACGGTCGTCCGGGCGGGATTCGGCATCGCGTACGCGCCTTCCGCATTGCAGGCTGCGGGCACTTCGGGAGCACCGGGAATCGAAGGATTCAATACGAGCACCAACCTCTCGGCGACCTTCGACAACTATCAGACGATTCACGCCTTTCTGAGCAATCCATTCCCGGACGGGTTCAACCTGCCGCAGGGCGCGGCCAGCGGGCCCGGAACGGACCTGGGCTTCGGGATCGGCGATTCGTACTTCGCCGGCTACCGCAACCCGTATTCGATCCAGTGGAACCTGAACGTGCAGCGGCAATTGCCGGGGCAGATCACGCTGGAGGTGGGGTACCTGGGGAACCGCGGGCTGTTCCTGGTGGATGGCGACCCGGGACTGAACTACGACCAGCTAAATCCGGTATACCTCGCCCTGGGCAACCATCTGTTCGACCAGGTGGCCAATCCGTTCTACGGGCTGATCTCGGCGCCCGGCTCGCCGCTCACGCAAAAGACGATCCAGTTGAACTACCTGCTGCGGCCGTACCCGCAGTACAACGGCGTGCAGAGTTTCCGCAAGCCGACGGCCTCCTCGATGTACCACGGGGTGACGATCCGGGCGGACAAACGGTTCTCCAACGGCCTGGCATTCCTGGTTTCGTTTACGGGAGGCAAGGTGATGGACAACTCGGCTTCGGCGGTGGGCTATCTCGGGCCCACCGGCGGGACGCGTGAAGATCAGTACAATGGGCGTTTGGAATGGTCGATCTCGCCCCAAGACGTATCGCGGAACCTGGTGACGAGTTTCGTGTACGATGTGCCGTTCGGAAAGGGCAAGCACTTCCTGGACGGAGCATCGAGGGCGGTCAATGCAGTGGTGGGCGGATGGCAGGTGAACGGCATCTGGTCGTGGAGCACGGGCACGCCGGTGATTATCGGCGGCGCGTCGGTTTCGACCACGCAGAACGGGCTGTTCACGTTCTCGCAGCGGCCCGACAACAACGGGCACAGCGCGGCGATCGGCAACCGCTCGATCAACGGCTGGTTCAACACCTCGGTGTTCTACCAGCCGGGGCCGTTCACGTTCGGCAACCTGAGCCGCACGCTTCCCGACGTGCGCAACCCGGGAGTGGCGAACACAGACCTCTCGCTGTTCAAAAACAACTACTTCGGCAAGGAGAGCCGCTTCAACGCGCAGTTCCGGCTGGAGGCCTTCAATGCCTTCAACCACGCGCAGTTCGGCGGCCCGGATGCCAATATCACCGACGGCAATTTCGGCATTATCACCGGCACGGCGCACTCGCCGCGGCAGGTGCAACTGGCGGTGAAGTTCATTTTCTGAAGCCGGTCTTCAGGCAAGGGGCCGGCCGCTCCGGCCCCGTTTTCGTTCCCCAGGTGATCCGATGTCTCGAATCGCTTTCCTACTGCTTTCCACACTGCTTGCGCTTCCCTGCCTCGAAGCCCAAGAATACACACGCGGCGTCGGAGTGTACCCGGGATCCCCGGAAGAAAACTGGTCGCCCACGGTGCAAGCGGGGCCGCAGGAGTACCGCAATCTCGCGCTGCGGCGTCCGGCATACCAATCGAGCAGCTACGATTACAACCTGACCGCGCAGCTGGTCACGGACGGAATCAAAGAAACGGGCCTGCCGCGCTGGCTGGCGGTTTCGACCAGCACGCAGGGGGTTCTGCCGAGAACCGCGCGCGAACTGGCCCTGGACAGTAACTGGGCCTCTACGGTGGACCTGCGCGGGACGAGCGCGTGGCTGCAGATCGAAATCCACGGCGGCGCGAGCGTGCCCGCAGTGGACCGGCTGGAGCTGGACGGCAACGTGCTGGCGCAGAGTCCCGATAACCAGGAGTGGACGTGCACGGTGCTGGGCTCGGACGACGGGCAGGCGTGGAAGCAACTGGGCCAGGCCGGCGGCATGGCGCACCCCACGGGCGAACTGCATCCCGCAATCGCATTCGCGGCCGTATCGCGGCACCGATTCTACCGGCTGCAGTTCGATAACGGACGGCCGCTGACATGGCGGATCGCGGAGGTGCGGTTCTTCGACAGGCAGCAACTGGTGCACCTGGCCGGGCCGTTCGACTTCGCGAGCGCGTGGAAGAGCGCGGGCGCGGGCGAGGAGTGGGTATATGTGGACCTGGGCGCCCATAGCAGCTTTGACCGCGTGGCGCTGAGCTGGATCCGTCCGGCGGCGGGCGGCTCGCTCGAGGTCTCGGACGACGCTCGACAGTGGAGAGCGATCCACGCCCTCGACAGCAGCGACATCCGGCTGGCGCAGCCCGTGGAGGGCCGCTACGTGCGGGTGCTGATGAGCAAGGCGTCGTCGCCCGAAGGCTACATCCTGAGCGAGCTCGAAGTGTATGGCCGCGGCGGCGTGACGGTGGCTCCGAAGGCCGCGGCGGGCGGGCTGCAGCTCTCGGGCGGGGCCTGGAAGGTACAGCGCGATTCGCTGGTGAAGGCCGCGGGCGAGGCGCTATCGCAGCCGGGCTTCAACGATAGTCGACTGGGTGCCGGCGACGGTGCCGGGAACCGTGCTGACGAGCTACTACAACGCGGGCGCCGTGCCCGATCCGAATTTCGGGAACAATCAGCTCGCGATTTCGGACTCGTTCTTCTACGCCGATTTCTGGTATCGCGACGAATTCACGGCGCCGGCGGCCGGACCGGGCGGCCGGGTATGGCTCGACTTCGACGGCATCAATTGGAAGGCCGAGGTCTATCTGAACGGCAGCAAGCTGGGGCGCATCGAGGGCGCATTCACCCGCGCGCGCTTCGATGTGACCGGGAAGCTGGCGGCGGGCCGGAAGAACGCCCTGGCGGTCCGCATCATCAAGAACGCGACGCCGGGCAGCGCGAAAGAGAAGTTGTTCCAGGCGGTGGGATTAAACGGCGGCGCGCTGGGGGCGGACAATCCGACGTATCACGCGGCCATTGGCTGGGACTGGATTCCGACGATTCGGGGCCGCGACACAGGCATCTGGAACAATATCCACTTCACCGTCACAAAGAGCGTGACGCTGGAGAATCCGCTGGTGAGCACGTCGATCACGGATGCCGCACACGCCACCGTGAAAATCGCGGTGACCCTGCGAAACCACTCGGCGGCGCCGGTGAGCGGAACGCTGCGCGGCACGTTCGGAGGCCAGGCCTTCGAAGAGCGCGTGAGCCTGGGCGCGTCCGCTGCGGCGACCGTCGAGCGGACCATCGCGGTGGATCACCCGAAACTCTGGTGGCCGGCCGGATACGGCGAACCGAATTTGTACAACGTGGAGCTGAAGTTCGAGGATTCCGACTCGGTGCGATTCCAGGCGGGCATCCGCCAGTTCACGTATTCGGAGGAAGGCGGCGCGCTGAAGATGTGGATCAACGGGCGGCGCTTCATTCCGAAAGGCGGCAATTGGGGTTTCAGCGAATCGATGCTGCGATACCGCGGGCGCGAATACGAAGCGGCTATGCGGTACCACCGCGACATGCACTTCAACATGGTGCGGAACTGGGTGGGGCAGATCGGAGAGGACGCATTCTACGAAGCGGCCGACCGCAACGGCATCGTGATCATGCAGGATTTCTGGCTGGCGAACCCCTGGGACGGGCCGGACCCGGACGATAACGCGATGTTCATGCGCAACGTGCGGGACACGATCCTGCGCGTCCGCAACCATCCCTCGATCGGCCTCTATTGCGGGAGGAACGAAGGGTATCCGCTGAAGCCGCTGGACGATTCCATTCGCGCGGCGCTGAACGAGATGCATCCGGGGATTCAGTACATCCCGAGCTCGGCCGACGACACGGTGACCGGGCACGGCCCGTATCGCGCGATGAGCGCCAGGTACTATTTCACCGATCGCGCGGGCACCAAATTCCACAGCGAGATCGGAATGCCGAACATCGTGACGTTCGACAGCCTGCGGGCCATGATGCCGGAATCCGGGATGTGGCCGCAGGGCGAAATGTGGGGCATGCACGATTTCTGCCTGACGGGAGCCCAGGGAGCCGGAGCCTACCGGGAGATGATCGAGAGCAGCTACGGCCCGGCGGCGGACGCGGCCGAATGGGTGGAGCTCGCGCAGTTCGAGAACTACGACGGCTACCGCGCGATGTTCGAATCGCAGAGCAAGAATCGCATGGGGCTGCTGCTGTGGATGAGCCATCCGGCGTGGCCTTCGATGGTCTGGCAGACGTACGACTACTACCTCGAGCCGACGGCGGGGTATTTCGGCTCCAAGAAGGGCGCCGAGCCGCTGCACATACAGTGGAATCCGGCCAACGATACCGTCGAGGTAGTGAACTACAGCGCGGGTAAGGTGACGAACCTGACGGCGCGGGCCGAGATCCTCAACATGGACGGCAGCCGGAAGTGGCTGCAGGCGGTGACGCTCGACAGCGCCGAGGATTCGGTGGCGGCGCCCATCAAGCTGGAGTATCCGAAAGGTCTGACCGCGGTGCATTTCATCCGGCTGGAATTACGGCGCGGAGAGGAACTGGTGTCGGAGAACTTCTACCTGCGAGGGATCGAGGAGAACCACTTCCAGGCGATCCGCAAGCTGCCGAAGGTGCGGGTGGAGGCGGCGACCAGGACGGCGCGGGAGGGCCAGCGGTGGGTCCTCGAGACCGAAGTGCGGAACACCTCGGACCAGCCCGCGTTGATGGTGCATTTGAAAGCCGTGCGGGAGAAGAGCGGCGACCGCATTCTGCCGGCGCTCTACAGCGACAACTACGTCGCGCTGATGCCGGGCGAGCGCAGAACCATCCGGACGGAGCTGTTGGACCCGATACGCGCGGCGAGCGGCCGCGGATCGCACTCGAAGGATTCAACCTGGCGGGGTCCGAAGAATAAGGGATACGCGTCTTCAGAAAAGGGACTCCGTCACGAGGTCCTATGGGAAGCCCGAGAATCCTATCGAACGCCAGTGCCCGGTTAGCGTGTCCAGCTCTCAACCACCAGGCGTGGTAGGTCGTGCACCCAATCCTCCTTGCTTACGCCGCCCGGATAAATGACGTGAGCAAGATTGTCCTTTGTATAAGCGAGAACGAAGTTAGCATGATTGACCGCGTAACTGCCCTTCGAGTAACCGGTTTTGACGGCTACGGGGACGCCCGCCATTCGCTGCACTGCCGCAATCGCCGGCTCGCTTCCGGTCAGGCCGACAAAACGCCGGTCGAACAGATCGAGCCAACGGCGTAGCGCGGCCGGCGAGTCGCGCTCCGGATCCGTGGTGACGAAGACGAGCTTTATCTGGTCCACCGTTCGCGCCGGGAGTTTTCTCAACGCGGCACTCAGGACGGCCATGTGTGTCGGGCATTGATCGGGACAACTGGCGTACCCGAAGAAGAGCAGCGTGACATGGCCTTTCGTCGCCGTCGCGAAATCGTATGGACGACCGGCCGTATCGGTGAGAACGAAACTCGGTTTCGGGAGCGGTGGAGTGACCAGCGCTCCGTGGAAGTCATCCGCGGCTTGTGCCTGGGAAAGAATGGCACGCGAGAACATCAATCCAACCGTTAGTACCGTGCGAGTCATTCGCGTTTCTCCTAATGAACGATTACCGTACCCTTCATTCCCAAGTTGTCGTGAAGAGCGCATATGTATTGGAAGGTGCCGGCCGAGTTAAAGGTCACGCGGAACCGGGTGGTACCGAGCGGCGACTGCGCGAGATTGGGCCGGTCTTGAAACGCGAGCGTGAGAAGACCCGAGTTCGTGCTGTCGTTCGGCGAACTGATGGTTGCATGACGTGCCCCGTCGGCATCGGAGTTTACCCCTGGCGATGGCGCGCGCGGATCCGCCGGTTCCACTCCGAACGTCACGGTGTGCGGCGTGGATGGATCCAAGTTGGTCCACTCGACCGTATCGCCGACACGAACCACAATAGTGTCGCGTAGAAACCGGAAGTGCGCTGCCGTTTGCGAGCCGCCGCCGCTGGTGGTTATGATCTCACCAACACCGGCCGTCACTTTGGCCGCCGGACCGCCGTCGTTGTCTTCGGCGAGGCCCCGGTCGGTCAGGCTGCTTGCTTCAGCGACGAGGGCCAACCCGTCTTGCAACGCTTCGCGGTTGTAGAAGGCCTGATCGTACGGAAGCTGTGCCGCGGGATCCAGGACGTGGATCGCTCCCGTCATATCGAAATGCACGAAGCACACGAATTTGTAATTGCCGGCCTTGGGAAACTTGACCGAATAACTCTGCGGGCCGACGATGTTGTCGAAGGTCCCAAGCACACCCGAATTGACGCATGTAGAACCGTCGTAGCTGGAGCCGTCGGGCGTGGTCCCCGGGCAGCCGATCGGAGTCCCGAACTGACCGAAGAACGGCTGCCGGACCTGGCCCGGTGTCAAAAACGTGACCGTATGGATTTCCGTGCTGGTCAACGTCCAGCGGATGCTGTCGTTGGTACGGATCCAGTATTCGTTCGGCAGAAATGCCAGAGCCTGGCTTCCTAAATCCCGACTCTGCAGGCCAATCCAAGCCTGCCACTCTTTCGCCTGCAGCGTGCCGGCTGCCGCGGCGGTGAAAAGAAGAGCTGCGACAGCACTTGCGCGCCGCCAGATGTTCCGTCTGAATATCATAGTGTCCTCCCTATTTGGTAATGCCGAATCCTTGGCCTCAGCCGGTCATCACTCAGGCGCGACTGCCGGAACCGATGGTGCCGACTGCTGGTGCGATGTTATGGTTCAACCGGAAGAAATTGTCCGGATCGTATTTCTGTTTGATTCGGAGCAATTCCGCATAAGTCTCGGGCGGGTAGGCCGCCCGAATCCAATCCGGCCGTTTCTCCGTCTCCGTTCCCATGTAGTTCACATACACGCCGCCGGTCGCAAACTGCTGCATGTGCTGCCAGACATCGCGGACCCACGCGATCGCCGCGTCGTCCTGCGAGTGGTCATTCCACATTCCAACGATGTTCAGGTTATATGCGGCGTCGCGGTGCGCGGTGGCGGTCGCACCCGGCGGTACCCGCGCCACCGCGCCGCCGAGGTGCTCGATCACGATGTGGCTGAACGGCCGGACTGTCCCGGAGAAGAGTTCCACCAGTGTTTCCACCGCTGCTTCCGGAATTCCGGATAGGAAGCTGGACCTCCAGTAGTTGCGCAGGCCGCGCGGATTGAAGTTCTCCACAATGCTCTGCAGCGCAGGATACGGTATTGGAGCCACCTGGTCAGCGACGAGTGGGGCGCACGTTCGCATCGACTGGAGCAACCGTTGCGCACTGCTCGCATCCCCGCAGAAACAGACCATTACTACGACCACGGCAGCGCCGTCCGGCATAGTTCCGATGACGGCGAGCGACCCGAGTTCGTCCGGTGCCGAAGCGGTAATCTCGCGATATGCCTGAAACACCGCCCGCACGTTCGTGGAGAGGGTAGATCAACAGGAACACACAAGCAGTCGGCAACATAGTGCAGCGGAACAGGCAGGTAGGCGGCAGAGAGAGCCGCCGCTAGCCGCGGATCGGCCAGCCGCGACGTGCTCGATTAGTCGTCAAACAGTAGCAGCAGGCAGACACACGCGGCCTATTTTACAACTCGGTTAGGCCCCACTCTGGGTCGGTCAGCCAGAGCGGCAAAGGAGGCGGCGTAACCCACGCTACCGCGATGCGACCGGCGCGCCTCCGCGTACGGACACCACGGAGCCCCGATCGCGTGCGAACCGGACCGCGGCGATCACGTCCTCCCGGCCGGTGCAGCGCGCGATCAAGGCAGGGCGCCGGTCGATCATGGCGTTATGGATCTTGCGCGCCTCTTCGTAACCCTGCTCCCCGGGCCGCAGGGTTCTGCCTCGGATCGATAAGGATAGTTCTGAATTCACGTTCTTTCGCCGCCCGTTTCGGACGCGCCCTCCGCCCTCGCCTCCGGCGCAACTCGCTGCGGCGCCGCCCGCCAGGACAACCAGTTTGCATTCCGCTGAACCGCGCTGTCCATGCCTGCGAGATCACGCGTACGGCAAACGTGGATCACGGGCTAACTCATTGAAAGCGGAAGCTACTGCTGGCCGCTACTGATCTTCGGCGCTGTGATAAACTCGCCTCGAAGCTCGCGGAGGGGAAGGGTTCGAAGTGAAACCGAGAGCGGATTCTGCGGAACCTGACGGCCATGACTCTTTACGTTTTGAGCCTCGATTCAGCTGGTCTCGATGAAGGACCGTCGCGTCAAAACGCTCGTGTCGAGCGGGGTGGGGGCGATACCTCATGAGCGGCCACCTGATTTACCTTATAAGGGCGGCTCTTTGCCGTGCCGTTCGATGTGAATGCGCTCGATGTCCGCGGTACGCCCGTACGGGTTCTGGACTAGATCGCATACAGCGCGGCGTTCAGTTGCGCGCAGCTTGATGTCTCACACACCTTTACCCTCTTTATCGAAGCTCCCTAACCGCGCAGTGACTCGTGACGGTGCAATGCGTAGATAGCACTGACCTGTCCCGCGCTCTTCTGCCAGTCCCCTGGAACTATCTTTCACCTCGTTGTCACCTGACGGAACCCGCCTGTCGATGACTTCGGCGGTCGACATCTCTGTCTACGGCTTGGCTCGGGGGAGCATGACGCGGCTTACGTTCGGGGGCGGCTATACCAATCCGATCTGCAGTATTCACGCGCAGTACATCGCCTTTCGAACCATCCGGATGGAGCTGTTGGACGCAGACACGCGCGGCGAGCGGCCGCGGATCGCGCTCGAAGGATTCAACCTGGCGGGGTCCGAAGAATAAGGGATGCGCGTCGCCCGCACGATGAAGCGGTAGGGCGCAGGCCCCACGTAGTAGAACGGGTAGCAGGTAACCAGCGTGAGGACTTGCCGCGAAGTGGGCGCCAGCACGCCGACGGCGTCCGGCGCGACGATCTTCGCGGAAACCACGCGATAACAGAAGCGTCCGCGCAAGGTGTCGAGCACGACCAGGTCGCTCGGACGGATGCGGCGCAGCGGCCGGAAGTAGGTATCGCGGTGTCCGGCAATGCCGACGTTACCGGGATCGCCGGGGAAGGCCGTGCCTCGAATGTGTCCCACCGCTTTGCGCAGGGTCGCGGCTCCGGAGCCTTCGTCGAGCAGGACGGAAATGCCGAGGCGTGGAATCTCGAGGCGGCCGATCAGGCCGTCGGCGGCGACGGCGGGGAAGGTTCGGGAGCCGGGCGCCTCGCGTGGTGAGCGAGCCAGCATGCGAGTCAACTCGCGGCCTTCCCGCACCTGGTAAAACCGCGCGCTGCCCAGTACCCACGCGCAATACCCGAGGGCGACGGCGCCTACGGCGAAAAGAACATACTGGCTGTACCGGAGGGCGGTCTTCATGGGGCGGCCCGGCCGGAGCCCGGCTTGTGCGATGCCGGGAAGTAGCCGTCCCGGGTGCGCACGGAGAGCCGTCCGCGACCGGGCGACCCGGCTTCGACACGGATCTTCCGCCACGCGCCGCCGGGCGCCGCCGGCGGCGCATAACCCAGCGTGTATTGACTGCGGATATCCTTCGCGATCTCCGAGCAGATTCCTACTACCTCGCCGGAACTCTTCGGGAAGAACGCCTCGCCTCCGGTGGAGCGCGCAAGGGCTTCGAGCAGGCGCGGGTTGCGGTCCGGATCGTCAGAGTCGAAGAGTCCGATGGTGTAGACGATGACGTTGGACTCCCGGGCCGCATTGAAAGCCTGGGAGCGCGTGAGGCGGCTGGCGTTGTCGCCTCCATCGCTGATCACGATCAGCACCTTCTTATCCAAAGTCCCTTCGCGGATGCGCTCCAGGCCGGCAATCACGGCGTCATAGAGAGCGGTCTTTCCGGTTGTCCGGGTTCTCGAAATCGCGTCATCGAGCTGGGAGGCGTCGGCGGTAAAGGGGACGCTGGCAGGCAGCCCGAAGGAAACTCTTTCGTTGAAGTTGACTACGAACATCTGGTCGGCTGCATTGCTGGCGCGCGCAAAGGTGCTCGCGGCAGCCATTACGTCGAAGATCTTCGGCCCCATGCTGCCGCTATGATCGACCACCAGCCCCACCGTGACGGGAACATCTTCGTGGCGGAAGAGAGTAATGGGCTGCGCAACGCCCTGGTCGTAGATCACGAAGTCCTTTTGACGAAGCCCGGAGACGAACCGGCCGGTACGGTCGGTGACGGTGGCATGGAGCACGACCAGGCTGACATCCACGGAGATCCGATCCGACGGCTTGTCGGGGGTTTGGGCAGGCGCGAAACCAACTAACAGCAGAGAGAGCGGGAGGGCGAGGCCCGCCCGCGCTCCCTTAAGGGCCGTCATCCGATCCGCTTCGACGCGGTACCGAGCGTCCAGCCTGCTCCGAGCGAGAGGAATCCGATCAGGCCGATCAGCGGCAGCGCACTAGCCGTCCGCGGCAGCCGTTTCTCCGGCGTCGACGAAGCGGTTTGCATGGGGGCCGGGGGATAAGCCTCCGCCACCTCGGCCTCTTCGCCACTAGGCTTCTCGACTTTCAAGGGCGACTGTTTCATCGCCGTCACCGGCGCCTCATTCAGGGTCTTCGCGGGCTTAGCGGTATTCGCAGCGAGCTCCGAGGGCATGGAGGGTACATTCTGATGAGTAACATGGGCCAGCTCCATCGCTTTAGCCTTAGGATATACGAACTCGTTGCCGTAGTTGTCACCCGGATAGAACCACGCCCTGACGGCCTCCGGCGAGTTGGCCGCGCGTTCCTCGAAAGTGATGATGGGTTTTCCCGGCGTCTTCAGCCGGTAGTCGGGAATCGCCAGGAACGTTCCGTACAGGTGATTCTCATCCTTGTTGAACACTTGGACGATATTGCGGTCCGACAGCGAGTCCGCCAGCTTGAAAACGTAGGTGCCGGCCGGCAGGACTACACCTGGAATCTCCACGGGCTCACTGAACGTGAAGATGGTCTTCTTATTCCATTCATCGGCCTGGGCCTGCGGGCACATCAGTGCGAGGGCTCCGATGACCGCGACGATCAAAATCCCGAAGTGCTTCATGCTTTCCTTTCTCTATCTGGTTTGCCCGGGCACCGTTGCGGCGCCCGGGTCATTTATTGGTATTCGTGTCCGCAATTGGTGAGGATGCACGCTTTGTTCCACTCATCAGAGCAAACGGTGCGTCCACTTACATGGGACATAGTTGTCTACACTTTTCAGCGTATTACCTGCGGCGGTCACACCCCATCCCCCGGGGAGAGTAATCTGTCGCGAATCGCAGGGGATGCGGCTCAATACACGAGCCCGCCAAAAATACTATGGCCAGTGTATGTGCTATCGGGCGAGCGGCACATCTAATAGGTAAGGAGGTTTCCATGAAGCGAAATGCGATGACCGGCGCCCTGGCAATTCTTTGGGGCGCCAGCATGTTACTCGTAGGCTTGATCCATCTATGGTTTCCGGCTTACGGAACCGAGTTCCTGAACATGATGAGCTCGATCTATCCCGGGTTCCATGGAGCCAGAGCGTTTGGAGATGTGATCATCGGCACCATCTACGGTATTGTGGATGGCGCGATCGCCGGTTATCTCTTCAGCTCGCTTTACCGCTGGCTGGGGCGAAGGACTGCTGTGTCGCAGACGTCGCAATTTTCAACGGGCTCGCCGCTAGACCCGACGATGCGCAGAGCGTCGTAGAAGCCGGCTAACCCCACAACTCGTGCACCGGGTCGAAGGGGAATGAACCGGTCTGCGGCACGTACTCGAAGCCGCGGCCGAGCGGATCGTCATGGCGCACGGTGGTCCAATCGATGCCCATGGCGGAATAGATGGTGGCCTCGACGTCTTCGGGATAGACGTAGCGCTGTTGCGACCAGCCGTAGTCGACGACGTCGGAGCCGCTGGCGTTGGTCTGCCCGATGATCTTTCCGCCTTTCACCCCTCCCCCCGCAAAGAAGGCGAACTGTTGCGGATAGTGGTCGCGTCCGGCGGCGCCGGTCAGAGGCCCGACCGTGCGGCCGAACTCGCCGACCATTACGACCAGCGTCTCTTCAAGCAGGCCGTTGGCCTTCAGATCCGAGATCAGGGACGCGACCGCGGTATCCAGAATCTTGGCTTTGGCGGGCAGTGAAGTGGCGGCGTAGATGTTCTGGTGCATGTCCCAGCCGTCGTTCGAGGTGATCTGGATGAAGCGGGTTCCCTGGTTCTGCTTCAGCACCTGCGAGGCCACGAGGCAGGCATTCCCGGTACCGGAACTCCCGTAGCGCATGCTATCGGCACTGGTGTAGGAGAACGCGATGTTGACCACCGGGTTATACATCATCCCCTGCGCGGCGGAGTAAAAATCGTTATAGTCGTCCATCGGGCCGCCATCGGGCGAATTCACTCGCAGGCTGTCGTCGAGCGAGTGCATCAGCTTCCACCGGGTGTTGAAGGTGGATTCCCCGTCGGGATTGGTGGTGAAGCCGATGCCGGCTGTGCTGGGAGTGACGCGGAACGGAGCGTAGACGGCGGGCAGATATCCACCGCCGACTCCGCCTCCGGAATTGAGCGCCAGAAACGACGGGAAGACCTGGTTGGGCGTGCGCTCCTTATCCTTCTCGATGGCGACGATGCTGCCGATATTGGGCGCGATGTTGCCGAGCGCCGCTGCGGGGTTGCGGCCGATCTGCGTCCACGTCTGCGCCAGCGAGTGCACCAGGGCGTGCGAGCGCATGGAGCGGACGATGGCGAAATCGGCGGTCATGGCGGCGAGGTTGGGCATCAGGCCGGTGGGAAACAGCGTGCCGTTGATGGTTTCGGGATTGAAGCTCGCGGGGGTCACGCCGGAAACCATCTTGAGATCGAACGTATCGGTGTGGCTGGGCGCGCCCGCCAGCAGGATAAAGATGGCGTTCCTGGCGGTGTTCTTGGTGGTGACGCCCGAGGATGTGACGTCGGCCGCCCTCGCGTAGCGCTGCGCCAGGAATGCACCGCCGACACCGGCGCCGAGCAATTCGAAGAAGCGGCGGCGGGTCCAGTGGGGACGGTTGAAGAACGTCCGGTTGGTCCAGGGGTATTTGGAAAATTCGCGATTGATTTTTTCCTGTTCGTTGCTCATGGCGCCCCTCCGCTAGTAATTGAATACGAAATCGACCTTGTTATAGAGCGACCAGACCAGGTTTTGCACGGCCGCCGTCCGGGTACTGCCGCCACTGGGAATGGCCGCCTGCGCCGTGGCCATCTCGTCGCTCGAGGGAAGCCGCGAAAGAATCGTCAGGAACAGCGTATTGATGAGGTCGGTATTGCTCCGATTGAGGTTCTGCACGATCAACTGGCTGGCGTTGGTGCCGGCGGCGTGCGTGCGCTGAACCACGAAGTTGTTGTTCATCAGGTTCAGGGCCTGGAGGATGGAGCCGTCGGGTTTGCGCGGCTGGTCGTCGCGATTGCCGCGGATGAAGCTGTCGAGCAAGCCGCTGGCATTCCCGTCGCCGCTGGGCGCTCCGATGACATCGGGCAGTTGCATCGCGTAGCTCACCTTGGCGTAGCCGAGATCGGTGAATCCGGCCATGCTGTACGAGGGCATGGTGCCGCTGGACTGGGCCACGGCGTCGGCCACTTCCTCGGACCAGAGCCGGCGCACGAATTTGCGCGCAAAGTAGGGCTCCCACGCGGCGTTCCACTGCCCGTTATAGCGGCTGGAAAGCTGGTAGGTATCGGAGTTCACGATCTCGCGCATGAGCGCCTTGAGGTTGTAGCCGGAAGCCACGAAGTGCTGGGCGAGCGCGTTGAGCAGAGCTGCGTTAGTCGGCTGCAGTGTCCATGGAGAAGGAGGCGGATTATTGGGATCGAGCCGCGCCGGGTCGAATGTATCGGGCGGATCGACAATGCCGCGTCCGAAGAACTGCGCCCACATGTAATTCACCGTGGCGCGGGCGAACTGGAAATCGCCCGTGATGTTGCGGGCCAGAGCGACGCCCGGTAGCTCTCGCCGGATCTTCGGAGTATCGCCGTTGAATATGTACTGCGGCGGGACATAGTAGCAAGGCTGGCCGGTTTGCAGCCCGATGGGGCCACGCGCGCCGGGCGATTTCCGGTGGTGGTGTTCAGGGCGTAGTCGGTTTTGCCGTTATCCTGCACCGCCCAGTAGTAGACATTCTTATTGGTGGTATCGGGATAGCGGCGCGTCATGGTAGTGCGCGACAGGTAACTCGCCAATTGCCAGGCCTGGTAGCGCGTAGTCTGGCTGCCCCACAGGCTGAGGCTGTCGAGATGGCCGCGGCCGTTGTGGCAAAGCAGGCAGTTCACGTGCGAGATGCCCATGAACGTGTCGAAGACGTTGGCGGTCATCGAGTCCATGATGTCCTGGTTGGGGCCGCCTGTGATGAAGCCGTTGATGATCCAGTTGGATGCGCCATCGGTGTAGGAGTTGTCGGTGGCGTCGGTGATCAACTCAGTGGCCATCTGGTTGTACGGCTTGCCGTTGGCGAGAGAATCGTGGATCCACTGGTAGAAAGCGTTGCGGCCCTGGGGGAAGCGCCGCAGCGCGGTGCTGTTGCGGGTGGCGGTGTTCTGGTAGAGGTCGCCGAAGTACATGGTCCACTTATCCACCCACTGCGGGCTGGCGAGCAGTTCCTCGATGAGATTGGCGCGTTTATTAGGAGTGGTGTCGGCGACGAATGCCGAGAACGCGGCTGGGCGTGGGAATGCGTCCGGTAAGGTCGAGCGTTACGCGGCGGATAAATTCCCAATCCGTAGTGGCGGGGGCGGGGGTGATGTTGTTCTTCTGGAAGTCCCCGAAGATGTAGGAATCGATCGACCCGGAGGGGTGCGATTGGTCGAACGTGAAGGTGCGACTGCCGCCCGGGATGTTAGCGGACATCGCGTGCGACACCTGCTCGGTGAGCGAACTGAGCGACCGGCGGCCGGTTTGCGAACGCGCACCCACGGCACGGAGCGCCTGGTCAACGTAGGCTTCGCGCTTTGGCCCGAAGTAGGGGCAGTCAGATTGGCCGGGGACCTCTTGAGCGCGGATGATGACGAATCCGGACCACAGAATGACGCATAATCCCGCGGGAACGACCAGTTTTTGGCGCAACATCAACCCTCCGAGGCCGCGTATTGGGGCCATTTTACGACAATCGAAACCCTAACCGGACCAAAAAGTTCCATTAAGTTTCGTTAGGACGTTCCGAATTGCAAGAATCCGCCCGAAATTCGTTTATGATTCTCGGGATGGGCTCTCGGACTGGGCTGGCGTGCATCGCGGTGGTGGCGCTGGGTGCGGTTGGTTCTGCGCAAACCTTGAGTAATCAATCGCTAAGCGGGAAGTATTTCTTCCGGCAGGTGTCCCTGGCAACGGACTCGGCCGGCAATCCGGCGACTCCCCGAACGCTGACCGGGGCCATCACGTTCGACGGAGCCGGCCGGTTCACGTTCACGGGGCAGCAGTTGGAAGGCGCCGGCGCGGCCGTCTCGGCCGGCGGGTCGGGCAGCTACTCGGTGGATCCGGCGGGGTTCGTGTCCATGGACAGCCCGGCGCGCGGCGGGGCCCGGATCAACGCCCGGGTAGGACCCGAAGCGCTCGTCGGGTCGAGCACGGAAGCGGGCGACGCTCCCTTCGATCTGTTTGCGGCTATCCCAGCCCCGACCGCGGCGCCCGCGCTGAGCGGCCCATACTGGGTAGCCACTCTGGAATTGCCGGGCGGAACCGCGGCGAACGCCCGCAGCGCCATCTTCAGCCTGCAAACGGGGACGCCGGGGCAGATCGCGGCTTTCACGGCCAACGGGCATGCAGCCGGAATCTCCGTTGGGCAGCCGGCGACGCAGGCGGTGACAGGCGCGACTTACGTCCTGAATACGGACGGGTCGGGGACCTTCACGTTCGGGAGTGGAACGCTTGTGAGCGGATCGAAGAGCTTCTACCTTTCGGCTGATGGCAACGTCATGCTGGGCGGATCGCTGGCCGCGGGCGCGCACGAGATTCTGCTCGGAGTGAAAGCGGCCGCCTCGGCCGGCATGGCGACCTGGAACGGCGACTACTGGTCGGCGGGCTTGCGGGTGGATGGCTCGGACGCCCTGTCGTACTCCGGGTCGGCGGCGGCCCGCGGCGGTGGCACACTGACGCTTACGCGGAGGATCAAAGAGAGCGGCTTCGGCAGTTTCGATTTCACCGGCATCAACGGCTACGTGCTGGCCGCGGACGGATCGGGCACGGTCGAGTTGACGCGGGCCGGGTTGGGAGCGGGCGCCAAGACTTTCGTGGCGATCGCCCTGAGCCCCGCGGACCCCGGCGCTTATTCGCTCGACTTTGGCGCACAGATGCCCGCCCTGAGCGGTACGGACGTATTCTTGAACCCGCATGGCGTGCTGAATGCGGCCAGCTCCGCGCCCGCCGGGAATCCCATTTCGCCGGGCGAATTTCTCACTCTCTACGGAACCGGTTTAGCCGCCGGAAGCGCGACGGCCAAGCCGCCGTATCCCAATTCGCTGAACGGGGTGACCGTGCTGATCAATAACAAGGCTGCGCCCCTCTACTATCGTGAGCCCGGCCCAGATCAACTGCCTGGCGCCGTTCGGGCTCCAGGGGCCAACCGCGACGATCGTGGTGCAGGGCGGCTCCCGTTCCAACACGGTCACGGTTCCGGTGGCGGCATCCTCCCCGGGGATCTACGCGATGAACCAGGCGGGCAGCGGCCCGGGCGCGATCCTGCACGCGGATTACGGCCTGGTCAGCGCGGCGCGGCCGGCGATCGGCGGAGAGACGGTGCTGATCTACCTGACCGGAATGGGAGCGGTGAATCCTTCCGTGCCGGATGGAACCGCGGGCGGCACGAACCCGTTGAGCGTGACGACGATCTCGCCGGTCACTGTTTACGTCGCAGGGCAGCCGGCGACCGTAGTATACAGCGGGCTGGCGCCGGGCTATCCGGGGCTCTACCAGATGAACGTCACGCTGCCGGCGCTGGCGGTCTCGGGCAACGTACCCCTGGCCATTCAGACGCCGAACGCGTTCCACGATCAGGTGGACATCCCTGTGCAGTGAAGTTATGCTGGGGCCATGACGCGCCTCCTGGCCCTGCTGGCCCTCGTTCCGACCTCGCTCCATGGGGCAGCATGCGTAACGGCCGAAGGGTGCACCGAGTGGGTGCAACTGGGAGGCGGCGCGGCGCGTTCCCTGATCTACCGCACGTATTCGCTGGATGCGAAGAACGAGGGGATCACGCACGCGCTGATCATGGTCCACGGGGCGGGCCGCGACGCGGACAATTATTTTCGCACGGCGACAGCGGCGGCGTTTCTGGCGGGCGCGCTGGACAATACGATCGTCATCGCACCGCGGTTTGCCTCTAACGACGGACGGGGGTGCCGCGATACGCTCGCGCCCAACGAGGTAAGCTGGAGTTGCAACGGCAACAGCTGGCGCTCGGGCGGCGCCTCGATCAACCACCCGGACCTCACGTCCTACGATTTCACCGACGAGATCCTGCGCAAGCTGGCCCGCAAGGAGATTTTTCCGAATCTGAAGGGTATCGTAGTGACGGGACACTCGGCCGGAGGGCAGTTCGTGACGCGGTACGAAATGGCCAACCAGGTGCACGACAAGATCGGAATCCCGGTGACCTATGTCGTGGCGAATCCATCGAGCTACGCGTACCTCGACGGCACGCGGCCCGCGCCCAGCGGCAAAGATTTCCGGGCCTTCAACGACGCGCGCAACTGCACCACTTACGACCGCTGGCCGTACGGCCTCAAGGACCGGTCCGGATACGCGGACAAGATCGGCGACGATCAACTCAAGCGGCAACTGGCGGCCCGCCCCACGACCTACCTGGTGGGCGAGCTGGACACTCTGCCTCTGGCGGGCTTCGACTCGTCGTGTCCGGCGATGGCACAGGGGCCGACTCGCCTGGCCCGCGGAGAGGCCTTCGTAAAGTACGTGAACGAGAAGTTCGGCGCGAAGCATGCGGCGCTGGTGGTCCCGCTGTGCGGACACAACGCGCGGTGCATGTTTACCGCCGAACCGGTGCTCCCCATCCTCTTTCCGAAACCGTGATCATGAAACTGAACCCCAAGCTTCTCCGAAGCACGATCGTGGCGGCCCTGGGCGGCCTGCTGTTCGGCTTCGACACCGCAGTCATCGCGGGTGCCACCCACGCCATAAGCGATGTGTACCATCTGACGCCCGCGTCGCTGGGGCTGACTGTCTCGAGCGCCCTGTTGGGGACGATCCTGGCGTCGATGCTGGCTGGAATTCCGGGCGACCGCTACGGCCGGCGCGACAGCCTGCGCATCCTGGCGGTGCTGTATGTGATCTCGGCGCTCGGGTGCGCGGTGGCTTGGGACTGGTATTCGCTGGTAGGCTTTCGTTTCATCGGCGGGCTGGCGATCGGCGGGTCGTCGGTGCTCGGCCCCATGTATATCGCCGAGGTATCTCCGGCCAAGTGGCGCGGGAGGCTGGTGGGCTTTTTCCAGTTCAATATCGTGTCGGGAATTCTGCTCGCTTACCTTTCCAACTACCTGCTGGGAACGGCGCACCTGGGGGCGGTGGAGTGGCGCTGGAAGCTCGGCATCTCGGCGGTTCCGGCGGTGCTGTTTTTCCTGATGCTGTTCGGGATTCCGCGCAGCCCGCGATGGCTGGTGCAGAAGCGAAGGGTGCCGGAAGCGCGCACGGTGCTCGAATCGATCGGCGAGGAAAATGTCGAGACCGAGCTGCAGGACATCATCGGATCGATCGACGCCGAGCACGGCCACGGCACGGAGCCCCTGTTTTCCTGGAAGTACCGGCTCCCGATTTTCCTGGCGGTTTCGATCGGAATGTTCAACCAGCTTTCGGGCATCAACGCGATTCTGTATTACCTGAACGACATCTTCGCCAAGGCCGGCTTCAGCAAGGTCTCGGGCGACCTGCAGGCAGTGGCGATCGGCGCGACCAACCTGCTGTTCACCATGATCGCGATGTCCGTGATCGACAAGATCGGGCGCAAGACGCTGCTACTGATCGGTTCGGTGGGGACTGCGGTGTGCCTGGGCGGTGTGGCCTACATCTTCACGAGCGAGCGGCACGAGGACCTGTTGGTATGGCTGCTGGTGGGGTTCATCGCGTTCTTCGCATTCTCGCAGGGCGCGGTGATCTGGGTGTACCTGAGCGAAGTGTTTCCGAACCGGGTGCGGGCCAAAGGCCAGAGCCTGGGCAGTTTCACTCACTGGTTCATGAACGCCCTGATCTCGGGCATCTTTCCGGTGATGGCGGCGCACTCCGGAGGAGTTCCCTTCATGTTCTTCGCGGCGATGATGGTGGTGCAGTTCTTCGTCGTGCTGTTGTGGTACCCCGAGACCAAGGGGGTATCGCTCGAGGCCATGCAGAAGAAGATGGGGATCGCCTAGGCGAAGGCCGGCAGGATCATGACAAAAGACGAAATCATACTCGCCAATCGCGAGTTTCTGTTTCCCGCTGTTTTTCATTACTACAAGGAGCCGCTGGTCGTAGCGCGCGCCAAAAACCAGTATGTGTGGGATGCCGATGGCAACCAATACCTGGACTTCTTCGGCGGGATCGTGACGGTAAGCGTGGGACATTGCAACGACGCGGTGAATGCGCGAGTCCACCGGCAGATCGACACGTTGCAGCACGTTTCAACGGTGTTCGCCAACGAGCCGCAGGCGGCGCTGGCGAAGAAGATCGCCGGGATCACGCCCGGCGGCAAGCTGACCAAATCGTTCTTCACCAACAGCGGCACGGAGGCCAACGAAGCCGCCATCCTCACGGCGCGGTGCTACACCGGGAACACGGAGATCGTGGCGCTGCGCCACTCGTATCACGGACGGTCGGGAATGGCCATGTCGGCCACCGGGCAGGGCGCGTGGCGGCTCGGTCCGCCGCAAGCCGGGGTGGTGCACGCACACAACGCCTACTGCTACCGGTGTCCGCTGGGGCTGAAGTATCCCGATTGTGAAGTGCGCTGCGCCCAGGACATGGAAGACCTGATTCGCTCCGCCACTGGCGGACGGATCGCGGGATTCATCGCGGAGCCGGTGCAGGGCGTAGGCGGGTTCATCACGCCTCCCAAAGAGTACTTCCCGATTGTCGAGAAGATCGTGCGCCATCACGGCGGCGTCTTCATCAGCGACGAGGTACAGACGGGCTGGGGACGCACCGGAAACCACTGGTTCGGGATCGAGCATTGGGGCGTGACGCCCGACATCATCACCAGCGCCAAAGGGCTGGGGAACGGCACGCCCATCGGTCTGACCGTTGCGAAGCCGGAGGTAGCCGATTCCGTGCGGGGCCTCACCATTTCGACGTTCGGCGGCAACCCTGTCACGACCGCGCAGGCCAAGGCGGTTATCGATTTCATCGAAGAGCAGAACCTCATGGCGAACTGCGCCGGGACGGGCGCCTACCTTCGCGCGGGGCTGGAGGAGTTGCAGGCGAAGCACGAGATCATCGGCGATGTCCGCGGCATGGGGCTATTGCAGGCGCTCGAGCTGGTGAAAGACCGCGCAAGCAAGACAGCCGCACCGGCTGAAACCGCAATCGTGATGGAGGCGGCACGCGAAAACCGCCTGCTGATCGGCAAGGGCGGGATGTTCGGCAATGTGATTCGCATTTCCCCGCCGATGAACATCGGGCGCGCGGATGTCGATCAGTTCCTCGGAATCCTGGACCGGAGCCTGGCGGCGGCCCACAAATGCTAACGCTGTTTTCCACAAACAGCGGCAAAATCGGGGTTGCCGGGGAGTAATTTGTTCATCGTCGCGTCACGGGACCCTGCGTAACCTCTGGGCAGGCCCGAATCCGCTCCTTAAGCTGCAACCGCGAGAGCCGTAACCTTGCCGGAAGTGCCGATGGCAACAGCCTTGCTCATGTCCAGGGTGACGCCCTTTTTGTCTTTCGGGGGCGCAGCGTGCACTTGGGGGAAATGGAATGCGCCTGAACCGCGGCTTGATACTCTCCCTGCTGGGTGGTGTCGCCGCCGTTTCCTCGGTCTTCGCCATTTATCAGTCGGCAACGGAGATGCACGCAATGAAGGCCGAGGTCGACCGGCAGATGCTGCTGTTGGCCGACAGCCAGCGAAAGCCCGTCATCCAGATGCTGCAGAACGGCAGCCGGGCGGACTTGCAGGCTCTGACCGATCAGTTTCGAGGCCATGCGAGTGTCGCCGGCATGGCGATCTATAACGCTCAGGGCCAACCCCTGGCGATCACGTCGGGGATGGCGCCTGGGCTGGCCGTGACTCCCCCGGCGGTCGCCGGCGCTCTCCAGTCGGGACAGAGCCGGCGGGAGTTTCTGCAGACGGCCGGCACAACCTTGCAGATCTTCGCCGTGCCGCTCCAGGCCGAGGGGCGGCCGGTCGGGGCGATAGTGATCCTGCATGACGGCTCGTTCATCGGGTCGTCCGTCTGGCGGCACGCCCTGGCCAGCCTGGCGCAAACCCTGCTGATCGCCGGCATTTGCGTGCTGATCGTTCACTGGACGCTGGCAAAGCCTCTGCGGCACATGGCTCAATGGCTGCACGATCTGCGCACCGGGAGCGCTTCCGCCGCCGGAAAGCCTCCGCAAGAAGGAATCTTCCACCCTTTAACGAGTGAGGTGACCCGCCTGGCGACCAGCCTGCATGCGGCGCGGGCCGCGGCCGATCAGGAGGCTCGACTGCGCGAAGCCGCTTCCTCGCAGTGGACTCCCGACCGGCTGCGCGTTTCGATTCTGAGCAAACTCAAGGGGAGCCGCCTCTTCGCGGTGTCCAATCGCGAACCCTACGAACACCGGCGGCAGGGAAGCTCCGTCACCTGGAGCGTTCCGGCCAGCGGCCTGGTGACCGCGCTCGAACCGGTGCTGCGGGCCAGCGACGGAACCTGGATCGCGCAGGCGAGCGGCGACGCCGACAAGGAAACGGTGGATGAGCGCGGCCGCCTGCGGGTGCCGCCCGATCATCCGCAATACACGCTCCGGCGGGTCTGGCTCAGCAAGGAAGAAGAGCAGGGGTTTTATTTCGGCTTCGCGAACGAAGGGCTCTGGCCGCTGTGCCACATCGCACACACACGGCCGGTCTTCCGCGGAGAGGACTGGGAGCACTACGGGGCGGTCAACCGGAAATTCGCCGCCGCGCTTCTCGACGAGATGAGCGGCGAGAAAGAGCCCCTGGTGCTGGTCCAGGACTATCACTTCGCGCTGCTGCCGCGCATGATCAAGGAGCGGAGGCCCAACGTCCGCGTCGCGATTTTCTGGCACATCCCCTGGCCGAATCCGGAGGCCTTCGGCATCTGCCCGTGGCAGCGTGAGCTGCTCGACGGCATGCTGGGCGCGGACCTGATCGGGTTCCACATACAGGCTCATTGCAACAACTTCCTGGCGACAGTGGACCGCACGCTGGAATCGCGAATCGACTGGGAGCACTTTGCCGTGAACCGCCGCGACCACATCACTACGGTCCGGCCGTTTCCGATCAGCGTGACCACCGACGAGGAGGCTGCGGACCCTGCTTCACCGGACCGCGCCGCGCTGCTCCGCGACCTCGGCGGCAGGCCGGATTTCATCGCCCTGGGGGTGGACCGCATCGATTACACGAAGGGGATCCCGGAGCGCTTGCGCGGCATCGAGCGCCTCCTCGAGTTGTATCCCTCGTTCATGGAGCGGTTCACGTTCATTCAAATCGGCGCGCCCAGCCGCACACGCATCAGGCGCTACCAGGATTTGGCGGCAGAGGTCGAAGAGGAAGCGGAGCGCATCAACCGGCGTTTTGGGACCGGCGCATGGAAACCGATCGTATTATTGAAACGGCACCACAGCCGGGCCGAGGTCCTGGGGTACTATCGCGCGGCCGACCTGTGCCTGGTGACGTCGCTGCACGACGGCATGAACCTGGTCGCCAAGGAGTACGTAGCGGCGCGCCACGACGAGCAGGGGGCGCTGATTTTGAGCCGCTTCGCGGGTGCAAGCCATGAGCTTTCGGAAGCGTTCGTGGTCAACCCTTACGATACGGACGAGCTGGCTCATGCCATTTACAAAGCGCTCACTATGCCGGCCGCAGAGATGAGAACACGGATGCAGCGGATGCGAGCCGTCGTGAAGGAAAACAATGTCTATCGCTGGGCGGGAAATCTGATCGGAGAGCTGGCCGACATCCGGTTGGAAGCCGGGCGGAATCTGAAGGAGACTCCGGTCTTGCCGGCGGCCCGCCGGGGACCCGTGGCGGCCGACTGGCGGCGCAGCGGCACCTGAACAACCTGCACGGCCTTGACGATGAAGCGGTCCGGCGCGGAGCCGATGTAATTGAAGGGGTAGCAGGTCACCAGCGTAATCGAGGGCGATTGGCCGGCTTTCAGCACGCTGATATCCCGGGGCGGCACCACGCCGGTGGCTTGTACCCGGTAAAAGAAATCTCCGCCGGTCGTCTGAAACTGGATCAAGTCGTTCTTGCGGATCTTGCGAAGACCGCGAAAGAACGTGTCCCGGTGGCCCGCTACCCCGACGTTCCCGTTCTGTCCGGGCAGTGCCGTCCCGGTAATATGGCCGAGAGCCACGCCGAGGACGTCTTCGCCGGCTCCTTCGCGAACGATAGCGCGCAAATGCAGGCGCGGCACCAGCAGGCGCCCCACCAGCCCGCCATTCGCGGTGACCTGCGGACTTGCTGCGCGGTTTCCGCCCGAGGGGGCCGGGTGATCGCGCAGGGCCCGCTCAAAAACCTGGTTTTCCCACCTTTGGTAGATCGCACCTCGTATGTTGGACCAGGCCCAAGCCCCAACTGCGGCGGCGCCCGCAATCAGTAGGAGATTCGCTATCCAGCGGCGCATTCGCCTTGCTCTGCTTCTCCGCATCGCCATAACGTTACAGAAAAAAGGCGGCGACGGCAGCGATCTCGTTAGTAGCTGCCGCACGCCGCTTCATCGTTCTTACTCCCAGTTAGTAATCGATTGTCAAGCTGAGCGTTTCAATCGGAGTAAGCCCGAAAGGCCGAGTAAGATCATCCCGCTAAGTCCGATCAAAGGATAGGGGCTTGCGGTTTTCGGTAGCTCTTGCGGAGTCTGCTGCTGCTCGGGTTGAGGCTCTGGGCTGGCCGCCGGCGGAGGGGTCTGTTCCGGCGCGGGCGGAGGCGTGCTCTGAGCTGTCTCCACGGGCTGCTCCGCGGCGGGGGGTTCTTCCGTCATGGCTTGCGGCGACGTGGAAGTCTCGGGCTGTTCTTCCGGCTGCGCGGTTTCGGCTTGCGGGGCCGGAGCCGCCGCCTCGGGCGGAGTTACCATCGCAAGCTCCTCCGGGTGCTTGGGATATGGAAACTCCTGCCCGATTGTGTCGCCCGGGTAATACCAGTCGCGGAGGGCCGCGGCGGTCCCGGTAGGCGTTTCCCAAAAGGTGAACTGGCTGTGGCCGGCCGGTTCCATACGTTGGGCCGGAATCGCGAGCACTGTGTCGATGATGCGGCTTTCGTCGCGATTGAAAATCTGAACCACGTGCCGGTCGGAGCTGGAGTTATAGAGCTTGAACACGTATTGTCCGGGCTGCAGCAGCGTATCTCTGACCTGAACCGGCTGATTTATGGTAAGAACGGTCTTTTTGTCCCATTCGTCCGCCTTAGCACTGAGCGAGAGTATGCCCATGGAGAGCGCGAGGCCGCACGCCAGAGCGAAGGCCGGCCGCGAGTGAACGAGAGGATGCAATTTCATAGAAATGGTTTTTCCTCCTTCTCTGTGGCGCCATCCGGGCCGAAGCCCGAGTGGCTCCACGAGGTTCTTTGAGGCATCCCGCTTGCCATTGCCGGTAACGCGTTTCGTATGAGAGAAGCGCGAAACACAGCCATTTCACTGCCGGAAGTTTTTACGCGAGTCAAGCCGGTAGCGAGAACTTATGTAACACCGCGATCCGGACGGAAGCGCACGCTGGTGAAGAGTTAGGGCGTGCCGAAACGGTAGCGGAGCACCACCTCACCGGGGACTTTGCGGTCTCCCAGATGAGCGGGAGCGAACTGCCAGTGGCGGGCGGAGAACACGGCCAGCGCAGCCAGGTCTGAATCGACGCTGGAAGCTTCGGTTTCCAGCTCGGCGTATTGCACCCTACCCGCCGGATCCACGTAGACCCTCACATCGATCGAACTCGGGCGCCGGGCCCGGTCGCGCAGATTGGGTGGAACGACGAGCGAGGGGCGATGGACTGGGGTGGGCGGCACGAATCCCGCGCGGTCCGTGCGCCTGCCTACGAGACGCCCCAGGAGGCCGCTCTTGGGCTCGACGGCCGGTTCGACTTCCACACTCACCAGGGGAGCCGCGACGGGAAGGCGCTCGGAGAGCTTGACCGCCGCGGGCAGGGCGTCTCCGATGGACGGAGGCGGCGGCGCTGGGGCCGGCGTTTCGGGAAGGGGCAGCAACGCCGCACTGGTTGCCGGCGCGGGCGGCGGGGCCGGCGCGGGCGTCCACAGCCGGCGGGTGCGCGCGGGCGCCCTCCCCGCGGTTCGATCCATCACGCGGTCGCGATCGCCCACTCCATCCGGCGGCTGGGAGGACGAGTCAACCTGATATCGTATGGGCGGCCCCGAGGGAACCGGCATCGACGATTCAGCGAAGGCGGACGGCTTCAATTCCGGCGCAGAAACGGGCGCCGGCTCCCGGACGGAAGTGGGCCTTTGCACGGATGCGAGCGGCTGAACGACGTCGCGGCGGTGCACGGCGGCGACGAACAGGGTGACGATGACGATGGCCGCGGCGGCGATCCACCCCCAGTCCACTCGCGTAGTCAGACTCGACCACCATTTGGCGGGAGCTTCCGTCAGTGCGGCGAGGGCGGCCGTCCGCGGGGAACGCGCGGGCGGGGTCGAGGCGCAAACAGCCCCGCTCGCCATCAGGGAAGACCGGGAAAATTCGAATTTTCCGTACGGCACGTTGGAGCGGATCTTCTTCCCCTCCCAGATGGCGAAACCCGCCGTCGGGGGGGCGCCCCCATTGGAATGGAGAAGCAGGAAGACGTTCGACTCGCGCGAGAACCAGGCGGTCATGAGATCGACGTCTTCCACGGTGAGCGCAAAATCCCGGCGCGTATGGCCCCGGTAGAAGCCGACAACAGCGGGCTTCCGGGATCTGCGCCACGCGATTCGCTGTTCCAACTGTCGGCGGTCGCCTGACGAGAGCAGGTATGACGGCCCCATGGCGTGCTCACATTCAAGCGGCTCGAAATCGTCAATCTCGACGACGATTCCGTCGCCATTCCTCCTTTCGCGGCCGAGGAGCAGCCCACCGGTTTCCAGCCCGCGCCTGGGGATCGATTTGAATCCCTCCATCACCGCCGCGCCCAGACGGTCCACCACATTGAGACTGAGGCGGACCGACACCGGTTTGGCGGGAACCTGCCACAGATATGCGAGCGAAGCGGGGGAGTCGTCCATTTGAAGCAGATTCCTCAGTTGATAGCATTCTACTTCCAGCCGGACCCGGCAGCCTGGCCGTCTTAAGTCGGGTTGTACCGGATTGCACCAACTGGAGGCATGGATGCCGGCCGTGATTCGTGTATTCGGGTAATCACCCGAAGCCTAACGAAAGAGAACTGTACCCGTTGCGGCGGCGCCCGCGAAAATGAAGGTTAGCCCCTGATGCTGGCTCCCATTCCACTCCCGCAACGCCGGCCCTTCCCGGCACCCTCGCTGACGGTTTTCGTCGTTCTCCAGGTGCTGGACATTCTGACGACACTGATGGGGCTCGCGATGGGAGCGCGGGAAGCCAGCATGTTCCTCGGCCAATTGATGCGGGTCGGGCCGGTGGCCGCGCTGCTGATCGCAAAGATCATGGCGGTGCTGCTGGTGGCCGCGGCGCTGAAGTTCAGGCGGCCGCGGGTCGTCGTGTTCCTGAACTACTGGTTTGCCGTACTGGTGAGCTGGAACCTGGCCATGATCCTGATCACACGCTTACGTGCAGGTTAGGGAGGAGAACCAATGGGCCGCGAAACGTCGTCTCGCGGCCCGAGCTGTGCGAAGCTGCTTCTTGGTGTTGTATTCAGGGTAGTAACCCGCCGGCCGCGTCGCGTCCTGCCGAGGCAGGAGAATCTGTACGAAAACATCCGTTCGCGGTCAGCGGCAGAGCGATCCGGCGCCGGCAATCCCGGCATCGGCGCCGTAGCGGGCCGGCACCAGGGGAATCTCGGCGGCGCGGGGGTTGATCGACCACTCCGTGATGACCTTGCGGATGCGGCCGAAGAACGGACTCATTAGCTGGGCCACGCCGCCGCCGACTACCATCACATCGGGCTCGATCAAGTCCACGATATTGCCCAGCCAGATGGCCAGCAGGTCGGCCGTCTCTTCGAGCACTTTAATCGCCAGCGCATCGCCTTCCGCGTAGGCCTGTCCGACGTGTTCGGCCTTCACCTGTTCCGCGAAACCGCCCGCCAGCTCGAGCATTCGGGAGGGCACGTGCGAGTCGCCGATGAGGGCGCGGGCCCGCAGAGCGATGGCTGGCCCGGAGCAGAGCACCTCGATACAGCCGTGCTTGCCGCAACCACAGCGGGGGCCGCGGTAATCGATGGTGTTGTGCCCGCCCTC
>CAWIIF010000005.1:0-303098 GCA_963836015.1 Bryobacterales bacterium | reverse complement strand
GGTGCGCTTGCCCCCTCGGCTGACACAACCAGTTAAGACACACCTGCCGTTCAATGATAAATCGTTGGGGCGCGGGAAGACCAGAGTTTATTCTGGAATCGCCGGTGAAGCGGAGACGGGCAATGCTGGCGAGCAACCCGATTGAGGAATAGCCGGCCGGAACTCATCGCGGACGATGGGAAGAGCATGTGCTTTCCGGCTTGCTCTATACCCTGGCAGCGGCCCGACCGGAAAGCGGGACACGACCCAGGGGTAAAAAGATGTGAGGACACATCGGACCGATAGATTCCGTCATGCCTGAAAAAACGCATCCTGAGGGCCCTCACTTTTTTGCCGTTGCATGGGTGGCAGCGAACTTTCGAACTTGGCCGGTGAGAGATAACCGAGAGCCGAGTGCAGCCGTTTTTCGTTGTAGACCTTTTCGAGAAAGCGTCCGATGGAACGCTTGGCCTCGGCGAGGTCTCGGTATTCATTGCGCAGCACTTCTTCGTATTTCAGAGTCTTCATGAACGACTCGCAAAAGGCGTTGTCCCACGGATTGCCTTTGCGCGACATACTGATGGCGATGCCGTTTTCCTGCAACAGTCCGGTGTAATCGTTGCTGGCGTACTGCGATCCGCGATCCGAATGATGAATCAGCCCCGGCGCCGCCCCGCGTTCCGCCAGCGCCATCCGTAGCGCCGTCAGCGTCAACTCGTCTTCCATGTTCCAGTCCAGCGCCCAGCCGATGACCCGGCGAGAATAGGCGTCCAGAATCACGGCGACGAAAATGAACTCCTCGCCCAGTCGGACATAGGTGATATCCGCCACCCAGAGCTGGTTCACTCCGGTGAGCGCCACCTTACCGGCCAGGTTCGAATAGATTTTGCGGCTGTGGTTGGAATCGGTGGTGATGACGAACTTGCGCTTCCGCAAACAGAGCAGATTGTCTTCGCGCATCAGGCGGTAAACCCGTTTGGGGTTGACCTGCCATCCCTGATTACGCAGTTCCTGGGTGATGCGCGGCCGTCCGTAGCAGGGCCATTCCAACGCGATGCGATGGATGGCATCCCGCAAGTCCATGTCGGCATCCGGTTTCGCCGGCTTCTCCTCCTGGGAGCGGTAGAAACTGGAGCGGGTTACCCGCCCCAGTTCCGTCATGCGTTGAATGCTCAGACCACGATGGGCATTCACTTCTTCTTGGATTTCCCGGCAGACCGCGGATTTCCAGTCAATGCCTGCAGCATCCGCTGTTCCTCGATGCGCTGCAAGCACCCTTTCAAAAAATCGATCTCCAGGGTCTGCTGACCGACCTTCCGCTCCAGTTCGGCGATCCGCCCCTCGGACCAGCGCTGCTTGCCGTTGCCGGGGAAGGCGTTGCCCGTCCCCTGGCGGAATTCACGCCGCCAACGGTGCAGCACGTTGGGGTTTACCTCCAATGCGCGGGCGGCTTCGCCGATCGAAACCCCTGATTCCAGCCGCCGCACGGCGGCCAGCTTGAACTCTTTTGTGAACTGCCTGCGAGACAATCCCATGACTCAATTCTCCATTCAATGCAAATTTTGATTAATTGAGTCTTAACCGTTTGTCTCAAAATTGGGGACAAGTCCAAGGCCGAGCGATCCGCGCAAGGCCGTATAAGAGAGAGTTGCCAGATTGATAGGCGGCGGTGTGCAATCCCAGGGATTAGGATCCGAGAGGATCTCTCAACAGAAGACCTCTCCCGCGAATTGGGGATGGAGATATAACCCAATGTAGAGTACGCTCCCAGAAGAATTTCAGCAGGATCACGATCATGTGGTTTTCAGGCGCTGTCCTCTGACGAGCCTATTTTGAATCGCCGGCTGCTGAGGGCATAACTCTACACCCCTGCCTTAGCCCATGAGTGCTTCAAGAGATTGGAATGAGGAGAGCACTGCGTGAGCTCAAATTGCCACCTGTGTTGGTCCAGCCTGAAATGGAGAGGGGGCGCTATCCGCTAAAGTGAGTATTCCGCCCTTTGGGGCGGGGATTTAAGGGATCTGGCCGATCCAATGCGGTCTGCTGAGGAGTGCGGAAGGGAACCGGCCGCGTCCCGTTCATCGTCTCGATGAGCCCACCACGCTATCCCTCGGCGTGATTGCCCCGCAGCCCGCTTCCGTTTCGCCTTGAATGAAATCATTGTAGCCCCACCTCGACCTGAGGTCCCAATGGATGGCGTGATCCGACCGGGAGCAGCCGAAGACGCTCCGGAGTCGTAGGTAAATCCTTGGCGACCACCGGCGGGTAATCGCGCTTTTGGAGTACACCCCAGCCGTAGCGAATCGTCACCTTGTTTGAATCCAGAGTGAGATAATCTCGAAACATGGATTCTAGGGTTCCTACCATTAAAGAGATCCGCGTTCGGACGGTACGTGTACCAATGCAGGAGCCGCATCGAACCGCCAGCGGCACAGTCACCGAATCACCGCTGGTGCTGACCGACGTGATCACTGATGAGGGCCTTGCCGGCCACAGCATCGTTTTCACATACACCGCAGCTGCACTCCAACCGACAGCGGATCTGATTCGAAACTTCGAATCGCTATTGAAGGGTGAACCAGTCGCCCCACGCGAGATCGAACACAAACTCGCCTGCCGATTCCGATTGCTGGGTACTCAAGGCTTGGTCGGCATGGCACTTGCGGGTATTGATATGGCATTGTGGGACACGCTGGCGCGTAGCCACAATACATCCTTGGTACGGCTGCTTGGCGGCGTCGAAAAGCCGTTGCGGGCCTATGGAGCGGTGGGATATGACGGCGTAAGCGGTTCCGCCAGGGTTGCGGAAGGCTGGGCTCGGCGCGGTTTCAAAGGGATCAAAGCGAAGATCGGGTATCCGGATCTCAAAGAGGATCTTGAGGTCATACGCGCCATGCGATCGGCCGCCGGGGAGGATGTGGCGATCATGGTCGACTACAACCAAAGCCTTACTCCCGTCGAAGCGGTAGAGCGTCTGCGCGTGCTGGACAACGAAGGACTGACCTGGGTAGAGGAGCCCACGCTGGCACACGACTATGAGGGTCACGCGTTGGTAGCCCGCGAGGTCAATGTACCTATCCAATGTGGTGAAAACTGGTGGGGCACGCCGGACTTGAGACATGCCATCAATGCACGAGCTTCTGACTACGTCATGTTCGACGTGATGAAAATCGGTGGCGTCACCGGGTGGCTGCGCGCAGCAGCTCTGGCAGAAGTGCACGGCATTCCAGTTTCAAGCCATCTCTGGCCGGAGGTAAGCTGGCAACTGCTCTGTGTGACAGGAACGGCCCACTGGCTTGAATATGCAGATTGGTGGAACATCATCTTGTCGGAGCCGCTTAGGGTCGAGAGTGGTATGGCAGTTCTGCGCGAGGTTGTGGGAACGGGTCTGGAATGGAATGAGAAAGGTATCAGCCGGTGTACGGCCTGAGCGGAGCTGCGACAGCGTCCGAGCAGTGTGCGTGCGGATTCCCGCAAAACAGATCATGACTGACGTTAGATCCTTACGCCTTTAATCGTAAACAGAAATACTTCAACGAATCTCAAGTCAAGCCGCCTCAAGCAGTTGGATGACGTTGCGGATGGACTCATCGGCTTTGTGAAAGGCGGCTTCCAGTTTGCTGTTGGGCCGGGCGTCATTGTTGGGTTGGTGGTGAAAGAGGCTGTTTGCAAGGGGGCCGCATAAGCGCTGGTGGAAAAGCACGAAGGTGAGGGCAACCTTTGTCCCCTTTCCGGTCAGCCGGTAGGCGTAGCGTTTGCCGTCTCGCTCGATCAGGCCATGCGCCTTCATTTTGCGCAGGTCATAGCGAAGTTGGTTCAAGCCGTAGCGCTCAGCGGAGAGGTGGAAGGCGGTCAGGAGGGCGTCGTGGATCTGCTTGGCCGTCCACCCGCCGGCCGTAGTGCCGCCATGCAGCAAAACCTCCATGAGCCGGATCATGCGCGTGTCGTGGATCTTGATGCCGGGAAACTTCGCGGTTCCCACCGCGATGAGTGACGCGAGCCGCTGCAAAAGCGGGAACTCGACGTGAACGTTCAAGCACTGCGCCTGGAAGGTGGCGAAGCGGATGGAACAGCGAAAGGTCGGCCCCTGTTCCATACTCTGGAAGATGAAATAGACGCCATACTGGCCGGCCCGTTCCATGCGGCGCAGACGGGACCGCACGCAATCTCCTTCCGGACGCCCTTCTGTGCCCACTCCATGGGGATCTTGTGATTGCGGGCGAACGCCTCCACCCATCCCCGATACTCGCCGGTTCGTTTGCTCAACACCGTTTTGTCCACCACGGGAACCCCGATCACGTCGCGGAAAAAATAGACCACTTGTTCCGGGCGGGACAGCCCGCTCAGATACCCGTGGATGACGATGCGGTCGAAGCAGTGGTATACAAAAACCAGCAGGCTGGAAAACAGCTTTGCGAACAGTTCCATCGGTCGTCGGGCCTCCGATCTTGCCTTGACAACTTGATCTTCAGCCAGACGACCGGTGGAATCATAATTTCAAATATGTTTGGCTAGGATTACGGCCCGCGAGAACGTCACTACTGTGGACTGCGACTGCTGATCAATGTGTAGCGCCAGCAGGCGTCTTCCGAAGAGACGCTGCAACGCCTTCGTCCGCCTATTGGCGTGTGAGTCTGAGTCCGCCAGCAAGTGTCTGTTCAGTTTGAGAACCCAAGACGTTTCGCTCAGCATGTTCGTCAGTTCGAGTTGCCCATGCGATCGTCGGCGACGCCCACTGGGGAGAAAATGCGGTGACGGCGTGAGTTCACGAAAGGAAATGAACAGGCGGGCCGCATACCCCTCCCACACTTGGGTATGGGCGGGAGCTTGGGGCCGGAGCGTTTTCGATAGAGCGACTTGAAGTGAGCCGTTTGGACTCCCGATGTTATGGGTTTTGGATAGCTGCGGGAGATCTGCGAGTCCGGGAGCAGGGGGAAACCGAAGGGCGCCTGAATCGGCATTGGGGTTTCGGACAACGCGCAGGTTGTCGAACTATGAGTTTGCGCGCGCAGTTCGATTCCTGGCGTTCCGACGCCGAAGCAATCCGCGTTTTCAAAGAGCAAGTCATAGTGATTGGGTCCGCGGCGGAGGAGCGCGCACGGCGCGTGTCAACGATTTTGAGACACTCCGACATGGAATTTAGTGAGTATCTTTGTCTGAGTTTTGTGGTTTGTTGATCCAAACTTCCTTTGGAAGGTGTGCTGGAGTCGGCGGTCGGCGGACGAAGCGTTCCGGGTGAGCGGCGTAGGCGGCGTCGAGAGCTAGCTGCCGGTTTTCACGGACTGCGGCGGCCAGGCCGTAATGGACCATGGCGGGCGTCATCATTCCGATCCCAGAGTGCCGATGGTCATCGTTATACCAGGGGAAGAAGGTCTGACAGAATGCGCGGCCGTCTTGAATGCAACCGAAGCGATCCGGGAACTCGGGGCGATACTTCATGGTGCGGAACTGGCTTTCGGAATACGGATTATCGTTGGAGGTGTAGGGTCGGCTGTGGGTCTTGGTCACGCTCAGATCGGCCAACAGTAAGGCCACCGGCTTGGACCGCATGGCTGAGCCGCGGTCGGCGTGGATCCCCAGTTGGTCCGGTTGGATGTTCTGCTTCTCACAGGTTTCCTCGATGAGCTTTCGGGCCAGTTCGGCCCCTTCGCGAGGAGCCAGCATCCAGCCGACGACATAGCGGCTGAAAACATCCAGGATGACGTACAGGTAAAAGTAGGTCCATTTGACAGGCCCACGCAGCTTGGTGATGTCCCAGCTCCACAACTGATTGGGAGCGGTGGCCAACAATTCCGGTTTCTGATACGGCGGGTGCGTGAGTTGATCGCGGCGCTCGCGAGTTGCCCCGTCCTCTTCGAGAACCCGATACATGGTCCGGGCCGAGCAAACATATTGGCCTTCATCGAGCAAAGCCGCATGGATGGCTGCGGGCGCGCAGTCCTGGAAGCGTTCGGAATTCAGCAGGGCACGGACCGATTCGCGTTCGTCGGAACTCAACGCGCGAGCCGGGATGGGCCGAACCGCCGGCGTGGCAAGCGGAACGGACAGGGCCGGCCCGAGCAGTGGGCGCTGCCGATAGAAGGAAGCGCGAGCGACGCCGAGCGCCTCACAGGCAGACTCGATCCCGACGGTGGAAGAGAGTTGCAGCACCGCATCCATTACGGCTTCTCCTCCGGGTCGACCGTCAGGATCGGGCGGCCCAACAGAGCGGCCACTTTTTTTTGAATGTCGATGACGATCTCTGCCTTGCGCAGTGCTTCAGTGAGACGCTCGGTTTCGCGGCGCAACTGCTGATTCTCCTCCGCGACGGGATCCCGTTTGGACTTTGGGCCGCGTTTCTGGGGAGCCAGGGCCTGGAGGATGACGGCGTCCCGCTCGCGGCGCCAGGTCGTCAACAGGGAAGAATACAAACCTTCGCGGCGGAGTAGCGCTCCGACTCCACCGGAGCCTTTGGCCCGGTCGGCCTCGGCCAGGACGCGGTGTTTGTATTCCGCGGTGAAGCGGCGGCGCTTGGCCTGCGCCACGACCTCTGCATCGGGGCGGGGCTTGGCGGCGGCGCCGGTTTTGCCGTCAGTGGCACTCCGGTCACCCTCGCTACGCTCGGGTTCCCTCCGTCCGACCGACGGCAAAACCGCTGGGGAAGGAGCGGGACCCATATGATTGTTCAAGATGTTCACGAAGAGAATCTTTCTCCGCCCTGCACTGTAATTAAGGAACGAAGAGTGTCTCACCTATGTTGGCACGGAGGGGCAACCGCGCTTCGGCGGCCGTGAATCTCTCGACAATCGCCATTGGACCTCCGCATCGCGGGCACGTCCAGAGCGGCCGCGGAGTGTCTGGGGGCGAGGTTCCGAGGGCTGGTTCAGGATTTGCCGACAGGACCGCGAAGCATAGCGGCAGCAGGGCCGCGCGCCGGCGGTGGGCAAACAATCCGAAGTGCCGGATGCGGACGAAGCCCCTTGGCAGCACGTGCAGAAAGAACCGCCGCAGAAACTCATCCAGAGCGAGCCGCATCAGCCGCTTCTTGTTCTTGTGCGCCGAATCGCGCCAGCGAAACACAACCTCGCCGTCTTCCAGCGCCACGAGTCGGTGGTTCGAGATCGCTACCCGGTGTGTGTAGCAACCGAGATAGCGCAGGGCGTGCTCGGCTCCTACGAAGGGACGCTTCGCGTACACGACCCAATCGGCGCGGAAGAGCGTCCGCAGCATGCTGGCAAACGCGGCCGGCGCTGCGAAAGCTTCCAGGTTGCGGTGGAACGCCAGTTTGCCGGCCGAGTGTAGTTCGCGCAAACCGGCCACGAACTTCCCGCGGAATACGCGACTGAGCACGTACCTCCGCGCATGCATCCAACACCCCACCTCCGTCATCCCGCGCTGGGGCTTGAAAAATGCATCGTAGACGGAGTAGGCATCCGCCTGCAGATACCCTTTGTATCCTTCCAGAAACTTCGCCGGGCCAGCGCGCGATCGGCTGGGCGTGTAGTCGTAAACGATCACCGGATGATGAACATCTCCGACATAGGGCCAGATCCGTCCGATTCTGGCAAAGGGAAGTTTGCGGTCCAGCACCTTCACGCTGGTATCGTCGGTGCCGATCACCTTGGAACTTAACAGCTCCTTTTTCATCAACTGGTACAGAGGATCGAGCAGTTCCGCGCACTGCGCCATCCAGCCGCCCATGGTCTTGCGGGAGATGTCGATGCCATGCCGCTCGAACATCTTCTCCTGCCGGTGCAGTGGCTGGTGGTCGGCCCATTTCGCTACGATTACTTGCGCCAATAGGCTTGCGCCGGCCGTGCTTTTCTCGATCGGTTGCGCTGGCTTGGTGGCGGTCCTCACCGTGCAGTCGCAGGCGTACTTCAGACAAACGTCCTGAATCACCTTCATCGACGCCGGGATGTATTCGTAGCGTTCGCTGGTCTCTTCGGCAATCAACCGCAGGTCCTTGCCACAACCGGCACAGTGCTTCTCCGCCTCGGCCAGATCGTGAACGATTCTCTCTCGCTTCAGATGCCGCGCCAGAGGCTGACGCCCGCCCCGTTTCTGGCTTGACGTTTCTTTGGGCACGGCCCCGGCTCCCGCATCGCCATTGAGGTCATCGTCGTCTTCGCCGGCAGCGGATTCGTCTTCCGTACTCCGTGCCTGCCAGGCCGCCTCGAACAATGCCAGCTGCTCTTTCGACAACTGCTCACTCTTGCGATTGCGTTGCGCTTCCAGCAGTTCGCGCATTAGAGTCTGAAACTTGTTCTGCTCGGCCAGGGAACGATCCAGTTGCTCGGCCAAATCCACGACAATCTTCCGCAGCGTCTCTGCATCCCGCGGCAAACTCTTCGGATCGATCGGCACTGTGCATTTAGCTTACGCGGAAACCGGTCCATTTCCAACTGAAAACATCCTCGGATAGAAATGTTTTATGCGTCCGCGCGCCGGTAGCGTTTTCGACGTTTGGCTGTGCTCAGATCGATGCCGCTCAGCAGCGCCCCTAATTCCTGCGCCGTGATCTCACGCCGGCGTTCTGCGCCGTCCTCAAACGGTACTGCGTACGTCCCTTCCTCCAACCGCTTGCTCCAGACGGCGAAACCGTCGCGATCCCAGTACAAAATCTTCACGCGGTCCTTCCGCCGGCTGGAAAAAACAAAAAGGTGGCCGGCGAAAGCGTCCAATTCCAGGTGGTCGCGGACCAGCGCCTGCAGACTGTCGAAACTCTTACGCATATCGCACGGCGTGAGGCAGAGGTACACCCGCACGCTGGCTGGCAGGTGGATCATCCGCGCAGCACGTCCAGTACGGTTCGCAAGGTAGCGACATTCCACGCCAGTGCCGATCCGCAGCCGCCCGCCGGTCGCCAACACCAACTCCAGTACCGGCTCTGTCATGCGCTCCTGCCGCCGCGCGCTCCTCTCCACCAACGCAAACCGCACCGGCCCGTTTTCCTGGATCCGTTTCCGCCAGGCATAGAAGGAGTACTCCGTCAGCCCTTGTTCTTTGCAGAACTGCTTCACAGATATTCCGCTGCGCTGTTGGGCAGCGATTCGTTCGGCCCACTCGTCTGCTTTCGGGTTGGCCGGTCTCGTCTCAATGGCAGTGTCACCCATGACACCAGAATGCAGCGCCCGCCAGTACTTCAGGAAGAGCGGTTCACGAGCCGCTTACGAGAAACCCTCCTCGTCCCGTCGAGAAATCGACGGAGCAGGGAAGCCGTATAACCGGTAGCACCGGGAAATCGGTGGACGGCGAGAGGGATTCTGCCGGGTCTGTAGTAGCGAGGAAGCGGGGTAACGCTGTGGAGCGAAGAGGCCCTGCTGTTTGTAACGGCTCTAACAAAACGGGAGGCAAGGGTGAAATGACAAAATCACCCATCACTTTGCAGGACCCGAGAAGGAGTCTATATGTCAAGGCGAAGGCAGAACCGCCTTGGCGTTTCTGGGGACTATACGTCCACGTCTGCAAGATGGAGACTTTGCGGGAAGCCTACCGGATGGCGAGAAGTAATGGCGGGGCACCAGGTATTGATGGGGTCACGTTCGAAGCCATCCAGGAAAGCGGCGCGGAGAGTTTTCTCGGGCAGATTCGGGAGGAATTAGTCACCAACACGTATCGGCCCATGCGGGCGCGGAAGAAGGAAATTCCCAAGGATGGGGGCAAGAAAGTCCGCGTCCTGTCGATTCCTGCCATCCGTGATCGCGTGGTGCAGGGGGCGTTAAAGCTCATCCTGGAACCCGATCTTCGAAGCGGATTTCCAACCAGGGTCGTATGGATATCGACCGAAGCGGACAGCGCACGGGGCTGTAGCCCGAGTAGCCCAAGGGATTGTCGAGGAGAAGACACGCATCATAGATTTGGATCTCAGCGCCTATTTCGATAACGTGCACCTGAATTATGCGCAGACAGAGTCTGACCCGCACCGCATTTGACGCGGTGGAGTTGATCTGCGAGTTCTCGTCCTGCCGCTGAGGCCTACCCCTGTGGCCCGCCCCCAATAGTTCGCATTGTTCCCATCTGGTTGGATTGACTGGGTCTGTGGTGCATAAGATTCTATGCGCCTTGCTCAGCCGGTCAGTGGGGTAGCCAGCACCGGGCCGGATGGCCGTTGAACAGGGAGTGCTCAAACAGCAGGCTGGCTGCTTCGCGTAACAATGCGCCGGGGTCCCGGCCCTGCTCCGGCAGCGCACGGGTCGCATCTAGAGCCGCGCGAACTTCCTCCGGGGACGTCGCCGCAGTCACTGGATATCTGCGAATCGAGGCCAGCAGGCCAGCGACACGATCCACAAGGTCGTGACCGAGTGAGCGAAACTGATCCTCCGTCATCTCGAGTGGCGCAGTGCGGACTCTGAGTTCTTCGATACGAGATGAAGACATACGGCTCACCGCAGCCCTTCAAACAGGTCGGTTTCCAGTTTGCGGCCGCCGTTGACCGAGCTATAGGTGCGATAGAACTCCTGTGAGCCCCAGAGCGCTGTCTGCTGGACCGCGGTGAGATCCTCCAGTCGCCCATAAATGGACATCTGTGTCTGATGACAGCAGACCGCTTTCCACACGATCGGCCAATATACGGACGTGTCGATCTCGGTTGTCACGGCCCAATCAGGCCAGGGAGCAGCCTGCCGCTGAACGCCGTCTACCATCGGCGCCAACTTGCGAAAGGCGGCTTGATAGGCATCCCACTTGTTCTTTCGCCACGCCATGTAGTGGAGTTTTGCAGTGCGGTGAGGAGGCAAATCCAGTGGCGAACCGTCGTCAATGCCGAATCTGATGTCGGCGGCGCATATCGCCGCGGCAGTCGTGAATTGGGAGACGGCAATATGGTCGGGGTGTCCGTAGCCTCCTTCCGGACCAAAGGTGACAATCACGTGGGGCTGGATGCGCCGGATATGAGTGACAATGGTGCGAATCGCAATGTCGGCCTGAACCGTATCCAGGGCGCCGTCCGGATAGCCCAGGACGGACACTTCACGGATACCGAGCACCGCCGCGGCGGCTCTCAGTTCAGCTTCACGGACGCGCCCGACTTCAATCGGATCGCCGCTCCTTCCGAGTGAGCCGAAGCGGCCGCATTCTCCGCGCGTAGCGGTGACGAGGTACGTCTCGACCCCCTCGGCTGCGTACCGTGCGAGCGTGCCGCCGAAGCCCAGTGATTCATCGTCCGGATGAGCCAGAACGGCGAGTAGCTTGAGGTCCCTATTCATCTTGGATGTCCTAACGGCCAAGTGCTGCCCGGATTCCGGCGAGGTGGTGGTAACTGTGCCGCACCGCATGATCCTCGATGACGAACTGGCAGGTGAGCGGAGCATCGCTATTGAGCGACACGGGGGCGGCGCGATCCAGCTCGTCATCGGTAAGGGCGCGTATGGCAGCGGCAGCAGCAGCACTGCTGTTGGCTAACAGTGCGAGCGTATCGCTCTTTGTAGCGCCGTCATTCCCTCTAGCGTGGTCGCTATTCATTGTGTGAATGGCGGCCCAAGACACACCGGCGATTGGCTGGCCCGAGGCAAGCAGGCTGGCCAAGTGGATTTCGACGGGATACACGCTGGCAACGTGATGCACGACAACCCCAATCTTTCGTCCGTCCTTGGGGAGGCGTGTCTGCCACTCTGCCTCGGACAGTGTGTTCGCAAATGCGGCCAGCGCCGATGCGCCAGCCTCGAGGCGCGTAGCAAGGGCCTCGGATCTGCTCATCTTCGCCTCTTCCATCGGGCGTACGGCGTCCATAGGTTGTTCGTAGGTGATCTTGTTCATTTCGATTGTCCTCAAAGTTGAATCGTCACCCGCAGATAGGTGGCGGCTATTGACGTGCCGCCATTGGTGCTCTCGTTTTGTGCCTTCGCCAGATCTGCTAACTGACTGGAGAAGTCCTCTGCTCTCCCACTCTTTTGAGCCGCTTCGAAAGCGTTAATCGTCGGACCGTAGAATCGTGTGAGTAACTCACTCACGTGCGCCGGAGTCTTTTCGGCGGATACAAAATGGTACGTGTCTTTGACTATCGAGATTTTGTCCTGGGGCACTCCGGCATGACCAAAGCGCTCGATGATGTGGGCATCCACACCCCAGGTCATGGGACTAACGAAGCCCTCTGGAGGTGGAGGCATATAGGACGAGCTGATCTTCAGCAGTTGAGATACGAATGTTGTATCGCCTGGAATCCAGTTCCCCATCACAATCCGGCCACCTGGCCTCGTGACCCGCACCATCTCACGGGCAACGTCGAAGGGCTTGGGTGCAAACATGGCACCGAACACAGATAAGGTCAGATCAAACGAATGATCAGTGATCCCTTCAAGGTTGCACGCATCTCCCTGTTGGAACTTCAACCGGTTGAGACCCGCCTCCGCAGCGCGTTGATTCCCTGCGGCGACCAGGTTTCCGGCAATGTCGATTCCCACTACTTCAGCCCCCAAGAGAGCCAAGGGAACCGCCGTGGTGCCGTCTCCGCAGCCAAGGTCCAAGACTCGCAGCCGCGTGGTCACTCCGATGGACTTCACAAGTGCCTCCCCGGATTCGCGCATCAACGCGGCGATCTTCGTGAAGTCGCCTTTTTCCCACAGTGCTTTATTTGGGTTCATAGCTGAGTCCTTTCATATCCCTTAGCTTCCTGGTCGCACTAAGCCATCAGAGTCAGGCAGCCGGTGAGAATCAGTGCCGCCGCCCAGATCGCATCCAGATTGATCCAGGCCTTCCGCAGGAGTCCCAGCCCGAGGCGATCGACCACGAACCACGCGATCAGCGCCGTCACGGCCAGGTACCCCAGCGCATGCACCAGCGTCGCCATCGCACCGGCAAAAGCCTGTGTGGAAGCCCCTCGTGCATGGCAGGAAGGACCGCCGGCCACCACCGTCATCGACAGAAACACCGGCAGAACCATCAGTCCCGCGCCGTGCGCCGATGCCATCAAGAATGACCAGAGCGTCAGGCCGCCCATTCCCACCCGCATGGCCGCCCATCGCGGGTGAGCGTGGCGGTACAACTGCCGTACCCCAAGGCCGATCAGCAGGAGAGCCACAGGCCAGCGCAGCATGCCGGGAGACAGCGCGGCGCCGGCGGCCATAGCCACGCCAATGGCTGCTGCAATCGCCAGCAGGTGCCCGAGCGTGAGCGGAATGAGAGCCCGCCATACCGCGGTGCGTCGATTTTCCTGCATCCCGAGCGCGACCGCGAATAGCCAGCCCATCCCGGGATTGAGGCCATGAAAGGCGCCCAACCCCGCCAACGTGAGCCACGAGGTAAATGTCGTTTCCATAGGTCGTGGCTCCTTATGCGTAGCAGTAGGAGTCGGAGGAAGCATCGCCGCCCTCCAGCCGGGTCTGGTGGGGCCGCATCCCGTCAAAGTGGGGGAAGAACAGCGGATCGACGTGCATCGCGGCTGTAGTCGGATCCACGTCCACCTTCATCATCCAGCCCTTAATTCCGTCCGGATAGAACTGATCGTCCACGGCCGTGTACAACGAATTCGTCACATAAACACGCCGGCCGTCCCTGCTTACCTCAACCATCTGAGGACCGCCATTGAGCGGCGTCTCCGGCTTTGCAGGATGCCCTGCGCGCCGAACGATGCCTCCGATGCGGACCGTACTGTTCAATTTCGGCTGGAACGGATCGCTGACGTCGTATTGGCGGAATTCGCCAGAACCCCAGCACGACACGTAGAGAAACTTGTCGTCCAGCGAGAGATTAATGTCCGTGATGAATGGCGGTACAGCCCCGAAGCCTTTCAGCATGGGAGGCAGCAGTTGCGGATCTGCCGGCTCCGCGGGAATTTCGATCACCTTTCGAATTTTCCACTCCGCATTCTCTCCGCGCCCGTCCTTGTACCAGAGCCAAATCGAAGAAGATAGATCCTTCAGCGAGATCACCACGCCGACGAAACCGTAGGCGTTCATCGGATTCCGGGCCGGCCGTAGCTCGAACACCAACTGCTGCTCGGCTCCGAGGTCGAGAACCTGCTTGTGACTCCGTTTCTGCAGGTCCCAGACGTGAATCTGGTGGCCATACTTGCCGCCGAGCAGCAGTTCCGGATTCAGGCCAGCTTCAAACATGTTTGGCGTGCCCCACTCGCTGGTGATCATGGAGTCGTGACCCAGGTGCCAGGCAAAGTCGTACGCCAGGTACTGTGGGCCGCGGTCCATTTCCCAGCGTCCCCGCAGATCGAACGACTCGCTGTCCAGAACGAAGACACCTCCCGGGCCTTCTCCATTGGGCGAACCCATCGCATTCATGTAAATGCCTTCCGGCCCGCAATGAACGGTGTGAGGACGGCTATAACCGGTCCGGTTTATCACGGTCTCCGGTTCGATTACCTTCACGATCTTGGGATTTCGCGGATCCGGCATCGTGTCGAGGATGTGGATGCGGGACGACCGCAGCCCCGGAACTACCAGGTAGCGGCGCTCCATATGGGGGTGCGGCGAATACGGGCACAAACAGGAACTGCAGGCGTTCCAGCCGAAGTGATGCAGTTCGTCGCCTGTGTTCGGCATGTCCACCCGGCCCACCGTTTTGCCATACGCTTTCGATTCGGGATCGACGTCGATTACCCCCATTGCGTCGCCCCCACGGCGGGTTGGGTTTAACATCGCGACATAGGCCAGCTTTTCGGCTGGCGCTTCCATCGCCATCTTGGGCGACGGATAGAACGTAGGGTCTGGCTGCCATCTCATTTGTGAAGATCTCCTCGTTTTGAGTATCCGGAGACGGTTTCGTTCGGCTCCAAGGACAGTGTGCGGCGCGAGGCCCCTGGAAAGCTTTTAGCGGTTCTTGATTATTTCTGGAGTCATTCTTTGGCGTATGCTGGATGTACCTGTTGGAGGGGGTGAACGAGATGGAGAACGTGTACGAGTTTGGCCCGTTCCGTCTCGAAACCAAGGAGAGGCGGCTGTTGCGCGACGGACGCCCGGTCCGGCTGCGTGGAAAGGTGCTCGACACCCTCTGTGTGCTCGTGTCGCGGCCTGGTCACTTGATCGGAAAAGACGACCTGATAGCGGCGGTCTGGCCGGACACCGTTGTCGAAGAGAATAACCTTGCTCACAATATTAACGCCTTGAGGAAGGCGCTCGGTGACGCCGCGCTGATCGAAACAGTCCCCGGGAAAGGCTACCGGTTCCTGGGCGCGGTTCAGTTGCGCGCCGCGCCTCCGGCTCCCCGCTCGGCGGAGATGGCGGCAGACGGACCCGTGCTGTTCGAGCGCGACCAGCAAATGAAAGGACTGCTAGAGGCGTTTGCGGAGGCGCTCGAAGGGAAACGCCAGTTTGTGTGCATCCCTGGCGAGCCTGGAGTGGGAAAAACGACTCTCGTGCATGCGTTCCTCCAGGGAGTTCGCCGCACTTCGGCCGCGCGGATCGGACGCGGCCAATGCCTGGAGAATCGCGGCGAGGTGGAGCCGTACATCGCTGTTCTGGACGCGCTCGGGCGGCTGTGCCGCGAGCCGGACGGTGACGAGGTGGCCTCGCTGCTCTATCGCCGGGCACCGACGTGGCTCGCGCAAATGCCATGGCTGGCCAGCGCCCCGGCTCTGGCGCAACTCCCTCAAAGGAACCTGGGCATGACCCGCGACCGCATGCTTCGCGAATTCGCCGAACTTGTCGAAGAACTGGCGTCCTCCCGCCCGTTCGTCCTCTGCCTCGATGACCTGCATTGGTGCGACGATTCGACGCTCTCGCTGCTCGAACTGCTCGCCCATCGCGATGATCCCGCGCAGTTGATGCTGATTGGCACCTATCGTCCGGCTGAGGCCACCAGAGCCACCCAGCCGCTGGAAGCGCTAGCGCAAGGTATGAAGATCCGCGGCCAGTGCCGAGTCGTCCGGCCTGCCCTGCTCAGCGCCGATGCGGTTCAGTCCATGATCGGCAGGGAACTTCCCGGCATCACTCCGGATCGAGCTCTTGTGGACACGGTGCACCAGCGCACCAGCGGGAATCCACTCTTCGTTTTGGCTCTGATCGATCACTGGAAAGCTACCTCCGCCGTGGTGCCGCAGGCAGACGGCTGGCAGGCTGTAGCCGACTTTACCGAACTGGGCCGCGGCGTGCCGGAAAGCCTGTCTGCCATGATGCATCAGAAGATGGAGACTCTCAGCCCCGAGGACCGGCTGCTGCTGGAAGCGGCCAGCGTCGCTGGGCGTGAGTTCGTGGCCGGCGTACTTGCGTCTGCCCTCGGCTGGACGGAGGACGATACGGAGCTGCGTTGCGCGACTCTCGCCCGCCAGGGGACATTCATCCGCGACGCGGGTGTGCTCGAGTGGCCCAGCGGCGCCGTCGCTGCGCGTTTCCGTTTCATTCACGCGCTCTATCGCGAAGCGGTGTATCGCCGTGTGCCGGCCGGCCGCTGCTCGCGCCTCCACCGCCTTATCGGCGAGGCGCTCGTGAAAGCGTACGGAGCTCAGGCCGACGCCAACGCGAATCAACTCGCTCGTCATTTCCGGTATGGCGGCGATCGCTCGCGGGCGATCCGCTACTTCCGGCTCGCCGGCGAACAGGCTTTGCGGCGCAGCGCCCATCGCGAAGCGGTGAGCCTGTTTCAGTGCGGTCTCGAACTTGTGGAACAGCAGCCCGAGACACCGGAACGTCACTCCGAGGAGTTCGCGTTTCGCTCCATGATGGCTCCCGCGATTCTAGCGGTGAAAGGGTTCGCCGCACCGGAAGCGGTACTCAACTTCCAGCGCGCGCGCGAACTCGGACTCGGTCTGGTGCGGGTGGAAGAGATGTATCAACTACTTTTTCATCTGGCCTCGATGCACGAGCTTCGTGGCGAATATGGGCTTGCGGAACAGATTCTGGATGAACGGCTCCGCCTGCCGCGCGCAGAAGACGGGGCTGCAGTCCAGATCGACTCCGACACGCTGCTTGCGTGCTCCTTGTTCCATCAAGGCGAGTTCTCGCGCGCCATTGAAACAGCCGCAAATGGCGTGGGTCTTTACGATCCGCACAAGCACGCGGGTCTCATCGCCACCTACGGCGAGAACCCGGCCGTAGCGTGTCATGGCTGGGCGGCCCTCGCACTGTGGTGTCTGGGATACTCGGACCAAGCGATTGAGCGCGTAGAGCTTTCACTCGAACTTGCCGGGCATCCGGACCTTTTGTTCAGCCTGGCTGGCGCGAAAGTCCGCGCGGCCAATGTCCATCAGCTTCGCCGGGATCCGCCTCAGACCCTCCACTGGGCTACCGAGGCCGCCGAGCTTGCTGAGGAGCATGGATATCTGTACGCCAGTTCCTTTGCGCGCGCGCTAAAGGGTTGGGCGCTTTCGATGACCGGCCAGCCAGCGGAGGGTCAGATCCTGGTGCGCGAAGGGATGGCCCTCTTGGATCGGATAGGCGCCAACATGGATCGTCCGTATCTGCTCGCACTGTCGTCTGAGATTGCCGCTGCGAATGGCCAGCCGTCCGAGGCGCTGGCGCAGGTCACCGAGGCGCTCGGCCTGGTGCGCGAAAGCCGGGCGTACTTCTATGAAGCGGAACTCTACCGCCTGCGGGGCGTTCTGGTGCTCCAGAACGCAGGCCGCGCGGGGGAGGATGAAGCCGAAGCGAATATCCGGCAGGCTCTGGAAATCGCGCGGAAGCAGCAAGCGAGAGCTCTCGAATTGCGCGCCGCGGTGAGTCTGTGCCGGCTCCTGCAGGCACGCGGTATGCCGCAAGATGGGCTACGGGTGCTAGCTCCGGCTTACCACTGGTTCACCGAAGGTGCCGGAACCGCCGACCTGATAGAGGCGGGCGAACTGCTCACGAGCCCGGCGCGTACGTCCCGATCAGTCAAGCGAGCGGATGCCCGGGCGTGAACGCGAAATATCGCGGATTTCGATCCGGTAACTGACGCCCGTCCGCAAACGGCTCATGTGTAGCGGTTCGGTACGGTGTTACGACAAGAAGCCTAGGGACCGATTGCAGCCCCAACGCCTACATCCAGCGGCACACATTTTGCAGTATCGCGACCCGCACCCACGCAGCTGATACACGCCGCCAAACTCGCGCGGACTCCCCCAATCCAACCAGTGTCCAGATCCTCTGCGCTGCAGGAATCCGCCGGACGGCGGCCCAATCGGCAGCGAAGCCAGACCACTCGCGAACAACAACAAACAGAGCTTCATAGGTTCTTTCCTTTGTGAGACCTGACCAAGCGCGTAGAGTAGATCTCCTCGTCCGACGTAACCACGCCTGCTAGAGTTCGACTACTGGCGCGGTATGCATGTTTGTTGAACAGATAGAACAGAACCGGAACCGTCATGCGCGAAAGCAGAAGAGAGGCAATCTCTCCGGCCATCAGCGCGATCGCCAGGCCTTGAAAAATGGGATCGAACAGAATAACGGACGAGCTGACCACCACAGCTGCCGCGGTCAACATCATCGGACGGAAGCGCACGGCTCCGGCATCGATCACGGCCTCGTCTAGGGGCATCCCTTCGCTCAAACGCAGCTCGATGAAGTCCACCAGGATGATCGAGTTCCGTACGACGATGCCCGCGCCCGCGATGAAGCCGATCATCGAGGTCGCTGTGAAGAACGCATGCAGCAATCCGTGCGCCGGCAGGATGCCCACCAGCGAAAACGGGATCGCAGCCATGATGATCAGCGGCGTCGAGAACGACTGGAACCAGCCCACCACGAGTCCGTAGATCAAGATCAGGACGGCGGCAAAGGCAATACCCAGATCACGAAACAACTCATACGTGATCTGCCATTCGCCGTCCCACTTCATCGAGTAGCGGTCCGGGTCGGAGGGAAGAGTGGACATGTGCTGCTCGATGACATATCCCTCTGAGATCTTGATCTTGTCGATCTCCGGCCCGAGCTTGAGCATCGCATAGGCCGGGCTTTCGATCTCTCCCGCAATGTCAGCCGTGACATACGTCACAGGTAACAGGTTCTTGTGATAAATGCTCTTGTCCGCGACCACGCTTTCGGAGTGCACCAATTCGCCTAGAGACACGGTCCGCCCGTTGCGGCCGGCGATCTTCAGGCCCCGGATAAGATCCAGATCGGATCGAGTCGCGCGGTCCAGCCTCACGGTCAGCGAAACGTCTTCCTTCTCCGCGTCCTGGTGCAATAGCCCCGCTGGATAACCGGTGGAGGCCACCTGCATCGCACGCGCGATGTCGTCTTCTGAAATGCCGTTGAGGGCGGCCTTCTCCTCATCCACGAGCAAGCCGCATTTCGTTTGATCGTCTTCCACGTACCAATCGACGTCCACGACGCCTTTGGTCTGCTTGAATAGATCGCGGATACGACGCGCCAGTTCGATCCGCCGGTCCATCGCTGGCCCGTATACTTCCGCGACGAGCGTCTCGAGCACCGGCGGTCCCGGCGGCACTTCGGCCACCTTGATTCGCGCGCCATAGCGCTTGGCGATGGGTTCCAGGCGGAGGCGCACCCGCTTGGCAATCTCATGGCTTTGCAGGACGCGGCCGCCCTTCGGCAACAGATTCACCTGGATGTCGGCCACATTGGGTCCGCGACGCATATAGTAGTGACGGACCAGGCCATTGAAGTTGTAGGGCGACGCCGTTCCTGCGTAGGTCTGGATGTTCACCACTTCCGGTTGTTTCTGCGTTTCCTCGCCTAGTAACTGCACCACCCGGGCCGTCTGTTCCAGAGTGGTGCCGTTCGGCATGTCGACAATCACCTGAAACTCGTTCTTGTTGTCGAACGGCAATATCTTGACCTTGACGAAACCGGTGTAGAACAGCGCACAGGAGGCCAGCAGCAGGACCACAACACCACCGACGAAGCTCCAGCGGACGAGAGGCCGGCGCAGCAGAGATCCCATCACCCGCCGGTAAAGCCGCGTCGCGAAAGGCTCGCGCTCGCCAGCGCGGCGCATGCCCCCCGACTCGAGAATGCGTACGGCGGCCCAAGGCGTCACGATGAAAGCGACCAGCAGGGAAAAGAGCATCGCGGCGCTGGCGCCAATCGGAATGGGCCGCAGGTACGGCCCCCCCAGGCCGCCGACGAAAGCCATGGGCAGGATGGCAGCCACAACCGCGAGCGTGGCGAGGATCGTGGGATTGCCAACCTCGTCCACTGCCTCGGCCGCCACCTCAAAGGGTGGCCTCGCCTGATTGTCCGGCATTCTCCAGTGACGAACGATGTTCTCCACCACCACGATCGCGTCGTCCACTAGAATGCCGATGGAGAAGATCAGGGCGAAGAGCGTGATGCGGTTTAGGGTGTAACCGTAGAGATAGAAGACCGTGAGCGTCAGCGCCAAAGTCACGGGAATCGCTGTGAATAAGATCAATGATTCGCGCAATCCTAGTGTGATCGCGATGAGGACACTCACAGAAATCACGGCTATCAGCATGTGGAACAGCAGCTCGTCGGATTTTTCCTTGGCCGTGTCGCCGTAGTTTCGTGTGACGGTCATTTCGATGTCCGAGGGAATGACACTGCCATGCAGCCGCTCCACGCGACTGAGAACGTCGTTCGCCACTGTGATGGCGTTGGTGCCCTTGCGCTTGGACACAGCAATGGTCACGGCGGGAAAAGAGCCTTTACCATCCGAGTGGCGCACATATTGCGACGGCTCCTCACCACCGTCGCTCACCTCGGCGACGTCGCGCACAAAGATCGTCTTATCGCTGGCAACTCCGGCTACGACGTTGCGGACATCGTTCGCCGTGCGCAGAAACTGCCCCGTCTCCATGAGAAACTGCTGGTTACCGCTCGCGAATTGGCCCGCGGACAGACGGCCATTGGAAAGACCTAACGCTCCCACAACTTGAATTGGCGATAGATTGTAAGCCGCAAGGCGCGTCTGATTCAAGGTAATGCGAATCTCGCGGCGCTGGCCACCGATCAACGCCACGGCCGAGACGTTCGGGGTCTGTTTGATAGTGTCATCCACCTGCGCCGCGATACGGCGGAGCTCGAAATCGCCGTAGCGTTTGCTCCAGAACGTCAGCGCCAGTATCGGAACGTCATCGATCGAGCGGGGTTTGACCAGCGGCTGCGACGCGCCCGGCGGGATCAGATCCAGGTTGGCGGCCAGCTTCTGGTTCAGCCGGACGAGGGCCTTCTCTTCGTCCTGCCCGACCAGGAAACGAACGATGACCGTTGATGTGCCGGGGCTGGAAGTCGAGTAGATGTACTCCACTCCGGGGATCTCCCACAACAGCTTTTCCATTGGCTTGGTGACTCGTTCTTCCACTTCGTGCGCCGAAGCACCCGGCATTTGGACAAAGACGTCCACCATCGGAACGATGATTTGAGGCTCTTCCTCGCGCGGCAATTTCCAGAAAGCAAACGCGCCAAGCAACAATGAACCGGCGATCACGAGGGGTGTGAGCTTCGAATCGATCGAGGCACGCGCAAATGTCCCCGCCAAGCCGAGCTCTCTAGTCCGTTTCATTGGCGAACCTCTATCGACGCGCCATCGGCCAGGCCGGTGGGGATCGGAACGATCACGCGGTCGCCCTGGTTCAGGCCGGAGAGCACTTCAACTCGGTCTTTCACCCTCGTGCCGATGGTTACCAGGCGCGTGTGCGCGACGTTGTTCTCCGCGACGTAGACGGACTGCAGTTGTCCCCGTTCCATGATGCCCGCGCTGGGGACAGTCAGAAGCTTGCGCCCGCCGGCGTCGAAAAGCGCTCTGCCAAACAAGCCGGAGCGCAACCCGGGAAGGAAGGGTAAGTCGATCTTCACCGTTCCGGTTCTGGCGGCCGCATCCACCGACGGAACGACCTCGGCAACGCGCGCCGGAAAGGTTTGATCAAGCCCGTCTATCGTGACCGAGACCGTTTTCCCTACCCGAGCCAACGAAAGTCGAGATTCGTCCACGGAGGCCTCGAGCCGGTAGGCGTCGGCGCGCTCGATGGTGAACAACGGTGCACCGGGTACCGCCAAAGTGCCGGGGTCGGTGGACTTTGTAATGATGGTCCCGGTGAAGGGCGCGATGATTTCCGAGTAGCCACGCTGAATCGCGGCAGCGCGGACGTCCTGCTCGATTTGCGCTATCTTCGCGTCTAACTGAGTGCGCCTGGCGCGCGCCATGTCGAGCGAAGCTTGCGCCTGTTTCCAACGCGCCGAGGCTTCATCGTATTCCTGGTTGGTGATCGACCTCTTGTTCAACAGATCCTGCATGCGATGGAAGGTCACTTGCGCCAAATCCAGTTGAGCTCTGGCCAAGGCGACGGCGCCCTCCGCCTCGGGAATAGCGCTCTTCACTTCCTCGTGCCCGGCTTCCGCCCGCGCCACCGACGTGTCCAGGTCGCGAGCGTCCAGCACGACCAGCGACTGTCCTGCGCGCACGCGGTCTCCAATTTGCGCTCGTACTTCACGCACATACCCCATGAGTTTCGATGAGATGGTGGCTGTGGTCCTGGCGCGGACGGTGCCCGTCGCCTCGTAGGTGGACGGCCAGTCGGCTTCAGCGGCGGTGACGGTTTCAACCCGCATCCGGGTCACCGGCGTACTCACCGCCTTGAGCGCCGGTTCGCTTCCGCATCCTGTTAGAAAGGGCAATACTGCAAGCGCATAGTAGGGGCGCATCAGTTGAGAACCTCCGAGTCGGGATTAAGCGTTCCTGCTGCGAGTTCCAACATCGCAGCAGCGATTCGCTGGTCATGTACGGCCGCCAAGTAGCGCGTTTGCGCTTCGAGGGAAGCAGTTTCGGTTCGGAGCAGATCGGTCACAGTGCTCAATCCCGCGGCAAAGCGGTTTTGAGAGATGCGAAGGCTTTCCCGGGCTTCTTCCACAGATTCTTGCGCAGATGCAATTCTCTGTTGCGCAGCTTTCAAATTCGCCCATGCCTGACGAATCTGTAGGCGGATTGCCGATTCTGCTCGAGCCTGCTCCGCGGCGGCACGGCGCGTCGTGGCTTCGCTCTCCGTTATCCCCGCCTTGTCAGAGCCTCCATTGAAAAGGTTCCAGCGGAGACCGATCGAAACCAGCCAGTTCCCGCCGCCGCGAGACGCAATTCGCTGGCGGTCGGCTTCGAAGGCTCCGTGTAGAGTTACTTGCGGCAGATAGTTGCTGCGCGCATCAGCCGCCTGAACCCCTGCGATCTCCGCGGCAAGCCGGGTTTGGCGCACTTCCGGCCGGCCGTCGACTGCATTCTTCTCATACCCGCTCAGTTCCGCTGGTGCGACCGGCAGGGGCGCCAAAGGGGTCGTGAGGGAATGAATGGCGTCCAAGGGCAATCCAATTGCGTCGTTCATGGCTGCGCGAGCCACTTCTAAATCCGCCGACCGCCGGATCTGCTTTTCGCGGACCCCGGCGAGATGCACGCGAATGGATAGCACGTCAGCATCGGTGGCCATTCCGCTCGCACGCCGCGCCTCCGAGCGTTCCAGGTCCGCTTCGGCCGACCGCATCGCTTGCGCGGTGACGTTAACCTCCTCGGCTCCGAGCTGAGTGTCATAGTAGAACCGCACCACTTGCGCGATCACCTCCAACTGACTACGGCGGGTGTCTTCGCAGGATAAATCCTCGCCGAGCTTCGCCGTGCGTACGGCGCGCCTGGTCTTTCCAGCGTCATAAAGAGGCTGGTCTCCGGTCACCAGCGACTGAAAGTTATTCAAGAAGCCTGGCCGGTTCAAGCTCGCGACGCCGAAGTTCGACTCGCTAAACTGGCGCTGAGCGAGCAGTGACGAAAAGACGAATACCGGATCGTCACTGCGAGCCCACGATTCCGAGTAGTTCACTTTGGGCAATAAACCACCCTTAGCCTCGGTGACACGTGCACTCGCTGCGTCCCTTGCTGCACCGGACGCCTGAATGACCTTGCTCCGCGCCATCGACTGGCGAACCGCTTCCTTTAGTGACAGGGCGTCCTGTCCACGCGCAAGAACAGCCAGTGCGAATATGAAGGTGAAGTTCTTCATCTGCTTTGACACGGGGCAGGGATTGTTGTTGAGGGACTGGGAGGCAGGCTTGGCCGCGTCCGCCGTTGCCGGAACTGGGTGGAGTTCTTTACAGCCTTCGTGGATTTCAGCTTGGCCGATAGCCTGGCGGCGACGATGGGGATTCCTTCTATGCGAATCATTGTTCATGCTCCTTGCGACAAATTCGATGGGTTACCGGGCATTCGATGATCACGGCCGGCCTCTTGCCACGCATCGATTATCAAGGGAGATGGTCCTCCGAATCCTTTAGCGCACCTGGAATCCTTATTAACTGTTTCTTGATTCGTGGAGAAATCTGTGGGTGAGTTCAGGCTCGGCGCCATTGGTGCCATCAGCTTTGCAACTTGACAAGGCCGTAACCGGAGCTCTTTGAAGACTGAATGAGAAGCTCATCGGTTTGCAGTTCAAACCCCGACCCAATCGCAGGGTTCGACCCGTTAACACCCACCCGGATCGGCGATGTGTGCGTCCATCAACGTATTGCGCAGATACAGGCGAACGGCGTTCCCAACATCGCAGGGTTGCCCTATCAAAACCGTATCATTGCTGGTCGTGTCGATAGGCAAAAGGATGTCGGCTGAGCGAGAGCAGACGCCCCAAGTTGTTGAAAGTCTTAGGACCACGTGAATTGGATAGAGGGAATCCGTCTAGCTTGGGCTCCGGGGGGTCGGGCGTTCAAATCGCACCGCCCCGAACAAATCCTCTTCGCCTCACTCGGTCAAATTTCCTGGAACACTCATTTCCCGCAAGCATCACCCATAAAAGCCGATTCACTTAAGGTGCCTTCGAGGAACCACAGGAGACAACCAACTTGGCCAAGTTAGTGGAATACAAACCAGGAACGGCGTTTCCGGGTGTTATCTCCCGGACCGTCGATCAGTCTACTCCGGCGTGGCCGGAGCCGCTGCGCGCAAAACGCGGCGCGCCCAACGTCCTGTTCATCGTGCAGGATGATACCGGGTTCGGACAGCTCGGCTGTTATGGCAGCCCGATCCAGACGCCCCACCTCGACGATCTCGCGAAGCACGGCCTGCGCTTCAACAACATGCACACCACCGCTCTGTGCTCTCCCACGCGGTCGTGCATCCTCACCGGCCGCAATCATCATTCGAACGGCATGTCGTGCATCACCGAAGGTTCCACGGGTTATCCCGGTGGCAACGGATACATCCCCTTCGAGAACGGCTTCCTCTCCGAGATCCTCCTCGAACACGGCTACAGTACCTTCGCGGTCGGCAAGTGGCACCTCACTCCCGCCGACCAGGCCTCTGCAGCTGGTCCTTATGACCGCTGGCCGCTCGGCCGCGGCTTCGAGCGTTATTACGGATTCCTGGGCGGCGATACGCATCAGTATTATCCGGAACTGGTCTACGACAACCACTCCGTGGAGCCGCCCAAGACCCCGGAGGAAGGCTACCATCTCACCGAAGATCTCGCGAACCGCGCCATCAGCTTCATCGCCGACGCCAAACAGGTCGCGCCGGACAAGCCCTTCTTCCTTTACTTCTGCCCGGGCGCCACACATGCGCCTCATCATGTGCGCAAAGAATGGGCGGACCGCTACAAAGGCCAATTCGACGACGGTTGGGATGCCTATCGCGAGAAGACCTTCAAGAAGCAGAAGCAGCTTGGCATCGTCCCCAGGGACGCCGAGCTCTCGCGCCACGATCCGGACGTCCAGCAATGGGACTCACTCTCACCCGACGAGAAGAAGCTGTATGCCCGCATGATGGAGGTTTTCGCCGGCTTCCTGACCCACACCGATGCCCAGTACGGCCGCCTGTTCGAGTTCCTGAAGTCGATCGGCGAATGGGACAACACCCTGGTCATGTTCATCTCCGACAACGGCGCCAGCGCCGAGGGCGGCCCGCATGGATCCGTCAACGAGAACAAGTTCTTCAACAATGTTCCGGATTCCCTGGAAGAGAACCTGAAGAAGATCGACAAGCTGGGTGGGCCGGAGACGTTCAATCATTACCCGTGGGGCTGGACGTTTGCCGGCAACACGCCCTTCCGGCGCTGGAAGCGCGAGACCTATCGCGGCGGCATCAGCGACCCGTTCATCGCGCACTGGCCCAAAGGTATCAAGTCCAAGGGCGAAATCCGCACACAATACGCCCATGCCATCGACATGGTCCCGACCGTGCTTGATGCCCTGGAGATTCAGGCTCCGGCGGCCATCCGCGGCATCACCCAGTCGCCCATCGAAGGTGTGAGCTTCGCGCATGTGCTCGATCGTGCGAAGGAGGCGAGCAAACACCACACCCAGTACTTCGAGATGTTCGGGCACCGTTCGGTCTATCACGACGGTTGGCGCGCGGTGTGTCCGTGGCCGGGACCCTCGTTCAAGGAAGCAGGCCAGGGATTCGGCGCTCTGATCACGGCCGAGAAACTGACCGAGCTCGATGCCAAACACTGGGAGCTGTATCACGTCGAGAAGGATTTCGCCGAGAACCACGACGTAGCCGGCCAGCACCGGGACAAGCTGATCGAGATGGTCGCCGCCTGGTATGTCGAAGCCGGCAAGTACCACGTGTTGCCGATCGACAGCCGGGGCACCCTCCGGCTTGCCGACCCGCGGCCGCAGCTCACCGAGGCACGCAAACGCTACACCTTCTATCCGCACACACAGCCCGTGCCGGCCAGTGCCGGCCCTAACGTGCTCAACCGGGCCCACTCCATCAAAGCCGATGTGGAGATCCCCAAAGGTGGGGCGGAAGGCGCACTGCTGTCGGCCGGCGATGTTCAGGGCGGCTTCACCTTCTTCATGAAAAACGGCAAGCTCCGCTATGTCTACAACTACGTGGGCAGCAACTTCTACAGCATCGAGTCGAAGGATGCCGTTCCGCCGGGACGCCACGAGCTGCTGTTTGAGTTCGAGCCGGCCGGCAAACCCGACATCCCCCACGGCAAAGGCGCACCCGGACGCGGGCAGCTTTACGTCGACGGAAAGCTGGTTGGTCAGGCCGACATTCCATTGACTATGCCGCTGGCGCTCGGCCTGGGTGGGGGATTTGTGTGCGGCGCCGATATTGGTGCACCGGTAACACCGGAGTACAGGCCGCCGTTCGAGTTCACGGGGACCATCTACACCGTGACGGTGGATGTCAGCGGCGATCTCATCCGCGACATAGAGGCCGAGATGCGGCACATCCTGGCCCGCCAGTAGGGGTTTTGGAGGCCGGGCGCATGCGGCTGCTCAACGACCCGGACTTCTCGGTGGTGCTCGACGGGCCGCTATATCGGTTCTACCTCCGCGCGAGATTGGCCCGGCCTCCCCTGGAACTCCTATGGCGGCGAATTCTCGGGATCTCACTCTTCTGCTGGCTTCCTCTGCTGGTGCTGTCCCTTTTCGAAGGACGCTTCCTCGACCGCGTGTCCATGCCATTCCTGTATGACGTGGAGGTCCATTCGAAACTCCTGGTTGCGATCCCCTTGCTGATCGGCGCGGAATTCATCGCGCACCAGCGAATCGCAGGCATCACCGGACAGTTTCTGGATCGAGGAATCATCGCGCCCGAAGACCGCGGCCGGTTCGAACGCCTCGTCGCATCCGCCGTGCGCTGGCGGAGTTCCGCGGCTGTCGAGGTCGTCCTGGCCGTGTGCGTTCTGATCGGGGGTTACCGGCTGTGGACCCACAATGTGGCTTTGGGAGTCTCGAGCTGGTATGGGACGAGCGCTAACGGCCAGACCCACCTCTCCCCGGCCGGATACTGGTATGCATTCGTCAGCCTCCCGGTCCTCCGGTTCCTGCTGCTTCGCTGGTATTTCCGGCTCCTCATCTGGTATCGCTTCCTGTGGCGCGTTCGCACGCTTCCACTCCACTTGAATCTCTTCCACCCCGATCGCGCCGGAGGCCTGGGTTTCCTCTCGGGCAGCGCGTATGCGTTTGTCCCCGTGCCGGCCGCCCAAACAGTGATGATCTCCGGGATGATCGCCAGCCGGATCTGGTATACCGGCGCGACGCTTCCCGCGTTCAAGATGGAGATCCTGGGTGTGGCGCTGTTTCTATTGCTCGTCCTCCTGTTCCCGCTGACATTCTTCGCCGTGAAGCTCATGGCGGCGCGGCAAGCGGCACGCTGGGAATTAGGCGCGCTGGCGAGCCGGTATGTAAGTGAATTCCACCATAAGTGGATTGAGGACGATGAAGTACAGCCGGAGCCCCTTCTCGGCGCCGCCGACCTCCAATCGCTGGCGGACCTCGGCAATTCGTACGCCGTCGTTGACGAGATGCGCATCGTTCCTTTTGAACGGGGCGATGTCCTGCGCCTGAGCGCCCTGATTCTCGCGCCGCTGGCGCCCCTTGCCCTGACCCTGATCCCCCTGGAAGGGATTGTGGATAAGGTATTGAGCCTCATCGTTTGACCAAGCCACCCAGCCTCCGGGACATGGAGTTTCGAGCGGCCGTCCATGTCGTCTACCTGATCGCCGCAGCGGTCTCCTTGTGGCAATCGCCCGACCCGCTCAATCGTGAGATCATGTACATATCAGGAGACCTCAGTAAACCTCACGATGAAATACCAGGGCATTCGAACCGCCGCCGGATGGGAAGTCGTGGTGCGGAGACCCGGCGAGCCGCCCCGCCTGTTGGATCTGCCGCAGCGCCAAGGCGAGTGGGCCCTCCGGATTCTCACCGACTACTTCGGGGACGAGTCTCGCGCCGCCGCGCTCTCTCCGGAGTTCGCGGCGCTCACGATCGATCGCTTCACCGAGGATTGGGAGCTGACTGCAACCGGCATCGAGACCGCCCTGATGGAAGTCGAGATCCTGCGCGCCCGATTCCGCACGGCCCTGATGCGCGCCTAAGCGCCGTCACGAGACTGCCACCACCATCTCCGCGAGCATCTCCTCCAACAACGGGCTCTCCGGGTAGGGATGCCCGCGATAGTGCCGGAACCCTTCGCCGTACGTGACTCCCACGAGCAGTCCGCGCTTGCGCGTCCATTGCTCCATGGCGTCGATATAGTCGTCGGTGCCGTGGTGCTGCTGCAGCCACTTTCGCTGGCTGGCGTGTTCGGCCAGCATCCGGCGCTTGGTCTCGAACGTGGCCTCCACGTTGACGACGAAATCGGGGGTGACGAGCGTGCCATCCGGTTTGACGCCGCCGACCGGGTCCATATAGTACAGGTGCGGAATGGCCTCGAGGCGAGGTGCCGGCTCCTCGCTGCCCGTGCGGTAGTTCGGCGCCGGGGCGGCGAAGCAGGCGTCGCGAACCAGCGCGCTGGCTGCCTCATGGTCGCAGTGGTAGTCGGATGGCGCAGCCGCCAGCACCACCTGCGGGCCGGTTCTCCGCAGGATTTCGGTGACGCGCCGGCGCGAGGCGTCGTCGTTGAAAATCGCGAGGTCGCGAAACTCGACGCAGACGTAGGTTGCGCCGATCAACGCCGCGGCGCTCGCCGCTTCCAACCGGCGGATGGAGGCGATCTCCTCCGGCGGGAATTCGCGCGAGCCGCAATCTCCCGGCGTCATGGTGGCGATCAGGACTTCGTGCCCGAGCTTTGCCAGCATCGCCACAGTGCCGCCGGCCAGGATCTCAACATCGTCAGGATGGGCGTGGATCGCGAGGACTCTTGCCATGTCAGGACCTATTCTCCCCGACCGCGTCCCGGCGCGTCCACTTGCATGCGCGGTTGTCCCTGACATAGCCTGACTGCAGATGACGGAAACCAGCAGAAGGACCTTCGTGCAACTGGCGGCCGCGGGGCTTGGCCTGTCGGCTGTCCGCAAACCCGCTTCCGCGGCGCCGGCGAGCGACCGGATTCAAGTGGGCTTCATCGGCCTGGGCGGCCAGGGCACCTCCCGCCTCAACGAATTCATGCGCCACCCCGATGTCTCCGCCGCGGCGGTCTGCGATGTCGACCGCACGCACCTGGACCGCGCCGCGGCCCTCGTCGAAAAAACGCAGGGGCACACACCCGCCAAATTCCACGACTTTCGCAAATTGATCGAGAGCAAAGACCTCGATGCCGTGATGGTGGCGACTCCCGATCACTGGCACGCGCTGCCGGTCATCCATGCCTGCCAGGCGGGCAAGGACGTCTTCGTCGAGAAGCCCCTCTCGTACTCCATCGGCGACGGCCGCGCCATGGTCACTGCGGCCCGCCGGCACGAGCGCATCACGCAGATGGGCAACCACATTCACAACGACCTGCCGACTTACCGGCGCGTGGTGGAAGTGATCCGCTCGGGCGCGCTGGGGGATATTCATCGCGTGGATTGCTCGCTCGCCACCGGGGACAGAGATCTCGGCAAGCCCGACGATGCCGCTCCGCCGCCGGAGTTGGACTACGATTTCTGGCTGGGGCCCGCGCCCAAGCGGCCTTACAACCCGCTGCGCTCGCACTTCACTTACCGCTATTTTTGGGATTATTCGGGCGGCTACCTGATCGACTTCTGGTGCCATTACACGGACGTAGCCTACTGGGCGCTCGACCTGAAAGCGCCGAAAAGCGTCTCGGCGGCCGGAGGGCGTTGGGGCGTCCACGATCTGGCCGAGACTCCCGACACGCTCGAGGTGGTCTGCGAATACCCGAACCTCATCCTCACGTGGACCCTCCACCCGCAAGGGCGGCCCGGCTTCCCCGCCATGGGCAACAGCGTGATCTTCCAGGGCTCCAAGGCCACCATGGTGGTCAATTACAACCGCTACGAGATCTACATGAAGGGCAAGCGGGACGAGGCCTTCCAGCCCCCGCCGCCGAGCATCCCCGATTCACCGGGACACATCCGCGAGTTCTTGAACGCCATAAAGTCCCGTCAACGGACCACCTGCGACATCGAGTATGGCCACCGCCTGACGAAGAGCGGGCTGATGGCCAACATCGCCTACCGCACCGGCGAGCGCCTCAACTGGGACGACGACCGCGAGCGCTTCACCGGCCATACCAACGCCAACCAGTACGTGACGCGCCGCTACCGCAAGCCCTGGAAACTCCCCGTAGGGTAGGCCTCCTGGCCTGCCCCCAGCGGCGAGCGGAGCTCGCCCTCTCTACCGGCACGTAGGAACCGCCAGCGGCGCGCCAGCCAGCGGCCCTACGCCCTGTTTCTCCAGTGCGCCGTTCACGCCGGGAAGCTCGTCCTTCAATAGCGCGTTCCAGCTTTGCGCTGCCGAGGCCAGGTCGTGGCAGTACTCCTCGTAGGCCGATTGCATGGCCGGTGTGGGAGCTGCGTCCTGGCTGTCCACGATGGTCGCCAGAGAGCCAAGGTTGCGGTTGAGCGGCGCAAATGCCGGAGCCTGCTTTACGCCCCGGCCGGCGCCGCCGCCGAACCCCGTGTCCGACCCCTGCAGCCGCATCGCTTTCTGGTCGAAATCCTTGAGCGTGGTGAGAGCCGCCCCTGCGTGCTTCTCCAACTCCTTCTGATCGCCGGCCAGAGTTTGCCGCACAAGCAGAGCCTTGTGGTAGAAATCGTAGCTCTCGGCTACCAGGCCGATGATCTTCGACTCCAGGTCCAGTTGCTGTGAGAGCGCTTCATTCGAGACATCCACCCGCGGATCCATTGCCACCGTCAGCGGTTGCTCGTACGTGCGGCCGTTGACCTGAAGCTTCACGCGGTATGTGCCGGGTGTCGCGATAGCGCCGAGCGGCAGCCCGGGCGTGCCCTGATACAACGCGGAAATCGGGTACTCGTGGCGCAGCACCGGCGGTGGGGCGTAGCGCAGGTCCCAGACGAAACGGTTCATGCCGGAGTTGCGTGTCAGCGGCTCGGGGTGGCCGATCCAATAATCCGGCACGTTGGGCGGTGGCTCGGCGGAAGGCTGCTCCGCCTTGGTGGAGTACTGACGCACGAGCTTGCCCGCGCTGTCGTAGATCTCGAGCGTGATGTCCTTTGCGGGAGACGTGGAAAGGTAATAGTTGAGGATTGCGCCGTTGGGCGGGTTCTGGCCGGCTGGCATTTCGGGCGGCAGCGGCGTGTCCTGGTTCAGGTCGAGACGCGCGCGGAGCGCCCTTTCCGGGCGGAAGAGTAGTGCCGCGGTGGCGGCAGTGGAGGCGTCGATCTGGCGCAGCGGCGTCAGGTCGTCGAGAATCCAGAAGGCGCGGCCGTAGGTCGCGGCTACCAGGTCGTCGCCGTGAACTACCAGGTCGCGGACCGAGGTCGTGGGCATGTTGAGTTGCAGAGAGCTCCAGTGGTCGCCGTCATCGAAGGAGACGTAGGCGGCGTTTTCCGTTCCGGCATAGAGCAGGCCCTTGCGCACCGGGTCCTCGCGCAGCACTCGCGCGAAGCTGCCCTCGGGAATGCCGGCGGAGATCTCCTGCCACGTTTTGCCCGAGTCGTGAGTGCGGTAGAAGTGCGCGCGGAAGTCGTTCTCCTCGTGGCGGTCTACGGCCGCGTATGCAGTGGCCGCATCGAAATGCGAGGCTTCCAGCATGCTGATCTGCGAGAAGGCGGTGAGACTCGCAGGAGAGATATTCTGCCACTTCGCGCCGTTGTCTTTGGTGATCTGGATCAGGCCGTTGTTGGTGCCCGCCCAGATTACGGCGGCAGAGACGGGCGAGAGCGCAAAGGTGTTGATGGCGGCGCGGAAGGCCGGCCGCATGGTCTCCTGCTGCTCCTGCGCTCTCGGCTTCGCGGGCAGCGTTGCCTCCGGTGCGGCGGCGGTTTCGGCGGGCGGCGGGCTGCCGGGGCGCTCCGTGAGGTCCGGGCTGACGGCCTTCCAGTGGACGCCGCCGTCGCGGGTCTCGAGCAGATACTGCGATCCCAGGTAGAGCGCGTGCGAATCGTGTGTGGAGAACGCCAGGGGCGGATTGGTCGCCATGCGGTAGTCGTTATTGCGGCTGACGCTCGGCGAGACGGTCGACACCTGGCGGTTGGCGCGGTCGATGCGCACAAGGCCGCGGCTCGGCCCGCCGGCATACACCAGGTTGGGGTTCAGCGGATCGGGCTCGATGTAGCCGAACTCGTAGCCGCCCACGGGGTCCCAATCCATGAACGTGATCTCGCCGTAGTCGCCGCGGCTGAGCGTGCCGATCGAGCCGCTGTCCTGCTGCGTTCCGTAGACCCAGTACGGATAGCGATTGTCGGTGGAGAGGTGGTAGATCTGGCCGGTGGGCTGGTTGTACCACGAGCTCCACGATTTGCCGCCGTCCATGCTGATGGTGGCCCCCTGGTCGCTGGCCATGATCATGCGGCTGGAATCGGACGGGTCGATCCACAGGGCGTGATTGTCGTCGCCGCCCGGCGCGCCCTTGTAGGAGCTGAAAGTGCGGCCGCCGTCCTCGGAGCGGTAGAGCGATGTCTGCGCGACGTAGACCACGTCCGAATTCTTCGGGTCGAGGAACACGCGGCTGAAGTAGCCGCTGCCCTGTATGCGCGGATCCTGGGTGCTGCGGCTCCAGTGGGCGCCGCCGTCATCCGACCGGTAGAGGCCGCCGCCGGAGCCTGGGCCGCGGCCGGCGCCGGCCACGATCGCGAAGACCTTCCGGCCGTCCGCCGACACCGCCACGCCGATCCGCCCGAGCCGGCCGGAAGGCAGCCCGTCGGTGACCTGCGCCCAGGTATCGCCGCCGTCCGTGGTCTTATAGACGCCCGCAAATCCCGAAGATTCAATCGCGCCGCGGTCGTGGCCGGGGTTCGTGTAGTGCTCCCACAGCGCCGCGAAGCCGATCTTCGGATTTCCCGCAGCAAAGGCCAGGTCGACAGCTCCGGCCGTATCGTCTTTATAGAGCACTTTGCGCCAGGTCTTACCGCCGTCGGTCGTCTTGAAGACGCCGCGCTGCGGGTTCTTGGAGTACGTGCGGCCAAGCGCGGCCACCACGACGACATCCGGGTTCGCGGGATCCACCCACAGGTTGCCGATGTGCTCGGTGTCCTCCAGGCCGATATGCCGCCAGGTCATTCCGGCGTCGTCCGAGCGGTAGACGCCGTCGCCCATGTTGACCGAGCCGCCCACCATGCTGACATCGCCCGTGCCGGCGTAGACGACGTCCGGCTTTGAGGGTGCGGCCGCGATGGCGCCGATCGACGAGACCGGCACCCGGTCGAAGATGGGCTTCCAGACTACGCCTCCGTCGACGGTTTTCCAAATGCCGCCGCCGGGCGTTCCCATGTAATAGACCGCGGCATTGCCGGCGATGCCCGCCACGGCCGTGACGCGGCCCGCGCGGAAAGGCCCGACCTGGCGCCAGCGCATGGCCTGGTAAAGGGGGTTGTACGTTTGCCCCGCAAGGGGCAGAGCTGTGGCACACAGCAGCACGAGGCGAGACAGCATGCACCGATTGTCCCGCTAATCGGTGGGGCGGCACAACTGCGAGAGGGCGCTATGGGAGACGGGCGCCCACCGTCAATACCGGGCAGGGCGTGTGTCGAACGGCGCGGATCGTGGTGGTCCCCAGGACCATTCCTTCAAAGAAGCGTCGACGGGCGGCGCCAATCACCAGTAGATCGAACGGCTCTTCGACGGCAACCTTGATGATCTCCTCGGCCGCGTCGCCGTGCCGGACCAGGTCCCGAATGCTGCAGCGGGCTCGTTCTTCGGCGGGAATCCAGTCGCAAAGGCTGGTCAGGAACTTATCGCCTGACGCCTCATGAACGTGCAGGACCGTCAACTCGGCCTGCAGGCAGGCGCTCAAGCCGGCGGCCATGCTGAGGGCCCGGCGCGAAACCGGGGTGTCGTGCACCGGGCACAGGATGCGCCGTATGGGCCAGCGCGCTTCGGTCCGCACGGTGAGAACCGGGATGGGGCTCTCCCGGAGTACGCGCTCCGCGACCGAGCCCAGCATCCACCGGTTCAGGCCGCCGCGGCCGTGCGTGCCCATGACGATCAGGTCCGAATGCACCCTTTCCGCGGCCGTGCGGATGCCGTCGGCGGGAAGCCCGTCCACGACCCGGGTCTCGACGCACGCGGCGCGTTCGCCGAGCACCGACTTCACGAAGTCTGCGAGGCTCTCTTCCGCGGCTTGGGCCGACTCGCGGACCTCCCGCTCCAACGCGCCGATCTGGGCCTCGGTGAAGTAGGGCGGCGCCTCGAACCAGTTCGCATAGGCGGCCACCAGAGTGGCATTGCCGCAAGTGGCCAGCAGGGAGGCGGCGCGCAGGGCATGGGCGGAGATCTCACTGAAATCCACCGGGCAGAGGATGGTCGCAAAACTGTACGAATTCATCGGGAACTCCACCGGCAAGGATGCAAAGGGGAGGAAAAGGTGACACGCTATCTATATAATATAAGGAGACCTGAAACTCTATGGAGATCTCTATGCACAAAGCCGTCATCGCTACGATCCTCCCGCTGGTCGTCTTCACCGGCTGCGCCAGGAAGGAGGCCCCCGGTATCGACCAGGCGAAGCTCAGCATGTTCGCGCCCCTTCCCGCAACGATTCCCGCGAAGGCGTCTGGCCCGCTCGACGAGCAGGTCGCGCTCGGCCGGCAGTTGTATTACGACGCCCGGCTCTCGAAGAGCCAGACGATTGCCTGCAACTCCTGCCACGACCTGGCCAAGTACGGAGTGGATGGCCAGCCGACGTCCGAAGGCTTCAAGGGCCAGCACGGCGACCGCAACTCGCCGACCGTGTACAACGCAGCGGCGAACTTCGTGCAGTTCTGGGATGGCCGCGCCCCGGACGTGGAGGAGCAGGCGAAAGGCCCGGTGCTGAACCCGGTGGAGATGGCCATGGCATCGGACACCCAGGTAATGGCGGTATTGAAATCGATTCCGGAATACGTCGCGGCGTTCCACCGCGCATTCCCGGATGCCAAGGATCCGGTCACCTACGACAATGTGGGCCTCGCGATCGGCACATTCGAGCGAGGTCTGATCACCCCGGCACGATGGGACAAATTCCTGAAGGGTGATCAGGCCGCGCTGACGGCGGAGGAGCAGGCCGGCCTTAATACCTTCGTTGAGGCGGGGTGCCCGACGTGCCACGCCGGCAAACTGGTGGGGGGCAACCTGTACCAGAGGATCGGCGCGATGAAACCCTACCCGGATACCAGCGACCTCGGCCGCTTCAAGGTGACGAAGCACGAGAGCGACCGGATGATGTTCAAGGTGCCGTCGCTGCGCAATGTGGCGATGACCGCCCCATACTTCCACAACGGCAAGGTGGCGACCCTCGACCAGGCGGTCGTACAGATGGGCGATTATCAGCTTGCCCGGCAGTTGAGCGCCCGGGAGGTTAGGTCGATCGTGACGTTCCTCCAATCATTGACAGGTGAGATACCGGCGCAATACATCCAGAAGCCGGAACTGCCGAAGAGCACGCCGAAGACCCCCAAGCCGCAGATGGGAGACTAGCCATGCGCAAATTGAGAACCGCGGTGCTCCTGGTCGTGGTGGCGGCGGCCGGCGCACAATTGCACCGGCCGGAGCTGACGAATCCGCCGGCCGACCCCGGCGCGTCGTTTGAGGCGGTGGTGAAGCCCCCGCCACACGCGGCAGCCGTGTTGGAGCGATCTTGCCGCGACTGCCATACGCACCGGACCGAATGGCCGTGGTATAGCGGCATCGCGCCGGTTTCCTGGGTGGTGGCGCGCGACGTGAACCAGGGACGCGCTCACCTCAATCTCTCGCAGTGGAATCTCTACGGTCCGGAAATGTCGTCGCTGCGGATCAGCCAGATGTGCACAGCCATCGCGACCGGCGAGATGCCGCCGAAGTACTACACGCCTCTGCATCCACAGGCACGGCCAGGCGCCGCGGGTGTCGCGGCGGTGTGCGGAATCCCGCGAAGCTAGAGGTACCGGGCGTCTTACAATGGGGCGAGGCCTCCGTTGGAGAACAAGGAAATCGCGCGGCTGCTGTGGGAGACGGCCGATCTCATGGAGATCGCTGGCGAGGACTCCTTTCGCATCCGCAGCTACCGCAACGGAGCAACCGCTGTCGAAGGGTATCCCGAGCGGATCTGCGACATCCTGCGCGACCCGGAGCGCAAGATCACCGACATTACGGGGATCGGCAAGGGGCTGGCAGTGGCAATCCAGGAGATCTGCGAGCGCCAGTCCTGCGACCGCCGCGACGCGATGCTGCAGAAGTTCCCACCCACCGCGCTGGAGTTTCTCAAGATCCAGGGACTCGGGCCTAAGGGCATCGCGCTGATCTTCGAGCACTACCGCGTTAGCACTATCGACGAGCTGGAGAGGCTGTGCCAGGAAGAGAAGCTTCGCGTGCTGCCCCGAATGGGGGCCAAGCTCGAGGAAAAGGTGCTGCGGTCGATCGCGCAGTACCGGCAGCGCAGCGGGCGGTACCTGCTGAGCTATGCCGAGGGAGTCGCGGCCGAGCTGATCGACGTTCTGAAGAAGGTCCCGGGCGTGGATGCGATTACACCGGCGGGCAGCCTGCGGCGCGGACGGGAGACGGTCGGGGACCTCGACCTGCTGGTCACCGGGCCGGACGCCACCGCGGCACTCGAAACGTTTCTGAAGTATCCGCGCGTGGAGGAAGTGCTCGCGCGCGGCGGAAACAAGGCCAGCGCCAAGGTGGGGCATGAGGGCCTGCAGGTGGACGTGCGCACGCTGGCGCCCGATACTTTCGGCGCGGCCATGCAGTACTTCACCGGCAGCAAGGACCATAACGTCGCGATCCGCACGCGCGCGGTGAAGATGGGGCTGAAGCTCAGCGAGTACGGGCTCTTCCGCGTGGAGGACGATGCTCGCGTAGCGGGCGAAACCGAAGAGGGCGTATACCAGGCGCTGGGACTCTCGTGGATTCCACCCGAGCTGCGCGAGAACTGCGGAGAGATCGAGGCGGCGGAGGAAGGGAAGCTGCCGGAGCTGGTGGATCTGAAGGATATCCGCGGCGACATCCACATGCACACCACCGAGACGGATGGGCGCGCCACGCTGGAGGAGATGGCGGAGGCGGCACGCCATCTCGGCTACGAGTACATCGCGATCACGGACCACTCGAAGGCCCTGGCGATGGCCAACGGTCTCGACGAGGCGCGCGCCGTGGCTTTCGCGAAGCAGGTGCGGAAGATCAACCACGACGGCCTGGGCATCCGCATCTTCTCCGGCCTGGAGTGCGACATCCTGAAGGATGGCGCGCTCGACCTGGCGGACGACGCGCTGGCGGAGCTGGACCTCGTGATCGGCAGCGTGCACAGCCACATGAACCTGGAGTCGGTGGAGATGACGGACCGGCTGCTGCGCGCGCTCGAATGTCCGCACCTGCGAGTGCTGGGGCACCCCACCGGGCGGCTGCTGCTGCAGCGCGACGCCTTTCCGTTCGACTTCGAGCGCGTGGTGGCAGAGGCGGTGAAGCGCGGCGTGTGGCTCGAGATCAACGCGAGCCCGGAGCGGCTGGACCTGCACGGCGCGCTGATCCGCTCCGCCAAGGCGAAAGGCGCGCGGTTCACCATCTCGACGGACGCACACCATCCCAAGCACCTCGCGAGTATGAAGTACGGAGTGGTGACCGCGCGGCGGGGATGGCTCGGGCCGCACGATATCCTGAACACCCTGCCTGCGGACCGTTTCGCTAAAGCCCTGCGCACAAGATCATGAAAATCACAGAATCCCGCGAAGTTTACCAGTGCAAGCTGTTCCGTGTAAGTGAAGACAAGGCCGTCGACCGGAAGGCCGGCTTCGAGATCCGGCGCTCGGTGGTACGCCACGCCGGGTCGGCCGTGATGATGGCGGTGGACCGGAAGAAGGGCATCCTGCTGGTGCGTCAGTACCGGCTTCCGGCGGGTAAAGAGCTGTGGGAGCTTCCGGCGGGAAAGCTCGACGCGGGCGAGAAACCGCTCGAGGCAGCCAAGCGCGAGCTGGCGGAAGAGACCGGCTACCGCGCGAAGAAGTGGAGGAAGCTGGTGTCCTTCTGGCCGAGCCCGGGATATGTAGAGGAGCGGATGACGATCTTCCTGGCGACGGACCTGACCGAGGGCCAGGCAACCCCGATGGACGATGAGCGCATCGAGTCGCGCTGGTTCAAGAAAAAGGAGCTGGCGGCGCTGATCCGCAAGGGGAAGATCGAGGACGGTAAGACCATCATCGGATTCCTCATGTGGCAGGCGCAGCGATAGCTTACCGATTGCGGGGCCGGCCGTCTAACCCTCATGCTGCCGTGGAAGTTCGCTTTTCGTTCGCTCGTCCGCAGGCCTGCGTTCGCACTGGCGGTGGGCGGGCTGCTCACGCTGGGGATCGCCGTCAATACGGCGCTGTTCTCGGTGGTGGACACGGTGCTGCTGAAGCCGCTGCCCTATCCGGATGCGGACCGGCTGGTGACCGTCTACGAGGCCAGCTCGGCGAAGAACCAGAAGACCAGCCTTATCGCTCCGGCGCGTTTGGAGGATTGGAACCGCCTGAACCATGCCTTCACCGCGATCACGGGCCTGTACCGTGAGAACGTGACGGACACCAGCGGGACAGAGCCGGAGCGCCTGAGCGGGCTGCGGGTCACGCCGCGGTACTTCGAGGTGTATGGCGTACGGCCCGTGATCGGCCGCGGATTCACCCCGGAGGAGGAGCGGCCGGGCGGCCCGGGCGCGGCCGTGATCAGCTACGGGCTGTGGGCGCGGCGCTATGGGCTGGATCCAAAGATCACGTCCCGGCGCTTGTTGATCGGCGGGCAGGGGTACAGCGTTGTCGGTGTGATGCCCAAGGAATCTCCCTCGCCGGCCATCGACGTCTGGGTGCCCGCGCAGCTCGGTCAGTTCATGATGGGGATGCGCGACGCACGGTTTCTGAACGGCGTGGGGCGCATGAAACAGGGGATCTCCATTGCGCAGGCCCAGGCGGACCTGGACGGCGTCGAGCGCGGCCTCGCGGAGCAATTCCCGAAGACCGACCGCGGCTGGTCGGTGAGTGTAGCGGACCTCAAGGCGTTCCGGGTAGGGGACTCGGCCCGGCCTCTGCTCCTGCTGTTCGGGGCGGTGGGGCTGCTGCTGGCGATCACGGTGACGAATGCGGCAAGCCTCGTGCTCGCGCAGTTGCACCGCAGGGAGCGGGAGATTGCGATCCGGGTTTCGATCGGGGCGACCCGCGCGCAGGTGGTAGGGGCGCTGATGCGCGAGATGGTGCTGCTCGCGGCAGCGGCGGCTCTGGCGGGATGGTACGCAGCGGCGCTTTCCCTCGGCGCACTGGCGAAAGTCTTCTCGGACGTGCCGCGGATCAATGAGCTGGCGGTGGATTGGAGGGCGCTTGCGTTCGCGGCGGGAGTGAGCCTGGCGGGGTCGCTGGCGTTCGGGCTGCTGCCGGCTTGGCGGGCCACGGCCGCCCGGTACACGGCCACCCTGATCCGCGCGGGCCGCGGCGTAGTGGGCCGGCGGCAGATGGTCCAGCGTGTGCTTGTGGGCGGGCAGATCGCGCTCACCATGGTTCTGCTTTCGAGCGCAGGGCTGTTGGTGCGAAGTTTCTACAACCTGAACCATGTCGAACTGGGTTTCAACCCGCAGCACGTGCTGCTGTTCCACGTCGGTGCTGCGTGGGACGAGGACCGGACGCGCGTGGGGCGCCTCCAGCAGCAGTTGCTGGCCGGTTTGCAGCAGCTTCCGGGAGCGGAGGCGGCCGGACTCAGCAACTTCCTGCCGGTCTCGGGCGCGACGCTCCGATATCAGATCACAATGGACGGCGGCCAGGCTGACGACACCGGCAAGATGCCGGCGGGCGAGCGGACCGTGAGCCCGGGGTATTTGAAGGCTCTCCAGGCGCCGCTGCTGGCGGGTGAGTGGTGTCCCGAATTGCGGACCGATTTTAATGCGCCGCGGAAGGCGATGGTCAATCGGCGGTTCGTCGATGTCTACGCACGCGGCGCGAACGTGGTGGGACGGCACCTGAGCTTCGACCGCAGTCCGATCGAGATCGTGGGGGTGATCGGGGACGTGAAGGAGGACTCGGTGGAGGCCCCCGCGTATCCGTACGTCTATTTGTGCGCGACGGGCGGCATGTGGCCCGATCCGGAGTACGCGGTGCGGACAGCCGGCGATCCGATGGCTCTCGTGGGAGCCGTGCGGCAGATAGTGCACGGCGTGGACCCGAGCCGGGCCATCTTCGGGCTGCAGCGTCTCGAGGATTCGCTCGACGCGACGCTGGACCGGCCCAAGGCGAACGTCCAGATGTTGGGCCTGTTCGCGCTGGCGGCGATGCTGCTGGCGGCAGTGGGGCTGTACAGCCTGATCGCGCAGATGGTGACCTCGCGGCGTCAGGAGATCGGGGTGCGGATGGCGCTGGGCGCGCGGCCCGAACGGATCGTACTCTCGCTGGTAGCGGGCGCGGGGCGGCTGATCGGCGTCGGGATCGGGGCAGGCCTGCTGCTGACGCTGGTTGCCGGAAGGGTGATGCAGTCTGTACTGTTCGGGGTGACGGGGATCGACGCCGTCAGCGTGGGCGGCGCAGCCTTGCTGCTGGGCGTGGTGTCGGTCGCTGCGGCCGTCCTGCCCGCACGCGAGGCGGCGCGGATCGATCCGATTGAGGCCATGCGCTCCTGACCATCACAGAGCCGCGACCGTGCCGATGCGCCGAAGGCGGCGCAATAAGCGTTTTGAATTCCGCGCATAGAAACAATGCATCGCGCCGGGGAGGTCGCCTCCCCGATAATTGAACAACGGCCCGTTGGGTGTGAGCATTCAGTCTCCATTTCGAACGCAGCCCGTGCGCCTCGTCGCGCTGGCCATCTGCCTCTTCGTAACCGCCGCGTCCAGCGCGACGGACCTGGCGGCCGATCCGCAACAGCACACACGCCCGCGCGGTTTCGCAGGCACCTCCCGGGGCGCTTATTCGGTAGTCGCGCGCCGGCCCCTAAGGCCGTCCGGCTCAAGCCCCCATCAAAAGAAGACCGCTGCTATTCGTGCGGCCGTGGCCGTTCCGCCGGGGCCGTGCTGCATGGGCCTCGCGCTCTTCCATTCGCGCCCGCTTCCCGCTCTGGTTTGCTCGCCCGCTTGTCACGGGCGCGCTCCCCCTCGACCCGTCTAGCCGCCGCCGCTTCCAGAAAACTAACGCAGAGAGGGTGATCGACATGAAGTCAGGAGTGCGTCCTGTCCTGAAAGGGAAAGTCCTGCCATTGGCTGCAGGTTTGGGCCTATTGGCCTCACCTGGGTTCGCAAACGGCGTCCCGGATACAGAGGCGAGGCTCGCGTCGCTCGAGACCGCGGTGCGGTCCGCTCAGAGCGCCGGCGACAACGCCTGGATGCTGGTTTGCGCGGCCCTGGTCCTGATGATGACCGGACCGGGTCTCGCGCTTTTCTACGGCGGCCTGGTGCGCCGCAAGAACGTCCTGGGCACCATGATGCAAAGCTTCATCATGATGGCCGTCGTCACAGTCGTCTGGGCTGTCGTCGGCTACAGTTTGGCGTTCAGCGGCTCCGGAAGCTTTCTGGGCAACCTGGACGCCGCATTTCTGAACGGCGTTGGCAGCACGCCTAATCCGGACTATGCGGCCACCATCCCGCAGCAGACCTTCATGGTGTATCAGCTGATGTTCGCCATCATTACGCCGGCGCTCATCACCGGGGCCTTCGCGGAACGCATGAAATTCAGCGCCATGCTGCTGTTCATGATCCTCTGGAGCCTGCTCGTCTACACGCCGATGGCTCACATGGTGTGGGGAAAGGGCGGATTCCTGAACGCGTTCCTAGGCGGCAGGGTTGCGACATTCGATTTCGCGGGCGGCACCGTCGTGCATATTACGTCCGGAGTTTCCGCGCTGGTCTGCGCTCTCTACCTCGGCAAGCGGGTGGGATTCCCGACCGAATCCATGAAGCCTCACAACCTGGTGATCAGTTTCATCGGAGCTTGTCTGCTGTGGGTCGGATGGTTCGGCTTTAATGCCGGCAGCGCTTTGGGAGCGTCCGGCCTGGCTACCAGCGCTTTTGTGGCGACCCACTTCGGCGCTGCCGCCGCGACCATCGGCTGGCTGCTCGCGGAATGGCTGCACAACGGCAAGCCCAGTGTTCTGGGAGGCATCTCGGGTTGTGTGGCCGGCCTGGTGGCAATCACTCCCGCATCGGGATTCGTTAAGCCGTTTCCCGCCATGCTGATCGGATTGTGCGCCGGCGTTTTCTGCTACTTCATGGTGGTGAAGGTAAAGCGCATATTCGGCTATGACGATTCGCTGGACGCCTTCGGCGTGCACGGCGCCGGCGGCACACTCGGCGCGGTGCTCACCGGTGTATTCGCGACCAACGCGATCAATGATGCGTTAAAGAATGCCTCCGGACAGCCGCAGGCGCTCGGATTGGCCGATGGCAACGGCGGGCAGATCGTCAACCAGGCGATCGGCGCCGGCATCGCCTGGGCGCTGGCGATCGTCGGCACTCTGGTCATCCTGAAGATCTGCGACGCCACCATCGGCCTCCGCGTGAACCAGGATCAGGAAGTCGAAGGCCTGGATGTCACCCAGCACGGCGAGGAGGGCTATAACTTCGAAGCGTGATACGCCCCGCCTCGCCGGATTGCGCGGCGCGCCGCTTATTTGGCGGAGGTCCAGTGGTTGGCGCCCCACAGCACGGCCATCAGCAGCGCCGCGCCCGCGAGGATTTTTATTGTCAGAATCACGTTCTCGGCCGCGGTCAGCTTGCGAGGGGCGTGACTCGGTTCGGTGGTGGAAACGTTCGTCGTCGTTGGCTCCATAGTAGGATCTCCTGGTCAATCCGGGCGCACAGTTCTCGCCGCGCGCCCGCAGTCATGGGCGGAATCGGGTACCTGAGATTAGGAGGAGATCCGGTGGGGAGGAGAACGGCCGCTTTGCGCCGTCAGGAGAGCAGTCCGGGGCTGTGAAAGCCCGGCCGTGGCCGTGGCCGAGTCGCGGCGATCCGGGGTCCGGCCGTTGGAAGTCGGAAGAAGGAATAGAGCGGCCGCGTTCCGGACCTTCGAGCCTTCCAACCGGGGATTGCCGTGATTGATTTGGAGTGACGGCGCCGGTGATGCCGCCACGAGTTGGACGGTTTCCCTGTCAACCGACCAGGACCCGGCAACGAACTGCGCATTCAGCGATAGTGCGATCCACAGGCACAGAAACGGACGGATTGACTGATTGCTTGCCACGGCGCTCTTCAATGATATCAAAACATTAACGATTCTTCATGAACTGGAGATAAGCCCCATTGTTATAAGTGCTCCAGGGTTGGAACCCCCGCTCGCGGTACAACTGGTAAGCGAAATCGATGTTCGCTTTGCAGTCGAGCAGGTCGCGCAGGTTCAGGCCTGGGCGTTTGAGATGCACGGTGTTGATCTGAAAATATCCCCAATCGAGCGTTCCATCGGCGTTGTAGTGATAGATCTCGCACTTGCCCTGCGGATTTTCGGCGCGCTGGATGGCCAGCGCCACGCGGCAGTCGGTGCCGAACTTGCGGCACGCATACTGCTGCCAGGCGGAGAGCCGGCGGCCGTTCTGATCCGACTGAGCTTCCGAGGCATCGCCCGAGATGACCCGCTCGGCCAGTACCACCGGCCATTGAAAATGCAGCCGCACCGGCGATTGCAGACTTACCGTGTAATGCTCGTGAAACCACTGGCCCGCTGCAAACAGCACCACTCCAGCCAGGACGAAAACCACCAGAACCTCGGACACCAGCGAGACCTTGGCGGGCGCTTTGCCGGCGCGCCTGGACTTTTTTCGGCTTCTCGGCCTGGCGGCCGGCGCGGTGCGGGAATTTGCGGTGCCCAATCGAACATCATCTCATCACACGGGCAGTGCGTCACCTGATCCGGCCGCCTGGCTGATCGTCAGCGAGTCGGTGCGGACCTTGTCCCAATCGCGCAGCACGAAGCCGTGGGCGTCGAAGAACGCCCGGATCTGCGCCGGGTTCCACCCCACGATGTCTTCGAGCACCGGCACCAGCACGCTCAGTGCGTCGTCGCTCAGCACCGTGCGCGCCGCAATCTGCGTAATAAAGCGGTTCTCCGAGACGGCGATCGTCAAGCCCGACATGCGATTGACATGCAGCATCACGTGGACGTCGGAGCTGCCGTCGCCGACATATACGACGCGGTCCGGGCTGAGCATCAGGCTGGTTCGCAGCTCGTCGAGCACCGCCACCTTGCCGTACCCGGCCGGCACGCGCGCGATCGACTGGATCTCCCCGCTGGTCGGATCGTAGCGGAACTGCGTGCCGAAAATGTGGTCCTCGGGGACAATACCCTCGAGCGCCGACTGGATCACTTCCTGCGGCGCCGCCGACACCACGTAGAACGAGAAGCGGTGTCCGTCGATACCGGCCAGCAACTGCGAAAGCATGCCGATGTTCTGCTTCAGACGGATGTGCTTGCCCACCTCCACCAGGTGCTCGCGGCGTACTTTGCGAAATTCCGGGTCGTGCAGCAGCAGGTAGGCCAGCTCGCCGCCCTGTTGCACGAGATGAATCTGGGAGAGGCCGCCGATCCGTTCGGCGAAACCACCGACCCCCAGCAGTTCGCTCAATACGATTCCCGAATCGTGAAAACTCAGAGTCTGGTCGAAATCGCTGACCAGCAGGTACTCCTTCGGTTTGTTTTCCCACTCTTGCATAGATCTGTCTCCTTTTCCGTTTCCTTGCGGCGAGGCAGAACAGGGCCAGCCAGGCGGTCCACGCCTATAGGTCCTTGGATGTGCGGGAGGCGTGCCGGTTACCGCCGCCGGTTAGAAAGCTGAGATATCAGGATGTCTGCCGGCGGGCCGACGAGACCAGCGCGGCGGCCGCCACAATCACGTTGGCGGCGATCACCGGAAAGGCGTGCAGGGCCACCCCGTAGGCGATCCACAGACACGCCGCGGCAGCTTGTATGCGGCGGAGGGCGGCGGGCTGGCGGAAGAAATAAGATGTCGAAAAAACGGCGGTCGCGATCCATCCGATGGTATCCAGCATACCTGTCATTGGATGGCCGCCTGACTTGTGAAGTTGCTATACTCCGGCACAAAGCTGTAATATCAGGATATGGCGCGGCGCAGCTTCAGCGCAGAACCGCACGCTCCCAAGTACCGGCAGGTATTCGAGACTCTCTCCGGGGACATCCTCTCCGGGAAATACCGCGCCGGGCAAAAGTTCCCCAGCGAAGCGGCACTGGTGCAACAGTTCCGCACCTCGCGCATCACCGTGGGGCGCGCCATGCGGGAACTGGCGCAGCGCGGGCTGGTGGAGCGCATCGCCGGGTCGGGAACTTACATCCGCGATATGCATCCCGCGGAAGACGGCATGGTATTCGGGCTGCTCATCCCCGATCTGGGCAGCACCGAAGTCTTCGAGCCCATCTGCCGCGGCATCGCCGCCGCGCCGCGGGCTAGCCGCCACGCGCTGCTATGGGGCCATGCGGCGGCCGGCCAGGCTTCCCCCGAAGAGCAGGCGCTCGAACTGTGCGGGCAGTACATCCGGAAACGGGTCGCCGGAGTTTTCTTCGCCCCGCTCGAGAACGGTGAGCGGCCGCGCGAAACCAATCTCGCGATCGTTTCGCAGCTCGAAGCCGCGCGCATCCCGATCGTCCTGCTGGATCGCTGCGTCGCGCCGTATCCCGGCCGCACCCCGCACGACCTGGTGGGCATCGACAACCGCCGCGCGGGCTACATGGCTGCCGGACACCTCCTCGACCTCGGCGTCCGGCACGTCGCGCTGGTGGCTCACACCGGCAGCGCGCCCACCGTCCAGGCCCGTATCGCCGGTTTTCGTGAAGCGCTCCTGGCGAACGGAATCGGGCTCGAGCGCGGCCCGGTCTGGCAGGTGGAGGCCATTGCCGAAGAGACCGTCCGCCCCATGCTCGGCCACAAGCCGGAAGGCCGCGGGTTTGTCTGCGCCAACGACCGCACGGCGGGGCAGCTGATGCAGGTCCTGCTCGGGATGGGCTATCGCATTCCCGCCGATATACGGATCGTCGGCATCGACGATGTGGAATATGCGAGCCTGCTGCCGGTGCCGCTCACCACCGTGCACCAGCCGTGCCGCGAAATCGGAGAGGCCGCCATGGCCGCCATGCTCGACCGCATCGAGCGGCCCGACGCGTTTGTGCGCGACATCCTGGTGGAATGCTATCTCGTCATCCGCGATTCCTGCGGCGCGAAGATCACTCCACGCGCAAAGCGATGACAGGATCGATACGGGTCGCGCGCCGCGCGGGGATGAACCCGGCGGCCAGCGCCACCGCGGCCAGTAACAGCGAAACCACCACGAAGGTCCACGGGTCGGTCGCCTTGACACTGAAAAGCAGGCTCGAGAGCAGGCGCGTGAGCGCCAGTGCGCCGGCCACGCCCACCACCAGTCCGATGCCGGTCAACAGCATTCCCTTGCCGAGAACCAGTTTGAGCACGTCGCCCGCGCTCGCGCCGAGCGCGATCCGCAGGCCCATGTCGTGCGTGCCCTGCGCCACGGCATAGGACATCACTCCGTAGATCCCCAGAGCTGCGAGGATCAGCGCCACCAGGCCAAACGCGCCGATCAGCCAGGTCTGAATGCGCGATTGCGAGAGGGAATCCGCCACCACCTGGTCCATCGTCTTGACCGACGTCACCGGCATATCGCGATCGACCTGCGCCAGAGCGGACCGCGCCGCCTGCGTGACGCCGGAGGGGTCGGATTCGGTGCGCAGCGCCAGAATACCGCTGGGCCAGGGGCTCTGCAGCAGCGGCACGTAGATTACCGGAACCCCGTCGCTGTTCAACCCGCCGAATTTGACGTCGCGGATCACGCCGACGATCTCCCAGGCGATCGGCGGCCCGAGCTGTGTCTTGCCGGTCACCAGCTCTTCCACCAGCAGGCGCTGCCCGATCGGCTCCTCCTTCGGCAGGTACCTCTTGACGAAGGTCTCGTTGACCACAGCCACCGGAGGCCCGTTCTCGTTATCGCGCTCCGTGAACACGCGCCCTTTCGCCAGGCCGATCCCCATGGTGCGGAAATAGTCGGCGCTCACGAGCTCATAAGGGGCGCCGGGCGCTTCGGAGATCGGCACCTGCGGATGGCTGGCGACCTGAAAAGGCATGCCGAAAGCGGAACCCTGGAGCGGCAGGCTCATCGAGATGCTCGCGCTCCGCACGCCCGGAATCGCGCGGACCCGCTCGAGGACCTCGCGGTAAAACTGGCGCACGCGCGGAGCGCCCGGATAACGGCCCTCGGCCATGGAGAGCCGCATCGTCAACACGTGATCCGGCCGGAATCCGGGATTGACGGTCCGCATGGCGAAAAGGCTGCGGATCATCAGCCCGGCGCACACCAGCAGCACCAGCGAAAGGGCGATTTCGGCGGCCACCAGCACGCTGCGGAACCGCGCCTGACCGGACGTGCCGTGCGAGCCGCGTCCGCCTTCTTTCAAGATGTCGTGCAGATTGAAGTTGGTGATGCGCCAGGCGGGAAACAGCCCGAAGAAGATTCCGGTGACGATGGAAAGCCCCAGCGCAAAGGCCATAACGCGGTAATCGATCGCTATTTCAGAAAAGCCGGCCAGCATCTGGGCCGGGATGAGAGCGTGCAGCGTCTTCACCAGCCAGAAGGCCAGCAGCAGCCCCAACAGGCCACCGGCAATCGCCAGCAGCACACTTTCCGTGAGCAATTGCGCCACCAGCCGTATGCGCGCCGCCCCCAGCGAGGCGCGGACCGCCATTTCGCTCTGCCGCGCGGCCGCCTTGGCCAGCAGCAGGTTGGCCACGTTGACGCACGCGATGAGGAGCACAAACCCGACTGCGCCGAACAACACCAGCACTCCCTGGCGCTGGCCCTCGACTGCGGCCTCCTGCATGGATTGCACGAACACGCCCCAGCCCTTGTTCGATTTTGGGTAGGCGCGCTCGATGTTCTTGGCGATGCCGTCCATTTGCGCCTGCGCCTGCGCCGGCGATACGCCGTCTTTCAGGCGGCCGATGGGGATCATGAAGTGGAAATCGCGCGTGGCCTTGGACCGGTCGAGCGCCAGCGGGAGCCACATCTCGGGGCTGAAAAAGAACCGGAAGCCGGCCGGCATGACGCCGATGATCGTGCAGGGTTCGCCATCCACCGTGATCGAGCGGCCGACGATTTGCGGGTCGCCGCCGAACCTCCGCTGCCAGAGGGCATGCGTGATGACCGCGACACGCGGCGCGCCCGGGCGGTCTTCTTCGGCGGAAAACCCGCGGCCGAGCGCCGGATGGATGCCGACCATGTCGAAAAAGTCCCAGGAGGCCCGCATACCGTCCACACGCTCCGGCTGATCTTTGCCGGAGAGGTTGAAGCTGCCGAACGTGAGTCCGACCAGGTTTCGGAAGGCCTGGTTCTGCTCGCGCCAGTCCAGAAAATTCGCGGCCGAGACGCTATTCTGACGGCCTTTGGGGGGCTTCTCCCAGACCAGCATGAGGCGATCGGACCGTGGATATGGCAGCGGACGGAGCAGGATCGAATCCACCACGCTGAACATCGCGGTGTTGGCGCCGATTCCGAGCGCCAGCGTCAGCACGGTGATTGCAGAGAACGCCGGATTCTTCCGGAACATGCGCAGGCCGTAAGCGAGGTCCTGCCACAGGTGGGCGAACGAGGGCCCGAGCGACATGGGTCACCCCCAAAGAGATTATTACGCATGGAAACCCTTTTCGTTCCGCCGGGGACGAGTCCGCCGTCACCGGCGGCGCGCGCGGGACAGGAAGTTGGGCGGCACGAGAACCAGAAGCGCCAGCGAAGCGATGCCCAGCGACCAGTAGATGATGTCGAGGGCTGTCCCGTGGATGGTGTGGTACAGTAGCCGGTCCAGCACCCGCCCCACGCCCGATTCCGGCACACGCGCCGAAGTCCGCAAGCCCGTCTCCGCCACATTGAGCGGACAGACCAGGCCGATCACGTCCTCTGCCAGGACGATGTAAATGGCCAGCAGGTGAAGGATCCGGAACCAGGAATTCCGCACCCACTTCCAGTGCCGGAATGCGCCGGTCACGATACCTGCGAACCCGAGAACGACGAACGCAAAATAGGCGAGATGCACAATCGCGACGAGGTTGGCCAGGGCCTGCATGCCGTTCGCTTCCCACCTATTTCTTGGATTCCGCATGCGGCGCAGCGGCCGCCTCGGATGTGATCTCCCGCACAAAGCTCCCGAATTGGCAGCCGGTTTGCATCTAACGGTACTCCGAGGGGAGAAAAATGAAGTTCAAGCGCACGATCATCGGTTCAGCGGTCTTTGTCTTTGCATTACCAGCAATGTGCCAGGAGGCGCCCCCTAAACGGGAGGCAGTACCTATTTACAACGTCACCGTTGTAGACCGCACCACCAAGGCGATCAACTATCAATACCGGCAGGGTCCTACAAAGATCGATTTTCGAGGCACCGTGCTGCTTCCCCACGGCAAGGGAGAAGCTACCGTGGAATCGAAGCAGGGCAGGACCGAAATCGATGCGAAATTCGAGAACCTGACATCGCCTTCGGCCTACGGACGCGAATACCTGACTTATACCCTCTGGGCGATCACGCCGGAGGGTGCCGCGAGAAACCTGGGAGAGATCGTCCCCAGCGGTTCGAACAAGGCCGACCTTCACGTTACGACGGATCTGCAGGCGTTCGGCCTGATCGTAACGGCCGAGCCGTATTCGGCGGCGCGCCGTCCAAGCGACGTGGTGGTGCTCGAAAACGAGATCCGCCCCGACACGCTAGGCACGGTGCAGCCCATCAACGCCAAGTATGAGCTGATGCCGCGCGGCCACTATACCTGGCACGTGCCAGAGCAGATGGACGCCAACGTGGCTTCGATGCCGAAGGTTTCAATGAAGAAATACGAAGCCATGCTCGCGGTCTACGAAGCGCAGAATGCCCTCGGCATCGCGCGTGCTGCCGGCGCCGACACCTACGCCGCGGCGACTTTCCAAAAGGCGCAGGCGCAGTTCGAAGAGGCCAAGCGTCTCGAAGCGGGCAAGAATCCGAGCAGTAAGGTAGTCCAGAACGCCCGGGAGGCCGCGCAAACCGCGGAAGATGCCCGCGTGATCGCCGAGCAGCGCCATCAGGAGGAGCAGCTTGCCGCCGCGCAAAAGCAGGCGGCCCAGGCGCAGCAGGCTCAGGTGGAAGCCCAGGCCGAGGTGCAGAAGGCGCGGGCCGAGGCGGACGCCGCGCGCGCCCAGGCTGATGCCGAGCGCGCCGCGCGGGAGCGTGCCGAGGCCGCCGCCCGTGCCGCCGAGACCCGCCCCGCCGTCACCAGCCCCGCGGTGATGACTGCCGAGCGGACTGCTCCCCCCGCTCCGGACCCTCAAAAGGCCGAATTGCGCCGGCGCCTCGCCGCCCAGCTCGGCGGCCTCCTTGCCACTCGGGACACTCCGCGCGGCCTCATCGTCACACTGGGCGACCCGGCGTTCCGCGGTACGGAGCTCAACCAGGGGACCGTCAGCCAGGTCTCCCGGCTGGCCGCCATCGTGGCGCGCTATCCCGGCCTGCGCGTCGAAGTCGAAGGCTTTTCCAATAGCGCCGCCGGCTCATCCGCTTCGGCGCGCGCCGAAGCGGTCCGAAGCATCCTGTTGGACCAGGGCCTCACTGCGGGCAGTGTCACTGCCAGGGACCTCGGCGATTCGCGCCCGCTCGGGTCCAACGCCACAGCCGCAGGGCGTGAACAGAACCGGCGTGTCGAGATCGTAATCTCCGGCGATCCGATCGGCCGCATGGCCTCCTGGGATCGGACCTACACCCTAGCCCCGGCCGGCTATCCCCGGCGGTAAAAAACACAGAGCCACGACCGTGAGGGAGCGGGCCGGCCCCTCACGGCTTCCAGTCCAGCCCGAACGAAGGATCCGCCCGCGTGCCCCGGATATAAATCGGAATCACTGCGCCCGCGTTGTTCTTGTGAAACAACGGATCGAGCGCCTTCAGCAGAAACGACTTGATCCCGGTAGTCATCTCCGAGAGCTTCGCCTGCATCGTCGCCGTGCCCCGAAAATCCAGCTTCTCGCCTTCGAGTCCGTACGTCCCGTTCAACCGGATGGTCGCTCCCGGAATTTGAAATGCCATGCCCGACAACGTAATTGTTCCCTGGTCCAGGACAAATCTTCCACGAATCTCCGATGCCGCACCGCTCGTCCCCTGGCTGTCCGTGTCCCCGCGCGCGCGTTCGCTCAGGCTGCTGACCTTCTTTTCCAGCGTCGCACTCGTAAATCTCCCCGACGCCACGTCGAACTGGCCGTTCAGGTACAACTTGTCGGCGATATCCTGATGTCCGGGCGGTATTCGAATCTTGGAATGAAAGCTGATCTTGCCGGTCATCGGCGGCGGATCGGATTTGACGCCCAGACGCAGCACGTCCGCCAGGTTGCCGCCCTCCACCGTCGAATCGAGCGAAACCGTCTTGCCGTGGACGCCGGGCCTGCCGATGATTCCGCCGTTTGCCACCACCGTCGTCTGGCCGAAGTGACCGGTGACCGGATGCAGCAGCGTGTCGCCGTCGGTTCCGTCCACCGTTGCGCTGAACGTGGTCGTCAGGCGGACCGGATGATTGCCCGCCAGGATCGTGAAGTCCGGCGTGTCCGTCTGGCCGGTCACCTCGAGCCGCTCCAGCGGCCCGCCGAATCTGCCGGTGGATGAGAGTTTGCCCGCCAGTCCCTTGAAGACCCCGAGGTCGGCGTCGGAGAACTGGTAATCGCCCGTCACCGGTGTCTGGCCCGGGTCGTCGGCGTGCCAGGGTCCGAAATCGCCGGTCGCGTGAATCAGACCGGGAGGCTTGGCATTCCGCAGCAGCGCGTGATAATGCATGGGGCCGTCCGCGCTCACCGATCGCAGCGCGAGCTTGTAAATGTCGAACGTCAGTGGCTCCTTCCCGGGCGTCTTGGGGAGTAGCTCGAGCAGCGTGCCGTCCGCCGTGACACTCTCGATCTCGAATGACGGCGGCGGGCCCTTCTTCCCCTGATCGGACTCTCGATCCGGTGCCGCACCCTGGTGCGAAATGTGGATCCGGAGCCCTTGCAGCGTCACGCTGTCCACGTGGCGGGGCGAGCGGAACAGGTCGAGCCATCCCGCCCGCGCCTCGAAGTGCGCCAGCTCGATCAGCGGCGGCACGTCGCGGCGGCCGTCTTTGCGGAAGACCAGTCCATCCCCGGTGGCGTGCGGGTAAGGGAAGAACGAGACCTCGAGCGAGCGGAGCTCCACATCGCTCCGGTACTGCTGCTTCAGCGCGCGGATGACCTCGCGCCGCGCGGCCGGCGATAGCCATCTCCCCGCGCCGATCAGCCCCACCGCGCACAGCACGGCCAGTACGGCGCCGCCGCCGATCGACCAGTACAGGACCTTCCGGCTATTGCGTTCCGCTCGCCTCCATTGCATACCGCAATGCTTGCAATTTGTCTTCCGAACCCTGGAACAGGTTCATGGGGAATCGCCGGTAGCTCAGGATCTGGCTGTAGATCGTCGCTTCCATGCTCGTGTTAAGCGCCAGGCCCGCCATGTATTGCAGCCGGAGATTGCCGTCGCGATTGATGACGGCGCCGGCCAGCCACGGCTGCAGGTCCGACATCTGCCCGGCATACGTCGCCAGCAGCGAGGGCAGTGAATGGAAGCCTACCTCGTAGAGCGACTGCCCCACGGCGCGGTGGTCCGGCCGCGCGATCTGCGCCTGCATCGCGTCCAGGTCGATCTTCATCGGCTCGGCCTGGCCCATCACTACCGAATCGTAGCCGCCGTTGTTTTCGTTGCCCCATACCGTGCCATTGGGGAAGACGTCGAAGAACGTCGCGAGCTCGCTCTTCACCGTGGGTGTATCGCTTTCGTAGAGCGGCACCCACTGCGTGACGATTCCCCCGGGGTTCAGATGCCGCTTCACCAGCTCGAAATATTCCTTCGAATAGAGCGTGGCGCTGCCTTTCACCCAGGGGTGAATCGGGTCCGACGTGATGATGTCGAACTTCTCGTTGGTGGTCAGGATGTAGTGGCGCGCGTCGTCGTAGACGATCTGGACGCGCGGATCGTGCATCACGTTGTAGTTCTCTTTGCCGAAATACCGCGTGGCTGTCGGCGGAATCAGCGGCTCCATCTCGCAGATCACGATGCGCTGCACTTCCGGATGGGTGACGAACGTCCCCGCCGTGACCCCCGCGCCGAAGCCCACCACCAGCACGGATTTCGCGTTGCGGTGAAACAGCGCCGGCATGTGGCCCAGCATCCGCTGCAGGCGCATGTCGTAAGGCTCGGTGGAGGCCTCCACCTTTCCGCTCACGTGGAACTGCACTGCGCCGTCGTCCCACTGCGAGATGGCGATCGACGAATTGATCCCCTCGCCGGAGTACAGGATCTTGGTGTGGGTCATCGAGGTCATGATGCGGCGGCCGTATGCAATCAGCACCGGAGGCACGCCCGAAACGTGCGACACCAGCACCGCGCCCGCGGCCAGCGCCGCCGCCAGGCCCGCTGCGCCGTATACCGTCCGCGCCGCGCTCACCAGCGGCGCCAGGATCAGCACCGCGCCGATCGCCGCCAGCACGATCAGCACCCGTTCGCAGCCCTGCGTTCCGATCCACGGCACCAGGACGAGGCTGAAGCTGAGCGCGCCGGCGATCGCGCCTCCCGTATTGGCCGCATAGATGCCGCCTACCAGTTGCGCCGAGTCCTTATTGGCGGGGGCCGCGGCCGCCAGGGCCAGGGGGAAGCTGGCGCCCCACAGCAGCGCGGGCGGCAGGATGGCCCACAGGCAGCGCACCAGGTCGATCTGAAAAGTGAACCACGGGCTGGTCGAGAGCAGCGGGTTCACCGGCCAGTAGGGCAGGGAATCCGCCAGCATGAAGGCGGTCCATCCGATGGCCCCCACCAGCGCCAACTGGCAGCAGCCGAAGGCCAGCCGCGGCTTCGACGAGCGGGCCAGCAGCGACCCGAATCCGCTGCCCAGCCCGATCCCGATCAGGAATACCGCCAGGATGATCGAGAACGTATACACCGTCGCCGCCAGCATGAGGCCCAGCAGGCGCGTCCAGATCACTTCCGCTCCCAGCGCGCACGCGCCCGAAATGGCGATGGCGGCGTATACCGGCCAGTAGGCCTTGGCGCCCGGCTCGGCCGCGGCGGGGGGCTGCTCCGACGCCCGGGCCGGCGTGCGCCCGGCAATCGCCAGGCTGCCCAGCCCCACCACCACGTTCAGCGCCGCGGCCACGAAGGTGGTGGTGGTCATGTCGAACTCGCGCAACAGGTAGAAGCCCGCCAGCAAGCATCCGAACACCGCGCCCGCGGTATTGCCGCCGTACAGGAAGCCCATCCACGAGACGCCCTCGGGACTGGTCTCGATCCAGCGCGCGGCGGCCGGCAGCGACGCCCCCATCAGGAAGGTGGGCGGAATCAGGCACAGGCCGCACACCAGCGCGCGCAGCAGGATCGCCGGCATGCCGTGGCCCACCGCCTCCGCATAGATGCCGTCCACCAGGGGCATGCCCAATAGCACCAGCAACCCGCACACGGCGATTCCGAACTCCACCTTGGCGTACACCCGCAGCGGATGCTGCTTCCGTGCCGCCAGCAGCCGCGGCAGCGCCAGGCTCCCCAGGCACAACCCGCCCATGAACGTGGCCAGCAGCACTCCCAGCGAGATCGCGCTCGACCCGATCACCAGTTGCAGCAGCTGGTACCACACGATTTCATAGATCAACGCGGAGCAGCCGCTTCCCGCGAAGAGCAGGAGCAGCACCGGCAAATAGCGGCGTGCATCGGCCGGTTCAAGGGTGGGTACTGGAGTGGTCATACTGAAGCCCGGACTAGGTATGGCGTGTCTTCCGTTATCATACGTTACCGCGGATCGGGCACATTAGGCCGCGGGTAGACCTTCTGAAGGGCTTCCTGGTATTCGCCGAATAACGCGTGGATGCCGTCGAATTCGCGCTTCACCGCCGCGCGGTAATCGGGGTGGGTTTCGAAATCGAAGAGCAGCGCGGCCATCGATTCGGCATCGACCACGAAGCCGTGATGGCCGATCTCCGCCAGCGCGTCGGTTTCCATCTCGTAGGTGTGGTTGGCGTAGGTCGAGGTCTGGGCCGCGAACCCGATCCCCGGAATCGCGCTCGAAACGCTGCCGGTCTCCTCATACCCCTGCGGCTTTCCCGGAGCCGCCGCCACGTTGGTGGCGCCGAACTGCTTCATATGGGCGAAAGCCACCTCGGAAAGCGTGGCCACCGAGATGCCGTCCCGCAGCCGGCCGTAGTTGTCGATCTTCACCTTGGTGCCGGTGGCCAGCGCCGCGGCGCGCGCTGCATTGTCCACGGCTTCCCGCACCTGCGCCAGGTAGACGGCGTCCGGATAGCGTATGTAGAAATCGGCCTGCGTGCGGTCGGGCACCACGTTGGGCGCGGCCCCGCCCTCGGTGATCACGCCCTGTATGCGCGCTTCCGGCCGCATGGTGGTGCGCGCCGCGTCGATATTGTTGAACAGGTGGATCACCGCTTCGAGCGCGTTGCGCCCCGCCCACGGCGTCATCTGGTGCGCCGGCGCCCCCGAAAACGTGTACTTCACGCCGTCGATATTGAGGCAGCACGTGCCGAAGCCCGGCGCCGGACGGTTGGTGGCGCTCACCGAATGGCTGCGCACGATCACGTCCATGCCGTTGAACACGCCCGCCTGGAACATATCGGTCTTGGCCACCGGCGGCATCATCTCCTCGCCCGGTGTCCCGAAGACCACCACGCTGCCCGGGGCGTGCGAGCGCTCCAGGTACTCCGCCATGGCCACTGCCGCGGCGATGCCCACCGGCCCCTGCGCGCTGTGCTGGTCCCCGTGAAAGGGCCGCTGGGTGCCGCGCAGCGCGTCGTATTCCAGAATCACCCCCAGGTTCGGCGCGCCGTGGTTGCCCTTATAGCGCGCTACGAAGGCGGTGGGCAGGTTGGCCACCCCCACCGTCACGTCGAAATTGTGCTTCCGCAGGTAATCCACCAGGATCCCCACCGAGCGCTTCTCTTCGAAGCCGATCTCCGGATGCTTGGTGATGTCGTCGGCCATCGCCAGCAGCTCGGTATCCATAAGCTGCCGGGCCCGCGCGGTGACTTTGTCGCGCTCGGCGTTCGGGGCGCTCAGCCGCTCCACCAATCCCGAGACATCGATGCTCTTCTCGAGCTCCGCCATCTGGTGGAGCACATCCCGCGCCGCGTCCCTCTCGGTGGGGGTTTCCTGGGCCAAAGCCGCCGCCGCAAAAATGGCGGCGCATGCAAGGATTTTCATGAGTACCTATTATGCTGGTACTTCATGGTGGAAACAATCCAATGGACCGATGCCGGGGTGGTCATGATCGACCAGACCCGGCTGCCGCTCGAAGAGACGTTCGTCACCTGCCGCACGTATGAAGAGGTCGCCGCGGCCATCAAGGATATGATCATCCGCGGCGCGCCGGCCATCGGGGTGGCCGCCGCCATGGGGGTGGCCCTCGGTGTCCTCCATGCCTCCGCCGCCGATCTGGACGCGCAGGTGGAAACCATCTGCGGCACGCTCGCCCGCACCCGCCCTACCGCCGTCAACCTCTTCTGGGCTATCGACCGCATGAAGCGGCTGTATGCCGGCATGCGCGGGCGTCCCCTCGCGGAGATCCGCGTCCGCCTGGTCGAAGAAGCGAAGCTCGTAAAGGAAGAGGACATCGCCATCAACCGCGCCATCGGCCGCCATGGTGCGCCGCTGGTTCCCGCCGCGAAAACGGTGCTCACCCACTGCAACGCCGGAGCCCTCGCCACCGCCGGCTACGGCACCGCGCTCGGAGTGATCCGCGCCGCCGTGGAGTGCGGCAAGCAGATCGACGTTTTCGCCGACGAGACCCGCCCCTTTCTGCAAGGCGCCCGCCTCACCGTCTGGGAGTTGCAGCAGGACGGCATCCCGACCACGCTCATCACCGACAACATGGCCGGCCATTTCATGAAGTCGGGACGCATCGGCTGCGTGGTGGTCGGCGCCGACCGCATCGCCGCCAACGGTGACGTGGCCAACAAAGTGGGCACCTACTCGGTAGCGGTGCTGGCGAAAGAGAACGGCGTGCCGTTCTATGTCGCCGCGCCGGTTTCGACGCTCGACCTGACGCTCGCGTCCGGCGACCTGATCCCCATCGAGCAGCGCCCCGCCGCCGAAGTAACGCACGTCTTCGGACACCCCGTCGCGCCCGCCGGAACGGCGGTCGAGAACCCCGCCTTCGACGTGACCCCCGCGCGCTACGTCTCCGCCATCATCACGGAAAAGGGCGTCGCGCGCGCGCCCTACCAGGAGTCTCTGCGCGGCCTGATAGGGTAAGGCCGGCCCACGGCTACTACTTACGCCTTTTACGTGGTTTCTTCTTTTTGGACGGAGTAGGAGTCGTGCCGCCGCCCGTGAGGGCATGGCCCGTCTTGTCGTCCGTCTGAAAGGTCTGCGACTGGAAGGCCATGAAAAAAGCGCGGTATTTCCCATTGGGATACTCGAAGATCAGGCACCCGTCATGGTAGATGCCGTCGTCGCCCGCATGACCCTTGTCGTTTCCCTGGTTCATGTGGATGTCGTGAATCCCGTTGCCCGGGACGAATTTGAAGTATTGATCTTTCTTGGTCTCCGGACCCCACCTCGCGCCGAACGCATAGACCATCGCGCCCTGCTGGTCGACAGCCGCAACCACCGCGCTCTCCATCGTGTCCTTCAGGTCGTTGTCGACGCCCGGAACATCGCCTGGCACCACTTTGAACTTATCGGTCTTGAGAATGCCCCCGCGGACAAAGTCCTGCGCCAGTCCGCCTGGCTTGCTCGCCAGTTTCTTGAAGCCCGCGGGCAGCGCTGTGAGCCCTTCCTTCAGCTCCGCCGGCAACGCAGCAAGGCTCTGAAATAGCAGGTCCGGCGGCTTGAGGCTCGAGTGCACGTTGACGGCAATCCGGAACATCGCATCGCCTGCCGATACCAGGATCTGATAGTGATCGTCATCCGCATCCCGCAGATGTCCCGTAACCGTACCTTTCAGTACACCGTAAAGAAGCGTTTTGGCCATGAGTGGCACCTATTATGTGCAAACCAGTTCTCAAATAGTAGATGATTTCCAGACGCCTTGGTCCTTTTACAGACAATTCAGCGCCGGGTATCAGAATAAAGTCGCGATATGTACAACCAACTCCTCGTAAAACTCGGCCTGCCGCTGGCCCTCGCCTTCCTCACGCCAATCGCCTTGAATTCCGCCGATTTCAAGCGCGAAGTCATCTACCAGATCATTACCGACCGCTTCTTCGATGGAAGTTCGGGTAATAACAATCCGCCGCAGAGCAGCGGCTTGTACGACCCGTCCAAAACCAACTGGCAGGCCTACTGGGGAGGAGACCTGGCCGGCATCCAGCAGAAACTCTCCTACCTGGCCGGAATGGGCGTGACCGCTATCTGGATCTCGCCGCCGGTGGACAACGAAAACACCAATATCGGCGGTTCCTCGATCGGCGCCCCGTATCATGGATACCAGGGCCGCGATTTCAAGAGGATTGAGGAGCACTTCGGAGACCCCGCCAATTCCTGGACGGCCTTCGATAACCTGGTCACGGCCGCTCATGGACTCGGCATCAAGGTGATCGTCGATTTCGCGCCGAACCATTCCAACAACAATAACAACGGCGAATTCGGCGCTTTCTATGACAGTGGTACGCTGTTAGGCAATTACACGAACGACACGAATGGTTACTATCACCACAACCCGAATATTAAAGACTTCAACGATCGCTACCAGGTGCAGTATTACACACTGTCCAATCTCTCCGATTTCAACCAGGAGAACTCCACGGTCGACGCTTACCTGAAGAGCGCCGCGCAGCTCTTCCAGCAGCATAAGGTGGACGGTTTCCGGATCGACGCCATCAAGCACGCCACCTGGGGCTGGCTATACACTTTCGTGAACAGCATTTATACCACTGCCGACACTTTCACGTTCGGCGAATGGATTGCCGACACCACCTCCGATCCCCTGTATCACGACCTTTATAAGTTCGCCAACCGGTCGGGTTTTTCGGCGCTCGACTTTCCCCTTTACCATGCCATCGACGATGTGTTCGCCTGGGACAACGGATTCCCGGAGATCGATGGCGTCCTCTCGCAGGAGGCGGTGAACTTCCAGCAGGCTAACGACCTGGTGACGTTTATCGACAATCACGACCGGCAGCGTTTCCTCTCCATCCGCAACAGCCAGAACCGCCTCCACGAGGCGCTGGCGTTCCTCATGACCTGTCGCGGCGTGCCGGTGATCTACTACGGCACCGAGCAGTACCTACACAACGACACCAATAACGGCAACGATCCGTTCAACCGGCCGATGATGACCAGTTTCGACACCACCACGACAGCCTACAAGCTGATCGGGAAACTGGCGGCCCTCCGCAAAGCCAACGCAGCCATTCCCGACGGCACGATCCGGCAGCGCTGGATCTCCAACGATGTGTACATCTACGAGCGCGCCTTCGCCGGGAGCGTTGTCCTCGTGGCGATCAACAAGAGCGAGACGACCGCGGCCCCAATCGGCGGTCTGTTCACGGCGCTCCCGCCGGCATTATACAGCGACTACCTGGGTCTCCTCGGCGGGACGTCCCTTACGGTGAAGAACGGCGGCGGAAACAATCCGGTCCCGGACTTCAATCTGCCGGCGCATTCCGTTTCGGTGTGGCAGTTTCAGCCCGCCGCGCCTGCCACGCCCGTTCTGGCCTCGGCCGGTCCGGACGTCGCGCAGCCGGGCGTGCAGGTCACCCTGGCCGGCGCCTTCTCCGGGACGAACACCGTAAGGTTCGGGACCACCGCCGTGGCCGTGGTCAGTGCGAGCCCTACGCAAATGGTCGTCAAAGTGCCCGCGCTGGCGAATGGAAACTACAATGTGAGCGTTTGGGATTCCTCCTCGCATGTCTCCAACACCGTGCCATTCACGGTCCTCGGCGCCAGACTGATCCCAGTGACGTTCACCGTAAATAGCGCCACCCCCACCAACTTCGGCGACTACATCTTCCTCACCGGAAGCACCGTGGAGCTCGGGAATTGGAGCACCACCTGGGATGGCGCGGTCGGCCCCATGCTGGCGCCCAACTACCCGAACTGGTTTCTGAATGTCGGGGTGCCCGCGGGCGCGGCCATCGAATTCAAATTCATCAGGATCGCCGGCAACGGCGCCGTCACCTGGGAAAACGGCCCCAATCACAAGTTCACGGTGCCTTCCAACGGGACGGCCTTCGTCAACGTCAACTGGCAGAACTAGCCGTTTTTTCGCCGGAAGTCCGTAACCTTTTCGTGCCTGCGCAGTATAACCACTCGATGGCCGCGATACTGCGAGATCTCCTGTATTCCCTGCGCTCCTTGCGCAAGTCGCCCGTTTTTCTGGCTGTAGCCGTGCTTTCGCTTGCCCTGGGCATAGGAGCCAACACCGCGATCTTCACCCTCATCAACCAGCTCATCCTGCAGCCGCTTCCCGTGAAAGATCCGGAGCAGCTCGTGATGCTGGCGGGGCGCGGCCGGCACTACGGCGGCAATAACGGTCCCGATCGGCTTTCTTACCCGATGTATCAGGAAATCCGCGACAAGAACCAGGTCTTCAGCGGCATGTTCTGCACCTACCCGAGCACCGTGAGCGCTTCGTTCGAGGGCCGCACGGAGCTGATCGGGGCCGATTTTGTTTCCGGCAACTACTTCCCGGTCCTCGGAATCGGCGCGGCTGCGGGCCGCGTCTTCACCGCTTCCGACGATCTGGTCCAGGGCGGCCATCCCCTCGCCGTGCTCAGCTACGGCTACTGGCGCGCGCGCTTCGGCGCTGACCGCAACATCGTCGGTAAGCAGATCGTGGTCAATGGCCGGTCGCTCACCATCATCGGTGTGAGCCCGGCGGGGTTCGACGGCGTGGAGCCCGGCCGCGCGCCCCAGATCCGCATTCCGATGACCATGAAGGACGACCTGCCCCGTTCGGATTTCAGCCGCCTGAATAACGACCGGTTCCGCTGGACCGAGGTCTTCGGCCGCCTCAAGCCCGGCATCACCAGGGAGAAGGCGCAAGCCGGGCTGCAGCCGCTGTTCCACCAGATTCTGAACCGCGAGGTGACGGAGAAGCCCTTCGCCAAGGCCGCGCCTCTCGTCAAGCAGGAGTTCCTCAAAATGTGGATGGAGGTGATGCCCGGCTCCAAGGGCCGCTCCAACCTTCGCAAGGCCTACTCCAAGCCGCTCTTCGCCCTCATGGGCATCGTCGGCCTCGTGCTCCTCATCGCCTGCTCCAACCTGGCGAATCTGCTGATCGCGCGCGCCTCGGCGCGCCAGAAGGAGATCGCCGTCCGCCTGGCATTGGGCGCGGGGCGCGGTCGGCTCATCCGCCAGTTGCTGGTGGAAAGCCTGGTGCTCGCGGCGGTCGGCGGGTCTTTAGGCGTCGGCCTGGCCATCGTGATCGACCAGGCCTTGATCGATTTTCTGCCCTCCGGACACACCCCGCTCTCCCTTTCCAGCACCCCCGATTGGACCGTCCTCGGTTTCACCTTCGTCATCTCGCTCTTGGCGGGCGGCGTCTTCGGACTGGTTCCGGCGATGCAATCCACCCGTCCGAGCCTGGCGAATACCCTGAAAGACCAGGCGGGCAGTGTGCTCCACGGCGGCTCCGCCGGATTGCGCAAAGGCCTGGTCGTGGCGCAGGTGTCGCTTTCCCTGCTCCTGCTGATCGGCGCCGGGCTGTTCCTGCAGAGCCTTCGCAACCTGAAAACGCTCAATCCCGGCTTCGAGGTCAAAAACCTGCTCGCCTTCGATGTCGATCCCACCATGAACCGCTACGACCCGAAGTGGACCACCGATTATTTCCGGCGCCTCCACGAAACGTTGAGCGCGCTCCCCGGCGTCGAGTCTCACACCTTCGCCGTGGTCCCGGTGCTCGAAGACAACGAGTGGGATAACTGGGTCACCATCGAAGGTTACTCGGCCAAACAGGATGAGCGCCCCGATCCGCACATGCAGTTTTGCAGCCCCGGCTTTTTTCAGACGTTGAAAATCCCCGTCCTGCTGGGCCGCGACTTCACGGACCGCGACGTCGCCGGAGCCCCCAAAGTGGGGATCGTGAACCAGAAGTTCGTCAAGCGGTACTTCGGGGACGCCAACCCCCTCGGCCGCCACATCGGCATGGGTATCGATCCGGGCACCAAGACGGATATCCAGATCGTGGGCGTGGTGGGCGATACGAAATACGAAAGCCTGCGCGACGAGATTCCCTACGAGCTCTATGTTCCCGCTGCTCAGTCGGGGCCTAACGGAGGTACGGTCTACGTGCGCGCCCCCGGCGACCCTACCAGCATGTTCAACACCCTGCGCGCGGCCGTCCGCGGAGTGGATGCCGGCGTGCCCATGTACGATATGCGCACCTTGGACCACCAGATGGAGATCTCGCTGCTCACCGAGCGGCTCCTGGCCACCCTTTCGAGCGTCTTCGGATGTCTCGCCACCCTGCTCGCGGCCCTCGGGCTCTATGGCGTGATGGCCTTCATGGTGGCCCGCCGCACGCGCGAGATCGGGATCCGCATGGCCCTCGGCGCAGGCCAGGGCTCCGTGGTGTGGATGGTGTTGCGCGAAACCCTCACGCTCGCCGGCATCGGCGTGGCCATCGGCCTCGTCGGCGCCTATGCCGTAACTCGCCTGATTCAGACGCAGTTATTCGGCGTCCAACCTACCGACTTACTCACCATGGCCGCCGCCTCGCTGGGGATCGCCGCCGTAACCGCCCTGGCCGGCTACATCCCCGCCCGCCGCGCCACCGCGATCGATCCGATGAGCGCCCTCCGTTGGGAGTAATGAAAACGACCGCCTGTCAGCTGCCTTTCGCGAGGAACCCGGGGATGACGACGCCGAAGACTGCTTGCTCATCGGGGACTGCTTTCGTGCGGCCCCGATGCCGCCGCTAAATGCCGCAACTTGTCCGGATTGCGTACCACGTACAGCGCCCGAATAACGTCGCCCTCAATCGCGAAAGTCGTAGTCTGAACCGGCCCCTCGGGTCCGTCCAGAATGACGCCGGGCAGGCCATTAATAGTCGCAAAGCGCAGCGTGAAGTCCTCGCGCCACCCTTTGCGTGTGGCGCCGACCAGGAACCGCGCCGTGCGATCGGCGCCGTCGAGCACGTTCAGCGCCGCCGCCACCTTGCCGCCGCCGTCCGTCACGACGCGCACGTCGCTCGCGAGCAGCTGCGTCAGCGCGTTGAGATCGCCCGAACGCGTTGCCGCCACGAATGCGGACATGAGTTGCGCATGCTTCGCATCGATCTCGCCCGAGCGCGCCGGCGGCGCGACGGTGCCGCGCGGCCGTACTGCGCGCACGTGGGCGCGTGCGCGAGCGGCAAGCTGCCGGCACGCAGCCTCGCTCCGCTCCAGTGCCGCGGCCACTTCGGTAAACGAGAAATCGAACACGTCGTGCAGCAGGAAGGCAGCCCGCTCAAGCGGCGACAGCCGGTCCAGCGTCAAGAGCAGTGCTATGGACAAATCCTCGGCCAGTTCCGTGTGGCTGTCGGGCGCCAGCGCTGCCGTGTCGACAACCGGCTCTGGCAGCCAGGGACCGACGTACTCCTCGCGCCGCGCCCGCGCCGAGGTCAGCATATCGAGACAAATCCGCGCCGTCGTGGTCATTAGAAAGGCTCTCGGGTCCGACACTTTGTCGCGGTCTGCCGCATGCCAGCGCAGGTACGCCTCCTGCACCGCGTCCTCGGCGTCAGCGATCGACCCAAGCATGCGGTATGCGAGACCGAGCAGGCGCCGGCGGTACGGCTCGAAGCTCGCGGCCGGATTCGACATCCCGCTCGCGGAGCTCACGAAGTGCGCACCGCCACATCCGCCGGCTCCGGAACCCGGCCGTGATCGAACACCACCGGCGTGCCGCCAACGACGACCCGCATGCAGGCCTTGCCGTGGCCAAGGGCGTACTTGACCGTTGGATAGATTCGCGCCGCGGTAATGGCAAAAGCCAGACTGACAAGGGCCCGCCGTCCCCAGCGCTTCACGATCGCGTCGCGATACTCATCGGCGGCAGGATCGTGCGCGAGCGTGGCGCGCGTGAATTTCCACACCAATGCGACCTCCGGCGGCATGGCGGCGGCATTGTCGGCGAGCACTGCGCGCAGAACCGCGGGACTGACGCCGGCACGCTCCGCCATCGTCACGCCCAACTGCGTACATGGGCCGCAGTCCTCGTGGCGCACGGCGGTAAGGCCGGCGGCGTACCATGGCTCGATTGGGACGTCACGCCGGAACTGTCCGAGGGCGGCAGCGCGGGAAAACAGCCACGCGGCGCGCGGACTCGCGTCGATGATGTCGCGCATGTAACTGCCGTCATATTTCCAGTCCCGCTCGAATTTGTCAATCGCTCTTTGAAGTGCCCATTTGATCATGTCGTTCCTCCTGTCTTCAACGGTGAGACGGGATAGCGCTTCGGAATGTGACATGACTGCCGCCCTCCGGCGGAATCTCAATTCTGCGCTAGCGCTCGCCAATCTGAACTTGACTCGCGTAATCTCGTTGCCGTAAGCTAAGAATTCTTGGTATGGGACGTAAGGCGCAAAAGAACGATTCGTTGCCCGGTTCACTGGACATGTTGATTCTGCGAACGCTGTCGCGACGCGATCTCCACGGTTACGGCATAGTCCAGTTCATTCAGCAATCGTCCGACAACGAGCTCTTGGTCGAGGAGGGCTCTTTGTACCCCGCTCTCCAGCGCCTCGAGCTACACGGCTGGATCGAGGGCGTCTGGGGCGTGACGTCGAATAACCGGCGGGCGAGGATCTACAAGATCACGGCGGCTGGCCGCAAACAGCTGGCCGTTGAGACCCGGAAGTACGCCAAACTCACGTTGGCGATCGCGCGCGTGATGGGAGCGGAGTGAAGGACGTGTTACGACGGCTGAAGTATTGGAGAGAGAGCGCCAGCCGCAGCGAGGCGCTGCGTGAGGAAATGGAACTCCACCTTGCGGAAAGAGCCGCGGAACTCGAAGCAGACGGGATGACGGCGGACCGCGCCCGGGCTGAAGCGTGCCGGCGATTTGGCAACGTCGGACTGAAGCACGAAGAGTCACGGGAGATTTGGATGACACGGTTTTTGTCGGAACTGGGCCAGGATATCCGTTATGGCTTTCGCACCATGGCCGCCAACAAGACATTCAGCACCCTCGCGATCTTGTCGCTGGCGCTCGGCATCGGGGCCAATACTGCGATCTACAGCTTGATGGAGTCGATTCTGTTGCGCTCGCTGCCGGTCGCCGATCCCGAGTCGCTGGTAGTCTTGAATTGGCATAGCCGGCCGCCCCAGAACGCCGGCGGGGAATGGCAACACGTCGTGCACGGGTTACAAGGCATTTTCTGGCCGGGCGACAAAGGCTCTCTGGTCACTGGGATCTTCCCGTACGGCGCGTTCGAGACGCTGCGCGAGGAGAATCCCGTCTTCTCCACGCTCTTCGGATACTTCAACGCACAAAACCGTACCCTGGCCGTCCGCGGGCAGGCCATGAGCGCCGGCACCGAGTTCGTCACTGGCGAGTATTTCCGCGGCCTGGGAGTGTCGCCGGCCGCGGGACGTCTGATCGATTCCCAAGACGACCGTCCAGGCGCGGCGCCGGTCGCCGTAATCAGTTTTGCTACAAGCCAAAATCGCTTTGGAGGACCGCCGAATGCGATTGGACAACCAATTCTCGTCGATAACGAGCCCTTCACGGTGATCGGCGTGGCGCCACCGGAATTCTTCGGAGTCGACCCAGCCGCATCGCCGGACCTCTACCTTCCGTTGCACACGAATCTGCTCGTAGACGGCGCCCGAGCGGCTCGTATGTATCCCGACGGAAACTTCTACTGGATCGAAATGATGGGCCGCCTGCGTCCCGGCGTAAGCATGGCCCAGGCGCAAGCAGCGCTGGCTCCTCGTTTCCATCAATGGGTTGCCGCCACCGCGACCACCGGCGGTGAGCGCGCTAGACTGCCCGCGCTGACCCTGAATCCCGGCGCCGCCGGTCTGGGCAGCTTGCGCCGCGAGTATTCCAAGCCTCTGTACGTGCTCCTGGCGATGGTGGGACTGATCCTGGCGATCACGTGCGCGAACATCGCCAATCTGCTGCTGGCAAGGGCCGCCGCGCGGCGCCGCGAGATGGCTGTCCGGCTCAGCCTGGGAGCTGGGCGGTTCCGCGTCGTGCGGCAGTTGCTTACCGAGAGCGTGATGCTGGCGTCACTCGGCGGAGCATTCGCGGTGCTGTTTGCGAACTGGGGCGTGCGATCGCTGACGTTTCTGTTCTCCAACAGACGGGGGAACTTTACGTTGCACGCGGAATTGAACTGGCACGTGCTGGCCGTGACGGCCGCGCTCTCCGTGGTTTGCGGCCTGCTATTTGGCCTCGCTCCGGCGATTCAGTCGACGCGTCCCGACGTCATGCCCACGTTAAAGGATGGCCGCGGGGGCGGACCGCGCCGCCGCGCGCAGAACGTTCTGGTGGTCGCCCAGATCGCGATGTCTTTTGGCATCCTGGTCGCCGCGGGCCTGTTTGTCCGGACACTCGACAAGCTGCACTCCATCCCACTGGGATACTCCCGCGAGAACATCCTTCTCTTCACGTTGAATGCGCGCCAGGCGGGGCATCCCGAATCGGAGATCGCCACTTTTTACGAGAACCTGCGCAAGCGCTTCGAGTCGATCCCGGGAGTGAGCAGCGCCACGCTTTCGCAATCCTCGATCATCAGCGCCGGCGAGGTCGGGGGGGCATACCGGGGAGCCATGAAGATCGGCGCCGCTACCATCGAAGGCGCAGGCGTCATGGCCGCCGCACCGCGTTTCCTCACGACGATGCAGATTCCGATCCTGGCCGGGCGTGAGATTGACGCCCGCGACCAACCGGGCTCCACGCCGGTTGCCGTAATCAGCGAGCGGCTGGCGCGGACTTACTTCGGGAACGACAATCCGGTGGGCCGGCGCATCACGTTCGTGGACTACGAGCGCGATCTCGAAATCGTCGGCGTGTCGGGTAACGTGCGGTACGGTGGCCTGAAACAGGGGAGTCCCATGACCGTGTTCGTACCGGCCAGCCAGTTTTCCTCGGATCGGGTGACCTACGCGCTGCGCACCGCGGGTGATCCGCTGAGGTTTGTCCAGAGTGTGCGTGAGATCGTGGGGGAGGCGGATTCCCGCATTCCCGTCACCAACGTGGTCACTCAGGCTGCGGAAATCGATCGGACCATCAGCCGGGAAATCACGTTCGCGAAATTGTGTACGGGCTTCGCGGTTCTCGCTCTCCTGATGGCGTGCGTGGGGCTCTACGGAACGATGTCGTACCATGTCGCGCGGCAGGTTGGCGAGATTGGAATCCGTATGGCTCTGGGCGCGCAACGCGGCGCCGTGGTATGGATGGTTCTGCGCCGCGTTCTAATACTGGCCGCGGCGGGGCTCGCCATCAGCGTGCCTGCCGCGTTAATCGCGTCCCGGCTGGTCAAATCGCTTCTGTTCGAGACCCAGCCCAATGATCCGGGAACCCTGGCGCTGGCCGGTGTCGTGCTCCTGAGCGCCGCGATTCTCGCTGGCTACGCGCCGGCACGGCGAGCGTCCCGAATTGATCCGCTGGCGGCTCTGCGGCAGGAGTAAGACATGGCCTTTCGTCAATACCCCGCCATCTTCGGCGCGCTCATCAGCGCAATGAAGAAGAACGCATTGTACGCCGCGTGCATGATCGCCGCGGCCTTCACCGATCCCGTCGAATGGCGGATCCAGCCGAATGCCGCGCCCGCCAGCGTCACCAGCACGCCGTGCCGCCAGGAGTAGCCGTATTCCGGCAGGTGCAGCAGCCCGAACGGAATCGCCGCGGCCAGAATCCCCGGAACCACCCCCAGCGACCGCACCAGCAGCGGCTGCAGCAGGCCGCGAAATGCCAGTTCCTCGCAGATCGGCCCCAGCGTGATTCCGAACATGCCTACCAGCAGGATCGCCGTGCGGTCGCGCAGCAGTTGCGTCATCGGGTTCGTCGTGGTCGGAGTCTGGATCAGCAGCCCCACCAGGTTCACCCCCAGCGCCGTCGCGAAGCCCAGCATGATCAGCCCCGCGAACGGGCGACCCGGATCGGACCAGCTCATCGAGCGCAGCAGCGGGCGGTCGTAATGCACCCGGAAGATCAACACCAGCGATCCGAACAGAAATGCGTACCCCGCGCTCTGTCCCAGCAACAGCTCCACCACCGGATTTACCGGCCGCATGTGGATCACTTGCAGCGCGAACAGAAACGCCTTGGCCAGCGCGAACCCGGCAAACAGGCAGGGAACCGCCAGACCCGTGAAGAGCAGCACGTCGGAGTATCCCCAAAACGGGTAGCGCTCCTCCGGAGGCGGCGGTGGAGGCGGCAGCGGCGGCTCGTCCGGCGGAAGAACCGGCGGCTCCGCGTACGGACCGTCGCTCACGAGTCTCTCTCGATCAGGGCCGCGGCCAGCAGCGGCACCATCAGTTCATGATGCCCGGTGATCGCGTAGCCGGCCCCTCCGGCGCGCGCGTGCGGCCGCTCCACCACATTCACCCGCGGGCGGTAATGCTGCAGGAAATCGAAGTTGGCCGTCGTGAATCCCGCCAGCGGATGCCCCAGGTTGCGCACCGCGGAGACCGCCTTCAGGAATACCTCCGGCAGCACCACCGCCGACCCCACGTTCAGGTACACCCCGCCGTCGTCGAGCCCTCGGATGCACGAGCACAGCAGCCGGAAATCGCGGTGCGACGCCTCGCCGATCGCCGCGCCGTCCGCCGCCGGGTGCGTGTGCGGCGTGTCCGTCCCGATGGCCACGTGCACCGTCACCGGGACGCCCTGCCGGTAGGCCTCGAGCAGCAGGCTCGACGCGGCGTGCTGCGGCGCGGCAATCAGCTCCAGACGGCTCCCCAGCGCCTCGCCCATCCCCAACTCTTCCAGGCAGCCCGCCGTAATCGCGCGGTTCATCTCGCGGCCGGTCTCCTCGGCCGACCCGAAACGGCCGTCCGGCAGCACGGCTTCCACATCCTCGCTGGTTTGGCCGGCCAGCGCGATTTCGAAATCGTGGATGGCCGCCGAGCCGTTCATCGCGAAGGCCGTCGCATAGCCGCGCCGCATCAGGTCCGCCAGCACCGGAGCCAGGCCGCACTTGATGACGTGCCCGCCCATCCCCCAGATGATCGCGCGCCGGCGCTCCCGGGCTGCGGCCACCGCGTCCACCACCGCGCGGAACGAATCGCCTGCCAGGATGCGGGGCAGCGAAGCCAGCCACCCGGAAATGCCCGAGCCTTTCGCATAGGCCGACGCAAAGTCCGCCGTCCCCACCTTCCCGCCGCGCTCCGCCAGCCCCACGGTCTTCAACCCGGCGAAATCGAGCGGCCGCTCGGCGTACTTGCTCATGCCGCCTTCCCGTTGCCGAGCACCTTCCGCAGCGCCTCGGCCGTATAGCTCTTCTTGGACCGGCTCACCTGCTCGGGCGTGCCGCTCGCCACCACCCGCCCGCCGTATTCGCCCCCGTCCGGTCCCAGGTCGATCAGCCAGTCGGCGGTCTTGATTACGTCCAGGTTGTGCTCGATCACCACCACCGTGTTGCCCAGCTCCACCAGCCGCTGCAGCACGTCCAGCAGCTTGCGGACATCGTCGAAATGCAGCCCGGTGGTGGGCTCGTCGAGCAGGTAGAACGTGCGTCCGGTCTGGCGCTTGCTCAGCTCCTTGGCCAGCTTGATGCGCTGCGCTTCGCCGCCCGATAGCGTGGTCGAGGATTGCCCCAGGTGCACGTAGCCCAGGCCCACGTCGTAGAGGGTCTGCAGCTTGGCGCGGATCTGCGGCAGGTTTTCCATCAGGGGCAGCGCCTCCTCCACGGTAGCATCCAAAAGATCGGCGATCGAGTAGTTCTTGAACTTCACCTGCAGCGTCTCGCGGTTGTAGCGCCGTCCGCGGCAGACGTCGCACGTCACGTACACGTCCGGCAGGAAGTTCATCTCGATGCGCTTCAACCCGTCGCCCTGGCATGCTTCGCACCGCCCGCCTTTTACGTTGAAGCTGAAGCGTCCCGGCTTGTACCCGCGCTCCCGCGATTCCGGCAGCATCGCGTACAGGTCGCGAATCGGCGTGAACAGCCCCGTGTACGTGGCCGGGTTGGACCGCGGCGTCCGCCCGATCGGCGCCTGGTCGATGCGGATCACCTTGTCCAGCAGCGCGATCCCCTCGATCGAATCGTGCGCGCCCGGCTCTTCCCGCGAGCCGTAAATCTCTCGCGCCAGCGACCGGTACAGGATCTCGTTCACCAGCGTCGATTTGCCGCTGCCCGATACGCCCGTCACCACCGTCAGCACGCCCAGCGGAATCTCCACGTCGATTCCCTTGAGGTTGTGCTGCCGCGCGCCGTGGATCACCAGCTTCTTCTGGCCCGGCGCGCGCCGCGATGCCGGCACCGCGATCTCCTTCGCTCCCGACAGGTACTGTCCGGTGAGCGAATCCGGATTGCGGGCGATCGCCCCCGGGTCCCCTGCCGCCACCAGTTCGCCGCCCAGCCGGCCGGCGCCCGGCCCCAGGTCGATCACGTAATCGGCGCGCTCGATGGTCTCGGCGTCGTGCTCCACCACCAGCACCGTGTTGCCCATGTCCCGCAGGCGCGTCAGGGTCTCCAGCAGCCGCCCGTTATCGCGCGGATGCAGCCCGATCGAAGGCTCGTCCAGCACGTATAGAACGCCTCGCAGCTTCGAGCCGATCTGCGTGGCCAGCCGGATCCGCTGCGACTCGCCGCCCGAGAGTGTGGCGGCCGAGCGTTCCAGGCTGAGGTAGTCCAGCCCCACCGCGGAGAGGAACTCCAGCCGGCGGCGGATCTCCTCCACCACCCGCCCCGCAATCTGCGTCTCGCGCTCGCCGAATTCCCAGTTCCGCGCCGTCATCAGCGCACGCGCCACCGGAAGGGCCGTGAACTCTGCGATCGAAAAATTCTTCACTCGCACCGCCAGGCTGGAGGCCTTGAGCCGTTTCCCGTGACAGGACGGGCACTCTACCGGCGACATGTACTCCGTCAGCCATTCGCGGTACCCCTCGGTGCTCGATTCGAAGCTCTGCTGCAGGATTTCGAGGATCCCCGGCAGCCCGTTGGCTCCCTCGAGCAGCACCGTCCGCGCCTTCGCCGGAAGCTCTTCGTAGGGCTTCTTCAGGTTGATGCGGGCCTTGCGCGCCAGCTCCTGCAGTTCCTGCTGCATGTACCAGGAGCCGGCCCCCGGCCCCAGTCCGCCGTCGAGCAGCGGCTTGGAAGGGTCGGCGATCACCTTGGCCGGGTCGAACGACCATATGCTGCCCAGCCCGTGGCAATCCTCGCAGGCCCCGTACGGGCTGTTGAACGAAAAGGACCGCGGCTCGAGCTGCGGAATGCTGGTGCCGCACTCGGTGCACGCCAGTTTCTGCGAGTACAGGCGCTCTTCCCCGTTCACCACCACGATCAGCACCAGCCCCCCAGCCAGCTTGGTGGCCGTCTCGATCGATGCCTCCAGCCGTTTCTCGATCCCCGCCTTCACCAGCAGCCGGTCCACCACGACTTCGATGGTGTGGTTGCGCCGCTTGTCGAGAACGATCTCTTCGTCGAGCGAGCGCAGCACGCCGTCGATACGCGCGCGGACGAAGCCCTGCCGGGCCAGCTTCTCCAGGTCCTTCTTGTATTCGCCCTTGCGCCCTCTCACCACTGGCGCCATCACCATGATCCGGTCTTCCGGCTTGAGCGCCACCACGTGCTGCAGAATCTGTTCCGTGGTCTGGCGGGAGATCTCGTTGCCGCACACCGGGCAGTGCGGCACCCCGATCGACGAGTACAGCACGCGCAGGTAATCGTAGATCTCCGTGATGGTCCCCACCGTAGACCGCGGGCTGCGGCTGGTGGTCTTCTGCTCGATCGAAATCGCCGGGCTCAGGCCGTCGATCGAATCCACGTCCGGCCTCTCCATCTGGTCCAGAAACTGGCGCGCATACGTCGAGAGCGTCTCCACGTACCGGCGCTGCCCCTCCGCATAAATCGTGTCGAAAGCCAGCGAAGATTTCCCCGAGCCGCTCAACCCCGTGATCACGGTCAGGCTGTTCCGGGGAATCTCGACGTCGATATTTTTCAAATTGTGCTGGCGTGCGCCATGCACCGTTATGCGGTCGAGCATGGTGGGATATGGATCGAAAGGGTGAACCTCTTATTGTGGCGCGGCTTGTAGCGGAGTGCAAACTGAGCTATTAATAGTACCAATGGTCCAGTGTGGGAGGTGCGGTGGACGCTTGAAGCGAATCCACCGAACCTTTGCAGAACGTTTTAGCTACATGGCAATCTACGAATGTAGAAAATGTCGTGAGGAGATGTGCATCCCGCGCAGGTACCGGTACCACTTGGGGGGAGAGGCGCGCTGTCCCAACTGCGGAACCGCCCGCCTGAGCAAGCTCAAAGAGCGGGACGGCATCGACCCGATGCAATCCGGGTTCTTGAACCTGCTGGAGCGCTGGGCCGGTGGAAAACTGTATCACTGCTGTTTCTGCCGCATTCAGTTCTACGACCGCCGCACTCTCGCGCCGCGCACCCTATCGGATGCGCAGCCGGAAGAGGCGGCCGCGGCCGCTGCTGCTCCGGGTGCCGTTACGAACCCACCGGATACGGCCAAATCGGATGCGTAAACAGCGCGCCGTCCACCCATAACGTCTGCCCCGAAATGAAATCTCCGCCGTCCCCCGCCAGGAAGGCCACCGCGCGCCCCACGTCCAGCGGCCGGCCCACGCGGCCGAGCGGCGTCAGCCCCGCCCACGTTCCCGCGTAGTCGGATGCCTCCTGTTTCGTGCGCTCGATCTCGATGGCGCCCGGCGCCACGCAGTTCACCGCGATTCCGTATTTCCCCAACTCCACCGCCGCCACCTTCGTGAACATCTCGATCCCGCCCTTGCTGGCCGTATAGCTCACCAGGTTCGGGAACGGAACCTTGTTGCACCCCGACCCGATGTTGATGATCCGGCCTCCGCCCGCCGCGCGCATGTGCCGGGCCGCCTGCTGCGTGCACAGGAAACAGCCCTTCAGATTGGTGGCGATCACCCGGTCCCACTCGGCCTCCTCGAGATCGAGCAGCGGCTTCCACACCTGCGTCCCGGCATTGTTCACCAGGATGTCCAGCCGCGGGAACCGCCCCAGCACTTCACCCAACATCCGCTCGACCTCGGCCGAGCAGCCCACGTCGGCCTGCACCGGAAAGGCCGTGCGGCCGAGCGCCGCAATCTCCGCCGCCGTGGCTTCGGCCCCCGCGCGGTCCGAATGATAATTGAGCGCCACATCGCATCCCGAGCGCGCCAGTTCGAGAGCGATCCCCTTCCCGACGCCTTTGCTGGCGCCCGTGACCAGGGCGGTCTTCGATTCAAGCGGAAGAGCCATTCCCGTAGAATACTAACTTGGCCGTTGCTCTTGTGAAGTTCAGCGTGGAAATCGGCGAGGCCGGCAGGCGGCTCGATCACGTCCTCCAGGCGCGGCTCCCGGAATTCAGCCGCTCCCGCATTCAGGAATGGATCAAGGCCGGCCGCGTGCTTGTGAACGGACGGCCCGGGCGCGCCTCCCGCACCGTGCGCGCCGGCGAGGCCATCGACGTGGACCCGGCCGCGCCCCCTCCCCTCGACGCCTCGCCCGAAGACATCCCCCTCCACGTGCTCTATGAGGATGACGACCTGGTGGCCATCGACAAGCCGGCCGGCATGGTCGTCCACGCCGGGGCCGGCGTCCACTCCGGCACCCTCGTGAACGCCCTGCTGCACCGTTTCGGCGCCCTCTCCGGCGTGGGCGGCGCGCTGCGCCCCGGCATCGTCCACCGCCTCGACCGCTATACTAGCGGCGTGCTGCTGGTGGCCAAGAACGACCAGGCGCACCGGAATCTCGCGGCCCAGTTCTCCGGCCGCAGTGTGGAGAAGACCTACCTGGCGCTGGTCCACGGTGCGGTCGGGCCGGAGACCGGCCGCATCGAGCGCCCCATCGCGCGCGACCCGTCGCATCGCACCCGCATGACCGCGCGCCTGGCGGAAGGCCGTGCCGCCTGGTCGGAGTACCGGGTCTTGCGCCGCTTCCCCGGCTTCACCTTCCTCGAAGTTCGGATCGGCACCGGCCGCACGCACCAGATCCGTGTGCACCTGTCGAGCATCGGCCACCCCGTGGCCGGCGACACGCTCTACGGCGCCCCCAAAAGCCCCGAGCCGCGCTTTTTCCTGCACGCCCACAGAATCCGTTTCACCCGCCCCGCCGGTGGCGAGCCCCTCGAAATCGTCTCCCCCCTCCCCCCCGACCTGGAATCCTGGCTGACCCGTTTGTACTTGCCCTAAAGCCCCGCCTCCCGTCCGCCGATCTCTTCCCTGTGCCAGCCGGAAGCTTTCTGATCTCCCTCGATTTCGAGCTCTTCTGGGGCATGCGGGACAAGCGCTCCCTGGCATCCTACCGCGCCAACGTTCTGGGAGTGCGTGCGGCCGTCCCGGCCATGTTGAGTCTGTTCCGGCGCCATCAGGTGCGAGCCACCTGGGCCACCGTCGGAATGCTGTTGTTCGACTCCCGGCGGGAGCTCCACCGCTACCTGCCGGAACGCCGGCCTGCCTACGCGCGCCCGGTGCTGAGTCCTTACCCGTACCTCGATCAGATCGGTGAGGACGAGCGAAGCGACCCTTACCACTATGGCCTGTCCCTGGCTCACCAGATCCTGGAGTGCCCGGGAATGGAATTGGCCAGCCACACTTTTTCCCACTACTACTGCCTGGAGCCCGGCCAGACCGGGGAGGATTTTCGTGCCGACCTGGAAGCGTCGGTCGCCGCGGCCTCGCGGCTCGGTGTCCGGCCCGTCAGCCTGGTATTTCCGCGCAACCAGTACCGTCCTGACTACCTGAACGCCTGCACGGATCTCGGCTTCACCTCTTTCCGCGGCAACCCGCGGAGCTGGATGTATCGTGAGGCCACCGACCGGCAGCAGCAATCGAAACTGCGCCGCGCCGGCCAGCTTCTGGACACGTATTTGGATCTTTCGGGTGATCTTGGCTTCGTTTCGTCGAAATCAACCGGTTTGCGCGACCTGCCGGCCAGCCGGTTCCTCAGCCCCTACCGCCCGGGCCGCAAGCGCCTCGAGCCTCTGCGGCTGCGCCGCATCCGCAACGCCATGAGCGGCGCGGCACGATCCGGAAAGTCCTTCCACCTCTGGTGGCACCCGCACAACTTCGGTGTTCATCTGGAGGAGAGTCTGGCCCTGTTGGCGGAGATCCTGAAGCACTATGACATCCTCCGCGACCGCTACGGTATGGAGTCGCTCACCATGCGGGAGGCCGCCGTATGAGTGTGGTGATGCTGGCCGGGCACGGGCGGTCTACCTGGATGATGGCCAACGCCCTGCTCACGGGAATTCCGCTGCAGGCCATCATCCTTGAGTCGCCCCCATCCCGCTGGCAGGCGCTCCGGCGGCGCGCCGCCAGGCTGGGATGGCGAACCGCAGCCGGACAGGTGCTGTTCTCGGTCTATGCCCGGTGCCTCGGCGCACAATCCGTTGCCCGCGCAGAGCAGATCATCCGCGAGCATTGCCTCGAGCCGGACCGCCCTGTGGGTATCCCTATCGTTGAGGTGGCGTCCGCCAACGACGAGGAGAGCATCGCCCTGTTGCGGCGGCTCAAGCCGAAGGTAGTGGTGGTGAACGGCACGCGCATTCTCGCCCGTCGCCTGCTGGAGAGCGTGGATGCCGTATTCCTGAACCTGCACGTGGGAATCACCCCCGCGTATCGCGGCGTGCACGGCGGCTATTGGGCTCTGGCCAGCCAGGATGCCGCCAACGCAGGCGTGACCGTGCATCTGGTGAACACCGGCATCGATACCGGGGCAATCCTCTACCAGGCCCGGATCCGGCCCACCGAGCAAGACACTTTCGCCACCTATCCGCTGCTGCAGCTCGCCGCCGGGCTCCCTCTCATGAAGCAGGCGGTGGCGGATGCGCTGGCAGGACAACTCCATCCTCAGCCGCCCGTGCTTCCCTCCAAACTGTATTCTCTGCCAACCCTATGGCAATACTGGTCGTCCCGCCTCCGCCACGGAGTCCGATAAAGTGGGACAGGCCTCCCGGCCTGTCCAGGCGGCGAAGCCCGCCCGCCGTATCGTGCGTCAGCCCCCATCGCTATAATCGAAGAATGAAGATTTGGGCCGCCCCGTTCGCGATTGGCGTGCTCGGCCTTGCCGTGTGGGCTGCCGAACAAAAACCCGCCCAGCCTCCCAAGCCGGTTCCCCAGGATCAGGAAGGCGAGCCCACCCGCATTCAAGTCGACGTGACCCGCGTCAACATGCTCTTCACCGTCACCGACAAGAAGGGCCGCTTCGTCACCGACCTCACCAAGGGCGACTTCGAGATCATCGAAGGCAGAAAGCCGCAGACCATCCAGGAATTCAACGCCGAAAGCAACCTGCCCCTACGGCTCGGCGTCCTCATCGACACCAGCAACAGCATCCGCGACCGCTTCCGGTTCGAGCAGGAGGCCGCCAGCCAGTTCATCCAGACCGTCGTCAACCAGGATCAGGACAAAGCCATGGTGGTCAGCTTCGATACCTCCACCCAGCTGGTCTCCGATCTCGTCTCCGACACCGAGAAACTCGACAAGGCCGTCCGCGATCTGCGCCCCGGCGGCGGCACCGCGCTCTACGACGCCATCTACTATTCCTGCCGCGACAAGCTCTCTCAGGATCAGCCCAGCTACAAGTACCGCCGCGCCATCGTCGTCGTCAGCGACGGCGACGACAACCAGAGCCGCTATACCCGCGACCAGGCGCTCGAAATGGCCCAGAAGGCCGACGTCGTGATCTACGCCATCTCGACGAACATCTCGCGCATCGAGTCCGATGGCGACAAGGTGCTCCGTTATCTCACCGCCGAAACCGGCGGGCGCGCCTTCTTCCCGTTCAAGGTCGAAGACCTCGAGGTGTCCTTCGACAACATCGCCAACGAATTGCGCCACCAGTACAACATCTCCTACCGCCCCGAGCCGCTGGTGGCCGATGGACTGTTCCACAAGATCGACATGCACGTGCGCGGCCGCAAGGATCTCGTGATTCACGCGCGCAAAGGCTATTACGCCCCAGACAAGATGTAGCTAGGCCCCTTACATTTCCAGCCTGCCGCGGTAAAGCAGGTCTTTCATCTCGAATTCCGCGTCGCGTTCCGGGAAGCTGATTCCCGGCAGGTAGAGCCGGAACACCACCCGCTTGTCCGCCGGCTGCACGTCGCGCGGAAAGGCGAGCCGCAGCACCGGGTCCGAAGGCGTCGGAGGAAAATATCCGACCATGCGGTGCTTCCTGCGGCCCACCAGCAGGAACGATTCGTCCTGCATCCGGCGGATGTCCTCCGCCCGCCAGTTCGCGGCGCGATCCTGGTAATCGATCGCCAGCACCAGCTCCGTATCGTGATTCCGGCTGGCGTAGTCGGTATAGTCCGGGTCGGCTTCGCGCAGCGGTTGCACGCCGCGGATCCGTAGCTCGGCCTCCGCGTCCTCTATCGGACGGGCCGTCGCCAGGAAAATCCGCACGGCCGGGTCCGGTCCGGCGCTCTCTGCCCACGGGCTGTTGTGCAGCATCTCGTCGCATTCCCGGTCGGACCACTGCGGCGGCTGCTTGGCCTCCCAGAAGGGCGGCGCAAAGAGGAAAAGCAGCGCCAGGAACGTGTGCATAATACAACAATAATGCCAGCGATCCGGTCCGGCACGGTAGACGATCTTGCCGCCGTGGCCGCCATCCAGGCCGCCAGCCCCGCGGCTGCCCAGTGGAACCCCGCGGACTACCTCGGTCACGACTTCCTGGTGGCCCTCGACCGCGAACGAGGTTGCGGCGTTTCTCGTGGCGCGCTCCGTGGCGCCGGGAGAGCGCGAAATTCTGAACCTCGCCGTAGCCCCCGGATTCCGTCGCCAGGGCTTCGCCAGGCATCTTCTAAGCGTCTGGATGGCAGCCGTCCCCGGCGATGTATTTCTTGAGGTTCGCGCCTCTAACGAAGTTGCCCTAAAGTTCTATAACTCTATGGGTTTTCAGCAGGTTAGCCTCAGGCAAAAATACTATAAGTCCCCCACCGAGGCGGCTATTGTCATGAAGTTTCATTCATGTTAAGGTGGCGGTTAGACGGTATACCGTTTGTGATAAACACAGAGACGAGATTACCCACCGAGCCTTTCTTTCCGAACCAACCCGACTCGGCGCGGCAACCTCATTGGGAGGAATTGCCCCATATGGAACGGAACTCGCAGGAAGAGTTGAAAGCGCACCTGATGGAGACGAACGAAGATTTTCAGCGCCTTGCGACCCAGCACTCAGAGTATGCACGGAAACTGGACTCGCTCGAATCGCAGCCCCACCTGACAGAGGAAGAGCAGTTGGAGGAAACGCGGTTGAAGAAGCTGAAGCTTCGGTTAAAAGATCAGATGGAAGCGATCGTGAAGCATCACCGGTCTCAGCAGGTCGCTTAACATCAGGTGCGCGCAGTTGCGGTAATCGTGGCCCGGTCGACTTCGCTCGACCGGGTCTTTCATTTTTCGGCCATGAACGACAGTCCTTCGGACGAACCCGTTCGCATTCCCATCACCGACGTGTTTGACCTGCACAGCGTTCCGCCCCGCGACGTCCCGGCCGTGGTCGAGGAGTATCTCGCCGAAGCCCACCGCCTCGGATTCAAGGCTCTTCGCATCATCCACGGCCGCGGAATCGGAGTCCAGCGCGAGATCGTTCGCTCGATTCTCGCGCGGACCGCCTTCGTCGCCGCCTACGGAGATGCGCCCGCCGAGGCCGGAGGATGGGGCGCCACTACCGTCACTCTTCTTTGACCGGAACCCGCCGGCCGGATTAATCCGAAAACCGGTTTGCATTTTCACATCTCTACCCCGAATAATGATGAGGAACCACTGTGACTGCGGAGGGATGATGACGGCGTTGGGAAAGCCCTGCAAACTGTTTGTGATGTTGTGCCTGGCGGCTTCGCCGTCGCTCCTGTTCGGTCAGGGAACCATCACCTCCGTCACGGCGGCCTCCCCTCATGGCCCGGTGACGGGTATTACTCTCAACAGCCCGCTCCCCAACGGCTTCACCCTCACTCTCAACGGCACGTTCAACCCGAGCGCCGTGGTTGCCGTACACTGGCAAACCAGCACCGGCGACACCACCTTCAGCAGCGATGGACAGTTGGATCTCATCACGCCCGACCAGATTACCCTGACCATCCCGCCCTATTTGTTCTCCGGTTCCTCGGCTTCCAGCCAGACCGTCCAGATTTTCGAAACCGAGGGATTCTCGGCGACGGTCGATTCCAACAAGGTACCCTTTTCGATCAATCCGCCCCTCACCGCGCGCAACAACAATCTCCCTTCCGGAACGGTAGGCGTTCCTTATACCTCCCCCGCGATCGAAACCGGCGGCACCGGCCCCTACACCGTTTCGGTCACTTACGGCTCGGTCCCCCCCGGAACTACGCTCAATAACAATCTGACGCTCACCGGGACCCCTACAACGGCGAGCGCCCCCGACTCGAGCGACTTCTTCTTCCAGGCTTCCGTCACCGACACCTGGGGCAATGTCGACCCATACTCGTACCAGTTCGTCTTCATCTACCCGATGCCGGTCATCACTCCACCGCTGTCGCCTCCCGCGGCGGCCGCCGGCAGCCTGGGCGTGAACGTCATGATCTCCGGCACCGGATTCGTCCTGCCGATTTTCGGTGAAGGCGTGACCCCCGGATCGAGCGTCACATGGTCGACGGGCGGCACCCCCGTGGATCTTCCGGCCACCGTCATCAGTACGACCCTGATCCAGGCCACCATCCCCGCGGGATTGCTCATCACTCCCGCCAGCGCGATCATCCGCGTGATCCAGCCCAACGGCAGTCCGTCGAACGGCGCGGCCTTCGCGGTCAGCGCGCCCGTCATCCTATCGGTGAACCCGCCCGGCTTGACCGCCGGGAGCAATCAATTCACCATGACGGTCAACGGCGCCTTCTTCCTTCACGATCCCAACGCCACCAGCTTCTCCCAGATCTTCTGGGGCTCGACTCCTCTCACCACCACGTTCGTCAACGCCGGCACCCTCACGGCCGTCGTTCCGGCCAACCTCGTTGCCACCGCCGGTACCACCTCGATCCACGTCACCAACCCCGGGAACATCTCGTCCAATTCCGTCAATTTCTCCGTTGTTCCCCCCATTCCGCCGCTGCAGATCTCTTCCTCGACCCTGCCCCAGGGAACCGTGGGCGTCAGTTATGGGGCCGGCGTCGGAGGAGCCAGCGGAGGGACCACTCCCTATCAGTTCTCCGTCGTGGGGGGAAGCCTTCCTCCCGGCCTGACGATGGCTGCCGGCGGCACCATCAGCGGCACTCCCACGCAGGCCGGATCGTTCCGTTTCACGGTGCAGGTCACCGATGCCAATAGCGCCACCGCCTCGGCGGGGTTCTCGATTACCGTCGTGCCTCCCCCGCTCACCCTGAATGGCACCATCGGCGACCTGGCCCTCGGGACCGTTGTCAACGCCAAGTTCAGCGCCACCGGCGGCGTGCCCCCGTATAATTTCTCGGCCGCTGGAGCGTTGCCCTCCGGCACTTCGTTCTCGAACGCTACCATCACCGGAACGACCAATACGGTCGGAACGTTCCTGTTCACCATTTCCGTCGCCGATAGTGTCGGTACGGTCGTCACCAGGACCTTCACCGTCAAGGTCGCCGTGGGACCCTTGAGCGTTACCGGCGGCTTGGGCGATGGGCAGGTCGGAGTCGCCTATACCGGACAGGTCGGCGGATCCGGCGGAATTGCGCCCTACTCAATTGCCGCCAGCGGCCTGCCTCCCGGCGTCAGCCTCTCATCGGCCGGCGCCGCCAGTGGAACTCCCACTGCGGCCGGGCCTTTCACCGTGGTCGTGACCGTCACCGATTCCAAGGGGTCTCAGGCTTCCCAAACCTTCAACGTGACGATCACCCCCGCGGCGCTGTCGATCACCACCGCCTCGCTCCCCAACGGCGCGGTCGGGACGCCCTACTCCTCCGGAGTTTCCGCCGTCGGCGGAGTGCCTCCGTACACCTTCAGCTTTAGCGGCTTGCCCGGCGGTGTCACAGGATCGGCGGCCGGTTCTCTGAGCGGCACTCCCAACGCCATCGGCACGTTCCAGGTCGGCGCCACTGTCACCGACTCCAAGGGCGCCAAGGCCAGCCAGTCCTATACCGTCGTCATCACCATTGCGCCGCTCTCCATCACCACCACCTCGCTGCCATCGGCCACCGTGGGGGTGGCGGTTTCCGGCTCCGTTTCCGCCGCCGGCGGGACGCCGCCCTATCAGTTTTCGGCAACCGGCCTGCCCGCCGGCGTGGGCCTGAGCTCCAGCGGCGGACTCTCCGGGACACCCACCGCCCCCGGGACTTCTTCCGTCTCCGTGACCGTCACCGATAGCAAAGGCGCCACCGCCGGCGCCACGCTCTCCATGACCGTGAGCCTGCCCCCCTCGCCGACCGTCAGCTTCACCGGGCTCCCCACCACTTCGAACCCCGCCAATCAGCCCACCGTAACGGTCGGATTGGGCAGCGCGTTCCCCGCGGATGTCACGGTCGATCTCACCATGACCTTCGCGCCCGATTCGGGCCCCGATGATCCGGCTGTCCAGTTTTCGACCGGTGGCCGCACCGCCCGCGAGACTATCCCCGCCGGGTCCACCACCAGCCCGACGAATGTAGGTGTGCAGACCGGGACCGTGGCCGGGTTGATTACGATCACCGCCCGCCTCACCGCCGCCGGTCAGAACATCACCGGCACGCCGATCCCCAGTTGGACCATCCGCGTCAACGCCACCGCGCCTGTAATCTCGTCCGTGACCGCCGCCCGCAACAGCACAGGCTTCACGGTGACCGTCATCGGATTCGCCAGCTCGCGAGAGATCACGCAAGCCGTTTTCCAGTTCACCGCGAGCGCCGGGACCACCCTGCAGACCACTTCCGTCACGGTCCCCGCGGATACGCTCTTCAGCCAGTGGTATCAGAGCGCCGCTTCCGGGCCCTTCGGGAGCCAGTTCACCTACACGCAGCCGTTCAACGTAAGCGGAGGTGCGCAGTCCATCGTCTCCGTGAGCGTCACCCTGGTGAGCAAAGCCGGCACGTCCAACGCCGTCTCCGCGAACCTCCAGTAGGATAGGCCTCCTGGCCTGTCCACGCGCCTGAGGCGCGCACTCCCTACCTCTGCGCCACCGCCGCCGCTTCCCATCGCGGCGCCACCTTCTTGATCCGCGCCACCGCCTCCATCAGGTTGTCCAGCGAGTTGGCGTAGCTGAAACGGATGTAGCCGTTGCCGTATTCGCCGAAGCAGCCTCCCGTCAGGCACGAAACGCCCGCTTCGTACAGCAGGTAGTCGGCCAGCTCCCGCGAATCGATCCCCGTGCCCTGGACATTCGCGTACGCATAGAACGCGCCGCCCGGAACCGCACAGCGGAACCCCGGGATTTCGTTCAAACCCCGGCAAATCGCGTCGCGCCGCCGCCGGAACTCCGCCACCATCGTCGCCACGCAGTCCTGCGGTCCGGTCAGGGCCGCGATCCCCGCGCGCTGCGTGAAGCTGGCGGTGCACGAGTTGGAATTCACCATCAGTTTGTTCACCGCGTCCACCAGCCACGCCGGCATCACCCCGTAGCCCATGCGCCAGCCGGTCATCGCGTACGTCTTCGAGAACCCGTCGAGGATGATCGTCTTCTCCAGCATCCCCGGGTAGCCCGCGATCGAGACCGGCCGCTCGCCGTAGTAAATGCGCGAGTAGATTTCATCGCTCAGCACCACCACGTCGCGGTCCCGCAGCATCTCCGCGATCGCCTCCAGATCCGCGGCCGGAATCACGCCGCCTGTCGGGTTCTGCGGCGAGTTCAGCACCACCATCTTCGTGCGGTCGCTCAACCGGTCGCGAAACAGGTTCAGGTCGAACGAAAAGCCGCGGCTCTCTTCGAGCGGCATCGGCACCGGCGTCGCGCCCGTAAACCGGATCATCGATTCGTAGATCGGAAACCCGGGGTTCGGATAGATCACTTCGTCGCCCGGCTCGAGCAGCGCCAGCATCGGGAAGAAGATGATTGGCTTTCCCCCCGGTACCACCGACACGTTCTGCGGCCCCACCGCGATCCCGCGCGTCCGGCTGACCTCGGCCGCGATCGCTTCCCGCAGTTCGGGCAGCCCCTGCGTCGGGCCGTAATGCGTCCAGCCCTCATCGAGCGCTCGCTTTGCCGCTTCGACAATGTGCGGGGGAGTGGGAAAATCCGGTTCGCCGATTTCCAGGTGAACCACACTGCGGCCCTGCGCTTCGAGTGCACGTGCGCGGACCAGGACTTCAAAGGCGGATTCGACTCCGATGCGAGTCATTCGTTCGGCAAGTTTCATGGCGGTACCTGATCGGCCGGGTGCCAACACCACGAATTAGTTGTGGCGTCCCGGCGGCCAGCCATCCAAAGCTTAACAGGTATCGTGAAAGCCGGGGAAGGGTATCCTGCTAGAATAAGCTCTAGCGGACTGACCGCTTTTAGTTTCCACGTTTTCCGGGTTCCGGCGTCATCTTCAGTAGAACCTGTGAGAACCGCGGTTTATAGCCGGATGAGCGAAGCCATCGAACCGGGCCTGGAGATCCAGGAGCGGCAAAACAGGTTTGTTTCCGAGCACTTACGGAGAATCTTCGTGCAGATCTACCGGGTGGTCCGGAATGTGGCCGACGCTCAGGATCTCACGCAGGAAGTCTTCATCAAGGCCCTCCAGCATCAGCACCAGCTCAAGGACGAACAAAAGGCCGCGCATTGGCTGTCGCGAATCGCCACGAATACCGCGATCGATTTCATGCGCCGCAGCGGCCGCGCGACGTTCTGCGAGATCGATGATGCTCCGGAAGGCCATTCGGACACGCCGGAGCAGATTCTCCTTCGGTCCGAACAACGCAATTACCTGGAAGATGGCTTGCGCCTTCTCAGCGAACGGGAGCGCGCCGCGCTCATGTTGCGCGACGTGGAAGGGCTGCCGGCGGAAGAGGTGGCGAGCCTGATGAATTGCTCCAAAGCCACCGTCCGGTCGCACATCGCGAATGGGCGAACGAAGTTCCGGCGGTACATGGAAAGAAGGAAGCGGTAAGAACATGAAGCACCCGAATCAGGCGACTTTGGCTTTGCACGCGGGTGGAGACCTGGGATTCCTCGCGCGCTGGAGAACCAGCCGCCATCTCGCTCGCTGCGAGCAATGCCGCGATGAAGTGGTCGAGTTCGAGTCTCTCCGCGAGATCCTCCCGGAGCTTCGGGAAATCCCGGAAGTGCCGTGGAACCGCCTGGCGGCGGAGATGAAGGCCAATATCCGTCTGGGGTTGGAAGCCGGTGAGTGTGTGCGGTCCGGAGAGCCGCCCCTGCGCGAGCATCCGCTGTTCACCGGCACCCGCGCCGCGGTCGCGCTGGCCAGCGTCATGGCCCTTCTCGTCACCGGCCTCATGCTCGAGCGCCCCGCGCCCGTGGCGGTCGACGAAGGGTCCGTGGTGCAGGCCACCACCAACGGAATTCAGGTTCGCCGGGGAACTCAGGCCATGCGCATCATGAACAGCGGCGCCCAGCACGTCATCTATTCCCCGGACGCGCAGGGCGGCATGAGGGCTCGCTACGTGGATCCCGAAACGGACTACGTGACGATCAACAAAGTATATGCGGAGTAAGTTGGTGGGGCTCGCGGCCTTGGCCCTGGCGGGCTCGGCCGGCCTGTGGGCGCAGGACGCCCCCCTGTCCAGCAGTTCCGTCTCGCTGAAACTGCCGGATAGCTCGCCGGTCTCCCTGCTCTCGCTCTCCACCGACCAGTCCCGCACCACCGCCCGCGGCGCCGCCATGGTGCTCGATCTCCACATGGCGCTCATGCTCCGCAACGGCAGCCAGGGCCGCATTCATGGCATCACCCTGCGCGTCGTTTCGCAGGAAGTCGCCATGGGCGGCAAGGGGTCCGTCACCATCCCCAGCATGAATGTGGGGCCCGGCGAAGTCTTTCCCGTCCGCATCGACATGCAGCTCGTGCGCCCGACCCAGACCGCCGGCGGCCCGCTGGTCCGCGTGGATCTCGACGGCGTCCTGTTTCAGGATCTCTCCTTCTACGGGCCGGACCGCCTGAATTCCCGCCGCTACCTCACTGCCTGCGAGCTGGAAGCCCAGCGCGACCGCGAATATTTCAAGCGCGTGCTCGCCCAGTCCGGTCCCAACGGATTGCAGCAGGCCATGCTCGACAGCCTCGACCGCCAGTTGAAGCTCTCTCCGCTCACCGTGAAGGTGCGCCGCGGGCCTTCCGTCACTAGCGCCGCGGTGGCCTCCGAGCATGCCGCCGAATTCGCGTTCCTGCAGTTCCCCGATTCCCCGGTGCTGCCCCTCAACGGCTGGGTCCGCGTGGCCGGCAATGAGGCCAGCACTCCCCAGATCGAAGTTCGCAATCGCTCCGGCAAGCCCGTCCGCTACGTGGAGATAGGCTGGGTCGTCAGCGACCAGGCGGGACGCCAGTACCTGGCGGGGTCCCTGCCTTCCTCCGAAGCCAATCTCGTGCTGCCTCCCGGCCAGTCCGCCCGCGTCCTCCAGGACAGCACGCTCAGCTTCTCGAGCAACGGCCGGCCCGTGAATGTCAGCAGGATGACCGGCTTCATCAACCAGGTGGAATTCACCGACGGCAAAGTGTGGGTGCCCAACCGGCAAAACCTCGACGCCCCCCTGCTCCAGAAAACGCTGGCTCCCTCGCCGGAGGAACAGCGCCTGTCCGACCTCTACCGGCGCAAAGGACTCCAGGCCCTCATCAGCGAGCTGAAGAAGTATTAGAAGTATTAATTGCTTACCGGACGCGCCACCATATACACTGGCGTTGCCGGAATCCCGTATGGCAAGCAGTCCAGATCTCGACCAAACCCTAAACGCCGCCCGCGACGACCGTAGCTTTTTCGGCCACCCCCGCGGGCTGGCGACCCTGTTCTTCACGGAAATGTGGGAGCGCTTCAGCTATTACGGCATGCGCGCCCTCCTCATTCTGTTCATGACCGCCCCCGCGGCCAGCGGCGGTCTCGGCTTCGGCGTTGCCAAAGCGGGCGCGGTGTACGGCCTGTATACCGCCATGGTCTACCTGCTCAGCCTCCCCGGCGGATGGGTGGCCGACCGCATCACCGGCCAGCGCCGCGCCGTGCTCTACGGAGGCGCCCTGATTTCGGCCGGCCAGTTGTGCCTCGCCGGACCCGGCCTCACGTTCTTCTACACCGGCCTCGTGCTGCTCATGCTCGGAACCGGGCTGCTCAAGCCCAATGTGAGCACCATCGTCGGACAGCTTTACCACCAGGGCGATCAACGCCGCGACGCGGGCTTCTCCATCTTCTATATGGGGATCAATGTGGGCGCCCTGATCTCCCCAATCGTCATCGGCTACGTGGGCGAGCGCATCAGTTGGAGGCTCGGCTTCGCCCTGGCCGGCTTCGCCATGATCGCAGGCCTCGTTCAGTATGTGCTCGGCGCCAAACACCTTGGCTCCGCCGGCCAGAATCCCACCCCCGCCGAAAACCCCGAGCGGGACCGCCGCCAGAAGCGCAACGCCGGAATCGGCGCCATCGCCGTGGTCGCCATCCTCGCCGTCATCGGCATCCTGGGGGCTGCCGGAATCGTCGATCTCACCGTCGAGATGGTTTCGAACGCGCTGGGCGTGGTGCTGCTGATCATCATCGTCGCGGTGTTCTCGTGGCTGCTGCTGGGCAAGGGCTGGACGGTGGAAGAGCGCAAGCGCTCAGGGGCCGTCCTGGTGCTGTTTCTGGCGTCTGCCCTGTTCTGGTCCATGTTCGAGCAGGCCGGCTCTTCGCTCAACCTGTTCGCCGAGCGCGCCACCAACCGCAACCTGTTCGGCTTCGATTTCCCGGCCAGCTGGTTTCAGTTCGTACAGCCCGCCCTGGTCGTGATTCTCGCCCCCGTCTTCGCCTGGATCTGGCTGAAGCTGGGACGCCGGGAGCCCTCCAGTCCCGCCAAGTTTTCGATGGGACTCCTGTTCGGCGGCCTCGGCTTCCTCATCCTGGTGCCTGCCGCCTCTCGCGCCGCCAACGGCGCCCTGGTATCGCTGTGGTGGCTGAACACCACCTACCTGCTCCACACGATCGGCGAGTTATGCCTGAGCCCGGTAGGCCTGAGCGCTATCACCAAGCTGGCGCCGGCGCGTGTGGCGGGCTTCATGATGGGCGTCTGGTTTGTCTCGATCAGCGTAGGCAACTTTCTGGCCGGCCATGCGGCCTCGGTCTACGAATCGATGGCCCTCCCGACTCTCTTCGGCACCGTAGCCGCCCTCGGCCTGGGCGCCGCCGTAATCCTGGTCTTCCTGACCAGGCCCACCGTCCGCCTGATGTCCGGCATCAAATAACCCGATCAAGTCGGAAAAACGGGGACTGGCTTCGAAATTCCGCGCCGCTAATCTGCTCAAAACAGATCAAGCCGCCCAGCGGAATTTCGTTGCCTGTCCCGTTTTTCCAGCGCCACGGGCTGCTAGCGTCGAAGGCGCGCTCGGTGGGTCTAGGCCTTCCGCCCGCAACCTCGGCGAGGATTCCGTGAAGTGTACCGGTCTTCAATTGGATTGTGTAGCGGAACCGTAATCGTGTGAGCCGGGGTCCCTGGTGTTGCAGCCTGACATGACTGCCTTTTTGACGGATGACGCGGATGGATCGGCGCGTTGACTAAGCGCTCGAGACCTCGGCGATGAAGCCGGCGACTAAGCGCTGGATTTCGGCCGGTGGCAGGTTGTAGCGGGCATTGCCGTCCGGCAGGCCCATATTGCCGCTGATCACCAAGGCGCGCAGGCCCGCCTTGGCGAGGCTCTTTGCCTGTGCGATGCTGAGCCCGCCGACCACCTGTACCGGGACGGCTTTGCCGACCCGTTCGAAGACGGCGCGAGCCACATCACCGAGATAGTCGTCCTCGATGAGTTTCGGATTGGCGTGCCGCGCGTCGGACTGCAGGTGGATACCGACCGCGTCGACGCCGGCCTCGACCATCCGAAGCGCGACCTCGCCTGCCTGCGCGGCGGGGCCCTGGTGCGGCACCATGATGTCGGAAAAGACAAGTCGCGGCAATTCGGAGCCCGCGCGCCTGAACTCATCGCGCACGGCGCAGATCGACTTCGCCGTATCCACGCCGGCGAGAGCGAGGAAATCAAAGATGTTGCCGCCCCCGGCGTAGACGCTGCGCGCCTCGCCGCCACCGCCGTCCATGGTCTTCATGTCTGCCAGCAGGAGAGCATTGGGAAACCGCTTGCGGAAGGCGGGCACGACGTTCGAAACGCCCTGGGTCTTGAGCAGCGGCGTCCCCATTTCGACGATGTCGACCCCACCCGCCAGCGCCGCACTGGCGACCGTCAGACCCAGATCCAAGGTCCCCACATCGACCGAAATCTGAAACGAGAAGCGGGTCTTGAGCCGATCCACAACGCGGGCGGAACTCGGGTGTGTCTCCTTTGCCGGCCGCTGGCCCCAGGCGGAACTGGGCCGTATTGTCTGAAAGATGGCGCCGACGGCCAACCCGCCGCCGGCGAGCCCACCAGCGGCGTCGAGGAACGATCGCCGGTTGAGGTACCCGTGGTGATTCGACGTCTTCTTATGATCCATGATCGCAGTTCCTTTGAAGGATGGACGCTTGGGGGAAGCCAGTGCCAGACTGACGTGCGCAAGCTTTTCCACACCGTCCTTCCATTTGGGTGCATTCTACCAGGGCCATGCTCCGCAGAGGCCGGCGCGGCATTCGCATCAGTGATCACGTACCAGGTGTTGTTGATCCCCGCAGCGTTCGACATCGTACGCGAGAAACTCCCAACTTCCCGTTTGCGCGTGACCCGGGAGTAGTAGCCAAATCGATCCTGGATCGACACCTCTGTCCAGTTGCACAGCGAACTGCACTACTCCTGCGTTGGCCATGGTATGATTCTTCCGCTGTCGCGCTCGGCGCGCACCTTGCAGATGAGGAGGGGACCGTGAGAACAGGATTTCGCTTGCGGTTGCTATTGCTGACTGCGGCCGCGGTCGTCGCCTGCCCGCAGAGAGCATGGGCTGTGGCGTGGACGTTCGATTCGGTAACCTACACCCCGCCGCCGGGTTTCTCGCCCATCATCGGCGGATTTGCGGACCGCGAGGATTGGAAACGCGTCGACGGTGACCGCTACTGCGAGATCGCCGTCTTTTGGGCGGTGGACGCGACCCCGGACGCCTTGTCCGACCACGCACGCCAATGGGCGAGGATAGCGGACGCGCCGTTCCACACCGGTGCCGGCATTCAGCCTGCGACGCAGACGCTGCCGAGCGGCGCGGTGATGGTATCCAGCATCGGCATGGGCCGGCTCAGCGGCGTGCCCGCGGTGGTCACGCTGTTCACCGTGCGCGGCGCGGGCCGCGCGACGCCGGTTCTGATCCTCACTCCCACGCCGGACGCCCTACAGGCGTACGGCACTATGATCGAGCGCTTTGCCGCCTCGCTCATCGCCCACCCCTCCTGGCAGCGCCCGGCCAATCTGCCACCGAATCCGCTGGCCGTTCGGATTGCCGACCTCGCCGGGACCTGGCAGCGCGGTGGCGCCAATGTAATCAACTACGTGAACTCGTGGGGCAATGTGACCGGGAGCAATACGACGTTCTTCAACGAACTCGTCACCGTCGCGCCCGACGGAAACTATCAGTCGTCGATGGCGGGGATGACCGGCGGCCGCGTCCTCCACGAAAAAATCGCGGGGCAGTGGACGCTCGATGGCGAATTTCTCGTGATCACCCAACAAGGCTACTCGACTAAGCGGCTTCGTTTCGCTCTCTTCGTAGACGGCTCCGGCGGCACGGTGATGGGACTTGCGCCCGCGGACAAGCCGGTGAGCCTGGGCACAATTACGGGTGCGGGCGAGTTCTGGGTCCGCAAGAAAGGCGCGCGCTGACCTGGTTTCTAACATAGTTTATGCTTCGCTTGCGATCTGATCCCACGCCTGAACGATGGGCCATCGCTGGCTCTGTCTGGATGGTCGGCAAACGGGAAGTTGAGGTCTGCCGGCGAACCTCGCCCGCCCAACTTCTTGTTTGGCGCGTGATCCAGCACCAGTCCGGACGGAGCACATCTCTGGTAGAGTGGCTTCTCGCCCACAGGATCACCGGCCGCAGGCCGTGTCGCGATCTTGCGGCGCCGACCATTCCGCCGAGGTCGCCGCGGACTCGTTTTTCAGTTGATGCCGTGTCCTGTTTTATTTCTTCTTTACCAAGACGTCGCTCGCGGTAGCCTCGGCAATCAAGCGGACAGCATCCTCGCGAAGCAGGAAGCGTTCCGCGACCGCCTTCTCGGCCGCCGCTTTCACGGCGTCGACGTACGCGCGGTGGTTGCCGTAGCGCTCCTCGAGGGAACGGCGCGGATCGCCGGACGCGGTGCGCTCGGCCTTGGTTTTAGCGAATGGGATGAAGCTGCCGTTCAGGAGGCAGCTCTTGCCCTTGTCGAATCCGGAGGCGGTGACGTTCCAGCCCGTGTAGGTTCCCAGAGGCGCCTGGCGCAAGACGGACGGAACGCCTCCGACGTCGTTGCCATCGACATCCACTTTGGGCACTAGCGTGGGCAGTGCCTGCTTCACTACCGGAGGCTGGCGGGTGATCACGCCGGACTCATCAACGTAGTTGAAATCCGGCCCAAAGTCGTAATCAAGAACGGGATTCAGCAAGCCGTCCGGGGAAGGGACGCCCGGAATGTTCGGAAAGCCCATCGCGGCCTTGTTCGCGGCGACGAGCTGGTGCTCGGCAAGCTGCGGGTAACGGCTGGGAGGCGGCTCGACGCCTTTGGTCACCCAGTCGATTAGCGCGACGGTGAGAGCCTTCATTGTGTCGCTCTCCGGATTGGGGTTGGCGGGAAGTACGCAGCCTCTCGGCGGGGCGGCCGGAGTGGCGTTGAATCCGCCGCGTCCGCCCCCGTGGGGTGTGCCGGGGAAAAAATAGCGCCGCACGTTGGGCGGCAACGGAATGTCGGCTTTGGCGTCCGTACCCACGAGATTCGGCGATTCGCGCAAGAACCAGAATTCGAGCGCGCCGAAGGTGTCGAAGATTTTGGGACAGGTCTTGGTGGCCGTGCAGCGGTCCAGCAGCCCGGCGGAAGGGCGCTTGCGCGCGGTGTCGGCGTAATCGCCCCACCATAGCACGCCTTCGCTGCCGGGCTGAAACGGGCCGGCGTAACCACCTCCGATGGCGAAGCGAAAGTTGAGCGCGAGCTGGCGCGCGGCGATGTGCGGATTCGCGCCGTCCCATACGATGCGGCCAGCTTCATCCTGGTTGAAGCCGAGGTGGATGTAGCTGCGGATGAAGTTGCCGGATTGCGAATCGCCGCGGCTGATGATCCACTTGATTTTTCCGGCGAGCGGATTCGGTGTACCGGCGTCATCGCGTTCGCCGTAGCGCAGGAACGACTGTAAATCCCGCGTGGCCGCATAGCCGATACCGAGGACGAGCGGATCTTTGGCGGTATATCTGACGAGGTACTCGGAGGCGGAATCGAAGCGGCCTTTCACGCACAGCTTCGCTGGATCCGGAATCCCTGGGAATGGCGTCGTGGTGCAATCGGCGAAGGCCCAGTCGGAGGCGGAAATGGGTGTGGACAGCGCTTCGGGCGAAGTCCGCCGCAGGAGTTGGGCTTTGCTGGTGTCGAGCGTGAGGGGTCGCTGATACGTCAGGCCCACGTATGGGACAGGACGGAGATCGACCGTGGTCGAGTTGGGCGGCACATCGATGAGCCGCTCGATCACCGGACCGGTCAGCGATGAGCCATCGGCGTTGCGGGCCACGGGCGCCACGATGGATTGCGCGCCCTCGGGCTGCGGGAGATCGCCCTGCCATCCGCTTAGGAGATTCACGCGCCCATCGGTGGAGCCCACGGGCGCACCGCGGCCGCGATTGGGGACGCTGTAGTAGAGAACCCCGTTCGACTTGGACATGTCGATGGGTTTGGCGAAGGTGAAGGTGGCGCTGTATTCAACCATTCCACGGGCGTTCCGAGGCGCGAACTGGATGTCGTTGATGATGCTGTTATGAGGGTCTTTCGGGTCGACCTCGCCGTAGAAGTGGCCGCTGAGGATTTCATAGGCGCCGGCCTTGCCGAACAGCTGCCCGCCAAACGCGGGAGACTCGCGCTTCTCAACGACCACGCGGGTGACGCGGGCGTGAGCGCCGGCCACGCAGACCAGGAGGGCAAAGGCCACACGTCCGATCGTTTTCTGCATAGCAGACATTATCTACTGATAGGGGTCCGGGGTGGCGCGTAAGCATGTGAGATGCCGTCTCAACACTTCATTACCGCACGCCTGCACGTGGCACCCGAGTTGACGGATATCGCCTGTTGTTCTTTGCGATCCGCCCGATGGCGAGCAGATCGTCGGCCATCCGGACACGACCCCCCGCCGCCTCATTCCTTCCGGATGGCGCGTAAACCGGCCGCAATTGCCAACAACCGGAATTCACGAAATGGTGCTTGCGGCCGCATTAGCGCTCTCCCCTTTCGATGCTGACGGGCCCTAGCTTGAATTCTTCGAGAAGTGCTTTCGAATTTTGGCGATGTCTTCGCTCGATGGAGGCCAGTCCGTGTCGCATGTATTGCAGTGAAATACCAGCGTGTCGGACTTCAGCGCTCCTTCGAATTCCTTTTGAGTGAATGCAACTGTCTGGTTGTGGTTGTTCGGACACACAGTTTCGAACTCCAGATGGTCGTTCATAAGCCCTCCTCCTGCAACCTGCGGTTGAGTTGCCCGATGCGCTGCCGGGCACCAAACGAATGTCCTGAGGCTGTGGTAATCCGCCGCAGCGCGCTGTCAAGCCTTGATGGTAACGCAAGCCCGAGTCTTCAAGCTTTCCTTCCTGTCGGCCAGATGGCCGGCAATCCAGACACGATCAGGAGCGATACCTTCCCGGTTGTGCGTCATCCGCCCAGAACCCTGTCGATAAGTGACTTGGCGATACTGCGCTGGTTGACGACGCGCAAAAGATCGCAACACCGATGAATTGCGGGTAGGAGAAGCCCGCGCGCAGTTGTATCGAGCCATTGCGTTTGCTAGCTTGGCGTAGATGCCGGCGCCTGTGCCCGAACAACTCAGCAAGACCATTGAGACCCTTTACCGGTCGGAATCGGGCCGGGTTCTGGCGACGCTGGTGCGCCTCCTCGGAGATCTGGATCTCGCCGAAGAGGCCATGCATGAGGCATTCGCCGCCGCTCTGGAATTCTGGCCTCAGACGGGTATTCCGGACAAGCCACGCCCCTGGCTGATTTCAACGGCACGCTTCAAGGCCATCGACGTGATCCGTCGGCGCGCGCGCTTCGACGGGGCACAGAGAGATCTTGTTGCCCACATGGAATCGCGCGTCAACGACGCTCCGGGTGGAAATGAAGAGACCGGAGATGAAGAGATCGAGGACGATCGCCTCCGTCTGATCTTCACTTGCTGCCATCCCGCTCTGCCTCCGGAGGGACAGGTTGCGCTTACCCTTCGCGAAATCTGCGGCCTGACCACGGAAGAGATCGCCCGCGCATTCCTCGTGACGCCAGCGACGCTCGCCCAACGCATCGTACGCGCCAAGGCAAAGATTCGAGAGACGCCGATTCCCTACGAGGTGCCGACGCCGCAGGAATTGCCGGAACGGCTGGACGCGGTGCTTCAGGTCGTCTATCTCGTCTTTAACGAGGGCTATTCGGCTGCGGCGGGAGCGGAAGTAACGCGAGCCGAGATCACCGGCGAGGCGATCCGGCTTGGACGGTTGCTGGCCGGACTCCAGCCGGAGCCGGAAGTCAATGGGCTGCTTGCCCTGATGTTGCTGCAGGAATCCCGGCGCGCGGCGAGGACCTCGCCGGCCGGAGAGCTGATTTTGCTGGAGCATCAAGACCGCGCGCTCTGGAACCGCGAACAGATTGCGGAGGGAGTGGGATTGGTGGAGAGAGCCCTGAGCTCGCGTCGCTTCGGCCCTTACACACTGCAGGCTGCGATTGCGGCCGTTCATGCGGAGGCGGAATCGACCGCTGCGACCGACTGGCGGCAGATTGTTGCGCTTTACAACCAATTGGTACGAATTCAGCCTTCGCCGGTCGCATATCTAAATCGCGCCGTGGCCATTGCCATGTGCGATGGTCCAGAGGCCGGTCTGAAGCAGATCGACGCGGTGTTGGAACATGGCGAATTGGCAAATTACTACCTGGCGCATTCAGCCCGTGCAGAGTTGTACCGCAGGCTCGGCAGGACCGCTGAGGCTCGGGCTTCTTATGAGAGGGCGCTGGCGCTGACCCAACAGGAACCGGAGCGGCAATTCCTGCAGGAACGGATTCGGCAGTTGAAATAAAAATTGGAGCGGCTGTCGATTTTCGGTTTCCCCAGCGACTATAGGATGAAGGAACGATGAGCTACGATTCCTGAGTGAACAGGAAACGAGTCATCGGGGAACAAGCCACAGAAAACAAGGAGAAAAGTCATGCCACAATATCTGGTCGCTAACTACCTGCCGGACGAGTTTGACCCGTCCACCGTAACCGAAGCGATGATCGAGGAGATCCACGCGCTCAACCGCGAATTGATTGCTGCCGGCGTGAGGAAGTTCGCCTGCGGAATTTCCCCGGCCGCCAACGCGAAGACGCTGCGGAAGCAGCCCGACGGCAAGGTGCTCGTCACTGACGGACCGTACACCGAGACCAAGGAGCACATGGGCGGTTTCTGGATACTGGAATGCGCAGACCTGGAAGAGGCGCTGGCGTGGGCGCGCAAGGGTGCCATCTCCTGCGATGCGGCGGGCGAGGTGCGCGAGCTTCTTTTCTTCCCGGCTCCGGAACAAGGATCCGGCGGAAGCAAGTAAACAACCCGGTCCATTGCGGCCCCGGAACACGCGCTATAGAGAACGAGAAGAACGAGCCGGCGCAACGCTCTGGTGCCGGTTCCACCGATCCGTTACGAGGAGAAGAACAATGAAATACATCTGTTTGGGGTACTACGACAAAGGTAAATTCGAGGCCATGACTGAGAGCGAGCGAAACGGTCTGTTCGACAGATGCTTTGAATACGACGATTACCTTCGCGCCAACGGGCACTGGGGTGGTGGCGAAGCGCTTCAGGGTCAGGAAACAGCCTTAACCCTGTCTTGGAAGAACGGCAAAGTGGCAACGACCGACGGTCCCTATGCGGAAACCAAGGAACAACTCGGCGGCATTCTTGTCCTTGAGGCGAGGGACATGAACCATGCTGTACAGCTGATCGGCCAGCATCCGGCGCTGACGTTTGGCAACATTTTCGAGATTCGGCCAGTTGGGGACATGAGCGAAATCATGAAGGCAAGCGAGCAGCGGCGGAGCCGGAACACTGCGCGCTGAAGACGGTTCTGCTTTGTCACCGGCGGAATCGACGAAGCGGCGCCAGGTTCCAAAAGCCGCGGGCAGTGCGCAGGGGAGCAAAGCGCGAACTGTCAACTAGTGAGAACGGGCCAATGCGCTCATCGACAAGATTGCGGGAGAATGGTCGCCTATCTGGACAAGATCCTCTGGCAGGCTCTCTGTCCATCTGGCGCGTCATCGGGGAACGAGATACCGCCTTCGGTGACCAGCATGAGCGCTTCGGCCAGTCCATCGCTGATGCATGCGCTAACGGCGTCGTACCGCCGCGGTCGAAATAACAACATAGCACCTGCTTGCGATTTCATATTAGTATCTAAGAATCGAACTTGGAGGACAGATGTGAGGGTCATCGGAATACCGCTTGCACGTCGGCGTAAGACGCGTGTACGAGTAAGACTGCCGATGGCGTGCGGCTGCGCCCTGATTCTGCTTGCCGCATCCACGCTGCGCGCCCAGACACGTCAAGCCTTCTCGCCGATGGCGTACTTTCAGGAAAATTGCGCCACCTGCCACGGAGCGCCAGGAGTATCCCGCGCCCCGGGTCTGGCGGCGCTGCGCGCCCTGACCCCAGAAGCAGTCTACGCTGCGATCACCGCCGGCTCGATGAAAGAAAAGGCCGCCGCTCTTAACGACGCCCAGCGCACCGCCCTCGCCGAAGCCCTGACCGAACAGAAGCTAGGCATCGCGACGATAGCGGATGCCAAGGCTATGACGAACCCCTGCAGCGACAACCCGCCGCTCGCGGCGCGCACGACGGTTGAGAGCGGCTACGGCTTCGATCTCGCCAACACCCGATTCCGCCCTGCCCAGGCAGCGGGTATCCCTATCGGCCGCCTCGCCAATCTTAAACTGAAATGGGCCTTCGGGTTTCCGGGCACCTCGCAGATGATCGGCCAGCCCACGATTGCAGACAACCGCCTGTTCGTCGGTTCCCGGTCGGGCTATGTCTACGGTCTGAATGCCTCCACTGGCTGCATTTACTGGTCATTCCGCGCCGTTGGCAGCGTTCGCACCGCGCCCGTCTTCGGCGCGGCCGGTGGACGCGCCACGCTCTGGTTCGGCGACCTAAAGGGCAACGCCTATGCCGTCGACGCTCATACTGGCCACCAGATCTGGAAGGTGAACCTGGATCCACACGTCGCGGCCAGCATCACCGCCGGTCCGGTGCTGCATGACGGCGTGCTCTACGTAGCGGTTTCGTCGTTCGAAGAAGTGGCGGCGTCCAGCCCGACTTACGAGTGCTGTACGTTCCGGGGCAGTGTGGCCGCGCTCGACGCGAGTACTGGGCGCAAGCTCTGGCAGACCTACAGCATCCCGGAAGTTCCCCATCCCACCAAGAAGAACGCGGCCGGCACACAACTCTGGGGGCCGGCGGGCGGTGGAGTGTGGGGCACACCGGCGATTGACCCCAGGCGCGGCGCCCTTTACATCGGGACGGGCGATGCTTACACGAGCCCGGCGCCAGCTACGACCGATGCCATCATGGCCCTCGATCTGAAGACCGGAGCGGTGCTCTGGACGGTTCAGGATCTTCCAAACGACGCCTGGGTGTTGGGCTGTAACGGTTCGAAGAACGACAACTGCCCGCAGCCCCTGGGCCCCGACTATGACTTCGGCGCCGCCACTATTCTGCGCGACCTGCCCAACGGCAAGCGCGTCCTGCTCGCCGGCCAGAAGAGCGGCATCGTCTGGGCACACGATCCCGACAACAAAGGCGCCGTACTCTGGAAGACCAATGTTAGTCGCAAGCCTCCCGACCCGCGCGGCGAAATCGTCTGGGGCGGCGCGGCGGATGACCAATCATCGGTCTACTACGGACTGACCAGCGGCGGAGTGGTCGCTCTCAATATCGCTACCGGCACGAAGAGGTGGCTGGCTTCGTTTAATGACTCCGGCCCGCACTCCGGCAGCCCAGGCGCGGTAACTGCGATCCCCGGCGTGGTCTTCTCCGGCGGCCTCGACGGCCTCCTGCGCGCCCTCGCCACGGAGGACGGCAGAATCCTCTGGCAATACGACACCAAGCGCGCCGTCCAGACCATCAACGGCGTCAAGGCGAAGGGCGGATCACTCGGCGCCCCTGGTCCCGTGGTCGCTGACGGCATGTTGTATGTCCAATCCGGCTACATCGGCGTGGTGAACGGCGAACCCGGCAATCTGCTGCTGGCTTTCAGCCATTCTTCCGTGCGCTGAAATCGAATCTCCCGCTGGTTGCCGGTATAACCATGCGTATGCTGCTCACCGATCAACCTCATACACCACGGGAAACCGAGTCTGGTGTAGCAATCAAGCCGGTCGTGAGCCTGCCACGCGAATAAAAGGCAATGATGTGCGACAGCGACAGAGGAGCGATGACAAGGGGCCGCGCGCGCTCACGTCTCGCTCAGGACGCCCAGGCCCGCCCTACTGCGGCTCGCACGCCGCGCGCATCGCCTCGCCGATCTGCCGCTGCTTCTCCGCCGCCAGCCTTCCGCCCTGCTCCGTCACATAGAACACGTCGATCGCCTTATGCGCCTGCGTATCGATCAGCACCACCTCGATATTCCCGCCGTTCGACGAGATCGCCGACGCCAGGTCGTACAGCAGCCCCGGCCGGTCTTCCGCCGTAATCTCGAACAGCGTGGCGCCGCTCGACCCCTCCGAATCGAACGACACCGCCGCCGGAATGCGCGCCTTGCGGCTCGGCAGCGATGGCTTCGGACGGTTGCGCAGCAGCTCCCGCACGTCCACCTTGCCCGCCATCACCCGCTCCACCGTGGCCCGCAGCCGGTCCGTCTCGCTCGGGTTCAAATCGAGTGTGCGGTTCGGGTCGGCAAACGCGAACGTGTCCAGCACCAGCCCGCGCCGGTTGGAGAACGCCTCCGCCTTCAGGATGTTCATCCCGAAGCTCGATAGCGTCCCCGCCGCCGCCGCGAACAGCCCCGGGCGGTCCTCCGCGATCAGCGTCATCTGCCACGCCGCATCCAGCTTGCGGATGTCCACCGCCACGCCGCGCTTCCGGCCGGCCGCCTCGAGCGCCATGTGCTCTTCGATCTCCGTCTCCGTGTGCGTGCGCAGGTAGCGCACCGGAAAGCCCTCGAGAAAGGCCAGCCGCTCCGGCGGGCCCGACGGCAGCTCCTCGATGCGCTCCGCCGCCAGCTCCCGCGTCAGCTCGTTGTAGACCATCAGGTACAACTGCCAGAGCTGCCCCGCGCGCCACGGCGTCATGGCGTTCGGATTCACCGCGCTGATGTCCGCCCACGTGATCAGAGTCAGCGCCTTCAGCCGCTCCACCGTTTCCATCTGGTGGGCCAGGTCCAGGATTGTCGCCGGGTCATAGAGGTCGCGGGATTGTATGGCCGCCGAAAGCTCCAGGTGCCGCCCGATCAGGAACAGCACCATGTCGCGCTCCGCGAACGGCATGCGGATCCGCGCCATCGCCCGCTCCACCAGCCGCAGCGATGCCGTCACGTGGCCTTCCCCCGGCGTTCCCTTCCCCGCGTCGTGGAATAGCAGCGCGAACAGCAGCACCGGCGCGTCCTTCACTTCCCCCATCAACTCGCGATACGCGCCGGTCGCGTTCCACAGGCTCTGCATCGCTACCAGCGAATGCTCGTCCACCGTGTACCGGTGATAAAAGTCGCGGATCACCAGGCACTCGATTCCGTCCAGCTCCGGGAAAATGGCCGAGAGCAGGCTGCTCTCGTGCATCGCGCGCACCGCCGACGGCGCATAGGGCAGCGACAGGATCCGGCTCAGCGTGGGCCAGATCGCGTGCGGCTCCGCAAAATATTCGCGCAGCCGCGGCAAGTGCTGCTCGATCCTCTGCTCCGCCTCGAACGACGGCCGTATGTCGTGCCGCGCCATGAATTCGAACAGCCGCAGCACCAGCTCCGGATCGGCTTCCAGCTGCTGCGGAGAGCGGAAGTGCACGCGGTCCCGGTGCACGCTGAAATCGGAGTTCGATAGCCGCGACCGCCAGTCCCGGAACTGTGCGAACAGCCCGCTCGCCTGCGCCTCGTTGGCTTCGAGCGCCCGTGCCGCCGCGCGATAAATTGCCCGCGAATGCCGGAAATACTCGCGCATCCAGCGCGCCGCGTCGGGCTCCTCCCGCTCCTCCGCCATCGCGTCCTGCGCCTCGAACGTCAGCACGTTGTTGTCCCGCCCCGAACGCTGGTGCAGGAAGTAGCGCAGCCGCGCCAGGTACCGGAAGGCCTGCTGCAACTCGGGCGCCGGGTCGGCCGTCGCCAGCCGCGACGAGTCCGTCCCGTGCAGTTGCTCGAGCCAGCACAGCAGCTGGTAATCCCTCAGCCCGCCCGGCGTCTCCTTGACGTTCGGCTCCAGGTGGTAGAACGTGCGGGCGTACTTGTTGTGCCGGTCGCGCGTCAGGTGCGCCAGGTTGCGGACCAGCGCACCGCGGTTGGCCTGCACGAAGCGCGGCATCCTCCGTACCAGCTCCGCGTATAGGACGCGGTCGCCCGCCAGGTAGCGGTGGTCGAGCAGGCTGATGTTCAGCTCGGTGTTGCCGTCGTGCACCTCCACGCACTCGGCGGGCGTGCGCGCGGAGTGGCTCACCCGCATCCCTGCGTCCCACAGGCGCTGCAGGAAGGTCGAGATCGCCTCCTTGTGGCCCGCCATCAGCCGCTCCGAATCGAACAGCAGCAGCAGGTCTACGTCCGAATACGGAAAGAGCTGGCGCCGCCCGTAGCCTCCCACCGCCAGCACCGCCAGGCCCGAGGGCAGCAGCAGCGGTCCGCAGGCCTCCAGCACCGCGCGGTCCACCTGCGCCGTGCGTTCGGCCAGCGCGGTCACCGCGTCGAGCGTCGCCATCATAGCGACCTCCCGCAGGCGCCGCTTTCCGATACCCCGCTAGAGCGCCGACTCCCCGCGATCATCATTCCGGATTCGAATCGCTTCGGCAACGTCATAGATGAAAATCTTCCCGTCTCCGATCTTGCCCGTGCGCGCCGCGGCGGTCAGCGTCCCCACCACCTCGTCCAGCCGGTCGGAGGAAACCACCATCTCGACCTTCATTTTGGGCAGCAGGTCCACGTTGTACTCCTGCCCGCGGTAGACCTCTTTGTGGCCCTTCTGCCGCCCGTGCCCGCGCACTTCGTAAATAGTCATGCCATCGATGCCGATGGCCTTGAGAGCCTCTTTCACTTCTTCGAGTTTGAAAGGCTGGATGATCGCTTCGATCTTCTTCATATGCTTACGCCTCGAATATATACCCCTCTTCGCCGTGCATGCTGAGGTCCAGCCCTTCGATTTCCTGATCCTTGCGGACGCGCAGCCCCACCGTCATGTCGCAGATCTTCAGAATGATCAGCGTGCCCGCAATCGCCAGCCCCCACGCTATGGCGCACCCGATAATCTGGTTGAGAATCTGCCCGCCGTTGCCGTCCACCAGTCCGAGCGGCATCGCCCGCCCTGCGGAATCCTTCAAGCCCTCGTTGATCGCGCTGGTGGCGAATACGCCCGTCAGAATCGCGCCCAGCGTGCCGCCCGAGCCGTGTACCCCGAACGCGTCCAGCGAATCGTCGTAGCCGAACTTCGCCTTCACCCGCGTCACCATGAAGTAGCAGAAGACGCCCGCGCACGCTCCGATCAGCAGCGCCGGAAACGGCTTTACGAAGCCCGAAGCCGGCGTGATCGCCACCAGCCCCGCCACGCATCCCGAGATGCCGCCCAGCACGCTCGGCTTGCCGTTCTCCAGCCACTCCGCCGCCAGCCACCCCAGGGTCGCCGCGGCCGCCCCGAAGTGCGTCGCCACGAACGCGCTGCTGGCCAGACCCGAGGCCGCCAGCGCGCTGCCCGCGTTGAACCCGAACCATCCCACCCACAGCAGGCACGCACCGGTGAAGCTGATCACCAGGTTGTGCGGCTTGGCCGGCTGGTGCGGATATTCCAGGCGCTTGCCCAGGTACAGCGCGCACACCAGCGCCGAAACCCCCGACGTGATGTGCACCACCGTGCCTCCCGCGAAATCCAGGCACGGGATGCGGCCTCCCGTAAACGCATTCAACAGGCCGCCCTTGCCCCACACCATGTGCGCCATCGGGAAGTACACCAGCAGGCTCCACAGCACCGTGAACACCAGCATCGCGCTGAACTTCATGCGCTCCGCGAATGCTCCCGAGATCAGCGCCGGCGTGATGATCGCGAACATCAGCTGGTAAATCATGAACGTGGATTGCGGAATCGTCCCGGCATAATCCGCGTTGGGCGCAGCCCCCACCCCGTTCAGAAACGCAAACCGCAAATCCCCGAAGAACGGCGTGCCCGTGCCGAATGCCAGGCTATAGCCGACCAGGGCCCAGAGAACCGTAACTACGGCCATCAGGATGAAACTCTGCATCATCGTGCCCAGGACGTTCTTGCGGCGGACCAGACCCCCGTAAAACAACGCAAGTCCCGGTCCGGTCATCATCAGGACCAGGGCGGCGCTGACTAACATCCAGGCGTTGTCCCCGGCGCTTTGAGCGGACTTGGTGGCGGCTTCTAATGAGGCGATCCTGGCCTCTGTGCTGGTCTGCGCCAGCAGGGCCGCCGGCGCCAGAAGCATAGGCGCACAGCGAGCAATCCTTTGATTCATCGTGGAACCTTGTTTTTGATTGTGGTACTGTCTGATCCATTCTCCTCTGCCGGGACGAGGCCGTCCAAAGCGGAAGTTTCTATGGATCGGATTTGAGATTTTTATTGCGGAACAGTTGTATCGAACCGCACTGCACCGGCATAAATCGGATGATTCTGTCCGGCTTAGGGCGTATAATCGAGGCGTTTGAACAGCGAAGTGAATCACCCGGCAGCGTTGCGGATGGGGCGCGGCCGTTCCCGCAGAGGCGCTCAGGCGCGCGGCTGAACGGTCACGCCAGGCGCTGCCAGGGCCGGCCGGGTCGCAGTGATGTCCGGCCCGGCCGGCCTCCGTGATTCCCTCTCCCCCAAATGAAAAACCGCACCGGACCGGCCCCCAGACTTACGGGGCTGAATCCGATGCGGCCCGCCCAGGGTTGGGCTGGGATCCGGCGTCGGGCTATCTGGCCGTGTTCAGAGCCTTTTCATTCCTGGTCAGGTCCGCGTCCTATTTTTCCCTCACCAGAAATGCCAGACAACTACCGCTACCTGTGATCCCGGAGAGATCGCGATATTAGAATCCGTTTGACAAAAAAACCCCTCTGCGGCAACCAACAAGGGAAGAATAGTGAGCTAAAACTATTGCAAACATCGGCTCCCGCAAGCACGCTGTCTCTTCGGCTCACTCTTCTTCCGCCTGCCTGTTGCAGCAGAGGGCAGGTTTGAAAGTTACTTCGCCAATTCACCACCATAAATAGCAATCGGACATCCATGTGTCAATGTCTACAACCCCTTTTGCTTCAAATATTTTGCACTTTTAATCGAGTTCCGGATTGTGGACCGCTGGGCACCCGCTGTGTCGCTATGACACAATCAGAAAAATGACTCGATCCCGGGTAGCGCTGGCACTTTTGGTATGTTCCATACCCCTCGCGGGGCAAATCCCTGACGACGAGCCCGTCACTCTGTCCACCGCCCACCCCCGGCTCCTCCTTCGCCCGTCGCGCCTCCGTCTTCTCCGCCGCGAGCGTCAGCGGGATTCCATGCGGTGGCGCCAGTTCGATGCCTTGATCGCCGGCAGCGCCCCCATGCCCGAGCCCGGCTTCGCCTGGGCACTCGATTTTCAGGTCGCGGGGAATGCTGAGGCCGGCCGCAAAGCCGTCGCCTGGGCCCTCGGCCCCGCCGCCGACCTCCGCCAGCTCGCCCTGGTCTACGACTGGTGTCAGGATCTGATGACCGACGCGCAGCGCCGCGACCTCGCCGCTCGCATCGAGAAGCTCATGCTCGCGAGTGCCGCCGACGAGTCGGTGCCCGCCGTCCGCGCGCGCGCCATGGCCGCCGTCGCCCTCTTCGACGAAGTGCCCCGAACGCCGCCGCGCGAGCTCTCCACCGTAGTCCACACCTGGTGGGAGAAGAAAATCGTGCCCGCCCTTCTCCACGGCCGCGCTGTCATCTCGCGCGATGACGCCTACCCGCTATTCGAGCTGTTGCACGTGATCCGCGACAACACCAACCTCGACCTCCGCGAATCCTGCCCCGAGTTCTTCAAGGATTATCCGATCGAGCACTTATTGAGCTACTACCCCGCGCCGCTCCCCGGCCCGGACACCGAATACTACATCGGCGCCGAACGCGCCTCGGGCGATCCCGACCTCCGCCTGGCCGCGCTGTCGCGGGTGTCCGAGCTCGCCATGGTAGCCTTCGACCCGAATGCCGCCTCGACCCAGGTGCTGCAGGGCTGGCTGATGCACGACCGCTACATCCTGCACGGCACCTTCGGCGCGCCCTACGAGTTCCTCTGGGCCAACCCCTATCAGCCCGGGTTGAGCTACTACCACGTCCCGCTGATCTATCACAATCCCGATTTCGGCAGGCTTTTCATCCGCTCCAGTTGGGAGGATGGCGCCCAATGGTTCGGCGATTTCGACGGCGTGCTGCAGGTCTTCGAGGATGGCAAGGTCTCCGTGCTCGACCCGTCTCGCGCGCTGCCCCCCCTCTCCCTCACGGAAGCCGTCGTCTGCTTCGCCCACTCGGCGCGGAAGTTCCAGGTGACGCTCGACGAGGAAGAGGCCGTCTTCCTCGTCGGCCTCGAGCCCCATCACCCCTACCTGGTCGAGATCGACGACGAAGAGATGTACGAAGACGTTTCCGACCCCGGCGGCATCCTCCGCCTCGACCCCCCTCACGGCAAGCCCGTAGGCATCCGCATCCACGAGGGTCCGGCGGATACCGCTCTCGCACTTCACTCCGGCAGCACAAACAAATAGCTGGTCAGATTCTCCAGATCCCTCGGCGGAAACCGGTATGGCGGCATGATCGACCCCGGCGAGAGCTTCTGCGGATCCGCGAAGTGCTCCACCACCCAGCTCCGGCTCTCGCGCTTGGACAGCCCGTTCAGCGGCGGCCCCACTTTCATGCCGATCCCGTTCACCATGTGGCACGCCGCGCAGTGGTTGGATTCATACACCACCGCGCCCTGCACAGCGAAATCCGGCGCGCTTTCGAGCGCCGCGGCGTTCTTCTCGTTCAGCTTCAGCAGAAACGCCGCCAGCGAGTTGAGCTGCGAATCGCTCAGGTGGATCGGCGGCATCGAAGTCCCCGGCCGTATCCGTTCGGGATGCTTGAAATGCTCGATCATCCAGGCCGCGTCCTTGTGGATCGAGACACGCGTCAGATCCGGCCCGACGTCCCCGCCCTCGGCCCCCAACGCATGGCAGCTGGTGCAGCTCTCGGAGCGGAAGTAGGCCACCCCTGCCAGCTCCCCGGCCGAGAGCTCCATCCAGCCCGTGGGCGCCGAGTAGTCGATCTTCGCTTCGGCCTCCACCGGCGGTGTCGACCGCACCGCCGCCACCGTCAGCCCGGTCCATCCGATGGCCGCCAGCGCGACGAACGAAAAGGCGAACGTCCGGCGTGTGACCTTCACCATCCGCCCCCGGTCGATAAAGGGAACCAGGATCAGCGCCATCACCGCCAGCCCCGGAAGCACCACGCTCCCCACCACCTCGAGCGGCCCCGTGAACATCTTCAGCGTCTGGAACAGAAACAGGAAGTACCACTCCGGACGCGGAACATAAGCCGTATCGGTGGGGTCCGCCAGTTGCTCGAGCGGCACCCGCACCGCCGCCGCCATCACGAACAGAATCGCAAACGCCGCGAAGATCGCCACCGTATCTTTGAATACCTGCTCCGGATAGAACTTCTTCCGCGGAAGCCGCTCGTCGCCCGGCACCGGGGCGACCCCGTGTTTGCGGACCAGGTACACGTGCACCGCGATCAGCAGCAGGGTGGCCGGCGGCAGCAGCAGCACGTGCATGCCGTAGAACCGCGCGAACGTCACGACCCCCACCGCCCCTCCGCCGCCCAGCAGCCGCGTCAGGTAAGGACCGGCCAGCGGCGCCTGCCCCGCGATCTGTGTCGCGACCACGGTCCCCCAGTACGCCCGGTTGTCCCACGGCAGCAGGTACCCGGTCAGCCCGTAAGCCAGCGTCAGCAGCAGCAGGACGACCCCGGCGATCCACGTGGCCTCGCGCGGCTTCTTGTACGCGCCGTACAAAAAGACCTGCGCCATGTGCAGCACCACCACCGCGATCATCATGCTGGCGCCCCAGTGATGCAGCCCGCGGATCAGCCGTCCCGCCGTGAGCTCCGTCAGGATGTAGCGCAGGCTGTTGTAGGAATCCCCCGGAGTGGGGGCGTAGTTGAAAGCCAGCAGCGCGCCGGTGAACGCCTGCGTCAGGAACAGGAAGACGGCCACACTGCCGAACACCTGGTGCCAGCCGCTCGAAGCCGGGATCTCCTCGTACAGGAAATTCCGTACCGCCGTCTGGATTCCGGTGCGATGATCCACCCACTCCGAGAACCCCCGCCAGCGGCGCCTCATGCCGTCCCTCCGCTTACCAGGATCTTGGTACCCTCGACCTTCACCCGGTACCGGTCGAGCGGCCGCGGCGCCGGGCCGGACACCACCTTGCCGTCAATCGAAAATACGGAGTTGTGGCACGGGCAAACGAACTCGGTCTTGCCGTCTTCCCAGTGATAGGCGCAGCCCAGGTGGGTGCACTGCGGGCCGAAGGCGATGACGCTCCCCGCCCGCTTGACTACCCAGGCGGAGCTCTCTTCGCTGATGACCTTCCACCCGTCCACGCGATTGCGGCGGAACACCATCGCGACCGGGGCGCCGGGCGTAAGCCTGCTCACATCCCCGATGGCCACCCATTCGCTTTCCTTCCGCGCCTTCGGGGGCAAGAGAAGATACACCACCGCCGGCGCCCCCAGTGCCGTTCCGATCGCGGCCCAGATCGCATAGATGGCGCCCACGAAAAAGTTACGCCGGGTTGTCACGTCACCATGCTACGGACACACCCCGGCCCAAGTTGTCGCTGATTTGTTCAGACTTTGCAAAAACAGTGGGGTAGGCCTCCCGGCCTGCCCACGCGCCGAAGGCGCCCGCGCTACGGCATCGGCTTGCTGTTGGCCGTCGCCGGCTCCGCGCCGTAGTTCTCGCGGATCACCATGGTCTGGTCCGAATAGTAAGTCTTGCTCCCGCTGCTGTTGTACGAAACCGGGTTCGCGTTGATCACATAGCCGCCCGGAGTGCCGGTCAGCGTGAACTTGTACCCCTGCTTCTCGCCGTTCGACAGATCGCTGCCGATCAGGTCGGCGGCATTCGGACCGGCCGCGCCGCTCGCGGGCGGTCCCAGTTCGGTCAGCGAGGTGGCATACTTCCCGTACTGCGACTGGTATTGCACCTCCATCTGGTGGATCGTCTGGATCGCTTTGACGGCGGCGGTCTCCCGCATGAACATCTGGGTCCGGTTGTACTTCGGAACGGCGATCGTGATGATGATCAGGATGATGGCGATCACGATCAGCAGCTCGATCAGCGAAAAGCCTCGTCGGCGCGCTCTGCGGTTAAACATACGTTTACTCTTACATTCTATGACGTCTCGCCGGGTGGAAACGTGCAGCCTTTATTCCTCGCGCAGGGTCCGGGCCGGGTCGATCCGCGCCACCCGCAACACCGGAATAGTGGTCGCGAGAAGCGTCACCGCGGCCAGCGTCAGCACCACCGTCGCGATGGTCGCCACGTCGTATACGCCTACCCCATAGAGAACGCTGCGCATCGCCCGCAGCACGCCGGCGCAGAGAGTCAGCCCCAGGACCAGGCCCGCCGCCGCAGCGCCCACTCCCGGCCTGCCCGTATGGACCATCGCCGCCCCGATCGTCGAGCCCAGAGCAATGCGGATGCCGATCTCGCGCGTCCTCTGCGCCACCAGGTTCGCCACCAGCGCGAAAATACCGACCGCGCTCAACAACAGCGCGAGCAGCGCCATGGCCGCCAGCAGCGCGACTTCGATCCGCTGCGCCGCGAGGGTGGCGGCCATCAGGTCCTGCATCGCGTAAAAGCCGGAAAAAGGCAGTTGGGGATCGGCGCTCGCCAGGGCGCGCTGCATCTGGCGGGTCAAACCTTCCACCGGGCCGGCAGTGCGCACGATCCAGCTCGGCTGAAACCAGACGTGTACCACCGCCAGGAACCTGCCCCCGATCTGCGCGGCGGGGAGATAAATGGTCTCCTCGCTCGTCAGGGGGGCCGTCCCCGGGTTCAACCCTGCGGCCGACGATAGCACCGTATCCGCCACCACTCCCACGATCCGCGTCCCTTTGTCGAGGTGTCGCCCCACGGGATTCTCGCCTTGGAAATACTTGCGTGCGAAGGTCCGGTTGACGATCGCCACCGGCTGCGCACCTGAACTATCCGCATCCGTAAACGCCCGGCCCGACAGCACCGGAATCTGCAAGGTCTCGAAATAGCCGGGCGTGACGTACACCTCGTCCGCGCCGGCCTGCCGTCCCGCCTGTTTGCCGTCGCTGAGGGTGACCATGCTGATCAGCGCGCGCTCGTACGGCAGCGTCAGCCCCACGGCGGCATTCCGCACGCCGGGAATCTCGCGCATGGCGGCGAGGCTCTCGTTAAGCAGCTTCCGGAAGGACGCCGGGTCGTGGTAACGGACATCGTCCAGCGATGCCTTGGCCGTCATCACGCCGGCCGGATTAAAACCCGGAGGCATGGTCTCGAGATGGATGAGCGTCCGGATTAGCAGCCCGGCGGCCGCCAGCAGCACCACCGTCAGGGCCACCTCGCCGGCGATCAACCCCTGCCGTAGACGCACTCTACCCCCGCCGGCGACGGCACGGCTACCGATCGAGGACCGCAAATCGAGCTTCCTCGTGGTGAGCGCCGGCAGCATGCCGAACAGGATGCTGGTCGCGAGCGACAGGCAAACCGTAAAGGCCAGGACGCGGTAATCGAGAGGCACGTCCGCCACCGGGAGAAAATGCTCCGGCAGGAGCAGCAGCAGCCCGCGCAGCGCCAGGAAACCCGCGCCAATGCCGGCGGCTCCCCCCGCCAGGGCCAGCAGCAGATTTTCGACCCAGAGCTGCCTCTGTATCTGCCAGGCCGATGCCCCCAGCGCCAGCCGCGTGGCGATTTCACCCCTGCGGCGCAGCATCCGTACCAGCGTCAGCCCGGCCAGGTTCGCGCAGGCAATCAGCAGAATGAATCCCGCCGCCAGCATCAGGGCCAGCACCTGCGGCCGCAGCGTATCCGTCTCACCTTTTTGCAGGGGTACGGAGTAATAGGTCAGTTGCGCGCCGGGATTGCTCTTCAGGAAACTCCGGACCCGGGAGCTCCCGGCCCACGCGCGATTGATCTCGGCGTCTGCCTGCTGCCAGGTCGCGCCCTCGCGCAGCCGTACGATGGCGGCAAAATTCGTCGCCACGCCCTCGCCTTCGCGGCTCGGCTGAAGAGCCGTATAGAGATCGGCGCCGAGAGGAGTGGTGGCGCCCTCGGGCAGCACGCCGACGATCGTGTACGGCTCGCCCTTCAGCAGAATCGCCTGTCCCAGGACGTTTGGATTCCCGCCAAAATCCGAGCGCCACAAAGGGTAGCTGAGGATGGCTGCCCGGGGCCCGTGCGGACGATCCTCATCTTCCGTAAAATTGCGTCCGGCTATGGGATGAAGAGCCAGCACGTCGAAATAGTGCGCCGACACCCGTCCCGCGTGAAGATACTGCACGTGCGAGCCGGCCTGCAGGTTCACCCCCGACGCCCATTTCCCGGAGACCGCGGAGATCAGGGAGGGCACGTTGTCCCTCAGCAATTCCCACTGCTCTCCGTCGATGCTTTTTCTCGCATCGGAAGATTCGCCCCCGGTAGTCCGGGCATAGAGCGTCCCGATGCGATCCGGATGAGCGTAAGGAAGTTTCTTCAGCAGGAGTGCGTTCACCACCGAAAACACGGCTGTATTGGCCCCGATGGAAAGCGCCAGCGTCAGGATCACCGTCCCCGTGAATCCCGGGCTGCGCCGCAACTGCCGGAGAGCAATCTTCAGAGTGGGTTTCTCCTGCTACTCGCAGAACTCTTCTTCGAAACCCGCGACTTTGGCCAGGCGGCGGCGGTGGCGCTCGGCGCCCGAGAAGTTGGCGGCCAGGTAGTCGCGGATCAACTCCATCGCCAGCTCGGTGCCGATCACGCGCGAGCCGAGACACAGAATGTTCACGTTGTCGTCTTCCACGCACTGCCGCGCCGAGAAGCTGTCGTGGCAGGTGGCCGCGCGGATGCCTTTGAACTTGTTGGCGGCGACGCACGCTCCGGCGCCGCTGCCGCAAATCAGAACGGCCCGCTCGGCGCGGCCCTCCAGCACGGCTAACGCCACTGCTTTCGCGTAATCCGGATAGTCGGCGGGCTCTGGAGAATAGGTGCCGAGATCGAGAACTTCGTGGCCTGCCTTGCGAAGGTCCCCGACCGCTCTCCCTTTGAGGGCGAAGCCCGCGTGATCGCTCGCAACCGCCAGTCGCATCGTGTTCATGATATCAGTCAAGAGTGCGGATCATCGTAGGACTCCTCGCAGTCGCGGCGGCGTGGGCATGGCAGCAGGCGCCGCTGGTACGGGAAGTAACACATTCGAGCGAGGCGCTGAACGGTGCGCGCGAATACCGGGCAATCCTGCCCCCGGCTTACGAGGCCTCGCGGAAGCGCTACCCGGTGGTGTATTGGTTCCACGGATACGACGCGGAAAATGCGGAACGCGAGCGCGAGATCTCCGAATATGTCGCAGGGCACGACCTGATCGTGATCGAGGCCGGGCCGGTCGAGACCACCGGCGGGTATCCGCTCTACTTCCCGGAACTGGCGGAGCACGCCGATAAAACCTTTCGGACCCAGGCGGATCGCGATCATCGCGCGGTGACCGGCTTCGGTATGGGCGGCCTGTACGCATATTGGGTGGCGGGCAAGTTTCCGGAGATGGTGTCGAGCGCCTCGGCGTTCGACGGGGTCCCGCAAGCTTCGATCGGCCCCGAAGGGATGGAGGCCGAATTCGCGCCGGCCGATTTTGCGCTGAACTACGAAGGCGTGCGCACCCGCCAGGTGACCGGTCCGGGCGACCTGCTGGCTTTTTATCATCGCCAGTTGGATGCGCTGTGGATGTTCGCCAAGCCTGGGCACGAGTCGTCGTCGTTCGACCTGGCGCACGCCGCCGGCGCGATTCCGCAGACGCTCGATTTTCATCTGCACGCGTTTCAGAATCCGCTGCCCAAGCCGGCCCTGTTCGACCATGCGGACGTCTATCCGAATTTCGGGGTGTGGGGCTGGGAGGCCGGCTCGGACCGACGGCAGCCGGGCTTTACCATCTTGCGGAACGCCGGAATCCAGGGGTTCCGGTCATCGGTGCGGGAATGGTATCCGGGCGGCGCCACGATTCCGAAGGTGAAGCTCTCGATCGCAACGGCGCGGCTCTACACGCCGCGCAGCGTCCACACGGTGACCTACCTGCACCTGAAGGACGGCAAGCTGCGGCACGCCACTCAGCGGGCCGACGCGCAGGGCCGGCTGAATTTCGACCTGGATGGCGACGATTGGGAGGTGGGGATCGGCAGCGGCGCGGTGATTACGGCCGCGGATTACGAGGTGACCGGCGCGGCCTGGGCCACAGCGGGCGGTCCGGTGAAGCTGCGGGTGAAGTTCCTCAACAAGGGGGCCGCGCGATCGGTGGTTTCCACCGTGAAGTGGGAGGCGGGCGACGCGGGGGTGACGGTGGATCCGGCGTCGAGCCGGTTGTTCGGCATGGAGCCGGGAGAATCGGCGCTGGTGCCGGTCACCGTCACGGTGACGGATGCGGCGCGCGAGGAGGTGCGTGTGGTAGCGGTGGAAGGCGGCAACCGCTTTCCGATCGAGGTGCCGCTCTTCCCTGCGGCCGGGGCCGCCAAGGTATTCCAGATCGCCGACGGCACGACCACGCACGTCTGGCAGCATGCGACCAAGCAGGACGACGTGCCCTTCGGCCAGGGCAACGGCGACGGCCACGCGGCACCGGGCGAGAGCTTTGCCGTGCTGATCCCCGACGGCGAATGGCTGCGGGCGGCCGAGCTATTCACCAACGACGCCTGCGTGGACCTGAGCCTGCGGGCCGACGACTCCTGGGACAGCTACGACCACTCGGGCGCATCGGCGCGCTACACGGTGGCGGCGATACGGCCGGACTGCGCGCCGGGGCACGTAGTCCGGATGCTGGCGCGGGTGCTCATGCCGTCGCACGAATACCGCTATTACACGATCGAAACGCCCGTGTGGTGGCGGGAGGGCGAGAAGCACTAACTTACGGCAGGGGACGCATCATCAGGTTGCGGTACATCACGATGCTGCCGGCGTTGTGCTGCTGGAGCGCGAGGTAGCCCTTGGTGTAGCGGGATTGCGGATCGTCGCAATCGGTGACGGTTTTACCGTTGACCTTAATGACCACGTGGTTGCCCTTGATGGTGATGTCCTGGGTCCACCAGGTGTCGTCCTGAACGAGCTGCTCGGTGACCTTGCAGATGCCGTATAGGCTGCCGGTCTTCTGCGGATCGGGCGAGGTGTTTTCGACCTGCGCCTCGTAGCCTTTGGGGAAGCCGGGGCCGAAGGCGGTGCGGAGATACATGCCGGAATTGCCGCTGTGATTGAGCTTGACCTCGGCGCGGAATTCACAGTTCTCGCATTCGCGTTCCATCCAGAAGAGGTGGCTCGCCGGGCCGTCGCCGACGATGGCGCCGTCCACGGCCTTCCAGCTTCCGGGGTTTTCGTTGGCCTTCCAGCCGTCGAGTGTCTTGCCGTCGAACATACTGATCCACCCGTCCTTACCAGGCACGGGGGCGGTTTGCGCGGCAGCGGTCGAGATGCAGGCGGCCACCAGAATGACGGCGCAACACACCATTACGAAATTTTTCATGCACTCATCTTATCGAAACGCGGCGCTGCTATCCTGCCTTTATGAGGCTCCTCATTCTCGCGCTTCTGGCGCTACCCGCCTGGGCTCAGTTCAGCTACCTGAATCACGGCAAGCCGCTTCTAGACGCGCATAACTGCTATCCGTACAAAGGGGAATGGAAAGACCGGATCGACCGCGCGCTGGGCACGGGGTTTCCGGTGGGGATCGAGCAGGACCTGGCGTGGTATGTGGATCCGAAAACGGGCAAAGGACGGATCGCGGTAACGCACACGGACGAGCCGTCCGGCACGGAGCCGACGCTGCGCGACTATTTTTTCGAGCGGGTGCGGCCGATCGTGGAGAAGGCGCTGGCGGAGAACGACCGCTCGCGCTGGCCGCTGATCGTGGTGCACTTCGATTTCAAGAGCAACCAGGCGCCGTTGCTGCACGCGGTCTGGGACCTGCTGGGCGAATACCAGGGTTGGATCACGACCGCCGTGAAGACCGCCGATCCGCACCATCTTTCGCCATTCGAACCCAAGCCGCTGCTGGTGCTGACCGAGGTGCCGGACGAGCAGGAGGAGGTCTTCTTCAACGAAGTGCCGGTGGGAGCTAAGCTGCGGTTGTTCGGCTCGGCCCACACGAAGGAGATTCCCGCGGAGCCGAAGGCCGAGCACGAGCGGCTGCTGGCGACGCTGCCGCCGCAGGAGCTGCTGCCGGAACGGCCGACGAACTACCGGCGCTGGTGGAACAACTCGTGGCACGAAGTGGAGGAAGGCGGACAGCGGGCGGCGGGCGCGTGGACGGCGGCCGACGAACGGCGGCTGAAGGCGCTGGTCGATTATGCGCACAAGCTGGGCTACTGGATCCGGTTCTATACGCTGGACGGATTTACGCCGGCGGAAAGCAAAGGCTGGGACAAGGGCTATAACTTCGGCTCGCGGGCGGCGGTTGAGGCACGGTGGAAGGCTGCGATAGCGGCGGGGGTGGACCTGATTGCGACCGATCAGTACGAGGATCTGCGGGCGGCGATGAAGTAGACACTACGGGTAAATATCAGGAACGGGAAGTCGCCGCTCTCGAATCCATTCATCGTCACCCGAATGAGGCCTGCACCATGTCCGCGATATGGATCACTGCCGGACTCTGCGCTCGCCCCCGGGTCTTCCATGGTGTGCCGATCACGGAACGGCCGAAGCTTACATCATTGCGGGGCTCCCAAACTCGCCTGCTCCCCTGGAGCCCCGCATCCCCAGTTGGGAAGCAGGAAAAACCGTAGCCGGGGATAGCCCTATTCAACCCAAAGTGGGTCGACCGCCGGTCCCGTTATAGGCCGCCACCGCCGCCCCGGAACGTTTTTTCCTCTTTGTGGGTCTCCCAATAGGGTTCCGCTCCGTAATAGCTGAAGATTCGGGTTCCCCAACTGGTATCCGCCATGTCGGGCCAATTGTCTTTGTCAAATCCCGGAGCATTCTCCAGCTTCTTCTTGTCGACATCTAAAATAAAGTGCTTCTTGTCCTCGTCCAGCCTCAGGGCGCTCCACGGCACCGCGAACAGCTTGTTACCCATACCGAGGAATCCACCGAAGGACAGGACGGCATAGGCAACCTTACCAGCAGGAATGTCGATCATGATCTCATCTACTTTCCCAAGGTCTTCTCCAGCCAGGTTCTGCACTTGATCGCCGGCCAGTGTGCTTGCTGCCAGTACGCGACGATACCTTTTATCCGGATCTGTCTTTTTGATCTTGCCTTGATCTTGCATAGAATTCTCCTCGCCTTTTCGGTGCATCTTTGATACCGTTCCAATCCAGGCCACTTCAGCCGAATCGAGTTTGGCTATTCAGTCTGGGAAGGGTTGGCCATTAACGTTTCCTCAAGTGATCCGGCCGCTGGACGGTTACAGCAGCCAGGGCCTTGTGTAGCAGCTATAGGCAAGGAGGGGGCGCACGGCGTAAATGTCTCCGGGAAGATGCAGAAGTTGCACACGAAAGTGCCAGACCTGCTAGCGTCCAGGGCCGTATTACCTCCCGGGCACACTTGGATGCTCTGGCACCTTTCGCTTCCAGGGGCTGCCGTTGATGGGTTTGAGAACTACCCGGCGGACAGAGTTGCTCCCCTCCGCGAACGGGCCTCGCGCGGTTCGCATGGTGTTGGTGTGACGCGTGCTTTAGGAAACGGCGTCGGCTGTGTGGGGGCGGGAGCGCCGGCCGCGTAGCCGTCCGCAGAAAACACACGACGAAGAAATGTAAGAAGCTCGCTATTCCGCGCACCCGTATCGGTGGCGGCTCGATCTAAGATCCGGGCGCTATGGGCCCTTTCGCTTCAGTTACCGGCGAGGGAGAAGGCTGAAGCCATCAAATGCCTGTCACGCGCGACGGGCGCACACTGAACGTACGCAAGGAGATTCAAATGTTTTTGACGCTGTTTGTTGTCTTGCTTGTAATGTGGCTGCTGGGATTCTTCGCGTTCCACGTTGCCGGTGGCCTGATTCACCTCCTGTTGATCGTAGCGCTGATCTCATTGGTGCTGCACTTCTTCAGGGGTCGTACCGCAGCTTGAAAAGCGACCGGCATGACGTCCCGGCGGGGATCGCTTTTTGCTGTTTCCGGAACATTACTGGGCATCGCCGAAAAAGCCGGGCTCCACGCCCTGGAAGCCTTCCTGCGCGATCCCGACGACGTGACGCCGGTACCGGATATTCCGGAAACGGCGAAGGGTTACCGGACGTCGAAGTGGTCAAATGCGGAAACTGGCTCTGACTCTCGCAGTGGGTGCCGGCACGCTGTTCGCTCAAAGTGACAAGGAAGCCGCACTGGGCAAATACATGGCGGCACAGTTCTCGAAATCCGTCACTCCGCTGGACAACCCCGATGTGCAGAGATACATCGATCGGCTGGCGACGCGCCTGAGCGGAAGTGTCTGGCATGTTACGGTCACTAATGACATCAACGCCACACACGAGGCCATATCATTCCCTGGGGGCTACTTGTTCGTGCCGGCGGCGCTGATCCTGTCCACCGAGAGCGAAGCCGAGTTCGCCGGCATGCTGGCCAGAGCCATGACGCCGTTCCAACAGGTGCCTCCGGCTACAGGCTCGATCCCCGCAATTTACAGGCCGCCATCCGCGCTGGAGGCCGATCGGAGCGCCGTGCAGATGATGATCGCGGCCGGCTACGACCCCAGCGCGCTGCTCGATTATGTAAGCCGGAATGCGCGCGGAGCCACGATGGCGGAGCGGACCGCCGCGATCACAGCCGCCATCCGGGCCATCCCTCCGCGCGGTGACGGGGTGATTTCGACCGCGGAGTTCGCACGAATTCGCGCCGAACTGACACCCTCCCGCCGGCCGCGTCCTTCACTGCTGAAGAACTAGCAAACCTGTTTGAGATCTTTCGATCATCCCAATTCCGCATACGGTGTATGGGATAGCAGAGGTAAGAGGTTATCCCCTCCACCTTTTCTTACGCCCGGAGCTGCGGTAAAATTTTAATCCTAAAAGGTCGATTTCTCTCGATCTGGGGTGAGGTTAGTCAATGAAAGATCTACGTCCGATCTTCGTATGCGCCACTCTGCTGATGCTGACAGCAGCCTTGCTATTCAGCCAGGCAGTGAATGGCAGTCTTCTGGGCACCGTGACCGACTCTTCCGGGGCTACCGTCCCGCAAGCTAAGGGCCCACGCAAAAATAACCACTCATCAGTGGTCGTGACAGCCACATTATCAAGGGCTGCCGATTCCGGATCATCCCCTTCGCAGTAAGCGGCTGGTCCAATATTGATGGGCCGTTGAAACCGATCCGACCTTTGCCCCGTTTCACTCTCGGTTATGTTATAGTCTCGATTGTAATGCTGTTTCAGTCGCAACTATAACATTATGAGGCCCCTCGCCTTCTCGCCGGATTCCTTGCGGAAGCTGCTGCTCCGCGACAGAATCGCAACGCTTCCCGATCTAAAACGCGTCCTCGGCACGGATGTCGACCTCACCGTGTTCCGAAAGCTCAAAGAACTCGACTACCTGACCAGCTACTCTCATGGCGGCCGCTTCTACACGCTTCGCGAGATCGTCCGCTTCGGAGCCGACGGCCTGTGGTCCTGCGCCCCAGCATGGTTCTCCCGCTACGGTACCTTGCTGGCCACCGCCGAGGCGTTCATCCATAGCTCGGGGGCGGGATATTTTGCCGAAGAACTGTCGGCAATCCTCCATGTAGGCGCGCAAGATGCGCTACGCCACCTCGTTCAGCAGAAAAGGATCGCCCGGGAGTTGATCTCCGGTCTGTTCCTCTATACCTCCATCGATCCAGCCACCCGCCAGCGGCAGTCTCTGACACGTCGTAGCAACCAGTCGGTTCCCACGGTGGTCGATGCCGCTCGTCTGGAAGTGTCTCCCGATGAGTTGAAAGCTGCCATCATTTTGTTCTACAGCCTGCTGGACGAGCAGCAGCGCCGCTTGTACGCCGCTCTGGAATCCCTGAAACTCGGCCACGGCGGCGACAGCGTGCTCGCCGAATTTCTGGGCCTCGATCCGCACACCATCGCCCGCGGGCGCCGCCAGTTGCTGGAGCAGGACGTCGAGGTCGGCCGGATCCGACAGTCCGGCGCCGGGCGCAAGCCGGTGGAAAAAAAACGCCCGAAGTAATCGAAGCCATCGGAATCCTGCTGGAACACGACACCGCCGGCGATCCTATCACGGGCATTCGATGGACCCACAAGACGCCTGCCGGAATCGCCGAACTGCTCCGGCACCTCCATATCGAGATCTCAGCCAATACCGTGGCGCGGCTGCTTCACGATATGGATTATTCCCTGCGCGTGAATCGCAAAGCCATTGCCACCGACTCGAGTCCGGACCGCGACCAACAGTTCCGTTACATCTCCTCATTACGTACCCGCTTTGAGCGCCAAGGGTTGCCGATCATCAGCGTTGATACCAAAAAGCGGGAACTGGTCGGCAACTTCAAGAACAATGGCGTCAAGTGGGATCGCACGCCCGTACGGGTCAATGATCACGATTTCCGTTCCGATGCCATCGGCGTCGCGATTCCGTATGGTATCTATGACCTGCTCGCCAACCGAGGCTCGGTCTTCGTAGGCATTTCGCATGACACGGCAGCCTTTGCCGCCCACTCCATCGCCGGCTGGTGGAAGCGCGACGGCGCCGAGCGCTACCGCCGCGGGAGGCAGTTGCTTATCCTCGCCGATACTGGCGGCAGCAACAGTTGCCGGACCGGCGCCTGGAAAACCGAACTTCAAACCCAACTCTGCAACAGCTTTGGGCTCACCGTAACCGTTGCCCACTATCCTACCGGCGCTTCCAAATGGAATCCCATCGAGCACCGTCTGTTTTCCGAAATTTCCAAAAACTGGGCCGCCGAGCCTCTCGATAGCTACCCCAAAGTCCTCAACTTCATCCGCAACACCTGCACTCGAACCGGTCTCACCGTCTCTGCTTACCTCGACCGCAAACATTATCCAACCGGCACATCACCCGATCCGGAGCAGGTCCGCCGTCTTTCCCTCAAACGACACTCCATGCTGCCAGCCTGGAACTACACCATTGCTCCGATGTGAATCTATTGTTGCGTCAGCCCTAAGGTAACCATCACGGAAACCAAAACCGGGTTAAGCCGCAGCATGGACACCAACGACAGCGGGAACTATTCGTTCCCCACGTTAGACCCTGGAACCTACCGGGTATCGGTGGAACATGCCGGCTTCCGCACCGCGGTCAAAGAGGGTGTGGACCTTCTGGTCAACACCACGATTCGCGCGGACTTGACGCTGCAACCAGGCCAGGTCAGCGAATCGGTGACGGTCACGGCGGAAACCGCGATCCTGCAGACCGATCGCGCCGATACGGGACGCAAGATCGAAACCGCACAACTGGCCGCCCTGCCGATGGGCTACAGCCGGAACTTCCAGTCGATGCTGAACCTGGTGCCGGGCACCACGCGGGCTTTTCAACCGCATTCGGAGTTCTTCAACTCGCAAGGATCGTTGACCACGCAAGTGAACGGCGTTGCCCGCGAAGGCAATAACGTGCAGTTCGAAGGCGTGGACAACAACCACCGCACCGGCCTGCTCACCGTGCTGATTCCGCCACTCGAGGCGCTGCAGACCGTGGACGTCTCCACCAGCAACTACGAAGCGGAGCTGGGGCGCGCCGGGGGCGCGGTCACTAACATCATCCTGAAATCGGGCACCAACGACCTGCACGGCGGCGTGTACTGGTTCCACAACAACAGCACGTTCAATGCGCGGGAGACCTTCCAGCCCTCCAAGCCCGTGACCACTTACAACTATTACGGCTTCAACGTGGGCGGCCCGATCAGGAAGAACAGAACGTTCTTTTTCGGCGATTTCCTGGAAGTGAAGGACCGGCGCGGCGACGGCTACATCATCACCGTACCGGGCACAGCATTCCGCTCCGGCGATTTCAGCAGCCAGGGCAAATACGTGGTGTACGATCCCTCGACGGGCAATTTGGATACCGGGGTGGGACGGACTCCCTTCCCAAACAACCAGATTCCCGATGCGCGCATCAGCCCGATCGCGAAGAAGATTTTGGGATTTGTACCCCTTCCAAACCTGGGGAGCGGCATTACCAATAACTTTGCCGGCCAGACCACCCGCAAGAAAGACGCCGACTCCTTCGACGTGAAGGTCGATCACGCCCAGACCGACAAAGACCGCTTTAGCGTGCGCTACAGCTTCCAGAGGCCGGTGGTGACGGACCCGGGACGGTTCGGCATCTACGGCGGCGGCGGCAAGGCCTTCGCGGCCACCGGAGTCAACCGGACGCAGAGCACCGCGGTCAACTACACACGGCTATTCTCGCCGACCCTGGTGATGGAAGCGCGCGTCGGAGTGAGCCGCTACAGCAACGTCGCAACGAACCTCGACAGCGGCACCAACGCCGCCGAGGCGATCGGAATCAGGGGCGCCAACCTGGACAACTGGACGAGCGGCCTGACGTCGATGAGCGTCAGCGGCTATGCCGACCCGCTGGTCGGATACGCGGCCAGCCTTCCCTGGAATCGCGCCGAGACGAATTTCGACTATGTCGGCGGCTTTACGAAGATCCTGCACAACCACACCATCAAGTGGGGCGCCGACTTCCGCCGCGGCCGCGAAGAACTGCTGCAGACGCAGGATGCCGGCGGACCGCGCGGCGAGTACCAGTTCCGGGATAACCAGACTTCCACGCCGGGCTCCTCAGTCCTGGACCAGGTGAATGGCCTGGCCAGTCTCCTGGTGGATACCCCGAATACCTTCCGGCGCGACCTCTCGGTGCAGTTCCCCACGAACCGCCTGTACTCGCTGTTCAGCTACGTGCAGGACAAGTGGCAGATCAGCCAGAAGCTGACGATCGACCTGGGAGTCCGGCACGATTTCTACCCGCCCGGAACCCCGCGCCTGAAGGGCGGATGGTCCAACTACGATTTCTGGACCAACACGTTCAAGGTAGCCGGGTACGGCGATATTCCGATGAACCTGGGCCGCAAGACGTACTACACAAATTTCGCTCCGCGCCTCGGTTTCGCCTTCCGCGTCGACCCAAAGACCGTTTTCCGCGGCGGGTTTGGCATGAGTTGGATTCCCTTCCCCGATAACAAGCTGGCTTGGGACAACTACCCGGTAAAGCAGAGCAACTCATACACGTCGTTGGGATCCTACGGACAGGCGCAGACGGCGCCGGGCATCTACGGCTCAATGGCCACGGGCTTCCCCTCCCCGCTGATCGTGTCGATCCCGTCGAACGGCCTGATCGTCGGGAACACGCCCGGACTCCTGGCGCAGAACATCAATAGCGCCATCCCGCTGGATTATCGCGAGGGCTACATCGAGTCTTGGAACTTCGCGTTCCAGCGGCAACTGCCCAAGAACTTCACGATCGAAGCGGCCTATGTGGGCAACCACACCGTGCGCGCGCCCGTGGCCTACAACATCAATGCAGGCCAAGTGTTCAACGGCGGCGCCGCCGGCCGTCCACTGTATGCCGCCTTCGGCAAGAACGCCGACGTTCTGCTCCGGTACGCCGGATACAGCAACAACTACAACAGCGTGCAGATTAAGGCCGACCGGCGCTTCAGCGGCGGTTTCATGCTGACTACCGCTTACACCTTCGGCAAAGCCATGGGGTACTCGAGCGAAGATGGCGGGTTGTGGAACTACATCCAGCAGCGCCGCACCTATTCGCGCCTGGACTTCGACCGCACCCACACGTTCGTTCAGAGTTTCCTGTGGGAGCTGCCGTTCGGCCGGAACAAGAAACTGCTGACCAAGGGACCCGGCAGCTGGGTGTTCGGCGACTGGCAGGTCAACGGCGTCCTCACGCTCATGACGGGCTTGCCCATGACATTCGGCACCACCGTCAGCGCCAACACGCCCAGCAGCTCGTTTACCCCCGACATGACCGGGCAGTTCAGCGTGCTGCACGGCGTCGCGGGCACCTCGGGAACGGATCTCTGGTTCGACACCTCGCAGTTCAAACAGCCTTTGGACGCCGACGGAAAGACGCCGCATTGGGGAAACATGGGGCACAACAACGTCTCCGGCCCCGGGCTCGGCGACCTGGACCTGTCGCTCTTCCGGAAATTCCGCATCAAGGAGAGATGGGGGATCGAACTGCGGGCGGAGACCACCAATTTCACCAATTCGCCGGCATTTGCGAATCCGAACGTAACGGTCGGCAGCGCCAATTTCGGCAGGGTCACCAGCACGCTCGCCGGTCTGATTGCCAACCAGGGCACCGGCGGCACCGGCCCGCGCAACATGCAGCTCGGGCTGCGAGTCACCTTCTAAGCGACCTCGCGCGGCCGTCCGCGGCCAGGCGGCGGGTACAGGGTCGAATACAGGCCCTGTAACCTAACTGGCGGCGGCCGGCCGCGGCACCACGATATACCCTGTCTCCTCGTTGCCGTACAGCCTGTTTCGCTCCGCGGCGCCAAGCCACCAGCACGCGCCGATGTAGGCGCAGAGCACCGCGTCGATCTGGTCTTCGACTGGTTTGGTGCTGCCGGATCTCGGCACGGGCGGAAGTCGCAACGCCAGTGCCGGATCGAGCGCCGGCAGACGGGTGAGGGCCAGGCTTCGAAGACGGCGAAGCTCCCGCGCTCTTTGCAGCCGCGTGCCGCGCTTGTACTTCACGATCCGGTCCAGCCCGAACAGGCTGACCGTCGCTGCATGGGGATGCACCTCTACCTGGAAGCGGCCTTCCTGGCGCGGTGCGATGGACGCCCCATGGCGGAAGCCCAGAGCTTCCAGTCGGCCGCTGAACGAAACCACGTTCCGGGCGAAAGGACGGCCGAGGTTGGCGGCGTGGCAGCCGGCGTGGAACCGGCGAAAGTCGCGGTTCAATTCGCGCTCGGCGGGGCGTATGCCGGTTTGGTTCCGGATGATCAGGGGAGCATCCACCGCCACCACACCGTGATCGCTTCCGGCCTGGGCTTGTATCCAGCCCAGGATATCGTCCACCGTTTCCAGGCGTGCGATTTTCCGAAGCCGCAGCCCGCCGCCGTCCAGCGCGATAGACGCCAGACCGCTGGGCTTTCCGTACCACCCCAGATCGACTCCAATGAATGTGCTCATGAGTCCGGCAGGACCACTGGTTAATGTTGCAGCCCGATTTGTCGAAGTTTTTTGGGGGGATGGTACGCCCGAGTGGATTCGAACCACCGACCTTTTGCTCCGGAGGCAAACGCTCTATCCAGCTGAGCTACGGGCGCACGTGAACTGCATACCAATTGTAGTCTGGCGCGGCCAAGGGGTCAAACCACGACAGCCGTATGGTACGATGCTTACAAGATCACGACATCTCACGGAGAGGTGGCTGAGTGGTCGAAAGCAGCGGTTTGCTAAACCGTTAGGGGGAACCCCTCACTATTCTCACTACACATAATCTTAAACCTCTACCGGTGGTTTTAAATTGCGAATCCGTATGCCTGCGCTGCAGACTTCCATCTTCGTGTGAGCCCTCAGTGATGCCGTTGTTCCGTAAGCGCCACATCATGCAACCTCATTTTCCACATTCCACTCTCCAGTTTACCAGTTGCGCCACCCCCGCCTTTTCAGCTCTTCTACGCGCAACGATTGCCAGTGCTCACTCTTTCGCTACATGCTTCTTCAGCATAATAGCAAGCCGCTCTTTCGTATCTCTCACAACCACTTCATACAGCTCTTGCCTTCTGCTCCACTTATTTACGTACTCTCTCATCTAGCACCTCGCCCTCCGGGGTCGATTTCCCCCCATCGCCAGTTCTTTCACCTTACTTCTCCCAGATCTGCCTTGAGCTGCACGCACGCTACGCTCCATCCTGCACACCCGCACCTCTTTCCCTCTCCATTCCTCCCCGCTTCGCTCTCCGCCCTCCCCTTGCCACGCTCGCTTCGTCCTCCTTCTTGCTCTCTCCCCTGCACTCGCCCACCCGCTCTCCTTCCCCCTCTCTACCAGCGCTCTACCGTGGCGCTCCGACCCCCCCCTCTCGCCAGCCGCTGCTATTCACCGTCGTAACAAACCTGGCGACGGACGCTCGTCCCGTTTTCGTGCGTCCCCGCTCGCTGCCGCGCGCCGCGTCCTGCACCGTCTTGCTCCTCCACCTCCGCACCCTCCGCAATCCCCCGCTCTCGCGCCGCCCCAATCGCTGTCCTTGTCCGCGCCGCTGCTGCCGCTCCGCACGCATCGCCCCGCGTCGGCCGCCTCCCGCCCGACTCCTCGTGCCTGTGTCTGGTATCCGCAGCCTCCGCTTCTGACTGTCAACATCTCCTCATCTATCAGCAGCGGTCTGCCCCCATAATCAACAACTTGCAGCCCTAATCGCCGTGGCAGGCTGGCCACAATAGGCTCCCGAACTCGGCAAATACCCGTTTTTGCTACCCGAATGCTACCCGCGGTTCGCAGCCCGACCGATCAGCCGCTCCGCTGTGCGAGTTTAGCCCAAGGGACCTGGTGCGGTCCGGAACCAGTCGGATGAACCTGCCGAACGTCCTTCGGATCCGGGAGAGGGCAAGCCGAAGGCACTTTGGGAGGAGACAATCTCGCGGCCCGCTTAGTCGCACGACTTATTGAGGCGTCGGAAGCGCGTTCATCATTACTGAACCGGAGAAGCTGCTTCCGAGTGGTGCATTCGGAAGCCAAACTCGCGGGTGGTTGATTCGGGCCCTATTTCCGGCTGGGGCTTTCCTCCGCCGGACTGGATCCGTTGCGTGGCGGCTCGTCCAATACCTTGCCTTCAACAAACCGCTTCGCCGCGAAAGGATAAGCAGGGCGAGGTCGTGTAGTCGCTGATCCACCCCGAAGCAGCATCGGGGTTCGGCCAGGATGAATTCCGTGGAGCCAGCTTGTTTATGCCGAAAATCTCCGGATTCTGCCATTCGGCGTCATCGTACCGGGCGGTTTGCGCCCAGCCGGCAGCCGCGAACGCCGCAATCAGGAGTATTCTCATTTCAATCTTTTCGCGTCGCGCGCCTTTGACTGGAAAGGGCACGGATGCCACTTCGAGAGTATCATTCCGGCTTGACGGATATGCGCTCCCCGGCGCTCGTCTTAAAGGTCACGGTGGCGCCATGCAGGCGCTCCGCATTGCCCCCGTTGCGGGCAAGAGCCAGGCGCCTTCCCGGCCAGGGGTTCTCCAGCGTGCAGACTCTGCCCTTCTCGCTTTCGATCAGCAGGCTCTTTACCTCGCCCTTGACGATTTCGCTGCTAATCAGGAAGGCGCCATACGCGCGTAGTTGGCCGAACCGCGCGTCGCGGTCCTTCGGCCAGTCCGGGAAGACGCGCAGCACGCCTTGATAGCTCTGCAGCAGCATCTCGTTTACTGCCCCGGGAATAGGGCTGGCCGTCTCCACGCCGCCGCCGGCGAAGAAGATGTACCCGTTCGGATATCCCGCGGTTTCCACCTGCTTGCGCATGCCGTCCAGCAGCGCATTGGGGTCGAACCCGAGCCGCGCCAGCGCCGGAGGGGCCATCGGATGAGCGCTGTATCCGCGCGGAAACACGGTGTCTCGTGCAATCTGCAACAGTTTCGGATCGCTGCCCAGCCCGATCACGCCGGTCGGCCAGACGAACCGTGTGCTACCGCCGCGCGCGCCGGGTGAGTTCTCGGCGCCGCGGAACACCGTCTTTCCATCCCGCTCTCCGGTTGGATACGGACTCAAATGATCGAGGATATGCCGCCATTTTGCCCGCCGTTGCGCGTCCACGCCCAAGTCGGTGCTGATGTCGATCAGGCCCTGGTACGCGACGCGCAGGAACGTCAGTTCGTCCAGCGTATTCTTGGTGCCCTCCCCGCACGTGTCCCATTTGGCGTATGCCTTCCACGGACCCACCTCGCCGATGCAATCGTCGTACACCACGTAGCGGCCGTTCTCGAACTTCAGGTAGTCCTCCCAGAAGTCGCCCACTTCCAGAAGAAACGGATAGACCCGTTGAGCATACGACCTGTCATACGTGCTATAGAACCTCATCAGCATGTTCTGAGCCAGGAAACTGCCCACGTGCTTCTCGCCCATGAACGGGTCGTAGTCGAAGGGACGTTCCGTCCCCCACGGGCCGATATGCCCCGGAATCAGCACTCCGCGTACCCCCAGAATGGTCCGCGCATATTGTTTTGCCCGAGGGATGATATCGAGCACCGGCTGCTCGAATGAGCCGGCAACCTCCAGGTGGTTGGAAGCATACAGCGCCAGGTACGGAGTTTCGTGATTGTAGTTCAGGGTATAGTCCCCGTTCCACGAGGGGTGGTCGGTCGTCACCCAGTTCCCGTATAGGCCGGGCGCGACTTTGCCGGCCCGGCTGGCCGACGCGATCATGTACTGCGAGGAATAATAATAGCGTTCGATCAGCGGATCGCCGATCTCCACGTACGACTCCGACCAGAACCGCGTCCACCAGTCGCGATGCGCAGCGTTGAGCCGGTCCAGAGCCTCCGGCGTGAGGGCAGCGGCGCGAGCCTGGGAGGACGACAGGTGTTCGGGGGCATCCAGATCGCTCAGGACAGGCGTAACCAGGGTAACCTTCCCACCGGGTTGAATGGTAAAGCGCATGGCGCCTTCGATGCTGGTTGCTTCGGCGCCGATCAGCCGCGTTTCGTAACTCACCTCGCGGCCTTTGGTCGCGATCGTACTCGTGGGGGGAAGCGGATTCGGCCAGGCGTGCTGTTCGTCCAGTGGACCGTCGGCATTCCGGCTGCGCCAGATCGTGTTCGCACCGATGCCGCCCAGCAGGTACCTGGCGCGCGGCATCACCTCTTCGCCGTCCACGTACGCGCGCAGAACGCTTCCATCAAAAGTTCCGGCGACATGGACCCAGCGTCCAACCGGCACCGGCCGTGCGGCGCGGACGAAGCGGTCCCCGATGTTGAACCGCAGCCGTCCGTGGTCGAGCGAGAGGCTGTATGCTTCGTCCCAGTCGCCCTTGCTGAGGATAAAATTGGAGTCTCCGGCCTTAAACACGTATATCCATGCAGCTACCGATACGCGGCGAACGGCGGGGACCTGCCCGCCATCCACGTACTCGAAATCGTGCATCAGCTTCACGGCGCGGCCGCGCCTGCCCACGCCGAAGCGTCCGTAATCCAGGTGATACCCGTCCGGGCGACAGCCCAGGGGCCCGTCCGTAGGCCGCTCGTTCGGGCGATAGACGTCCGGCGGCTTGGGGCACGCGGGGCCGAGCACGATCTTCGCCGCGGTATCGACCGGCGTGGTGCCTTCGTCCGCCTCGAACTTCCAGCGGCGGAGAAGACCCGGAGTCACTTCCTGCAGCTCTTTCAGCACTCGCACCTCGGCGGGCGACAAGGCGCGGTCGAAGATGCGGATCTCGTCGAGCAGCCCGTCGAAATACCAGCGCCCATTGCCGTGCTGTTCGCGGCCGAGTTGCACCGGCTTATCGTTGTCGTGGAGTTCGATGCTGTGCGGGAACAGTTCAGCGGTGACCGTGACCGAACCGCCGTCCGCTGCCATTTCGGTTACCGCGAGATTCTCGGTTGCGGCCACCCATGAGCGCGTCCGCACCGTGAGGCCGCCTTTGGTGAAAGTGCCGCGCACTTCGGCATTCGCCAAGTCCTGCTCCTGGCGATAAGTAGGCGCCGGCCAATGCGGGGATGCGCAGCGTAAGTCCGCCCACCGACATGGGCGAAGCTTGTAGGCTCCAGAAATCGTTCTTGCCGAAATACCAGCTCTGCTCTTCAGGCGGTCCGCCCATCGCCACGCCTAAATCGCCGTTCCCCAGGATGGGGCCATCCACCACCGTTCCCGTAGGGACGTGCCGCGGAGGCTGTGTCATGACGAGGGTGTAGTGAGCTACGATTCCCGGACCGGGCGAGGGCTCGGCGGCCCAGGCGAGCGCCGTTAGAAGATAAAAGATTGGTATACGCATAGGTAGCGCCGGCAGTCTTGCTGCCCGTGCGGTTCGCCGGCGTCAAGAGCGCCGGCGGTACCGTTAGAAACTCAATCGTAATCCGAACCGGAAGTAACGTTCATCGGTGAGCCGGCTCGGCGCACTGACTCCCGTGATCTGGGCGAAGCCGCCCAAGCTCTTCACCGTGCCATCAGAATTCAACTGCATATTCGAGACGTTCGCGCCCGGCGTCCCGAAGTGCGGCGTATTGGTCAGGTTGAACGACTCCGCGCGAAATTGCAGTCTGTACCGCTCCGTAATCCGGAATTCGCGGAAAACGCTCATGTCCAGGTTGGTAACCCCCGGCCCACGCATGGAATCGAAACCCGCCGTTCCAAATCGTGCGGTAGTAACGGGCGCAAACGCCAGCGGATCGAAATACGGAGCGCTACCCACGCCGCCCAGAATCGCTACGTCGGGTTTCACCTGGTCCGCTCGCTGAGAGCTCCCGGGAGCATTCAGGGAAGTGGAGGCGGCGCTCACCGAAAATAACGCTCCGGAGTACTTGCTGAACATGCCATTCAGGCTCCAGCCGCCGGCCAGCGCCGAAACGAGGCCGCCACGGTTCAGCAAAGCCTTGCCCTTGCCGAATGGCAGTTCCGCAATGGCGGCGAGCCTGAAATTATTGGGCCGGTCCTGCGGCATCAGAGCGCGATTCAGCAGGTAGTATTGGGGAATGGCGATGGACGGCTGGCTGTCGCCGGAGTCGTCGCAACAAAGCCCCATCCATTTGGAACGGGTGTAGGACGCCTGAAGGGAAATCCCGTTGGCGAACCTCCGCTCGAGCGAGGTCTGGAGCGAGTTGTAGTGCATTGTCTCCAAGGGCTCGATGACCGTGATGGAGCCCGTGATTCCCTTGGAGTAGAAGGGCTGGCTCGCCGCGCCGCCGCCCACCTGCCCGTAGTTCACGTTGTATCGCGTGTGCTGGTGGATCGTGTTCGTTCCCACATAAGCCGCCTGCGCGGTCCAGCCGCGCGCGATCTCTTTTTGCAGGCTCAGATTCCAGGATTGAGTGTAGCCCCGAACGAATTTCTGCGGCACGGTCGTAAATCCAACTCCCGGAGGAAGCGTAAGCACCCCTTTGCTGATATCCGGGGCGGCGGGGACGGGAATGCCGGCACTCAGCGCTCCTACCCCGGTATAAGAGTTAGGCCCGGTTCCGCTATAGCCGAGCGTGACGGGGTAGTTGCTGATACCGTCGCGCGCCATCTGCAGTTGCTCGGGTGACAACGCGTAGCCCGCGCGGATCACAAACGTCGGAGTGGCGCGGAAGGCCAGGCCGACGCGCGGAGAGAACAGCTTCTTCGATACTTCGATTCCGCAATCCATCGGAGTGGGGCCCTCGCCGCAAATCAGGTAATTGCCGGTGGCGAAGTCGTACCGCTCGATGCCGCGGTCAGTCCGCCTCGGCACCGGGTAGTATTCCCAGCGGGTTCCATAGTTGATGGTCAGCTTCCGGCTTACCTGCCACTGGTCGCGCACATAGAGGCTGAACTCCTTGGTCAGCAGCGTGATTCGCGGCACGTTCTGCACCGTGTTGCCGTAGCTCTGCGGCAACCCGAGCAGGAAGTCCGAGTAGCTGTTGAACTGGTTGGGCGACGGACCTCCGTTCAGCGCCGTCGAGCCTCCCGTGAAGCTGAAACTGGTGGGTCCCACCTCCACGTGGCTCACATGCAGGTCGGCCATGTCCATGCCGAAGCGGATATTGTGCGAGCCCTCGATCTTCGTGGCGTTGGCTGTGTATTGGAACACCGGGTCCCAGTATTCCAGCGGCGGATACGAATAACCATACAGCGAATAGCTGCTGACGTTGAACTGCGGCATGCCTCCGGCGTAGGGAAGCGTGCCCAGGTTGGTGCCCGGAATGCCCAATACGTCGGATCCGTACTTCTGGTTCGTCAGCGGCGGGAACAACACCTGGTGCTGCCACGTGAGGCCCCAGGTTCCGTCGATTACCAGCGTCGGACTAACCACGTAGTTCGCCGACACCGCTGTGCTGAACGTGCTGCCGTGTTGCAGGTGGTTGTTACTGCCGGAGAGCACATCGCCGAATATGGTGGCCTGTACTTCGTTATACGGCTGGTCCGCCACGCGGCCGGTAATCCGCAGCTTCGAACTCGCGTTCCAGTCCACCTTCGTGTCGATCTTGTGCAGGCCGTACGAAATTGGTGTGTTCACGTAATAGTTGCTGGTCAGGCCGCCCAGATTGGGAGCCGGCACCAGGGCCACCAGTTTCTGCGTGATCGGACTGAAGCGGCTGGAGGGAACCTGCTGGTTCGGAAACGGAGTGCGGCCGGTGCCGGTCGCGGTGCCGGTGAGAGGGTCATAAATGGGATTGCTCGATGCCGACATGTCGCCGGAACGAATGGCCGCCGTCGGAACGGTGGCGAGGTTCACGTTGCCCTGCCGCAGCAGATCGCCCTCGTAGCTGCCGAAATAGAAGAGCTTGTTGCGGACGATGTGGCCGCCCAGCGTCGCCCCGAAATCGTCGTCGATCAGCTTCGGGATGCCCTGGTTGGCCGGCAGGAAGAACGGACGGGACTTGAAGGCGCTGTTGATGTTGTAACCGTATGCCGACCCGTGCAGCTCGTTCGAACCGCTCTTCAGCAGTACGTTCACCGATGCGCCGTTGGCCAGTCCCTGTTCCGCGTCGGCGCTGCCGGTGACCACGTTCACCGTTTCGATGGCTTCCATCGAGGGTACGTACGAAGTGAAGTATTGGACCCAGGCATTGGTGGCGCTGACGCCGTCGATGCGCACGTTGGCCGCGCTGGTGCCTGTGCCGTTGGCCGTGATGCGGATCGACTTCGACGGGTTGTTGGTGCCGCCGCTGGTGGCAAGAGGCGGGGCGAACCCGGGCACGATGGCCAGCGCGCCCCCATAGCTGCGGGTAGGCTGCGGCAGCGTGACGAGGTCGTGGGATACCACCTCCGAGTGCACGTCCGCGCGGTCCGTCTGCAAGGCGGCTGCTTCGGCCGTCACCCGAATCGTGTCCGCCTGCGCCCCCACCCGCAATTCGGCATCCACGCGCACCACGGTGTTCAGCCTGACTTCGATACTCTGTGTGCTGAAATCCCGGAAGCCGGTTTTGGAGATAGAGACATTGTACGTTCCCGCAGGCACGCCGGACAGCGTGTATCCGCCGGACTCATTGGTTTTGACCTCGCGGCTCTCGTTGGTTTGCGTCTGCGTGACTCTGACGGTGGCGTCCGGCACGGAAGCTCCACTCGCATCCGTAACACTTCCTACGATCGATCCGTAGAGCACCTGAGCGCCGGCCGGACGGCCGGACAGAAGCAATACGGCAACGAGCAGAAACAAGCAAAGCTGTACTTGGTTTTTCAAAGCGACCTCCTTCAGCGAGACCTTTCAGTCAGAACTGAATTTATGGTCGATTGAGAGCAGGGTCAATAGGACAAATGGGGTCATCGGCGGCCCCACGAAGCCGCTCAGTCAAGATGGATGATCCCGCGATGCAGCGCCGCCACCGCGGCCTCCGTCCTGTCCGCCACTTCGAGCTTGCGCAGGATATTGCTTACGTGAATGCGTGCGGTTTTCTCGGCCATGCCGAGCGTATGGGCGATGTCGCGGTTGGTGCAGCCTTTCACCAGGAGGTCGAGCACCGCGAGTTCGCGCGCGGTGAGCTCGTTCGAAGGATCTCGTTCCGCCAGCCGCTCGGCGATCGGTTTCGGCAAATATGGTTGATTGCGGTCCACGGCCAGAATCGCCTGGATCAGCTCTTCGCCCCCGGTATCCTTTCCCAGGTACGCCGACGCTCCCGCTTCCAGCGCCCGGTGAACATCCTCGCTCCCGCCGAAATTCGTCAGCACCAGAATACGGGCCCCCGAATCCAGGCTCCGGATGCGCTTAATGGCTTCCAGCCCCGAAAGCTGCGGCAGGCCGAGGTCCATGATGGTCACGTCGGGCTGATGCTCACGATAAAGCTCCACTGCCTGGTTGCCGTTGCCGGCTTCCGCCACCAACGTCATGTCGCGGCGTCCGTTGAGAACCCCGCGCAACGCCATACGGGCCAGGAAATGATCCTCCACCAGTAGCACGCGGACCGGCCGCTTCATGCTTGTATCCCCGCGCTGAACGGAAACACGGCCTCCACCAAAGTGCCGTCGCCGGGCCGGCTCTTTAATTCAAAGCGGCCGCCGAGCGCATTCGCCCGTTCCTGCATCCCCAGCACCCCGAAGTGGCCGGTTCCATTCTCCGCCAATACGCGCGGATCGAAACCCACGCCGTTGTCCTTCACGCGGACGGTCAGCTTGGCGTCCCTGTACTGGAGATGCACGGCCACTTCGCTGGCGCCGCCATGACGGATGGCATTGAACACCGCCTCCTGCACGATGCAGACGGCGTTGCGCTCGATCTCTCTTGCCAGCTTTACCGGCTTACCTTCGACATCCAGCACCCGCTTGACTCCCGATCCTGTCGTCAGCCGCACCAGCGATCGGGAGATCGCGTCTCCCAGGGACTCCGCGCCGCTCAGGTCTTCGCGCAGGTCCCAAATAATGCGGCGCGCTTCCGCCTGGCAATGCTGCACCATCCGGCGTGCGGTTTCGAGCGCCGCGAAGGCCTGTGCCGGCTCCCGGTCGAGATGGCGAGCCGTGGTGTCCAACTGCCAGCCCACCGCCGAAAAGCCCGCCAGCAGAGTGTCATGCCACTCGCGGGCGATCCGGTTTCGTTCGGCGAGTACCGCCGAATACCGCGTTCGCAGCGCGCGCAAGCGAACCCGGAAAACCGTCACACCGGCCGCCAGGAAGCATACCAGCAGGCCCGCCCGAAACAGCGCCGTCTCGTAAAAGTGGGGAATGCGTTCGATCTCGATGGTCGCGGTCTCGCCGCCCCACATACCTCCCCGGTCCCTGGCCGCCACCTCGAACACATGCCGGCCCACGGCAACCTTGCTGTAATGCGCCACGTTCCCGGAGAGCGGTTCCACCCAGTCCGAATCGACTCCCTCCAGCCGATAGCGGAAACTCAATTGCTGCGGCGAACCGAGGCGCAGCGCGCTGAACCGGATCTCAAGGTCGCGCGAGTCCGGCGCAAGCTCGACCACCGGGCGCACGGCGAGCCGCTTGCCGTCCAGGTAGACTTCGTCGATTACGGAACGCGGAGGCGGCAGAGTGCGGCGTTCGGAAGGCCGCACCTGCACGAATCCTTTGAGTGTGGGAAACCAGAGGTGCCCCTGACGGTCCCGCCAGCCCGCCGGTTGGGATAGGCCGTGACACTCGATACTGCGCATGCCGTCTTCCTGCGTGTAAGTAAGTGGAGTTACGTGCCGCGCTCGCCCCTCCAACACGTCCTCCACCTCCTGATGGCGAATCTCGACGATCCCCGCCGGCGTACTCATCCAATAGGAACCCATTCCGTCGTCGAGAATCTGAAAAACTGTGACCGGCGGTATTCCCTGTTCCGGCCCAATGAGGGCGACCCGGTCCGAAAGCACCAGCCAGAGCTTGCCGCGGTCGCCGCCGGCCCAAATGCGGCCTAGGGTGTCTTCCGAGATCACGGTGATGTATTCGCTCCCCAACTCTGCGCGAAGCACCGGCGGCTGATCTGCCGCTGCGCAGTAAAGCCCTTGTGCCGTCCCTATCCAGACCCGGCGTTTCGAATCTTCCAACAAGACGTTGATGTGTTGCTCGGGCAGGAGGCGTTCCCCTTCCCCGGCCGAGGGGTCGCCCGAGCGATACCGTACCATGCCGTTATCTTCCGTGCCGATCCACAATGCGCCGCCGCCGTCGGCTAGCATCGCCGACGGTTGGCTCCTTCGCATGTCGCCGGGCAGGCGGTGCAGCCGGTAGCGCTTCCCGTCGTACTGGTCGATCTCGCCGGGACCTACGGCCACCCAGGTGTTGCCGCGAGCATCCACGGCGAGAGCGCGCACCGAAATCCACAGCGGATTGTAAAGCATTGGAAAGCGTCCCGCGCGGCCCTGCCGGAGGCGGAGAATTCCGCTGCGCCAGGTCCCCAGCAGCAGGCTCCCATCTCTCGGGTCCTCGGAAATGGCCGAGGCAAGATAGCCCGATACGAGGTCGGGCGGTTCATACGGAATCAGGAAGGTGTCTTTCCAGCGCCCCAGCCCGCCGGTTCGCATGCCAATCCAGAGATCACTCTCGCTATCCTCGAATAGCATCGTCACGAAGTTATCCGGCAAACCCTCGCGAACGCCCCAATGATCCACCGAGTTCCCATTGATCCGGTAAAGACCGTCGCCCAGGGTGGCCACCCAGGTTTGTCCACCCTTATCGCACAGAATACCGACCACGAGTCCGGATACGCCCCGCTGCCTCTCGAAACGGTTGTTCTGCGCATCCGCCAGCCGGTATAGGCCTCGCGCTGTTCCTGCCCATACCGTACCGTCTCGCCCGTGGGCCACCGACAGGACGGTGCCGACATTCTGATTCTCCAGAATGGGCGTGCCCCGGCCGTCGCGAATCCGGGATAGTCCGTCGCTCGTCACGGCCCACAAAGTGCCATGGTCGTCGCCCGCCACACTGTACCAGTGGCGGCTGCCCGTAACTCCGGGAACATCGACGAAGTGGTCGCCCGTAAAACGGAGCAGAGCGGTGTCCGAACTGGCCCACAAAGTGCCGGCCGAGTCCTCGAAAAACCAGCGCACCCGGCCCCATTGACCCGCCAGGTCGTACCGCTTCGCCTGGCCTTCACGGCACCGGTATAAGCCGTGGTCATGCGTGGACACCCAAAGCGAGCCGTCGTGCGTGCGTGCCAGCGCGGCGATCCACTCCTTCGCGAGATCCACCGGAGCATCGATACCCGGTGGCATGAACCGGAGACCGTCGAAACGGGCCAGACCCGCGCCCGTCCCAACCAGCAGGTGACCATCGGACGCATAGTCGATAGCCCACACTTCGTTCCCCGGCAGGTTCTGCTCAGTCTGCCAATACTTCTTGTGATATTGCAGAAGAGGGCGAGCAGGAGTCAGCGCCGAAATGGGGGCGGCCCCCAAAATCGAAAGTGCAAGCAGTAACCTACCCCCGCGTCGGCCCATATACATGCGATTCATACCACAATCCTTCCGGGCATTTCAGATTGGTCCAGTGCAGCGTATTGAATTCGGGCCATAGTGCCCGCCTCCCATTTTCGAGAAAAGTCCCTGGAACAACAGCCCGGATCGCCGGTCCTTGCCCATGCCTCAGGTTCCGGCTATCTTACAGAAGGCGACACCCTCAGGCTCATTGAGACCGGGAGTGGGACGCCGATGGCGTAACACGTCTCCGGGAAATAGGATCGTTAGTGTATCGTCGGCTACACGGACACGATCCCACCCTGCTCGGACGACCGCTGCTGTCTGTGCCGCTGCGTCAGCCGCAGCGGCACGTACTTCGGCTGCCACTGCTGCTGTATCGGCGGCGGCACGGCGATTTCTGATTGGGATTGACCGTCTACCGAAGAGTGATACGCTGAATCCGGAGAGGCGGTACGTCCGCTCTAGTCTCCTGTCCCACAGGTTCGTGACATAAATCAAGAGGGCTTGACAGCGGTCGTCCGCCTGGCGTAGCGTGCGATGCTGTCCAGGATTTGATCCGCGGTTCTGGTCCAGACGAAGGGTTTTGGCGCCTCGTTATGGATGCCGATGTACTCGCGAATGGCGCCCTCCAATTCTTTGACGCTTCGGAAAACACCACGTCGAATGCGTTTGTTCGTAAGCTCGGCGAACCAGCGTTCTACCAGGTTAATCCAGGAACCGTAGGCGATCATCCGTTGGCCATGCCGAAGTGTGTACCAACGCGGCGGATTACCCATCGCAGTTTTTGATCTTGAAGACTCGACAACGCTCTCGCTTGAGGTAGTCGATAATTTGCTACCCGAATGCTACCCGCCGTCCCGGCACACCCCGGCAGCAGCCAACACCTAATGGCACCCAGCGCAGTGGAGATTGAACTCCTACAATCACATAGGTACTCTGCGGGGCTACTAGGGATTGTCATCCGAGCATTGCTAAACCGTCGTAGGGGGAAACCTCTACCGGGGGTTCGAATCCCCCCCTCTCCGCCAGCCCCAGTCGCATCAATAACTTGCAGCCCTAATCGCCGTGGCATGCCAGCCACACCAAGCCACCGAGGTCGGCAAGTGCTACCCGCGGATTGAAGCCCGCGCGGGCGGATTCCTGGCACCGCAACACGCCCAACGCGAGCGTGCGCCGCTGCCGGCGGACAGTCGTTTCCTCGCACGGGAACTGAATCGGCTGCCGCCTGCGCATTGGCAGGTCCGTAAACAACCCCGCGACCTGCTACGCTTCACCACAAGGAGCCGCCTGGATGAAATGCATTCTCTTGTTTCTGGCTGCCGTCGCAACCGCTTTCGCACAACGCCCCGCCACCCATATTCTCATTTCCTATTATTCCGAAACCGGCAACACCGCGAAGATCGCGGAGGCCATCGGCAAGGGAGCGGCTTCGGTGTCGGGCATCGAGGTCACGCTCAGAAAGACCAGTGAAGTGAAGGACGAGGACATCCCGCGATTCGACGGTATCGTGCTAGGCACACCGGTACACTGGTCCAACCTATCCGTCGAGGCGAAGCGATTCCTGGACCGCGTCGGGAATTCACTCTGGAAGGCGAAGTCCAATGGCGACGGGCGAACTGCGGGAGCGTTCTGCACCGGCGGCGCCGTTTCGATGGGGAAAGACATGGCCCGCCTATCGATTCTCTCGGCGTTCCTCACTATGCGATTCATTGTGATCGGGGGTGTCGATGACCAGGGCTTTGGGACTCTGGGCCCGGAGGCGACCACGGGACCCTCCGACCCGGGCGTGAGCGAGAAGGAGCAGGCGGAAGCACGGCAGTTCGGTGAGCGCTTCGCGCGCATGACCCTGCAATTCCACTCGGCCCGCTAAAGGCCGACGATGATTGTCGTGCCAATCGTGCTTTGTAATACCACCCACACCCGTGTGGCAGCGGATCCCGCGTTTTTTAGGGTCCCGCGCGGTCATATTAAGATAATATGATCTGTTATTCCCTAAGTCACCTTTCACGGTGGCACTATGATGCTGCCCCTCGTAGCGAGGTCAGACTGCCGGAGGTCTGACCGAACGGCTCATCGACATAGGGGCACCGGGGCCATCCAGGGGGCGCCATGACGGTTCGAGATAGCCGGTTTGATAGTGTCTGCATCAAATCGACCGGTTCGTACGTTCCGGCCAGGATACTGACGAACGAAGAAATTGTTCGAGACCTGCCAACCTCTCCGGAGTGGATTGTCCAGACCCTGGGAATCCGCCAGCGCCGCGTAGCGGAACCGGAGGAATGCACATCCGACCTTGCCGCTCGTGCCGGGCTCAAGGCCATCGCGTCGGCGGGTCTGGAACCGAACGATATTGACCTCATCATCGTGGCGACCTCGACGCCCGACCGCAAGGTGCCCTCATCCGCATGCATGACGCAGAGCAAGATGGGCATTCGCAACGGATGCCCCGCGTTCGATGTGGCCGCAGTGTGCTCCGGGTTTCTCTATGGGATAACGATTGCGGGTCAATTCGTCCAGAACGGCGTGTGCGACCATGCGTTGGTCATAGGCGCTGACACCTACTCCAAAGTGACGGATTGGAACCACCGTAGCTGCGTGTTCTTCGGCGACGGCAGCGGTGCCGTGGTACTCGAGAGAGGCCATCGGATGAACGGCCTGTTCTCCAGCATTCTCTTCGCTGACGGTGAGGGAATGGATCATTTCACGGTCTTCCCGTCGGACGCCTATTTCACGATGAACGGAAAGGCCGTCTATGAGAAGGCGACAGCCGCCCTGCCCGAGTGTATTCAGCAGATTCTCTGCATGAACCGGCTGAGGCTCGAAGATGTCTCGATGATCATTCCGCACCAGGCCTCAGCTCACGTGCTCCAGCGCGCCGCCGAGATACTCAACGTTCCCTTTTCCCGGATGCAGACAAATCTGGAGTGGTTCGCCAACACTGCTGGGGGGTCCGTCCCGCTGGTCCTGGACCAGGTAAACCGGCGCGGTCTCGTCCACCAGGGCGATCTTCTTCTCTTCGCCGCCATTGGCGCAGGCTGGACTTGGGGCGCAACTTTATATCGGTGGTAAGCAGTTGCGCATACGGATCATTTCTCGTCAAACGGGCTCGGGTACTCGACCGGCTTCGAGACGGGTTTCGTTGATTGCGAAGAGGTAGTGCCCAGTGCTTTGGCGGCTCTCCGCAGATCGGGCGCCGGGACCCACAACATGCCCCCGTAACGGCCTGAGCCGGCGCAGAAGACCTGCGCCGAAGTAATGTTGATGTTCGCTTGGGCCAATCTGTTTGCAGCATCGGCCACTGCGCCCGGCCGATCTTCGCCCTGGATCAGAAAGCCGCTCTTTTTCTTGCTCAGCTTGAGCCCCGCGGTTTTGGCCGCCTTCACGAAGGCGGCACTATCTTCCGGAATGAGGTCCAACTGGGATTTGCGCGCACCGTGCGGGAACGCCGAGATGCCAACCAGGTTGACGCCGGCAGCTTGCAGTGCGGCCAGGACGCGTACCCCTTGCCCCGGCTTATCCGGCACGGTCAAGTAAAAATAATCGATTTGCCTGATTTGATCCGGCACGATCATCTCCTTTTGACCCGGTTTGCGAGGATGATACCATGGCGACTCCCCGGAAAGAAGAACCGGGCGCTCCCGAACTGACAAATCCCATTTTCCGTCCGCATTGCCATTGAGGATGCCGACGGTCCGCCGCGAATGGGTGTATGCTCCAGTTTGAGGTCTGTAAATCCTCAATTGGCCTCAATCGTCCAGGGAAGGAAGAAGAGTCCTGATGTCAACCAGACGATCGTTTCTGATTGGTTCCACGCTCACCGCGGCCGCCTCGCGCTCGGCCATGGGCGCCAATGATAGGGTTCGCGTGGGCTTTATCGGCACGGGCACGCGCGGCAGTTACATGGCAACCGTTGCCGAAGAGCATGAGGATTGCCAGATCCTCGCCATGTGCGACGTCTACAAGCCCACTCTCGAGTCGGCCGTCTCCAAGTTGAAAACACAGCCGGTGGACTCCTACGGCGACTACCGCCGCGTCCTCGAACGCAAAGACATCGACGCCGTGTACGTCGCCACTCCGGATCACTGGCACGCCCAGATGATCATCGAGGCCGGCCAGGCGGGCAAAGACGTCTACTGCGAGAAGCCGCTCTCCAACAACATCGAAGCCGGCTGGAAGGCCGTGGAGGCCGCGAGGTCATTGAAGCGCGTGGTTCAGATCGGCTTGCAACAGCGCAGTTGGGACCATTTCCAAAAGTGCTGCGAACTGGTGCAGAGCGGTATGTTCGGAACTATCTTCCATTGCCAGTTGCACTGGCAGGGCTATTACACCCGCGCCGCAGAGCCGCCCGCGCCCGTCCCGGAAGGCTTGGACTGGGAGTTGTTCCAGGGCCCTGCCCCCCGGCACCCATTCTCCCCATCCCGCCGCAACTGGCGCGCCTACTACGATTACGGCGGGGGCATCATCACCGACCAGGGCGTGCACATTGCCGACGTGGCCGCCTGGTACATGAAGACGCGCGCGCCCATCAGCGTCTCGGCGTCGGCGCAATACGTCCAGGTGCTTCCCCCCAACCTGGAGTGCCCGCCCGATTCCTTCCAGATCTCGTGCCAGTTCGACAAGTTCGTAATGTCCTATTCCAACGCGTATTTCCCGCAGACCGATTACCTGGCCGACCAGGGCAACTACTTCTACGGCAGCCGCGGCGCGCTCCATGTGAACCGCCAGAGTTACACCTACCGCGTAACACCGGGTCGCCCGGTTCGCGGCGAAACCCCCGCTCCACCCCCCTTCGAACCATTCAATACCAAGTTCCCCTATGTGGGCAAGCCGTCCGATTCCGCTCACATTCGCAACTGGCTGGACTGCATCAAATCCCGCGGCACACCCCGGACCGACGCGGAAACCGGTTTCTATTCCACCCTGCCCTTGCTCATGGGCCTGCTCGCCATCCGCAACGGCAAGACCTACTATTGGGACGACAAGACGCACACGGCCAAGGGCTAGCCGCCGGGAGAGGAACACATCATGAACACCGCAAACAACCGTCGCGAATTCCTTCTGGGCGCAACCGGCTCGCTGGCTGCCGCCGGGGTCCTCTTCCAGGGCGTGGCCCTTGCCGCCACGCGCCAGATGAAGATCGACCTGCACACAGGCAACATCGGGGTGAAGGCCAATTTGCAGCAGCAGATCGACTACGCCGCCAGGTACGGCTTTGAAGCCGTCGACCCCAACATCAACGAACTGGCCGGGCTCTCGGATTCCGCGCTGAAGGATATGTTGGATGGCATGGCGGCCAGGAACCTGGTCTTCGGTTTCCTGGCTCAGTCCGTCCCCGTCAGCCAGCCCGACGCACAGTTCGCAGAGTGGACCAGGGCGACCTTGACCGGGTGGGCCAAGACCATGCAGCGGGCCAATATGTCGCGCTTCTGCACCTGGCTCACTCCCTCGGACGCCCGGCTCACCTACCTTCAGAACTTTAAGCTCCACGCCCGCCGGTTGACCGATGTCGCCGCCGTGCTCGAGGGCTATGGCGTCCGGTTTGGCCTGGAGTACGTTGGGCCCAAGACGTCCTGGGCCGCCCGCAAGTACCCCTTCATCCACACCATGGAATCGATGAAGGAATTGATCGCCGAAATCGGCAGGAGCAATGTCGGCTTCCTCCTCGATAGTTGGCACTGGCATACCTCAGGCGAGACTCCAGCCGACATCCTGACCCTCAGGAACAAGGACGTGGTGGGAGTGCACCTCAATGACGCCCCCAAAGACACGCCCGTCGACCAGTTACTCGACGGCCGGCGCGAGATCCCGCTGGCTACCGGCGTCATCGACACCGCCGGCTTCGTGAACGCGTTGAACCAGATCGGTTACGACGGACCTATCGCTGCCGAACCTCTCGGCTCCAACGTCCGCAGCCTGCCGCCGGACGAAGCCGTGGCCAAGGTCGCCGAAGCGATGAAGAAGGCCATGTCGCTCATTTCCGGGGCGTGAGCTTGAGGGAGCAAATTCTGGAACGGGCCTCCGGAATGTACGGCCTGTCACACTCGCCATTGACCGCTGCCCGCGCTATTTTCCTGAGAACACAAGCCCCCAATCGGACATGTGCGAGAACTCGCTTTCGGGAGTGATCTGTCGCACAGACACGTTCCGGCCGGATGCTCTACAAGAGAAGTTCGCAACGTGCCCGGAACCAGAAACCACCTGTATCCGCAAGCCTCGCGACGTACCTATCTCTCTTTGGGTGCCGCCGCGATCGCGTGTCTCGCTGTCTTACTCGGGTTTCTGTACCTGTACTGGCCGGCCCTGCACGGTCATTTCGTCTTTGACGACCTGTCCCTACCCTTCTGCCAGGTCATCCGGGACGGCCCTTTGTCGGAATGGGTCACGGGCGTCCGCCCGGTTCTGATGTTCTCCTATTGGCTCAACTACCACTTCTTCGGCGAGGGCCCTTTCAGCTATCACTTCGTCAATTTGTTAATTCATGCCGTCAACACGGGACTGGTTTTTCTGGTTCTATCGCGGCTGTTGACCAAGGCGGGATGGGCTAAACAAAAGACCGTCCTGGCAGCCGTCCTCGGGACCCTGGTGTTCGCGATTCATCCCTTGCAGACGGAATCCGTCAGTTATGTGGCGGGACGGTCGGAGAGCCTCGTCTCCCTGTTCCTGCTGCTTGCCTACACGGTCTTCCTGTACCGGCGGAACGAGTCGATATCCTGGCGCGAGTCGCTGCTCGTGCTGGTCCTGTTCGGCGTGGCGCTCAAGACCAAGGAAAACGCCGTAAGTCTGGCGGGAATCCTGGTACTCACCGACCTGTTTTGGCCCGCCCCTTTTTCGCTGGACGGCCTGAAACGAAATTGGCGCCTTTACTTACTCATGGTGCCGGGAGCGATCGCTGGAACCGTGGCGGTGATTCGCTCGCTCGCCACCGCGCAGACCGCGGGCTTCTCCGTCGCCACGTTCAAGTGGTACCAGTACGCCTTCACGGAAGCGCGGGCAATCTTCACCTACATCCGCCTCGCGATCTTTCCGGTTGGGCAGTCGCTCGATCAGGACTACCCCGCCTCCCACACCATCACGGAACACGCCGCGCTCTTCTACATCCTCCTGCTGGTGGCCCTGGTGGCTGTGGCGCTCATCTGGCGACGGCGGTATCCGCTGTCTTGCTTCGGCCTGCTGATCTTTCTCATCTGGCTGGCCCCGACTTCCTCCATCGTCCCTCTCGACGACCCTCTGGTCGAGCGCCGCATGTATTTGCCGTTGCTGGGCTTGATTCTCATCGGGTGCGAACTGGGGTCGAAAATGCGCCTCTCCCGCGCCACGGGCGCTGGCATTCTCGTCCTCGTCTGCCTGGTGTTCGGCAAGCTCTGCCACGACCGCAATCAGTTGTGGGGACAGCCGGACAGGCTCCTGGAACTCGCCGCCGCCAAGGCGGTTTACAATCCCCGGCCTTTGCTCAACTTCACCGAGGTCCTGATCCGGCATAGCCGCTGCGACCTCGCCCCGGCTTATCTCGAACGCGCGGAGCGCAGGCTGCCGGACAACTATTACGTGAATGCCGCGTGGGGGCGAACGCTAGCCTGTCTGGGTCATTTTGATCAGGCGATCCGCAGGCTGCAGGAAGCCGCGCGTCTGCGGCCGTGCTCTCAGGCATACGAGTGGATGGGGTTGGTCTATGGCCAGATGGGATGGCTGGACCAGGCAGGCTCAGCGTTGAAGAAGGCGGTCGAGCTCGGACCGGGCTCCGAGAGCGCACACGCGTCGCTGGCCCTCTGGTACGAGAAAACCAACGACCTGACCGCCGCCGCACAGGAGTATCAGACCGCGCTTTCCCTGGATCGGACGGATGCCTGGGCACGCCTCCGTTTGGGCCGGGTGCGTAAGCTCGAGACCGAAGAGCGGCCGTAGCTCAATTCCAGCGCATCAGCTCGCGCGCTTCGATTTTGGATTCGTCCAGCTCGATGCCGTAGCCCGGCCGGTCGGGTAGGCTGAAATGCGCCTTTTCGAGGACCGGCGGATGGCTCTCGAAATGATAGTACGACTTCATCTTCAGGATCAGGTACTCCGCCAGGGGACAGACCGCGGGCGACTGGCTGGCGATCAGGTGCAGCGCCGCGTGCAGGCTATGGCCGTGCGGGATCACCGGAACGTCGAATAGCGACGCTACCGCGCAGATCTTCTGCAGTTCCGTCGTGCCCCCGCACCACTCCGGGTCGCACTGCACCACGCTCAGGGCGCCCGCCTTCAGATAATCGTAAACCTCCCACCGTCCCTGAATGTGCTCACCGGATGCGACCGGGATCGTCGTCCCCTTGTGGAGCGCGACAAAACTGTCGATCTTCTCCGCCTGCGTAGCCTCCTCGATCCAGCGGGGACGGTAGCGCTCCACCTGGTGCGCCCATTCGAGCGCGTAGCTGAGATCCCACCCGCTGTACACGTCGAACATCAACTCGGTATCCTCGCCGACCGCCTCGCGCAGCAGGCGCACCGTCTCCACGTTCTTCTTCAGTCCCTCGTATCCGTCCCCCGGGCCATACGCGAGAAACCACTTCTGATAGCGGAAGCCTTCGCTCTTCACCTGCGCGGCGCGCGTCTGCAGCTTGTCCGGCTCGAGGGAATAGCCGAGGCAGCTCCCGTACGCTTCGACGCTCGCGCGGGTCGGGCCGCCCAGCAGTCGATAGACCGGAGTCTTGAAGTACCGTCCGCGAAGGTCCCAGAGCGTATTGTCCACCGCGCTGATCGCCATCAGATAATGGCCGCGCCTCGCGTGCCGGTTGGATCGGTAGAGTTCGTCCCACAGCTTCTCCTGGGCGAGCGCATCCTTTCCGATCAGGAACGGCCGGAGCTGCTCGTGGACGACTATGGCGACCTCCTTGTCGATCGGGCCATAGAAGCCCTCCACCCCCGCATCGGTCTGGATCTTGAGATAGAACGCCGACACCGCGACATTGGCCGGCTGCGGGCTTCCGTCGTGATACGGAGCGGGCCGCAGGTCGTCATAGATGTACAGCGGGTTCACCTGGTATTGCTGGTCGATTCCGCGCACGGTCTCGCGATGGCTGCGCACCTGCCAGATCTCCACCGCGGTAATCTTGAGCGGCTTGACTTGGGCGAAAGCAGCGGCGGCCGGCAGGGCGGCCAGGAAACGGCGGCGGCTGAGTGTCACGTCGCCTATTGTAGAACCGTTGCCTGAGGCATGGTAAACCTGAGAGGGGTAATCGAACATGGTGAGACCAGGTCGTTCCATCTTCTTCTTACTGATCTTTGCCGCCGCCGGTTTTGCCCAGACTCCGGCCGCGGAGCCCTACCGGGATCCCGCTCTTCCCGCCGCGAAGCGCGCCGCCGATCTCGTTTCGCGGATGACGCTCGAAGAGAAGGTCCTCCAGATGCAGAACTCCGCGCCGGCGATTCCGCGGCTCGGCATCCCGGCCTACGATTGGTGGAACGAGGCGCTGCACGGCGTGGCGCGCGCGGGTGAGGCCACCGTCTTCCCGCAGGCCATCGGGATGGCCGCCACCTGGGACACCGGTCTCATGCACCGCATCGCGGACGTCATCTCCACCGAGGCGCGCGCCAAGTATAACGAGGCCATCCGCAATGACGATCACAGCCGTTACCACGGCCTCACCTTCTGGTCGCCCAACATCAATATCTTCCGCGACCCGCGCTGGGGCCGCGGCCAGGAGACCTACGGCGAAGATCCCTACCTCACCGGCCGCATGGCGGTCGCCTTCATCCAGGGCATGCAGGGGAACGATCCGCACTACTTCAAGGTGATCGCCACAGTGAAGCACTATGCCGTGCACAGCGGACCCGAATCCACGCGCCACCAGTTCGATGCGCATCCGAGCGAGCGCGACCTGGAGCAGACCTATCTGCCGGCCTTCCGCGCCGGTATCGTCGAGGGCAAGGCCGACTCCATAATGTGCTCGTACAACCGCGTGGACGGCGTGCCCGCCTGCGCCAGCACCGATCTTCTCGAGAAGCGTCTGCGCGGCGACTGGGGTTTCCAGGGCTACGTGGTCAGCGATTGCGGAGCCATCAGCGACATCTTCCGCGGACACCACTACAAGCCCAATGCCGCCGAGGCCTCCGCCATCGCCGTCAAGGCCGGCACCGACCTCACCTGCGGCAACGAATACCGCGCCCTGGTCAGCGCCGTCCAGCAGGGCCTCATTAAAGAAAGCGAGATCGACCGTTCGCTCGAGCGCCTGTTCGTCGCTCGCTTCAAGCTGGGGATGTTCGATCCGCCGGAGCTCGTGCCGTTCTCGCAGATCCCGTATTCGGTGAACGATTCCGGGGAGCACCGCCAGCTCGCGCTCGAAGCCGCGCGCAAATCGATCGTGCTGCTCAAGAACGAAAACCAGGCGCTGCCGCTGGCCGCCTCCGTCCGCCGCATCGCCGTCATCGGCCCCTCGGCGGACGATGACGAAGCGCTGCTGGGCAACTACAACGGATTCTCGAAGAAGCAGGTGGCGCCGCTCGAAGGCATCGAGCGCCAGTTCGCGGGAAAGGCCGAGGTGCGCTATGCCCTCGGTGCGACCTACACCTCACAATCGCCGTCGCTGATTCCCGCAAGCGCACTCACGCCGCCCGATGGCTCGGGCCGCGGACTTCTGGCGGAATATTTCGATAACCCCGAATTTCAAGGCGAGCCGAAGTTGGCGCGCGTCGAACCCCGCCCCTACCTGCAGCCGGGCATGACGGACCCGGCCGTGCGCGGCGATTCGGTGCGCTGGAGCGGCACGCTTCACGCGCCGGTCACCGGCGAATACACCATCAGCGCGCGCGGAGGCCCGGGCCGCTCGGCAGTGCATCTGTTCCTCGATAACCAGGAACTGACCGCGGCGAGCCCCAGCGCCACGCTGGAGGCCGGCAAGTCGTACCAGCTGCGCGTGCAATACACGCCGCCCGCGGGTCCCTTCGGCGGCAGTGTGCAAGTGGCTTGGATTCCTCCCGCCGCGCCGCTGCTGGCGGAAGCCGTCCAGGCCGTGAAGGATGCGGATGTGGCCGTGGCCTTCGTCGGCCTCAACCCGAGCCTGGAAGGCGAGGAGATGCGCGTGAGCATCCCCGGATTCGCCGGCGGTGACCGCACCGACCTGAACCTGCCGGCAAGCCAGGAGGCCCTCCTCGAAGCCGCGGCCGCCACCGGCAAGCCGCTGGTCGTGGTGCTGACGAGCGGCAGCGCGCTGGCCGCCAACTACGCCGCGGAGCACGCCGCTGCCGTACTCGAGCTGTGGTACGGCGGCGAGGAGGCAGGCACCGCCATCGCCGAAACCCTCGCCGGCGTGAACAACCCCGCCGGGCGCTTGCCCGTGACGTTCTATCGCAGCGTGGACCAGTTGCCGCCGTTCGACAACTATTCCATGGACGGCCGCACCTACCGCTACTTCAAAGGCGACGCGCTCTACGGCTTCGGCTTCGGCCTGAGCTATTCGAAGTTCGCGTATTCCAAGCTCAAGGCGAAGCGCTCAGGCGGCAGCGCCCACATCACCGTCCAGGTGAAGAACGACTCTCCCCTGGAGGGCGACGAGGTCGTGCAGCTCTACGTAGCCGGCAGCGACGGCGCGATCCGCGACCTTCGCGGATTCCAGCGCGTCCACCTGTCCGCCGGCGAAACCCGCGAGCTCGAGTTCACGACACCGCTCCCGAAAGCCAAAGTCCGGATCAGCGTCGGCGGCGGCCAACCCGTCGGCCAGGTCCCGCACGTCGACGCCACGCTGTAATCAGTAGGGCAGGCCTCCTGGCCTGCCCTGCTCGATCTCGACGTAATCCAGCCCTGCCGGGTCGTTCCCGTCGGGCCGCCCTTCGACCCGAATGCGATCCCCCGGCCTTAACGCAATCCCTTCCAACACGCGCCTCTCCGAAGCCCCCGCTTCGATCTTTCGCACCGGCAGCCGGTCCGCCGCGCTCCACTCATCCACCACCTGCTCACCGACCAGCACGCGGAACCGCGCCGCTCCCGCCGCGAGGTCGAAGTACTGCACGCGAAGCGTGTACCACCCCGCTGCCCCGTCGAACCGCAGATTAGCCGTGCAGACCCCCGCCGCGCAGGCCACAGCCTTCCCGCCCGAAGCCGCCTCCCACGGAGTCACGTCGACCGTCGTGTAGCCTGCCAGTTCCATCGATTCCGCCTCGACCCGCCCGGGATACCGGCCCACGCGTCCCTTCGAATCCGCAATCCCCGATTCCCGCGCAAACCAGCACGTCACGGCATCGCGCCACACAATCGCCTGCCCCTCCTGGTATTCCAACTGCGCCAGCACTTCGCCGTAGCGCTGGTCGTCCACGCTCCCTCGCAGCGACTTCCACTGCTGCACATACCCGGCGACCCTGGCCGCGCCGTCGTAGTGCGAATCGTAGAGGTACTGGATCACGGTCTTCCCGGAGTGCAGCTTGTACGTGTACGGCACGTGATGCAGGAACAGCAGAAGATCGTCCGGACACGTCTCGAGCGCCTCGTACACTTTCGCGACGGCAGGACGGTATTGGCCGATGTAACCGGTGCCGGTCGCAACCGTACGGTCCATCCCGACTCCCTGCTCGTCGGCGCGATGCCACTGGCCCCAGCCGTTGCGCTCGGAAGCTTCCACGTTCACGCTGTAGTGGTTCCCGGTGATGTCGGTGAGGTTCTGCAGGCCGAGGGGCCCGGTGTAATCTTCATAGGTGCGCCAGGAGCTGAGTTGGATGTCGTTGACGGCGCTGACCACCTTCGGGTCTCCGCCGAAGGTGAGCCGCGTCCACTCGTCGCTGATCCGCTGCACGCTCAAATCCGGATCCCACGCCAGCCGCCCGAAGGCATACAGGTTGGCCTGCGAAAGGTGATTGCCGGTCCAGTTCTCATCGAGCCCCACATTCACCACGCCCACGAATCCGCCGGTCGGCCTGCCGAACGTATGGCCGGCCGCCAGCGCTTTCACAGGGGTCCCTGCGCCTTTGGCATGCAGGTCGAAATCGAGCGCCTCCTTCCACATCGGCGCCAGGAAGACGGTGTGCCGCGCCTGCCCCATGTACTCCTGCGTCACCTGCAGCTCGATCGCCTCGTTGGTCTTTTCGAGCGCGCCGAATAGCGGCGAGGCGGGCTCCCGCACCTGAAAATCGATCGGCCCGTTCTTGATCTGGACGATCACGTTGTCGTCGAACTTGCCGTCGAGCGGCTGAAAGTTGTCATAGGCCGCCCGCCCGCGGTCGTTCTTGGGATTGCGCCAGTCCATGTGGTGGTCGTAGACGAAGCCGCGGTAAAAGAGCAGGCCGCCGTGCGGCGCGAGCGCGCGCCCCACTACGTTGGCGGCGTCCGCATGGCTCCTGCCGTACGTCGAAGGCCCCACCCGGCCTTCGGAGTCCGCCTTCAACACGAAGCCCGCGAGATCCGGCACGGCCTTGTATAACTCATCGGCCTTGGACTTCCACCACGCCGCCACGGAAGGATCGAGCGGGTCGAACGTGTCCAGCCCCCCGACGGACTTGGGGCTTCCGAAATCCACCGAGATCGCCACCCGCACGCCCCACGGCCGCATCGCGCCGGCAATTCGCGCGATCTGCGGGATCATCTCCGCGGTCAGCACCTTCGGATTGGCGTTCACGTTGTTGATGGAGCACGCGTTGATCCCGATCGACGCCAGCAGCCGCGCGTAATCGGCGGCGCGGCTCAAGTCTTCGCGGACATGGCCGTCCTCCCAGAAGATCGACCGCCCGCCATAGCCGCGCTCGATCGAGCCATCCAGGTTGTCCCATTGATTGACCCACCGCGCCGGCGCGTAGGGAGCCTGCTGCTCGTCGAGGTTCGACACCGGCTCGCCCATCGCGATCTTGCGCAGCAGCGCGAAGGCGCCATAAAGCACGCCGCGATCGCTGCCTCCCGCCACCACGGTATAGCGCAGCGCGCCCGCGGCGACCGTCTTCAGCCGGAAGCCGTCCGGCGGAAGGTCGCCGCCGATGCCCCACTGCGGAGCGGCCCGCTGGATCTCGGCCACCGTCCCGAGCACGATGGCGCTCTCCTGCGGCACCCCGCTCTCTTCCCGCAAGGTCCGCCCCAGCATTCCACGTACACCGCGGATTAACTCCTGCCGCGCGCTCCCCATGGCGGGCGCATCGCCCAACACCGCGGCCACAGCGGGCACGGAAGCCTCATACGCCGCGCGATCCACCGGAGCATAACGCAGCCAGGCCTGGTAGCCGGTCTCGCCGTGCAGGCTGACCGCTACGATTGCGAACAGCAGATATCGCATAAGAGTCACACGGGAATGGGTGCCGGGCGACTGTCCCCGGGATCGGCCCAACGGTCGTTGGGGATGATCGGAGTCCAGCCCGGGCGCGCCGGATCCTGATCGTAGGGATAGCCTCCCAGCCGCTTGTAGAGTTCGCTGTACTGCCGCAGTTTCTCTCGATCGAGCCGCACGCCGAGCCCCGGCCCGTTCGGCACCGCGATCGAGCCGTGCTCATACTTCATGAGCCCGCCTTCGATCACATCGTCCGTCAGGTGATGGTAGTGCGCGTCCGCCGCGAAGGAAAGATTGGGAATGACCGCGCCTAAGTGCAGCATGGTCGCCAACTGAATCCCCAGCTCGCCCGAGGAATGGACCGCCACTCCCAGCTGAAACGTCTCGCAAACCCCGGCAGCCTTCACGCAGGGCCGTATGCCGCCCCAAAAGGTCGTGTCCAGCAGGATCACGTCCACGGCCGTGTCGAGCGCGTTGGCCGCAAGCTGCTCGAAATTCACCACCACCGTATTGGTGGCCAGCGGCACGCGCACCATCTGGCGCGTGCGCCGCATTCCGTTCAGGCCGAACACCGGGTCTTCCAGGTAATCGTTGCGCAGCCCTTCGATCGCCTGCCCGAACCGGATCGCCTGCTCGGTGGACCACACGCCGTTGGGATCGAATCGCAGCGAGTCGCCGGGAAACGCCGCGGCCAGGGCCCGGTAGACCTCCAGTTCGTAATCCGGCGGAAACACGCCCGCCTTGAGCTTGTGCGTGGTGAAGCCGAAGCGCCGCTTCATAGCTGAGGCGTAGGCCGTCATCTGATCGATCGTCCGCACTTCGCCCGCGCCGTTCTTAGGGTCGGGATAGCGGAAGAAGCAGTATGTCGCGAACGGCACGCGGTCGCGCAGTCGCCCGCCCAGAATGTCGCAAACCGGCACGCCCCAGGCCTGTCCCAGGATGTCGAGGCATGCGAACTCCAGCGCTGCCAGAACCTGCGTACGGTTGTTGTACAGGGACGCCGTCGGATTCGCGATCAGGAAGCGCATCTCCTCGAGCCGCGCCGGGTCGTGCCCCACCAGGTACACTTTCATCGCGCGGAAGACCGCCTCGGCCGATTCACCGCCGCCGCCCATCTCGCCCAACCCGACCAGGCCGTTGTCGGTCTCCACTTCCACGATGGTCCGCACGAACCGTCCCCAGTGGCACCCGTTGGCGTGCCGCAGCGGAGCTTCGAGCGGTACCGTCACCGTCGTCGCCCGGATATCCGTGATCTTCATCAGAATTAGTTCGATTCTACAACAATTAGGTTTTAGCGCCGTGCGCTCGGGTCGCCGGTCGGCGGCGGCGCGTGGTCTTCCTTCCCGGGAGGGCCGAGCAACTCGGTAAAGATGGGTTTCAGCGCGTCCGCCCAGACCTGATAGCCCTTCGCCGTCGGATGCAGCTTGTCCCGCGCATTCATCATGCCGTCGAACAGCCGGCCGTCCCGGTCCGCCAGCTTGTCATTGATGTCGAGGTACCGGACCTTCTTTCCGTCGGCCATCCTCGCGAGACTCTCATTGATCTGATGGATCGCGGGGAGCAGCGCCATGTTGTCATTCCGAGGGAAAATGCCGGTCACGATGATCGTGGCCCCCGGCGCCTTCTCCTGCATGATCTTCAGAATCGCCTCGAGGCCGCTGGTGATCTCCGCCGGTTCGGTGTTGCCCAGGTTATTGGTGCCCGCCAGCAGCACAATCACCTTCGGATTGACTCCGTCGAGTTCCCCGTTACCGAGGCGCCAGAGGATGTTTTGAGTCTTATCGGCCCCCCATCCGAAATCGGCCGCGTTCCACCCGGAGAAATCCCGGCGCCAGTTGGCCAGCAAGTCCGGATAGTCGGTGGCGCCCCACCGCCTCGTGATCGAGTCACCTTCGAAATAGATGTCGATGCCGCCCTTCTTGGCCTTCTCCAGCAACTGTTCGTGAGCGAGCCAGGAGTTCCGGTCGGATCGCGGTACGGGCTGATCGGCCCGCGACAGGACGGCCGCGCCCGGCCTGTCCATGAACCTGTCGGCCCACGCGATGAAGTACTTCCAGTTCGGACCGTCGGTGTGTCCACCGTCATGCTGGCGCCATGCCAGTTGACCGTCGAGCAGGCCCACATTCACCGGCGGCATCCTGGCAGTGTGATAGTCCTCCGCGGTCCCCAGGTCCCTGGCGCCGAGCAGCCGGAACACCGGCCCCGCGGCCACCGTAGCCATGTAACTGCCCTCGTGATCCAGCCACTTCGCGTCGCCCTTTTCGGGCACTCCGTAACTGATGAAGGTCAGGCGCGGCGCACACAACGCGATCAGCTCGTGGGCATCGACGGGAAGGTCGCCGGCGTTCTTACTGCCAAACGCAGCATCGGACGCGCCGTACTTCAGGAAGTTGCCGGCCATCCAATGGTACTCGCCCGATCCCGTCAAATTTTCGACCGCTTCTCCCCAATTCCGGCGGTGAAGCTTGGCGCCGCCCTCCCCGGACGAACCGACCAGCACCACATAAAATCGCTGGTCGAACGCCATCGTCACCAGCGCCGCCTTGCCGTACCGGGACACGCCTTCGATCCCGACATGCTTCGCATCGACGGCTTGATCGGACTCGAGGTAGTCCAGGCCGCGCGACGCGCCCCACGCCCAGGCCCGCAGCGCGCCCCAGTCGTCCGGCTTGCGCGGCTGGCCTTTGTTGACCAGGCCGATAATCCCCTTGGTCAGCCCTGCGCCGTTGTCCGCCTGAATGCTGACCGGGTTGACGGTCGCGTAGCCCCAGCCGTCGGCAATCAGCTCATCTGTCGGACGAGGTCCGTTGAAGGCCGGGAAGCCGCGTCCCGCCGGGAGAGGCTCCCCGGGCAGCAGAGGGCGGCCGAACATGATCATCGCCGGCACCGGACCTTTCGCGTCCGCCGGCGTGACCACGACCATCTGGATCTCTACGCTGATCTGCGGATCGGACGAGTTGTCCACGCGCCCCACCAACCGCTTCCCGATCACCGGATGCGCCCCGACCATCTCGCGGACCGTCTTCTCCACGGTCCAGGTCACGGAAGGCACGTCCTTCGGCACACGCCCGATGACCTCCCGCTCGAAATCCTCGACGATCTCCGGACGGCGCTGCTTCCACCACATCTCCGGCGTCGTGACCCTCTCTCCGTTCTTCAGCGTGAGCGCGTCGGGAAGGTTCGGAAACGGATTGGCCTTGGATTCATCGTAATTGGCGTGATTGGGCGCCGCTTCGTTTCCGCTGGGGCCGGGCCGGAGCGCTTTGATGCCGAGTTGCTCCATCATGTTCTGATGGTCTTCGGCAGCCGTCCAGTTCAAGGGCGCCGGGGATTGCTGTGCAAACAAAGCGGTAGCGGCCAAGAGGACAATAACTCTCATGCGCACTCATCATATCGCCGCAGCGCGCCACTGTGGGGCAGGCCTCCGACAGGCGCTAAGATAATGGCGTTAAAGCGGTATACCTCAGATAGCGACGACAGCGACTTCGCGGCCCGAGGCCCTGACGAGCCGTCCTATGTCGTCTGGGTCGCTTGTGAGAATCGTAGCTTTTTGCCGAAGGGCTGTCGTCACCACAACGGCGTCAACGACATCCGAGGTTTTGGTCATGCCTAACAGCCGCCCGGCTTCGTGCGCCTCGGTCTCGCCAAGAGGAACGACCACGCACCCAATCAAGAAGCGCCGGAGTTGGGCTTGTTGTGGGGACCGGCTGACCTGGGCGACCACCGGCGCGGGAACCAATGGAACCACGCCAAGTTCCAAACGGGCCTTATGCTCAGCCCACGCTCGCCGCTCGTTTCTATCGGCGGCCACGAGAACGGCGGTGTCGTAGACGACGGTGCTCATGCCGAACGCCGGACCGTTCGCGATGTTCGGAGCTGAGCCCGCACGCTGCGGCGAGCTTCATTCATCTCTTCTGTCGTGAAGCGTCCGTGCTGCTTTTCCCACCGCGCGACCGCCGCCAAACCAGCACGCCGATGCAGTGCTTCGCGCGCCGCAGCGGTCATCCAGGCCGAGACGCTCACCCCGTCGCGGGCGGCCGCCGCAAGGATGTTTTCGTGAATGTCAGGGTCTATAGTGATGGCAAGCTTCGGTGATGGGTTGCCGCGCGGCATACAAAGTATCCTACTACAGTAGGATACCACGCGGAGGTGGCAGCGAATGGCGCCCGGAACCGAGGATCGATCCACATCTCATCATCAGAGTGTCCCGTTCACTTGACCCGGAAAAGGCCAACTTCCTGTTGGCGCGTGTGGGCATAACTCGAAAATCCCGTCCACCACTGGTGAAACCCCGCCGCAATAATACGTTAGAATCAGCGCCGTCAATACGTTAGAATCCGCACGGTCGCCCTTCGAGATGCGGGAATGTGTGGCAACCGATACAGCTTTTCCGAGTAAAATGAATCCGTCTCACGAACCATCTTTCGTGGGACCTTCAAGGAGGAAGAAGGAAATGAAGTTCGGTTCTTTTGCGTTGCTCGGGTTCGCGGCGGCCGTTGCGGCTGCGCCCGGAGCAATGGCGGGCGAAATCCAGTTCTCCTTCAGCGGAAACGGGATCACCGCTACCGGCGTACTCACTGTGGGACAGCAGAGCAGTAATTCCAGTAATCCGCCCGGCTATGAGATCACCGGCATCAGCGGAACGTTTTCAGATACAAACGTCAATGTCTCTGGTGCGATTACCGGGCTAACCGCCCCGATATCGTATGTGAACAACCCTCTGGACCCCGGTTTTTCAATCACTCCCGGCGGTTTATCCTACGACGATCTGTTTTACCCGGCAGGAAACTCTCCGGCCGTCTGCTTCGCGCTCATCAACGGCGTGCCTACTCTGACCTATCCATTCTCCGGAGGTCTGTTCGACATCTATGGCGTCGCGTTCGATATAGCCGGGTCCGGAGGATACGTTGGTGAAATCTGGAGCAACGGTGACGTGGGGGGCGGGCCGATCATTTACGCGGCAGGGCTTGCCAATTCGACTGGCCTTGTCGACAACCCGAACGCCGGTCCCGACTCCGGGGTGCCTCCGGGACGATACGGCACATTTACCGCAGGTGCTGTGCCGGAACCTGGTTCGCTGGTGTTGCTCAGCATCGGCCTGCTGGGCCTCGTTGCCGTACGCGTTCGCAAGAGCAAACAGCCGTCGTTCACCGGGGCGTAGCCGTATCCATTGACCGGTGACGGGCGCCGCAAAGCGCCCGTCGGACGCCACTTTGCCGAAAAAACGACTCGCTGATTTGGCTCTACCTTGTTCTACTCGTACCGCAGCACTTCCGCCGGCGTGATCTTCGTCGCATTCCGCGATGGATAAATCGTCGCCAGGAAGCTCACCACAATCGCCGCTCCCGCGATCCACAGCGCGTCGATCGGTCGCGGGTTGAACGGAACATAGCTCAGCGCGTACACCGTCTGGTCGAGCGGCGGCCACTTGTATTTCGCGGCGAAGTAGCAGGCCGTGTATCCCACCGTCAGCCCGATCGCGCTGCCCACAATCCCGATCAGCACCCCCTGCAGCATGAAGATCCGCCGGATCTGCGACTGCCGCGCGCCCATCGACATCAGCACCGCGATATCCCGGTACTTCTCCATCACCATCATCACCAGCGTGATGAAAATGTTGAGCGCCGCCACCAGTTCGATCAGCCCGATCGTGATGATCGTGACTACACGCTCCATGTTGAGCGCGCCCAGAAGCTGCTTGTTGCGCTCCAGCCAGGTCGTGGTGGTGTATCTGGGACCCACCACCTTCTCGATCTCCTTGGCGATTTGCGGCGCGTTGTCCAGGTTGTCCACGTTCAGCTCGATCTGGTTCACCTGGTCGTCGATGTGCAGGAAACGCTGCTCAGCGTGGATCGAAGTGAACGCCCACTTGTCGTCGATCTCGAAAAAGCCCGTCTCGAAGATCCCCACCACTTTGAACTTGCGGATGGCGGGGCGCACTCCCATCGGCGTCAGCTCGCCCTGCGGGCTCACCACGTTCACGATCGAATTCAGGATCATGCCCGTGTCTTCCACCAGGCGCGCGCCCAGGATAATGCCTGGAGGATTGGCGTCGGGATCGCGCAGGCGGTCGAGCGAGCCCGCTTTCAAATGCCGCAGCGTGTCGCTGATTCCCAGCTCGGCGTTCGGGTCGATGCCCTTCAGCAACGCCCCGGTGGATTGCAGCGGCCCCGTCAGGAAGACTTCGCTGTACAGGGCCGGCGACACCGCCTTGACGTGCGGCAGTTTCGAGAGCCGCGCCGCCATCTCGCGCCAGTTGTCGATGCCGTCGCCCGGCTGCTTGGGCATCACGTTGATATGCGCCATCGCCCCCAGCAGGTTGCGCTGCAGCGTCTGCCGGAAGCCGTTGTTCACCGCCAGCGCGATCACCAGCGCCATCACGCCGGCCGCCACCCCGACCACCGAAATCACGGTGATGATCGACACCACCGCCTCTTTCCGGCGGGCCCGCAGATACCGTGCGGCGACAAACAGCTCGAAGGTCGAAGGCACCGGCTTATGGCTTCCCGTCGAGCTCGCGCATCAGCCGCACCAGCTCGATCGGCCCTTCCGGCCGCAGCAGCGGAAACAGGATCACGTCGCGGATCGAGCGGCTTCCCGTCAGGATCATGGTCAACCGGTCGATGCCGATTCCCTCCCCGCCCGTGGGCGGCATCCCGTAGGCCAGGGCGCGCACGTAATCTTCATCCATCTGGTGCGCTTCTTCGTCGCCGCGCTCCCGCATCGCCAGCTGCATTTCGAACCGGCGCCGCTGCTCCTGCGGGTCGTTGAGCTCGGTATACGCGTTGCCGATCTCCATTCCGGCGGCGTAGATCTCGAAGCGCTCCACGAACGCCGGATCGTCGGGCTTCTGCTTGGATAGCGGCGAAGTCTCCACCGGGTAATCGTAGATCACAGTCGGCTGGATCAGCTTGGCTTCCACCTGCCGCTCGAAGATATCGGTCAGCGCCTCGCCCGCCGTCGCCTTGCCCGAGTGGCGCCCCAGCCACTCCGGATTCGCGACGTCTTCCAGCGTAGGCCGCCCGTCGCCCTCCCAGAAATGGACGATGGCCTCGCGCATGCTGTACCGTTCGAGGCGTCCGAAGTCCAGGCACTCGCCTTCGTACTCCACTTTGGTGCCACCCGTCGCGGCGAGCGCCGCCTGGGAAAGCAGCACTTCGGAAAGGTCGATCATCCCGCGGTAATCCGTGTATGCCTGGTAAAACTCCAGCATCGTGAACTCGGGGTTGTGATGCGTGGAGAGTCCCTCGTTGCGGAAATTGCGGTTGATCTCGTAGACGCGGTCCATCCCGCCCACGATCAGCCGCTTCAGGTACAGCTCCGGCGCAATCCGCAGGTACAGGTCGATGTCCAGCGTGTTGTGATGCGTGGTGAACGGCCGCGCCGCGGCGCCGCCATAGAGCGGCTGCATCATCGGCGTTTCCACTTCGATGAACCCGCGCGCTTCCAGCTCCCGCCGCAGCGCGGAGATGATCTTCGCCCGCGTGACAAAAACTTTGCGCACCTCCGGGTTGGCGATCAGGTCGAGGTATCGCTGGCGGTAGCGCGTTTCCACGTCCTCCAGGCCGTGCCACTTCTCCGGCATCGAAAGCAGCGTCTTCGAGAGGAACTCCAGCTTTTCGGCATGCACGCTCAGCTCGCCCGTGCGGGTGCGGAACAGGTATCCCTCCACCCCGATGACGTCGCCGATATCCAGCATCTTGAAAAGTTGGAAATCGCGCTCGCCCACCGCGTCTTTCTTGACGTAGATCTGAAGCCGCTCGCCGTTCTGCTGCAGGTGGGCGAACCCCGCCTTGCCCATATGGCGCAGCGTCATCACCCGCCCGGCGATGCGCACCCGATCTTCCGGCGTGATCTCTTCCGCCGTCTTCGCGCCATAGGCCGCGAGGATCTCCGGTATCGTGTGCGAAAAATCGTAGCGGCGGCCGTAGGCCCGGTATCCCAGGGCCTCGATCTCCTCGATGCGCGCCAGGCGCTGTTTCAGCAGTTCGTCTTCCAGCGACAAATGAATCTCCTGTGATGGGCGGCCCGCTGCGGAATTCCCAGGGGCCCGGTCGGCGCCAAAGAAAAAGGGGAAATCAGTTATTATAGGTTCTTCTTTTGCGACGCTCTGTCTCCATTATCATTCCTGCGTACAACGAAGAGAAGCGGCTTCCGGCCACACTCCAGATCGTCGAGAGCTACCTGGCCTCCAGCGCGTGGGAATTCGCCGAGATCGTGGTGGTGAACGACGGCTCGCGCGACGGCACCGCCGCCGCTGCCCGGCAAGCCGGCGCGCGCGTTCTCGAGAACCCCGGCAACCGCGGAAAAGGATACGCCGTCCGCCACGGCATGCTCGAGGCCAGGGGCGACTGGCTGCTTCTATCGGATGCCGACCTCTCGGCTCCCATCGATGAGCTCGACAAGCTCTGGCAGGCGGTGGAGCGCCAGGGCGCCCAGGCGGCCATCGGATCGCGCGCGCTCGACCGCTCCCTCATCGGCGTGCGCCAGCCCCTGTTCCGCGAAGGCATGGGGCGTTTTTTCAATCTCGCCATGCGGATGGTCACGGGCCTGCCCTTTCGCGATACCCAGTGCGGCTTCAAGCTGTTCGAAGCGCGCGCGGCCCGCGAGATCTTCCGGCGCCAGCGGCTCGACGGATTCGGGTTCGACGTCGAGGTTCTCTATATCGCGCTACGTCTCGGATTTCGCGTGCTCGAAGTGCCGGTGCGCTGGAACGACGCCGCGGGAACCACGGTGAGCCTCTGGCGCGGATTGCAGGCCTTCGGCGACCCCTTCAGGGTGCGCTGGAACGGAATCACCGGAAAATACGGCGCCGCCCTCAAACCTTGACGATGACTTCCCGCAGCCGTTCGCGCGTCAGGAAGAACTTCACCGATTCAAACTCGCCGAACAGCTTTTCCAGACTGCGATTGTTGAACAGCTGGGTCGGCCTCCGCATGCCCTGCTGCGACACTTGCAGCAGGTTGATCTCCTGAATGCGAAACGTGTAGAACGGAACCGCCTCCAGCTTGTCGTCGGAGTGGAAGAAGGAGAGCAGGTAACTCTTCGGCCGCACGATCTTCCGCATGCGCTCGATCACCGCGGCCAGCAGCGGCGGCTCCAGGTATTCGAGCACATCCCAGATCAGCACGCCGTCGAACTGTTGTTCGGGATAATCCAGGGCCTGGCGCAGGAAATACTCGATCCGCCCCGGATTGGATTGATCCACGGTGTCGGTCGTGCCGAACGTTTCGTGCAAAATCTGTAGGAAATCTTCGGAATACAACCGGTGGCCCAGGTTGGTGATGAAGCTCACGTTCTGCTGCGTGGCCCCTCCCAAATCCAGGATGGTCAGGCCGGATTGGCCCCGAATATAATTGAAAAATTCCTCCAGCCCGCGGCTGGATCGCGTGGAGAGCGTCGCCGGCGCACCCGCCTGGCGGCTTGAGCGCGAGTTTCCCCCGCCGGGGGCAGGGCCGCCGGGCGAGGGTCCGCTACTCTTGCCCCGCAATATGTTTTTCAGCGGTCCAGGCAGCAGCATGTTGGACCTTGCCGGCTACCGTTTTGCGTCCGCCGCTCCCGCGGGAACCGCCGCAGTGGCTGGCGGAGCCGGCGCTGGCTGCGCCTTCGAAGCTTTGGGTGGTTCCGGCTTCACGATATCGATGCTTCCTTTGAAATAAGCACCGTCCTCGATGATGATCCGGGCCGTCTTGATATCGCCGATCAGCTTGGCATCCTTGCGGATCTCGATCTTGTCGGCGGCTTCCACGTTACCCTGGATCGACCCCAGGGCCACGACTTCGCGCGCCTTGATGGTCGCGTGAACCGTGCCGTTCGGGCCGATGGTCAGCTTATGTTCGGGAGCTTCCACCGTGCCTTCCACGTCACCGTCGACGTACAGATCTTCTTTGCTGTGGATCTGGCCGTTGATCTTGACGGCCTTTCCGATGGTCGCCGAGTTGCCGCGCGACTCCGGCTCAAATCTTCCGGCTGGCATGGACACGGTTGTTGTCTCCTTTTTCGACTCCACTGGATTGGGCGCCACGGGCATGGGGGCCGGACCCGGTGGATTATAAGATCTCGAGGGTTCCTCATCCCGGCGTTTATTCCACATGGGGCCGCTCTCCTGGATGGATAGTAATTACCTGCATAATACCGTTCCTCTAGTCTAAAGGGGAAAATTGGGAAAAGGCAAACAATACTCGATACTCCCCCTTAACTACCTTTACTTCGTTCTGACCCCTTGCCGCGCGTCTTCAGGAGGATCGGCGTCCCCCGGAACCCGAACCGCCGCCGGATCTGGTTAATCAGGTATCGTTCGTGGGAAAAATGCATCGGGCCGCGGCGGTTCGTAAAAACCACGAACTCCGGCGGCCGGATCGAAGCCTGCGTGATGTACAGGATCTTTCGCTCCTCGAAATGAAGCTGCTCCACGAACCGGTTCATCTCGCCCGTGGGGATACGCAGAGACGCCGATTCATATACTTCCCGAATCAATTTGAAGAGCGGCTCCGTCCCCGCGCCCGTCTTGGCGGAAAGGAATACCACCGGGGCGTACTCCAGAAACTTGAACTCGTCGCGGATTTTCTGCTCGAATTCATTCCGCCTCTGCCCTTTTTGCCCCTGTACCTCGTCCCACTTGTTGACCACGATGATCAACGCCCGGCCGCCTTCGTGCGCATAGCCGGCAATGGTCGCGTCGAGCGCCACTACGCCTTCCGTGGCGTCGAGCACCAGCAGCACCACGTGCGCCATGCGGATGTTCCGGCGCGCCATCACCACGCTCAGTTTCTCCGCCATCAACTTAGTCTTGCCCTTGCGGCGTATGCCGGCCGTGTCGACGAATACGTAGTCCACGCCGTTGCGGTGCACCGTCTCGTCCACCGCGTCGCGCGTCGTTCCGGCCACCGGCGAAACGATCGCCCGCTCCTCGCCGGTCAGCGTATTGAGCAGCGTCGATTTCCCGACGTTCGGCCGGCCGATGATCGCGATCTTGATGCGGCTGCCGTCCGGCTCCTCCGCCGGCTCTTCCGCGGGCGCCGCGAAGCCCTCGATCACGTGGTCCAGCAGGGCGTCCACACCGATGCCGTGCTCCGCCGAAACCGGGTACACGTCTGGAATCCCCAGCTCGTAAAACTCGCCTGTCAAGTCCTGCCGCGCCGTGGTGTCGGCTTTGTTCACCGCCACCGTGACGGGTTTCCCCAACCGCTGCAGCATCCGCGCCAGGTCGCGGTCCGCGCCGGTGATCTCCGCCCGCCCGTCCACCAGTAAGATGATGTGAGCCGCGTCCGCCAGCGCCATCTCGGCCTGGTGGAGAATCTGGCTCGGAATGTACTCCTGGTCATCGACGACGATGCCGCCCGTATCGATCACTTCGAAACGGCGTCCGTCGTGTTCGGCAAACCCATGGATCCGGTCGCGCGTAATGCCCGGCTCGTCTCCGACAATGGCGCGCCGCTGTCCGGTAATCCTGTTAAAGAGGGTGGACTTACCTACGTTGGGCCTTCCGACGATGACCACGCTGGGCGTGGCCTGGGACATGAATCCTTATGATAGCAGGCAGCGCTGAAATCACCGCGTGCTACATTCTAGAGTTGAAGCACTATCCGATCTTCCTCGACCTGAAGGACCGCCCCGTTCTGGTGGTCGGCGCGGGTAAAGTGGCGCTCCGCAAGGTGAAGGGGCTGCTCGAAGCCGGCGCCCGGGTCATGGTCGTGGCCCCGGAATGGGAATCGGAGTTCGAATCCCTCCCCGTACGCCTCATACCGCGGCGGTTCCGCGCCACCGATCTTTCCGGCGCGATGCTGGTCTTCGCCGCCACGGACGACCGCCTGGCGAACCACCGCATCGGTATCGCCGCCAAAGGCAAAGGCGTCTTCGCCAACATCGCCGATTCCGCCGAGGAGTGCGATTTCGTAGTCCCCGCCCGACTGCAGCGCGGCACGGTCCAGGTAGCCGTTTCCACCGGAGGCGAGAACCCGCGCCTCTCCTCCGAACTCCGTAAACGCCTCGAAGAGGTTTTGTAGGGTAGGCCTCCTGGCCTGCCCGTCTTCAAATGATTTCTTTTTCCTCGATCCACAAACAGTACGGCAGGCAGCTCATCTTCGTCGATGCGTCCTTCCAGTTGAACCCCGGCGAGAAGGTCGGGCTGGTCGGTCCCAACGGCGCCGGCAAGACTACCCTCTTCCGCATGATCGTCGGCGAGGAAGCGCCCGACGAAGGCGAGGTCTCCGTCCCCAAAAAGCTGACCATCGGCTATTTCCGCCAGGATGTCGAGGAGATGCAGGGCCGCTCGGTGCTCGACGAGGCCATCGCCGGCAGCGGCCGCGCGGGCGATCTGCACCACGAACTCGAAGCCCTCCATCGCGCCCTCGAAGACCCCGCCCAGGCAGAAGATATGGACCGCATCCTGGCCCGTTTCGGCGAGGTGCAGGAAGAATACGAACACCTGGGCGGCTACACCCTCGAAGCCCAGGCCCGCGAGGTGCTTCACGGCCTCGGCTTCCAGGACGACCAGGTCGATGGCGATGTCGGCGCGCTCTCGGGCGGCTGGAAAATGCGCGTCGCCCTGGCTCGCGTCCTGCTCGGCCGGCCCGACGTCCTCCTCATGGACGAACCCACCAACCACCTCGATATCGAATCCATCATCTGGCTCGAGCAGTTCCTCAAGTCCTTCACGGGCGCCCTTCTGATGACCTCCCACGACCGCGAGTTCATGAACCGCATCGTCTCGAAGATCGCGGAAATCGATTCCGGCGAGATCGTCGTCTACTCCGGCAACTACGACTTCTACGAGCGCGAGCGCGCCATCCGCGAAAGCAACCAGCAGGCCGCCTTCGCCCGCCAGCAGGCCATGTTTGCCAAGGAGCAGCGCTTCATCGAGCGCTTCAAAACCCACGCCGCCAAGGCCGCCCAGGTGCAAAGCCGCATCAAGGCCCTCGACAAGATCGACCGCATCGAGCTACCCCGCAAGCGGCACGTGGTGAAGTTTGAATTTCGCGTTCCGCCTCGCTCGGGCGACCAGGTGGCGGTCATCGAAGACCTCCACAAACGGTACGGGCCGCGCGTGATTTACGACGGCTTCAGCCTCACCATCCGCCGCCAGGAGCGTTGGGCCGTGATGGGCCGCAACGGTGCGGGCAAGACGACCCTCCTCAAGCTGATCGCCGGGGCCGCCCAGCCGGATGCCGGCACCATCCGCCTGGGAGCCAGCCTGACCATGGGATACTTCGCGCAGCAATCCCTGGACGTCCTCGACCCCGACCTGACTATCATCGAGCAGCTTCAGCAGGATTTTCCGCAGGACGGTCTCGGCCCCCTGCGCACCCTCGCCGGCGCCTTCCAGTTCTCCGGAGACGACGTCGACAAGCGCATTCGCGCCCTGTCGGGCGGTGAGAAGTCGCGCCTGGCCATCGCCCGCATGCTCTATAACCCGCCCAACTTCCTGGTGCTCGACGAGCCCACCAACCACCTCGACCTGGCCACCAAGGAGATGCTCGTCGAGGCGCTCCGGGATTTCGAAGGCACCATGATCTTCGTGTCGCACGACCGCACGTTCCTGCGCGGCCTCGGTTCGCGTGTGCTGGAGTTGGGCGGCGAAAGCGGCACCGATCGCACCCCCGTCGTTTATCCCGGCTCGTACGTGGAGTATGTGCAGAAACTGGGCCACGAGGCTCCCGGGATCTACTCCTGATGCCCTGTTAAACTGGAAGCACCCCGATGCCTACCCAGGCCCGCACCGCAGGCTCACGCCAGTTCTTTTCGCGCGGCGGAACCCTCTCTAAATGGCACCCGAACTACGAGTTCCGTCCGGGACAGGTGGAAATGGCGGAGGCCGTCGAGGCCGCCCTCGCGGATAAACGGCACCTCATCGTGGAGGCCGGCACGGGCACCGGCAAGACCCTCGCCTACCTCGTCCCCGCTCTCCTTTCCGGCAAGCGCATCGTGGTTTCCACCGGCACTAAGAACCTCCAGGAGCAGCTTTTCTTCAAGGATGTTCCCTTCCTCCAGCAGCACTTCGCACGCCCGCTCAAAGTCTGCTACATGAAGGGCCGCAACAACTATGCCTGCCGCCAGAAGATCTACGACGCCGAAAAGGAGCCGGTGCTCAGCGGCCTCGAGGAGCTGGCCGATTTTCAGGTGATCCAGGAATGGGAGAAAACCACCGAATTCGGCGACCGCGCCGAAATTAAGACCCTCCCGGAAGGCAGCACCGCCTGGGCCAAGGTGGACGCCCGCACCGAGCTTTGCACCGGCCAGAAGTGCCCCAATTACGAGCGCTGCTTCATCACCCTCATGCACCAGCGCGCGCTCGAAAGCGACATCATCATCGTCAATCACCACCTGTTCTTCGCCGACCTCTCCCTGCGCGACGAAAACAACGAGGGCGGCATCCTGCCCGAATATCACGCCGTGGTGTTCGACGAAGCCCACGAGATCGAGGATGTCGTGGGCCAGTACTTCGGGGTCGCGGTCAGCAACTACCGCCTACAGGAGCTGCGCCGTGACGTCTCGGCCATCGGCCGCATGAAAAAATTCGGCACGCCCGAGCTCGACCGGATCCTCGAGCGCCTCGACCAGCTTTCTTCGCAGTTCTTCGCCCTGTTCGGCGAGGCCGACCGGCGCGTCGCCTTCCAGGGCCGCGACGCCTTCCGCGAAGACAACGAAGATACCTACATCAGCCTGCTGGCCGCCATCGAGCTGATCGGCTCGCACCTCAAGCTGCTCAAAAATCCGCCCGAGGAGATCGCCCCCCTGTTCCGCCGCGCCAGCGAGCTCGGCCAGGCCCTGCGCTTCGTGATGGAAGAGGACGACGAGCGCTACGTCTACTGGGTCGAGAAGCGCGGCCGCGGATGCTTCCTGCAGGCCACTCCGATCGAAGTGTCGAGCATCGTCTCCGAGAAGCTCTTCAGCCAGGTGGAAACCGTCGTCCTCACCTCCGCCACGCTGGCAGTCTCGGGCGGCTTCGAGTACGTCGAAAAACGGCTGGGACTGGATAATGCCCGCGGCCTGGTGGTGCCCGGCCACTTCGATTACCAGAAGCAATCCCTGCTCTACGTGCCGCAGCACCTGCCCGACCCGCGCAATCCCGCGTTTACCAAGGAGGCCGCCGAAGAGGTCGCGCGCATCCTGGAACACAGCCGCGGCCGGGCCTTCGTCCTGTTCACCAGCTACCAGCAGATGCGCCTGGTACACGACAAGGTCTCGCTCGAAATCGACTACCCGACTCTGCTGCAGGGCACCGGGCCGCGCAGCGCCCTGCTCGAGGAGTTCCGCTCCACGCCTAACTGCGTCCTGTTCGCCACCTCTTCTTTCTGGCAGGGCGTGGACGTGCCGGGCGAACAGTTGAGCTGCGTTATCATAGATAAGCTGCCGTTTGCGGTTCCGAACGACCCCGTAGTGAACGCCCGGATCGAGAGCATCCGCAAGGCCGGGGGGAACCCCTTTTACGATTACCAGATCCCGCAGGCCGCCATCGCCCTGAAGCAGGGATTCGGACGGTTGATCCGCAGCAAGACCGATCGCGGCGTCCTGGTTCTGCTGGACAACCGCATCACGAAGCAGCGCTACGGCCAGGTATTCTTCGACAGCCTGCCCGACTACGGTTTCACCACACGCCTCGAAGACGTGGAGAAGTTTTTCGATGTTTGAGATTACGATTGAAGAGACATTCGCGGCCGGCCATGCCCTGCGGAACTACCGCGGCAAGTGCGAGAACGTGCACGGCCACAATTATCGCTGCCAGGTGGCCGTACAGGGCGAACAGCTCGATTCCATCGGCCTGCTGGTGGATTTCGTCGAGCTGAAGCGCGTCGTGCATTCCGTGCTCGACCGCCTCGACCACCAGTGGCTCAACGAATTCCCGCCGTTCGACGTCCTCAACCCTTCGGCCGAGAACATGGCCAAATACATCTATGACGAAGTGAATTCCGGCCTCATGGGGAAAAGCGAGGCCAAAATCGGCTGGGTCCGGTTGTGGGAAACGGACACCGCGTCGGCGACCTATCGCCCATAGCTCCGCCCCCGTTGTACACAGAGCCGCGACCGTGAGGGAGCGGGCGGAGCGCCCTTCTACCGCCCGTAATAGGCGGCGTTTCGCGGTGTGAAATCAGTCCACTTCTCCGGCAGGTCGTCCAGCGCGAAAATGGCGGAGACCGGGCAGACCGGCACACAGGCGCCGCAGTCGATGCACTCTACCGGATCGATGTAGAGAAGTTCCTCGGTCGCGTAGGCGGGTTCATCCTTTTTGGGATGGATGCAATCGACCGGGCAGGCGTCGACGCAGGCCGTATCTTTGGTACCGATGCAGGGTTCTGCAATAACGTATGCCATTGGTGTGTTTTCCCAGGTACCTATACATAGCACAGGAAAAGTAGAAATACAATTCGCTGCTTGCGAAACGCCCTGCGGGGGCACCAAACTGTATAGGATGCCCGCCAAAGTCAGAAAAGCAGTGTTCCCCGCCGCCGGACTTGGGACGCGCTTTCTACCCGCCACCAAGGCGCAGCCCAAAGAGATGCTGCCCATCGTAGACAAGCCGATCATCCAGTACGCCGTGGAGGAGGCGCTCCATTCGGGGATCCAGAACATCATCATCGTGACCGGACGCGGCAAAAGCGCCATCGAAGACCATTTCGATGTCAGCTTCGAGCTGGAATACCTGCTGGAGTCGCGCTCGAAGCGCGACCTCCTCGCGATCGTCCACGCCATCTCGGACATGATCAACGTCTCCTACATCCGCCAGAAGGAGGCTCTCGGCCTGGGGCATGCCGTCCTGCGCGCCATGGAGCTGGTGGGCGACGAACCCTTCTCGGTGGTCCTGGCCGACGACCTCATCGACGCCGAAACCCCCTGCCTCCGCCAGCTCCTGGACGTCCACGGCTTCTTCGGAGCTCCGGTGCTCGCCGTCATGGAAGTGCCTCGTGAGAGCATCTCTTCGTATGGCTGCATCGACGCCGAGCCGGTGCACCATAACGGCCGCTCCGACCGCGTCTACCGTATTCGCGACCTCGTTGAAAAGCCGGACGCCTCCGTGGCCCCCTCCAACCTCGCGATCATCGGCCGCTACGTGCTGACCCCCGAGATTTTCGACTCCCTGCAGGCTATCGAGCCCGGCACCGGCGGCGAGATTCAGCTTACAGACGCCCTCAAGCACCTGCTGCGCAGCCGCCCCATTTACGCCTACCGCTTCGAGGGCACCCGCTATGATGCCGGCGACAAGCTCGGCTTCCTCAAGGCCACCGTGGAGTACGCCCTGCGGCGGCACGACCTCGGCGGCCCCTTCCGCGAGTATCTGAAGGCGCTAAAGTTGTAGTGGAATGATTCCAGCCGCCTGCCAGGAACGCTGCCTCGCCCTGCTCGGGCCGCGCGGCGTGCTCGACCGCCCCGAAGACCTCGCTCTGTACGAGTACGATGGCGGCGTCGATAAACACCGCCCCGACCTGGTGGTCTTTCCCCGCAGCACCGCGGATGTCTCGGCGCTCGTTAAAATCGCGCGCGAGTTCCAGGTGCCGTTCGTCGGCCGGGGGGCCGGAACCGGACTCTCCGGCGGCGCCATCCCCCTCGAGGGCGGAATCCTCATCGCCTTCGCGCGCATGAACCGCATCCTCGAAATCGATCTGGAAAACGAGCGCGCCGTGGTGCAGCCAGGAGTGGTCAACCTGGACGTCACCCTGGCGGTCCAGGCAAGCGGCTATTTTTATGCCCCCGACCCCTCCAGCCAGCGCGCCTGCACTATCGGCGGCAACGTGGCGGAAAATGCCGGCGGCCCCCACACCCTGGCCTACGGGGTCACCACCAACCATGTCCTCGGCCTGGAGCTGGTGCTGCCTGACGGCACCGTGGTGGAAACCGGCGGCAAGGAGACCGACCTTCCCGGCTACGATCTCACCGGCCTCCTGACCGGCTCGGAAGGCACCATGGTGCTGGTCACCCGCATCACCGTCCGGCTCATGCGCAAGCCCGAGCTGGTGAAAACTGCGCTGGCCGTCTATGCGTCGAACGAGGACGCCGGCCGCACCGTGTCCGAGATCACGGGCCTCGGCATTACCCCGGTCGCTATCGAGATGCTCGACGGCGTGATGCTCCGCATGGTCGAAGAGGCCACCCACGCCGGATACCCGATGGATGCGGGCGCCGTCCTGTTAATCGAGCTGGAGGGACTCCGCGAATCGGTCGAGCAGCAGGTGGAGCTGGTGCGCGAAGCCTGCACCCGGTCCGGCGCCCGCGAGTTCCGCGTGGCCCGCACCGCCGAGGAGCGCGACCTTCTCTGGAAAGGCCGCAAAAACGCGTTTGGCGCCGTGGGACGCGTGAGCCCCACGTATTATGTGCAGGATGGCGTCGTGCCGCGTACCAAGATCGCCGCCACGCTGCGCTTTATCGGCGGGGTCGCGGAGCGCTCCGGCCTCACCATCAGCAACATCTTCCATGCCGGCGACGGCAACATGCACCCGATCATCCTGTTCAACCCGCGCAAGACCGGAGATATGGAAAAAGCGCGCGCCGCCGGCAGCGAGATCCTGACCTTCTGCATCGACGCGGGAGGCTCCATCACCGGCGAGCACGGCGTCGGCATGGAGAAGAACGAGCTGATGGCAAAGCTCTTCCCTGCCGAAACGCTGGAGATGATCGGGCGCCTGAAGCTGCTGTTCGACCCCGATGGCCGCCTCAACCCAGGGAAAGTCCTGCCGACCGGCCGCGGCTGCCTCGAAATCCGCCAGGCACCCCTCCAACCCGGCACCCCGGTGTATTAGTGTTCATGCCCTTCGCCGCATCTCGGCGCGCGCTTCCGCCTCCGCCGTCTTGGCCCGCTCGGCCTCGCGCTTGTCGTGCAGTTTCTTGCCTTTAGCCGTCGCCAGCTCGCACTTGATCCGGCCACCCTTCAGGTAGATTTTGGTGGGAATCAGGGATAAACCCTTCTCGCGGGTCTCGCTCCGGAGCTTGTCGATCTCGCGACGGTGCAGCAGCAGCTTACGGTTCCTCACCGGCGGGTGGTTCTCCCGGTTGCCGTGCGAGTACTGGCTGATGTGGGCGTTGATCAGCCATGCCTCATTGTTGAGGACTGCGCCATAGGCATCCTTGAGCTGGATTTTGCCGTCCTTGGCGGATTTGACTTCCGTCCCGGTCAGAACCATTCCGGCCTCGAAGCGGTCCATCAGGAAGTAGTTGTGGCCGGCCTGCCGGTTGTCGCTCAGAATCTTGACGGCGGAGTGTTTCTCGGCCACGTCACCTCCCGGCGCTTTTTCCTCTCCACGCGCGGAAGCCTATGTACGTCAATAACTTTAGGTTGATCCTGGGACGGCATTGGCACTTCATCTTAACATAGCGTCTCCGGCTAGCCGGACGAGCTGGACGAACATGTCATTTTTCAAACACTTAACCGCAGTCGTAGCCGCCATCGCTCTTCTGGGGCAGATGGTGCCGGTCGAGGCGAAAACTCGCAAGGGCGAAAAGTACCTGGCGCAGGGGCGCATCTACGAAGTCCAAAAAAACTGGGACGCGGCCCTCGAGCAGTATCAAAAGGCGCTGGCCGAAGACCCCGCCGAGATCGTCTACCAGATAGCCGTGGACAAGGTTCGCTTTCAGGCGGGCCAGGCGCATGTGGACAACGGCCTGAAAATCCGTGGCCAGGGGCAGCTGGGCGAAGCCTTGCTGGAGTTCCAGAGGGCCCTTAGCATCAACTCGACCTCGGCAGTCGCCCGCCAGGAGCTCGACCTCACCCGGCAGATGATCGAGCGGGAACGCAAACGGGTGGAAGAAACCGGCAAGCAGGCTCCCGCGGAAGAGCGCGGCCAGACTCCCGCGGACCAGGCTCGGGAAGCTACCCGGAAGCAGATCGACCGCATGCTGCCGGTTCCCGAATTGAAGCCCCTCAACCGCGATCCGATCAACATCAAAATCAACAGCCAGCCGGCCAAGGTCCTGTTCGAGACCATCGGCAAAGTGGCCGGCATCAACGTCTTGTGGGACCCCGACTACACTGCGCCCCAGCGCAACAGCCTGAACGTCGATTTCGACAACGCCACCCTGGAACAGGCCCTGGATTACATCTCGATCATCACCAAATCCTACTGGAAGGCGCTCTCCCCGAACACGATCTTCGTCACCAACGATAACCCCAACAAGCGCCGCGAATACGCCGAAATGGTCGCCAAGACCTTCTACCTTGCCAATGTCAACACGCCCCAGGAACTTCAGGAAATCGTCAACGCCGTCCGCTCCGTTTCGGAACTGCAGCGCGTAGTCGCCTACAACTCGCAGAACGCCATCATCGTCCGCGGCGAGACCGACCAGGTCGCGCTGGCCGAGAAGATGATCCGCGACCTCGACAAGCCCCGCGCGGAGGTGGTGGTCGATATCCTGGTTCTGGAAGCCAGCTCGGTCTTCTCCCGGCAGCTCACCACCGCCATCGCGTCTACCGGCCTGAATGTGCCCGTGGCATTCACGCCGCGGACCAGTATTTCGATCCCCTCGAGCTCCAACAATTCGGGCAACGGTGCGGATAACGGACTTGGGACGGGGACGGGGACTGGAACGGGCACCGCCACCACCAACGCCATCCCGTTATCGAGCCTCGGCCACCTATCGACTTCCGATTTCTCCATGGTCCTGCCGAGCGCCCTGCTGCAGGCAGCCCTCAGCGATACGAAAACCCGCGTGCTACAGGCTCCCCAGATCCGCTCCATCGACAACGTAAAGGCCGAGCTCAAAATCGGTGAACGCGAGCCCACCGCCACCGGCAGCTACCAGCCCGGTCTCGGAGGCGTCGCCGTCAGCGCCCTGGTCAACACCCAGTTCACTTACCTCGATGTGGGCGTCAACGTCGCCATCACCCCCCGGGTCAACGATAACGGCGACGTCTCCATGCACGTGGATATCGATATCTCCAACGTCACCGGCAGCGTCAATCTCGGCGGCATCAACCAGCCCATCATCGGGCAGCGCAAGATCTCTCACGACATCCGTATGCACGAGGGCGATGTCAACCTCCTGGGCGGCCTGATCAACCAGCAGGACTCCAAGCAGATTACCGGCATTCCCGGCCTTTCCAGCATCCCGATCCTGCGCCGGCTGTTCAGCGGAGAGAGCGTGGATCACCAGCGCGACGAGCTGATGATCGCGCTGATCCCGCACATTGTGCGGCGCCCCCAACTGACCCCCGACAACCTGAAGGGCATCTCCGTCGGCAACGCGCAGACCATCAAGCTGAACTACGCACCGCCGGAAGCCGACGCCGCGACTCCCCAACCGGCCGCCAAGCCCCCCGCCGTTGTGCCCGCCGGCCCCAGCGCCATAGCCGCACCCCCGGCAGTCGTGCCGCCCGGGGCCCCGACGCCCGGCGCTCCGCCGCCGCCCCCTGCCACCGCACCACCCGTAACGGCGCCGCCGGCTACCGCGCCGCCCGCTACGGCACCGCCGACCGCCAATCCCGCGGGCAACACGCGCATTCTGTTCACGCCGTACACCGTCGAGACGACCCAGGGCGGCAGCTTTACGGTGACGCTCTCGGTGGAGAACGCGTCCGATGCCGCCCTCGCGCCGGTCCAACTGCGCTACGACCCGAAACTGCTGCGGCTGAACGACGCCGTCAGCGGCAATTTCCTGGCCAGCGACGGCAAGCAGCCGGTGTTCACCAAGAACATCCAGAACGACTCGGGCGCCGCCACCATTCAGATCAACCGGCCTCCCGGAGCTCCCGGCGTTTCCGGATCCGGTTCCCTGGTCACGCTCACCTTCCAGGCAATCGGCAAAGGCTCGACCGCCGTCGAGGTTCCCAACCTGGCGCTACGCAATTCCAGGGGCGAGGCAGCCGCTGCCTCCAGCGTACTGCTGCCCGTCAACATCAAGTAGAGTCGTATGCGTCGCAAGAAACAGCAAGGCCTGACCCTGGTGGAGTTGATCGTGGCATTCACGATCATGCTCGTGCTCACCACCATGGCCGTGCCCCTGGCCCGCTCCAAGATACGGGCCGAGCGCGAGCGCGATCTCCGCTATTCCCTGCGCGAAATGCGCAATGCCATCGATAAGTATAAGGACAACTGCGATGCCGGCTTTTTTGGCCCTCCCAAGCAGGATTCCGACTGCTATCCCGAGTCGCTCGAACAGCTAGTCGAAGGCGTCAAGCTCGCCCAGAGCGCCGAAGGCAAGAAGATGAAGTTCCTTCGCCGCATTCCGGTCGATCCGTTTACCGGCAAGCGGGAGTGGGGCCTGTTGAGCGACCAGGACGACCCGAAATCCAGCAGTTGGGGCGGCCAGAATGTCTTCAACGTTTACACCAAGACTTCGGACAAAGCGCCCGACGGGAGTTCGTATGCCGAATGGTAAATCGCGGCTTCGCCGTGCCGCCGGTTTTACGTTTGTCGAGCTCATGGTGGTGATCGCGATTATCGTGATCATCATCTCGATGGCGATCCCGATCTACAACAAGACCATCATCCGTTCCAAGGAGAGCGTGCTCAAGAACAACCTGTTCACCCTGCGCACGGTGATCGACAACTACACCTACGACAAGCAGAAAGCCCCGCAATCGCTGCAGGACCTGGTGTCCGACGGCTACCTGCGAGAGGTGCCGGTCGATCCCATGACGGGCTCCAATACGACCTGGCACACCGTCATGGAGGACGCCAGCCAGAGCGTGAACCAAACCGAACCCGGTATCTTCGATGTGAAGAGCGGATCGGATAAAACCAGCCTGGATGGCACCGCATATTCGGACTGGTGACCGGGCGTTTCACCCCGACAGCTTTAACACGGCGTGCAGATCGGGTAAAATCTGGGCACGATGGTATCCTTTTGTCGGTATGGTGGCGAGTTGCGCCTGCTCGCCGTTCTAACTGTAGCAATCAGCGCTACTTACGCCCAAACACTGCCCACCTCCGGCACGTGCGCGGTCTCCGCCGTGCCGAATCTGGTGCGTGCCGAAGGCCTCACCGAGCGGATGGGTGACATCCTTCTGCAATGCTCCGGCTCTAATCCCGGGTCAGTGTTGTCCGGCAATCTTTCGGTTTTCCTCCCGGTGACGATCACCAACCGGGTCGACTCCAACAACCAGGCTCAGGACGCCCAGCTCGCCGTGGATTACGGCGGGGGATTCGTGCCCACCGGCATCTCCGGCCAGGTCGCGAATCAGGCGATCACCTTCCAGGGCCTCAGCTTCACCGTTCCCGCCACCGGCCAGATCAGCCTGCGAATCTCGAACATACGCGCCGCGGCTTACCAGATGGGGACCTTCGTGCCGCAACGGATCGGAGCCCAGATTTCGTTCAGCCTGCCCCTCTCGATCCCTACCGGTCAATCCGGGACGGCGGTCGCATACTCCCAACCGGGCCTCTTCGCCACCTTTTACGACCGGGGGAATATTACCTGCGTCGGCTCTCCCGTGCCCGACACGCTGAGCCTCTCCAACCTGTTCACTACCGGCACCGCGTTTGCCTCCACGCGCCTCACGGAAGGATTCGCCAACGCCTTTCAGCCGCGCTCCGGAAGCGACGATACAGGCACCCGTTTCATGGTCAAGTACACGGGATTCCCGGCCAACGCGCACCTCTACGTGCCGGACTTCCTGGCCGGGTCGAGCGCTGCCTTGCCCACGTCGGGAGGCGACCTCGGCCTGCCCCAGCAGGTCGGCCAGTATGTGCCCGGCAGCAACACTCTGCTGCTGGCGCGCGTCCAGTTTCCGAACGCGGACGGCAGCGGCGGCCTGCCCGCCGGCAACATCGCCATGAACTCCGCCAGCGAGGTAAGCCTGAACAACGGTTCGGGCTTCGTCGTGTACGAAGTGCTCGATGCCAACCCCAGCTTGCAGGAGAGCGTTCAGTTCCCGAGTTTTGTGGGCCTGGCTAAGGTGACGGCCGCGGCCGTGGCGCAGGAAACCGTTACCTTCGCGCCGGTCTCCGCCGTAATGGGCGTCTCCGCCAGTGCGCCGGTTCCGCGCTTCTCCGCCGTCACGCCGCAGTCCGATTGCACGGCCGTGGGCGATTGCGACGCACCGTATTTCCCCAAGCTCTCGGTACTTCCCAACTCGATTCTGCTCACGACCATTGCCGGGGGAGCCATGACCAGCCAGCCCGGCTACATTCCGGTTCAGAACAGCGGCGGCGGCATCCTGAACTGGACTGCCGCGGTGAACTATTTGCAAGGATCCGGCTGGGTGCTGCTCGACAACCTGGGCGGCCAGAACAACGGCAGCGTCCGGGTCTTCCTCAACCTGAAGAGCGTGCCCGCGGCGGGCACCTACCATGCCAACGTGGTGATCTCGGCGGGCGCCCTCGCCGGAGTGGCGACCATCCCGGTCACCCTGATCGTGGCGCCGGCTCCGCAATTGCCGACCACTCCGCCGCCGGTGGTTCCGCCCGCTCCGACGGTGATCGTCTCCAAGGTAGTGAATGCGGCGACCCTGGACGTGACCCCGCTGGTACCCGGCTCGCTCGGCACCATCATGGGATCGAATCTTGCCGGCAAAATCATTGCCGTCACCTTCGATGGCCAGCCGGCCACGCTGCTCTACACCAGCTCCAGCCAGATCAACCTGCGTGTGCCCGCGGGACTTGGGTCGAAGGATTCCGCGACCCTGGTGGTCACCGTGGACGGCGTGAGCAGCGCGCCCGTGACGGTGCCGCTCGCTCCGGCCTGGCCTTCCATCTTCGCCCGCGGCGTACTGAACCAGGACTATACAGTGAACAGCTCGAACGCCGGAGCGAAGCCCGGGAGCGTTCTCCAGATATTCGCCACCGGCATTCCTTCGGGGGCCGCCGTTTCCGCGCAGATCGGCGGACAGAGCAACCTGGTGCCGCAATATGCCGGCGACGCGCCCGACATCCCGGGCGTGCAGCAGGTCAATGTCGCGGTGCCCGCGGACGCCGTCCCATCCGCTTCGCCGCTGGTTCTGTGCGTCACCGCCGGAGGCCGCCAGTACTGCTCGGCCGCGTATTCGCTGACCATTCAGTAGACTCTGTTACCCTGAGCTTTCATGCCCAGATTTCTCCCGGCGCTGGCCGGGCTGGCCCTCCTGACCACCGGATGCGGCTATATCGGCGACCCTATGCCGCCCCTGGCCAATGTGCCGGCGGCCGTGAACGACCTGGCAGCGATCCAGCGTAGCGCGCGGCTCGTCGTGCAGTTCACGCTTCCCACCATGACTACCGAGGGCATGGCCATTAAATCGCCGCTCAAAGTCGATCTGCGGGCGGCCGCCGGTGCGGTCCAGCCCTTCTCGGCCGGCGCCTGGGCGGAGCAGGCGAAAGCCCTTCCCGTTGGCCCGATCGAAGGCGGCCACGCGCGCGTCGAGGTTCTCACGAAGGATTGGACCGGGCAGGAGGTCACATTGGGGGTCCGGGTGGCGGGGGCCAACGGCAAGGAATCGGCCTGGTCGAATTTCGTGAACCTTCCGGTGGTGCCGCCGCCCGCTACACCCGACGGGCTGACGGCCGCGGCGACGGCCGGGGGAGTCCGGCTCACCTGGCAGGGCGGTCCTGGCGACTTTCGCATCTTCCGCCGCGCCGGCAAGGAACCGAAGTTCGCCGCGGTGGCCGACGTGCAGGAGGATCACTGGACCGATCCAAACTCCCAATTCGGCACCTTCTACTCCTACGTCGTTCAGCGCATCGTCAAGCTCGGCAGCGATCGCGAGGCCGAGAGCGATCTCTCCGATACGGTCAGCCTCACTCCGGCCGACACCTTTCCGCCGGCGGCGCCCACGGGCCTTCGCGCCATTTCGGCCATGGGTTCGATCGAACTATCGTGGGAGCGGAACTCCGAAGCCGACCTGGCCGGCTACCGCATCTACCGCGCGGCCCCCGGCGGCGCCTGGGAGAGACTCGCCGCGGTCGACCTCCCCGGCTTCAGCGATCACGGCGCGGAACGAGGCAAGACTTACCGCTACGCCATCACCGCCGTCGATCATTCCGGAAATGAAAGCACGCGTTCGGCGGAGATTACCTCGACGCTGCCTCAATAAGCCAAGTGGGGCAGGACTATCCTGCAAGACACTACGGGTAAGCGGTGCGGGCGGCCGGGGGTACTCGGACTTATCGCCGGACGTGTCCGGCCGCCAGTGGGTCGAGCGGGATCTTCGAGGACCTAGGCAGGCTGGATGGCCCACATATCCTTGCCGATTCGATCTTCGCTCTCTGAGATCCGATGGGACGGCGAAACGCGCTATCCGTTCATCCAAAGGATGGGATGGGTTCGAACCCAAAGTCTCCCCGCCGATCTCATCCACGTAGGTGAAGACCGTTCGGGCTTTAAGGGCCCTACGGGAAGTTCAGTCCACCTCAAACGCAACGCTTCGTGGCCACGAAGAAAAACTTTGTCGCGGGCCGCGCGGTGGGGCGCGACCCTGCTTACAGTCCGATGATAACCGTGGTGCGACGGAGCCCGAACGGGCGGGGGCGCGGAAATGGTTCAGAATGAAGGAAAGAAAAAGTTGGAAAGGCGGTGACTCAAACGATGACGGCGGTGCTGCTTCTGTGGATGCTGGCGACTGCGCCCGCGCCTCCGGGGGTCGTAATCGATCATGAACCGGCAGCGGGGGCGCGATATATCGGGTCGCCGTCGATCGTGATTCTTCCGAACGGGGACTATCTGGCGTCGCACGACTTTTTCGGGCGGGGCTCGACGCAGTCGACATCGGGCGTGACGCGGGTATTCCGGTCCACGGACAGGGGGAGGTCGTGGCGGAAGACGGCCGAGATGAGCGACCAGTTCTGGTCGAACCTGTTCGTCCACGGACGGGCCGTTTACCTGATGGGCACCACGTGCGAGTACGGGCGGGTGGTGATCCGGAAATCGGCGGACGGCGGGGTCACGTGGAGCGCTCCTTCGTTTCTCAGCACGGACCCGAACTACCACACGGCGCCGGTTCCGGTGGTCGAGAAAGACGGCAGGCTATGGCGGGCGATGGAATACCATCCGCCCGGCCCGTGGGGCTTTTTCGAAGCGCTGATGCTTTCGACGCCGGTGAAGGCGGACCTGATGGATCCGAAGAGCTGGACGATGACCGGGCGGCTCCGCTATCCGGCTGGGGCCGGGGCGGGGAAGCACTGGCTGGAGGGCAATGCGGTGATCGGGCCGGACGGGTCGCTGGTGGACGTGCTGCGCGTGGACAACGTGGAGAAGGCAGCGATTGTCAAAGTGGCGCAGGGCGAACTGCACTTCGAGGAGCTGGTTGATTTTCCGGGCGGGGCAAAGAAATTCACGATCCGCTACGATCGCAAGAGCGGAAGATACTGGGCGCTGTCGAACCCGGCGCTGGCGGAGTACAGCCGGTCGGCGACCGACCCGGCCTCGGTGCGCAATACGCTGGCGCTGGTGTCCTCGAAGGACCTGCGCGTGTGGCGCTTGGAGCGCGTGGTGGCATCGAATCCCGACCCGGTTCGCCATGCATTTCAATATGCGGACTGGCAGTTCGACGGGCCGGACATTGCGGCCGTGGCGCGCACCGCCTTCGATGACGAAGACGGAGGCGCGCCGCGCGGCCACGATGCAAATTACCTCACCTTCCACCGGATCGCGAACTTCCGGGTGAGACCGTTACGGTGAAACCATGTCCGGCGGTTAACCAACCCGTGGATTGTTAACCTTGGAGTACCGCCGGCACCTTAGGAAGCTCCGTACAGGTCTTAGACCTTACCGTGCCCGTACCGGTGGGACTGTAACAAAGTCGCGTGCAATATCATAATCCTCTTTGAGCAGGAGGAGATTGATTATGGAACAACACGCAGCTCTATTCTCGATTGTGTTCATGATCGGCTTTGTGGGTGTATTCGATCTGAGGCACCAGCGACAACGGCTGGGCCGGCTGTTCGGTTCGATCACGCTAATGGGCCAGGACGAACTGGAAAGGATCCGGATGATCCTGTCGGCCTGCGAGGAGGTCTAACAGGCCGGGGTATACTCGTGAGGGTATGAACACGAGTACGATTCGTACCTCCCTCGAGCAACTGCTCGGGGCGACTGCCGAGCCGGTGGCGGTTACCTTTCTCGAAGCTGCCCCGGCCGGAGTACCGCGGGTCCCTTCGGCCGCACCCGCGGGATGCTCCTATTGGAAGATGGCGGCCGAAGGCGCGGTCTTTTATACAACCGGCGAAGATCACCTGAACTGCCCGATCGGCGCGTACACGCACGGCGCCGAACTGACGGCGGAGGCCCAGTCGCAGCTGCAAGGGATGCTGGGTCAGATGGTGGGACTGCAATATCTCAAGATGGAGGAAGTTCCGGGAATTCCGCGGCGCGAGCAGCCGCTGCGGTTCGCGGTGTATGCGCCGCTGTCGAAGGCGGAGGGCGTACCCGATGTCGTCCTGCTGCGGGGCACGCCGCGGCAGATGATGCTGCTAGGAGAGGCCGCGGGCGCGCGCGGCCTCACGGCTCCCTTTCCGATCATGGGGCGGCCGGCCTGCGCGGTGATCGCGGCGACGGCCAACACGGGGAAAGCGACCAGCTCGTTGGGATGCATCGGGAACCGGGTGTACACGGAGCTGCCCGACGGGGAATTCTACCTGGCCGTGCCGGGGCGGGCGCTGGGCGAACTGGTTGAGTCACTGGGGGCGATTGCGAACGCCAACGCGGAGCTCGAGAAGTTCCACCGGGCGCGGTGCGCGGGCTGAAAAGCGCGCCGGCCTCCGCGAGATGCTCTACAACCCCGATTCGCGACGAAGATCAATCCGGCCGGCCTTGCGGTGAACGCGGCTTCGGGGCTTGAGGGTAAAGGGTCTCACCACGCTTGAGCATTGCGACGAAGGTCTCGACCTTCTTTTGCCGCCCGGCCGCGGTCTTCATGTTGTGAGTGCGGAAGGCCAGCGCAAAACGGTTCTGAGCGCTAAGTTTCTCGAACATTTCCCTGGCCTTGGGCTCGGCGTCGATGGCGGCCTGGAGATCGCCGGGGATCTTCATATTCCTGCCGCTTTGGTAGGCGCGGTCCCAGCGCCCGTCGGACTTGGCCGCCTCGACCTTCTCAAGGCCGTGCTTCGTCATCCGGCCTTCCCGGATCAACCGGACGACGTTGTCGACATTGATCTGGCTCCAGATGCTCTTCTTGCCGCGCGGCGTGTAGCGCTGCAAATAGCTCTGGCTGTCGAACGGCTTGCGGACCGCGTCGATCCAGCCCCAGCAGAGCGCGACATCGATCGCTTCCTTTGGGGTAATCGATTTGAGCCCTGAATCCACCTTGTGGATCTTGATCCAGATCTCAGCTTCCTTGTTGTGGTGCCTGCCAAGCCACTCGTAGAAACTTGCAGCGTCCTTGAACTCGCGGACGCGTTCGTGGTCGACCTGGATGGACGCCATCAGCCCGATCCTACCATCAGGGAGCAGACGAGGCGTTTGCCAAAACGTTAGTCCGGACCGGTTAACGGAAGCAAACTTGCGCCTGCCGGCCGCGCGCGCCCATGTTGGTAGGATGAAGCTGCTTGGGGTCATCGTTCTCGGCTTGGTTGCCCTTCTGGGCGTCCGCTACGTCATTCAAGACGGCTTCCGCCGCGTGGTGACCTCCGCAACGTCCGATCAGGCGGCCGCGTGTCTCAGCCTATCCGGGAGCACGACCGCCGTCGAAGACGGTTACACGGACATCATTGGCACGATCAAGAACAACTGCGACCGCAAGTTCAGCCAAGTGACCGTGTCATTTAAGCTCGACCGCTCCTCATCCGGCCTGGCCGCCGCCGAGGTCACCACCGCGCTCCATCCGACCGCCACACCGGACCGCTCACCCCGGCGTCCCGCCATGGAACTGCCGGAAGCGGTAATCCTGGCCTACGCCCGCGATGTGCAACCCGGCGAAACGCGCAGGTTCAAATCATCGACCCACATCCACAAGAACGCAGTCTTCCGCTTCGACAGAATCTCCGGATTCTAGAAGAAGCGGCCTACCGTGTGAAGTAGCGGGCACGGCCGGCACCGGCCTTTCGGCAGCGGATTGCCCGGGCGCGTGAACCAGGCGAGGTGAGTTTCCGACGGAACGTTCACCGTTCAATGTCGGAGGCCAACGACTTGTCGTTCCCTATTTGCCAAGGGCGCCTCTGTCCAAGTCGGGGACGATACGGCCGGAACGCGCAGGCACGACGTGCGAGCTTAGCCCATTTTCATGGACGGCGTTTCACAGGAGTGATCCGGTCACTGAACCGAGGGATGTTCTCGCCAAGCAATCCCGCAGCAGCGAGGGTTGATGTCTGATTCCCGGACCCGGCTGTCAGGATCAACGCTTTCGACGGCCCGCCCTCCAGCCGGATCTCACTTCGCCCACTCGTCGGCTTCCCGCTCAGGAGAGTAGAGCAGATCCTCGATCTCGTCGATTCGCCGACCGGCATCACTGTATCCAATGTCAATGAGAGCCCTTGTGTATTGCGATGTGAAGAGCAAATAACTCATCAGATCAGCGCAGGAGGCCACGTCTCGTCCCAGGCTGTTGATGAAGTACTGGATTAGATAAGGCATGTCTCGTTGATGATCCTGTGCCACCTTCGATAAACTGACCGACGGCGTGATGAGTAGTGTTGCCAAGGGGCGCATCCTTTCACAGCCTTCAATGTCAGACTGGCTGATCGTACCGCTGCTGAGCAACTGATTTAACCGCTCGAGGTGCTCGATGTCGGTAGCAAGATGATCCAGAAACATAACATTGAACAGAATACCCAGGACCTGTGCCAGCGAAGGATTTTTCTGATCAGTGGTTTCTTCTGGATGCTCAAGGCCTTCGCCGCGAACGCCGATCGCCAGGAGTCTCTTTGCCCCCAGCCGTATGGCCGGGCTGAGAGGCTGTTGAAGGCGCACGCAACCGTCCCCGAAAAACGCCGTACCCTGGGGTGTTCGAAGTGGTACCGGGCTAAACACCAAGGGAATAGCGGCCGACGCGCAAATATGCTCGACAGTAATCTTGGTGGCAAGTGTCACGCGCCGGCTTCTGTTCCACATAGGGTGGCCCTTCCTGCCCTGAATGAAGAGATAGCTGTTCCCTGTGTTGTAGTTAGTCGCTGAAATCGCCAAGGCGAACAGATGCCCGCGCTTAATATTCTCTTGGATTCGGCTGCAATCTAGATGCTTCCTGAGAAAGTGACTCAAAGGAGCCGCATCTAATAAAGAGTGAGCGTGACCACCTCCTAAAATCCCTCCAAAGGATAAATCCAATATCCACGCAAGAGAATTACCGGTCTGTGACAAGATATTACAGGAAAAGACATCGGACGGTCTGAGACTAGACCAGAGCTGTGCGACAACTTTTGTCGCCAAGGCAAACTCGTTGCTGCCCGCGGCCAGACCAGAACCATTGATGGCTCCGGCGGAAGTGCCTCCTATTATTGGAAAGGGATTGCCGTGAGTCTGAACTCTTTTGATCTCGCCAATGCGTTTCAAAACGCCGGCTTGATAGGCACCGCGAGCGCCTCCGCCGGTCATCACTAAGCCGATCGTGTTCTCCATCTTTGACCTCTGGGGCGTGGGGAAAGTCGGGCATGGGTCGGAACGAGGCGCAAGATCCCCACGTTTCCCCGCAATTCGTCCCGAAAACGAGGGAGCATTCCCACGTAAATATGCTAGCAGAGTATCGGAGGGGATAGTCTTCTACCACCCGGCCGACGGGTGGCTTCGCGAGGGGCCGCCCGGGCGGTGAAGCGATCGGATGAGACGGAGAGAGCACGGGCAAGCCGCGCATGGTCCGGCCGGCGCGATATCCGCAGTGGGGGCCATCGGTAACGATCCGGCCACGCCGGAACCTAAGCGCTGGCAGTCCGTCGCCCCCTTGCTACGGGTGACGAGTCGGCGCTCCCAGTCAATCCGCTGATTCGTCGAACCTTCCGTGGCGCTCGGAGGATCAATCCTGATATGTCCCGCTCCCGTCATCTGGGGTAAGCCCGTGGCACCCCGAGCCCATTCGCGGTCTGGAGATGGAGCAGTACGGCTCCGGACGTATCACGCGCCACTTCGGAGAGAACTCGCGAAGCAACCTTGTGCCGGATTAGGAACGAGACGTTTGCGGAGCCAAGGAGGCTGGCGCAACTCCTCGAACTGAGGAATCAATGCTGTGGATCGCGTCCGCACGTCGAATGGGAGACGGCGCCAGTGTCGTGGGTCGCAAGTAACACGCATTCCTGCTTTGCAGCGCATTCCGTTACTGGGCGATGTTTGCGGCGCACTCCACTAACTCACCGTGGGTTGGATTAGTGCATCGCCGGTAAGTGGGTCGGGGGCCTAATCCGCCTCAGCTTCCTTCGCGCGTGCGACTAACGCTTCGTCCAACTCCCGGCGCCGGATTCCTTCGTTCGAGTCGTAAGCGATGAACTCGGGCAAGAGCAAAGCGAGAACCAAAGATCCAGCCACACACAATATACCGCCCGAGACGATCGAGGTTCGCACTCCAAACAGACGTGCCGCAAGCCCCGCTTCTGCGTTGCCGAGGGAGGGGCCGGTGTGATAACTGACCATCTCGATTGCAGCAGTGCGCCCGCGTATCGAGGCCGGGATCGTCTGGTTCCATACCGCCATTCGGAAGATGCCGCTTATCATATCCGCCGCACCGGCGGCTGCCAAGAACAGCAGCGCCAGCCAGAGCGGCCGGGCGAAACCGAACGCGGCAATTGCGATGCCCCATGATGCGGCAGCCCAAGTGATGGCCAGCCCGTGGCGATGGACCCGCGATGCCCAGCGCGAGGTAATCGCCGCTGCCATGGCGCCAAGCGGCGGCGCGGCATAGAGAAGCCCCACGGAAGCAGTGCCCCACTGCCCGGCCATGGCTGGAAACAGCGCGTTCGGCATTCCGAAAAACGTTGCGTTGATGTCGATGAGATAAGTTCCGAGGAGATCCTGCCGACCGCGCGCGTACCGCCATCCCTGGAGCAGTGCGCGCCATGTGATCCCCTCATCGCCGAGCGACATGCGCGCAACGGGGCGCATCAGGAAGATGGCGGCAATGGAAACAAGGTAGCTGACACCGTCAACGGCGAAAGCGGCGGCTGCGCCGCCCGTGGCCGCAATCAGGCCGGCCAGGCCGGGTCCGATGATAAAGGCGAAATTCCCGCGAACAGAGTTCAGCGCTCCTGCAGCGATCATATCGCTGACGGGTAGCACCTGCTGCATTAGCGCCTCCATGGCGGGCCGGTGCAGCGCGCCGAGGGCGGCCAGCAGAGCCGCTATGATCCACAGCGCGCCGACGTGCGGCGCCGGGAGCGAGGCATTCCAAGCCAGACCGGCACAGCAGAGAGCCATGGCGGATTCCACGAAACCGATCAGCCGCCGCCGGTCGAAATGATCGGCCAGTGCTCCGCCTATCAGGGCCATCGCCAACATGGGTGCGAACTCGATCACGCCAATCAATCCGACGGCGACGGTAGACCGGGTCAGCGCGTACATCTGGAACGGCAGCACGACGTAAGTCATCGCCGATCCGAAATTCGACACGAACTGGCCAGTGTAGATCAGCCGGAATTCGCGCGAACGCAGCGGACCAATGTCGGGCAGGCAGGAGCGCAACGTATCACACAGTATGCCACAGCCTTGTGGGCGGGTTTGCAATGCGCGGCCGCATCGCAGGCCAGGCGGGCGGACCGTTGTTGCGGTGGTTCCAGTTGACAATCGAGAGGAGACGGCGTATATCTAGTTTATCGAGAGGAGAACAGACACGTGGGAGAACGCGGCGGCACGCTGGTGCAGGGCACACTGGACCTGCTGATCCTGAAGACCCTGGCGCTCGAACCTATGCACGGATACGGCATTGCCCAGCGCATCGAGCAGATCAGCCGCGGGGTGTTTCAAGTAAACCCGGGGTCTCTGTTTCCCGCTTTCCGCCGGCTGGAGCGCGCGGGGTGGATCAAACCGATGTGGAAGTCCAGCGAGAACAACCGGCGGGCCAAATATTATGCCCTGACCGACCGCGGGCGCAAACAGTTGAAGAGCGAGGCTGAGGAGTGGGGGCGGCAGAGCGCGGCGATCGCCCGCATTCTGGAAGCCTGCTAGCGAGGTGAGCGATGTCTTTCCGGACCAATCTTACCGGCGGTCTCCGGGCTTTGTTCCGGAAGCGCGAGTCGGAACGGGAGATGGATGACGAGCTGCGGGACTGGCTGGAGACCGCAACGGCCGAGAGGATTCGCTCGGGAATGAGTGCCGCGGAAGCGCGCCGGTCCGCGCGGGTCGAGATGGGGAGCATGGAATTCGTCAAAGACGAGATCCGCAGCGCAGGATGGGAAAGCGCGGTCGAGGCATTCGGGCGAGACATACGGTTTTCGGTGCGGGTACTGTCGAAGGCCCCTCTGTTTACGGCTGTCGTGGTGCTGACGCTGGCTCTGGGGATCGGCGCGAACACGGCCATCTTCAGCCTGATCGACGCGATCCTGCTGCGCTCGCTGCCGGTCCGCAATCCAAAGGAACTGGTGCAGGTTTCGCCCAGGAGCTTTACGAACCCACTTTGGGAGCAGGTTCGCGGGCAGCAGGACGTCTTCTCGGGAGCCTTCGCGTGGAGCGTGGACCAGTTCAATCTTTCGCGCTCCGGGATGGTGCGATACGCGAATGGGCTCTGGGTGAGCGGCGATTTCTTCCGGACGCTGGGCCTCAATCCGGCGGCCGGACGACTGCTGGCCGCGGGCGACGACCGGCGCGGCTGCGCGGCACGGGCGGTGTTGAGCTACGGCTTCTGGCAGCAGCACTACGGCGGAGCGGGGAGCGCGATCGGCAGCACCATCACGCTCGACGATCATCCGTTCGAGATCATCGGTGTGGCGCCGGCGGGCTTCTTTGGAATCGACGTCGGCTATCAATTCGACGTGGCGACCCCCATCTGCGCTGCGGCGGCCTTCGAAGGGCCGCGCCTGGAAGGGCGGAGCTTCTGGTGGCTCACCGTTGCGGGCCGCATGAAACCGGGCATCGGCATGGCACAGGTGAAAGAGCGCCTGGCCGCGATTTCGCCCGCGGTCTTCGCGTCCGCCGTGCCGCCGAACTGGGATACCGAATCGCAGGGCCGATTCCGCAAGCGCGTGCTGGTGCCGGTGCCGGCGGCCAGGGGGTTGTCCGCGCTGCGCAGCCAGTACGAACAGCCGCTGCATGTCCTGATGGCGGTGGTGGGTCTGGTGCTGCTGATCGCGGCCGCGAATATCGCGAGCCTGCTGATGGCGCGGGCGGCCGCCCGCGGCAGGGAGACGGCGATGCGCCTGGCCCTGGGGGCGTCGCGCTTCCAGCTGGCGCGGCAGTTGATGACGGAGTCCGTGCTGCTCTCGCTGGCGGGCGCCTCTCTCGGCCTGTGGTTCGCTCAATGGGGCAACAGCGTGCTGCTGCACTACCTTTCCACGGTTCGCAATACGGTCTTTCTCGATTTCTCCGTGGACGGGCGGGTGCTTGGCTTTACCACCGCCATTGCGGTTGTCACCGGGCTGCTGTTCGGGGTGGCCCCGGCAATTTTCGGCACGCGTGCTTCGTTGACCTCCGCGATCAAGGAGACGCACGCCTCGGACCGCGGGATGCGCGGCCGGTTCCGCCTGTGGATCGTGGGGTCGCAGGTGGCGCTCTCGCTGGTTCTGCTGGTCACCGCCGGCCTGCTGCTGCGCAGCTTCCGGAATCTGGCGACTCTCGATCTCGGGTTCGACCGGAGCCAGGTGCTGCTGGCGCACGTCACGCTGCCGAAACCGTACGCCCGCTCGGGGACGGCCTACGAGGAGATCGAAACCAGATTGCGCGGCTTGCCCGGTGTGACCAGCGCCGCGCGCTCGATGATGACGCCGCTCGGCAACATGGTATGGAACACGAACATCGTGAGCGATGTGGACCATCCGCCGCAGGGCGACGATGCGCTGGCGTACTTCAACATGATCGGCGACACTTACTTCGATACCATGCGCATGCGAATGCTGGCAGGCCGCAACTTCAACCGCGGCGATACAGAGTCCTCGACCGCGGCGGCGGTGATCAACGAGACTCTGGCGCGAAGGTTCTTCCCCGGGCTCAATCCGGTGGGCCGGACGTTTCGGGCAGAAGGAGAAGCGCGCAAACTGGAGCCGCCGGTAGAGGTGGTAGGAGTCGTGAAAGACTCCAAGTACGAGTCGGTGCGCGAAGACACCTTGGCCACGGTCTTTCGCCCTTTGTCGCAGGTGCCCGAAAGCCGGGCCGCCAACTTCGAAATCCGTACGCCGTTGCCGCAGGCCGCCATGGCGGACGCCATCCAGAAAGCCGTCGCGGGCGTAAACAAAGCGGCCTCCCTGGAGATCCACACACTCGCCGCGCAGGTGGACGACTCCATGACCCGGGAACGCCTGCTGGCGACGCTGGCCGCCTTCTTCGGAGCGCTGGCATTGTTGCTGGCGATGATCGGGCTCTACGGCACGCTGAGCTACCTGGTGACTCAACGGCGCGTGGAGTTCGGGATCCGCATGGCGCTGGGAGCGCCGCCGCGATCGATACTCGGCCTGGTGATGCGCGACGTGGCGGCGCTGCTCCTGGGAGGACTGGCTGCCGGCACCTGCCTGGCGCTGGCGGCTACGCATTTGCTGGGCAGCCTTCTGTTCGGGCTTCAGGCGCGCGACTCGGCGACTTTGGCGATGTCGGCCGGGCTGCTGGCCGCGGTCTCACTCGCCGCCAGCCACCTGGCTGCCCGCCGCGCGGCAGAACTAGACCCGATGTCGGCGCTGCGCCACGATTGAAGCGGTGGGGAAAGTGCGTCATCGCACGGTGATGCGGATCTTTTGACGTCGCAGCCATTCAATTCTCAGGCAGATCTTCGCATGTCTAGATAGAAGAGCCAGGGTGCGGCCTTCGCAAAAAGGCAAACCGGGTACAGGCTCCGAATTTCGCAACGGCAGCGAAATTCGAGCCAGTCCCCGCTTTGCAGCCTAACTTACAAGACAAACTATGACAACTAACGACGTGAAATTCAGACGATTCGCCATAATCGCTCTCGTGGCCGTGAGCACGTGCCTTTCGAGCGCGGTGGCGCAAGACGACCATTCGCATGCACAAACCGAGGTGACGGCGGAACAGCAGGCCAATGCGAACACGCTGCTCAAAACGGTGCGGGATGCGACCGAGCAGTTCAAGGATGTGAAGGTGGCCGAGGCGCAGGGGTATGCCCTGCAATTCGGCTGCGTGAGCGGAGACGACTCGGGGGCCATGGGTCTCCACTACGTAAACGGAGACCTGGTCAACAGCGGTGTCCTGGACGCCACTCGCCCCCAGATCGTGATCTACGAGCCGATGCCAAACGGAGAACTGCGGCTGATCGGCGCCGATTTCCTGGTTCTGGCCGACGCGTGGAACGCGAACCATCAGGGTCCGCCGCAACTCATGGGGCAGCTATTTCACTTGTTCCCCAGCCCCAACCGCTTCGGGCTTCCGGCGTTCTACACGCTGCATGTCTGGGCGTGGAAGCCGAATCCGAAGGGCGCGTTCGTGAACTGGCATCCCAACGTTTCGTGCACGTCATTCACCGGCCAAAAGCCCTGATGCGGACTCCTGTTTGACCGTGCCCGGAGCTATTCTTCGCGGAGGACCCGAAGGGGGTCGAGGCGGGTGGCACGCCAGGCGGGGACAACGCCGGCAACGATGGCGACGAGCGCCAGGAGCAAGGCGGCTCCGGCGAACGACACGGGATCGCCGGGACCGATTCCGTAGAGCAGGCCGGCCAGGAGGGTCCTGAGGAGGAACGCTCCCGCGAGCCCGATCGCGATTCCGGCCGCGATGGGACGGAGGCTCTCGACCGCAACCGCACGCAGAACATCGCGAGCGGTCGCGCCGAGCGCCATGCGGATGCCGATCTCACGGACGCGGCGGCGGACGCTGTAGGAGACGACGCTAGAGAGTCCGAAAGCCGAGAGCAGCAGCGCAAGCGCGGCAAATGCCGCCAGGAGGAGCATGCTCATTCTGCGGCCGGAGGTGGATCGATCGACGATCTCCTGCATGGTTTGCAGGTTTCGCACCGGCTGTTGGGGGTCCAACTGCTGGATCACGCTGGTGATCGCGCCGGCCAGACTTTCCGGGTGTGCGGCGGTGCGAACCACCAGCGTCATGGGCCAGGACGTGTCCTGGGCCTCGGGCTCGTACAACGTCTGCAGCCGGCTGCCGTCATCCAACCCGCCCTGCTTCACGTCGGCGACGATGCCCACGACCCGCCGCGATTTTTCCGGGGAGAAAGAGAGAGTGATCTGCCGGCCGATTGCGTCTTCGGCAGGCCAGGCGCTCTTCGCGAGAGACTCGCTGACGAGGACCACCGGCGGGCGGCCGGCGGTATCCGAATCGTCGAAGTCGCGGCCGCGGAGGAGCGCAATCCGCATGGTGCGCAGATAGCCGGGCGAGATGGACCGAACGGCCGCGGTCGGCTGCTGCGCGAAGATTTCCGCGGGCCGGCCGGGCACTACGAAGGGCTGTACGCTCCCGCCCTGGAACGGCAGGTTGTCGATGAGGCCGGCGGACTCGGCGCCCGGCAGTTTACGCACGTTTTGCAGCACCCGGTCGTAGAAGGCCGCGGCCACGGCAGGCTGGCGATCCTTGGGGACGAGTTGATTGGAGACCGACGCGGTTAGCGTGAGAACGTTCGCCGGATCGAATCCGGGGTTCACTCGCGTGAGCAGCCAGACGCTTCGGACCATCAGGCCCGCGCCCACCAGCAGCATCACGGAGAACGCGGCTTCGCACGCAAGCAATACGGCGCGGGTGCGGCGCGCGCCGGAATCGGATGAAGTGCGCCCGCTTCCCTGCTTCAGGGTCTCGTTCAGGTCGGCTTTGGATCCGCGCCATGCCGGAACCACTCCGGCAAGGATTCCGGTGAGGACAGAGATTGCCAAGGTAAAGAGGACCGCGGAAGAGTCCAGCGTCACGGTATCGCCGAGCGGGAACTGCCGGCTCACGAAGGCAACGAGCAAGGGCGCCGCGAGATAAGCGAGGCCAAGGCCGGCGATGCCGCCGGCGAAAGAGAGCAGCAGCGTTTCGGAGAGAAGCTGCTGTAACGCGCGGAGGCGTCCGGCGCCGAGAGCCTGCCGGAGGGCGACTTCCTTTCTTCGCGCCAGGTTGCGCGCGGTAATCAGGTTGGCGACATTGGCGCACGCGATCAGCAGCACGAACACCACCGCGCCGAGCAGGACCAGCAGCACGGTGCGCATGCTGCCGATCAGGTTGTCGCGCAGGGAAACGACGACAGCGCCCCAGCCGCGATCGGCGTCGGGATGCGCTATTTCGAGCTGGCTCGAAATCGAGTTCATTTCGGCCTGCGCGGTGGCGATGGGGATGCCGGGCTTCAGGCGGGCGACAACCTGGAAATTATGGATCTTGCGAACGGCGCTGTCTTCCGCATTCCAGGCGAGCGGCATCCAGATGTCAGCGGCACCCAGGGGCCAGGCGGGGAAATGCATAGCCGGCGGGGCGACTCCGATGATGGTACAGGGCTGGCGGTTGACGAGCAGCGTTTGCCCGAGGGCGGCGGTGCCCGACCCGAAATGGGATTTCCAGAATCCATCGCTGATGACGGCCACCTTTTGGCGGCCGGGCTGGTCATCATCGTTGGTGAGAACGCGGCCCAGGCGGGCCTGCACCTGGACAATCCGGAAGAAGTCGCCGCCGACCCAGGCGGCCTGGACGGTCTCGGGCCGATCGAGGCCGGTCAACGTAGCCTGGTGGGACGTGTAGGCGGCCATCCCATCGAACGATTTGCTCATGGCGCGCCAGTCGAGATAGTTGGCGGGAGAAACGTCGAAGCGTGTGATGCCCGGGAAGCTCCGCGGCGGAGGCGTATGGAAGACCTCGACCAGGCGCTCGGAATGGGGGTACGGCATCGGCCGCAGCAGCACCGCGTTCACGACGCTGAAGATCGCGGAGTTCGCGCCGATTCCCAACGCCAGCACGGTCACGGCGGCGGCCGTGAACCCCCGGCTCTTCAGGAGAACGCGAAGGGCGTATCGAAGGTCCTGGACGAGGTTTGCCATGGTTGGGGAATAGCATTTCGGGGGCGCGGCTAACTACCTGAAAACAGGTCGGGCATATCGGCGCGCGCGTCCGGTTCCGGTCCGCGGGTTTCATTTTTGGACACTTGGGGCTAGGGCGCGCCGCCGCGGATGGCGGCGGCGCTCCGGGGGGGCCGGGCAAGCTAAAGCATGCCCCACGGGTCAATGGGTGAGGACGATGAGGTGGAAGGAGCGGTCGGCGGGCTTGCCGGTCGGATCGAAGGTCTGGATCCATACGCCCTTGTTGTCATCGAATGGCGTGAACGCGCCAAAGCCCGGGCAGCAACGCAGGGCCACGGTGATTCCGCCGGTGGGCTCGGTGGCGATGCCGGGCCTGCCGATGGTGGCTACGAAGGCGCCGTTGCTGACGTCGCCGGTGAAGAAGACCTCGTAGATACCGGTGCCCAGCTTGGCGGTGCGCAGGACGTTGCGGCCGCGGACCAGGGACGCATCGCGTTCGATCACGGCCCAGAATTCGCGCACGCAACAGTTCTCGACGCCCCAGCGGGGGTCGGGTGTGGGCGGTACGGCGCCCGGGCCTACGGCTGCGCCTGCAGCGGGGCTGATGACCGCCTTGGCGGCAGCTTCGCTCGGCGCGTTCAAAGTGTGTGACAGTTTCTTTTGTTCGGTAATATCGGCCATTGGAGTGAATCCTTTCTGCTCTACTGGTGACGGATTCGAAGGATCGTTTCACACCGCGGACCGGATATCGCGCAGCGGTCGCGCTTCCATTCCGAGTTGCACGACGAGATGAAGTTTCACGTCGGAGGGCGGGAATTATTCGATGAAGGAAGGGAGCGGCACGGAGGCGGTGGCGATCGTGAACGAATCGTTCGCGCGGCAGGTCTTCGGCGCGAGGGACCCGATCGGGCACACGATTACGATCGGGAAGACGATGCGGATCGTGGGGGTCGCGAAAGACAGCAAGTATTTCACGCTGGGAGAGAAGCAGCGGCTGGCGATCCGCGTCCCGCGGGTGGATCCGATGTCGGCGCTGAGGGATGAGTAATGGGACGCTCCACAAACAAAGACGGGCGAGCCCGGCTCGCCTGGACAGGCCGGGAGGCCTATCCTACTGATATGAGGATTTGGCGTGGATGGGCTTGCGGGTTTCTTCTGGCGGTTTCGTGCGGGTGGGGACAGCCGGCGAAACATGCGTTTTCGGCGGACGATTGGGCGGCGCTGCGGAGCGCGAGCGCGTCGGCGGTGGCGCCGGATGGGAGGATCCTTTGCCGGATCACGTTCGGCGGCGCTAAGGGCGAAGACAACGTCGAATGGCGGCTGGTTCGTCCGGATGGGGGCGATCCGCGCCTGCTTGAGCTGCCGGAGCACTTCAGTCCCTATGGATTCACGGCGGACGGGGCGTCGCTGTACGGATCGTACGGGGTGAACAAAGTCCCGCAACTGGCGGTTTTCGGGCTTGCGGCACTGAAGAAGAGTACGATGCCGTCGCACCTGATCCTGCTACCGGGCGGGGTGCATGGGGCGTCACTGTCGCCGGACGGAACGCACTTCGCGATCCTGTCCAATCCGGATCCGCCGGACGACCTGGCCGAGGTGCGCACGGTGGTCGAGCCGGATGCGACCAGCGTCTACGTGGTGAAGGCGGACGGCACGGGCGGCAAATGGTGGTGCCCGGGCCTCAAGAATATCGGATCGGTGGCGTGGTCCCCAGACAGCGCCAGCCTGGCGGCGGTTTCAGGAACGCCGAAGATCGGATTCCATTCGTTCCACACCGATCTGGACGTGTGTACGGCGGCCGGGAGCCGGCGCGTGGCGGAGGTGCCGAACGTCACGTCGGGCATTGCATGGGGCGAGGGCGGGAGGGAGTTGGTGTTTCTGAGCACCACGAACTCGGTACTGACGCCCGATCATGTATGGTCGGTCGCGGCGGACGGAGGGAGGCCGGTGGACCGGACGCCCAAGCTGGAGGGATCGGCGATGGGCCTGTGGGGAGATCCAAGGGGCAAGATCTGGGTGACGGTGGAGCGCGGGGTGCAAAACGAAGTCGACACGTTTGCGAAGGGCGAGCTGACGCGGGCGTACCGGTGGCCGGACGGGTACGTGGCGGGGCGGCCGGTTTTTCCGGAACTGGCGGGAGCGCCGGCGCAGTTGGCGATGACGGTCGGGGATCCGCAGCATACGGGGAATGTCGCGGTGCCGTCGGGGGAAGGATTGCGGAAGATCACGACGGAAGGCGACGAGCAGCTCGCGAAGGTCGACCTGGGCGCGGTGAGAGTGGTGCGGTGGACCAGCAAGGAAGGCATCCCGCTGGAGGGGATCGCGACGTTCCCGGCGGGGTACACGGAAGGCCGCCGCTATCCATTCCTGGTGTTTCCGCATGGCGGTCCGGAAGGCAACGACGTGCTGGGGATGGACGCGTTTGCGCGGATCATCGCGGGGTTGGGGTACGTGGTGCTGCAGCCGGAGTATCGCGGCTCGACGGGCTACGGCGACGAATTTCTGAACGCCATTTTTCAACACTTCGGGGACCGGGCGTACCGCGATGTGGACAGCGCGACGGATTTCGCCATCGCGCAGGGGTGGGCGGACCCGCAGAAGCTGGCGATCTTCGGATGGAGCGCGGGCGGATTCATGACGTCGTGGACGGTGACGCAGACGCACCGGTACCGGGCGGCGATCGAGGGCGCGGGGATCACGGACTGGGCGCCGTTCCTGTGGACCAGCGACATCCAGCAATTCGATTATGACGACCGGTGGCCGGAGAAAGATCCGGGGGCGTTCGCACAGTTTTCCGCGGTGGCGCACGCGAGCGCGGTGACGACGCCGCTCCTGATTCTCCACGGAGCGGCGGATTTGCGCGTCCCGACGTTCCAGGGGCGGGAGTATTTCGAAGTCCTGAAGGCGAACGGGAAGACGACGCGGATGGTGACTTATCCGGGTTCGCCGCACTTTCCGCGGCTATGGGAGCAGCGGCGGGACGTGGTCCGCGAGATCACGGCGTGGCTGGCGCGGTACAACCCGTAACGGGCGTAATTGGGGATTGCGTAGCCTGTCACCGAATTAGGGATTAGCGCGCGCCGGGGATCTTGATGGCGTAGGCCTGGCGGGCGGGGAGCGCGGCGGATAGCGAGTCGGGGATCGCGATTCGCAACTGCTTGCCCGCCTGCGTCGATTCGAGCGAATGGGCGCCTTCGAGCAAGGTCACGCGGGCGCCGGAAGGGACTTCGATGTCGTCGATCACGACTTCTCCCCGCGGACGGTGCGGGACGATGGCGTAGACGGCATCGTCCTTGGCGGTGAGGAAGGCGTCGGCGCGGGCATAACCGGAGGGCGGGGCATCCACCATCTTGGTGATGTCGTATTCCGACATGAACTCTTTCTCTTCGAGCTTGGGGATGGCGCCTTTGCTCCACTGGCGCGGGTTGCGCCAGGCTTTGGTTCCGTAGATGGCTTCGCCGTTAGGGCGGAGCCAGTCGCCGATCTGGGTGAGGCGCTCTTCCATGACGACGGGGATGCGGCCATCGGCGGTGGGGCCGATATCGAGGAGCAGGTTGCCGCCGCGGCTGACGATGTCGATCAGCATGAGCAGGAGCTGGCGGTCGGTGTGGTAGTCCTTGACGGTCTCCATGCGGTTGTAGCCGTAGGAGTAGCCCATGCCGCGGCTCTCCTCCCAGGGGTGGGCGGACTGCTGCATGCCGGAGGTGTACTCGGTGGTGTAGTAGCCGCCGTGCTTGTGGCGGGTGTCCTTGCCCCAGCGGTCGTCGATGACAACTTCGTCGCGGACGGGGGATTCGTTGAAGAGCCAGGCCAGGAGCTCGGGGGAGCGCCACTCGGCGCTGGTCTGCTCCCATTCGCCGTCGGAGAAGATGATACTCGGCTTGGCGTGAGTGACGACGTCTTTGAACTGCGGGAACATGTGTTCGGCGACGTAGCGCTTCTTGTCGGAGAGCCAGAGCGGGTTGTACCACTCATAGAGCGAATAGTAGATGCCCATGTGCAGGCCGCGGCGGCGTCCGGCCTCCATGAGGTCGACCAGGATGTCGCGCTTGGGGCCGATATCGACCGCGTTCCAGGGGCGGCCCCAGGCGCGGTTGGCTTCGGCGCTGCGCCACAGGGTGAAGCCTTCGTGGTGCTTGGAGGTGAGCGCGACGTACTTGGCGCCGGAGCGCTCGAAGACGTCCGCCCAGTGGTCGGGGTCGTAGAGCTCGGCGCGGAACATGGGCGCGAAATCGAAGTAGGGGAAGTTGGCGCCGTAGACGCGCTGGTGGAACTTCCAGGTGAGGGCGCCGTTGCCGGTAGGACCGGGGGCCTTCTTGCCGTTGGTGAGCGAATTCCAATACCACTCGGCGTAAGGGTTCTCGCCCTTCACGTTGACGGCGGCATAGGAGGGCACGGAGTAGACGCCCCAATGGATGAAGATGCCGAACTTGGCGTCGGTATACCATTTCGGCGAGGGACGGCGGTCTATGGAATCCCAAGTAGGCTGGAAGCGGGTCTGCTGGGCCGCGGCGCGGCCGGCGGCGGCCAGCGCCAACGGGGCGGCGGCACAGGTGCGGAGCAAATCACGGCGTCGCATAGGCTCCAGCATACAACGGGGCTGGCTGATGATGTATGATTACACGCATGCGTTTCGCGATGGTTTCGATGCTGTTTGCGCTATTACCGCTGGCCGCCCAGGATGCTCCGCCGCCGCAGAGCAAGGGGCCTGCGATGGTCCACAAGAATCTGAAGATTCTGAAGGACGACGAGGTACGCCCGATGATGGGGGCGTTCCGGGTGTCGCTGGGCGTGCAATGTACGTTCTGTCACACGATGGGCGATTTCGCGAGCGATGAGAATCCGCACAAGGACAAGGCGCGGATGATGATCGCGATGATGCGCGACGCGAACGCCAAATTCGAGGACGGGAAGGAGCACGTGACCTGCTACACGTGCCATCGCGGGAAGACGGCCCCGGAATCGGCGCCGCCGCCGGCGGCGCAGTAGCCGCTACTTTCCCGTAACTTCTTTTAAGACGCGAAGGGTATTGCCGCCGAAGATCTTGGCGAGGTCGGCATCGGTGTAGCCTTTCTTGCGCAGGGCGGCTTTGAGGGCCGGCATCTTCGAAATATCCTCCAGGCCTTTGGGCGGCGAGGAAATGCCGTCGAAATCGCTGCCGATGCCGACGTGGTCGATGCCGGCGATCTTGACGGCGTGGTCGATGTGCTCGGCGGCGTCATCGATTGTACCGAAGGTGGGCTTGGGCTTCATGTCGCGGTGCATCTCGTCGGCAGCGTAATCGTCGAGAGCTTTGCCGATGAGGGAGGGCTCGGCGGCGACGTTGGAAATGTCGGCCTTCAACTGCTCGGCGTCCTTGGGATTCAGGAAGCCCTCCCCGAAGTTGATTCCCACCACTCCGCCGTTCTTGGCGAGGGCCTGGAGCATTTCGTCGGTCATATTGCGCGGGACATCGGAGAGGGCGCGGCAGGAGGAATGCGAGGCGATGACCGGCTTCGTGCTCACGGCCAGGGCGTCGAAGAAGGTCTTGTCGGAGACATGCGAGACATCCACGATCATCCCCAGGCGGTTCATCTCGCGGACGACTTCCTTGCCGAAATCGGTGAGGCCGTTGTGGGCGGGGGTGTCGGTGGAGGAGTCGGCCCAATCGGTGTTGCGGAAATGGGTGAGGGTCATGGAGCGGACGCCCAGGCGGTAGTACATGCGGAGGACGGCGAGGTCGTTATCGATCTGGTGGCCGCCCTCGATGGAGAGGATGGCGGCGATGCGGCCGCTGCGGGCGATGCGCAGGACGTCGGCCGAATTGAGGGCGAGGGCGATTTGTTCGGGATGGGTGTCGAAGAGGCGCTGCATGGCGTCGCGCAGGTCGAGCGTGCGGCGGATGGCTTCGGAACCTTTATAGTAGGTGGGCACCCAGAGGGCGAAAAACGGGGCATTGACGCCGCCTTCCTTGAGGCGGGGGATATCGACGTGGCCCACCGGGGAGCGCTGGGTGATGTCGGCGCGATCGATGAGGATGCGCTGCGCGGTATCGATGTGGCTGTCGATTCCGACCGTCTGGGCGGCGAGTGGGAGCGCGGCTATGAGAAATTTCACAAATCGCATGGGGGAAGCATACCGCACCGGCGAAGGCGGCTGGTATGCTTGAGCCCATGTCAAACAGCGTCAATCCAATTCCGCCGGGATTTCACTCGATTACGCCGCACCTCTCGGTCATCGGAGCGGCGGCGTTTATCGATTTCCTGAAGAAGGCTTTCAACGCCGTGGAGATTGCGCGGTCGCCGGGGCCGGGGGGCAAGCTGATGCATGCGAGCGTGCGGATCGGCGACTCCATGCTGATGTTCGCGGACGATTTCGCGGCCGAATTCAACATGCCTCCGCTAGCGAAGGGGAGAATGCCGTTCGTCCTGCACCTGTATGTGCCGGATGCCGATGCGGCGTGGGCGCAAGCGCTGGGGGCGGGCTGCGAGGTGGTATTTCCGATCCAGGACCAGTTCTGGGGCGACCGCTACGGGCACGTGAAGGATCCGTTCGGGTTCGTGTGGGGCATTGCGAGCCGGAAAGAGGAACTGACCCCGGAACAAATGCAGGAGAGGGCGGCGAAGGCCTTCGGAGGAGGGCACACATAGGCGATAATCGGCGCATGGCGACTTGCGGATTCGTGGAATACGCCGATGCCGGTCCGGAGGTGCGGGCGGTCTATGACGATATCATGGCCACCCGCAAAACGGACTGGATCAACAATTTCTGGAAGGCCCTGGCGCACGACCCGGCCACGCTGCGGCGGACGTGGGAGAGCGTGAAGCAGGTAATGGCGCCGGGGGCGCTCGACGCGCTGACGAAGGAGATGCTGTACGTGGCGATCAGCGCCACCAACCAGTGCGGATACTGCATCGCCTCGCACACGGCGGGGGCGCGGAAGGCGGGGATGACGGACGCGATGTTCGCCGAGGTGATGGCGGTGGTCGGAATGGCGAACGAGACGAACCGGCTGGCGAGCGGGTACCAGGTGGAGATCGACGAACGATTCCGGTGCGGGTAGGGCCGGGCGGGCCGAACCTCAGCGCATCCGATAAATGACCTTCCCGTCGAAAACCGTCATCAGGACTTTGACGTCCGCGATTTCGGCGGGATCGATGGTCAGAATGTCGCGCGAGAGCACGACCATGTCGGCCAGTTTCCCTGGCTCGATGGCGCCCTTGATCTTCTCCTCAAAGCTGGCATAAGCGGATCCCCAGGTGTACGCGCGAAGGGCCTCGGACACCGTGATCTTCTGCTCGGGAACCCAACCGCCGGGGTGTTTGCCGTCCAGCGTGCGCCGGGTTACCGCGCCATAGATTCCCGAGAGAGGGATCATCGGCGCGACATCCCAATCCGAGCCGAAGGCCAGAATCGCGCCGGCGTCCAGCAGCGATCGGAAAGCATACGTGCGCCGGGCGCGCTCCGGCCCGATGCGCTTCTCCGCCCAGCGGCCGTCGTCGATGGCGTGATAGGGCTGCATGGAGGCGATCACGCCGAGTTTGGCGAAGCGCGGGATATCGTCCGCCTGGAGGTGCTGCGCGTGCTCGATGCGGAAACGGCGGTCGCGAGGGCCGTTGGCGGCAATCGCCTGTTCGAAGAAATTGAGCACCAGGTGGTTGGCCTTGTCGCCGATGGCGTGCACCGCGACCTGCAATCCGGCGCGGTCGGCGTCGATGATGTGCCCGAGCATCTTGCTTTCGGGGATCATCTCGTCGTTCGCGAGACCGCTGGTGGAGGGCGCATCGAGGTAGGGCTCGAAAAACAGGGCGGTGGTGGAGCCGAGGGATCCATCGGCGAAACCCTTGAGCGCCCCGATGTGGAGCATAGGCCCGCCGAAGTTGGCGAGGATGCCGACGCCGGCCAGCCGCTTCCAGTCCGCCAGGGGCTGATGCCCGGAGATCCGGACGGTCAATTCGCCGCGCTGGAGCAGCTTCTGATAGACGCGCAGATAGGGCGGGGCCGCGGAGACGTCCTGGACGCTGGTGACGCCGTTCTCGGCGGCATACCGCATCGCGGCGCGGATGGCGTCATCGATCTCCTCTTCCGAGGGCGCCGGGATGATGCGCTCGACCGCCGCTTTCGCGGCATCCTTGAGAACGCCGGCGGGCTCGCCGTTGGAGTCGCGAACGATCGTGCCGCCCGGCGGGTCGGGGGTATCGCGCGTTATTCCGGCGAGTTTGAGAGCGAGGGTGTTGGCCAGCGCCATGTGACCGTCCAGGCGGCTCACGAAGACCGGGTGATCGCCCGCGGCTTCATCGATCAACTGGCGAGTGGGCAATCGCGCGGGGGTCCAGTTCTCGTGGTCCCAATCGCCGCCGAGGATCCAACGGCCTTTGGGCAGTTGAGCCGCGAACCGGCGGATCCGCTCGCGGAACTCGGCCTCGCTCTTCGCGTCGCGCAACTGCACCCCGGAGAGATCTGAGCCGCCGTCGTAGAAATGGACGTGGGCGTCATTGAAGCCGGGGACGACGAGCTTGCCGCCGAGGTCGATGATTTCCGTCCGCGGGCCGGCCGATCGGAGCACCTCCGCGGAGGAACCGACTGCCACGATGCGTCCATTCAGGCACGCCACAGCTTCGGCCTGCGGCTGAGCCTGGCTGCCGGTCCAGATTTTGCCGTTGGTTAGGACCAGCGCCGGGGATTGCGCCAAGAGTGCGTGTGTCATGAGGGTGCCCAGCGCGAGAAGCTTCATGGCACTCCATGGTAGCGAAAGCTCCGCGGCGGTGGGGGGTGAAAGGGGCTGGTTTGGTGCGGATGAGAGGACTTGAACCTCCACGTCCTTGCGAACACTAGAACCTGAATCTAGCGCGTCTGCCAATTCCGCCACATCCGCACAAGGCAGGGAAAACTCTAGACGACGTCGACGCCCATGCTGCGGGCCGTGCCGCGCACCGAGTTCATGGCAGCTTCGATGTCGAAGCAGTTCAGGTCGGGCATTTTGATCTTGGCGATCTCTTCCACCTGCTTTTCGGTGATCTTGCCGACCTTGGTCTTGTGAGGCTCGGCCGATCCCTTCGCGAGGTTGACGGCACGCTTGATCAGAACGGGCACCGGCGGCGTCTTCGTGATGAACGTGAACGAGCGGTCCGAATAGATGGTGATCACCACCGGGATGATCAGGCCTTCCTGGTCCTTCCCAGACGTCTTCGCGTTGAACGCCTTGCAGAAATCCATGATGTTGACGCCCTGCGGGCCGAGGGCCGTACCCACCGGAGGAGCCGGCGTGGCCTTGCCTGCCGGGATCTGCAGCTTCACCTGAGCTGTAACTTTCTTCGCCATACGTTAAACCTTTTCGACTTGCAGAAATTCCAGTTCCACCGGCGTCGCGCGGCCGAAAATCGTCACCATCACGCGCAGCGTGCCGCGCTCGACGTTGACTTCGTCCACCTTGCCCGAGAAGTTCGCGAACGGCCCGTCGACGATCCTGACGGAGTCGTTCTTTTCGAAGGTCATCTTGGGGCGCGGGCGTTCGGCGGACGATGCCTGGCGGTACAAGATCTGGTTCACTTCGTCCGCGCTCAACGGCACCGGCGCGTTGCCGCCGCCGACAAACCCGGTCACCCGCGGGGTGTTCTTCACCGCGTGCCAGAGCTCGTCGTTCATTTCCATCTCCACCAGCACGTAGCCCGGATAGACCAGGCGCTTGCTGGTGACCTTCTTGCCGTTGCGCAGTTCCACCACTTCTTCGGTCGGGATCAGGATCTGTCCGATTTTGTCGGCAAACCCGAAGGCCTCGCCGCGGGTGCGCAGCGATTCGGCCACTTTATTCTCAAACCCCGAATAGGTGTGGATGATAAACCACTTCTTCGGAGAAGACTCGTCGTAGCCCGGAGCAGATGGCTCGACAGGCTCGGACGGCTCCGCAGCCCCGGCGGCCGGTTCCGGAGCGGCGGTGTCCTCTGCGGGATGTTCTTCCTCGGTGTGCTCCGGACGCGAATCCGGCTGCTCATCGAAAGAAACGTTCTCTTCGGCTTCCATAATGCGCCTACTTATTGGTAAAGAAATTCAGGACCCCCGCGACTCCCTTCGACAGGATGGAATCCACGATAAAGAAGTATCCCGCGAAACAGAACACGGAGAAGATCACCACCGCCGTGGTGTTTTCGACCTGCTTACGGTTCGGCCAGGAGACGCGGCGCATCTCGAGCTTCAGCTCGTTGATGTAATCCCTTGTACCCTGAACCCATTTTGCTACATCGGCCATAAATCGTTCCTCGACGCCCTTGCTGTTCCCAACTGTAAGCGGGGTGGTTTGGCAGGGGCGGAGGGATTCGAACCCCCACTCGCGGTTTTGGAGACCGCTGGTCTGCCGTTAAACCTACGCCCCTGGGTCACACCCCCCAACTATTCGGGGGGCATACCTATTCTACTTGATTTCCTTGTGTGCCTGGTGCTTCCGGCAGTGCCGGCAGAACTTCTTCATCTCCAGGCGCTCGGTCGTCGTTTTCTTATTCTTCGTCGAAGAATAGTTCCGGTTTTTGCACTCCGTGCACTGGAACGTAATGATATCGCGAGGCATAGATTCAAACTCCTAAAAAACCCGGGCAGGCCGGAGGCCTACCCTACTTGATGATCTCGGTTACCGTGCCGGCGCCGACCGTGCGGCCGCCCTCGCGAATCGCGAAGCGCAGCCCCTTGTCCATGGCGATCGGCGTAATCAGCTCTACAAAGAGGTTCACGTTGTCCCCGGGCATCACCATCTCGGTGCCCTCCGGCAGCTGCGCCACCCCCGTCACGTCCGTCGTGCGGAAGTAGAACTGCGGCCGGTAGCCCTTGAAGAACGGCGTATGACGGCCGCCTTCTTCCTTGCTCAACACGTACACTTCGCCCCGGAACTGCGTGTGCGGCGTGATGGTCCCCGGCTTGGCGATCACCTGCCCGCGCTCCACGTCGTCCTTGTCCACTCCGCGCAGCAGCAGGCCCACGTTGTCGCCCGCCCGGCCTTCGTCGAGCAGCTTCTTGAACATCTCCACGCCCGTCACCACCGTCTTGCGCGTATCCCGGAAACCGACGATCTCCATTTCCTCGCCGACCTTGCAGATCCCGCGCTCGATGCGGCCCGTCACCACCGTCCCACGGCCCTGGATCGAGAAAATATCCTCGATCGGCATCAGGAACGGCTTGTCGGTCACGCGCTGCGGCAGCGGAATGTAGTTGTCCACCGCCTCCATCAGCTCGTCCACCGTCTTTTCCCACTGCGGCTCGCCGTTCAGCGCTCCCAGCGCCGACACCCGCACCACCGGCAGATCGTCGCCCGGGAACTGGTAGCTCTTCAGCAGCTCGCGCACTTCCAGCTCCACCAGGTCGAGCAGCTCCGGATCGTCCACCATGTCGACCTTGTTCATGGCCACCACGATGAACGGCACGCCCACCTGCCGCGCCAGCAGCACGTGCTCGCGCGTCTGCGGCATGGGTCCGTCCGTCGCCGCCACCACCAGGATGGCGCCATCCATCTGCGCCGCGCCGGTGATCATGTTCTTGATGTAATCGGCGTGGCCCGGGCAATCCACGTGGGCGTAGTGCCGGTTGGCCGTTTCGTACTCGATGTGCGCCACCGCGATCGTGATCCCGCGGGCTTTTTCTTCCGGCGCGTTGTCGATCGAATCGAAGCTCCGGAACTTTACCTTCGGATTGTGCTTCGCCAGCACCTTCGTGATCGCCGCCGTCAGGGTGGTCTTGCCGTGATCGATGTGCCCGATCGTCCCGATGTTTACGTGCGGCTTGCTGCGGTCGAATTTTTCCTTTGCCATGCCCGAACCTTTTTGCCTGTCAGGATTGTGAACAGGGAGAAAAACTGGAGCCGTTGACCGGGCTTGAACCGGTGACCTCGTCCTTACCAAGGACGCGCTCTACCAACTGAGCTACAACGGCCTGCCTCGCTTACAGTGTACGAAAACTACTGGTGGACGGGGGAGGATTCGAACCTCCGTAGCTCGCAAGGAGCGACAGATTTACAGTCTGTTGCCATTAGCCGCTCGGCCACCCGTCCAGCCCATTCACCCGCACAACGACCCACCAAAGCGAGTCGGATACGGGGAAACTACTAGCATACAAAGAATAAGGACGATTCTGCAACTGCACTTGGAGCGATCCCCCCAAACCTGCCCGCTTCCGTACGGATCGCAGTTGGGGGCGCCGATGTGAATTTCCGCATCCTGGAATAAACCCGATTCGTCGAAGGATATAGAATTGGAAACCATGCTGATCAAGAAACCGTCCGATATCCGCCACTCGGAAATCACGCCTAAGTCTCTATACCTCAATCGCCGCCGGTTTCTGACCGGGGTCCCGGCGGCGTTTCTAGCAGGCTGCGAGTTTCTTTCGCCCTCGCGAAGCGCGCTGGCGGGCACCAAGCTTCCCAACGTCGGCAAGAGCCAGTTCAGCACGAGCGAGAAACCCAACAGCTACAACGACGTCACCCACTACAACAACTTCTACGAATTCGGCACCAGCAAGGAGCAGCCCGCCGAGAACGCCCGGAACTTCCAGCCTTCCCAATGGGTAGTTTCCGTGGAAGGCGATGTCGCCAAGCCGCGCAAATTCAGCCTGGACGACATCATGAAGCTGGCGCCCCTCGAGGAGCGCATCTACCGGCACCGCTGCGTGGAGGCCTGGTCGATCGTGGTGCCCTGGGTGGGGTACTCGCTGAGCGCCCTGCTCAAACAGGTCGAGCCGACGCCGAAGGCCAAATTCGTAGCGTTCCAGAGCTATTGGGACCTTCGCTACATGCCCCTGGCCAAGCCCGAGATCGCCGGCATCGAATTCCCTTACGTCGAGGGCCTCCGGCTGGATGAAGCCATGCACCCGCTGGCGCTGCTGTGTGTGGGCATGTACGGCGAAACCCTACCGGGGCAGGACGGCGCGCCGGTCCGGCTGGTGGTGCCGTGGAAGTACGGTTTCAAGAGCATCAAGTCTATCGTCAAGATCAAGCTGACCGGCGGCATGCCGCCCACCACCTGGAACATGTCGAATGCGCGTGAGTACGGGTTCTACTCCAACGTGAATCCGAACGTGGACCACCCGCGCTGGAGCCAGGCCACCGAGCGGCGCCTGGGCGAGTTCCGCAAGCGCCCCACCCTGATGTTCAACGGCTATGGAGACCAGGTAGCCAGCCTCTATAACGGAATGGATTTGAAGAAGAACTACTGACCATGTTGAGAAATCGCTGGACGAAAATCCTGGTGTTCGTGTTGTGCCTGGCGCCCATTTTCTGGCTGGGCTGGCGCGCCTGGAACGACGATCTCACCGCCAACCCGATCGAGCTGATCACCCACTTCACGGGCGACTGGACCATCCGCATGATCGTCATCACCCTGGCGGTGACGCCCCTGCGGAAACTGCTGGGCCTGCCGGATCTCATCCGCTTCCGCCGGATGATCGGCCTGTTTGCGTTTTTCTACGGCTGCCTGCACTTCATGACCTATTTGTGGCTGGACAAGTTCTTCGACATGCACGAGATCGTGAAGGATATCGGAAAGCGCCCGTTCATTACGGCCGGTTTCGCCGCCTTCCTGTGCATGGTGCCGCTGGCGCTGACCTCAACCAAGGGCTGGATCCGGCGGCTCGGCGGCAAACGCTGGCAGATGCTGCACCGGCTGGTCTACCTGAGCGGGATCGCGGGCGTGGTCCATTACTACTGGCTGGTGAAGTCGGATGTCCGCCTGCCGCTGCTCTACGGCACGCTGGTGGGCGTCCTGCTGCTGTTCCGGATCGGCGCGTGGGCTGTCAAGCGCCAGGCGCCCGCCGCCCGGAAGCGCCCGGCCGCCCTGGTCTCCGAGTCATAATCGACTCATGAGACTTCTGCTGGCGGCGCTCCTGCCGCTCCTGCTTCCGGCAGCCGACCTGAAGATCGACCACGCCACGGTGGCCGGCACCGATCTGAAAAAGATGCAGGCGAACCTGGAAGCGGCCGGCATCCGCAGCGTCTACGGCGGCGCTCACAACAATCGGACCACCGAGATGGCGCTGGTCAGTTTCCCGGACGGTTCCTATCTGGAGCTGATGGCCCAACAGCCCGGGGCCGATCCGAAGCTGGTGGACCGCAACGAATGGGCCCGCTATCTGAAATCCGGCGGCACCCCCTGCGCCTGGGCCGTGCGGGAGGCCGATATCGCGGCCGAGGTCCAGCGGCTTCGGGCGGCCGGCATCGAGGTCTCCGCCCCGGAACGCGGCGGCCGCGACCGCCCCGACGGCGCCCGCCTGGAATGGGAGACCTCGAGTGTCGGCCCGGGAACGCGTGGGGTGGGCTTTCCCTTCCTCATCCACGACCTGACGCCTCGCACCCAGCGTGCCTTTCCGGATGGCAAGCCCGTGACGCGCGACTTCCGCGGCATTACCCGGGTAGTGATTGCCGTCGCGGATCTCGACGCGGCCATCGACCGCTACCGCAAGGCTTATGCCCTGCCGCCGGCCATCAAGCAGGTGGATAAGAGCTTCGGCGCCCAACTGGCGCTGCTGGGCGGGGCCCCCTTGATCCTGGCCGCGCCGCTGAACTCGGATTCCTGGTTGAAAGAACGGATCCGGCAGTATGGCGAAGGCCCCTGCGCCTTCGTACTGGGGGCCTCCCGGCCGGGAAGGTACCACGCCGCGTCCAAAACCCGGTGGTTCGGAGTGGACATCTCCTGGTTCGATCCCGAAAAGCTCGGCTGGAGGCTGGGGTTCGAGGACACCCGCTAGCGCGGCGCCGATAGTAATGTTACCCGACCGGTACCATTAGCCCTAGGAATTCGCCTGCCATGCTGGCAATATTGGAAAACAGTCCCGAAGGTATCAACCATCTGGGTTGAATCCCCGGTGCGGGGCGCCGGAAGTCGGGGCTGGATCAGTGTCAGTTTCTTCTCCTTGCCGGGGCTTCCGTGTCAGCCCCGGCTTCTGTTCCGGCCGGACACGGTGAGGAGAAGGTGATCGAAATGCACCGGAGCCTGGAAGCCGATCGCTGTCCCGCCGATCCGGAGTTGATTTCCGAACGGTACCTCACGGCGTCGCTGCCTCGGGAAGAAGCAGCGGCCTTCGAAAATCACTTCATCAGCTGCCCGCGCTGCAGCGACCGCCTGCAGTTCACCGAACAGTTCGTGATCGCCGTGCGGCGCGCGACCGCGCGACTGAGGCCGGACAGCCAGCCGAACTGAGCCGCCCGCCAGCCCGACAGCTCAACCCAGCACCGCCCGGTGCGAATCGTAAAGCTTCAAAATCAGCTCGCCGAAGATCGTATTGGCCCACGCGAACCACTTGCGTGTGAAGCGCGCGGCGTCGTCCTTGGCGAACGATTCGTGCATGAAGCCCGTTCCCGCATGCGTACGTTTGAGCATCGCGAGGCACTGCCGCATCTCCTCCTCGTCCTGGCTGGTCAGCGCCCGCAGAATGATGCCCAGCGGCCAGATCATCCCCAGCCCCGAATGCGGCCCGCCCAGTCCTTCGGCGGCCGACCCGCGGTAGAAGTAGGGATTGTCGTCGCTCAATACGAACGCGCGGGTGTTCCGGTAGAGGCGGTCGTCCGGCGCGCAACAGCCCAGGTAAGGGAGCGCGATGAGGCTCGGCACGTTGGCGTCGTCCATGAACAGGTGGTTGCCGAAGCCGTCCGCCTCGTAGGCCCAGACCTCGCCGTGGCGCGCGTGCTGCGCCGTGCCGTGCGTACCGAGCGCCGCGCGCACTTCCCCCGCCAGTCCGCGGCACTCGTTCGCGAACCCGCTATCGGACCACTCGGCCGCGGCGACCTCGGCCAGTTGATCGAGCGATTGCGCGGCGAAGAGATTCGACGGAATCAGGAACGGGAAAATGCAGGCGTCGTCGGACGGGCGAAAGCCCGAGTGAATCAGGCCGCACGGGCGCGTGGGGTTGCCGTAGCCGCCTTGCGGCAGGGAATCCGTCGGGTTGGCGGTGACCCGCTGGAACGAGTAGGGCCCGCGGCCCGTCAGGCGCTGCTGTTCGCGGAAAGTCTTCACGATGAGCGCGGCCGCGCTCCGCCACTGGGGGTCGAAACACGAGCCGTCGCCGGTCGCTTTCCAATAGCCGTATGCCAGGCGTACGGGGTAGCACAGGGAGTCGATCTCCCACTTGCGCTCGTGCAACTCGGGCTTCATGGCGGTGTGGTCTTTGGCCCAGGGGCTGCCGGTCGGGCCGAAATTGAACGCGTTGGCGTAGGGGTCGATGAGGACCGAGCGCGCCTGCCGGTGGATGACTCCCGCCAGCAGGGTCTTGAGCCGGGGGTCCGATTTGGCGAGCGGCAGGTAGGGCCAGACCTGCGCGCTGGAATCGCGCAGCCACATGGCCTCGATATCGCCCGTAATGACGAATGTGTCCGGTCTTCCTTCGATCGTTCCGGTCCGAACGGTGGTGTCGAGCGTGTTGGGGAAGCAGTTGCCGAACAGCCAGGCAATCTCGGGATCGGCGATGCTCTTCCGCACCTCCGCGATTTTGGCTTCGACCGCCTCGCTGGCGAATTTCCGGTCCTCCGGGCGGGGACGGCGGGATACGAACTGGCCTTGCGCCGGAAGCCGGCGGACGTTGCCGCTGCGGCGGCGGCAGCGCTGAGGAAAGCGCGTCTGGTTTGCACGATATCCCCAGGGTAACCGGAATCGAGGGCATCCGAAGGCGCCGGTCCCGAACTTCTCGCCGATCTGAAAAGACTCACCGAAGCGGAATTCAGGCCATGGCGCGAATCCGAGTGGGTGTGAGGTCGGGAGGCGGATAGGGGTGCCCTATCTCGTCGGTTGGAAGGCTACCTGGATCGCGATCGTGGTATCGACGGGCTGTCCGTTCAACCGGGCGGGTCGATACTTCCATTTCAGCACGGCGTTCTTCGCGGCGACCGCCAGTACCGGATTCCCGCTGACGATTTTTACGCTGGCCACTGTGCCTGTCTGATCGACCACCGCTTCCAGTTTCACCGTGCCGACGATGCCGCGTGTACGCGCGAATTCAGGAATCTGAGGCAATTGCCGGCTGATGAGCTGCGCCTCCTCCAGTCTGCCCCCCGATACGACCGGCGGTGCCGTCTGGGGCCGTGCCGGCGCGGGCGCATTCATCGATTGACCGAGCGACGCGGGCAGGAGCGGCGCGTCCTTCGGCAATGCAACACCCACTTCGCTTCCGGGCGGCGGGGGCAATGACACCTGAGCCTGGTTTCGAGGAGCGGACTTTCCGGCTGGCGGGACGAAAGTCCGTACGGGCTCGCGGGGTGTCGGTTCCACCTGCGCCCTGGCTCTGGAGCGGCCCGCGCCTGCGTTCGCCGGCGGCCCGGATGGGGGTGGCTGCTGAGGCGGCGCGGAAACCTGCGGCCGGATGGGCGCGAGGCTCTGCGCCGGGGTGGGCGCGGCCGGCGGGCTCGGAACGGCAGCCCGGCTCTGGCGGAGCTTCCAGACAGCGCCGGCCAGGAGAACGAGCAGAATCGTCCCCGTCAGCCAGAGCAGGCGATTGCGTTTGGAGCCGCTGGGCCGGCTCTGCGGCGCGGACACGCGATCCACTGCGGGTGTGGGCCGCCATGCCGCAGCCGCCGCCGCAACGGGTACCGGCGGGGCCACAACCGGAGGCGGCACAACTGCCACAGGGGGCAGCTCCTCCTCTGACGGCTCCGGGGCTGCAGCCTCGAGGGCAGGTGGATCCAGTTCACTTTGGATCGACGCCAGGTCCCTTTCCAGTATGGGATCGCCGGGAAAGTGCAGCAGGAGATCGCGAAGCACCTCGGCCGCCTCGGAGAACTCGCGCTGCTGGATCAGCTTCAGCGCCTTCTCGCGGCCGTGCCCAAGAAGATCCGTCTCCTCGGTAGCGGCGCGCGCACCGCGGACCGTCTCGAGCAGCGCCTGGGCCTCCGGACGATTCGGCGCCGCGATCTTCGCCAGGATTTCCTCGGCCTCCCTCAACTGCCCCCTGCCGAACAGGACCTGCGCCGCGCGCCACCCTTCCTGATACTTCTTATCGGATTCCAGCTCCTGGCGCAGCACTTCGAGTGCGGGCTCCCCCGGCAGGGATTCGAGCGCCCGCTGCAGCACCTGTTCCGCCTGCTCCGGCTCCCCGTAGGCCAGGCACTGCCGCACTTCGGCGATAACCGCTTCACACTCGGAGCGCCTGAGATTGGCCCGCACGTCCTCCAGCAGGCGCTTCAGCTCGGGCTCATCGGGGAACTCCGCCTGAGCCGCTTCAATCAGCGATAGCGCCTGCGGCCAAGCGTGGGCCGTGATCCTCAGCCGGATTGTCTCCAGCCGGCGCGTCAGCTTCTTCCGCCTTTCCTGCTCCTGAAGCCGATCCCGAAAGCGCTCCGCGGCATCCATCAGTTCCGCTGAGCCGGGATGCGCTTCGAGGGCTTCCTCAAGCACCGTCAAGGCCACTTGCCACTGCTGTTTCTGCTCCAGAAGGGCCGCGCGATTCAGGGCTTCCTGCACGAAGCGGCGCTGCTCCCACTGCGGCAACCCCTTCTCGATCTCCGCAAGCCGCGAGAGCAAGGTGGCGTCATCCGGCAGTTCCGCCAGCTTCTCCTTCAAGAACTGGGCCGCGAGGTCGGGGCGGTCCTGGTCGAGCAGCCAGCGAACCTCCTGCAGCGCCGCCCGAACCACCGAGGCCGACTGCATCGCCTGCTTGCGCCGCTCGACTTCGGCCCGCATCTCGGCGAGTTCCGGCTCGCCCGGGTACGCAGCCAGCGCCGCATCCAGGACTTCGATCGCCTGGTCGAGCTTTCCCTCCACCCGGCATTCATCGCATCGCTCCAGCGCCATCGCGACGGCCGCCGCTTTCACAACCGCCGCCCTGGCCTCGGTTCTCAGGTCTCTCACCCGCTCGTCGTCCGGGAACTCGGCGGTCAATTTGTCCAGAAGTCCGGCCGCCTCGCCGAACCGGCGTTCCGCCATCAGGGCCCCCGCGCGGCTCAGCTGGCCCTGAAGGCGGCTCCTCCGCTCTCCCTGCACCTTCTGCGCCTGCACGTGCTCGAGCCAGTGCTCGACCTTGGGAGAATCGGGGCACTCCTGCCACAAAGCCTCAAGGAGCGTAATCGCTTCGTCGAACGACTCCACCAGCAGCAGCGATTTTGCCTTGGCCAGCCCGTGCTCGACATTGGCTTCCCTCTCCTGGCGCCGCTGGACGTCTTCGATCAGCTGCAGCAGTCCGGCTGCGCCCGGTGTTTCGGGGTCCCGATCGAGCGCCTCGGTCACCTTGTACCAGGCTTCCACCAGGCTCTGCTGGGCCAGCAGCTTGCGGGCTTCGTCAACCAGTTGCGCCGCCTGCTCGCTCTTGTCCCGCAGCAGCCGGATCGCGCCCAGCCGCTCCCGGACCGCGTCGTTGCCCTCGTCCAGTTGAAGAACCGAGGTGAGGCACTCGACCGCACGGCCGTAATGACGGGCATCCGCCGCCTCTCCCGCCTCCCGCAGCAATTCTTCCACGCGCGACCGCAGGGTCCTCTGCTGCAACTGCAGCCGGATGCCGGCGCGGAGCTGCTGGGCGCCCCGATTGTCCGGATCGAGCTCCAGAACCTCGCGCAGCAGGCGCTGCGCCTCGTCCAGCGATTCACCCTCCGCCCCGGCTTCCTGCACCAACCGCTGCGCGTCCGCCAGGAGCGGCACAGCGCGGTCCCGCTTGAGCTCACGCAGTATCGGCTCGACATCGAACTGCAGGTCCTCCAGGCTCTGATACCGGAGCTCCCGCCGCTTCGCCATGGCGCGCAGCACGATTCGCTCCAGCTCCTCCGGACACTCCGGGACGAGCCGGCGCAACGGCGCCGCGTCATGACGCAGAATGTCGATGACCGCCGCTTCCGAATCTCCGGTCAGGAACGGATGCCGCCCCGACAGCAGTTCGTAATACAGCATGCCGAAGGCAAACAGGTCGCACAGTGCATCGGCGGTGGTGGATCCCGAAAGCTCCTCCGGCGCCGCGTAATCGTCGCGGTCGTTCCGCTCCGGACGTACGATGCCGAAATCCTGCAGCGTCACGCTGCCGTCAGCGGCCAGGACGATGCCCGCGGGGCGAATCCCGAGATGCGGGATGCCGCCGCGGTGCGCGGCCTGCACACCCTCCGCCACTTGCCACATGATCAGCATCTTTTCGAGCAGCGTAAACGGCCTTTGCGATTGGATGACCCGCCGCAAATCCTCGCCGTCGAGATGCTGCATAGCCGCGAACGGCAGGCCGACGTGCTCTCCCAATTCGTATATTGCGATGAGAGCCGGATGGCGGAGCTTGGCGGCCGTGGCCACTTCGCGGCGAAAGCGGTCTTGCAATTCCTGATCGGTGATGTCCGTGAGGATCGTCAACGTGACGGGCCGGCCGGTATCCCGGTCGAGCCCCCGGAACATCTGCACCCGGGAGCCTTCTTCGACCTCCGCCTCGACCTCGTATTTTCCAATTCGAGCGGTTAGCGGCCGCTGCAACCCGCGGACACCGGATAGTGCGGAGGTACTGTTTGCGGGCTGTGGTACCGGCGTCGGCTTGGGCGTTGACAGGGACGGATCCGCCGTCTCCGGGCTGCGAGCATGCGGATAGGCACTCATGATTTTTCAAGTGTTTGTACCAGTGAGGGACCGCCCTGTCCAGAAGAATCGGCAAAAGCAAAGTGAGTTTTCCACAGGTTTATAACTCTTTAAAATAGAGTGTTTACGGGTTATCTGTTGAGGAAAACATGTTGATAAAACAGAAAGCGCGAAAAATGTAGGCTTTTGAAAACAGCTTGACCGGTCCTATCGGCAAAGTCCGGGATCTAGTAGGCGTACCAGTATGAATGAACCATCTCGTTCTGGAAGTTGCTAGCCGCGCGGATCGAGAGCCGCGCTGCTCGGCGAAGGAATCGGGCGATAATCAGGCATGAAGCTGCCGCCTTTCCTGCTGGACCAATGGCTGGAACAGAAATTCTCTGCTGATCCCCCCATCGAGTTCGATCTCGGATCGAGCACCGGCCCCGTCTGGACGATGCGCGAGTTGCTCGCGCTCGGCGGCGATCTCGACAGCCTCCTCGAATCGAAGCTATTCTACACGCCTCCCTCCGGCTTGCCCGAACTCCGCGAGGAACTCGCGCGCATGCAGGGCGTGGAACCCGAGAGCGTCCTGGTGATGACCGGCGCGGCCGAAGCCCTGCTGGTCCTGTTTCATCTCGCCGCCGGCCCCGGCGCCAACGTCGTGCTGCCCAATCCCGCGTTCCCCGCTAATTCGGCCGTCGCCGAATCCCTGGGGCTGGAGGTCCGCTACTACACGCTGCGGGCTAAAGACGAGTTCCGGATCGACCTGGACGAGGTCCGCAAACTGGTCGATCCCGCCACGAAGCTCCTTCTGGTCAATTCGCCGCACAATCCCACGGGCGCGGTCCTCAGCGAAGCGGACATGGAAGCCCTGCACGATTTCTGCGCCGAGCGCAAGGTGCAGTTCGTCTCCGACGAGGTCTACCATCCCATCTATCACGGCCCGGCGGTGCGCTCAGCGGCACGCCTTCCGCACGCCACGGTGCTCGGCGATTTCTCGAAAGCCCTCTGCCTGAGCGGCCTGCGAATCGGCTGGATGATCGAGCGCGATCCGGGCCGCCGCCGGCACTGTCTGAACGCCCGCAGCTACTTCACGGTCTCCGGCACGGTGCTCGGCGAGCGCCTGGCCGCCCTGGCCGTGCGCCATCGCGATGCGATCTACAGCCGCACGCGACGCGCCACCGAGGCCAATCTTCCCCTGCTCGACCGGCTCTTCGCGGAGTATTCCGACCTCCTGCGCTGGGTCCGCCCCGCCGGCGGCATGACCGCCTTTCCCTGGCTCACAAGCGGCTTCGATACCCGCGAGTTTTGCCGGAGCATGGCACGGACCGGCGTCCTGATGGCGCCCGGCGATTGCTTCGGCATGCCGGCCCACTTCCGCCTCGGCTTTGCCGCGAGTGAGGAGCGCTTTGCCCAGGGGATCGAGCGCGTCGCGGAGTTCCTGCGCGAAATTGCCCGACCGGGCGCGCGCGGGCTTGCGTCCTACGGCTCCGCGGATTGACCGGAGCCGGCCTAGTCCACTTCGCCCATCACTACCGTATGCGGCCCGTTGGGCACCGGCTGCGCGGTGACTCGCGCGAACCCTGCCTCGCGATACATGCCTTCGTACTCTCTATAGGTATAAGCGTCGCCGGAGACCGTGGACGCCAGCATCGTCAGGCTGAACCCCGCCGCCATCGGAGGGCTGACGCGATCCTCGTTGGGCACGAACTCCAGCGCCGCCGCCCGGCCCCCCGGCTTCAGCGCCGCGCGCACCTTCCTAAGCAGTCCCACGCAGGTCGCCCGGTCGAAATGATGCAGGAAGTTGGTGAGCAGGATGATATCGTACGGCCCGCCGTATTCCACGTCGAAGGCGCTTCCGGGCAGCGTGCCGTAGCGCTCCAGCACCCCCGCCTTGGCCGCGTTGGCCTTGGCCACTTCGAGCACCGGCGCCCAGTCCAGCGACACGACGTGCGCCTGCGGGTGCTGCTGCGCCACCGCGATCCCGAACAGCCCGTGCCCGGCGGCAATGTCCAGCACCTCCACCGGCCCCGACCTTCCGTTCAGCACGATCGATCCCAGCGGCGCCGCCATCGGCGCCATCATCGGCGCCATGCTGTGGGCAAAATCCACCCACACCGGATTCTCCGCTTCCACCGTGCCGTCGCCTTCCAGGGTCGTACGCCCGCTGCGGACGATCTCGGCCAGGTGCTGGAACGGCTCCTGCATCGCCGAGTTGCCCAGAAACCGCGAGATGGAAGCCACGCATGCCGGCGACCGCGGATCGAGAAACGCCGCGCTCGTCGGCGAATGCCGGTACCGCCCGTCCTCCTTCGCCAGCACTCCGTGGACGGTCAGGAAATCGCACAGAATCCGTATCCCGCGCTCCGACGCGGAACACTGTCGCGCCAGCGACGCGACATCCCCGGGCCCTTCCCCGACCGCGCGGAAGAGGTCGAGCTCGATCGCCGCGCACAGCGCTGAAGAGCGCTGGTGGGCCATCAGCATGTCGAAAACAATGGCGGGCGAGGGCGTAGCCCCGCTGTGTGGAGCAGGTGTCATATCAGCATCCGGTAGCAGGGATTATATGCCATGCCGTATTCGTCCTGCTACCTTATCTTTTGTGCTCCGCAACCTGATCCTGGTGGCCGCCCACGCGATCCCTTACCGCTTCGACCGTCTCGATTCGGATGACGGCTGGTACCTGAAGCCCTTCCAGAAAGGCGAAGGACCGTTCTACCTCGACCACGCCCGGCGCGGTGTGGAGCTCGCCGCCGCCGACGCCGGGTCGCTCCTCATCTTCGCCGGCGGCCAGTCCGACCCGGCCGCCGGGCCGCGCAGCGAAGCCCAGGGCTACTGGCTGGCCTGCGATCATCACGGCTGGTTTGGCCGGCCCGAAGTCCGCGCCCGCGCCACCACCGAGGAGTTCTCGCTCGATTCCCTGCAGAACCTGCTGTTCTCCCTCTGCCGCTTTCATGAGTGCCAGGGCGCATACCCGGACACCGTGACCGCTGTCGGGTGGGAGTTCAAGACGGCACGCTTCGACCTGCATCGCGAGGCCATTCGCTTCCCCGCAGCCCGGTACCGCTATGTCGGCGTCGGCTGCCCCGACGATCCCGCAAATTACCTCCCCTTCGAAACCGCCCGCCGTGAGTTATTCGTCCACGACCCTTACGGCGCCGGCCCGGACCCTGCCGCCAAGCGCGATTCGCGCAATCCCTTCCACCGCTGTCACGGCTATCGCTCCAGTTGCCCCGCAGTCGCCGGCCTGTTGGAGCATCGCGGCCCGGAGCTGTATGACGGCCCACTGCCCTGGTCGTAAGGCCGCTCGCTATTGCGGAAGCACGTCGGCAAAGACAAACCCGTCGCGCGTCACGGTCTCTCCCGTGCGCACGCGGAGCGGGCGGGAGAAGGCCGGCCCGTCGTACACGAATGAATGAAACTCGCCGTTCTCGCCGCACGGGTCAATGCCCGCCGGCAGCGAGTCCAACAGGCTATCGTCATACTCCCGCCCGGCGTACGAAGCGTCCAGCTTGGAAGGATCCACGCACGTAATCACGGCCTTCTGGCCTGCCCGGATCATCTCGCGTCCCAGCGCCGCGGTCGGAAGCTGCCACACCGGAAAGAGCGGCTCCAGCCCCGTGCCTTCGAGCTGCCGCACGCGGTAGGCCCGAATGTCCTCCAGAAACAGGTCGCCGAAGGCCGCGGCCGTGATGCCTTCGGCAACCGCACGTTCGCAGACGGCGCGCATTCGCGCTTCGTAATCGGCGTTCGAGCACGGCCACGGCAGCTCTACCGGCCACAACGGAATCCCCACACTCCGGGCCTGCTCTTCCACCAGCGCGCGCCGCACCGCGTGCATCGCGACGCGGTCCGCCGCCGAGTTGAACGTGGTGACCAGCGCGCTCACTTCGATATCCGGCCGCTGCCGCAGCAGGTGGAGCGTCCAGGCGCTGTCCTTGCCGCTGCTCCACGAAAGCAGTATTTTTCTCATCCCCGGCACCAGTACACTCCCTCGGTCGAGCTTCCGAACACCACGCCGTGCAGAATCTCCGCCAGGATCTCCGCGGTTTGCGCCGTGCTCATTCCGGAACGGTTGAAGAAGCGATTGCCGTCGGCGAACGCAACCCGGCCCTCGCGTACCGCCCGCAGCTCGCTCCACCACGGCTGCGCCGCGAGCAGCGGCCGCTCGCGCAGGGTCCGCTCCAGCCCGAACCCGCAGGGCGCCACGATCACGCAGTCGGCATCCGCCGCCAGCAATTGCCGCGCGTCAATCGCCGCGGACATCTCTCCCTTTCGCCCCAGCGCCGGCTCGCCGTTGGCGATCTCCACCAGTTCGGGCCCCCAGTTTCCCATGGCGAACATCGGATCGGTCCACTCGAGCGCTGCCACGCGCGGCCGTCCCCGGCCTGCCGTTCGCTGCCGGACATTCTCGAGCCGCGCCTTCTCCCGCGCCACCAGACCCCGCCCCCGCTCCTCCAGCCCGAGCTCGCGCGCAATTCGCAGAATTCCGTCGAAAATATCTTCGAGCGACGAGGCCGAAAGCGCCAGTTGCCGCGCTTGCAGACGCGCCGGCGCCGCTCCGCTCCACGTCCCCCGGAGTCACCGCGCAGACCTCGCAATGCGACTGCGTGATCACCAGGTCCGGCTGCAGTCCGCGTATTAGTTCCGAGTGGATCACGTAAAGAGGCTCGGCCGCCCGCAGCCGCCGCCTCACCTCCGCGTCGATCTCTCCGCTCGAGCCCCCGACATCGAAGGCCGGCTCGCTGCACTGCGGAAGGCGCGTGACCCACGATGGGTGGTCGCACTCGTGCGAGCGCCCCACCAGCATCTCGCCCGCGCCCAGCTCGCACACGATCTCCGTCGCGCTCGCCAAGAGAGATACGATTCGCACGTTCAGGCCTTCTCAGTGGTTCCCGGGCGGCCTAACGATCGTCGTCATCGTCGCCGTCGCTTGCGTTGGGACCCTCCGGCGCGCCCCGGGGGTCCGGCTTGATCGTCACCCGCCTTGTATAGTCCTTCCCGTTCACGGTCAGCCGCACCGTGTATTCACCAGGCCGCAACCAACTCGCGCCGCGCCCGCCGAAACCTCCACCCCCTCCGCCGCGCCCTCCGCGCCCCGCCGCCTGCGGCGCGACAGCGCCCGTGCAGGCATCCTTCGGCGGCGCCGCCACGGGACCGCGCCGCCCGAAGCCTCCCGCGCCGCGCCCGGGCGTGGCGCCCAGCGCGAAGCGGTGCATTCCCGCCGCGGCCGAGGGAGGCGGCACAGGCTGCTCCCAATAGGCCTGGACGTTCAGCGTCTCGGTGTCCACCGGCCGCACCGGCGTGTCGCTCGCGGCGCACGCGCGCACCGCCCCGGATGCATCCACCAGCTCGATCCTCAACGGCTGGTCCGCGGCCGCCTTGAGCCAGTAGTAGGTCAGAACTCCCGATGGCGGATTCGTTTCCTGCGGCTCCTCGTGCGGCATGGGTGTGCCGTTCATGCTGCCCGCCCGGATCGCATACGTTTCGCCGGGTTGAAAGAGGTAGGCGGTGGAAGAGAGGATCGCTTCCTCCTGCTCCGCGATCTGCCGCAGCGCGCTCATCTGGTCCATCACCCAGAAGCCGCGCCCATGCGTCGCGATCGCCAGGTCGTCTCCGTGCACCACGATGTCGCGCACCGAGGTGACCGGCATATTGTTCTGCAGCGCCTGCCACTGCGCGCCGTCGTTGAACGAAACATACACGCGCAGTTCCGTAGCGGCGAACAGCAGCCCCTTGGTCTTGGGATCTTCCTTTACCGAGTTGACGTACGCGCCGTCGGGGATGCCCGCCGATACGTTCTGCCACGTCTTGCCGCCGTCGTGCGTCCGGTAGATGTAAGGCTTGTTGTCGCCCAGGCGATGCCGGTCCACCGAAGCGTAGGCCGTCCCCGCGTCGAAATGTCCGGCTTCGATCTGCGAGACCTTGCTCCACGCCGTCATCGCGGGCGGCGTCACATTCTGCCAGGTCTTCCCGTCGTCGCGCGTCACGTGGATCAGGCCATCGTCGGTTCCCGCCCACACCGTGGCCGCCTCGAGCGGCGAAGGGCCGATGCTGTACACCACGCCGAACCGGTCCGTCATCGGCTGGTCGATATCTTTCGCCGTGACCGCGTCCAGGTTCGCCGGCACCGCCGGGTGCAGCCGTGCCAGGTCCGGGCTGATCTTCTCCCAGGTCTTCCCGCGGTCGCGAGAGCGCATCACGAATTGGTTGGCGTAGTACAGCGCCTCATCCGCCTGCGAAAATACCTGCGGCAGCGTCCAGGTCTTGCGGTTGGGATCGTTGGGATCCGGCGCGGGCAATTCTCCTCCGAGCGGCACGGCGACATTGAGGGCCTGGTCGCAGCGCCCCGCGCCTTCGCCGTAAAGGATGTTGCCGTCCTTCGGGTCGGGAATCACGGTGGCGCTCTCGCCCGCGAGACAGGTGGGCTCCCAGTTGCGGAACGTGAGCACGCCCTGGCGCGACCACGTGCTGACGCCCACGCCGCCGCTGTCCTGCTGCGCGCCGTAGAGCCAGTAGGGGAAGCGGTTGTCCGCGGCCACGTGATAGATCTGCGCGGTCGGCTGGTTGTACCAGGTGCTCCAGGTCTGCCCGCCGTCCACGCTCACGACCGTGCCCTGGTCGCTGCTCAGCACCATACGGTTGCCATCCTTCGGATTGACCCACAACTGGTGATAGTCGTCTCCGCCGGGCGCCCCTTTGATCGGCACGAACGTCTTACCCGCGTCCTTCGTCATGTAAGTGGCGGTGTTCATGACATAGGCACGGTCGGGATTAGTCGGATCGACCGTCACCGATTCGAAATACCACCCCCGCCCCCACAGCCTGGTTTCGCTGTTGACGCGTCTCCAGGTGGCGCCCGCGTCGTCCGAAAGATAGACTCCGCCGGGTGTCGGAGGGGCTTCCGCTGCGGCGCCGCGCCCGCCGCCGAAGCCTCGCGGCACCGCGCCGCCCGAATCGTCCACTACCGCCCACAGGCGCCGCGGATTGCTCGGCGCAACCGCGATCCCGATCCTCCCTACGAACTCGTCCGTGGGCAGCCCGCCGCTCAGTTGCTTCCACGTATCGCCGCCGTCAATCGATTTGTACAGGCCGCCACCCGCCAGGTTTGTGGGCGCATACACCGCCCATGGCGGACGCCGCGTCGCCCACAGCGAAGCGTACAGCACCCGTGGATTCTTTGGGTCGATCGCCAGGTCCACCGCGCCGACGTTGTCCGGATCGCTCGCCTTGTTGAGAATCTTCTTCCATGTCGCGCCCCCGTCCACCGACCGGTAGACGCCGCGTTCCGGATTGGCGTCGTACACATGGCCGAGCGCCGCGACATACACGCGGTTCGGGTTCGCCGGGTCCACCACCACGCGCCCGATCTGGCGCGTGTCCTCCAGTCCGATGTGCTTCCACGTCTTTCCCGCGTCCGTGGATTTGAACATGCCGATGCCGTATGAGTGCTGGCTGCGGATATCCGTCTCGCCCGTTCCCACGTAGATCACGCTCGCGTTCGACGGGGCCACCGCGATCGCGCCGATGGAGCCGATCGGAATTCCTTGATCCGAAATCGGAAACCAGGTGCGGCCCGCGTTCTCGGTCTTCCAGACGCCGCCTCCCACCGAGCCGAAGTAGAAGGTGTCGGGCTGGCCGGCATTGCCCGCCACCGCAAACGACCGCCCGGCGCGCATTGGGCCTACGTCGCGCCATTGCAGCCCCGCCAGAAGGCCGCTGGGGTATTGCTGGGCGGAAAGGGTAAGTCCGAGGAGGATCAACCCAAACAGACGTGTGAGGAAAACAAGGGAACGACGTCGACCTGTCATAGCTGATTGAATCACTTTACCATTGGCGGCGGTGAGGCAGCCATCCGGCCTACGGCATGACCGACGCGCGCGAAGAGGTCACTTCGTGTCCATTTTCTCGGGCGGACCTAACGCTACGGCCGCTTCAGCCGTGAGCAGCAGGAAAGTAAAGGTCTCTTGCAGGTACAGTCGCACAGTGTCATCGGTGTGGCTCAAATAGCCGATGGAAAGATCCTGTCCGATGTGCAGGTCGAAATCGCCGCCACGCGTCGTAACCACAAAGGCGCCCTCGATGGCGGGCGCCCAGATGATCTTGTCATCGACCAGGCGCTTGACGTGCTCCAGCACCGGATAACCCTGATCGCTGGTCTCGGCGAGCGCAGTATAAGCCGCGGCTCCAAGCAGAACCGAATAGGGCCCATTGACGCCGACGAGCCTCAACTGGCTCAAGCCTTGAGCAATGACATCCGGATACGCGCGAACATCTGCCGGGAGCGCCATCTTCGGATTGCTTGTCCCCGGACGAATTCCCACAATACCGGCTGCGGGATAGCCATCAAACACCGCGCTGTCCTCGGCAAAGGCGATCTGCCGTGCTGCGTCTTTCGCCGGCTGCCAATCCGAGTCATTCGCGCCGCGTTCGACGTCGTCGATCGCCTGGCGATCAAGTTCAAACGGAACACGAAACTCGACCAGGGCTTTCGCTTCGCGATGTCTGGCGAGCACGCCATCCCTGGGATGGTCAATAGTACGCAAGTGCCCTGTTCCAATTGCGGAAAGCGCGATGCCTCCCGGCGCCTGCACATCGACGACGCGCCGCGCGGCCAGGTGGCGTTTGAACGTGCGAGCTGTTTCCTCTTCGATCTGGGCCCACGCCGCATCGGAAATCGGAGCCAGTTCGCGGTGCAGATTATTCATGGAAATTCTCTCCTTTGAGGGAACCAATCCGCAGCGAACCGTCGTTCTTCCGCGGGGAGGATAGAGATGATTCAACTGCCGCCTGTTCGGCAGGACGAGCCGCAACATCGAGGCCGTCCTCGCCCTGGGAGTCCAGAAAATCCGCGGACGGGGCGAAAAACAGATTTCCCGTGACGGCGCGGCTGAAGTCGAGGAGGCGGTCGTAGTTGCCAGGCGGCCGGCCAACGAACATGTTCTCGAGCATCTGTTCAGTCGTGCGGGGCGAACGGCTGTAGCCGATGAAATAAGTGCCAAATTCACCCTGCCCAACCCGGCCGAACGGCATGTTGTCGCGCAGGATCTTGACTTCCTTCCCATCCTCGGTGATCGTGGTAAGCGCGTTGTGCGCCGACGTTGGCTTGATGGAGTCGTCCAATTCAATGTCGGACAGCTTCTTGCGGCCGATGATGGCTTCCTGCTCCTCAGTCGAAAGCGCATCCCATCCGGCAAGATCGTGAAGATATTTCTGGACGATGACGTAGCTGCCGCCTGCGAATGCGGCGTCTTCCTCGCCCACCAGCACGGCCTTGGCCGCCGCTTCCCCTTGCGGGTTCTCCGTCCCGTCGACAAAGCCGATGATATCGCGGTTGTCGAAGTATCGAAATCCGTGTACCTCATCCGCAGGTTCAACGGCGCCGCCGATACGTGTCATGATTTGCATCGCGAGCTCAAAGCACAAGTCCATGCGCCTTGCGCGGATGTGGAAAAGTAAGTCGCCCGGTGTGGAAACCGCATGGCGTGCGCCGGCACGAATCTCGCGGAACACGTGCAGTTCGGCCGGCCGCGGCGGTCCAAAAAGCCCGTCCCACCCGTCAGACCCAAACCCCACCACACAGGAGAGCCCTGCTTCAAGGTCACGAGCACCGACCGCGCGCAAGAGCGCGGCGAGGTCCCCGCAGAACGACCGGATAGTCGCGCGGTGAACCGGGCCGGGCTTCAGCTTCACGACGAGGAAGATCGCGGCGCGCGTGAGTTGCGCGGCCACTGGCTGGGGGACGCGATGCAGCCGGTTTGCTGTTTTCGTCGTGCCGATTGCGTCCGCTTCCATCAAAATCCCCTCACCAGATTCTACCGCGGGTCCACCAATCTCACGGATCAATCCGGCCGGAGTTTCGACGCAGCGGGCCAAGAAGGCGGGGCGGCTATCGTTTGAACGCCGAGGCGAGTTTTTCGGAGGCCTGTTGAACGGCGGCCTTGCAAGCGGGCGTACCCGCCAGTGCGTTCAACATAGCGAAGTCGTGATGCGTAGCGAGCACGCGCACGGCGGTCACCTCGACGCCTGCCTCTATCAGCTTCCGGGCGTATGCCTCGCCTTCATCGCGCAGAACGTCGTTTTCGTCGACTATGACCAGCGCCGGCGGCAAGCCCTTCAACTGCTCCACGGTTGCTGATAACGGAGAGGCTGCGGTCTTCTTACGATCGTCCTTGTTCGGCGCATAAGCATTCCAAAACCACTCCATTGCCGGCTTGGTCAGCCACGGACCGTTCGCGAACTCACTGTAGGAGGCGGTGTTCATCCTGGCGTCGGTGACCGGATAGAACAGAACCTGATAGCGAATCGCCGGCCCTTTTCGCTCCTTTGCGAGCTGTGTGATGACCGCGACCATGTTGCCGCCAACGCTGTCGCCGGCCACGGCGAGCCGCCTTGGATCGAGTCCGAAATCGCTGCCGTGCTCGGCGATGTACTTCGTCGCGGCATAGTCTTGCTCAATCGGTACCGGAAACTGCGCCTCGGGGGAGGGCGTGTAGTTCACAAAAACGAAGGCGGCTTGAGCTCCGTTGGTCAGATCCCGCAACAGTCTGTCATGCGTATCCTTGCTACCCAGGACCCAACCACCACCGTGGAAGTACATAACCGCCGGGAGCGGACCCTTCGAGTTTGGGGGACGGAATATGCGAACGGATACCTCTCCGGTAGGACCAACCGGCAATACCTTGTCTTCGATGTCGGCCGGCAATTTCGCGACTGGTTTAGCCTGAGCATCTTCGAGCACCTTGCGCGCGTCTTTGTATGAAAGCTCGTAGATGGGCTTCCCTTTTTGTGCGGACAGGAAATCGACAAAAGCCTGCGTCGTTGGCTCTAGAACTACTTTTTCTGTAACGGTCACAAGCATCTCCTTCAAGCCACGTCTGGGGCACACGAGGCGCCGCAGTCACCGTCGTCACAACGTCTAGAATGCCGGCGGTCGAGGTTGCGACTTAGTTTTTTTCCGGAGCCGGACGAGGCAGAAACTGCGAGGGCGCTCGTGGTCCGCGCCGCCCAACCTGCCCCTACTGACTCGCCGGATAACCGTGGAGCTGCGGGCCTACCACGTTCGAGAAGTTGTAATTGCCGCGCCGGTCCGCATCGATCGTCCAGAACATCGCGCCGATCATCCCCGGATAGCCCGTGGGCTGCCGCAATTTGTAAGTCGTTCCCGCGGGGGCCCTCCCGGTGATGATGTACTCCATCGCCTGGCTTACGATCGCGGGCGTGGTGTCTCCAGTGAGAAAGCCGACCGCTACCTGGCCCGCAGGCATCGGCGGAAAGAGACGGTCGGGGTCCCCGCCCACATTGAAGCCGTGCAGCAGGAGTTCGGTCATCGCCGCATGATAGTCCACGGAGCCGGGCTGATAGATCTCGCCGTCCAGGCCTTCGAGCGGCGGCGTGTTGTAGTCCTGCACGTCGATGAAGGCGAGTATGTCGCGGATGGCATACGTGATCGGCAGGTAAGACCCGAATTGCCCGCCGTAACTCGGGTAACCGGAAGGGATCTGCGTACCTTCGGGCACCAGGCTGATCTGGAAGCGCGGGCCGAAATGATCGTGCAACTGGCGCAGGGCCGAGATGAGGTTCACGATCGAGGGCGTAGTGGGATGCCGGAAGTCCGTATCCCCGGGATCGATCGAGAGGGAGGGGCTTTCGAAGTCGATGTCGATCCCGTCGAAGCCGTACTCCGCAACGATGCGCGTCACGGAGGAAACGAAGTTCGGCACCCGCTTCGGATCGGCCAGGGTGAAGTGCTGGCCGCCGCCGCCGAGCGAAATCATGACGCTCTTGCCCCGGCTCTTCAGATATGCAATATCGGCCTTGAATTGTTCCGTATCCAGGCCGGCGGGAGTGCGGAACTGCATCGTCCCTTCCGGCGCGTTGCGGTCCGGCGTGGCGAAGGCCACGATGATCACGTCCCATTGGGGCGAGACTTCGCGGAGCGGGATGGTGGAGCCCGGGCCGCCGTAGCCGGCCCAATAGCCGATCAGCCGGTGGCCATTCGGTGGGCCGTTCGAGGGAATCGCCGTGGCCGTGGGCGCCGCGGGCGCGGACGCTCTGCCGCCCGCCCGCCCTCCGCGCGCCGGGCACGGCTTCGAGCGCTCGGTGAGGGCCTGCGCGTCCGGGAAGCTGTAGGCGCTGCCGAGACCCTCCGCGGCGCCCGTATACCAGGGCAGCAGTGCGGCGTTCTGCAGGTGATAGGCGGCTCCGTTCACCTTTGCGGCATAGGCCTTCGACGCGGGGATGTTGTTCTTGAGATTCGTATTGGTGGGTTCGAGAAGGAAGTAGGTCGTCGCGGCGCCCGTGCCGCCGCAGCTCCCCTGGTCCCCCGGAGGCATCGAGGCGGGACGCATCCAACTGGGGAAGGCGTTACCCGGGGCCTGGACGTTGCGGCCGTGGACCAGCGGATCGTGCAGCGGATCTTTGACGAACTCCGCGAGCTGCTGGGTGAGCGGCTGCACGTCTTCGTCTTCGACCACAGCCGGCGCCGCGTGTAGATACGAGCCGAGCACGAACGAGTTCCCGGTGGCCGCGTCCACCCCGTGCGTTCCCCAGGAGCAGCACACCGTTGCGTCGCCGAGAGCGTAGTAAGTGGTGTTATGCGTCACGGCGATAACCAGCTTGCCTTCCTGTTTGGGGATCTGCCGGAACAGCTCCCTCTGCAAAAATTCCAGATCCACGACGGCGAAGGAGGCGCCCGACTTCTTCGACGTGAGGATGTAGCCGTAGCCCGTGGGCACCACGATCCTTACGGCCTTCACTTCCGGCTTGCCGAGCAATGTGTGCCACCCGCCGGCTTTGGGAAACGTGGTGCGCAGCATGGCGTCGGCATACTGTGTCGTGCCGCCCGACGGGAACGCATAGGGAGTGAAGAGGGGCGAGCGGAGAATGCTCTTTACATCCGCCGCGGCATCCATGATGAATAGCCTGCCCGCAGCGCTCTTCTTCGACTCGAACGAGAGCGTGACCGGCGCCAGTACCGTCGGTATGGTGCTGGAGGCTCCCGACGCCGGGTCCCGTCCCGCGAGTGTGTAGGAGCCCTGCCCCGCCGCGACCCGAAACGTCGGGACGGTGCCTTGCGCCTGGGCAAAGCCCAGCGGCAGGACGAGGAGAACTAACGGGCTGGTTGATTTGATTCGCATATCCGACTTCACGGCCTTAAATTCAGGATGGAAGAGCGTCCATAGTTTATTCCAAGCGGGGCGGTGGCGGCAACCTCTTGACAATGGTTTTCTTTGCATTATAAAGTACTTCAAACGAGTTCAACATGACACTCCCGGATGTCTTCTTTCTTGCGTCGGTTCTATTCGTCTTGTTCCTGTGCGGCCGTATCGCGGCTTCCGCGCTGCGCCGACGGTGGGACACGGTGCGCCGGACGGGCCGGTGGCTGGGCTTGTTTCTGGCATCGTATGCGGTGGCTTTGATCTGCGCCGCGCTCCTGCTTCCGCGCCGGTACTACGCTCCGGGCCAGCGCCGGTGCTTCGACGATTGGTGCGTCACCGCGCTTGAGGTAAAGGCCGTGGACCTGTCCGGCAATACGCCCTGCCCGGCGGGTCCGGGCGGCCGCAATTGGGTTGTGGCCGTGGAGGTGTCGAGCATCGCCAGCCGCGTGCGCCAGCGCGCCCGGGATGCGCGCGCCGAGCTCGAAGACCGGGAGGGGAAGCGTTACCAGCCCTGCGCCCCGCCGGTCCGTTTGCTCTCCGATGAACTCGGGCCGGGCGAATCGTTCCGCGTGCTCCTGCCGTTCCGGCTTCCGGGCGGCGCAGAGCCGGCCGGTCTGGTCCTGCATCACGGCGATTTCCCCGGCATTGCGATCATCGGGGCCGACCAGAGCCTCCTGCACCAGCCCGCTCTGCAGCGCCTGGCGTTGGATTCGCCGCATTAAGATCGTAGACCGTGCAATTCGCGCCGCGCTGCACTACCATCCAATCAATGACCCCCGAGTTGCGTGTTTTGGGCCGTACCGGGCTGCGCGTCGGCCGTCTCGGTGTGGCTGCATCCTACGGCGTTCCCGCTGCTGCCGTGGAGCGGGCGTTCGAACAGGGCGTCAACTATCTCTACTGGGGCAGTATGCGGCGCTCGGGCTTCGCCGAAGCCGTACGGCACCTCGCGCCCCGGCGCGACCGCTTCGTCCTCGTCCTGCAGTCGTATTCGCGCCTGGCACCCCTCCTCGGTTGGAGTGTCGAGCGCGGCCTCCGCGCACTCCGCCTCGAGTATGCCGATGTCCTGCTGCTGGGCTTGTGGAACCGGCCCGTCTCCGCCCGCATCCTGGACGCCTCCCGCAGACTCCGCGACCGCGGCCTTGTCCGCTTCCTGGCCGTTTCCTGCCACAACCGCCCCTTCGTGCCGGAGTTGTCGGCAAGCCCCGATTGCGACGTCGTCCACTTCCGCTACAACGCTGCTCATCCCGGAGCCGAGGCGGACATCTTCCCCCTGCTGCCTGCCGCGGACCGCGCCGGCATGGTGGCTTACACCGCCACGAGCTGGGGCCAGCTATTGAAGCCGTCGAAGCTCCCCTCCGGCGAGCGGGTGCCCACGGCATCGGACTGCTACCGCTTCGTCCTCACGCGGCCCGAGGTCGACGTCTGCCTCACCGGCCCGGCGAATGCCGCCCAGATGGACGAGGCCCTGAAAGCCCTCCGCCGCGGAGCCATGAGCGAAGAAGAGCTGGCCTGGATGCGCCGCGTCGGCGCTGCGGTGGCAGGCCGTTGACCGCTGCCGTCACGCAGCTTCGTCCAGAACCAGTTCCATGTAGACGTCCGCGCGCGCGTAAACCGAGGGAACGATGCGCTCCGGCGGAATGTGCCGGAACCCCAGCGATTCGTAGAGCCGGACCGCCGTCCCGAGCTTTCGGTTGGTCTCGAGAAAGAGCCGGTGCGCCCCCGCAACGCGCGCTTCTGAAATTACCCGATCCAGAAGCCGCCGTCCGATGCCGCTACGCTGCGATGATTCCGTCACGGCCATTTTGGCTACCTCGAACTCGCCCGGACCCATCCCGACCAGGGCGCAGCAGCCCACCGGCCGGCCTCCCTGGACCGCCAGGAAAATCATCCCGCCCCGATCGAGAATGGTCCGCTGCGGATCGGCCAGCGAAGCCTCGTCCTTGGGCTCCAGTACGAAATACCGCTTGATCCACTCTTCATTGAGCCGCCGGAAGACGCCTTCATCCCCCGGCTGGAACTCGCGAATTGTCAGTTCGGTCTCTGGTGCAGCCATTCTGATTTCCACACTACGGCAGCCGCTCCCCGCCTGTCCAGTCTCCAATCGGTCACCCGCCCCGCCGCCTTGCCCGTCCCTTCCTGCTGATATATCATCCGATATATCATGAGCAAGGATTCCTGGAGCTTTTCCGCCGCCGGTCCATGGCCTTCCATCCCCTTCGGCCGCCGCGCCCGCTTCTTCGAGTCCGGCGAGTTCCGCCTCGCGGTCCTCTCGCTTCTCGGCGAAGGCCCCAAGCACGGCTATCAATTGATGAAGGAGATGACCGAGCGCTCGGGCGGCTTCTACCGGGCCAGCGCCGGCAGCATCTACCCCACGCTCCAGCAGCTCGGCGGCGAGGGCCTCGTTAAAGCCGTCCTCCTGCAGGGACGCCGCACCTATTCGTTGACGGCAGGCGGCCGCAAGGAGCTGGCCGCCGACCCCGACACGGTCCGCCGCATCTGGGAACGCGCCGAAGAGTTCGAAGACTGGGGCCAGTGTATTGGTCCGCAAGCCTACGTCGTGTATCAGCCCATGATCGACCTTTTCAAGACCGGCCTCCAGGCCGCCGGACGCCTCGCCTCCCAGCGCGACGGCGCCCAACGCATCCGCCGCATTCTCGACCGCGCCCGGCGCGAGCTCGAGCAGCTCTAACGGAGAACACTTTATGGGAATCGGTATCCGCATCGAAGCGCTCCGCAAAGTCTATAGCAGCCCGCCGCCCTCGGCTGCCCGCGGCGGAGGCTTCTCCTTCACCCCCCAGCGCTCCGGCGGCGCGAAGGAGAAGAAGAAGTTCGAAGTGGTCGCCCTCGACGGCATCTCGCTCGAAATCCGCGCTGGTGAAATCTTCGGCCTTCTCGGCCCCAACGGCGCCGGCAAGTCCACCACCATCGGCATCCTCACCACCCGCACCCAGCCCACCTCCGGACGCGCATTCGTCGGCGATTTCGATGTCTGGAAGCAGCAGGTCCACGCCAAGCGCCTCATCGGCGTCGTCCCCCAGCGCCCCAATCTCGATTTTGCCCTCACCGCCCGCGAGATCCTCACCTTCCACGGCGCGTACTTCGGACAGCCCACCCGCGAACGCAACCGCCGCGCTGACGAGCTCATCGATAAGTTCAAGCTCAACGATCGCGCCGACCACATGGTTCGCGGCTTCTCCGGCGGCATGATGCAGCGCCTCTCCATCGCCCGCGCCATGATGCACGACCCCGAGGTCCTCTTCCTCGACGAGCCCTCCGCCGGCCTCGACCCCCAGACCCGCCTCCTGCTCTGGGAGATCATCCGCGATTACAACCGGCTCGGCAAAACCATCGTCCTCACCACCCACTACATGGATGAGGCCGATGCTCTCTGCGTCCGCCTCGCCATCATCGATCACGGCCGCATCATCGCCCAGGGCACTCCCTCCGAGCTGAAGTCCTCCATCCCCGGCGGCTACCTCCTTCGGCTTCGTTTCGACAAAGCGCCCGATGACCTGCTTGCCCAGTTGCGCACCCTCCCCGGCGTCAGCGAAGTCCGGTCCGCCGATCACGTCGCCGCCGACGTCTATGCCGATCGCGGCGGACCCCTCATCTCCCCGATCGTCGCCGCCGCCCAGGCCGCCGGCGCCGAGTTGCACGACGTCCACATCGCCGAACCGAGCCTCGAGAACCTCTTCCTCCATCACACCGGAAGGAGCTTACGCGATTGAACTGGAAGACTTTTTACGCCCTCTTGCAGCGCGACGGCCATGTCGCCCGCAGGAATCTCGTCCCCATGCTGGTGCAAAACCTGCTTCAGCCCCTGCTCCTCACTTTTGTGTTCGGCCGTGTCCTAACTGCCAGCGGCATGATGCAGGCCGGCTATAAGAACGTCCTCCTGCCCGGAATCATCGCCATCAGCATGGTGCTTTCCGGCGTCCAGGCCGTCGCTATGCCCCTGATCGCCGAGTTCCAGTTCACCAAGGAGATCGAGGACCGCCTCCTCGCCCCCATCGACAACGGCTGGCTGGCCGTCGAGAAAATCGTGGCGGGGATGATCCAGGCCTTCGTCGCCGGCCTCGTCGTCATCCCCTCCGCCTGGCTCCTCATGGGGTCCGGCGTCAACATAAGCCTCGCCCGCCCGTTCGAATTCGCCGCCATCTGCGTGCTCGTCGCGCTCCTTTCCGCCGCCGGCGGCCTGACCCTCGGTTGCAGCATCGGCCAGACCCAGATCGGCCTGATGTTCAGCCTGATCATCGCCCCCATGATGATGTTCGGCTGCGCCTACTATCCCTGGGCCGCCCTCAAGAACTTCCCCGGCCTGCAGTACGCCGTCCTCATCAATCCGCTGGTCTACGCCAGCGAGGGACTGCGCGGGGCGCTCGCTCCCGAGGTCCCCCACATTCCGCTGGCCGCCGTCATCGCCGCCCTCCTGGTGATCGACGCCGTGCTCGTGTTCGCGGGCCTCAAAAAGTTCAACGCCAAGGCGGTAAGCTGAACTCGTGCGGACTTACTTCCACGTCGACATGGACGCCTTCTTCGTGTCCGTGGAAGAGCTCTTCGATCCCTCGCTCAAAGGCAAGCCCGTGGTCGTGGGAGGCCGCCCCAACGAGCGCGGCGTCGTCTCCGCCGCCTCCTACGCCGCCCGCAAGTTCGGCGTCCACTCCGCCATGCCCCTGCGCACCGCCTACAAGCTGTGCCCGCAGGCCATCTTCGTCGATGGCCACCCCGACCGCTACCGCGACTGCTCCCGCAAGGTCCACGAGGTTCTCCGCGAATTCTCCCCGCTCGTCGAAATGGCCTCGATCGACGAAGCCTACCTCGACATCACCGGCACCGAGCGGCTGTACGGGCCGCCTCTGCGCGCCGCCCACATCCTGCACGAGCGCATGAAGGCCGCGACCAGGCTCAACTGCTCCATCGGGATTGCCGCCTCGAGGCTCGTCGCCAAGATCACCTCCGACCAGGCCAAGCCCAACGGCGTCCTCTGGGTCATCCCCGGGCGCGAAGCCGCTTTCCTCGCGCCGCTCGACGTCCGTAAGGTGCCCGGCGTCGGCAAGGTCACCGAGAAGAACCTCCACGCGCTCGGCATCCGCAAAGTCGGCGACCTCGCCAGGCTCGATGACGACTTCCTCGAGCAGCGCTTTGGCAAATGGGGACTCGCGCTCGCCGGCAAATCCCGCGGCCTCGACGCCGGCGGCTGGTTCGACACGGAGATCGGCGAGGACGAAGGCCCGAAGTCCATCAGCCACGAGCACACCTTCTCCGAGGACACCGCCGATGTCGCCGTCCTTGAATCCACTCTCGCGCGCCTCTGCGAAATGGTGGGACGCCGCCTGCGCGAGCAGAAGCTCGAAGCCCGCACCCTGCAGCTGAAGCTCCGCTACTCCGATTTCTCCACCATCACCCGCGCGCACTCCATCCCGCGCCCCACCCAGCTCGACACCGAGATGTACGAGGAAATCCGCGCCCTCTTCCGCCGCAACTGGAAGCCCGGAGCGCCCATCCGCCTCTTAGGTGTGCACGCCTCCTCCTGGTCCGAAGGCGGGGACCAGATGGACCTGCTCAGCGACTCTCGTCACGACCGCTGGCAGCAAGCCATGGCCGCCGCCGACCGTCTTCGCGACAAGTTCGGCGATTCCGCCGTAGGCTTAGCCGCCGGCATGAAAGGCAAGTTCCGCGAGCGCACCCACGAGGCGCTCCCCAACATGGATCCCCCCACAAAACCCTAGCCAGTGGGGCGAGAGCTACTCGTATCTCAGCGCCACCACCGGGTCGAGGCGGGCGGCTTTGTTCGCCGGCCAGATTCCGAAGAATAGGCCGACACTCACCGATACCACGATCCCCATGACCGCCGACCAGAGCGGCACGCTGGCGGGGATGGACGTGAATACCAGCCGGCTGACCAGCGAGATCATCCAGCCGAAGGCGATCCCGGCCAGGCCCCCCATGAAGGTCAATGCGGCGGCTTCCAGCAGGAACTGCATCAGGATGTCCGCACGGCGCGCGCCGATGGCCTTGCGGATGCCGATCTCGTAAGTTCGCTCGGTCACCGAGACCAGCATGATGTTCATCACTCCGATGCCGCCCACCAGCAGCCCGATCGAGCTGAGCACCACCATCACCAGGAACGTCACCGCGGTGATCTGGCGGAAATCGGCCACCATCTGCTCGGCGGTGGAGAGCGCGAAGTTGTCTGGCTTGCTGTAGGGCACCCGGCGGTCGATGCGCAGCACCGTGCGGATCTCGTCCTGCGCCTGTGCAAGCATGCCGGCTTTGGCGGTCACCACGATGGCGTTCTCGCGCGCGTTCGGGTACATCTTCTGCATCGTGCCGTAGGGCAGCAGCACCCGCTGGTCCGTGTCGCCGAAAAACGATGCCGCCGGCCGCAGCATGGTACCGATCACCATGAATTCGTGGCCCCCCACCAGGATGGGCTTGCCGATGGGGTCTACGTTGGCGAACAGCCCTTTCTCCAGATCCTGACCGATCACCGCCACCGGCATGCGGCGCCGGCTCTCTTCGTCGGTAAAGAACCGGCCGAAGTGGATGTCCACCTGCCCTCCGCGCGCGTAGGCCTCTTCCACGCCCATCAGGTTGACATCGTACATGTCGTTGCCCTTGTAGTGCACGTTGATCGGACCCTCGCTGGCAAACAGCATGGTGGAAACATCCTCGATCGATCTACAGCGTTCGCGGATATCCACGGCATTCTGGTACGTCAGGTCTTTGCGCGTGCGCTCCTCGGCGCTTAGGCGGCCGGTGCGCGGCCCCACCGGAAATTTGAAGACGATGATCGAATTCGGGCCGAAGCTGCGCAGCACGCCGGCCACCGACGCATCGAAGCCGGTCAGGATTGCGCTCACCCCGATGATTGTGCCGGTGCCGATAATCACGCCCAACACCGTCAGGAATGCCCGCATCTTGTGCGTCCGGATGGTCTGCAGCGCCAGCACGATGCCGTTCGTAAACGCCAGTTTCGTCATGCCTACTTCTCCACCCTCAGCGCCTCGATGGGGTCCAGTTTGGACGCCCGGCGCGCCGGATAAATCCCGAAGAACAGCCCGACCGTGGCCGAGAGCCCCACCCCGATCACGACGGAGGACCACGGCAGCGCCATCGGCACCGAGGTCAGGCTACGCACGATGATCGCCAGGAACCACGCCGCGCCCACCCCGATCAGGCCGCCGGCGCCCGCCAGCACGGCCGATTCCACCAGGTACTGGCTCAGGATGTCGGCCCGCCGCGCGCCCAGCGATTTACGGATGCCAATCTCGTGCGTGCGCTCTGTCACCACCGCCAGCATGATGTTCATGATCACGATGCCGCCCACCACCATGAAGACCGAAACGATCCCGACCGCCATCCCGGCAATCGCCGCAGTGAGCCGCTCCCAGAGGCTCACAATGGTCTCCGAGGCGAAGATCGAGAAGTTGTCGTCGATCGCCGGACCGAGGTGGCGGTAGGCGCGCAGCAGCACCCGGCACTCGTCCTGCGCCTCCTGCAGGCGCTGCTGGTCGATGGCCTTGGCCACCATGGCGATTCCGGTCTGGCTTCCATAAGATTTGAAGTAGCTCTGGATCGGGATCATGACGAAGTTGTCCTGCGAGTTGCCGAAAACGCTGCCCAGCGATTTTGCGACTCCCACCACTTCATACGGATCGCCCTGAATCGAGATCGACTTGCCGATGGGGTCCACGCCCTCGAAAAACTTGCTGCGCACGTCGCCGCCGATGAAAACCACCGGCGCATGGCGGCGTACCTCCTCGTAGGTGATCGTGCGGCCGGTCTCCACCTGCACGTTGTTGATCGCCGGGATATTGTCGGTTACCCCTTGCAGGTTGACGTCCTCCATCGATTCACCCTTGTAAACCACCCGGGCGCGGCGCTGGGTCATCATCCCCACGTCCTTCACGAGCTTCGCCTGGTCTTTGAGGAACTCGTACTCATCCGGTTTGATCTGCGGATTCCTCTTCTGCATCTCGAAGAACTTCTTCGGGTCCCACGGGCCGAACCAGGCCATGCGCACGATCCGGAAGCCGTCCGCGCCCATGTTAGAGACCTTATCGGCGATGTACAGGTTCATGCCGTGGATCAACGCCGTCACCGCGATCAGCGTCGTGGTGGCCAGGATGATCCCCAGTAAAGTCAGGAAGCTGCGCAGTTTATTGGTGCGCAGGGAATCGACCGCGATGCGGGTCGCCTCCCAGAACGAGGCGCTCAGGCGGAGTTTTCTCGAATTAGCCACGGTATTCTAGTAGAGAGACGCAAATTACCTCCATTTGTTTCAGGAATGGACACTGGAATGCACTCAGAAACCCAGTGGAGGAGTTTCCCATGAGAATCGCAGCCGCTTCAGTCGTTGGCCTCGGAATGCTCTTGTGCATGCCGCTTGTGGCGCAAGGTCCACCCCAGTTGGACTCACTGGTGGAACCGATCGCCCTGTACCCGGATCCTCTGCTGGCTCAGGTATTGACCGCTTCCACGTACTGGGACCAGATCCCGGACGCGGCCCGCTGGGCGGACGCCCACAGCTATTTGAACGGGGACGCCTTGGCCAACGCCATCCAGCAGGACCAGGTGCCCTGGGATCCTTCGGTGTTGGCGCTTTTGCCGTTCCCCAGCGTTCTCGACCAGATGGCCGGCGACCCCGGGTGGACGCAATCGCTGGGCAATGCCGTTCTCGGCAGCCGGCCCGAGGTCATGGACGCCGTTCAGCGCATGCGGCAGGAGGCGATGAGCTACGGCTACCTGCAGACCAACCAGTACTACCGGGTGACGAGGGGCCCGTATATCGAGATCCTGCCGGTAACGCCCGGGTACTTTTATGTGCCGCGATACAACCCGAGGGTAATATTTACCCGGCCGAGCCGCCCCGTTCAGGCATCCGTGGTGCTCAACTTCGGCCCTCGCGTGCAGGTGGGAGCCGCCTTTGCGCCCTTCGGCTGGCGACAGCCCGGATTCGCCTGGAACCAGCACAACATCGTGATCGACAACCACCCGTGGCAGCGGACTGTCCAAAACCGGGCCACCTACCGGCACGCCTACGCGCCCCCCGTGCGTCAGCCCGAGAACCACGGCCGGCCGTATGTCGAGCACCACGAACCCGCCAAGGGCCGAGAGCGCGGCGGCCACGGTAAAGGGGATGAGCATCGCAAGCAGGATGGCCGCGGCCGCGGTCCCGACCACCAGTAACCCGGGACGCTACTCCTGCCCGCCGGCCGCCTTGGGCGCCTGCACCGCCGGTACGTTCGAATCGTGCACCAGTTTGTTGAACGCCGCGAGATCCGTGGTCATAAGCGAGTTCAGCGTCTTCAACTGCGCGTTCACCCGCGTGGCCAGGTCCTCGTAGACCATGTACGACTGGTCGGTAGGACGGCTGTCCGAGCTTTGCACCAGGCTCAGCACGTGCGCCAGCTTGTTGTTCAGCTTGATCGGAAAGTTCAGCGGGTCTTCGCTGGCGCGGTTCCTGGTCTGGTACAGCTCTTCCTCCACGGCCGTCAGGCGCTTGATCAAGGCTGAGGCCGCGTCGGCCACCCGCTTGTCGTCGCGCTTGACATAATCCTCGAGCTGTTTGCGCATTTCGCGGATGCGGATCACGCCCTCGTTGGTTTCCGAGAGCTTATCCCGAATCTGCAGGGCAAGCGAGAGCTGCCGGGCGTAATCCTCCGGTGTCGTATCGAGGCGCGGATCCTTCATTACCTCGAAGCTCTGCGTCTCGGTCTTGCCGTCGGCGGTCAGCCGCACCTGGTACTTGCCGGGTGGGACGCGCGGCCCGGTCACGCTGCCGGCCCACATGATCAGGCCGGGAAACGAGATAGCGTCCGGATATCGCAGGTTCCACACAAACTGGTTCATTCCCGCCTGGGCCGTGAGCCGCGCCGGAGGAGCGCCCCGGAACGGGTTCTCCTCGTCATCTGCAGGCCCGGCTTGCGGGCGGGGAGTCTCCTTGCTCGAGAACTTCTTTACGAGCTTGCCGGAGGCGTCGAGAAATTCCAGAGTCACCTCGCCCTGGGGCTTGTCTTTCAGCCAGTAATCGACGACCGCGCCGGCCGGAGGATTCTGGCCCACTCCCGGCGCTCCCCCGCGCCCGCCGCCGCCGAAGCCCCGTCCCGCGCCGAAGCGGTAGGTGTCCTTCGGCTGGAACAAGTGGACGTCGGTGGTCTTGACCGCATCGTTCAACTGATAGAGCAGCGGCACGTCGTCCAGCACGTAGAACGACCGCCCCTGGGTCGCCACCACCAGTTCCTTCTCGCGCTTTTGAAAGGCTACGTCCGTGATCGGGGTGATGGGCAGGTTGAGCTGGAACGGCTTCCAGTTGTCTCCGTCGTCGAACGAAATGTACAGTCCGAACTCCGTACCGGCGATCAGAAGGCCCTTGTGATTAGGATCCTCGCGCACCACCCTGGTGAACGAGCGATCCGGAATCCCGTTGACGATCTTCTTCCAGGTCTTGCCGTAATCGGTGGTCTTATATAGGTAGGGCCGGAAATCGTCGGACTTATACATGGTGGCCGCCACGTAGGCCGTGCCGGGGTCGTGCGCCGAAGCGTCGATCGAGTTGATCTGGATCCACTCCGGCATGTCCTTCGGGGTGACGTTCGCCCAGTGCTTGCCGCCATCGCGTGTGAGGTGCACCAGCCCATCGTCCGAACCCACCCAGATCACGCCCTGGGTCACCGGCGATTCCATGAAAGTGAAGATCGTGCAGTAATACTCGATGCTGGTGTTGTCCTGCGTGATGGGACCGCCCGAAGTGCCCATCTTCGACTTGTCGTTGCGCGTCAGATCGGGGCTGATCGGCTCCCAGCTCTGGCCTTCGTTGGTGCTCTTCAGCAGCACGTTGGCCCCGATGTAGAGGGTCTTCGGATCGTGCGGGGAAAACGCAATCGGGTAGCTCCACTGAAAGCGGTACTTCATGGCCTCGACGCCATACCCCATGGTGTTGTCGGGCCATGCGTTGACGTCGCGGCTCTGCCCGGTGCGATGGTCCTGGCGCGTGATCAGCCCGTCGTAGGAGCCGGCGTAGACGATCTCCGAATCGCGCGGATCGGGCGCGATCCAGCCGCTCTCGCCGCCGCCCACGTCGTACCAGTCGCTCTCGGTGATCCCGAATCCGGAGGTGCGGCTGGCGGTCCGCACGGTGGTGTTGTCCTGCTGCGCGCCGTAGATGTGATACGGGAAGTCGTTATCGAGCGCCACACGGTAAAACTGCGCGGTCGGCTGGTTCATGATGCTCGACCAGGTGTGGCCGCCGTCGCTCGTGATATTCGCACCGCCGTCGTTGCTTTCGATCATCCGCTCCGGATTGTCGGGTGCGATCCACAGATCGTGGTTGTCGCCGTGCGGAGTGCGGATCGAGGCGAAGGTGCGGCCGCCGTCGATCGAGCGGTACATCCCGGTGTTCAGGGCGTAAACCGTGTCGGGGTTCCGCGGATCGGCGAAGATGTGGGAGTAGTACCAGGCGCGCTGGCGAAGAATGTTCTGGTCGTTGACCTTGGTCCACGTGCGGCCGGCGTTATCGGAGCGAAACACGCCGCCATCGGCCGCTTCCACCAGAGCCCACACGCGCTCCGGATTCGCCGGCGAAACCGTCACGCCGATCCGCCCCAGCACGCCGCGCGGCAGTCCCGAAGCCCGCGAGATGTCCGTCCAGTGGTCGCCGCCATCGGTGGATTTCCATAGGCCGCTGCCCGGCCCGCCGCTATCGAAATGGTACGGGTTGCGCCGCACCTGCCAGAAGCTGGCATAGAGCACGCGCGGGTTGCCCGGATCCATCGCCAGGTCCACCGCGCCCGCATCCGGCCCGCGGGTGAGTACCTGCTTCCAGGTCGTGCCGCCATCGGTGGACCGGTAGACGCCGCGCTCTTCGTTCGGCCCCCACAGGTGTCCCAGCGCGGCCACGTAGACGATGTCGGGATTCTTCGGATGCACCCGCACCGCGCCGATGTGATAGGTCTGGTCGAGGCCCATGTGGCGCCACGTCTTGCCGCCGTCCAGGGACTTGTAGACACCGTCGCCGTTCGAGGCATTGCCGCGCACACAGGCTTCGCCCATCCCCGCATAGACGATGTTGGGGTCGGAATCGGCTACCGCCAGCGCGCCCACTGAAGAGGTCTTGAAAAATCCGTCGGAAACCGGCGCCCAGGTCGCGCCGGAATCGGTGGTCTTCCAGACTCCTCCTCCCACGCCGCCGAAGTAATAAGTGTTGGGCTGCGAAGCCACCCCTGCTACCGCCACCGAGCGGCCTCCGCGGAAGGGGCCGACCAGGCGGAAACGGAGTTCCCGGTACAGGTCTCCCTGCTGTGCCGGCATGAGCAGGGGGAACGCGAGCAATATAGCGATTCGGACGGACTTCGTGACCCTCATAAACTGGAATGTTACCAGAGTCGTCCGAACCCCACAGAGCCGCGACCGTAAGTGAGCGGGCCGGCCTCTACTGTTCCGGACGCCGCTGGCGCTCGTAGGCGGTCTTCAAATACTTCGAAGCCTCTTCCTGGGCGCCTTGTGTGTCGTCCTTGGAGCGGATCGCCAAATTGTACTCATTGACGGCGCGCTCGCGCTGGCCGGTGACGTCGAAGATTTTGCCCAGGTTGATGTGGGCCCAGACCACGGTCCACTTCGGCTCCTCGTCGCCGTTGAGCGCTTCGCGGAATTCATTGGCGGCGGGCTGCCAGTTCTGCTGCAGGAAGTAGACCTCCGCGATGCGGTAGTGCGCCAGCGAACTGTTACGCGTCGTTTCCAGGGCTTTCTGGTATTCCTTCAACGCATCGGCGAATTCGCTCAGCTCGGCGAACTGCTCGCCGCGCTTGATGGCCACCGCTACGCGGACTTGAGGGCTGTAGCGCAGCACGCGGTTGTTGGCGTCGATCACAATGTTCTTCGGCTTGCCGAATGTGTCCACCGAGAATTCCGAGGACGTCCCCACCACTTCCACGCGCTTCTCTTCCGGGTTGCCTTCGGTCTCGATCTTGAGATCCACGGGCATGCGGAAGGTGTCCAGGTCCTGCGAGATCTTGCCCATCACGCGGAAACCCTTCTGGGTGCGGAAAATAGTGTATTCGAGCTTGAATTCGGGTGCGCCGCTCGATTCGATCCACTGGATGAAAAAGTATCCCAGATCCTGGTTGGTGACGCCTTCCACGGTCTTTTCGAAGTCCTCGGTGCTTACCGACTTCCACACGTGCTGCTGCGCGAACGCCTTGAGAACCTGGAAAAACTTGTCGTCGCCGATCACGTAACGCAGCATGTTCACCACGGCCGCGCCCTTGCTGCCGGTGAGGGCCCACAGCTCGGGGGAATAATCCTCCAGGCGGGACGACTGGATTACGGGCACGTTATCCACGGTCAGAGCTTCCACCATCACGTCGCGCAGCGCCGATTCCATGGCGCCGACGCCGGCGGTGTGCTCGGTCCACAGAAGCTCGCAGTAGGCGGCGAGGCCGTTGGTCAGCCAGAGGTGATTGCGGGTGGTGGGCGAGAGCATCTCTTCCCACCACTGCCGCGACACCTGGTTGGCCACCAGCTTGGCGCTGGGCTGGTGTCCGATGGCGTTGGGAGCGAGGAAGATCATGCCGGGCGCCGAGTAGCCGTTGGGCGCCCCGGTCTCGGTTTCGACCACGGTCAGGTTGGCGTACGGCGGAATTCCGAACATGCCCGGTGAAGTACGACATCACCTTGCCGATCTCCTGCCCGTAGGGATCGGCCATGCCGGCTTCGGCGCCGCGGAAGTAGAGGCTGGTGGTGACGCCTTCGGCCTGCACGCGGGCCGGCTGTTCCTTCACGATGGCGATGCTGCCGGGGAAAGACGGCTTGTCGAATTTGATGTCGTAAAGCGTCTTATCGGCCACCGCCTGGTGTGTATCGAAACCGCTGCCCACCACGGTGTAGCCGGAGGGCACCGTCACGCGCATCTCGGCCGCGAACCGGTCGGTGGTATAGCCGCTTACCGGGAACCAGCGGGCCGGATACATCAGGTAGGCGTAATCGGGGTGTATGGCGGCGAACTTGATGCCGTAGACCGGCGAATCTTCCTGCCCGGTCAACTTGCCGTCATAGTAGAAGGTCAGGGTCACGGGCTGGCCTTTCGGCAAAGGCTGGTCGAAGCCCAGGCGGACCGAGAAATCCTGCTGGTTGCGCGAGGCCTGAATCTGCTTGCCTGCGCCATCCACCACCTTGGACACATTCAGCGCGTTATTCAGCTCGAACACCGCCGAGGTGACATTGTCGTCCATGGGCACGAACCGCACGGCGGCTTTGGCGTCCAGGGACTGGGTGTTGGGTGAAATCTCGGCATCGATGGTGTACTGCTCCACGTCGATGCGGGAGGCGGGGCGGCGCTCCTGCGCCGGAGCCGACACCACCGCGGCGAGCAGAATCAGGCCGGCCGTCAGCGGAGCGGCCGCGCGAATCGAGCGTTCACGAAACATGAGCAACTTGTCCTTCCAGAATCTCTTGAATGATGTCCGCGGCCGTGGCGGCGGGCCGGGCGGCCTGCCCGCTTCCGAGCCGGCCGGCGACTTCCGCCAGCCCGGCCTTCATTCCGGCGCGGGCACTCCCCGTCGTCCAGCAGGCGGCGGGCCTCGCGCGCAATCGACTCTCCGGTCATCTCATTCTGCATCAGCTCGGGGACGATCGGGCGGCCGGCAATCAAGTTGACCATTGAATAAAACGGCACCTTCACCAAAAGCTTTCCAGCCACCCAGCTAAGCCCCGTCACCCTGTAAAACGTCACCATCGGTGTTCCCAGCAGCGCGGCTTCCACCGTCACCGTTCCGCTGGCGGCCAGGGCGAGATCGGCATGGGCCATTGCATTCCAACTTTCTCCTTCGATCACAAGGATGGGAGAAGGGCCGATTCGCTCCTGAAAAAAGCGGGCCCCGGTTGTAGCCGAGGCCGGCAGAACAAAATTCACCGCCTGCTCCCGGTAAAGCCGGTTAACGGCGTCCAGCAGCGCGGGCAGATGGCGCGCAGCCTCGCCGCGACGGCTTCCGGGTAGCACTGCTACTAATGGACGGCCCGAGGCCAGCCTGTGTTTCCGAAAAAACTCGTCCCTCGTCAGGGTGGCGCCGACCAGCCCGGCCAGGGGGTGTCCGATGTAGGTCGCGTCCACCCCTTCGCGCCTAAAGAACTCTTGCTCAAAGGGAAAGATGCACAACAGCCGGCGCAAGGTACGACGCATCTCGGGAATTCGCCCCTTCCGCCAGGCCCAGGCCTGGGGGGCGACCAGATACACTACCGGGACACCCGCCCGGTGGAGGCGGCGCGCCGCGCGGAGGTGAAAATCGGGGGAATCGGTGAGAATCGCAAGGTCGGGCCGGCGTTCTTCCGCCGCGCGCAGCAGTTTGCGGTATTCACCATAGATCCGCGGAATGTGTGAAATCACCTCCACCAGCCCTACCACGGCCAGGCTGGCGGCATCCACTACGGTCTCGACACCCGCCGCGCGCAGCCGCGGCCCCGTACAGCCGAAGAATTCGGCGTCGGGAATGCGGCGGCGGAGCTCGTCCACCACCAGCGAGGCGTACAGATCTCCGGAAGCCTCGCCCGCCGACACCAGGATTTTTCGATGCATCTATCACTGAGTTTAGCGTGGCGCCTTGTTACAATCGGTTCCACGGGATGTCCACCGACGCCGAGCGTTCCAAATTAACGGTTGACGAACTTGCCGCGAGGTTTCGCCGCGAGTTGGTTCCGCTATCCAACAAGTTTTCGTACTTTTCCACGATCCCGCTGGCAGAGGAAGATCTGCGGCAGTATCTCACCGACCCGATCGCCGCCATTTCGCCGGGGATCGCCGGGGTGCTGCCGGATGTCGGATTCATCCTGGCGCCGTACCTGGAGAAGAGCAACGGGAAGGGAGATTGCGTCACCTTCGAGCGCCCGGCCGAGCCGCGCTATATTCCGAGCTCGCGGCGCGAACTCGAAGGCATGACGATTGTCGCGCTCGGCATCAAAGACATCGAAGTCGCCGACTACCACTACCGGTTTTATAACGCGCTGGCCGGAGTGGTGGCCGAGCGCTGGCCGGACGAGATGCAGGACCGCTTCTATCGCACCATCCGCGAGGAGCTGAGCGCGGAGATCCACGGCGAGGTAGACGAGAAGAGCTGGCACCTGAAGCAGGCGCTGCTGCGGCGCCAGACCAACGTGCGGAAGGAAACCAAGCTGTTCCGCGAATATGCGAAACAGGCGTTCGAGGATACCCTCACGCTGTACCTGCACGGCACCTGCTGCGACATCGACGTAGAGACGGGCCCGCGGCAGATGCCGAGCCGCTATCTGAGGCGGAGGATCGAGTTGCTGATCGCGATGTTCCCGCCGCCCTCCGGCTACGCCGTGCTCCCGGAGCAGTTGAAGACGCGTTAGGCCGGTTCGCCCAGCATCGCCAAAATGCGCGCCGCTACATCCTTCCCCCGCTCGCCGACTTCGCCGGCCGGTCCGACGCAGGAGGGGCAGCCGGCTTCACAACCGCACGAGGCGATCAGCCCGGCGCTATTGCTCACCAGGCGGTCCGACAGGCGGTAGAGCGGCGCGCTCTGGCCGGCTCCGCCCGGGTAGGCGTCGTAAAGATACAGGTTCGGCTCGAACGCGACCAGGCCGCCGGCGATCTCCTCGCTCAACGCCACGCCGAGGTCGTGCGGGTCGCACATCAGCAGCAGCGCGGCCACCGTGCGCAGCGCGTTCCCCAGGCCCGAGATGCCGCTCTGCCGTTCGGTGGGAGTGAAGTCGCCGAGCCGCGTCAGGAATTCCGCCGGGAAATGCAGCCAGAACGCGGTGGTGTGCATCTCCTGCTCGGGCATGTTGAGCTTCCCGGCGCCGACGTTTTCCATGGTGTAGAACTTGATCTTCTTGAAGCCCACGATCTGCCGGTTCACGCGCACGTCGCCGTGCGCGCGGCGGGCGCCCCCCAATGGCTCCCCTTCGAACTCCTGGAGAGTCTTGACCTGGGTGTAGTCGATCGCATCCGTATAGTAGTCGCAGTCCACGCGCGTGACGTAGGCCTTGCGCTGTTCGTAGTCGAAGCGATCCACGTGATATTGGGTCCGTTCGTGCAGGTAGATGGCCTTCTCGTGCAGGGTGGTGAGCGCGGCGTTGAAGGAAACGTCGGCGATCACCTTGGGCTCGCCGGTGGTATCGACCACCACGAAGTTGTCGCTCGATACCGAGCGCAGGCTGGTGGCGTCGGCGGGATAGCTGTCGGACGTCCAGTGCCAGGCCCCCGCGGAGTGGTGCAGGAAGCCGCCCTCTTCGAGGAAGCGGCAGAGATCGCCGGTCGGGTGCTTTCCGAACGATTCCCCATCCCGCAGCGGCAGCTCGAAGGCCGCGCACTTGAGGTGGGCCAGCAGGATCTCGAGGTTGTCGGGATTGATGTAGGCGTGCTCGGGGGAGCGGCCGAAGAAATAGTCCGGATGCTCGACTACGTACTGATCGAGAGGCGCGCTGGAGGCCACCAGCACCGCAGCCGAGGTCCCCTGGCGGCGGCCCGCCCTTCCCGCGCGCTGCCAGCTCGATGCGATGGTGCCGGGGTATCCGGCCATCACCACGGCGTCGAGCGAGCCGATATCGATCCCCAGCTCGAGCGCGTTCGTGGCGACCACCGCGCGGATCTCGCCGTCGCGCAACTGGCGCTCGATCTCGCGGCGCTCGCGCGGCAGGTAGCCGCCGCGGTAGCCGCGCACCGTCTCGCTGGGAATGGGGCCGCGGTCGCAGGCGTCCTTAAGATAGGTTACGAGAACTTCGGTCGCCAGCCGGTTATTCGCGAATACCAGCGTCTGCAGGCCGCTCTCGATGAACTTCAGCGCCATTCGCCGGCTCTCCCCGATGTAGCTGCGGCGGATGCCGAGCTGGCGGTTGACCACCGGCGGGTTATAGAAGACGAAGTATTTTTCGCCGCGCGGAGCGCCGTTCCGCTCCACCAGCTCGAACGGCTCGCCGGTCAACGCCTCGGCCAGCTCGCGCGGATTGGCGATAGTCGCCGAGCAGCAGATCAGCCTCGGCCGCGACCCGTAAAACTCCGTGATACGCCGCAGCCGCCGCAGCAGGTTCGCCAAGTGGCTGCCGTAAACCCCGCGGTAATAGTGCAGCTCGTCGATCACCAGGTAGCGCAGATTCTCGAAATACCGCGCCCACCGTGTGTGGTGCGGCAGGATGCCCGAGTGCAGCATGTCCGGATTGGTCAGCACGACGTTGGCCCGCTGCCGTATGGCTTTGCGGGCGTCCTGCGGGGTATCGCCATCGTAGGTGAAGGCGCGGATCCCGGAACCCATCCCGTCCACCGCGGCCTGAAATTCGTGCAACTGGTCTTCGGCCAGCGCCTTCGTGGGGAACAGGTACATGGCGCGGGCGCTGTCGTCGGCCAGCAGCGCGTTCAACACCGGCAGGTTGTAGCACAGGGTCTTGCCGCTTGCGGTAGGGGTCACGATCACCACGTTCCGGTCGGCTTGCAGGTGGTCGAACGCTTCGGCCTGGTGAGAGTAGAGGCGCGTGATGCCGCGCCGCTCGAGCGCTCCGCGAAGGCGCTGGTCGATGGCGTCCGGCATATCGGCGAAAGTGCCTTCGACCGCCGGCTGGTGGTGAACGGCGCGTACCGGCGAATCCGGCTGCTGGTGGGCGGCGCGCAGGGAGGACACCACGCTTTCGAGCGAGGCCTTCGTCGAGATCGTGAGTTCCTGCGAGAATTCCGGAAATCCGAGGGACAAGTCCATGCTATCTTTCGCCTTTTCTTTGCTACGTTATAACAAAGCGGCGAAAGAAACAAGCAGGAACGGCGGCTATTGGGCCACAGCGTCGTACTGACGGTCGCGAACGAATTCCCACCGCTCGAGCGTGGCAGCGATGCGGTACGCAGAGTCCTGGTCGTCCGGGCCGGCATAGGTCTGCTCCGACCGCACGACCTTCCCGACGCAGCGCAGGCTGACTGGTTGGGGCCCCTCCCGGTGCAGAAGGATTACGTACTCGATCGGCCCGCCCAGATCGGGCTGGTCCGCCGGCAGTGAACAAGACGCCTGACGAACTGATATTCCGGGTGAGACCGGAGAAGGTGACCCGCGCGGTACCGGAACGGGTGATCGAGAGCGGCAGCTCGAGCTGAAAGCGGCGGGTTCTGACGTTGTTCCATCAAGTCGTCCCTAATGCTAGTTGGTAGTAGGGATTGGGTCAATAGACCAGCCCGGCGCTGGGAGCTTTGCAGTACTAGAATTTTTGGTCCAGAAGTACGGGAGGAGGGAGCGCCGGGACGGAAGGATCCGTCCCGGACTTGTTAACCTGAACGTTAACTGACCTTCAGAATGATGATAACCAGGGTGTAAAGCGCTAGCGACTCAATCAGCACCAGGCCTAACAGCAGCGCGAACCGGATAGCGCCGGCGGCGCCGGGATTCCGGGCCATACCCTCGGCAGAAGCGGCCACCGCCTTCGCCTGGGCCAGACCGCAAAGGCCGGAGGCGATCGCCATGCCGAAACCGGCACTGACCGATACCCACCAGCCGGTCGCCGGCGCGGTGGTGCCGGGGGTCTGGGCGAACATTACGGTGCTGGCCAGCAACAGCAGCGCCAGCAGCATCAGGAATTTCTTTGTCATCGTACTCTCCTCGATAAGAATCGCTCCCAGGAGGTGGTTCCCGTCATCCTCTTGCAGCCGGGCTCACACTGGAGGAGCGGCAAAATGCCGGTATTAATCGTGAGCTACAGCTCCGGCCACGTACATCATGGTCAGGAGCATGAAAATATAAGCCTGTAGCAGGGAAACGAAAATGTGCAGCCCCATGAAGACGGCGGGCACCAGGAAATACGTCAGGCTGAGAAACACGAGGGTCACCTGCTCGCCGGCATACATATTGGCGTAAAGACGGATGGTAAGAGAGAGCGGCCGGGCCAGGTGGCTGATGAGCTCGATGGGCACCATGAGGGGCGCCAGGATCGGCATCGGACCGGCGAAATGCACCATGTATTTGCCCACTCCCTGAGCTCGCATGCCCACGTAGTTGTAATAAAGGAACGTCGCTAGGGCGCAACCGAGCGGCACAGCCGGCGCCATGGTAGGCGACTCCATGCCCGGGATGATGCCGATGAGATTGCCGAATAGTACAAAAATGAAGATCGTTCCGAAAAACACCAGGTAACGGTGTCCGTCGTGACCCACCTGCTCGTCGGCCTGCCCGTTGAGGAACTCGTAAATCACTTCGAACGTGTGCTGCAGTTTGCCGGGCGCGGTGGCCGAAAGTCTCGGCCGCAGAATCGCGAACAGTATCACGATTATGGCGGCGACCAGCAGTTCCATCACGACGAAATTCGCCCACGGACGCGGATGTTGGTGCATCCCAACGAGTCCCAGCGCCCAATTCGCCACCCCGGCCAGATGGTCGTTGAAGATTTTCGTTACGAAGAGCTCAGTCTCGTGCATACAACAGTTCGATCAGGATTTCGATGATGACTGCGGCAGCCGAGACGAACAACCCCGCCAGTGCGGCCGCGACACTGATTTTCGAATATCTCAATATAACATAGGCTCCACCACCCAACAGTAGGTAGCGAAGGCCGGCCAGGATGGCTACGCGCTTGCTCTTGGGCCGCCGTCCGGCGAGAGTGTCCACGATATTCTTGAGCCAGCGGTAGTTGAGCCAGGAGGCGCCCGACCCCAGCGCGAAACCGGCGCCCCACTCCCAGCCGCGCCAGCCCCACGCGGCCATCGTCCCGCCCACGCCCAGGGCGAACATCAACCGGGCAATGCGCTCCAGGGCCCGGTCGTAGAACCGGTCGTCAGGAGCCGTCATTCCGGGTGTCCCGCATCAGCTGCCGGATGAGCTGCACGAACCCCGCGGCGATCCCCAACACCAGGAACGGGATATACAGGAAGTGCGTACCGAACGCCTTATCCAGGAGGTAGCCGATCAAATAGCCGATGAAGGTGGCGGCCGGCAGCATGAACGCCAGCGCGGTATATTCGCCTACCATCACCGAAAGCGGTTTTTTGCCGGATGCCACTCCCCTAGTTTAGCCGTGTGCGCGTTCCGCCGCCTCCCGCACCAGAAGCCCCATCTTGGGGTGCGACGGCTCGAGCGCCGGATGAATGTCGAACTGCTCGAGCGCCTCGGTGGTGGTAGGACCGATGGAGCAGACGCGGCAGCGCCGCAACCCGGCCAGGGCGGCTTCCTCGATCCCGGCCTCGCGGGCGACGCGGGCAAGGTGTTCGATCTGGACGGCAGTGGTGAACAGCGCCACGTCGGCCTCGCCGTCCGCCAAGCGGCGGGCGGCTTCACGCAGCGGAGCGGGGTCTTCGGGAAGCCCGTATTGGTAGATGCGAACCGCCGTCACCTCGGCGCCGCGGCTGCGCAACCCGGCGGCCAGTTCCGGATTGCTGCGGCCATATTCCTGAATCGCGATGCACCGCTCGGGCCGGCCTTCGGTAACGGCCAGGACTTCCCGCCACGTATTCGGCTCGGGCGCAGTGAGCGCGGGGTTGAGGCCCATTTCCCGCAGCGCGGCGATAGGCTTCGGGCCGCGCGCCACCAGGGTGATTTTGCGAAAGGCGTCCGCCAAGGCGTATTCGGGATAACGGGTGGCGAGCACCCGGTTCAACTGGCGCGTGCCGACGCCCGTCATCAGGATCACCATGTCGAACCGGCCCTGAAACAAGCTCTCGGCGAATTCGAACACGGCGTCGTTTTCGGTCACCGGGACCTCGCGCATCGATGGCGCCACGAAGGGCCGGCCCCCCTGCTTGCGGATTAGCTCCCCGATCTCGGCCGCGCGCCGGCTCTCAAAAGCCAGCACGCGGAGGCCGTCGAATGCCATATCCGATTGTAGCGGTCAGAATGTCAGGCGCGCCGAGATCTGCAGCTGGCGCGAGGCGTACACAAAGTTCGACGCGGTCGTGGGCGCCAGGAAAGCCGCGTTGGGGATCAGGCAGGCGTTGGTATGGCCCGCGCAGCCGCCCGTTCCGGCATTGGTGTAATTGAACTGGGTGGTGTTCACGGCGGTGATGTTGGTCGTGTTGAACAGGTTGAAAGCTTCGCCGATGAATTGCAGCCGGATGCGTTCCGCTACCGCGAACTGGCGGCCGATGCGGAAATCCAGGTTGTGCAGCGATGGCAGACGGTAGGCATTGCGGGCGATCCAGGGAGCCCGCCCGCCGATCGATCCGCCCGAATTGCTGACCGTTCCGCCGGTGAGCCCGCCGTCGGGACCGCCCGACGCGAAGCCGCTGATCTGGCCGGTGATGGGCTGCCCGGTAGCCACGGTGAGGATGCTGGCGAAGTTCCAGCCGTTCACCAGCAGATTCAAGGGCCGGCTGGAGATGCCGCCGATGCGGGGCATCCAAACGCCGCTGGCGACGAAACGCTGCCGCTGGTCGAGGTCCGAGGTGCCATATTCGAGCTTACGGTTGAAGGGATCGACCGGGGAATCGGTGCCGTAGAAGGTGCCGTACTGGCCGGGCACTTCGCCGCCGTCGGTGGCCTTGCTCAGCGTGTAGTTTGCAAGAAACTCCAGCCCGTGGCTCATGGGCTTGCGGAACGTGATAACCATGGAGTTGTACCAGGAGTTCACGTCGCTCGACCCCACCAGGATCACGCCCGTGGCGTCCACCCGCTTGGTGTAGAACGGCTCCGTGATGGTCTGCGCCGTAGAGCCGCTGGACGAGAGGACGTCGAAGCTCTTGGTGGACGTGGAGGGCGCCAGGTTGCCGTCGATGAACATCGGCAGGTGCATGCCGCGGCTGAAGACATAGGCGGCGGAGAAGCTGGTGTTGCCCGGCAACTGGCGCTCGAAGGTGATGTCGCCCTCGTGCACCATGGGATTGATGAAATCGGGGACCAGTCCGTGCGTCAACTGGGTCGCGGCGGGCGGAGCGAAAGTGGTCACCTGGGGAGTCAGCGCCCCGGTGAACGGCGCAGCAAGCGGTGCTCCGGGCGCGGGGAAAATGACGTTGGGGAACGCAAGAGTGGGGCAGGTGGTCGGGGTGCAGTTGAAGGTCTGCTGGTAAACCCCGTTCTCCACGCGGATGGCGTAATAGGTGCTGTTGGAAGTCTTGGCGAAGAACATTCCGTAGCCCGCGCGCAAGACGGTATTGGAAGCCAGGTTCCAGGCAGCGCCGATGCGCGGCGCGAAGTTGTTCTTATCGATTTTGATGGTGCTCGAGTAGAGGGTCGTGAGCGGTGTCGCGGTATTGGGCTGGGGCGGCTGCGGTACCATCTGCAGGTCGTAGCGCACGCCGAGGTTCAAAGTGAGCCGGGTATTGACCTTCCAATTGTCTTCCACGTAACCCGCCACGTCGTTGTTGTAGAAATCATCTTTTCCGACTCCCGTGATGGGGTCGGTCACCTGTGCGAAGCTGCTGAAGTGCCGGCCGGTCAGTCCGTCGCCGGTATTGACGCCGTACATGTCGAGCACCCAGTTATTGAAAGCCGTCTGGGCTGCGCCGTTGTAGTTATAAAGCCCGCCGCCCTGGTAGAGGTTGATCAGAAGCTCGTGGATGAAGTTCAAGTCGATCCCGGCCTTCATGGTGTGCCGGCCATGAACGAAAGAGACGGTATCGGAAAGCTGGTAGCGATGCTCGTCGGGAAACGCGGGCCGCGGCAGGGCGTTAGGCTGGCCGTATGTCATCACGCTGGCGATGCCCACGCTCGGTCCGGGCGCGTTGGCCGAGGTAATCTCGAGGTCGCGTCCCCACTGGAACCGGAGATTGTTCACCACGCTGTTGCTGATGGTGGAATCCCAGTTGGTGACGAAGATGCGCTCGTGGGTGGTGTTGGTTCCGTTGGCGGTGACCGAAAGGTTGTTGTAGGAAGGGTTGGTGCTATAGGCATTCGGCGCGTGATAGTTCATGAAATCCATCGACGCGCTGACATGATTGGACGGGGTGAGCTGGTAATCGATCTTGCCGAATCCGAGGTCCTGGTTAGTGGCACGGGGGAAGACGCCCACCTGCGCCGCCAGAAAGCTGTTGGCCGCGGCGCACTGCGAGGCCGTGATCTGCGACGGGCAGGCGAGCGGAAATCGCGAGCTGCTGGTGTAAGTCACGGGGTTGACCCGGCGCGAGCCGTCGTAAGTGAAAAAGTAGAAGAGCTTGTCCTTAATGATCGGCCCTCCGACGCTCACGCCGAACTGCTGCTGCTGGTGGATCGGCTGGCTGTAGATGCCCTGTGACTTGCTGATCGGGTCCAGCGCGTTCAGCGAAGGGTAGCGCAGGTAGTAAAACAGGTCGCCGTGAATCTGGTTGGTGCCGGACTTCGTGACCGCGTTGACGACGCCCCCGGCAGCCTGGCCCAGCTCAGCGCTGTAGTTGCTGGAACTGACCTGGTATTCCTTGATGGAATCCATGCTGTAAACATACGCGCCGCTGACCGCGCGGCCGCGGGCTTCCGAGAAGAAGGCCTGGTTGTTGTTGGCTCCATCCACCGAGTTCTCGTTGTAGAGCCCCGAGATCCCGCGATAGGAGACCAGTCCGCTGCCGCCATCGGTAGTGACGTTGGGAGTCAGGAGCGCGAAATTGTCCCAGCGGCGGCCGGCGATCGGGAGATTCTCCACCAGCCCCTGGCTCACGACCTGCGATACTTCGGTCTTCTCCGTATCGACCACTGGGGCTTCGCCGGAAACGGTGACCTCGGCTTGGGCCGTTTGCACGGCCAGGCTCAAGTCGATGGACAGGGTCTGCCCCACCTGAAGGACAAGGTCCTTGCGGACAACCGTCGCGAAGCCTGCTCTCGAGGCGCGGACTTCATAGTGGCCGGGCTGCAGGAAGGCGGCGCCGAAAACGCCTCCCTCACTGGTCTCGGTCTTTCGTTCGATGGCAGTATCGATGTTGCGGACTACGACCGCCGCGCCGGGGACCAGCGCGCCGGTCGGGTCGGTGACAGTGCCGGTAATGGTGCCGGAGCCGGCGCCCTGGGAAAAGGCGCTCACCGCGGTTGCCAGCAACAAGGCACACACCGGGGGTAAGGCGGAAAAGCAAGACTTGGTCATAAATCTCCCTCTATGAAGAGTCAGAATAGCATCGCCGATCTTTCGATTCGATGAATTCCGATTGATTCTGTTTATGGGCGCGAAAAGGGAAAATGGGGGCGATTCCGGCGTGCCAGCTTGCGTAACGGTAGAACGAAGGCGTGTGCGCGCGCCTCCGGCGCGATGGACAGGCCAGGAGGCCTATCCTACCCTACTTCGTTGACAGGGATTAGGGGGATGATACAATGGGGCAAGCTCAGAGAGCCAGGGAATTCCTTTACTTCCTTTAAGATGCAATGTTCGCATCCGAATTGGGAGGAAAGGAATCCAAGAAGGTGAACATGGCGTACGTCGTACCCGTCCCCTATCTCGCCCGAACCGAGGCGGAACCGCTGCTGGCCACGATCGGCAATACACCGCTGGTCCGTCTCGAGCGTATCCCGGCGGAATTCCCCGGTGTCGAGATCTGCGCCAAGGCGGAGTACTTCAATCCTGGTGGATCGGTGAAGGACCGGGCGGCTTTAAATATGGTGCTCGACGGCGAGCGCTCCGGACGCCTGAACCCGAGCCGCACGATTCTCGATTCCACCAGCGGGAACACCGGAATCGCCTACGCCATGATCGGAGCCAACCGCGGGTACCGGGTGAAGCTCGTGCTGCCCGCCAACGCCTCTGAAGAGCGCAAGCGGATTCTGAAGGCTTACGGCGCGGAGACGATTTTCAGCGATGCGGGCGAGGGGTCGGACGGCGCCATTCGCCTGTGCCGCAAGATCTACGAAGAGGACCCCGACCGCTATTTCTATCCCGACCAGTACAACAACCCCGCCAACTGGCGGGCGCATTTCGACGGCACCGCGCCGGAGATCATCAAGCAGACCGCCGGACGCCTCACCCACTTCGTAGCCGCCATGGGCACCAGCGGGACGTTCACCGGCGTCACCCGCAGGCTCAAACGCGACTTGCCGGAAGTGGAGTGCTGGTCGGCCCAACCCTCCAGCGGTTTCCACGGACTCGAAGGGCTGAAGCACATGCCCACGGCGATCCGGCCGGGGTTTTATGATGAGAACCTGGCGGACGGCAATCTGTGGATCGAGACCGAGGATGCCTATGCCATGGTGCGGCGCCTCGCGCGCGAAGAAGGTCTGCTCGTGGGGATTTCGTCCGGCTGCAATGTTCTGGCCGCCACCCTGCTGGCACGCGAAATCGCGAAGCGCGGCGAGACCGGCCTGATAGTTACGATGCTTTGCGACAGCGCGGAGAAATACCTCAGCGAACACTTCTGGGACGAGTAAATGATCCGAATCGAATCCGGTCCCTGGGCGGGCATGGTAGCGCACGCACGCCAGACCTATCCCAACGAATGCTGCGGCGCCATGCTTGGCTCGCTCGCGGACGGCGAAAAGATCGTGGTCGAAGCCATGCCGCTCGAGAATGCCTTCGAAGGCGCGCAGGCCGCGCGCTACGAGCTGCGGCCCGAAGATCTCATGGCGGCCGACAAAGCCGCGCGCGAGCGCAACCTGGACCTCATCGGGATCTATCATTCGCATCCCGATTGCGACGCCTACTTTTCCAAGACCGATTTACAGAATTCCTGCCCCTGGTATTCTTTCGTAGTGCTCTCCATCCAGAAGGGCGAATTCCACCACGCCAATAGCTGGCTGCCGAATGCCGAGCAGACCGAAGCGGCGAAAGAGGAGTTGATCTACTGATATGGCCAAAGTTTTGATCCCGACGCCCCTGCGGCAGTTCACCGGAAAGCAGGACACGGTGAGTGTCTCCGGGAGCACCGTGGGAGAAGTGCTGAATGCGTTAACCGCCCAGTATCCGGACCTGCGGAAGCAGATCTTCAACGATGAAGGCAAGGTGCGAAGCTTCGTCAATGTCTATCTGAACGACGAAGACATCCGCTACCTGGGCAAGGACGCCACGCCCGCCAAGGATGGCGACACGCTCTCGCTCGTGCCCTCCATCGCCGGCGGGTCCACTCTGGCGCCTCCGGCGGAGGAGGTCACGCTTTCGAACGAGGAGATCCTGCGCTACAGCCGGCATCTGATCATCCCCGAGGTCGGCATCGAAGGGCAGAAAAAGCTGAAGGCCGCCAAGGTGCTGCTGGTGGGAACCGGAGGGCTGGGCGCGCCGCTCGGTCTCTACCTGGCGGCGGCCGGCATCGGCAAGATCGGGCTGGTGGATTTCGACACCGTGGATTTTACGAACCTGCAGCGGCAGGTGATCCACTTCAGCAAGGACGTGGGCCGCAAGAAGCTCGATTCGGCGGCGGAAAAGATGCAGGCCATCAATCCGCACGTGGAGATCGCGCGGTATGAAGTGGCGCTGACCAGCGAGAACGCGCTCGAGATTCTGAAGGACTACGACCTGGTCGTAGACGGCACCGACAACTTCCCGACCCGCTACCTGGTGAACGACGCCTGCGTGCTGTTGGGGAAGCCGAATGTCTACGGCTCGATCTTCCGCTTCGAAGGGCAGGCCACTATATTTGCCTACGAGGGTGGACCATGCTACCGCTGCCTGTATCCGGAACCGCCTCCTCCCGGACTGGTTCCGAGCTGCGCCGAAGGCGGCGTGCTGGGCATTCTGCCCGGAACGATCGGGCTGATCCAGGCGACCGAGACCGTGAAGCTGATCCTGGGGATTGGCGAGCCGTTGGTGGGGCGTCTGCTCCTGTACGACGCGCTCGGCATGCGGTTCCGAGAGCTGAAATTGCGGAAGGACCCGGAGTGCCCGGTGTGCGGCGAGCACCGAACCATCACCAAGCTCATCGATTACCATCAATTCTGCGGGGTTCCCCAGCCGCAAGCGGCCCCCGCCCAGGAGTCCAAAGTGAACGAAGGTGAAATCGACGTTACCGAACTAAAAGCCAAGCTGGATCGCGGCGACGACTTCGTACTGATCGACGTGCGGGAGCCGCACGAGTACAGGATCTGCAGCATCCCGGGCGCGAAGCTGATTCCGCTCGGGGAGTTTCCGAAACACATCGGCGAGTTCGACCCGGCCGCCGATATCGTGATTCATTGCAAGAGCGGCATGCGCAGCGCCAAGGCCTGCGGCTTCCTGCGGCAGAACGGATTCCAGAAGGTGCGCAACGTGGTGGGTGGAATCCTGGCCTGGAGTGACAAGGTCGATCCCAGCGTACCGAAGTACTAGACAGTTAATCGCCGGCGGCGGGTCGACTTAACGTCGTCCGCCCGGCCCTTTTTACCCGCCCGTCGGTCTCCCTCCACCTCTTGATTTCTCTCCCTGAATCCCCGACAATCTACCCAATAGCTTTCAGACGAGGTTAAGAAGAGTTAATCGCTAAGGCATCCGGTAGAGATGCTGGAACCCTAGTTGTAAAAAAGGGTGCCGCGGTTGTCCATGTAACGGAGTCAGACACCCTGCACTCCAAGGGAGGGATATGAAACGATCTGTGTTTCTCATGCTGGCATGCATTCTGCTTGCCGGCTTTACATTAGACGCGCAGGTAAACGCAACTGGAACGCTGCTGGGAACGATCACCGATAAGAGCGGTGCGTCCGTACCCGCCGCTGCCGTGAAGGCTACCAATGCCGAAACGGGCCTTAGCCGCCAGACGACCACTAACGAGGCCGGCGAGTATCGCTTCAACCTGCTTCCGGCCGGCACCTACAAGGTGCAGGTCACGATGACCGGCTTCGCCCAGGCGGTTTTCGCGAACGTAGGACTCTCCGTGAGCCAGACCACCCGGATCGATGCCACACTTTCACCGAGCACGCAGACCGAAGTAGTCACCGTGGAATCGACCGGCGCGCCGCTCGTAGACACCACCAAGACCGATGTCAGCATACCGATCTCGACCAAGGAGATCCAAGACCTGCCTCTGAACGGCCGGGACTTCGTCAACCTGGCCTATCTGGCGCCGGGCGCACGTCCGGTGAACTCGTACGATCCGACCAAGAACCGCGTCGGCGTATTCGCCGTGGACGGCTCGAGCGGCCGCAACGTCAACGTCACGGTCAACGGGATCGACGACAAGGACAACACCGTGGGCGGACCGGTGATGCAGCTTCCGCTTGAGGCTGTACAGGAATTTAACATCAGCACGCAGCGCTTCTCGGCGGCAAACGGCCGCAGCGAGGGCGCCGCCATTACGGCGATTACCAAGTCCGGCACCAACGAAATGCACGGCTCGCTGTACCTGTTCGACCGCAATGAAGCGCTCAACGCCAACGACTATTTCTCCAAGCAGAGCGGCAATGACAAGTCTCCCTATTCCCGCCAGCAGTTCGGCGGCTCGTTCGGCGGTCCTATCCGGAAGGACAAGGATTTCATCTTCTTTACCCTGGAGCGCGAGCGCGAATCCACCAGCATCATTACGGATCCAAGCGCCTTCAGCGAGTTGACCCTGGCAAAGCCGCTGGGGGCGCAGCCATCGGCGACAATCGGCACCCCCTACTTCGACTGGCGTTACAACGGCCGCCTCGACCATCGCTTCAACGACAAGCACGCGATGTTCGTGAGCTATACCGATCAGCAGAACAACGGTCTGAATGACCAGTCCGGATCCCAAAACGATCTGACCGCGGGAAACTTCACCACCAACCGCCTGATTCTGGCCAGCGCGAATTTTAACTCCGTATTCTCGCCGACGATCGTCAACGCCGCCACCGTCGGGTACCAATACTGGAACAACGTGATCGATTCGACCTTGAAGGTTCCAACCGTGACCTTTGCCTCCGGCGAGACGTTCGGAACCAACGGCAACGTGCCGCAACAGTCGTTCCAGAAAAAATGGCAGTTCAAAGACGACCTGTCCATCATGCACGGGAACCACAGCTTCAAAATGGGCGTCGACTGGCTGCACGAGCCGACCCTCGGCGGGTTCTTCGAATTCACTCCGACTCCGGCGGTGACATTCGGGGCGGACCCGAGCCAGATCCTGGGCAACACCACGCTCTATCCTCAGGGCTTCGCCACGCCCGGCCTGATCACCAACATTTCGGAGACCTCCGGCAACCCCTACTTCCTGCTGAGCACCAACATGCTGGGCCTCTACTTCCAGGACGATTGGAAAGTAAGTCGCCGTCTCACGCTGAACCTGGGGCTTCGTTGGGACAAAGATATGGGCCTGGTAGCCGGCTCGGTGCAGCAGAATGCGCGGGCCTACCAGGAGCTGAAGGCGATTGGCAGCCCCTACGCCGGCAGTCTTCCGCACGACGATAACAAGGATTTCAGCCCGCGCGTGGGCTTCGCTTATGACCTGACGGGACATAACCGGCACGTGCTGCGCGGAGGATTCGGGCTGTACTACGGCCAGATCTTCGAGAACATCACGCTGTTCATGATCCAGCAGGCCAACCCGACCATCTTCGCGACAGTCCTGAACCTCAACAGCGTCGGGCCGGGCGACCCGAATGCGGACGTCGTTCCCACGACTGGGCTGCCCCTCTCGCAGTTCCGGTACGGGGTGGATGCGTTACCAACGCCGCCTCCGCCGCCGACCAGCCTTCCCGCCGGTTCCACCGGGCGCCTGATCGATCCGGCTTATCGCAACCCTTACACCGAACAGTTCAACATCGGCTACACCTTCTCGATCAATGACTCCAACGCGATCGAGGCCGACTACACGCACGTTCTCAGCCTCCACGAATCGAAGAGCCTTCAGCTCAATCCCAAGAGCCCGAACTTCTCCGGCCGCCTGCTGGACAATGCTTTCAAGGCCGCCGGCCAGCCGGTGCTCGGCAGCATCACGGATTTCGCCTCGGTGGATCGCTCTCGCTATGACGGTTTGAACATTACCTGGCGCCACCGGTTCAGCCACCGCTTTACGCTCAATACAAGCTACGTGCTTTCGAAGGCGCTGGCTTACAACGGATCAGCGGCGAATTTCGGCCAGGGCGCGACCGACCCCTCCAACATCTTCGCGGCGCACGATTTCGGTCCCTCCCCGGTGGATGAACGGCATCGCTGGACCGTCAGCGGAGTCGTGCAACTGCCGTGGGGCATCCAGTTTGCACCGATCATGCAGTTGGCGTCGGCGAGGCCGTACTCCCTCAAGCAGGGCCTGGACTATTACGGCGTCGGCAACGGCAGCACTACCGATTTCGCGGTATTGCTGGCCAATCAGCCCAACAACCTCACGGCGACCAAGAGCTATACCGCCGCACAGATCCGGTCCTGCCTGGCGGACGGAAGCTGCTACACCTCCTCGTTCGGCTCCCAACGAGGCGCGCCGTTCTTCCAGTTGGACACGCGGTTCAGCAAGACGATCAAGCTCCGCGAGAAGGCTTCGTTGCAGTTCATCTTCCAGGCCTTCGACGTCACCAACCGCGCAAACTTCGGCGGAAATTACCAAGGCAACATCAAGAGTTCCGCTTTCGCAACGCCAAACGGGTTCATCACGCCTTCGAGCGTCGTGATCCCGCAGTTCTTCGCTGGTGAGGCCGGCTTCACGCTGCGCTTTTAATCCTCGCAGGGGGCAGTTCTCGATTATTTTGTGGACTGCCCCGAGTTTCCTTTTTGAAGTTAACCTGCCGCGTCATAGAACCACCACCCTAAAGGTACTGTCAACCTTCCCGCCTCAAAAACTCCTTGCTTTCCCGATCCGATTGGCGGACAATTTACCCCATTAACGTTGAAGCGCCAATGCCCGCAACGGGGCGGGCCGGGTGAAAACGAGGGGGTTCCTGTTAATCCGCGGATCGGTAGAGGTGTGTTCGTAGCCTCTTTGCGTCCAAGCCCCTCAATCCAGTAACGGAGAGGAAAATTAATGCATCGTCGCTACAGGGGAACGTGGGCCCTGCTGCCGGTGGCATTGATCGCGTCGCTGATCATGCCAGGAGCTTGGGCCCAGGAGACAACAGCAGGAGTACAGGGGAGCGTCAAGGATCCGTCCGGGGCCGCGGTAGTCAATGCGACCGTCGAAGTCGCCGGACCGGCGCTGCTTGGAACCAGGAAATTACAGACCGACGACGGAGGCAACTACCGGTTCGCCGCCTTGCCCCCGGGCACCTACACGATGACCGTGAGTGCCAGCGGCTTCCGCAATTTCAAGCAGGGTGGGATCGATCTGACAGTTGGTCGCCAGCCGACCATCGACATCCGTCTGGAGGTCGGGGCAGTCACCGAGACGGTGGAAGTCTCGGGCGAAGCGCCGATGGTGGACACCACACAGAGCAAAGTCGCCGTAACCGTGCCGCAGGAAGTGCTGGACAATCTCCCCAAAGGGCGATCGTTCCAATCGATCATTCCGTTCGCGCCCGGCGCACGCGGCGAACCACTGCAGAGCGGCAGCACGTCCGGAGGAGTCGCAGGCTACCAGATCGATGGCGCCAGCGACTCGGAAAACGTCTACATGGTGGATGGCGTCAACATCACCAACATCCAGAACGGCGGCGTCGGCAAGAGCTTCCAGATGGAGTTCATCGATGAAGTTCAGGTCAAGACGAGCAGCTTCGAGGCCGAATACGGCGGCGCACTGGGCGGCGTAGTCAACGTCGTACCGAAACACGGCTCGAACGAATGGCACGGATCGCTGATCGGCTACCTGCGAAGCAATGCGTTCAACGCGAACAATTCGGATCGTGGTCTCCGCACCAACCCGGGCCTGCCCTCCTTGAACACGACGACCCGGCTCGACGCGGTTCCCGAATATTACATGGCCAATAAAGACCAGGAGACGATCATCGAGCCCGGTTATCAGATCGGCGGGCCGGCCCTCAAGAACAAGCTCTGGCTGTTCAGCAGCTACATTCCCAGCGTCGACACCACCCGGCGCGTCACCAACTTCACGGCCGCCAATCCCGGGCCGCGGACGTTGACCCAGACGCGCACCGACCACAACGCGTACAACCGTCTGGATTATGGCGTGACGAATTCCCTGCGTGTGTTCGGCTCCTGGAACTACGGGTACTGGCGGCAGACGGGGACACTCGGCGGCGCAGACAGCCCCGCAGGACAGGTCAATACGGGCCGCACCACCGACCCCAACACGCTGCGCGCAGATGCCGGATCCGTCAATCCGCTGTCGATCTACACTTTCGGCGGCGACTGGACCCCCACCGCCAAGCTGGTGGTCAGTGTTCGTTACGGATATTTCTTCAACAACACGGAACAGCGTGGAACGCCGGTCGGGACGCGCTATGTGTACCAGAGCGTCGTCAATGCCTCCAGCGTGGATCTGTCCGGCGCGGCGTTCCCGTCTTCGTCGTTCAACAACTCGGGTTTTGCTAACTATTCCCAGCAACCTGGCGACGGTCTACGACGCGTATAAGCGCAAGGGTTTGAACGTGGACACGTCGTACTTCGTGAACTTTGCCGGTACCCATACCTTCAAGATCGGGTACTTCCGTCAGACGCAATCCGACGAGGTGCTGAAGAACTTCCAGGGCGGCGCCGTGAACCTCTACTTCGGCCAGAGCTACCAACCGGTCACCAGCAACACGGCCTGCGACTCGATTGTCGCTTCCAACCTGTCGAACTTCGGCAAGCCGGTCTGTCAGGGCAAATACGGTTACTTCGTGGTGGGCACCGGCGTCACGAATACCGGCTCCGATCACCAATCCGCGCAGGCGTTCTACATTCAGGATCAGTGGCAGGTCACCCGGCACCTGACGCTGAATGTGGGTCTTCGCCTGGACCAGGAAACACAGCCGCCCTTCGATCCGACCCGCTTCCCCACCGTGCACTTCGGCTGGGGCGACAAGATCGGCCCGCGCCTCGGTGGGGCTTACGACCTGCTGCACAACGGCAAAGTCAAGGTCTACGCCAGCTACGGCCAGTTTTACGACATCATGAAACTCGGTCTGGCGCGCGGCTCCTTCGGCAGCGACTACTGGCACAACTGCGTATACGCCATGGACGAGACCGACTACACCAAGATCACCCCGTCGTATCCGGCGGGCGGCGGCTGCCCGGCCACCGGGCCGGCGCCGGGTGTGAATGTCGGACGGTTCATCGAGAACGTGGACTTCCGCGCCACCAAGGCCGATCCCCGCGACCCGGCCATCTCCCCGTCCATGAAGCCCATGAAGCAGCACGAATTCGTAACCGGCGCCGAATGGGCGGTGAAGCCGAACTGGAGCCTGACGTTCCGGTATTCGCGCAAGCGCATCGACAACACGATCGAAGATATGGCGATCACCGACAATTTGGGCTTCTACATCGGCAATCCGGGCTCGACCTTCGCCGATGTCCTGCACCGGCCCGTGGTTATCCCGGACGCCAGCGGCAATAACTATCTCACTAGTGTGCCGTTCTGCGCCGAATGCCCGCCGGTGGTTCCCGCCATCCGCCGCTACGATGGAGCCGAGTTCCGGCTATCCAAGAGAGCGACCGGCCGCTGGTTTGGATCGGTGTCCTACACCTACAGCAAACTGCGGGGCAACTATCCCGGCTTGACGAACACCGATCCGACCGATGGAACGTTCGGCCGCCACGCCCCCAACAACAGCCGCCTGTTCGACCTGCCGACCATGACCTATTTGCCTAACGGCAAGATCGACGACGGACCGCTCTCCACCGACCGGCCGCACACCGCCACGGCCTATGCGTTCTATCGCCTGCGCTGGGCGCACATGGAAACGCAACTGGGCTTTACGCAATACGCTTTCCAGGGAACGCCGGCCAACACCTGCCTGCCGGTAGTCGGGAGCTCCTCCGCCTGCCAGTGGGGCGATGGCCGCGGCAACGTCGTGCAACTGACCCGTTCCTCCAACGGCGACATCGCCGCCGGGAACATCGTACACGACGCCCGGACCGACCCGCTCATCCAGACGGACTTCAACCTGCGCCACGAGATCGTGGTGAAAGAAGGCCAGCGGCTGGCTTTCGAAGCCACCTTCCTCAACCTGTTCAACCAGCGGGCGACGGAGGCCTATTACGAGTTCGCCATCCCGACCAACCTGATCAGTCCGACGCGGGCCTCGCGGTTCTCGGGCGACCCTCAGGTGGATTGGGGCCGGGTGATGAACGGCTACAACTACATCGACGCGCTGAACGGGACGGGAGCCTTTGCCGGAGTGCAAAGCAAGCTCACGCTCGCCAGCCGCTACGGAATGCCGAACCTGTTCCAGCAGGCTCGCAACCTCCGGCTCGCGGTGCGGTTCACGTTCTAACAGCGAACCGATCGAATCTTCGACGCGCCCTCCGCAAGGAGGGCGCTTTTTTTTGGGCGCGCGCGTCAAACTGCAGCCGTTTGACTTACCTTCCACGGCTTCGATATCCTGAAACTTCGCGGTAGAGGTGCGGCGGCCATCAGTAGCCGGGCTGGCTTTTCGATTGCGCTTCGAAAGTCCGGGCAAAAAGGGGCCGAATCGTTGTTCCGCCGAAACCGGGGCGGGAAGCTCAATTCCTCCCGGTTGGGGAGTCAGGCTAATACCTGCTCACTGTCACCCGTTTCTCCGGCGGGTGGAGCGCTATCGGGATCGAAGACACGCTGGCAGCCTGCGCGTCCTCTCCTTTCCGTGCCTCCCCCTTGAATGATCGATTTATGAACGTATTCGAACTCACACGCGCGCTGGTCGACATCGAATCGATCACCAATAACGAAGAGCGGATCGGGCAGTTCCTCTATCAATATTTAAAGCCGCTGGCCGCCCGGTTCGACGGCCGCGTGGAGCGCATCGAAGTGGAGCCGCGCCGGTTCAACATTTTCGCCCAGTGGGGCAGCGAGCTTACGGTCACGCTGTCGACCCACATGGACACCGTGCCGCCGTTCTTCGCCTCGCGCGAGGATGACGACCACGTCTGGGGCCGGGGCGCCTGCGATACCAAGGGCATCATCGCCTCCATGCTCACCGCCGTGGAGGCGCTGCTCGAAGCGGGCGAGCGGAATCTCGGAGTGCTCTTCGTGGTCGGGGAAGAGCGCAATAGCGCGGGAGCGTACAAAGCGGCGCAGCAGCCGCGCGGATCGCGCTACATCATCAACGGCGAGCCCACCGAGAACAAGCTGGCGCTCGGCTCCAAAGGCGCGCTGCGCTACGAGGTGGCGGCGGCCGGGAAGATGGCGCACTCGGCCTACCCGGAGCTGGGCGATTCGGCCATCCATAAGCTGATCGACGCGCTGGCCGCGATCCGCCGCATTCCGCTGCCGGTAGACCCGCTGCTGGGCCCGAGCACGTTGAACATCGGAACGCTCTCCGGCGGGCGCGCGCCCAACGTGATCGCGGACGAAGCCCGCGCCGACATCATGATCCGGCTGGTGGGCGATTCCAGCGAAACCAAGGCCGCGCTGGCGAGAGCCGTGGAAGGGCTCGCCGAACTGCGCGAAGTGATCGAAATCCCCGCGCTGCGGCTGAACGCGGTGGACGGGATCGAAACCACGGTGGTGGCGTACACCACCGATATTCCCGCGTTCGGCGGGCAGTGGGGCGAGCCGTTCCTGCTGGGCCCCGGCTCCATCCATGTAGCACATACGCTCGAAGAGCGCGTGCCCAAACAACAGCTTTCCGAGTCCGTCGAAATCTACCAGAGAATGGTCAGGTATTTATGCAAACGCGAATCGAAGTAGGCATCCTCGGCGCCACCGGCATGGTGGGCCAGCATTTCATCAAGTTCCTCCAGGGCCACCCTTGGTTCGACCTGCGGTGGCTGGGCGCGAGCGACCGCTCGTCCGGCAAGAAGTATAAGGACGCCATGACCTGGCACCTGGCCGGCGGCACGCCCGCTAGCGTGGCGGATCTCACGGTGGAGGACTGCAAGCCCGGCAATGCGCCGCGACTGCTGTTTTCCGCGATGGATGCTTCGGTCGCGACCGAGATCGAGCGCGCCTTCGCCCAGGCGGGCCACGTGGTGGTCTCCAATTCCAAGAACCACCGCATGGATCGCGACGTGCCGCTGCTGGTGCCCGAGATCAATCCCGACCACCTGAAGCTGGTTCCCGGCCAGCAGCGCGGGCGCGGATGGAAAGGGCAGATCGTGACCAACCCGAACTGTTCCACCGTCGGGCTGACCATGGGGCTCGGCCCGCTGAAGCAATTCGGCATCACCCGGGTGATCGCCACCACCATGCAGGCCATCTCGGGCGCCGGATACCCGGGCGTGCCCTCCATGGACATCATGGGGAACGTGATTCCATTCATCGGCGGCGAAGAGCCGAAGATGGAGGAGGAGACGCAGAAGATCCTGGGAGAATTTCGCGGCGACCACATCGAGCCGCTGGCGGCCAAGGTGAGCGCCCACTGCAATCGGGTAGCGGTCGTGGACGGGCATACCGAGACGGTGTCGGTGGAGTTCTCCTCCAAACCCTCCGAGGCGGACATTCGCCACGCCTTCGACCATTTCCGCAGCGTTCCGCAGGAGCGCAAGCTCCCCAGCGCGCCGGCAGTGCCGGTGATTTACCTGGAGGAGGCGAACCGGCCGCAGCCGCGCAAGGATGCCGAGCGCGAGCGCGGGATGGCGGCCTTCGTGGGTCGGCTGCGCCCCTGCCCGGCGCTCGACTACAAGTTCGTGGTGCTGAGCCACAACACCATCCGCGGAGCAGCCGGCGCGGCTGTTTTGAACGCCGAACTGATGTATTCGGAAGGGATGCTGGACTGATGCTCGTCATGAAATTCGGCGGCACCTCGGTGGAGTCTGCCGCCGCGATCGAGCGGGTTGCCGGAATTGTGAAGAGCCGGGAGTCCCGCCACCCGGTGGTGATCGTCTCAGCCATGGGCAAGACCACCAACAAGCTGCTGGCCATCGCTGCGGCAGCTATCCAAGGCCGCCGGGAGGAGTATATCCCGCAGCTGCACGACCTGCGCGATTTCCACTCGCGCGAGGCGCGCCTGGTGGTGCCGCTCGACCAGCGCGCCGAGCTCGACCGCACGCTCGACGAGCACTTCCAGGAGCTTACCGAGCTGGTGAAGGGCCTGGCGGTACTGGGCGAGTTGACGCCGCGCTCGATCGACGCGATTTCGAGCTACGGCGAGCGGCTCTCGAGCTTCATCGTTACCCTGGCGTTCCGGCACTTCGGCATGAAGGCCGCGCACCTCGATGCGCGCCACCTGGTGATTACCGACCGGCGCCATACCCAGGCCGCGCCAAACTTCCCCGCGACTTATGCCCGCCTCAAGGCCGTGGTGCCCCCGCTGGCGCAGGATAACGTGGTGGTGATGGGTGGGTTTATCGGCTCGACGGAAGACGGCGTGACCACGACCCTGGGCCGCGGCGGTTCGGATTTTACGGCGTCGATTGTCGGCGCCGGCATCGGCGCCGAGGCCATCGAGATCTGGACCGATGTGGACGGCATGCTGACCGCCGACCCGACCATACTGCCGGGCGGTCACCGGGTGAAGACCATTTCGTTCGCCGAGGCCGCGGAGCTGGCCTACTTCGGCGCCAAGGTGCTGCACCCGGCCACGGTGGTCCCGGCCATCGAGCGCAACATCCCGGTCCTGATTCTGAATTCGCGGAGGCCGGAAGTTCCGGGCACACGCATCACGGCCGAGCGCGTGCCCTGCGACAACGTGGTGAAGTCGATCGCCTGCAAACGCAAGATCACGCTGGTGAACATCCACTCCACCCGCATGCTGATGGCGCACGGCTTCCTGCACCGGATCTTCGAGGTGTTCGACCGCTACGAAACGCCGGTGGACATGGTATCGACCTCGGAGGTGAGCGTTTCCCTGACCATCGACAACACGCGAAACCTGGAGGCGGTCCTGAAGGACCTGCGTGAGTTTTCGGAAGTGGATGTGGAGCACGAGCAGACCATCGTCTGCCTGGTAGGCGAGAATATCCGGTTCACGCCGGGCGTGGCGAGGCGGGTTTTCAACTCGCTCGACGGCATCAATATCCGGATGATTTCGCAGGGCGCGTCGCTGTTGAACATCAGCTTTGTAGTGGCCGAGGCCGACCTGGCGCGCACGGTGGAGGCGCTGCACCGCGAGTTTTTCGCGGAGCTCGACCCCGAGGTCTTCGAGCGGAACGAGGCGGTGCATGCCTGAGCCGCGCCGGCTGGCGATTGTCGGGTACGGCAAGATGGGCCGGCTGATCGAGCAGCTCGCGCCGGAGTACGGCTTCGAAACCGCCTTGAAGTTGGACGAGTTCAATAATGCAAACTTCGAGGGATTGACGGCGGAGAACTTCCGCGGCATCGACGCGGCGATCGACTTTTCGATTCCTGCGGCCGTGCGGCGGAACGTGGAGGGGATTGCGACGCTGGGGGTCAACATCGTGGTGGGCACGACCGGGTGGCAGCAGCACGAAGCGGCCGTGCGGCAGGCAGTGGAGCGGAACGGCATCGGGCTGGTATGGAGCCCGAACTACTCGGTCGGCGTCAACGTGTTCTTCCGCCTGGTGACGGAGGCCGCGCGGCTGCTGGCGGCGCAGCCGGAGTACGGCGCGTGGGCCTGGGAGATCCACCATGCGACCAAGAAGGATGCGCCTTCCGGTACACTACTGAAGCTGGTGGATGAGATGAAGAAGGCCGGGTACGGCCGCGCGATCGATACCGGCTCGAACCGTGCCGGCGCTCATCCCGGGACGCATGAGATCGGGTTCGATTCCGCCGCCGACACGATTACGTTGCGGCATGCGGCCCGCAGCCGGGAGGGTTTCGCCCGCGGCGCGTTGAAAGCCGCGCAGTGGGTGGTGGGCAGGAAGGGCTTTCACGAGTTCAGCGAGATACTATTTCAGTAGGGTAGGCCTCCTGGCCTGCCTATTGGAGGTGGCACATGTTCACAGGATGCGGCACCGCGCTAGTCACGCCGTTCCTCGAAGATCTTTCCCTGGATGAGGCCGCGCTGCGCCGGCTGGTGCGGCGGCAGATCGCGGCCGGAATCAATTTCCTGGTCCCCTGCGGGACGACCGGGGAGAGCCCCACGCTCACCCGCGCCGAGCATCTGCGGGTTGTGGAGATCACGCTCGAAGAAGCCCACGGCAAGATCCCGGTGCTGGCGGGGGCGGGCGGGTACAACACGCACGAGGTGATCGAGCTCGCGCGCGAACTGGAGCGGATGGGCGCGAACGGGATCCTCTCGGTGACGCCCTACTACAACAAGCCGACACAGGAAGGCCTCTACCGGCACTATAAGGCGATCGCCGCAGCGATCCGGTTGCCGATTGTCGTCTACAGCGTGCAGGGCCGCACGGGCGTGAACGTGGAGCCGGGCACGTTGGCACGCCTGGCGAAGATCGAGAACATAGTAGGGGTAAAGGAAGCGTCCGGCAACATCTCGCAGATGGCCAATGTGATCCACGAAGTGCCTGCGGATTTCACGGTGCTGTCGGGGGACGACGCCATCACCATCCCGCTGATCGCCCTCGGCGGCCGCGGCATCATCTCGGTGGCGTCGAACGAGATCCCGGAGGAGATGACCGGGCTGGCGCAAGCGGCGCTCCGCGGCGATTTCGAGACGGCGCGCCGGATCCAGTCAAAATTCCTGACGCTCATGAACGTGAACTTCGTCGAATCGAACCCGATTCCGGTGAAGGCGGCGATGGCGCGGATGGGGCTGCTGTTGCCGGTGTGGCGGCTGCCGATGTGCCCGCCGAACGAGGCCAATCAGGCGAAAATCGACAAGGTGCTGGAGGGTGTCGGCCTGCTGGGGAGCGTGCCGGTTGCGGGCTGAGATCGAACGCCTTTTCGACCAGCCGCCGCCCGAATACACGGCGGCGCACCGCGACCTGTTCGCTCAATTCCGAAACGCCCTGAACGAAGGCAAGCTGCGCGCGGCCGAGCCGTGTCCGGATTCGCCGACCGGCTGGCAGGTGAACGCCTGGGTGAAGAAGGGCATCCTGCTGGGCTTCCGCATGGGAGCGATCGTCGACATGTCGGTGGGCGATCTGTCGTTCCGCGACAAGGAGACGTATCCGCTGCGGCGCTTCGGCCCGGAGGATGGCGTACGCATGGTGCCGGGCGGGTCGAGCGTGCGGCAGGGGTCTTATCTCGGTAAAGGAGTCACCTGTATGCCGCCCATGTACATCAACGTGGGCGCGTACGTGGGCGACGGCACGATGGTGGATTCGCACGCCCTGGTGGGAAGCTGCGCGCAGGTGGGGCGCAATTGCCACATCTCGGCCGCCAGCCAGATCGGCGGCGTGCTGGAGCCGGTGAACGCTTCGCCGGTGATCATCGAAGACGACGTTTTGGTAGGCGGAAACTGCGGGATCTACGAAGGGACGGTCGTCAAGCGCCGGGCAGTCCTGGGGACCGGCACGATCCTGAACCGCTCGACTCCGGTTTACGACCTGGTGCGCGGCGCGATCTACCGGGCGACGGATTCCGAGCCGCTGGTGATTCCCGAAGAGGCGGTGATCGTGGCCGGAGCGAGGGCCATCACCAACGGCCCCGGAAAGGACTGGGGCATCTCGGTCTATACGCCGGTGATCGTGAAATACCGGGACGCGAAGACCGATACAAAGATCCAGTTGGAGGATCTGCTGCGCTAGTGGGGCACAGCTAACTTCCGGGCACGCTCGAAATCGTCTTTCAGCCTGGCGGTGATCTTGTCGGCGACGTCGGCGCTGGCCCCGTGGAATTTGGCGCCCTGGCTTTCCTGCGTGGTGGACCAGATCACGTCGCCTTCCTTATTCACGAGGCGGACGGCAGCGATGGCTTCGTGACGGCGCTCGGTAGAGTGGTCCGACTCGTTCTCGCCCGCCGAAGCCCCGGCGTAGGCGCCGCGGGAGGTGCCGGCACTCCGGGTGCCGCTGTCGGCGTGGGCGTTCAGGCCGCTCGACGAACTGTGCGTCTCGGTGAAGACCAGATCCTCCGAGGCGCCGCGCATGATGACGTCGGCGCGGTCGACGTTCTCGGTCAGAATGAACAGCTTGGAGCCTTCCAGGCTGCTGATGAGGATGTCGCGCATCTCCGCGGCGGTCTCTCCGCCGGTGAGGTGGTCGACATACACCCGGTGGATCGTGAGCAACTGACGCAAGCCGGACTCTTCCACGGCACTATCGCCGGCCCAAACGGGCGCGGCCAGGACGAGCAGGGCAATCCAGCGCATGGCTTTATCCCTTACCCGACTTGCGGGCTTCGTCATCCTGGTACTCGATGCGCCGGCCGGTTCGCGCTTCGAGACCGCCCAGCACCACGCGGATGTCGCCCTTTCCGACACGGAAGACCAGCGCCTGCTGCTTCCCCTGGTCGTCCACGTACCCCAATGTGACGTAGTGCTTGCGGGTCTTGCTGAGGAGCAGGAAAGGCGAAATCAGGATCGCGGCGGCATATCGCCGGCTGACGTTCTGCCCATACTCCAGCGTGTTGATCTTGCTGTAGTTGATCCGCAGCTCGGTCTTGCCGCAGTGCAGGATGAGGGCGTCCGGACCGCTGAGGTCCAGCCGCGCCTTCGATTTGGACGACACTCCGGAGAGGGTGCCGCCCATCAATTGGGCCCGGACTCCCGGTTCCGCGGCTACGGCGGCAAACGAGAGAAGCAGCGCGAGATAGGTGCGAGACATGGCTGTATCAGGGCTAGTGGGCGCCCCGGAAGCCGATTCTCAGGATTTTCAGCAGCACTTGGCGCGCGCGTATTTTTCGCGCAGGCGTTCCTCGGAGAATCGCCGCCATTCTTCGCGCGAATGGCTCCGGCCGTGGGCGGCCAGATGGCGGGCGTAGGCATTCTCATCGGCCAGTTCGCGCAACAGCCCCCAAACAAGCCGTCCGAGGCGTCTCATAGTTCCTCCGGGCGGAGCTGGGAGAGCACGAAAGGCGATTCGTGCACCACCGCTTCGCGTGTGCCCCGCAGGATGCCGGCCCAGATCCGCACGGAATCGGCGAGGATGACGGCCACCAGCACCATCAGGACCCCGCAGACCACGGCGTCCAGGCGGGCGTTGAAGATCAGCGTCTGGGTGGCGGCGGTGTGAACGCCAGCCTCGAGCTTTTGGGCCTGCGCGAGGAACCCGAGGGCGGGGAGCGGCGAGAAGATTTTCTGCCAGGCCGCGGTAAACGTTACCGTCACCAGCCAGACCAGCGGTACGCAGGTGATCCACATGTAGCGGGCGCGGTGCATCTTGAGCAGGATGGTGGTGGCCACGCACAGCGCGATGCCGGCCAGCAGTTGGTTGGCGATGCCGAACAGGGGCCAGAGCGAGTTGATGCCGCCCAGGGGATCGCGGACGCCCTGCACCAGGAAATATCCCCAGGCGCCGACGACCAGGGCGCTGGCGCCGATCACCCCGGGCATCCAACTGGTGCGCCCGAGCGGCGCGGAGATGTGCCCCAGCAGGTCCTGCAGCATGAAGCGGCCCACGCGGGTGCCCGCGTCGATGATGGTGAGGATGAAGAGTGCCTCGAACATGATGGCGAAGTGGTACCAGAAGCCGATCACGGCCTGGCCTCCACCGCCGCGGGCGAAGATATGGGCCATGCCGAGGGCCAGCGAAGGAGCGCCTCCGGTGCGGTAGAACAGGGTCTGCTCGCCAACATCCCTGGCGAGCGCCGCCATGTCGTTCACCGAAACCGGAAAGCCCCAGCCGGAGATGGTGGCCACGGCGGCAGCCGGAGTGGCACCGACCACGCCCGCCGGCGAGTTCACGGCGAAGTACACGCCGGGCTGCAGGACGCAGGCGGCGATCATCGCCATGATGGCCACGAAACTTTCGAGCAGCATCGAGCCGTAGCCCACCGGCCGGGCGTTGGTCTCCTTGGCGATCATCTTCGGAGTGGTGCCGGACGAGATCAGCGAGTGGAAGCCGGAGACCGCGCCGCAAGCGATTGTAATGAAGCAGAACGGGAAGATCTTGCCCGCGAAGATCGGGCCGGTGCCATCCACGAAACGCGTGAAGGCGGGCAATTGCAGCTCCGGCCGCACGAACAGGATGCCGATTCCCAGCATCAGGATGACCCCCAGTTTCACAAACGTGCTGAGGTAGTCGCGCGGCGCGAGCAGCAGCCACACCGGCAGGGCGCTGGCCAGGAAGCCGTAAAGAATGATGCCGATGGCAAGCGCCATGGCGCTCAAAGTGAACAGCGGAGCAAGGCCGGCCGATTCCGCCACGCCGCGTCCGGCGAAGATGCTGGCCATTACCAGCACGAACCCGATGGCGGAGCACTCCAGGACCTTGCCGGGGCGCCAGTAGCGCAGGTAAAGCCCCATCAACACCGCGATGGGCATGGTGGCCGCGATGGTGAAGGTGCCCCAGGCGCTGCCCTTCAGCGCGTTGACCACCACCAGGGCCACCACGGCCAGCAGGATCACCATGATAATGAGCACGGTAACGAGGGCGACGAAGCCCCCGACCTTGCCGATCTCCTCGCGCGCCATTTTGCCGAGGGATTTGCCGTCGCGTCGCATGGAGGCGAACAGGATGACGAAATCCTGCACAGCGCCCCCCAACACCGCGCCGATGATGATCCAGAGCGTGCCTGGAAGATAGCCGAACTGGGCCGCCAGCACAGGCCCGACGAGCGGTCCCGGGCCGGCGATGGCGGCGAAGTGGTGGCCGAAGACGATCCACCGGTTGGTGGGCTCGAAATCGTGGCCGTTGCGGAGCCGCTCGGCCGGGGTGGCCCGCTTATCATCGAGCGTCATCACGCGGGCGGCGATGAATTTCGCGTAAAAACGATACCCGATGGCATATGTGCACGCGGCGGCCAGCACCAGCCAGATGCTGTTGATGTGCTCGCCGCGGTTGATGGCGATACCGCCCAGGCAGACCGCCGCCACGGCAGCCACCGCGGCCCACAAGAATTTCCCTAAAACCCTCACCCCCAGAGTCTACTAAAAGCGTTTCAGGGAGCGCAGCAAAGAAAGAGTGGTCCCGCCGCTATGCAGCTCCACCGAGTGGATGGGCTTCCAGTTTTCGTCGACTACGCCGATGTAGCGCTCGGTGCTGGTGTCGTCACCCATCAAAATGACCGTGTATTTTCGGTCGGGATAGCCGAGGGCGCGGTATTGGATGGTGCCGACTTCGCGCTGGCGGTTGCTGGCCGGCAGACCCAGTTTCTGGACGATGGTGACGTAATCGTCGCGGCCGGTAAGATCGAGAAACTGCTGGTCCTTGGCCGTAAACACAACCTCGCGCTGGCGCACATCGCCCACGCGATTGAGGGATACGGCGAAGATATAAAGCAGCACCGCAAAGGCGACCGCGCCGCCGATCAGCTTGAATGCCCGCTTGTCGCTAGGCTCCAGCCGGATGCCGACGATGGGCGCGGGCTCGGAGCGTTCCGGCGCCTCTTCCGGCGCGCGCGCCGTGGCGCCGACGGCCACAGGCATCTGAATCACGCGTTTCTGGTGCGGCCAGACGGACCCGCCTTTGAACTCAAGTTCGCGGTTCAGTCCGACGATGAGCACCGGATCGTCTACGCGCGACACCTCGCCGACAAAGCGGCGGGGGATCCACACCTCCGCCTGGTCGCGGCAGTTGACTACCAGGATTTCCGACCAGGTGGCTTTGCGGAACAGCCACTCATTGTGCTCGACATTGAGGATAGCCGGATAGAACGAGAATGGGCGGGTAGCCAGGTGCTCGAGAGAAGGCGGAATGGGCGGCGAAGCCATACGCTGCCCTACATGGTAGCGCAACCGCCGGAAGGGTGATGGCTTCGCCGCGACATGCTACTTGCTGCGGTCCGCGCTATTTCCGGCGGTAGCGGAGTAGCGATCCAATTCGGCGATCAGCGGGTGCGCGGCGGCCGGCGCCGCCACTTTACCATCGAGGATCTCGCGGTTCGTGACGTCCTTTCCGTAGAGCTTCACATACTCATCGCGATCGGGGCGCAGAGTAGCCCCGTTCAGCGCGACACCTGCGAATAACCCCTTGGATCGGGAGTACGACAGGATTTCGGCATCCAGCCGGACATCCGTTTTGGCGTTGGCGGTACGGCCTACAGGCCCCGCCGCGACGCTGGCATCGGCGCCGAGCGTGAACTTATCCTGCAGCAGTTTGTTCATGCCCTCTTTATTCATCACGAGCATGATCAGGTCGGTGGAGGAAGCTCCCAACTGGAACCCCACGCTGCCGCCCTCCATGCGGACCGGCGCCGGAGCCGTCCAACCGATTCCGCTCGCTTTGCGGCATTCCGCGAATCCGCGGCCGAATTCGCCTCCCACTACGAAGGCGGCTTTCTTCATGTTCGGAATGATGATGACGCACTGGGCTTTCGCCAGCAGGTCCTGCGGAATTCCCTTCTCCGGTATCTGCATGACCTCGGAAAAGACATCCGAAGATTCCTTCAGCCGCTCCTGCGGCGTATCCGCCATCATGACACTCGTTGCCAGAACGACCAATGTCGCTGTAAGAAGTGCTCGCATCGATTACCTCCTGAGAGCACTACATGCAAGGACACTGCCTAACGCAGCGCAAAGAGCAGCCCGGGCGTGATATTTCTCACTACTTGCGGCCGAGCAGGCGAAGGCGGACGCTGAAGGCGCGGGCTTGTCCCCTCCCATACGTCATGAACTGCGGCGTGCCCTGCACGTTTTCGACTACATTCGGATTCAAGCCGTTGGTGAGGTTATTGAAGCCGAAACGCCAGGCCCATAAATAGTGGAGGGCGCGAAACTGGCGTTCGAGATGCAAGTTGATATTGAAATAGCCGGGAAATCTAATGGAGTTCGGAAGGCCGACCAGAAAGCCCTCTTCATCCACGATGCTGAACGGAAATCCGGTGCGGTACTCCACCAGATACTGGGCGGTTGTATTGCGGGTGAGAAAGCGGAGTGCCGCGGGGAGAAAACGGTTCGGCAGGGGAGCCCATCCCCACGTGTGAAAGCGATTCGGGGTATCCCAGGGATAGGGCCCCGGGCTTTGAGGCGCGAACACCGGGTTCTCCAGACTGTAATCCACCGCGGCGCTGGAGCGGGCGCTGGAGCGGGTATACCCGGCGAACCACTCGAACTTCCCGGCAAAGGTGTGGCGGAGCGAAATGTCGACCGCGTCGTAGCGGTCGCGGCGGGAATTGGAGAGGTGGAAGATGGCGCCATCGTAGAATGCCGGGCCGGTCAGCGCGACGGGAGGCAGAAAAGTGAATCCGCGGTCGCCCGTGCGGTGGCTGTAGCCGGCCTTGAGGTAGAATTCACGCGGCAGCTTGCGTTCGATGCCGAGGCTGGCAATGCGGAAGCGGGGCGTCTTCAGCAGCGTGTCGTCCGCGACGAACGACGTTTGAACGGGGCCGTGGACCACTCCGTCGGGCAGATAGAAGGTGGAGAGGCTGACCTGATCCTGCTGGCGCGTCACCGTGTCCAGGCTGATGGCATCGTGGTAGACGCCCCACCCGGCTGAGAACTTGGTGGAGCGCAGCCACCCGGGCGCCCACGCGGCAGCAAAGCGGGGATCGATCTCGAGGTCCCGCACGATCTCGTTCCATTCCGTGCGCAAGCCGGCTTCGAAAACCAGGCCTTCGCGAACGCTCCAGGCGTCCTGAATGTACTGCGCGGCCTCGAAATTCTTGCGGGCCTGAAAGGGGCTGCCCGCGAATGTCACGTAGCGCGCCACGGTCCCGTCTTCGCGCAGCACTTCGTAGTCGTGCCGCTCCACCGTCTGGTGGAAAGCCTCGCGCTCGAAATCGATGCCGAACTTGAGCTGGTGGCTCCCGGCGGCGTGAAGAACCGGCAGGAACAGGTTGGCGATCCACTGCTGGCGATAGAAGTGCCGGTCCATGCCGGAGAAATAATTGCCGCGATTGCCGTCCGGAGTGATCTGAAACAACTGGGTGCCCTGCGGCTGGGTGTTCGCGAAGCCGCGTGAATCGGCGAACCCGACGTCGAGCAACGCACCGCCCGTAAAGTAGGACTGCTCGCGGATGGTGCTCATGTAAAGCGTCTGGCGGTGGTTGATAGTGGATTCGACGGGGTTGAGGAAGCTGAGCCCGTTGCGGTTCGCGTCGTCCAGGTTGTACAGGAAGCTGCCCGTGAGGATGTTGCCGGGCGAGAGATTGACCTGGAAGCGCGTGAGGTCGCTGCCGGAGATCGATCTCGTGCGGTTCTGGCCGTTGGGCAGGCCGGGCACGACATCGTCACTGTAGAAGGCGTCGAAGCCGTTATGGAACCACGCGCGGCCCTTATCGATGGGGCCGGAGAGTTCGAGGCGCGGTGTCCACTTGTTGATGTGCCACCCGCTCTCGGCGGAGATTCCGGGAATGAAATTGGTGCCTGCGAAACGCCAGCGGTCATCGCCCATCTTGGTCTTCAGGTCGAGGACGCCGGCCGAACCGCGGCCGTTCTCGGCGGAAAACCGGCTGGTGGCCACGTCCATCGACTGGATGGTATCGATGTTGACCCTCGCTTCGAGGAGGCCGGTCACGGGGTCCGAAAGATTGAAGCCGTCCAGCGTGTAGTTGGTCTGGCTGGCGCGGCCTCCGTTGAAGTGGGCGCGGCCCGAATTGTCCTGCACAATACCGTCCATGAGCGGCAGGGCGTTGCGGTAGTCCTGCGGAGCGGGGTAAGGAACCGATTGGATTTCGGTATTGTCGAGCTCCCGGCGCTCCTGCGGCTGCTGCGGATCGATGGCGGGCGGAGAAGAGGTCACGTCGATGCGGTCGGAGAATTCCTGCAGATGATTCAGGGTGATGACGAGATCGCTCTCTCCCGGCTCGAAACGCTGGGGCTGTCCCTGATAGAGGTAGAACCCGAGACGCTCGGCGCGAATGGAGTATTCACCGGCCTCCGGAAGCGCGATCTTGAAGTTGCCGGCGCGGTCGGACGAGGATACCGCGGAGATCCCGCTGCCCGCGCGAAGTTCGACGCGGGCGCTGGCGATTCCGGCGCCGGTTTCATCGACCACGCGGCCGGAAATAGATGCCTGGGCTGAGGCTACGGCGCAGAACAGCAGGAACCCGAAGGCGAAGGATGAGACCTGAGAACCCATGAACGCCTGGCGCTTCCTGTCCAGGATACACCGCGGCACGTGCAAAAATGCGAAGAGGCGACCGCGTGTTTGGGGAGCGACTGAAGGCGCTGCTCGGCGGTTTCATATTTGACCATCTTGATGACCTGCCGGGTGGTGGCCGCGGCTGTGACATCGGACTGGCTCTGTTTATCAATTCGCCCGCGCGAGCGAGCGCCGGGAGTGCCTTTGACACGCACGGCTCGGAACCCAGCCATGGCAAGTGCGGCACCGCTGCCAGGGCGACCACCGCTCGCGGAGGAACAGTGCGATTCGCGGGAATCTGAGGCGGGCGGCTGGGTGTATACTGAGCACGACCCGGAGTCCGAAATGGAAATTCCGACAATCAGGTTCCAATCCATGCCTGCTCACAACGGCGGCCGTAGCCGGCGTGATTTCTTCTATCTGGCCGGTGCCGTCGCGGCCGGGACCACTTACGGGCAAGATCGGGGAAAGGCCGTGGAGCGTGAGTCCCCACAGATCGGCATCCTGCTCGCCACCACGTTCACCACGGGGACGCTCGAAGAACGCCTGGATGCGGCCAAGGCCTGTGGGCTCTCCTGTGTGCAGATGAGCATGGTATGCGCCGGTCTGCCGGAAATGCCCGATCAGATTCCTGCGGAACTGCCCGGGAAGATCCGCCGCGAAGCGTCGGCTCGCGGAATCGCAATTGCCAGCGTGACCGGCACCTTTAACATGAGTCACCCGGATGTGGAATACCGCCGGGCGGGGTTGCGGCGGCTGCGGGTCCTGACCGAGGCATGCCCGCAGATGGGCACATCCCTAATTCATGCGTGCACAGGAACGCGCGACCCGAACAACATGTGGCGGCATCATCCGGACAACGGCTCGCCGGAGTCGTGGCGGGATATGGCCGCTTGTGTGCGCGAGGCGACCGACATCGCCCGGCAGGCGAACGTTGTCCTGGCGTTCGAGCCCGAAATGAGCAATGTGGTCGATTCCGCCCGGAAAGCCCGCCGCCTTCTGGATGAGATAGGCTCCCCCCACCTGAAAGTCACGATAGACGCTGCGAATCTCTTCCACGCGGGTGAACTGCCCCGCATGAAAGAGATACTTGATGAGGCTTTCGCACTCGTGGGCAAGGACATCGTGCTGGCTCACGCCAAGGATCTCGACCACGACGGAGAGGCGGGTCACAAACCCGCAGGACAAGGCGTGCTCGACTACGACCGGTACCTGGCCTTGTTGCGCAAGTATGACTTCAAAGGACCGCTCCTGCTCCACGGATTGAGCGCAGCACAGGTGCCGGGCTGCATGGCTTTCCTACGTGCGAAGCTGGCCTCATCGCTCCATACAGTGGTATGACAGGCGTTCGGCGTGGTGTACCAACTGGCGGGACGATGCGAACGCCGACGCGGCGTCGAACCCGAGGCGGGTGGTGGGGTCGCTATACTCGGTGATCGCGCCGGTGCCGAAGATCCCGCCGAAGATTGGATCAGCCCGCAGAATCACTTGTCGGAGGCGTGGTTTCGGAATACGCGTAAGGCGGTCCGACCTGTGAAAGAACCCGCTGGCCGCGGTCAGCTTCTAGCGATCGAGATGGGCCATGACCCGCGACGTACGGACGTCAGGAGAGAGTGGGCCGACCAGGAGCGGGAACACTGAAAGACCTCAAGCACGAAAGGAAAGCGATGTGTCCGCGAAGCCGACGTCCAGCAGCCCTGACTTGACAACTACTAAGCCATCTGTGTAGTGAGATGTCTTAGTATGAAAAGAACCGACACCATGCAGGGCTCCCTCGACCTTCTCATCCTCAAAGTACTCTCCCGCCAGCCAAAGCTCCACGGCTATGCCATCATGACGGCTATCAAGCACATCTCCGACGACGTCCTCAACGCCGAGGTCGGCTCGCTTTACCCCGCCCTTCACCGCATGGAGGAGACGGGCTGGATCCGTGCCGAATGGGCCGCCAAAGACGCGGGCCGCCGCACTCGCCTTTACCAGCTCACCGCAGCCGGGAAAAAACAGCTTGACGCTGAAGTCACCCGCTGGCGCACCGTCAGCTCCGCCATCAACCGCGTTCTGCAGGAGGCTTAGACATGTCGTTCTGGTCGCGCATCACTTATGCCTTCCGCGGGGACCGTCTCAATCACGAAATCGATGAGGAATTCGCCGCCCACATCGAAGAAGCCATCGCCGCTGGCAATGACCCCACCGAAGTGCGCCGAACCTTCGGCTCCCAGCTCCGCCTCCGTGAACAAAGCCGCGACGCCCGCATCATCCCCTGGCTCGATTGCCTCCGCGCCGACCTGGTCTTCGGTTGGCGCCAGTTGCTCAAGCGCAAAATCACCACCTCCGCCGCCGTCCTCTCGCTCGCCCTCGCCATCGGCGCCTGCACCTCCGCCTTCCGCCTCATCGACGCGCTCTTCCTTCGCCCCCTCCCCGTCGCGCACGCCGGTAGTCTCTACGCCCTCGCCCGCCAGGGGCCCGATGACATGGGTGTGCTCCGCACCTTCGACGACTTCGCCTATCCCAACTTCATCCGCATGCGCGACGCCGCCAAGGGCCAGGCTGAACTCATCGCCACCTCCTTTACCTACCGCACCGACCTCACCTATGCCACCGATAATGAAATGGAAAAGGGCTACGTGCAGTACGTCTCCGGCACGATGTTCCCCATCTTCGGTCTCCAACCCACACTCGGCCGGCTTTTCACCGCGGATGACGACATTACTCGAGGCGCTTATCCCTATGCCGTCATCTCCTACAACTACCGGTCCCGCCGTTTCGCCAATGACCCCCACGTCCTCGGCCGCACCGTCCGCATCGGCAGCAAAATATTCCAGATCATCGGCGTCGGCCCGAGGTCCTTCTCCAAGCGGGAGCGGGGCGCGATGAATCTGCACCGGTTCTACGCCGTCAACCAGATCGAGTACTGCCGCAACTTCATCTTCAAGCGCCACTTCCCCATTCACCGCATCTTCGAACGCTCCTGCGAGATGGGGTTGTGGCGGCTGACCGCGCACAAGATCAGCGAGATCTTCGGCGTCCGCGTCACCAAGAAGCTGAAGGGCAAACTCAACACCACGCTGGAGCAGATCGAGCACGGGCATCACATCTTCCGCGCCTATTTCAAACACGCCTTCGTGAAGCAGTACGAGAAGTTCTCCATCTTCTTGCGCAATGAGATCTGCTCCAACAATCTGTGCGATTTCAGGCTGAAGAAGGGCTTGGACCATCTGGCCGCCGCGCGCGAGAAATTCCTGGCGATCACCGACCGCTTCGCCACCTTCCAGGCGCAGTGCTTGAACGTTCACGTCGAGTTCCCGCTTTTGCAGCGGCTCGCGTTACCCATCGCGGTGGGAACCGCGAAGTTTCCCGGCATCAAGATCCACGACACGCGCATGATCCGGCTCATGGAGGTTTTGCTGCATGGCGGCACTACGGCTGGCGGGTGGACGGCCAAGCAGATCCACGACGCCCTCCTGACCGCCTTCCACCTCTCCGCTGAGCGCTACGGCTTGAACCAACTTCGCTATGACCTGCGCAAAATGAAGGCGCATGGCCTGATCGAGCGGGACGGCAAACGCTACGCCTACCGGCTGACCGGAAAGGGGACAAAGGTTGCCCTCACCTTCGTGCTTTTCCACCAGCGCTTATGCGGCCCCCTTGCAAACAGCCTCTTTCACCACCAACCCAACAATGACGCCCGGCCCAACAGCAAACTGGAAGCCGCCTTTCACAAAGCCGATGAGTCCATCCGCAACGTCATCCAACTGCTTGAGGCGGCTTGACTTGAGATTTGTTGAAGTATTTCTGTTTACGATTAAAGGCGTAAGGATCTAACGCAGCCTTACCGAAAGGACACGTCCATCGCAGTGCCGCGACTAATTCGGGATCGCCGCTCAATTCGGAATACGAGCACTGGAACGACGTCCACCGCCCGGTTGGAAGGGCCCGGCCAGCGTAGCAGTTCCAGTCCACGGTCCCCCGCGGCATCTCACGCTCCATGGTAGTCGGTACAAAGGTCCGCGTCATTTGCGCGATCAGAGCAGCAACCCGCGAGACGAGAGGACCGGCCAGGACCCAAGGCGGAACTTCGCGAGCGGAACCAGGGACCAGGGCAAGTCCTCCGATCTCTGGCTCGACACGGAACCCGACCTCCCCGAGGACTTGGCCGATCGACGACCACCCAAACCGCGGTTCAACCAGGAGGCCGCCGGTAATCTTGCGCGTAATTGGGGAATCGCGCCGAGCCTGTCACTTGAGGTGAGGACCACCAAGGCGCGGCCCTCCTTTACGCGGACACTCGTAGCGATCGCGAGTCGTGCCAATGCATCTCGATTCGCTGTCAAGAAACTGTCAATCCAATCGGGCCGGTCCGGCCCTCCGACCTCGTCGTAAGATAGCTCCGCTTCCCCGCCTTGATCCGGCAGCTTCTTCAGCGACGGCGCGGCACGGCTTCGCTCCCAGATTAGAGTGCGGCCTCTACTCGGGCGGCGCCCCGGTCCGGTTCGCCTACGGTTGGGCATGTTGATCTGCCATTGACCGGAGTCGTCCGGCGATCCGATCGACTAGCCCTTGAACCTCGCCGGTCGCAGGGCCGAGCAGGCGCTCGTCCACATAAGCCGACAAGAGTGGTAACAGTTCATGCTCAAGGCGCCGTCGCACTCGTTGTTCCCGTTGTGAAGGGTCGAGATCAGGACGCGGGTCGAGGAAGTAGGCATGACCGGGCACGAGATTGAGGCCCGCCTCGTCGGCGTGCTCGGTAAAAGTATCGAGAGTGTCCTCGAACACTTCGGTGTTTACGCGGACCCTTCTGCGTTAACGACCTCGAGGTCAGGCCACATGTCGAGAAACGCGAAGCGCCTGCGTATCGCGATATCGAAGCGTGCAATCGAGCGATCGGCCGTGTTGAGCGTCGCGAGCACTCGTAGTCCGCCCTCGAGCCGCAACTTCCGGCTGCCCTCGTACTCATGGGGGAGTTCGATCGTCCGATCCCCGTCGCCGCTTTCAAATAGGAAGATCGCCTCGCCCAGGACGCGAGACAGGTCGCCTCGATTGATCTCATCGATGACCAGCACGTGTGTTCGTCCCTTCGCCGCCGCATTCGCTCGAAGCAAGTCCCCCTTCCGGACATCGAACCGAAGTCCGTCCTGCGCAGGCACCGGAGCCAGCCCAATCACGAAGTCCTCGTAGGTGCGAGCCGGATGAAACTGGACAACGGTGGGGTCACCGTGCCTGCGAGCCGCTGCCAAGGCCATGCGGGTCTTCCCGGTTCCCGGTGGCCCCTGCAAGACCACAAACCGCCGGTCATCCAGCAGCTCCGCGACCTCCGCTTCGGTACGTTGCGGGAACAGCTTTCCGAGCATAGCGCTGCGACAGTTGTTCCAGCGTTGCTTGAACGTGCCCTTCATGCGTACGCGGTGCTCGTACGCGAAAAGGTCCATCAGGTCTTCAACGGCCTCCCTCTCTGCCGCGTTGCCATCCGTTATAGGCACGGCTGCATAGATGACAGCTCGGCCCGACTGGTCGTAGACTTGGAGGACCGCTTCGATCGCCGGCCAGTTCCGTCGCGCGGAATCCGGGATCGTGGAATTTAGGTCAAGCGGATCCGGCTTCACCCACAAGCGGTTACCATGCAATCGAGCGAGCGCTTGTAGCCGGCGACGGTGACCGGGCCGGCCAAGAATATGTGCATCGGGGCCAAATCCTGCGGTGCCAATTACGAGGACAGCAACACTGCCGCCATCGCCGGGGAACCAAACGAAACTGGTCCCCGATAGGGCCCGGAGCTCGGATTCTCGGCCAGAATCCAACCAGCGTAGGATGCGTGATCCTCGCTCATGTACGATGGGCGCGCCTGAAAGAGCTTCCAATCCTGTTGGTAATAGCGTTCCTCGAACAACTCGGCGAGAAACTGACGTAATTCTTCCCGCGCGGGTTGCCAGGAGCGACCATCGCGAAGAGTGCCCAACAACTTGTCTGTGGCTGCCATGCGTGAAACACTTATCCTACTCGCCCGTCACTAGCGAGCGCTACCTTCCGAATGCGACGGAAGACCGTGCCCGTTCCAGATGATAGGCAGGTCTGTGGAATGCCACACCGAAGAGTTGGAACGATGGGAAGACGCGAACGCTTGAAGAACTGCTGCCAGAGATCGTGGGCTGCGTTCGTGCGGCCGCCACTAGCCGGCAATGCGGCGGATGAAAAACAGGCCGCTGAAGCAGGCGCGGCACTAAGGGCCACAGAGGAACGTGCAAGCCGGGCAGAATTGATCTACCAAGAAGAGGAACGGGTGCCCTACGTCGCTGCCGCAACCAGTCTCACGCCCCAAGAGCCCTTACAACTACACGGCGATTGCGGAGAACCCAAGTGGAGCTGCCAAAAGCAACCAGCGTTCTGCAGGCTTTGCGGCGCTTGCAGATTCTCCAGACACTCTGGTCTCTTTCCTCTTCTCAACGACTTCCAGAAATCCCACCTTGCACCGCCGTGCACGATGTTGCGGGCTTTCGTTGCTGGCAAAGGGCAATGCCTTTTGATCCGCGTCGTGTGTGCCGGGCAACCGCGCCTGCCGCGGCTAGCGCTTACGCCGTGCCCCCGTGGAGGGCGTGCCAGCGGAACAGAAAGAAGTGGTGACCGCAAAGGGTGCAGCGGCAGGGTTGGAGGAGCCATTGGAGGGCCGCCTCGATTGCATTTCGGGTGCCTACGCTTCTAAAGTCCACTGACCTGCAATGTGGACAGCACGTGGAGAACAGCCCTACAGGGGCGCGGATCATGGCGCTGTTTCACCATTCACCGCACTCGTTACGGCAGGGTGAGCGTGATTTGGGGAAGAAGTCGAATAGGGTGCGCGGGGGTCGCTTCGCCGGCTGGCCACTGCACGGCTCGCCTCGCGTGCCGCGGCCAGTTGTTCCGGCGTTCTCAGGTCGGGCTGCGACAGTTTCACCCGCTCTTTCGCCCGCGAAACCTGGCGCTTGTGCCGCTTCTCTAGTCTCTTGTTCATCCGTAACCTATTCGCCTGGCTCTTCCACGGCCTCACTGATCATAGCCTCAGTGGTCAGCATCAGAGAAGCGATGGAAGCCGCATTCTGCAGAGCCGTCCGAGTCACTTTGGTGGGATCAATCACCCCGGCCTTCACCAGGTCTTCGTACTCTTCCGTGTAGGCGTTGAAGCCGAAGTTAGGATCCCGGTGGTTCTTGATCTTCTCGGCGACGACGGCGCCCTCGGTACCGCAGTTCAACACGATCTGCCGCACCGGCTCCTCGCAGGCCCGCCGCACGATGGTCACGCCGAACTGCTCGTCGCCCTCCAGCTTGAGAGCCTGCAGGGCAACCGAAGCCCGCAGCAACGCGACGCCTCCGCCGGGTACGATGCCTTCTTCGACCGCTGCGCGAGTGGCATGTAGAGCATCTTCTACGCGGGCCTTCTTCTCTTTCATCTCGGTTTCGGTTGCGGCGCCGACTTTGATGATCGCCACGCCGCCCGCCAGCTTCGCCAGCCGCTCCTGCAGTTTCTCGCGGTCGTAGTCCGAGGTGGTCTCTTCGATCTGGGCCCGGAGCTGCTTGATTCGCCCCTCGATATCCTTCTGCGATCCGGCTCCGTCGATGATGGTGGTCGTGTCCTTGTCCACCGTGACGCGCTTGGCGCGGCCGAGATCCTCCAGCCTGATGCCCTCCAGCTTGATGCCGGTCTCTTCCATGATTGCCTTGCCGCCGGTCAGGATCGAGATATCTTCCAGCATTGCCTTGCGGCGATCGCCAAAGCCCGGGGCCTTCACTGCGCAGGCACTGAGCGTGCCGCGCAGCTTGTTCACTACGAGCGTGGCCAGGGCTTCGCCTTCCACGTCTTCGGCAATCACCAGGAGCGGCTTACCTGCGCGCGCAATCTGCTCGAGGATTGGCAGGAGGTCCTTCATGTTGCTGATCTTCTTGTCGTGAATGAGGACGTAGGGATCTTCGAAGACACACTCCATGCGTTCGGCATCGCTAACGAAATAGGGTGAGAGGTAGCCGCGATCGAATTGCATCCCATCCACCGTCTGCAATTCGGTGGTCATCGTCTTGGATTCCTCGACCGTGATCACGCCGTCCTTCCCCACCTTCTTCATGGCCTCGGCAATGATATTGCCGATGGTGGAGTCGCTGTTAGCGGAGATGGTTCCAACCTGCGCGATCATGTCGCCGGAGACGGGCTTGGAGAGCTTCTTGACCTCCTCGACGGCAACTTCCACGGCCTTATCGATACCGCGCTTGATGGCCATCGGATTGGCTCCGGCGGCCACCGCTTTGACGCCCTCGCGGTAGATTGCCTGGGCCAGAATGGTGGCAGTGGTCGTGCCATCGCCCGCAACGTCGGAGGTCTTCGACGCAACTTCCCGCACCATTTGGGCGCCCATGTTCTCAAGCGGATCTTTCAGTTCAATCTCTTTGGCGACCGTGACACCGTCTTTGGTGATCGTTGGTCCACCGAACTTCTTTTCCAGGACCACATTACGCCCACGGGGGCCGAGGGTCACCTTCACTGCTTCGGCGAGTTGATTGACGCCGCGCAGGATCGCTTGACGGGAGTGGTCGCTATAAGTAATCTGTTTTGCCATCGATGTTGTCCTCGTGATTCGGATGTGAATTAGCTGGCTTTCGAAAGCTTCTGAGGGGCGGCATCCAAGACTCCGAGAACATCATCCTCGCGCATGATGATGTACTCAATGCCGTCCAGAGTGATTTCGTTGCCGGAATATTTGCCGAACAGGATGTGGTCGCCGGCGCTGACGTCGAGGGCGACCATTTGGCCGTTGTCGAGCCGCTTACCCTTTCCGACGGCCATCACTTCACCCTCCTGGGGCTTTTCTTTCGCTGAATCGGGAATCACAATTCCGTTGCGAGTGGTCTCCTGCTCCTCGATTCGCTTCACCACGATGCGGTCGTATAACGGTCGAATATTCATGACGGTGCCTCCAGTTGAAGTAGGTACTTAGCACTTCCTCGTCTCCGCGTTATGGGCGAGCCAGGCCACCGGGTGGCTGCGAATGCTGCCATCGCGTTCGGCGATGTCCGCCCAGTTGACGTCCTCCCTCAGCCGAAGAAAGACGCCGGGGGTGCCCTGGTATGTGCCCTCTGCCAGATGAACCTCGTCGCCTTCGCGGAATACGGAACTAACGGGTCTTACGCTGATCATGTTTCTTGTACCTCCATCATCCTGCGCTTTTCCGGCGCGCCCGACGCCTATGGCCGAAACTTCAGTTTGTTGGCAAGCCTCGCCTGTTCCAGCTTGGTTTTAGCTACTTCGGCTTCACCCGCGACCCGGGCGGCCTCCCTTTGCGGCGCTTCCTGGTCGTCGATCCGTTTCGATTCCAGGTTGGCGGCGTCGGCCTGTGCCGCGAGGACTTTCTGGGTGCCGATCAACCTGTAACTCGGCCCGTACGAGGAGCGGATCAGTTCGAAAGAGTACTCGGAGTCCTGCCATCGTGCGAGGACCTCTTCCGGATCCCCGTAAGGCCCTTCCAAGGCCGTCGAGGAAGGGTTGGGCTCCGCGGCGGGCCCATACGTCGACGAGATTGCCTCGACGAGGTCGCGCGCTGTCAGCCCCTCCGTCGCGTAGCGGTCATAGTGGACTGCGATTTGAAACAGCTTCCCCTCGTAGAAACTGAAGACCACGTCTTGTGCCGCCTCCGCTCGCGGAGATGCCCCGAGCGGCTGGGGCCGCCAGTCCAACTCCTGGATCAGAGCCGGGCGGCGATGGATCGCCTTCGCTTCGGATGGGTTCGCGCCCAACTGTTTGGCAATGGTCGGCAGATCGGTTCCCAGCTGAAAATCCCGGTACCGGGAAAGATCTCCCGCCAACCCGGTTGCCGGCATCATTCCAAACATGAGGAATGATAGGAAAGCAGCTCTCGGTATGGCCGCTCGAACCTTAGTCATGATGTGCCAACCTCTCATTGCGCCAGTTGAGTGACGCGTGAATCCAACTAACGTAGCCATGTCTTGTCCTTCTTCAGCCATTCCAACCCATCGCACCCCTGCTAGGGCACGAATCGCACCAACGTTGTTTTCTGCTGAGCCGATTCGCTCGTGGGCGAATAACGAACCCAGTTGGAACGAGGTGACGCGTCCGATGGTAACGACATATGGTCAATTGACCGCGGACGGTCAGGGCTTTCGGGCAACCCCGCGGAGAGTCAGCGGGCTTTCGATGTTTCGACAATGTCCTGCAAAGCACGCGACCACTCGTCGACTTGCCTTTCGGCTTCTTCCTTCGCAAGTGAATATCGCTCCTGAACGCGGCTGATCAGATGCTCCTTCTTGCCGGTGATGGTTCGCCAATCATCGTCGGTGAGCTTGCTCCAATGCGCGCGCGCCGAACCTGCAAACTCATTCCATTTGGCTTCGAGTTGATCCCAAGTCATATCGTTTTCTCCTTCCTGTTGATTGCGCCCTCTTCCTCCGGTCGCATCTCTCCTTACAGCACGCGCCCGGCCAATGGCTTCCGGAAGAGGAACGCGACTAATGAAGGGTAAGGGTTGTTCGAGGGAGGTCTAGACTAGCAGCCTACTGAAAAAAGGCAAAATGGGCCGCCGATAAACGCAGATCAACGCAGATAAGTTCCTTGTTTTCAATCTGCGATTATCGGGTGCGCCAGGCCAAGCCCGGTTGATCTTGTGGGATGAAAGGAGCCCACCATGTAGTTGCTCATTCGACGTGTAGCCAATCGGGCGTAGAACGGAGCAATTCGTTTGATGAAGCCTTGAAAGGCGAACCTGCGCGCCGCAGCGCAAGCAAACTCAATTCGGCCTCGTTACGCGACGGAAGTGGACAGTCCGCCCGATTTGGATGAAGCCTGAAACCGGCGAGGAAGTAATGGGTAAACGCAATCGCCGGACTTCCCGGGGTGAGAGGAGGCAGCGCGCAGGGACAGATCAGCCGAGGAACCTGGGAGACCCGGTCTCGGAGCGGCGAGGAAAAGACGCGGCAACCGCCAACAGGAATAAATAACTGCAAGCGGCCGAGGCTGGGAGTCGGAGAGGCCCATAGTAGCTGGGAAGCGGAGTAATGTCCGTGGAGCGAAGGGGCCTTGCTGGAAACAAGCAGAAGTAAGAGGGAAGGAGAACCGCTTGGGACAACCCACTACGGAAGAACCGGAAACCGGGGCCGCCAAAAGCGCCGTCGGAAATGCCGGAGAAACTCTCTTTGCTGAGACAGAAGCTGCATCAGAAGGCGAAGCAGGAACCGAAGTTCCGGTTTTATGTGCTGTATGACCGGATCTATCGGCGGGACACACTGGAAGAGGCGTGGAGGCGGGTGCGAGCCAACCAGGACGCACCGGGGGTGGACGGCATCGCGATCGAGCAGATCGAGGCGCGGGAAACGGGCGTCAGCGGCTTTGTCGGAGAAATCCAGGAAGCGTTGCGCGGCAAAACCTACCAGCCGCAACCAGTGCGGCGCGTGTACATACCGAAAGCCAATGGGAAGATGAGGCCGCTAGGGATTCCGACGGTGCGGGACCGGGTGGTGCAGATGGCAACCCTGTTAATACTGGAGCCGATCTTCGAAGCTGACTTCGAAGACTGCTCCTATGGGTTTCGTCCCAACCGCTCGGCGCATCAGGCGCTGGAGGAAATCCGCGCAGATCTGAAAGCGGGCTTTCAGGCCGTGTATGACGCGGACTTGAAAGGCTACTTGGATCGTGTTCCATACTGCCCCCTGGTTACTGAAAGAGTTGTGGCTGCTGGTCGATCACTCTGATTCGCAAGCCTTTATGCCGGCCTTGGCGCACGACGACCGCCTTCAACTCGCCGCGCTTGACACGCTGCCACACGGTCTGCCGCGAAACGCCCAGTTTCGCGGTGGCTACAATCATGGGCACGTACTCCGGCGGCGCCTGCTGCACGATCCGCGACCGCAGCTCATTGTTGATGCGAATTTGCCAAGGCGCGCCTGGCGTGACCTGCTCTCCAGCGATGAAGCCATCGGCCAGCCAGCGGTGAATACTACTTGCGTTCATCCCAAGAATCTGCGCTGCCTTGCGAATCGTCACCAACTCTCCATCCGGCGGCGTCGCCGGCGGCTGATAGCGCGGTATGCCGCGATACCGGCGCAAACTGCCGACCTGGTTGGCGGTGAAGCGCTCCCCGGTTGCAGTCTTACGGCCCTGGCGATTCATGATTCCGGCGATCACTTCATCCGGATACAACGCGGCTAGGCGCCACAGCAAAGAGATCGTGTCTTCATCCGTGCGCGGTCCCATCGGCTTGAACTTTGGCACGGGGACATCCACGGTGGTGAAGGCGCCTCCGCGCCAGCGCAGAGTCAGATGCGCCCGACCCTCTGCCCGCTTGAGATTCAGGACCACTTCCTCCAGGAGGGTGCGCAAGAGTTCCTTGCGATCACGGTCGGTGGTCGTGGCCGCGGTCCACACCTGACGAATATCGGAGCCCAAGCTCTGGATTGCCTGAAGCTGCGCGGCGCGGATGGTGCTGGGGCGTTGCTGCTCTCGTCGCCGTAGCTCCGTCTCCGCGGCAGCCAAGTCGTGCAAACGGTTCTCCCATTCGGTTTCGAGTCCGCGAGCCACCAGGCGGTTTTCGGGCTCCACCACCCGATAGCGCCGCTCTGCGCGCTCCGACTCGTAGCGGGCACGCTCCACTTCCAAGCGCCATTGCGACAGAGCGGCATCGTGGTTGGCGCGCAGTTGCTCGACGCTCAGCCGCGTGGCTTCGATGGCCGCCGGCGTGATGGCCTGGAGAAACGCATCCGCGACGGCCTGCTCGATCACTGTGCCACCAACGTTGAGGCAGTAGACGCCGCGCCCGTTGACCAGGTCTTTGCCGCAGCAGTGGTAACCCGGAGCCGAGTTCCGGCCGCGATAGTGCACATGCAGGCGGTGGCCGCAGTGCCCGCAACTGACGATCCCCCTGCAATAGCGCCGAGCCTTCTCTCACGGCTCCTCCCGCCTGGTGGGGCTTCGGTTTGGTGTTGGAACCGAGCCGCGCCTGATTCGCTTCGAAGCTTGCCCAGTCGATGAAGCCGGGATGATGATCGCGGATGAGAGCGGCCCACTGCTCCCTGGGCAGATGCCGCATCCGTTTCCTGACCGCGCCTTGTGCATCGAGGTACGTTCGTAGCGAGTCTTCCCGTAGGTGTAAGCGCCAGCATACACCGGATTGGTCAGAATCTGGTGAATGGCATGGTAGGTGGGAGCGACCCAGCGGATCGGTCCGGGCATGCCGGCAGGATTGGTTTGCAGCGGCAAGGACAGGCCTTCGGAACGGAACCAGAGCCAGACGCGGCGCGCCGAACCGAGTTCGGCGAAACGCTCGAAGACGGTGCGGATTGCCCCGGCCACAGCTTCATCGGGATGAAACAGGACCTCCCCATCCTGTTCTCCCCAAACCAAACCCACCGGCAAGCCGCGTCGCAGCTCTCCGCGAGCGGCCTTGTTGCGAATGCCGCCGTCGAGCCGGGCGCGGATGATGTGCAACTCGGCTTCACTCATCGTGCCTTTGAGACCCACCAGCAGGCGGTCGTTGAATAGAGCCGGATGATAGACGCCGTCGGCGTCGCTGATGAGCGTGTCGGTGATGCCGCACAACTCCAGCAGGCGATACCAATCGGCGTTGTTCCTCGCCAGGCGGGAGACTTCCAGTCCGAGGACGATGCCCACGTGGGCCAGAGCGACTTCGCTGGTCAGGCGCGCAAAGCCGGAGTTGGCCGGAGCCGGACAGCCCCAGATCTTCGTCGATGATCACCACCTGCTCTTTGGGCCAGCCCAGTTGGCAAGCCCGGCCGGCCAGAGCGTACTGACGAGCGGTGGACTCGCGATTGTGCTCGACCTGACCGGGGGAGGACTGGCGAATATAGACGTACGCGGCGCGCCGCGTGTGCGACAGTTTGATTTTCGATGGATCAGTCATTGGCGCCCTCCGGGTGCTGATGGCGCGTCGCTTGGACGAGGAGGCGCACCAGGGTCTCGATGACGATCCGCTTTTGCGCGTCGTCGAACTGTGCTCCCACAGGCACGTCTCCGGAACCGGGATTTCGAGGAAGTTCAGATTCAGTTGCGGCATGGCCCTCCTGGCTTGTTCCAGATGTTACCGGTAAGCCGGTAGAGCGGCGCAGGAGCGCGTCAGTCAGGGCGCGGAGACGCAGCAGGTCATCGAGCGAGCCGACGAGAGGAGAACTGTGCGGAGGGCCGGCAGGAGTTCGGAAGTCGGTCCAATCGGCCGGGACCAGCGACTTGCTTCCGTCCGGTAGAATGAGAACGAACTGCAAGCCGGGGGGCATGCGAGCTTGGCGGAGGACCTCCAGAGACTGGCCTTCGAAGGGATGGTGCGGACGAGAGTCCAGACTGGCGAACTACTCTTCGTTGGGGTACCCGCGCGACGTGTACCGGAAGATCAACTGGCATGTCGGCTATCGGCTGGCGAACCACTTGCAGCATCATCGCAGCCAGCGCTCGTACCAACTGCCGGAGGGAATGACGTATTACGAGCATTTCCAACGGCTTGGTCTGGAGTTCCTGAACATTCCGCACCGCGACAGCCGCTGACCGAGGTTTCCAGGAGAGCCGGATGCGGGAAACCTGCACGTCCGGTTCGACGAGGGGAGGGGCGCCTTCTTGGACCCCCTCCTACTCTACCGTTTATCGGCAGCTAACTGATTTGGTGTCTTTCAGAATTCAATCCGCCCGACGAGCTGTATGTTTCTGGGCGCGGATACGTTCCCGCCCCAGGCTCCAAAGTTGGCATCGCCGACCGTGGTGTTGAAGTTCTGACAGCCGCCGTTGCCGGTGCACGTGAAGTTGTGCAGGTTGAACGCATTGAAGGCCTCGCCTCGCAACAGGAGGCTGACCCTCTCCCTGATTCTGACGCGTTTGCCGAAACCGATGTCCACGTTCTTGAACGGGAAGCCGCGGAAATTCGAGACTCGAGGCCCGGTGCCGTAATAGGAGACGCCGGAGAAGGCCGATGCCGATTCAAACGCCGCCGCGTTGAACAGCGGTTGTTGTTTACCCGGATCGTAACTGCCTAAATCGACCAGGAACGGGCTCATGCCGGGCTTCACCGCGGGGATGCAGGCGAGTTGGAACTGTCCCGGGACGCCGCAGTTGCTGGCGCGGAACCAGAACGGCGTACCGGAGGAGTACTTGCTGGTGGAAGTGATCTCCCAGCCGCCGACCAGGTGATTCAGGAGCGCCGAGTTGTTCAGGAATCTCTTGCCCTTGCCGAGCGGCAGTTCGTAGACGAAAGCCAGCGTGAAGCTGTTGGGAACATCGCTGGAGTCGAGCGACTTGTTGCGGTGCATCTCGAACGGCGAGATCACCGAGCCGGTCGATCCGTTCCAGGCCGCGGAAGTGGACTGTGTAAGTCCGGCCGCGCTGGTCAATATCTTGGAGTGAGTATAGGCGAGCAGCATATACAGCCCGTTCGCATACTTCTTCTCCACTTTCAACTGGAATGCGTGGTAAGTCGAGCTCCCGAGGTTTTCGTTCAGGCCTGTGATGCCGCCACAATACTGGGGGTAGGGCAGCAGCGCCTGAGCCACGGTGGGTGTGCAGTTGTTAACGGCCAGCAGCTGGTCCGCCCAGCCCGCGTAAGGCTGCGACACGCCATCGACGGACGGGGTGTCGGCCGCGAACTGGTCCGTCAGTTTGGAGCCATACTTCGAGAGCAGACTCGGGTTGAGGACGTTGATCGGGCTGATTTGCGAGGGCAATCGCGTGCCTTTGTTGCCCACATAAGCCACGCTGACCATCGCGTTCATGGGCAGTTCGCGCTCAATCGTGAAGTTCCACTGCTGGGCGTAGGAAAGACGATTGGCGTCAACCGGCCGGTAAGTGGGCGCGCCCTGGCCGTTGGAAAAAGTCGGATCGATGAACGGCGGCTGCTGCAGCTTGTTGATCGGGAAGCCATTCTGCCAGTAGAATGCCGGGTCGAGTCCGCCGAGGCCGGTGGTGCCGAGCGAGCCGCTGGAGTTGAAGCCCGTCTGATCCACTCCGCCGCCCCAGCCCGGGTAGAAGGCCTGGGTGTAAAAGATGCCGTAGCCGGTACGAACGACCGTCTTGTCGTTCACCGCGTATGCAACGCCCAGACGGGGACCAAAGCCGTTGTGGAAGTTGTCTTCCGGATAGTCCTTGCCGGCGCTGGCGGCGCCGTAGCTGTTGCCGGCAAAAGCCAACCGGCCAGGACGGCCGCCGGCGCCGGGATTCGCCCCGAAGTCGAAGAAGGACATGTGGTTGTACTTCTCTTTCGACGGAGTAAAGTCGTCCCAGCGGAGCCCGTAGTTGACACTCAACTTCCGGCTTACCTTCCATGTATCGCCGACGTGGAAGATGTAAGCATTCTGCCGGATGTACCTGGCGCGTACGGTGATGAGGTTGACGCTGGCGTTGTTGACGGCGCCAAGCAGAAAACTCGCCATGGAATTGCCGCTTCCGGCAACCGTGGGCACTCCGGTTTGGGAAGCGTCAAAGTTGAAAGTCCCCGACTCGTTTCCGGCATTGTGAGCGTTGCCCTGGATGACCCGGTACTCAGCGCCGAACTTGAGAGTGTGGCGTCCCTTCACCCAGGTGACCATGTCGTTCGCGTTGTGAGTCGGACGCGTCGTGACATCCTCGTTGTTCAAGCCGGTGGAGTTGCCGTAGCCGGAATAGCCGTCGCCAAACGTGACAGCGGGTGGAAAGCGGTGGCTCGGCACTCCCGCGATCTGCGGCAGTTGGTCGGCGTATGAGTAATTGACGGATCCGTAACCCTCATTGCGGTTCAGATAACCGTACGCAAAGTGGTTCAACAGGGTGGGGCCGAATGTATGGTCGTAGTTCAACCGGTTTACCCACGAGTTCTGCGGATTCGAGAAGGACTCGGTGGCCAGCTGCAGCGGCAGGATCGAGAGGAACTTGGCGGGCGTGGTCTGCCGCCAGAGCGTCGCGGCAAAGTGATCTTTCGAACCGAAATACTGGTCGATCTTCAGCATCCAGTGGTTGGCGTCGCCCAGGATGCCATCCGGAATGGCCGTAGGGGGAAGGTAGTTATTGGTCACGCCGCTCTTGTTCGGCTGGGGAAGGTACTTGAAGAAACCCAGTGCGGGCGAGTTGGCGAAGCGGGACGGGCAGATCACGTTCATTACGCCGTTGCAGCTGAACTGATCGCGAATGTATTTCGGGTTGCTCGCGCTGATATCCGCGTTCGGGTTGAAATTCGGATTTGCCCGGGTCGTGAGCGGGTCGTATATGGGCGTAGGCCAATCCGAGAAATCGCCGTTCCGTTCCTGCATGGTGGGAATCGTGATCGGATTAACGCTCGCGCCGCCGCGCTGCCGGAACGCCTCCACATCGAGGTAGAAGAACGTCTTCGCCCGGTCGGTGTTATAGATTTTCGGGATCCTGGCGGGTCCGCCGATAAAGAAGCCCATCTCGTGCTCGTTGTCTTTGCCGCGCACATCTCCCGGTTTTCGATCGATCTGCCACTGGGTAGCGTTGAGCGCCTTGTTGCGGAAGTACTCAAAGAAGCCCCCATGATAAGAGCTCCCGCCCGACTTAGTCGTGGCAATGAGCTGGCCGCCGGTCGACGAGCCGTATTCGGGCTCGTAAGTGGAGGTCATCACGCGGAACTCGCTGATCATGTCCGGCGTCATGCGGAAATCGAAGAACGACACCATGCCGCTCTGGGACATGAAGCCCTCCTGCATGCTCGCGCCATCCATGATCGCCTCGTCGCCGGTCGCCATGCCGCCGTTGATGCGCGCATCATAGGAGTTGTTTCCGCCTCCGGTGGTGACACCGGGAAGCAATACCAGGAATTGCGCCGAGTTCCGCGGCCCGCCCGCCACAATCAAAGGCAGCTCGTTGATGGTCTCGGGGTTTACGCCTTCACTCTTGGAGGCATTTTCGAAATTGAGCTGGGAGGCGTTGGCCGTCACTTCGATCGCCTGCACGTCGGTGCCGACCTCGAGGCTGACGTCGACCCGGACTACCTGGCTGACGGAAATGGAGAGGCCGTGCTGAAGCACGGGTTTGAACCCCTTGGCGGTCGCCTTCATTTCGTATTCACCCGGCACGAGGTTCGGAAATGTGTAACGTCCGTCGGACGCGCTCGTGGCCTTGGCGACGCTCTGTTGTTGGATGTTGGTGAGCGTGAGTTCCGCTCCCGGGACGACCGCCCCGGTAGCATCCGTGACCGTGCCGCTGATACTGCTGTTCTGGCTCTGCCCCAGAAGCATACCGGCGGCCAGCAGAAACAAAACGAAGACCGCCGTCTTACGGAAAGTAATCAAGGTATCCCCCCAATCCGTACTGATTTACACTTTATTGCCTGTTATCACCCAGGATGTTGTGAGTGGAGTCTATAATCGTTTCATATTAGTGTCAACGAATATTTTTCTCCGAAGATCGGCTCCTATGAGGGCGCTAACGATGATCGCGAAAGGACTTGCGATCATCTTGGCCGCCATGGCCGCGATTAGTGCGCAACAGGACATATCCAGCGAGATCCAGCACCTGATCGGCGCCGGACGGCTCGCCGAGGCACAGACGGAAATCAGCGCTGCCCTGAAGACTCAATCGACCGATGCGCAGCTCTGGAACCTGTTGGGCGTGGTCCAGGCGCAGCAGAACAACGCTGCATCCGCGGAGCGTTCCTTTCAACGCGCGGTTCGTCTTGCTCCACGGCTTGAATCCGCCTGGCTCAACCTGGGGCGCCTCTACCAGATCGGCATAGGCGGCCGGCCGAACCTTGACGGCAGCCTGGCGGCCTATGAAACCGTTCTGAAGCTCAATCCCGCCAGCGCCGAGGCTCACCACCAGTCGGCCCTTCTGCTGTTCCTGAAACGCGAGTTTCCCGATTCTCTGAAACATTTGAACCAACTCCCCCCGGCCGATCAGTCCAGGGCCGCGGCCCTCATCCTCAGGTGCGCCGACCAGGCCGCGCTGGGCGAACACGCCCAGGCGCTGGAACTGGCCGGAAGGCTCGCCGGCGATCCCGGTATCGAGGAGGCCGACTTCCTCGTCGTGCTGCCGGTCATTTCCTCGAGTGACGACTCCGTCGCCCTCAGGATCCTGGAGGCATTAGACTCCCGGCACGTTTCCACAGGGAAGACCTGGCCGCTGCTGGCGGCGGCATACCAGCGCCGCGGCGATTGGAAGCGGGCGCGGGAAACCCTCGAGAAGGTCGCGCGGAGCGCGCCGGACAGGGTTCAGCCGCTCATGGACCTTGCCCAGGTGAGCTGGCGGCAGAAAGACTTCGAGGGGACCCTCGGATATCTGGCCCACGCTCGCGATCTCGATCCGAAGAACGCCACCATCCATTTCCTCATCGCGATTGTCTGCAACGAACTGCGTGTGCCGCTGGAAGCCAAGCGGTCGATCGAAAAGGCCCTGGAGCTGGATCCGAAAAATGCCTATTTCAACTACGCGATGGGCTCGATGCTGCTGCAGTGGTCGGACAAGGCGAGCGCCATTCCCTACCTGGAGAGATTCATCGCCATGAGGCCGGACGACGCCCGGGGGCACCTCGCTTTGGCGACCGCGTACGCAGGAGCGGGACGGGAGCCTGAGGCCCGAGCGGAGGCGGCGATCCCGCTCAAGGATCCGCAAACACGCGCGGGAACGCTCTATTTGCTGGCCTGCCTCGCAAAGAAGGAGGACGATACCGATACGGCGGTCCACTACTTTCAGGAGCTGCTCGCGATCGAGCCGAAGCTCGCCCGTGGCCCACGCCGAGCTGGGCCTGCTGTTCCTGCGGCGGGACGAAATCGACGCTGCCCGGCGAGAGTCGGAGCTGGCGCTGGCGGCGGACCCGCGGAGTTTCCGCGCCAATGACACAATGTTGAAGATATATAAGAGATCCAATGACCCCCGCTACGCCGCGCAAATGGAAACGGTGAAAAAGCTCATCAAGGAACGCGATGAAGAGTTCACTTTATTGGACCGGACGATCGAGTTCAGGACGCAGTGAGCCGTCCGCCCGGGTTTCCGCGGTGAGCGTCGCGGCAGTGCTCTCCCTGCTCGCCTTTGCGGCTACGGCCGCCGGCCAACCCGCCAGCCTCGCTCGCTGCGAAGTCGAACTGGACCGTGAAAACTATGCGCCGGCAACCCGCGAGGCGCAGGCATTTCTCCGCGCGCACCCGGACTCGGTCCCGGCCCGCATCCTCCTGGCTCGCGCCTATATGGGGGTGAACGATGGAACGGCGGCGCTTTCCGAACTGCATTCGGCGCTGCTTCGCGACCCCGATTCCATCGATGCGCTGTACTACCTCTCCAAGCTCGCCGGCATAATGTCGATCCAGGAGTTCGGGGTCGTGAGACGCAATGCTCCCGACTCCGCGCGCATGCATCAGATCCGGGCCGAGACCCTGGAGGCGCAGCAAGACGTGGACGGCGCCGAACGCGAATACCTCGCGGCGCTCGAGAAGCGTCCGGGCACGGCGTATATCATGAACGCGCTCGGAGATCTCAAACGGCATGACAAGCAGTACCGGGAAGCCCTCCGCTGGTACGAGCAGGTGATCGCAATGGACCCCGATAACTACGATGCCCTGTATGGCGCGGGGGCCAGTTACCAGCTTTTGCATGAGGGAGACCCTCTGCCGCTCTTTCGGCGGGCCCTCAAAGCCGACCCCTCCTCCATCGCCGCCAAGATCGCACTCGGAGAGGCCCTGCTGCTGGCACACGACACGCCGGAGGCCGTGACGTTCCTCGAGCAGGCGGCCCGGGCGGAGCCGAATTTCCGCCGGCTGCAATACCTCCTCGGCCGCGCTTACCAGCTGGCCGGACGCAAGGAAGAGGCCCGGTTGGCCTTCGAGCGCTCCCGCGCGCTGGCGGCGCGGGAAGACGAAGAGGACCGGCAATTGATGGGGATCAAATGAGGTCTGCCTGCATGCCGGGGGTTCTCTTCGCACATATTTCGGCCATGGCCTTGGCACAGGCGCCCGCCGCGGATCCAAACGCGCGGCTCCAGTCGGCGATCTCCCTGGAGAAAGCGGGCCAGACCCAGGCGGCGGTCCGGCAGTTTCGGGAGCTCCTGCGCACGGCTCCGCCTCCGACGGTTGCCGGCCAGGCCCGTCTCGAGCTGGTGCGCATCCACGAGAGGCGTGGTGAATGGTGGGACGCCGCCGCGCAGCTCCAGGAGTTGCGCAAAATGGCTCCGGGAGATGCCGAATACGCCTACCAGCTGGGCGTGGTTTACAGAAGCATATCCAAGTCGGCTTTCGAGCATATGCGCACCCTGGGGCCGCTTTCGGCGCGCTTCCAGCAGTTGCTCGGCGAACAATACAGCGTGGGCGGCGACCTTGCCAAGGCCGTGTACGCCTTCTCCCAGGCCATCCAGGCCGATCCGAAACTCCAAGGGTCTCATCTGGCCCTGTCCCTGCTCTACCTGCGTGAGGGCAGGCGCGATCAAGCGCTGGCGGAAATCGAGAAGGAGCTCGAGATCGCGCCCGAGAGCGCCGTAGCCAAACGGGTCCGCGAGGCAATCGCACAACCGGGCAAAGGGGATTAGGCGATGCGGCTGGGGATCGCGCTGCTCGCCTGTTTCGCGTCAACCCCGTTCACTGCCGGCTCTCAGGAGCCGGCGGCGGGCGGGCAGCACGCCATGACGGTCCTTGAACAGTTGCAGAAAGCGCCGCTCCCCGACTCGGAGAAAGAGCAAGCCCAGCGTGCGCTCGCGCGGAAGGATTACCTGACGGTTGAGCAGGTTCTCGTCCACGCGATCGAAGCCGATGCGAAGTCTGTGGACCTGCTCACTCTTGCCGCCCGGGTGTTTCTGCTCGACAGGAACCCGGGTAACGCCGCGATTGCACTTAAAAAAGCGGAGAAGCTTCGGCCTCTGTCCGAGGCCGACCGGTTTCAACTCGTGATGGCCTATATCGGGCTGAAACGAGGCGAATGGGCGAGGCCCGAATTGGAGCGTCTGGCCGCGGCGTCCCCGAGAACACGCTCTACCCCTACTGGCTTGCGCGCATCGATTACGATGAGCGCAACTACCAGTCTTCGATCGCTCGCCTGCGCTCCGTAACCGGCGTTAATCCCGCGTTCATGCGGGCCTGGGACAATCTGGGCCTGTCACTGGAGGCGACGGGCCAGCTCGACGAAGCGATCGACTCCTATTGGCACGCCGTGAACCTGAACCGGGACCAGAAGCCCAGTTCCCCCTGGCCGCCGCTGAACCTCGGCTCTCTGCTGACGAAGTTGGACCGGCTGAAAGAGGCGGAGGCGGTTCTGCGGGAGTCCCTCGATTACGGCCCGGACCTGGCAGAAGCCCACTACCGGCTGGGCGTGAATCTGCACCGGCAGGGAAACGATGACTCGGCGATCGCCGAACTCGAACAGGCCGCCACGCTCGATCCCACTTCGACTGAGGCCTTGTATGTGCTTGGCCAGGTCTACCGCGGCCGGGGCGACACCAAGGCCGCCGGTGAGGCTTTCGACAAGTATAGGGCGTTGAAAAAGGAACAGCGCGGCCCCCGGCCCCCGGTTTGAACTGTGGGAACTACTTCAGAACGACTTTGGCGAGCCCCGTGTTGTTGGCGCTGTCGGCGGCGCGGATGACGAGCAGGTGCTCGCCCGCGGCGAGGCCGGTGAGATCCAGCGTGAACTTCTCGCGCAGGGAATCGATCACGCCATCGGCGGCGGCGACCGGAACCCAGCTTGCGGCATCCAGCGAATACTCGCAGTGGCGCAGCGGCGAGGCGGCGTCGGCCGCTTCGAACTCCACGTGCGCGGAGCCGCCCGCATTGCGCACGGGGCCGATGGTCACGACGGGTGGGGTGTTGTCGATCATGATCGGGGCACTCACCAATTGGGCCTCGCGCGCGCTGGAAGGCGGGTTGGCTTCGCGGTCGGAGGCCACGACGCGGAAGAAGTACTTGCCGTCGGCCAGGATGTCGCCGTCGAAGGTGATGGAATTCTCGTGCAGGCCGCTCTTCAGCGGCATCCACGGGGTCTCGTCCTCGGGGCGGAAATAGACGTTGTAGACGAGGCGGTCGTTGTCGGGATCCTCGGCCGTCCAGACGAGGGTGATCTGCTGGTTGGTGGCGCGCGTCAGCGTCTGGGTCGGGGTGCCGGCGGGGATGGAACTGGTTGCGTCGCCGCTGTCGCTCACCGTCACGCTGTAGGCGGCCGAGGAAGAGACCGACTGCTTCGCGCTCTGCGATGCGGCCACGGCCTGCATGATCACGTTGATGCTCTTCAGGACGGGCGGCGAATTCTGCGGAAGATAGGCCAAGGTGACGCTGTTCAGCAGCGGCGTGGCGCCTTGCTTCCCGGTCATTTCGGCCTTCCACTGGATGTAGCGCGCATTGGGGCTCGCAATGGGCGACCCGGTGGGATTCGAGAGGGGCTGGGACCAGTCGCTCCAGGTGCGGTCGGGCTTGGCGGAATTGCCGGAGCGCGTGCGGAACGTGATGGCGCAATCGGCCGGCAGGTCGGCGCGCCAACTGAGGCTGCCCCAGCGCGAGGCGGTGCCGGAATCGTGCGCCGGAGCTTCGTAGGATCCGGCCGGCCCGGGCTTCTCGCCCAAACGGAAGATGCGGCCCATGTTGCCGGTGGCGGCCAGCACGGAGTGTTCGGAAGGCAGCAGCCGGGTGGTCTCGCCCTCGTTGGTCTCGGTGACGAGGGTGACGCGCCGGTCGGGCGAGAGACCGTAAATGCGGCCGTTCTCGTCGGTCGAAAAGAGAATCTGGCGCTCCAGCGCGAGCACGTCGTAGACGTTCTCTTCCTTGGAGCTCCACAGCGTTTCGACGGTGTTATCGGGGTTGATGCGGTAGACCGCCGACTTCTCGACGCCGCTCACATCCACCACGGGGTTGAACTGCGTGGTGACCTGGGGGGTAGGGGCGGCGGGGGCCGGCTGGGGCTTCACTTCGGCGGGCTTGATATCGCCGCCCGGGCCGGCCTGGGCTTCCACTGTGATGGTAGTGGCGGTGGCGGCAGCCACTCCGGCGGCGGTGGCGGCTTGGGCGGCCTGCGCCGCGCTGGCCGCGAGCTTGGCCACCGACCCGCCCAGCGCAGCGGCGTACACGGTGCCATCCGGCATGGGAACGATGGCGCGGATCTCGGGCAAGTTGGCGTCGTAGAGCACGAACGCCTTATCCTTGGCGGAAATGCGATAGAGGATGCCGTTGGGCTCGGTGCCGGCGAGCAGGCGACCCTGCGAATCCACTGCCAGCCCGGTGATGTGCGACTGGCCGGTCTCGTAATAGAGCTCGCCCTGGCCCGGCGCGGTGACCCGGTAAATCTTCCCCTGATCGCCGGTGCCGACATAGAGCGTTCCATCGGGCGCGCCGGCGAGCGACCAGATATAGCGGGCCTTCGGGTTGAAGTATTCGACGGCCTTGCCGTCTTCGATGCGGTATACCTTGCCGTCGGGCGAAGTGCCCGCGTAGACCGCGCCGTGATTATCCACGGCGACGGCGAAGACCTCGGGCTGATCGGCCGTCCAGTACAGCGATGCTTTGCCGTTCTTATCGATGCGGTAGACGCGTCCGCGATGGCCGGTGGCAGCGTACAGCGTCTTATCGGGTCCCTGGGCGACGGCCCAGATAACCGGCTGGTCGGAAGTGAAGACGGTCTCCACTTTGGGAGCGAGCGAGAGCCGCCCCTCGCGGCTGAGCGAGATGCCGTCGAAGCGGCCGCGTACGAAATCCTGGTAGGAGTTCATCTCCCATGAAGTGGTGCCGCTCGAAAAGCCCGCGGGGGCCACCGCGGCGAGCAGGATTCCCGCGGCCGCCGCGGAGCGGACAAACTGGCGCATGGAGCCGGTCATTCTTTTATTTCCACCTGAACCGTTTTGACGCCGGAGATCACCATGTCGCCTCCGTCGATTTCCATCTCTCCGATTTTCGAATTGCGCGTTTGCGTAACCCCGGCGAGGCTCGACTGGGAGCCGGACAATATCAGCGAGACCGAGGCCGGAGGATCGGGCAGGTCGGCGCCTTCCAGTTGATAGGCGGGATCGGCGCGCCATACGCGGACGTAGGCCTTGGTATTGGGGTGCAGGTTGTTCACGGTGGTGATGACCTGCGAAGGGCTGCGGGGGGTGGCGGTGAGGATCTGGCGGAAGTCCGACAGGTTGGCGATGTTGGCATCCGACACGGTGAAATACAGGATGCCCGGCTCGGCGCCGACGGGCACAGCGTAATTCACATGGCGCGTCACTTCGACGCCGTTTTCCCCGCTCATGAGCACGGTGAGCTGCAGCTTGTCGCCGGGATGCGCTTCGCGCTTCGAAGGGGTGACGCCGTCGATGGAGAGCTGCTTCTTCTGATCGTAGGCGTCGATGCGGATGGCGACCTTTTTCAAGTCGAGCGTGCGAAATCCGCTCTGCATGACATAGGCAAGGGGTATGGCGGTGGAGAGCGAGACCTGCATGGCGGAGCCGTTATCGCCGGAGAACATGTTGTCGATCTGGATGGGCGCGGGGGCGTTCTGAAATTCGACTTCGCCGGTGACCCGGATGGTGGCGGCGCCGACGGTGCGCTCGGTGGCGTCGATCGCGGAGTAGACGGCCATCTGCAGCAGGAGGGGGGAGAGCAGCGGATCCTTGACCATCTGCAACTGGTAGGTCTCCACGGGTTTGACGCCGCGCCGCACGGCGATGGAGATGGGCACGAGCGTGGCCCTGCGCCCCAGTTCGCCCGACACGGCGGTATCCCGATCCTCGCTGATGGTGCCCATCCATTCGCGGGCGGTGGTGAGCTTGAACGAAGCGTTGAGGTTGGGAATCAGTGTCACGACCTCGGAGCGGGCGAAGGGAAGGGACGTGTCGCCGATATCGAGGAAGCGGTGGCCAAAGGCGTAAATGCGCTTGCCGTCGATATAGGTTACGGTGCCGTCGGCGGCGACGCTGAAATCGCCCGAAAGAAGCTGGACGCTGATCATCGAGCCGGGCTTGAGATCGGCGGGATTGCCCATGGCGGCGGGATCGATTTTGGAGCCGGCGCTGATGGACTGCCGCGGCTCGAGCCCGAGGGGCCGCAACTGGGGGGCGAACGCATCGAGGGTGGCCTGGCTGAAGCCGCCGAAGGAAATGGGGGTCGCGATATCGATGAGGCGGGCTTCACCGGTCATGACGGACCGCGGCCGGGAGAGAGGGCGAGTGAGGTCGGCGGCCGCGAGGTCGAGGGCGGGGCGGGGGCGCGAGGGCGCGGCGGCCATATTATTGGCGGGCCGGACCATTTCCTCTATAGGGCGTATGCCGGCGATGGGGTCCTTGGCGAACGGAAACGCCATGGCGACGGCGCCGGCGAGCTTTCCATCGATATAGACCGGGCTGCCGCTCATGCCCTGCATGACGCCGGTGTGCTCGAGGGGACCTCCGGAGAGTCGCGCGAGGATGAGGGATTCCTTGGGGCCGAAGTTATCGAGCACGCCCAGGACTTCGACTTGAAACTCCTCGATGCGATTGCCGTTGAAGACGGTGCGCCCGACGCCGTGCATTCCGGCGCGAACGTCCTTGAGGGGAAAGAACGGAGTCTGGGCGGAAAGGACCGCGGCCAAGGCGAAGGCTCCCGGGAGGACTAAGCGGCGCACATCTTCTATTGTAACCGCGCGGTCCCGGAAGAGGGCGAAGGGGGCGCGGATGTGGGAAAAGGCAACGCTCGAGAATTCTTTCGGTTCAGATTTGACCGGTGGCGAGCCGTGCGTTACGATGTGGGTGCGGGGTGGAGCAGTCTGGTAGCTCGTTGGGCTCATAACCCAAAGGTCGAAGGTTCAAATCCTTCCCCCGCAACCAATCCTCTCAATAGGTTGCGCGGATTCCAGAGCCAATCACAAACTCCCATTAACTCCCAATAGCCGCAGCCTCAGTCTTGCGGTCTGCGGATTCCTTCTTTTTCTTAACGCTAAGAACCATCTCAAAGACCTTGCTCTGAGCCTGACGCTTGCTGTCCGTCATGGCCTTCCCGTAGATATTCATCGTGGTCTGGATGCTCGCATGCCGCATCAACTCCTTTTGGACTCCCATTGGTGCTCCGATTTCGTCCAGCCACGATCGGTAGCTATGGCGAAACGTATGCCAGCCGATGTCGCCGCCGATTCCGGCCGCAATCCCGGCCCTCCGGATATGCCTCTTCTGAATCTCCTCCTGGTGGTACGGTCTGCCAGTGACAGGGTTGGCGAACAACCACCCCTCCGGCGGGGAGAAGCATCGCCTCCTGTGCTGCATCAGGAGGTCCACAAGCGCAGGATCCAGCGGAACGAGGTCTCGCGAATACTCGGTCTTCACGTCCCCGACTCGTCCGTGAACAATGCTGCGTTGAACCAGCAGGGTGAGCTCAAGAAAATCGAAGTCTCCCCACTGCAGGGCCGCGATCTCGCTCACCCTGAGGCCTAAACACCCAGCGACCAGAACCATGGTCCGATAGGGCTCGCGAATCAATGGCAGCAACGATTCGAACTGCTCAGGAGCGAGAACACGAGGGGTTTTCAGGCGCTTCGTCCCGCCCCGCACGCGAACAAGGGCGATCGGGTTGTTCTCCGTCAACTCCCACCGCTCGGCACACTGAAAAATAGTGTGCATAAGGCTCCGGACGTGGCTCTTGGTCTTTGGCGCCAATTTCAAACTCTTCAGCCAATCCTCCACAGCCATAGGCTTCACCATGTTCAGGAACGTATCAGCCCAGCGCGGCCTGATGTGATTGTTGATGAGCGACTCATAGGCGGCCCGAGTCGAATATCTCTCTGGAATCTCCTCCTGCTCATATCTGGCGATGACCGCCCCGAAGGCAGGCACGACCCGGACCGCCTGCGCGGGATCCGAGTTGATCCTCAACAGGATCGCCTGGAGCGCCGGCGCTCTCCGTGCCGCCGATTCTGTCGGATAATCGTCCAGTTTTCCCACGGTGGCAGCCCGCCGTTGCCGCAAGCCTCGAACATCCGACTCGTAGTACCTGAATTCCCAGACCCTCTCTCCTTTCTTCCGTTCTTTGATCTTCAAACTCCCGTTCTGACATCGTGTGCGCGTAAACAACGAAGTCTCCTTTCGTCAGTTACGGCACGAGTGGCGCTTGCAGGATACTTCAGACCGCAGCCATTCGTCCAGTTCTGATGCGCGGAAGCGCCAAAGATCTCCGATGCGAAAGGCAGGCACCCGGCCCGACCTCGCCATTCGCTGCAGGGTTTTGGGGTGGATCTTGAGCAGGCCAGCTGCTTCGTTCGTGTCAAGAACGGGCTCAAAATCGGCTGAGAGCTTGGATGTGGGAACTGCTGATTGGGAAGAGGAACATTGGGGTACTTGGTGATACATGGTGTCCTTCAGATTTGACTACCCGGTATTGTTGAACCGGAGGGTGGACAGGACTAGCCGGGAACGGCCTCAAGCGGCAAGTTGCCGCACAGTTGCGATCCGGAGAGATCTGCCGAGTGACGGACGGCCAGGCACCGGATGGGATCAACGCCCAAGCGTCTGGGGTGCCGCTAAGGACCGGACAGCGCGAGAATTGCCAAGCTTGGTCTCGCGGTCCTACGTCGCACTCTGGTCGTCACGCATTGACAGCCGGACAAACGAGAATGGTTGTCCGACGGATCGCGATGCGCAGGGCGGGTGTCTGTGGGGCTGATTTTCATTTGGGGAGGTAGTCCTCTCAGATCTGTGGTTTTTACGGAATTGAAACACGCGGTACGGGGGCCAGATGCTACTTTTTCCATGAGTCCGGGTCAAACAGGTGGCCCTTCGCGCCGCGTTCCTTCCATCCCTGAATGTACGTCTCTACCTCGTTCGCGTCGGACTTCAACAATCTGGCGACCGCTTCCTGGACGAGGGAGTTCATGCTCACGCCTTTCGTCATAGCCAGCAACCGAAGACCTCTGTGAAGATCGGCGGGCAAGCGCATTACCGTTTGAACTTCTTCGAACCCCGTGTTTTCCTTCGGTTTCCTGCCCATCTGAATTGAAGATTACCATAGTGATTTCATGATGTCAAGAAATCAAGAAGTCACATTTGAAAAGATCCCTGAGACGCAGTGGCAACTAAAGAAAGAATCGAGAAATACTGTCGGTGGTAGTTGGCGGCCAGGGACGGAAACCCACTGCATACGGCACTTGTTATCCCCTTTGAAAACTTATACTTAGACCCGCGTGGAAAAACCGCCCTTGTGGCGGGGCCCGCCGCTTGATGGTCTCTAGGGATCCCCATCAGTCCGGCGAGGCTGCATAATCTTCCGCCGCCCCGCCCCCACTTCCCGGTCCCCAAGCCACCGAGCGCATCGAGCGGCGGCCCCTGGACGTGCGGCCGGGAAGCGCGGCGCGCTACCGCACCGTCAATCGCCGGTGGACCCGCTCCACGACCGACGCCGGGATGCGGAGCGTTACATAGCTCCGGCGACCGCGCCGCCAGCGCACTGAGCCCAGCTTCAGGATGCCGGGTTCGTCGCGGAAGAGGCGGGTGACGGTATGGGGTTGATGCCGCAACGGACGACGAGGCTGACGCCTGTGTTCTCGCCCATATTGGCCAGTGCTTGATCGGGTGGGAAGCGCCCCGAAACGGGGCCCAGAGGGAAGTTCTCGTCACGCTGACCGCCGAGAAGAAGCCGAAAAAGAAGCGGGCCAAGCTGGCTGCTTAGAAATCTCGCCGCCGGGGGCGAGATCTTCCCGGCAACCAACTTTAGGACGGCACGCATGGAACGAACGATTCAACTTCAAGAACATTACGGGGCCGTGGTCTGGACCCACGTTGAAATGGATACGGCGCGGAAGACCGAGTGTTTATGCCGGCTTTGTGACCGGCTGGCGGACGCCCTTTCTCCTTTTCCGTAACGAGCGGCGACCGCCGGCGCCGGCGTTATGAAGTATCTTTAGGCTTCGCCGATCCGCAGTCCGAGGTGATCACAGGGAGCATCCGCCAAATCCTGACGGATTCCGAGGTACCGCTCGGTAGTCGCAATAGAGGAGTGGCCGAGTGCGAATTGGATCTGTTCGAGCGGAGCGTGACCCCGGTGGGCAAGATTGGCGAACGTTCGCCGGAGATCGTGCGGAGCGACATTCACGTGGAGATCGACGCCGTAACCCCGCACGATACTGAAGACCGATTGCGGCGAGATGCCGTCGGCCAGCACACGATCAATCTTGTTGATAGCCCGCAGAACGGGGCCGGTCGTCAATCCCGCCGCGGCCGACCACCCGTCGAGGAGAACCTTGGCCCATGAGGGCATCGGCACAGTTCGTAGCCGGTTACCTTTTCCCATGAGATTGCCAATCACCCAACGGCCGTCACGCTGCTGCACCTGCTCAAACTGGAGTCGGGCCAGTTCTTTGCGCCGCAACCCGCAGCCGACCAGCAACGCCAGGATAGCCCGGTCGCGCTTGCCCTTATTCGTCGCCGGGTCGGGGAACTGGACCAGATCCTCAGCTTGGTTCCGCGTCAGCCAGTTGCCCGTCCGCACGCCGGCGCTCCGAACGCCCTTCACCCGTGCAATCCCGGACGCCAGTTCCGGCGCAAGCAAGCCATTGTCGGCAGCTTCGGTTGCCAGGCGGCGCACGGCGGTCAACTTCAAGTTGATGGTGGATGGCGCCAAACCGGCATTTTCAAGCTGGGCCCGGTACTGCTGAACGATCGCCTTGTTGAATCCGCAACCGCCAGTCGCCCGATGCCAGCGAAGGAAATCAGCTACGGCGCGCCTATAGGCCCGCTTTGACTCCGGAGATCGAACGGCATCTACAACGATCACCTGAATTTTCTGGAAATCGGGGGAAGGCGCTGGAATGAGGGCATGGGGCGTCATAGGCTGTATACCTAACCGTTCCGGGATGGAGCTTTGTTGTTTACCCCTGTGCTGGTCGCTTCCGGCCGGCCGTGGATTCCCAACGACGGGCCTGCGATCTTCGAGGGTAAACTCATTCTACCGCACTTATAGTCAGTTATAGCCGTTCAGAAGTACCAGTTAGCAAGAAACATGGGCCCACTGGTCCCAGACGTGGTGAAAACCTCGGCAATTCGGCTGTTTTTCGTGTTCTGGCCGCATCGCTTGCGTTAGTGGCAATTACCATAAGCGATCCATTCTTCCTCAGTGCCCGAATGTGCACTAACATCATGGATGGGAGGCGCCCATTCAGGAGTACCGCCAATGCCTGCTAAGTCCCGGTGGTTGTTGAGAATCCCGGAAATCGTGGCCAGCCTCTCCGAATTAGCGGTACCCGTTGTGGACCGTGCGATCTGCGAACGGTTATTCCGGGTCAGAAGGCGAAGAGCCATTGAATTAATCCAGCACTTTGGCGGTTACCGATCGGGCAATACAGTGCTCGTAGACCGGCTCGCACTCATTCGCCAGCTCAATCATCTGAACGCCGACTCCGACGTCGACCGTGAACGCCGGCGAAAGGCGAGACTGTCGGAGAGATTGGACGAAGCTGCGTGGACCTCGGCTGCGGCTCGGATTGTCATCAAGCCCATCCGCCCGCAGACGCACCCACCGGCCCTCCCGAAGGGCGTGACACTGACGGCTGGTCGCCTGACGGTTGAGTTCTTCGGAGTGCAGGACTTGTTGTCCCGCCTCTATGAACTATCTCAAAGTGCCGCCGCCGACTTCGACCGCTTCGCGTCTCTCGCCGAGGCATCCCATGAAGATCAATAAACACGTCGCGACCAAGCAGGATCTAACTACCGAGTGGCGGTTGAACCCGCTTGGTACGATCCGAGAGATATGCTGTCGGAGAGTTGAGAGCGCCGTATCGGGCATGGATTCGATGCTTACAGGCTATTGGATACATCCAGCAACGCCTGGCCGGAACCTTGATCTCGGTGATCTGGCACTAGGCCGCATCTCCAGCCGCCGTCGAATGGCCAGCGGTCCTGGTTGCGTAGCTATTTCTTCAAGCCCACGGCCCAGTTCTGCACGAGAAAGAGGAGATCGTTATCTGCGAGAGCATTCTGTTGCGCCGAGATCTCCGCCAGAAACCGCTGCCCGTCAGCGGAAACATCGTAAACGAAGCCCTGGTCGACAATCAACGAGCCGAAAAGCGTATGCGACTCACCGATCTCAAGCGTCGCCCGTTTCCTGCTCACCTGAACGGCGGTTACCCTTCCCTCTGGCGAAATATAGAAGATCTCCTTCCCATCCCGCCGCCAGCGGGGCTGGCCGCCACCAGCCGGCGAGACACGCCTCTTTCCACCGGGGCCAGGGAACCGAGTCAGATAGATCTCGCCACGCCCCGATTCATCGGATTGGTACAAGACCCATTGACCATCCGGCGAAAACTGGCCTTGTTGTTCGTTGAAGGCCGTCTGCAAAAACGCGTACGGCTGCAGTGACTCTCGTGGCTTGGCCGATGTGAGCGGCAAGGCCCAGATATCCCACCCTGATTTGGAATTGAGAGCGTTGTACAGCAGAGTTTTGCCATCCGGAGACCAACTGGAAGGGCCCTTTTCCAAATAATCGGCATAGATCAGTTCCTCGCCGCCGGTTCCATCTACCGCCCGGCGATAAAGGTCGTGGTGTCCTTTCCGGTCCGAGTCAAATAGAATTGTGCGGCCGTCCGGCGACCAGACCCCTATCATCTCTATTCCTGCATCAAGCGGGAATCGCTTACCGAGTCCGTGCACGACATCGTATATCCAGATATTGGTGTTGTTGCCGGTGGTAACGGCAACGGCCACGCTCTTTGGGGTCCGGCGAGAGGTGCATTCGACCGAACAAACCCGGATCCCCCACGATCGATACCGGCTTTCCGGTACGGTCGAACCAAGTCAGTTGCTTCTGCTGGCGCGCAGCGTATACAAGGACACCGTTCTCTGAGACCGAGAACGCCCCCTTACCTGTCGAGAGGCATCCGATATTTTCGGCGATGGGAAT
>CAWIIF010000004.1:0-1817233 GCA_963836015.1 Bryobacterales bacterium | reverse complement strand
AACATTTTTCCTTCCCAAATTCCAGCCTCGTTTTTGTGGACGCCATCGCCGTGCCGGAGTCCGCGCATATGCCTCACATTCTTTGACTTCTACGACTTCCAGCCATTCTCCAGTTGGAAAATCATCGGCTTGGAAACCGGCCTGAACCCCCTCGATTTGGCTTGGGACCCCGGCGTTCGCGTGCGAATTCTCTGTCTTCTCTTGTTGACGCCTCGCTCATGTTGACGGGTGTTCGGGCCGGGGTCCGGCCTGATTCGATTGCGAACTCCACAGTTGACGCCCCCATTTCGAACTTCTGGTTGACAGCCCGTCCAGGCCGGCGCGGAGAAAAGATTGGACAGTTTTCCGACTCGCTGAGTATTAGTTGATAGGGGCAGTTTTGCAGGCGCGGAGAAAAGTGCGCCACGGGCTGTACAGTTTTCGAACTTTTGGCGTATATAGTACACGGAGGCGATCACACGATCGTTTCCACGACACCAGACAGCCGGACGACCGTCAAGCGGACTCCGTTGTGGGTGCGGATCGTCAATCGGGACGACCGGCCACTTCGAGTTCGTGGTCGCCAACCCGGTCGGCTGGTCCCCACCTGCATCCACTCCCTGGCTTGATAACCGGCGCGAAGGAAGCGTTCATGGACACGAGGTTGACGCCTTTGGAGAAGACAGAGAAACCGATCAGCATTGCCGCCGAGGTTGCTCGGCTGGCGAAAATGACCGTGCCGGACTTGCGCGCACGGCACGAGGAACTGTTTGGCGAGGCCGGCGAAATCCCACCACAAGGAGTTCCTGGCACGGCAGATCGCCTGGCGATTGCAGGCCGAGTCGGAAGGTGGGCTGCCGGAGGAGACCCGGCAACTTGCGCTGGCCGTCGCGCGGGATGCTCCGCTGAGAATCAGAATTGAGAGCGCCGCCACACGGGGAGCTGCGGAGGCCGACCGCACCGCGACTACGCGGCTGGCCAGCAACCACGACGTCCGCCTGCCGATGCCGGGCGGCCTGCTGGCGAAAGAGCACAAGGGCGAGACGCACGTCGTGAAGGTGCTCGACAACGGCTTCGACTACGACGGGCGGCTCTACCGGTCGCTGTCGGCCATCGCGCAGGAAATCACCGGCACGAAGTGGAATGGGTATCTGTTCTTTGGCATCGCGAAGGAGGTTGCACATGGCCGCCGCTAACAAATTGCGCCCGATGCTGGCAGCGATCCGCTGCGCCATCTACACCCGGAAGTCCACCGACGAAGGACTCGACTCCGACTTCAATACGCTGGACGCCCAGCGCGAGTCCGCCGAGGCGTTCATCGTCAGCCAACGGCACGAGGGCTGGTTGGCGTTGCCCGCAGAAGTATGACGACGGCGGTTTCACCGGCGCCAACATGGATCGGCCGGCAATGCAGCGGCTGCTCGACGACGTCCGGAGCGGGCTGGTGAACTGCGTGGTGGTCTACAAGGTGGACCGGCTCGACGCGATCGCTTCTCGACTTCGCCCGCATCATGGAGGTCTTGGACAAGCACGGCACCACCTTCGTGTCGGTCACCCAGCAGTTCAACACCACCGCATCGCTGGGCCGCCTCACGCTGAACATCCTGCTCAGCTTCGCGCAGTTCGAACGGGAGATGATTTCCGAACGCACCCGCGACAAGATGTCGGCGGCACGGCGCAAGGGCAAGTGGGTCGGCGGCAATCCGGTGCTTGGGTACGACGTGCATCCCGACGGCGGCTCGCTGGTGGTGAATGCGGAGGAGGCCGCCCGCGTGCGGGCGATCTTCGAGTTGTACCTGGAGCATGGTTCCCTGCTCCCGGTGGTGAGCGAATTGGACCATCGCGGCTGGACGCTGAAACGTTGGACCACGCGGGACGGCAAGACGGTCGGCGGCAAACCGTTCACGCGCCCGCGGCTTCACCAGATTCTCACCAACGTGATTTACACGGGCCAAGTCCGGCATCGCGGCGAGATCTATCCCGGTGAGCACGAGGCCATCGTCGATCGCGAGACTTGGGAAAAGGTCCACGCGCAGCTCAAGGCCAACGCGCCGGGCAGCACCCGGAACCTGCGGAACAAGCACGGCGCGCTGCTCAAGGGCACCGTCCGCTGCGCCACCTGCAATGTCGGCATGGTCCACACCTACACGCAGAAGGATGCCCGCCTGTACCGCTACTACGTTTGCGTCAAAGCCCACCAGCGCGGTTGGACGCAGTGCGCCACCCGGTCGGTGTCGGCGCCGGAGTTGGAGCAGGCGGTGATCGATCAGATCCGGGGCATCGGCCGGAATCCGATGATGCTCACGGCGGTGATGCGGCAGTTGGAGGAATCGGGCTTCGAGGACGTGCCGCCGGGAGGACGTGGCCCAGGCGCTTCGCGAGTTTGACGGCCTGTGGAACCACCTCGCACCGCGCGAGCAGGAGCAATTGATCAAGGCGCTGGTGGAGACCGTGAGCTACGACGGGCGGACCGGCACGGTGACGGTCGGCTTCCGGTCGGCAGGCGTGAAGCAACTCTGTCTATTGCAGCAGGAGGTGTAACGAACATGCACGAGATCCAGTTTCAACTGCGGCCGCGCTCCAAGAAGGAAGCGTGCGGCGCCAGGGACCGAGCGCGGCAAGCTTCCGCGGGTTGCCGAAGTGCTGGCGCTGGCCATCGGCTTCGACGACATGATCCGGCGTGGTCTGGCGAAGGACCACTCCGATTTGGCCCGGCTTGGGTTGCATCAGCAAGGAACGGGTCAGCCAGATTATGCGGCTGGTCTGGCTGGCGCCTGACATCCAGCAGGAGATCCTGACCTTGCCGCGGACGCCGCTCGGGCGATTCCATGTGGGTGAAGTCGTGCTCCGCCAGGTTGCGTCGAAGATGCTGTGGGGGGAGCAACGGGAGGCGTGGGCCAGGATCGCGACAGACGAGAAGCAGTTTGGTTGAGCCCAATGCCGGGGGACGTGATCAGTAACTGCCGGGCCAAGTCCGCCCGCCAATGCCTTGACCGCTAGGTGACTGAAGTGATCCCTCGCGACCTGATCGGTGCCGAGATCGAATTGATTCGCAGTCTGGGCGTCGAGTTCCGCTGCGGAGTGAAGCTCGACCGCGATATCGACTTCGGGGAGCTTCGCCGCGATTTCAGAGCGGTGATTAGCGCTGGCGGCGCTAAGCGGGCCCGCATGCTGCAACTGCCGGGGGCGGAAGCCCAAGGTATCTATGGCGGCGTGGATTCTCTGCGCGCCATGTCGCTCGGCGAGCGCCTGCCCATCGGACGGCGCTTGGTGGTGGTCGGCAGCGGCAACATGGCGTTCGACGTTTCTCGTTCGGCCGTTCGCTATGAGGATGACGACCCCGAGCGCATGGCCGCCCGCCAGGCTGAAACCGAAATTTCGCGAGTTGCACTGCGGCAATCCTCCGTGCGCGAAGTGCATCTCGCCTGGGTTTCGGCGTCCGCTTCAGCTTAATCGAAGAGGCAGCGTCACGCGACCCTGCGTGCCGCAGGTTATGATCGGGATCGAAGCATATGCAGACTTCGCCATCCGCTTTCGTCATCCGCATGTACCTGCCAGAAGGCGTACCCGAGGGAATCCGCATTGTCGAAAAATCGAATTGGGTTGGCCAACCTGTGATCTGTCCACAGGGCCGATTTGCCAGCGTCCGCGAACGTCCGGAAGCGGAACGCGCGGGTGTTTACGTTCTGCTTGGACAAGAGGAAGAGAATGATCTTCCGATGGCCTACATCGGGGAGGCCGACCCCGTCATTGACCGCCTCCTCTACCACTACAAGGACAAGGACTGGTGGACCACCGTTGTGTTCTTTGTCAGCAAGGACCGGCAGTTAAACAAGGCTCACGTCCAGTACCTGGAGGCGAAACTGGTTCAGTTGGCGCGCTCCGCGAACCGTTGCCGGCTTGAGAATGCGAATCAGCCCGCTGAGCCCAGCCTGTCCGAGATGGATCAGGCTGAGATGGACGGGTTCCTCGCGCACATGCTCCAGATCTACCCGGTTGTCGGCGTCAACCTGTTTCAGAAACCCGGAAAGGCCGCTCCCGGCGTCACCGAGTACCACCTGAGTGTGAAAGGCGGCCAAGCGACAGGGTTCGAGTCACCGGAAGGATTTGTCGTGAGGAGCGGATCCTCTGCCTCTAAGGAAGCTAGCAAGACCCTCAAGTCCGCGATTCTGAGGCTGCGTGAACAGTTGCTTGAACTCGGAGTGCTCCAGGATGCCGCGGACCAATACCGATTCACGCAGGACTACGCGTTCAATTCGCCGTCCACAGCGGCCAAGGTGATCCGCGGGTACGAAATCAACGGCCGCACCGAGTGGAAGACCGAGGCGGGCGTGCCGTTAAGGGACATCCAGAACGCGGTCCTTGACCGGAAGGCCGAAGGCTGAGCAACTATACGATCTACAAAGGAACGGGTCAAATTGCCACACGTCGAATTGGATTCGAGGGTTCGCGAAGAATTAATTGCTCTGGCTGCCAAGCTGAAGGGTGAAGAGAAACTGCTTGCCGAGGGGCAGCTGAAGAAGTACGTAGAGGTATTCCGGGATCGCTTTGGCCCTAGCCAGCTTGGCGGATTGGATGGCCCCGAACTGCTTGAGAAAGTGCACAATCAGAGCAATCGGGACAGCCTCGTTTACTGGCTCGAGTTCAAGAACGACGATGAATTTCCAACGCCGAAGTTCGGCAGTATCGCCGGCGGAAGCGCGTTGAAGTTCACGATCTTCTATCGTAAGGAGAGCGGCAGTTGGATGGGGCGCAGCCCCGGCAACGTGCCGGTTGAGATCACTCCGGACGAGGCGCTGAAGTCCGCACGGAAACACCGGGATCAACTTCTCGCCGGCATCGATCTGCTTCAGGCGCTTCCGGCTGGCGCAACCGATTCGGATTATGAGGGTCTTCAAGCCGCGATGGATTCGAAGGCGCCAGACGTAAGCGACTTGGCATGGGGACACAAGTACTTCAGCCTGCTCTTTGCCGAGAAGCTCGACGACTACCACAACGCCGACCTGCAGCGATTTCACCTTGTCAAACTGCTGCAACTGCCTCCCGACAAGCGCGGCCGCTACGTGCTCGCAGGCTGGTATGTGGACCTTGCCAGGCAACTGGGACTACACATGAACCAGTTGACCTCGGTCCTGAATGTCCGTGATGGAAGGCAGCACCGGTACTGGCGCATCGGGACTAGCGAGGGCGACAACGATCCGGTCTTTTGGCCCGCGATGCGGGATGGTAACTACGTGGCCGTCGGGTGGCCGAAGCTCGGTGACCTGGCGCCGGTGTTCGCGGCGCAGGATCCTAAGACCGAATTGAAGCGGCTGCTCAGCGAGCGTCATCCAAATACGCCCCAGGTCACGGGGAGAAGCGCTGCGGAGATCTCGCGGTTCATGAAGGAAATGGACGAGGGCGATGTCGTAGTGGCGGCAAACGGCACTACCATCTTTGGGGTTGGAAAAGTCGAGGCAAACAGCCAGTACCGACACGAACCGACGGATGATTTTCCGCATCGCCGTCCGATCACATGGCTCGATCAGGACTCCTGGAAAATGCCACAACAGGAGGCCCTGCGAACCACGTTCAAGGAACTGCGCATCCCAGAGAATTTGGTTGCCATCGAGCGGCGGATTGTCCGCGCGGTCCCCCAGAGGGCGACTCCCGTCACGGCGGCACCAACAGCGGTCACGATGCCGAGAATGGCGGGCGTGGCGGGCCGTGTCCAATCGATTCTCGAGCGGAAGGGACAAGTTATTCTGTATGGACCTCCGGGCACGGGTAAGACCTACTGGGCGGAACGGACCGCCCGCAACCTGGCCGCCTGGCGCCGATTTGGCGAACCGTTCGCGCAGCTCGACGCAGGTCGCCGCGCAGTTTTCGATAACGAGGGTCTGGTGCGTACGTGCACTTTTCACCCGTCTTACGGCTACGAGGATTTCCTCGAAGGGTACCGCCCGCAACCGGGCCAGAACGGGCAACTCGCCTTCAACCTGCGAGACGGAATCTTCAAACGTCTATGCACCGACGCCAGCCAGAAGCCTGATTCGCACTACTACCTGGTCGTAGATGAAATCAACCGCGGCGACATCCCCCGTATTTTCGGTGAATTGCTCACGGTCCTGGAGAAGTCGAAGCGTGGCCGCACGGTGCACTTGGCCGTTAGCGGCGATCCTTTTCAAGTGCCAGCGAACGTGTTCCTTGTGGGCACCATGAACACAGCTGACCGCTCCATTGCGCTCCTCGATAAGGCCCTCCGCCGCCGCTTCGGATTTGTGGAGTGCATGCCAGATCCCGGTCTATTAGGCGATACGGCGCTCCAGGGTGTCCCGCTTGGCCCATGGCTGGACCTTGTAAACCGAAACATCCGCCAGAAAGTGGGCCGCGACGCCCGGAATCTCCAGATCGGGCACTCTTACCTGATGGACGGCGAGCGCCCGATTTCAGAGTTCTCCCGCTTCGCGCAGGTGTTGCAGGACGAGATCATCCCGCTGCTTGAGGAGTATTGTTACGAGGACTACCCGGCGCTGGCCGAAATCCTCGGCACGGGATTGGTTGACGCCATCAATCAGAGGATCTGTGAGGAGTTGTTCGAGGATGCGCGGCGCGACGATCTCGTTCAGGCCTTGCTTCAGCCATATCCCGAAATTGCCACCTCGCGCCAGGCGATCGCTTCCGATGCACGCGCTGCAACCGACGAAGAAGAGGAGATTGGACCGGGCGCGGAGGAAGGCCGCTAGGTGGTGGCGAGCCGGACCGTACACCTTTTCGAATGGCAGTCCCTGCCGCCGGACCCAGGGAGCCCGACCCATGGGTGGTTTCCACCACCCGATCCCCGCGCCAAATCGTTGGTGCAAGCTCTTGCGCGCGATGGTGCTCTCGAGATCCAGGAACTCCGCGGCGGAGCGGTCCTACGGGCTTCCTCGTTTGTCGGCTGCATCTCGATCGGCGAATTGCGGATTGTCATCGAACCGAAGATTCGTGGCATGCGCCTGCTGCAATTATTGCGGTATGCGTACGGGCTGCGCGATCTAAGGTTGCTGACTAGCGCCGATTCCGCCGTCGAAGAGACTCCGTTTCAGGACCTCCTGATCCACCAGTTGCTCGTCGAGGCCAGGGAGATTCTCTCGCGCGGCATACACCTCCGCTACGTTCCGTCCAAGGCACGCCTCGGGAGCCCTCGGGGCCGCGTTGACTTTCAGGCGCTTGCTCGCGACAACATCGCCGCTGCCAGTCTGCCGTGCCACTATCACCCGAAGCTGGAGGATTGCTTGCTCAACCAGGTACTTCTTTTCGGGTTACGGTTTGCCATTTGGCTCACACAAGACCGCGACCTGAAATCGGACCTGCGTCAAACCGCCCAACTACTCGAAGACAGCGTGTCCACGATCTCTGTCGACTGGCCGGTGCTGGGCCGGTTGCGGAGGGAGATGAATCGGCTGACGGTCGCCTATGAACCGGCGGTTGCAATATTAGAACTGCTGCTGAGCGCCGCCGGAACGAGTCTTGACAGCGGAACACGCCGCGCGAACTTGCCGGGCTTCCTGTTCGATATGAATCGGTTCTTCCAACGCCTGCTGGGCCGCTTTCTGAAGGACAACCTTCCGGACTATGAAGTGAAGGAGGAATCGTCGCTCACCGGCATGATGGCCTACTCAGTGGGCCAAAACCCCAAGGGGCGCCGCCCGCCGACTCCGAGGCCCGATTTCTGTGTAAGAGGCAACGGCGGTACGCACCTTCTCGATGCCAAGTACCGCGATTTGTGGGAGCAGAACCTCCCGCGCGAAATGCTTTACCAATTGGCAATCTACGCCCTGAGCCAGAAACCGGTGGGAAGGGCAACAATCCTATACCCGACACTGAATGACAAAGCGATGGATGCGGCGATAGAATACGCGAGCCGTCTTCCGGAGCCCGGCGCGCGGAGGTGCGCTTGCGTCCAGTCAATCTGGCGCGGATGGCGGAGCTGTTGAGCGCGCCTATCTCGGCGGTCGCGGTACGGCAACGGAGGCAGTTTGCAGGTCACATGGTGGGTATTCCCGTGCTTTGAGGCTACCGGTGAGGCCGCATGAACCCCCGTGAGGGCGAGGCGGACTCGCTTGCATCAAGCTCGGTTGAATCCCGAACCTTTCCACAAACGCCAGGAATGGTGCCTACCGAACGGAAAACCGTTCACGCGCGCGCGGCTTCCCAGATTCTCACCAACGATCCTGAAGACTCGAGGCGGCCTGAAATGTTAGATAGGGACACCTCAAGGCGCCGGACGAGGATCACCGCATAAATGGTTCCGACGGCCCGATTGTCGAGCCCGGAACAGCCGGCGCCTGCTGATCGTTCAACTACGTTAAACCGTCGATCGCTCAAGCATCTCCTTCCGCTGCTCCCAGTCGGGCATGAACTTTCGTAGCAGACGAAAGAAACGGGCCGAATGGTTAGGCTCGACGACATGGCAGAGTTCGTGAACAATCACGTAATCGATGCAATCGCGTCGTGCCGCAATCAGGCGCGTGTTCAAAATGATCCGGCCTCCAGGAGTGTGGCTGCCCCACCGTTTCTTCATCGAGCAGATCATAAGCGGCGGTTTCGGAATCCGAAGGCGATCGGCGATGGGCGCCGCTGCCTCATAGCGCTCCCTAAGAACTTCTCCGGCGCGGCGGCACATCCACTGCCCCAAAATCTCGCCTGTCCGTGAGCTATCATTCGGCCGGCGGCTCTCAACCACCAACCGTCCCGACTGAATCCGCACACGATCATTGCTCCCCGGCTCGATCTTCAGCCGATACTGCCGTCCGAGGTACCGATGGGTTTCGCCTCCGACGAATGCCCTTGGCGGCGTTTTTGGTTTATACCCGGCAAACATGCGCTGCGACGCAGAATCCAACGGGCGCGCCGCCTGACCCGTTCGTCGATTGTCGAGACGTCCGCGCCTTCGGGGGCAACGACCGAAACTCCGTCCGCGTGAACCGATATGGAAAGCGTTCGCCTCGCTGACCGGGTCAGCGTGTACTCGATAAGAGCGGTGCCGTATTCAGTACTGCGCCGAATCATGGTGCCTGCCGCCTGGCCACAATCAGGAGGTTTTCGGTCAGCTCGTCGATGCCCTTGGTCGTAAGGGGTACTCCATGGCTGCCCCGAATGACATCGAAAACATAGTCATCGATATCGTTCTTGATGGCGTTCTCAACGTCCGGATTGCCGACCCAGTCGACGCGCCGGTGAGTTCCCACAATTTCCATGAAACGCTTCGCTGCCTCGGTACTGACGGCGTCAATGGAGCAGTCCGCACCAGCGCCAGCCTGGTTGAGAGTTTCCCGCACACAACCAAAAAACGCCCGTGCCATTGCGTCGTCCCGGACCTCCAGCGGAATGCCCGTAGTATCCCGGTGGACCACCTTCCCCCGGATGTCCTTCACCCGGCGTAGATACTCCAGATCCGAAATCCGCTGAGCTTTGAAGTCTTCAATCACCTTCCGGATCAGTTCGGAGAACTTCTTGTAGAACGTGGGGTCCTCATCCCAACGCTCCGTGATTGTCTTTGCCGTTGCGTAGGCTATCGTATCGGCGCGGCTGGCTTCCGTTTCCTTGGAATTCGCCACATGCTGGAACGCATCTTCGTCAAAGATGTTGACCAGTTCGGTGATTGGCCGAACGTCATCCGCCACGACGTACGTATCCAACAGCTTTTCGATGCGCTTCTTGTACTGGCCATAGTCGATGGCGTCCTGGTAGCGCGTCCTCACGGCGCGTCTCAGGTTCTCGAAGCGCTTCAGATCGTTCTGGTAGCTCTTGATCCGGCGGCTGTTGGCGGGGTCGTTCGTGAAATCGTGACTGGAAAGGGCAATCGCCAGCGTCCGCGACCATGCATTGAGCCGGTCATAAAACTCGGCCCGCCGGGCCTCATCCGCAAGATGGCGTTCCAGGGCCTCTTCGTCGCCGGTATTGGATAGGCCGCGGAAAACGTCCCAAAGCTCGGAGTGCCGCTGGCCGAGCTTGGCGATTTCCGAAGCGATGGAATTGACGGTACCGGCAAGGTCGGCTTCGTCGAATCCCTCCAACGCCGAGTAATTCGAAAGCGCTTCACTCAGTTCCCCCAGCACGCTGCAATAGTCCACGATGAACCCGAACTCCTTGCCTTCCGCGACCCGGTTGACGCGTGCGATCGCCTGCAGCAGCGTGTGTTCCTTCAACATTCGGGCCAGGTAAAGCACGGTATTTCTGGGTGCGTCAAATCCCGTCAACAGCTTCGAAACTACGATCAGAATGTCGGGCTCTTCGCGCTTCTTGAAGGCTTCGATGATGCGTTTGTTGTAGGTCGCTTCGTCGCCGTACCGATCCATCATCGTTTTCCAGAACCGCTTGACCTCGTCGGAGGAGGATTCGTCGATCCGCTCTTCACCTTCGCGATCGTCCGGCGCCGAAATCACGACTTCGGAAGTGACCTCCCCGAGTTCTTCGAAAGCCTTCTTGTAGAGAATGGCCGCGCGTTTCGAGGGTGCAACCAGTTGGCCCTTGAAGCCCTTTCCTTTCCAGTTCCAGTTGAAGTGATGGGAAACGTCGAATGCGATCATCGAAATCGCCTGTGCGGTATGGAACAGCCTCGCGGTCTTCGCATACTTTCGCTTCAGATCCGCTTTCTCCTTTTCCGAGAGTCCTTCCAAAACCCGCTCAAACCACGAGTCGATAGCAACCGCATCCACCCGCTGTTCCACGTGCCGCCCCTCGTAAAGAAGCGGCACCACGGCCTGGTCCTTCACTGCCTGATGGATCGCGTATACATCGATGATTCCGCCGAACTTTGCGGCGGTGCTCTTCTCGGTTTTCAGGATCGGCGTGCCGGTGAATCCCAGATAGCAAGCCTTTGGGAAGAGCTTCCTCATGCGCGTGTGGAGCCGGCCGTACTGCCCGCGATGACTCTCATCGACGAGGATAAAGACGTCTGCCGAGATATCCGCAAAATCGCGCGCGTTCAAAGCGGTATCGAATTTGTTGATAAGCGTCGTGACCACGGAGCGCTTCTCCGTCGCCACCAGATCCAGCAGGTTGCGGCCCGTAGTGGCTCGCTTCGGTTCCAGCCCGCAGGCTTTGAATGTGCCCTCCAACTGCTCATCCAGGTCGATGCGGTCCGTGACCAGGACAATTCGCGGGTCCGGGATATCGGGTTCCAGGCCCAGGGCGCGGGCCAGCATCACCATGGTCAGCGACTTTCCCGACCCCTGCGTGTGCCAGATGACTCCCCCCTTCCTCCGGCCGGCGTCATCTCGCTCGCCCGTCACGCGCCGCACGATCTTCCGTACGGCGAAGAATTGCTGATAACGCGCGACCTTTTTCTCGCCTGCATCGAAGAGCGTGAACCGCCGCGCCAGATCTAGAAGTCTTTCGGGGCGGACCAGAGCCCAGAGGACCCGATCCTGTTCCGTCAGTAGGCGGTTCCCCTGTTCGAAGTGCGCGCCGTACGCGCCGGCTGCTGCGTGGAAACTGTCGCAGAAGGTTCTCCTCGCCTCTTCCGCGGTCAGCGGCGTGTTGATCGCTGTAAGCACGTCCGCTTCCTGGTCTTCCAACTCGCGCCATCGAAACCAAAAGGATGCCGGAGTCCCCACTGTCCCGTACCGGACTTCGTTTTTGCTGCTCCCGACCAGGAGTTGGACGGTGCGGAAGAATCCCGGAATTTCGCCATCCTGCTGATTGCGGATATGCTGCGACACCGCTGCTGCTATGGGTTCGACCGGCGCTTTGCACTCTATTACGGCGAACGGTATGCCATTGACGAAGAGTACGAGATCCGGACGCCGCGTCTCATTCGAATACTCGCGTTCGACGTCGAACTCCGCGCAAACGTGGAACTGGTTTTCAGCTGGTCGCGCCCAGTCGATAAACCGAACCTGGAAGGCTCGTGTGGTTCCATCCACCGTCTGCTCTACCGCCGTCCCGAGTAGCAGCAGATCGGTGAGTTCCTCGTTGACGCGCAACAGCCCGGTGGGACGCGGTCCCTTCAGCCGCTCAATCGCCTCCGCCAGGCCGTTTTCGGTAAACGGCAGACTGCGTCCTCTTAGTGCCACTCGATTGATTCGTGCCAGGCTCTCCTTCAAGATGCCGTCGAGGAACACGTTAGCGCGTCTGCCGCCGCGCTCCCGATTCACTTCTTCTCGCGTCAGCAATCGCCATGAAGGCTGCATCTTCTGCAAAAGATGCATCGCCGGAAGCTGTGAAAGGTGTTTTTCGTTATCTTGGACAGGCAGAGACATGGACTACTCCCTCTCAGGCACTCGGAGTTGGCCGGTTAGAAGTTTGGTCGCCAGCGCATCACGTTGTTTCGTGAGTCCCGCGATATGGCGATCGAGAAGGAGGATTCTGCGATCCAGCGCATTCAGCGCTTCCGCGACTGCTTTCTGCTTCGACAGCGGAGGGACATGGATCTCGAATTTCAAAAAGTCGGTCCGGTTCAGCGTCTTGTTCCGGCCTGCTCCGCCCGGGGACGCCAGTGCGAGCAACTGCTGAAAGGGTTTGGTACGGATCACGTGGCGAAAGTACTCGATGTCGAGTAATTGCTCGTTGACCCTGAAGGTGGGGAAGCGGTGCGACACCAGACATCCCGCATCCGCCTCTGAAGTGATCGCCGCAGCGCCCTCCCAGGCGAACACGATATTCACGACGAAGAGATTCGGCTCAACGCGGTAGACGGTCTTCCCAAATTCTTCAACAGCGGCAAGTGCGTCAATTCTGTTGAAGGTACCCTTTCCGTGGCTGCGTATGCCAAGAGCTCGAAAGGGGCCGTCTGGGGTCACTGCGACCATTCTTTCCGGTGTCAGTAGGCGACTGAGCTGATGCATGTTCTCTCCGCGAATGTACAAGAAGCGTTCAGATAAGCCACGGTACATTGAAGAAAGTTGCTCGCTAAGCTCTCTTTCCCGGTTCAATGCCAGGTCCCAGGCGGAGAGAATCCTCGCTATCCTATGTTGCGCCGGAAGGGGAGGCACGGCTACAACGACTTGCTTGCAGAATACACTCGGATTGATGTTCGCTTGGCTAACACCCCTGGTTATAAGAGGCCTAACTTGCTGTTGCCCGAGCGACGAGCAAAGCCAGGAAGCCAAATACAGCGGATCGATCACGCTCTTATCAGGAAGAAGGCGTACAAGATAGCTCGCGAAGACGGCCTGTATTGGCCTCTCGACGTAGCCGACCTTGCCTACCAGGTTATAGCTATTAGTGCGATTGAGGAGAATGTCTCCTTCCCTGAGGAGGAATGCTATTGTCTCCTCTTCCGAAAGAGTGATTCGCGCAAGGTTAGTGTCAAGGACTTGCCCGTGCACGATGTCCTTCATGCCAACGATAGGAATCGTACCCTGCTCCGAATTCGGACTGTTTAGACCATACTGTGTACCCAGGAGGAGCGTGCCGATCGAGCGCCAGGACCAGCCTCTAGGCAAGGAATGAGGCCTCATCTTTCCTTCTCTCTGAGCTTCAGTCGCACTTCTTCTTGCAGTCTCTTCAGCTCCTCAATCCCTCCCGCGTCCGCGTCAATCGCCTCCCGTTCCCGCCGTGCCGCCTCGAAAGCCCCGTACCGTTCATGCGCGAGGCGCTCCATCCGATCATGCGATACGCGGCCGGCGTCGCCGAGCACGTTCCGCTCGTTGAACGCCAGGAACCGATCCGTCTGTACGATCCACTCCACCATGGTTACCTGCTTGCGGCGTTTCGCCTGGTCTTCCGCGAAATCGAGAAACATCGTCACGATTCGATTGAGTTCGCCGATCTCCTCCTGGCTGAGGTAGTTCTTGGCGACCGTTACGTCTCCTTTGCGGACCCGCGCGCCCTTCCAACTCGTGAGCCCCATGTTCGGCTGGGCGGCACTGGCGCGGGCGACGATCAGTTCGGCCGCCGTCCGCCCCGTAACCGCGAACAGCATCTTGTTCTGGATCGTCTTAAAGAAGACCTGCGCGGTATCCGATTTGGTGTCGTAGTCGGCGCTGGTTTCGGCGAAGACGTCCCGAATCTTCTGATAGAACCGCTTCTCCGATGCCCGGATTTCCCGGATACGTTCCAGCAGTTCATCGAAGTAGTCGAATCCGCCGGGATCTTTCAGGCGCTGGTCGTTGATGACGAAGCCCTTGACCAGGTATTCCTGAAGCGCTGTCGTCGCCCACTGCCGGAACTGGAGGCCCCGGAGCGACCGAACCCTGTAGCCGACCGCAAGAATCGCTTCCAGCCGATACAGCTTAGTTCGATACTCTTTGCCGTCGGCGGCAGTTGTCAAGTCTTCCTTGACAACTGCATTTTCCTGGATTTCGCCCTCGGCAAAGAGGTTCTTCAGATGGAGGCTGACATTCTGTTTGGTCGTCTGGAATAGCTCCGCAATTTCGGCCTGCGTCAGCCAGACGGTCCCGTCCGTAGCCCGGAGCTGAATCTCGCTGCCGCCATCGGGCGAGCGATATAAAATCAATTCGCCTTCAGACATTTAGTCCCAACTCCTTCAAATGGGAGCGCATTTTGACTCGGAGTCCGGCCAGTTCCTCTTCCAACTCGTCGATTTCCTTCTGCACCACCGCGATATCGACCTCCTCGGCGGCGACGAACGTGTCCACGTAGCGGGGAATATTGAGATTGCATTCGTTTTCGGCAACTTCGCCGCAGGGCACGGCCCGGCAGTACCGCTCGATATCCTTCCTATCCCGCAGTGTCTCAACGATCCGGGCTACGTGGCTATCCAGCAGGTTGTTCTGGTTCTTCCCGGGTTGAAACTCGTGCGAGGCGTCGATGAAAAAGATGTCTGGCCGCTCTTCCAGCGCCCCGCCCTTCTCACGCCTCCGGTCGAAGAGAAGAATCGCCACGGGAATGGACGTGGTCTGAAAGAGGTTGGCCGGCAGGCCGATGACCGCGTCGAGCAGGTTCTCCTGAATGACTGCCTTCCGGATCAAACCTTCTTTGCCACCGCGAAACAACACGCCGTGTGGAACCACGACGGCGACGCGCCCCTCGCGCGTCTTGGCCGATTCGATCATGTGGGTGATGAAGGCCCAGTCGCCCTTTGACTTCGGCGGGACACCGCGGAAGAAGCGGCCGTACCGGTCATTGTCCGCGTTCTCGGCGCCCCATTTGTCCAGACTAAAGGGCGGATTGGCGAGCACTACATCGAACTTGGCCAGTCCTCCGGCTTCCACCAATTTCGGGTCGTTCAACGTGTCGCCCCACTCCAAGCGCGCGCCGTCGATCCCGTGAAGAAACATGTTCAGGCGCGCCAGACCCCACGTGCCCCGGTTCACTTCCTGCCCAAACAGAGCGAAATCCTTCGACCCGATCTCTTCCGAAGCCCGGATTAGCAGGGAGCCCGAACCGCATGCCGGATCATAAATCCGCTCGCCGCGCTGCGGCTGTGCGATTTTCGCGAGAATGCGGGCCACCTGACGGGGTGTATAGAATTCGCCGGCCTTTTTCCCGGCCTCCGAGCCAAAGCGCTCGATTAGATAGATGTAGGCCTCGCCGATGGCGTCCTCCGCGGTCCGGTGGTCCGAGCCATCGGCCGCGACACGGGAGGGACGGAGATCGAGCTTCGCAAAGTCCTCGATCAACGATTTCAAGCGGCGGTTGCGATTTCTGGTATCGCCGAGTTTGGTTTCGCTGTTGAACATCACGTCGGCGAATGCGTCGCCGATCTTGGCCTTGTTGGCCTCCGCGATTGCGTCCAGCGCCTGATCGATCAGTTCGCCGAGGTTGTCCGCGTTGCGCTGCCGGTGGATATCGTTGAAATTTGCTCCCTTTGGAAGGACAAAGCGCTCGCGTTCCATGCGCCGGAGGAGACGCACTTCGTCGTCTCCGTACCGCGCTCGGGCATCTTCGTAATGTTCATTCCAGACGTCGCTCACGTACTTGAAGAAGAGGAAGACGAGGATGAAATCCTTGTATTCGGACGCGTCGATCACACCCCGGAAGGTGTCGCACGCCGCCCAAGCGATTCGTTTTACGTCGTCCAGTGTGGTTTGTTCAGCCATTGTGTTCTCTTATGAATGCAGGTTGGGCTATAGGCCCGCCGATTCCGTCTTCAACGTACTTCCCTCGTAAGTGGTTTTTTGGTAGAGAGGCCTTGTGTCGTCGACGCGCCACCAGGACTCGATTTGGGCCCGGCAGGGTTTACCCGGTCCCGGTCTTTCTTCGCGAGTTCCCGCACGGCAAGCTCGAGAAGTCGATCGCGTTTGTCGCTGAGGCGCGCCATTAGCTCCGCCTCGCGCCGCTTGAACCGGGCAAACTCGACCAGTTTCCTTTGTTTCGCCAGGTCTGGAAGATCGACCAACAGATTTGCAATCGCTGCGCGCGGAACTTGGGGTATATATGTCCCGACGGCCGAATTCCGGAGGACGGCTTGCGTTCCTGGAAGTCGAAGGAAGAGGGCGAGAAATTCCGGAGCGACCTGCTCGGGATTGCAACGAAGCACGAGAAGAGGTGCAGCAGCGACCACAGGAATCGGCTGTTGCGCCAGGACTCCCGTGGAAAACCGAGTGCCCCGCGGCTGAAGTAACACGTCTCCGTCCCGTAAGAGTGCTTCGGTCAAGCAAGGAAGCGCCTTCACCCTCGCCGAGGTGTGGATTTGAACCTGCCAGTTATCCGATAGATCCCTTGCCTGGATCACCACAATTCCGCCATCCGGATCGTTTTCGATGCGTGAGCGAAAGGCAACTCCCGGGCTAATCGAGGCGACATCCGAAAGTTTAGTCCGCAGCCACGACATGTCTGTCCGATATTAGCACGATGGAATCTCGCATGGCGTCGCTTTCTATTCAGACAACCAATGGCTGCAAATTGTATTGCGCCAACGGCGGCGACCAAACTAAGAGGGCGGGACGGGCTGATCGAGGTTGCGACTGTCGGCATCGGCGGTATGTCGGTGTTCAGGGGCGCGAATCCGGAATACGCAATCGTGTACTTGCTAGGCATTCAACCGTCCTTCGTTGGCCGGTATGCCGTTGCGGAGTCGGTGGTCAACCCGGCTCCGTTGGCCGGTTCTCACCGACCGGTGGGCCAGTGTCGGTGGTCACCCTATGGCCAGTTTTGGAGGAGGAAGCCTACCCCATCGGCCGGGTGGCCGAACTCCCACGCCGGCTGTCCCAAATCACCGGGTGCGGTTTCCGGCGAATCCCGTCTCGTTCTCAATGAGGCGCAAGGTCCAGCCAAGCTGGCCGAGCGCAACTCTTGTTTCTGCTTTCCTTCGCTCAAGACATTGCTCACGTTGACGGAGCGTATCGCTCCGCCTGCCAGGAGTCTCTGTAGTCGCGGCCCATGGGCCCTGGTGCTTCCGCCAAGCACGTCAAATGCCCGATGCGATCCACTCCCACTATTCTCTTGCTTTCCGCCGCCAGCGAAGTGATGTATGTGTTCGATGCAACGCACCGCCAAGATCACCAAGCAAACCGCCGCCGCCTGCTACGCGGAACGCCACATGGAGTGCCAGGACCTGCTGAAGCGCATCGCCAGCCGCCTGGAGGAACACCAGAAGGACCAGGCGCAGGAACCCGCCAACTGGGGGTACGCCGGCGACCTGGGCCGCGTCACCGAGGAACTCGCCTACATCCTCGCCAGCCTCGGCGACCGCAGCGCGGTGGATGCCAAAGGACTGGACTACTAACCATGCAAAAGCAAAACGTACACATCGGAACGACCTACGTCGTGAAGGTCAGCGGCACGCTGGCCAGAGTCCGCCTCACCCGCGAACACCCACGCGGCGGCTGGTTCGGCACCAACCTCGCCACTGGTCGCGAGATCCGCGTCCGGACTGCCGCCCGCCTTCGCTCGGAGGTGCCTCCCGCACACGGAATCAGCCCCGACGAGGCGCGCCGGATCGTCGACAAAATCGAGTTTTGAAACAGGAGAACAACCATGCCCACATTCGCAATCGCCGCCGACAACAACATTACCGCCTTCACCGCCGCCGAGCAGGTTCCCGAAGGCCAAGACCGTTTCGCCACCGAGAAGGAGTTCGCCAAACTCTCCGCCGACTGGCCCATCACCCGCTTCGCCCAGGTCTGGAATGCCTTCGCGGGAGTAGTCCCCTTCGGCGACCTGAAGCAGGTCAAGAAGTTCACGGACCGCAAGACGGCCGTCGCGCGCATCTGGAAGGCCATCCAGGCACTGAGGCCTGCTCCCGCGCCGGAGGTTGCCCCCGTCGCGCCGAAGAAGGCCAAGGCGACCAAGGGCGCCACCGCCAAGCACGCAGCGCCCACAACGCGCGAGGGCAGCAAGAAGGCCATCGTGCTGGAACTGATCCGCTGCCCGGATGGAGCCAGCCTCAAGGAGATCCAGGACGCTACCGAATGGCAGGCCCACTCGGTGCGCGGATTCATCAGCGGCAGCCTGGGTAAGAAGATGGGACTCGTCATCGAGTCCTTCAAACGGGTCGATGGAGAGCGGGCCTACCGCACGGCTGCCAAATAGAGTTCCTCAGGAAGCACCCCCGCCGCCGGCCCCAGGGCTCGGCGGCTTTCTTCGTTCGGCGGGGACGCCACCGTGCAAGGTTCCCAGCCACGGCAGATGAGCGAAAAACGATTGGCTCCACGTCTTCCTTCCTCCGCCACATTACTTCTTCTTTCGCAGCCAGCCTTTCACCGTCTCTGGATCGCTGTTTACCTTGGCGGCGATCTGGGCGAGCGGTGAACCTTCGGCGGAGAGGCGCTTCGCTTCGACCTTCCTCTTGCGATAACTTTCCACCGCGCGACGCCCGCCGATCCCTCGTGTGATGCATGGGTCGCAGTAATTCGCCCAGCCGGCCTTCGGCCGCTTCTTGGTGCGGACATACGGCATGCCGCACGCCGAACAGGTGTACAGGCTGTCGGCCTCGGCTACCACGAGCGTTAGCTGAAGCGCGAGCGCGGCGAACAGATAGCCTTGATACTCGATCTGCAACGCCCATCTCTGAGTGTCGGAGGACCAGCGGAGCGAGAAGTCCGAAAGCCCCTGCATGCGGCCCGCCTTCCAAAATCTGAGCCACTGGTCGATCTCACTCGCAAGGAAATCCCGCCCCTGATCTACCGCGGACCGCTTTTGCATACCACGTGGGATGTCGTACAGGACGCCCATGCCGTATTTGTGCCGGTCCATGGCGGCCTCGATAGAAGCTTGATCGACTGCTTCGTCGCCGCGCTGCACAACGGCCACTACACCCCAGTCCGCCAGATCGCCAAGCTTTCCGTCTTTCAGTGCTGCGGCGATGTTCAGGACGGCGGCCGCCCTCCGGGAGAAGTACTTCCACGCATCGATTGGCTCGACACCTTCCGCCATCGCCTCGCCACAGGGACGAGGCGACTTGCCGCCGGTCAACATCAGCACGCCCCAGTCCCTCGCGAATCGCAGGATCATCTCCGGGCTGTTTGCTTGATGGAGCGCGACGAACTCGGTCAGCATAGCCCGCGAAGGCTGGCGAGACTTGGCATGCCCCGCCAGTTTCCAACGGATCGCGTCTCCATCGCGCCAAATCTGGCCGGGCACCAGGATTTGGCCGGAGGGGACGGGTCTTCCGAGATCGCCGTTCGAGTCTGCGTAGCCGCCCATCTGGAGCTTTTCGTTTGCCATCTCAAGATATACGGTACGCCATTGATCATCTGGTGTCAATGGACTACCATGACCGCAGTAGACACATGGGATCTAAAGGGCGGTCTTGCCAGCGGGAAAAGATCCACCACTGGAAACCCTATTCCGAAGCCGAGCGCATTGCGCTGTACCGCCGCGTCTGGGGTCCGGCGTGGAGCCCCGGCGGTATCGGGAGCTGCTCCGGCGGGAGGAGCAGGCGCGACGAACTCATCGAGCAGCACATCATTGTTGTCGAGACGACCGCCGGTGCCCTTCTTCGGGCTGGGCAGAGCCCCGCCATCCAAAAGGATGACCTGCTGCAAGTCGGCTACGCGGAATTGATCCGCACCGTAGACCGGCCGGGAATCGGCGCGCTGGCGCTCGACAAGCGAATCGCCCGGAACTGCAAGACCGCAATGATCCGCTTCATCGAGGGCGAGCGCCGCGAATGGCGCTATGTGCAACAAGGTAGGGAGAAAGCGATTCGGGATACCCGTGCGGTGTTGGGTCGACCGGCCGGCGACACCTCCTTCCGGGAGGGGGCGGAGGAGTTCCTCTACCCCGACTGGTTGCGCGGCTCGGTCTCGGTATGCCGCCGCACCCGAGCGGATCTGTTTGACGAAATCCAAGGTTGCGATTTGCCGGAGGAACTGGCCGAGATCATCCATCGGGTTGGATACGAATTCAAGGAAATCCCGGAGATGGCACGCCGTTTCTACATGCGGTCGAAGTTGGACTGCTTGAAGTAGTCCAGACGGGGAGACATCTCAAGACAGACTCCAGGCTCTCGGCAAAATGACATCTCAAGCCACATAGATGGTCTACATCGTCTATATACGGCTATGGATAAAGATCACCAGCAGCAGAAGGGAAGCCAGCGTCCTCTATTATTGCGGGGCACTGAAGTGGCCGCAGCATTGGGCATCTCCCGCGCCTTGGCCTACCGCTGGATGCAGGACGGCACTCTGCCCGCCCTGAGAGCGCCCGCCGGCCGTATGGTCCGGGTGCCGCGGGCGGCGTTGGAAGAGTGGATCGAGAAGTACACGTGCACCGGAAAACGCGGAGGCGGCCATGAGTAGTCCGGTGGCACTTGCCGCCCCCAAGGTGGATCCGCAAAATGCGGCCTGTAGGTTTAGACCCACAAAGCGCCAGGCACGGAGCGAGGAGGCCCTTCTATGAGCAGTCGCGAAGTAAACCCCCATGTCGAATTGGAGAGCGGCACTCGCTGCGGCCGATGAGATCCGGCGTGCCATTGGTTACCTGTCCCGCCCCGATGACGTTGGCGAAATCCGAGTGCCGAAGGCCGGCCGCAATCGCACGATCTCCGGGTACTTTTCGGACTCAGAACGTATGGCGCAGGAATTGGAAGTGCTGGAAACGCTCCGCTTCCCCGGCGTCTATCGCACCCTCAATCCGGTTAACGCCGCGCTTCTGGCCCGCGCTGATAACAAACTCAAGAAGCATGTGGAGTACGCCACCAGCGACGCCGACATCGTGTGCCGCCGGTGGATGATAGCCGATCTCGATCCCAAGCGACCAGCGGGAATCTCCAGCAGCGATCCCGAACACGCCGCCGCTCTGGAACTGGCGCGGCGGATACGGGGCGAGTTGCACGCGGAAGGTTGGCCGGAACCGATCTTCGCAGATAGCGGCAACGGCGCCCACCTGCTCTATCCCATTGACCTGCCCAACGACGCCGAGGCCGCCGACTTGATCAAGCGCTGCCTTCGAGCGTTGGCGGCTCGCTTCAATACCGATATGGTTGCGGTCGATGAGGGCATGTACAACGCGTCCCGCATCTTCAAGGTATATGGCACGACGGCCCGCAAGGGCGACAGCACGGATGATCGCCCGCACCGTGTATCGCGGATGCTGGAAGTGCCTTCGGCTCTGACCGTCGTTCCGATCGATCTCTTGCATGAGACGGCGGCCCAAGCTCCGGAGAAGCCGGCCGGACGCGTGGTGGCGATGCCCCAGCCGCCTGAACGCGGGACCTTCAATGTGGAACGGTTCCTTCTCCAGCACGGTGTAAAATTCCGGCCCGCTGTTGCTCACGATGGCGGCCGGAAGATCGTGCTGGAGGAGTGCTCCTTTGATCCGTCCCACCGGGCACCAGCAGTGTTCGAAGGGGCCGACGGGAAACTGGGCTTTCACTGCTTTCACAATAGTTGTCAAGGCCGTGGGTGGCGCGAATTTCGGAGTCACCTGGAATCGTCCGCTGTCAGCTCTACTCTTGCGCAGTTCCCCGCTCCCGGTGCCTGCTCCGACGTTCCTGATGACCACGGGCAGCCGCGGCCAGCGGACCTGGCGGTGACGGAGCCCGCGTGGAAGACAACACGTCGTCCATGTTTCGGAGCTTGGCGCCGTACCCCGCGCCGCTGGGAGAAGACGCCTACTACGGTGTCGCTGGCCGCTTCGTGCGACTGGTCGAGCCGCACACGGAAGCCGATCCATCGTTCATGCTGATTCAATTCCTGGGCTACGCCGGCAACATCGTCGGACGCCGGGCCTTTGTGTGGGCGGGCGCAGACAAACATTACTCGAACATCTTCATGTGCGGAGTCGGCCCCACGTCCAGCGGCCGCAAGGGATCGGCCGCCGGCCCAGCCCAACTGTTCTTCAGCGGTATCGATGAGGACTGGGTGCAGTCGGTTCAATCCGGGTTGTCTTCCGGTGAAGGTCTCATCTGGTGCGTGCGCGATCCCATCTCCCGCCGCGAGAAGGTCAGCCAGGGTAAGGGCAAGCCCGGGGAGTACGACGACGTCCTGGTCGATCCTGGCGTTGCGGATAAGCGACTGCTGGTGCAGCAGTCCGAGTTCTTCGGTGCGCTGCAGGCGATGCGGCGGCAAGGCAACAATCTCAGCCCCGACGATGCGCGATGCCTTCGACAAGGGCCATCTCAACAGCATGGTCAAGAACAGCCCGGCCAAGGCGACGGGCGCACACATCACCATCGTCGGCAACATCACGAAGGAGGAGTTGCTGCGGGCCATGCTGATCGACGAGATGGACAATGGCTTCGCCAACCGCTTCCTATGGGCCTGCTCCCGGCGTTCGAAGTGTCTGCCCGAAGGCGGCCGCATGTGGGAGATCATTCAGGGCGAGCCGTTTCGCAAGTTGCAGGGGGACTTCAACCGGATTCACTACAAGGTCGAGGGTGCGATCCGGCGCGACGCCGACGCGGCGGATATCTGGGGTTACGACGACCGGCCGGATACGGGCGTCTACCGAAAGCTGACGGAGGAGCGGCATGGCATGTTCGGCGCGTGTACGGCCCGTGCCGCGGCGATCACGCTGCGTGTGTCGCTGATCTACGCCTTGCTCGACGGTGCCAACGAGATTCGCAAGGAGCACCTGTTGGCGGCACTCGAGGTCTGGCGCTATTGCGAGGATTCGGCGAAGTACATTTTCGGCGACGCGTTGGGCGACCCGACTGCCGACGAGATCCTGCGGGCGCTACGGGCGGCGCCGGCCGGGATGACGCGTACCGAGATCGCCGCGCTATTCGACCGGCACAAGTCCGTCGCCGAGATCAGCCGGGCGCTGCTGGTGCTGCACAATCGCAGCCTGGTCCGTTTCGAACAGCAAAAGACCAAAGGCCGGTCGGTGGAGAGATGGTATGCGGTGTGGCAGAGTGCGGCAACCGAGGAGTAGGGGAACTTATTTCGCACTTCTTTCGCACTTGTCTCGCATAGTAACTCTATTGTTTTCTGCTTCTTTCGCTTTATTCGCTTATTTCGCTATACGCGGGCGGGAGAAAGGGGACGCCGGGAGATGGCCTATAGGGAACGAGAGCGTAGGGAGTAGCGAAAAAAGCGAAATATGCGAAAGAAGCTGATTCGACGGGAGTTATGACCCAAAAACAGCGGGGCGGTGTTGCGAAATAAGTTTCTCCGGCCACGCCCGTTGCGGATGGAAAGGAAGGATCTGGAGATGACGACGAACAACATGAACGCAGTATCGATTCGACACCGACGGGACGAACTGGCCCAACGGGACTGGGCGACCAACGATCCAGCGGGATTTCAGAAGCTCAAACCCAAGGAGCAGACTGCCCTGGTGGACTGGATACGAGCCGTGCTCGTGCCTGCCAAGAAGGTCTTCCGGCGCAATAGCTACGGCATGAAACACGACTTCGATCGCGAGCCGGACGGGTTCTACGTCTACAACGGCGCGTTCAAGGGCGCAATGCTGGCGGCGGGCTTCCGTCCGGTGGATGAGAACGATTTGAACTGGCGATTCCGTGTGAAACCGGCTCATGAACTGGCGCGCTGGGAGCCGCGGCAGCGGGGAGTGTACGGTCGCGGATGGCTGGTCCGAAACCGATGGCGCGAGAAGGGATACGAGGTCCTCGAGGGGACGCAATGGCTGCGAGAGCAGGAGCACAGCCGGGCGTGCTGGCGGGAGCGTCGTCCCAAGGTGGTGGTGCTTCGGGCCAAGTACCTGGCGCAGGTCGTTCTGGATACGGAACCCGCTGGCCATCGACTGACCCGAGAGGGGGTTGCGGCGGTGCTGGCGGTGTTCGCGGAATTCGATCCGAAGGGCCAGCACTCATACGTCATCAACGAGCACCTGGCCGTCATTCGGCGAGTGCCCGCGTGGCGCGCCGAGGAGGTGGCGTCGGCGTTGCTGAAGATCGCGCAGGGTTGCGCGGCTGTTGCATCGAACGGGGCATCCGCCTCCGCCATCGATTCCGAAAAGAGAGGAGAACAAGCATTGTATGAGAGGTAGATTCATGAGCGTCTTGACCGCTGACGACCACCGCGCCGCCGTGCGCGAGTTGGCCACCGCCCACCGTGCCGTGGACGAATTCGAACGCGACCACTCCAAAACGTTTGAAGTCGGCCTCCACATGGTGCCACCCGCAACGGCGACGAGCGGCCCGGTCCGCCGGAACTTGCAGCGTATCCGCAAGGCGCTGGACCGGATCCAGATCGCGATGCAGGCCGTTCAGGCTTGCACGCTGCCCGCCGACGAACGCTCCGAGTACGGCTGGAAGCCCGCGATAGCGTTTACTCCTACTGTTGCCCGCCAGCACCCGGCTGGGGTCGCGACGCTCGCTGACCACATCGCCGCGGCACGGGCGCTGGGTCCCGCCGAACCGGCAATCGACCACTTCCTGGAGATCATCAACCGTCGACGGCATCTTCCCGTGCGCATCATGGACGACGCCATCCGTGTCCTCCACCTGATCCAGATCGTGCGCCTCGAGATGAATGACCTGCAGTTCTACACGTTGTCCGGCCGCGGTACCCCTCGCGTGGGGGTGCATCAATGAAGGTGGATTACGGCAATAGTCCGGAGTGTCTGAACGACCTTTCCGCCGGGCAGCAGGCAGTCCTGATCGGCTGGATCCGGGACGTGCTGGTCCCGGCGGAGAGGGTGTTCAATCCGCACAGCTACATCATGAAGCACGACTTCGAGCGGGAGCCGGAAGGCTTCTACGTGACGAATGGAATGTTCAAGGGGGCGATGCTGAAGGCGGGTTTCGCTCCGGTGAATCCACGGGAAGTCAACTGGCAATTCCGTGTGAAGCCGACGTGGGAACTGTGCGCGTGGGAAAGGCGTCTGTTGGGGATCTACAGTCGCTTCCGTTTGATGCGTGATCGCTGGCGCGGGAAAGGCTATGTGGTGGCGATGCGCAACCAGTGTCGTCGGATTGTGGAACACGATGCAGCGTGCCGCCGCGAACAGCGGCTGAAACTGCTGGTGCTGCGCGGAGCCGAGTGCGCCGAGATCATCATGGACACCGGCCCCGCCGGTTACCAGTTGACCGATACCGCCACCATCGAGATCGCGGCGCTCTTTGACCGGTTGAATCCGAGTGGCAGGAACTGGTCCATCACCAACAACTGCCTGGCGGTCATCCGAAGGGTGCCGGTGGACCAAGCCGAGGAGGTGGCGGCGGCATTGGTGAAGATCGCGCTGGGCTGCCTCGTTGGGGATAGGGCGATTGCGGTTTGTCAGCGACTGGGGAATTTCCCCAGTTGAGCCGGTTCGGTGAAGCGGGGTCCAGTGTCAGAATTGGAACCCGAAGGCCGATATCTCGGCAGATTCGGCGCAAGGCGAGCCTACAAAACCTACAAAACCCCTGCCGGCGGCCTGCCCGCCCATTCAGGATGTGCTCGTGCCGCTTGGGAAGGACTTCGCCGAGGTGATCGAGACGCGGGACACTGGAACCCGTGCTTCGGGGACAGCGGAGTTTCCGCAGTGGGGCTGGAATCGACCGGGGCGTCCAGGGGCGACCCGAGGAGGTGGGCCCAGCATCCAGCCAACCCGTGCCGGACAGTGCAACACGGCGCGCCGCGTCGCCAACGGCGGGCATCCGACGCGAGACTGGGCACGGCCAGTTCAAATTCAGGGACCTGGAACTCCATTATTTTCAGCGGCTTGCCCATCGGCACGAGCATTCCAGTTAGAGTGGCTTTTCCAGGTGCGCATGGCGGGTGCGCGGACAGGTACGCACGCTTCTGGTTGATGACCATGGGGATCGAACTTCGGTCAGGCGCGGTTGCCGGGCAGCCATCCCTCTCGACTGCCCATTCCGGCCACACCAACTGCGGCGCGCGCCGTTTTCACGATTCTGTGAGCTACTGACGGACTGCGCGCCGCCGACCCAACGAGGTTGTCACAAGCTCGGATCGGAATTATATGCAACCGCATGAATCGGAACCGGTTACACGGCCGCGCAATGGGTGACCACCCGCTCTGACCACCTGAATAATTCGCTGTAACTAGAGACTTTGTGCCGCCATTCCACCCGCCGTTAAAAGCCGCCAGGGAGGACCCGAAATCGGCGGGGACTGCCAAACGCTGGCCACACGCTGCCCAGGTTGCGTGGCTGAGCAACGTCCTGGCGCTGCGCGTCCACCCAACACGACGCGCACAATGAGCGCCACGGTCAAGGTGGCGCTGCACCGTGCAGATCACATGAACCACTCGCAGACGTCCCTGCGCTTCCGCTCCGCCTGGATCGCGCCCAGGTTGTCCGGGTTCAACGGGTTGTCGCGTCGTTGATCCCCACCCAACCGGCGTCGGCGTCCGGCCTCGGCACATCGCTCGCCTCCAGCGCCTCGGCGGCCAGTGCTGTCTGAACTCTCGACGGCTCCCCGCCCGGACGGCGAGAAGTACGCGAAGATTCTTTCCAACAAGGCCGCCATATGCCTGCTCCTTGTCTCAGTCCTTCAGTCCAACCAACAAGGTCACGCCGTATCCACGCGCTGCGTGCAAACCACCACCGCGATCACCGTCCACGCAACGGCGACCGCAGTGCCCGCCGCACCGGCGTCCGAAGCGCGCACAACCGCCGCATTCGGCAATCCGACCCCGTTTGCCTCTGTCAGAGGTGCATCCGCGCATATTCCGTCTTGGCCGGCACAGGCATTACCACCACATTGCGGCGAGTCACATTAGCCCAGGAAACCCCGTATATCCTCCAGCACCTCCTGCAGTGGTACTTTCCGCAAATTGGCCAGGTTGGCTGATCGTGCATCAGATCGACCCACTGGTCCCGAATCCTCTTGAGCAATCGAACCATTTCAACCCCCATGGAGAATCGGACCCTTTCAGAACGCCGCGATCGGCTCGAAATGTCCGGCCCCAACGCCACCCGCTGCGGCGCGGGCGAATAGCGGAGCGTCATGCTGGGCGGACCGGGCCCGCTGCGAGCGCCGCGCTTCAATCCCCAGTTTTCGCATCTTGTAGACCAAAGTCGTTCGCGGCAATCCCAACCGCGCCGCAGCGCCATGCATTCCGCCGATCTGCCCATCGGCTTGCTTCAGCACATCCAGGATGTGCTCCCGCTCAGCTTCAGCCAGCGTGCGCGCAGCTGCCGCCGTCGGCTGCTGCTTCGTCATCTGCTTCAATTCCGAGAACGTGGGCCGCAGCACGGATTCGGGCGAAAGCACAACCGCGCGCTCGATGAAATTCTGCAGTTCGCGAATGTTGCCCGGCCAGTCGTGCGACTTGAGCACATCCATCACTTCCTCGGGTATCACATCGATGGGTTTGCCCATGCGCGCCGAGAATTTCTGGACGAAGTGCTCCACCAATAAAGGGATGTCTTCCACGCGCTCGCGCAGCGGGGGCAGGGAGATCGGGATGACATTCAAGCGATAGTAGAGGTCGGCGCGAAACTGCTTGTTCGCCACCAACTGCGCGAGATCCTGATTGGTGGCCGCCACTACGCGCACGTTCACCCGGATCGTCTGGCCGCTGCCCAGCCGCTCGAATTCCTGCTCCTGGAGAGCGCGGAGGAGCTTGGGTTGCAGTTCCAGGGGCAAATCGCCGATTTCGTCGAGAAACAATGTGCCCCGATCCGCCATCTGGAATCGCCCCTTGGTCTGTGCGAACGCTCCTGTGAAGGCGCCTCGTTCGTGGCCGAAGAGTTCACTCTCCAACAGCGGTCCGGGAATCGCCGCGCAGTTCAATTTCACCAGCGGTCCCTGGCTGCGCGAACTCTGGTTGTGAATGGCGCGGGCAATGACTTCTTTGCCGGTGCCGGTTTCGCCTTGGATCAGGGTTACCGAGTCGGTTTTGGCAATAATGCGAATCTGATTTAAGACATATTGAAATGCGGGACTACGGCCCACCATCTCTTCTGCCAATTGAGTGACAGCGCCTGATTTATGAAACACGGGTTCCTCTCCTTTTTCGGGCACCCCTGTGCCCCGGGCTCAACTTCTGGGTTCCTGATAAGGATTTTGACGCTGTTTCGATTTCCGGCCAACCCTGGATGGTGTCGGATTTTCCCCCTCGATGGTTGCGGGGCCGACCCCTATTTAGTGGGGTCTATCTTCGCCGGTTTCGGCCGTCGATCTCGAAGCGCTGCCGGCCGAACATGCGCGCGTCTGCCGACCAGGCACCGGGGCCGAGCATCGCCACCGCCGCGACCAGGATCGCCAGCAGGATGTGCAGCCATCGGTCTGATAGCTGGACTACCGCCGGTGAGAACGCGATCCACAACTCATCTATGGCCACCGCTACCCCCGCAACAGGCGTCCACAAACCAAGGAGCAGAAGCAGCCCGCCGGCGGCCGCCACGATGCGCGAAGCAATATTCAGGGGCTCATCGACCGATCCTGCCGCGCCTGCGATACCGAAATAAATTAGGGGAATCGCCGCGCCAATACGCAACAGCAAGAGGCCGGCCCCCGGCCAGCCATCGGGAAAAGTTGAGAATAAGCGTTGCAGAGGAGTTCCCATTCCCATGGTAGGAACGCCGGATCTGTGGTGGAATCCCCAGATATCGGAGGCACCGCCCCCTCTTTCGAGGGGGTCACCGCACCCTGGGATGACCGATGCCTGACTCTGTGGGGCGGGCTTCAGCCGGCTTCAGCCTGCGCGGGACTGTGGTCCCGCTGTCGCGGTGGCGGACGAAAGAGTCCGCCAGTCCCCGAGGCGCCTTTCAAGCGGTCATCGCACTACAGGTCGATGACCCCGCGCTTCAACCCGATAGTGACCGCGTGGGTCCGGTCCTTGGCCCCGAGTTTCGCGAGGATGTTCTTCACGTAGCCCTTGACGGTCTCTTCGGTAATCGAGAGCTGCGCCGCGATCTCCTTATTGGCATTGCCGCCTGCGATGAGCCGCAGCACATCCACCTCGCGCGGGGTGAGAGTGTCGTCCGTGGCGTGCTCCGCGATTTCGGCCGCAATCTCGGGCGCCATTCGCCTTTGCCCCGCATGGACCGCGCGAATCGTCTCGATCAGTTCCTTGCGCAGCAGGCCCTTCAACAGATAAGCCCGCGCGCCAGCCTTCATAGCGCGCATGACCTGGATGTCCCCAGCATAGGTGGTCAGCACGATAATGCGCGCTTCCGGGAATTCGCCGCGGATGGCACTGAGCGCGTCGATGCCACCCATTTCCGGCATCTGCAGGTCCATGAGCGTGACGTCCGGGCGATGCGTGCGGAACAGTTCGACCGCCTCGCGCCCGTTGCAAGCCTCCGCCACTAGCTTCATGTCCGCTTGATTCCCGACAAGCGCGGCGATGCCTTCGCGCAGCAATGCGTGGTCGTCCACCGATAGTACTCGAATCACGCTTTCATCCCACCTTCTTGCGGAATAATTGGAACCGCGTCCGCCCCGGCGATTCGCCATACGCGATGGCGCCGGGAACACTCAAATCAATCTCGGTGCCAGCCCCGATCCCGCTCCATATGTTCAAATCGGCGCCGATTTGCCGGGCGCGTTCGCGGATGCCATTCAGACCGTAGTGGCCGGAGCGGCCAGCTTCCAGAATCTCTGGATGGATGCCGCGGCCATCGTCACGAATGCGCAACCGCAGCCGCTCTCCATAGGCAATTTCGGCTTCGATGTGGTGCGCCTGCGCATGGGTGAAGGAATTTCGCAGCCCCTCGCGAGCGATCCGGTAGACTTCGTCCCGCAGGATGGGATGCAGGTCGCGCACCGGACCTTCCACCACCAGTCGAAACGTGGGAGATCCCTCGGTAGCCAGTTCGTCCGCGACCGCTCTCACCGCCTGTGCCAGATCGTTGGTAATGGTGGTCGATGAGCGCAAATCGTGCACCGCGCTGCGTCCTTCCACGATCGCCTGATCGGCGCGCTCCAGCGTCTGTTCCAATTGCTCTTTAGCCCTTCCCGGCGGAAGCAACTCGTCCACCACCTGAAGGCGCAGCATCAACCCCTGGAAACTCTGCAGGAGCGTGTCGTGCAAATCGCGGGCGAGGCGCGTGCGCTCGCCGACACGTTCGTCCAGCCGCACGTTGAATTCGCGCGCAATCTGATAGAGGCGGATTCGATAGAGGCCCCAGAGCAAAGTCAGAAACCCGGCGGCGCACAATGCCTGGAACCAAAGTGTCTGATAGTACGCCGGGGCAATGGAAAAAACGAAAGATGCGCCGGGCGCGTCGCGCCACTGTCCCGCACCGGAACTCGCGGAGACGGTGAAGGTATAGGCTCCGGGCTTGAGATTGTTATAGAACGCGATTCGCCTCGCGTCCGCGTTCACCCAAGCCTGGTCCACCCCACCCAAGCGATAACGGAATCGTATGGACTCCGAATTGGAGAGAGCGATGGCGGTGTACGCAATTTCGATGGAACGCGCACCGGGGGGAACTCGGAAGCCATCCTGGCGGCCACGAGAAATGCCATCGATGGTGATGTCCTCAATTCGAACCGGAAATTCGTCGGCACGCGATTGACGGGGATCGGGTGGCGTCACCTCTGTGATCCCGTCCACCACTGAGAACCACAAGTGCCCGTCGGGGGATCGGATCGCACATGGGAATAAGCGGCCCACGGTGTAGGCTTGCAACCCGTTCTCGCCAGGGTACACCGTCGGAATCAGCATTTCCCTGCGGCCATCGGCCCATTCAGAGAGGCTCTGCTTTTCGATGGACGCGATTCCCGCAAAGGTGGCTATCCAGAGCCGGCCGTACGAATCGTCGACGATGGCCAGAATCTGATTCGAGGGCAGCCCGTGCCGCGAATTTGCAGTACGGAGCTTGCCGGACCGAAACCAGCTCAGCCCGCCCGTAGAGCCAATCCAGAGGTCGCCTTTTTCGTCCACGTACAAGGTATTCACATTGGGAGATTCGAGACCTTCCGCGGGGCCGAAATGCTGCACCTTCTCTCCATTCATTCGGTACAGCCCGCTACCGAACGCGCTGCCTGCCCAGATGGCCCCTGCGTGATCTTCCGCCAGCGTTCCAATTGACCGGTCCGAAAGGACTGTTGCTAGCGAGAGCCCGGAGGACGATGACGGATTCCAACGGAGCAGTCCGCGCTTTGCAGTGCCGAGCCAAATCGTGCCGTCGCGGGCCCGGAGCATGCATCTTACATCGAGTCCCGCAAGCTCAGAAATGACCGTGGCCTCATTCGGGCGCCAGCGGATGACCCCGCCTGCGAAACCGATCAGAAGCTCGGAATCTGGCTGGGGCAGAAACGTGGCGGGTTGGCCGTGGGAGGGCAGCGCAAAGCGCCAAGTGGAGAGCTCACCGGCGGCGATGCGATCCACCTGACGGTCGGACATGGTCCAAATCTCACCGTGATCGCCCACGGCAACAGGACCCGACTGGCCGACCAGACCTTCCCTAGCGGTGAAGGTGCGAACCGGCGCATCTCGAAAACGGTCCAATCCGGCCCTCGTAGCAGCCCAGAGGTTGCCTTCGCGATCCTCAAAAACATCTGCAACAAAATCGGCGCTAAGGCCGGACTCGCGATTCAGCCTCGCTACCCGATCGCCCTGGGAAAGGAACAGACCGGACGATGCAGCGACCCACAGGTTGCCATCGCGATCTTTTCGGCACGCGATGGCATAGTCCACTGCCTGGTTGACAGCCGGATCGGGAACGAATCGCGAGCCACTCCAGGAACTGATGCCCTTCCATCCGGCAGTCCATATCTTACCCGAGCGATCTCGATACAGATCTGCGACGCGCCCATCAGGAAGGCCCTCGTGAACCGATAACCTGGTAAGGACGCCATTTCGAAGCCGAAACACTCCATCGCCAAATGTCGCTATCCACAGCGAGTGGTCGTCGTCCTCAAGAAAAGCGCTGATAGAGACGCTAGGAATCGCGAGAGAGACCCTTTCGAAGCGGTCGTGGTTCAGTCGGGCGATCTTGCCATCACGCGTGCCAACCCAGATTACGCCTTGCGTGTCTCGAAACAGCGATTGGATGTCGTTCGAAGGGAGGCCATCGCGCATGGTGTAAGACCGGAATTTATCGTTGTGATAATGCGACACTCCCCCGCCCAGCGTGGCAATCCACAAAGAGCCATCCGGATCTACCAAAAGATCCTGCGTCGTGCTGCTATCCAGTCCTGCAACGGCGCCGGCAAGAAAAGTCGTAAAGCGGTTCCCATCGAATCGGACCAGACCACCGCGGGTAGCCAGCCAAAGATATCCGTCAGGCGTTTGCGCCAGGCGCCGGACGGACTGTAGTCCGGAGTCGCTCTTCCAGGCTGAATGAAGGTATTGTGTAATTCTATAGGCGGGATTTAGTGCGGAAAGTGACGGCGTGCAAAGGGTGGAGCACGCCAACACTACGACAGTCCTCGACAGGCGTCGCATACGGGTTAATCGAATACTATCACGCAACAGGAAATCGCTGAGGCGATCGCCCCGATCCCGTTGCCAACAGTCGAAATGTGGTGGCGAATGGCCGACACTTGACGCGCGTATACTGCCGGTGAGCCGTGGATCGTGCCTCTCCCCCGGGTAATGTGGCAACTCCAGTGCCATAATGGCGTCATCGGGGCTATGGGGCGCCATGGATCTGAACCTGCAGTTGCAAGAGAGGAGGGTTAGTTGCTTTTCTTGACCGGCCGCTATCTGAACGCATGGACTGCGGTGGCACTCTGGATCGTGGCCGCGTGGCCCCTCGATGCCCAGACCAGTTTCGCTACGCTGCGCGGCACCGTTCGCGATTCTTCCGGGGCGGTAATTGCCAGTGCGGCGGTCGCGGTCAAGAACGTCGCGACCGGAGCATTACGTTCCAGTTTGACGAATGACGCGGGCATCTACAGTGTGCCTGACCTGCAGCCGTCCGCATATGAAATGACGGTTTCAGCCTCCGGTTTCGCCACCCAGAAGTGGGCGCAGGTGCAACTCGTAGTCGGTTCGGAGGAGGTCTTGAATATCACCTTGAGTCCGTCGGCCGTCAACTCCACTATCGACGTAACTGCCGATCCCTCGGCCATCGATCTGGAGAACGCCTCGCTCGGCGCTGTGGAAGACGCCAGGAGCATGCGCGAACTGCCCTTGAACGGGCGCGACTGGACCCAACTCGCCTTGCTGCAGCCCGGCGTTTCGGCCATCCGCACTCAGAATGCGTTAAATGGCAGCTCGTCCAACCGCGGGAGCCGGGGCTTCGGATCCGAGGTCACTATCGATGGCGGACGCCCCACGCAAAACAACTATTTCCTGGACGGCATCAGCGAAAACGATTACACCAACGGCGTTCCGGGTAGTGCGCTTGGACTGGCACTCGGCGTCGATGCAATTCAGGAGTTTTCGGTTCTGACCAGCGATTACGACGCCGCTTATGGAGGCGCTTCCGGCGGCGTGGTGAACGCCGTGTCGCGTTCCGGAAGCAATGCGCCGCACGGCGACGCTTACGAGTTTCTGCGCAACGACAAACTGGATGCGCGGAACTTTTTCGATGGGCCGAAGCCACCGTTTCGCCGTAATCAATTCGGAGCGGCCGCCGGCGGGCCGGTGGTACGCGACCGGACGTTCTTGTTCGTGAATTACGAAGGATTGCAACAGGCGCTAACAGGTACCTCGATCGCGACCGTTCCCTCCGCCGCGGCACGCGTTGGCGGTCTCGCCGAGGGAAAGATCGTCGTCAGCCCGGCGGTGGCTCCGTACCTGGCGCTTTGGCCGCTGCCTAACGGCCCTCTGCTGGGAAACGGAGATACCGGGCAGTACATCTTTACCGCCCGCAGTCCATCGGCGGAGAATACCGGGCTGGTGAAGGTAGACCACTCCTTAACGGCACGCGATAACCTCGCGTTCTCGTGGTCGACCGACAACGGTTCCACCGCGACTCCCGATGCCTTGAACAGCATCCTCGCCGACAACCAGCTATGGCGTAACACGGCGTCCATCAATGCCACTCATATTTTCAGTCCGCAGGTGGTGAATGTGCTGCGCGCGGGCATGAATCGCGTGACCGCTCAAGGTTTGGCGACCTCGGCCGGGAACAATCCCGCCGCCTCCGATCCCAATTTGGGCATCCTCCCCGGCCGCGATGCGCCTGCCCTGACAGTTCCTGGACTCACTGCGTTTACCGGCGGAATCGGCGGCCTGGGGACCACCAACTTCTGGTTCACTAATTTTCAAGCGTACGACGACCTGAGCATCCAAAAGGGGAAGCACGCCATCAAGGCCGGCGTCGAGTTCATTCGCTATCTTTACAACACCCAGGTTGCGGCGGACCCAAACGGCGACTATGCCTTCGATTCGCTAACCGACTTTCTCACCAATGAGAAGCTTAGCTCTTTCTATGCCGACGTCCATTATTCCGGCGGCCAGGCGAAGCCCTCGGGCACTGGATTTCCCAAGCGCGGTTTCCGGCAGAACCTCGCCGGGGCATATTTCCAGGACAATTACCGCTGGCTTCCGAACCTGACCTTGAACCTGGGGCTCCGCTACGAGATGGCTTCGGTACCCGGAGAGGTGCACGGGCTGGTCTCGAATCTGCGCGACATCTACAGCACCAACGTGAACGTGGGCCAGGCGCTCTTTCAGAACCCGACTCATCGCAACTTCGAACCTCGGGTGGGTTTGGCCTGGTCGCCAGCCGCGGGCGGAAAGATTTCCATTCGCGCGGGCTTCGGGGTCTTCGATGTGCTGCCGCTGATCTATGAGATCGCTATGTTGGAAGCATACAGTGGCCCATTCTCGAGCCTGGTGACTCTGGTCAACCCACCGGCTGGGTCGTTTCCCGATGGCGGTTACCAGACCATTCTCAAGCTGAATCCGGCCGATGCGCCGGTTCGTGAGCCGAGTATCCAATACCATCCACCGCGCAATTACGTGATGCAGTGGAACGCCAGTGTGGAACGCAAGTTAGCGGCGAACCTGATTCTGTTGGCCGCATACGCCGGATCGCGCGGCGTCCACATGTTCAGCATGGCTAACGACGTCGATATTGTGACGCCCACCAATACGGCGCAAGGCTACCTTTGGCCCTCGCCGGTAGGCAGCGGCACGCGGCTCAATCCCAATGTCGGTTCCATTCGCCAGCTCGCCTGGGGGGACAGTTCTAACTACAACTCGCTCGAGACGCTCCTGCGACGGCAATTCGCACACGGTTTGCAATTGCAGGGAACGTTCACCTGGCAGAAAAGCATCGATGGCTACTCGTCCAGCGTCTTTCCCACGCAATTCCAGAATTCGACGTCTACTCTGTTTATCAATCGGCACCTCAACCGCGGCCTCTCGGATTTCGATGTTGGACAGGTCGCAACGGTTCACGGTCTGTGGCAGCTTCCCAAAGTCCGAGCGGCAACGCCGGCCCTGAAAGCTCTCACCAATGGATGGGAGATGGCGGGCATATTCACGATCAGCGACGGCATGCCGTTCACACCGCTGATTTCGGGCGATGCCGTCGGCGAGAATAGTTCCGGGAGTTACGACGTTCCGAACCGCGTGGTGGGGCCTGCGTGTACGCATCTAACCAATTCCGGCGACGCGAATCATTATATTAATCTGGCGTGTTACAGCTTTCGCGTGCCAGCCACGTTGTTGGGGAATGCGGGCCGCAATTCGCTCATCGGTCCAGGCCTCGCGGAACTTGATTATTCGGTTACCCGCAATTTCGCGATGCCGTTCATATCGGAGAGCGCCAGGTTGCAGTTTCGGGCCGAAGCGTTCAATCTCGCGAACCGCGCCAATTTCGAACCGCCGCTGCCCAACAATTCGCTCTATAACGCCAAAGGCGCCCCACTGGCGAGCGCCGGAATCATTACAGCGACTGCGACAACATCCCGTCAAATCCAACTGGGGTTGCGGCTGGTCTGGTAGGACTGCCGAATCCGGATTTCTCAATAATTGGCGACGGCATAAAAAGCCGGTTCGGCCGCATGCACATGGAACGCACTCGATGGGAGCGGCGCTCTTCAATTCAGAGTTTGCGCATTTTGTAAACCAGCGTGATGGCGGCGGTAAGCCGAGAGGCGTGGCAGCGCTGTACAGTCCGCCGATCAGCCCATCGGTCTGCTCCAATCCTCGAACCACCCCAACTTCGGAAACGCCATTGGCGAGCTCACTTCTGCGCAATTCATGCAATCGACTCAGACCTTGGGAACATCGCTTGGAAGCGGAGGGCAGAGTGGAGGCCCCAATCCGCTCGATCAAGCCGCGATTCGTCCGATCCGGATCGAGATCAAAGGCGCCATGGGCGGCCGCGAAGGGCAGGAAGCCCCAATCCGCCGGGAGTAACGGCGGCGGGATTTCCGTGGGTGAGCGCCGCAGAAAATCAGGAGGTAACTTCTCAGAAACTCCCGACGGCGCCAACCCGTTCCCTTGCAAGACCATCTCCCGCCGGATGAATGGAGCGCGACCGGTGCGACCGCCGCGCTTCAATGCCCAGTTTCCGCATCTTGTACACCAGCGTGGTGCGCGGCAAGCCCAAACGCGACGCGGCGCCGTGCATTCCACCGATCAGCCCATCGGTTTGCTTCAATACGTCCAGGATGTGTTCGCGCTCCGCGTCTGCGAGCGTGCGGGAGACCGCCGCCGACGGCTGCTTCGTCATCAGTTTCAAGTCGGTCAGCGGTAGGCGCAGCACCGATTCCGGTGAAAACACCACGGCGCGTTCAATGAAATTCTGCAGTTCGCGAATATTGCCGGGCCAGTCGTGCGCTTTGAGCACTTCCATCACTTCATCCGGAATCAAGTCGATGGACCTGTCGAGACGGGCGGACAGCTTCCTTACGAAGTACTCCACCAGCAACGGGATATCCTGAACCCGCTCCCGCAAGGGAGGAAGGTTGATCGGAATGACGTTCAAGCGGTAGTACAGGTCTGCTCGAAACTGCTTGTTCGCCACCAGCTTCGAGAGGTCCTGGTTGGTCGCCGCCACCACGCGCACGTTGACCCGAATCGTCTGGCCGCTGCCCAGTCGCTCGAACTCCTGTTCCTGTAGAGCGCGGAGCAGTTTGGGTTGCAGTTCCAGCGGCAAATCGCCGATCTCGTCGAGAAAGAGGGTGCCCCGATCCGCCATCTGGAATCGCCCCTTGGTCTGTGCACAGGCTCCCGTGAAGGCGCCTCGTTCGTGGCCGAAAAGTTCGCTCTCCAGCAAGGGCCCAGGGATCGCGGCGCAGTTCAACTTTACAAATGGGCCCTGCCTGCGCGAACTCTGGTTGTGAATGGCGCTGGCGATGACCTCCTTGCCGGTGCCGGTTTCGCCCTGAATCAAGGTTATAGAATCGCTTTTTGCGATCATGCGGACCAGAGCCAGGACTTGTTGAAACGCAGGACTGAGGCCAACGATCTCCTCGTCCATGAGGGCGCTTAGGTTGTTATTCATAAAGCCATCCTTTCTATTACCAGCTGCTGCGTTCTCGCGAAATCCACTGGCGGACATACGGCGGACAGTTTACCAGCGTGATGCCAGCCCCCTCGCACTCCGCGAGAAAAGTAATGCCTTCCTGTCCAACCAGAGTCACATCCTCCAGGTCTAAGACCATGTGTTGACCACTCACTTCCGCCGCAACCAGGGTCCGCAGCTCGGCGATGTTTTCCTCATCTATCCGGCCGCTTAACTTCAAGACCACTTCCCCGTCGCCCGACCTCTGAATTCTCAACATCTCTCGCCTCCCCGGTCTGCCGTTCCGGGAGGATCGAATGGTTTCGATCATCCTTGGTTTCGAATTCCTTTGTCACAGAGGTAATGCACGCTCGAAACCACTCGCAGTCTGTTGAGAATAAATACGTTAGTAACGTCTCGCGATTTGCGAAAACTCGCAAATCGCGAGATTTCGCGAATCTACGCCTTGAAGCGTTTCTTGTCGATATTCAGCGACCTGATCTTCGACTCCAAGGTAGATCCAGGCATACCGAGTCTGGCCGCAGCCCCCGAAGTTCCGGATACCCGCCCTTTGCATTCCCGGAGAGCCGCCTCAATCATCTCTTTCTCTTGCGCCGCAAGCTGTTGAGGCAGTTCGAGAGGATTCGCCGGCTCCGGTGACCGGGCCCGGCGGGAAAGCCAACTCTCATCGACCGAGAACGTGTCTCCGTCAGCGACAATCACGGAGCGCTCGATCACATTCTGCAACTCGCGAATGTTGCCCGGCCAAGGGTAAGACTGGAGCAGGTCCAGGCTGTTCTTATCCACCGCCCGAAAACTCTTTCCTGCTTTTCTTCCGTAACGATCCAGGAAGTACTCGACCAACAGTGGTATGTCGTCCTTCCGCTCACGTAGTGAAGGCATCTCAATCGGAAAGACGTTGAGTCGATAAAACAGGTCGCTCCGGAACCTGTCCGCGGCGATGGCAGCCTCTAAGTCTCGATTGGTGGCGGCGATCACTCGGACATCGGCTCGAATCGTCGAAGCCCCGCCGACACGCTGGAATTCGCGCTCCTGCAGAACACGCAGGAGCGCGATCTGGGTTTCGGCGGGAAGCTCTCCGACTTCGTCCAGAAAGATGGTGCCACCGGCCGCCAGTTCAAAGCGCCCCAAACGCAGTTGCGTGGCGCCGGTGAAGGCGCCCTTCTCGTGTCCGAACAACTCCGAAGCGATCAGATCGCGCGGGACGGCCGCGCAGTTTACGCTCACAAACGCGTTCGAGAATCGCCTCGAACGACGGTGGATCGCGCGGGCAACCAGTTCCTTGCCGGTGCCGGTCTCGCCGGTGATCAGAACACTGGAGTCGGTCGGCGCGACTTTGGATATGCGGGAAATCACCCTCTTCAGGCGAGCCGATGTTCCGACGATCTCCTCGAACATCGATGCCTTGTTGATTTCTTCGCGCAGCGCTACATTCTCTTCCTGAAGCCTTTGCTCGGACAGCTTAAGCTCCTCGATATCGGTCCCCGCGGCATACCAACGGGTGATGCGCCCTTGATCGTCTGACATCGGACTTAAGCGATAGTGGAACCAGCGATACCGCCCGTCCTTTCTCTTAAGCCGCGCTTCGTACTCAAATGGCGATCCGCTTTTGAGTTTTTCGGGAAGGTCCTTTGTCACGATTTCGGCGTCCTGAGGATGCAGCAGCCGTTGCAAGTCAGCCCCCTGCCATTCCTCCAAAGTAATGCCGTAATAATCCAGTGACGCCCGATTGGCGTAGAGGCGCGCCCCGTCGGGGCCCAATTCCGTGATGTGCAGGGGCGAAAGGTCCAGGAGTTGCCGGGCTTCCTTCTCGCTTTGGCGGATCTTCTCTTCGGCACGCTTCTGGTCGTCGATGTCGGTGGTGGTACCGACGAATTTGAGGACGTTTCCTTCTGCATCGCGCAAGACCACAGCTTGTTGGAGATGCCAACGATATACCCCGTCTCGAGCGCGCAGAGACCGGGTTTCGAACGCAAAGCCCTGCCCCGAGCGTACTCCGGCCCAAAGGGCCGTCGATGCTGTTTCGCGATCCTCAGGGTGAACCGCAGTCATCCAGGCCTCGGGAGACGATTGGACGAATTCGAGGGCCTGACCGGAGAATTCAAGCCAAACTTGATTCACGAAGTCCGGTGTCCCATCAGGCGTGAGCGTCCAGGCGGATACAGGAAGGCGCTGTAGGAGCCCAGCCTGGAGTTGCAGATCGGAATAGAGCGCGGCGTTCTCCAGCGAAATCGCGGCTTGCGAGGCCAGCAACTGTAGTACGGTAATCCGGTCAGGCGTGAAGACATCCGGAGTCAGATTGTTCTCCAGATAAAGTACACCGACGAGCTTCGCTTGCTTGACGATTGGCAGGCAGAAGATGGACTTGGAGCGTTTCCGGCAGACATATTCGTCCTGCGAATAGACCTTATCCGCCGAGGCATCGTCGAGGAGCACGCCCTCCTGCGTGCGGAGCACGTAATGCATCACGGATTGCGGGAGATCAGACGGCGTGACGGCTGCGTGCCGAACCACCACCTCGATCTTGCCGGGACCGGTGCTGGCTTCAGCTTCGATCCGCAACTCGCCGCCCCGATGCAGGATCAGCAGACCCCGCTCGGCCCCGGCATGTTCAATAGCCGTGCGCATGAGCGTATCGATCAGCTTTTTCTGCTCGATCTCACCCGATACTGCCTCCGATACGCGGATGACCGTCGCCAGGTCAAGTTGCTCGACGGAGGCGAGAATGGCGCCCGAGTTGGATGAGTTTTTCTCCGCCTTGATCTTTGGATAGAGTTCCTCGAGCTGCCGGACCTTCGCGTCCGCGCCCCATCGTAGATAGCAGTCCCGGGCATCTCGCAAATAGACGCGCGCAATTTTGGTGAAACCTCGTGCTGAATAAAACTGCGCCGCACATTCGTTGGAGACCGCCTCGCAATGTGCGAAGCCGTTGTCGTGTGCCGAACGGATCGCCGCTTCGTACAAATGTTCAGCGTCGAGAATCCGGCCTTCGATGCGCGCGATTTCAGCGCTGACGAGCGCGGTTTTGGTTTGGAAATTTGCGGGGCAATGCAGTGCCCATATCTCGAGCTGCCGGTGATGGTCGTTCAGCGCGGCAAAATGCTCTTGTCTCTCTTCGGAAGAGGCCGAGTTCCAGGCGGCAGCGTGAGCCAGGGCGGCATAGAAGCGAAAATCGCCGGTTTCCACCTGCGATGCCGCCGTCCAGAGCAATTGATGGGCTTTCCGAGACGCCTCGACAGCCGAGGCGTAGTCTCCCGCGAAATATCTGGCCTGCAACTTTCGAGTCCAATAGAAAAACTCGGAGAGTGACAGTACCGGATTACTGGCGTAGTGATGTTCGGTGTCCGATTCGTTGTAGTGGTCGGTGTCGAAGCATCCAAAGGTGGAAGTCAGGCCGCGCAGCGTACGGATGAGACCCAAAATCGCCCTGCAATTCTCGGTCACCAGCCCAAAGCCGGCTTTCTCGACGAAATTGAGGCCCTTCTCCGCCTCCGATTGGACCTCCGAAAGAGGGTCGCCCACGAGCAGATAATTGGCGAGCAACGAATGCCAGCTATAGGCGGAGAATGTAAGGTCCCCGGTTCGATATGCGACATCGAACGCACGCCGGATCAGTTCACGTCCCTTCAGGGCGTGCTTCGCCCAAGGCGTCAGCGTGCCAAATGAAGTGTAGGTTCTGGCCTCATAGCGAGTCAGGCTGTGCTTTGCCACGAGATCGTAGCCCAGTTGGCCGAATCGGAATCCATCTTTGTAATTGTTGAAGCGCGGCCCGGCGAACATCCCGAACCAGATATAGCCGAAACACGACGCATCGCAGGTACCGTGCTCCAGGCAAAGACTGGCCATGCGACAAACCACCAGCGCGGATAGATTCTCATCGAAAAATATGGCCGGATGGACGATTTCGGTGAACACATCGAGCATGTCGAGGACATCGGGATCATTGGTCAGCGGCAAGTCAACAAGGTCCTCGATCGGACGGTTGCCGACCAGCGACCAGATCCGGTCGTACTCCTTGATGACCTCATCGCGCGCCGGATGCGGCGACCAGTCCGTGCCGTTACGGCGAAGGTAATCGAGAAACACCTCGATAGCACGGTCGCTGCGATCCAAGGTGGTATAAAGGGTGACCTGCAATCGCGTCACAACCGCAAAGTCGTGGCGGGTTCTGGAACGCTGCGCCAACATGGTCAGGCGGCCTTCGGCTGCGACCATGTCCGCGGTAAGCAGTTCGCACTCGGCCAGGAGAGACTCAATCGAGAAGATGAGGTCGTAGTTGCGGTCCCAGTCCTCCTCGCTTAATAGCGAGCGGCCGGCATGAAGGTAGTTGAGGGCCGAGGCGTAAGCTGTGGAAGCCTTCGCCCGTTTGCCCGCGATCAGGTTCAGGCTGGCTACTCGCTCACGCTCACCGACATCAGTGATGAGATGGGAGCCACGGTTGAGTTGATTGACGATGTCGAATATCGCATCTTCCAGCCGCTCTTGCGGAGTGCTCTCCGCGAGAATTCTGCCGATGCGCAAATGGGTCTGAGCGCGCAGTTGCTCCGGAATCAGAATGTACGCTGCTTCCTGGACCCGGTCGTGGAGGAAGGCATAAGACCGCTCTAAACGAAGAATCAGCCCGTTGCCGACGGCATCCCAGAGGGGAGCGTGGATCTCGTCTTCAGATTGTCCGAAGACCACGCCTAGTGTTGCGATCCCGGCCACGTTCCCGAGGCAGGCAAGCTGCTGGAGAGCGGTCTGCGTAGGGTGCGGCAATCGCCGCAGTTTCCCCAGCATGAGGTCCACCACGCTATCGGAGTAGCGCTTGGCGCGAATCCGATCCAAGTCCCAGACCCAGGCCGCCGCATCCCGGTCGAACCGGAGCAGGCCTTCCTCAACCAGGGAGGTGACCAGCTGGATCGCGAAGAACGGATTGCCGCCGGTCTTCTCGTGGACCAACAGCGCCAGCGGACCGGCGGAGTTCGGCTCGCAGTGCAGGGCGTCGGCGATGAGACGCTCCACGTCGTCGAGCCCGAGAGGCGCCAGCACGATTTCCTGCGGCCTCGCCCCCGCGTCGCGGATCGCGGCCAGCGTCCGCATCAGCGGATGAGAAGAACTGACTTCGTTGTCGCGGTAAGCTCCGATCAGCAGCACGTGGCGCACGTCCGGATCGGTAACCAGGCGCTCCAGCAGTTCCAGAGTCGCCGTATCCAGCCATTGCAGATCGTCCAGGAATAGCGCAAGTGGATGCTCCGGGCGCGCGAAGACGCCGAGGAAACGCCGGAACACCAACTGGAAACGGCCGCGCGCTTCCTGGGGCGGCAGTTCTGTCACGGGTGGTTGTTTGCCGATGACGAATTCGACTTCGGGAATGAGGTTGACCATCAGTTGGCCATTCGGCCCTAACGCTTCGAGAAGGCCGTGCCGCCAATGGTCCACCTCGGCTTCGCTCTTAACCAGGATCTGACGCACGAGGGCCTGGAATGCCTGGGCCAGCGTCGCGTATGGTACGTCGCGCTTGTACTGGTCGAACTTGCCGGCGGCGAAAAGCCCGTGCGGCGGAACCAGCACCTTGTGCAGCTCGTTCACTACGGAAGATTTGCCGACACCGGAATACCCGGATACCAGGACCAGTTCGGCGGCGCCCTGCGCCACGACGCGGTCGAATGCGGCGAGAAGAGTGTCGACTTCGCGCTCCCTCCCGTACAGCTTCTCCGGTATCAGCAACCGGTCCGAACAGTCGTCCGTGGCCAGAGGGAATTTATCGATGTGGCCATGCGACTCCCATTCCGACAGGCACCGCCGAAGATCGGCTTCGAGTCCCGCAGCGGTCTGATAGCGCTCCTCCGCATTTTTGGCGAGCAGCTTCATGATGATGGCGGATAGCGGCTCCGGGACCGCGCAGCGATCGACGGGCGGGACCGGCTGGCGCGCGATGTGGCAGTGGATCCATTCCAGAGGGTCGGCGGCAGCGAACGGGAGCACGCCCGTAAGCATCTGGTACAAGGTGACGCCCAAAGAGTAGAGATCGCTGCGGGCATCCATCGATCGATTCATGCGCCCGGTCTGTTCCGGGGACATGTAGGCGAGGGTACCGGCAACACCTTCGGGCGGCGCGGGCGCCTGGCGCTCGCGCGGCAGCCGGGACGCGATACCAAAACCGGTGAGCCATACGCGCCCGGCGTCGTCGACGAGCACGTTTTCGGGCTTGACGTCTTTGTGGATCAGACCGCGCTGGTGGGCATGGCCGAGCGCCGTTGCCAGGTTAATGGCAATGCGTAGAAGACGCGCCACATCGAGAGACTGCTCCCGATCCCGCTCGCGAACGCGGTCGAGAGGCTCACCGCCCGGGTCGGCGAGAACAAGGATGGTCCCTCCTTCGTGACGCGTGAGCGCCAGGGGCTTTGCCGCCCACTCGGGCTCCAGTTCCGCTGCGAGCGAGTATTCGTGTTCGAGGCGTCGCAGGCTCTGGGGGCACGTTTGTTCTGCGGCAGGAGCTAGTACTAGAACGGGCGATGGGTTGCCGTGGTGCCTACCCCTGAAGAGCGTGAACTCGGCATCTTCGCGGATTGGCTCCAACACGTACTCGGAATGGTCTCTCATAGAGCAATCCCCAACGCCAGGGGCGCCAACTCCAGTTCACCGTGACAAGGCCTGGAGTCCATGATTCTAATGTCCAGTTACAAGCGCAAAATATCCTGTTTCCGCGGAGTTTCGCCCCCGCTCCACACACTCACGTGTAAATCCAACGTGGTTGAAGGCGCGAGTTGTAATTGCCGGCTTAGCGCCGGATCGCCGCGCCTATTATGTTCAGCAAGTCTACCCTGCGGAACGGTTTGGCAAGAAAACCGGCCGCGCCCTGCCTGATCGCCTTCTCGCGATTTGCGCCAGTTCCCAAGGCGCTCACGAATACAATTGGCACAGGATAATCGGCGCCGCCCAGTTTGTCCTGAAGTTCCAGGCCGGTAATGCCGGGCAACTGCACGTCGACGATCAGGCAAGCAGCGTCCCGGGTAGAACCGGACTCCAGAAACTCCTCCGCCGAACCGAAGCCCTTAACCAAGTATCCCGCTGATTCCATACAGTCTTCCAGCGCTTGACGCACGAGCACGTCATCATCTATTACTGCGATATTCCGCTTCAATCCTCTATCCATTGGTCCAGCTAGCCCTTCCCCGTTTAGGGTTCTGAACCCTCCATGCTGGAATACTACCAGGGTTGCGGATCGCGGTCTATTCTACTTTGGTCGAACACCGGGGTCAGAAGAGATTTTGAGCTTCTCGGCCATCCGAACCAGATCGGCCAGAGAGCCCGCACCCATTTTGCGCATCACACGGCCGCGGTGCGCTTTGACCGTCAGGTCAGTAGTGCCAAGCTCGCCGGCGATTTGCTTGTTCAACAGGCCGGTAACAACCAGCGCCAGGACCTGACGCTCGCGCGGAGTCAGCGTCTCGAATCGATTTCGGAGTTCCAAGATCTCGGATCGCTGTTTGCGATCCTCGCCATCGCGGGCCAGAGCCTCCCTGACAGCGTCGCACAGCGGCTCTTTGCGGAACGGCTTCGTCAGAAACTCCACGGCGCCCGCTTTCATGGCCTGCACACTCATCGGGATATCTCCGTGTCCAGTGAGAAACACGATGGGGATCTCGATGCCTGATTTCACCAGCTCCGTTTGTAGATCGAGGCCGCTCCGATCGGGTAGTTGGACGTCGAGAATCAAGCAGGCGGCAACGTCCGGACGTTGGCTCCGGATGAACTCGGTTGCCGATCCAAACGTTCGCACCGTAAAACCAGCCGAGTTCAGCAAGTCTTGAAGAGACTCGCGGACCAGTGGATCGTCATCCACCACGAACACGATGCAGTCCTGGACGCTCACTCGCTTTGTACCCGCGTGGGCAGGACGAACTGGAAGACAGCGCCCTGCGGCTCGTTCTTCTCGGCCCAGAGCCGGCCTCCGTGCGCTTCAATGATCGACCGGCTGATTGGCAATCCCATCCCGATGCCCTGTGGCTTAGTGGTGAAAAAGGGAGCAAACAACCTCTCCGCCTGCTGAGCGTCGATTCCCGGCCCCGTGTCTTTCACGGCGACTAGAAGTTCACCTGGGTTGGACCGCGCGGATTGAATCACCAGGCGCCGCGGTTCGCGATCGACGCTGGCCGTGGACTCAATGGAGTTCATCACCAGATTGAGGATGACTTGTTGCAATTGAACCCGGTCAGCGCGCACCGAAGGAACATCGGCGTCCAATTCGGTGAGCAATGAGATATTGTGCCGCTGTGCCTCGTGGCGCAGAAGAGAAATGGTGTCTTCGATTACGGCATTCACGTTTACCGAGGTAGTGCTTGCAGTGGTCTTCTTGAAGAGCGCACGAATCCGTTGGACGATCTCACTGGCCTGGGTAGCGGCTTGAATCACCCTGCCGGCGGCGGCGCGCGCTCTTTCCAGGTTCGGAGGCTCATTCGCCAGCCACGCCGTACAACTGTCGCCGCTGGCGATGATCGAGGCGAGCGGCTGGTTGACCTCGTGAGCAATCGAGGCAGCGAGCTCACCCATGGTCATCACGCGATTCACATGCGCGAGCTCTGCTTGCGTATTGCGCAGGGCTTCCTCGGCCTGCCTGCGATCGTGGAAGTCGACAATGGTGCCATACCACTTCAGAATGAACCCATCGAAGCCGCGCAGCGGAAGGGCGCGGGACACGCACCATCGGTACATGCCGTCGGAACCACGGAGACATCGAAATTCGGATTGAAAGGGATCGCCGGTCCGGACCGAATGCGCCCATGCCCGCTCCGTGTTCCGGGCGTCATCCGCATGAATGGTCTTCATCCAGCCGGCGCCTGCGATTTCATCCTGAGCCAAGCCGGTGTATTCCAGCACGCGCGCGTTGCAGTAGTCCACCGCGCCATCGGGAGCAGCGCTCCACAGCATCTCAGGAATGGTTTCCGTCATCCTGCGAAGGTTCAATTCGCTCCTCCGCAGTTGTTCCTCGGAGCGCAAGCGGTCGCTAATGTCGCGGAGAAAACCGCTGAACATCCAGGTCTCGCCGAACTTCAGTGGCGTGATCGATAGCTCGACGGGAAATTCCTCGCCGTTGCGGCGGATCGCAGAGATTTCGATTCGCTTATTGAGAACCGGGCCTTCACCAGTCTCGAAGAAGCGTCGCAGCCCTCTTTCATGCGCCGAACGATATCGCATCGGAATGATGGTTTCGGACATCCGGCGTCCCAGGGCTTCCAGGCGGGTCCACCCGAAAATCTCTTCCGCCTCCTTGTTCCAGTCGGTAATGATTCCGTCCGCATCCATGGCGATGACGGCGTCCAGCGCGGATTCGACGATCGACCGCGCCTGCTGCTCCACTCTTCGCAAAGTCTCTACGGCCTGCTTTTGTTCGCTCAAATCGAGCACGAAGGCGACACCTTCGCTACCGCCTTTTTCGAACAAGGCGCCGCCAAGCAGGACAGGCGCGCGGCCTCCATCTTTCCGAAAGTACTCCTTCTCGTACGTTTGGAAGAGCCCGGTTGCTCTTAACTCCGCTAATGCCAGTTGGTCGCGATCGCTCCATTCCGCCGGTGTCAGGTCCGTCCAACGCACCCGGCCGGTGACGAGGTCTTCCCGGCTGTATTGGACCATCTGCAGAAACGCTTCGTTCGCGTCGGAGACCACACCGTCCAGATTGAAGATGACGATTCCGATGACATTCGCTTCTACCAAGCGCTGTATTCTGGCCTCCAGGCCCTTGGCAAACTCGCGCAATGCTGTTTCAGCCTTCTCGCGCGCGGTGATTTCGGCCCTTAGGTCCTGGATGGAGTCCACCGTTTGATACGCCAGGGCGGCGAACTGTCCGAGTGCCGTCAGGACGCGCTCGTCTTCGGCGTCGAACCCTCGGCGATCGCTGTGCATAATCGCCCATATCGTTCCCACCGCCTTACCGGCAACGTAAAACGGAACCATCAGGCACTCCTCCGCGGCCGGCGCGACTGCCAGCAAGTAGGTATAACGCCGTTCGAAGCGCCGGAATAACAGCGTGCAATCGCGATCCAGCACGTCTCCGCCAGGCCCAAAATTACGCGGCGTCCCGCCCCCGGCGTGGGGCTTCCATTCCCCGGCGATCGCCGGCCAATAGAACCGGTTCCCGCCATCCTTCGTGAGCAAACTGAGGCCGGCCGAATCGGACTGAGTAATTTCCAGAATGGTCTCCGCGAACGTCTGGAGTATATTCGAATTTGGGTCGACCATGGCCGTGGCTAGAGCCACCAGCGCGCGATTCTCCTTCTCGTAATCGGGTGGCCGGGAGGGGCGCCGGCGCAACTCGTCCGTGCAGAGAATCGATTCCAAAGAAGCTGCACCCTGCGGAATTAACTCCTCCGCGGGGAAGTCATCTTGCGGTCTGGTAGACAAGGTTCCACCTCCATGCCACGAATTCGATTGGCACCTCGGACGAGGGGGTGCGCTTTACCCAGGGCTTATTGGTCTTTATTTTCTCACTTCGAGGGGTTTCGCGAAATGCCGCGTCGATCCGCCGGCTTCCGGACCGAGAACCTGCCAACACCTGGCAACCGACGAAGAGCCGTTGGAAAGTCTACTCGCGGTGACCGCCGCCCGACATCGGATATTCGGACAACGCCGCCCGACCCCACAAGGTTCATGCTAAGCCGCTCAAATCACGGGCAATGTCCAGTATTTCGGACCGAGCGGCAAACCTGGCCCGAAGCGTGCGCTTATACCCGCGAAATGCGTTTCGCTGCGCATAAGCACATCGAGCAGGAGGAACTCATGTTTGACCAACGTTTCTTACGTTCACGCGGTTTCCGCAGTCGTTCCAGCAGCTGCAGTTGGCATAGCGCTAGCGGTCCTGGGTGGCGGGGTCTTTGCCGCGCAGGACAAGTACTCCGTGCGCGTGCCCAATGGGCTCGCATTCTCTGACTTCAGGGGGTACGAGAACTGGCAGGCTGTCGCCGTCAGTCAGACTGATCAGCTATTGAAGGTGATGGTCGCCAATCAAACGATGATCGACGCCTACCGGGCCGGCGTTCCCGGCAACGGCAAGCCATTTCCCGACGGCGCCAAGATTGCCAAAATCGAGTGGAAACCGAAAAAGAGTACGGAGGCGCCCTTTTCTGTGAGGGTACCGGACACCTTACAAGACGTTTTCTTCATCGAGAAGGACAGTAAGAAATTCCCTGACACGAAGGGGTGGGCATACGCCGCGTTTGACTATGATCCCGCGTCGGACACGTTCAAGCCCGATCCGACCGGCACTGTGAATTGCGGCTTTGCGTGCCACACGATAGTGAAGAGCAAGGACTACATTTTCACGGCGTACGGCAAGAGGTGAACGGAGGGAGCGGCGCTTAGTGCCTGCTCGCGCCTAAAGTTGCGATCCATTGTCGATCGAGCGATCTGTACTGCGACCCTTGAAGGAGGACGTATGTCAAATGAAAAAACAGGAACCGCCGCTACTGCGAGTCGGGCGCTGCAGCCCACGGAAACGAATCCGCTTGATTTTGTGCCCGACAAAATTCCTTTCGACACTCCGTATGGCCTACCGATATCGCTAGAGCGAGCCCTGGCGGTTATTCGCGCGGCGGTGGCAGAAGCGAAGAACCGGAATTGGAAGATGAACGTAGCGGTGGTCGATTCCGGCGGCAACCTGGTCGCCTTTCAACGAATGGACGGTGCGATGCTTGCCTCCATTCAGATTGCGCAGCACAAGGCACGAGCAGCCGCGACGTTCCGGCGCGAAACGAAGCAGTTCGAGGACGGTATCCAGCTTATGCACCTCAACTATCTGCTGGCGTTCGACGGAATCATTGCCTCTCGCGGCGGCATCCCACTGATCGAACAGGGGGTGATTATCGGCGCAATTGGTTGTTCGGGAGGCACGGATTCCCAGGACGAGATCGTTAGCGAGACAGGCGCCGCAGTGATCAACCTACTGCCGCCAAGGAACGGATGATCCAGATCTTAGCGGAGCGTTGGGGAGAATCAACCGGTTTTCGAGACCAACATACAGACAGGAGGATGGCATGACAGCTGCAAGCACACTTACGAAGCCCGCAGAGATCCGCGTCGCCCGGCGGTCGCCAGGCTATTGGCGTGTCACGATCGATAACCCGCCGATCAACGTGATGGGCCCAGAAATGGTCCGGGGGTTCCAGAGACTGATCGACGCTCTCGAGGCCGACGAGCATGTCAGGGTCGTAGTGTTCGACAGCGCGGTCGACGGCTACTTCCTGAATCACTCCGATTTCCTGGCCAAGCTCGAGGATCTGACCTCAATGCCGGCGGGTCCCACGGGCTTGCCGCCCTGGCCGGACTTTCTCGTGCGTCTGACTCGCTTGCCGGTAGCGTCCATCGCCCTCATCCGTGGCCGGGCCACGGGCAATGGCAGCGAGATCACGCTCGCCTGCGACATGAGTTTCGCCAGCCGCGAAAAGGCAATCTATTTCGCAATGGGAGGTTGGCGTGGGGATGGTAGCCGGCGGCGGTCCCATGGCCCGACTGCCCCAACTCATCGGGCGAAACCGCGCCCTCGAGGTCCTCTTGAGCTCGGAAGACATCCGGGCAGACCAGGCCGAGGCCTATGGCTACGTGAATCGCGCCTTGCCCGACGCCGATCTAGACGCGTTCGTAGAGGCGCTCGCGACCCGGATCGCCGGGTTCGACAAATGGGCGATCGCCAACACCAAGCGCCTCGTCAACACCAGCCTGCCGCCGGACGTTGAGCTCGGCGCCGGGTGGGACGCGTGCATTGCTTCGCTCGGGCGACCTGCCGCTCAGGAGGGGATCAAGGCGCTTATCGCGCGCGGCTTCCACAAGCCGGGGGATGTCGAGAATCGGCTCGGATATTATTTAGGCCAAATTGCGCGCTAAGCCGGCGCTCGACGCGGTTCCGAAACCAGCGTTGGGAATCGCTACTGCACTAGCTGGCGTCGATCGACTTTTAATGAATGGGAGCGGGACTCGGGACACCGTGTTTGTAATCAGCACCGTTTCGAAAGGAGCCATCAATGAACGGCGTACAAAAGGAGCCATCAATGAACGCGGTACAAGTTGAACAGAAGAGCTATGAGATGCCCCCGCGCGAGGGGTTCAGCGTCGCACATTTTCTCACCGTCGCCGATATCGGCCGGTCGGCGCGCTTCTATGAGAAGGTTTTCGACGGTCGCGTTCTGAGCACAGGCGACAGCGAAGGCGCGCCCGCCTACATTCAGATCGCGAATACCTGGCTCCTTGTCAACGTCGGGGGCGGGCCGACCCCCGACAAGCCGACGGTAACGCTCAGCGTCCCCGATCCGGATAAGATCAACGGCTTTATGAATATCCGCGTCGCGGATATCCAGGCCTGCTATGAATTGTGGAAAAGTCGAGGAGCCGAGTTCATCACGGAGCCAATACCCAAGTACGGCGAGATTCGCTGCTACATCCGCGATCCCGACGGCTATATTATCGAGGTCGGACAGAGTACCGAGCTCAAGTACGGTTAGCGCTGGGCCGGACGGGATTCGGATGCATGTTTAGTGTGAACGTTTTTAAGGCCCCGGGAAAGACTATGGTCGGCGAGCGGCCAAGCCCTTCGGCGAAGCGCTCGGCTCTGAGCCTATCACGTCGACTTTAATCTTCGGCGAGTACGACGCGGTGCTGGTGGACGCGATGGGGCAGTGGCTGAGGCCGAAGCTCTTGCAAATTGGGTTGCTCTGCACAAGCTGGGATCTCGGGAAACAGGTTCGATTTCAGAATTTCAGAGAGGAGAAGAAAATGACGACAAAAGGAAAAGTTTTGGTGCTAGTCTCGAGCGGTCACGGCTTGCCCTTGAAAGATGGCAAGGTTTATGCCGGCGCTGGCTACTATCTCAACGAACTGACGGTTCCGGTTCGCGCCTTGATGAAGGAGGACTACGAAATCACTTTCGCCAACCCCAAAGGCAACACGCCGCAAATGGATGTCCATTCGGCTGTCGCCGATTTCTTCGGCGGGGACGAGGCTAGGCTTCAGGACTATCTAGAATTCCGTGACAGCCTGACAGGGCTCAAAAATCCAACTCGCATCTCGGATGTCATCGCGTCGGGCCTAGATCAATATGACGCTGTTTTCGTCCCCGGCGGCCATGGCCCGATGATGGATCTTCTCGATGATCCTGACGCTGGCACGGTGATGAGACACTTTCATGAAACATCCAAGCCTACGGCGGTGCTCTGCCATGGCCCGATTTCACTTCTCTCAGCTCTTCCGAATTCGACGGAGGTGGTCGGAGCGCTGGCAGCGGGCGATGCCGCCGGAGCGCGGGCAAAGGCTCAAGGATGGATTTATTCTGGATATAAGATGACCATCTTTTCGACGGCGGAAGAGCAGCAGCGGGAGCCGCTTGAGATTGGTGGTAAGGTTCTCTTCTACCCGGACTTCGCCTTGCGTACAGCGGGCGGCGACGTAAGTGTGGTCGCCCCATGGAAGAGCTACGTCCTTCAAGATCGCGAGTTGATCTCAGGTCAGAACCCGTTCTCGGACGAAGGGCTTCTAAAACTTCTTCTACCGGCACTCGACGGGAGAAGAAGTGAGGGGGCTGGCGCATCCTCAGTTAGATCGAGCCTTCGCGCCTAACGCGGCCATAACCTACATCAACCACTGATGCCTCTGACATCAAAAGGACTACTAAATGGACAGCATAAATGGACTGAAAGGGAGCACGGGCGTGGCCGCGCCCGTCGCGTCGAGCTCGCTTAGTGTGAATGTTTTTACGGCCCCCGGAAAAACTATGGTCGGTGAGCGGCCAAAGCCTTTCGGCGAAGCCCTCGGCTTTGACCCTATCACGTCGACTTTAATCTTCGGCGAGTACGACGCGGTGCTGGTAGACGCAATGGGGACAGTGGCTGAGGCCGAGGCGCTCGCGGATTGGGTCGCTCTGCACAACCGCAACGTGGAGACGATCTACATAACGCACGCCCATTTCGACCACTTCTACGGTCTGAGCATTCTGCTCGACCGTTTCCCGGGCGCTCGGGCGATAGCAACGCCCAAGACGGTGACCGCCATGCAGACGTCTTTCTCTCCCCCAGTGGAGCAGTTGGCCCGCCGGCTCTTTCCCGGGCAAGTGGCCACCAAGTTGGTTCCGCCTGAGCCCTATGCGCACGACACGTTCACTCTCGAGGGACACGAATTGCGCATCATCGAGCAGGGCCGCACCGATAGTCCCGATTCGACCTCTCTATACGTTCCATCGATCGGCCTGATCGTCGCTGGCGACGTTGTATACAACCAATGCCGTATGTACGTCGGCGACACCACCCCCGAGAGCCGGAAGAATTGGATCGCGGCGCTGGACCGGTTAGCGGCGCTGAACCCGGCGATTGTTGTCGCCGGTCACAAGAAGCCTGGCGCGCCCGACTCTCCTTCGACTATCCAGGAAACCAAGCGTTACCTGCAGGACTTCGATCGGGTGCAGAAAACCGCGACATCCGACAAAGAGCTGTTCGATCAGATGACGGAGCTGTACCCGCATTGGGTAGCCAATCAGTCGTGGTTGATGTTTGGATTCCCGCAGGGATAACCTGCGTCGACCGCTGATGCGAATGTTTCCTCGCGCATGCTGGAGGGTTGCCCCTGGTTGGAAAGGCGCGGGAAATCGGGAGGAAGATATGAAGGCTGGGAGGATCCACTACTTTGGTCCGCCGAACGCGATTGTGATCGACGAGATACCATGTCCGAGACCGAAAGAAGGCGAGTTGGTTGTACGTGTCGCGGCTGCCGGAGTTGGCCCATGGGACGCGCTCCTTCGGGAGGGAAAGAGCGTTGTGCAACTTTCCCTTCCGGTCATTCTCGGGTCAGACTTGGCGGGGATCGTCGAGTCCGTGGGACCAGGAGTAATTGAGTTCAAACCGGGTGAGGAGGTTTTCGGCGTCACAAACAAACAATTCTGTGGCGCTTATGCCGAATACGCGGTGGCATCAGCACAGATGGTAGCCGCGAAGCCGACGTCATTGAGTTTTGTCGAAGCGGCGTCTGTGCCGGTAGTGGCGGTGACGGCGTATCAGATGCTGTTCGACCATGCGCAGTTGAAGGCAGGCCAGGCGGTATTAATCCACGGAGCTGCTGGAAATGTTGGCGCGTATGCGGTGCAACTGGCGAAGCAAGCGGAACTGCAGGTTTTCGCAACCGCTGGGCCTGCCGATGTCGACTATGTTCGCGGCCTCGGGGCCGAGACCGTCGTGAACTACGAGACTACAAAGTTCGAAGATGCCGTGCCCCCCGTCGATGCGGTGCTCGACACGGTCGGAGGAGAGACGCAGCTTCGTTCATTCCGTGTTTTAAAGCCGGGCGGCATCCTCGTATCGGTGATTTCGCCGCCACCACAGCCACCGGGGTTTCGTGCATCGTTCTTCCTGGTAGATGTCACGGCGGCCCGGCTGGCCACACTCGCGGGATTGATCGATAACCGAAAGCTGACCGCGAAGGTGGGCAGCGTGCTCCCGCTCGAAGAAGCTCGGAGGGCGCACGAAATGCTGGCAGGTGCGCCGCACAAGAGAGGGAAGATCGTACTTACGACGCATGACTTCCACTAGATCCTGCGCTTTATGCCCGAAAAGGCGCGGCTTACCGGCTGGCAACCAGGTCCTTTGGGGAGCGCACGGAGTCACGACGAGGCAAAGCGGTCCTTGCGGATGTCCAAGCCTTGAGTCGCAGGAGAACAGAATGGTTAGCACAACTGAAGTGTTGGTCTCGCTTACCCCAGACGAGCTGCGAAGGATCGATGCTTACTGGCATGCCTGCAATTATTTAGCGGCAGGAATGATCTATCTCCGCGCGAATCCTCTGCTTCGCGAGCCTCTGAGGCCGGAGCATATCAAGAATCGACTTCTTGGTCATTGGGGGTCGGATCCGGGGCAGTCTTTGATCTGGGTTCATCTAAACCGTCTCATCAAGAAATATGACCTGAATGTCATGTACATCTCGGGCCCGGGTCACGGCGCGCCTGCCACGCTGGCCAACTGCTACCTTGAAGGCTACTATTCCGAAATCTATCCCGACAAGAGTCGTGACGAAGCTGGCCTGCTCAGGTTTTTCCAGCAGTTTTCGTTTCCCGGCGGGATCGGCTCGCACTGCACGCCGGAAACCCCGGGTTCGATTCACGAGGGCGGCGAACTGGGCTACTCGATCTCACATGCATACGGAGCCGCTTTCGACAATCCTGACCTTATCGTTGCCGTCACGGTGGGAGACGGCGAGGCCGAAACCGGTCCGCTTGCCACCTCGTGGCATTCGAATAAGTTCCTGAATCCCATTCGCGACGGAGCTGTCCTGCCGGTGTTGCATCTCAACGGCTACAAGATATCGAATCCGACGATCCTTGCGCGCATTCCGCGCGACGAACTGCAAGCTTTGCTGATCGGATACGGCCACAAACCTTATTTCGTCGAGGGTGACGAGCCGTCTGCAATGCATCAACAAATGGCTTCGACCCTGGAGCAATGTATCGTGGAAATCCGCTCGATCCAAGAGCACGCGCGCTCAACCGGCGATGCGACGCGACCCCGTTGGCCCATGATCGTACTTCGCTCTCCCAAGGGATGGACAGGACCGAAAGCGATGGACGGCCACAAAGTGGAAGGCTCGTGGCGGGCGCATCAGGTCCCCGTGTCCGACCCCGCCACGAATGAGAAGCATCTCAACCTCGTCGAAGACTGGCTGCGCAGCTACAAGCCCGAAGAGTTATTCGACTCCGACGGAAGGCTCATAGCAGAACTGCAGGCTCTTGCACCTTCCGGGGCTCGCCGTATCTCAGCCAATCCTCACGCCAACGGCGGACTGCTGCGAAAAGAGCTCGAACTGCCGGATTTTCGCGATTACGCCGTCGAGGTCAAGGCGCCGGGCGTAGCCTGCGCGCTGCCCACCGACGTGCTCGGACACTTTCTTGCCGAAGTGATGCGCCGCAACATGAGTTCCTTCCGCGTGTTTGGACCCGACGAGACTGCGTCCAACAGGCTCACAGCCATTTACGCGGCCTCAAAGAAAACCTGGTTGGCCGAACTCAAACCGGACGACGCCGACGGCGGTGAACTCGATGTCTCCGGGCGCGTGATGGAAATGTTGAGCGAGCACACGCTCGAAGGCTGGTTTGAAGGTTACGTTCTGACTGGCCGTCACGGGTTCTTCTCAAGTTATGAAGCCTTCATCCACATCATTGATTCCATGTTCAACCAGCACGCCAAATGGCTGGAGAAGTCCAAAAAGGAGCTCGATTGGCGAGCGCCCGTGCCTTCGATCAACTTTCTCATTACATCTCTGGTGTGGCGGCAGGATCACAACGGCTTTACGCACCAGGATCCGGGATTTCTCGACGTCGTCACCAACAAAAGTCCCGATGTCGTGAGAATCTACTTACCGCCGGACGCAAACTGCCTGCTCAGTGTAACGGACCACTGCCTCCGGTCACGGGATTACGTTAACGTAATCGTCGCGGATAAGCAGGAGCATCTTCAGTACCTCACCATGGAGGATGCAGTCACCCACTGCACCAAGGGCATCGGTATCTGGAACTGGGCGTCCAGCGACAACGGTGAAGAGCCCGACGCCGTGATGGCTTGTGCCGGCGACATCCCGACTATGGAGTCCCTTGCGGCGGTCGCAATCCTGAAGGAGCGCTTCCCCGATTTGAAGATACGATTCGTCAACGTTGTGGATCTTTTCCGCCTGATGCCGGAGACCGAACACCCCCATGGGCTCTCCGACCGGGACTTCGATTCTCTCTTCACCACCGACAAGCCAGTGATCTTCAACTTCCATTCCTATGCTTCGCTCATTCACAAACTGAGTTACCGGCGCAAGAATCACGACAACATTCATGTACGCGGGTACAAGGAAAAGGGGAGCATCAACACGCCGCTCGAACTTGCGATTCTCAATCAGATCGACCGCTTCAATTTAGCAATTGACGTCATCGATCGCGTCCCTCGTCTGCATCCGGCTGGAGCCCACGTCAAGGAATGGCTCAAGGGTGAGATCATCGCTAGTATTAACTACGCTCACGCTCAGGGCGTCGACCGCGAAGAAATTCGAAACTGGAAGTGGCCGGGATAGGCATGGCGAACGGTTTCTGACAGCTGGACCATTGGAAATTATGGGCTCTTCTTCCTCTAAGGATGCCGCCGCGCTTCCGTCTGGTCTGACGAGCGATGAAGCCCGTTCGCGCTTGGCGAAGTCTGGTCCCAACGCCATGCCCGATCCGTCTGTGCGTCCGCTGCGGCGGGCGCTCACCAAATTCTGGGCTCCGGTTCCGTGGATGCTCGAAGCGGCCATTGTGCTGGAACTGGCGCTCGGCAAGTATGTCGAAGCAGGAATCATTGCGGCGCTCCTCGCATTTAATGCCGCTCTGGGATTTTTTCAGGAAGGCCGCGCTCAGGCGACACTTGCGGCGCTGAAATCGCGGCTTGCGCTGAACGCGGTCGTCAAGCGCGATTACGCCTGGAAGACTGTACCGGCCATCGAACTGGTGGTTGGAGATCTGGTGAAGCTTTCGCTCGGGGCGGTGGTCGCTGCCGACGTGCGCCTGACCGATGGATCGGTGCTCCTCGACCAGTCCATGCTCACCGGCGAATCTGTTCCAATTGAGGCTGGCGTCGGCTTCGAGACTTATGCAGGAGCTCTGGTGCGGCGCGGTGAAGCGGTCGCGGAGGTAACCGCGACCGGTGCGCACACGAAGTTTGGCCGCACCGCGGAACTGATCCGCACCGCACACGTCGTAAGTTCACAGCAGAAAGCTGTTTTGCGCGTCGTGGAAAATCTGGCCATGGTTAATGGCTTCCTCATCCTGATCATGTTGGCGTATGCTTACGCTCTCAGGCTGCCCCGCGGCGAGATTGTTCCTCTTGTGCTCACCGGGGTTCTGGCGTCGATTCCAGTAGCCCTGCCGGCAACGTTCACCCTTGCGGCGGCTCTTGGCGCGCGCTCTCTGGCAAAGCTGGACGTTCTTCCAACCAGGCTCTCCGCGGTCGATGAAGCAGCATCGATCGATATCCTGTGCTCGGATAAGACAGGCACGCTGACTCAAAACGAGTTGGCGGTAACTGCAGTCCACGCCATGTCTGGTTTTGATGAATCGCATGTTCTGGGACTGGCCGCCCTGGCGAGTTCGGATGGAGGGCAGGATCCAGTAGACACTGCCATTCGGGCTGCCGCAGCCTCAAGAGCCACGACCAGTCTGCCGGAACTGATCAAGTTCATCCCTTTCGATCCCGTGACGAAGATGTCGGAGGCGACTGCTACCGATTCGGCCGGCGCCATTGAGCGCATCGTTAAGGGAGCGTTCGCCGTAGTCGCGGGCCTCGCAGAAACGTTGCCCGAGGCGTCTACGACAGCGTATCAACTCGAGGCGCAGGGGTTCCGTGTTTTGGCTGTCGCGGCCGGCGCTCCTGGTGCGATGAAGCTGGCTGGAATCATCGCTCTCAGCGACCCGCCCAGATCGGATTCCGCCGCGTTGATTACGGAACTGAACGCATTAGGAGTGCGCACGGTGATGGTGACCGGCGACGCGCCTGCGACGGCCGCTATTGTGGCCAGCGCCGTAGGGCTGGACGGAAAGGTTTGTCCTCCGGGGCCGATCCCAGATGATGTGAGCCCCGAGGAGTTTGCGGTATTCGCGGGCGTTCTTCCGGAAGGGAAATACAACCTCGTCAAGGCGTTCCAGAAAAGTGGCCACATCGTTGGCATGTGCGGCGACGGCGCCAACGACGCACCCGCGCTACGTCAGGCTCAGATGGGGATCGCGGTATCGACTGCGACCGATGTCGCCAAATCAGCCGCCGGTATTGTTCTGACTAAGCCTGGACTCGGCGGTATTGTCGCGTCAATAAAAGAAGGCCGCGTTACCTTCCAGCGCATCCTCACTTATACGCTGAACTCGGTTACCAAGAAGGTTGTACAGGTCCTCTTCCTCGCGTTGGGCCTGGTCATGACCGGGCACGCGATTTTGACCCCCATGCTAATGGTGATCATCATGCTTACCGGCGACCTGCTCGGCATGTCCATGACGACAGACAACGTGCGGCCATCTCCAACTCCCAACGCCTGGCGAATTGGCGCGTTGACGATGGCGGGTGTCTTCATGGGAATTTCGGAACTGATCTTTTGCACGGCCGTCCTGGCCACAGCCAGATTCCGCCTTGATTTTGGGGTTGAAGCGCTGAGAACGGTGGCTTTCGTAGTCATCGTCTTCGGCAATCAAGCGACGACCTATACGAATCGGGAACATCAACGGATTGCGTCGTGCCGTCCAAGCCGGTGGCTGGTGGGATCCTCTGTGGTCGATGTGCTGATTGCATCGACCCTGGCGATTTTCGGAATTGGCATGTCTCCGCGTGCCTGCGGCGTTTGTGGGAGGAACACTCGTGGCAGCAGCGGCTTTTGCATTCGTCCTAGAGTTTGCAAAAGTCCCCGTGTTTACTCGCCTCCTCAAGGGATGACTGAAGATCATGAAGAATCGTTTGATGGGACCCGATCCACTGATGGGCAGCTAGCGGCTCTCGAGTGGGCCGCGCGCAACCACTCGCGAGAATGATTGTGCGGGACTCGCCAGCTTGACGACGCTCGTCAATTCGGGAGCCGTCAACAGGCTTCATCTGAACCATTGCCGTCTGGCATTCGAATTGCTTTTCACGCGGCATGAAAGCTGGACTAACATGCTGGCCTGATCGCGAAGATCAACCTGTTTGGTCGTGAGCGCTGCGTGGCGCGCGATGAGGAGTGAACAGCACGAATCGATTACTCAAAGGAGCAACTAATCTATGTCGCACCACTATTCCGGTCCTGACTTCGGGTTCCCCCATGGGGATGCTCGCCTCGACCTCACCGATCTCTATGCCTTCCCGAAACCCGGGGAGCCTGACAAGTCGATCCTGATTATGAACGTTCATCCGTCCGCCGGCCTGAACCCGCCCGGACCAACTACAGCCGATCCGTTCGCGTCCGACGCCATCTACGAACTTAAGATCGACACCGACGGCGACGCCATCGCCAATATCGCGTACCGTGTTCGATTCTCACCCCCAAACGGCGGGACGCAAACGGCAACGTTGCGCCGCGTGGAGGGAACCGAGGCCGCCGGTGCGGGCGACGGTGGGCAGATCATACTTGAGGGAGCGCCGGTCTCGACGGGGCGGGAAGCGCGAGTGACGGCGGCCGGCGACTATCGCTTTTTCGCCGGCTGGCGCAGCGAGCCCTTTTTCTTCGATACGCAGGGGGCCCTGAATGACCTGCAGTTCACCGGTACCGATTTCTTCGCCGGGGCGGACGTGTGCAGCATCGTGCTGGAGGTAGCCAATACAGTCCTAGGCCCGAAGCAGCTGGGCCTATGGCATCGCACACTGGACGGCGCAAGTGGAAAATGGGTTCAGGCGGACCGGGGCGCGCGGCCCTCGCAAGCTGTCTTCCTCAGCGGCGAGCAAAATGGTCTCTACATGGCTGGCGAGCCGGTGGACGATGCCCGTTTCGTCGCTGTATTTGCCCACTCGCTGGAACATACGGGCGGCTACTCGCGAGAAGAAGCAAATCGAGTCGCAGCGACTCTCCTGCCAGACATCCTCGCTTATGATCCCAGGCACCCTGCGTCCTATCCCGACAACGGCCGGACGCTCACGGACGACGTCATTGATGTCTTCCTCCCAGTTCTCACAAATGGGAAGGTGACGCGGGACAACGTCGGTCCCCACAACGATCTGCTGGCCGTTTTCCCGTACCTGGGTCCGCCGCACACTGTACGGTCTGCGGAACCGAATGGCAAAGAATCTATTTGACGGTCGCCGAGTTTCTGGCCCATCCGTTTTGAACGTGCATGAAATCGACTGGGGGATCGCGGTCAAGCTGAGAGAATGGAGATTATGGGCACGATCGCCAGACTTCCTTGCGACAAAGCCGCGATTCTCGCCGGTTCGTGCCAGAGCCCGGTTGCAACGAACGGCCCATGGATTCTAGCCGCGACTATCCTGGGTTCGAGCATGGTGTTCATTGATGGCACGGTCGTGAACGTTGCGCTTCCGGCGCTGCAATCGGCCCTGCGTGCCACCCTGGCCGACGTCCAATGGGTGGTGGAATCTTACTCCCTGTTCCTGGCTACGCTGTTGCTCGTCGGCGGGTCTTTAGGGGACATGTATGGCCGCCGCAAGATCTTCGCGGCCGGAGTAGTACTCTTCTGTTTAGCCTCGGCTTGGTGCGGACTCGCGCCCACCATCCGGCAGCTTATTGTTGCCAGGGGTTTCCAGGGAATCGGTGGCGCGATGCTTGTACCCGGCAGCCTGGCTCTCATCAGCGCTAATTTTCCCGAAAAGGAGCGCGGCCGGGCGATCGGGACGTGGTCCGGCTTCACTGCGATCACTGCTGCGATCGGTCCCCTACTGGGTGGATGGTTCATCGAGCACGGTTCGTGGCGATGGGTATTCTTCATCAATATTCCGCTGGGGGTGGCGGTGCTATGGCTTGCCCTGTGGAAGGTCCCGGAGAGCCGGGCTGAGAATCGCAGCCAGCGGTTCGACTGGTTGGGCGGCCTGTTGGCGGTCCTCGCCTTTGGTGGAATCGTTCTTGGACTGATCGAATCGATGCCAGCCGCGGGCGCGATGGGGGTCGTTGCCCTGATTGCACTGTTGTATTGGGAAGCGCGCTCTCCGGCGCCGATGGTTCCGCTCGGCTTGTTCCGTTCCCGGAATTTCAGTGGCGCGAACCTGCTCACCCTGTTTCTATACTCCGCGTTGAACGGCATGCTCTTCTTTTTCCCTCTCGATCTGGTACAGGTGCAAGGGTATTCGCCGACCGAAGCGGGAGCGGCACTGCTGCCGCTCATTCTGTCGATGTTCTTGTTGTCGCGTTGGTCTGGCGGACTGCTCGATCGCTACGGCGCCAGGGCTCCGCTAGTTATAGGCCCCCTGATCGCGGCCGCCGGATTTGCGTTGTTTGCCAGGCCCGGCATTGGCGGGTCTTACTGGACCACATTCTTCCCCGCGGTATTGGTGCTGGGCCTGGGCATGGCGATCAGCGTCGCGCCGCTTACGACTACCGTCATGAACGCGGTGGAGCAGAGCTATGCGGGAGCGGCGTCCGGAATTAACAACGCTGTGTCGCGGGTAGCAGGTTTGCTCGCCGTGGCAGTTTTCGGAGCATTACTTAGCGGAATTTTCCAGAGCTCTCTGGAACGACGATTGGACGGTCTCGACCTGGCGCCGGCGGCGCGTGCACAAATCGAGGCCCAGCGGACCAGGCTGGCGGCCGCCGAGACGAGCGACGCGCGCGGGCGGGAAGCTATCGAGGATGCATTCGTTGCGGGCTATCGCGCTGTGTTGTGGATAGCGGCTGGGCTGGCGCTCGCCAGTTCCCTGACCGCCGCAGTGCTGATCAGAGAGCAGCAACCAGAGCATCGATGAAGGCGACGTCCGGTCTTGTTCGCGCCTGACGGCATTTTCAGGCCGTGTCTGCTTTCGCGGGCGGAGTCAGCGCAACAGCGGCCTCTGTGGTGAGCAGGAGGAACGTCAAGGTCTCCTGTAGATAGAGCCGGACAGCGTCATCGTTATGGCTCAGGTAGCCAATGGAGACGTCCTGGCCGATGTGCAGTTCGAAATCGCCGCCCCGCGTGGTCACGACAAAAGCTCCGTCTATAGCGGGCGCCCAAATGATTTTATCGTCCACCAAGCGCTTGACGTGCTCCAGCACCGGATAACCTTGATCGCTGGTTTCCGCGAGTGCGGTATAGGCCTCGGCGCCAAGCAGAACCGCATAAGGGCCATTGACCCCGACGAGCCTCAATTGGCTCAGAGCCTGGGCAATGGCATCCGGGTACTGCCGAACGTCGGCGGGAAGGGGCTTCTTCGGATTACTCGTCCCCTGACGAATTCCCACGATGCCGGCGGCCGTGTAGCCGTCAAAAATCGCCCGGTCCTCAGCAAAGGCGATCTGGCGTGCCGCGTCTTTCGCCGGTTGCCAATCCGAATCGTTGGCGCCGCGCTCGACATCGTCGATGGTTTGGCGGTCCAGTTCGAAGGGGAAACGCAACTCCACTAGCGCCTTCACCTCGCGTTGCCTGGCAAGGAGACCGTCATTCGGACTTTGGATCGGCAGCAGATGGCCGGTGCCAACCGCTGAGAGAACCGTGCCCGCCGGTCCCCGCACGTCGACCACGCGCCGTCCGGCGAGGTAGCGTTTGAGAGTGCGAGTTGTTTCCTCTTCAATCTGAGCCCACGCCGCATCCGAAATGGGGGCTAGCTCGCGGTGCAGATTATTCATGCGGAATTTCTCCTTTGAGGGAACCAATGCCCAGCGAACCGTCACCTCGCCGCGGGGTGGATGGAGAGCCGGCGGTCGCCGCCGGGTCTACGACAACAGGGGTAGCGATCGCCATGGGTTGCTCTTCGGCCACAGCTTCCAGAAATGTTGCGGAAGGAACAAAAAACAGGTTTCCCGTGACGGCGCGGCTGAAATCGAGCAGGCGGTCATAGTTGCCGGGCGGCCGGCCCACGAACATGTTTTCGAGCATCTGTTCGATGGTGCGGGGCGAACGGCTGTAGCCGATGAAATAGGTGCCAAATTCACCGCTCCCGGCTCGGCCGAATGGCATGTTGTCGCGCAGGATCTTGATCTCTTTCCCGTCCTCGACGATGGTGGTGAGTGCACTGTGCGCCGAGGTTGGCTTGATGGAATCGTCCAATTCGATATCCGACAGCTTGGTGCGGCCGATGATTCGTTCCTGCGCCTCCGTGGACAGTGCATTCCACCCGTTAAGATCGTGGAGATATTTTTGCACGATCACGTAACTGCCGCCGGCGAACGCGGCGTCTTCCTCGCCGACCATCACGGCGTCGATCGCCGCCTCACCCCGGGGATTCTCCGTCCCATCGACGAATCCCAGGAGATCACGGTCGTCAAAGTAGCGGAAGCCATGAACTTCGTCCACCGGCGAAACAGCATCTCCGAGACGTGCCATGATTTGCGTTGCCAGCTCGAAACACAAATCCATACGCTTCGCGCGGATGTGGAACAGCAAGTCGCCTGGCGTCGAAACCGCGTGGCGTCCTCCCGCGCGAATTTCACGGAAGACGTGCAGTTCCGCTGGCAGCGGTAGTCCAAAGAGCCGCTCCCACGCGTCGGATCCAAAACCTATGACGCAGGAAAGGCCCCCTTCAAGGTCGCGAAACTCCACTGCACGCACTAACGCGGCAAGATCTCCGCAGAAAGACCGCAGGACCGGGCGATTGCCGAAGCCCGGGTTTACGGTCGCGACCAGGAAGATCGCGGCGCGAGTGAGCGGCGCGGCTACTGACTGGGCAACGGCCCGCTGGCCGCGTACCGTTTCGGGCGCGCTCGTAGGATCTGGCTTCACCTGAATGTCATCCTAGCAGGACGTTCACCGTTTTGAGGGCCGCGACCGGAATTCGTACGGACCGATGCGCATGCTTTCGCGGCCGGCGGTCGAGCCATCGAGTAATCGAAACGCCCTCTCCGCAGATGCGATCAACACCAGGCGGTCCTCGCACACCCCGGTCATCTTTTGCCGAACGATGTGAAAATGTAATCCTTAGCCGCCACTCCCGAATGGCACGCGAAGCCGCAACTGACGACGCCAGTCGGATCGGGCTTGAACGAGTCTGATTCGGGATCATAGTCAAAAGCAGCGTATGCCCATCCCTTAGTGCCCGGGAATCTTTTGTTGTCCTTTTCGATAAGGGAAACGACTTGTAAGGTGTCTGGTACCCTCACTGAAAAGGGGGCTTCCGTGTTCTTTTTCGGCTTCCACTCGATTTTTGCAATTTTGGAGCCGTCGGGGAAAGTCTTGCCGTTGCCAGGAACGCCGGCCCGATAGGCGTCGATCATCGTGGGATTGGCGACCATCACCTTCAGCAAATTTTCAGTCTGACTGACGGACACAACCTGCCAGCTCTCGTATCCCCTGAAGTCAGAGAATGCGAGCCCATTTGGGACACGCAGTGTGTACTTGTCCTGCGCCGCGATGGCCATTGCCCCCAGGGCAGAGAGAAATACCCCAACGAGTACAATTACTCCGATACTGTTGCGTTTCATGTCTAGACGCTTTTCCCGAACTTGTTGTTCGCTGACGTTCCCTATGGCGTGAATCAACGCGGCTTACCCGGCTATCGCGGCGGAGCCTTTCCAGCCTGCTCCGCCACAATATACTCGGCGTACCAGTCGGGCCAGTTTGCGTCGCGCTGGCCGCTCCGCTTCTCGTGCTGGCCATGGGCGGCCTCCGCACGTCTCAGCGCGCTCGCCAAATCGTTCGCCGAGGCGAACGCCGTCCCGGTGAGGTCGAGGCGCCCGGGCAACCGGGTAGTGACCTCCTGCACCAGCCAGCCGTTGCCGTCTGGGTCCCTGATCGTGGCGTAGGAGCCGTAGCTGCCGTGATCTGGTGCCGGCCCACCCACGCGGCCGCTTGTGCCGTCGGGCTGAAACTGAGCGCCTGGTGCCCCAGCGTGGAATACCTCGCTGACACTGACACCCCGCGCGACGAGTTCTTCGCGCGCAGCCTCGATGCCGGAGACAATCAGGTAGATGCCCTGAGCCGAGCCGGGTGCGGCAGACGTGATGTTGGTCCCAAATTGGACCGAGCACCCCGAGCCAGGCGGTGTGAACTGGACGACCCGGAAGCCGATACCGCCGCGAAAGTCAGCGTCGAGCCTCCACCCGAGTCTCCCGTGGAACTCCTTCGCGCGATCGACATCCGCGACAGGGATGACGACCGCCTCAAGCTTCATGTCGACTCTCGCGACGATCGCGTCTTCGCACGCGCCCTTGCAAAGGACTTGGTTGGTGCCCATGTCTGCCTCTTTTTTCTGAACGGACGACTAAATACTTCCGAACTAGCTCGACGACTTCATCCGCAGCATTAGCCAGGGGGAAGTCGCCCCGGGGATGTCCTAACCAAACGTGAACGAAAAGACCTGGACTCCGGGGTCGAGGAATTCAATCTCAAAGGTCACGTCTTTGACCGGTCCCTTCTGCCGCACGAGCTGATACATCCGCGGCTGTCGAACCTCGCCGCTGCCATCGGCACTGGAATCGGATCCATGATCGTTGGCGGGCGCGGCGCCATTCAGCTTAATCCTGAAGCGAACGGGCGCCCCATTCTTCGACGGAGCCAAGACCATATGGAGGTCGCGGCAGTGGAACCGGAACATGATCGTGCCAGGCGCCGATTCGAGTGTGCTGCTCTCAATGCCGGCATTCCACGATCCGCCGAGTCCCCACTGATTCAATGCGGGCATCGACGGTGGGCTGTAAATCTCTCGCGAGTTTTGCGCCATCCGCTCGGGCGACGCGAAGTTCTCCGCCCGAGCGTAGCCGACGTAGGTTTCGGGCGACCGCACATCATCACTAGGTGGCGCCTCGGCCCCTTCGGCCGTTATACGTACTGCACTATCGTCCAGACCGACCGCCCCGTTTTCCCTGAGAAGTGCCTGGATCACCCGCTCGGACTTGGCATACTCGCCCTCGCCGAAGTGGTGATAACGAATACGTCCTTTGCCGTCGACGAAATAGTCCGCGGGCCAGTATTCGTTTCTGAATGCCGACCAGATCGCATGGCCGCTATCGATCGCGATGGGGTACGCGACCTTCAAGTCAGAGACGGCATTCTTCACGTTCGCCGGATCCTTCTCGAATCCAAACTCCGGCGCATGGACGCCGATGACAACCAGGCCGGCGTCCTTATATTTTGCAGCCCAAGCTTTCATGTACGGAAGCTCACGCAGGCTGTTAATGCACGAGTAAGTCCAGAAGTTAACCAGCACGACTTTCCCCCGCAGCGCCTTATTGCTCAAAGGAGGGGAGTTGAGCCAGGCGACGGCGCCATCCAAATCAGGCATCGGTCCTTCGTCTCCCACCCCTGATGCAGTCACAGCGACGCCGCAGATGAGAATCCCGGCGACAATCCAATAGGAGAGCTTCGTCATGAGAATAACTCCGGTCGCCTCTGGTTCCCGATGCTAAGGTGCGTAACGCGTGAAGACTAGGTCGCGAGCCTTGATTTGGCTGTGGCAAGGGAAGCAGGTTTTCATTGACGCAGCGTCGATGGGTTTACCGTCTTTGTTGAAGTGACCGAACCCCCAGCCACCCGTCGCGGCGTACTTTTTCGAATCCTTGACCATAAACTGAACGTTCGTAGCGGGACCCGGAACGAACGATTGGGGATTGCCAAAGACTTTGTTGTTCTCCTCCGACGGGACGTGACCGTAGTGTAGAGCGGCAATGATTGAACCGTCCGGAAACGGAAGCTTCCCGTCGCGGTAGGCCTTGATCGCCACGTCGTTACCCAACACAGCAGCGAAGCTATGGAGATTGCCTTCTTCGTGGGCGACGGAGATTAACCTCCAGTCTCGGTATCCGGGGGGGATTTCTGTTACGAAGATCGGATCGGCGGTTTGATTGGCGCGTAGAGATGGGGGCACTGCGATAAGGACGACCCCGGCTAGCGCTGCAACCGCAATCAGCAAGAAAGTGATCTGTTTCATAAGGTTTCTCCTTCAAAATCGAATCAGCATTCAAATTGGCCGCTACCAACGCAGCGATCGAAACGCGGTCCGGATCTGTTCAGCTTTTAGAACTCGACCAGAGCTACCCTCCTCGCCGGCGGACTCTTAAGTTCCCGTGGTTTCATTCGTATGCGCGGACTTTCCATCTCGCGTCGGAGCCGAACAGTGTTTTCCGGCAACCGGAAAAGTGGCCATCACTCGTAATAGGCCGGCAGCTTCTTTTGCGCGTCGCTTTGGGGCTGATCGTGGTTAATCCAGAGCTGCGCATGCTCCTTCGCCATGATTGACGCTATCTTGTCCATAGAAGAGAGCGAGGCCTGCTTGCTCCAATTATTCGTAGGGACATAGCGCTTTTCAAAGCTTGTCTGGAAATGCGCAACATCGCCGCTAAGAATCACCGGCCCAGTTTTAGGGAGCCTCACAAGCAAAGATTGGTGGCCGGGAGTGTGTCCGGGTGTGGAGAGCAGCACGACGCTTCCGTCTCCAAAGATGTCGTAGTCGCCGTCAATAAGCTTTACTGGATGCTTCTTGTTAAAGGCGACGGTGTCTTGTCGGCTCCCCGCCCATTCGTACTCGACTCTTTGCACCAGCATCAGCGTGTTAGGATACATTTCGATGTTCCCCGCGTGGTCCGGATGGCTATGTGACACCGCCATCAGCGTGATCTCCGAGGGCTCAACGTGTATCTCTTCGAGCTGAGCTGCAAGCGTGATTGGTTTGCGCCAGATCGGGCCGGTGCCCGGCCCCCATTCGTGAAATACCCTCTCATGATCGGGCAGCTGTGCCACGGCATCATCAATGCCCGTGTCCCATAGAAACCACCCCCGCGTGTGGTGGATGAGGTAACAGTGGCCGGGAAAAGCGACCGGGGTTCCGACGTTGGCGCCTGGTGTCCAACGCGATTCGTCGGGACCACTGCCGTCGCCGCAGTCAATCACGTAGAGCCGGTCGACTCCGGACTTGGCATCCGGATTGGGGGCGGCGGAAATTCGCAAGCCAGAGGTGGCGGTCGCCAGCGCCAAGGCGGTAACCAAGAACGTCCGCTTAACATTTGCTTCCATGAAATACTCCATTCGAACTCTCAGGAAAGTGGGCAACGACCAATATTGGTATCTGGCCGAACAATTCGAAAAACGCTTCCTTCGCCTGCCGCTAGGGCTCAGATCTGTACTCACACCGACCACTGGCGACCCTAAGTGCACGCTTCGAGCCAGAGTTTCCATCTCAATCCGAAATGCTGGAAATGGGTGACGTACGCGGCTTAACGTGAACGCTTGTGCACTCGGGTGAAGTCGCATGGATATCCGGTGTCGGAGGATTGGCACCGCGGGCAGACACTTCAGCGGGTGCCCCTCGGTCGCCAGGCTGAGCCCTGAATATTTACTCCAACGCCAATCAGAACTCGGCCGGGTTCCGGCGCCGCTTCTCCACCGAGTGTTCTACTTTAACTGCCAGGTCGCTTTGACGGCCGGCCACCCGGGGAAGATCGCTCAGCGCGCGACACAGCGCATCGTCGACTTCATCCCTGTGCAAATTTAGAATTCCACAGGTGTTTTCCAGGGTGAGTCCCAGCAGCATTCGCAAGACTAGACATTTGCGACCTATGGAAGAAAGCAAAAACAGCCGCTGGAGTTCGAGAGGCAGACTGTATGCCATCTCCGCCCGCGGCAAACCCTCATCGCCGATTTGAATCGCGCACTTCGCCGTCGTAACGAGCATTTCGTCCATGGCAAAGTCGCATCCCGATGCGGCGATCGCCTCCGATACCGCCCGCTCGGCCGCATCGACGCTGCCGCTCAACATCAGAGCTGCGAGAAAGGCTTCACGGACGTGGAGTTCTACCGCGATCACACGACATCTCGCAACGCGCGGACTTGCGGCGTAGGGCTATTTCTTTGACGAAACCAGGCCGGCGGATTGACGCTCTTGGCAAGCAGGCCGAGCACGCGGGTGGGGCTACCAAGGTCCGCCCATCCCGAGCCGGAATCGCGAAGTACCAGGAGCCTGTTGGCTTGATGGGTCAGAATGTCGCGTGAAAAATCGACGATGGGCAACTGTGTGTACGTGGGCGCCAGATCGCTATCGGCCAGCGCGCGTGTCACCGAAAGAACCACTTCGGGAACTTCGGAGCAAACCAACTGGAGGAAAGTAGCCGCGCTGCCGATGGTGACGAAGGTGTTCCAGAGGCAACCGCTTTGTAATAGAGCTCGCGCTTTAGGTAACGCTGGCTTCTCCCAGAATCGATTGACTCGACACAGCGGCGTGGCTTGTGTTTCCAATACAGCTGGCCCCGGTTCAATCCAGCCGTACTCAGTTTCCGCGTACCCGGCCTCGGCCCCGACGATCACGAGCGACTCGGGGGCTTGCTCCACGCCCGCTGTCGCGGCTGTGACAATGGACCTGAACGACTCGTCATCGGAGTAGTGATGATCGCAGGGAAAGAATCCCACGATCGCGTCGGAATCAGCCTGCATGACCTGAACCAGCGCAACGATGATTCCGACCGCGGTGCCCCGGTTCATGGGTTGTGCAATGACGAGTGAGTCTTTCGCATCCGCAAGTTCCTCGCTGTAGTACCTTTCATGGGCACGAGAGACTACGAATACCTGCCGATCGCCACCAAAGAGCGGATCGAGGCGAGAGCGGGTCTGACGCAAGAGACTCTCCGGACCGGTGATCGGGCAGAACTGCTTCGGGCGATCGTCTCCCGCTATCCTGACGGTCAAGTCCCGTAGCCGACTCCCGTTGCCGCCAGCCAGTAGCACGGCCCAGAAATGCCGAGGCATGCGCCGCGCTGGCACCGGAATATTCGCGAAGATCGTCATCCTGCCTGTCCCACAAGAGCCGGGGCGCCATTGCTGACCGAACCGTTGATGCCCGCGATAGGGGCCCCAACTCCGCTCTCATTCATAAAAACTCGACCGACGCCAGCTAGTGCAGCATCGATTCCCAATTGGCTGGAACTCTCCCTGCCGGTCCGGGTGATGGTTGACCATCCGGATGGGAATATGGCGGAAGCAGTTCCACGCCCTTGATCATCCCCTGCGTCTCGTAATCGTAGAACCAATCCTCACCCGGCTCAAAGCTGGTTATGATCGGGTGCCCTGTCGCCACAGCATGCTTCGAGGCGTGCTGGCTGGGCGAACTGTCACAGCACCCGATGTGCCCACACTCCGCACAGCGACGGAGATGAAACCACCAGCCTCTCGGTGACGCAAGGCATTCCACACACCCATCGCCGCTCGGTTTCGAAGCGGGGTTGATTCCGTGGCGATCTTTCTTCATTTCAAGCCACTAGCAAGATCTTCCCGATGCCGCCCTTTTCTGCCGTTGCCTGAGCCTTGGCGGCCTCGCTGAGTGGCAGGGTCTGGCTAATCGGGATTATCAGCTTCCCATCTCGCACCGCTTCGGCCATGAACTCGAGCGTTTTCCTGTCGAATTTCGAGAATACCGGCACCACCTTTACAGATGGGTACTTCGCGGCGTTCTGCGGTGCGCCGAGAACCGTAGCAAACACCCCTCCGGGCTTGACCTTGGCGATCAGCTTCTCGGCGGTTCTTCCGCCGACCGTATCCGCAACCGCGTCGAGCAACTCAAGATTCGCAATCGCGTCGTCGTCGTCGGTTGCGACCACCCGATCGGCGCCGATACTCTTCGCCTGATCCAGTTGTTTCTTCAAAACCCCCGCGATCACAGTCGCCCCGCGCACCTTCGCAGTGAATACCGCGGAGCGCCCGACACTCCCTATAGCGCCCACGACTAGGATCGTCTGGCCTGCTTTGATCCCCGTCGCGGAACTGAGTTGGTTGCCAGTCGTCGTCGCCAGCGGCAGCGCCGCCGCCTGGATCAGATCGAGCCCCTCGGGAATCTTCGCCAGGACCTCTGCCTTTACGACGCAAAGTTCGGCGTAAGTATCGTCCGCCATAGCGAACACCCGATCGCCGGCGGAAAAGCCTTCCACCCCCGGCCCAATCTCGACTACAGTCCCCGAGACATCGACCCCTATGAGGCCAGGGAAATGCATGGGATAAAAATCCTTCGTTAATCCGGCACGCCGTTTATAGTCGATAGGATTCACGCTCGCGGCGGCGACTCGCACCAACACCTCGCCCGGACCCGGCACTGGATCCGGATAGTCCTCAAGTCTCAGTACTTCCGGCCCGCCATATTGGTGGACAACAACTGCTCTCATATTCCATCTCCTTGTACGGTACGCACCTGGGCTTCCACGATTCGAAGTGGCGTGAGGTGGGGTTCCACAGACCAGCTGAGCCCCACCTCACGACGTGTTCAACGAGGGACCGCCTGCATGGCGGGTTCGAGAACGTGATCGGTCAGATCGGTTGGTTTGAAGGTGCCCAAAACACTCCTAGCCTTGGCAGCGTCAGCGGAGGTTCCATGGGCAACTACCAAATACTGGCCCGCCTTTATGGCGGTCTCGTATGTCACGATGCTGTTTCTTGGAACACCGATGCTGTATAGACCGGCACCGACGGCACTCAAACCGCCGACTACCACCGCGTTCTCCAGGGCGGCGACGATCCAGGCCGCTAGTGGACCGCCAACCAGCACGGGGCCTATCGCGGGCACCCAAAAGAATGCGGCGCCGAACAGTAGGCCCCAGAAGCCGCCCCAGAAAGCGCCCCACTTCCCCCAATACCTCATGCGGTCTCCGGCGTTGTAATAGCCAACGACCTGCTCGTCGGTGTGATAATCCTTCCCCACAACTGACAGCTTCTTCATGTCGAAGCCTGACTTCTGAAGTTCCCTCACCGCGTCTTCCGCTGCCGAGTGGTTATCATAGGCCGCGATCACCGCGTTTGTGTCGGTCATATTCTGCCTCCTCGTCACTTTTGGTTTTGGTTAGTTGAAAATTCCACATCACTCTTTCCATTACTGCTTCTGTCGGTCGATGTTCTGACCGGTGCAGTTTTAGCTCTGCACCCGGCGTTCCCGCGTCATCGTGTTCTTCGCGCCAGCCCCTCTTCTGCGCTTTTGAGAATGAATGCCCAGGCCGCGCCACGACGTTTCCGCGAGCTTGACGCCGTAGTAGTTTGCCGCTTTCTCGATGTTCGCGAACGCCAATGCGCGGTCGGCGTCGGACACGTCAATGACTTGATCGAACCGCGCGACCGCGTTACGCACATGTTGCGCGTCGGTCAGTGGTTCCTTACGCTGCTTCGGAAACGCATAGACGGTGTCAGGCAGGTCACTCTGCGTCGTGAGCCGTCCGTGTTTATCGTCAGGTCTCCAAGTTGCTTCCGGCATATCTTTCCTATCGATTCCTGATGTTCAGCTCTACCGCTCGACGCCGAAGAGGCCGACCCTCAGAGCGATGAAGCCATCGACGCTGTATCGACCTGGCCCAGAGAAGATCAGCCAAACGAGGATCAAGACGTACAGCACCTCGGGTAGGTACAGGAAGTCGTCGAGCCAGGCGAGGAAACTACTCGCCTGGATGCTGTGGACCGAAGTGGTCGCGATCGCGACGATCATGTCCGCGGTCAGCATTGCGGCACAGAACGGCGTGAGGAGCCCTAACGCCAGACCTGCTCCGCACGCAAACTCGACCATGGCGACGAAGAGCGCAGTCCAATGTGGGAATGGGACGTGTATTTCGACCATGGTCTTCTCAAGCACGCCGAATTGAGCTTTTACGAACAGCTTGGTCCCGCCGGAAATACAGAAAAAGATGCCGATCAAGACGCGCGCCGCAGTCACCGGCATCCACTCCGCGGCCCGGAGCATCGTTAACGCGCTCTGGATTACGTGCGTCATATTCCACCCCACGGGCGCGGCGAGCACCGAACGCCTGGCGGCTAAGCAGCCTTCCGAGCCGCGAGCAATTCAATCAGAGCCTTGGCCGCACTAGTCGACGAAGCCGGATTCTGGCCGGTCACGACTCGACCGTCAACCAGCGCGAAGGGCGCCCAGTCGGCTGCCTTCTGGTACAGGGCCCCGATCCTCTTCAATTCGTCTTCAACAAGGAAAGGCACGACGTGGGTCAAATTGACCGCGGCTTCCTCGCCGTCCGTAAAGCCCGTTACCCGTTTGCCTTTGACGAGAAGCTCGCCCTGATACTTCACGCGATGGAGGACTGCCGACGAATGACAGACAGCAGCCACGGGCTTGCCGGAGTTGTAGAAGGACTCGATCAACGCGATGGCATCGGGGTTATCGACGATATCCCACATCGGTCCGTGGCCTCCCACATAAAATATCGAGTCGAAATCCTCCGATTTCATATCGGAGAGCTTCACTGTTTGAGACAGCGCCTTCTGCGCTTCCGCATCCTGCTTAAACCGTGTCATTGCGGGAGTTTGCTCCTCGGGCAAATCGCTCTTTGGATCGATCGGGGGCTGTCCGCCTTTCGGCGAAGCGAGCGTCAGTTCGACACCAGCGTCCCGGAAGACAAAGTACGGGGCCGCGAATTCCTCCAGCCAGAAGCCAGTTTTGCGGCCGGTATTGCCCAATTGATCATGCGACGTTAGCACCATCAGTATTTTCAAGTCCTTCTCCTTTGTTCTCCAGGTCGACTCAGCATCGAAAGCTCCGTTCGCCCTTCGGTGTTTGCTACACGCATGTCGCGTACCACAGCCAGGGCAAAGAAACGAAAGACAGAGCGGAGATCGTTGTGCGCTAATGTCAGCGGACCGACTCGGCGGGTCGACGCGATCCGACTCTCCAATTCATGTCCCCGGGGAAGCTCCGGCTTTGTCTTCCGTCGACGCTCCGACACCGACTGCCGTCACCTCCTCCTTATGTCCTACGCATCTTTGAGATAGTACTGGAGGAGGGGTGGAATCGGATCTGCTTGTTCCGCCGTGTATATCCTCGGGAGGGCATCTGATGGGACGGCTTTTGTCAATCAACGTCGGGCTTCCTCGTGATGTCGAATGGCGAGGCGAGAAGGTCCACACCGCTATTTGGAAACAGCCAGTGCAGGGCAGAATTGCAGTCCGCCGCCTGAATGTCGAGGGCGATGGTCAAGGCGATCTTGCTGGGCACGGAGGCGAAAACCGCGCGGTGATGGTATATCAAATGGAGGCGTATCGCTACTGGGAGGCGCAGTTCGGCCGCAACGATTTTTCATTCGGACAGTTCGGTGAAAACTTCACAGTAGACGGCTTGCCCGACGCCGAGGTTTGCATCGGCGATCGATACCGCATCGGGACCGCGCTCTTCGAGGTCAGTCAGCCGCGCGTCACTTGCTATCGCGTGGGCATCCGAATGGCAGAGCCGGCAATGGCTGCTCTGCTGGTGTCGCATCACCGGCCCGGCTTCTACTTTCGCGTGCTGGAGGAAGGCGACGTCGGCGCCGGCGACGAAATCACGAAAGTGGCGGATGGTCCCGAACACATCACAGTGGCCGACATGGATGCCCTCCTGTATTTGCCGAACCCCGCGCGCGAACAACTCGAAAGTTCGTTGCGGGTGCCGGCGCTCAGCCCGGGCTGGAAAACCTCTTTAAGGGCGCTGGCAGAGCAGAAGACCGCGGAGGGAGGGAATCCCGGGCTCAAGGCCTCAACCGGCCCGCCACCAGCCTGGCAGGGCTTTCGGCCACTGCGCGTCGCCAGAGTAGATCGGGAAGCTGCCGAAGTGGTCTCGTTGTCCTTCGAACAAACGGACGGAACACCTCTGCCTGCGGCTCTACCCGGGCAGTTTCTCGTTCTACGGTTGCGCACAACACCCAATGGCCCCATGCTGCTCCGGAATTACTCGATGTCGGGAATGCCCGGCGCCAGCACCTATCGGGTAAGCGTGAAACGGGAGACGAACGGGGTTGTCAGCTCGTATCTGTTCGATCACGTACACGCGGGTGATGTTTTGGAGGTGAGCGCACCTCGGGGCGGTTTTATTCTGAGATCAGGCGATGCTCCAGTCGTTCTGCTGAGTGCCGGCATCGGGGCAACCCCCGTACTCGCCATGTTGCACTCGCTGTCCTCCGCGGCGTCACGCCGTGAAGTCTGGTGGATCTACGGAGCGCGTAACCGCGCAGAGCACCCGTTTGCAAAAGAGTCACGCAGCCTCTTGCAAGCCCTCGTGAATAGCCGAACGTGCATTGTCTACAGCAAGCCCGATTCAGGGGATGAACCGGGCGTCGATTACGACTCGGTCGGACATGTGGACACCGCGCTGCTCGACCGGATCGGTGTTGCTCGCGACGCGGATTTCTACTTGTGTGGTCCGCCATCATTCCTCCGCGACCTGACTTCGGGCTTGAAGACATGGGGCGCCGATTCGACACGAATTCACGCGGAGGTGTTTGGGCCGGAAGCGTCGATCACGCCGGGAATTGCGCGACCCTCCCGCCTGCCGGTTCACGCTCCCGCAGGGGAACCCGGCATCGGACCAGAAATTTCATTTACACGCAGCGGTCTCACGGTCCGATGGGATTCACGGTTTTCCAGTTTGCTGGAACTGGCAGAAGCTTGCGACGTTCCCGTACAGTGGTCGTGCCGCACGGGGGTCTGCCATACCTGCGAGAGCGCATTGATCGGAGGAACCGTCCACTACGAGCCCGATCCACTCGAGCCTCCAGCCACGGGCAACGTGCTGATCTGCTGTTCCACACCCTCTGGCGATATCGAGGTTGACCTGTGATTGTAGGCCGCCTGAAGGGATTTCTTTCGCCAGGTCGAAGTCCATGGCACTGGCAGCCGGATTGCAGATGAGCTGTCGAGAAAACAACCAATGAAGAACCTCATTGAAGTAGTGCAGGACGCGGGAAGAAACTGTGTCGCCATTGGGCACTTCAACATAGCCGATCTCGTCCTGCTGAAAGGTATCTTCGAAGCTGCACGTGAATTGAACGTGCCGGTCATCGTTGGCGCTTCGGAGGGAGAACGGGCGTTTGCGGGAACGCAGCAGCTGGCGGCTCTTGTGCGAAGTCTGCGTGAGGAATTCGACTACCCCATCTTCTTGAATGCCGACCACACGCATTCGTTGGCAGGCGGACTGGAAGCCGTGAAGGCGGGCTTCGATTCAGTTGTGTTCGACTTGTCCACGCTGCCACTGGAAGAAAATGCCCAGTCGACTAAGGAGGCCGTCGAGGCCTTCAAGTCCATGAACCCGGCGGTGGTCGTCGAAGGAGAAATTGGGGACATCGGCAGCGGCTCTGAGATACACGCGGACGGTCCCGGTCCCGAGCGCGCGTTGACAACTCCGGCAGAGGCCCGGCAGTTTGTCACAGAGACGAAGGTGGACGTGCTGGCCCCGGCCGTTGGGAATTCGCACGGTATGCGCAAGAGTATGGTTACAGGCAAGGAGCGAAAGCATCTGGCGATCGAACGAATTCGAGAGATCAAATCCGCGACTTGTATACCTCTTACTCTGCATGGCGGTTCCGGCACAGCCGATGACGATCTCAGGGGGGCGATCCACGCCGGGGTCAATATCATTCACATCAACACGGAATTGCGTGTGGCCTGGAAACAGGGACTTGAGGCTGGTCTCGCGCGTCGCGAGGACGAGGTGGTGCCGTACAAGATCCTCCCGCCGGCTGTCGCCGCGGTCCACGACGTCGTGCGCGCCAGGCTTCGATTATTCGGAGGGCAGAACTAAAGGTCACTCTCGACTTCGGCCATCGGGAATGGAGCACCAGCGGAGGTGCATCGGCGTCGCCGCCTTTCGGCTTCCGTTTGATCGGCCAACAACCCCATGCAGAAGCCGGGCCATCGTATTGCTCCAGTCGGCCGCGAACTACTCGCGTAACCGCTTTGGACCACTCACGTATGGATTGTCTCGCTCATAGAAGCGCAGTTTGCGATCGACATTGCGCGTCAAACCGATCCGCACGCTCTTGCCGATGGCACCCGTTTTTCGCCGGCTCGTCGCGAGCCAGAGCGGACCGGCGGCGCACAGATCCAGACCATCTTGTCTGAAGTCAATCTGCATCGCCTGGGCTAGCCGGCCCGGCCCGCGGGCTAAATCGAGCAGACCTGCTCCGCCGCGGAAGCGTTCCATCCGATCGATTCCCTCGAGTGGTTCGAGGGCACGCAAGAGGACTCCTGCTCCAACTCCGGCCGCCTCGCTCGTCACGTTCAGCATGAACGATGACCCATAAGTGAAATATACGTAAGCATGTCCAGCCCCAAGAAATAGCGACGCATTGCGCCGCGTCTCTCCGCGAAATGCGTGCCCCGCGGAATCACCGACCGGATAGGCCTCCGTCTCTACGATGCGGCCGCTGAGCCTGCCGTCACCGGTATCATGGACTGCTACTTTGCCAACGAGGTAGCGTGCCAGCTCCACAGTATCCACCGGAAGTTCCGCTCGACGGAGACGCCGAAGACGACAATGGGGAATTGCCTTGCCTACGCGTTTCATTAGGAACCCTATACCGCATAGCGGAAGATCGCGCAAATAGGGCCCCCGGAAGGCATGCTGCTCTCCGGTAGGGTTTGAACGTTGCCGCCGTGGCGAAGCGTTTGCACGGCGGCTATGTCCAGGAGGTCGGCCCCGCCGTCGATCACGCCCGGAACGGCCCCGTTTTCAAGCAGGAATAGAGTTTCGACTCTGCCAGAGGAAGCGGCGCGCACAATCTCCTGTGCATCTGCCGAAGCGTGGCCCGTTCCGATCTGCTTGTCGAACCTCTCCAGGGCGCGGCGCGCCGGCCCGGTGGTCACGGACCGAACCAGCTCCAGGGATTGCCGATACATTTCGTTCTGGCCAAGATGGCCGGGTAATCCGCGCACTCCCGGTTCTACGCACGCAGGATAGGTCGTCAAACGATGGAAGAGCGCGACCTCATGTTCGACGCCTACAACAACCAGCGGTGGATGTCCATCCTTCAGCAGAGCGTTTACGTCGCGATCAATCTCACGATAAAAATGCCCAAGGTGGTCTTCAGGGTGATCGCGATCGTGTACCGGCTCGGCGCGAAGCGAGGATTGGGATGCGCCAGGAACGAAGCCGGCGGCCTCGGTCCCCGCGTCTTTCGGAAATTTCACGGCCTCACAGAATTGATCCGTGCATTTGAAGATGCGCGTATCATTCAGCTTGAGCGCGAGAATGTAAAACTCGAGGTGTTTGCTGGCAAGCGCCAGCAGCGGGCGAAGCTGGAAGCGTTCACCAACGGCGGCGACGGGTTGCCCGACGAGATATCGCGTGCGGAATAACTCGCAGACGTCCGCCGAGCGCAGAAAAATGAACGTCGCCGGCTCCTTTGAGGAATCGATCACATTCGTGGCGGCAAGCTCCAAAGGATCGAGAAGGGAGGCGATGTCATGCTTGGATGCGCTGGCTGCCAGCTGAGCGCGTACCTGAGCAAGCGCGTCTTTGAAGGCAATTCGCGCATCGCGAGCTTCGCGTTCGGGAAGAACGATCGAGATACATGGCGGAGCAGCCGACGCAAGACCGCGTAGCTTCTCCAGGGAAACCCTTCCCGGTTCGGTTATCGTCATAAGTAAACTCCAGCAATCTGGCGGGGGCTCTGTCAAGCAAATGCACTCAGTATCCACCGCCCACCTATCGTTAGCTTTGTCAGATAAGCACGCCACCCGCCATCGTTGGCTTCAAAAGCACTGGGCAAAGAGGCAACTGACGAATTTCCGACTCGGCATACCGGAGGCTGTCGATCTGAAGGCCCTTATGCCGAAGTACTGCAAGCATTTGTCTGCCCTGAACAAAGTGATACACCCGCTGTTCCCATGACTTAAAGCCGCTGATTCAAGGCCGAGATTGCGGCACTGAGCAGATTTGGCAGCCGTGCATCTTGTGTCAACAGTCGGCTGTCGGTGTCAAGCGGATGGCTTTGGCGGCACCCCACGCGGTGGGTAAGCCCTTCGACGGACGGTAATAGCTTTGCTTTCCGGAACGTTGCCGTTCCCTGCACGACAGGGACGTGTTGGTTCTTGAAATGCATTTCATAAGCCTGTGACTGCGCAAACAACATCGCTCGAGCAAGCGCCGACATCAGTCGCTTGGGATTTAACAGGAGCAACTGGTCGTCTCGGCGTGGGATATAGAGCCGTGCGATCGGTGACCCGTTCGATTGCAGAACGAACCTCCGCAGAGGATCAGATGGTGCAATCCAGCTCGGATGCCAGTCCGATGAAGTGGCATCAGGCCCATACGACCTGGTTTTTCGAGACGTTCGTGCTGCGTCCGTTCCTTCCGGATTACAAGCCATTTCGCGAAGAGTTTCGCTGGCTCTTCAACAGCTACTACAACTCGATTGGCGGGGCAGTTCCGGAAAAGCAGTTGCGCGCTTCGTTTTCGCGCCCGTCGCTTCTGGAGGTCCTTGCCTTTCGGGAACATGTGGACGATGCGATGGAAAAGCTCTTCGCTGGCCGCATTCCAGACGACGCGGCGCGACGGATCATGTTAGGCCTGAACCACGAGCAGCAACACCAGGAATTAATGCTGACCGATATTAAGCATGCCTTCTTCTCAAATCCACTGCGCCCGGCATACGACTCTACCCCTTTCGCTGGGGCGCGCGATGTTGCACCATCCGGCTTCAAGTGGCATCGCTTCCGTGGCGGTGTGACTGAAGTTGGTTATCCCTTGGACCCCACGAACAGTCTCGACTTTTGTTTCGATAACGAAACTCCCCGTCACAAGGTATACCTGGAAGCCTTCGGGATCGCAAACCGCGGCGTCACGTGCCGTGAATACCTGGAGTTCATGTCGGACGACGGATACGCGCGGCCCGAGTTTTGGCTTTCCGAGGGCTGGGAAGCGGTGAGGAATTTCGGATGGCGGGCGCCACTCTATTGGGAGAGAGAAGCGCCGGACACCGCTGGCTGGCGAGTCTTCACCCTTCGAGGCTGGCATCCGCTTTCCGCGTTGCTGGATACGCCTGTATGCCACGTGAGCTTTTTTGAAGCCGATGCGTTCGCGCGCTGGAGAGCCTGCCGGCTTCCCACCGAGGTGGAGTCGGAACTTGCCGCGGAGGGAATCCCCGTTGACGGGAATTTGCTTCGACACCGGAAGGCTACATCCCGCAGTTGCGTCCGGCGACGGCCTTGAGCAGCTCTTCGGAGACTGCTGGGAGTGGACCGCCAGCCCCTACACGGGCTATCCGGGTTACAAGCCGCTTCCTGGTGCCTTGGGCGAATACAACGGCAAGTTTATGTCCGGTCAGATGATTCTGCGTGGAGGATCCTGCGTCACGCCCGCGAGTCACTTACGGGCGACCTACCGTAATTTCTTTCAGCCGGCGACGCGGTGGCAATTCTCAGGGATACGATTGGCGACCTAAGGACTATCAAACATGAATATCACCACCGAGTTTCAGACATTCGCAGGGACGGGCCTTGCCCCAGTAGCCGAAAGCACAGAGCTGATCGATGAGGTCCGATGCGGCCTTCTGAAGCATCCACGATCGCTTATGCCGTGGATGCTCTACGATGCCGAGGGCTCGCGCCTTTTCGAGTGCATCACGACCCTGCCTGAATACTATCCCACTCGAACGGAGCGCGACATTTTCGCGAGGCGTGCAACGGAGATCGTCGCAGCGGCATGTTCTCAAGGATCACGGCCTTTCCGCCTGCTCGAGTTGGGAGCGGGAACTGCCGCCAAGACCGGCATTCTGCTGGAAGCGGCGGCGCGTTCGCGAAAGGAACTGATTTACATTCCAGTTGATGTCTCGTCGGATGCACTCGATGCGGCGTGCGCTAGCATCGGTTGCCTGTTGCCGGACGTGCAGCTTCAGCCGATGGTGTCGAATTACGTGACTCATCCGCCGAGGCTTGAGCGGTTCGAGGGGACCACACTCGCCCTGTATATCGGCTCGAGCATTGGCAACTTCCTACCGAAGGAGGCCCGCGCGATTCTTCGCGATCTGAGGTCTGAACTCAGGCCCGGCGATGCGCTGCTGTTAGGCACGGACATGGTGAAAGACGAGAGGACCCTGGTGCGAGCATACGACGACGATGCTGGCGTCACCGCAGCGTTCAATCTGAACCTTCTGCATCGCCTCAATCGAGAACTTGGTGCGAACTTCGATACGGACTCCTTCCGGCATCGGGCGCGCTGGAATCGCGTGGAGTCACGCATCGAAATGCATCTGGAGAGCACTCGCGATCAATGGGTAGATATTCCGGCCGCGGAACTTAGCGTTCCATTCGGTGCCTTCGAAACCATCCACACCGAAAACAGCTACAAATTCACTCCGAAGACGCTCGCCGCGTTGTTAGTTGATGCCGGCTTCACGGTGGAGCAGACCTGGACGGATCCGCGCCAGTGGTACTCGCTGACGCTCGCGGGATTGAGATAGTCGCAGGCAATCAAAATTAGACACGAGGAGTCTTCCCCGGAAAGGCGGCCCAGCGGCCGCCTTTCTCAGCGTCTGGCTATTACAAGTTTTCTTTACTCTCCAGCGAAGCCGCTTTTGGATGCTTGTTCCATCCATGAAAGGCCGAGAAGTCGCCGGCGTTCCAAGCCTCACGTAGTCCGGGGGCGCTCAGATCCCAGTCGGGCCGGATCTCGCTCATCGCCACCCGCAGGTCGTGCCACAGGTCGGTGACGGAAGGCCGGCCCCAGAACCAATAGCCGTTATAGATGCTGTGGATGATAAGCCCTGGCTTGAGCACGAGTGTGTGCGGAATCATGGGATTGTGCTCGGGGTCGGTGTACTCCGCGATGTCGAGGTCCTTCTGAACCGTTCTGTCGGGATCGGAGAGAAAGGTCCACTCGGCCCCGACCGACGCGCGGAACTCCTGCAGAGTATGGTGGTCATCGGTGGAGATCGTGACGATCTGGGTATATCCCACGGCGATTTTCGGATAAAACGCGGCAAGCTCCAGATGCTGCTGGTGTTCTTTCGGGCAGTAATGCCCGCGCGAGAGAGTCAGTATGAGGGGGTCGTCGCCCTGGAGTTCGCTGAGCCTGCGCGGTGTGCCCATGTGATCGGGCAACTGATAGTCAGGAAACACGGTCCCGGGTACGATGTTAGCGCGCATAATTGGATTCCTTTCACAAGCACCACACGGTCAAAATGCGTTATAAGTCACCCGACTGAGGCGGACCCCCTGGTCTGCTCGTCATAACACGCAGCCATTCATTCTTCGAGAGAAGGGCGGGACGAGGGCGTCCCGGCCCAGAGGGCACCCCGACCAGGGGTCCGCCCGGGTCCGCCCCACAAGCGCAAACATAATCGTCATTCTCTGTGCCGCACTACACTAGCTGGCACCCGGCAACACACCCGGATCAGGGCGCGTTCAGCGGGGATCCTGAAGCGCCGTTGCAACATATGGAAGCGGCCAATCTGGCCACGGGTAGAAGCGCAACGGCGCCCGGCCTAGGCGACGACATCCTTCTTCATTCGTCCGAGCCCCCAGTGGTTTCGGGATACCAGCGAACGATCGCTATAGCTTTTGCAAGTTGGGGGCCATGTTTGGGAACGGGCGCCCTAACTTGCCGATGCTAAATCAGGTGTCCGCCCTCCAAGATAGAGTTTCCCCGGAGACCCGAAGTTGGAGAGTCGACTCGCGTCGACCGGCTGAGTCGGTCCGCGAACAGTAGCGCACTCCGATGCCCGCTCTGGTCTTGGTTTCTATACCTTCGCGGCGGTGCGCAACGTGCGTGAGCGAAGCCGTATGCCGCGGCATTTGTGTAGGGAAGCGGGGATGCAATGATTCGACGCATTGGTGTCGCAATAGTCGCAATGGCTCTCGCTGGGACCGGCGGTGTCCTGCTTTTGTCGCGGCGGCAGGCGATTGCTCCCGTGGAGCCCCCTTCCGAGGCGAGTTTCCCGGCCGAATCGATTGCGCGCGGAGAAACTCTCGCCGCGGCCGGACATTGTGCGTCGTGTCACACGCGTGCGGGCGGACAACCATTCGCGGGCGGATACGGAGTAAAGACACCGTTCGGGATTGTTTATGGAACGAATATTACTCCGGATCCGAAAACCGGTATCGGAACGTGGCCGCTCGAGGCCTTTCTCCGCGCCATGCGCGAAGGTGTCGCCCGCGATGGGTCGCATCTTTTCCCCGCGTTCCCTTACAACGCATACACCAAACTAACAGACGATGACTTGCGCGCACTGTACGCGTATTTAATGACGCGCCAGCCGGTCAGCGCAAGGGTGCCGTCGAACACTGTTCCGTTCCCTTTGAGTGTCCGCGCTCTCCAGGAAGGTTGGAAGATTCTTTTCTTCAGGAGCGGACGCCTCCAGCCCAACCCTGCAAAAAGCGACGAATGGAATCGCGGGGCCTATCTCGCCGAAGCGCTCTGTGATTGTAGCGGCTGCCACACTCCGCGCAATTCGCTGGGCGGCGAAAAGAGTAGGGAGGCTTATGCCGGTGCGGTTGTGGACGGCTGGATCGCGCCCGCGCTCGACCGTGCGAATCCCTCGCCCCTGCCGTGGACACAAGAGGATTTATTCTCTTTCTTGCGAACCGGCACAAGCTCCCTGCACGGGGCGGCTGGCGGTACGATGACTCCGATCATTCGGGATGCTCTGGCGCTTGCTGTCGTGCCGGACTCGGATCTTCGAGCGATTGCCGCCTACTTCACCGACATGAATCAGGCGGCCGCGCGTGCGTCAAGCGTCGACGCGACGGTGCGTGAAGCGATCACGACTTCAGATCTTGCCGTCGAACAGCCGTACGACGCCGATGCGAACCTCTATGCCTCCGCGTGCATGAGCTGCCACTACAATGCAGCGCGAGCCCCACTTCCCGCGCGGCCGGAACTCGCTCTCAATAGTGCGCTGACGCTACCCGAACCGACCAATTTCATTCAGGTTGTATTGAACGGTGTCGGTAGCACCAACGGTGCGCCGGGATTGGTGATGCCAGCCTACGCATCGTTTACTGATATCGAAATCGCCAGGCTCGCGGCCTACCTGCGCCGCACCCGGACAAGACTGCCACCCTGGAACGACGTGGAAAAGAAGGTCGCCGCCGTCCGTCGGGAGTCGGCGGGCCATTAAAGAGAAAGCGATAAGATCATGATCACATTCCAACTCAATGGGCGTATCGTTTCCGTTCACAGTCCAGAGGACGCGCCGCTGCTCTGGGTGATTCGCGATGAACTGGGCCTGACTGGAACCAAATTCGGCTGCGGAATTGGTTTCTGCGGCGCCTGTACCGTTCATATCGAGGGGCGCGCCACACGATCGTGTGTCACGCCGTTAAGCGCCATTGCCGGGTCCAGGGTGACCACGATCGAAGGGCTCGATCCTGAGGGCAAGCATCCGCTCCAGGCCGCGTGGCTTGAGCTGCAGGTTCCCCAGTGCGGCTATTGCCAATCGGGACAGATCATGCAGGCCGCGACGCTGCTCAAAGACTATCCCGAACCCACCGATCGTGACATCAACGCGGTCATGGCCGGAAGTGTCTGCCGATGCATGGCGTACGGTCGAATAAAGAAAGCCATTAAGCTTGCGGCCACGAGAATGCGGGGAGTGACTCATGGTTAGTTTGTCCGCTCATGGCCTGCGGTCGACCTTCGAACCGTCACGCCGCGGCTTTCTGATTACGATGATGGGTGGCGGCGTGATGCTGGGATACGCCCGGTCGAGCCTCGCCGGGCCGGCTCATAGCGCCGGCGAACTATTCGAGCCAACCATCTGGTATGGCATCGATCCAAGCGGCACGGTGACGATCAATATTATTCGCGCCGAGATGGGGCAGCATGTTGGTACCGCGCTTGGCCGGATCGTGGCCGAAGAGTTGGAGGCCGATTGGAACAAAGTTAAAATCGTCACCGTCGACTCCGATTCGAAATGGGGCGTGATGCTTACCGGAGGCAGTTATTCGGTTTGGCAGAGTTTCCCGCTGCTCAGCCGGGCGGGCGCGGCAGGTCGTATTGCTCTGGTCGAGGAAGGCGCCAGGTTGCTCCGCGTTTCTCCACAAGTGTGCACGGCGCGTGTCGGCGCGGTGCACGCGGGAGGAAGATCGATCCTGTACGGCGATATTGTCGCGCGCGGTGATCTGCGGCGAACCTTCACGCGCGAGCAGCTCGAAACAATTCCAATCAAGGCCCCCGGCGAGCGCCGTCTTATCGGGCGGGAAACGCTGGCGTTGGACGTCCCGTCGAAGGTCAACGGTAAAGGCGTCTACGGCCTGGATGCAAGGGTCGAAGGAATGGTCTATGCGCGTCCGAAACTTCCACCGACGCGTTACGATTCCAAAGTGATTTCGATTGACGATTCGGCGGCGAGGCACGTGCCTGGCTACCTGAGTAGCCTGGCTCTAGAGGACCCGTCGGGCACCGTGCCCGGCTGGGTGATGGTGTTTGCGAAAAGCTTCGTCGCCGCGAATCGCGCCGCTGATCTGGTGAAGGTGACATGGCGTTCCGGTAAGGCGGCGACCGTATCCGAGCGGGACATTCAGAATCGTGCCGCGGAACTGATTGCGGATCGCAACGGAGGCTCCCTGCTGGTCGACGATCCGGGCGTCGAGGCGGCATTCGCGTCGGCGAAGCGGAAGATCGAGCGAACTTACACCACGGGCACCGTGATGCATTTCGCGTTGGAACCGGTCAACGCGCTGGCTTTTGAAAAAGACGGCGTCTTCGAAATTCATACCGGGAATCAATGGCAGACGTTGATCCTTCCAGTGCTGGCCAAGGCGCTGGGGCGCAGCCAGGATAAGATCGTGCTGCGCAGTTACCTGATCGGCGGGGGATTCGGACGCCGTCTGGACGGTGACTATGCCGTACCGGCTGCGTTGGCCGCGAAGGCGATCGGCAAGCCCGTGAAGATGGTTTGCACGCGCCCCGACGACATGCGTTTCGACTGCCCGCGTTCCCCGTCGACACAGGTGCTACGCATGGCCTGGGGAGATGGGGGCCGCGTGACGGCGATGGATCACCAGGCGGCGGCCGGATGGCCGACTGCGGTGATGGCCCCGTTCTTCATGATGAAAGGGACTAACGGTGTTCCCTACGATCCTTTCTCAATCTCGGGCGCGGATCACTGGTACACGGTAGGAGCCCAGCGGGTTCGCGCGCTGCGCAATGATCTGGCGGAACGGACGTTTCGGCCGGGTTTCCTGCGTTCCGTCGGGGCGGGCTGGACTAACTGGGCACTCGAAAGTTTCATAGACGAGGCGGCGCTCGCGGCCGGCGTCGATCCGGTTCAGTTTCGGCTGCGCATGCTCGATGGCGCCGGCCGAAATGCCGGATCGTCGCCGAGTGCGGTGGGGGGCGCGCACCGCCAGGCCGCCGTGCTCACCCGCGTGGCTCAGAAGGCAGGTTGGGGTAAGCCGATGCCCAAGGATGTTGGACTCGGTATCGCGACCACCTTCGGCCAGGAGCGCGACATGCCCACGTGGCTAGCCTGCGCCGCTCGCGTGCGGGTCGACCGCTCCAACGGCCACGTCGCGGTGGAGAAGCTGACCATGGTCATCGATGCCGGGACCATCATTCATCCCGATAGCGCCGAGGCGCAGGTGGAGGGCGCGCTCTTGTGGGGGTTGGGAATGGCACTGCATGAAGGATCGGAGTTCATCAACGGGCAGCCGAAGGATACCAACCTCGACGCCTATCGAGTGCTGCGCATGGCCGACGTGCCGGAAATCGAGGTTGAGTTCCTCCCCAGTACGGAAGCCCCGGTTGGGCTCGGGGAACCGGCGACCACCGGGGTTGCACCGGCGATAGGAAATGCGATCTTCGCCGCTTGCGGGGCACGCCTACGCCAGCTGCCGATGCGGCCGGCAGCGGTGTTGGAAGCGCTCGCGCACCGAGCATAACTATGGCAGCGTCGGAGGAGGATGAGAAGTCTCGGCCGGATAGGTGATCGTCGTGCCCCGAACTTGGGCAAACGGGGTGAGAGTGTGAACCTGACGGCGCGTAGCGCTCATGATGTCCTCCGTGCGAATTCCGCGAACAAGCAAGGCGTCAGCGATAAGCGACCGATGGCAGCGCCAAGGCACAGCTTCAGCGCACATCAAGGCGATTTGATCTTGCTTAGCCGTTTGGATCGCTTCTTCGAGGCTCTCCACAAACTCGCGCGTTTGCATGTAATCCGCATAGCCGCGAAAGGAGGCATTTCGCCAGCCTACGTTGGGCGAATCGCGCCTGGCATGGCGAAGGCCGCCAAGACCTGGCATGTGGACATACTTCAAGCCGAACTTCATTAGAGATCGAGCCAACGAATCCTTATCGAACTGCGGATTGTGCGCGGAACGCGGCACCGTGCGCACATCGACGACGCAAGTTGCCCCGTGTACCAGGAGCAGATGGATGAATTCATCGATCGAGCGAGTGGAATGACCGATCGTCATTACGAGCGGCGAAAGGTCTTGATTCGGCATGCCTTTACTTTTGGAGTTTCTTGAGCGCCGACCCCTTGTGCATGGCCAGATGGTCGGTGGTGTCGCTTTTGATCAAGTACTGCGGCTCCTCCATCGAAGCATGGACCATGTACCCCTTGAACGTAATCGCAGAGGTGATCTTTTTCTTGATCGTTCCCCGAACATGCCCTGCTTCCGAATTCCACCCGACATGATCTCCGACTTTAAAGTCCATGTTCATCCGTTCCAGGCTCTCAAGCCGGCGAGCCAGTCACCACTTGCCTACGTGCGCACCGCCATCCACGTGCAGCACCTCCCCGGTCACTTGACCGGCTTCCGTCAGATAAACGATCGCGTCCACGATGTCTTTCACCCCGGAAATCTGACCCATCGGTTGCAGCGTCTTGAGCAAATCCTTCGCCTGCCCGTCATGCATGGGCGTATCGACGACCCCCGGCGCAACGGCGTTGAAGCGTATGCCCTGCTTGGCATATTCCATCGCCAGGCTTCGTGTAACGGCTTCCAAGCCCCCCTTGGTCATCATCGCAACGGACGAATTGATGCCCGCGATCGGATGATTCACCTGGGCCGCGGTGACATTGACGATGCTTCCGCCGGTGTTCTGAGCCAGCATCTGCTTCACCGCCATCTGGGTGATCAGGAGAAAACCTTCGAGGTTGACCGATGCGAGAGCACGAAGATCGTCAACCGTGTAGTCCGTAAAGTGTTTCGCGAAATAGATGCCGGCATTGTTGACCAGCGCATCAATGGAGTTAAATCTGTTCTTCGCGACATCGCCGATCTTCGAGGCGGTGGCCGCTTCGGCAATGCTTCCATCGACCAACGCAAGTCGATCTGACGCTTCGAACGGGTTCGACTTGGTGATTTCCAGAGCGTTGGCCACTACGTTGTAACCGCGGTCCAGAAACGCCTTCACAAGACCTGCTCCAATCCCCTTGGAACCGCCGGTCACGATTACCGTCTTGCGCATACTCGTCACCTCATTGGGCGATACATCCGATTCCCATATGGGCACGCTCTCTTCCGATCGAAGGCTACGCCGCCGTCTGCAATTCCCCGTTGAGCTGACATCGGTTAGTAAGAATCTTCCAGGCAAGTCGCCCAACGCGAAAACGCAGAAGACGGAATGGCGCGCCGGACATTCGTCAGCCGCCACCATCCCCACTGTCCGGAAATCGCCAAACGCCTTCCAGATGGCTGCAGCCGGGGCCGGTTACCGGCGCAACGCGGCCCACTCTGGATTGGCGTGTCGCCTGCATTCGCAACCCTGAAGGGAATTCTCAACTACTATGATCGCAATGAAGTCATCCTCAGCGAATCAGGGCATCGAGATCTTGCATGACCCGCTGCACAATAAATCCACCGCCTTTACGGAGGCTGAGAGGGAGGAACTCGGGCTAACGGGTCTTCTGCCGGCCGGGGTCGATACAGAAGACAATCAGGTGCGCCGCGCCTTGCAGCAGATCGCTCTGAAGCCGACGGACCTGGAACGGTACATCTACCTTACCAGCCTCGCCGACACCAACGAGATACTCTTCTATAAGGTGGTAATGTCAGACCCGGCACGATTTCTGCCGATCCTGTACGACCCCACCGTCGCCGATGCCTGTTTACAATTCGGCCACATCTTCCGGAGGCCGCGTGGAATGTACTTGTCCATGAAGCACAAGGGCCGGATGCGGGAGGTGCTCGGCAATTGGCCTGAGAAGGATATCGGCGTGATCTGTATTTCGTCGGGCGAGCGCATCCTTGGCCTGGGCGACTTGGGCGCGAATGGCATGGGCATTCCCATTGGGAAGCTGCAGCTTTATACAGCTTGCGCCGGTGTTCCGCCGCAACACGTGCTCCCGATGCATCTGGACTTTGGCACGAACAACCAGCAACTGCTGAACGATCCCCTGTATCTCGGTCTACGGCAGGCGCGAGTCTCCACCGCCGATCGGGATGAACTGGTCGCAGAGTTCGTCGATGCGGTTCAGGACGTTTTCCCCGGTTGCTGCATCCATTTCGAAGATTGGGCAGGCGTAGATGCCGAACGCCTGCTCAAGCAGTATCGGGACAAGGTGTCCTGCTATAACGATGACATCCAAGGCACCGGCGGTGCGGCTCTGGCCGGAATCTTCAGCGCTCTTCGAGTAACCGGCGGCAAGTTGAACGATCAGCGAATCCTTTTCCTGGGTGCCGGATCGGCCGGCATAGGTATCGCCGACATCATCGCGTCGGCCATGAAATCCGATGGCTTGTCGGAGGTGCAGGCGCGTGCACGCATCTCGCACTTCGATATCAATGGCCTGCTTGAACCGAGCCGCACCGACTTGTTCGACTTCCAAAAGCCATACGCGCATCAGCATCCCCCATCGCGAGATTTCGCCGCGTTGGTGAAGGAACTGCGGCCAACGATTCTCATCGGCGTCAGCACAGCCGGCAAGACGTTTACGAAACAAGTGGTGGAAGCGATGGCGAGCGTAAACGAGAGGCCCATCATCTTTGCGCTCTCCAACCCCACAGACCACGCGGAGTGTTCGGCTGAAGAAGCGTACAACTGGTCGGATGGACGAGCACTGTACGCGGCCGGCGTGCAATTTCAACCGGTGCGGTACAAGGGCAAGATGATCGTGCCGGGACAATGCAACAATCTGTACGTTTTTCCGGCCGTTGGCTTGGCCATTTACGCCACGCGCGCGCGCCGCGTTCCCGATGAGCTGTTTATCACCGCGGCTCAGGCGGTTGCCGACCAGGTCACCAAAGACGAACTCGCAGTCGGAATCCTCTATCCTCCGCAGAGCAATATCCTGCAAACCGAGGTGACGACAGCTTTGCGAGTCGCCGAGCTGATCTTTGACCGCGGCCTGGCTGGGGTGAAACGTCCGAAAGACCTGCGGGCCTATTTGGAGTCGCAGCTATACAAGGCGGAATACGCCAGCGCAAGCGCGAGATAGAGGGTGAATGACGCTGCCGGGTGTGCGACTGTGGTTGCCCATTCTCCTGAGCGCGTCGGCCGGAGCGGCTGATGCCATCGGCTTCCTGGCGCTCGGCGGATGTTTCACGGCCCACATCACAGGAAACCTCGTGGTCATTGCAGCCCACTACGTGATCGGTGGGTTTGGGCAGGCAGGGCCACTGCTGGCGGTGCCGGTTTTCGTCGCCGTCCTGGCGGCGGTCGTCCTTCTTTACAAAGCGTCCATCGCCGGCACTCGCCCGCGGCTGAAATTGTTAGTTCTCATGCGGGGCTGCTATAGGCATGTCTTGGACGGGGCCGCTGGTTCGGTCCTTTTCGTACTGCTGATGCGCCCATGGCTGTATTGGTGGGAATGCTAGCGGTGGCGGCGATGGCCGTCCAGAACGCTATGGTAAAGCTCGCATTAGTGGATACGCCGTCGACGGCGGTCATGACGACCAACACGACCCAGTTGTGCATCGACCTGGTGGCGATCAGCCAGGTTCGGGGGATTCCACCGCCATAGCCAGAGCCCGCCAGCGAGCCCGCTTGGCGTTTACCTGTTTGGCAGCATTCGTCTGTGGCTGCATGGTAGGCGCATCGTGATTCTGGCGACCGCGGCGATCCCATTAGGTGATCGCCTGGCGATCGAATCGCGTTATCAAATGAAATAGGAGGAACATCTATGATCAGTTCGCCTGATATCGGCAAGTTCCGAGTGGAAGAAGACGCCCTGGGGGACATCGAGGTTCCTGTGGAGCACCTATGGGGCGCCCAGACCGAGAGGTCTCATCGCAACTTTCCCATTGGCGTCGAGCGTTACCGCTGGGGCCGTCCGGTGATTCGCGCCCTCGGCATTTTGAAGAAGTGCGCGGCGTTGGCAAATGGTGACCTGGGCCAGTTGCCTCGGGGCAAAGTTGATCTGATAGTCCGTGCCGCGCAGGATGTCATCGACGGCAAGCTGGACGCCGAGTTTCCACTGGTGGTCTTTCAAACCGGCTCAGGGACCCAAACCAACATGAACGCCAACGAGGTGATCGCCAATCGCGCGATCCAGCTCGCCGGCGGGGTCGTTGGCTCGAAGAAACCGATCCATCCCAATGACGACGTGAATCACAGCCAGTCTTCCAACGACACCTTTCCGACAACCATGCACATTGCGACCGTCGAGCAGTTGGAGGATGTGCTCCTGCCCGCGATTCGAACATTGCGAGACACCTTGGCGGCCAAATCAGAGAAGTTCGCGGGTCTCGTCATGGTGGGCCGAACTCACCTTCAGGACGCCACACCGTTGACGCTTGGCCAGGCGATCTCCGGCTGGGTGGCGCAGCTCGATCAGGCATTGGACACAATTAGCCTGACTCTGCCGGGGGTCTATGCGCTCGCAATCGGCGGTACGGCGGTCGGCACCGGACTTAACGCCGATCCTCGGTTTGCTCAAATGGCGGCCAGAGTAATCGCGGAAGAAACCGGAAAGCCGTTTGTATCGGCGCCAAATAAGTTCGCGGCTCTCTCGGCACACGATGCCATGGTGAACGTGAGCGGTGCGCTGCGCACTCTCGCCGGCAGCCTCATGAAGATCGCGAACGATGTGCGTTGGTATGCCTGTGGCCCACGGGCGGGATTCGCCGAGCTGAGACTCCCGGAGAATGAGCCGGGATCCTCAATCATGCCTGGAAAAGTCAATCCGACGCAATGCGAGGCCCTCACCATGGTGGCTGTAGAAGTGTTCGGCAACGACCACGCAGTAGCCTTCGCGGGTTCACAAGGAAACTTCCAGCTCAACGTTTACAAGCCGGTAATTCTGCACAACGTTCTGCAGTCGATTCAACTGTTGGCCGATGGCGCCCGTTCCTTTAACGATCGCTGCGCTGCAGGTATCGAGCCCAACGAAAAGCGCATTCGCCAGCATCTCGACAACTGCCTCATGCTGGTAACGGCGCTCAATCCCCACATTGGCTACGAGAAATCGGCCCAGATTTCGCTCAAAGCCTACCGTGAAGATCTCACGCTTCGTGAATCCGCGCTAAAGCTTGGCTTTTTGACAGCCGAGCAGTTCGACGAGTGGGTCCGGCCGGAAGATATGACGCACCCTCTGGAGAAGTAGGCAGCAGTGGCGGCAAAACGCGATTCCCACAACAGGGCTCCAACACGCCAGGGTCTGTCTCCGCCCGGCGCTGCCGCGCCAAACATATATACCGGCGCTTTGGAGCATCCCCACGTAGCCCCCGACTGCGGTTCTCCATTTCGAAATCTGTTCATGCCGGGGCTATCGGTATGTTTCGGGCAATCGACCTCGGAGAAACCGGTTGGAAACTGAAATCCTGGGGAGCCAATTCAGTTGACAGCTTTTTCAAACCGGAGAGGTTTCGCGCTCACCGATCACGCCGGAAATGTGTCCGCCGACAGTTCCAGTAGAGCAATGAGCTTCTTTATTGCCGGGCGATTCGGTCGTCCCCGGAAATGGACACGTGCATCCGTGTCTTCGGCAATTTGAAACTGAAGAACGCGATCAGGTGAGGTTTCCGGGGACAGTCGCCCGCGGCTCGGCTCAGAAGCTGTGGCGACAAGCGCTTCTGATTTCTGTTCGACTTGGCCCACAGCGGAAGGCTCGCCGGCTTCGCCGCCATGATCTCGGACGAATTCGAAATTTGCGCGGTAAACCCGAATGATTTCGTCGGCCGCGTGCGGCGCGAACTCTTGCGTAACGAGAACGTGGCGTACACTCAAAGGCAGTGGTTCGCCATATTTGCTTCTGAGATCGGCAAAAACCGATGGAGCGAACACCATCCGAACGAGTGCCGCTGTCCATTCAGGATCTCCTTGGGGCAACTCGAGCACCCGTATTGCGTCCGCGGAAACGCGCAGACCCTCACCCGCAGGTTCCAGAAGTCCGTAGTGCTTGAGAGCGGTAATCACCGCTTTCGATGCTCCGTTGAATGTGGTGTATCCGAGAGCCTGCGCGATCACATCCCTGGAGGCTGAGTGTTTATGCTGCTGAGTATAAATGACGCGCGTCTTCTCCAGAGCAGAATCGAACGCAAGCCGCGGATAATTCGGACTCCTATGTTTGGTCTTTGCCATGAAGGCAGTATATAGTTGGCGCGCCAAAGCGTCAATCTGGCACGCCAGAAAAAGGCGCGCCAAGTTTCACCGGTACGACACCGGGTGACTATTCCGGGTCAAGTTCGGTATCCTTAAATAGGACAGCCCATGAGTCTCGAAGAAGCCATCCTCGACAAGGTCCGCCGCCTGCCACCAGCGAAGCAGGAAGAAGTTTTGCGCTTCGCGGGTGGACTGGAGCGGAATGCCGCGTCGAGAAGGGTCCCATCCCGTGATCGGTCTAGCGAAATGAGATGGCTCGATGAAAACCGTGCGGCGTACGCGGATCAGTGGGTGGCGGTCGAGGGCGACCAGTTGATCGCTGCCAACGTGGACCCGCTTAATGTTTTTTCCGCGGCAAAGGCCGCAGGAATCCAAACCCCATTCATCGTTCACGTGCTTCCTGAAGATTCGCTTCCGTTCATTCCGGGCTGGTGAGGATGCCGGTTTCGCTCGAATTCGATAACACGCACAAGTACACTGAGGCCACGGACGGCATCAACCTGCCGATCACGCTGGCCATAGGGAACCAGTCGGTTGATCTCTTGGCGAAACTGGATACCGGTGCCGCGCATTGTATCTTTGAGCGCAAATACGCCGAGATTCTCGGATTGGAAGCTGAATCCGGCCGGCTTCAGCGTTTTCGGACCGTGGCTGGTTCGTTCGCAGCCTATCAACACGAGGTCACAATTCAGACGCTGGGTATCGAGTTTTCAGCGGTCGTCTTCTTTGCCCAGGACTCCACATTCAACAGGAATTTTCTCGGCCGCTCCGGTTGGCTTGACCGCCTGCGTATCGCCATTGTCGACTACGACCGCCTGCTCTTCGTGAGCCCATATCAATCCTGAAGCGCTCGCGATTTCTGAAGCCCGGAACTAGCGTTTCTCATCGCCATCCATTTTTCTTTTAGATTCAATAACTTGCGCCACGGAGAGGTCATTTTATGCCGGGTTTCGCGGGGAGCCAATTGTTTTTCTACGAGTTTTCCTACCCGATTCCCCTTGACGCCATCGGCCCGTCCGCCGCGAGCGTTTCCCCAAATGTTTCTACGGTCTTGCGGCTCTCGCCGCCCTCTCCGTTCGCAGCGCCACCCATTTGAGGAGCGGTCGTAACCGTCATGGTTGCGACCGTGGGCCTGGAATCCTCCTGCGAATTCTCCGCGTTCTCCACTTGACGGGTCCGAACCCTTGACAGGGGGGTTACGTGCGGGCGGGCGGAGATTGGCAATAGCGGAATTGGGGCGGAGGTCGGTTTCGGAGCTGCTCTTCAACCGTCTCCCGGACGTCGGCTGTCAGTCGGCGACTTTTCCGCTCATGTGAATTGTGCCAGGACAGCCGCCGGCCCCAGGCCTAATATGCAGGCAGAATGGCGACGCACGTCGGCATTTCCGGGCTCATCGGTTCTCGCCCGTGTTTGCCTGCGGTTTTACACGATCAATGATACGAAGGAGCTGGCTCGCGAACATGATAACCTCTGCGGCGTCAGTAGCATCTGTCGGAACATTGCGGTGGCTCTGCGGGTTCTTGTAGAGGCCGATCGCGCCCGCGAACAGTGAAGCCATACCCTCCTGCTCCGCGATTGGCAACAGTTCATCCGTGAGCGGTCCCGCCGGGTTATTGTTTTTCGCTGGTTTGAATGCTTCCCGCATCAAATTAACGCCGACTAGATCGTCGGGAAAGCCGCCCTCGCGTCGAACGGCTACCTCGACTTCTCGGAATGCCTGAAAAACTGCTGTATCGTATTCGCCGCGAAGGAAGGCCGGGTACACTTTGCTGGCGACCGAAGAGTGAATCTGCCTCCTCGGAAGCAGGTGCGCCTTCATGTATTCAGAGAAATCCTCTCGCGACGTAATCTGCTTGCCGCGTCGGGACACAAAAAGCCAGTTGTGACCTCCGGATTTCCGTACTAAGAAACCCTCATTTTGCAGCCATGCCCAGGCTTCCAGAAGTGCCAGGTCGACTTGCTCCTGGCGCGCTCCATATTCCGGCACCTTTCCGCGGCGATCATCTCCGAAAAACGCGTCCTGGTTGATCTGCCCGTGCTGGACGGCGATACAATCACCCGGACGACAGCTGTTGAGATGCACCAGCAGGACCCCTGCAAGCTCTTCGACTTCCAGGGCGAGGAGATCGTCTGGGTTGGGAACAAGGGTGGAGAGTTTTACCGACATACCGGGTCAATGGTGTTCAGGAATTCGGAGACGATTCGGCGCGCCGACAAAGGAGTAGGATTTCCTTTGCGCCGTCGCTGTCATGATCGAGCGGCTGGTCCCAATGCCCGGCTCGAACAAAGCGCGACCACACCACGTCCAAGCCCGCGTCGCGGCAAGCCCCTTCGATCTCGTCTCTTTTGTACCGGCGATCCCTGATCACCAACTCTGCCGGAAGCGTCGTGCCTGCCTCGAACTGCTCCTTCCGATAGACGATCTTCGTGTCGCGATCGATCATGTAGTATTCGGGGTCAAAGATGTTGCCAGTCTTCTCCATGGTTCCGCTTGGTTTTAACGCCAAGAGCCTGTCCGGATCGGTAGCCAGTGAAAAGAAGTGCTTGGCGCGCCGTTCGGTCAGTTCCAAATTCATGACGGAGATCAGTGCAACTGCGCCCGGTTTGAGGTGATGAACGATATTCGCGATGATCCTCCGGTTTTGAGCCTCGTCGGCATATGCGCTTGCCCCCTCGGCTGACACAACCAGTTAAGACACACCTGCCGTTCAATGATAAATCGTTGGGGCGCGGGAAGACCAGAGTTTATTCTGGAATCGCCGGTGAAGCGGAGACGGGCAATGCTGGCGAGCAACCCGATTGAGGAATAGCCGGCCGGAACTCATCGCGGACGATGGGAAGAGCATGTGCTTTCCGGCTTGCTCTATACCCTGGCAGCGGCCCGACCGGAAAGCGGGACACGACCCAGGGGTAAAAAGATGTGAGGACACATCGGACCGATAGATTCCGTCATGCCTGAAAAAACGCATCCTGAGGGCCCTCACTTTTTTGCCGTTGCATGGGTGGCAGCGAACTTTCGAACTTGGCCGGTGAGAGATAACCGAGAGCCGAGTGCAGCCGTTTTTCGTTGTAGACCTTTTCGAGAAAGCGTCCGATGGAACGCTTGGCCTCGGCGAGGTCTCGGTATTCATTGCGCAGCACTTCTTCGTATTTCAGAGTCTTCATGAACGACTCGCAAAAGGCGTTGTCCCACGGATTGCCTTTGCGCGACATACTGATGGCGATGCCGTTTTCCTGCAACAGTCCGGTGTAATCGTTGCTGGCGTACTGCGATCCGCGATCCGAATGATGAATCAGCCCCGGCGCCGCCCCGCGTTCCGCCAGCGCCATCCGTAGCGCCGTCAGCGTCAACTCGTCTTCCATGTTCCAGTCCAGCGCCCAGCCGATGACCCGGCGAGAATAGGCGTCCAGAATCACGGCGACGAAAATGAACTCCTCGCCCAGTCGGACATAGGTGATATCCGCCACCCAGAGCTGGTTCACTCCGGTGAGCGCCACCTTACCGGCCAGGTTCGAATAGATTTTGCGGCTGTGGTTGGAATCGGTGGTGATGACGAACTTGCGCTTCCGCAAACAGAGCAGATTGTCTTCGCGCATCAGGCGGTAAACCCGTTTGGGGTTGACCTGCCATCCCTGATTACGCAGTTCCTGGGTGATGCGCGGCCGTCCGTAGCAGGGCCATTCCAACGCGATGCGATGGATGGCATCCCGCAAGTCCATGTCGGCATCCGGTTTCGCCGGCTTCTCCTCCTGGGAGCGGTAGAAACTGGAGCGGGTTACCCGCCCCAGTTCCGTCATGCGTTGAATGCTCAGACCACGATGGGCATTCACTTCTTCTTGGATTTCCCGGCAGACCGCGGATTTCCAGTCAATGCCTGCAGCATCCGCTGTTCCTCGATGCGCTGCAAGCACCCTTTCAAAAAATCGATCTCCAGGGTCTGCTGACCGACCTTCCGCTCCAGTTCGGCGATCCGCCCCTCGGACCAGCGCTGCTTGCCGTTGCCGGGGAAGGCGTTGCCCGTCCCCTGGCGGAATTCACGCCGCCAACGGTGCAGCACGTTGGGGTTTACCTCCAATGCGCGGGCGGCTTCGCCGATCGAAACCCCTGATTCCAGCCGCCGCACGGCGGCCAGCTTGAACTCTTTTGTGAACTGCCTGCGAGACAATCCCATGACTCAATTCTCCATTCAATGCAAATTTTGATTAATTGAGTCTTAACCGTTTGTCTCAAAATTGGGGACAAGTCCAATAGGTTCCGATCACATCATAGAGGCTGAGGATGAGATCGAATTTGCGCCCAAGGTCGACATTCCGGCAATCTGCGATCTCGAAACGAACATTCGAGAGTTTCTTTCGATCCGCGGACTCGCGGGCGTGCGCTACGAGATTCTCAAGGTAATCGATCCCTGTCACCTCGAACCCCAACCCGCCAAGTTCAGCGGCGTGGCGCCCGGTGCCGCAGCCGAAGTCCAGAACAGACGTGCTCCCAGGCGTGACGCCCGGGAGAGCGGCAATGAACCTTGCCTCATCTGCGCCGAACCGAGCCCACTGGTGGCCCTCGTTCAGCAACATGCGCGAGTACGCGATTTTCGTTACCTGGTCACTTGAATCAAGCATCGTCTCGATTTCTTCGGGGCTGAGTCCTATCTTCTCCTGATCCTGAAACGTAAACGCGAACCATTCCCATCCTTCTTCGATCGGACCCATGACCCAGGGAACACTCGGCGTGGTGGCAGCCGCCAGCATGTCCGGCAGCGTGGAATGATCGAGTGGGAATTCCGTGTTGATTCGAGCCAACGCCCTGTTCACCTCGATGACGGTGTTCTCGTTCACGTACTTGACGTACTGCAGCGCAAAGCTCCTCAGTTTTCTGTGGTTCCGTGCTATGCGCGTCGGCTGGCATCGTCGGCGCGTCGCCTTCTCAAGGGCCCGAATGGCGTACGGGTTCGCCGTCAGGAGCCCCCACGCGAAGTGATCCGTAAATGTCCAGATCGCAAAGAGCAGCAATTTCCCGACATTCCTTTGCCGGTGGTCCTCATGCACGACCAGTTGAGTGACCCAGGAAATGAAGCCGTAATCCGGGACCTTAGCTTGTATGGCAATTGCGTAACCGACGATCTCGCTATCCTGGATTGCATAGGCTAGGCGGGCCGCGTCAGGGATAAGCAACTCCTTGATTCGAGCCGGCGGTAAGCGGACAGGCCCTCCCGGATTCCGCTTTGCCGCCAGGCTCCAGCGGCCATAGTGCGACGAGTACAGTGCTGACATCTGCTCAATCAACTCGTCGGGCACCATCGGGCCCGGTAGCCATTCGAACTTGTATGCCATCGTGAAATGCGCGACCGAGGAAGAGATCACCGCGCGTACTCTCCATCTTAACTGGCTACGTGTACGATCCGCCGCCCCGTCCATGTAACTCTCCTCGCGCTTCTCGCCAGGGCCAGTCCACGGCGTTCGATATCGGAATCGCGGGTGTCTCGGCCCGGGTCGGCTCTGGCCCGTCACCAATCCTGGACGCCAGCCGGGTTCTGCAACTGCCGGATATAGACCGCTAGCAACGGGGTCAGGAGCGCGCCGCTCGCCGCAACAACGGCCGGTTCGAGCGCATCTGCGTTCCGGCCACCGAGATTGCACATTTTCGAACCTCCGGGAGTATCTATTACCGGAGCACAAAACGCTCCAATACACCAGACAGCGGGCAGGCCGCAAAGCGGAAACCGTTGTGGGTGTCGGTTCAGCCGGCAACCATGACCGAATTCCCCTGCGCTGATCCCGACGCCCACAGCCGTTCGTTTCCAACCGGCACGCCCGCCGGAGAGCGGAACGGATGATCGAATCGGACCCCATCACCAGCGACGCCATCGCCACAGTTGCCGAACTGCTGGCGGCCGCGTATCGCCGATACCTCGCCGCAAACCGGCTTGAAACAGCATCGGAGCCCGTCAACGGAGAGCTTGATAACGAACGCACGAAGAGCCCTCATGCACAGTAGGCGAACCATGCGAACCACAAAAGGCAAGGATCTACGTGCACAGATTGATCAGCTCAGACAGATGACCGTCCCCCAGTTGCGGCGGTGGCATCTGGAGACCTTCGGCGAGGAGGCGAAATCGTGCCACCGCCAATTCCTCTTCTGGCAGATTGCGCGCCGGCTGCAATCCGCCTCGACTCCGCCGTTGAGCGAAGAGGCCCGCCAGTTTGCGCTGGCGCTCGCCCGCGATTCCGCTCTTGATCGCCGGATGTCGGAGAACATACGACGCCGCCGGATTGGGCTGCCCATCGATCTCACGGTGACAACAACGCTCCGCAGCGGCCACGACTCGCGGTTACCCCTGCCAGGCAGCCTTCTAGCCCGCGAGTACAAGGGACAGATAATTGTCGTGAAGGTGCTCTACTCCGGCTTCGAGTATGACGGGCGAGTCTTCAGTTCGTTGAGCGCGGTAGCCCAGGAAATCACGGGGGCCAAGTGGAACGGGTTCGCGTTTTTCGGGCTCGCGAACGATCGCAGCATCGTCCGGAAGGAGAAATCGCGGTGACAATCGATAGAACCGAAGCGCAACACCAGCTCCGGCGCGCGGCTGTGCGGTGCGCCATTTATACCCGGAAATCGACGGAGGAGGGACTGGAGCAGGATTTCAATACGCTCGACGCGCAGCGCGAAGCGTCCGAGGCTTTCATCAAGAGCCAGACGCAGGAAGGATGGCAGGCCCTCACAGACCGTTATGACGACGGCGGCTTCACCGGCGCCAACATGGACAGGCCAGCTCTCCAGCGCCTGCTGGAGGACATAAAAGGCGGCCGCGTCAACTGCGTCGTGGTCTACAAAGTGGACCGACTGACGCGGTCGCTCATGGACTTCGCGAAGATCGTGGAGGTGCTCGACAAGCACGGCGTCAGTTTCGTGTCGGTAACGCAGCAGTTCAATACGACCAGTTCACTGGGACGCCTAACGCTCCACATCCTTCTATCCTTCGCCCAATTCGAGCGCGAGATGATCGCCGAGCGCACGCGCGACAAGATGTCGGCCGCCAGGCGTAAGGGGAAATGGGTTGGCGGGGTTCCGGTCCTCGGTTACGACGTCAGCCCGAAAGGGGGCTCGCTCGTCGTCAATGAGGGAGAAGCCGAACGCGTGCGCGCCATCTTCGATATGTACCTGGAATACGACTCGTTGATGCCGGTCATCAAAGAACTGGACCACCGCGGCTGGGCACTGAAGGCGTGGACCACCCGCAGGGGAACCGAAGCAGGCGGCGGGCCGTTTTCGAAGACGCGGCTCTACAACCTGCTCATCAACGTCATATACCTCGGCAAAGTCAGCCATCGAGGGCAACTCTACGACGGCGAGCAACCGCAGATCGTCAGCACCGAAATCTGGCAGCGCGTGCAGCAGCGGCTGAAGTCGAACGGCAGGATTGGAGGATACGAGATCCGAAACAAGTATGGCGCGATCCTCAAGGGCATCCTCCGGTGCAAGAGTTGCGACGCGGGCATGATTCACACCTACACGAAGAAGACCGCCAACAAGCTCTATCGATATTACGTCTGCGTCACGGCGCACCAGCACGGATGGAACAAATGCCCCACGCGTTCGGTTTCAGCGCCCGCCATCGAAGCGGCTGTGGTCGCTCAGATCCGTGGCATCGGCGCCAGTCCGGCGATGATCGAAGCCATCGTTGGCGAACTCGAAGAAGATCAACTGGCACAAACTGCCGATCTTGAGCAGGAAAAGCGAGTGGCCGAGCGGGGGCTCCGGCGGATCAATGAGGAAATTGCGGCGGTGATCCGTCCGGTCGCGGCGCAGGGCCCCGGTACGAGGTTAGCGACGGATCGCTTGGCGGATCTCCAGGACCGGGCATCGGTACTCGAGCGCAGGATGGGCGAGATTCGAAATCAGCTCGCGGCGAAGGTCTCCGAGGGCGTGGACCGCGCGCACGTGTCGGGAGTGCTTCGGAACTTCGATAGCGTGTGGCAGCAGATGACGCCCCGCGAACAGGAGAAGCTGGTGAAATCGTTGGTGCATCACGTCACGTACGACGGCCCGACGGAGGCGGTCACGGTGGCATTCCGGTCGGCGGCATTGAAACAGATGTGCATGCCCGCGAGTCTATAGGAGGCGAGAGACGATGAAAACAGATTCAGACATGAGCAGGATCGTCGAGGTACGTTGCTCACTGAAGCGGCCTGCGCGGCAGCGCAGCCAGACGGCCGATCCCGCTCCCACTGCTCTGCCCATCGTGGACGCGCTGGCACTGCGAGCCATGCTTCCGCGCATCACCCACACCGTCGCGCGGGCCCTAATGTTCGAGCACGCCATCGCGAACGCCGAGGCCGCCGACTTTGCCGACCTGGCTCGGTTGACGGCCACGACACGCGAACGCGTCAGCCAAGTGATGAAGATGATGCGGCTTGCGCCGGATATTCAGGACGAGATTCTGCGTCTGCCACCGGTGCGGCGCCCCCAGCGCGCAATCACCGTACCGGAAGTCGAGGCGATCGCCGAAGAGGTCCTGTGGGACGATCAACGGGAGTCCTGGCGCAAGTTAAAGCAACAAAGGGGCTTAGCCGAGGAATGAAAGGATCGTCGGTCCGGGCGATTCTCCGTCAAGGGATCTTTTTTTGCGGCAGACAATAATTTACCGAGCTTCCGGAATTCGTGCTTTCGCTTTTTCTTCGCCAGTGCTACGCTGTGCCTTGGACCCGCGTAACGCAATTTAACGCGCCCCCCAACCTGGGAATTCGTGCGCGGCGGTCCGTTTTGGGGAGCGCTGGCGGGGTCCGGTAATTCTTTTGTGAGGCCACCAATGCGCCCGCGATACACGCCGAAAGTCTTTCTCCGGCAGGCGCCGAACCGCTTGCTCCAGAGTTATTTTTCCGCCAAGGGTCTGCTGGGCGATCTTCCCTGGCACGACCTGAGGGAGACAAGAATCGATCCCATCCACCTGGCGATCCTCGCATTGCCGGAAGGCGAGCGCCGCGAAATCGGCCGCGATTTTCGCGCCATCTGGGATTTGGCTGCCCGCCGCGGGTCCACGCTTCTGATACGCATCGCAAAGCAACGTTGGGTGGGGCTGGCCACAGTGGGCTCCAACCGGCGCACTCCTTACGAGCGGGCGCTGTCGGCCTTCCTGGAACAGCCCGCCGTCTTCGCGGAAGCCACCGCCGCCGGCCGCTGGGAGTTCCTGCCGCGCGGCCAGACGGAGAAGCGCAACGGCCTTCCGAAGATTGCTCCGGACACGTCGGATGCCACCCTGGCCAATTTTGGCGGGATTCTGTCCCGGTATTTTCAGGAGGAGCAGGGCCGGGGCGAGTACTGCAAGGTGGAGCACTTTGCGCAGAGCCATTTGGATTACTTCTTCGCGTACCCCGCCGATTATTGGAATACCCTCCTCGGCTACGAAGCGGACGGCGAACTCGCACGCAAGGACTGGAAGCCCGCCTTCGAGCTGGTGATTGCCTTTGACAGGAGCGCCGGCACAGTGGAGACATGCGCCGAGGGCGGCAGCAAGGTGCGGGCGGATTTGGGGGCGCTTTCCGCGCGCGCGGTTCTTCACGTAGATCAGGATCCGGCGCCGCTGCCGGAAGCGCAGTACAACCTGCAGGGTCTGCTGGATCGCAACCTCGTTTTCACCACGCAGCCGGGCGACAACCTGGAATTTGTGCGCGCAAAGTCGATCCGCGTACGCTGGCCGGGCAACCAGAAGCGGTACGTGAACTTCGATGTCGACGGGCGGGACACTCACGCTAACGTCCACGATCTGATCGACGACGTGCTCGGGGGCGCCGCTGTTGAGCGTGACAGGCTGCTTGTCGTGGGGGCCTCGATTCAGGCGGTATTCTCTAACCGCATCGTCAGCTTCGATCTCGCGTGGCCGTCCACCTGCAATCTGGGTGATACCCCGGAAGAACTGATCCTGAAGGAATCTCTGAAGCGGTGGGGCATCGATGCCACTGGCTGCTGAACTTCGACCGTTTTGGTGGCGAGCGGAAGACGCCGAAGCAAGGTTGGCGGCGGACGAGATCCAGCGGTGGCCGGCGCGCGCGCGGGAAGCACTGGCCGGAATGGGGATGCTGCGCGAAGCCGGGTTGGCAGCGGAGGTAACGTGTTACTCCTGCGGGCACGCCCACGGCGCAGCCGTTTTCTATCCCAACGAGGATATCCACGGGCGCACCCGGCCCCACATCGTCTGCCCGGAAGACGGGCTGATCGAGGTGGAATTGGATGATATGCGCCAGTGGCTTGTGGACAGGCGCACCCTGGCCACCGCTCTGAATTCAGATCTCGAACTGGCGGGCATGGTCGAACCCGTCGTGCTGAACCGGATCTGGGCACTGGGCCGCCGCCAGATGTCCGGACGGTTCCGCGAGTTCTTTCTCGTATGCGGCGCCAACGGCCGCGATGCCCATATCCTCGTAAACGGGCTGGCGCGTATTCTCGACGCGGCGTCTCCCGTGGTGTTCGTGCCGGATGCCTTGCCGCAGGGCGAGGAGTGGAAACAGGCGGGCATGACCATGCTGCGGCTGTCTCAGGTGGCGCGCGTCGAGACCGGCACGCTCCAAGTGGACACGGCATTCATCAAGATATCCTCCAGAAAGACGGGCCGCGCGCGACCCCTGCCGCCACCGCTGCCTTCCCAACGCCGCAGGGAGCGACGTGGGAGGAAATACGGCTCGTGATCGGCGATCTGTCCTTGAGGGCGGAAGCGCGCGGGATTCGGCGGGAATACGATTTCAAGCAATTGGGCTTCGCCAACAAGCGGAGTGGCGGCCTGATCCCCAATGCGAAATGGGAATTTCTGCTCCTGGTGGCGCGGCTTGGCGGGGTTCTCGCCCTTGATGATGAACGCTTGAGTAGCGCGCAGAGAAGCAACCTCAAGAATTATGTGAAGAACACGCGCGATTGGATGCAGGCGTTCTTTGGGCTTGACGGTGAGGATCCCGTACCGGCCAACAAAGACCTGCGCCGATACGAATGCCGCCTCCAGGTCGCACCGGAGGAAGGAGTCAGGTTCCCGACGCCACCGGGCGCAAATTGGAGCAATGTTTCCGTGAGGGAGACCAGGCAGGGAACGATTTTGATTTCAGTCGACGCGGTGCGCATCAGGGGCGCCGCCAGTTACGATCCGGTTGGCCGCCGTCTGACAGAAGCAGCGGTGGACATGGGCTCCATCGCGAAGGATTACGATCTAGCGTTTCTCGGGTTGGTCAAGGACCGCCGTCCAACTGCGACCTGCAAACGTCTGCTGGAGGTCCTGCGGAAATCTGGAAGGATCACGGCGCCCGAGGACGATGCCGCCATGCTGAACCTCTCGCGTTTTCTGTGCTCGCTCATGCAGATTGATGAAGCTCCATTCCACTTCACATACGGCGCTTCCATTTGGTCTGCTCAGTTCGAAGCCATCACTTTCGGTCAGCACGAGCCCAGCGCACCGGAGCGCGGGTCAACTTAGGAGTTTCTGGAGATAAATCAGATGAGAAACGTCAGTCATCCTGCAAACACGTTCACCATCGAAGAATCGATGGAGCTGGAGCGCATGGTCAGCATGCGCGAAACGGAGAAGTTCGCCGATTGGTGCGTTCAGAATCGTGCGCGCCTTGCCCAAACCGTTACGGCATGGACAGCGCTGGAGGAACTTCTCCGCCGGGCCCATATCGCAGAGCTGGGTTGGTGGAACAGCCCTGGCCAGTTCGCGGCGAAGCTTTCCCTTGCACGCCACAGCACCAAGGGATTTAGTCTGGAGGGCATTGACGAGGATGATCAGTGGTACGGTGGCGACCTCGCCACCTGCGTCCAAAATGTCGCTGATGACGTGCTGGCGGTGGAGGAGACAATGGATGCAGAGGATGCCGAGGAGGCCGAGGAGGCAATTACGGAATGACCGCGATGATCTGCCCGCTCGCTCGATTGCTCGCGGACGGCGCGTCCAGATTCGAAGGCGCGTGGCAGATTCCAGTCCCGCGTGATGGCTGGCGGACGTGGGTGACCGTATCGATCAAGCTCGCCGACGAGAAATTGCACGTTTCGATAAGCGCTTTCGGCCGCCGTCCGGACGACCGGCATGAGAGGCGCCTGGGCTGTGCCTATTACCCGGCGTTTTTTGGCGATGCGCCCAGGAGCAGCATCACCGCCGACTGGATCGACGGCGTGCTGGCGCGCGAGATCGAGACGGCGATGATCGCGGCGCGAAGTTTCCGCGACGAGGATTTGTCCGAAGAGGACTTGCCGGAGCATTACAGGCATCCGGAGTTCTACGAGGGCATGGCCGGATACTTCGCATCGACCTTGGAGCGCTGCGATAAGTGAAACCGCCGTTCGGCACGCCCGGCGTTTCTCAGCAGTGAATACTCCCTACGCGGATGACCTCCCCTGGCCGGATGCGCTCAAGGGCGGCGAGGCATTCGGGAACAGAGGGGAGAAGGTCCTGAATTCGGTTCGAGCGTGCACGCACGATCAGAACCGCGATTCTTCCCGAAGAGAGGTCCTGCTGATAAGGGACGCTTTTGTCCAACGTCAGCAGGACATCGAATAGCGACTCCGCCAGAGACAGTAACTCCCCGTTCTTCCTGCCCGCCCACCCGCATTCCGTGACGGTCCGGCAATCGTGGCCGTGCAAATAGCTCGCAAGCTTGCGCGGAAGATTCTCGTCAATCAGGACCCTCATCGCACTCGCGTGAGAACGGTCTTCGCTTCTTCGAGCGCGGCGATGGCGGCTTCCCTACTGACCGAAGGGAAGTTGTCCAGGAATTCGTCCAGGGTGTCACCAGCTTCGAGGTAGTCGATGAGCGAGTCGACCGGAACGCGCGTGCCGCGGAAGCAGGGCGTGCCGCCCAAAATCTCGGGGTCGCTGATGATTACCGATGCCTTATCCATACCCGCCTGCCGATTCCAGTCTAACAGGGTCCACGGGACCGCCGCCGGTGATTGATCACCGGGGTTTCCGACTGCTCCAGCGACATGAAGGTATTTTAATCAAGCCGCTATCTGCCTTGTTTCCAAGTACATCTTTTCACCGCCACGGCGTCATGCCATTCCTCCGGTAATCAATCACCGGGTACGGCAGTGGGAGCCAACGAAACATGAACTCACCGCCGCCGACAGCCGAAACAACCGCCGGAAACCAAGGCCAGCCCGATGCCAAGCCGGCAGGGCAGGAGGCGATCATCCGGGACGCATTTGATGACGTCGCCCTCGTAATCGGCGGCATCGCAGTTATCCATAACCTTGACGACGATCTGGTTTGGACGCTGATGAAGCGCCTGGACCGAATCCGGGTCCGGTTGCTGCGGAACCTCAAGGGGGCAAGCGCCAACGAGACCTTCGATCCAGGGGCGCGGAAACCGCCACGGACGCACGCAGCCGTAGATGAGTTTCTGTTCCGCAACCGCGCGGGCATGGGGGAGTGACGGGCGCCATGACTCACGTCACAGATCTCTCGCCCGGCCAACGGCGTCTTCTACGCCTCTTTCAGGCGATCAATTTCGGCCGCATTGAGGAACTGGAAGTTCGCGGCGGCCAGCCACAGTTCAGCCCGCTGCCACGGGTCTTCATCGAGTTGAAGCTGGATGTGGACGATGGCCCGCGTCCGGAATCGCGCCTGCAACATTTTCCCCTCCGCAGCCAGGTGGGGCGGTTCTTCACCCAACTGGCCCAACTCAGCGACGGCACTGTCGAGTGCATCGAGCTCCGGCACGGTCTTCCGTTCCGCATGGTGGTGGAAGCAATGCCGGCGGAGGTGGAGCCGTGATCGCCGCCGCGACTCCGATGTTGGACCCTTTCGTCATCCAGCAGGCCGAAATCTGCGCGAGCCGGATGGTAGGCAATTACGGTTTCTCCCCGGATGACTGGGAGGACCTACGGCAGGAGTTGGTGCTCGACTACCTTGAGCGTCTTCCCTGCTTCGATTCGAGCCGCGGCGATTTGCGCGGCTTTGGGTACGGCGTGGTTCGGAATCGTGCCGTCAAACTGGCGGCACGCCGGTGCAGATCCATCGACCACCACGACGCTGAGGCGCACAACCATCGGATGTATTGCGCAGATGTTGCGCGGCCGGATGCGCAACTCGACGTCCGGCTGGACATCCAGGCCGTCCTATCGAGATTGCCCTATCACCTGCAGGCTCTGGCCCGGCAATTGAGCGAGATGAACCTGACGGAGGTCTGCAGGCAAACGGGAAAATCGCGCTCGCGGATTCACCAGTTGATCCGGCAGATCCGCAGCGCGTTCCTGGAAGCGGGTGTGACGCCGGAGATCCTTTCCCGCCGAGGTGCCCGATGAAAGGCGGCGAGCCGATTTCCATCGCAAACATCGGGCTCGATGGAGGCACCCAGCCCAGAGCCGCGCTGAACGTGAACGCCATCGAGGATTACGCGAAGGCAATGAGCGCTGGGGCCAAGTTCCCGCCGGTCGCCGTTTTCTATGACGGTGAGCAGTACTGGCTCGCCGACGGCTTTCACCGCATCAAGGCCGGGTGTGCCGCCGGTCTGGACGCGATCGATTGCGAAGTCCACCAGGGGACCGTCGAAGACGCCCAATGGTATAGCTTTAGCGCCAACAAGGCCAACGGTCTGCGCCGCACAAACAGCGACAAACAGCGCGCGGTCAAGGCGGCATTGGCGCATCCGCGCTCCGGTTCCCTCAGCAACAGTGAAATCGCCCGTCACTGCGGCGTGACCACGCCCATGGTCGGGAAGTGGCGGGAGCAACTCGGACTATCTATAAAAGATTTAAAGATAGCCACGGTCACTCGCAAGGGCAGGACCTATACACAGGACGCCAGTAAGATTGGCCGCCCTCCCCGGAGATCGAAGCCGGGACAACCTGCGACGGCAATTAAACCTCCAGATCAGGCAGTGGAAACGCCAGTTGCCGGTCCGGGCGCCGCTGCGGCCGCGCCTGGCCGCTCAGCCCGGTGGCAACGGATCGACCGGTTGGCTCGATTGACCCTTTCGTTCATCGAAGCCACGAAGCACTTCGCCCACCTGCTCAGTTGGCTGGGCGAAACGGCGGGCGAATTTGATGAGGCCGAGTTGATCTTATCGAACGCCAGCAGCGCAGTCACCGCAGTGGCCGTACAAATCGAACGGAAGGCCGTCGCGGCCGATCCGCTAAATGCATCCCGGTTGGGAATTCAGGAGAACAAATCATGACGCCGATAAGGGTCCTGTCCGGCGCGCTGGACGAGTTAACAGAAGGTCAGATTGTGCTGCGCGGGGTGATTGACCCCGCTTCATTCCGCGGCTTGCTTAAGCCCGACTATCAACGCGAAACGCTGCGGGAATCCACCATCGAAGGTTTGATGAAGGCATTCCGCGATGGGACTGGGCGCGTGCCCGAAGTGGAGCTCGCCATCCGCGGTGAACGCTACGGATGCACCGACTCCGCTGGGACGTACACCATCACCGGCGATGTGTACATCATCGATGGCCTCCAGCGGATCAGTGCGGCCAGACAGTTTGTCCTTGACGGGGGCAAGCCGCTGGTCGGCGCAATGCTTCACTTCGGCACCACGGAGGAATGGGAAAGGGAACGGTTTGACATCCTGAACATGCGCAGGACGAAGCTCTCCCCGAACGTCCTGCTTCGCAACCGCGCGGCGCAGTGTCCCTCCCTGCGCCGCCTGCATGACCTCTGCACCGATGAATCGTTCGTCCTGGGCCAGCGGGTCTCCTGGTCGCAGTACATGCGGCGCGAGGAGTTGCTGACGGCGTTGTCCTTCCTGAAGACTGTGATGCGCCTGCATTCCAAATTCGGGGCGGGCCGGTATCACGCCGTCTCGGGAATTTGGCAGGCGCTGCCACCCATGATGGCCACCGTCGGACACACCACGATGATCGAGAACGTCAAGACGTTCTTCGAACTTCTTGATGGCACATGGGGCATCCGCGGGATCCTCTACAAGGATCGCGCCACTCACCTGAAGCATGGCTTCCTCTTCGCCCTGGCGGACGTGATTTCCGCTCACCCGACGTTCTGGTCCGGAAAGAGCCTCCACATCGATCGCGACATGCAGAAGAGAATCGGCCAGTTCGGACTAAACGACCCGAGCGTCCGGGTGATGGCTTGCAGCGGATCGAGCGTTGGCCTTCTCAACAGGCTGATTGTGGACCACATCAACTCCGGTAGGCGGACACGGCGCTTGGCCGCACCCGAGCCGAATCAGGGTGGAATTCGCCGCGAAGCCTAAAGCCCCATCCCCGGAGAACAGATATGACTCAGCCACTCATCTCTACCTACTCCATGTGGTCGCTGTTCCGGAACTGCCGTAAGGCGGTGGACTGGCGCTACATCCAACACCTGGTTGCTCTGGAGCGTGATGGGAACCTCCATTTCGGCTCCCTCGTACACGAATGTCTTGAGTTGTGGCACCAGTGCCGCGACCTCGGGCGCGTGCTGGATCTCATCGGCACTCTCTGCCCTAACCGGTTGTATGACGATAGCCAGCGTCGGGACTGGCACAACGCCACGGCTTTGATGAAAGCCTACGCGGCGCGATATGCGGCGGAAGAATTCGAACTGGTGGCTCTGGAGAAGGCGTTCCAGGGTCCAATTGTCAATCCGGCTACCGGCGCGGCATCCCGCAGCTTTGTTCTCGCCGGCAAGGTCGACGGCATCGTGCGCATCGGCGACGACTACTTCCTTCTGGAGCATAAGACTGCTGCGCAACTGGACGCCGATTATCTGGAGCGGCTGTGGACGGACTTCCAGATCACCATCTACGCCTACTACGTGGAGCAGGCGATGGGCATCACCGTCACAGGCATCCTCTACAACATCCTCGTCAAGGCGAAGCTCCAGCAGAGCAAGGGCGAAACGGAGGAAGAGTACCGAACCCGCCGCGCGGAACTGCTGGCAAAGTCGAAGACGGGCAAGACGACCGCCAAGCGGAAGCTGCCGGAGACGGATGAGGAATTCCAGGAGCGTCTCGCGGAAAAGTACACCGATCCGGCCATGCTGCACCGGGAGATGCTTTACCTCTCCCGTGACCGCTTCGACATCCTCCGCAGCGAACTCTGGGAGCTGACTCAGGCATACCTCGACGCCCGCCGCCGCGGCGTCTTCTATCAAAACACCGGCTTCTGCTTCAACTTTCACAGGCCGTGCGCGTACTTCGCGCTGTGCCGCTCGAACGGCAATCCCAACGTCATCGAGAACTTCTACCAACGGGTGGCGCCCAACGAGGAGTTGCGCGTGCTGCCCACCGATTCCACCGATAGCAATTTCTAAAAGGAGACTACGCAACCATGCCGTTACTGCCGACAACGAAAACTCAACCCAAGCCCGACTTGGCCGATCTCACCGTGCTGGTGTATGGCCAGACGAAAATCGGAAAGTCAACACTCTGCTCGCAAGCCGATGGTGCGCTTTTCCTGGCCACCGAGCCCGGACTCAATGCCCTGGATGTTTATCAGGTTCCCATTCAGTCCTGGGAGGATCTGCGCAAAGCATGCGCCGAAATCGTCGAAGGCAATCACCAGTTCAAGACGGTGATTCTGGACACGATCGACAACGCCTACAAGTTCTGCACCGAATACATCCTAGCAAAGTTCAAGGTCGAGCATGAATCTGACCTGGGCTACGGCAAGGGCTATGCGCTGGTCAACAACGAGTTCCAGCGCGTCCTCACCAAGCTCGCCTTCCTGCCATACGGGCTGTTCCTCATCTCGCACGCCAAGGAGATGGAGGTGGACTCGCGCACCGGCAAGTACATGCGGGTGGTGCCGACGCTGCCCGACAAGGCCCGTAAGATCGTGCTCGGGATGGCCGACATGGTGCTGTTCTGCGATCTCGAAGCCATCTCCGGCGAAAAAGGGGAGCAGAGTATGCGGCGCGTGATCCGCACCAAGCCGAGCCTGTATTACGAGGCCGGCGACCGCACGGGCCGGTTGCCCGAGACGCTGGAACTCGACTTCGGCAAGTTCAAGGAGTGCTACAACGCGGCGACCGGGGCGGCGGTTGAAACCAGCCGTCCGGCGCCCGCAGCGGCAAAGCAGTAATTCATCACACCAGGAGAGGAACACATGGCTAACAAATCGATCGATTTGACTCAGTTTGACGACGACTTCCAGAGTGAAACTCCGGCCGAGCGCTCAGACATGGAGAGCGTTCCCGACGGGAAATATCAGGTTGTCGTGGAGAAGGCGGAGATCGCCGAGGCGCACACCACGGGCAACCCGATGCTGAAGTGGACACTCCGTGTCCTCGCGCCGCGCTACGTCAACCGCCTCATGTGGCGCAACAGCGTCTTCACGCCGAACACCTTGAAGTTCGTGAAGACCGACCTGCACATCTGCGGCCTGGACCTGGAGAAACTGTCGGACCTTCCCAGGAATCTCAGCAAACTGCTCGACGTGAAGCTCGAGGTCACCAAGAAGACCAAGGGCGACAACGAGAACATCTATTTCAACAGCCGCATCGTAAACGACCGGACACCGGGCAAGTTCCGGCAGGAGGCGGGGGACGCGCTTGTCCCGTTCTAGCCAGCGGCCGGCCACCATCATCATCGACACGCGCGAACAGGAACCGTATTCGTTCGATCTCCGGTTGGCAACCGCAGTGCGGCGGGCATTGCCAGCCGGGGATTACTCCGTGGACGGGATCGACGTGTGTGTCGCGGTGGAGCGGAAGACGCTGGACGATTTCGTCTCCACGGTGATCCACAGCCGGGAGCGATTTCGTGCGGAGTTGCAGAAGCTTGCGGACTACCGAGCGGCTTGCGTCGTGGTGGAGGCAGGCATCACCGACATTCTGCAGCGGCGTTACCGGGGCGAGGCGCACCCCAACGCCGTGCTGGGGAACGCTCTGTCGATCATTCTCGCCTACCGAATCCCGGTGTTTTTCTGCGCGAATCGCCAAGCCGCCTGCCACTTTGTGCAGGCTTACTTGCTCGCCGCGCACGCGAGGTGGAGTACATGACGAAGGCGGCAACCCAAGAGGTCCAATGTTCTCTCCGCGGCACCGTGGAAGTAGTCTTCTACTCGGGCCCGGCGTTCAGCGCCGGGCGCCTCCGCACATCGGACGGCAATCTCATCACTTTTGCCGGCAAGGTGTTTGCCAGGGAGAATGATGCGGTTCGGTTGGAAGGCCATTGGACCCACCATCCGAAGTACGGACGGCAATTCGCGGCCGACTGCATGGGTTTCGATCAGGAGATGGACGCGGATGGGCTGGCGAACTTCCTGGCGAATCACCCGGACGTGAAAGGGATCGGCCCTGTCAAAGCCCGGCTGATCGCCGACCATTTCGGCACGCGCTTCGACGCGTCCATCCGCAACCGACCCGAAACCGTGGCCGCTATCGCGAAGGCGCCGGTGGAGGCGATCCTGGATCTCCAACGGATCTGGACCGCCAACAGCGACTTCAACGCCGCCATGACCTGCCTGTCCCGCTTCGGGCTCACGCATCATCAGGTCACCACGCTGGTGGGCAAATTCGGCAGCCAGGTCGTGCCGATCCTGGAGAAGGACCCCTATGTCCTGATGCGGGAAATCACCGGCTACGGCTTCAAACGGGTCGACAAGATTGCCCGCAAGATGGGAACGCCGAAGGATCTGCCGTCACGGATTCGCGCGGGGCTCCATTACAGCGTGCTGGATGCACTCGATGATGGCGACTGCTGGGTGGAATTCGAAGATCTGCTTGACCGTGCCAACACGCTCCTGGTGATGGACACGCTCGACAGCCGCGAGGTGATCGAGGGACATCTCGAAGCCCTGATTGCTGAGGGGTTGCTTGTCTCGCAACCGTTCGAGCGGTTGGTAGTTGCCGATCCGGAGATTCACCGGATGGAGACGGAACTCGCCGAAGTCCTGAAGACCGCCGGTCGGCGTAGCCCGCACGCTGTGACTGAGGTAGAGCATCTTCTCGATGCTGAGGGCGGCGAATTGAATCCCGAGCAGCGCGATGCTGTTGGGAACGCGCTCAACTTCTCCATCTCGCTGATGACCGGCGGCGCCGGTAGCGGCAAGACTTACGCTGTATCGACCATTGCCAGCATCGCGGAGCGACTGGAATTGAAAGTCGTGTTGGCGGCGCCAACTGGCAAAGCTGCCAAACGCCTCGAGGAAGTAGTTGGCCATGAGGCCAGTACGATCCATCGGCTGTTAGGCTTCAACGGCCACACGTATTCGCGGGACGCGCTGAACCCGATTGAAGCGGACATTCTCGTAGTGGACGAAGTTTCGATGATGGATGTCCCGCTTGCGTGGCGGTTATTTCAGGCGGTGGATCGCACGCGCACCGCCGTAGCTCTTGTTGGCGACCACAACCAGTTGCCGCCGGTGGGCCCGGGCAACCTCCTGCGGGACCTTGTCCGGTCCATGGCGATCCCGACCACGGTGCTGACGCGGATTATCCGCCAAGCCGGTGTTCTGAAGGAGAACTCCACTGCCATCCTCGCGGGCGAGGTGCGGCCCACGTCGGATTCGTTTGTCGGCCCGCGCCGACCCTGGTACGTCATCGACAAATTCGCGGACCGCGAGGATGTGCGGCGAATGCTGCTGCTCCTCTTCGAGGAAGTGCTGCAGGAGCGGCTCGGTTACGACCTGATTCGTGAAGTTCAGGTGCTCACGCCGACGCACAAAGGCCCGCTCGGCACGGTGGAGTTGAATATCGAATTGCAGCGCCTGCTGCAGCAAAAGTTGTTCGGCGTCGACGTGGCTACCGTCGAGGCTGGCCACCGCGCGCGGCCTTATCCGGGCGACAAGGTGATCCAGACTAAGAACGACTATGAATTGGGCGTCTTGAACGGCGCGATGGGCGTCGTGATTGATGCCACCAAGGACGGCGGTCTTTCTATCGATTTCGCTGGTGGTGTCCGGCTTACCTGCCGGCGCTGTTTCCGGCGGCAGAACAGCACTGGTCTTCTCCGTGCTCCGTTTCTGCAGCAGTCTCTCTGCCATAGCATGGATCACGGTCTTGAGCTTCTCACCTTCCGATTCACTCAGCGGCGTGCGCTGGCCGCGGTCGATGATCTGATCCAACTCGTCCAGGTGGCGGACTACTTCGCAATGCTGAGCGCGGAGATCTCCGGGCAGCCCTACTCGAAATCGGCCCACAGCAAAGCACTGATGGTCCGGATCGGGCGAACCCACCGATCCGTAGAATTCAAGCACCAGAACATCTCCGCCGTCCTCGACGAGCTTGGCCTGCCATGGATCAGAGGCTATATACCCAAGAGGAACTATCAAGGTGCGATTTTCGACGCAATCGAGCGGTACTTAACGAATTCGCCGGCGATCCTGGACCGGACACCACCCGCCGCCCCACCCTCCGCGCCGACTTCCGCCATCTTTGTGCCGGTCCCAGAGCTGGACCCGGTGCCCATTCCCATTCCGAAGCGCCTTCGGGAGTTGGTCCGCAAGTTCGACCCGGTGGAAAGAGACTACCGAAACCGTGCATTGGGCAGTGCAGGCGAGGAGTTTGTGGTTGATCTGGAACGGACGCGTCTGAATGAGGCGAACCGGCCGGAGTTGGCGCGGTGCGTTCGCTGGATCGCCAGGGAAGAGGGCGATGGGGCAGGCTACGATGTGCTGTCCTTCGACGATTCGAGCCAGCCGCGTCTTATAGAAGTGAAGACAACCAACGGCTCTGCCCGGACGCCTTTTTATATTAGCCGGAATGAATGTGAAGTCGCGTTGGAGAAACCGGACCAGTGGTGCATCTACCGCGTGCACCTCTTTGCGTCGGAACCGCGTGTATTCACCGTTGCGCCCCCGCTGGATCGAATGCTGCGGTTGGGAACCGAGGTTTGGCGAGCATCGTTCTAAAAAGTCATCCCGCCGAAGGGTATATCTACGAGAGGGTCGATCAGAGGGTCTCAAACTTCGGCGGCGGATTCTTGATCTCTGACACGACGCGCTTGAACTCGGGATAGTTCCTAGTGTTGTTGCGGTCAACCTCGGGGACTTCGCGCTCGAACAGGGTCCACCAGTACAGGAATGCGTCCCGAAAGTAGTCCAGAAACTCTGCCCTGCGCAGGATTTTAGAGTCGAGCAGGAAGGCCAAGTAGTTGATCGTGTTGAAGAACATTCGATCCCGCAGGGCCTTATCCTCGGGGCTCGCGCTCTTCGCCCCGTAGAACTGCTGCTCCTGCTGCTGAATGTCGCGGAAGATATTCTCGAAGACTTGGATCTGGGCGGCATCCGCTGAAATCTGAGAAGCCTCATTCGCGGCCTTGACCTGATTCCTGCTCTGCCGCGCCGCATAAGCCGCAAATATTGCAGCGGCGGCCGTAGCAATGGCAGAAACCCATCCCAGGCGAACTCCTTTGCCTGGGGTGCTGTAGCGGCTTCGAGGATCACTTGTCCTGGCAACCACCGCCCTGATTGCCGCCGCCCTCGTTCTCATTGCCCGAGTTTGCGGGCGGGGGCGGAGGAGGAGTTGCTACGATCTGATGCGGTACGGCGTTATAGCCTTCCTTGAGGATGTTTTCCATCGGAAGGCCGACGGTCTCATGCAGGATTCTCCTGTCACTCATAGTCTGCTCCGGCAATGCGATTGAAAAATATACGATACCACGGTCCGAAAGACCCGCTGCCGCATGCAAGTATTGCGTCCTGTATTGCGTCCTGCTGTTGCTCTTTGCCGCAAGGGCGTAGCCTCGCAGCGTGATGTGGGGAAACAGCGCCAGGAACGTACTGCCCTAGGTAGTGGGTAGTGAACCAACGCCCAAGCCGAACCCGATGATTGTTGGAACGCTTTACACACCGCCTCAGCGGCGCGGTAACCGATTCATTCCAGAATGCCGCTACGCCAGTCGGATCCACACGTGCAGGGTCGCGCTGCTACCGTTATTTGGGATCCTGGCTCCGCAGCCCCTACGCTCACCGCGATCCGCGATTGCCGCTGCCGGGCAGCCTTGTGGCGCGCCCTTACAAGGGGCAGACGCTCGTCGTGAAAGTGCTCGACTCCGGATTCGAGTACGACGGGCGGGTGTTCACGTCCTTGAGCGCCATCGCCCAGGAGGTCACCGCGACCGGCTCGACCTCGTAATCCTTCCCGACGCGCCGCGCCCCCTGCTCGGCTAAACTCGCGCGCACGCCCTCGACGTCGGGCGAGGATCATCGCCCGCCGCCGCGGATGAGCTTGTCGAGGGGGATCGCCTCGAAAAAGGACACGCGCAACGCAAAAGTTGTGAAGGTCACGCGGTACGAGGTATCAGCAGACACCAGGTCGAGGGGCGCGAGAGACACTGTTTATGCCATGCCTTCGATCCGCCGGCGGCAGAGGTCCAGCACCTCCATTGTCATCTGCCGCGTTTCATCGCTCAGCTGAATCGCCTTCGGTACAGCGATCCCGTCGAGCGCTCCGCGCAACCGCTGCACAACCTCATCCACAGCGCCTTCCGCGTCGCCGGCACGCAGACCAGCGGTCGTCGCCAATGCCTGGAAGTCAGCGCGACGGAGGTTATCATCCTTGCCGTTGAGCTTCAGCGCGAGGCGGTCATGTTTCAGCTTCGGGAAGACACGTGTCGTCACGGCATCGTAAAGCGGCGCCAGCCGCACGGTGCGGAACTGCCTGTCGCCCGGCTCGGCGGTCTTGAGCAGCGCCATGTTCTTGAGATGCATGTCCCCGTCGGCGATTAGCCAGGCGAAGACAGCGCGCTTCACGATGATGAGCAGATCCTCGTCGGGGGCCGTGGACAGCGGGCGGACGGCGCGCGCGACGCGCTCCATGGTGCCGTCGTACTTCGCGCTCGTCGGCAGATCCAGAACGGAGCACATGTCTTCCATCGCCAGGAACCGCGTGTCGTCATTGCTCTCGCGAATATCGAAGCGCTCAACAAGGAGCGCCGGCGGCATCCTGTCCGGCATGGCGACAAGCGCGGTCGCCGGCGCTTCGAAGCCGGCCGCCCGGCCGAGTTCCATCGCCATCCACTCCACAACCGGCAGTGCATCATAGCCGCTGGTGCCGGCGGGTTTGAGGATATGGGTGAACGGCTTTCCGGTCGCGGGCGAGAGAACGCCCTTTTCATCGAGGCACATGGGCGCCTTGATCTGCACGCCCGAGAGGCGCGGCGTATCCGCGCGCGCGTAAATCTGCGCGAGGGTGCGCTCGAAGTTCTTCTCGATTTCGCCCCGGCCGGGTCCTTCGTAAGCACCGGTAAAGACGCCGCCTTTGGTATAACCGGCCAGCGGCCTCAGGAGGACGTCCTGCGGTAGCTGCCTGAGTTCCGCCTCCTGTTCCACAATCGTGATATTGGACGTGTAGCGCTTCCCGGACCGCAGCAGCGCGCGCTCGTCCTTGTCCTGGAGAACCTGCTCCAGCCAGCCTTCCGGCAGCAGCGAGACGATGAACGGGGGCAGCCTGCCGGGCGTTGTCTGCCGAATGAGCGGCGGTCCCTCGCCCTCGGCCGGCCTCCAGCGCCACTCGAACCCATCGTGAATCAGGCGCCCCAGAGGCACGCCGTGCCAGGCGACGATCAGATCCAGGGCCGCCTCGTTCTTTGCGGGCGCAGCGCTCGGCCGTCGCAGGAGGTAGCGCTCCGCCGCCTCCCCCTCGCGATACCACTCGTTTTCGCGCGCCAGTGCCCAGACCGCATCGGCCGCGCCCTGCGCCGAGCCATATTCCTCGATCAGGCGCGCAGCAATCGAGACCCGCATGTCGTCGTTGATCGATGCCGCGTGCTCACTGCGCAGACGGAATGCCTCAAGGAAGCGCTGACGGATTGATGAAACAGCTATCCGGAACTCGCCCATGCCGTCGTCGATGACGCCCTCGCCGACGGATGGATGCGCGGGGGCCTCGTTCTGGATGATCTCCAGTGTACGAATGCGGGTGCGTTGCTTGCGCCTGGCGCTCAGGAAGAGGCGTCCGTCCGGGGTTGGCCCGAGCAGGACGGCGCTCGCGGCCGACAGGTAAGCTTGGGGGTACAGATATTTGGCGATACGGACGGCGTGCCGGAGGACGGTGACTTCGATGTCGTCGTCGGCATCGACGTAGATGCCGCGCATGAGCTGTATGAGTTTCCCGGTCTCGGCCCGGTAGTGGCTGCGGGTTTTGTCGATCGTTTCGCCAACGAGGTGTAGCGCCATGCTAATCTTTCCGTACTTCAGGTACGACTAAGTTAGCATTCGCGGCCGACCGTTTTCAACAAAACTCCAACTTTCCCGTACCTCAGGTACGGGAAAGATAGCCATCTGGCGCTGTCAACTTGGGTTTCAACTATCGCGTGGTATCGCCACCAGTTCGCCATTTGTTTTCAATACCTTGGAAATATGCGAGAGGGTTTTATTCCAATGTTTTTGGGGAGCCACCGTCCCGCAGTATCAACTCCCGCCGCCGATTTCGTTGACCGCAGCGTGTGCCTGGACGCGCGTTATCCCAAACATTTCAAAGATAGTTGCCCCAGCCGACCTCTCCGGTTTTGGACCGGGCGTCGCAGGAGTGCGCGTTCAACCGTCAGGTTCATTCCGCGGGGGCAGAATTCCTCATGCTGACTCTCGGCTTTCTCCGGTTGACAGGTTCCGTTTGTTGACGGCCCCGTCCAACGCGGCGGCGCGCCCTCCGCGGGATCAAACTGACTGACCGATACTCTCCGTTTCCTCGCCCGGCGCGAGAAACGGACGGCGCTCCCGGTGCCGGTAATCGTCAGGCGAGCTGGCCTCGTCGTTCAGGAATACCTTCAAGTGGATCAGAATACGTCGCCTCCCGAACCGATTCCCAACACTCAGGCTTCTTCGCCCATTCGGACACCATCCTGCCAGCTGCGGTCTGGTGAAGAACGTGGTTCACTTCACCCGCCCATTCGGTGATTTGCTGCTTGAGTTCCGGAGAGATGTCCTGTCGCTGCCAAACCTTGTCAAGATCGAGTTCCGGCCCGAGACGATTTGCTACGAGCGACACAACGTAGGTGGTAATGTTGGCCTGGAAGGCCTGGAACCGGAGCCGGATGATGCTAGTGCGCGTTTAAAAAATTATGGCCTTGGAGATCAGTTGCTTATACCATTGCACGTCTGGCAGCGGCGGGTTGTCCTGACCGAGGTCCGCCATAAACCTTTCGAAGTTCTTCTGTGATCCGACGCTGACTGCATCCGGTTTTTGGGCCCAGGCATTGAGGAACTTGGCAAGGTCCGTTTTCGTGATCTTGCGGCTGGTGGGTATCGCGTCCCGGAGTTGTCGCAGCCGCGCGGGCGTGGTGCCTTCGCGGGCGAGCATTGTGTTGTAGCTGCCTGCCGCGCGTTCGTAGAACCACCGGCCAATCCCGTCGGGACAGTACGTTGAGAGCGCCAGCTGTTCGATCTGAACGTGGAACGGCTTGTTTGCGGAGAGGTCGGATAGCTTTACGCTGTTTTGACTGTTGGCGTACCGGGAGATGTCCGCGATGAGTCCGTCCTCGTCGATCTCGTCGTTTCGGAGCACGATTATTTTCGCTGGGACGTGCACGCGCGCCAAATTGCGCTTGCCCCCTCGGCTGACACAACCAGTTAAGACACACCTGCCGTTCAATGATAAATCGTTGGGGCGCGGGAAGACCAGAGTTTATTCTGGAATCGCCGGTGAAGCGGAGACGGGCAATGCTGGCGAGCAACCCGATTGAGGAATAGCCGGCCGGAACTCATCGCGGACGATGGGAAGAGCATGTGCTTTCCGGCTTGCTCTATACCCTGGCAGCGGCCCGACCGGAAAGCGGGACACGACCCAGGGGTAAAAAGATGTGAGGACACATCGGACCGATAGATTCCGTCATGCCTGAAAAAACGCATCCTGAGGGCCCTCACTTTTTTGCCGTTGCATGGGTGGCAGCGAACTTTCGAACTTGGCCGGTGAGAGATAACCGAGAGCCGAGTGCAGCCGTTTTTCGTTGTAGACCTTTTCGAGAAAGCGTCCGATGGAACGCTTGGCCTCGGCGAGGTCTCGGTATTCATTGCGCAGCACTTCTTCGTATTTCAGAGTCTTCATGAACGACTCGCAAAAGGCGTTGTCCCACGGATTGCCTTTGCGCGACATACTGATGGCGATGCCGTTTTCCTGCAACAGTCCGGTGTAATCGTTGCTGGCGTACTGCGATCCGCGATCCGAATGATGAATCAGCCCCGGCGCCGCCCCGCGTTCCGCCAGCGCCATCCGTAGCGCCGTCAGCGTCAACTCGTCTTCCATGTTCCAGTCCAGCGCCCAGCCGATGACCCGGCGAGAATAGGCGTCCAGAATCACGGCGACGAAAATGAACTCCTCGCCCAGTCGGACATAGGTGATATCCGCCACCCAGAGCTGGTTCACTCCGGTGAGCGCCACCTTACCGGCCAGGTTCGAATAGATTTTGCGGCTGTGGTTGGAATCGGTGGTGATGACGAACTTGCGCTTCCGCAAACAGAGCAGATTGTCTTCGCGCATCAGGCGGTAAACCCGTTTGGGGTTGACCTGCCATCCCTGATTACGCAGTTCCTGGGTGATGCGCGGCCGTCCGTAGCAGGGCCATTCCAACGCGATGCGATGGATGGCATCCCGCAAGTCCATGTCGGCATCCGGTTTCGCCGGCTTCTCCTCCTGGGAGCGGTAGAAACTGGAGCGGGTTACCCGCCCCAGTTCCGTCATGCGTTGAATGCTCAGACCACGATGGGCATTCACTTCTTCTTGGATTTCCCGGCAGACCGCGGATTTCCAGTCAATGCCTGCAGCATCCGCTGTTCCTCGATGCGCTGCAAGCACCCTTTCAAAAAATCGATCTCCAGGGTCTGCTGACCGACCTTCCGCTCCAGTTCGGCGATCCGCCCCTCGGACCAGCGCTGCTTGCCGTTGCCGGGGAAGGCGTTGCCCGTCCCCTGGCGGAATTCACGCCGCCAACGGTGCAGCACGTTGGGGTTTACCTCCAATGCGCGGGCGGCTTCGCCGATCGAAACCCCTGATTCCAGCCGCCGCACGGCGGCCAGCTTGAACTCTTTTGTGAACTGCCTGCGAGACAATCCCATGACTCAATTCTCCATTCAATGCAAATTTTGATTAATTGAGTCTTAACCGTTTGTCTCAAAATTGGGGACAAGTCCAAATCGACCTCCGGCATCTTTTTCTTGGTGAAGTAGATCGATGCCGTAGTCTGTCCGCCAATGACGATCTGCATCCCCTTCAGCCACCTGATGCCCGGTCCGCCGTCGCTGGTGGTTCCGAGGTGAATGTCGTCAGCGACGACCACGATGCCGTTGTTGTACGCCATAAATCGTTCCGGCGAATCTTTGAGAGTGTCGCGAATGCCCTTGTTGAACTTTGCCCGTCGCACTTAAGAAGGATCGGACATTAGCTTCGAGTAGTCGCGCCCCGTACTTGTCGTAAACGAACCGAAGTGCTTCAGCGGGGATCACGGTCATCGCGTAATTGTACTCTCTTTCGTTCCGCTGAACCCGACGTATCCCACCGACCGGCTGGCATTTATGGCTGACGACGCCGGCGTGGCCGTTGTCCTGACCACTTCAGACCTTGCGTCCGCCCTTCCCAGCCTTCCCTGCCCGGTCTTGTCCCTCGACCGTGAGATTGCCGCTTTGAGCGCGATGCCCTCCACGCGCCTGGCGCTGCCGGATGAGGGCGACTCGCATATATCATCTATACGTCCGGAACCACCGGCCGGCCCAAGGGCGTGGCGGTCACGCACGCCAACATCTGCCACTTCCTCTCGGTGTGCACCCCCATCTACGATGTCCGACGTCACGACCGGGTCTACCAGGGAATGACTCTCGCCTTCGATTTCTCCATCGAAGAGATCTGGCCCACCTTCATCGCTGGCGCCACCCTCGTCGCGGGCCCCATCGATGGCCGGAAGCTCGGTCCGGCCCTCGCCGAATTCCTGGTCGAGCAGAGGATTAGTGTCTTGTGCTGCGTGCCTACGCTGCTCGCCACGCTCGACCGCGACGTCCCCTCCATCCACACGCTCATCGTGGGCGGCGAAGCCTGCCCGCGCGACCTCGTGGAGCGTTGGAGCAGGCCTGCGCGCCGCATGCTCAACACCTACGGCCCCACCGAAACGACCGTCACCGCCACATGGTGCGAGCTCGAGCCCGGCCGTCCCGTCACAATCGGCCGGCCCCTGCCGGGTTACCGCATCTACTTGCTCGACGAGGCCCTCGAGCCCGTTCCGCACGGTGGAACCGGTGAGATCTGCATCGGCGGGGCGGGGGTAGCGCAAGGGTACGTGCGTCGTTCCGACCTCACCGCGGCCAAATTCGTGCCAGACCCCTTCGAGCCTGGTCATCGCCTTTACCGATCCGGGGACTTGGGCCGATTGACGCCGAACGGCGAAATCGAATTTCTGGGCCGCATTGACAGCCAGGTCAAGATTCGCGGTTATCGTATCGAATTGGCGGAAGTCGAATCCGTCCTCCTCGACGATCCGTCAGTGGAGAATGCGCTTGTCGCTGCCTATCCGGCCGACGCTCCCGCGCAAGACCTTGCCGCCTACATCACACTGCGTGCGCTATCCCCTCTCCAACCCGTTCGGGAACGTCTGGGCGCGGAACTGCGCCGTCGCCTGCCCGCCTACATGGTACCCGCCTACATTGAAGTGCTGGACACCATCCCTACCCTGGCCAGCGGCAAGGCCGACCGCCGCGCCCTGCCCGCGCCAGTGCTGCCGCGCGTGGCCTTCCAGGCCGGTGCCTATCAACCACCGGCCACGCCCCTGGAGCACAAGATCGCGGCCACCTGGCAGGCCCTTTTCGGCCTGGAACGCATCTCCGTCGATTCTGACTTCTTCCTGGACCTGGGCGGCCATTCTCTGCTCGCGGCACAACTGCTCACGCATTTGCGGGAACAGCCTGAAATGGCCGGACTCAGCGTGGCGGATGTTTACGCCCGCCCCACCATCCGCGCCCTCGCGGACGGAGTCGCTGTGCGGACGGAAGCAGCGCCAACCACCCCGCGCCGCCCTGCCCTGCGTTATTCGAGCCGGCGCGTCTGGACCGCCGGCCTGGTGCAACTCGGGCTGCTCTACGGCTTGCTGGCCGCCCTCGGCGCACCGGTCTCGCTTTTCCTGGTCGCGCATCGCGGCTCGAGCGCCCTGACATTCACCGGGCTTGACCTCCTGATGCCGGTGCTCGTAGTGGTGGTCTCGTTCCTCGTCCCGCTGGCCCTGAAATGGTCGCTGATCGGTCGCTTCGAGCCGGGTGAACACGAGTTGTGGGGGTGGTACTTCTGTCGCTGGTGGATTGTCCGCAAGGCCCTCGATCTTTCGCCGCTGCGCTTTCTTGCCAGCTCGCCGCTCATGCCCTTTTACGCCCGCCTGCTGGGCGCACGCGTGAAGCCCGGGTGCCAAATCGCCACCGCTCAACTGCACCTCCCGGACCTTATCGAAATAGGCGAGCGCGCCAGCATCGGCTATGAGGCGGAAATCCAGCCCTTTGCGATCGAAGGCGGCCGGCTGCGCATGGCCCCCATCCGCATCGGAGCCGGAGCGTTCATCGGCGCCAAGTCCGTAGTTCTGGCAGGCGCCGAGATCGGCCCGGGCGCGCGCATCGCCGAACAAACGCTGGTTGCGAGCGGGCAAAGGATCCCCGATTTCGAGACCTGGACGGGTTCGCCCGCGCAGCGCACGAATAGCCCCGACGCTCTGCTCGCCGAAATCGAGACGCTCGGTCAGGCCCCTGCGAGGATGAGCGCCGCGCTCTGGGCCGCCTTTGTGACCGCTGCCATCTTGCTCGAAGCTCTCCCGCTCGCACTGGCTATACCCGGCCTCCTGCTGGTCGCGTGGGCGGACCAAACCGGCGGGTTCGACGCTGCCCTTGCAGCCACGCCCCTTGCCGGCCTGATCTTCGTGCTCGCGACGTGCCTGGTCGTGTTCGCGGCCAAACGCGCTGTGATGCCGAATGCCCGGCCCGGCATTTACCCGCAGCGCTCCTGGTTCGGCTGGCGAAAATGGACTTCGGACCAGTTGATGTCGCTGAGCCTCACGGCGACCAACACGCTGTATGCGACTCTCTACGCGCTCCCCTGGCTGCGTGCCCTGGGCGCGAGCATCGGCCCGCGTTCGGAAGTCTCGACCGTCTCCCATATCGACCCCGACCTCCTCACGCTTGGTTCGGAGACCTTTGTGGCCGATATCGCATCTATCGGGGCGGCCACCTTCCATAACGGCTGGGTGGCGCTGGCGCGCACGGAAGTGGGCGGCCGGACGTTCCTGGGCAACGCCTCCGTGATCCAGAGCGGCCGCCGCCTGCCCGACAACTGCCTGATCGGAGTGCAATCCGTCGCGCCCCGCGAAGGCCTGCGGCCCGGCTCCTCTTGGCTCGGTTCCCCGGCCTTCTTCCTGCCGCGCCGGCAGGCATCGCAACATTTTGCAGAAAGCCTGACCTACAAGCCGCCCGTTCGCCTGGTGGCATACCGCCTTTTCGTCGAGCTCTTTCGAGTAGTCATGCCCGCCTCCCTCTTTTACACGCTGGGGACCGCGATCACCATAGCCGCCATCCGTTTGCCGGCACATCCCCCGGCTGTAGTCATGTTCGCGATGCCCGGGCTGTATCTGTCCGCCGCCGCCGCCGTGACTCTGTTCGTAGCGGCACTCAAGTGGGCGATCGTGGGCCGCTATCGTCCGCGCGTCGAACCTCTCTGGGCACCCTTCGTCCGGCACTCCGAGCTGATCACCGGACTCTACGAAAGCTTCACCGTGCCCGCTTTAGCCATGCTGGTGACCGGCACTCCCTGGCTGGCGACCGTGCTGCGCCTTTTCGGCGTCCACATGGGCAGGCGGGTCTACTGCGAGACTACCTTCACCACTGAGTTCGACCTCTTGCGTGTGGGCGAGGATGCCGCAATTGGCCGGGCCGCGTCCCTCCAGACCCACCTCTTCGAGGACCGTGTGATGAAAATGTCTGTGGTTAGCATCGGCCCCGGTGCCAATATCGGCTCACGGTCGGTCGTGCTCTATGACGCCACCGTGGGCCAGGGAGCCACGCTCGATGCCCTCTCCCTGGTCATGAAAGCTGAATCGATTCCTCCAGCCACATGCTGGCGAGGTATTCCGGCCCGCTCGGCGGATGGCTCCGGCACTCCCTGCGAATGGTCCCAAGCACCCGCACGCGCGGCGTGCCCTGCACTTCCCGAATACCAGGATTCTTATCCGCCTCTGTGAGTTCCCCGCAAGATTAAATAAATCTGATGCGCCGAACCTGCATCAGACGCCGCTATAGGTTCGCATTTGTGCAATTGGCCTGTTTTCTAACAGACAAGAGGCAAAGAAAGGCGGAGTGTGTCATGTCGAGGTTTTCTTTGGCGACCATTTTCGTGCTGTGCGCCACCCTGACCGGATGGGCGCAGCAAGGCGAATCTCTGGTGCAAGTTAACGGGAGCGGGAGCTTCCTGCCGGCGGGCACCCTATTGGGCTGCACGCTCGACGAGCCGCACTTCTCCTCTCAAACGGCGCGGCCCGGCGACCCAGTCCTCTGCCGCACCACCTCCGTCGAGATGTTCGGCCGGCAACTGATCCCCAGGGGAGCTTATCTCTCCGCGCGCCTGCGCAATTACAGCGACCCGGGCCACTTCGTCGGCAAAGGTTGGATACAGCTCGAGTTCACCACGCTGACATTGCCCGGGGGCAGTTTTCCGCTAAGCGCTAAAGTGATTTCGGCCGGCCGTTACAAAGTGGATGGTAGTGGGAAGATCCGGGGCAGCGGCCACGCGGTGCGGGACGCCGTGGAATGGGCGATTCCAATTCTATGGCCGGTCAAGGTGCTGACTCTGCCCGCCCGGGGTCCGCGGCCGAATTTCAAGGGCGAAACGCGCATCGAGCTGCGGCTCATGGAAGACTTGCCGCTTCCGGAATCGGCGGCCTCCTCCTTCGGAAGGCTCAGTCCGAGGTCGTCAACTTACCAGCCGAGGGAGGAGCTGTCTGCACCGGATGAGCATCGCGCGATCACCGCCTCCAACCGGCCGCAGACTGCCGCTACGCAACGCCGTCTGACGCTGCTGGTTCTGCGGGGCGGGCGCATGTACATGGTCTCGGATTACTGGTCCGAAAACGGAAACCTGGCCTACACTACCGGCGGCGGAGCGGTCCAGACTCTTCCGCTCAATGCGCTGGACCTGTACATGACCAGACAGCTCAACGCGGAGCGGGGCGTGCCGTTCCTCCTCGCCGCGAGATACCGGTAGCGCGCGCGCTCGGCGTCAGAACGTGATCGCACCGATGCAGAGCGTGGAAGCCGCCCAATAGATGGAACGCCTGTAATCGCCCGCCGCGGCGTAGCAGATGGCGGACCCCGCGTTGCAAACCAGCAATACCAGCGGGAAGAGTTTGGTCAAGTAGTTCGACAAGCCTGTTTACCTGGAGCGAACGCTCATCGTAACGCGCGGCGCCGCCGCGGACAAGCATAACTATGGGCTACTGCCCCCGCGCGCTTGCCGCGATGAAGTCGGCCATCTCTTCCAGGTCCTGATCGTCCGCAAGGCGGAAATAGGCGAAGCGCTCATGGTGCATCGGTGCAATTCCGATGGTGCGTCCGGCGGTGCCGTAAACGCGGATCAGCACATAGATGCCATCGGCAAGCTGCGGGTCGTGGCCGTTGATCTTGCCCTTCCCCGATTCGTAAATCACGATCTTCGCGGCCGTGGCGTCGCTCGACGCCGCCAGCACGCTGAAGCTGCCCTTGAATTCCTTCGCTCCGGCCCCACCGACCCGCGCAGCGACAAGCCGGAACAGGGCGGCAGCCCGCTCGCGGAGCTCGGGGATGTAGTCCGCGAGCGGCGCGGTCTGGTAGCTGGTTTCGGTAAACGGGAACTCCATCGTGCCCAAGGGGATCGCTCCTTCGCCGGCGGCCGCGGGACTCAATTCGCCGCGAGCATGCCGACATCTTTGAGCCAATCGCCGAGGCGTATTTGCCACGTCGTGGCGACCGGCGAATGGCTCCCGGTGTGCGGGTTGATTCCAAAACCGTGGCCGCCGGAGGCGTAGATATGCACTTCCGTTTGGATGCCCGCCGCCTTCAGCATGGGGTACAGACCGGCGAGAGCGGTGGAAGGCCCGCGGTCGTTATCCGCGCAGAGCATGAAGGTCACGGGCATATCTTTCGGGATCGTGTAGTTCTCGGCGCGGATGCCGGGGTAGATCAGGGCATCGAAATCGGGCCGCGAACTCAGACGGTCGATGGGGTCGGCGGATTCGGGCTTGCCGGCATCGAAACGGGTGGATGCCAGCGCCGCCACCTCGCCGCCCGCCGAGAAGCCCATGATGCCGACTCGCGCCGGATTCACATGCCACTCTTCGGCGCGGCTGCGGACCAGGCGAATGGCGCGCTGCGCATCGGCCAGCGCGTCCTCGATCTTGTAGGTCGAGCCCGGCTCGCGCGCCAGGCGGTACTTCAGGACAAAGCCCGCCACTCCGATGCTGTTCAGGTATTCGGCGACGTACGTGCCCTCCTGATCGAAGTTGAGGAAACGGTGTCCGCCGCCCGGCGCGATCACCATCGCGGCCCCGGTGGCCGACTCGCGCGGCGGCAGGAAGACCGTGAGGGACGGGTGGTGGACGCCGGTCACTTTGAAGTAACCGTGCTCCTGGTTGGGCGGCTCGTCGACTTCCCGGGCCGTCTTGCCTTCTGAGCCTGGCGCTCCGTTGGCCCAAAGCGGAACCTCCGGACGGCCGGCCGCCAGCGCCAGTCCCGAGAGAAGAAAAGATACACACACCGCTGTCGCCTGCATGCAGGAATTCTACAACGATGCGGATCTCGCCGCGCGGGCCGTCTACTGCTTCGGCAACGAAACCGTGATATTGCGGAATTTCAATCCGCCGGTATGATCTCCCTGGATGTAGAACGGGCCGGGCTCGCCTTCGTTGGCGTCCAACGCGCCGCCCGTAATCCCTTCTATCTCCTTGTGGTCGATGGTGGTCACTCCGTCGCGCACTACCGTGACCGTGCGGCCCACCAGGGTCACATCGAAGGTCTCCCACTTGCCCGGCGTGCGCGGCATGTCCTTGGGCGTGATACGGCCGTAGATAGAGCCGATGCGGCGCTCAGGAGGATTCGATGAGAGGGGTTCGTACTCGAGTTGCACTTCGTAGCGCCCGCGCAGGTAGAATCCGCTGTTGGCGTGGTCCGGGCAGTTCACTTCAAAGTGAACTTTGAAGTCGTTGAACGAGCGGGTGGTCCGCAGGTTCGCCCCATGCTCCTGGTTGACCAGCATTCCGTCTTTCACGATCCAGTGGCTGTTGGCGGGGTTGCCGATGGGCTCCCACCCTTCCAGATTCTTACCGTTGAGCAGGGCCTCCGGCGCAGTCCAAGCGCTCGGTTCGGCCCGCTTCAGCTCGGGGGCGCGGACGCCGGTGATCGGTGTGGAGCTGCTGCCGCGCTTCTGGACGCCCGTCAGTTTGTCGCCCGCAGCCTCGAGCTCCCAGGTAACCCCGGGCCGCTTCTTGGCCGCATCGGCCCCGGAAATGGTCAGCAGGAGTTTGGATCCGGCGACTTTCGCATCCTTCACCTGGTAAACATTGCCGCCGGTCGGCTGGTACCAGACGTCGAGGGCGCCGCCGTTCTGGGTGACGCCCAGCCACGCGGCGTGGAGGGCGCCCGGGGCCAGATTGAAATCCCAGCGCCCCACGAACGGGCTGCCTTGCGGCGCGGCAAGTGCACAGGTCGCAAACGCTCCAACCAGGAGCGTGCCAATCGAAAACTTTCGCATAGCTTGCAGTTTACTACCTGGGCCGATCTACTGCGCCGCCGGGCGGTTGTAGTTTGGAAAAGCCGGGTGGCGAAGCTTCGGGAGCGGGTTTTTCTTGAGCTCCTCCAAGATGACTTCGACGGCCTTTTCGAGCTGCGGATCGCGGCCTTTGCGAATCAGGGCCGGGTCCTGCTCCACCTCGATATCGGGCGGGACGCCGATGTTCTCCACTTCCCACTCGCCCGTAAGGGGGTTGTAGATACCGGAGCTGGGCGCGCCCACGAAGCCTCCATCCATCAGCCCTGGCCCTCCGGCCATCCCGACCAGCCCGCCCCAGGTGCGCGTGCCAATCAACTTGCCGACACCGGCGCGCCGGAAGTACCACGGCATGGCATCACCGCCCGAGCCTGCGCGCTCGTTGATGATCATCACCTTCGGCCCGAAAATCCCCTGCGGCTGCATCAAGGGCTCTCCGACCCGGTTGGATGCGGCGCTGAGCGGCTTTCGGTTGAGGATCTCCGCGATGTCGGTGGCCAGCAGGCCGCCGCCGTTAAAACGCTCGTCGACAATGGCGGCATCCTTTCCGATCTGTGCGTAGAAGTAGCGATTGAACGCGGTCAACCCGCCGTTGGCGGTATCCGGCATGTAGATATAGGCGACCTTGCCGCCGGTCATCTGGTCGACTTTATGGCGATTCTCCTCGATCCAGGCCAGGTTCCGTAGGCGACCCTCGTCCGGCAGGGGGACAACCGTCACGTCGCGCGCCCCGGAGCCGCTTGCATCCGGGCCGACGCGCAGCACTACGGATTTTTCGGCGAGGCCTTCGAAGAAGCTGTAGACGTTTTCGGGAGGGCGCACCTCGCGGCCGTTGACCGCCAGCAGATACTCGCCGGCCTTCACGTTCACTCCGGGCTGCGTCAGCGGCGCGCGGAGCTGCGGATTCCAATTCTCGCCGCTATAGACGCGCGAGAAGCGGTATCTCCCATTCGCGACCTCGTAATCCGCCCCGAGCAATCCCGTCTGGACGTGCTTCACTTCAGGCAGATCACCGCCGCCTGTTCCCATGTGACTGACTACGATGTTGCCCAGCATCTCCTGGAACAGATAGGTGAGGTCGCCGCGCGCAGAGACGTTGCGGAGATAAGGCTCGTACTTCTGCTCCGCCGCTTTCAAGTCGAGGCCGTGCAGATTGCGATCGTAAAACCAGTCGCGTTCGGTCCGCCAGGCCTCGTAATACATCTGCTTCCATTCCTGCACCGGATCGACCCGCACTTCGATACCGGACGTTTTGAGCGCGCCCTGCGCAGCGCCGCCGCCGGCCGGTGGCATGGCCGCGGGCGGGGCTCCGCCATTAGATCCCGCAGCCAGGGGCCGCAGGGCCGCGATGATCCAGTTTTCGCCCTGCCGGTAGAGTGCTTTCTCGCCGCCAAACGACATCTGGAAATTGTTCACTCCCGCGAGCGGAACGTCGCTCTTGCGAGCCTTGAGATCGTAGCGGTGAACGGCCTGCCCGGGAGGGCCGCCAGTTGGGCCGTCTACGGACGGCGCCGGCGCTTCCAGCGCCAACAGCGTTCCCGCCTTGGCTACCTGAAGCGATGTGTAGCGTCGGGGCGGCATAGGCACGGACAGGATGCGCTGATCGATGCCGGCGAGGTCAATCTTGACGTTCGGGGCGCCCGGTTTCACCTTGTCGGCCTCGGCGGGCTTCTTGTCGTCCGCCGGCTTCTCCTCGTCGCTCTCGGGAGCGAACGGGGAGGGCTGCGTCTTATCGAGAACCACCAGGTAAATCGAACTGGTGGAGGTGCTCTCCACGGCGTGAACGTCCAATCCCAAGGCCTCCCCGGAATTCGTGCTCGCCGTGAAGTAAAGATACTTGCCGTCTTTATCGAACACGGGGCTGGTGGCGTCGCTCATGCCGTCGGTCACCTGCGTCGATTTCGCGTCCGCGAGCGAATATAGATGAATGGCGCTCAACTCGTTCGGCAGCACCTTGGAATAGGCCAGCCACTTACTGTCGGGGGACCAGGCGCCCGCGATGTCGCCGCTGCGCATCTGATAGGTGTCCTGAGCCACCTCGACTTGCTTTTTCGTCTCCAGGTCCACGTACCAAAGACGCTGAAAGCTGTCTACCAGTGCGATTCTCTTGCTGTCCGGAGAGAACCGTGGCGAACGATAGAACCCTGGTTTCAGCTCGATTTTCGTCACTTCGCCCGCGCCGCTCTGGGGCCGCACGTGCAGGGCGTATTCGCCCGACTCGTCCGAAAGGTAGGCAATGCTCTTGCCGTCCGGAGACCACTGCGGCTCCCTTTCCATGACCCCCGGGGTATTGGTCAGATCGCGCGGGTCGCCCTTTTCGGCCGGCACGGTGACGATCTCGCCGCGCGCGGCAAACACGGCGCGAGCTCCGTTCGGCGAGAGCGCCGGCGAGGTCAGCCGCCGCCCGACGTTGACGAGCCGGCTGCGCAGTTCCGCAAAGTCGCCCCGCACGCGAATGCTGACAGGCTTGGTCTTGCCGGACTTCAGGTCATAGAGAGATATCCCCCCGAACTGTTCGTACACGATCGCATCCGGCCCGAGCGAGGCGGACTTCACGTCCAGCCCCCGATTGGGAATGGCTTCGCGGACCGCCCTGGTCTTTGTGTCGTAGGAGAAGAGCGTCGTGGGCCCATTGCGGTCCGAAAGGAAGTAGACGCGGTCCCCGGCCCACATGGGGTTGAAGTCATTGGAATTCGTGCGCGGCACTTTGGTGATACTGCTGTCGGAGAGGCGCGCCAGCCAGACGCGCGTGGTCTGGCCGCCGCGATATTTCTTCCACATCGTGAATGCCCGGCCGATGGGCTCATAGGCGATCGATTGCCCGTCCGGAGACATCGACGCCTCGTATCCAGTCGGAAACGGCAGCCTTTCTTCCACCCCGCCGTCGACCGGGACCGTGAACATCTCGGCGAAACGCGAATAGGCCGTTCGGGAGGAACTGAAGATGATGCGCTTGCCGTCCGGCGTCCAGCCCAGGACGCGGTCGGGCGCCGGGTGCCACGTCAGTCTCTTGGGCACGCCGCCCGAGGCTGGGATGACGAAGACGTCGACATTGCCATCGTATTCACCGGTGAAGGCGATGCGCGTGCCATCTGGAGAGAATGCCGGGTCGGTTTCGTTGCCGCTCCCACTGGTGAGGCGCACGGCATCGCCGCCCTCGCGAGGCACGCTCCAGAGATCGCCGGCAAAGGCAAATACGATGTGGGTCTTACTCAACGCGGGCTTCTGAAGCAGCAGCGGCCCGTCCTCGGCGGCACCAAAGGCCGCCAGCGCGAAGAAGGCAAGTAGAAGACGCATAAGTCCTCCTTTTCGTACGGTGAATTCAGAATACACGAATTGAACGGGGTGGTCGTCCCTTGGCTGTCAAGAGCCTCCCTGGCGTATGATTGAGCCATGTTCCGCAGTGTGGCGGTTTCACGGCGGCTCATGCCATGGTTGCTCCTCGCGACCGGGATTCTGAGTTTGCGAATCGCGGCGCAGAGAGCCGGCCGCCACGAACCGGTGAACGATTGGCCCCAATTCGGCCTGGATTCAGCCAGTTCCGGAGCTTCCGCCGCGACGGGCATCACCGCCAGGGACATCGCGTCGATGACCCGGCGCCAGGTTCACCTGGATGGCACGGTCGATGCTTCCGCGATCTACCTCCACGACGTCTCCGTCAACGGGTCGAACCGCGATGTGTTTTTCGTCACGACCAGCTACGGAAAGACCATCGCGATCGACGCGGACAGCGGCGCGGTTCTTTGGGAATACACGCCTCCCGGCTTTGCCGGCTGGGCCGGCACGGCGCAGATTACGAACAGCACACCCGCCGCCGATCCGGACCGGCAATACATCTACGCCGCGGCGCCCGATGGCACCGTGCAGAAACTCGCGATCGGGGACGGCCATGTCGTGTGGAAGACCCCGATCACTCTGCTGCCGGGCCGCGAGAAGATCACTTCGCCGCTGAAGGAGTTTGGCGGCCGTATTATCGCGGTCACCGGCGGCTACATCGGCGATGCGCCTCCCTACCAGGGGCACGTCGCCATTCTCGACGAGCAGACCGGCACGCTCCTGCATGTGTGGAATTCCCTGTGCAGCGACCGTGCGGGCTTGATTCAACCGGCATCCTGCGCGTCTACGCGATCTGCGATTTGGGGGCGCGCCGGAGCGGTGATCGATCCGGTTACCGGCAACATATTCGTGGCCACCGGGAACGGCCCCTATAACGGCAAGACCGATTGGGGCGATTCGGTCATCGAACTCGACCCCGATGCCACACGGGTGCTCGGAAACTATTCTCCGACGGATAACTCGACGCTCGAGGGCCAAGACCTCGATTTGGGCTCGACGTCACCCGTGCTACAGGGGACGGACGCGGTGGCGCAGGGCGGCAAGGACTCGCTGATCCGCCTGCTCGGCATCCCCGATATTGCCGGCTCCGATCCGCACCTGGGCAACGAACTGCAGACCGTGTCCACTCCCTCGGGCGGCATGATGTTCACAGCTCCGGCGGTCTGGCGGGACCGCTCCGGGACCTGGATGTTCGCCGCCGATAACGGCGGCACCGCCGCCTGGAGAATCAGCAACCGGCAGATGACGCCGGTCTGGAGTAACTCGACTGGTGGAACGAGCCCGGTCGTCGCCGGCGGCCTGCTCTACGTATACGATCCAAGGGGTGGGCTGCACGTCTACAATGCCAGGAGCGGTACGGAAATTGCCGTCCTGGATTGCGGCTCCGGTCATTGGAACAGTCCGATTGTCGTCGATGGGAGAATCGCGCTCCCGGAGGGCAACGCCAATAACCACGCCACCGCCGGCGTGCTGGATATCTGGACCGCGCCGCGTTAGCCCTTTCTGTCGATAATCCCGGTCTCTCGTTTCGGCAGTTGGTCCACCATGCTCCTGGAGATGCCGAAGTTGTCTTCCAACAGTGAAGCCGGATTGCCGCCGAGCCAGTTAGTGAGCGAGATTTCCTGGTATTCCCCGCTGTTAAAGAGAATCAGTATCTCGGTGGGCTCATTTCCGATCTGCTCGACATAGTGGCCATAACCTTTTTGGATGAAGGCCACATGGCCGGGCCCGAACTCCTCGGTCCGGGTGCGCCCGTGCGACCCGAAAACGCGGACACGTGCACGGCCGCGTACGTAATACTGCCATTCATCGGCGTTGGGATGCCAGTGCAGTTCACGCAGCCCGCCGGGTTGAAGATCCATGCGCACCGCCGTGAGGCTGGTCTGGATGGGAAACTCCCGGGAAGAGACCAGGTACTCCCTGCCGCCGGGAAAGACCCGGGGCGGTTGCGAGTCCAGACGGTACTTGTGAGAAACCTGCGAGGGCTGGAGTTGCCCCTCGCGCAGCGGTTCGATGGCCCTATCGGGAACCTTGCCGGGGCAGATATAGACCTCTTTCTTTGGGAAATTCGAAAATGCCGACGCGGGCAGACCGAGATTCCGGCTGAGCACCTCGGGAGGCGTGTTGGCAATCCAATCCGTAATACTGAACGTGCCGAACTCGGAGAAGTGTCCGTTGTCGAAGCCCAGCAGGAAATGGCAATCCTGATCCATGGCCTGCAAGGCGTGGCCGTGACCGCGCGGGAAGTACCACGTATCGCCCGGGATGAACTCCGCGATTTCGCTCTGGCCGTTGGGCATCACAACCGTGGCGCGGCATCGGCCCTCGATCATGTAGGCCCACTCCGCCGCCAGTGCGTGCCAGTGCAGTTCGCGTATGGCGCCCGGCTTCAGCCGCATGGAAACGCCGGCAATGCTCTGCGACACCGGGAACTGCTCCACCGTAGCTTCCTTCGCGGAGCCTCCCGGCCCCACCCAGCCCCTCTGGTCTTCGATATCGAACTTGAAGTTCGCGATTGGTTCGATTTTCCCTTGGGCATCCGGCGCCGCATGTGCCTGGCTGGCGACTGCTGCCGCGAGCGACGCAGCATCGAGCAGCCGCCTGCGGCTGATCCCCTGTTTCTGGTTCGACACGATCCGATCCCCTCTCATTCCCAAGCGCCGAAACGGTTGTAAAGTGGCCGCCTGAGCGCGCGTAAAACATCATACACGATCAGGTTCGGAATCGGCCTTACGCGAACTTCCAGCCCTTGCGGAATTTGGGCCTCAGATACTGGTTGGCTTCTTCGTTGTTGGTGATGCGCATCTTCTGCGCGTCCCACAGAAGCTTGCCTTCCACCCGCATGGCGATGACGCCCAGCAGCATCCACTGCACGAACGGTCCGGCGACGCTGAAATTCGAGCAGGAAGGTACGCCTCCCTTGGCGGCGCGGATCCAGTCGCGGTAGTGGGCGCGCACCCAGTCTTCCGGCGGTCCGGGACTGCGCGGCAGCACCTGCGGGGGCATCTTGTAGTCCTTCATCTTCGAGGCGGGCACCAGGCGCGTCCGCTCGCCGTAACACCCCGTGGTGACCATCCCCTTGTCGCCGATGAAGAGACTGCCATTGACATCGTCGTCGCCGAGCAGCTCGCCTTCGGGAACGCCCTCGAATTTGGGCTGGGCGGCGAGCCGGTCGTACCAGAACAGCTTGAGCGCGGGGAACGCGCCGCGCGCCGGAAAGTCGAAGCGCACCGCCGTGCGGTAGGGGAACGTGTATTTGGCTTTGCCCTCCATCTTGATGCACTCCACGCTGGTGGGCGGCACCAGCCGCATCGCCATATTGGGAGTGCCCAGGATGTGACAGGCCATGTCGCCGATGGCGCCGCAGCCGAAATCCGGAAACGCGCGCCAGTTGTGCGGCGCATATGCCGGGCTGTACGGGCGCATTTCGGAGCCGCCGAGCCAGGCGTCCCAATCCAGCGTGTCCGGCACGGGCGCCTCTTTCGGAACCACGTCGGGGCCCTGCGGCCAGTACGGGTCGGGGCGGTTGGTCCAGGCGTGGACTTCGGTCACGTTGCCGATATCGCCATTCCAGATGATCTCGCAGGCCTCGCGCGCGCCTACCTGCGAATAGCCCTGGTTGCCCATCTGCGTGGCGACGCCGTACTTTTCGGCCGCCAGGGTCAACTGCTGCGCTTCCCACACCGTGCGGGTCAGCGGTTTCTGACAGTATACGTGCTTGCCGCGCTCCATGGCCCACATGGCGGCGGTGGCGTGCATGTGATCCGGACAGGATACCAGCACGGCGTCGATGTTCTTGGTCTCGGCGTCGAACATGCGTCGGAAATCTTTGTACTTCGGCGTCTTGGGATAGGCGGCGAAGGTCTTTTCGGCGCGCTTCGCGTCCGGGTCCGCCATGGCGACGATGTTTTCGGCCGAGCATCCCGCAATGTCGCTGGCGCCCTTGCCGCCCGCGCCGATGGCCGCGATGTTCAGTTTCTCGTTGGGCGATTTGTACCCCAGCCGCTGCAGCGAAGCGGTACTGCCGAAACCGCCGGTGGGAACTGCTCCGGCCAGCAGGGTACCGAAAAAGAAATGACGTCTCGAAACGTTATAGGCCATATCCAAACCTCAAGGCAGCTCTTTGACTGCGACATTGCGGAAACGATGAAACTTGTCCGGCGTGCAGCGGCTGCCGCCGTGAATCTGCAGGGCGATCATGCCGTCGGCGGCGCCGCCCGCAGCGTGGTTGGCGGTATCCGTCCAGTCGGTGATCTGGACGCCGTTCATCCAAACCTGAATGTGCGGCGCAGCCCCTTCGATGCGTGCCCGCATCACGTTCCACTCGCCCTTCTTCCAGTGCGGCTCCCAATCCGCCGCCACGCCCTTGACACCTTGAATGCCCTCGCCGTAAACGCCGCCCATGTTCCCGCCGGGCAGGTAGTCGAGCATCACCTGGTAGGCGTCACCCTTCTCGTCGGCGCGCAGGAACAGGCCGCTGTCGCAGCCGAAATCCGGGTTCATCTCGAGCGAGATTTCGAAGTCTTTGTACTTCTTGTCGGTGAGAATGATTCCGCCGTTGTCCTTGCGGTCCTGCGTGCCGGTGACCACGCCGTCCTCAACCTTCCACGCCGTGCTATTGCCGTGGTGATTCACCTGGCTGATGTGCCACCCTTTCAGGCCGGGCCCGGGCGTGATGTCCGTAAAGCCCGTCGGAATGCCCTGCGCCGGCACGACCGCCGGCAAGGCAAGGGCAAGGGTCAGGAGAGCGCATTTCGTCATAAAGGAAGAACCTCGAGCCGTTCCGGATCGAACCGCAACCGCCGCTGCTCCTCGTAGGATTGCACGCCGAGCAGCGGAGGCAGCACCGAAATCGCGGCGAGCGCGGCATCGGCATTCGGACGCTTGCGGGACTTGCAGCAATCCAGGAAATTGCGCACGTGATCGGCCGTGATATCGCCCGGGATGCTGCGCGTGACCACCTGCGGATTCCTGCCGGCCGGAGTGAAATCGTAGCGGTTCCGGTTTACGAAGAGCTTGCCCTTGTCTCCGTAAAAGGTGACGCCGTACTCGCTCGAGTAAGCGTTCGACTGGAACAGCACCGTGAAGCCGTCGTATTCGAAGAGGGCGTTGCAGGTATCGGGCGCCGTGCGGCCATCGTGCTGGTCATAGAAAATGCCGCCGGCGAAGACCGCCGAGTGCGGCGCGCGCTCGCCCATGTACATGTGGACCACGTCCATCCAGTGATGGCCGAAGTCGGTCATCTTGCCGCCGTTGAAATCCAGGAAGGCGCGGAAGTTCAGATACTGTCCGGGGCTCCAGTCGCGGTAGGCGACGGGCCCTAGAAAGCGCAGCCAGTCGAGGTTGGCGGGCTTCTCAGCGGGCTCCTTGGGCAGCGGGCGCGGCATTCCCCCGTGCCAGATCGCATCGATGTGGCTGATCTTCCCGATGGCGCCGGACCGCACGAACTTCTCGAGCGGCTCGATATAGATGGGGCCGGAGCGCTGCTGCAAGCCGATCTGGAGGATCCGCCCGGTAGCGCGCGCGGCTTTCACCATGTCGGGCGCCTCGTCGCGCTTGCGGCACATGGGCTTCTCGCTGTAGACGTCCTTGCCCGCGTGCAGGGCGTCGATGGCCACGTCGTGGTGCCAGTGGTCGGGTGTGCCCACCAGCACTGCGTCCACTTCCTTTAACGCGAGCAGCTCGCGATGGTCCCCAAACCTCCGGGTGTTCGGCGCCTTTTGCTGGGCTTCGTCGAGGCGGTCCCCCCATACATCGCAAAGGGCCCGCACTTCCAAATCCGCATTTTTCTGGAAGAGCGTCATGACGTAGGTTCCGCGCTCGCCGGTGCCTACCACGCCCAGCCCGATCCGATCATTCGCGCCCAGGATTCTGGAATAGGAGAGCGCCGTAACCGCCGCCCCGGAAACCGCCTGCCGTCGTGTCATCATGCCTGGAACTCCTCCACCAGCTACGTTCAGCCTCTACATATCATCTTTCACGGTTGAAACAAAGGGAGGGGGATCGGACAATGGGAATTCTCATGCTCACACGCCGCCTGTTGATCGGCTCGGTGGCCGGGTCTTTTGCCGCCGCCCTCGCCCAAGATACCGGAAAGGTCACGGAAAAGACTCCCGGGCTGCCGAATGTCGGATTCCGGGCCGATTCCACCGCGCCGCGCACGGAATGTGGAGTCGGAGCGCTCATGCCGTGGGCGGAATCGTTGTGGGCGGTCACCTACAACAGCCACACCCGTACCACCGGCACGGGGCTCGGCCTTTACCGGATCGATGACCGGCTGCGCGCCGAGCTGGTGCATCAGCACGACGGCACCCACGCCAACCGCTTCCTGCATGCGCCCAGCAGCCAGGTGTTCATCGGGCCCTACGCGATCGACGCCGCCGGAAATCATCGCTTCCTCGAATTCTTCCGCGACCACCGGCTCACTGCCACCATGTCGCATCTCACCGATCCGGCCAACCGCGTCTACATGCAGACCATGGAAGGATTGTTGTTCGAAGTGGACGTCCGGACTCTCAAGGCCGTCCTGGTGGCCGACGTGGTGAAGGAGAACGGCCTGCAGGCGCGCCCGCATTTCAAGGGCGGCTTCACCGGGCAGGGGCGCGTGGTGGTCTCGAACAACGGCTTCTACGATTACGGCGAGAAAGAGGCCGGGCTCTTCGAGTTCGACGGCCGGCAGTGGAGGCGCCTGAGCAACAAGCCGCACATGGATTGCGCAGGCCGCGAAAACATGGGCAATGTCATCTTCTGCACCGGCTGGGACGAATCGAGCGTCCTGCTGCGGGCGCTGGTGAAAGGCAACTGGCAGCTCTATCGCCTGCCGAAAGCCAGCCACGCCTTTCAACACGCCTGGCAGACCGAATGGATGCGCATCCGCGAAGTCGAGACCGAGCACTTTCTCATGGACATTCACGGTATGTTCTACGAGCTGCAGCCCATCGCCTTCGAGGATCGCATCTGGGGCGTGAAGCCCGTGTGCCAGCATCTGCGCACCATTCCCGACTACTGTTCGTTCCGCGGCATGTTCGCCGTGGCCGGGAACGAGACGACCCCCAACGGCGGCGCCTACGCCTTCGCCGGCCAGCCGCAATCCGGAATCTGGTTCGGGAAGACCGACGATCTGTGGCAATGGGGGAAACCGGCCGGATGGGGCGGACCGTGGCGCAAGCGTGCCGTGCGCGGCGGAATCCCGAGCGAGCCGTTTCTCATGACCGGCTTCGACAAAAAGGTGCTGCATCTGTCGGCAGACAAGCCGGTGTCGGTTCACGTCGAGGTCGATTTCCTGGGCGATGGCTCGTGGGAAAGCTACGAGCGCCTATCCGTCCCGCGTTACACGTACCATGTCTTCCCATCCGGCTTCTCGGCTCACTGGGTGAGGCTGACGCCGTCGGCCGACTGCACGGCCAGCGCGGAGTTCTTTTACAGTTGAGGCTGGGCCGCGCGATAGTCTCTCTGTGCGGCCTCTTCGTTACCCATGGCGCTGTAGGCCTGACCGCGCAAGGAGTATAGCTGCGGCTCCCCGGGCGCCAGCGCGATCGCCTGCGTCAGGTCCGTCACGGCCCCGCCCGCATTTCCCATCGCCAGGTACAGCCGAGCGCGCAACTCGAGCGCCTGCCAGAAGCGCGGGCTCAGCCGGATGGCGCGTGTCAACAGGCGCATCGCCTGTTTCGTCCGCCCGTCCGCCGCCAGTTGGACGGCTTCATCCAGCATGCCGGCCGGATCCGACAGCGCCGGCGAGTTCCGCCGTCCGACGAAGTGCAGATAGATGCCCAGGATCAGGCACAGGCATGCCAGCGCGGTGGATCCCTCGAATCCCCAGGTGCCCAGCAGGATTCTGCCGGCCACCGGCAAGCTGGCGAACAGAGCCGCCATAGCCAGTGCGGACCGGCTCCATTGGCGCGCCCGCGATCTCATCACTTCCACGATAGCGCGTCAGCCGGTTTCCGGCCTTTGGCGAAGCCGCCAAAACCGAAGGGCAGGGGGTTGTACGGCCCAACCAGCCGGACATCCGCCCGCGCCGGAATGCGGCTCTCCATCCCGGCCGCCCAATAACAGGCGTTCACCAGCAGCCGCCGGAAGCCCTCGTTCAAAAGATCCTGAGCCGATCCCATGGTGGTCGCAAAAACCCGCCTGCCATTCGCAGTCCTGGTCCACGCCACCGGCATCATGGGGTCGTTCACACTCCCGGGAGCCGGCGGGTCGGAAGCTTTCATCCCTGCCAGCACCTCGCCCAGAATCAGCGGCCGGACGTCCTCGGGAAGCGGCAGGCGGACCTTATATACATCCGTGGGCACCCAGATGCCGCCGCTCTCGATGCCGCGCAGGATCGGATGGCTCTCCTGCCCCGGCGCGATCACGCCGCGCGTACTCTGCACTCCGTGCCGTCCGTGATGGTTGATCCACGTCTCCCCCAGGACCTGCCGGCCGAACCCGCCATCCCATTCCTTGCTGTTCCAACTGAACCGGCGGTAGGTGGGGCTGGTTTTCAGGTCGAAGGCGTGTGTGGCGGTCCGGATTCCGACGATCGGCCGCCTGGAGTCCACGTAGTCGACGAAATGCTTCATCTGCGAATCCGGCAGGTCGCGGAACCGCGTGAAGAGGATGACCAGGTCGGCGGAATCCAGGGTTTCGAGTCCGGGAATATTGCCCGTGAACACGGGGTTGATCGTGCCGTCTTTCGGATCGATGGCGAACAACACCGTGCAATCGAAGCCGTGGCGCTCCGCCAGGATCCGCGCCAACTGGGGCATCATCTGCTCGGAACGGTACTCCTCGTCGCCGCTGATCAGCACTACGCGCTTACCGCGCCCGGGACCGTGCGACCCGTGGAACACGAGCCGGTCCTGGCCGGCCGCGGCCGCGCAGGCCAGTATGCACGCAACCAGGCAGAAGTTCCTCGCGAGCGCCATGGAGCGCATGGTACTACACCGCCGGCGCCGGCTGCTGAGGATCGGCAGACCCCTCTGGCGCTTGTAACATAGGGGGAACAACCGCATCAGAGTCATAACTAAAGTTATGAACCGCGATTAACTCGAGATACTATTCGAGTACTGAGAACCGTCAGTACTAGTAGTATACCGTTGACAGCTTGCAACCTACCCTGGGTGTGCTATTTTTGATCACAGCTATGGTATTCGCAATTGTGATGTTCGCGATGTTCTTCTGGCTGGATCCAAGCCTCCGGGCTTTGCTCGATCCATACGTGAGTCAGGTCGAGAATGTGGTCAATAACCAATTCCCGGTCTTCTTTGCGGCCGCCACACTTACTTTGCTCGCATCGGCCTTCTCGTGGCTTATGACCAACTTGCCGAGGCGCGAGCCGCCATCGCAGTTTCGCGTCGTGAAGCGGTATTGGGTGCAGCAGTAGGAGCCGGTCAGTAGCTGACCTTCAGCTCCGCCAGCGTCTGCACCGCCGCCAGATCGTCGGACTTTTTCACTTCCAGCCGCACGGCCGTCCCCTCCGCATATTTCCGAGCTTCGTCGATGGTGCGGATCACCCGCTTCGGCAGACCGCTCGCACGCGCGGCCGCGACCGCCTTATCGCCCAGAGCGAAGGATGCCGTAAAACAGCCGCGTCCCGGCGATAAATAGACGATAGCGCGCGCACCGCGCTTCAAGCGCATGGCCCAACCGGCTTTGCGCGAGTAAGAGTTCCATTCCCGGGTGGTTACGTCAAGGTCACTCGCCAGCGCGGCGAGCAGTTGGTCCCAGAGCGCCTTGGCAGGGCCCAGTGCGGATTCCAAATCCGCTTCGGCAGGCGGCTCGGGCCTGCCGATAAACGCATTCGGATGCATAAATGGTCATCGCGCCAGCAGCTTGCGAACTTCTTCCCGCAGCGGACCGGTGGAGCGGGCGTAGATCATCTTGTACGCTTCGCAGAAATAGTCCAGGTCGTCGAACCGCTTGTGCGGGCCGTGCCGGAACTTCGGGCAGCCGCCATGGCAGATCGACTGATACTCGCAGACCTGGCAGTCCGCGTGGGCCAGCGTCTTCTTGGAGGCGAAACTGTAGCGCTTCGTGCGGCGCGCGATCTCGGGCCACGAATCGAGTGTGATATTGCCCAGCTTCCAGCCGCCTTCCACGAAGAAGTCGCAAGGGTACACATCGCCGTTGTATTCCACCACCACGTAGCTGTCGCAGGTCTCGTGCATCGTGCAGGTGCTCGGCTTCTGCCCGGCAACGGCCTCCGCGATGTTGTCGAACATGCGGATCCTCACTTTGCGGCGGTCGGGCCACCACAGCTCGAACAGATCGCAAAGAAAGCGCCCATACTGCGCCGGGGTGATGGTGAACGGCAGGGGGTTCCCCAAACCGTCGAATTCGGCCAGTGGAATGAACTGGATATTGTCGATGCCCATGCCGCGATAAAAACGATAGAGTTCCTTGGGCTTCTCCACATTGGCCTGGCTGAGCACGCAGAGGATGTTGAAATCCACGCGATTCTTCTTGAGCAGCTCGACACTCTCCATCACGCGCTTCCAGGTTCCCCGACGCTCCTTGTTGAACCGGTAGAGATCGTTGATCTCCTGCGGCCCGTCGAGGGATACGCCCAGCAGCCAGTTGTACGAGCGGAACAGGTCGCACCATCCCTGGTCGAGCAGTACGGCGTTGGTCTGGAGCGAATTGCTGACGGATTGCCCGTTGCGCCCGTACTGCTGCTGAAGCTTCACCAGATTCTCGAAGAACGGCAGGCCCGCCAGGGTCGGCTCGCCGCCCTGGAACGCAAAGATGCCGTTCGGATACGAATAAAAGAGATAGGTATCGACCAGGCGCTCGAGAGTTTCCCCGGTCATGCGCCGCGCCGGGAGGGCTTTATAGGGGTCGGCATCGCGGTCGAGGTAGAAGCAGTACTCGCAATCCAGGTTACAGACCGCGGACGCCGGCTTGATCAACAGCGAGGTGATTCGCGGCGCCAAAGCGCTCCCGTTCTCGCCGAAGATTGGTAATGCACCCACGCCCGTAGTGTATCGCGAACGGCGGACGGCGAGCGCCGGCCCGACGTTTCCCGCATCAACGGCAGAGGCTGGAGACTTCTACAAAGAGGTCCTCTGACTGCGGACGGGAACGGGACGCAGAGCGGGCGGCGGCGCTGTAGACCCCCGCACGACCAGTTCCGGATCGAGCTCGATACGGACCGGCGACTTAACCGCCACCCGGCCCTCGATGCGGCTGATCAACAGCTCGGCGCCGCGATACCCGATATCGTACGCCGGTTGGGCCACAGTGGTCAGGCGCGGCTGAATGATTTCGCCGAACGGCACATCGTCGAACACGGCCAGGGAGATTTCTTCCGGACAGCGCAGCCCCAGTTCCTGGATCGCCTGCACCGCTCCGATACCCATCATGGCGTTGGCCGCAAAGATGGCGGTGGGCGGATTGACGCGCAGGCAGAGTTCCTTGGCCACCCGGTAACCGCTCACCTGGCGGTAGTCGCCGTCGGCGATTAGGCTCCGGTCCACGGGGATTTTGGCGTCTTCGAGCGCCGCCACGTATCCCGCCAGCCGGTCTTTGGCGTTGTGGACATCCCAACCCCCACCCAGATAACCGATGCGGCGGTGCCGCAGCCGGATCAGGTGGTTCATACACATCACCACACCCTTCCGGTTGTTGACGTGGACGGCGTCGATCGGCACCCCCTCCGGGCAACGATCCACCGCCACCACCGGCGTACCGGATGTCAAAGCCCGAAGGACGTGCGACTGGTCGTGGTTGTTCGGCGAAGCCACCAGCAGCACTCCATCCACCTTGCGCGCCAGCAGCATCGCCAGGAATTCGCGTTCGCGATCCGCCTGGTCGTCCGTGTTCACGGCGATCAGCATGTAATGATGCTTGAGGGCCGCATCTTCCGCACCGCGCACCAATTGGGGAAAGAACGGATTGGTAATGTCCGAGATGACCGCTCCCAGCATCATGGTCTGGCGGGTCTTCAGGCTGCGGGCCACCGAGTTCGGCTCGTAGTCGAGCTCGCGGATGGCCTTCAGCACCCTCTCGCGCCGCGCTAAGCTCACGATTCCCGACCCGGTCAGGACATGCGAAACCGTGCCAACCGACACCCCCGCGCGCCGCGCGACATCCCGTATCGTGGGCATAACCGTGGAAGCCTGATTATCCCATGGTGGGACAGGATCGATCGCGTCCGCCCACGGGCGGTGTGTTATATAGAGACCGATGCCGTGGATCTCCCTGAACGAACAATTCGACACCGATCGATTGGAACCCCGGCTCGCCTGGCTGAACGAGCCGCCGTCCTGGCGTATCGACCCGCCCTCTTCGCGCCTGACCGTAGAGACCCGCGAAGGCACCGATTTCTGGCAGCGGACGCACTATGGCTTCCGCGCGGACACCGGGCACTTTCTGGGCGCCGCCGTGGAAGGAGATTTCGATGCGGAGGTTTCGGTCCGCTTTCATCCGCGAAATCAATACGACCAGGCCGGGTTGATGATCCGCTCCGGCCCGGAATGCTGGATCAAGACTTCCGTGGAGTATGAGCCGGATGCGCCGTCCCATCTCGGAGTGGTGGTGACCCGCTTCGGCTATTCCGACTGGTCCATGCAGGAGGTGCCGGAAAGCATGCGGGAAATTAACTTTTACGCGAGGCGCAGAGCCGATGACTTCGAGCTCTCATACAGCTTGCCGGGCGAGGCGCACCCGCGATCACTGCGAATTGCCCATCTGGATACACCCGCACCCCTTGCCTGCGGCATTTACGCATGCAGTCCCAAGGCGAGCGGGTTCCGCGCCGAATTCGACTACTTGGTAATCCGGTAAGTCTCCCTAATACTCGAATCGCAGAGCCAACTGAAGAATACGGGGATCGCCGGCGCCCGTGATCTTCATGAAGTTGCCGCTGGTCACGGTGCTGTTCGGATTCGAGAGGTTCACGTTGTTGAACAGGTTGAAAGCCTCGAACCGGAACTGGAACTTCATGCTCTCCCGGACGGGGAAATCCTTGTGCAGGCCCCAGTCCAGATTGAACGACCCCGGACCGCGGTAAGTATTGCGCCCGAGAACGCCATAAGTTCCCAGGGCGTTGACCGCGAAGGCCGCCCTGTTCAGATACTGCGCGACCATCGCGCCGTGGCCGCTATTGGAAAGATTCGGCGAAGCGCCGGTGAGGTCGGCGCGCTGGCTGCCCTGGCCCGTGCGGGCGTTGTCCTGCCCGCTGACCACCGTGAACGGGAAGCCGCTGCGCCACGCGACGATCGACGTCATGTTCCAACCGCCAATGAAGAAGTTCGCCAGGTGATTGGCGGGCTTCACCGGCAGGGTCCAGACACCCGAGAAGTTGAACACGTGCGTAAGGTCATAGTCGGACGGCCCGCGGTCGTAGGCCTGGTTGTAGGGGTTGGTGACGTTGGTGCCGTTGGCTTTGTTCGACGAACCGACATTGTCATCGATCGTCTTGGCAAACGTATAGTTGGCGAGAACAGTGAAACCCTGGCTGAAGCGCTTTTCGGCGGTAAGTTGAAGCGAGTGATAGATCGATTTGCCGGCCGGTTCCATCAGGACCACCTGGCCCAGCCCGGCCGAGTAAAGCGGGCGGCGCTGATTGGTGGTGGAGGTAGTCGCCGTGGCACTCGGATAGGGAGAGTTGAAGTCCCGTCCGCTAGCCAGGGCCGTCCCCTTGGATCCGGCATAAGACATCCGTGCCAGCCAGCCGCTGCCGATCTGACGCTCGAGCGTCAGATTCCAGGATTGCACGTACGGGTTGCGGAGATCCTGAGCGTACAGGAACGCCGCCATGGGGAGAGAAAACGCCGCGTTCGTTCCCGGATTCAGCACCTCGGTTCCGATCGCGGCGAAACCGATCTTCGGAAACGGATTGCCTCCGGCAACGTTGGCGTAGGGGTTCGCCATGCTGTCGGTCGGGCCGCCGAAGTAATCCACCACTGTTCCAAACGGAGCTTCGTCGGCCGCGCTGTTCGTCTGGATGGTGTTCAGCCGGTCGTAGAAGATTCCGTATCCCGCGCGGACCGAGGTCTTGCCGTCGCCCGTTGCATCCCAGGCCAGCCCGATCCGGGGAGCCAGGTTCGCCCATGTGGTCTTGAATCCACCCGCCGAAATGCCCGGGTCGCCCGGATAGAGAACGCCGGCAGGCGCGTTGACGAACCGCGTGGAGTGCGCGTTGTAACCGCCCCAGACGGCCAGTTTCCCGAGCAGATCCGTGTTGGGAAAGAAGGGTTCCCAGCGCATACCCAGGTCGAGGGTCAACCGCCGGTTGACCTTGTACGAGTCGTTGACGAACGCGTTGACGATGGTGAAGCGGGTGTTCTTGAACTCGCCCGCGCCCTGAATGAATTCGGAGAACCTTCCGAGCAGAAAATCGGCGACGTCATACCCGGTGTAGCCGGCCGTCTTGGTGAAGTAGAAGCGTCCCTGCGCCCTGTAGTTGTTGACGATATCGCCGCGCGCGTAGTGATACTCGCCGCCGAACGTCAGATTGTGATTCCCCACGGTCCAGCGCGTGGTGTTGCCCACCTGGGTCTCGTCGCGGATGAAATTGTTGGTGTCGCCGGTGTTGATGCTGCTGATCGACTGGAACTGGACGTAGAACTGGTTATATTGATCGAGTGTGATCGGCACGCCCAGGTCGTTCCAGTTTTTGTCTGGGAAGACGTGGGTCGCGGGACCGTCCGTCTTGTTGTAGCCGACGATCGTCTGGTTCAGCAGGTTCGGCCGCAGGGTCCACTGGGCATTGCCCACATAGCTGGTGTTGTGCCAGTCGCGGATGTCGGTCTCTTCGTAGTAGTTGGTCGGCGTCAAGTTTCCCGGCGCATGCGCGCGCGACCAGAAGGCGTGGCCCGAGAGCCTGAGGTTGGAGTGCACCTGCTGATCGATCTTCGCCAGGAATTGATTGTCGTCGTAGTTGTTGATGTTCGTGGTGGTAATCGAACGCCCGCTCGTGGGGAGGGGGATATTGTGATCCATCAGGTATTTCGTGGCGGGGAAGAACTGCGACACGGGGATCTGGTTGCCGGGGAATACGCCGGTTCCCGATGGGTCTTTGAGCGGGGTGCCGTAGGCCGAAAAATCGCCGGCCCGCTCCTGGGGCGTGAGGACGTTGACAAAGCTGGAGGTGGGGCGCTGGCGCAGACGCGTGCCCTGGTAGGAGAAGAAAAAGAACGTCTTGTCCTTTCCGTGATAGATCTTCGGAAGGTAAACGGGGCCGCCCACGGTAATTCCGGCCTGGTTGCGCTTCAACCCGTCGTCCTGTTTCTGGTTCGGTGAGCCGGGCTTGGCGGGGGCGAAAAAGTTGGCGGCATTCAAATCGTTGTTGCGGAGGTACCAGAAAGCCGCGCCGTGCAGCGAATTGGTTCCGGATTTGGTCACGGCGTTGACGATCCCGCCCGAGTTGCGGCCGAACTCGGCGCTGAAGTTGTTCGTCTGGACGCTGAATTCCTGCAGCGCGTCGGGGTTCGGCATGGGGTTCGGCGCGTTACTGTAATGGTCGTTGTTCTCCCCGCCGTCCAGAATGTAGTTGGTCGAGTTGCCGCGGTTGCCGTTCACCGAAACCGAAACGACTCCCGGATAGGTGGTCCCCGACGTCAGACCGCCCCCGTTATACAGCGAAACGCCGGCCACCAGCCGCATCAACTGAACCGGGTCCCGGCCGTTCAACGGCAGGTCCTCCACGCGGCGCTGGTCCACCACCGTGCGGAGCGAGGCGTCCTCGGTGTTGACGCTGACGACGTTGGCCGAAACCTCCACCGACTCGGATACCGCGCCCACCTCCATGGTCACGTCCACGCGCGAGACTTCGTTAACCTGTGTGACGATGTCGGTCACTTCGTGGCGCTTGAATCCTGTGGCCTCCGCAACCAGTTTGTACTTGCCGACCGGCAGCGTTCGAAGGGTGTAGTTTCCCGACGCGTTGGTCGTGGTTTTATACGACGCGTTGGTATCGGTGTTCACAACCGTAACTTGCGCGCCTGGAACCACCGCACCGGTTGGATCCGACACCAGGCCGGCGATGGAACCGGTGGTCTCCTGAGCCATCCCCGATAAGCAGAGGCCCAGCAGCGCGCTGAGCAGCCACAAAGTCCTTGTTGTAGAGGTTTGCATAACGGTCACCCTTCCTTGCGCACGGTTCGTGAGGCATTGTATTCTGTCTGTCAGCAGGCTGTCAACAGATTCCCATGAAGAACCCCGCTCAGCAGGCTCAGACCATACAGGAAAAGGCGTACAGCTACCTCCGCGGGAAGATCCTCTCGGGAGAAATCCCTCCCGGCACCGCTTTGTCGGAAGCGTCCATTGCCCGCGAGCTCGGCAACAGCCGCGGCCCGCTGCGGGAGGCGATCCGGCAGTTGACGGCCGAGGGCTTTCTCCGACAGACGCCCAAGGGCGGCAGCGTGGTCGTAGAATTCTCCCGGCGGGACATCGCGGAGCTCTACGAACTGCGGGAAGCGCTGGAAGTCTATGCCGTCGGCAAAGCGGCCGAGCACGTCCTGCGGCCCGCCGACCTGGAAGCTTTCGCGCGGGTTGTCCGGGAGGTCCTGCTTCTTCGTGACGAACTGGAGGCCTCCGGAGAATCCCGGCTGAATGCCGAAGGCATGCAGCGCTTCATCAAGATCGACCTGCACTTCCACACCATGCTGGTGCGCGCCGCCGCCAACGCACGAATCCTCAAAGTCTTTGCCGACACGCGCGTGCTGCTGAACATATTTGCCTTGCGGCGGACGGGGCATGACGGTGCGCAGCTCACCGAGATCCACCGCTATCACTGTGAGATCTTCACCGCCGTGGCGAGGAAAGACCCTAAGACCGCCATGCGCCTTCTGGGGGAGCACATCCGGCTCAGCCGCGACGAGCGGCTAAAGGAATACGATGAATGGGAGAGGGAAGCGGCGCTGGGTCATACGCTGCCCGACCTGTTCAGCGCCGACCTGGCCTGACCGCTTTCCGCCACGGACTTGACCGACCTGTTTGCCAACCAGCCCGCGCCGCGCGCCAATGAGCCGCTGGAACCCGGCGCTGCGATTCTGCGCGGATTCGCCGGGGCTGCCGCGCCGGAGCTTTTGGCGGAGGTGGAGCGCGTGGCCGCAGCCGCGCCGTTCCGCCACCTGGTGACGCCGGGAGGCTACACCATGTCGGTGGCGATGACCAATTGCGGCCGTGTCGGCTGGGTCTCGAATCGTTCCGGCTATCGCTACGACCCGGTCGATCCCGATACCGGCGCTCCGTGGCCGTCGATCCCCGAAGCCTTCTTTCGCCTGGCGGTGGACGCTGCCGCCGAAGTGGGATTTCTCAATTACGACCCCGATGCCTGCCTCATCAACCGCTACGTTCCCGGCGCCAAGCTGGGCCTACACCAGGACCGGGACGAGGAGGACGCCTGGGCGCCTATCGTCTCGGTTTCGCTGGGTCTGCCCGCCATCTTCCTCTGGGGCGGCCTGAAGCGCGCCGGTCCCGTGCGCCGGCTTAGGCTCGAGAGCGGAGACGTGGCCGTATGGGGCGGACCGTCCCGGTTTGTGTATCACGGGGTCGCGCCGCTCAAGGATGGAACCCACCCGCTGACCGGCGCGACCCGCATCAACCTGACCTTCCGGAAGGTCTTCTGATCAGTTCTTCCGGATCAGCCACACCTCGCCGATTTCGAGACCCCTGCCGTTCCCGCTCAATCCCGGCTCACGCGAGAAAGTCAGCTCCACCGAGCCGCCCGCGGTAGCGGCCTGGGGGATGTCGAATTCCAGCGGATGGAACGGCACCGGCCGCTTCAGCCACGGGTGGATCTCATACTTCCCGTTGGCCACCAGCCTCAGCTGCGGCCCGGTGTCGCCACCCGCATAAACCACCCGGATTTTGTACCCGGCATGCGGGTCGAGGCCCTCGTACCGCATCTTCACCGGCGTATCGTTCAACGCCGCGCCGACCGAAACCCACGCTCGCGGATAGTTCGTCTGGTATCCGTTCACCAGGTTGATGCGCCCCATGCCCGCCTGTCCAATTCCCACGTAGGAGGATTCCAGGAACGCGGGGTCGGACGGATACCCGGGCCCGCGCACCAGGTGGGGCTGGCGCGAAAGGTCGCCCAGGTCGTCGTAGAAACCCCCGGGGCCGGGATCGGTGCGGTTCACGATTTCATCGATGGCGGTGAGCCGCTCGTTTTCGTCCGCCATGGCTCCGATTGAGCGGAAGCGTTCTTCGAGCCACCAGCGGTCGTTGAGGGGAACATCGGCGGTATCGGAGCTGGCGCCGCGGCCCACCGCGATCGCCTGGTACTTCGGAACGCTCAATTGAGCGTGGATGCTGCCATAGAGGGCTTCGCTCAACTCCATAAGGCGGCTGCGCAGGTCTTCCGCGGCGGGCTCGGCGACGGCTTTGTCGAGCGTCGCTTTGGCCCTCTCGATGGCCAGTTGAGAGCCGGTGCGCCGCGCCTGGCGCAGCTCGCCCAGCGCCTGCTGTTCGAGAGCGGTCTCGTAAATCAGCCGCTGCCGCACGTACTCGTCGTAGTAAGCGCGGTACAGCGCCTGCTGGAACCGCCAGTTGAGCTTCATCTGCGGGGTAGCCCGCTTCTCCATGTCGCGGAACATCTGAAAGGTCGTATCCACGCCCTCGTTGCTCAGCAGCGGACCGCGCCAGTTTCGTTCGAGGGCGAACAACCCGGCGGCAAAATCGGCGCCCACCTCATCACCGATGAAGTAGCGGCCGAACTCGCGCAGCGATGCGGCCAGGTCGGCATTCGGATCCCATCCGAGGATGCTCCACACGAACTTGTTCACGTCATCGTTGACGCCTTCCGAATAGGTGCTGAACCCGGTCGCGTAGTCCTTGTACGCCTCGAAGATTGCGCGTTCGTCGAGCGGACGCGGATTGGCCACTTCGCGGCCCTCGGTCACCATGTAGGAGAGGTCCCAGTCGGGCACGAAATACTGGGCGTTGATGCTGTGCGTGATATCCGGATAGCGGCGGATGGGATAACGGGCCGGCACTCTCCTGCGCAACTCCGGAAGGCTATCGCGAATCTGGGGCCCGAAGACGATGCCCGCCAGCCATTTCGGCTCCGCCTGCAGAAGCTGGTAGAACTCGTCCATCCAGGCTTTCGAGAAGCTCTGCGGCGATACCCACATGCGGGCGTTGGGATGGTATTTGTGCAGGCTCTCGGTCTGCTTCTCGAGCAGCGCCAGCAGGTACTTGGGCTCGGTGTGGCCCGGGTCGCCGCCCGGGACGAAAATGTTGTCGATGCGCGGCAGGCGGCGGAAAACTTCGGCCCACTCCTTCAAGGCCGACTCCACCGTGGCGGGGTCGGAATAGTCCTTGTCCATGGCGGGATACCAGATCCAGACATCCAGCCCGTACTCGTCGCAGATGCGCGAGACCTGTTCCATCATCTCGATCTTGGGGAGCGGAAAATGCGGGCTCTGATCCGCATCGTCCGATCGCGGCGGGATGAGCTCGATCGAGTTGGTGCCGAACACCGTCAGGTCGCGTATGTACTGTTCGAACATCGGAACCGTGAACGCATCGTAGGCGTTGACTTTCGGCCGGTATCCCAACTGGTGCCCGCGGATGGCGTATTTCGGCGCCGTCGATACCGTCAGGCCGTCGGGGACCTGGAGGATCTTCCCGCGGCGCATCTCGGCGTGGCGCAGCAGGTACCCTGCGCCGAACACCACGGCGCGAGCGCTGTTGCCGGCCACCACTACGGAGCCGCCGTCCACGGCCACGCGAAAGCCGTCCGTCCCCTCGGGCGCGGCGGGAAGCCGGCGGAACAGATCGGGCGCCATCGCCTGCACTTCGCGATTGGTGCCTACCAGGACGAAAGGCCTGCCGGCGGGCGGCAGCGAGTGGCCTTCGGCAAGACGCAGCTCCGTCCGCTTCTCGATCTCTTCACGAAGCATCTGGGAGGCCTTCTGTACCGGCATGGCCGCATTGCCGGGAGAGATGACGATCGCAGTCTGAAGGTCCGCTCCCCAGGCTGCGCCGGCGAGCAGCATCGCGCCCAGGTATAGGCCCGGTCTCAAATGAATCATAGTTTCAATTTCTATCACAAAGGATGGCAATCTGAAATACCATCCCTGCCAAATCCTTGCCTTTGTTGCCGTTCCGGCTCTCCTGCGGTAGATTGAAACAGCATGCCAAAGACGGCGCCGCCCAAGCCCAAGGTCCGGCAGGAAGAGTATTTTATCCGCGCGGTCGGCAACGCGATCGACATCATCGAACTGATCAGCCTGAGAGCGGAGGCGGTCTCCCTGGTGCATGTGACCGAGGCGATCGGCCAGTCCAAAAGCTCGGTCTTTCGGATCCTGTGCACCCTCGAAAAGAAAGGGCTTCTCGAGCGAAGGCCGGGCGACCTCTACGTGCTGTCGCGCTCCGGCTTTTCGCTTCAATCCGACCGCCTTCTGGACCGGCTCAAACACGCGGCACAACCCCCTATGAGGGATCTGAGCAGGGAGTTTCGCGAGACCGTCAGCCTGGCATTTCTGCGCCAAAATCACATCGAAATCGTGGAAGTGATCGACAGCCCGCAGCGCATCCGCATGTACAACGTCGTGGGAGGGCTCATCCCTCCCTATGCCAGCTCCGTGGGCAAATGCATCGCGGCCCATCAGCCCGAGGCGCTCCGCGAACACCTGTTGACCGCCTACGGTTTGCACGCGTTCACGCCCCGCACGATCACCGATGCGGCGTCGCTCGACGAGGAGTTCCGAAGAGTCCGGGAACAAGGGTACGCCGTCGACCGGGAAGAGAGCACGACCGGCGGCTACTGCTTCGGCGCGCCGGTCTGGGTATCCGCCGAACGCGTAGCGGCGGCCCTGAGCGTATCCCTGCCGGAAGCCAGGCTCGCCGACGAGCGGAAGCTCGTGGACGCGGTTCGCCGTACGGCGCGCACGATCTCCGACCGGCTAAAGGCGGGATAGGCGCGTTTCACTTACGCCGATATTTCTGGCAGTAGTGAACTCTCGTTTCGAAAACCTTGTCCGGGCGTCTTCATTCATGATAGATTCGTTCTCATGCCAAACGCGGCAGCCCCTCTCCTCTCCCGGACCCTGCGCCGAGGTGTGCTGGCTGCATTAGCAACGCCGGTTGACGGCCACGGCCAACCGGATCTCGGAGCCTTCGCCGGACTGATCGATTTTGTCGCCGCCCGGGGGATCGATGGGGTCGTCATCGGAGGCGCCACCGGCGAGTACGCCGGCTTCAGCATCGAACAGCGCATCTGCCTGATCATGGAGGCCGCCCGCAGGGCCGGCGACCGGTTTGCCGTGCTCGCCGGAATCGGCGCGCAGACGCTCCCTCAGACCTTGCGGCTCGCCGACACAGCCGCGGACGTGGGATGCAGGGCCGTCCTGCTGCCGATGCCCTATTTTTTTCGATACCAGCAGGAGGACCTGCTCGAGTACTCCAGGGTGGTCTGCGCTTCCGTGAAGCTGCCGTGCCTCTTTTACCATCTGCCCTCGTTCACCAACGGGCTGGAGCTGGATAACCTGGTCGGGCTGCTCGAATCGGCCGCGGGCTTTGCCGGGATCAAGGACAGCAGCGGCCAATCCCGGCACCTGGCTCCGCTCGTGGAGGCGAAAGCCCAGCGGGAGTTCGACCTCTTCGTGGGGGACGATTCGTTGGCGCTGGACGCGATCAGCGCCGGGTGGGACGGCGTGATCTCGGGCATCGCCTGCTTTCTGCCGGAGCTTCTGGTCTCGCTGGTGGACGCTTACCGCGCGGGAGACCTCGCGGCGGCGCGCAGCCGCCAGGACGATCTGGACCGGGTGATCGAAGAGGTGGTGAAGCTGCCGATTCCGTGGGCGGTGCGAATCGGCCTGGAAGCGCGCGGCCTTTCCTCCGGACCCCTTCCCTTGCCGCTTTCGCCACACCGGCGCGATCAGGTGGAGGCTTACCGGACGTGGTGCCGCCAATGGCTGCGGGAAAGGACTTGGATCGAACCCTTGGAGGGCGCAATAGCATGATGAGAATGTCACGAATTTCCTGGATCGTATTCGCGGCCGGCGTTTCCGCCTGGGCCCAAGGCCCAAAGGTCAAAGCCGAGACATCGGAGCTCATCTTCGAGAAGGCGCCTTTCGAGCAATGCCACGCGTCCACCATTCTCGAGTTGCCCGACGGCAAACTGCTGGCCGCCTGGTTCGGCGGAAAACACGAGCGGGACCCTAGCGTCGAGATCTGGATGTCGAGCAAGCCGAAGGGCGGAACATGGTCGGCGCCCGAAGCCATGACTCATTTCCCGGAAACGCCCACGTGGAATCCGGTGCTGTTTCGGGATTCCAGCGGAAAGATCTGGCTGTTCTTCAAACTCGGGCCGGACGAGCAGAACTGGATTGGCGCGTACCGCACTTCCACGGACGACGCGAAAACGTGGAGCGATGTGATCTACTTGCCGGGCGGCCTGCTGGGCCCGATCCGCTGCAAGCCGATCACGCTTTCCGACGGCGCAATTCTGGCGGGGACTTCCGTCGAAGCCTACCAGACCTACACCGCGTGGATGGAGCGCAGCACCGACGGCGGAAAAACGTGGAGTATCCACGGCCCGCTGGTGTACGACGATGTGCGGAAGGGGCTGATTCAGCCCACCATCTGGGAGACGAAGGACGGCCATGTGCGGGCCCTCATGCGCTCGACGCGGACGATCGGCGCCATCGTCGAGTCGACTTCGAGCGATGGCGGGCGGACGTGGGGCCCGGTCACGAAGACCGCGCTGCCGAATCCGGACGCCGGCATCGACGCCGTGAAAATGACCGACGGCCGCGTGGCGCTGGTCTTCAACAACACGGCGAGAGGGCGCAGCCCCCTGAATCTCGCCTTCTCCGATGATGACGGAAAGACCTGGGGCACGCCGTATGTGCTCGAAGACGAACCGGGCGAATATTCCTATCCGGCGATCATCCAGGGGCGCGACGGCAACCTGCAGATCACCTATACGTGGAAGCGCATCCGCATCAAACATGTGACGGTGAATCCGCGCGAGTTGAAGACCAGGTAGCCATGGTTGCGCTCGGCGTCATTCCCGCCCGCTACGGCTCCACACGCTATCAGGGGAAGGTGCTGGCCGATATTCACGGCAAGCCGATGGTACAGCACGTCTACGAGAGGGCGCTCGCCGCCCGCAGCATTTCGCGGGTCATCGTCGCCACCGACGATGGCCGCGTCGCCCGCGTAGTGGAGGCCTTCGGCGGCGAAGCGGTGCTGACCAGCGCCTCGCACGCCTGCGGGTCGGACCGCGTCGCGGAGGCGGCCCACGGCATGGGTGCGGATATCGTCGTAAACATCCAGGGTGACGAGCCGATGCTCGATCCTCGAATGGTGGACGAAGTGGTCGATCTCCTCGCGCGTTCGCCGGGCGCGGGAATCGCAACCCTGATGAGGCGCATCGACCGCGAGGAAGACTACACCAATCCCGGTTTCGTAAAAGTGGTCGCCGGCGCCGGCGGGATGGCTCTCTATTTTTCACGCGCCCTGATTCCCTTCCCCCGGTTTCGCCCGCCGGACTTCCGCGCTTACGACCACATCGGAATCTACGCCTTTACCGCGGATGCACTGGCCCGATTCAGCGCGCTTGGTCCATCGCGGCTGGAACAGATCGAGGGTCTGGAGCAGTTGCGGGCGCTCGAGCATGGCATCCCGATCGTGGTCGCCGAGACGCGGTGCACGGCGGAAGCGGTCTGCGTCGATACCGCCGAAGACCTCGAGCGCGTTCGTGCGCTGCTTGCGCCAACGGAAGCAAACTCATGAAGCCCGAACGTACCGCGATTCAGGCGTGGCTGTCGAAGCTGCCCGAAGGTTCGCGCGAACGCACATTGCAGGCCGCGCGGCAGATCGCTTCCGCCAAGCAGCGCGGTGGCAAGGTGGTCGTGGTCACCGGCAGCGGCCCGAACATTCACGAAGGAGTCACGACGCTCATCGCGGAGTTGATGCACAAGCGTGTGATCGACGGCGTCATCACCAGTTCCGCCGTGGTGGCCCACGAGATGGCGGGCACGCTCGACCGCGTCAAGCGGGTGAAGATCAATTGGGAGGGGCAGTTCGGCCTGGATCACCGCATCCTCCCGCGCGGCGCCGTCTTCGAGGCGACGGTCTTGAGCGCGGAAGAGCGCCGCGCGCTCGCCGAGTGGACCTCCGAAGGCTGGGATCTCTACGACGGCCTTATGGCCGCCGAAGGGAGCGTCATCCTCAAGGCTGCCGGCAACATGGCGTGGCCGTTGGGCCCGCGCACCGAGGCTCTGGCGCGCGAAGCGGAGCAACTGGCCGGTCCAACGGGGAGCACCGTCGAACACATAGCGGGCCTCGGAGCCGACTCCCGAACCATGATCGGCGCCGGAGCGCGCCTCGGCATCCCGGTAGTGGTGTCGGTACCGCAGTTGATCGGCGGAGGCGAGGTCGGCCTCGCGATCGGCGACGCGATTTCGATTACCCGCCGGTGCGAATCGATCGCCGGGATTCTGGCGGGCGCCGATGTGATCGTCGAATCGGCCATCGCGCTGGCACAGGAGATTCACGACGGCCCATTCGAACTCTACACGGGCCATGGTATCTGGTCGGCGTGGCGGAAAAAGCCGACCTATTCGCTGGCGAAGAAGTCGCTGATCCGGATCGATCTCGATCCGAATTTGGAAGCCGCGTGGCTGCAGGAGCGGCAAGGTTCCCAGGTCCAGGCAGCGGTCGACCAGGGGCTCCCCAAGACCAAGCTGACCGGTATGCCTTTCCGCATGGAGATGTCCGGGTTCGCGCGCCTCGAGGGCAGCATCCCGATCACCGGCGATATCGGAGTGGTCTGGCCGGCCATCGCGGCCGAACTGGAAGAGGCGTTGAAGCTCGACCTCGATTTCATCTCCGCCCCGCAGGAGACCGCGGAGGGCCGGCGCATGCGGGAATGGATCGCCGCCGAAGTGAGTTTCGTGGATCGCGCCGCCATGCTGGCCGGGGCGCGGCTCGTTCAACACGCGTGAGGCTCTGGCCGATGCCGACCACCAAAAATCAATCCGTCAATCCGAAAAGCACGCAGCCCGAGTCTCCCAATTACAAATGGCACGTCGTCGGCATGCTGTGGACCATCGCCTTCCTCAACTATGCCGATCGCCAGGCCATCTTCTCCCTGTTTCCGCTGCTCGAAAAAGAGATGCACCTCGACTCCGTGCAACTGGGGCTGCTGGGGTCTTCCTTTGCCTGGGTCTACGGGGTCTGCGCGCCATTCGCGGGAAATTTCGTGGACCGCGTCCGCAGAAAATCCGCCGTCTTGTGGGGCCTCCAGATCTGGAGCGTCATCTGCTCCGCCACGGCCCTGTCGCGGAATTTCGGGAATCTGCTTTTCTTCCGGGCGGCCGAGGGTTTGGGCGAAACGATGTACTTCCCCGCCTCCATGTCGATGGTCAGCGACTATCACGGCAAGCGCACGCGGTCGCGTGCCATCGGCATCCATCAGACCAGCGTCTACATGGGGACGATCGCGGGCGGATTCTTCGCCGGCCTGATCGGGCAATACTACGGGTGGCGGCTCTCCTTCGTGGTATTCGGATCGGCTGGCATACTGCTGGGCATTCTTCTGAACCGCTTTCTCCGCGAGCCCAAACGCGGCGCCGCGGACCTGGTGGACGCCGGCGTCGAATCGACCGCCGAGTTGAAACACCGTTTGCCGGTGAGCGATTTTCTGAAGGTGATCTGGGGCACTCCGTCGGTCCTGCTGCTCATGGCCGCATTCATGTGCGACAACTTCGTGGGCATGGTGCTGCTGTCATGGATGCCCAAATTCCTGTACGACAAATTCTCGCTGAGCCTGGCCATGGCCGGGTTGACCGCGACGATATTCGTACAACTGGCGAGTATGGTCGGCTCCCCCGTGGGCGGCTGGATGGCCGATGTCATGCGGCGGACCAAGCCGGGCGGCCGGATGATGGTGCAAGCCATCGGCGTCACCTGCGGGGCTCCGTTCGTGGTGCTGTGCGGGCAGACTACATCGCTGCCGGTTCTGATGCTGGCGCTGACGGCCTGGGGCTTCTTCAAAGGGCTCTACGACGCGAACATTTTTGCATCGGTCTTCGATGTGGTGCGGCCCGAGGCGCGCGGCACCGCGGTCGGCTTCATGAATATGATCGGCTGGCTGGTGGGGGCGGGCACCGCGCCGCTGGTCATCGGCATCCTGGCCAAGCGTGAAAGTCTGAGCTTTGCGATCTCGGTCGCCGCCATCGCGTATGTCGGCGCCGCGCTGCTACTGGCCTCCGCCGCGTTCATCACCGCGCCCCGCGACACCCGCCGCCTGGCCGAGAGCCTCCGCAAGGAAGCCGACGCATGAATCGGAGAAGGTTCCTGCAAACCACCGCGGCAGCCCCGTTCCTGACGGCGGCGGCACAGACATCGCCGGACTCCCGCATCGACCTGCATGGGGCCACGGTTGTGGTCCGGCCGGGTGAACTGCCGAATGCCGAAAAGACCGCCGCCACGGTGCTGGTGGAAGAAATCGCGAAGCGCACGGGGATAACCCTCAAGACTTCGACGCAGTGGCCGGCGACCGGAGCGGTCATCGCGATTACCTCCGCGGAAGAAGTGCCTGGGTGGGGCCGGGCCGTTCCTTCCCGCACGGTATCGAAGCCGGAAGGGTACCGGCTTTTCGTCGATCCGCAGAGTAACTCGCCCATCGTGTGGGTGATCGGCGCAGACCCGCGCGGCGTGCTGTTCGGCGCGGGCCGCCTGCTGCGCGAGCTCGAGTGGTCGCGCGGCAGCCTGGCCCTGGCGCGGCCCCTCGATCTCTCCACCGCGCCCGCGTATGCCATCCGCGGCCACCAGCTTGGCTATCGCGCGCAGGCCAACTCCTACGACGCCTGGGATGCCGCTCAGTTCGAGCAGTACATTCGGGAGCTCGCCTGTTTCGGGGTCAACAGCATCGAGGGCATTCCTTTCCAGGACGACCGCCCAACACCAGTCATGAAGTTCCCGCGCCGGGAAATGAATCGAGCGCTCGGGGAGATCTGCCACCGCTACGGCCTGGATTATTGGATCTGGCTGCCCGCCGAATTCGATCTGCGCGACCATGCCAAACGCACCGCCCTGCTGGACCGCTGCGAGGAGCTGTTTCGCGATTGCCCGTCATTGAGCGGCATCTTCTTCCCGGGCGGTGACCCCGGCCGCAATCCGCCCGAGCTGGTCCTGCCCTTCCTCGAAGATCTCGCGCGGCGCATGCGGCCGCTCCACCCTGAAGCGCGGGTCTGGCTCTCTCTCCAGTGGTTCAGCCCTGCCCAGATCGATTTCGTCTATCAGTACATCGAACGGGAATCGCCGGCGTGGTTTGCCGGCCTGGTTGCCGGACCGTCAGGACCGCCGATCGCGGAGACACGCCGGAGGCTGCCGGCGAAATATATGCTGCGCCTCTATCCGGACATCACGCACAATAAGCTGTGCCAGTACCAGGTGCCGGAATGGGACCAGGCCTACGCGCTCACGCTCGGAAGGGAGGCCGTCAATCCGCGCCCTGCCGAGTATGCAGTGATCCACAACCGCTGGGCCGCTTATAGCGACGGGTTCATTTCTTATTCCGACGGCGTTCACGACGATGTCAACAAGACGGTATGGAGCGCGTTGAGCTGGGACCCGGCGCTGCCCGTGCGCGACATCCTGATCGATTATGCCCGGGCCTACTTTCACCCCGCCATCGCCGAAGAGACCGCCGACGCGATCCTCGCGCTCGAGAAGAACTGGCACGGCCCGCTGGTGGACAACGGCTCGGTGGAAGGCACGCTCCAGAGCTGGCAGGAGCTCGAGCGAAAAGCGCCGCAATTGTCGGGGAACTGGCGCTGGCAAATGTGCCTGCTGCGCGCCAACTACGACGCTTTCGTACGCCGCCGGCTGATCCGCGAAACGAAGCTCGAGTTGGAGGCCAATCGCGCCATGCTTCGCCCCGGAGATCCGGGCGCTGCGATGAACGCCGCCATGAGCATCCTGAACCAGGCCGTAGAGCGGCCCACCAGCCCTGAGCTGCATGCGCGCATCGTGGAATTGTGCGACCAGCTGTTTCACTCGATCGGACTGCAGACCAGCGTCCCGAAATACCACGCCATCGGCGAGGAGCGCGGCGCCGTGCTCGACTTTGTCGACTATCCGCTAAACAATCGCTGGTGGCTCGAGGACGAGTTCCGCAAGGTCCGCGCCCTGGCAACCGTGGAGGAACAGCGCCGCCGGCTACGAGAACTCGCCACGTGGGAACACCCCGGCCCCGGCAGCTTCTACGACGATCTCGGCAACATTGCCAGGTCCCCGCACGTAGTTCGCACCGATGTCGATCCGGCCGACCCTGATTCGCCGAAACATCCCGAGCCGACGTTCTGGTGGTGGGACCAGGGCAAGAGCCGCGCGCGCCTCTCCTGGCAGGTCACGATGTGGCCCGTTGCCATGGTCTACGAGGGACTCTCGGAGAGCGGCGAATACGCCGTGCGCTCCTCGGGCTTCGGACAGGCCCTGCTGAGGATCAACGGCGAGCGCGTTGCACCGGCCGTCGACGGGCGCCGGGTGGGCGAATTCAAAGAATTTCCCGTAGCGCCGAAATTCGTGCGGAACGGAAAGCTTGTGCTCACATGGGACCGTCCCGAGAACGAAGAGCACCTCAACTGGCGGGAGCACTCCCGCCTGGCTGAAGTTTGGCTGCTGAAGAAAGGATAGTGCGCGCATGAAGCGATTCCCGGCGTTTCTGTTTGCGGTTGTGTCTTGCTGCAGTGCTTTCGGCGCGGAGGCGCCAAGGGTAATCCGGCATGTCACGGTCTACTCGAAGGCGGGGCGTTATGGCGGCTGGCCGGCGAATCACGGCATCTGGTCGTGGAACAACGAAATCGCGGTGGGCTTCAGCGCGGCCTATTTCCAATGGATGGGCCCCGATCGCCACCCCTACGACCGGTCGAAGCCCGAAGAGCCGTATCTTGGCCGGAGTCTCGATGGCGGCGAGACCTGGAGCATCGAGCCGGTTCCGGCGCTGGTGCCGCCGGAAGGTATGTACACGGCGTCCGGCCCGGGCGGCAAGGCGGTCGAGCTTGCGGAGCCGATCGATTTCACCAGCCCCGGCTTCTGCATGGCGCTCCGCATGACCGAAGGGCAGCAGGGCCGGTCGTGGTTTTTCTATTCCTACGATCGGGGCAAATCCTGGAAAGGTCCGTTCAATTTCCCGATGCTCGGGCAAACCTCCATCATGGCGCGGACCGATTACATCGTGAACGGGAAGCACGATGCCATGGTGTTCCTCACCGCAGCAAAAGCAGCGGGAGGCGAGGGCCGTCCTTTCGCCGCTCGTACCACGGATGGCGGGCTGACCTGGAAATTCGTCGCCTGGATTGGGCCGGATCCCGGAACTGGCTTCTCCATCATGCCTTCATCGGTGCGGCTGTCGCCAACCGAAATTGTCACCGCGGTGCGCCATGAAGACTCGCTCCGGAAGGGCCCGAACTGGATCGATGCCTATGTCACCAGCGACAACGGCGATACCTGGCGATACCTGAGCCGGCCCGCGCCCGATACGGGCGACAAGAGCGGCAACCCGCCGAGCCTGGTCCGTCTGCGCGACGGACGCCTCGCGGTCACTTACGGCCACCGCGCTCCTCCGTTCGAAATGCGGGCGCGCCTGAGCGGCGACGGCGGCAAAACGTGGGGCCCGGAGATCCTTCTTCGCGGCAATGCGGGCGCGTGGGACATCGGCTATTCGCGCTCCGTCCAACGTCCGGACGGCCGGATCGTGACGGTCTATTACTGGGCTCGCGAACCGCAAAAGGAGCGGACCATCGAGGCCACCATCTGGGACCCGGGCCGCGAAAAGCACTAAGCCGGCGACGCTTTGGCCAGTTCGCCCGCGTGCTTGCGGATCTTGCGGATGGCCTCGGCAATCCGCTCCATCGATTCCCGCGGCGCCAGCAGCATCGTCTGCGTGAACCAGACCGCCTCCCCGCACAGTTTATCGTTGGCCGGACAGCGGTTCCGCTCCTCCCAGGCCGCAATCTCGCCGGCGGAATAGATTCGCTGGTAGCCGCGCGAGTGCAACGCGTTTTTGAGGAACGGCTGTGTATTGAGCGGGCTGTACCCTCCGGACGCCGGAACTCCCTCGGCCGCCATTGCCTTGAGAAATGCGGGTCGCGGAAGGCCGGCAAACTCCTGCCGGCCGAATCGGAACATATATAAGTGATAGGCGTTGCGGGTGCAGCCGTCGTACATTCGCGCCGGTTCGATCCCTGGAATCTCCTTCAACAGGGAGGTCAGGTAAGACGCGTTTTCGGTACGCGTCCTGGCCTGCGCCTCGATTCGAGTCATCTGCGCCAGCAAAAGCGCCGCCTGGAATTCCGTCATTCGCAGGTTGCAGCCGGTCGAGTTATAGGTGAAGTTGCTGCCGATCGAGCGGAAGCCGCTCCCGTTATTGTGGAAGGCGAAGCAGCGCTCCCGCAGGTCCTCGTCATTCGTGAGGATCGCGCCGCCCTCGCCGGAGTTCAGATTCTTGGACGCCTGGAAGCTGAAGCATCCGGCGAGCCCGTAGGTGCCCACTTTGCGACCCCGCCATTCGGCCAGGTGCGCCTGGCAGGCGTCCTCGACCACCGGGACATTGTGGCGCGCAGCCACGGTCAGGATGGCATCCAGATCGCACACGTTGCCGCCCAGGTGCACCGGAACGATCGCCCGGGTGCGGGGCGTGATTGCCGCTTCCACCTTCCGGGCATCCATCTGAAACGTATCCGGATCTGTATCGACGAAAACCGGGATCGCGTACTGCCGCAGCACCGCATTTACGGTCGCAATGAACGTGTACGGCGGCACGATCACTTCATCGCCCGGCTCGATCCCCATGGCGTTGAGGCTGGTGAACAGCGCGCTCGTCCCATTGGCCGTAGCGAGGCACGTCTTCGCCCCGGTCAACCGGGCGTATGCTTCCTCGAAACGGGCAACGCTCTTGCCGTTGCCGCGATACCATTTGCCGCTGCGCAAGGTGTCGAGGATCGCGCGCTCCTCGGTCTGGTCGAAGACCGGCCAGGAAGGAAAGGGCGCGGGGTGCGCCTGGGCGCCGCCGAGGATGGCGGGCCGGTCGCCGGGAGCGTCGGCCGCCAGCGCGGCGCCCGCCAGCGGGGCCGCGGCCAAAAAGCGTCGTCGCGTTGGGTTCATGAATCCCCCTTTCGTGCTTCGCACCATATAAACTTATACCCAACACAACCTCGATGAGAACCCTGATTGCGATTCTGCTCTCCGCGGCCGGCCTCTCCGGCGCGGGTTGGAAAGCCGGGGTCGGCCGGGTGGACATCACGCCGGCCGGCTCCATCTGGATGTCCGGGTATGCCGCCCGCACCCACCCGTCGGAAGGCTCGCTCACGCCCCTTTGGGCCAAGGCGCTGGCGCTGGAGAGCGGCCCGGGCCGCCGGATCGTCATCGTCAGCACGGATGTAGTGGGCGTTCCGCGCGTCGTGGCCGACGCCGTCGCCGCAAGAGTCGAGAAGCAGTACGGGCTCAAACGGCCGCAGTTGCTGATCAACTCCAGCCATACCCACACCGGTCCGGTGGTCTGGTCGAACCTCGTGAACCTGACGGTGTTCCCTCCCGCCGAGCAGGAGAAACTGCTCGTCTATCAGCGCAAGTTCATCGACGACGTGGTGACTGCCATCGGCGCCGCGATCCGCGACCTCGCCCCGGCCACGGTCGAATACGGTGGAGGCTCCGCCGGGTTCGCGGTCAACCGCCGCCAGTCGACGCCCTCGGGCTTCAAGATCGGCGTCAACCCGGATGGACCGGTCGATCACACCGTGCCGGTCCTCAAGATCGCCGGCGCGGATGGCAAGCTGCGCGCGGTGCTCTTCGGGTACGCCTGCCACAACACGACCCTGACCGCGGAGATCTACCAGCTCAGCGGCGACTACGCCGGTTTTGCGGCGGCTGAATTGGAGACGCAGCACCCCGGCGCGACCGCCTTGTTCCTGATGCTCTGCGGCGGGGATCAGAACCCCAACCCTCGCGGCACGGTGGAACTGGCACGGCAATACGGCGGCTCGCTCGCCGCGGAGGTGGATCGCGTCATCACCGCGAGTATGACGCCGCTCTCAGGCCCGCTCCGCTCGGCTTTTCGCCTGACCACCCTGCAGCTCGCACCGCGCACCCGCCCCGATCTCGAAGCGGAGCTGAAGAGCAGCGTGCCGGCCCAGGTCCGCCGCGCCCAGATGATGCTGAAGGCATTGGACGCGGGAAAAGCGATCGACCGCATCGTCTACCCCGTGCAAGCCGTTCGGTTCGGCCGCGGCCTCACGCTGCTGGCCCTCGGCGGCGAAGTGACCGTAGACTACGATCTCCGCATCAAGCGCGAGTATCCCGGCGAGCCCATCGTCGTCGCCGGGTACTCCAACGACGTGATGTGCTATATCCCCTCCGCGCACGTGCTCCGGGAAGGCGGCTACGAGGCCAACGAAAGCATGATCTACTACGGCCAGTCCGGGCCGTTTGCCGCGGACGTGGAGGAGCGTGTCATCGCCGCCGCGCACCAGGTGATGAAAGACGTCGGCCGTTAAACCGGGAAAAAGCGCAAACGTCAAAAATTTGCCGGACTGTCACGAACTTAGCGGTGGGCTATCGTTTCGATCCCGTATTTTGAGTATCTTAGCGGAGATCGAGATGCTAATAAAGCCGGCATGGAATCCATCAACGGTATTTCCAGCAGCTACTTACAGTCGGTCCTCAGCTCTTCCCTGCAGGGCACGCTTCGACAATCGGACCCGGCTAAGTACCAGCAGGTTACTCAACAGATTGCCACGAACCTGCAAGACGCCGCGCAAACGGCCCAGGCGAGCGGCAACTCGACGGCCGCAAACCGGCTCAACCAGCTTGCGGGGGATTTCACCAACGCATCGACAAGCGGCCACTGCCCAATGTCCAGGATCTTGCCCATGCAATTGGCGGCCACCACCACCATCATCACGTCCAGCCGTCTTCATCCGATACGGACAGCGGCACGTCCGGCGGGAGCAGCTCGGGCGATACTCTGAGCCAGCTTCTATCGGCATTTCAGGCGAATGCCAATCAGAGCGACTCGCTGAATCCCGCGACCATCATTCTCGACACGTTGTCGAGCTCCGGGATTAGCGCATCGAACTCCTGATTCAGATACAGGCGATCACGTCGATCTCAACCAGCGAATTGCCCGGGATTCCTCCGGCGGCCGCGATCGTCGTTCGCACCGGAGGCTCCTCGCCGAAGCGCCCTTGAAAGACTTCGTTCATCGCCGGCCAGTCTTTGATGTCGTTCAAATAGACGTTGCACTTGAGCACCTTGTCCATCGAAGAGCCGGCGCTCTCCAACTGCTTCTGGATTTCGTCCAGCACGTGCTTGGTGTGGGCCTTAACGTCGCCTTCGAAATGAGCGCCCACACCTGAGATAAACAGCAGATTTCCGTATGCCACCGTGCCGCTGAATAGCGGCGTCTTGGCGGGCTTCTTGCCGTCCTTATAGATCACCCGCTTCGAGGGCTTTTCCTGCGCAGCGGCCGGCCCCGCGGCGGCGGTCGCAACTGCGGCGGCAGCCAGCCCGCGACCGAAAAATTTGCGGCGGTTCGTCTTGTTCATGTACGCTCCTCTCGTTGGTCTAACCGCGCCGGGCGCCGCTTCGATACTGGTGGCGCTCCGCCGTCCAGCGGGCTTCGCCGTACTCTCCGAGTCCAACCACGCCCGCCATCTGATTCTCCTGCACCGTTCCGGAGAACTGGAACCCCACCCGGGTGCCGTCCGTCGGCAGGGAGCTCTGAAAGCGCAGCGTGTTCGCGGTGACGCTTCCGCTGAGATCTCCCGAAGCAAACTCGCCGTGGTGTGTGCCCACCAGCCGTGTGCCCTCCTGTTCCAGCACCACCGTATGATGGATCGACCCGTATTGGAATTCGATATGTACGTCCCACTGCCCGCCGACTTCGACGGACTGCCCTTCCGGCATCGCCGGCGCTTCGATCTTCGGCGGCTTCGAGAGGATGGCGTACAGGCGATCGGCCACCACCTTCTCATCACCAGGCGACATCTGGTATGGCACGATCCCGATGGTGCTCGCCATGTTCCCCGGCCGCATTCCGCCGGACCGCGCCACCGCGATCCGCGGGTCCGTATCGAACAGAATCTTCGCGACCTCGCTACCCGTGATCCCGAGCTTGTTTCCGTCCCACTGAATCATCAGCTCCGGCGTGCGGTTGGAAAGATCGGGCGACGGCTGGTTCACCTTCGTGGTCACGCCGTCCACCCGATTGACGCTGGTCGCGATGTGACCGAGCCACGCCTCCCACTGCGCCCATTCGGCCTTGTGGTCGCGCTTCACCCACATCTCCACCGCAGCCAGCATGCCTAAAATCTCCTCCTTGCCGACTTTGAGAGAGCGGCCGAACGCATGGTGCGGAGCGCTGTTGGTCCATGCCGCCTGAAGCCAGTCCTTGTCTCCCAGCAGGAACCCTGCGGCCTGCGGCCCGCGAATGCACTTTCCGCCGCTGTACGCCACAGCGTTCGCACCGCGAGCCAGGTGCACGTTGGGCTTGAGCGTCAGCACCTCGGCCGCGGCGTCCACCAGCACCGGTACCTTCCTCCGCCGAGCCGCCTCCGCCACCACCTGGGTGCCGAGCGGACCCGTATCCTGAAGCCCAGCCATGATGTACACCATCGCCGTGCGCTCGTTAAATGCCGGCTCCAGTTCCGCGTGGTCGTGGATAATGATGAGCTTGGCCCCGAGCATGCGGATGGCGTGGTCGTAAACGTTGTGGGAGTATGCCGGTACGATCACTTCGTTCTTGAGTCCGTTCACATTCGGCAGCCTTTGCATACGCTCCGGATTGCCGCCGGCAATCGCCGCCGCCGTGCAGTGCGTAATCGCAGCGGCGCACCCCGCCGTCACGATCCCCCACTCCGCCCCGCTCAGCTCGGCAAGGCGCTTGCTCACGCCGTCCATCAACTCGTCCATCTCGACGAAACTGCGCGACGCCTGGTCCATTGCGCGCTTGACTTCCGGCAGCGTGGTCGAGCCCGTGATGATGGTGAACGTGCCGCGGGCGTTGATCAGCGGCCGGACGCCGATCGAGCGGTACATCTCACTGCCGGTATCCAGGGGCGCCGCGACGGCTCGCCGGATCCCCCCGCCGAGCGCCTGCGCTGCCGCCAGCAGTCCACCCTGCCGGAACAACTCGCGCCTTCGGAATCGGAATGGCATCATGCCTCCTCGATGGTGAACACCCGCTCCCCGACGCTCGCGGTTCTGGGTTCACAGAGCCGCGACCGTCAGGAAGCGGGCCGTTTTAGAAGTAGAACTTCGCTGCCAGTTCTATGTTTCGCTCACCCTGCGAGCTGCGAATCTCGCCGAACAGCGATGACGTAATGGTCTGCGAAGCGGGACTGGCGAAAATCGGAGTGTTCGACACGTTGAACGCCTCCGCGCGCAGTTCGAAGTACCGGCTTTCCGTCAGCTTGAACTGCTTGTGTAGGGACAGGTCGAGGCGGCTCATTCCCGGACCGGGGACGATACCGACCCCGGCATTACCGAAGGTGCCGGCGCCGGGCGTGCCATAGGCCGAGATATCCAGGAATTTCAAGCCCGGGCCGATCTGGTGCAGATCGTTGGGCGTGCCGACCACATTGGCGCGGAAGCTGCGAGCCCCCGTTCCGGAAGGATCGCCGCTCATCTTGATGGTCAGCGGGAAGCCGCTGTGTGCCGTGTAAATGCCACCCAGTTGCCAGCCGCCGAGGACGCCGTCGGCCGCGCGGTTCCATGAAGCTCCGAACCGCTTGTTGCGGCCGAAAGGCAGGTCGTACACCACCGACCCGACCAGGTTTTGCTTCACGTTGAAATACGTCGGCCCCCACTCGCTCCGTTGATCGTAGAGGTTCTGCCAATATGCCGACTGGCTGCCCGCCTGGCCGCCCTGACCGTAGTAGCCAATCGAATCCGACATCCCCTTCTGCCACGTGTACGCCACCTGGTACTCGACTCCCGCGCTGTAACGCTTGCGCAGCGTCACCTGCAAGGAGTTGTACTTCTGGTTCGCACAAGCGCACGTTCCAGAGATCTGCGTAATCTTGCTGACTAAGTCCGGATTTCCCGCGAGATACGGCCCCTGAACGGCCTTCCCGTTTACCAGCATCTTCTGGAAGTACGGCATGGCCACCACCAGATGCGTGCCATGTTGTCCGACGTACCCTACTGTCAGCACGTTGTTCGCCGGCAACTGGTAGTCGAGACTGAAGTTCCATTGCTGAACTTCGGCTGGACGCACATTCGGATCCCATAACCGGATCGTCGCGCCGATGTAAGGATCTTTCGCGTTCAGGCCGCCAAGGCCCTGGTCGAGCGTGGTCTTCGGAAGGACATCGCTCGGCGTGTTGTACAAGGCCTGGAATTCCGAGTTGAACGGCGGGTTGAGCGGCAGCCGCAGGTTGGTGCCGGTGCCCTCCATAAACGAAGAGACGGTGTACGCTCCGCGCAGCACGATCTTCTTGCTCAGGACACTGGGCGTATAAGCAAACCCGATTCGCGGTTGGAAGTCCTTCTTATAAGGGCTATACAGCGCGCGGCTGTTGCCGTCTTTGCCGGCCAGTTCCAACTGTCCGGTAAACAACCCGAAGTTGGACTGCCGGTCGAGCACTTCCACCAGCGGTGTGTGGTACTCCCACCGTAACCCCAGGTTCAGCGTAAGGCTATCGGTAACTCGCCAGTCGTCCTGGTAATAGAAGCCGTAAATGGTCTTCCGATGACCCCAGGTTCCCGTGCTCAATCCGCGGCCCAGGTCAGTCGGCATGCCCAGCACAAAATCGGCCTCAGGCACCAGTTTTCCCGAGGGGTTGGTCGCGTTCTGAGCGGTAAACCGGCCGCTGAAGCTGATGTAGCCGGAACGGCCGTTGTTCCCCGCGTAAAAGACGTTCATCTGCTGCCGGAGAATGTTACCGCCCATTTTCATCATGTGCCGGCCGTGAATCAGTGTCACGTTATCCGCGTAGTGATATGTGGTCGTAGCAAACAACTGCTGCGTGCCGATATTCGCGTTGCCTAAGCCGGACATATAGGTGAAGCCCTGTAACGAGAGCAGCCCCGCGCCCGCGTTCTGGATTCCGAGCTTCGAGGCGATATCGCCGAGCCCTTTATCCTCGCCGCCGTTGTTGAGCATCAGGTTATTCACGCCCACCCGCGCTTCGTTGACCAGGTGCGGGTTGACGCTGCGCGTCCAGTTGATGACGCCGTTCTGGAAGGGCGCGATGTTAAAGCTGTTGTAAAGGAACGGGGCCGTGTTTACGCCAGGCTGATCCTGGCGGCCGTTGGAATAACGGGCGGTCAAATAATCCTTATCAGTCGCCCGATAGTCCAGCTTCAGGTCGCCCTGGTCCGACTTAACATAACTCGAACTACTATAGAAGTAGTTGGAATCCGTGATCCGCGCCTGACTGGAAAGCGAAGGTGTCGGGTACACCTTCGGGTCTCCAAACAGATTCTTAATTACGGGGTTGAACAGCGTCGTCGGAATCTGGTTATTGGGGAACGGCGCACGAAGGCTACCTGCTCCCACCGAGTAGGGATTGTACAATTGGATACCGCCGGCGACCCCGGAGTACACCGGATCCAGCAGGTTCGAGAAATCCCCGCTCCGCCAGGACGTGGGTGCGACTATAGCAGCCGAAACGCTGGGCGGAGTTGCCTTGCGGAGCCCCTGGTAATCCGCAAAGAAGAACAATTTGTCCTTCTTGATCGGCCCGCCGACGGTGCCGCCGAACTGGTTCCAGCGAATCGGAGAGCGGAAGTTCTGTCCCACCGTCCAGTTACGCGCCCAGTTATTGGCGTTCAGCTTATCGTTGCGGAAATACTCGAATACGTTCCCATGGAACTGGTTGGTACCCGACTTGATCACCACGTTAATGATTCCGCCCTGGAAATTTCCGAACTCGGCGGAGGCGTTGTTGGTGATCATCTTGAATTCCGCAATCGCATCCAGGTTCGGCTGGTACGACGTCAGGTTATCCGAAGTCTGGTTGTTATCGACGCCGTCCAGCAGGAAGTTATTACCTTCCTCCCGGTTGCCGTTTACATATGGCCGTCCGCCGCCCCCAGTGCGTACGCCGCTGTTGAAACCTGACGGGTCCGGTGTAGTAACACCCGCCGCCAGTAGCGTTAGGGCAATTGGGTTGCGGCTGATCAGTGGTGTGTTGACGATGGTCTGCGCGCTGACGACCGACCCGACCTGCGTGGTATCGGTTTGCAGCAGCGCACCTTCGCCGGAGACCGTTACCGTCTCGGCGACAACGCCGACCTCCATCGAAAAGTCGAGACGCGCGCGCTGATTGAGCTCCAGCGTCACCGCTGCCTGCGAGGTCTTGAAGCCCTTGGACTCCACCTTCACCATGTACCGGCCCACGGGAACTCGAGGGAATGCATAAATCCCCTCCTCGTTGGTGGTTGTGGGCCACTCCGTGCCCCGGTCCTGGTCTTTCGCCGTCACCGCGGCCCCCACAATGGCGCTGCCCGACGGATCTGTGACGCGTCCGGTGATCCCGGCGCTGACTTCCTGGGCATAGATTGGCGCGATGCCCAGGCACACGATTCCCGCAATCGTAATCCACGTTTTCCCTACCATAGCGACCCCCTTAGACTAAAAGTCCGAACCTTCACCCATAAGCGATGCCCGAACATTCAAGCGTTAGGCACTCGAATATCTAGATAGGCAACAGTATATACCCTGTTCTCACGGAGATCACGCTAAATTTCACCCTGCCCTGCCGGGTGGGCCGCCTACCGGCGAACCGCCGGCCGAGCCGGAGTCACACCGTCCCACCGCGAGTCCCCTGTCCGCGTATAGTCCTTCGGCAGGGTCTTCCATTCCGGCCGGGTGATCCCGTTCAAGTCGTACACCACTTTCCCGTTGCGGACCGTCAGTTCGCAAGCCAGGCGCTGGCCCCCATCCATCCGAGCGCCATACATGTCGGTGAACCCGAATTTCCCGGTTTCCACCCGCAGCACCGCAACATCCGCCGGCGCGCCGGCCGACAGATTGCCTAACTCCTCGTGATGGATCTCACGAGCGGGGTTCCACGTGGCGTCCCGGATCACCTGATCCAGCGGGACCCCCATCGCCAGAAACTTGCTCATTACGTTGAGGATGTCTTTCATCCCGGCGTTCATGCTGCCGATGTGCAGGTCGGTCGAGATCGAATCGGGGAGAAACCCCTGCCGGATCGCCGGCACCGCGACCCGCCACGCGAAGCTCCCGCCGCCGTGTCCGACGTCGAAGATCACACCGCGCTTCCGGCCGGCGATCATCCCCGGGTTGACCTCGCCCGAATCGTCGAGCTCGTGCCGCAGGCCCGAATAGCAGTGCGTATAAATGTCGCCGGGCCGCAGCTTGTGTGTGACCAACTCGGCGAGGGGGCGTTCCGGATGATCCTCCCCGAAGTCCACCATGACCGGGATCCCCGCCGCAGTCCCCGCCTCGACGGCCCGTTCCACAGCCGTCCAGTCCGGCGCTGCATAATGCGCCGTTTTGAACCCCACGATCAGCCCCTTGTGCTTCAGCGCCATTTCCGCGGCCGGCGCGGCTTGCATGTCCTCGACATCCTGTTCGAAACGCCCACCGCGCATCCCGTTCCCCACGATGTTCAGGAATGCGAGCACACGCGTTTTCGAGCGGTCGATGATCCGCTCCTTGAACTCCTCGAAATTGCGCCACCCCGCGCAGCCCGCGTCGGCCACCGTGGTCACCCCCACACGGAAAGTAAACCCGTCGGGATACAGGCTGTTATCGCCGGCGTAGGAATTCCGCTCGCCGGTCCCCGCAAAAACGTGCACATGGATATCCACCAGGCCGGGCACCACGTAGAGCCCTGCTACGTTGACCGTCTTCACCGCGGCCTGCGCGTCCAGGTGCTCCGCCACGGCCGCGATGGCGCCGTTCCGAATCGCCACATCGCGCACCGCGCTGATGCCGTTCTTGGCGTCGACCACGTGCCCGCCCTGCAGCAACAGGTCGTAAGTCTGGCCGGACGCCATTCCGGTCCATAGGACCGCTGCTAAGGAAATCCCCTTCATTGTCCGCATCACCTCGATAGCTCCACTACTGCATACGTCTTCAGTTCCGGAAGTGTGAATTCGGTCGCGTCGTGTTCCACCAGGTAATCCATCAGCTGCGCGTCGGGGCTGCCCTCCGCCGTGAGGACGTGCCGCGGAAAACGGCCCAGGACGCGCACCCGCACCCCGTCCACCCGGCGGGCAGCGCCCGCATAGTTCAGCAGGTGGACGCGCAGTCCACCGGCCGATGCCTCCAGCCGCGCCACGACCACGAGGCTCCCGTACACTCGTACCGACCGGCGTTCGTCCGTCAGCGCCGCGCGGATCAGATGCGCCATCCGCCCGGGGTCGTCGGCGTCCGCGGCGGGAAACTCCTTCGAGCCGAGCCGCACCGTCAGCTTCATGGCCGGCTGCGGCGCCGGCACGATTTGAAGCAGCAGGTTGTCCCGCACCATCAGGTTCATGACTTCGCCTGCATCGTCCGAGCCATCGTCCAGAAACCCGATATCGGCGACGGCTGCCCCGCGCTCCCCTTCGATCTTCCGCAGAAAGCCGAGCATCCGCCCCAACGGCTTCAACCCGGTCTCGTCGCTGCGGATCACGGCATCCACTCCGTAGCAGAAGGCCTCGGCCGCCGCCAGCGCCGTCTGTCCGCCTTTTGCTTCGTAAACGAAGTGCGCGCGCGGCAGGCGCAAGAACTGCCAGCCGTTCGAATGGATCCAGGGCGACCGGCTCGCGGTCGCTTCGTTCGCACGATAATCCACCGAGGGCGCTTCCGCCTTCACGGCCGCCGCAAGGTCCGCGGCCTGGACCCTGATGCCCTCGGTCCCCTGCCACGCCGCCGCGCGCGACGCCGGGACCGCAATCTCCCGGATCCCCGCCTCACGCAGCGCGGGCGCGGTGTCGGGGACGGCGTCCCAGAACAGGCGCGGAAGAATCGCCGCCGCCAGCAGCAGCATCATACCTCCACCGCCTTCACCCGGATCTTGTCTGCGTCAAAAACGCCCAGCCCCAGTTTCCCCGCGTACTCCACATGCCCCGGCTCTCGAATGTAGTGGTTCAAGTTGGGATTCCGATTGTCCCCGAGATGCTCGCGCGACTGGTCGAAGATCGAGATGGCCCCTTCCGCCTTGCGCTTCGCTTCAATCAGCTCGATCAGCTTGTGATCCATCGTCACCGGGTCTGTGCCCAACCAGATCTGCTTGGGATAGAACCGGAACTGCGGATACTCGCTGAACGGTCCGGCCTGCCACACGCCGCGCAGCCCGTCCATCACGTGCAGCACCACGCGCGAAGGCAGGGGCTCGACCGCCGCCAGCGTGCCGATGAACGAGAGCGTGTAGGTCTTCTCGCGTTCGTGAGACCGCGCCACATTCGAAAAATTGCCGTACGCGATATTCTTCAGGCACCCCGTGACACCCGAGGCCTGGTGCTCCTTCGTGTTGGGAACGTTGATGATCTTCGTGAGCGTGTCGGAAACCAGCCGGATCAGGTTCGAGCGCGTATCGTCCTCACCGAAGAAGCTGGTTTCCACGTAGGTATAGGGATCGTACCCCAGGATCGCGCCGCGCGAACTCTCGGCCGCGGCTACTTGCACTCCCTGCGGCAGGTACTTTTCGTAGCCCACGCTGCGCAGTTGGTTATCGAAGCGCTCGTAGACGTAAATCTGTTTGGCCGGCACCCCCACCGCCACCAGGCTCTCCGCGATGCACGCCACCACTTCCGGCGTCGACTGAATCTTCGGCGCTCCGGAGCAGTTGACCTTGATTCCGACCACATCTTTGGGAGCGATGAACCGCGCCCAGGCGTCTTCGGCGCGGGCATCTCCTGTGAGCGAACGAATCCCGGTCGAGAGCATCTGCCTGACGACCTCTTTGTCCACCCGCCCGCTTTCGGCATCGATGGACTTCTCGGAGTGCACTCTCACCATCTGGCCGGGATACGGCCCCGGCATCGCCGGGCGGGAGGATGCCTTATGTCGAGTGACCACCCGGTACACCGGTTGATCGCCGGGCCCGGCAACCAGCGGCGAGGCCGCCGCGAGTTGTAGAAAGAATCGTCTGTCCACGATGCGTGAGTTTATCGCTCAAGCCAGCCAAGAGCAATGGGTCTAGTTCACCGAATCCGGCGAGGGCAGCCCCGAAGTACCCCACTTTTCGTTCGGGCGCGGCCCCAGGCGGAAGCGCAGCACGCCGCCGCTCACGATCTCCTCGTGCGTAATCCACGCCCGCTCGAGCAGTTTTCCATTGAGTGTCGCCGACTGGACGTAGATGTCGGCAGGCGCCGTTCTTACCGCTTCGACCATGAAGCTCTTGCCGTTTTCCAGGTGAAGCGTTGCCCGGTCGAACAGCGGGCTGCCGAGCGCGTAAACAGGCTGGCCCGGGTTGACCGGATAGAATCCCAGAGCGCTAAAGATATACCAGGAGGACATCTGGCCGGTATCTTCATCACCCAGCCAGCCGGCCGGCCCGGGCTTGTACAAACGGTCTTCGATAGTGCGAACCAGACGCTGTGTCTTCCATGGCTGGCCGGCATAGTCGTAAAGATACGCGACGTGATGGACCGGCTCGTTGATGTGAGCGTACTGGCCCATGTCTTCCATCTTGGCTTCGGTCATCTCGTGGATGACCTGCCCGTACCCACCGACCTTGAAGGCCGTCGTCTCAGTGAATAGCGAATCCAGCTTCCGGATGAACGCAGCCTTTCCGCCCATCAGCTCCATCAGGCCCGGGATGTTCTGTTGCACCGACCACAGCCACTGCCACGCGTTACCTTCGGTGTAAACGCCGCCCCACGCCAGCGGATCGAACGGCTCGATCCACGAGCCGTCCGCCTTGCGGCCGCGCATGAAGCCGGTCTTGGCATCGTACAGGTTCCGGTAGTTTTTGGCGCGCCCCATGAACAACCGGTAGTCTTCTTCCTTGCCCAAAGCCTTCGCCATTTGGGCCACCGCGAAATCGTCGTAGGCGTATTCCAGCGTGCAGGCCACGGACTCCCGGACGCCGCGGTCGTACGGAACGTAGCCGAGCTTGATGTAGTCCTCGATCCCACTGCGCGCCTGGAAAACGCCGCTGCCCTTCTCCGTCGCGTCTTTGCGGAGCGCGGCATACGCTTTGGCGGTGTCGTAACCCCGAATGCCCTTTCGATAGGCGTCGGCAATCACCGAATCGCCGTGCGTCCCGATCATGACGTTGGTCTCGCCGGGGTTGGGCCACTTGGGAATAAAGCCGCCCTCATCATACGCATTGAGCATGGCGCGGATGATCTCGGCATCTTTCTTCGGCTCCAGCAGAGCGAGCAGTGGAAACTGGGCGCGGAACGTATCCCAAAAGCCGTTGTCGGCGAACATCTCGCCGGCATGCACCTTGCCGTCGTAGGGGCTCCAGTGCACCATCTGTCCGGAAGCGTCCGTCTCCTGCAACATGTGCGGGAACTGCACCGCGTGGTAAAGGGCCGTGTAGAACGTGCGCCGCTGCGCTTCCGTGCCGCCCTCGACGTCGATCTTCGCGAGCTGGTGCTCCCACTCCGATTTCGCCCGCCCGGCGATCCGGTCGAAATCGGCCTCCGGCATTTCCTGCTCGAGGTTGCGGCGTGCCTGCTCCAGGCTGATCAGCGAGACCCCGATCCGCACCGTAACGGCCTCACCCGCCTTCGTCGAGAAGCCGGCGTAGGCGCCTACGTGGTTTCCCGCGCGCGACGCCCCATCCGCCGCGATCGCGACCGGCTGGTTCGGCAGGGACCGGCCTTGTGGGTTCTCGGGAATTTCCCATACCCCGTGTCGCGCGAACGGATGGTCGAATACCGCCACGAAGTACTGCGCGAAGTTCGGAGAGTTGTGCGCGCCCGAGGAGTTCCTGCCGCTGATCGTATGGTTTTCCGAGTCGATCTCTACCGCGCCGCCGCCGTGCATCGCATCCAGCACCACATAGGCGTCGTCGGTCCGCGGGAACGTAAAGCGGAAGGCGCCGCCGCGCCGGGCCGGAGCCATTTCGACTTTTACCTTGTAGGCGTCCAGCAGCACGCTGTAGAGATAAGGCCGCGCCTGCTCGTTCTCGTGGCTGAAATGGGAGGCGCGCTCACTCGGCTGCACCTGCAGCATCCCGGTCAGCGGCATCAGCGAAAACGGGCCGTAATTGCTCATCCAGGCGGACGGTTGATGCGTTGCCATGAACCCGATCAGCGTTTCCCGGAAAAACTGGTAAGGCCAGCCGTTGCCCTCCGTCATTTGCGCAGTCCAGCCAAGCATGCCGAACGGCGTGAATACGCCCGGATATGTATTGCCGTGCGAAAGCTCGAACATCGACCAGGTGCCGACCAATGGATCGGGCAGATCGGCCCGGTTTTTCGAGGTTTCGGCGCCGTTGCCCGGAGCGGCCAGCAGACATGCCAGGAGCCCGGATGCCAGGCAACGGGTGATAGGGGAAAAGGTCATCCCTTGAGGGATAGCACGCTGCACAACGGAAGTCCTCCCAGGGCTCTAGCCGCCCCCCTCGCTTTGTGCAGATTCGGAATTGTTACTTGACACACGCGACCAAGCTAATTAGACTTCTGACTGAATTTGTACTTGTGACACGCGGAGGGTGTTTAAGAGCACAGTCTGAGGTAACTCAGCGATAGGATCCAGCCTGGAACGTCGTAGTGTTTTCACCTGCATTGACCTCAGCTCGATAACTGTGTTGAAACATACGCCCGGAATCTGGTCAGCCGCAAATAAGAACTGGAGGAGGACGGAATCATGCCGCCTTTACTGAATTTCCCCGGTGTCTATATCGAGGAAATACCGAGTGCCGTTCACACCATCACCGGTGTAGCTACGTCCATCGCCGCTTTCGCTGGTTGGGCAGCCCAGGGCCCGACCCACGAGGCCGCTTTGGTGCTGAGCTTTTCGGATTTCCAAAACCGATTCGGCGGATTGGATTCGCGCAGCTATCTAGGCTACGCCGTCAACCAATTCTTCGCCAATGGCGGCCAGCAGGCCTATATCATCCGAGTTGTATGGGATGGCACGCTTGGCGCCGCTGCCTCTACTACCCCGACAGCCGCCGCCACCGCCACCGGTACTGTGGGAGGATCCCTTCCCCTGTTTGCCAGTAGTCCGGGCCAATGGGGAAACAACCTCCGCATCACCGTGGTATTGCAGACCGCCGATCCGACCCGCTTTAGCGTCCAGGTCGCGCAGTTGGTCAACGGCAACTCTGTAGTCCTGGAGACCTTCTTCAATCTCTCGGCCACCGCCACGGACCCCGAATTTGTGGTGACCGTGATCGACAACGATTCGCAGTACATCACCTTCGTGAACCCCGCCACCGGCACCGCGCCGGGTTCGATCAGCGGGACTCCCACGGCCGCAGCCGCCACACCACTTACCGGAGGATTGGACGGCTCGGTGTTGAGTCCGCTTGACGGTGTCAATGGCGATGGCAATTTCGAGATTGCCCTCGGATCGGATCCCGCCGCGACCGGCAATCACTATGGGATTCACCTCCTCGACCGGGTCGATATCTTCAACTTACTCTGCGTGCCGGGAGAAACCGACGCGACCACTATCCAGAACCTCCAGGCCTACTGCGCCGGCAAACGGGCCTTTTGCATTGTCGATAGCCCGCAAACAGCCACTACCAGCGCCCTGGCAAGTTCCGGACCGGTTGGCTCGAACAGCGGCAGCCTGACCGGCAAGAACTCCAATTTCTCCGCCTACTATTACCCCTGGGTTCAGGCGCCCGACCCGCTCTTCGGTAACCGGCTGCGCCTCTTCCCCCCTTCCGGCTTCGTGGCCGGCATCTATGCGGCGACGGACACCAGCCGCGGGGTCTGGAAGGCCCCGGCCGGAATCGACGCCAGCCTCACCGGCGTTTCCGGCCTGCAGTTCGTGCTTACCGACGCGGAAAACGGCGTGCTGAACGTGCAGGCCATCAATTGCCTGCGGCAGTTCAAGGTCTATGGCGATGTCGTGTGGGGAGCCCGCACCCTGCAGGGGAGCGATCAGGCCGGGTCGCAGTGGAAATACATTCCCATCCGCCGTGTGGCGCTCTTCATCGAATCCAGCCTGTATTACGGCACGCAATGGGTGGTTTTCGAGCCTAACGACGAGACTCTATGGGGACAGATCCGACTCAACGTCGGGGCCTTCATGCAAGGCCTGTTTCTCCAGGGAGCCTTCCAGGGCACCACACCGCAACAGGCGTACTTCGTCAAGTGCGACGCGGAGAACAACCCCCAGCCGAGTATCGACCAGGGAATCGTGAACATACTGGTCGGCTTCGCCCCGTTGTTTCCCGCGGAGTTTGTCGTAATCCAGATTCAACAGCTGGCCGGTCAAACCCAGGTATAAGGAGGCGATTGCCGTGGCTCAGTTCTCAGTCAATACGCAGCGTTTGGACCCTTACAAGAATTTCAAATTCCGGCTGAAATGGGACGGTAAGTACGTGGCCGGCTGCAGTAAGATGACCGGCTTGAAACGCACCACTGAAGTCGTGGAGCACCGTTCGGGCGGCGACCCCTCGACCTCTCACAAGTCGCCTGGACGCCAAAAATTCGAGGCAGTTACTCTCGAACGGGGACTTACTCAGGACATGGCCTTCCATGACTGGGCAGGCCTGGTCTGGAACTTCGGTTCCGGCCTCGGCTCGGAGGTGTCTCTGGCCAACTTCCGCAAGGATATCTACCTGGAGTTTTACAACGAGGCCGGGCAGTTGGTGATCGCTTACAAGATCTACCGCTGCTGGGTCTCCGAGTACCAGGCCTTGCCGGACCTGGATGCCAATGCCAACGCCATAGCCATCGAGCACATCAAGTTGGAGAACGAGGGCTTCGAGCGCGATACCAGCGTCACCGAGCCGCAGGAACCCACGCTCTCCACCGTCAACACGTGATATGCGGACCCTCTCCGGTACCGATTTCCTCCATCTGTGGGAGCGCGGGCATCGCCTTCATCCGCTGGATCAGGGTCTGCTGGCTCTGAGTGCGGCCCTTCCGGAAAGCCCGCGCGACCACCTTGCGGACTGGCCCTTGGGCCGCCGGAACGAAGCCTTGGCCGAGTTGCGCTGCTCTTGCTTCGGACCGGAATTGCGGGGATGGGTCGAGTGCCCTCAATGCGGCGAGAAGCTGGAATTTCAGATGGACGGCCGGGCCTTAATGGAAGGTGGCCGCCGGTCTCCGGGCGAAACGATCGCGGTGAACGGACGATCCTTTCGTCTTCCCACCAGCCGGGATTTAGCGCGCGCCGCCAGCGAAGCGGATCCGCGCCTGGCCTCGATCCGGCTTCTCGAGATCTGCTGCCTGGAGCGCGACGCGTGTTCATCGTGGTCGGAAGAAGATGTGGAAGCGGTCGGAGAGAGCCTGGCCGCGGCCGACCCGATGGCGGAGACGCGGCTCTCCATGCATTGCCCCAAGTGCGGCCGCGATTGGGACGAAACCCTGGATTTCGCCGCCTTCTTCTGGTCGGAGATTGAGGTTCGCGCCAGGCGGCTTCTGATGGAGGTCCATACCCTGGCCTCGGCCTACGGTTGGACGGAACGGGAAATCCTCTCCCTGAGTGAACCCCGCCGGGCTTTCTACCTCGAGATGGTGCGCCAATGAGCGGCTACCTGCAGCGGATCGTGTCCAACGCCCGAACGCCCGCGCGGGCCATCCACCCAATCCTCGGGCCGCTCTTCTCGGCTACGCAAAGCGCCGAACCCTTTGTGGCCGAAGAGAGCCTTCTGGTCAGCCCCCGCCCCGACCCTGTTGTGGAACCGGCCGCAGGTGCCCCGCCGCCGCCTGAGCTGGGCCGCCTGCCGATTCGTGAAACTGCTCGCGCCGCGGATTCGAAGCCGCCGCACCAGCTCCCCATGCGTAGCCGGGAGCCAAACGAAAAACCCGCGACTGCCCTCCTCCTACCCGGCCTGCCAGACAAACCGGATGAGAATTCGCTCAAACACTCGGAGCCGTATTCCCCAGAGCCGGAACGAGAGATAGCCATTGACTACTCGTTCACACCATTAATCGAGGAAGGCGATCGTCCTGCCGTCCCCGTCAGGATTCCCGGCATGCCCGGCGAACCGCGTGCCTCCCTCCCCCGGCGCAGTCCTCCACCGGAGCCGGAACGCGACGAAATCGAGATCCACATTGGCCGCATCGAAGTGACCGCGGTACCTCAAGCGGTTGCCCGCCCCGCGGCCCAGCCCGCCCGCAAATCTCTCAACCTGGATGAATACCTCAAGCGCCGGAACCGGAGGGCCTGATGAGCAATGCCTTGGCCATCTCCGGAGTCACGGCGGTATTGCAGTACTTCCTCAACATCGTCTACAACGAACCCGCGTCTCCCCTGGGAAGCGTGTTGGTGTCCGCGGTCGCTCCCGACATCATCCAGGCCAAGATCGGGAGCGGCGGGAGTTCCCAACTGCAGGTCAATATCTTCCTGCACCAGGTCACGCCCAACGCCGCGTGGCGCAATGTCGAGCTTCCCTCCGCCGCCCCCGATGGCAGGACGCGTCTGAAGAACCCTCCGCTTGCGCTCGACCTGCACTACCTGTTGACAGCCTACGCCGCCGAAGATACACAAGCTGAGGCGCTCCTGGGCTACGCGCTCCTCATGCTCCACGAAAACCCCGTACTACCGCGCGGCCAGATCAACACTGCCCTGAACGATCTTCCGTCCACCAATCCCCTGGCCGGGGCCTTGAGCTCGTCGGGGCTGGCCGACCAGATCGAAATGATCAAGGTCACGCCCGCAATTCTCGGCCGTGAGGAGATGGCCTGGCTGTGGACGGCGCTCAAATCCGACTTTCGCCCGACCTTTGCGTTCGATGTGTCAGTGGTTCTGATACAGTCGCCGCTGGCCAGTTCCTCCGCCCTGCCGGTGCTAAGCCGGAACATTTCCGCCGACGCCGGTGGACCCTCGCAATTGTTCGAGGTGCAGGCGCCCATGGGCCAGTCCGCGGCGGCTCCCGGGGATGCGGTGACGGTGACCGGCCAGGCGCTAGGCGGCGCCAGCCTGATTGCGCTGAACAACGGGCGCCTGGGAATTCGGTATCCTCCTTTCCCGCCATCCGCGGCGACCGATCTATCCGTTTCCTTTGTCGTTCCCGAAGATCCCACGAACCTCTCTGCCGGCGTCTACAGCCTCTCGGTCCTCTTCACCAACGGCAGTGGCCAGGTAGTGCGCAGCACCAACAGCGTCCCCCTCGCCATCGCTCCGAAAATTCTCACAGTCCCCGCGCCCACCGCGGTAACCAATGCCTCGGGAACCCTGGTCACCCTCAGTTGCGACCCGCAGGCGCTGCCTAACCAGAGCGTCTCCCTGGCGATGGGCGGCACCGCCGCGCCGGCCCGGACTTTCGATACACCCACGGCTTCGCTCAGCTTCCAATTCCCAACCCTTCCCGCCGGATCCTACCTCGCACGCCTCCGCGTGGACGGTGTCGATAGTCCGGTGGCCGTCAACTGGGCAGCCACCCCGCCCACCTTCGCGGGACCGTTCATCCCCGTATGAGAGCCGCCGAACACCAACCCGCGTGGACCGAGGCCAACCAGGCCTATCTGGTGGCGGAGTTCGCCCGCTTGAAGCAGCGACTGGCCGGCGAGTCTGTGGAATCCCTGCAGATCGCCCGTGACGCCCTCGAAGAACCACCCGCCATCGACCGCCTCAGCGAGCTGTTCGGACTGAGCACCTTCGAACGCGCCCTGCTCCTTCTGTGCGCCGGAGTGGAAATGGATTCCCGGCTGGCCGCGCAATGCGGCGAGTCCCAGGGACATCCGCCGCGAGCCTTTGCCACCTTCGGCCTGGCGATGGCCGCCCTTCCGGAACCCCACTGGACCGCCCTGACCCCTTCCCGCCCGCTACGCCGCCTGCGGCTGATCGAAGTGGAACCCGGCCACTCGCTCACCACCGCGCCCCTGCGCATCGACGAACGCATCCTACACTACCTGGCCGGAGTCAACCTGCCGGACGCCCGCCTCCAGTCCCTGATTCGACCCAGCCCATTTCCGCTGTGGATCGCCGGCGAACACAAAGCCGTAGCCGCCCAGGCCGTCCGCGTCTTCGAGAACGATTCGCAACAGGACCCCATCCTTCATCTCTGCGGCGACGATCCCCAGGGCCAGGAAGACGCCGCCGCTTTAGCGGCCTGGACTGCCGGGTGGCAGTTATTCACTTTGCGCGCGGAAGACCTTCCGGCGCCCGGCTTCGACCTGGACCAGATCGCCCTCTTGTGGCAGCGGGAGGCCTTGCTCCTGCCCGCGGTATTGCTCCTGCGGTGCGGCAGCGCCGGTCTCACCCCTTCCGCCCGCCATCTGGTAGAGAGGATACCGGGCCTGCTGTTCCTGTCGAGCGCCGAACCTCTCCGGCTCGACCGCGCCTTCCTGCGGTTCGACGTCGATAAGCCGCAGCCGGCCGAGCAGAAACGGCTCTGGGAGCAGGCGCTGGATTCGGCGGCGGCTGCCTGCAACGGGACGCTCGATGCCTTGTCTCAGCAATTCCGGTTGAGCGCCAAGACCATTTTCTCCACCGGCGCGCTGGCGGGTTCGGAGCAAGCCTCCGTTCGCCCGGAGGATCTGTGGGACGTGTGCCGCTCCCTCGCCCGCCCCCGCCTGGAAGACCTGGCCCAGCGCCTCGTTCCCATGGCCGAGTGGGAAGACCTGGTTCTGCCCGAACTGCAAATTCAGACTCTGCGCCACCTGGCATCGCAGGTGCGCCATCGCATGAAGGTTTATGAGACCTGGGGCTTTTCCGCCAAAGGCCGGCGCGGCCTGGGTGTCAGCGCGTTGTTCGCCGGCGAAAGCGGCACCGGCAAGACGCTGGCAGCCGAAGTCCTGGCCCGCGAGCTGGCTCTCGATCTCTACCGCATCGATCTCTCCGCCGTGGTCAGCAAGTATATCGGAGAGACCGAGAAGAACCTCAAGCAAGTCTTCGATGCGGCTGAAGAAGGCGGCGTTCTTCTGCTCTTCGACGAAGCCGACGCGCTCTTCGGCAAGCGCGGCGATGTGAAGGACAGCCACGACCGCTACGCCAACATCGAAGTCAGCTATCTGTTGCAGCGCATGGAGGCATACCAGGGCCTCGCGATTCTCACCACCAATCTGAAAACCGCCTTGGACAAAGCCTTCCAGCGCCGCCTGCGCTTCACCGTGAGCTTTCCTTTTCCGGACGCCGCGCAGCGCCATGCAATCTGGAGCCGTATTTTTCCCGCGGACACTCCCACCCAGGGCCTGGACCCCGGAAAGCTCTCCCAGCTCAATGTGGCCGGCGGCAACATCCGCAACATCGCGTTGAACGCCGCGTTTCTGGCCGCCGAGTCCGGGACCCCGGTGACCATGAGCCACCTCATGCAGGCAGCCAGGCTCGAAGCACAGAAGATCGAGCGGCCTCTTTCCGAAGCCGAGATCCGGGGGTGGGTATGAGCCGCATCCGTGTCACTATCGACCGTCTGATGTTGAAGGGCGTGGAACCCGGAAACCACAAGGCGCTGGTGGAAGGGCTGCAAACGGAACTTTCCCGGGTCCTGTCCGATCCAGCCGCCCGAGCCGCGTTGGCCAACTCCCGCCGCACGCCCGTCCTGCGGCTGGGCCGCATGCCTTTGCAGCCGGGACCGTCCGGAGGCCGGAGCTTCGGACAGGGCCTTGCTCGCGCCATTGGAAGGAGCTTGAAATGAGGAGATCTCATGGCTAGCGGTTCCCCCGTTTCGCCCCGCCTGGTCAAGGGCGGCATCGTGACCATGGACCCGGACACCTCCGCGATCCAGAGCGTCATCGCCCTGCAATACAACCCCGATTCCCTGACCCGCACGCTGCAGATCCAGGCCGTCGCCGGTGGTCAGGACGGCGTGCGGGTCGACGCGCTCCGTTTGCGCGGACCGGCGGTCGAAACCATCAAGGTGGAAGCGGAGTTGGATGCCACCGACCAGTTGGAGTTCCCCAACCAGTTTCCGCTGGCCGTACAGTTCGGCCTCCAGCCCCAGTTGGCGCAACTGGAAATGCTGGTCAACCCGACCGTCGAAACGCTGCAGGCCGATGACGCCATGGCGAATGCCGGGACCCTGGAAATCATCCCCCTGGAGCAGCCCCTCACGCTCTTTGTCTGGAGCAAGAGCCGCGTGGTCCCCGTGCGGCTGACGGATTTTTCCATCACCGAGGAGGCTTTTGATCCTAACCTCAACCCAATCCGCGCGAAGGTCAGCCTGGGCCTGCGGGTCCTCAACGTCGACGACCTGGGCTTCTCTCACCCCGGCGGCCGCCTGTTTATGACCTATCTCACGAATAAACAGCAGTTGGCTTCCCAGGCGGCCAGTGTGGCTATCTCGGTTCTCGGTTTGGGAGGCTTGCCATGAACTATCCCCTTCAAGCTTTGATACAGATGGGCGTGCTGCCGGCCGTCAATTTTCCCGCCGACAGCCGCTACTACCGGTCCGGAACCCTGACTTACACCACGCCGGACGGTCAATCCATCACCTACCTGGCACGTCGTTTTGTGCCGCAGCCCGGCGCGCCGAACTTCGCGACCATCGCCAGCCACACCGTTCGGCAAGGGGACCGGCTCGATCTGATCGCCGCCAGGTACCTCGGAGATCCGCTGGTCTTCTGGCTCATTTGCGACGCCAACGGCGCGATCCGTCCCGACGATCTGGTCGAGACTCCCGGCAGGGTCCTGAGTATCACCACGCCTCAAGGTGTACCGGGAGTAGGTGGTGCTTAGCAGCGTCCAACTCAGTCTGATGATGGGTCCGGTCTTCCCCCTGCCGGTGCCGCGCGTGGTGCTCGACGCCCTGTCCGAGGTCGAAGTGAAGGTGGAAGACGTCGGCTCCAGCGGATTTCAGCTGGTCTTCAGCATCGATAAGCAGTCGCCCTTGCAGATCCTCTTCCTGCTCACCGGCGGGCTGCCCCTGCTGTTTATGCGGGTCGTTTTGGTGGCCACCGTCAATGGCGTTGCCAACGTACTGATGGACGGCGTGATCACCAACAACCAGATCTCTCCCGGCGACAAGGGCTCTAACTCCACCTTGACCATCACCGGCAAGGATCTGACCGTCTTGATGGATCAGTCCAACTGGAGCGGGTTCCCGTTCCCCGCCTGCCCGGCCGAAGCGCGCGTCGCCCTGATGCTTCTCAAGTACGCGATGTTCGGAGTGATCCCGCTGATCATCCCCAGCGTCCTGATCGACGTCCCCATTCCCATCGACCGCATCCCCAGTCAGAAAGGCTCGGACCTGGAATATATCCGGTATCTGGCGGAACAGGCGGGCTACGTCTTCTACATCGACCCCGGACCGGTACCCGGCACGAACACGGCGTATTGGGGACCCCAGATCAAGGTCGGCCCGGCGCAGCCGGCTTTGAGCATCGACATGGACGCCTACACCAACGTCGAGAGCATGCATTTCACCTTCGATCAGGAGAAGAACCGCATTCCGATCCTGTTCATCTATAACGAGCAGACCGGCGTTACGATTCCGATCCCGATCCCGCCGATTACGCCTCTTAACCCGCCGCTGGGGTTAATCCCGCCCCTGCCCACTAACATCCTGGGCGATTTACAGCCGCTCCGCGACGACCTCTCCAAGCGGCCCATTCCGCAGACCGTCATGATGGGCCTGGCCGCGGCCGCGCAGTACGCCGAAGTCGTTTCGTGCGAAGGCAGCCTGGATGTGACCCGCTATGGCGGGGTGCTGAAGGCCCGCCAACTGGTGGGAGTGCGCGGGGCCGGGCCCGCGTTCGACGGTCTCTATTACGTGAAGAACGTGACCCACAAGATCAAGCGCGGAGAGTACAAGCAGAACTTTACTTTGACCCGGAACGGTTTGGTCTCCACCGTTCCGACGGTGAATCTATGACGCCAACAGATTCCACGCCGGGCGGCAACGCCCAACGATATTACGGAAAGTACCGCGGGCTGGTGATCGCCAACGTCGACCCGGAGCAGATCGGCCGCATCCTGGTACAGGTGCCCGATGTCCTCGGCGAGACGCCTTCGAGTTGGGCCATGCCCTGTGTACCCGCCGCCGGTATCCAGGCCGGGTGTTTCATCGTGCCGCCCATCGGGTCCCAGGTTTGGGTCGAATTCGAGCAGGGAGATTCGGATTATCCCATTTGGACGGGGGGCTTCTGGGGATTGGTTGCCCAAGTCCCGGTCTTTGCCACCGCGCCGCCGCCGATTCCGCCCGGACAGAACATCGTGCTCCAGACCACCGGTCAGAACATGCTGCTCCTGAGCGATGCTCCGCCCACGCCGGCCACCGGCGGAATCATTCTCAAGAGCGCCAGCGGGGCCATGATCGTGGTCAACGCTTCGGGCATTTATATCAGTAACGGGCAAGGGGCCTCCATCACGCTGGTGGGCCCTACGGTCGACGTCAACCTCGGCGCATTGACGGTGGTTTAGTTATGCCTGCACCGATTTTGCATCTCGGAGCGACGGTGATGTGCTCCCACGGGGGACAGGCCACGCCTACAGCTCCCAGCCCGAGGGTGCTTGTGTCGGGCTCGCCGATCACCACCATCGCCGCTCCCTACGTTGTCGCCGGTTGCCCCTTTGTGCCGCCGGGCGGCAACGGGCCCTGCGTCACCGCCCAGTGGGTGGTAGGCGCGGTGCGTGTGATGTCGCTCGGCCAACCGGTGGTCATCATGTCGGGCGTCGCGACCTGCGTTCCCACCGGCACTCCCCTGATTCCCGTGGCGGCCCAGACGCGGGTGATCGCCACTTGAGAGGGATGCGATGAATCTCAACTTTCCGTACCAATTCGATGGGCGCGGGCGAACGCGGGAGGCGTCCATCCAGGATTATGTGAAGCAACTGGTGGAGCAGGTGCTCTTCACGTCTCCCGGCGAGCGGGTCAACCTGCCGGATTTCGGGAGCGGCCTGCTGCAGCTACCCTTCGCCCCCAACAGCGTCGAGATGGCCGCCGCCACCCAGTTCACGGTACAGGGCGCTCTGCAGAAATGGCTCGGCAATTACGTGAAGGTCCTCTCCGTCGTGGCATCGGCCCAGGATGCGGTCCTTACCGTCACCGTCACATATAGCCTTCTGAATACCGACGTGACCCAGGTCCAGACCTTCGTTCATGGGGCAACCGCATGATCTACAGTTGCTGCAATGATAACCGCAAGAGCGCGGTTCTGAAAAGCGCTTCCCTGAACGGCATCGACTACCTGGAAGTGCTCGACCAGGACGCCGTCGCGCTCGACAGCCCCCGCCAGCGTACCTTGCTGATCCATTGCCTGAAGGCGGTGCCCTCGACGCTGGCCCCTAACAACGTGCTCATCCAGGGCGGCGAAAGCATCACCCATATCTCGGTGGATTGGGTGGCGCCGGCCTCCACGCCTCCGCCGCTGCTGACCAATCCCAAGGAGCAGAGCTACTTCCAGTCCCTCCCGGACGCCGCCAACGTGCTGGTAGTCCGCACCGGCCAGGCGGGCGACTTCTCGACGTATAAGTTACGCCTGGTCAATGACTCCACCCAGGCCCTGGAGGACCCTTTTGCGGTCACCGAGGTCTTAATTGGGTTCGATCCGCAACTGGCCGAGGTCGAATTTTCGTTCAAGGTGGAATGCGGACCGAACTTCGACTGCGCCCCGCAGTCCCCCCAGTGCCCGCCATCCGGACCGGTTCCGCCGCCGATCAATTACCTGGCTAAGGACTATGGCAGCTTCCGCACCGTGATCCTCGACCGCCTGAGCCAGCTTTTGCCGGGATGGGCAGGCACCAGCGAGGCCGATCTGGGCGTAGCGCTTGCCGAACTGATCGCCTACGTCGGCGATCATCTCAGCTACCAGCAGGACGCCGTCGCCACCGAGGCTTACCTGGGGACGGCGCGCAGCCGGATCTCGCTCCGCAGGCACGCCCTTCTGGTGGACTACCACGTCCACGACGGCGCCAACGCGCGGGCCTGGATCCAGCTTCAGGTGGCCGGAAACCCCGGAGACCCGATCTTCCTGGACCGCTCCGTGACGCGCTTCTATACGTTTGCGCCCGGCATGCCCTCCAGCCTGGCGATCGGCTCGAACAACGAGGAGGCGGCACTGTTGAGCGGCGTCCAGGTATTCGAGCCGATGTGCGACGCGGTCCTCTACCCGGAACACGACCAGATCTCCTTCTACACTTGGGGCGATACCGACTGCTGCCTGCCCAAAGGCGCCACCGAGGCGACCCTCGCCGGCTCCTACCCAAACCTCCACCCGGGCGATGTCCTGATCTTCCAGGAAATGAAAGGTCCCCAGACCGGAGACCCGGCGGACGCCGATATCCGGCACCGCTGCGCCGTCAGGCTGACCCAGGTGGCCCTGCTGGTCGACCCCTTGTTCACCGGCAAGGACGGAAATCCGATCCCGGTGACCGAAATCCAATGGTCCCAGGAAGATGCGCTGCCGTTTGCGGCTTGTATCTCTTCTTCTTACCTGGATTCCAGCGGTGACCAGCAGACCGCGACGGACGTCAGCGCGGCCTTCGGCAACGTGGTCCTGGCCGATCATGGCCTATCCTTCTCGGGGAAGGACTTCGGCACGGTGCGGGCGCCCGCGCTTTTCTTCCCGCGCGACCCCGGCGCCGACCGCTGCCAGATTGCGCCTCCCACACCGCTGCCGGTGCGGTTCCGCCCGACTGTCCCGGACAGCCCGCTGACTCAGGCGGTTCCGTTGCCGGCCGCTTCCCTGCCCGCGGCCGGCGTCCCGGTAGCGCCCGCTCCGGTGCTCCTCGGCGCGACCGGCGTGGTCAGCCTTAAGGACTCGAAAGGCTTCACGTGCCTGACTCTCGGCGCCACCAATACGGCCGGCTGGCCGCAGTTATTCGGTGTCGTGGTGGGGGCCAACTCTGGCAACCCCGCCCATTTCGACCTGTCGGTGGTCTACAACCCGCCAGGAGGAGCGGCCGGCATTCAGCAGCGCGTCATCGTCGAGCAGTTCACGGATCTCTCACTGGTACCGGCGGACCCGAACTTCGTAGCGACTCAGATCAACGCCCATTCGCAACTGATCCAGGTGCCGGCCAGCTATGTCCCGCCCAGTTCGCCGCCCGCCGGATTTCCGGCGACTCCCACCATGCTTCCCAATTCGGGGATCGTGGACTTACAGGATCTGGGCAGCCCTGCGGAGACGTATCTGACGCTCGAGGCCACGAACCCGTCCGGCTGGACTTTCCTCTTCGGCGTCACGGCACATCCCGACCCGAACCCTGTGCTGTTCGACCTCGAGGTCGTCTATGCCCCGTCGTCCGTGACTGTAGAAAAATTCGCCAACCTCTCCCTGAGCACCGCCGCCGACCAGGTCAACCTCAAGTCTGAACTGGTCTCGGTCAGGAGCTTCGCCCGCACGGCGGCCGCTGGTGTCTCAGCCTACGCCCAGATTCATTTCGACCCGAGCGAGGCGGTCCCGGTCATCTCCCTGTCCGGAACTCTGAACGCGCGCACGGAAACCTGGAGCCCGGTGCAGGATCTGCTCGAAAGCGGTGAATCGGACCCGGGCTTCGTGGTCGAGGTGGAATCGGACGGCACGGCGACGCTGCGGTTCGGAGACGACACCAACGGGAAGGCGCCGGATACCGGCACCGCCTTCGACGGCTCCTACCGGATCGGCAACGGCACTGCCGGCAACGTCGGAGCGGACAGCCTGATCTTCCTGGCTGCGGCCGATGCCCGAATTCGAGCCTGCCGCAACCCGCTGCCGGCCACGGGAGGCGCCGACCCCGAAACCAATCAGCAGATCCGCCGGCGCGCGCCGCAGGCGTTTCTGACCCAGGAAAGAGCCGTGACCATGGCGGATTACGAGGCAGTGGCCGAAGGCAATCCGCAAGTCAGCCAAGCCGTGGCCTCTCTGCGCTGGACGGGAAGCTGGTACACGGTCTTTCTGGCGGTAGACCCGAAGGGAGGCGGCAATCCGGCCCCGGACCTGCAGACGACTTTGAAACGCACCGAGGAACGCTACCGGCTCGCCGGCCAGGACCTGGAGTTGGCCCCGCCTCTATACGTCCCTCTCCAGATCGCGCTGGAAGTTTGCGTGGATCCCAATTATTTCCGGAGCGATGTGCAGCGCGCCCTGCTGCAAGTCTTGGGCAGGCTCTTCGCCCCGGACAACTTCACCTTCGGACAGACCGTTTTTCTCAGCCCGATCTACGCCGCGGCCCGCTCCGTGGCGGGCGTGACGGCGGTGCGGGCGGTGACGTTCCAACCCCAGGGCGTCAATTCCAGCGCGTACCTGTCGGCCGGAGAGATTAAGCTCGGGCCGTTGCAAATCGCCCGGCTGGATAACGATCCCAATTTTCCCAACCATGGCCAGTTGACCCTGTTCATGGATGGCGGGAAGTGAGAACCCTATGAGCTGCACGGGAAATTCCGACTGCCTCTGTGGCTGCTGCTCCGGCACCAGCGTCGAAACCCCGCAGGTGGAGACCAACCCGCCCGGCCTCTCGTCTATCGCCTACCGCGCGGGCACCTGGGCCACCTTCAAGGAGTCCATGCTGGCGCGGCTGTCCACTTCCGATTACCCGGCGCTGGCGGCCCTCAAGACGCGCGAGGACGACGATTTCACCATCGCCTTCCTGGACGCCACCGCCACGGTGCTGGACATCCTGACCTTTTACCAGGAGCGGCTGGCCAACGAGAGCTACCTGCGAACGGCGACCCAGTTACGATCGTTGACGGAGCTCTCCCGGCTGATCGGCTACCAGCCCGCGCCCGGTATTTCAGCCTCAGTCTACCTGGCATTTACGCTGAAGGCCGCTCCGGGGCTGACGCCCGATCCATCCACGCCCGCGATCACCATTCCGGCGGGCAGCCAGGTGCAGAGCGTTCCGGCGCAGGGCCAGAAGCCCCAGACTTTCGAGACCTCGGCCGCCATCCAGGCGAAGGCCGATTGGAATGCGCTCCCGGTGCAGACCGGCCAACCCTGGATCCCTCCCGGAGCCAGCAGCGTCTACCTGAGCGGCACCTCCACCCAACTGCAAACCGGGGATTCGCTGCTGATCCTTGGGGTGGATCGCGAAACGAGGCTCAGCGAGCAATGGGACGTGGTCGTCCTGAACCGGGTCGAAACCGACGCGATCCGCAATCTCACGTATGTGTCGTGGGACAAGAGGCTGTCACACGTGACCGGCGACGGGACCTCGGGCAGCCCTTCCAACTGGACCTCCGCCAAGGTTTACGCCTTTCGACAGAAGGCGGCGCTTTTCGGGCACAATGCGCCGAATCCCAGTCTTTTCGTCAACAGCAACGCTCCGACCACCACCAGCCTGCCGGCGCTCATCAACGATGACACCAGTCCCTGGGAGTGGTTCGCCTTTCAAATTCCCTCGAGCAGCCGGATCGATCTGGATGCGGCGTATCCGAAAATCGCCGTCGGAAGCTGGTTCGCGCTGGTGAAGAAAAGCTTCGCGGAGTTCCGCTTCTTCCTGCGAGCTACGCTGGGGGTATTCGGCACCTTCCAGCAGAATGCCGTCTACGAGGCCCAGCTCTACAAGGTGCAACAGGCCAACTCCGTATCTCTCGCCAACTTCGGCTTGAGCGGCAAGGTGACCGAACTGGCCGCGGATTTCACCGATGCCAGCATCGCCACTACGTTTCCGCTGCAGTCCACAGAGGTCTGGGCCCAAAGCGAAGAGCTGCCCGTCGGCGATCAGCCTCTGAACTATCCGCTCTATGGCAGATTCCTGGACCTGAAGGACCTGCGGCCCGACCTGGTCGGAGCAAAAGTCGTGGCCCTCTCGGGGAACCGTCAAAAAATCGCCGTGGGCGATGGAATCACCACCCTTTCCTTCGACCCCGACGACGGGTCAGCTTCGATGACCTTGAAGCCGGGCGACACATTGACCCTCACCGGCCCCGCACCGCTTCCTTTGAATACGGATTTCTCGGTTCCCGATTGGAGCTCCTTCACCGATCCGTTGACGTTGAATGTGGAAGACGCGAGCGGCAGGCCGGGCATCGTCAAGCAGGCCATGCTGAGTAATTTCATTCTTGCCCCCTCGGGCAGCAGCGATCCGGTGGTGAGCGAGTATGCCCTGGTGACCTCGGTGAGCAGCGTCACGACGCCCTACTCCCACACGCGGATCCTGCTGCGATCGAACCTGGTCAACTGTTACGACCGCAACACCACTTCCGTCAATGCCAACGTCGGCCTCGCCACTCACGGCCAGTCAGTGAGCGAGATCCTGGGCGGCGGCAGCGCGTTTACCGCCAATCAGAGCTTCACCCTGAAGCAGGCGCCGCTGACGTTCATCCAGGCGCCCACCCCCACCGGGAGGCAGAGCACCCTGCAGGTCCAGGCCAATGGAATGACCTGGACCGAAGTGCCCAGCCTCTACAATCAGCCCGCTTCCCAACAGGTTTTTGCCACGCTCAACCAACCGGACGGCACCGCCACGGTGCAGTTCGGCGATGGGGTGGAAGGGGCGACATTGCCCACCGGCCCGAACAACATTCATGGCAATTATCGAATCGGATCGGGCTCTCAAGGGAACGTCGGACCGGGCACTTTGACCACTTTGATGGACCGTCCGCTGGGAGTCGGCGGCGTCACGAACCCCACGGCCGCGACCGGCGGCCAGGATCCCGCGTCGATCGACGACTTACGTTCCAGCGCGCCGCAAACCGTGTTGACCTTGGGACGGGCGGTCTCCATCACGGATTACCAGAGCTACGCCTCCACCTTCGCAGGCGTTGCCAAAGCTCACGCCATCTGGATTCCCAACGGCCCGGGCCGCGGCGTCTTTCTGACGGTGGCCGGCGTCAACGGGTCGGCGCTGCCTCCCGGAAACCCTACGCTGACGAATCTCGTCACGTCGCTGCACAATTTCGGCAATCCCCTCATCCCGATCACCGCGCGATCTTTTCTGGAGACGCTCTTCGGACTGTCGGCCGATCTGCAATACGACCCGAGGTACGACCCGCCTACGGTCAAGGCGGCAGTGCTTCAGGCCCTGACGCAGGCCTACAGCTTCGCGGCGCGGACCTTCGGCCAGGGTGTTTCGGTGGACGAGATCGCAGCCGTAATCCAGGCTGTGCCCGGGGTAGCGGCGGTGAATGTGACGGGCATCCATATCGTGGCGACCAGCGCAGGCGGCGACCTGGCCGGCCAGTCCGGAGGCTTCAGCGTCTCCAATCTCAACAACTGGCTGGCACAACAGGTCACGTTGCCGCGCCCGTTTTCAGATTCCCCGACCCGCATCTGCGCGTATCTGCCGGTCGCCGGAACCCTTTCTGTGCCGCTGCCGGCAGAGATTCTGGTTTTGGATCCCGATCCTAAATCGGTGGTCCTGGGGGTGATGTCATGAGCTCCAACGGACAGAGCCTGTTCGACCTGCTGCCGGCGCTCTACCGCCTGAGGGACGCCCAGCTCGCCCAGTCCGCGCCCGGCCCGCTTCAGTCGCTGCTGATGCTGATCGAGGAGCAACTGGCGGTGGTCGCCGAAGATCTCGACCAGCTCTACGACAACCAGTTCATCGAAACGTGCGCCCCGTGGGTCGTGCCGTATATCGGAGACCTGATCGGCTACCAGCCCGTGCACGGAGTGGCTTCGGCGGTGGCCAGCCCTCGCGCGGAAGTGGCGCACACTATCTCGTTTCGCCGGCGCAAAGGCACCGTATTGGTGCTGGAACAACTGGCCCGCGATGTCACGGGATGGGGCGCCCATGCTGTGGAGCTCTTCAAGGTGCTGGCAACCACCCAGTACATGAACCACATCCGGCCGCACAACCATTACGCGCCGAACCTGCGGCGGTGGCAGCCGCGGGCCTATATGAACACGGGCTTCGATGCCACGGCCCACACCGTGGACGTGCGGCGGATCGCCGTGGAGCGCGGCCGCTACAACATTCCAAACATCGGGATCTTTTTGTGGTCGCTGAATGCCTATAGCCTGACGGCATCGCCCGCGGTGGCCGCCGCCGGCAATACCTGCTTCCGCTTCAGCTCTCTGGGACGGGACATACAGCTATTCAAACACCCCGTCTCGCAAGGCTCCGAAATCACGGAGCGGGCGCGCCCGGTCAATGTGCCGGACGTCTTGGTGCGCCCGGTTTTGTGCAGCGACATCCGGCAGACTCTCGCGGCCGACCCGGCGGCGCTGAACTACGACCCGGGTAACAGCCTCGCCCTGTACATCGACGGATCGCTGGTGGTCCCATCCAAAATCCAGGTGTGCGATCTCTCCGGGGATGACGGAAGCTGGAACAATCAGCCGCCCGCCGGAAGCCCCTTCACCGCCGCCGTCGATCCTGAGCTGGGCCGTATCGCCGTGCCTCCTCCAGGGCCGGCGCACTCGCTGACCGCGACCTTCTACTACGGCTTCAATGCCGATATGGGCGGCGGCGAATACCCCCGTGCAGATACTTTTGCCGCGTCTCCTGAACAAGCGGTGGTGCGGGTGCCGCGCGACTATCCGACCATCCACGAGGCGTTGGGCACGCTGCCCGGGGACGGCGTAGTGGAGGTCACCGACAGCGGACGCTATAACGAACCGGCGGGCCTCGGGGTGGTGGTGAAGGCCAATGGACACATCGAGCTCCGGGCCGCCGACGGGTGCCGGCCCACTTTGGTCCTGGGAGAAGCGATCTCCGTAACCGGCGGCGCCGAGAGCCTGTTCGATCTGAGCGGCCTCGTGGTCACATATGCTCCGCCTTCCGGGGGCGCTCCTCTTCCGCCAGCCCTCGTCCACGCGACCGATGGAGGGTCGAACCTGCTGAGTCACCTGGGACTGACTCACTGCACCCTGGTTCCGGGCTGGGCCTTGACGCCGCAGGGCAATCCGCAGCCGGCCTACGCCGGCCAACCCGCCCTGCTGGTGGAGCCGGCCGGAGTGCAGGTCGTGATCCGGAAATCGATCGTGGGCGGATTGTGGGTCGGCGGGCAGGCGATCGCCAGCCTCTCCGACAGCATCCTGGACGCGGCCGACCCTTCGGGCGTGGCGTACGTGGCCGGGATCGACCCCGCAACGAAACAACCGCAGGCCGGCGGCGCGTTGACCCTCGCGGGCTGCACCGTAGTCGGAAAAGTCTATGCCTCTCTGCTCACCCTGGTCTCCGACAGCCTCCTGTGGGCCCGGCTTTCTACGGCCGACCTGGCCGCCTCTCCACCGTTGTGGCGCGCTCCGCTGTGGGCCGCCCGCAAACAACAGGGCTGCGTCCGGTTCAGCTTCCTGCCGGCAGGGTCCATCACGCCACGCCGGTTCGAATGTGTGGAGCAGGCGCCGGGGGCACCGCAGCCTCTCTTTTATTCCCTGCGGTACGGAGATCCGGGGTATGCGAAGCTGTCGCCATTGACCGATGACGCTATACGCCGCGGAGCGGACGACGGCGGCGAGATGGGAGCTTTCCACTTCCTGCTTGCGCCCCTGCGCGAAACGGATTTGCGCGTGCGCATGCAGGAATACCTTCCGGTCGGCCTGGAATTCGGGATCTTCTACGCAACCTAAGAGGAACATCGCATGAGTTTCGACAGCAGCCGATTCACTTTCGACCCCTGGAACAATTTCTCCGGGGTGGTGATGCAGCAGGGACGAGTGCAGCTGGACTCGGACTGGAATGAATGGCTGGCCGAATTCGCCCGCCGGATCCGGGCCGGAACCCTGGATACGCTGGGACGCGCCGTAGTGCCCCTGACCACCAAGACTGCCTTCCAGATCGGTTTGAGCCAGGATGCTTCGGGGAATGTCTCGATCAGCATCGGCCCGGGCCGCATGTACGTGGATGGGCTGCTGGCGGAAAACCACGGGCTACCGGCGCCCAACCCCCAAAAGTGGATTCCCGGCGGCGGCGCACCTCCCGCCAGCACCAGTGTGATCAGCAGGTTCACGCTGAGCCCGACATGGGACTCCGCCCTCGATGAACTGACGGGCCAGGTTGGGGTCGATTACACCAGGCAGCCTTACTATCCGAACGCGAGCGGGCTGGCTCCGTTTCCTCAGTCCGGCGGTCCCTTCCTGGTTTACCTGGACGTATGGCTGCGGGACGTCACCTTCCTGGAGGATCCGGATCTGGTCGAGAAAGCCGTGGGAGTCGATACCACGGGGCGCGTGCAAACCGTGTGGCAGGTGAAGTGGCTGGACGTGAGCGGCGTGCAAGGCGTGAGCTGTTCCACTCCCGATGCGAACCTGACGGCGGCCTGGCAGAATCTCCTGCTGCCCCCGGGGCCGAGACTGACGACCGGCGTGGTGCAGTCAAGCGCCGGCGGCCCCTGCTGCCTGACTCCGAATACCGGATACACCGGTCTCGAAAATCAACTCTACCGGGTGGAGATCCACCAGCCCGGCTCTGCCGGAACGGCGACATTTAAGTGGTCGCGCGATAACGGCTCGGTGGCTACCGCAGTCAGCGGGATCGCGCAGGGCGGGACCGTGCTGACCGTGCAGAGCACAGGGAAGGACAGCGTGCTTCGGTTTTCCCCCAACGATTGGGTGGAAGTCACCGACGACTGGCTGGAACTGAACGGGCTGCCCGGCGAATTGCACCAGGTTACCGGCGTCGACAATGTTGCCAACACCGTCACGTTCGCAACGGCCGTGTCCCTTGCCAGTTTTCCGGTGGACTCTACCGGCCTGACCGATCCATCACGCCATACGCGCCTGACTCGCTGGGACCAGGGCGGCAAGGTGTTCCAAAGCGATGGCGTCACCGTTTGGGTGGACTTGAACGCCGCGGGAAGCACCGGCGATATTCCGGTTCCGTCCGCCGGCACCACTCTGCTTCTGGAAAACGGGGTCACGGTGACATTTGGCCTGGTTCCCAATGCCAGGACATTCAAGAGCGGCGACTATTGGGACTTCGCCGCACGGGCTACCGACGGCACGGTGGAATTTCTGTCCCAGGCGCCGCCGCGAGGCATCCATCACCACTATGCCCGCCTGGCCGTGATGGGACTGTCGAGCGTTAAGCTTTCCGGCAAAGGGACCCTGACGCTCCAGGACCGAAGCCAGCCGCCCATCGGCTTCCTCAATTTCCAGGCCACCGATACCGGCGCATGGCCGGCAAATTTCGCAGTGGCGACTCGCGCAAACGGTGTAAATCCGGTGAATTTCGACCTCGAGGTGATCTACAACCCGGCCGCCGGACAAGGCGTGACGCTCCCGGTCACGGTGGAGTCGTTCACTAACCTCTCGTTGGATCCGGCCGCTCCCAATTTCGCGCCGTTGGTGCTCAAGTCCTCGAACTTTGTAAGTGCCCCCGGGCCGTTTGTGCCGCCATCGAAGACGCCGGTCTTTTCGGTTGCCTTTTCGGCCGGCTCCCCGCTGCCCGCCACGGGGACTCTCCAACTGACCGACACCAGCAACCCTCCCATCCCCTTCCTGACGCTGCAGACCAACGCTGCCGCGAACTGGCCGCCGAATTTCGCGCTTTCGGCCAGCCCGTCCGGAACGGCGGGCAATTTCAACCTCGAGGTGGTCTACGCCGCGGCGGGAGGCTCGCCGGCGACGCTCGAACGCTTTGCCAATCTGTCCTTGAGCGGCATCGCCAGCCAGGTCAGCTCACAGTTCCTTACCAACCTGGCCACACCCCTGGCTCCTCCGTTTCCCGTCCTGAACCTGGTAACGCTCACCGACTGCCGGACGTTCTGGCCGCCCTCGTCAACCCAGGCGCCGCCTGCCCTGCACGTGACCAAGACGAGTTGGGCCAATGATGCCATCATGACGCTGGGCACGTTTCTGCAGGGCTTGCAGGTCGCGCTCGACGGGGCTCCCACCCCCAGCTCGGTTACCTCTTCCACGGTGATCGTAACGCTGGAGGCGCCGCTAACGGGACAGACCGCGTTGTTCATCAGCGAGATCATTCCAGGAACTCCAACGGTTACTTCCTCGAGCGTCATCACCTGGACGCCGCCGACCGGTTTCAGCCTGCCTTCCGCCTTCGCCAACGCGGTGCAGTTCCGCATCCGGGTGACTTTGAAGGGTCATTTCATCTGGACTAAGTCAGGGGGGCAACTCGTCTATCTGGACGGCCAAGCATTCGGGCAGCTCGACGGCCAACGGGCGGACGGCACCACCATGACGTCCCTAGTGCTTCCATCCGGCGCCGGCATGCGCGCGAGCGATTTCGAGAGCTGGCTCTTCCTGGCGCCCAATGCCCCGCTCAGCTTCACCGTGAATCCGGTCGTTCCTGCACTCCTCCGGGGCGAAGGACTTACGGAGGTGGTGTCCGACATCGTGATTACCGGCACGGGAGGGGTGCCCACTCCGGCGGGAGCGGCGGTTCCGCTGGTCAACATTACGGTGACTATGAATACGGGTGTGACGAGCCGTCTGTTCGCGGGAACTCCAGCCGTGTTACTGGATGCCGTGCTGCTGATCGACGAGCCCTCCAGCCCTCCCGGCAGCGGCAAGCTGAACACGCTCCCGACGCAGCCCGCGCCGGTGGGGGTGGGAGGCAGCAGCGGCATCGACTTCAAGGACGGCCAGGCGCCCAACATCATCGTTGGTCAGACCAGCCCGTCCGCCGGCAACTCGGTGACATTTTTCGGTGTCCCGATTGACCCTCCGGGCACAGGCTCGCGCGTGCTGCGGATCACCAACCTCCGAATCAACGGGACTGTGGCTATTTCGTCCGGCACCGGGAGCCTCCAGTTCCTGGCCGTCCTTTCGGTAAGCGATACGAAAGCTCTTCCGCTCACCACGACGGCGCCGGTTACCGTGGGTGTGGCCGACCCGTCTACTTCCGTTGCCGTTCTCAGCACCTCCGCGACCGGCGGAATCTTCACGATCAACCCCAGTGCGGGCGTGAACCCCGCGCTGGTGTCCAACCCTGCCGCTACAGGGGTCATCAACGTCATGCTGCAGTTCACCGGGGCGATGCCAGGGGCATTCAAGCCTGCAACAGCCAAGCAGAACTTCATTCCCGGCGTGCCCTACACCGCGGAGGAGTCATTCGACGGCACCGGGCTGCAACTCGTGCCGGGCGCTCCACCGATCAACGTATTTATGGGCCACGCCGACCAGGGCACACAGTTCGTGGCGCGCTTCCAGAATGTTCCGCCCAACGTTCTAGTCTTCGTCACAACGCGCGATGTGCCGCCAGGCGGGCTGCAGAATAATGACCCGGATAATCCGCCGGCGCGGGCCGTCCTGGTCTTCCCGACGTCGCAGGCAGGCAAGACGCCGGGCGGAGTTCCGCTGGGGACCGGCGGGAAAACCAGCGGGCAGACCGCGGGAATCCCTATCGGCCTGGTACCGACCCAGAGCGGGCTGGCCCCCGCAAGTGCCCAGGCGATTTGGGAGTGGGTGGGGCCCCCGCAGCCAGGGCAGCAACAGATCTTGCAATTCGGCGTGGTCCTGGCGATGGCTCCCGGCTCCGCGCTTCCAGCGGCCGTCACCGCGACGGTTCATCTCAATCTCGGGCCCATCAGTACGGTTGGCTCCGCGTCGCAAAGCGATCCGGTTCCGCGCTTCACGGATGTTTCGCAGGCGCTGAACCTCTTCACCGTTCCCTAGGGCCGCCGGATGCGTATCTTTGGGAGGAGCCAGAATCGATCCGCCGCGGAGGGCCGGGCGTCGATGCTTTCCAAGCCTGGCGCGCTGACGGTCGGCCACCCCGGAGACTCGCATGAGCGGGAAGCCGACCGTGTCTCTGAACGGGTGATGGGCACACCTCCGGCGCAGAACCAGCTTGCGGCGCCCCGCGGTCTGGACGGTGTCCCAGAGCCCGCCGGCCGCGACTTGCTGCGCTCACCCGGTCATCCGCTGGACCCGGGCGCCCGGACGTTCATGGAATCGAGTTTCGGGTTCGATTTCGGCAAAGTGCGCGTTCACCACGATGAGGATGCCGGCCGGGCTGCGTCCGGACTGTCCGCCCGCGCGTTCACGCTGGGCCGGCACATCGCGTTCGGCCAGGGCGAGTACGCGCCGGAAACGCCTGAGGGCAGAAAGCTGCTGGCCCACGAGCTCACCCACGTGGTGCAGCATGCACAAGACCCCGCCCCCGTTGTGCGCCGCGCTCCCATTCTCAAGGGACACGGCCATGACCAGTTCGGCGACCGCGATGCACCGACTATCGACAAGGCGATTGCTGCCAGCCCCATCACGAACTACATCCCCGCCAAGGATCTAAAGACGCTGGCCGGCAATTTCGAAGCCCAGTCTCCCGCGGTCTTCGCGAGTCTGTACAAGAAATACGGGCAATCGGACGAAGATGTCAACGAGGTGCCGGGCTTTGTCAATCGAGCTGAAAAGAAGCCGATCAAGCTCAGGCTACCGGGTGTGATGAAGGGCCAAACCGTGGTCGCGGCAAATTTCGAGGACGCCGTCCATGAGGTGGTGCATCTGAATTCGAAAACCAGGTTTCAGGAGGACTTCAAGCACAACTATAACGAGGGCGTCACGGAGTATTTCACGGAACAGATTCTCGGAGAGCCGGGCCACGCCTACCGCGACGAGTTGAAACTGGCGGAAGGATTGATTTCGGCGCTGGGCACAGGCGGCGAAGATCTGGTGGGCAAGGCTTTCTTTCAAGGCAAGCGAGAACCCTATTTGACAATCGTGGACGCATTCGCGCATTCCAAGAACACGGGCGACCTGTTGTCCTGGCAGAAGGCATACGTAAAGAAGCCGCCTGACTGGCAGACTGCGAATCAGTTGCTGGCTGATGTCCTGAAAGGCAGCCGCAAATCCGGCAGCACCACTCCCGCACCCTCAGGCGGAAGCGCCACGAGCCAGCCCGCGAAACCCGAGAAGTGAGCTCAGATTGCGAGACCCTGGATCACCAGGTCGGCCAAGGCTTCGGCATACTTCTGGGAAGGATGCTCATTCTTGACCAGGAAGCGGTAATACAGCGGACCATAAAGAGAATCCAGCACCAGGTCGAGATCGGCGTCCTTGCGCAACTGCCCGCTGGCTTGCTTCTGCCGCAGCATCTCTTTGGCTTCCTTACGCCGCGGGTCGCTCCAGATGGAACGGAAGGCCGCCGCCAGATCCGGATCGCTTTGGGACGCCGCCAGAAACGATCGCAGCATACGTCCGCCCCGGCCCGATAGAACCCGCGCGAAGTTTCGGACCTGGGTCGTCAAATCGTCGCGTAGGGATCCCGTATCCCGCAGCGGAAGCTCCGGCGCAATCGCCTCGCGGAAAGCCTCGATCACCACGGCCGCTTTGTTCGGCCACCAGCGGTAGATCGTGGCTTTGCTCGTGCCGGCACGCTCCGCGATGGCTTCGGCCGTCACCTGCGGGAAGGGCATCTCGTCCATCAGGTCCAACGCCGCCTTGAGGATCCTTCGCCGCGCCGACTCGTCTCTCGGCCGGCCTCGCCCGCGCGCATGTTTTGGTGACATGGCTATCTCCGTGCGACAATCTGAATATACGAATTACGAAACGCCTGTGTCTACTATTTCAGGCGATGCGCTCGTTTTGGAGTGACCAGGGATGTGGATCGTACGAGTTGCACTGGCGCGGCCCTACACGTTCATCGTACTGGCATTGTTGATCCTGATTCTGGCGCCGGTCGTCATCCTGCGCACTCCCACCGACATCTTCCCCAACATCGATATTCCGGTAATCGCGGCGGCCTTCAACTACACAGGCCTGAACGCCCAGGAGATGGAAGAGCGCATCACTTCCATTTACGAACGTTCGCTGACCACGACGGTCAACGATATCGAGCACATCGAATCGCAGTCGATCAACGGCCGCGCGATCATCAAGGTCTTCTTTCAGCCCGGTGCCGATATAAACGCGGCGGTGGCCCAGGTGAGCGCCATTTCGCAGCCAATCCTCCGGCAATTGCCGCCTGGCGCAGTTCCGCCGTTTCTTCTCACCTACAATGCGTCGAGCGTGCCGATCATCCAGCTCGGACTCTCCGGGCGGGGACTCAGCGAACAGTCGTTGTTCGACTACGGCGTCAACTTCATCCGCACGCGCCTGGTAACCATCCCCGGATGCGCGATCCCTTATCCGTATGGCGGCAAGCAGCGCCAGATCATGGTCGATATCAACCCCGCGGCGATGCAGGCCAAAGGGCTTTCGCCTGCCGACGTCACCAGGGCCATAGCCAACCAGAACCTCATTATTCCGGCGGGCACCTCGAAGATCGGCCAGTTCGAATACGATGTGGACCTGAATTCGAGCCCCGAAACGGTGGAGGCTTTCAACGACTTCCCGGTCAAGATCGTGAACGGCTCACCGATCTACATCCGCGATGTCGGCCACGTGCGCGACGGCTACTCGCCACAGACCAATATTGTCCGCCAGGATGGACGCCGCGCGGTTCTGCTCACGGTGATGAAGTCCGGGAACGCTTCCACTCTCTCCGTGGTGGACGGAGTCCGCAAGCTGCTGCCGGCGGTCGCCGCCACGCTGCCGCCCGAATTGAAAATGCAGCCCCTGGCCGATCAATCCATCTTCGTGCGCGCTTCCATCAACGGGGTGATTCGCGAAGCCGTCATCGCCGCGTGCCTCACCGGCTTGATGATTCTGTTGTTTCTCGGAAGCTGGCGCAGCACTTTGATCATCGCGGTCTCCATTCCGCTGTCTATTTTGACGTCCATTATCGTGCTCAGCTTCCTGCACGAAACCATCAACATCATGACGCTGGGAGGCCTCGCGCTGGCCGTGGGAATTCTGGTGGACGACGCCACGGTGGAGATCGAAAATGTCAACCGCAACCTGGATGAAGGCAAGGAGATCGAGAGGGCAATCCTCGACGGAGCGTCGCAGATCGCCGTACCCGCGCTGGTTTCCACTCTCTGCATCTGCATCGTTTTCCTGCCCATGTTTTTCCTCAGCGGCGTGGCGCGCTACCTCTTTGTGCCCCTGGCCGAAGCTGTCGTGTTCGCCATGCTGGCTTCCTACGGCTTATCGCGGACCCTTGTCCCGACGCTGGCGAAGTACCTGTTAAAGCTGCAGCACCACGGCCCTACACGCAATCCCCTGGTTCTGCTCCAGCGAGCGTTCGAGCACGGGTTCGATCATCTCCGCGATGCCTATCAGGCCGTCCTTGCTGTGCTGGTTCGCCGCCGGATCGTAGTGGTGCCGCTCTTCCTGGTCGCCTGCCTGTCGAGCTTTCTGCTATACCCGTGGATCGGGCAGGATTTCTTCCCGGCCTCCGACACCGGGCAGTTCAAATTGCATCTGCGCGCCAAGACTGGCACCCGCATCGAAGAGACGGCCCGCATCTGCGACCTGGTGGAGAAATCCATCCGCCGGCAGATCCCCGGTGACCAGTTGCTCAATATCCTGGATGAAATCGGGCTGCCCTATAGCAGCATCAATACCATTTACAGCAACTCGGCGCCGATAGGCTCGGCCGACGCCGACATCATGGTGTCTCTCACCAGGGAGCACCGCCCCACGGAAGAGTTCGTCCACGCGCTGCGAGCCAGTCTGCCGCGGGAGTTTCCAGGCACCGATTTCTACTTCCTGCCCGACGACATCGTCAGCCAGATTCTCAACTTCGGGTTTCCCGCCCCGATCGATGTCCAGCTGGTCGGCAAGAACGTGGCCGCCAACCGCGACCTGGCCGACCGCATCATGAACCAGATGCGCCGCATCCCCGGCATCGCCGATCTCCGCATCCAGCAGACCTTCGACCAGCCGAAGCTGCACATCTTCACCGACCGCACGAAAGCGGCCGAGAGCGGCTACACACAGTCCGACGTGGCTCAAAGCCTGCTGATCTCCCTCAGCGGCAGCTTCCAGACGCAGCCTACGTTTTGGCTCAATCCGCAGAACGGCGTCAGCTACAGCGTGGTCACCCAGGCGCCGCAGTACGACGTCCAGTCTCTGCAGGCGCTGCGCAATCTGCCGCTCACCACCGGACGCACCGGAACGCCCGAGATCCTCAGCGACGTCACGTCCATCAGCCGCGGCAACGGGATGGCCGTCGTGAACCATTACGACATTCAGCGCACCATCGACATTTTCGGCGCCGTGGACGGCCGCGACCTGGCGAGCGTCGGCGCCGAGATAGAGCGGATCGTCGCTGCCAACCGCAAGAACCTGGTGCGCGGCTCGGAGATGGTGGTCCGCGGGCAGATCGACACCATGCATAAATCGTTCTCCGGTCTGGTGGCGGGCCTGATCTTCGCGATTGTCCTGGTGTATCTTCTGATCGTCGTCAATTTTCAGTCGTGGCTCGACCCGTTCATCATCATTACTGCGCTGCCGGCCGCGCTGGCCGGCATTATTCTGATGCTCTTTATGACCCACACGACCCTCAGCGTGCCCGCGATGATGGGCGCCATTATGTGCATGGGCGTGGCCACCGCGAACAGCATCCTGGTGATCAGTTTCGCCAAAGAGACCCTGCTCGAATCCCACGATCCCGTCGGGGCGGCGATGGCCGCCGGCTTCACGCGCTTCCGCCCCGTGATCATGACCGCGCTCGCCATGATCATCGGCATGGTACCCATGGCGCTGGGGATGGGCGAAGGAGGCGAGCAGAATGCGCCTCTGGGCCGCGCCGTCATCGGCGGCCTGCTGTTCGCCACCGTCGCGACCCTGGTCTTCGTCCCCGCTGTCTTCGCCTTGCTGCACGGCAGGCGCCGGCCCGCCCCGGCGGAGGTTCCCATCCATGACTAGCAAGGACGCTGCCGCCCCCGGCGCCCAGCCGCCGCCCCGGCTTCCGAATGCCGCATGGCTCGCTATCGCGGTTGTAATCTGCGCACTGGCGGGCGCCATTGCATACGCCATCTCCACCGGCATCGCATCGCGGGTGCACGCCCAGAGCACGCTGAAACAAGAGACGCTGGAAATGGCCGTTCCCACCGTAACGGTGATCCATCCCAAGCGCGGCGCGGCCGCCGAAGAGATCGTGCTGCCCGGCAACGCCCAGGCTTACGTCGCCACGCCGATTTACGCCCGCACCAGCGGCTATCTGAAGTCGTGGAATTTCGATATCGGCACGCATGTCAAGGCCGGCCAGCTTCTGGCGGAGATCGAAACCCCCGAAGTGGACCGCCAGCTCGACCAGGCCCGAGCCGACCTGGCCACTTCCCAAGCCAACTACGATCTCGCCCGGACGACCGCCGCGCGCTATCAATCGCTCTTCAAAAGCGATTCCGTGGCGAAGCAGGACGTCGATGACAAAATGGGGGATCTTCAAGCCAAGAAGGCCATGGTGGATTCCGCCGCCTTCAACGTGCGGCGACTGGAAGAGACACAGCGCTTTCAGAAGGTCTACGCCCCCTTCGACGGCGTAATTACCGCGCGCAACATCGACATCGGCGCGTTGATCGACGCGGGTGGCAACGCACCGGGCCGGGAGCTGTTCGATGTCGCCGCCACCGGACGGCTCCGCGTTTACATCAACGTGCCCCAGGCGTACTCCCGGCAGGTCAGACCGGGAGGCCCGGCCGAGCTAACTCTGTCCGAATTCCCCGGACGGCGCTTTCGAGGGAAGATCGTGCGCAGCTCCGACTCCATTGATCCGGTATCGCGCACGCTGCTGACGGAGGTGGACGTCGACAATCCGTCCGGCGAATTGCTGCCCGGCGCGTTCCTGTCGGTACACCTCAAGCTGAGTTCCGGAGCCGGTGCGGTTGTGGTTCCCGTTAACGCACTGATTTTCCGTTCCGAAGGCATGCGGGTTGCCGTGGTTCGAGAGAACCGGGCGGAGCTCGCGCCCGTCACCATCGGCCGCGATTACGGCACGGAAGTCGAAGTACTCTCCGGCATCACCCCGCAGGACGAGATCATCGCGAATCCCTCGGACTCGCTGACTTCCGGCACCGAGGTGCGGGAAGCCAAGGCGTCGGATAAGTGATGCGCCTGCCGGCACTCCTCGCTGCTTATACGCTGCTGCTCGCAGGCTGCATGGTCGGCCCGAAATACACCAAGCCGCCGGTCCCGGCCGCACCCGCATTCAGCGAGCAGCCGCCGCAATCGTTCACGGAATCGAAGGGGTGGAAGCAGGCGCAGCCCGCCGACACCACCATCCGCATGGACTGGTGGCAGCTTTTCGGCAGCTCTGAACTCGACGGCCTCGAGGAGCAGGTCAACCCTTCCAACCAGACTCTCAAAGCCGCGGAGGCCCGCTTTCGCGAGGCGCGTTCGCTGATTCAACTGACGCGGTCCGGTCTCTTCCCCACCATTTCGACTTCGCCCTCCATCACCACTAACCGTCTCTCGAAGCACGCGCCTCTGGGCACGCACTCCGGCGACTTCGGCCAGTACACGCTGCCGATCGACGTCAACTACGAGCTGGACGCCTGGGGCCGTATACGGCGCTCCATCGCCGCGGCCCGCGAGGAGACCCAGGCCAGCGCCGCGGATGTGGAAACCATTCGCCTGAGCCTGCATGCCGAGCTCGCCATCGATTATTTTGAGCTACGCAGCCTCGACGCGCAGAAGCAGCTTCTGGACGAGACCCTGCTGGCCTATGAGAAAGCCCTCGCCCTGACTGAGAGCCGCTTCAATGGCGGATTGAGCTCCCGGGCGGAAGTGGCGCAGGCGCGGACTCAGTTGGAGACCACGCGCGCCCAGGATATCGGCGTGGGGGTGGAGAGGGCGACCTTCGAGCACGCCATCGCGATACTGATGGGCCGCACTCCGGAGAGCCTCAAGCTGGCGCCGGCGCCGTTGAACCTGGTGCCGCCCGTGATCCCCGTGGGCATCCCGTCGCAACTGCTGGAGCGCCGCCCCGATATCGCCGCCGCCGAGCGACGCGCGGCCGAAGCTAACGAACAGATCGGCATCGCGCGCGCTGCGTTTTTCCCGACGCTGTTGCTGACCGCGACGGGCGGATTCGAAGGCAGCAAGCCGGTCAACTGGCTGAGCTGGCCGAGCCGCTTCTGGGCCGTTGGCCCGTCCGTAGCAGAGACGATCTTCGACGCGGGCCGGCGGCACGCCATTTCCGAATCGGCGGGGGCGGCCTACGACGAATCCGTCGCCAACTATCGCCAGGCGGCCCTGACGGCCTTCCAGGAGGTGGAGGACAACCTTGCCACCTTGCGTGTTCTCGAAGAGCAATCGCGCGCCCAGCGGGTGGCGGTGGACGCGGCCCAACAGTCGCTGGACCTCTCGCTCAACCGCTACAAGGGCGGACTGGTGACGTACCTCGAAGTGATTACCGCGCAAAGCACCGCTCTCGAAAACCAGTCCACCGAAGTGGACATCCTCCGCCGCCGCATGGATAGCAGCGTGCTGTTGATCAAAGCGCTCGGCGGCGGCTGGGATGTTTCGAAGCTGCCGAAGACGTAACGCTCCCCACGCGTCTCTCAGAGGTTGATCATCCCGCCGTCGATGATCAGCTCGCTCCCCACCGTAAACGGGGACTCGTCGGAGGCGAAGAAGACGATCGCTTGAGCCACTTCGCTGGGATTTCCGAAACGCCGTGCGGGAACCTGGTTTTTGAGCGACTCGGACATCGCCTTGATATCTTCTTTCGCCAGCCCGAACTTGTCGTAGAGGGGCGTCGAGATCGGACCGGGGCTGACGGCGTTCACACGGACGCCGCGCGAGATCAACTCGCCGGAGAGGGTGCGCGCCAGGGTGAGGAGCGCGGCCTTGGACGCCGCGTAGATGCTGGAGTTCGGCATGCCGATGTGCGCGTTGACCGAGGTGGTCAGGACAATCGACGCCGGGTTGGCGAAGAGGGGCAATAACGCCTGGATGAGGAAAAACGGCCCCTTGAAATTGATCCCCAGCGAGCGGTCGAAGGCCGCCTCGTCCCAATTCTCGAGAGGCCGCATTTCCGCTACTCCGGCATTGACCACGAGGATGTCGAGCTGCCCGAAGGCTTGGCCCACGGTCTTCGCAAGCGTGTGCTGAGACTTCGGATCACCCGCGTCCGAAGCGACAATCACGGCGTCTTCTCCCAGTTCCCGGCGGGCGGCGGCAAGCGTCGCCGGATTGGAACCGGTGATGACGATCCGGGCGCCTTCGTGCAGAAACTGCCGGGCCGTTTCGAGACCGATGCCGGTGGTACCGCCTGTGATGAGAGCGCGTTTGCCCTCGAGCCTGTTCATTGTGTTCCTCTCCTTCTCTAATCATCTCTCAAAGTGTGCGGGAGCTAACGGCTGGGTGTACACTGATCCGGAGCACAGTCGAAAAATACCCCGGCTGCTCGAATGAGCCAACACTGAGAGGTGTACGATGCACATCAGCGCTCAATGCATCAGGGTCGGAATTGCCCTGCTCACGGTCACGGCGATGAATGCGGCGAACCCGGCCGGAGCCAGGATGCTTCTTTACGTGGACAACAGCCTGGGCGATGACATCACGGTCATCGATCTGGGGACCCTCAAGGTCGTCAATACCATTACAGTCGGCAATCAACCCCACGGCCTCTGTGCCCCCGCCGACGGGCGGAGGCTGTTCACTACCATTGAGTCGGAGAAGAGCCTCAAGACGATCGATACCATCACCGGCAAGATCCTCGATACCATCCCTGTCACCGGCAGGCCCAACGAGTGCGCCGCTACACCGGATGGCCGCTACGTGGGTGTACCGATTCGCGACGGGAACAGCGTGGACATCGTCGATACTGCGCAGAAGAAGGTCTCGAAAGTGCTCCCCATCAAGGTACCCCACAACTGCTTCAACACGGGGAATAACAATGATATGTATGTGTCCTCGATGGGGAGCAACCAAATCGACGTCATCGACTTAAAGAAAATGGACTACTCCGCCCGGATTCCAACCGGCGGCATCCCGCGCCCGTATGCGGTCTCGAACGACGAGAAGACACTGTACACCGCCGTGACCAACCTGCATGGATTCGTAATCGCCGACATCCCCAGCCGCAGGGTTGTCGAACGAGTGGAGTTGCCGCCGGCTCCGCCGCTCGATTGCCCGCTGGAGGTCAATACGCCTACGCACGGGTTGGCACTCACCCCGGACGGCAAACAACTTTGGGTTACCAGTCTCGCGGATAGCGGAGTTTACGTGTACGACGTGGCGACCAGGAAGACTTCATCCATGATTCACGTCGGAAAATGTCCGAACTGGATCGCTCTTTCGCCTGACGGAAAGTACTGCGCGGTAAGCAACAGCGACAGCAACGACTGCTCGATCATCGACACCCGCACCAGGCGCGAGGCGGCTCGGGTAAAGGTCGGCAAAGGCCCCAAGCGGGTGCTGATACTGAACGTACCTGCTTCGTAGAGTTCAGTTCAATAGGCCGAAGACCGCCAACGAATTCGCGGTGCCGACGTATACTCTGCCCTTGGCGATGGCCGGCGCGGAAAACTTGATGAGTGGGCCGGCCGCATCGCGAAGAGGATTCATCTCGCTGTTGTACAACTCACGAGCGAGATTGGAGGCATCGTAAGCATGCAGCATTCCGGCGACTCCGGACTCGATCAGCCAGAGAATTCCGTTTGACGAACCGTCCGCCGAGATCGCCGGAACTGCGCCGGGATAGCCGATGACCTGCGCCGACTCGGACGAAGGCAGCGTCGCGATCCGTGCTTCTCCGACCGAAAACGCTTTGACCCGGTCGTTTGCCGCCGCGAAATACAGCGTGCGGTTGAAGTATGCAGGGCCGCCGAAAAGGGAGGCGATCGCACCCTGAATCGATTGCACAATCCGGCCGTCGCTGGCTGCGTGGAATTGTCCCATTTGATCGCGATCGATGAGATAGATGCGGCCTTCTTTACCGGCGCTTACCAGCAAATGCCGGTGAGCCGCGCTGCCTGCCGCGTCCGGCAGCAGGACTGCGCCGCCGGAGCCCAGGTCGATATCGTCCCGATCCAGTTGCAGCTGGTTGAAGGGCGTAAAATAGTCGCGCATCTCGAGCCCTGGGGAAGAGAGCTTCACGACACTGTCGCCGAAATCAGTACCATTCCGATCGGCATCGAACTGGCCGTCTCCCGAAACGGCGTAGATGTTCCCCTCAGCGTCTGCCGACGGCGCGGCGCCCCCCATCCAGAAGGATCCCCGATTGGCGTTGGGCGTAGAGTTAAAAACCGCTACCTGGCGGAGGTCCCTGGCATCGTAGGCAATGATCCAGCCATGATACGACCGGGCATCGCAGTGCGACGTCCAGCTTGTATATACGACACCGTTCAGAAACAGAAGACCTGTACGGTTCATCTGAAAATAGGGTAGAAACTCCACTGGTGATGGAGAGAAGAAGTCTCCGCCCGTGCCGGCGACAGTGGCGTCGACGACTACGGGACTTCCCGGCCTTTCGGCTCCCGTCGCAACATCCAGCGCGTGCAGGCGATGGAAGAAGGAATCACCGCGTTTGGTCGCCGCCACCACGTAGAGCGTGTTCGTGGAGGCGTCGATCACGGGGGTGCCGGTGATCCCGATCTCCGGCGATATGGAAGGACAATGCATGGCGTCGGAGACACTAACGGTGGTCTCGCCTGCCGATGCATCGGTAAGGTTGACGTGCCAAAGGGCGTGATCGTTGGCCGCGGCGCCTGAATCGGCGTCAAATGCGTAAACGCTGTTGTGCTCCGTGGCTACGAAGACGACATCGTGAACACCCTTACCCGGGATCGTTACAGAGGCCAGATAGAGCGGCTGCGCATAGACCTGACCGTCCACCGGATGAGAGAAAATCTTACCGAATTGTGCAGGGTTTACGTTCGCCGGCGTGAGGACCGTTTCGTTGAGATAAGCCCCATCCCGGCTGAGACTATTGCGATAGGTCACTACACTGGTCTGGGCGTGGAGACCGATGGTAAGAAATACCCACAGGAAGACCGCTCTGGAATGCAAATCGTTGTAACCCTGCATGCCCGGATGCATGGTCGCTGTATGTCGCTGGAATTCTTTCGCGGTGGACCTTCAGGCGTCGAAAGGGCTATTCCTCACCCTGGTCGATAGACGGCCGTGCGGATCACTACGCACCTGCAAGGAAATCGTCGCGGGCATGGCGCATCACTTGCGGCTGCATCCAGCGGAGGTACCAATGTCGAAATGGACTTGTCCCCAATTTTGAGACAAACGGTTAAGACTCAATTAATCAAAATTTGCATTGAATGGAGAATTGAGTCATGGGATTGTCTCGCAGGCAGTTCACAAAAGAGTTCAAGCTGGCCGCCGTGCGGCGGCTGGAATCAGGGGTTTCGATCGGCGAAGCCGCCCGCGCATTGGAGGTAAACCCCAACGTGCTGCACCGTTGGCGGCGTGAATTCCGCCAGGGGACGGGCAACGCCTTCCCCGGCAACGGCAAGCAGCGCTGGTCCGAGGGGCGGATCGCCGAACTGGAGCGGAAGGTCGGTCAGCAGACCCTGGAGATCGATTTTTTGAAAGGGTGCTTGCAGCGCATCGAGGAACAGCGGATGCTGCAGGCATTGACTGGAAATCCGCGGTCTGCCGGGAAATCCAAGAAGAAGTGAATGCCCATCGTGGTCTGAGCATTCAACGCATGACGGAACTGGGGCGGGTAACCCGCTCCAGTTTCTACCGCTCCCAGGAGGAGAAGCCGGCGAAACCGGATGCCGACATGGACTTGCGGGATGCCATCCATCGCATCGCGTTGGAATGGCCCTGCTACGGACGGCCGCGCATCACCCAGGAACTGCGTAATCAGGGATGGCAGGTCAACCCCAAACGGGTTTACCGCCTGATGCGCGAAGACAATCTGCTCTGTTTGCGGAAGCGCAAGTTCGTCATCACCACCGATTCCAACCACAGCCGCAAAATCTATTCGAACCTGGCCGGTAAGGTGGCGCTCACCGGAGTGAACCAGCTCTGGGTGGCGGATATCACCTATGTCCGACTGGGCGAGGAGTTCATTTTCGTCGCCGTGATTCTGGACGCCTATTCTCGCCGGGTCATCGGCTGGGCGCTGGACTGGAACATGGAAGACGAGTTGACGCTGACGGCGCTACGGATGGCGCTGGCGGAACGCGGGGCGGCGCCGGGGCTGATTCATCATTCGGATCGCGGATCGCAGTACGCCAGCAACGATTACACCGGACTGTTGCAGGAAAACGGCATCGCCATCAGTATGTCGCGCAAAGGCAATCCGTGGGACAACGCCTTTTGCGAGTCGTTCATGAAGACTCTGAAATACGAAGAAGTGCTGCGCAATGAATACCGAGACCTCGCCGAGGCCAAGCGTTCCATCGGACGCTTTCTCGAAAAGGTCTACAACGAAAAACGGCTGCACTCGGCTCTCGGTTATCTCTCACCGGCCAAGTTCGAAAGTTCGCTGCCACCCATGCAACGGCAAAAAAGTGAGGGCCCTCAGGATGCGTTTTTTCAGGCATGACGGAATCTATCGGTCCGATGTGTCCTCACATCTTTTTACCCCTGGGTCGTGTCCCGCTTTCCGGTCGGGCCGCTGCCAGGGTATAGAGCAAGCCGGAAAGCACATGCTCTTCCCATCGTCCGCGATGAGTTCCGGCCGGCTATTCCTCAATCGGGTTGCTCGCCAGCATTGCCCGTCTCCGCTTCACCGGCGATTCCAGAATAAACTCTGGTCTTCCCGCGCCCCAACGATTTATCATTGAACGGCAGGTGTGTCTTAACTGGTTGTGTCAGCCGAGGGGGCAAGCGCAAAATATTTCCGAAGCGTCTGTCTGATAGCCGGCGCGATGCTCCTCGGAGGAGCGGGTTCAAATGCGCGAGCCCAGGATGCTAACCGGACCCTGGTGCTGACGCCCAGCAATCTCGGTAGCGTCGTGGACCACGTGCAAAAGCTCTCCGGCGAGTTTAAGGACTCGTTCGATAAGGCTGTATCCCACAGCATGATCGACGGCACCCGGCTCGAAACCAATGCCAAGCACCGGGCTGACGATCTGCACGATGCGGCCAACCGCCTGGGGGATGTCTTCCACGATAAGCGCGACAAGAACGATGCGTCCATCCGGAACCAGGCAGATAAAACCATCGCAGCGGCCAGCGAACTGAACCGCGTGATGACCGATCACCGCTTTACGGACTCCCTGCAGCGCCAGTGGGATATCCTTCGTTCGGATTTGAACGCGCTGGCGCAGGTTTACCATCTATCGCCTCTCGAAACGGGCGGACCGAGCCGGTAGCGCGAAAATGCCTTGAGCTGCCGCCCCCCTTCCGCGCAAATCCGACTTACGGTTGCACGGCTCGACGATCGGGAGTATCGTTTGGCTCATGGCTAATTGGACGCGAAGAGGATTTGTCGGATCGCTCTCGGGGGCAGCAGCCGCAACGTCGCTTGCGGCACAGCAGAGGGGCGGTCTGTCGCTCCCTGAAAAGCGGACTGGACATGGATCCATCAAAATCACAGACCTCAAGTGCGCAATTATCGGCCGGAACCCGGTCGTTCGAATCGTCACGGACCAGGGCATCTCCGGGTATGGCCAGGCCGAGTCCGCCAAGCCGTATCTCAAGCCCATGGTGCTCTTCTATAAGGACTATCTTTTGGGCGAAGACCCTACGGACGTCGGGCGCGTGATGCTGAAGATCCGCCGCATGGGAGCGTTCAAGCCCTGGGGCTCGGCGGTGAGTGCGATCGAGATCGCCCTCTGGGATATCGCCGGGCAGGCTGCCGGTGTGCCCGTGTACAAACTGCTGGGCGGGAAGATCCGGGACCGCGTGCGGATTTACAACGGAGGCGTCCGTTTCCCCATGAGCGGCCAAACTCCGCAAGACTACGCCGAGACCATGGCCAAGATGAAGGAGGCCAAAGAGGGTTTCACCCTGATCAAACAGGCAGTCGGCTTCCACCAACCGGCCATGGTGCGCGCCGTGCCCAACTCGTGGTACGACGATCCGCGCACAGGACCACCGCACTCCGATCGTGGACTCATGACGGAACGCGGCCTCGAAAATGTCGTCGCCTGCGTCCAGGCGATGAAGAAGGTTCTGGGCGATGAAATCGGGCTGGCCCTCGACTGCGGGCCGGGCTGGACCGTGAAAGACGCGATCACGTTTGCGCGAGCGCTCGAGCCGCTCCACATCACGTGGCTCGAAGACCTGATTACCGGCGACTACACGCCTTACCCCAACGCCGATCTTTTTCGGGAAGTAACGCAGAGTACGACGATCCCGATTCATACCGGAGAACAGATCTATCTACGGGAGAACTTCAAGGACCTCATCGAAAAACAGGCTGTCAATGTCATCGGCCCCGATCCGGAAGATGTCGGAGGGATCGCGGAATTGAAGTGGATCGCGGAATATGCCGACATTCACGGCATCCTCGTCGCCCCCCATGGAATCTTCGATGGGCTGATAGGGCTCGCCGCACATGTTCACATGGCGGCCAGCCTGCCCCAAAACTACATCGCCTTCGAGTATCCGGTGGGCCAGCCCGAGTGGTGGTATGACATCGTCGACGGGTTGCCGGACCCGATCGTCAAACGCGGCTTCATCGATGTCTGGGACCGGCCGGGCCTCGGTGTCACGTTCAAGGTGCAGGCAGCTAAGGCGCACCTGTCGGAGGACGACCGTCACTTCTTCGACTGAGAGGGGTCCGGTACTCCGATCTCCTGAGATGTCTGCCGAACGATGTCCGCGAGCGCGGCAAGGTCCTGCTTGACGCCGCTCGCGGTATCGACGATATTGCGGTCGTTGGTCCAGTGATCGCGGTACCACGTACAGCTCTCGAACTGGTCGTTGTGCTCCTTCATCCACCGCCGGAGTCCCGCCCGGTAGTGCGTCAGTTTGGCATTGTGGGCGCGGTCCCCCGCAAGATTTTTGAGCTGATACGGATCCGCGACGTTGTCGAACAGAAGTTCGGAGCGATCGCGGCGATAGATCGCGTAGGTGTACCGGTCGTCGCGCATGGCCCGCCATTCGGTCCGTCCTGCCAGGCGGCTGTGGTCCCCATGCCCTGCATGTAAACCGCTTCGGGGCCTCTGACAGCGCGCGTGCGGGACACGTCTATTCGTAGCGCAAGGCTTCCATCGGAGACACGCGAGTCGCCCGGCGTGCCGGCGTATACGCGGCAAGCAGAACGAGTGCCCCCATCACTGTCGCGCCAAAGAGAATCGGAACTACGCTCTGGACGGGGAGGCCCGGGATCAGACTCGCGACGAAGCGTTTGCCCCAGTGCGCCAGCAGCGCGCCAATGACCAGGCCGGCGGAGCTTATTCCGAACGCCTCTCGCAGCACCATGCGGGTGATATCCGTGCGCGTCGCACCGAGCGCCACGCGGATTCCGATCTCGTTGATGCGCCGTGCCACCGTATACGCCAGCAGCCCGTAAAGGCCCAGGGCTGCGAGCACCGCGCCCAGCGCGCTGAACAACCCGGACAACATGGCGCTGAGGCGTTCGGGAACGATAGCGCCATCCACTTGGCCCTCCAGCGTCCTCACATTCTCGACGGCCACGGTCTTTAACAATCCCCGCACCACGCGGCGTACGTCACCCGCCACTGCCTCCGGTTCCACCGTGGTCATGAGCGCAAAATGGGAATAGTTGCGGCCCATCTGGAAACTGTTGAAGTAAACGAAACGCGACGCCGACTCACGCATATCACCGGACTTCGCGTCGCCCACCACCCCCACGATCTCAAATGGCTGGCTGTCGCCGTCGAAGACGATGTATCGTCCGATGGGGTTGCGATCCCCGAAAAAGTAGCGGACCAGCGTTCGATTCACGATGGCCACGCGCGGGCGGCCTTGGTCCTGAAAGCTGAAATCGCGCCCCATCAGCAGGGGAATTCCGAAGGTCGCAAAGTACCGGGGCGCAACCCAGTTTTCCGAGAGGAAGCGGCGTTCGCCGGGCTTGGCCTGATAGCCCTCTACGGTCGCGGGGCGCATCGCTCCCACGCCGGCCATCGGAAAGTACCCGCACGCGGTAGCGGAACGCACGCCCGGGATGGCTTCCAGACGCCCCAGCAGTTCCTGGTAGGCGCGGGACAATCGATCGCCCTCATAGCCGCTGCCTGCCGCGTTGAGATCCACCAGCAGAACATGGTCGCGTTGGAAGCCCAGGGCAAGATGTTCCAGTTGTGACAGGTGGCGGACGAACAAACTGGCGGCGCTCAGCAGCGCAACCGAGAGCGCCACCTGCGCCACCACCAGGATCTTGCCAAAACGCCGGCTCAGGCGGGTTTCGCCGGCCCTCGCGGATTCGCGAAGGAAAGACATGGGAGTGGAACGGAAAGTCTGCCAGGCGGGCGCCAGTCCGAACAGGATGCCGGTGAGGAGGGCGATTCCGGCGGTGAAGAGCAGCACCACCAGATCGGGACGCGCCTGGAGTTCGACGCGCTCCCGTCCGCTCCCCATAATCCGCACCAGCAGGCCCGTGCCCCAATTTGCCAGGAGGATGCCGAACAGCCCACCCCACGCGGAAAGCAGCACAGCCTCCGTTAGTTCCTGCCGCAGGAGGCGAAGCCGGCCGGCGCCCAGCGAGACGCGCACGGCCATTTCCCGCCGGCGGGCCGCACCACGCGCAAGGAGGAGGCTGGCAATATTGGCGCAAGCGATCAGCAACAGCAGCGTCACGACGGCCATCAGCACCAGCGCCGGCTTGCCAAACTGATCGCGCAAGTGCGAAAGACCGGCCCCCGCCGGCTGCACCTCCATTTTCCAGTCGCGAACGGTGCGATCGTCATTGGCTTTGAATTCCTCCTCGAGGGTCCACTGCCACAAGACGTTCATCTCTGCGCGGGCCTGCTCGATGGATACACCCGGCTTCAGACGCGCTGCCAACTTCAACCAGTACCGCGCGGTAGTGGCGTTGCCCGGGTTGTGAGCAGTCAGCGGTAACCAGATGTCTTGAGGGTTGGCCGGCTCCAGGCCAGCGAAGCCTTTGGGGGCAACTCCGACAATGGTCAGCGGGTGGTTGCCATCGCTGATTTGCCTTCCAACGATCGCCCGGTCGGAGTTGAAGCGGTTCTTCCAGTAGGACCAACTCACCACCGCGACGTTGGCGGGCGAGCCCGGGCTGCCGTCTTCCGGGCCGATGAGGCGGCCCAGCACCGGATTCACGCCTAGCGTCGAGAAGTAATTTGTGGATACGAATCCGCCGCGCATGATCTCCGGTTCCAGTCCGTCACCATGTATGGCGAAGGGTGTGTCGGACGCCGCAATCAGTCCCGAGAACACATGATTGTTCTCGCGGTAGTGCTGGTAGTTCCGCCAGTCGAAGGCGTTGAAATGGTCCTGCGCCGGAGCTTTGAAGAGCAGTTCGACCAATCGCCCGGGATCGTGGATCGGCAGCGTGCGCAGCATCAGGGCGTTGATCAGGCTGAAGATGGCCGTGTTGGCGCCGATCCCGAGGGCCAGCGAGAGAACTGCAACGGCCGTAAATCCGGGGTTGCGGCGCATTCCGCGCAAGGCGTAGCGGACGTCCTGCCAGAGCGTCGTCAGGGCGCTCCATCCCCACATTTCGCGGGTGATCTCCTGGATGAGCGTGCGGTTGCCGAACTCGCGGCGGGCGGCCAGTGCGGCGGCCTGCGGATCTTCCCCTAGTTCCGTGCGGTCGCGGGTAGCCATGGCCAGGTGGGCTTGAATTTCCTCGTCCAACTCCTGGTCGCTCCGCTTGCGGCGAAATAGCCGGTCCAGACCGAGGCTCATGCATCACCCCCTTCTTCACTCGGATTCATCAGGCGGACAATCGCGGCGCTCAGCTGTTTCCACCGGCTATGCTCGCTGATGAGCTGCTTCTTCCCGGCACCGGTGAGCTGGTAATATCTGGCGCGCTGGCGGTGCTCCGAAGATCTCCATTCGGATTTGATCCAGCCCTGCTTTTCCAGCCTGTGCAATGCCGGGTACAGGGACCCGGTTTCCGCTTGCAGAACCTCGCCGGAGCCTGAGCGGATCGCCTGGGCGATGCCATAGCCATGCTGCGGCCCGCGGCGCAGCGTCTGCAGAATCAGCATGTCGAGCGTGCCCTGGAGCAACTCGACCCCACTCTTATAGCCTTCCCGTTTGCGCACGGCTGTAGGGATTCTACTCCCACAGGCAGTAGCTTGTCTACATGCGTTTACCCTATCGCCCCGTCCGCGGGAACGGGAAGCTGGAGCGGACGGCGAGGATCAGATCGTGATCTTCGCCGGGCTTCGAAGCGCTGTAGAACCCGACCGTGGCGTTCAGGCGGATGAAGTACGCATCGCCCTCGCGGGCCGGGTGGCGGCCCTCGTTACCGTCGGCGCCGCCGCCGGCCACCATGTCGCCGTGGCCCCTGAGGACGTAGTAAATCTCCTCTTCCATCTCGTGGTGATGCGGGATGTTGGTGCCGCCGGGAGCGAAATCCATGATGAACAGGCTGGTCATCTGGTTGGCCGCCGCGAGCTTGTCGCGGGTGCTTCGTGTAGTGCCCATGAGCAGTTTGAACAGCGTGGTCGGCCCGTGACTCGCGAGCTGGACCAGCGGGACATCGTCCGCATTCGCCAGCATCAGCTTCGCTGGCGCGGCCACGGTGACCCCCGAGGGAATCTTGAATCCCATCACGAGCAGGCGGATGGTCTGCTCCGGAGTTGTGAGGATGCCGTGTTCGACTCCGGGCGGCAGGTAGAGGAAATCGTTCTTTCGCAGCGGCGCTTTCTGGTCCGCGTACAACAGGGTTCCCGTGCCATCCAGCACGAAGTAGATCTGCTCCTCGGCGGGATAGCTGACGATGGCGCTGGCGCCGCCCGGACCCACGGTCAATTCGCCGTACCGCGCGATGCCTTTCAACTGGCCGGCCTGTGGATCGCCGATGCCGAATACGGGGCGGTAGGCGGCGGAGCGGGCATTCGAGGTAAGGTCGCCCGGCTGCGGTTGCACCTGCGGAATGTAGCGGTGGAGGTACGTGGGGTCCGCGGCGCTGAGGCGGAGCGCGGCCACGAGCCAGGCCGCGGCCAACGTCCTACTGGTAGCTGACACAGTTGCACCACTTGCCGTTTTCGTCGTAGTGAGGCCACGCTCCGCCGGGATCGAAGCCGGAGACGATCGGGTCGTCGAACATCGGAGTCGGCTCGAAATACCCGGGCCGGCGCAGGTGTTCCTTGAGCACCGCGTCGTTCAGTTCGATGCCCAGGCCAGGCCTTTCCGGAACCGTCACATAACCTTTGTCGATGATCGGCTTCGGCACACCGGTCACCAGGTCCTGCCACCAGGGCATGTCGAGCGCGTGGTTCTCCATTGCCAGGAAGTTTGAGAAAGTGGCGGCGCAGTGATACCCCGCGAAGCCGCCCACCGGCGATCCGGCGTGGTGCATCGCCACCTGAACACCGGCCAGCGCGGCGTAATCGGCGATCCGCTTGGTTTCGAGCAAGCCGCCCGAGGTTTCGATATCCGGATGAATCGCGTCCACCGCGCGATTGTCGATGAGCACGTCGAAGCCATTGCGCAACCCGAAGACATCCTCGCCGGTGAGCACCGGGGTGGTGGTGTTGTTGCGGATTTCCTTCAAGCCTTGCCAGTTGGGCCAGGGCACCAGGTCTTCCGCCCAGGACAGTTGATACTTTTCGAAGGCCCTGGCGTAGCGAATGGCGTCTTTGACGTTCAGGGGCCCGAAGTGATCGGCGGCCAGCGGGACGCCCCAGCCGATGACGTCGCGGATGGCCTCGATGTACTCGCAGAGATATCCCAGGCCTTTTTCCGTGGCCACGCCGCGCTCGTTGACCGCGCCGGGACGGTCGGCAACTAACTCGGTATGCAAATCCATCTTGAAGAAGGTGAGCCCCATCTCTTTCCGCTTGCGCATCCGCTCGGCGTAAATCTTGGGGTCTTTGTGGTCGGTAGTGTCGGCATAGATACGGATGCGGTCCCGCACCTTCTCGCCGACGAGACGGTACGCCGGCACCCCGTAGACCTTGCCCGTGATATCGTGCAGGGCCATATCCACGGCGCTGTATCCTCCGCCCATCCGTCCAGGGCCGGCAAATTGGCGCAAGGCGCGCAGATTGCCTTCGATGTTGAGCGGGTTCTTCCCAACCAGGTGCGGTTTAAGGATTAGGGCGATGCCCTCCACGCCCGCATCGCGCACTTCTCCCAAACCGTATACGTCCTGGTTGGTGTAGATCTTGATGATCGGATAGTCGTAATTGGCGGCGATGCGGCACGCGCGCATATCCGTGATTTTCAGGTCGCTCGGAGCGGAGTTCCGGTTGACTTGCGATTGGGCACTTACCGATCCCTGGGTCGCCTTGAACAAGGGTCCCAACATAGCGGCGGCAGCCGCGCGCCGCATGATTCCGCGGCGGCTGATGGTTCTCTGCCTCGTGACACTCATGGCTACATAACTATATCCTGTTGCACCAAAATGCGGGCTCCCGAACGTCGGAGGCCAAGGCAGGCCGTCATTCACCTTCGCCTGTGTGCCGGATTTTCGGCTTGCCCCGGCGCTGTGGTAAGATCGCTCAACACGATCTTCACCCGGCACGCCCACGGCTCGGCGGCGCTTCTTCGGTTCCCGGTCGAATCCTTGGATCGTTACTCTGCGATAGAATAACGGCCATTTCACCCACCGGAGGTGCTGATGTCCAGGAATGCCCTGGGAGTTCTGGCGATTTTCGGGCTGCTTTTTGCGCTCTCGTCGACGGTTGCGTACCAACCCGCGGAGCCGGTAAGAAACCATTTGCCGGATCCATTCGCGGTCGGATGGATCCTGAACGACACCAACGGCGACGGCGTCGTCGATTTTATCGCTGGCAAGGTAGTGGTTCCCGAGCACCCGACCGCCGAGGAGAACGCGGCCGCAGCCGATATCGCCGCGCGCCTCGGATTTGCCACGACCGGATTCACTCCGCCTGTCGTGATCTCCGCAGCCGCTGACCGCTCCGATGGCGGCCGGATCTACATCGGCTCCGGCTCCACCCCATCGCGCCTTGCCGGCGCGGCCGGCCAACTCGGAGCCAAGCTCCAGGCAGGGGAAGGTGGCGTCTTCGCGCTGGAAGGCACCCTGGTCGTGCTCGGCCACGATGAGGCCGGCCTGCTGGCGGCGGCTGAAGCCTTTGCCGCCCGAGCGCCTTACGTCTGGCGCGTCCCTGGCGAGCAGGTGACCGCGATCGCTCACGCGGTCGGCGACACGGCGCAGACCACCGGCATCACGTATCTCAAAGGCAAAGCGGGAATCAACCGCGCCTTCGTCGAGTCGCGCTCGGCTGTGACGAGCGCCGCGCTCCAAGCGGCCGTAGACCGCCTCGCCGGCGTTCACGAGCTGGTAGTCACCGCGAACGGCGAAACAGTATCCGCCGTCAGTTCGAAACCGCTGGCCGCAATCCCCGCCCCAACCGCCTCCGCCGCCGCGACGCCCGCCGTGGACGGCGCGGCGACGCCTGAGGGCGAGGGCGGCGCTCCATCCCGGCTCGACCTCGCGACGCTTTACACCATGCACGGCCTTTTCCGTGGGACCGCCAAGATGCCCATCCCTTCGAACCTGGACGGACATCTCTACGTTCCCGCCGGCAGTGCGGGAATCGCAATGGCTAACCTGGCTGCCCGCATGGGGCTGGAAACCACAGGCATCACCTTGCCGCTCGCTACGCCCGCGAGCGCCGCCGCACCGCGCGACGTCAAGACGAAGTCCGTCGTTGCCGAAAGCTCCGAGCTCGGACAGGAAGCGGCGCGCAAACTTCTGGCCGAAGATACGGCGTCGGCATCCGCCGAACCCGCGCTTGCCGAGGGCCAGGGAGAATTGCGCGTCGTGGACAAGGCATTCGGCAAGCAGCCTGCCGTGCTGGTGCGTGGTGACGAGGCCGGCGCCACTGCCGCGCTTCGCCTGCTGGCCGGCCATCTCCCGAATCTCTGGGACACCGGTAAACAATACCTGTCTCTCGAAGAGATTCGCTATGACCTGCACCGTTTCTTCTCTCTGCGATCCGGCGCCGGGCAGGCTAGCGTAGCGCTTTACCGCCTGGAGAAGTGGGCCGGTGAGATCCGGAATGCCAAGAGCGCCACTGTCAAGGTCTATGTCGATGTCGCAGATCCCGGCCTGAAAGAAATGGTCCGCTCGGAAGTGCAGAAGCGGCTCAACGTGAGTGACCTGAACGTGGAGGTCGGCAGCCTGCGCGCCGGCACACAGTGCTGCGAGAAGCTCCCCGCGCTGCATTATCATCCGGCGGCGTACAAGTTCCAGCAGGGCGAGCCGGCGTTCCAGGAGGACCTGATGATCCCTTGGGAAGGTACGCGCCTTCTCAAAGCGGTCAAAGCCGCCGAGCCCAAATTGAAACCCGGGGAGCGAGTGCGGCTGGTCGCCCGCGTGAGCGAAGGGCCGGAGATGCGGCTCAAGCTGAAGAAACAGATCCAGGAAATGCTCCCGAAATCCAGTCAGGTGGAGGTTCTGTGCGCGTTCAAGCCGGGCCTGAGCTGGCTGATGGATGAAATCGCTCCGCAGATCAAAGGCAAAGCGGCGGCAGTGCGCATCGAGTTCAAGAAGAACGAGGACCCCAGCCGGATGCGCGTGATGTATTCCGAGGCGCGCTGGGTACACGAACTATACCCCGTCGATGAGTTGCTGGCCAGGTACCTTTCCATTCCCCTGGAGAAGATCGAACTGGCCGAATTCGAAGGCTCGCCGAAAGGACCGACCTATCGCGTCCACGCATACGATGCCGCTGGTAAGGAGATCCTGTCCCGCGAGTTCACAGTGACCACGGTCGAGCATCCCTACAACGGAGTAATGCCGGAATACGAAAAGGTCCAGGTGGACACCGGCTGGGTGCGGCTGGAGTCCGGATCGCAGGTGATTCTCGACCAGCGCATCCCCACCGATATCGAGAAGTTTTGGGAGCATTATCAGAAAGACACGCTGCCGAAGATCTTCCGTACGGTCCTCTCGCGAGCCCACGGCGAAGTGCGCCCGGAATTCGCCCCGCCTTTCGACACTCTAAAGATCGACTTTCATCTGAGCGAGCCGAACTACGAGCTTGGCATCGACAAGGAACGCATCTCCTCGCTCGAAGCCCTTCAGGAAGACACGTTTTACTCCACGGAAAACTTCGTGAATATGATGGGCGATCTCGAAGCCGGCCGCGCCATGACCTATGCCGGCCGGATCATCCCGATCGTCCATTCCTCGGAAGACGGCAAGGATGGCCGTGTCCACATCGAGTTCTACGCCAAACCCGCCGGCAATCCGATGGTGGAGCTGGATTGGACCGACACACAAGGCAATCGCCACCAGCGGAAGCGCGATTTCTGGGTGCTCACAGGCGCCATGCAGCCGCGGCTGATTCAGGCTCGCGTCGCGGGCGGGGGCCCTACCAGTCTTACGTGGATGCTGCCTGCGGATTTCAAAGACGATCGCTACGACGACTGGGTGAAGCTGGAAGGCCGCGACCAGGTCGAGCGCAGCATCTTCCCCGCGGAGCAGGCCCGCGGCCAGCTGCGCTATCTGGAAGCCATGCACAGCGCCGGACTTTATACCGACGAGCTGGCGTACCCCTACCTGCATGACATGGGCTTCGAGTTCGACCTTCCCGTGCCGCTCGCAGCCAAGGTGGATTCGCCCGCTCCGCGCGAATACGTCAGCTTTAAGGTTCAGCCTCCCGCAACCCGGCGCCCGATGATTTCCGATTACTCCGGCCGCCTCAAGCGCTCGCAACTCGTGCAATGGGACGAACCGGTCAGCCCGGACGAAAGCGCTTCCGTACTCGCCGAACTCGCGGAAAACCCGGGCGTCAACGTGTACTGGATGGGCCGAAGTTATCTGGGCGAGAACCTCTGGGCCGCCGACGTCACGCTGCCCACGCCCTCTACCCTCCGCTCGCCGGCCAAAGAGACCACGCTCAAAGCGACTATCGTCTACTCCGGCAGGCAGCACGCCAATGAAGTTTCCAGCACCAGCCACATTCTCAAGCTCGGCGAACAGCTGGTTTCCGATCCGGAAACGCGCGCGATGCTCAAGCAGGTGAACGTGGTGCTGCATCCCATCACCAACGCGGACGGCGCGGAGCTTTCCGTGCAACTCGCCGAGATTACACCCAACAACATGCTGCACCCTGGATATCACGGCGCGCTGGCCGCCGACGTTTCCGTGGGGCAGACCGAAAACGACCCGGTCTATCCCGAGTCCCGCACCCGCCGGCAGCTGCTCGAAGAATGGCTCCCCGACGCCTTTCTCAACCCGCACGGGTATCCTTCGCACGAGTGGGTCCAGCCATTTTCGGAATATTCGGGATGGGTGACCAATCGCGAGGGCGCAAACAACGGCCGCACTTGGTGGATCCCCCGCGGATGGTTTACAAGCCTGGGCTATCTTCGCGACGACACGCACGTCTATAGCGAGAAGATCGCATACGAATTGCAAGACCGGATCGTGCAGGCAGAACGGAATGTCCCCGGTCTGCTCGACCTGGAGAACCGCATGAACGCGCGCTACCAGCGGTTCGGCCAGCGCTGGCAGCCGCAGAACATGCAGCAGCCGGTTGTTAACGGCATTCGAATTTACATGGGCTTGAAGGGTACGGCGGGCGGCCGCGGAGGCGCTGGGGGAACACAGACCGCTCCCGGCAGCGGCGGGGTCGGAGGCATTTCTCCGGATGTCACTTGGGACTCCGGATACACCGAAGCGCCCGACGAGACCGCGCATGGCGATTACATGAGGCTGATGGCCTCTGCCGGGCTGGCGTTTGACCGCGTCCACCTGGAATATCTCGCGCACGGAAAGCTGCGCATCCATCGCACCGAGCGCGAGCAGGCGGGAAAAGTCACGTGGCGGATAGAGAGGTTGCGGCCGAACCTTCCGGCCTCCGAACCGGAGCCCGCGCGGACCGACAACCCGACCGGAGGGGCGAACCAATAGTCAGTTTGAAATTTGCACTCAGGGGGATCGCATGTTGGCACGAGGACGTTTGATTCTTCTCTGGATTTCGATCGCGGCACTTCTTGCCGCGATCGCGTTTGCGCAATCGGGCGATGCCGAAATCACCGGCATCGTCAAGGATCCTACCGGGACGCCGATCGCACACGCGGCGCTCACGCTCACGAACCTGGATTCGGGGGTGGCGCGCTCCGTCGTATCCGATTCGGACGGCCGCTACCGTTTCTTCGCGATTCCGCCCGGCCGCTACGGCGTTAAAGCCGAGGCCGTCGGGTTCAAGACCGAGAGCATCACCGGCATGGTCCTGAACATCGGAACCCACCTGGATCGCGATATCGGTCTGACCGTCGGAAGCGTCCAGGAAGCCATCACGGTTACCGGTGATGTCCCTCCGGTTGACACCACGAAGGGCGACGTTTCCGGGGTCGTCACCAATCAGCAGATCGATACCCTCCCGGTCAACACGCGCCAGTATCTCAACCTCGCGCTGCTCATGCCTGGCACCACCCAGGCAGCTTCCCGCACCTTCTACAACAACGTGCAGATCGGCGGAGGCGACCGGTTCTACGCCAATGGCTTCACGGTCGACGGCGTCACCAATACCTGGGCCGAACAAGGCGAGCCGCGCCAGAACTTCCCCGAGGGCTCCGTGCAGGAATTCAAGGTCAACACGAATCAATGGAAAGCGGAGCAGGGCTGGGCCATGGGAGGCGTGGTGAACGTAGTCACCAAGAGGGGAACCAATCAGTTCCACGGCGATGCCTTTGAGTACTGGCGCAACCAGGCGCTGAACCGCGACAACGCTTTCCAGAAACAGGCCGAGCAGAACGAGGGTATCGGCAAAGCGCCGTTTCTCCGAAACCAGTTCGGGGGCGACGTCGGCGGCCCCATCGTCCGCAACAAGCTCCACTTCTATACTTCGTACGAGCGCACCCAGACCAAAGATACCTACACCATCTTCGTTACGCCGAGCGCCGCCCAATATTACGCCGCCGATCAGGGCGTCTTCACAAAGCCGAGCCATGACCAGATGGTCAATTTCCGCCTGGACTACCAGATCGACAACAACCAGCACCTGTTCGGGCGCTATTCGCAGGAGTGGAACCTGCAGACATGGCAGGGATGCGGCGGCACCTCCGAGTCGAACTGTTATGACGGCCTGATCCCGCGCCACGCCGTCGTGATCGGCCACACCTGGACGCCGTCCGCCACCATGGTTAACGATATTCGCTTCCAGTATTCCTACTCGGCCTATCTTCTCGGCCCTTCCGGCGAGCCGATCTTCACCGACCTCGGCCAGTATCCGACCTCGCGCATCGCCCTCCTGCAGCCCGTCTACAGTTTCCCCAGCTTCCGTTACGGCCAGGGATACGGCGAGCTCGGCATCGAAACGCGATGGGAGTTCAAGGACGATTTCAACCTGGTCCGCGGCGCCCACAGCCTCAAGTGGGGCTTCGACTTCAGCCACGTCCCGTTTGCCGACGACACCGTCACTAACTATCAGGGCACCTGGACCTTCTCCGCGGACCAGGTCTTCAACCCGAAAGATCCAGCGACCATCGCCAATCTCAAGAACCCCACGCAGTTCACCGCGGCGATTCCCGGCCTTTACACCTCGGTGCCGGTCTCCCAATATTCCGCCTATGTGCAGGACGACTGGCGCGTTCGTAAGGACCTCACCCTTAGCCTCGGCTTGCGCTGGGACCGTGAGATCGGCTCTTTTAACGAGTCGTTGAATCCCGCGTCATTCGCCAAACCCATCCCGTTCCTGGGCGACCCGGGCCAGCGCGGCAAGCCGTTCAACTTCGGCCCGCGCTTCGGGCTTGCCTGGAACGTGGGAGGCACGAACAAGGATGTAGTGCGTGCCGGCTTCGGCATCTACTACAACAATATCCAGACGCTGCTAAACTTCCCGGAAAACCGCAACCTGGTGCAGTGCAGCGTGCTGATTCGCAATCCGGCCTATCCGAATCCGTACGGCGGCCAGAGCCCGAGCGCGTTCTGCTCCACTGCGGCGCCCACGGTCACGGTACTAGACAAAGACTTCGCCAACCCCTACTCGGAACAGTTCACGCTCGGCTACTCGCGCCAGATATCCCAGGACTTCTCGATCCACGTGGACGGCATCTACATGCACACCCTCCGCGACTGGCGCACGGAGGACATGAACTATCCGGTCAACGGTGTTCGCCCGCTCACGGACTGGGCCCGTATCCTCGATCACAAGTCGATCTCGCAGTCCAAATACCGCGGTGTGTACATCCGCGCCGAGAAGCGCTGGGCCAAGCGCTATCAGTTCCTGGTCTCGTACACGCTTGCCTCCGCCCGCGACGATAACCCGCAGGCGCAGGTCACGAACTTCGCGAACTACAACCTCGATTGGGGTCCGGCGAACATCGACCAGCGCAACGTGCTGGTCACCAGCGGGTCAGTCCAATTGCCGTGGAAATTCACGGCCGGGGCCATCTGGCAGTTGCGCTCGTCCCTGCCGTTCAGCGCGTTCAGCACGACATTAGACGCCGACGGCCTCACACAGTATGTTCCCGGCACATCGCGCAACCAGGGCAACCGGGCGGATATCCTGACCGCCGTCAACGCTTATCGCGCGACGCAGGGACTCGCTGCCATTCCGGCTTCCCAGATTGACAGCAGCCGCTTCAACAGCTTCGACCTTCTGGTTTCGCGCGCGATCCTGGTTCGTGAGCAGCGCCGCATCGAACTGAAGGCGCAGATTTTCAACCTGTTCGGCACACAAAATCTGAGCGTCGGCAACGACAACCTCGGCGGTATCGGCGAACTTCGGAAGAATACTCGGCGCCAGCAACCTGCAGCAGGCAGAGCTGGCGGCGCGCGTCATTTTCTAGAGCCCCGTCAGAGGCGTGCACGCTGGCAGCGCGAGACGTCAACCAGACCGGCCGCGCCGGGCTGATGGCGACTCGTCGCCAGGCTCGTCTGTAAGCGCCCGTCTTAACCGAATTCCGGTCCGGCGATCGCGAACTGGCGAACCATTAGGCCGGGACTCGGCGCCTGCCCGCGGCACATTCGGAGAAACGGCCGCTCCGCAATGAAGCCAACGGACTCCAGCCAGGCGATCCACTCCGCCGCGGATCGCGGTGCGTCCAGGACAAGCTCATCGCCTCTGTGCTCACCAATGCAGCGGGCTACGAGATCTCTCGCAACAGATGCATCTTCGGCCACAACCGGGCCAAGTTGCCGGCACAAATAGCCGGTCCGCCCGAAACAGTATCCCAGGAGGGCATCGCCACGGTACAACGTCCAAGCCAGATCGGGCGCACGGCTGTAGAAGGACGCCAATAGAACACTCCGGTCAGCGCCGAACACTTGGCGATCGATTCGGAAGACCTCGGCCAGATCGCTGGCCTTCATCGGGCGGACGTTCTCCGAAACGGGCTCGGAACGACCGGACGGCGCCATGAGCTTCGTCCGCACCAGTCCGAATTCGCCCTCGAATCCGAATCGCCGGTAGAGGGATTCGCCGAGCGGAGTGGCATCCAAACGAATGCAGGTTTCGCCTCCGAGAGCATCGATCGCGGCCCCCATCAGCCGTGTACCGACACCGCCACGCCGAGCGTCGGGATGCACCAACATCATCGAGAGCCAACTGAAGCAGCCGCCGTACCGCAAAAACGTCACCGTGCCGACGGCTGTTCCGTCCCACTCTGCGAGCCAGCCACCCCCGTCTGGAGAATCGAGGAAGATTCGCCAGTCCTCTTCGACCTGGTTCCACCGACTGAGGCGGCAGAGATGCAGGCCGGCTGGAATATCGGCGATATGCATGAACCGGATTGTCACGCCCATGCTAACAACCGATACAACGGATTGACTGCTTCATTTGTTGTGTGGCCTCGTGACTGAATTAGATCCTCCTACCCGCGGATACCAAACAACTGCCGCTAGTTTAGCGCGGGGCCGGTTTGGGAGTTTGGTCTGTCCCCAGGTTTCGCGCCAGTCCGTTCAGGACCCGGCGAATCGTTTGATGCCCTGGGGCAATGTGGCCGAGGGCCGCGACAAGCACGTTCATTTGACGACCCGGTTCAGCGCCGGCCCCCGCGGCTGTTTCACTGCCACCCGCCGCCCAAGGCCCGATACACCTGCACGAACGACAGCACCTCCTGCAGGCTCAGCTGGGCTAGCGTCAGCCTTCCCTGAAACAGGCTGCGCTCGGCATCGAGCACTTGCAGGTAGCATTTCCGAGAGCGCATGCACAAGCCGGTCCTGTTGCCTGTGCTGCTCACGCGTGCGTTCGTAGCGGATCAGCGCGTCTGACACCTCCCGGAACCCGCTGTAGATGGTCCGCTGATAGCTGATCAGCATCTCCCGCTTCTGGGTTTCGGAGAGCCGCACGCCAACCCGAACCTGGCCGGCATTGAAGATCGGCAGCAGCGCGGTGGGCGTGATATTCCAGTACCGCGCCGGGGCGGTGAATATTTCTAAGAGCGCGCGGCTCTGGCCGCCGAGAAAACCGGTAAGCGAGATCTGCGGGAAGTAGTAGGCCTTGGCGACGCCGATCTGGGCGTTGGCCGCGATCAGCCGCTGTTCGGCTTCGCGGATATCGGGCCGGCGTTCGAGCAGCGAAGAAGGCAGTCCCGGCGGGAGTACCGGCGGCAGCCCGAAGTCGTCCGTGGCCTTGCTCCGCGGGATGTCACCAGGCGTCCGGCCCAGCAATAAGCTGATGGCGTTCTCGGCCTGTGCGATGTCGCGCTGGATGCCGGGGATCTGCGCGGTGGCAAGGTAGAGCAACTCCTCGGCCTGTTGGACATCCAGCCCGCTCGCTGCTCCGTGATCGTGGCCAGCCCCACCAATTGAACGCTGCGCTCCACCAGGTCGCGCGTGCCGCGCGATTTCCAGTTCCACATCTCGTTCCCGCAGCGTGAAGTAGGCACTCGCCAAATCTCCGATGAGCGACACCATGACGCCGCGCCGTGCCTCCTCGGTGGCCAGGTACTGCGCGCGCGCCGATTCAGTCAGGCGCCGCAACCGGCCCCAGAGGTCCAGTTCCCACGAAGGCACGCCGCCCGCCTGCGTATAGCTTGCGTCGAGCGACGTCCCGGCCGGCACCATATTGTTCGAGCCGATTGAGGACGGACGGATGGCCGAAAACTGGGCCGCGGCGTACAGAAAGGGGTATCGACCCGCGCCTCTTCAACGCGCTCCGAGGCCAGCGCGAGATCCAGGTTCTGCTCGAGCGCCTCTGCAGTGAGCTGCTTCAGTGTTTCATCCTGGAACAACTCGGACCACTTCGTCTCGGCGAGCGACGCTGCACGGACTTGTGCGGTGGCGCCGCGGTATTGGTCAGGAACCACCAGCGGAGGCCCTTTATAGTTCGGCCCGACTGCGCACCCCGCCAGAAGGAGCAGGATCGTGAGAGAAAAGTGACGCCTGCTCATTCGGCCTCCTACTTCAACGGCGTTGCGCCCGCCGACAGCATTCTATGCCTCTCGCCGGTCCGCTGGATCGCGACGAACAGCACCGGTACGATGAAGATAGCCAGCAGCGTCGCCGCGTTCATGCCACCGAAGACCGCCGTCCCCAATGACCGCCGGGATGCGCCACCCGCCCCGGTCGCGATCAGCAACGGCGTGACTCCCAGGATGAACGCGAACGAGGTCATCAGGATCGGACGCAAGCGGAGCCGCGCCGCTTCCAACGCAGCTTTCTGAATCGATAGCCCGCTCTCATGTCGCGCGCGAGCGAACTCTACGATCAGGATGGCATTCTTCGCCGCGAGCCCGATCAGCGTCACGATACCGATCTGCGTGTAAATATCGTAGGGATACGCTCGGCTAGCTTGTTGCGAATCCGCGACATCGGGCGCGTGCAACTCGGGTCCGCAAGCTACAGCGGGTTCAGCCGCGTGAACGGCGTGCCTTCGGGCAACCTGATCGTGTATCTCTCGCCGGGAGCGAACGCCGTGGCGACCTCGGACCGCGTGCGCTAGTTCGTCGAGCAATCGCAGAAGAACTTCCCGTCGGGAATGAAGGCGCTCATTCCGTTTGACTCCTCGGTCTTCGTACGCGCAGCCATCAAGGAGGTTATGACGACGCTGTTCGTAGCCACTGGGCTGGTCATCGTCGTGGTGTTCGTGTTCCTGCAAAACTGGCGCGCGACGCTGATTCCTCTGCTCGCGGTTCCGGTTGCAATCATCGGCACGTTCGCACTTTTCCCCCTGCTGGGCTTCTCGGTGAACATGACCAGCATGTTCGGCCTGGTCCTGGCCATTGGGATTGTAGTGGACGACGCGATCGTGAACGACACGCACTTCGGGCGGAAGCCGCGGCATGGCGATGTTGACCCGGTTCTGCGCCTGCACCGTGGCGTTATCGGGGTTCGTGCCGATCTTGAACGTGATCTGAATGTTGAGCAAGCCGTCGTTGCTGCTGTTGGAAAGGAAGTAGAGCATCCCGTCGAGGCCAATCAACTGTTTCCTCAATGGGCTGCGCCACGGTTTTCTCCAGATCCTGTGAGTTGCCACCCAGGTAGCTCGCTGTGATCTGAACGACGGGAGGAACGACTTCCGGATAGCTGGCCATCGGCAGCGTGGGAAGGGCAACCGCGCCCAGAAGGACGATCACGATGGCGATCACCATCGCGAAAACCGGGTGATCGATAAAGAATCGCGCCATGACTTAGATGTCATCGCTCCGCTCTCCCGCTCGCGGTTAGAATCACGTTCACTATCCGGCCATAAATAGTATTACGGCCTGATTATCTTATTACCTATACCTGTGCATCAGCGGCTTGCCGCCGCTGGTCGGAGCGCCTCGTGAAATCGTCCAGGTCAGGGCCAGGCAGTCTGCCAGACCGTGGCGGCGCTCACTGCCGTGCCGCCCGGAACAGGCGATGGCCGCGGTCCGGCGGGAACCACCGCGCTATAAGTTCCAGCCGCCGGCGCAAGGGTTCGGCGGGCAAGTAGTTCGCGCCACTTCGAATCGAGACGTCGTGCCAGAGACAGTGAACGTACTCAGCCACAGTCCCGGCGAAGGAGGCGCAGGCATAACTCTCCAGGTGCCGTGCACTATTCGCGTGGGACCGACTTTCGAAAAGGGAGCGCTTTTCATCGAGAGCCTGCTCGTCAATCTCGCCCTCGACTCCCAAGTTGATCTCGTCCCCTAGAATAGTCCAATATGCGCGCAACTCCGCTGCCGAAAGTCTTTCCCAGAGCGCCTGTCCAAGGCATACGAGAAGTTCCATCGCGATGTCATGGTCTTCAGATTCACTCGTGCTGACCGACACTTCCAGCGCGCTGGTTGTTGTGGTCCATCGTGAGGTTACGTCGACCTCTGCTTGCGCCAGAAGCGAGATTCGACAAGGACCCAACCGCTGCGCCATGGAGGAAGGGACAGCGCGAACGGCCGGCCGAATGAACTCGCGCACTAGCGACTCGGAGATGCCTGAGTCGCAACTCAATACCCATGTGTGCGCGAGTTGTCGCCGGCGGAACTGCATCGATGCTCCCAAGTCCCATATTCGCCGATTTGCACAGTCGCCACGGGCGTCCTCGATTCACCAAATGGCGATGACGGTGCGTCTCCGATGATAATGACGTCTCGGCTTCCGGGGTGGCGCGCTTCACCAATCCGACCCGCGGCGTGGCGACCGCGGCGCCGTTCCGGATATTAGCAGCCGCTTACAAGCCAAGGGAAAGGCGGACTGACCGGGGACTGCTTCGGGTAGGCAGCCAATTGGGAAGCGTCTGGAACATCCGTTATCGAAACGGGCGCTCAGGACCGATGTAGTCGGAACGGCGCTTTCGGGTTAAGAGAATCAGCACTTACAGGTGGATCAGGTCCCAGGGCTTGCGTAGGCTGCGCGTCAGCATGGCATTCGCATCGGGGGCGTTGGTAAAGGCTTCGGACTTGGCGTCCCAGTGGAGCTTTTTGCCGGTCTTCATCGCGATGTTGCCGAGCAGAGCCACACTGGTGCCCCGGTGGCCGATTTCGATATCGGCGTTGGGCGCGTTTCGCGAGCGCACGCTTTCGACAAAGTTGATGGTGTGCGCCTTGGTGGGCTCTTCTACGTTTTCGAAAAAGCGCTTGACCGGGGAGTTTTGCTCCGGGTAAGTCTCCCAGCCGATGCGCTCGGCGAAAACCGTCGCCTTCGTACCGTAGAAAGCAATGCCGTTGGGTTGGTCCCATTGCCCGCGGGCGTTGTAGTACCGCTGGCCGGGGGTACGCCCGCCCATACCGTAGCCGTTGATGTTGGAGCCTTCGTAGGTGCAGATGAAGTTATCGTACTCATAGGTGACGGTGAGGAAATCGGGGGTCTCGCGGTCGTCGGTCAACAGGTACTTGCCGCCGGTGGCGGAGATGGCTTTGGGTGCGGTCACGCCCATGATCTGCTGCATCGTATCGAGCCGGTGGTTGCCATAATCCGTGATATAGCCTCCCGAGTAATCCCAAAAATAGCGGAAAGTGCCGAGAAACCGGTGGCGATTGTAGGGGACCTTGGGCGACGGGCCCAGGTACATGTCCCAATCGAGGCCGGCGGGCGCTTCCTCCACGGGCGTGTGGCCGATGCCGTTGGGCCACTGGTTGATGTAGTTCCACACCCGCACGAACCTGACCGGGCCGATCTCGCCGCCCTGGACCATCTGCGCGATCTTCTGGAAGTGCGGCGCGGAGCGGTGCTGTGTGCCCACCTGCACTATGCGGTTGTATTTGCGCGCGGCCTGCACCATGGCGCGCCCTTCACGCACAGTGAGCGACGTGGGTTTCTCAACGTAGACATCCTTCCCGGCTGCGCAGGCCAATACCGTGATGGAGGCGTGCCAGTGATCGGGCGTGGCCACGTGGACGGCGTCGACATCCTTCACCTCCAACACGCGGCGAAAGTCAGCGAAAGCCCTGGCGTCGGCGCCGGCCCACTGGCGCGCGGCTTCGCGATTCAGCTCGTAGACATCGGCGGTCGCGAGGTATGTGGCGTTGTTAGCGTCGCGCAGAGTGCGGGCGACGAAACGGCCGCGGCCGCCGCATCCAATGAGTGCGAGGTTGACACGGTCGTTGGCGCCGATGATGCGGGAGGCGGAGAGCGCGGTAATTCCAGAGGCCTGAATGAAACCGCGACGGAGCATGGCGCCATTGTATTTAAGACGCGCCGCAATGTACAGTCAATCCGGGAAATCGCCGGCGGGATGAGCGCGGCAGAGGATCATGACATCGTTACGTCCGATAGTTCGATCATGCTGAAAACACAGGACATCGACGCACCGGCCCGACCGGCATTCCTCAGCGCTACCGAATATCTCCCTGCTGATCGCGCCGCTTTTATTGGTCATCACGCAACTACCTCTATGGGCATCGTGTGCCTGCGCTGGCGGCCACGGCGCTCGTTTGCATTGCGCTCCCTTTGCGCAGACTCAATGCGATCCCGGCCCGGAGTCTCTGTCAGGGAGTTGCTACGGAATCTCTACGGCGTAATGGCCGCGCCGGAATGGATGCAGCAGCGGAGCGGCGGGCGTTCGACTCTACGAGTTGCCCGGGTGTGGGCGGTCAAAAGTCTTGGCTTATCTGGGAGATGATGGAGCCACCCGCCGGGATCGAACCGGCGACCTGCTGATTACGAAACAATCCGGTCATCGCAAATAGCTGAAAACTCAATCCACCGTCCCTCCTTTGCACCAGCAATTGAGGCGGTTGTGGCGCATGTTGAACAGGTTTCTGAACAGGTCGCCGCGCCTCTGCCGTTCCCAATCACCACCGCGTCAGAAGTTGAACAGGTCCGCCGTCGGCGGACTAGGGAAACAATCCAGCTCCAGGACACTGGAGTTTCAATCGTCTTTTCGATCCGGCCTCGGGCGCATCGAGGTGAATCGTGAGTTCCGGCGCGACTTCCGAGGTGAACGGAGACAGGCGCCGCACCGGACTGGAACACGCTGGCTCAATCCTGCAGGGCCGTTTCGCTGAGTTCCACGTCTCGCGGCGGCGATTGCGACAGGCCGAGAGCATTCAGCTGGTCCGAGATCGGCGCAACGCAGCGAACCAGCAGCTCGGGTTTGCCTCCCGACCGTTTGTCTTATGCGGCCTGCCCGTGAGGTGCCCTCCCCGCTCTACGCTCGTTTATGAACGGCGCAACGGTCTTTTTACCCTCCAGATCACCGGTCACCCTGACTTCGGCTTACCCTTCGGCCAGGATCGCCTTGTTCCGATTTTCTTAGCAACGCTAGCTGTGCGTCAGCAGAGTCAGACCATTCGTTTCAGGTCGGCCGCGGAGATGATCGACTTTTTCAGCATGGCGAAAGGCGGCAAAGAGTATCGGCGACTGGTAGCAGCGTTCGAACGGATTTTCGGAGCAACGATCTTTTTCGGCACCGAGTCCACCCGGAAACATGCGCACGTCATCCAACGCTCCAGGTTCAATTTCCTCCGTGAGGCCCACATTTGGTACAACCGTGACCCGACCCAGGAAGTGCTCTCGGCCGACTTTGAAAACGTCATCGTCTTGAGCGACGAATTCTACAATGAGGTAATTGCGCATCCCATACCTGCAGATATCGAGGCCGTAAAGGCGTTCGGTTCCGCGCCGGCGGTACTCGATCTGTTCATGTGGCTAACATATCGCTGCTTCACAGCGAAATCGGAAGAGCGGATTCCGCTTTTTGGCGATTTTGGTCTCACGGCACAGCTGGGATCAGTCGAATACAGCCGGCCTCGACGATTTCGCGCGATGCTTGAGCAGTGGCTGGGCCAAGTTCGTGCAGTCTGGCCGAAATGTCCAGCGCAGATCTGCTCGGATGGTCAATATCTGCGACTCAGTCCGGCGAAAGCGATACTGCCGACCACGGCTTAACAGCACGGGACCTTACGTGCGCGGCGGCGATTGATGCCGCGACGATGGCCCGATTGTCGCCGAGGCCGCCCTAGAGACATCTTGGGATTCACCGCTGAGGACGGCCAATGGAGCCGTGTGATGCTTCGGCAAATGATCCTCCCAACCCACCGACATCGTCTCTCGAAATCGCTAATGCGGGCCGTCTCTCCGGTAGCGCCCTCGATGCGGAGTGGTGCAGTTCGAAAGTTCTTGGATACGCTCACCGCTCACCTTTCGGTGCACAGTTCTCTCCGCCAACATCGGTCCGCCCAGAACGGGCGAGCTACGCGCGCACCGACCGCACGGGACTTTACGTGCGCTGTTCAAAACTCCTGTGGAAAACAGAAATTTCCACGGGACTGTACGTGCTCATGAATCGAAGTTTATCGGGATTTTGCGTGCGTTTCGACGGGATTTTACGTGCGCCCTTCTTATAAATTCCTGTAGTGCAGGTAGAGAACCTGTAGTAGGGCCTTCCGAGAGTGTGAATTTGTGAAAATGATCCGCGCGCCGCAGGCGGAGAAAGGTCCGCCCTTTTCCCGGTGAATGCGGACGGCCGACCGACAGCACCGTCACTCTCCGAGGCACCGACTGCGGGCAGTCCGTTTTGGCTGATCGAATAGACACAATCAACGGAACTTCACACCGCAAAAAGGACCAAGACAATTGAACGGAACGAATACCAAACACCTGAAGAATGCAGGACGCATCTCGAGGGAGTATCACTACGAAGCCGAGGGCCCGCAGTTTAGCCAGTCCGGCTTCGTCACAAAGTTCGAAGCGTCGAAGGCACTGGGTGCAGCGGGGCACCAGCAGGTTAACGGGACCGCACACAGGGACGATACTCGTACATTGGCCGAATATCTCGACTACTGGTTGGCCAACCATGCCGCGCTACGCTGCCAGCCGAAGACCCTGGAGCGATACCGCCAGCTCGCGGAGTCTCTGATTCGGCTGCTCGGGCATATTTCGATTCGTGACTTGAGACCAGGCGCGATCCAGGAAGCAGTGAACTGGCTGCAACTCCGAGGCGGCGTGCCTACCGATAATCATCCGCAAGGGCGGCCCCTAGCCCCCAAGACCGTCCGCTCTACCGCATCGCTATTGTTCACCTGCCTCAGCGATGCTGCGCGCCTCGAGCACATCCCGGCGAATCCGATGGCGGACAGAAAGGTGAAATTCCCTAAGCGCCCGAAGCCGAGCGCCGCGGTCATGGATGTCGGTGCCGTGGCCGCCATCTTCCACACGGCAGACGGTACTCGGCTCTATTCATTCGTCGTCACGGCGGCATGTTCCGGCTGCCGCCGCGGTGAACTGCTGGCCCTGACCTGGGCAGACCTCGATTTCGGAAAGGGCATGATGACCGTTTCGAAGAGTCTCGAGCAAACACGAGTCGGCCTGCGGGTCAAGCCTACCAAATCAGGCACGTCCCGCAGTATCGGCCTGGACGAATTCGCGCTTGACGTCCTGACTAGGCATCGAGAGAAGCAGAACCAGGACATGCTGGCTTGCGGATCTGCCTATCTCCCCAACAACCTGATCTTCTGCCAACCTAATGGCGACTTCTACTCCCCGGATCACGTCGGCACGCGGACCAAGGCCCTGCTGAGAAAGGCAGGGTATTCGGAGTTCTCTCTGCATTCGCTGCGTCACTCGCACGCGTCGATCCTGCTGGGAAACGGAACACCGCTCGCGGTCGTCAGCGAACGCCTCGGCCACGCGAACCAGGACATCACGCTTGGGCTCTATTCGCACAGCCTGCCTGCTGACCGGAAAGCCGCCTCGCGAGTGTGGCACGCGGCATTAGCGCAGGTCATTTCGGAGAACCGCATGCGAAGGGCCAGGTAGATGCTCGGACCGCCCACTGCAAAAGGGTCAGGGCGTTGTTGAACAGCTCTTTCTTGGTGGCCAGACCAGTGTCCGCCACCATGTTCTCTAGCTCTCGCAGCTGCTCGGATGGCATCTCAAAACTGGATACGCGTGAGTGTGCCGCGGCTTGCTCGGGACCGGACGTGATCCTCATCGGCAGTAATCGTCGCTAGCTGACGGCCGGGGCATTGTCGATGTTGTCAGTTCGGGAGAGGCACACTACTTCCGTCGAGCTGCCAACACGAAATAGTGGAGAATTGCGAGAATGAGGACGGCGGATGCAAAGAAGACGGAGGTTGCAATCCAATCCGGATGTAGCACGAACTCTGAATCAAACGCAGCCACGCTCAAGGTGAGGCCGGAGATCCAGAAGATCAACACAGTGAGGCGGTCGACCCGTTCTGCCAACCGCTTGTTCTCGATGGTCAGCCCATCTAGATTCTTGTTGCGCTCCAGTTCCTGTTCGCGGTCGAATTCGGCACGATGGCTCGAGATCATCCGATCCACAGCGCTGGCTTCGGTAGCCAGGTCGGCCATTAGGCGCGCGTTGTCAAGGTGCCCCGACCAGAAGTCGAATAGCTCGCGGCCCTGGTCCTGATTCGAAACCTCGTGAAACCACTTGGTTTTGGAAGGCAAAGCGGAGCCGGAATAAGTCTCTTGACAAGCCCACCCATATGCGTTCCCGACACACAGGGTTTTGGAAGAGTTCACGGGTGCTGGCGACGAGGTGCGGAGAGCGCTCACCTACACCGTAAGCGAGCCGAAGGCCGGGCTCAAGACCAATTTTCAGTACGTCCGTCACATCGTTTTGCGGCTTGCGCCAGCGCCACCTCCCGGTTAACTACATTGCCGAGGTCCAGGCTCTCGCCGCGCGGCCAACAATTCGGATATCGCGGTAGACGTGGCACACTTGTAGGAGATCGCGCCACTTTAGATCCTCGACGTCCGGCACGGCGCGTTCCTTCCAGGTGTTGAACGTCGCTCGCAACGTCACGTTCGACCACAATACGGTTTTCCGGCCGGAGCCATCCTGGTGGCTGACCAGCTTCCCAGTCCCGGACTCCGTTTCACCAACATCTGGCCACCCACGGTTCTTATGGACTCTTCGGCAGTGGAGTTGGTGAAGGCACGACGAAGCTTGCTTATTACTTTCCGGACTCCTTATTCTCACGCAACGCCATCATCGCCGGCAATGCCGCGTTCTATCCCGGAGGCGATTTCTTCCCCGGCGAAATCAACGATGTCGGCTTCGTATAGACAGCGGCGCCGGTGATTACCAATTGCTGCCCACCAGTGCGCTGCACAACGCCGGCACCGACGGAGCGGACATCGGAATCGACGCAAACGCATTGCAAAGCGGCCCATGCGGGCAGCGTTCCTCAGCCACTTTTATTCCCCCGACTCGCCGGGTGCCTAAGCGTTAAGGGCCGGAAATCTTTCGAAGGGTACTTGTTCTCACCTCGAATTGGTTCGACGGTCCGGTATAATACCGGGAACTTTATTTTAGGAAACGCTCGACGAATTACGTTCACCAATCACTCTCGGAACCGGGTCGCACTCTTGCGATTCTCAGCAGGGCGGAAATTCGGGTGGATTAACAGGAACGTTAAATGGAAAAAAAGGGCGGGTTGCGTCTGGCGCTCGTCACGTCGAGCGGCAGTTTCCTCAGCGAGCGCGTCGAGGTCCGGCTAAGCCGGCCGGGGTCGAAACCGCGCACGCTTTCCGTCGAAGCTACCGGACCTGTACTGATCCGCGCCCTTTCGTCCGGCATTTACCAGCTTGACGTCGTTGCCGCTGGGTTCGATCCGCAAGGCCGCTCCATTCGTATTGAGCCCGGTAAGCCAACCGAAGTCTGCATCGTTTTTTCCGCCCCCAAAGGTCTCACGCCCGTCTCGGTTTTCCAGGTTAGCGACACTCTGTCGGAAGCCGACCTGACCGCGCGCGTGCGCTCCGCGATTGCCGGCGCTGCCGCCGGTGCCGATCATCAGGTGATTATCTGGCAGGATCGCGGCGACGAAGTGGCCGTTCACCTTTCCACCCTGCAGGTGCGCCTGGCCGCACCGGCCGTTTTCGCCGCAGTCGATATGGAGTCCGATCAGACCGGCCGCGGAACTTTGATTGTGCGCTTCGTTCTCGGCAACGATGCCGACCCGGCCGGTCTTTTCGCCACGTCCGATGAGCAGGTTCACGGTCATACCGGTCTGGCGTCGCGCTGGGGACCCATTTTTCGTGAATTGATCTGGTCTGCGCTCACCCGGCTTTCGAGCGATCACGCGGCGGAGCGTGGACTTGCCCCGCTCAGTCTCACCATTGCCGGTGGCGCCCTGCGATTGGCGGCGAGCCCTTCGCTCTCTTTGCCGGACCGCGTCCATCAACTTCTCAACCCGGCAGGAAGTAAACCGTGAGCATCGTCATTGCAGGGCTCTCCGGCGAATTGCGCGATCTGGGTGAGGCGCTAGGCCTGCTGGATGGCAGCGGCGGTTTCGACGCCGGATGGCTGAACGATCCGCTGGGCAGCATTGAAGGCGTGCTCAGGCAACCGGACCAGCGCGAGGCTTTCCTGCGATTTCTGGATGCCATCCTGCCGCCCGCCTCCATCAGCGGCGTGCCCGCCGGGGAGAAATGGCATCCGCTCCTGGGCAGCCAGCCGAATGGAAATCTTTATCTCACGGTCAACGATGTCTCCGATGGTGTGATCCTGGGCGTGGCCGGGGATTTCGGCAGCGATGCCGCGCCCTCCATCCAAGCAAGTCTGCGCGCCCATATGCCGCTGATCAAGGCGGGCGCCGCACTCAGTCTGGCGAATGGAGGGAGTGCAGGACCACTCATCTTCAGTCTTCGTCTGGACCTGAACTGGCAGCGAGGCACCGGACCCGGAAAGCACCCCATCGGACTGGGCGCCATCGTGGTGGGCGTCACGATCGTTCCCGACCCCACCAATCCTTCCTTCCAATTGCAGGTGGTGCTCGAGAAGTTGCAGCTCACCGATGCGGCCGCGGCGGATAAGACGCTGGACGCGGCGGATCTGGGTCGCGATGCGCCGGAACTGCTAGCCGGTCTGCTAAAAGTGGTTCTCGCGGAGGCCGGCACAGATCCTTCGGCCATCGCGCTGGCCACTCATTTCCTGGGCGTCTTCGGACTCGGTGATTCGAGCGGCATCCCCGCTTTCCCGTTCGCCGCACTGGCCGATGGACCGGTTGCATTGCAGGGCTGGCTGGCCGCACTGATCGGCGCAACCGCGCGTGTGGCTCCCACCGCGCAAGCCTGGCTGGCGCATTTCGCCGGATTGATTGGCAGCGCTTCCCCGGTGGATGGTCCGCCGCAGGGCCCGTGGTCCGTTCCGCTGTTTGCGCTGGATGGCGCGGGCAATTTTTCGCTGACGCTGCAGAACACGGGCCAACAGGCGCGGTTCGGTGTTGCCGCTTCGCTCGGCGGCAGCCTGGGCGCAGGCGAGCCGCAACTCGACGTGATTGCTTCCGCCGCCATCGCCGATATTCCGCTGAACGGCACCGGGTCCGCCCGTGTCTTTCCCGACGCGGCGATACGAGCCCGCTTCAGCGGCGCCGCTGCCGCACCGCTGGTGAATAACGCCACCGTGCACGTGGGAACGCTGCAGGGCGGAGTCGTGTGGGACGGCGCCGCGCTCCGCCCTTCGCTCGAATTATTGGACGTCCACTTTGGTTCCACCGTTTACCCGCAGCTCGATTTGACGAACGTGCAGAGCGTGGCCGACGCAGCCGCAGGGGCGCTGGCGGGAGTAGTGGAAACATCGCTTGGCCCCGGCGTGGGAAGAAGTCTGGCCGCACTGGCGGGGCTGATTCCGCCGACCACCGCCGTCACCTGGCCGCATCAGTTGAAGTTCGCTCGCCTGGTGGCGGACCCCGCGGCAGCCTTCGGCGCGTATCACCGCGAGGTGCTGCTGGACCCTGTCAACGGATGGGAATTTCTGTTCCGCGACGTGGCCGCGTTGTTGGGCATTACGGCATCGCCGTCGGGTACCGGCACCGCCGCCGACCCGTGGCGCGTCACTCTGGCCGGGGGAGCGGGCACACTCGCTCTGGAACTGGCTGCGTGGAATGCGCAGACCTCACACGACCCCACGCAGCCGCAGCAACTGCGTCTGGGAATGCGCGCCGGCGCCGATTCGGGCAACCTGCATTTCTCCTGGATGGCCGAACTCTTAGCCTTCGACCTGCCCGCCAACGGCTCCGGCAGTCTCGCATTCATCGGCGCGCAGGCGCTGCGCTTCAGCCTCGCGCCGGCCATCGATCTAGAGCTTGGGACGGACTTCTCGGTAACGCTCGATAGCGTGGACTTGCACGCCGACTGGTCTCTATCCGCTGGCTTTTCATGGCAAGGCTCCGCGACAAATTTCAGTTTTCACACCGGAGCCTCCACGCTTACCATCAACGCCCTCAAGTTTCCACCCGCAGGCGGTTTCGATATTCAGCATATCGATACCACTGCGGCGGCGCTCGGGCTTACGGCGGGCGAACTGGAAAGTGTTTTCAGTCTGCTGCTGTCCTGGGTGGCGGCGCAGGGCGGACGGGAGGTTGAGATCGCCGCGGCGCTCGCCGGTCTGCATCATCAACTGCCCGAGCTGCCCGGCAACGCTCCGCTGCTTTTCGATCCCACGAGTCCGGGACGACTGTTCCGCGATCCACTGGGCGCGCTCCGTGGATGGCTGGAGCGGGCGCTGGCCTTCGTGGATGGCCAAGGTGTGCCGTACGCGCTTCGACTGTTGGCCTGGGCGTCGAGCCTGGCAGCCGACGACCTGCCATCGGCCGTTCAGAACGCATTGTCCGAGGCAGTGCGGGGATTGCCTCTCGAATCGCCGCCCGATTCTCCCGAGGTCGATTCGGTGTCGGGCGCAGGCACGTTCGACGATCCGTGGAGCCTGGGCAATTATGCGGAACTCTGGTTTGAGCCCTCGGGGCCCCCTGTTGCATGGGCCGCCGGCGCCGCGACGCAGGCGACCGCTGCCGTCGATACCGCCGCGCTAGGTGAAGCTCTACATTTATTGGCGCGCCTCGATCCCACGCTGGCTGCCGCTACCGGAGGAATGCCGGCAGACCAGATTGCGTCGCACCTGGACGCGTTGAGCCTGCACCTAAGCACGAGTGACGGGGTGGCGCCGGTGGATTCGCAATCGCCGGCGATCTTCAATTGGGAGCAAGGCGACCCCATCGCCAACAGTCACGCCAGCCTGCCCGGCGACCCTTCGGCAATCACGCAGATTCTTGCGCGGGTGGACGCGCTGGTGGATGCCGGCCATCCGCGGCTGGTGCTGTTGCTGGGTCCCATCTTTCTGGATCGCCACGCATGGGACGCGCTGCTGGCATCGCCCGCTCGAACAGGCGTAGTCAGTCCCGATGCCAATTTCAATTTGCGAGCCACTGGCGTTGACCCAGTCACCGTTTCGCTCAACGACGTCTCCGCGGTGGCGGAATACTACACCGCCGAACTGGCAGACGATAACAGCGGCGATGTTTCCCGCCTGGCAGGGCAGATCGATAACATTGCGCAAAGGCTCGCGGTGCTGCAACCCGGCCGCACGATCACTCTGGTGGCGCATTCCACGGCGGGGCTCGCGGCGCGCGCCTACACCAACGCGCATCCCGACCGTGTGCGCGGACTGATCACCTTAGGCACGCCTCACATGGGCGCGCCGCTGCCATTCCTCACGGACTCGCAGACTGGCGACGCAGCACGGCTGGCGGAAGGCTTGCGCAGCGTCATGCCGGCATCCACGCTGCGGGACGCTCTGGATGAAATGCTGCACGCCATGGACGGCTATCTGCCCGCGGCGAATGCTGCGACGCTACCGCAGCCGTTCCTCTTTCCAGCAGCCTCTTTCAACAGCGGCGCGCCCTTCGATACAGGCGACATCCCAGTGGTGGCGCTGTCGGGACAACTCACCGAAGACCCGTTCGCGTGGCTGAAAGCGGCCACGGTGGCATGGGCCGGACAGGTGGCGGCATCGGGACGTGCCGCTCCCACCCACCTTTGCATTGCCGCGGCATTGCCCATGAATCTTCCGTTCGCAGGCAGCGGCGCCATTGCCACCAATGCCAGCCTGCGGACTACGCTCTTCCAGATTCCGCTGCACGACGGAGTCGCCGCGCCCGCGCACCCCAAGGGCTTGCGCGCCGAGATCCGCCTGTCGCGTCCCGGAGACTGGTTGCTCGGCGGACCCGCTCTGGGCGATGCGCGCGTCCGCGACCTGGCGCTAAGGCTGGATGTTTCGTCTGCCGGCAACCAGGTTTCGCTGGAGTTGCATGAAGCCGCATGGAATAGCCCCGTTCATGCGGTCATCACCACGCTCGACACTCTCGCCCTGCCCGTGCTGGGCGAAGTGATGCGGACGCTCACGGGCAACGAACAGGCTCTGGTGGATGCCCTGAGTGCGCTCACCATTGTGGTGCGGGATAGTTCCGGCGAACTGGGAATTTCCGCCGACGCATGGACCACCCTGCAGCGTGATCCGCTCTCACTGTTGGCGGCGCACCTCCCGGACGCGCTGGCAGCGGATGCCGGCTTCCTGGGGCTCGCCGGTCCGCCGGAAGGGCCGTGGACCTGGCAACCGGACGGTTCGCCGCTCTCTTTGCTGGTGAGCCGTGACACACCCACGGGCGCGTTTCGAGTGGGAATTGCAGCCGATGCCGGCGGCGCGTTCGAACTCGACTTGAGCACTCCGGTTCCCGCGCTGGCGCTTCAAGTGGACGCCGCCATTCGAGTAGGCCTGGTGACGCTGCGCTGGCATTCCGCCACCGGTAGCATTGCGGTGGAAGCTCCGCCATGGCTCGATTCCCTCACAGTCTTCCCCGTGCCGGGCAGCGCAGCGCTGGCCGCCGCGCTCAACGACGTCTGGCCGCGCGTGCTGTTCTCGGGCGTGCTGCAACTCGGGCTGAGCACCTTCGCCCCTGGCGTCCGCATGGATCGCATCGAAGCTTTCCTGCGGGACAGCGGCACGTTTCTGCGGAACGGATTGAACGGCGCCGCAATTCAAACCCTGCTACAACAGATCAATCTGTTTGCCGGTCTGCCCGATGGCCCTGGCCTGCAATTGCCAGGCGACATTACGCTCACGGCGGCGGGAGGACTCTCGGCGACAGATCCCATTCGCATTGACGCCGCGACCACCGCCAACCTGGGAGGCGTACTCGGGCTCGACCTCGGGATTCGCATCGACGCACTGCGCCACGTCACACCCGCCGGAAGCATCTCGCTGACCATTCCGCTGGGCGGCCCCTGGCCGCATATTGCGATTGCATTCGGAGCTTCCGACGCAGGCCTATCTCTGGTAGTTACGCCCGAAACGCTATCGCCCATTCAGATTCTGCCTACTTTCGGGGGACTCGGCTCGCTTGTGCAGGCCGGAGCCGAACTGCTCATCGGCGTTCTGAAAGCCATGGTGGATTCGTTCTCCACGCCGCACCCTGCGTGGCTGGACGCATTGCTGGCCGCCGCCACTCACCTGGGCATCTTTGATGCGGTCAACGGATTCAAAACGCATGCCGCCGATTTGCGGGCCATGCTGGACGCGAGCTGGTTTGCCAACTTCGATGCCACCAAGCGCGCCGACGTGGCGAGTGCGGCGGCAGACGTTCTGCGTTTGATTCCCGGCCTGCCGGGAAGCCTTGCGGCAACCGGCGGACTGGTCACCTGGACTCTTCCCATCGCGGCGCCCGATCAACGCGCCGGCTTCGCGGCCGGTTGGGGCGAGCGAGGCCCGACGCTCCGCCTTTCCGCCGAAAATATTCACCCGGCGAATGCCCCTCTCCAAGGCACTGTCACCATCGAACTCGGTCCGGGCGGCCTCGATGCGGCCGTGCGTGTACAAGTCCTGCTGGATTCCATTGGTGTGGCCGCCTCACCCACGCTTGATGTGGAACTGCTAACCGCTCCTTCGGTTCGCTTCCAGGTGCGCGTGCTGCCGCTGGCCACGGGCGCCGATGACGGGCCGCTGATTCTTCAACTGGCGCCGGATTTCGCGTTCACTCCGTCGCCCGACATGCCAGTCCGCGTGATCGAAGACTGGGGACTGCCGCTGGTCACTCGCCTGGCGCTGCAGGCCGCGCACGATGAAATGGCGCGGCCCTTGTGGAGCGGCGGACCTACCGTGAAGCAGGCTCTGCAAGCGGCCGGCATTCTGGATACCGCCGGAAACGTTGTGCCCCATCTTCCCGATCTGTGGAAGATGCTCACTGGCTTCCTCAGTGCCGCGACCACCGCGCTCGACGTGGATATCGGCGATCTGCGCCTGCGCCTGGTCAACCATGGAGGGCGCATCGGGCTCGACCTCTCAGGTAAGGAGACTTTCAACGCCGGCGATCTCGAAATCGCGCTGCGGCTGGGCGCTCCCGCGGAGTGGGGTGCGCCCGCTGCCGAAGGCGTGACGATCCTGCTGATTGACATCGGCGGCGCTACCCCGCAATTCAACTTCGGAATGCTGCTGCACGGTCTGGGCGCAGGCATCTCGAATCAAAGCGGCGATCCTCTGATCGATTCCAGCGTGATTCGCATCGGGGCCATCAACCTGTTTACGTTCCTTGACCTGGAGACCGCAGCCGGACTCAGCGTGCAGAGTTTTGGAGCCGGCGCGCGCCTCACCGGCTTCGGTCTGCCCCTGGGAAGCGTGACCGGCGCCGCGGGCGGCAGCGGAGGCAATCCCGTAGCGTCCAACCTGCTTCGCTCCGGCGGCGGAGGCGGCGACGACCGCTCCGCGAATCCCGGCGTCGATCTCGACTTATGGTATTGGGACTACCCGGGGATGCCCACGCCGGCCTTCCAAATCCGCCTGAATGGCGATCAAGGTGTGATCTGGATTCCAGTGCATGCGGGTTTCGGCCCCATCTATATCGACCAGGTGGGAGTGGAGCTGTCCAGCACAGACGTTGCGCTGCTCATCGACGGCGGCGTGTCTGTAGCCGGATTCTCCGCTCAGGTGGACGAACTCACCATCGACATCCGCTTCAACCAGATCAGCGACCCCACCAAATGGGGTCTGGACTTGAAGGGACTGGCGCTCGGCTACAGCGGTCCGTCGGTGGACGTCGCCGGCGGCCTGGTGAAGTTCGCCGGACCTCCCATCGAATACGACGGCATGCTGCTGATCAAGATCGGCACTATCGGCGCGATTGCGGTGGGCGCATATGCCGTGGTGCCGGGCGCCGACGGTTACACGTCGATTGCAATTCTTGGCGGCGTTTTCGTTCCCATCGGCATTCCGCCGATCATCGATCTCACCGGAATCGCGCTAGGCTTAGGTTACAATCGGCGCCTCATCGTGCCGGATGACATCAATCTCATCCCCAGCTTTCCGTTGATTGAAGCGCTCGACCGTCCCGAAGCGCTGGCCAACAATCCCATGCAGGCGCTGGTCGCGTTTCGCAATGCGTCGCCTGCCAGCCGCGGCAGTCTCTGGTTTGCCGGCGGATTGCGCGGAACCATGTTCCAGGTGGTCAACGTCACCGCCATCCTTTATTTAGCGCTGGATGGCAGCGTCGAAGTGGGCCTGCTAGGCGTGGCGCGCATGGCGCTGCCTACCGACGACACCGCGCTGGTGAGTGTGGAACTGGCTCTGAAGGCCCGTTTCAGCAGCGCCGAAGGCCTTTTCTCCGTGCAGGCGCAACTCACGGATCATTCGTGGCTGCTCTCGCGCGATTGCCAGCTCACCGGCGGCTTCGCTTATTTCCTGTGGTTCAAGAAGTCGCAATTTCTGCTCACGCTGGGCGGGTATCACCCGTCCTTCCACCCGCTCCCCGCATATCCCGTGGTGCCGCGCCTGGGCTACCACTGGGACCTGCTGGGCGTCATTCACATCAAGGGCGAGTCGTACTTCGCGCTCACCAACACGTGCGTGATGGCCGGATTCCGAATGGAGACCACTTACGGTCCGGACTGGCTGCAACTCTGGTACACCGCGTATTGCGATCTGCTGGTGTGCCGCGATCCGTTCCACTATTCCCTGGTGGTGGGAGTGCAAGTGGGCGCGCGTTTCCGCATGGAGATCTGCTTCTTCGGCTGCGTGGATATCGACGTGAGCGTGTCGCTGGGCGCGGACCTGCACATCGATGGACCGCCGCTGCACGGCACAGTCAGCGTAGACTTGGCCATCTCCAGCGTGACGGTGGAATTCGGCGACGCGGCGCAGCCCAAACCGCCGCAGCTCAGTTGGGATCAGTTCACGCTCAAGTATCTGAAGGCCACGGATCCGGCCACAATTCCCGTGGGCGTGCAGGTGATGACGGGCCTTCTGCCGCCGGAACCGCAGGGCGGAGCGGTAGCGCCCGGCACGAGCGACCAGCCATGGCGGCTCTCGGCGGAATGGTCTTTCCAGAGTGAGACGCGCATGGCCGCGCGCGGCTTCTTCTTCCAGACGCTCGACCCGCGCAGCGAAGGACAGATGGCTACCGAGCCATTCGGGTTCTATAACAATCTCAGCACGATATACGCCTTCGACATCGCGCCCATGTATGTCACGGCCGCCAGTATCGGTGCGTCGCACGGCATCACGCTGTTCCGCAGGGATGGCGGCGCGCTCGCGCTCGACAAGACGCTGTTCAAAGTGGAGCCCATCATCGGGCAGGTCTCCGAAGCCACCTGGCATTTCTTCCCGGATTTCAAACCGCCTGCCGCGGCCAATACACTGCCCGTACTCACAGGAATCAGGATCTACGGAATTCCCGGTTTGCAAGGGCAGAGCGCGGTGGTGCCGATTGCCAAACTGCGCGACGCATCGAACCCGCGTCCTCTGCCATTCGCCCGGCGCACGCCCAATAATATCGCCGGATTGATTGCCGCCGGAGTTGCGGCGGACGCCTTCAGCGCGCTCTCTGCCGCGGTGGGTTCGCAACCGCTGCTGCTGGCCTATTCCCGCGTGCTATCCGGTGCGGATGGAATTTTCGCGACGCTGCGTACTGAAGCCGGAATGCCGCAACCGGGGCTTGTGCCACTGGCCGTGCACTCGCTAGAGACCAGCCGTTCGTCGCCGCCACTGCTGGCGCCCTTGTCGTTCGGGCTATCCATGAACGCGGCGGGTCAGCAGCCGCCGGCGATTGCTTCGCCGGTAGACCCGCTGGCGCCTGTGCCGCTGTTGAACCCCAGGCTGCGAGCCGTATTCCAGCAGCAGGTGGCGCCCACGGTTCCCGCAGCGCCCGTGCTGCGCACCACGGTGACAAAACTCGCCACTGCCGCGCCGGCGCCCCGCGTCAGCGTGGACCGCGACCTGCGCCGCGGCAGCGCCGTTCCCGGAGCGCGTCTGGCGCTGCAACCGCGGCCGGGCGCCACGCAGCCCACGCGTGTGGCACGCAGCGTTCAAACCGTCAGGCACGCAGACCTTGGTGCGATAGTTCCTCGTGCCACGGCAAGCGCCATGACGCAGATCGAAGCCGCATCCATCGCCAAGGGAGCCACAATTCGCGCGGGCGTCACGCATATTTGGGAACTCGGCGCCAAGCGAGTGACGGCCATTCAGATTACCTCCGACATGCCGGTGCGCGTGGTGTTTCTCAGTACGGCGGGGACTCTTCTAGCCGACGCCGAATATGCCAACGCGCACCAGTTGCGGCTCGAAACGCCGGTGGGCTGCGGCATGGTGGCGCTTACGGGACTGGGCGCGGCAGGCGCAGTGGCGGACAAAATGCCGGGTGGCACGGCGGGCGCTGTCACCAGTGTGCTGGCGCCATCCGGTTTGCGGCCCATCACCGGCTGGCAGGTTGGGATACATGCCGGCCAGACCGGGGCCAACGTTCTGCTGGCGCGCGGCGCTGTCATCACGCTTTCGCAGACCACCGGTGTCAGTATCGGCGGTCAGGCCATGAGTCTGGGAATGGTGGCGCTCAGCGAAGCCATGCTGGATCAGGTGGCGATTCAGACGCACCTTCCACCGCGATTGGGCGTTGTTGGAATTCTGCTCGACGCCAAAGCGGGCGGCGCCATCGGTCCTGAAAATGTAGCCGTGGCGGCCAATGGTGTGACGCTCAGCGCCGTCCCAGTGCGCGTGGAAGGCGGCGACCGCACCCTGCTGCTGTATGACGTGACCGCTTCCTCCGCACCTGCCGCCGTGGACACCGTAATCACAGTCGGCACCTCCGGCGATTTCCATCTTGCCGGCGTGGTGGGCATGCACGGGTCGGCTGCCTCATGGGGTGCGGAACTCAACGGCGGCGTGCTGGCGCAACTGGTGCCGGATACGCCGCTCTCGCCCGCCGGCACGGCTAACGTCCGGTTCGAACTCTTGCAAGGAGAACTCTGATGGCTTCCCCCGCTGTTGGCGAGATGATTCTCTACAACTACATCAAGCCCTCGCTGCTGGACGGCGAGTATCGCATGCACGTGGAAACCGACGTGACGCTAAGCGGAGCGCCGCAAGTGTTGGAGGCGAAGGACGCGTTCTTCAATGTGGAAGGGCCGCGCTTTTCGCTCTCGCCCTCAGAGGTGGCAGGCGTTTTCCCGCCGCGCAACGGACATGGCAGATTCGACAGTGCGCTGCCGCATATCGTGCTGGGACGCCGCACGCTGCCTTGGGAGCGCGTACTGGGGCAGGCCTTTACCGCTTCGGCGGACGGCACGCCGTTCCCCTGGCTGGCGCTGGTGGTGTTCGAAGAAGGCGAATACCAGATCCTCACCAATCAGGCACTCGAAGATGTAGTGCCGCCGGACGTGTTCAACCGGCTGGGCCGTCCGCAGAATATTCATTGCGATTGCGTGGAGGCCGATGATGCATTGCTCCGCGGCACACTTCCCATGCCCGCCGAATTGCAGCTTCTCACTCACGTTCGCCAGGTGAATGTGCAGGACCGCGAATTGTCGGCAGGAGATTCCGACGGGTTCTTCGCAGTGGTGATGTCGAATCGGATTCCCACGCCCGGCGCAAAGCATCGCGCCTGCCTGGTCTCGGTAGAAGAACGCACCGACCTGCTGCCCACCACGGACCTGGTCTTCGTATCTACCGTCGGCCTGGTTGAGCAGACCGTGAGTATCGATGCCCTGCCCGTAAATGAAGCGCCTGCCCTGCCCCCGCCCGCCGCGCCGCATGCTTCGGACCTGGCCGCACGGCTTCAGGCGGGCGGCACGCTGCTGCCCGAAGAAGCCAACCTGCTCAATTTCGGCAACTCCGGCCTGATGGGCCCGGCGCTTACCGCGGTGGACCCCGGACAGGTGGTCCACGTCAAGTCCCAGGCGCGGCTGGTGCTGCTGCAAAGCTGGGCCTTCACCTGTGAAGGCGACGCCACCTTTCGCGAATTGATGCAGAACCTGAATGTGGGCATGATCGGCGAAGTAGAAACCGGGAGCCGCCTGCAGGTCACCGATACCGGCCACATCGCCGTAGACATTACCAACCGCCTGGGAGCCCAGGAACGCGCCTGGTACCGCGGCCCGCTAGTGTCGCAGCCGCTCTCGCGCGACCCCAACGGTCCGTACCACACTGCCGACCAGGCGCGCCGCATCGCCGCCGACACAGGAGCGGAAGACATATCGTATGCGTGCGCGTTCGATGTGGGCCGTCTGCTGGCCGCCGCGGATGCCCGCCTTGGCCAGGAGTTGATGCGGTGGCGCCGCGCGGCGTATACCGAATCGTCGCGCGCGACGGTAGAAGCCACGGTGAGTTCCCGCATGACTTTGCTGGTGGCGGCGCCCCAACTTGCGCCGATGGCGAACATCTACACGGCAAGTGCGCTGGCCCGCGTGGCGCACGGTTCGGGTCCTTTAAGCGACCCGTACTCGCTCTCGGTGATTGAAGCCAGTCCGTTATTGCAGCCCGCCATCATTCAGCAGACCTATGGACTGGCAACGCCCCAGCAGGCCATACTGCTGCTGGGGCGCGAAGGCGTGCTGAATACGCCGGTGACGGTGCAGTCCCAGCCGGCGGCGCCGGCGGAGACGCTGGCATCAGTAATGGCGGATGCAACCGGCCTCTCCGCTCTGGCATCCACGCGCGCCCGCGTGATTGACAACGTCACCACCCACATCAACGCCCAATTACCGGGAGGCAAGGCATGAGACCACCGCTCGTTATAGGCATGGAGCAGTTGCGCCAGCGGCTCAACGTCAAAGAGCAGGTGCCAGACAGCAATCCGGTGGCCGGCATGCCGCCGTACATGGAATCGTTCCTGGCGCACTTGCGCATGCTGGTGGGCGTTCCCTTCGAATACCTGATTCCACATGCGGACCTGCTGCCTGACGAATCCATCCGCTTCTTTTACCTCGATCGCTCTTGGGCAGACCGGCTGGTGGACGGCGCCAACGCGGTGGGACAGATTGGCAGCCGCGAGCAGGCGCACTATCACGGCCATGGCCCTAATCTTTCGCAGCAACTCGATCTCAGCGAACGTATGGTGCGGCTGCTGCAGCGCAAGACGGATTTCGACGATGCCAAAAAAGCCACCGCCGGCGGCGCTTCTGCCGGCGTGGTGACCGGCCTGGTATTGCGCTCCGCGGCGGTCAGCGGATGGCCCCATATGGACGTGCGTGCGTACGACACCGCCATTCCGGAACCCATGGACACCAGCGCTGCATCCACCGTGGCTCACCAGTTGAATCCGCTTCGCATTGAACGGCTGTCGCCCGCGGTGCTGTTCGCTCTATTTGACGGCGAACCGAAACTGGTGGTCCTGGAAGAGCCGCACCACAGCATTCAGTTCGGTGTTCGCGCCTCCGGCAACACGCTGCTGGCGCCGCTGCGCGATGCCACCGGCAACCAGTTGGTGGAGAACCAGCGCGCCGTCATGGTGAACATTCCCACTCGCTACACCAATCCGCGCGTGGTGCGCGTTGCCGCCCTGCGCAACGAACTGCAGGCAGACAAGGACGCGCATCCGGCAGCGACGCCGCCGCATGCCATTAACCAGACCGGCAGTGCCGCCTTCGCTATTTCGGTGCTGGACCCGCCCTGGCGGCAGCGTTTCGAAGGCACGGAAGATTTCGCCGGCGATCCGCCCCCGTCGCGGGGCTTTGTCAATGTCGCCCAAACCGTGCAGCAGGCGGGCCTGCGGCTCGCGGTGAGCAAGGCCTTACAGGGGAACTGAGCCATGCCAATCCCAGCAGAAGTTCTCTCCGCCGCGCTGGCCAATGGCCTAAGCCCAAACTCCATTGCCACATGGAATGGAAATATCGCGCGCTCCCCGCGTGTGCTGGTGCCGATCGAAGTCACGGCACTGGCGGTGCGAGCAGCCGGAGGGCAGTGGGCGGATTGCAAAATGGCCACTCCCGCCGCGGGTGCGCCCGGCGACCTCACGCCATCCGTCGATCTTTTGCCCGCGCCTTTCAAGAACCTGAAAACGCCTCGGCCTCCCGGCATCTATCTTCACTGGGCGCTTCCCGATGCGCTCACAAGCGGCAGCGTTTCCGCCACGGATCCGAATGTCCAGTTCCCGCCCATTCCCGATCGCTGGCTGATTGTGCGATTGTCGTCCGGGCTTATTCCGTCGCGCCGTGCCGTTACCGGTTGGGTGATGGAAACCGGCGGCGCAACCCCCGTCGTCACACCCATTGCCACCTGGCGCGATCCGGTCGATCCGGACAATCCACCGCCTTTGGATGTGCGCAAGTCTCTCACCGCCATGGGACACGGCGATCCCTTCTGGTCCGCGTATTTCGATAACGTGGAAAACCGCCTGGGTTTCTACGACCCGTTGAGCGCAGTGGCCGGTCCCCTGGCCTATCTGGTCTGCGGATGGCATGGACGCCATGCGGACGATCCCATCGGCGAAGGTCTGCGAACGTATTCTGAATTCGAAGCGCGCCTGTCGCAACTGGGGTGGGAAGTCAATCCGGCGGATCTGGAAAAGGCTTTTCAAGCCGCGTCCAGCACTACGGGCGCGTCCGCAGTTTCCGGCGTCGATACGCGCGAAGCCCGGTTCAGCGCGGCAAGCACGTCCCCGCTGCCCGCATCCAATTCGCTGTTCACTCAAAAGGTCGCAACCTTTCAGGGCGCGGCGGGAATGCAGGCTGCAACGGTGGACAAGACCGGCGCGGCGGAAAACGGCGCCTTCCTGATTCACAGCGCATCGTGGCCGGCTTTTACTCTCTACCATGGCGCGGTGGTGGGAATCGGTTGGCCCGGCCAAGGCATTGGCGTTGCACCGAATGGCCTGCTGGGCGGACAGATTGGAGGCCCGCCGCCACTTACGGGGATCAAGGTGAGCATCGGAAATACCATGGCCGAAGCTTTGGCCGCGATGCTGGCCAATAACAACGGATCGAACAATGAATCGCGCCTGCTGGAAGCGGTGCTGCTGGACTCCATGCAGGATCTGGACGAGCCCGATGGCGCCGCGCGCATCGATTCGCGCCTCCACGCCAGTGGATTCGGCTCGCTGCCCGGTGGGGAAGACACGACCACCATTCCGCAAACCCAATCGGTGACGGCGCAGCCTCACATCCCCGATCCATCACAAACAGATCCGGGAGTGTTTGCGAGCCTGCAGCCAAAGAAAACCGGCCCTACCAATGTACTCACCGGCGCCGGTCAGGTGCTGGGAGTGCTGAACCCCTCGGCCGGCGGACCCGTCAAGAAAACCGCGCCCCCCACTCTCATTGCGGGAGCCATGGATTCAGCCATCGAGTGGGCAAGCACCCACAACCCGGTGTCGCAGCCGCCGGTTCCCGACGCCGTGAACCCTGATCCGGCGCCGGTCGAAACTTCGGTCAAACGCACCCAGCCGCGTTTCTTCATTCCGCCCGATCCGGTGATTCTGATTCAGGGCGCGCGCCGGTCTTTCAAGCATGGTTCCGATAGTCTCTATTCGGAAAGCGGGAACCTGCCATGCCGCCTGAGCGGCAGCACGGTTTCCAGCCTGACGCCCGCCACCGCATCCAAACTGCCGCAGGCCGGACTCATCACCGGAGCCGACATTCTCGAAAACGGAATTGCCAACGGCAGCGTTCCGCCGGAATGCGAAGCCCTGCTGGAGGAACTGGCTCTGCTGGACCCCGGCTCGGCGGACGCCGCGGTACAAGCGGCCACTCGCGGAGCGCCGCCGCTGAGCACTGCCGACGCCCACACGTTCGCGCAAAAGTACGCGGTGGAGCAGATGATGACCTTCATCACGCGCGATCCTCGCCGCGATACCGCGCCCCTGACCGCGATCAGCGGCTTCAGCGGCACGCTTCCCCCGGCTGCCTCTTTTTCGCCGCCCGTCGCACCGTGGATTCCGCTGCATGTGGATTGGGACGTGGACTATATCCCCTCGCCCCACGGTGTCGATGACTGGACGTTGAACGAAGTGGATTTCGACGCCGATCCCAAAGTGCTGCCTCCGCTCAAAGGAAAGGTTGCCGCGCAGAATTATACAGGGCGCGCGTTACTCACTGGTGGAGCCGCGAAAATGGCCAGCGCCGCGGTGCGTCAGGCTTTGGATCGAGCACAAAAAACCGGCGGATCCGCGCCGCTCACCCCGGGCCTGATCGCCGCCTTCAACTCCAGCATGGCGCAGACGCTCCTCGAGGTGATTCAGCCCATGCGCGTGGCTGCCCAGCCGGCCGCCGATCCGGCTTCCGATCTGGATCACCTTGCCACCGAGTTGGAGCGACTGGACGTGCTTGCCGGCGCATTCGACCGCTTCCATACCAAACTGCGCGCCGGCTTTATTGCCGACGGCAGTGCGGCTCCCAAAACGGGCGACCCGGTTCCCAAAAACTTCATTGCGTTTCGCGCCGGTTTTCTGCGCATCCGCCGCATGCGCCTGGTGGATTGCTACGGACAGGTGCTGGACCTCGCGGGCGGCGCGGACCCTCAGCCCGCCAGTACGCAGAACCTGGTGAAGTCCGAACCGCTTACCGTGGTAGGACGTGCGGATTTGATTGAACTGGCGCCGCGATTTACGGCCCCACTGCGCTCCTGGTTCCGCTTTATCTCCGCGGGCGATGACACCATTGACGCCGACGACACGCAGAGCGCGCTGTGCGGCTACGTACTGCCCAATCATCTGGATGGCGACATGCAATTCTTCGCTGCCGATGGCAGTGCACTGGGCGCAGTCCTTCCGCGTGCGGGCGGGGGCATTGTCTGGGAAGACGCGCCGGGCACTCCCTCCACCGTAGGCCGCTCTCCCTCGCGCGCCATCGATAATCGCCACCTGGCAGGCGTAGCGCAGGGACTGGTCGATTGGGGCGCGGCGGATGCAACTCCACATGGTCCGGCGCAGGATACGGCGCTTTCCTCCGCCCTGCGCATCATCGATTCCACTTTGTGGTCGGTCGATCCGTTCGGCCATACGGGAGACGAACATCTTTCACTGCTGATCGGGCATCCCATCGCAGTCGTGCGGGCAAAGTTGCGGCTCGAATTGAAAGAGCCGGTGGCGCCGAAAATTGCCGGCGCGATTCGCGTGCCGCTGCGTATCGGCTCACTGGCTCACTGGCAAGACGGTCTGCTGGCCTACTTCGTCAATGACGATTACCGCACTCTCTGCGTGCCCGACCCGGCATGTGCGAGTTTTGCGCGTCCTCTGGGTCCAGGCCAAGGCTTCCTGCAACAAGCCACCAACACGTCCGACTGCTACACGCACTTTGCCGATGATCTGGGCGTCGCGGCCACTTCGGGCAATGCGCCGGTGAATCATCCTTATGTGGATACGTCCGGCGTGGTGCTGCTGCAGCCCGGGCAGGATCTTTTTCTCACACTGCTGCTGGAGCCGCACAGTTCCGTGCATCTGACGGCGGGATTACTGCCGCGCAAGGGCATTGGCATGCGGCGCAACTGGCTGGCCCCGGGGCTTGCCAAACTGGCTCCCGTGTTTCGCTTCGGTCCGGTGATGGTAGACCCCAAGCGCATCCGTATGCCGGTAGGCAGCGATATTCGCGGCACGTGGAGTTGGAGCCACCGTGTGGATACCACCACCTGGACCGACGAACCCGTAGTCAATTCCAGCGGCGATGCCCAACTTCCGGCCGACCCCTCCAAAGGCCAGGAAGGTTGGCTGAAAATCACTCCAGACCCGGAGACTTCTACAAGCGGGTAATGAAATATGTCAGAAGGCGTCACAGGTAAGTTGATAGATCCGAGCATTACGCCCAGCCGGCCGAGTCCCGAACTGTGGGTTAACGGCTCTGAAGACATGGAGCGTGTGCCGTTCGGCGGACCCGGTTTTTGGCAACAGATTGGACCTGCGCCGCTCTACGTAGCCACCGACCAGCGGGTTATGGGCATCGGACCCGATGCCGGATTGGTCGTGGATATTGCCATAGATCCCACCGGCGGCGACAATGTCACCATCTATATCGCCACGAATGGCGGCGTTTGGAAGTCCACCACAGGTGGCGCTACATGGCAGCCCCTGACCGATTTTCTGCTCAGCAGTTGTATCGGCGCGGTAGCGCTTGATCCGCTCGATCCGCAGATAGTCTATGCCGGCACCGGCAATATGTTCGATGGCGGAGGCGCCCTGCCAAAGTCTGCCGGACTCTTCAAGTCCCTGGACGGCGGCGCCACCTGGGCACACATGGATGGCGGTCTTCATGCGTCCGTGCTCAGCGACAAAGGCATTGTCCGGATGATCTGTCCCGCGCCCAACGCCCTCCTGGTTGCCACTTCCGCGGGGTTGTATTTCTCCAAAAACGGCGGCGTCAATTTCGGCGCCAACGAACCCGTCTACGATGACGGCAAGCCAATCCGCGACGGTTTCATCACCGCCCTGATTCCCGACTCCGGCGCCACGGCCTTCTCCTTCGTCACCGGCGCCACGGGAACGGGACCCATCGTCATCACTGCCCTTGATCACGGATTTCAGACCGATGACCGAGTCTATATCGGCGGCGTCACTCCCACCGTTTCCGTCAACGGTTCCTGGCTGGTGGACTTTGTAGACAAAGACCATTTCAAGCTGCGTGGCTCCACCGGCACTGGCAACGGTGCGGTCAGCGGCATCGCCATGGGCCCGGCGCACCCCGCGAAGCAATTGCCGGTAAAGTCCATCGCCCTGGCGCCTCCGGGCAACCTCATCGTCATTGGATCTCCCGCGCATGGACTTCTTACCGGAGACATCGTGGCCATCCACGGCGTCGGCGGCACCACATCGGCCAATCGGTCGTGGCAGATCAAGGTGCGGGATGCCGACCATTTCGAACTGGTCGGCTCCAAGGGCAACGCCGCCCACACAGGTGGCGGAATTATAGATGGTCCAAGGCATCTGGCGCCCCAGGCTATCTCCGCCGCGAAAAGAGATGGCACTCTCACGGTGAACGGACACAAGCTGGTGACCACCGATCAGGTGACCGTTACCGGGCTGCCGGGCATCGCCGCCCCCAATAACACTGGCTCCGTGACGCGGATTGACGACAATACTTTCCGCATCGACGGCAAGCGGCTCAACGCCGATTACACGGGCGGTGGCTTCGTCTCGGGACCAGCGGCGGTGTGGAACAGCGCTTACTTTGTGAGCACGGGCGATAAGAGTACGGCGCGCGGCCTATTCCGTTTGACGCTTTGTTCGGACGGTGGAATTGTGTACTCCGATAATCTGCTGAAGAACAGGGGCGGACCGGCGGCGACGTTTGGCAACGTCGTAGTTACGCAGTCCCTGCTGCCGCGGCCGCGCACGCTGTACATCTCGGTGCAGAAAGGCAACTTTTATACACATTTTTTCCACTCCGCTGACCTCGGTCAAAGCTGGACGGTGCGGCCGGCGCTCAAAAGCCGTTTGCCTGCGGCTCCCTCGGTACCAAATGATCAGAGTGATTACGATATGACCGTCGGAGTGGATTCGCAGGACAGCACGCACGTCTATGCGGCATTGCAGGACCTCTGGCGCAGCGCAAAAAACGGCGAGAATTGGGATGTAGCCACTCCGCTTCATGGTGACCACCACGCCATGGTGTTCGCTCCTCCTACTCAATGGAAATGGTCCGCGAGCAAACCGGTAACTCCCACCCCGGTCTATTTCGGCACCGATGGAGGCCTGGCCCGCAGCGATGACGGCACACTGAGCTTCGTGTCGTTGAATGAAGGCTTGGCAAACACTCTGTTCTACGACATCGATATTGGACGCGGCCCCCTAGGTAGTGCAGTTACATTTGGAGGCATGCAGGACAATGGCACTGGCGGGCACAGCGCCATTGATGCGGAGTTGAGCTGGAACTTCCCGGCAGGGGGCGATGGCGATCGGACGGCCATCGACGGGTCAAATCCGCATAGTGTTTTCGGATTTCAAAACAATCACCTGACTTGGACGCCGAACAGCGGCGAATCCTGGTTCGTCGAAGGAGACGATATATTGCCTGCGCAACCGGTGATTACGGAGGTGCACAACACTAAGCCAATCGAAGTAGTTACCACCGGGCATCCCTTCCGGGACAAAGACACCGTGACCATCACCGGCGTGGTTCGCGGCGCCAGCACGGGCGCCGCTGTCATTGCCAACGGCGCCGCAAAGATCCATCGTGTGGATGACTTTGTTTTTGAGTTGACGGGCAAGGATGGCTCTGGAACGCCGCCGTTCACCCCGGTACCCGCCGTCACGGGTTTGCGATGCCTCCAGTCGCGCCGTATCACGGATGTTACCGCCACTACGGTAATCGAAATCGAAACCTCGACGCCTCACGGCTTATCCGACAGTCAGCAGGTTCACGTCGAGGGTGTACTGGGGGTTACGGCCGCAAACAACACAGTAGGACAACCGTTTTGGCCAGTGAAGAAAATCACTGCAACCCGCTTTTCGATCACCGGTCCGAATGGCGCCGGCTCGGCGGCCTTCGTGCCAGGGTCGGGACGCGTACGCGGGCCTGCCGTCGCCGGTCCGGTCCCTATCCAGTCACTGGTTCCCGCTGTTCCAGCCACCACTAAGACGGCGGCGCGGCCAATTGTGATCACTGCCATCAATCACGGCTTCGTCAGCGGAGATAAGGTGACCGTGGCGAACGTTCGCGGCACCACCAATGCGAACACGAATGCCTCCACTCCCAACTGGATTATCAGCGTAATCGATGCCAACAGTTTCACTCTGCAAGGCAGTACGGACAGTAGTAAGTATCTAAACGGGCCGGGCGCCAGCGGCAAGTCAGTTGGCCGTTCAATGGGGAAGGCAAGTCCGTTTCAAAGGATGACCCTGCTCAGCACTAGTAGCTTTCCGACCCTGTTCGTGTCGCAGGGGAGCCGGTTACAGACCAGCGTGGATGGGGGCGTCAATTTCACCGCCGTCGGAGGCACGCCTTGGCCGAAAGACAATCTGGCCATCAGCACGATCGCGGCGCCTGACGCAACTCAACTATGGGTGGGCATTACGGAACAAACTGCGGCAGAAACACTTCTTCCCGGCAGGGTGTTTTTCCGCGGCGGGCCCCAGCAAACCTGGTTTGGCGCGGCTGAGAACTTCGTCAACGACGTGGGCGCGTCCGGACCAATTTCCTGCATCGCCGTAGATCCCGACGACAATCAGCACGTGGCGGTAGTCGCATCCTGCTTCAGCGCCACTCATATTCAACGCCGCACGCGCCACTGCTTCGTCACCACTACCGGTGGCCGAACCGTGGGCGGCGCCAAGGCATGGACGGAAGTGGGAGGCGTTTTTGGCGCACCATCGGGTAATTTGCCGGATGTGTCCGTAATGTCCGCTGCATGGGTCAAGATTAACAATCAAACCACTCTCATGGTGGCGTCTGACGGCGGAGTTTTGCGGCTCAACGGCAACCAGTGGCAGCGCGTCGGCCCCAACTTTCCGAATGTCTTCTGCCAGGCCATGCGTGCGGATAATAGCGTGGCCAACGGCGGAAACCCGCCCGTCGTCCGGGTCGGGACATATGGACGGAGTGTCTGGGAACTGGTGATTCCCCCCGGCGCGAAATTGATGGTTCGCGCTCAACTTGGTTTTGGGGAGCGGCGCGTGGGGCAGGACGCCCGGCTTCCAGTGCCTTTGTGCAACGTGGGCGTCGCGGCCCTCAGCATTACCCGCTTGGACCCCGTAGGAGACTTCAGTTTCGATCCACCGCCGGCGCTGCCCCTTAACTTCAATCCCGGCGAATCGAAATCTCTCACAGTACGCTTCCGGCCTTCGGCCGCCGGACGTCGCAGCGGTATCTTTCAAATCGTTTCGAACGACCCCGACCACCCGCAACTGCCTCTGCCCGCCACGGGAGTTGGCGTTACATCCGGCGCCGGACGCCTCAGCGTGCGGAAACGAGTCGATTTTGGACTGGTCGCCACCGGCACCACCGTCACCGTAACGCTGGAGGTCGCCAATACCGGCTTGGACGATTTGAATCTCACGGTGTTGGACTTCGACGCCGGTAACGCAGCCTTCTCCCTTTCCGGCGCGCCCGTCGTGAATGCCGCGACCCCGCTGAAATTGATTCCCGGCGAGGTACGCACCATCACCGTGCAGTTCGCGCCCACCGCCGCCGGTCTGGCAACCCGAACTCTTCAAATCGGCCCCACGTTGCCGGAGGTAACGAAGATCAAGGTGACTGGCTCTGGCGAGGCGGCGGGGTCCACGCGGCTGCTCGCCTCTGTCGTCCATTTCCTGGGTGTCGATGACGGGGATGATGCCTCACCCGAGGTTCTGGCGTAGAGTCCCGTCAGGAATCCTGGAGTTCTGCCGATAAGTGCGAGATGCGGTCTCAACTGGCAGGCGACCGACAATGAAACCGGGCATCTCGGAAAGTGGACACACAGACCCGCCCCTAAACTAATGGTGGAGGCTGGAACTCGGGGACGGACTCGCGCGGGCGAGAGTTGAAAGGCCGAAATCGACGCGGAAAAGTGCGGTTTTGTGCAATCGCTCGCCGGCTGTTCGACCACGCTTGTCGGAGTGGGGATGGCTATTATGCCATCATGACGCGGGCGCGCGAGTCGAAAAAGGGCGAAATCGACGCGGAAAAGCGCGGTTTTGCGCAATCGCTCGCTGGCAGTGCGACGAAGGCTCGTGACGGCGAGGATGATGTTTTCTTAGGTGGGGTGAGTGTCTACGCTCGCCCTATCGCCAATCCCGTAGTCTCTCCGCGCGCTCGCAATTCGCTTCGTCAGTGAGTTGGGCGTAGATCATCGTGTTCCGAATGTCCGCGTGTCCGAGGTGCTTCTGGACGTCGACGATGCTCTCATGAATTTGAAAACGCCCGCGCCAGTGAACGGGCCCTCGCTGCCTGAGCCTAGTCCGCCGCCCGCATACAGAATGTTCGGATTTCCGGCGGAGGCGGCGAACGCCTGCATTTTCCCGGATTCCGGATCGGCTGTCCGTCCATTAATGGCGCGCGGACCAAGCGGCGTCCAGGTGGGAACGGATTGCGCGTGCAGTTAAGACAGAACTAGAGCAGAAACCCAGAGCCCTCGCATGGGGCCAATGATATCGAATTCGGGCTGCGGCCCGAAGGACTTTGCCCTAACAGACGCTCCCCCTTACTTATGGTTGAGCTCCTCGTAAATCAAGATACCTGTGTGTAGCCAAAAACGGATCCGTAACGTGGGCGACGTTACTTAACGTCGATTTGGTAGTCAGGAGTCACCGGTCCTGGGCGTGGACACACGACGAGGTCCGGCAGGTTTCTACATACGCGCCAGGTAGCAGCTCGGAGGGCCACGCCCCGTTTGGTCACCTGCGCGCTTGGGCGCGATGTACCTCGCGACTTGCCCGGCCAGTAATTCGGAAGAACCTTGGCGAGATGCTATGCTGCGTCGCGCCAAGCGTAGCGATGGTGCAGGCCACCGAGCCGCGGCATCGCAATCACGCTCGCCGTGGCAGACGGTCGTTGCTCGACTGGCCGCTGGTTGGGAGTGTCCTTGTTCAACGAGTCATGAATTCGATCTTCATGATAATACGTCACGTAGTCACGGACTATCCGGCGCAGGTGTTGTTCGCTCAGCGCGATCACGTGATCGAGGATTTCACGGCGGCAGCTGCCTACCCACCTTTCCGCTAGTCCGTTCTGCCAGGGCGCCTGCACGCTCGTGCGTTTCGGCTGCAGACCGCTCGCCTGCAGGAACGTGATGACCTCATGGTCGAATTTCGAATCGCGATCCAGAATCACGTAGCGGTAGGGGCAGTTGTCAGGAAAGGCTTCGCGCAGCTGTTGGATCACCCACTCCGCAGTCGGGTGGCGCGTCACGTTGCAATGCAGGATCTTCCGGCGGGAGTGTTCGATGACGAAGAAGCAGTAGAGCAACTGGAACGTCAAGGTCGGCACGGTGAAGAAGTCGATAGCGACGATCACCTCCCGATGGTTCTGGAGGAATGCAAGCCACTTCTTGCCAGGGTCGCCCCGGCGACTCACTCGCGCCAGATACCGGGCTTACGCTCCGCTCCGAGACGACGAAGCCAAGCTTTTGTAACTCGCCGTGGATCTTGGGCGCTCCCCAATCGGGATTCCCTGCCGCCAGGCGCCGAACCAATGCGCGGGTCTCGTTGGTGATTCGTGGCCGGCCCGCGGTGCGCCGAGATCGCCAACGCCAGTAGCGGCCGAACCCGGCACGGTGCCAGCCGGTCACGGTGTCGGGCATGACAATGACGAGCACGTCCTTCCAGCGGGACCAATAGCGGTAGAGGGTAGTCCAGAAGAACCGGTCCAGAGAGTTCAACACGGGCCGCGGTCGCTTGCGTTTGAGCACGGCGACTTGCTGGCGGAGGGCCAGAATTTCAAGAGCGGTGTCGCTGCGACTGCGCAAGAAGACGCGGAGTGCGGCGAGCAAGGAGAGGATGAATTCCGACATCAAGATCACTCTTTTAACATGCCGTAACGTGGCGCTGCCAAGTCCGAAAACAGTCGGCGCAAGTCGCTGATTTTAAACAACGGCAGGGTTTTGACTACGGACAGGTAGGAAGTGGTAGTGGCAGTCTTCGCCAGGGGAGATCGAGGATGCTTTCGCACGGCCACCGGTACTGCCCGCGCACTAGTCTAGCAGGATGCGGAAAAACCCTTTCGGAGGGCCTGAATGCCACTTACTAACTCCTGCAAGTTGTTGATTCTACGTTCGACGCTTTAGTATTCTGGGCCGTTTTCGGCCTGCCGGAACCCTTTTTCCGCAAACTGCTAGTGTCCTGAGCGAGAAATACGTTTAGAAAGTCGTTCAATCTTGCCGAGGATCAAATCTGCATCGGCAGTCCAAACGAAGGGTTTGGGATTCTGGTTGCGCTGGTCCAGATAGTCGAGCATGGCTTTCTCCAACGATCGAACGGCAGTGTGACTGCCTCGGCGGACGCATCGTTCGGTCACCTCCCCGAACAGCCGCTCCACCAGATTCAGCCAACTGCCACTGGTCGGTGTGAAATGAACGTGATACCGCGGGTGCCGGGCGAGCCAACCGCGCACCTTGGCGACCTTATGCGTGCCGTAGTTGTCCATTACCAGATGCACCTCACAACCGCTCGGAAGATTGCCCTCGATCTCATCGAGAAACCGCAGGAACTCCTGATGCCGATGCCGCCGGTAGCACGTGCTGATTGTCACCCCGGAAGCCACATCCATGGCCGCAAACAACGATGTGACGCCGTGGCGCTCGTAGTCGTGCGACTGCCGGGCCGGCACGCCCGGAGCCAGCGGCAGAATCGGCTGAGTCCGATTCAGCGCCTGCACCTGACTCTTCTCGTCCACACACAGGACGATCGCACGATCCGGCGGATTCAGGTACAGCCCCACGATATCCCGCACCTTCTCAACGAATTGGGGGTCTTTGGAGAACTTGAAATTCTCCACCCGATGCGGTTGCAACCCGAACGCGCGCCAAATCCGCACGATGGCGTTCTGCGATAGACCTGCCTCTGCGGCCATGAGTCGCGTGCTCCAGTGCGTGCTGTTGGCTGGCATCGATTCCAGTGTCTTGGTAATGACGTCTTCAATTTGCTGATCGGTAATCTTGCGCGGAGCGCCGACCCGCGGCTCGTCCAACAAGCCATCCATCCCAAATGCTCTAAACCGCTCCCGCCACTTGCCGACCGTCGCGCCGGTAATGTGCAACTTCCGCGCGACCTCTGAGTTGCTCATCCCCTGGCCACAACTGAGCACGATCCGGGCGCGCATGGCCATGGCCTGCGCTGACTTCGGTCGACGCGCGATCATGCTCAATTTCTGCCGGTCCGCAGCGACGATTTCCAGAGGTTTCTTGGGGCGACCTGTCCGCATACCCAAGTATGCAGCTTCATCTCGACTTATGCAATGGATTTCTCGCTCAGGACACTAGGGGACCTTCGACGTGATCCTGGGCGAGATCGTGGCGTTTGCAACTCCTTCGGGAACACCGGGGGGGATCCGACCGGCTTCTGGCGCGTGCGGTTCAGGGACCGGGAATCCGGCGAGGAGCACCGGAAGATCATCCCGGCCAAAAACCTCTTCGGGACCGATCGTCTTCGTCGGCCTCAGATCGTTTTCGCCGGTGACTGGAGAGTCAGAGCCGAAGCGTTCATCGGGATACATCTTCCGGGATCGTCCGCGAAACAAACCCGCGAGATTCACCCTCCAAATGGAATCAGCGATTCCTGCCTCGAATCAAGCCTCCAGGGAGCCTTTGACCGCCCGGTGAAGCGGGGAACGGAGGAAGGTGTGCGGATTCAGGCCAAAAGCGACAAAAGCGATATACGCGAGTGATGCAGTTCGTCCGAGTCGAAGTAAATCGGTTTCTGAAGGGGTTTGGCAGCCGACGACATTCGCAAGTTCGGTACGAGCTAAAACCTTTCTAAGGATTGGGTCGGTTCAGCGGAGACATTTACCGCGAACTGACCGATGTCCTATGGGCTTACCATGACTCCGTTTGGCCTCTCCGGCCTGCTGATCGGAATCACCTCCGTTAGTTTCGGGCTCTTCGTCTTATTGATGAGCGCGAATCGCAAGATTGGCAGAATCTGGTTTTTATTCACTCTGGCAGTCGGTGCCTGGGGCTTTGGCGGGGTGTGGATTAGTTGGACAAAAACCGCAACCGAAGCCTTATTGGCCTGGCGTTTGGCATTTGCTTTCGGAGTCGTATGGATTTCTCCTGTTTTTTACCATTTCGTTTGCACCTTCCTTGACCTTCGACGGAACCGATCCATTGTGCTTCACTATGTCATAACACTCGTTTTCCTTTTCACTATCCCAACCTCTCTGTTTTTCTCTCGCGTCAGATGGGTCTTCCATTCCCTCTACTATGTCCTTGGCGGTGCACTATACCCCGTCTATTTCTCCTGGTGGATTACTCTCGTTCTGTTTAGCCACTATGAATTGATTCGGGCGTACCACACAGCCTCGCCGGGCAGAAAGAATCAAATAAAGTATTTCTTCTTCGCTACAGCGATGGGGTTTTCGGGAGGGAGCATCGCCTATTTTCCAGCCTTTGGGATTGATATTTACCCATGGGGAAATTTTGGCATCGTCCTTCATCCGCTGATCATGTCGGTCGCCATCGTAAAGCACCGTTTGATGGATATCGAATTGGTGGCGCGTCACACGTTAACGAAATTGCTCGGCTGGGGCGTGATTGGACTTCCGTTTGTCATCGGCATGATTATGGGGCATTTCCTAAGCAGCCGTCCTGCATTTCTCTATGACCGCACGCCCTGGGACTTGCTCTGTGTCGCCCTTAGTTATTCGTTGGCATTAACGCTCCTGCGGAACTATAAGGACCCGCTCTGCGACCGGCTCCGCTGGGTGTTCACGCTCTTAGGTACCTGGGAGTTGACCGCTCTGCTGTTAACCAGCCCGCCGTACAGCTGGTCTCAGGTCGTCTTCCGCAGCGGTTACGCTGTTGGAGCGTTTCTGTTGCTAGCGCTTTTTTCATTCTGGGAGCAGTTCTTTCAAAACGCCAAGGATCGGCTTTCCACGATTGTGCGCCACGGCTTAGAGTGGTCCGTTTTAACGATGGCGGTATTCTCGGTGTTGACGCCTTGGATTATCCGCGGCATCGCATTTGATCCCAGCCATCGTGTGGCCACCAGGGAGATGCCGGGGCCGCTTTATGGCATTTTTGGCGTATGGTTTGTAGTGTCTCTCGTCTGCATGGGTCTGTGGTCCATTCAAGCGATCCGCCGACTCCCGGAGGAAACGTCCCGATCCCAGAAAGGGTGGATTTTGGCATCATGGATCTCCGCTATGGGCGCGGCCGTGAGCTATTTTCTCTTTGTCATGAACGTGATCAGCTGGCATTACTATGCGTCCATGGTGGCCGTCATGTGTATTTGCCTCACGGCCGTGTTGTCTCACCGGATGAAAAGGACTGCTCAGCCGATCGATTTTCGTCTTGGGGCGATTATTCTGGTCATTCCTTTCGCGGCGGGTGCGATGCTGACCTATTCCTTGGTGGCGCGAGGCCTCGCTGCCTTTCTACTGGCTGCTTTTGCCGCTACCATCGTGAAAGAGAGCGAGGGCTCTATCCAGGCTTTTGTCGATCGGCTCTTCAAAGACAAATTTCGCTACCTCGTAGAAATCGAACGCCTCGGCGAAAACATTTACCGACGCACCAATCTGTCCGAGCTTTTGCGCGGCTTGGCACGCGACTTGGCGGAAAGGGCCCGTATGTCCTGGGTCGGGGTATGGCTCATGGACATCACAGCTGGCGCTTTTCATCTCCAGCGGGCATCCGGATTTGCCAGTGAAAACGACTTACCTCATCATTTGTGGACTACGTCCTTTGGCGCTGTAAGCCCGCTGATCAAACGCTTTGAGTTCGACAAAACGCTTTTGCTTTCGGATGAAACAGCTCAGGATGAGGAACGGGACGCGGCGCAGGAACTGGCTCGCTGGAGCATCGCGGCTGCGTTGCCGATGTATTCGGGCGACAAACTTCTCGGATTCATCGGGTTCGGGCCCAAACTCGGTCAGGAGGCCTTCCACAGCGCCGATATCACCACGCTGTCCGATCTGGGTCGCAAAGCCGAGCGCGCGATTGCGCAAGCCTACATGCTCTATGAACAGGCCAAGATGTTGGCCAAGTTGTCCCACGATATCCTGAATTTCATCAATCCCCAGACATTGGCGATCCAGGAATTGGCTCAGCGTTGCGGCCCTGTGAGCGCCGACCAGAAAAAGCATTTGAAGACGCTCTGGAAGCAGAAGGACCTGATTGAAGAGAGCATTCGTGACCTGCTGGAGTTGGAGCGCCTGGTCGAATTGCGAATGGAGGGCAAATGGCGCATGCGCGAGTATCACCTCGGTGAACTCGCTCAGGCGTCTATCGCCGCCTATCAGGCTAAGGCCGAGGGCCGGGGCGTGGTTCTAGAAGCCTCTCTCTCGCCTTGCCCGGACGGCATCGGGGACCCTCGCTCGATTCGCCGCATCATTGATAACTTAGTGATCAATGCTTTGAAATTCACCCCAACCGGCGGCCGGATTCTCGTGCAGGTCCAGCCAGCCGGAGCAAATTTGCGATTGACGGTGAGCGATACGGGAGCCGGCATTCCCGCCGAGGATCTTCCGCGGATCTTCGATCCGTTTTATCAAGGATCCAATCATCCTGGGCTGGCTCAGGGCACGGGTATCGGCTTGTCCAACGTCAAGGAATTTGTCAACCTGCACAAGGGTTCGCTCCGCGTCGATTCGGAATTGGAGAATGGAACAACGTTCGTCATCGAGTTGCCTTCCATCTCTCGAGTTCAAGAGTTTGATGCGGCGATCGTAGATCCGGAAACGCTGCCCAGGAAGGCGGCATAAGGAGGCAGGGGTATGGCAGAGCGACCGCACGTGTTGTACGTTGACGACGCAAAAGAGATTACCGACCTGATGACGGTGACCCTGGGCTCTGAAGGTTTCGATGTCACGGTGGCTCACGACGGTCAGGTGGCTGGCCGTGTACTGCTCAGTGGTGATATTGAGCAGATCGGCAACTATGCCCCGGAGATCGCGGTTGTGGAAGCCATCGATAAGATGTTGGAACAGCGTCAGCACCAGCAAGAGCGCCATGACACGAGGGTGGCCGAACTTCAACGGCGGCGCTTTTTCACCGTCTTCGGTGACGGTCGGTTGCACCACCCGTTGGATGCTGTCGCCGCTCAGTCCGCTGTTGTGGCTGACGCGTTCGACTTCCAGCAAGTGCCGATTGATTTGCCGGCCAATCTTCTGCAGGTAGGGGTAGGTTCACCAGTCCCTTGCCCTCTCTCGGAGTGTTGCGGAGAGGGCTGGCGTTCGGTGGTGCATGACGCGCAAGTCCTTGCGTAATTCCTGAACTGTACTGGTTTCCGTTCGAGGTTCTTGTATTGAATCTGCAGTTGCCTGTGCCTTTGGTTCTGAAATCATTCGCGAATTGGCCTGGATCCTCGTTCTTCCGGGCTCAAAATCGTTATCATCACCGGCCACCTGGCCCATGGCGGAGGAGACGTTCCTCAGTCAATTGGAGCCGAAGGCCCGGGCATTGGTCGCCTCCATCTTGATTAAACCCTACGAGTGGAATTCGCTTTTGGCGACCATTGCCCAAGTCGCGGCAAAACTTCCCGAATAGACGCCTCGAGTCGGCGTTGCTGCCGATTTCCGGCGCGGCGTTCACTCTATATACTTTGTATATGGGTGACCGACCCCGCCACCACACGGATTCACGCCTAGTGCGCGGGCCGCTGGCTCGCCATGGCGATTTAGGGCTTGAAACCAAAACAGCGCACGCCGCATCCAACGCCATATGTGCTGTAAAGCGCGAAACGCGGCTGGCAGACCGCGCGGCGGAGCGTGAAGCGCTGCCCGAACCTGCCGTGGTGGTGGCGCAGTGACGAATCCAGCGGTTGCCATTGTGGGGCTCGGTTGCCGCTATCCAGACGCGGTGTCGCCGTCGGAGTTGTGGGAGAACGTGCTGGCCCAGCGGCGCGCCTTCCGGCGTATCCCTGAGGAACGGCTGAGTCGCGGCTACTACTCGCCCGATCCGCATGCGCCGGACAAGACGTATGCGATGACGGCGGCGGTGATCGAGGACTACGAATTCGACCGCATACGTCACCGCGTCTCCGGAGTTGCATATCGCTCGGCCGACCTGGTGCACTGGCTGGCGCTCGATATCGCAGGCCAGGCGCTCGCGGACGCCGGATGGGCCGAAGGAGAGGGCTTGCCCAAACGGAGCACCGCGGTCTATCTGGGCAATACACTGACCGGCGAGTTTTCGCGCGCCGCGACGATGCGACTGCGCTGGCCCTACGTTCAGAAGGTGGTCAGTGCGGCCCTCGCAGAACGGGGCATCGGAGCCGAAGAACGTGCCGGGCTGCTCCGCGACATCGAAGACGCCTACAAGCGGCCCTTTGCCGAGGTGGGGGAGGAGACGCTGGTGGGCGGACTTTCCAACACGATCGCCGGACGCATCGCCAATCATTTTGACTTCAATGGCGGCGGATACACGGTTGACGGGGCGTGTGCGTCGTCGCTGCTGGCGGTGGCGACGGCCTGTTCGGCGCTGGCGGCCGGCGATTGCGATGCGGCCCTGGCCGGCGGTGTGGACCTGAGCCTCGATCCATTCGAATTGATCGGTTTTGCCAAGGCCGGCGCTCTGGCCGCGGAACGGATGCGCGTCTACGACGTCCGCTCCGCGGGGTTCTGGCCGGGCGAGGGCTGCGGCTTCGCGATGCTGATGCGGAATGACGATGCGATTGCATCAGGGCGCCGCATATACGCTGTGGTGCGGGGCTGGGGCATCTCTTCGGACGGGAGCGGTGGCATCACACGGCCGGATGCCGATGGGCAACTGTTGGCGCTGGAGCGCGCGTATCGGCGCGCGGGATTCGGGGCCGATTCGGTTGCGTACTTCGAGGGCCACGGGACGGGAACCGCGGTCGGGGACGCGACGGAGCTGCGCGCACTCGCAATGGCGCGGCGCGGCGCTTCGACCGCGGCGGTAGTCTCGAGCGTGAAGGCGAATATCGGACATGCCAAGGCGGCTGCCGGAATCGCCGGCGTGATCAAGGCGGCCATGGCGGTGCACGCGCAGTTGATTCCGCCGGTCACAGGATGCGATACGCCGCATCCGGAAATGAACGGCATGCTTCGCGTGGCTCGCAGCCCGGAGTTGTGGCCCGACGGGCTGCCGGTGCGGGCGGCCGTGAGCGCGATGGGCTTCGGCGGGATCAATTGCCACATCGTGATGGAGGGCGTCGCGGCGGAACGGCGGAGATCGTTGACCGCGCAGGAGTCTCGCCTGGGCGCGAGTCCGCAGGATGCCGAGCTGTTCCTGTTCTCCAAGGAGCGCCTGACGGAAGGAAAGGAGATTGCCGCAGGGCTGTCGCTCTCGGAGTTGACCGATTACGCCGCGAGCCTGAGTGGCGGGGGAGACGCGGTGTGTGCCGTCGTCGCATCAACTCCGCAGGAGCTTGCTCAAAAGCTCGCAAGGGCACAGGCGAGGCTTGTGCCACTTCGGCCCAGAATCGGGTTCCTTTTCCCTGGACAGGGCTCACAAAATTCCGCTGCCGCGACGGAAATTGCGCAGCCGGCGATCGTGCGCGATTCGTTGCGCGGACTGCGGGAACTGCGGGCTCTCGGCATCGAAGCGGAGGTGGCCGTCGGGCATAGCCTGGGCGAAATTGCGGCGCTCTGTTGGGCCGGCGCGATCGATGAGGACACGGCTGTCCGCGTCGCAACGGAACGGGGCCGGCTCATGGCGGCTCTTCCCGGCGGTGCGATGGCCGCGTTAAGAGCCGGCGAGCAGGAGGTCGAGCGGCTGATCGCGAATGAGGCGGTCGCAATAGCCGGCTATAACGGCGAGCGCCAGACCGTGATTTCGGGCGCCCAAGACGCGATCGAGCGGGTGGTCGCGCGCACTGGCGCGATTCCGTTAGCAGTCACTCATGCCTTCCATTCACCGATGATGGCCAGGGTCGCGGAACCATTCGGACGTTTTCTCGCGGCCGAGCATCTGCGGAAGCCCTCGCGCCGGGTGATTTCGACCGTGACGGCGGCCGAAATCGGGGAAGACGATCTGCGTGAGTTGCTGGTCCGCCAGTTGACCGCGCCGGTACGTTTCCAGCAGGCGATTTCAGGGGCTCCGGAAGTCGATATATGGATCGAGGTGGGCCCGGGGCGGGTTCTTTCGGGACTCGTTAGCGGGCCGGCGGTTTCGATCGAGTGGGGCAGCGGATCGCGACGGCCGTTCCTGGAAGCAGTCGCGGCGGCGGTGAATGCCGGAGCCTCGTTGGATACCGTGACGCTCTTTGCGGACCGGTTTACGCGGCCGTTCCGGGCGCGGCGCCAGTTCTTCGCCAGCCCGTGCGAACTCGACTCTGGCGGCCGGGCAGAACCGGTGGAGGCGTCCGAGCCCGAGCCCATCGCCGCTGCGAGCACGCCGCTCGCCGTCTTACGCGAGCTCATCGGGAGCCGCGCGGAGTTGCCGGCATCGGCAGTGCAGGAAAATGCCCGGCTGCTGGCCGATCTGCATTTGAATTCGATCGTGGTGGCGCAGATCGCCGCCGAGGCGGCACGGCGGCTGGAGTTGCCGCCGCCGCCCGCTCCGCTGCAATACGCGGGGTTGACCGTGGCGGAGATGGCGGAGGCGCTCGAAGCCTCGGCCAAGGGTCCGCGCAGGGAGGAGTCATCAGTTCCTGCTGGTGTGGATGCGTGGGTCCGGCCATTCGTGACGAGGCTCGAACGTCGTCCGCGCCCCAGTGCGGCCGGGGCCAACAACGAGGAAGGCGGCGAGTGGAAATTCTTCGGCGATGTACCGGAATCGCTCGGTGCGCTGCTGCCTGCAAATGGCGGTGTCGTACTGGCCATGCCGGCGCCGGTTCCGGTGATGATCGAAGCGGCCCGGACGGCCGTCCGGTTGCGCCGGCCCGCCCGGTTCGTCCTGGTGCAGCACGACGGCAATTCGGCCGCGCTCGCTCGCGTCGTGTTTCTCGAGGCGCGTGATCTGCCTGTGTGCGTGGTGAATCTGCCGCCTCTTGACCCGCGGGCGGCGGAGCGGATCGCGGCCGAGGCTTCGTCCGTCCGGCATTACACGGAAGTTCACTATGGCGCAGATGGGGTCAGGCGCGAGCCGGTGATGTCAGCGGCTTTCTTTGAGCCGCGCGACTTTCCGCTCGGTCCGGGCGACACCTTGCTCGTCACCGGCGGTGCCAAAGGGATCGGCGCCGAATGCGCGATCGAGGCGGCGCGGGTGAGCGAGGCGAAGCTGCTGCTGGTGGGTACTTCCAGAATGGAAGATAACCCCAACCTCCAGCGCATGCGCGCGATGGGCCTGCAATTCGAGTATCGGCGCGCGGACGTCACCGACCCCGCGTCGCTGACGGGGCTCGAGGGCGTGACCGCGATTCTGCACTGCGCGGGCGTCAATCAGCCGAGATCCATCGGTGCGGTCGACGAGGCCGGCTTCCGGCGGACGCTGGCAGTAAAAGTGGACGGGCTCCGGAATGTTCTGGCCGCGGTGGACCCGGCGCGGCTCAAGATGGTGGCGGCGTTTGGCTCGATCATCGGCCGAATCGGGATGGCCGGAGAGCTGGATTACGCCATCGGGAACGAGTGGCTGGCGCGCGATGTCGAGGCGTTCGGCGCGGCGCATCTGCACTGCCGGTGTCTGACGTTCGAGTTTTCGGTGTGGTCCGGCGCTGGTATGGGCGAGCGGGTTGCGCACCTGGAATCGCTGATGCGCGCCGGCGTCTCGCCGATTTCGATCGAAGAAGGCGTGGCGGCGTTCCGCTCCCTGCTCGCGTCGGATGCACGCGGATCCATCGTAGTCTCCGGGCGTTTCGGCCCGCCGGCTACGGTGCAGTTCGACCGCCCGGAGCTGCCGCTGCTGCGGTATCTCGAAAACGCGCGCGTGCACTACCCTGGCGTGGAACTGGTGTGTGAGGCGAAGCTGTCGGGGGCGAACGACCCCTATCTGGACGATCATATCTTCTCCGGTACGCGTCTCCTGCCGGGCGTAATGGCCCTAGAAGCGATGGCGCAGGCGGCCATGGCTGTCACCGGCTCGACCGTGCCGCCGGCATTCGAGAATGTCCGTTTCCTGCGGCCGATCATCGTGCCGCAAACCGGTGAACTGGCGATCCGGGTGGCGGCGCTCGTGCTTCCGGGTGGCGAAGTCGAGGTCTGCATCCGCACCGCCGACACGCAGTTCCAGGCGGATCATTTCCGCGCGATCTGCCGGTTTGAGGCGCGTGAAGGGCTCGAGCCATCGACCATGCCCGCCGACGAAGCCATTCCGCTCGATCCGGCGCGCCACTTGTACGGCGGGCTGCTCTTCCAGGAGGGGCGCTTCCGAAGGCTGCAGGCGTATCGCCGCCTGCGTGCTACCGAATGTGTGGCGGAGGCGGCGGGCGGGCCGCCCCGGGCATGGTTCAGCCGCTACCTGCCCCAGACGCTCGTGCTGGGCGACGCGGGTCTGCGCGACACCGCGATCCATGCGATTCAGGCCTGTATTCCGCACGCCCGCGTGTTGCCGGGCGGCGCTGCCGGAATCGTCATGTGCCCACATCCGCCGGCTTCCAGTTACGTGATCGCGGCGCGCGAACGGAGCTGCGACGGCGATCTGCTGGTGTACGACGTCGAGATCGCGACGACGGCGGGCCAGCTGGTTGAGCGCTGGACCGGTCTCGAGTTGCGCATCGTCAGCTCCGCCGCGTCGCCGAACGAGTGGATCCCCGCTCTGCTTGCTCCGTACCTGGAACGGAGGATGGCCGAGATCGTACCGAGCGCGGCTGTGTCGGTGGCGGTCGGCGTGAACGGGGACACGAGCGGCATGTTAAAACGTGGCGACGGCAAGCCGTTTACGAACGGATTCCACCTGTCGCGATCGCACGCGGGGGAACTGACGATATCGGTGATGTCGCCGGCGTCGGTGGGCTGCGATTGTGAGCCTGTTACCTCTCGGCCGCCCGAGGTCTGGCGCGATCTGCTCGGCGCCGGCGGGTTCGCGCTGGCCGAACTGGTGGCGCGGGAAGGCGGCGAGCCGCTCGACGCGGCGGCGACACGCGTCTGGTGCGCGATCGAAGCTGTGAAGAAAGCCGGCCTGCGGAACGATATCGGGATCGTGCTTGCGACACCGCAGGAGCCCCGGTCCGCAGCATCTGGCTGGGTGGTGCTCGGGGCGGGCGCGGCCCGGATCGTCACGCTGGTGGCGCCGGTGGCAGGCTTTGCCGATCCCGTGGCGTTCGCGGTTTTGGTGGCCGGGCAATGAAGACCTACGAGTTTCGACACACCATCGGGTTCGAAGAAACGAACCTCGTCGGGAATGTCTATTACGTGAATTATGTTCGCTGGCAGGGGCGCTGCCGCGAGATGTTTTTGCGCGACCATGCGCCCTCCGTGCTGGTGGAGCTTCAGCGCGGACTGGCGCTCGTCACAACCCACTGCTCGTGCGATTACTATGACGAGCTGATCGCCTTCGATCAGATTACGATCCGGATGACCCTGCGGGAGATGACGCAGTCGCGGCTGACGCTCGATTTCGAGTACTGGAAGGGCGATACGCTGGCGGCACGCGGCGCGCAGCGGATCGCGTGCATGCGCAAGCGCAACGGCGTGATGGAGCCCGAGGCATGGCCCGAGGCGCTGCAGGCAGCATTGGGGTGACGCTTGGATGGTGGGAACGGGCCGCCGGTAGGCATGGGCGTTGACGGAGGCGAACACTTCCTCCACAATCGAGATACCAGCGTCGTTACGCTCCGAGGACCGTTCGCTTTCGGATCGAAACGCCAAGGATCGACTCTGGCCCTAGCTTTCGGATACCCAAAATTGCGAAAATTGCGAAGGACCCCATGCGCCGTGGTCATTCCGTCGAGCAAACAGGCACAATTTGCTCATTAAGAAAGGAAAGATCGAATCCACGCGATCAGAAAGCAACTGCGACTGGCCCTTACACCGTTTGCAGCAGTTTCCAGCCGCTCAAATTCGATTCGGATAGGTTGTGGCCATTGGGAAGGCAACATTCTCTTGCCAAAGCACTGAACGCAGGCAACGGTCCTTTCGCTGCGAACACATGGACTGCGACTACTGCTTTCGCATGCGTAATGCTCAAATAAAAGAGTCACGCGGCCATCATCGAGCTGGCGAAGGAACATCTTAACTAATACCGGGCCGTCAGGGTACGGTATGATCAGATGATCGCAGCGTTCTCGGACCACCACGAACTCGATGTCCTGCTCCTTAAGAGATGGGCCTAGGGCGATCCTCACAAAGGAATCCCAACATGCGTTCTCCACTGATCGGGGATAGACATAGGAGCTTCGGTCTCCCTGGTGCGCGGCATCGGTTTGAAAACAATACGGGTGTGTTTGCACAGCCATTGCCTCAGTTTTTAGCAGCTCCCAATGTTCGCTTCGGAGCGGCTAGACGGACAGGAGGTGTAAGTTGGAGCCATAGAATCACGCGTAGACCTCCAGTTCAAGTTGAAAATCGCGGCGGGCCTGAGCCGTGGCTGCGGGAGCAATCGCCATTACGGCCATCAGAGTGGGCGGAACGATGCGAGTGGCGCGCATAGGTGGCCTCCGGTGCTTGTTGGTAAGATTGTACACCTGTGGGCGGGTTAAGACCGGATCGAGTGGAGATCACTTGGCTTCTGTACTACTGATATTCGAATCTCTTTTGGCTCGCGACGAATTTCATCATGCGGCCTTTGGAATGAGTATGTTCACTGTGGCATTGGAGGCGGCAATCAGAGCGGTGAGGATTGACCGTCCCTTGATCGTGACCTTGTACCGGTAGCTCTTCTGGATCTTTTGGATGAGGCCGTGGTCGCGGAGCAGGCGTAGCTTACGGCTGATTGTGGGGGTATCGTAAACATCGAACTGAATGAGAACATGGAGTTTGCGTCGTCCTTCATCAACTCCTCCGTCTGGCGCTCAGCGCACTTCACGTGTTGCCACCGCCAGCGCGTCGGCCGCCTTCAAATCTCGAGCCACACTCCATTTGGAGAACCTCGCCCTTCGGCACCAGCTCGTCGTTCTGCGTCGCTCGGTGAAGCGGCCTAAACTGACGTCCAGCCGATCGACTCCTCTGGACTTGGCTATGCGAAGTTTGGAGCGATTGGCGATCTTCCCTTACTCATCGTCAAGCCGGAAACCGTCATTGGCTGGCATCGCAAGGGCTTCCGGCTGTTCTGGACCTGGAAAGTTCGTCGCGGCCACCCGGGCGCCCACCGGTGTCGAAAGAAATGCGCGAACTGATTCGGAAGATGTGCCGCGAGAATCCGCTTTGGGGTGCACCCCGCATCCATGGCGAATTGCTCAAACTTGGCATCGACATCGGCGAGACCAGCGTGGGCAAGTACATCGTGCGCAAGCGGAATCCGCCGTCGCAAAACTGGCGGACTTTCCTTGATAATCACGTCAAGACCATGGTATCGGTCGACTTCTTCACCGTGCCGACGATCCGGTTTCAGGTCCTGTACGTGTTCCTGGTTCTGGCTCACGACCGAAGGCGGATCGTACATTTCAACGTCACCGCGCATCCGACCGCCGAGTGGACCGCGCAGCAACTCCGCGAGGCCTTTCCCTTTGAACAGATCCCTCGGTACCTGCTTCGCGACCGCGACCGCATCTTCGGCGTTGAGTTTCGCAAGGATGTGAAAGCCATGGGAATCAAGGAAGTTTTGTCGGCGCCGCGATCGCCGTGGCAGCGTGCCTACGTGGAACGCGTCATCGGCACGATTCGCCGCGAGTGCCTCGACCACGTGATCGTTCTCAACGAGGCTTCCCTGTACCGGCACGTGAAATCATTCCTGACGTATTATCACGAATCCAGGACGCACCTCTCGCTGGCCAAGGACGCGCCCGAACCTCGGCCCGTACACCCGCCGGAACTCGGCGCCGTCGTTGCGATACCGCAAGTTGGCGGGCTTCACCACCGCTACGAGCGGCGCGCAGCCTGAACGAAGCAGTCCTGGCCACGGTTCGTATCGTATGCTGGATCGGTGCCGATTCTGGTTGCCCTGCACAGGCAAGACCTGTTCCTGATTGCCCATCCCACAGTTGATTTCTGGAGCTTGTCCATTTGCCTCTGGCGAATATCGAGGTCGTACATTTGGATTGAAGGTCAATGTGCCGGCCGCAGATACGATTTGCGATAGGTACAATTACCAAAAATCAATTCCAGCAAGTGTCCGAGCTGCTGCGGTAGCTCTGGAATCTGAGTTGATCGGCGAACCTGGCCAATCGATTCAACAGGTTTTGAACAGGTCAGAAACTAAAGACTAGGGATAAAATTATGAAAAGATGGAGCCACCCGCCGGGATCGAACCGGCGACCTGCTGATTACGAATCAGCCGCTCTACCAGCTGAGCTAGGGTGGCTTACCTTTTGCTACAACAACTTGCGACCATTTCGCGAAGCCAGAGTTTCGCTTTGTGCTAGATTTGAGCTAGACACCCGAGAACCCCGCAGTTCTACGCTGCTTGTTGCTTTCTAAGATTATCATTCTTTCTGTCCTCTTTGGAAGGAGCCGATTCTGGACCTTTTTGTGACCCCGCGCTAGATTCTCCGTTTGGCACCACGTTCGTAGAAGACCCCTGTTGTATAGCTGAAGGCATCCGAAACAGGGAGACCGTACCAGCGCGGCCCAGAACGAAACAAGCACCGGCGACAATTATCCAGGTGTAGGCCCGTTGGGCGAGCCTCTGGTATATGTTCTCCGCCGCACCGTACCCTGCCTGCCCCCCAGCCAGCGACAGGAAACACAACACCACGCCGCAACCAATGATTGGGAAGGCCATGGCCGACCACGAAAACAATAGAGAAATCCTTGCAAAGGGGCCAGCTTTCTGAAAATCCACGATTTTTTCAGAACAGGCAACTGAAAAAATAGGAGCGCCTCGTAACGGAGCACAGCAGTCCAGCGTGTCGATCAACTTCGCGCCCTGGGGCCACGTACCGTACACGACCCCCGAGTTCGGGATTCGTCGCCACACGCTGGCGCGCCCGTCAAGGTCGGCCCAGACCGAAACGATTCCAGGCATCGAATCCCAACCCCAAACCCACTCGTCCTCGCGCCGCGACACCATCACAGAATCCCACTGTGCCATAATCATGCCGGTATGGGAACGGTTGCGCCCGACCAGAGTGCAATGTGATGGGCCGCGCGCCACGAACTTCGTGTCACGGTGGAACAGAAGTTCCTGTTCAGCGATGCCCGACAAGTGTGCTGCCTTGCCGGGATCTGCAACGCTCCAATCATCTCCAGTTCGCCGTGCCGGCCGCTACCATCGGCACGACCGGGCTGGGAAGAATTTCCGCTACGGCATGGCCGACGCGGCAGATTCGGGTTGCCCTGAAGTTTCTTTTCTGATTTGTGGAGAGGACATCCAATGAACGCGACAATCACCCGGCGCAGGCAAAAGCTGTTCGACCGAATATCCGGACAGATAGCTGCCGCCGCTCAGGCGGCGACGCCTGGCAGGACAGGTTCGCAACTCGATATCGCGGCTCTCCGCAGTTATCCGCTGCGCGAACCGGTATCGGGCCGCTCCTACACCATCCTCAAACTCCAGAGTCGCGGCGGGTTGGAAGGGTACGGAGAATGTGCTGGCGCGGCTTCCGCCGATCTGTCACGAATTCTGGAGACGGTGAGGGGCAAGGAGGCCACCCAGTTCGAAACCGTCAGGTATCAACTCAAGGGCGCACCGCCGGGTATTGTGTCCGCGCTCAACATGGCCATGCTCGACGTGGTAGGCCGATCTCTGAAGGTGCCGGTCTATCAGGTGCTAGGCGGCCCCACCCGCAATAAGTGCCGGGCGCTTGCCCCCCTGGAGGGATCTACGGATGTGGAGTTGGTGGATTCCGCGACGCGGGCGAGGAAAGCGGGCTTCCAGGCATTCCTGCTGCGAGTGCCTCCGCCGGAGGCGCGGAATCAGGGTCAGGCGTTCGTCCTCGCCACCAAGAAACGGCTCGACGCGGTGCGGCAGGCAGCCGGGCCCGGCACGGATTTCGTGCTGGACGGCGCGGCCTCCCTGGTGCCTGGCGACGCTGCCAGCCTTGCCACGGCCTTCGAGCGGTTCCACCTCCTGTGGCTGGACGAGCCTTGCGAAGCTGCCAACCTGGATGCCTTGAAGAAGATCGCGTCCGAAAACGTGACGCCTATCGGGTGGGGACGCTTCATCCAGCAGCCCGCGGCATTTCAGGACCTGCTACGGGAGGACGCGATCGACATTCTGCGTCCCGACATCTCACTGAACGGGATCTCGCGGATCCGTCAGATGGCTGCGATCGCGGAGCCATACTACGTGGCCGTGGCGCCGTATCATAACGGCGGACCGGTGGCTTCGGCCGCGGCGCTGCATTTGGCGGCGAGCCTGCCGAATTTCTTCATCCAGCAAATCCCGTTTCCGGCGGCGGACCGGGACCGGCAGATGCGCGCGGCCGTGGCGGGTGCTGTCGAAGTGGTGCGGGACGGCTATGCGGTACTGCCTACCGCACCGGGTCTGGGCATTACGGTAGACGAGAAGGCTTTGGAAGAGTACAAGGAGCGCACAGCATGAAACGTCGACAGTTCTTGGGGAGCGCTGCCGCCATGCTGACGGCGGGTCCGATGGCCGCGGAGACCGACCGGGCCGTACCCGCTTCGATGTGCGACTGCGCATTCGCGCCTCAGATGGCGCCAGCCGTCGCGGGCGCGTTCCAGGGCCTCGGCTCCAAAGTGAAGATCACGAAGGTCAAGGTATTCGGGGTGTCTATTTCGCCGAACTCGGACAGGCCTTATGTGTTCGTCAAACTGGAGACGGATGCGGGCCTCGTGGGCTGGGGAGAAGGCACCTTGGAAGGCAAAGCGGGCGCGGTGATGGCCTGCATCAACGATTTCCGCGACTTCCTGATCGGAGCTGATCCCATACTTGTGGAGCACCACTGGCAGTCGATGTATGTGCACAGCTTCTACCGCGCCGGGCCGGTCATCGGTTCGGCGATATCCGGTATCGACCAGGCGTTGTGGGATCTGCGGGGGAAGATCCTGGGAGTGCCCGTGTACAAGCTGCTGGGCGGGCCAAACGATGCGGAGGGCGTGCGAGGCTATTACATAGCCAGCGGCCGGAATCTGGACGAATTACGCAAGCTCCGGGAGACGGCCAAGAGCCAGGGAATCACGTGTTTCAAGGGCGGCCTGCCGGGCTATTACGAGTGGGTTGAGACGAACGAGAAGATTGACGCTGCGATCCGGCATGTACAGATGCTGCGGGAAGGCCTGGGTCCGGATATCGACATTGCCGTCGACTTCCACGCCAAGACCAGCCCGAGCGTGGCGTCCATTATTGTCAAGGAAATCGAGCCCCTGAATCTGCTGTGGGTCGAGGAGCCGTGCCCGCCCGAAAACGTGAAGGCAATGGCGCGTATTGCGCGGCGCTCCACGACGCCGATCGCGACCGGCGAACGGCTGGTGGCGTCTTATGGCGTTCGCGAGCTGATTGAGATGGGCGTCGTAGACATCATCCAGACCGATATGAATCACGTGGGAGGGATTACGGCGCTCTGGAAAGTGGCGGCCATGGCGGCCGCTGCCGGGATTTCGATCGCCCCGCACGGCTGTGAAGGCCCGATCGGATTACTGGCCTCGCTCCATCTCGACTCGGCCATACCGAATTTCCTGATTCAAGAGTGCTGCGGCAACGTTGTCCCTCAGCCGCGTGACAAGATCTGGCTGGAATGGTTCGGCTTCCCGGCGATGCGCATGGTGAACGGCAAGTATCCGCTCCCGGAGAAACCGGGACTAGGCTTCGACCTAACGGAAGAGGCGCTCAACAAATACCCCTTCGGTGGGTCGAGACCCATGGCGCGCGTCTTCGCTCCGGATGGTTCCGTCGTCGAGTGGTAGGGACTGAACCAGTAGACTCATGCGGGGGTAGGTTTGCGCCTTATCTCGAATCCTCCACCACTTCTATTCCATTCACACAGGCCATTCCCTTGATCGGAACGAAACCGAGGACGATTTTGCCTTGCGCGGTGGGCCGAATCCCGGAAAAGGTGCGAATTACGGGTCGGCCCTCGCCACCCGCCTCCTTGAGGATGTCGAAATCCCTGAGAAGGGCCACGCCGTTACAATATACGTCAAAGACGCGGCTTCCAACCCCGCCTATCCCGGTATTATGCCTTCCGTAATGTCCCTCGCAGAATTTTAACGTCACCCGATACCGGCCGTCGGCCACAGGCACTGCGTAGGAAAAATTCCCCCACCGCTCGCTGGCGTAGAGAGACATATCCGGTAGGATGGAGTTGCTCGCTTCTGCCGGATTGGTGGCGCGGACCAGCGCATTTCCTCCCATGAAATGGGAGTCGGACTGCCATTGTCGCCCGGCGGAATCCTGCCACGAGGAGGTCCAACCCGCTCGAATTCGAACCGGCCTGACCTTTCCGGCGCTCACTGGCAGCACCTCGATTCCACTCAGCATCGCCGCGCCTCTCACCGAGGCAAAACTCAGGTGCAGGAAACCATCGTCAGCAGGCGAGATGTCCCTGAAGACCCGCTCATCCGAAGTGTTGGCGCCGGCGGCATCAGCGACTACATCAAAAAGATCCAGAATCCGTTGGCCATTGGCTGTAACCCGAAAAAGGCGCTGCCCCTCCCCGCTGGATTCCGCGCTAATGAAGTCGGCCAAACCTGTCTCGGCAAAATGAAGGTGCAATTCATACGAGCCCGGGGCTAACGGAATGTCATACCGAAACTCGCCCACCCGGACGTGGCGATAAATGTCAGGATCCAGCGTTCGAAGGATTCTCTCAGACGGACGGACTTGCACAGAACCGCCGGAATAGAAGCGGTCCGGGACCCATGTTCGCCCGCTGCGGTCGATGTAGGGATTGGCGGAGCCTACGATCATCCGCAGATCCTCGCTGCCTGACGACACTGTTGCAACGGAGCCGGCGGCGAGAGTGGACTTGGCACTAACAGGGACGGGCTTCTTCGTGCGGGAATACCAGACGCCAAAGGCGCTGGCGATTACCAGAAGGGCCGCGGCGCAACCAATCACACGGCGAGTAAGCCACGAGCGGGCCGGTGTCGGCGTCTCCGCCGCCCTAACCTCGGCTGCCGGCCTCTGCCAGCGAAATTCAGCGCTGTAGGACCCCGGGGGCAGGTCGATTCTGACCTGATGATACGACCCATTTTCGGCGAGGTAGTATTGAGCGAGCCTCTTCCGCACTTCATTCGCGGTGACGCGGACAACTGTGTGCTGACCGGTATCGAAATCCGGCGTGAGCTGAAAGAGGTTCACTCCGATCGAGCGTTCCTTGAGAGCACCGCTGGGCCCCTTCACCGTGTACTCGACGATGTACTCGAGGAACTCCCTGCATCGTTTGCTGCTGCGAAACGCAGCGCTCTCCATCAAGCGCTTGAGTTCCGCCTGGACGGCCTGCTCGCGCGATTCGCCGAGCCCCGTCCCTTCGCTTTCGCACATCCTGTAATCCCCGCGAATCATATCACACCGTTTTTGCCCGGTCGAGCGGGGACCTAACTGCCCCGGCTAACGGTTGATCGAAACCCTCAACAGGCTATCGGAATCAACCGTAACAGAAGGATTCCATTAGAGTTGAAGGCGCGGAAACCGTACCAAACCTAGGCTGCACCGGACTTGCATGATAGCGTATCCCCGACCAGTGTGGGAGCCGCGTTTTGAAAGCGTTTTCAGCAAAAGACGCGTGGAAGATACAAGTGGAAGATACAATATGTTCTTGATGCATACCCGCCGCTAACCAGGATTCGCAATAGAAATCCTGAATTAGAGAGCGAGCGCCACGACAGGCATTACTCGAAGGAGGACCTATGAGAATCATTACATTACTGCTACTCGGTTGTGGGTTGTGTTGGGGGCAGGTGTCGGACGAATGCAAGCCTTCCTCGCTCAATATTCCGGGGGCGCCATACCCTTGCGTTCATCCGGATCGCCGCGTGACCTTCCGGGTGGCGGCGCCGGATGCCCAGAAGGTGCAGGTGCGGCTGGGCGGAACTCACGATTTGACCCGCGGCGAGGACGGCCTGTGGATGGCGACGATACCCCCGCAGGTCGTAGGCTTCCATTACTACAGTATTGTGATCGATGGCGCCGTAGTGGCAGACCCGGCGACGCGCACCTTTTTCGGCTCGGGGTGGGACAACAGCGGAATCGAGATTCCCGAGCCGGAAGTGGATGCCGCTTACTATTCCGCCAGGGACGTGCCGCACGGCCAGGTGAGCCAGCGGCAGTATTACTCCAAGGTCACGGGGAAATGGCGCCGCTGCTACGTATACACGCCGGCGGAATACGACGCGAATCCGCGGACGCGCTACCCGGTTCTCTACCTTCTTCACGGCTGGGGTGAAAACGAGCAGGGCTGGCACACCCAGGGACACGTGGACTTCATCATGGACAACCTCATCGCCGAGAAGAAGGCCAAGCCCATGATCATCGTGATGGACAACCTGAATGCGGTGAGGCCTGGCGAGGACGCGAGCCTGTATTCGGCAAGAGGCATCATTGCCAGAGCCTCGATGGCGGACGTTGCGCCGGCCGGCGGACGGGGGGCGCCCGCCGGAGGCCGCGGCGGATTTCAGTCGAACTGGGGCGCCACTTTCACGGAGATGATGTTCACCGATCTCATCCCCATGGTGGAACGAACTTATCGCGTGCTGCCCGGCCGCGAGAACCGCGCCATGGCCGGACTATCGATGGGCGGCATGCAGACGTTCACGACTGCACTCAACCATCTCGATCGGTTTGCGTACCTGGGAGGCTTCAGCGGAAGCTGCGGCGGCAGGGGCGGCACATTCGATCCGAAGACCACCTGCAACGGCGCCTTCGCGGATCCGGCCTCGTTCAATAAGCAGGTCAAGGTCCTTTTTCTGGGGATCGGCTCGATGGAAGGGCCCGGCACCAAGAACTTTAGCGAACAGTTGACTCAGACCGGTATCAAGAATGTCTATTTCGAGTCGCCCGGCACGGCCCACGAGTGGCTGACGTGGCGCCGGTGTCTAAACGATTTCGCTCCCCGGCTCTTCAAATGAGCGGTCGCCCGCGATGCGCCGATCGCGACAGGAGGAACGATGTCCAGGAGATCACTCCCACTGGTCTTATTCGCCGCAATTCTGACCGCTTCGGCCGGCGCGCAAACCAGCGGCGCCCCCGAAAAGCACATCATTGCCACGATTGATGCCTCCAAGACAGGTGCTCCGATCTCACCGTACCTCTATGGACAGTTCATCGAGCACATTGCGGACCTGGTCAACCGGAGTGTTTGGGCCGAGATGCTCGACGATCGGAAGTTCTACTATCCCGTCACTTCGCAACCCGCCGCCCCAGAGACGCCATCGCAAGGCCCGATGCGAGGCCGCCGGCTGAACCGTTGGCAGCCGGTCGGCCCCGACCCGGCGGTGGTGATGGATCGCGAACACCCCTTTGCCGGGGAGCATACACCGCTCATCAGGCTCGCTGGCACTGAGCCGCGCGGAATCCAGCAGGCCGGACTCGTGCTGCGCAAATCCAGGGCGTACTCGGGGCGGGTCGTGCTCCAAGGCGGATCCGGCGCGGCTGTGGCCGTCAGCCTCGTCTGGGGACCCGGTAGAGGCGATCGGCAGACCATTCCCATAAGGGGCCTGCAGACCGCATACGCCAAATTCCCGTTTCAGTTCACCGCAGGGGAGGATACCGGCAACGGGCGCATCGAAATCGCCGGGACCGGCTCCGGGTCTTTCCATGTGGGAGCCGTCTCGCTCATGCCGTCGGACAATATCCACGGCTTCCGCCGGGATACGACCGGCCTGTTGAAGCAACTTCATTCGGGCATGTACCGTTTTCCCGGCGGAAACTTCCTCTCCGCCCACGAGTGGCGCGATGCCATCGGCGATCCGGATCGAAGGCCGCCGCGCTGGGATTACGTGTGGTCGGCCTTGCAGCCGAACGATGTCGGCACCGATGAGTTCCTCTACCTGTGCGAGCTTCTCGGAGTAGACGCATTTATCAGTGTAAATGCGGGTTTCGGAGATGCCCGCTCGGCCGCCGAATTGGTGGAATACGTCAACGGCGCCCCCGACACGCCGATGGGAAAGCTGCGCGTGGCGAACGGGCATCCCGCTCCTTACCACGTGAAGTGGTGGGGTATCGGCAATGAAATGTATGGGCCATGGCAGTTCGGCCATATGGCGCTGAAGCAGTATGTGATCAAGCACAACATGTTCGCCAGGGCGATGCGCGCGGTGGACTCGTCGATCACTCTGCTCGCCACGGGCGCCACGCCGGACGAGATGACGGTAAACGGAATTTCGCTCGGCCTTACCGGCAAAGTGGTAGGCGATTACGGTTCGGACGCCGATTGGACCGGCGGTTTGATTGCCAATTGCCTGGACAACGTCGATGTGATGTCGGAGCACTACTACAGCTACGATCACCAACGATTCGACCTGGCGCAGAACAAGAGAATTGCGGTGGAAGAGCCGCTCGTGGATACGCTGTACCGGCCGGCGAACCGCGTGCGCGGCAAAGTGGAGGCCTACGAGGAGTATGCTCGGCTGTTTCCGGCGCTGAAAACAAAACACTTGCATTTTGCCATCGACGAGTGGGCATTTACCCGCTTGCCTGCCAATCTGAAACAGGCTCTGGCCAACGCCCTGGTGTTCCACGAGATGTTCCGCCACACCGACCTGATCCGGATGGCCGGGCATACGATGGGAACCTCTTCCATCGAGTTCAATGCCACGGAGGCGGCTTTGAACACGACCGGCCTGCTATTTCAGCTCTATCGGGACCATTTCGGGACGGTGCCGGTGGAAATCGACGGCAACTCTCCGCCACCGCCGCCGAAGTATCCGGTTGGCGGGGATCAGCCGAAAGTGAATGCCGGCAGCCCCACATACCCGGTGGACGTGAGTGCCGCGCTATCGAGCGACGGCAAGTCGCTAACCATCGCCGTGGTCAATCCGACCGAATCGGCCCAACAAGTCGATCTCGCCGTCAAGAGCGCTGATCTTCGGGGCAGAGGCCTGGTTTGGCACCTGGCCGGTCCGAACCTCGACGCGGTGACGGGCCTGAGCCGTCACGAGGTTCAGGTTGCAGAGGCGCAGGTAAGCGAGGTGCCCAAGACAATCAAGATCGCGCCTCTCAGCATTGACTTGTACGAGTTCGAGAGGCGTTAGCTTGGAGTAGGGCCACGTACCTTACTTATTTCAAAACGTCCCGTTCCTCCCACTTAAGCCGTTGATAGCTAAGGGAAACCCCGGTACCGTGCCGTAGCGGCCTTGCCCGCTGGGGGCATGCCTCAGTAGCCTTTCAACGGAAGTCATGAAGACCACCCGAGCTGTCCCTAAGCGTGGGAAACGCCCCCAGACCAGGGCTCGCTATCGAGATCCCTCCTTGCCTGCCACCACTCGCGTACGAGACTTATTGTCTCGCATGACCCTGGAAGAGAAGGCCGCGCAGATGATCTGCGTCTGGCAAAAAAAGGCCGAGACCCTAGTGGATGGCGAAGGCAATTTTGACGCCAGTAAAGCCCAGGCCACCTTCGGGCACGGGTACGGAATCGGGCAGGTCGGACGCCCCAGCGACGCGGGCCAAGGCAAAGACGCGCGGGCCACGGCGGAACTCACCAATGCCATTCAGAAGTTCTTGGTCGAGAATTCCCGCCTGGGAATCCCAGCGGTTTTCCACGAGGAGTGCCTCCACGGTCATGCCGCGATCGGCAGCACCAGCTTCTCGCAGCCGATCGGTCTCGGCGCCACGTTCGATCCGGGCCTGGTGGAGCAGCTATTTGCGATGACGGCCCGGGAGGTCCGCGCCCGAGGCGCCCACCAGGCTCTGACTCCGGTCCTGGATGTGGCGCGCGACCCGCGCTGGGGCCGCGTCGAGGAGACCTATGGCGAGGACCCGTACCTGATTTCCCGTATGGGAATCGCCGCCGTGCGGGGATTCCAGGGCGACCGCACCTTTCGCGATAAATCGCGGCTCATGGCCACGCTGAAGCACTTCGCGGCACACGGCCAGCCCGAATCGGGAACCAACTGCGCACCCGCCAATGCCGGGGAACGACTCCTGCGCGAGACGTTTCTCTATCCTTTCGAAGCGGCCATCATGGAAGCCGGGGCGATCAGCGTGATGGCATCTTACAACGAGATCGACGGAGTGCCCTCGCACGCCAGCCGCTGGCTGCTGCGCGACGTGCTGCGCGAAGAGTGGGGTTTCGAGGGCTTCGTGGTCTCCGACTATTACGCCATCTCGGAGTTGCACTACCGCCCCGAGGTGCGCGGCCATGCCGTGGCGAAGGACAGGGAAGAGGCCTGCGTACTCGCGGTGGCCGCCGGTGTCAACATTGAACTCCCCGAACCGGACTGCTATTTGCACCTCGCCGATCTCGTGCGCAGAAAGGCGCTGAAGGAGTCGCGACTGGACGAGCTCATTGCCCCGATGCTCCTGTGGAAATTCCGCATGGGGCTTTTCGACGATCCGTACGTGGATCCGGAAGAGGCGGAGCGGATTGTGGGATGCGATGAGCACCGCGAGTTGGCGCTGCGGGCCGCTCGCGAGACCATCACGCTGCTGAAGAACGAAGGCGGCCTGGCGCCGCTCGATCCAGGGGTTCTCCAGTGCGTGGCGGTGGTCGGTCCCAATGCCCATCGAATGCTGCTCGGCGGCTATAGCAGCACCCCCAAACACAACGTCACCGTGTTGGAGGGCATTCAGGCCAGGTTGGGCGAACGGGTGCGGGTGCTGTACAGCGAAGGCTGCAAGATCACCGTCGGGGGATCGTGGCAGGAAGACGCGGTAACGCTCAGCAATCCCGAAGAAGACCGGCGCCAGATCGCGGAGGCGGTCGAGGTCGCCAAACAGGCAGATGTCGTCATCTTGGCCCTGGGTGGGAACGAGCAGACTTCACGCGAGGGCTGGTCATTCCACCATCTCGGCGATCGGGCCAGCCTGGACCTGATCGGGAGACAGGAGGAGTTAGTAGACGCAATCATGGCCACCGGGAAGCCGGTGGTCGTATTCCTGTTCAACGGGCGGCCGCTGGCAATCGAGTCTCTTCAGCGGAAAGTCCCCGTCATTTTCGAGTGCTGGTACCTTGGGCAGGAGACCGGCCGCGCGGTGGCCGACGTTCTGTTCGGAGAGTTCAATCCAGGCGGCAAGCTACCCATCACCTTTCCCCGCTCGTCCGGCCATTTGCCGGCGTTTTACAACTGCAAGCCTACGGCCCGGCGGGGTTATCTGTTCGACGACATTTCACCGCTGTACCCGTTCGGCTACGGCCTGAGCTACACCACTTTCGAAATCCGCGACGTGCGGCTGGCGAAGAAATCGATACGGGCTGACGAGATCACCCGTGTCCGCGCCCACGTCACGAACACGGGCAAGTGGGCCGGCAGCGAAGTCGTGCAGATGTACATTCGCGACCGGTTCAGCTCCGTCACGCGGCCGATCAAGGAGCTGAAGGGATTCCGGCGCGTCTTCCTCGAGCCCGGTGAAACCTCAGCCGTCGAGCTAGAGATCGGGCCGGAGCAGTTGGCCTTTTATGACATCCGGATGAAGCGCGTCGTAGAAGCGGGCGAATTCGAAATCATGGTCGGAAACTCGTCGCGCGATACCGATCTCCAAACTCTCATTCTCACTGTGTGCTGACGGAGACCTATATGCCAGCCAAAGAGCAGAAGCTTTCGTTTGCCGAGAAGGCGGGCTACAGCCTGGGAGACGGCGCCGCCAACTTTGTCTTCCAGACGATGATTCTGTTCCAGCTCAGTTTCTACACCGACACGATGGGAGTCGCCGCCGCCGCCGCAGGCAGCCTGCTGCTGGCGGGAAGGCTTTGGGATGCCGTCTTCGACCCCATGATGGGGGTGATCGCCGACCGGACGATGACCCGGTGGGGCAAGTTCCGCCCTTGGGTCCTCTGGACTGCGGCCCCTTTCGCAATCGCCATGGTCCTGGCCTATACGAACCCCGGCTGGGGCGCCGCGGGCAACCTGCTTTGGGCCTGCGGTACCAACATTCTGCTCATGACGCTCTACTCGGCCAACAATACGCCCTATTCCGCCATGACCGGCGTGATGACGGGCGACATCAACGAGCGCACCAGCCTTTCGTCATATCGCTTCGTGGCCGCCATGATCGCGCAGTTGATCGTCGGCGGCTTTACGCTGCCGCTGGTGGCCAAGTTCGGGCAGGGCGATAACGCCAAAGGCTGGCAGATGACGATCGGGCTGTGGGCGGCGGTCTGTGTGGTCCTGTTCTGCATCACGTTCCTGAGCACCAAAGAGCGAATTCAGCCGGATCCCGAGCAGAAATCCGCCCCGCGGCAGGATTTCCGCTCGCTCCTGCGCAACCGGCCGTGGAAGGCTATGTTCATCCTCACGCTGGCGCACTTCGCGGTCCTGGCTATGCGCGGAGGAACGCTCTTTTACTATTTCCAGTACTACGTGAGCCCGGGCAGGCTCTTTGAAGTGCTGCAAAGGCTGGGCCTGACCGCCGCCACCCAGGGCGGAGCCCACGCCGGCCCGTGGTACAGCCTCTTGAATACGTTCGGACTCATCGTGGAAGCCAACCGGAGCAATGTCGCCTCGGTGGGATTCAGCCTGTTGAATATTTCCGGCCAGCTCGTCACGGTCGTGGGGGTGGTGTTTTCCACCGCTCTTTGCGCGCGCTTTGGGAAGAAGGCGGTGGCCCTGGCCGGTTTCAGCGTCACCACCGTATTCATGGCTCTGTTCGTGCTCGTTCCGGCGGAATCGGTCGGGACTATGTTCCTGCTGGAGTGGATGCGCACGCTCACCTACGCGCCAACCATCCCGCTGCTGTGGGCGATGTTCGCGGACGTGGCGGATTACTCCGAGTGGAAGACCGGCCGCCGCACCACCGGCATCATCTACGCCACCATTCTGTTCGGCCTGAAGACCGGACTGAGCCTGGGCGGGGCCGCCGCCGGATGGCTGCTCTCCGCTTTCGGCTATCGAGCCAATGCCTTGCAGACCAGCGGAGCGCTCCAGGGCATTCGCATGACCATCAGCATCTTCCCGGCGATCCTGTTCCTGGTGGTAGTCGCGTGCCTGATCATTTATCCGATCGGCCGAAGCTTGAATTTGCAGATTCAGGATGAGCTGGCGGAGCGCCGGAAAAAGTTCGCGGCTGTTTGAAGAGAAATTACCACACGTACGTCGCCAGGACCCGGGGCCGGCCGGAAGTCCTGTTCACGACGGGGACGCTCAGGACGATCTGCAGATTCTTCTTTGGCCAGTCCTTGGGTAGCTGCCGGGCAGCTTCGGAAAAATACTCCTCGTTGCTCAAGAATTCGCCCGCCCCAATCGTGCCGTATTGCGTTAAGCCTGCGGCGATGATGACGGGCCGGTCGCTGGTCGTATCGACCATGCGCGTTACGATGGCGTAATCGACCGGAATATCCCAGTTCGGCCAATATCGGGAGAGTCGCCATTCGGAATTCTCGGGGTGCTGGCTGTCGTGCACCATGCCGGTGTCGTGCTCGCTATCTTTGCTGAACGTGAAGCGTAGCTGGCCGCCGGTGCGGAGCGTCCACGGATTGTCGAAGGCACCGATCAGCACGGCCGGCGTGTCCCGCAGATCCGCAAAAGACATGGACCGCTCGGCTCGGATGCGGTACGGCTTATTGTGCCTCTCGAGAAGCGAAGTGAGCCTGACCAGGCAGAGCGCATCATCGAGGGCCACGTACCGGTCCCGAAGCAGAACAAGGTCCTCCTCCCGGATCGGGCGGTGAGCGGGCGTCAGAGGGACGGGCTGCTGGATGATGCCCTGGATCTCGTCCTGGGCCTGTGCCGACCGCAAATTATAGGCAGCCTGTAAGCCGACACAGACCAGGGCGGTCCCGGGTGCCTTCAGCACCGGACCCCACAAAGCATCCAGGTCGGAGTGACGCCAGGTCAGCGTTGCCAGGGTCGCCGCCAGGATCAGCAAGCCCGCCGCGATTGCGGCGGCGATCACGGCCGTAATGCGATGGGTGGGTTCCGCCTTGGAGACTGGGGCCGCCGGCTTTTCCGTAGCGAAATGGAATTCGGCCAGATAGCAGCCGGGAGGGAGTTCTATGCGGACTTGCGACTCGTTTCCGGATTCCTGGTAATACTGAGCCAGTTTCTTGCGGATCTCCGAGGCACTGGCGCGCACCACCGGATCCTGACTGGTATCGTAATCGGCTGGACGGCTGAATACTTCCACCCCAAGGGAGCGTTCCTTCAGAGCATCGGCGCGACCGATTAGAGTTTCCTCCGTGATGCGCCGCAACAGACTCTGGCAGCGGCGGCTGCCCCGGAAGTGAGGGCTGCCGAGAACACGCTCCAATTCCGCCAGAACTTCTTCGGCTCGCTCCGGTGGCAGTCGAGGCATCGGAACTTGAAGGTCAGGCTTGCGAGACATGGGCCCTTCGGTTCATTGCAATCCTAGCACAGAAGACAATATGTGCCGTACATATTTTGGCGCGTGCTGTAATCGCTTGCAAGCCCTTCAAACAACACGCTTAAGGTTGTACTGTGCCGTAACAGCCTTCACACCTGCCCCAAACGCGCCTACCCTCCAGCGAAGACCACCACTGGTCTGCCAAAAGGGAATGAAGCCCGAACAGTTTGGTGAGGAGGTCAATGTGAACAAGGGCAAGCGAAAGCGACACACTTCAGGAAGGCTGCCGAGCGGCTTGATATTGCTGCTTGGCCTCGCCCTTCTCAGTACCACCGCGTACAGTCAGGCAACCGCCAGTATAGTGGGAACCGTTACCGATCCGAGCGGTGCCGCTGTCCCAGACGCCAAGATCGCCATCACAAGCGCGGAAACCGGACTCGTCCGTTCCACGACAACGAATACCACTGGCAGTTACGCCGCCCACGAACTCGCGATCGGACGCTACAACGTCCGGGTGGAAGCGGCTGGGTTCAAATCGCATGAACTGACCGGCATCACGCTCAATGTGAATGATACCGTCCGGGTCGACGCGGCCCTTCAGGTCGGTCAGGCCCAGGAGAGCATCACCGTCGAAGCCAATGCGGTTCAGGTTCAGGCGGATACCAACGTAGTCAGCCAGACCATTACCGCGGCCCAAGTCGCGGATCTGGCTACCAATGGCCGCAACGTGATCCAGCTTGCCGCTCTGGTGCCCGGCGCTGCAGCCGGCATCCCGGATTTTGATACCCCGATGGCGCAAACCCAAAACCGGGCCATCGAGTTCAACGGCCAGCGGTCGGACCACAACAACTGGCTGATCAACGGCGGAGAGGCCTATGACCGGGGCGGTGGCGGCATTCTAATCGTCTCCCCGTCCCAGGATGCCCTTCAGGAATTTAAGGTCGAGACGAGCAATTTCGCGGCTGACCTGGGCCAGTCCTCAGGCGGCATGATCACCATGGTCACCAAGAGCGGCACGAAGGAGTATCACGGCGGGGCCTGGGAGTACGTGCGCAACGACGCTTTCGACGCAAACACCTTCTTTTCGAATTTGAATGGCCAGCGCAAACCGGAACTCCGCTACAATACGTTCGGGTTCAACATGGGGGGGCCGGTCCCGATCGGCCATCCGAGGAAGACCTTCTTCTTCTACAACCAGGAATGGCGCAGGGAGGTAAACGGGAACGCAATCAATGCGTCCTCGGTGCCCACTGCCGCGAGGGGCGGCGACTTCAGTTACCTCTTGCCGGCCAACGGCTGCACAGGTGGTAGTTGCGGGCAGCTCAAGGTACCGGTTACCACGGACCCGGCCCAGATCGCAAGGCTGGGTCAATTCGGGCTCACCCCCGGCGGGATTATCCCAAACAACGTAATTCCGAGCGGTCTGCTCGATTCCAACGCCACGGCGCTGTTGAAGGCCGGCCTTTTCCCTGCGGCCAACGCTGCCAATAATCAGTACTACGCCGTGGTCAATCAGTTGACCTTCTACCGTGAGGAAACGGTCCGGATCGATCAACAACTCACTAGCAAATTGAACCTGATGGGTTCCCTGATCTATGACAACGGCAGTCAGCAGCAGGCCCCCCCGTTATGGGCCGGCGGCACGTATGCCACGGCCGGTTCGATTATGGCCGTTCCCTCCTGGGCCGGTGTCGTGCATGCCACCTATACCATCAGCCCCACCCTGCTGAATGAGGCGGCGTTCAATTTCAACGGCAACGACCTCAACATCACTGACGTAGGCCTCTACCAGAAACCGTCAGGATATACCGTGCCGAACTTTTTCCAGGCAAACAAAGACAACAAGCTGCCTGGGGTTAGCATCGGATCTCCCTACAATATCAGTTACTCCCCAGGGTGGTGGCCTTGGTATAACACCTGGCGTAGCTGGCAGGGAAAGGACGATGTCCTTTGGACTCACGGCAAACACAACATGAAGTTCGGCGCGTCCTGGATGCACACCCATAAATGGCAGCAGTTCCAGCTAAACGCCGGCGGGCAATTCACTTTCAGTGGATCGGCCACGGGCAATGGGATGGCGGACTTCCTGATGGGTTTCGCCTCTGCGTACAGCGAGCCAGCCAGTGTGGATTTCGTCCACATCAACACCGACAACTACAATCTCTACGCTATGGACGACTGGCGGGTCAGCAACCGGCTGACGCTCAATCTGGGCATCCGTTGGGAAGGCATTCCCCATGCGTACGATTCCGAAGGTTCTGCGTCGAATTTCTATCCCAGCCTCTACAACCCTGCGCAAGCGCCGACTTTCCTGTCGAGCGGCGCTCTGGACCCGAATGGTCCTGGATTCACCACGGTTTCCGGCATTCCTCTCTCAAGTGTGAAGTTCTACATGAATGGAGTAGGCTTAGCCGGACTGAACGGGATTCCGAAAGGCCTGGTGGATAACCACTGGAATACTTTTGCCCCCCGCATCGGGTTTGCGTATGATTTGACCGGACGCCAGAAGACCATTCTGCGCGCTGGAGGCGGTATCTTCTACGAACGTATTGGAGGCAACGAAGAGTACAACATGGGCCAAAGCAACACTCCGTTTGCCTATACCTCCGCCCCCACTAATGTCTACCTCGACAATCCCGCGCAGAGCTATACCAGCGGACTCACCGCATCGGTGCCGTACTTTCCTGCGACTATGACGACTGTGGACCGGCTTTACAAGGTACCCACCTCAGCTCAGTGGAGCATAGGCCTCCAGCAGCAGTTGCGAGAAAACTCTGTCTTGACGGTGACCTACGTGGGCAACTCGAATTATCACCAGTCGCAAGGTGTCAACATCAATACCCTGGCACAGAACGATCCAAACCGCCTGGGCGTTTGCGGCGGCACTTGCGGCTACACGGGGGCTGCCTTAAATCCAAATCTCTACCGGCCCTATCTGGGCTGGTCAAGCATCGCCCCCATGCAAATGTCGGCGAACTCCAACTACAATTCGCTACAGGTCACGGTGCGGGCCACGGCGTGGAAGAACCTGACGCTGAACACTTCATACACCTGGTCGCACGCCTTCGACATTATCGATGGCGAGATCTTCTCCAACGTCAGCAACCCATTCAATGTCCGCTGGGACTACGGTCCGGCGGGCTTTGACAGACGGCAGATCTCGGTCACGAGCTTTATCTACAGATTTCCGTTCTTCCGTGACTCAGCCAGCCGGGCTGCCAGGGCGCTGGCGGGCGGATGGGAACTCTCAGGCATCGCCCTCTTCGAGTCCGGGACCCCCGTCAGCATCGGCGCCGGCCCCGACAACCTCGGGTACGGCGGCGGTACCTCCAACCGGGCGAACGTAGTCTCGCCTGTCTCATATCCAGGGACCCGGTTCCAGTGGTTCAGTGCCTCGTCGTTCGCGAAGCCCGGTCCGCTTCAGTGGGGATCGGCGGCCAGGAACGACGTCGTCACCCCTGGACGCAACAACTGGAACGTAGCGATGTTCAAAGCGTTTCAGGTCAAGGAACACGCCCGGTTCGAGTTCCGGGTGGAGACCTTCAATACCTTTAACCATACCCAGTTCAACGGTCTCAGCACCAGCGTGACCGCAGCCAACTTCGGACAACTCACCGGTACCTACACTCAGCGCGTCTTCCAGTTTGGCGGGAAGATGCAGTTCTAGCCGGGTAACCGGTAAATCTACGGATGCGCGCTTACCGGGCTTCCCGGCCCGGTAAGCGAGTATTCTTTTAGGAATAGGCGCCCGCCTTGACACGATCCCGGGCCCTTGGTAGAAATCGGCTATGGTCACGGGTTCCATCCGGGTCTTGGGTTTCCTGTTGGCCGCGTGCCCGTTGTGGGCGGCTGTTCCGGAAGCCGTCGCCGAAGCGGCGCGGGGCACAGCTCTTGCCCACGAGGGTAAGTACGAATCTGCGATCCAACATTACAAAGCGGCCCTGCGCCTGGATCCCCATCTACCCGGACTCTATCTCAACCTGGGGCTCGCCTACTTCAAGTCCAAGCGGCTCCCCGAGGCGGCCACGGCGTTCGAAGAAGCGGTGCGGGCCGACAGCAACAGCTTCCAGGCGCGCGCCCTGCTCGGAATGAGCTACTACGGCAGCGCGCGTTATGCGGACGCCGCGCCGCAGTTGAAATTGGCATCCGCGGCACAGCCCGACAACCTGGAGCTCCGCTACACCCTGGCGCAGAGTTATTTATTCTCGAACCAATACCCGGAGGCGTTAGCCGAATTCAAGTTTCTGCTTTCGAAGAACCCCGATTCCGCGCCTGCGCACGTCCTTTTAGGCGAGACGCTCGATGCGTCCAACCGGGTGGCGGCCGCGACTACTGAGTTCGAAGCGGCGGTAAAAGCAACGCCCGTGCCGCCCGACGCCCATTTCGGTCTGGGCTACCTTTACTGGAAACAGCGGAGGTACGAGGACGCTTGCCGCGAGTTCGAAGCCGAGCTCGCGGCGGTGCCGCTGCACGCGCAGGCCCTGGCCTATCTGGGCGACGCGGAAATGCATACGGACCGTGCAAAGGCCGCGGAGTCGCACCTTCGGCGCGCGCTGGGACTGGATAAGACCCTCCGGCTTGTGTACCTGGATCTTGGGATTCTTCTGGCCGCAAGGAACGCTTCCGAAGAGGCTGCCCACAATTTTCGCGAGGCGATCCGGATCGACCCTTCCAAGCCGGATGCTCATTACCGTTTGGCCAGGCTGTGGAGTTCGTTGGGCCGTCAGCAGGAGGCGCAGGCCGAGTTCGAGAAGGTGAAGAGCCTGGCGGAAGAGCAGCCTCCACCGCCGCTCGTCCGCCTTCCCGGGCGGCCGCATCCGTGAACCTTCGCGAGTGCGCCGGACGATACTATACGGTAATCTCAGCACACGCACGTGAAAGGACATCATGTACTATCGATTCGCGAGAATCTCGGCCTCTTTCTTAATTGCCGCTTTCGTTACGTCCGTTCTCCACGGTCAGTCGCCGGTTGCACTCAATGTGGAGGTGGGCCGGCCGAAAACCGCCGTCAGCCCGACTCTGTACGGCCTCATGACGGAAGAGATCAACTACTCGTATGACGGCGGGCTATACGCGGAGCAGGTCCGCAACCGCACTTTCCGCTCCGATTGGACGGGAATACTCAACTGGTTCCTGGTCGAGAAGGGATCCGCATCGGCCAAGGTGACGGTCGACAGCACGGAAGGACCCTCCGCCGCGCTTGCCCACAGTGCGAAACTCGAGGTCGCGAAGGCGGATGCGCACAGCCCCGCGGGCCTTCTCAACGAAGGCTACTGGGGGATCGCTGTGAGGCCGAACACTCGTTATGCCGGGTCGTTCTTCGCTAAGACCAGCGCCGCAACCCCGCTCCCGCTGAGGATTGCACTCGTGGCGGACCAATCCGGGCAAGTCCTGGCCAGCGCCTCCGCCACGCTTACCGGCACGGGTTGGAACGAATATAAGTTCGAAATGCAATCCGGCAGGGTAACGCCCGAAGCCGAAAACCATCTGGAACTGACCATCGACCGTCCCGCGACGCTATGGCTGCAACTGGTTTCTCTGTTCCCGCCGACCTACCATGGCCGCCGAAACGGAAACCGCATCGACATTATGGAGAAACTGGCGGCGATGCATCCTTCCTTCCTGCGCTTCCCCGGCGGCAATTATCTCGAGGGAGGCCGCATCGAAGATCATTTCGATTGGAGGAAGACCATCGGCCCCCTGATAAACCGTCCGACCCACCCGACCACCTGGGGATATCACTCGACGGATGGGATGGGATTACTGGAGTTTCTGGGGTGGTGCGAGGACCTGCGCATGGAGCCCGTTCTCGCGGTATTTGCCGGCTACTCGCTAAACGGACAGGTGGTGAAGCCCGGTCCTGATCTCGATCCTTATGTGCAGGAAGCCCTCGACGAGATTGAATATGTTACTGGTGGAACGGAGACAAAATGGGGCGCCTTGCGTGCGCGCGACGGCCATCCCGCTCCGTTCGCCCTGCGCTACGTCGAGGTCGGCAACGAAGATTCGTTCGACAGGGCCAAGACGTACGATGGCCGGTTCGCGCAATTTTATAAAGCGATCAAGGCGAAGTATCCGGCCATCCAGGTGATCGCCACCATCCCGGTGAAAGGCGTCACTCCCGATGTCGTCGACGACCACTACTACAAGCGGGAGCAGGGCATGTTCGAGGAGGCGCGGCACTATGACCACGCCGAGCGCGGCGGGCCGAAGATTTTCGTTGGCGAATGGGCGACGAGGGAAGGTTCTCCTACGCCGAATTTCGGCGCTGCGCTGGGCGATGCCGCGTTCATGACCGGCCTGGAACGGAACAGCGACCTGGTCGTAATGGCTGCGTACGCGCCGCTGTTCGTGAACGTGAATCCAGGCGGCATGCAGTGGAGTTCCGACCTGATCGGCTACGATGCGCTGAACAGCTATGGCTCGCCGAGTTACTATGCCCAGGTGATGTTCGCTTCGTGTCTGGGCGATCACACGCTGAATTCGTCCCTCTCGGGGGTTGAAGACAGGTTCTTCTATTCGGTCACGGGATCATCGAAGTCGAGCAAGGTGTGCCTGAAGCTGGTGAACGCAAGTTCCAGCGAGCAGCCGCTTACGATCACGCTCAACGGGCTCGGCACGGCGCGTCATACGGCTCACCTCGACACGCTAAAGGCCAACACGACATGGGCGACCAACACAATCACGCATCCCGACCGGATCGTTCCGGTGAGGTCCGCGCTGGCTATCGAGGGCGAGCGCATCCGGCATGTGATGCCGGGCTACTCGATTCAGGTGATCGAGCTCGACCTGAGGTAACCGCGGCCGATGCAGATAACCGATCTCACTAAGGGCGCGGCTTACGTCGCGCTGCTTATTGCCGTCATCGCGGCTCCGGCGGTGGCCGCCAACTCTGGCGATGGCGGACGATCCTGGGCCGCCGACAACGGAAACGGGACCTATTCGAATCCGCTGTTTTATGACGAGTTCTCCGATCCCGACATGATCCGGGTCGGCCCCGATTACTACCTGACCGGCACCACCATGCACGCGATGCCGGGCCTGCCGATCCTGCATTCCCGCGACCTGGTGAACTGGCGGTTCCTGGCTTATGCCTTCGACCGCCTGGATCTCGGGCCTGGCTTCCGCCTCGAACAAGGGAAAGAAATATACGGACAGGGCATCTGGGCGCCGAGTTTCCGGTACCACAAGGGGACATATTACATCTTCGCTAATGTGAATCGCTTCGGGCTCCAGGTGTTCAGAGCCTCCGATCCTCGCGGACCCTGGAAGCACAACCGGATCGAGCAGGGCCTGCACGATCTCTCGGTCCTGTTCGACGACGATGGGAAGATTTATGCGGTCTACGGAGTCAGAATCATCCATATCGTCGAACTGAACGCGGACCTCACGGCGCTCGTCCCCGGCACCGATCGCGTTCTCATCGGTCCGGAACTCGGGATGGGCGAGGGGTCGCATTTCTATAGGATCAATGGCAAATACTACATCGTCAGCGCCATACCCGGGGCGCACGTGCCGATGAAGTGCGCCCGGGCGGACCGGCTCGAAGGACCATGGGAAGTGACCACCATTAGCGAGGGGGAAAGTCTGGGAATCGGCCAGAGTTACCGCTTGAGAAATTCGCGGCGGCCGGCTCCGCCTTTCGAGCTTACGCCACCGGATTCCAGCGAGCGTCTCAGCTTGACCTTGCACCAGGGCGGCATCATCGACACCGTTACGGGCGAATGGTGGGGCTTTTCGATGCAGGACCATAACTCGGTCGGACGCCTGACCTCTCTCTCGCCTGTCACCTGGGTGGACGGCTGGCCGTACTTTGGCCTGACGGGGAACCTGAAGCGGACACCTTCGATATGGGTGAAGCCCAACACTGGGCACACCGACGCAGTGACTTCTCCTTACGACCGCAGCGACGACTTTTCGAGACCGAAGCTCCAGCCGGTCTGGCAATGGAATCACGTTCCCGATGATTCAAAGTGGTCTCTCTCCGAGCGCCCGGGCTTTCTCCGCCTGCACTCGCTCCCTGCGGCCGACTTTTGGTGGGCGCGAAACTCGCTGACGCAGCGTGCCATCGGGCCGGAGTCCACTGCGACTACGGAGTTGGACGCCAGCGGCTTGAAACCCGGCGATGTTGCCGGCTTGGCGCTGCTCAACCTTCCGTATGCCTGGATCGGGATCAGGCGTGACGGCGACGGATTCACATTGGAAGAGTTCGAACAGGCCACCGGGAAGTCGGTTCGCGAGCGCCTGAGCGGTCCACGGGTACGGCTGCGCGTCCACTGCGACTTCGACACCGACCTCGCGCGCTTCAGCTATAGCGCGAACCGAGCCGGGTTCGAACCTATCGGCGACGAACTGAAACTGCCATTCCAACTCAAAACGTTTCAGGGTGTCCGCTATACACTGTTCAACTACAATACCGGCGGCAGCCCCGGAGGACAGGTGGATTTCGATGACTTCATAGTGGCGGAGCCTCGCCCTCGCGGCCTCACCAGGCCCATTCCGTTCGCGCGGCTGATCACACTCGCGGACCTCTCGAACGGGAATGTACTCGCCCTGGTAGACGGCACGGTGCAGTCGGTGGTCGAGGTCGAGCGGGCGACAGCGTTCCGCGTCGTGAATCGCGGCCGCGGCCGCGTCGCACTCCAGACCGCGTCGGGGCGCTACCTCTCGGTACGAGGATCCGGGAGGACGGGGGAAGTCGGGGTGGCGTCCGGGAAACCGGGTGACGCCGAGACGTTCCAATGGGTGGACCTGCAGCCCGGCGATACGTTGCTCCTGTCCCTGGCTACGCACCGGTACATCGTGGCTCCGCGGACGCCTGGGCCGGTGGCTGCTGACCATCCCGGACCGGCACCGGAGCGTAAAGACGGTTCCTGTTTTCGGTGGCGGATCCTGCGCTGATCAGCATTCGACGAATATTATATTGGGGGAGACCGAATTGACTACAAAATGGAAGACTGTCTGCGCGCTGACGATGGCGCTGGGATTGGCAGTGACGGCGCCGGCGCAGGTCAAGACCGAGGTGCCGCCAGTTGTGCCGGGCGCGAAACCGGTAACGGTCGAGCACATCAAGGTTCGCGGCGCCGCCCTGGAGGGCAATCTGGAAGGCGATGCCGTCGATCGCGACGTTATTGTGGTTCTGCCGCCTGGCTATGCCGCGCAAAAGACTCGCCACTATCCCGTCGTTTACGCGCTGCACGGTTATTCGATAGGCGCCCAGCAGTGGACACAGGAAATCCATGTTCCGCAAACCATCGAGGGCGCCTTCGCTCGAGGGGCCGAGGACATGATCGTCGTGCTGCCCGATTCCAAGACCGTGCATAACGGATCGATGTATTCCAGTTCCGTGACTACGGGCGACTTCGAGCAGTTCATCGCACACGATGTAGTCGCCTATATTGACGCTCATTACCGCACGATAGCGAGACGGACGAGCCGGGGACTGGTGGGGCATTCGATGGGCGGTTATGGCGCCTCCCGCATCGGCATGAAGCATCCGGATGTGTTTGGCAGTCTGTATATCATGAGCCCCTGCTGTCTTTCGGCCCGCGGCGCCGGACCGGCGAACGCGGCCAGCGAGAAGGTTTTGGAAGCGGTGAAGACGCCCGCGGATTCAGCCGCTCTGCCCTTCGGGCTGCGCGCTCAGCTGGCATCCGCCGCGGCGTGGTCGCCCGATCCGAAGAACCCCCCGCTCTATCTCGACCTTCCGATGAAGGATGGCGCGGTTCAGCCGGATGTCCTCGCGAAATGGGCGGCGAATGCGCCCTTGGCGTTTGTCGACCAGTATATCGGCAATCTGCGGCAGTATCGCGCAATCGCGATCGATGTGGGCGACCAGGACAATTTGCGGATCGACGCCGGCAAGCTGCATGAGGTTCTCGATAAGTATGGGATCGCCAACAGCTTCGAGATCTACTCCGGCACGCACACCAGCGCAGTGTCCGACCGTTTCCAGAATCATGTCTTGCCGTTTTTCAGCAAGAATCTGTGCTCCGGCAGAACTTGCATGTAAGGTGATCGCGGGATACTAATCGCGGAAAAGCAACGGCGCGTACTTCGAAAGGTACACTTGCCAGTTCGGCCAGCTATGTCCGCCGCCTGACTGGTTCCAGACGTGCTTCACGTTCTTCTTCGTGAGCAGGTCGTCCATCGCTCTGACGCCGTTGTAGCCAGGGTCCTCGGTGCCGCAGCCGATCCACAGGACCTTGAGCTTCTGATTTAGTACCGCCGCATCCGCTTTCTCCCATTCCGTGCGATTGCCGCCGCCGCTGAACGCCGCGATGTATGCGAACTGATCGAGGTTATGGAGGCCGATCGACATCGACTGACCCGCGCCCATCGACAAACCACCGATCGCCCGGTGGTTGCGGTCGGTCAACACACGATATCTGCTTTCGACCAGCGGCTTCACCGCCGTGAGCAACTCCTTCTCGATCGCAGCCGGGTCGTTGGCCGGGGCGGCAATATTTGACGCCGTCTTGATCTCCCGCGGCACGTGGCCGTAAGGCATCACCACAACCATCGGTTTGATCTTCCCACCTGCGAGCAGGTTGTCCATGATCACGTTGGCCCGCCCGGTCCAGGTCCAGGATGCTTCGATTTGCCCGTTACCGTGCAGCAGATAGAGGACCGGATATTTCTGTTTGCCGGATTCGTAACCCGGCGGCGTGTAGACGTAAACCATACGCTCGGTATTCAAGTTAGCGGAATCATAGAATTCCACGTGAACCGTCCCGTGCGGCACGCGCCTTTCTTCAATGACCGCGTTCTCTCCACCTGGCACGATGAAGAGGCTGGTCGGTCCCCAACGGCGCATCTCCAGATTCGGATTCGACGGATCGGGCATTCGCAGGCCGCCATCAAGCGCATACCCATAGGTGTAAAAGCCCGGCGGAAGCGGGCCCACGGTCAAACTCCATACTCCCTTCTCGTCCCGCTGAAGCGGCATGGGTTTCTTGATCACCTCCAGGATGCCCGGAGATCCCATCAACACGACTTCGCTCGCCTTGGGAGCGAAGAGTCGAAACGTGACCGTCCTGTCGGCGTGCAGTTCAGGCGAGACCGGGATATTGTCGGTGTCCTCATAATAGGGCGCCGGAGCTCGCTGGCCCGAAATCGCCCTGCCAGTGAACCCGTTGGGCTTGTACTCGCCGCCTTTTACCAGTAGATCGAGTATCTCTCTCGTTCTCGCGGGGCAGGCCCTTCCTTTCTGGGGCGTTAAGTTGTCGTGCTCGGATTCGATCAGGGGCAGCGGTTCTTTGGGGCCGGAAATCTGGTTGAGCGCCGTCCAGACTCCGGCGGGCGGCGAAATCGTGTCGATGTAGCCCATGCCCGCAAGCACCGGCGCCTTGATGCGCGATGCAAAATTGACGGTATCGAAATAGAGCGCGGTCTTCATGACGTCCGGGTTGTCCGACGGCCAGTTGGGGTAGCCGGCTTTTCGGCCGTGAAGATTTCCGTTGGTGTCCGCGCCGGCCGGCACGCAGACCAGCGCCGCGGTGATCCTCTCGGGACGCAGTCCGGCGAGCACGAGACTCTGCTGGCCGCCCATGCTGCCTCCGGTCAGTACGATCGTTTTGCCGTCCCAATCGGGCCGCGTCAGCAGGTAATCCAGGGCCCGCGAGTCGCGCAAGTACATATTCAGGAAATACGATTTCTCGCGATCGCTATTGCCGATGGTCTGATAATTCCGCGGGATGTTTCCGGACGGATCCGACGGCAGTTTGTCGTGCGAATCGACGTTGATCAACAGCCAGCCTTCGGCGGCACGCTGTGCGGCGCCGTGGGCGTTCAGCGCGTACACGCCGGCATACTGCAATTGGATGAGCGCCGGAAATCTGCCTTCCCTGGCAGGTTTTGCGATGTAGCCGTGCGTGTGGGATCCGAGAGCGTCGAGCACGAACATACTCAACTCGACGCCCGGCACATCGGTCTGGACAGGCGTGAGGACGGGGTTGATAGGGATCTTGGCCTGTGCTGCGAGTTTGGCCTCCCAGAATGCGTCGAAATCGTCGGGGCGCGGCGTCGAGAGCCCGATTTTCGCCGGCGCGACCGCGGCGCCGACCGCGTACAGTCCGTTGTTGCGGCCGGTGTTGCCTCCCACATAACCGGACGCTCCGGCAACGAGATTGGAGTACGGTTCTACGGCGACGTAGATCATCTCGGGCTGGTCGCCGGTGATTTCGATCTTGTCCTTGCCCGAGGAAAGATCGAGCTTGCCTTCCTTGAGAACCACGGCGTTGTTGCGCCGGATCGTCCACTGGTAGGCGTAGGTGGGCGTCACCGGACCTGGCGTAACGGTCCAGCCGACGGTTTCGCCGGCATCGTAGGTGCCGCTGGCGTGGTACGGCGTGAAGGTGAGCTGCTGGTCGATCGGGGTCCGCTGCGCGAAACCGAATGAAGCGGCGGCGGTCAGGAATACGAATAGGAAGCGTGCGCGAATTCGAGTCATGACAATCCTCTATTGGCTCACTTTACTGCGTCAACCACCCTCGCGGTGAACCCCTTCAGGGGTTTGTCCTCCGGGTCGAGAAACCGGGCGCAGAAGTCGGTGGCTCCGCCGCCGTTGATGACGGCAGCGCGCACGATGTTCGGCCCCTTGTTGAGGGTGAGGCGTTTGGAGACGCCATCGTCGATCACGGTCTGGCGATCGCCGTAAATGCCGATGACCTCCTTGCCGTTGACCCACCAGACAGAAGCCGCGTTGGAGCCGATGGCCAGGCGCACGCCGCGCATCTCCCGCGGGCAGTTGATGATCGTGACGGCCCAGAACAAGACGTCGGATGTCGGCTTGCCCAGCGCCCGGGCGAAGTGATAAAGGTTGACGTTGTAGTTTTTCGTGTCCACGGCGTGCCAGGTAAGTTGCGCATCGCCTACGGTCACCTTGTCGCCGTCGTGTGGAACCACGGTGAACTGGTTGGGAAAATACTCCTTCTTCACGGCCACTTGGACAGCGCTGTCGGTGAGTCCATTGACGCCGATCGGTTCCAGGAGCACCCAGCGCTGGATGAAACCGTCGGTGTTGGGCGCTCTTTCGGACGATACGGGACTCGTCAGCGTGGGTGCCGGAATTTGAGCCGCGACGGCGATCGACAGAATCGCCGGGAGGGCCGAAACAGCGAGTATTGGGGTGCGGTGCTTTTTGAGCGAAATCATGGCGGATTTTCGATAAGTGCTTACGGCGTCTTGAACAGCCAGCGCTGTTTCTCGCTCGTGGGGTCGAACTTCGCCAGCGTCGCGAAGCTGCTGCCCACTGCCGAAAGGACGAGCGCTTCATTGGTGTTGGGTATCGACTTTGGCATGATGCGCCACGTGCCGTCGGCAAGCTCGTCCACACGCCACAGTTGTTCAGGCCCGCCGGTGAAGGCGGGTAGGACGACCAATTCGGCGTCCCCGGTGGCGGCCAGCGCGCGCTCCGTGCCGGCGATGGTGATCTTGAAATACGGCGAGCCGGGGTAGCCGCCGGCGTCGGGGACGGCTGTCACCGTCCACTTCTGCTGCGCCTGGCACAGGTAATTTGCCATGCGGACGTCAAGGTTGCCCGCGGGCCAATTCTTCGAGACCTGCGCAACATCCTGCGGCGGAATCACCCCTCCCTGGCCCTCGAATATTCCTCGTCCCCCTGCAAAACCCCGGCCCGCTGCGCCACGTCCCGCTCCAGGGCCAGCCCCGAGGCCGCCTCTGCCGCGCCGGCCTCCCACAGGCATACCCTCCACAGCAAGCTCGAGCGACGTACCGGTGCGCACGGATTCGATCTCGAAACTCCCCTCCTTTAAGTTCTCGCCGGCAACCGGCCAGCCGTCTTTCCACAGCAGCGGGCGGATATCCAGCACGCTGGCGCCGCCCCTGTCCAGGTCGGCTTCATAGTGGGTGGAGAACTTCTGCAAGCCGTCCCCAAGATCGAGGAGGCCGAAATGGCCGGGGCCGACTACACGACCGCCGGATCCGGCGAACAGTTTTCCACCCCCCTGGATCATATCGACGCCTGCGTTGTCGAGGAAGGGACCGGTAACCTTCTTCGCGCGGCCCACCCGTATGTTGTAGCCGGAGTCGGCGCCCCGGCAGCAACTGCCGTGGGTGGCCAACAGGTAATACCAGCCATCGTGATAAATCATGTCGGACGCTTCGCAGTTGATGGCGAGGTTGCGCGGCTGGTCGTTAGGGTTGAAGCGCTTGCCTGTCTTGGGATCGAGCTCGACCAGCCGGATGTAGCCGAAATAAGAGCCATAGACCAGCCACAGGCGGCCGTCTGTCGGATCCAGAAAGACGCCCGGATCGATGGCATTGCAGTCTTCGACGCCGTCTGACGAGGCGACCACGCCGCCTTCTTCCCACTTGTAGTCGGGGGAATCCGGGTCGAGGGTCTTGTTCCAAATCATATTGACGGCAGCTTTGGGCTGCGGCCCGATGTTCGCGGCTACATACACGTAGTAGCGGTCGCCGATGTGAATGACGTCGGGGGCCAACCCGCGCCGTGGGAGCGTGGCGCCGCGTCTCCAGGTCCAGCCGTCATCGGAGACCAGGGAAGAACCGCCGGTGCCGTAGGTGTAGAACTTGCCGTTGCACCGCACGACGGTGGAGGGGTCATGGATCCCGATTTGGCCGTCCAGCGCCAGGGCAAGCGAAGCCAGCACGAGAACGGTTGCCAGAAGACCATATTTCATAGGGCCTCGGGTGAATCCTCCTTTACGGCAGGCGGGGCGCACTCACTTTGACTGCGGGCGAGGTTTGGCGCCAGGAGAGGTCCAACCCGGCGGGGGATCGTACTCCCTTCGCGTGCTGGTCTTGTCCGCAGTCGGGAAGTCGCTCGGAACCTTCTGCGTGACCTTGCCGGTAGCGGCCCATTCCGTGCCGCGCTGATAGGTCGTGATAAATCCGACGCAGTTGAGCGCGGCCAGGTCGTGGCCCATGACCGTGTGGAAGATCCGCCCCTTACCATAGGCAATCACCATCAGGATCGGCTCGTCGTGGCCGGTCCCATGGTTGGCCGGATCCGACCAGGCCGTGGCTAACACGGTCATGTTTTCGCCGGGTCCCCGGAGATTGGCGTAAAGCTCGTCGCCGACGTGCATCCACTCTTTCGGCAGGCCGCTGGTGATGGGATGGTCCGTGACACGGTCGACCACCTTATAAGTGAGGCGCGCACCATGGCTTCCCGCGAAGCCCGGGGCCGAATCGGGAACCAGCTTTCCGCTCTCGTAATAGAAATGCGGTCCCCACTTTTCGTTGCGGCCGCGCCAGCCGCCCACGCCGATCATCTGGTTGTACTCCTTCCAGTTAGGGAAGGCATTGTCGGCGGCGTGGACAGACACGAGCCCGCCGCCATTGTGAATGTACTGTTCGAAGGAGGCTTTCAGGCTGTCGGGCCAGCGTTCGTCCGGAGCATCGTAATTGGCGACAATCACCTGGTATTTGCCCCAATCGGGCTTGAACGTGGCGAAATCGCCGTTACGCGGCGGCGCGGTCACTACATCCACCTGAAAAATGCCCGCGTCGTCCAGCATCCGTTTCAGATAGGGTGTGGTTTCCTGCCAGGCATGGTACGCGCCGCCCTGTTCGCCGTCGAGCAGCATGACGCGGATCGGTGGAGCGGCGGAGATCGGTATGGCACACGCAAAGGCTGCTCCCCACAGCGTTCCGATTATGCTGATTCTCATCGTGTTCGGCCTTCCTTTCGCTCCTATGGCTGTTAGCATCCTACACCTTCAGTTCCCATCCCTTGCGGAGGAACGGTCTGAGAAGGCGGTTGGCTTCCTCGCTGTTGCCGAAGCGCCGCTTATTCGCATCCCACATGAGCTTTCCGGGAACGCGAAGCGCATATGGCCCCCAGGGAGAGCCACTCGATGTATTTGGTCGCGACGGCGAAGTCCGATACTCCAGGTGCGCCGCCCTTACAGGCGCGAATCCAGTCCTGCTGGTGATTGACGCCGCGCCGTAGCATTTGCGGGGGCAGTTTGTAATCCGCCCAGCGCGACGCCGGCAGCAGCCAGACGCCTTCGCCGCGGGCGGTGGTGGCCATATAGCCCTTCGATCCGACGAAAACGGCGCCGTTGCCGGGAGCGCGCATTTTGGGATCTTGCGAAGCCCCGGGAGGCAGACCGCGTCCGCCCCGTCCGCCCGGTCCGCGGCCGCCACCCGGAGGAAACGCCCCGCCACGGCCCTGTTGCGCGATGGGCTTGCCATCCGCCGTCAGTTGGGTGCTGACCAGCATCATGCCGTCGCCGCCCTGAACGAACGGGCGGCCCTTCTCGGCCAAGTTGTTCATCGGCGGGAAGAGGCGCTCGCCTTCGGCCATTCCGGGTGGATCCTGGAAGTCGCCGCGCATGTTCTGGTACGTATGCACGGTTACTGGAGGCATGCTGCCCCGAGCCGGAAATTCGAATACGATGTGCGCGCGAAGCGGCCACAGCCACTGGTTCCTGCCTTCGACGTACACGCACTCGACGCTGGTCGGGCTGGCCTTGTCGAGCTGCAGAGCCAAGTGGGCCGGTCCGAGATTGTGCACCAGCCAATCGCCCAGCGATCCACCGGTGGAGAAGTCGATGAAGGCGCGCCACTGATTCGTCATCAGTGGATTGAACGTGCGCGGCTCGGCGCAGCCGAGCCACAAGTCCCAATCAAGTGTCGGCGGGACGGGCGTTGCCTCAGGTCCGGTCTCAGGGATATTGGGCTGTCCTCCGTATATACCGCCAGTCCACGCATGGAGTTCCTTGACCTCGCCGATCTCGCCGGACCAGAAGATCTCACATGCAGTCTTCGTGCCCTCGTGGTTCCAGCCCTGGTTGCCCATCTGGGTCGCCACTTTGTACTTCGCCGCCGCGTCTGCCAGCAGCTGTGCTTCCGATGCCGTCCGGGTCAAGGGCTTCTCGCAATAGACGTGCTTGCCATGTTGCAAGGCGAGCAGCACCACCGGCGTGTGCATGTGATCGGGGGTGGCGACCATTACCGCGTCGATGTTCTTGCCCTCGGTCTCGAACATTTTGCGATAGTCTTTGTACTTTTTGGCCTCCGGGTACTGCGCGAAGCCGGCGGCGGAGCGCTCGTCGTCCACGTCGCACAGCGCGACAATGTTCTCGGTCGCGGCGGCGCCGACGAGAATCGCAGGACCCCGCACACCGACTCCCACCGCAGCGATGTTCAGCTTTTCGTTCGGTGACTTGTAGCCCATCGCGGCAAGAGAAGGCGTGCTGCCGAACCCGCCCCGTGGGATCGCTCCCGCCAGCAGCGTGCCGTAGAAGAAATACCGTCTGGAAAGCCGATAATCGTGCACCACGTTCCTCCTAACTTTTGAGATCCATCTGCCAAACTGTAGCAGAAGGCGGCGTCCGGGAGCGCCGCCCACGACTTCACCTCATGGGGAGTGGAGCGGCGTTTGGCGAAAAAACAACGCTAACACGCAAGGTCGGTTTGGGCTAGGTTTGGCACGGTGTCGTGCGTCCAACATTAATGGAATCTTATGGCTGACTCCGCGAAGAAGGCTCAAGGCCAGTGGTTTCTAACGGTCCCGGCTAACGGTTAACCGGACAAGGCCAAGCGCCCCCGCTCGATTCGGCCCTTCAGATGATTACATTGGCCTTGAGTGCCAGACACGGTACCAAACCTAGCCCGCGCGGAGACTTGTGTGTCACGATATCCAGGCCAAGGGCGCGAGACACGTCCTTCATGTCATCAGCAGCAATGGGTCGAGGAGCAGCCATATGACCGGAGCGCTCTCAGGCTCACGGCGCTCTGTCGGGAATGTTTATAATCTGGCACTCATATGTCCATTCAACCGCGAGCAATCCTGCTAAGTGCCGTGTTGTCCGGCCTCAGCCTGTTCGGCGCCGACTTCGCCATGAAGGTAACCGATAGCGGCTACCTCGATGCCCAGGGATTCAGCGTCATTCTCTATCACAGTACTTTCCACCCCATCTTCGTCGACCAGAAGAACACCGCCATGGAGATGATCCTCCATGGCCTGCGCATCGCCACGAACGGCGACGTACGCCTGGTGCCCACTCCGGAGCAGTGGGACAAGGTGGCGCAGCTTAAGGGCCGTCATGCGGACAGAGAAAACAACCGTCTCAACGCACAGCTATCTTTTCCCGACTTCCAGATGGACTACCGCCTGGAAGTGGCCGCCGAACCGGGCGGTGTGCGCGTGAGCGTGAATCTCGACAAGCCGTTGCCGGAGAAACTGGCTGGACGCGCGGGCTTCAATCTGGAGTTCCTGCCCTCGGCTTACATCGGCAAAACCTTCATCCTGGACGGCGGCGCATTCGGAGTGTTTCCGCGCAGCCCTCAGGACCCGATGGTGAAGGTGCCGCCCCCCGCCGACGATCCGAAGAAACTGCCTTACCAGGAGGAATGGGACGAAGCGAAAGGGTACACGCAGCCTTTACCGCTGGCCACCGGTAAGAGCATCACGCTCGCTGTGGACGACCCCCTGTATCGCATCAAGGTTAGCTCGGAGACGGCGTCCCTCGCCCTCTATGACGGGCGCAACCGGGCGCAGAACGGCTGGTTTGTACTCCGCACCCTGATCCCGTCGGGCAAGACGGAGGGCGCCGTGGTTTGGCACATCCGGCCGGATGTGATCCCGAACTGGACGCGACCGCCCGTGGTGGCGCACAGTCAGGCCGGCTATTCGCCCGGTTTCCCCAAGGTAGCGGTGATCGAACTGGACCGCAAGTTAAACCCACCGAAAACGGCAAAGGTACTCCGGTTGGCGGAGGACGGCTCCTACGAGCAGGTCTTCGAAGGCCCGATTTCGGAGCCTGCGCCATGGCTTCACTATACGTATGCGAAGTTCGACTTTTCGCCCGTGAAGGAACCCGGTCTGTACGCCATCGAGTACGCCGGACAGCGGACGGAACTGTTCCCGATTGCCAAAGATGTGTATAGCAAAACCTGGCAATCGAGCCTGGACGGCTACCTCGCCGTGGAGATGGATCACGTCTCGGTGCGTGAGGGCTACCGTCTCTGGCACGGGGTTTCGCACCTCGACGACGCGCGCCAGGCGCCCCCGAACAGCCAGCATTTCGACGGGTACCGCATGGGTCCGAACACCGATTCCCCCTTCCAGGGCGGCCAGCACATACCCGGACTGAACGTGGGCGGTTGGTACGACGCCGGAGATTTCGATATCCGCGCGCAAAGCCAATACGCGACTATCCAGGACTTGGCCTTGGCCTACTCGGAGTTCAATCTGAAGTGGGACCAGCTCACCGTTGACGAGGAGGCCCGCGCGGTAGAAATGCACCGGCCCGACGGGGTTCCCGACGCCGTAGAGCAGGTCAAGCACGGTATTCTGCAGGTGCTCGCCCAGATCAGGGCCATCGGTCATCCGATTCCCGGCATCATCGAGCCTAATCTGCGCCAGTACACGCACTTGGGCGATGGCGCATCGAAGACCGATGGACGCATCTATTCGGAGAAGCTCGGCCCCCACGATGTGGACGGGAACTACTCCGGCATCCCGGACGACCGGTGGGCCTTCACCACCAAATCGGCGGGCCTGCAATACGGCGCCACGGCATCGCTGGCCGCGGCGGCGCGGACGCTCAAAGGCTGGGACGATGCCCTCGCCAAGGAGTGCCTGGATACCGCAGTCAGGCTGTGGGAGGAGGAACATGCGCATCCCACCGCCAGCCAGTTCCAGTCGTTCAATACCACCGGCGGGGCGGCCGCCGCCGAGGAGTGGAAAGCTGCGCTGGAGCTGCTGATCGCCACAGATGGCGGCGAGGCATATAAGAAGCGCCTGTCGGAGATGTTCCCCTCGATCCGGCAGCGGTTCGGGTTCGGGGGCTGGACGGCTGTACGCGCTCTACCCTACATGGATGCGAATTTCAGGAAGCAACTGGAAGAGGCGGCCAAGTCATACGTGGCGCAGTTGGACAAAGACCTGGCCGCCACTCCCTTCGGCGTACCGCCGAGTATGGGAGGCTGGGGCGGCTCGGCCGCAGTCGCCGATCTCGGCGTCCGGATGTACTTCCTGCACAAGGCATTTCCCGAGATCGTGGGCACGGATTACACACTTCGGGCCGCCAACTACATGCTGGGCACGCATCCGGTATCGAGCACGTCGTATGTGTCGGGTGTGGGCACCTCCTCGAAGTTGAGGGCCTATGGCAACAACCGCGCTGACAACACATTCATTCCCGGTGGCGTCGTTCCCGGGTACGTCATTATCAAGCCGGACTTTCCGGAGTGCATCGACGACTTCGGCTTCCTCTGGTTCGAGAGCGAATACGTGATCGATGTCGCCAGCAAGTGGATCCTGGCTGCCAACGCGGCCGACGCGATTGTCCGGTAAATGGAGCATAATCTGATGAAGCCTCTCGCATTGATTGTTCTGGCGGCAGCCGTCGGACAAGGCCAGACCACGCCTACGCTTAAGGGTGCCTATCAAGGCATCTTCCGAATTGGGGCGGCATTGAACGCCGCACAGTTCGAGGAACGCGACCCGCGCGGCAACCCCATCATTGCGGCGCAGTTCAACTCCATCAGCCCCGAGAATGCGCTCAAGTGGCAATCCGTACATCCGCGTCCGGACGGCTACACTTTCGATACGGCTGACCGTTACGTCGCCTTCGGCGAGAAGTACAAGATGTTCATTGTTGGCCATTGCCTGGTGTGGCACAGCCAGACGCCGCGCTGGGTCTTTGAGGACGACCAGGGCAAGCCGCTTACCCGCGAAGCTCTGCTCGACCGCATGCGCGACCACATCCGGACAGTGGTCGGCCGCTACAAAGGGCGGATCGGCGGATGGGACGTGGTTAACGAAGCGCTGAACGAAGATGGCACCATGCGCCAATCACCCTGGTATCGGATCATCGGCGAAGACTATCTGGTGCAGGCGTTCCGGTTCGCACATGAAACCGACCCGCAGGCGGAACTCTATTACAACGACTACTCGCTCGAAAACGAAGCCAAGCGCAAGGGCGCGGTGGAGTTGATTCGCAAGCTTAAGGCCGCCGGCGCCGCGATCAGCGGCGTGGGGTTGCAGGGCCACAACAGGATGGACTGGCCCAGCGCCAGGCAGGAGGCCGAGACCATCGAAGCGTTCGCCGCGCTCGGCGTGCGGGTGAACATCACCGAACTCGACGTCGACGTTCTGCCGCCTACCACGCGGCAGAACACGGCGGACGTTTCAGCGGTGGCTCCGGCGGCCGGGGAGTCGAATCCGTACACCGCGGGCTTGCCGGAGGAAATGCAGCAAGCGCTCGCCAGGCGCTATGCCGAATTGTTCGAGGTCTTCGCACAACACCGCGACGTGATCAGCCGCGTTACGTTCTGGGGAGTGACCGACGGCGATTCGTGGCTCAATAATTTTCCCACGCGCGGTCGCACAAATTACCCGCTGCTGTTCGACCGCGCGGGAAAGCCGAAGCCCGCATTTGGCGCAGTCTTGCAGAAGGCTAGAAGTTAATGTCGCCCTGGCTTGCCGGGCAGCGACGGTTAGATCTGCGGGATACCTTGCCTTTTCTTGCGCACGAATTGGTGAGTCCGGGATATCTCCAATGGAGTCTCGAATCTCGCCGCCTATCTTTTCATCGAGATTGTGCTTCGGACTGTACCCCGTTCATGGGAAGAGCACGGCGGCATTTTGAAGCCCTCGAATTCGACCAGGCCGAGCGCCTGCGGCGCTCCATTCGGTTACTGTCTGCGATGTATACGGACCAAGCCCTCAAGACTCCCTCTCTAACTCGGCCCGAAGACCTAATTGCCAAATGGTGGCAGGGCACCTTGGGGTCCCCAAACGACGTTCTGGGAAGCGTAAGATTGGGACTTGGTCCCGCACGACTCGTCGCTCAACGGCACCCGCAACCGTTAGGACCCGCTCTCCACCAGCACCTACGGGCTACCGTCCGGCTGCCCGAAATGAACGACGCGCCGCAGCTCACTTTACTACGTCACACATTTTCCGTAGCCTCGCCGCGCCACTTCCCAAATCGAGCATTTGCGAGAGCACCTGCGACTTGAGGTCATGCTCGGTGCTGTAAATTTGGGCCGCGCCAATTCAGGGCTCGGGAATGAGGCATAAGTGCATGACTCTCGAAACCAGACTACGACTACGGCGAAGCGATCCGCCGAGCAGCGCTATTCGAGGTACGTCGGTCTGCGCCGTTGGGGCAGAATGGGCTATTCGGTGCTGTGCCCGCGTTGGATGTTGAGAGAACCGGCAATCCGCATCAACAAGAGCAACGCTTCGACGTGGACCTGTGCGATCGAGATCTCAGTCTTGCAGTACACTGATGTGTATTGGATCCAGCAGCTCTCCAAGAGCGGCCTGACAAGAAGGAGATTGGCCAATGGGGAATCCCCAGACACCGAGACAAACGGAAGACCCGATGTTTGATGCCGGGAGAAGGCAGTTCGGCAAGATGGCTCTGGGCGGTGCGCTGGGGACGGCGGCGTTCCTCGCTTCCGAAGAGAACGGCTCCGCCACGGTAAATCCGAACCCTCCGGGCATCAAGATCGCAACGTCATACAGGGCCGACCCGACCGACGACGATCTGCTCTTCCTCCAGCAGATTGGCGTGGAATATGTGAGTCTCGGTGCGACGCCGGAAACCGCCAATGCCGCGAGCTTCACCAAGATGCGGGAACGGTACGAAGCCGCTGGTATCAAGGTATATAACATTGGTAGCGGCGTGGGCCCAAGTGGCAGCCTCCACAACATGCCAGAGGTCACGCTCAACCTTCCTGGGCGGGACCAGAAGATCGAAGAGTACAAGAACTATCTCCGTTACTTGGGTAAGGCTGGCATCCACTACACAACTTATGCCCATATGGGCAACGGCATCTGGAGCAGCGGTCGTGCGAAGACCCGTGGGTGTGACACGAGGGAGTTGGATCTGGCCAGCCCGAACCGGCAGGGGGTCTGGGCCGGAAAGATTTACAAGGAGCCCCTCTCACACGGCCGGGTTTTCACGAAGGCGGAGATCTGGGAGAACTACACCTATTTCATCAAGCAGGTGGTGCCTGTGGCGGAAGCGGCGGGGGTCAGGATCGGAATTCACCCGGATGATCCTCCAGCGCCTGTGCTAGCAGGCGTTCCGCGCTGTATATTCGGCAACTTTGAAGGCTACAGGCGGGCCATGGAAATAGCCGACAGCCCGAACGTGGGCCTTTGTCTGTGCTGTGGAACATGGCTCGAGGGCGGCAAGGAGTTGACGGGCAAAGATCCGGAGGAGATGATTCGCTACTTCGGGGCTCAGAAGAAGATCTTCAAGATCCATTTCCGGAATGTCTCGGCTCCGTTGCCGCATTTCATCGAGACGTTCATGGACAACGGCTACTACGACATGTACAAGATCATGAAGGCGCTGCGGGATGTCGATTACGACGGCATTGTGATCCCCGATCACGTCCCACGGATGGGCCCACCGACCACGACGGGTGCGACGACTGGGCAGGGTGGAGGTGAAGCCTACAGTCGGGCCGCCCTGGCTTACAGCATCTCCTACATGCGCGCCCTACGGGACCGCGCCAACCGGGAAGCCAAAGCCTAGTCCGTAGCAGACCGGTTCTGTGAACGCAGGCGCGGCGAGGACGAACGTCGATACCGGCGCGGACCCACTGACGAGGTTAGTTATCGGAATACCAGCGATACGTCCACCTGAAACGCGGGGGGTTCACACAGCGCTCGGCCCGAAGCCGCAACCCCGGCCCACCCCACACCGACAAGGCCTTGCGAGAAGGGCAGTGTTGCAACCGAACCACCGCCTCTGCCGACTACGACCAGTGCAGGATTTGAATAACACCTTGGAGCTGGACCATCGAGCGATCAAGCGGAGAGTGCGAACGAGCCAAGGGTTCCGCTCCTTCCGGGAGCATGGCGGACGATCCAAGGTTACGAATCCGCACATGCGATCCGGAAAGGGCGAGGGAGGTGTGTTTTCAAAGTTGCAACACTGCCTTCGGAACGTGATTCCCTTCATACGGCCTCCCCACGGACGAAATCTGGGGCCCTGGAACCTCAGTCTTTGGACTTCTTCAACAGCAGGGCCCAATCGTTTCGTCCGGGTGGTACGGGGGAAGTCCAAGTAGGACCGTCGGCCGGGCCGATCGGAATTACTTCCCCGGTCAGTGGATTGAACCACTCGGCGTTGTACCGGCCCGGAACCAGCCGAACTGAGACCTTGCCCGCTTTGGGCAGGTAAACCGCATAGGTGCGGCCCGGCTCCGCCAGGCACCAGTTGTCTGCATCCACGAGTTCGTCGTGCGGCTCCGTCTTCCACCACTCGAAACTCGTTATGAAGTCCACCATGTGCGCGTAGCCGGCCAGCATAGTGGTGGTGTCATCACTGCGCCCGTTCATCCAGCCGCCGCCGGTATCCGGCCAAATGCCCACGCCTCGTCGCGCCGTCTCCCCGGTCGTTCCATAAGCTCCTGCCATCGCGATGTCCCAAGCGGTCCGGCGGAGCGTGTCGGCGGAATCGCCCGGCGGTAGAGGGGCCCAGAGCGGATAGTGATCCTCGTAACCATACTCTTCGTTCGCCTGTGGGATGATGCGGCCGGTTTTGCTCTGGAGTTGGCGTTCCTCCAGCATGAGGGCGTGCTGATTGCGCGACCATTCCTGTATAGAGGTAAAGCCGAACCACTCCGAGGCCCGGTCCTGATGCTCACGATGCACCGGATGAGTGGTGGCTAGGTGCCGGTATGGATCCCAACTCTCCAACAGCGTGCCTGTCTCGTTCGCCCATTTATCGTCGCGGAAAGTGTCGAGATCGTCGCCCAAGTCCCAGGTGATATTCGAGAACGCCGCGAGCCTGGCGGCGGCGTAGCGGATATAGCGGCGCTCGTCTTCGCTCCCCAGAGGCAAATGAACGTGGCCGTCGGCGATGTCCAGAATTACCGAAATCACCATGTCCCTTTCGCGGGCGTACTTCAGCATTCGCTCGAAACGCTGCCAGTGCTCCACACGGAAACGCGTATAGTCGAACCCGGGATGGTAGAAATCGTCAGCCTTCACCGCCGGCCACGGGCTCAGGAAGACGCTCCACTCCGCCGTGTTCATCGCCGGCTCGCCGTACATCGTGTTCGTCCGGCCGCTCAACAGCACCCGGACCCGATTGACCTTTAATCGCCGCAGCCTCTCCAGGCTGTTATCGATCACGCGCTCGTCCCGCCAGCCCATCAGCCAGAAGGCCGTCGTCCCATTGAAGAAGTAGTGCTCCCGCGTGCCTTCCCAAATGAAGTGCCACGGATGGCCGGGATCCACGCGGATCGGGCCTCGGCGCCCGGCTGCGTTCGCGCGAAACTTACCTTCGTAGCTCCTCTCGAAACCGTTCTCGGCGTACTTCACCGAGTAGGTATAATCGCCTGGCTTGGACGGCATGAAGCGGATCCGGAACAACGTGCCGTCCGAAGAATCGCAGAAACCGTCCACTTTGATCGGCTTGCTACTCCCGGCCGCACCGAACTCGCCCGTCACGACCGCACTGGTGAACGGGTTTCCCGGAAGCGCCGTACTCACCCTGAGGCTCACCTCGACGAAATCGTACGCCGCCACCGAACCGGCTGACTGTGAAAACGCGACTTCGCGCACCGCTGAAAAGGCGGGATAGCTCGCCAACAAAAACAGCAACAAAGGATTTCGTGACATGACTTGCAGCCGGGCTGGCAGCTATTCTACACCCACATGGAGAACTTGAAATTCTCCGCGCTGCCGGCCCAAAGCATCAATGCGCCCCGTTATTGTCTTCGCGTGCGCAGGCGGGCGCGTCCAAGCGTTTTCTGTTGGACGCCAAGCGAAACCGCAAAAGCAAACAGCTCTGCGCCGGTCAGCTGGCGTCCTTACTTTTTGGGTCACTGTACCCGCCAGTCTCGCCCCTCATATATAAATACGCACCCTGCCAAGGAAATGGTACCCTCGCAGCGGCGACAATTAGAGATACCAGCTAAAGGCCCAGCACTTTGCGCAATCGTTGGACCAGCCCTTCGGCCATCCATTGGAAGCCGAGATCGTTGGGATGAGTCCCATCCACCAAGCCGTCCACGCGGGAAGGCCCTAGCAGATCGGTTCCTTCTACCAGTTGCAGATGCGTGTCGCCCGCGGCAATGCGCCGGCTCACCACCTTGCGAATTAGGGCGCGCATCTGTTCGTTTCGCTGGTTGGCAGTCACCTCGCTAGCCGCATAGATTGGCGTGATGGACACGATCGGAGTGTCGGGGTGGCGCTCCCGCAAAATGCCGATGAACGGATCGTAGACTTGTGCCAGCGAGTCCACATCGGGGTTGTTCTGGGCAAAATCCAGAACAAAGGCGGCCGCATCAATCTCCGCCACCGCGCGTGCTACCGCGGTCTCGCCCTTCCCATTACCGGAGAAGCCGAGGTTTACAAAGTTGAGGTTCAATCGCCGGCCGACGATGGCCTGGTAGCTCATGCCCGGTCGGCTGGCGCACCCTCCCTGAGTGATCGATGTTCCGTAGAAGACAACCGGCTTAGCGACGGTGAAGGGCGTTGCGAACTCGAGCGCAGCATCTCTATCCAGGCCGATTTCGAGCACCTTTACCGGGCTGTAGAGCGCCAAGTAGATCGTGATGTCGCGCATCGCCCGTGATTGTCCCTTGAAATAGACGTGGTCGTAGACCTTACCTGGGGCGGCGTCCTTGTCCGGAACTGCCGTGCCCCAGTACGAGTCGCGGACGTACAGGTCCACGCCGCTCTGACCGAAAAAATGCATATTGCGCATACCGGGCGGGTATGGCCATTCAAGCCGCAACGCCACGGTCGACGAGTCCGTGCGAAAGCGTATGCGCCCACCTGTCGGATCAAGGGCCAAGTCCCAGACGGCCTTCGGGAATGAATCCTTGGAACGAACTGGCAGCCGCCAGAATTCGCCATGGTTCTCCTGAAACCACGGCAGGCCGGCGACATCGATTTTGGCGCTCGTCACCGGCATCCACTGCAGTGAAGAGTCCTGGGCGCCGATCAATCCGGCGGCGATGAGCAGAGCGGAGGTGAGGCGTAGCATGGATTAAAAATAGCAGAGTGCCTCGCAACAGGCGCGGACAGACCAGGGCTTTGACGCGACCGAGCCCGCGAGCGGAACGGTGCCGTCGTCACGTTTGAGCTGTTCTGAAAGCCATCAGCTTCCCGAGGGTAGCGTATGCTGTGTATTCAATCGCCGCGCTGATGGTCACGGTCGATTCGTCTCAAGCGCCGTCTCAAGCACTTTCGCGGGTAAAGATAACTGTGGGTTCGCTCTTATACGTAGCTTGACGATACTTGCGAAAGCCACACTTTTCGGCCACCCGAATTGACGCAAGATTCTCAGGATGAATCAGGCAAACAGTCGATTGTGATGACAAGTGCGTCTTACCCCAATGCAGGGCGGCACGCACAGCCTCGGTCGCGTAGCCTCTGCCATGGACATCGGGAAGCAGCACCCACCCGACCTCGGGACTATCGTCAATGGGCGGCTGAAGTTCCCTCTTAAGCTCCGCGAACCCCGCCTCACCGACAAAGTCGCCGCTGGCTAGCTCCTCGATTGCCCAGAAACCGAACCCCAGCAATGACCAGTGCCCCGCGTATCGCAAGAATCTCGCCCAGGCTTCTTCCCGCGAGAAGGGCCTCCCGCCGATGAAGCGAGTGACGCCGCGGTCCGCCCACATGGCGGCCGATGCGGCAAAGTCCTCCATGCGATGCGCCCGCAACCGTAGCCGGTCTGTCACAATCTCTGGAATCATCGGTAATCAGGACCTACCTTCGGTTTCTCATAAGCTGCGGACAGTTATGGTTCTGTGGAGCGGCGTGACGCCTGTGATGTAGACGCGGGTGCCCGGCGCTCTAAGGGCGGCTCCATGAGCCGTGTAGGACGGCCCGGAAAAATCAAGAACCTGGTGCACTGCTTCTCCGGGTCCGAACTCGATGGCGTCACTTCCAACGCGGTAAATCGCAGTCCCTTCCCTCAGGAGAAACACCTTTTCACGATCCCGAGCCGTCACTTCCCGCAAAGCACCCTGCAATTCGCCTCCGGGCCGGAACGCAAATTCAATCGCAACCGGAACGTGGTCATGGCCGGTGATATCGAACCGCAGTTCGAAGGCGCCTTGGTTCTCCGTCACGGTGACCTTCTGGTCCAGGACCTGGATATTGCTCATTCGCCGGTGCGGGAAATCCAGTTTGCTCCAGAACCTGAAATCCTCCACTGCGGTGAGCGCATAATCACCCCGCGGATTACGCAGTCCTTTCGGTAGCGGTTGATAATACGGAACCTCGAAGCGCTGGTGCAACGTGTATGCATCTCCTTCCTGTTTGAGTCCCTCGCTTCGGAAGGGGCCCTCTCCGAAGAACTGAGCTCCCATGCGCACGGAATGCAGCGCCGCCTTGCCCTTTCGGAAGGAGAAGAATGTAGGGTTGCTGGCCAGACCCGATCCCACTCCCTCGGGCCAATCGCTTCCGCCGTAAATAGAAGCGCTAATCTCGCCTCGCCGGATTCGGGCCAACCCGCTGTTCGGGAAGACTCGGGCGAAGTCCGCTGGAATGGTTCCGCCTTCCGGAATGGGACGCTTCAGCAGCGGCTCCTCCAGGAAGTAGATCACCGGGTTACCGCCCTCCACCAGTCCCTCTCCAGGCTGGGCCTCGATCGATCTCACTACCGCCGCGTACGCCGGGTTATTGTCGCGTATGGCGAGAGATCGGTATTGCAGGTAATAGTTCGAAATCGAAACCGCCATGTTTTGATCCTGACGTCGCGACGCAACCGTCTCGATCTCCCCGTCCGGGTGCAGATAGTAAAGCATCATGTCGAGGTTCTTGCGGACCGGAACGAGAAGCTCGGGGCGGTTCAGCAACCGGGCCATCGTCACAAGAGCATTGTCCGTCACCCGGGAGTAAATTCCCGAGCTCCGCTCGCAAAACTGGCCGTCGGAGTCGATGTCGATTCCCTCTCCGAGCCAGTCATCGACGCGGTTCACATACCTGGGCGCCGGGAAGAGCGAATGGATTCGCGCAAGCGCGGAGCACACTACCCACCGATGGTTCGGAGTATGGATTCCTCCTGTAACCAGCGCCTCGCCAGCGGCCAGAAGGAACTTACCAAGAGCCTCCTTGACTCGGGCGAGACTCGGATCATCCATCCGCCGCAACACTGTAAGTGATGCAGCCAGCGCCTCCACAACGAATGCTGTATCCGGTGGGGAAGAGAGATTTCCGGCGTCCAGCGTGCCGTCCGGATGCTGGGCTGCCACGAAGGCCGCGGAAGCGGTTTCCATCACGGGGATCAGGTTACCGCTCTTGTAGTAGGACGACTCCGGGGCGCAATACGCCGCAGTGAGCGCTGCTACGTTGGCGCCTCGCCCGACACCGCGTCCGGGGAACGGCCGGGGGGAGGGTTGCGACGCGTCGAGCATGCGGCCGACAGATTCGTTGCTGCTCCTCAAGAGCCGGAGAAAGAATTGCCGGCCCTCATCGGAGCCGGCGTCTTGCGCGGACGCCGCAATTGCAGCAGCCGCGCCGCCCAGAAGACTTCGGCGCGTCATGATGTTTTGAGTCCTTCCCCTCGATGACAGTGTAGATCCGATTGGTGTCGAGTTGCCCGCGTATCGGATCTTGACAGCGCTACGCCGGTTGCGTATACACTGTCCGGCATTGGAGGGCGCGCAGGGATGCGGACTCGTCGGGTTTTCTTGCTTCTTGGTGGAATGAGCCTCCGGGCTCGCAGTCTCCGGTCGCAGCAGTCCGGTGCTCAGGCATTCGGAGTCGGGGTCTGTGTGGGGGTCGCTGGAGAAAAGACCTTTCTGGGCATCTGCGACCAGTGCTCCGGGTTGGGTCTCCATGGCATCGAGAGCAGCGGCGCCGGGCAAAGGCTGGTCGATCTCTTTGACGGCCGCATACCGCAATTGAAGGACGAATTGCAGAAGCGCGGGCTGCACCTCGCCGGATACGCACAGTACTCGGAAATGAGCGACCCGGCGAAACACAAGGAATTGATCGAACTGCATCTCCGGATCGGGCGGGCGCTCCAGCCGCTCGGCACGCGGTACATCACCCAGCTCTGGACACTTTCGCCCAAGCCCGGGGTCGCCGCCAGCCAGTTGCTCCAACACCTGACCGCAGCGGACTATCGGAATTTCGGGAAGAGTGCGAACGAGATCGGCAAGCGCCTGCGGAATGAAACGCCCGTGCGGATCGGATACCACCCCGAGCAGGCGGACGTCGCGGCGGGGCTGGTCGATCGCGTCATGGAGGCGACCGACCCGAGGTATTTCGACTTCGTTCCGGACGTCGGCCATCTGCAAGCCGGAGGGATGGATCCAATCGCCGTCTACAGGAATTACCGCTCCCGCATGATTGCCACGCACCTCAGGGATTTCGATCCCAATGCGGAATTTGAGCGGGATGGCAAGCCGGTCAAAGGCCGGTTCGTTCCCTTGGGCCAGGGCGTGATTCAATTGCCGGAGCTGATCGCTTTCCTGAAGTCGACCGGTTTCGCCGGCCAGGTGAATGCCGAAGGCGGCGGCCTGGCAGCCAGCCGCGATTATATGAACCAGCAGTTACAACTCAAACTCTGATTTATCCGGGCCGGTGTGTAACATGACAAATCGATATCAAAAATCGGCTCTTGACCAGTCCGCAAAACTGGCATAGACTTGCTCAAACTTCGGCTCGTAATGCCGAGGATCGAGGTGCTGCCATGAGGGGTTCGGCCAGTTTCCTTTTGGGCGCGGGTTTACTCGCTTGCCTCACTCTCCCAATTCACCTTCCCGCGCAGGCAGTCTATGGAAGCATTGTCGGGGTCGTAACGGATCCTACGGGAGCGGCGGTGGCGCCCGCGAAGGTACTCGTGCGCGACACGGATCGCGATGTAACCTTCACGGCGGTGACGAATCAGGACGGTAATTACAGCTTTCCACACCTGATTGCCGGTAGGTACCAGGTGACCGTCGAGGCGCCGGGGTTCAAGTCCTTTATTCAGGACAACGTGGGCGTCTCCGTAGACACCGCGGTTCGCCTGGACATAAAACTCCAGGTTGGCCAGCTCGAGCAGAAGGTGGAGGTGAGCGCGGAGGCGGCGTTGCTGAAGACCGAGCGCAGCGACACTGCTATCACCTTCAACCAGAAGGCACTCACCGAACTCCCCAGCTTCAACCGCAGATTCTCGGACTTCACGCTACTGACACCGGGAGTCCTCCTTTCCAGCGGGTCGCTGAACTCGACGGAGTCCGAGAATCCCATGGGATCGTACCGTCTTACGGTTAACGGGCAGTTCTATTCGGGCGTCTCCCATCTCCTCGACGGCACGGATAACCACGACACGGTGCTGGCGTATCAAGTCATCAACCCGACCCTGGAATCGGTTACCGAGGCCAAAATCACCACCAGCGCCTTCGACGCCGAGTTCGCGAATGCCGGAGCGATGGTGGTGAGCGCGCAGACGAAATCCGGCACGAATCAGATTCACGGTAGCGCCTTCGAGTTCCTGCGGAACGATCACCTGGAAGCGCGCGACCCGTTCTCGCAATCGCTGCCGATCTACGGCGCGAGCGGCCGTGTCATCCCGGTGACCATCTGGAACCAGTTTGGCGCGTCGCTGGGCGGTCCGATCAGGAAGAACAAACTGTTTTACTTTGCCGACTACGAGGGCACGCGCAAGCGCACGGGAGGCAGCACGACCGTATGGGTGCCAACGGCGGCGGAGCGGGCGGGCAACCTGAACGACCTCGGCGTGCAGATTTTCGATCCCTCCAGTGGCGCCGCACCCGCGAATCGCGCGCCGTTCGCCGGCAATACGATTCCTGCGAGCCTCATGACGACGCAGGCGCAGACGTTGCTGAGCCTGCTGCCGACGCCCAACAAGCCCGCGGCCCCCAACCAGCCCAATTACCAGGGCTCCGGCAGCATCGGCTTCCGCGAGGATTCGTTCAACACCCGCGTCGATCATTACGCCACCGACAAATTGCACCTGTTCGGCCGTTATAGCCTGCAACGGTTCGAAATCAACTCGCCGGCTGTTTTCGGGCTTGCCGGCGGTGTCGGCTTCGACGCGAGCAAATTCGCGGGTACCTCGTACTCCATGAATCACAGCGTTGCCGCAGGCTTCGACTACGTCGTTCACCCGGACCTGCTGACCGATTTTCGTTTCGGTTTTTTCCGCTACCACGTCGAAGTGAACCCCCTCGGCCTCGACAGCACTCCGGCTACGCAGGCGGGCATTCCCGGACTGAACCTCGGCACCCCGATCACGGGGGGCATGCCGCAGTTCACCGGGATCAATGGATTAGCCTTCGGATTCGGTCTTGGCGTGAACAACTGCAACTGCCCTCTGCTCGAAAACGAGAAGCAGTTCCAGTTCGTGAACAACTGGACGAAGACCTCGGGCAAGCACACCTTCAAATTCGGCGCGGACGTACGCCGGGCCTTCAATCTGCGGGTCCCCAGTGACAGCCATCGTTCGGGACAACTCGCTTTCGCCACTAATCAGACCCAGGGTCCCAGCGGTGGAGGGAACGGTTTTGCTTCTTTCCTGCTTGGTGATGTCGCGAACTTCGCCCGGTACGTCAGCAACGTGTACGACGCCGGCGAGCGGCAGAACCGGTTCTTCTTCTACGGGCAGGATACATTCAGGGTGAACACAAAGCTGACCCTCAACTACGGCCTTCGCTGGGAAATCATACGACCGCAATACGTGAACGGCGTCGGCAAGGGGGGCGACATCGATCCGGTGACAGGCGAGAACCTGATCGCGGGAACGCAGGGCGTGAGTCTCAGCATGAACGTGAGCAACCCGCCCCGGGCCTTGGCGCCGCGCTTCGGCGTTGCTTACAAGCTCAACGATAAGACGGTGGTCCGCGCCGGCTACGGCCGGAACTTCGACCTCGGCATCTTCGGTTCGGTTTTCGGCCACAGCGTGACGCAAAACCTGCCCGTGCTCGCGATTCAGAACGTCGTACCGGCATTCTCTTACCAGAGCGTGTTCACACTCGCGCAGGGGCCGCCCGCGGTGGCCGACCCGGCCGCGATTTTGGCGGCACAGCCCAAGGGGCCGAACGGCTTCCCGCTGCAGCCCAACGGATTCACCACCGATATCGTGCCGCGGACCATGCGCATCCCGACCATCGATACGGCGAACGTGACCGTCCAGCGGCAACTGGGCGCGGCGTCGTCGTTGGAGGTTGCCTTCGTCGGAACCAAAGGCACCCACGTGCCGCCCGGATACAACTACGGATACAACAGCAACGATGCGACCCTGATCGGCTACAATCAGGGACTATCGACCAACCAGCGGCGGCCGTACTACAACCTTCTCGGATGGACCCAGAGCACGCGCTACTCGGGTAACGATTCGAGCAACCGCTATTACGCGCTGCAAACGAAAATCGAGCATCGGTTCTCGCAGGGATTGCAATTGCTGGGACATTACACGTGGTCGCGCGCGCTGGACTTTGATTCCACGCAGTATATCTACAACCGCGCTCTCGGTTTCGGCCCGAATGCCAACAATCGAAACCACGTCATTACCGCGATGGGCTTGTGGGAGATACCGGTCGGCAGGGGCCGCAGCGCGCTGAAAAACATGCCGCGAGGCCTGGACGCGGCCATCGGTGGGTGGCAAGTGAATTTCGTACAGACCTGGATGACCGGCCTCCCGTTCACGCCCAGCTACCAGAATTGCGGCGCCGACGAAGATACGGGGTGGTGCCGTGCCGATATTGTCGGCTCGTGGGGCGTCAGCAACCCGAGCCAGTTCGGCTGGTTTGCAACCGCACCCGGGCTCCTGACTGCCAATGGACAGATCAGCGGACCATGGGCACGCCCGCAAAAAGGGACTTTCGGCAATGTCGGCCGGGATAGCCTTCACGGACCGCGCTTCTCGCAAACGGATTTCTCAGCCTTCAAGGAGTTCCCGATTAAGGAGAATATGAAGCTCCAGTTCCGCTGCGAAGGATTCAATTTTCTGAACCACACCAACCTCGGCCAGCCGTCGGCGTGCGTGGATTGCCCGGGGACCGCCGGACGGATATTCGCCTCGGCTTCCGCATATATGCCGCGCACCTGGCAGATGGGGCTGAGGATGCAGTTCTGATTGGTCAGCCGGCAATCGCCCACCAGAGAAGGAGTGAATCAGCATGTCCGTCATCTCCCGCCGCACCCTGCTGCGCACCGGTGCCACGGCCCTGACTGCCGCATCATACTCGCGCGTGATGGGCGCCAACGACAAGATCCGCCTGGGCGTGGTCGGCTGCGGGTCGCGCGGAACCGGCGATATGCGGACATTTCTCGCGACCGGCCAGGTGGATGTAGTGGCACTCTGCGATGTTTGGGGCGCGCGGGTGGCTGCTGCCAAGCGGTATGCGACTCAAGCCGCCGCCTTCGACGATCATAGAAAGCTGCTGGAACAGAAGGATATCGACGCGGTGTTGATCGGCACGCCCGATCACTGGCACGTGCCCATTGCCCTCGACGCCGTCCACGCCGGAAAGGATGTGTACTGCGAGAAGCCCCTGACGCTCAAGATCGAGGAAGGCCCGCCCATCATCCGCGCTGTCCGGACGAACAACCGCGTTTTCCAGACCGGCATGCAGCAGCGCTCCGGTCCGCACTACATACAGGCCCGTGACGAGTACATTCGGAAAGGAAAGCTGGGCAAGATCAGCCTGGTGCGCACCTGGTGGCACGGGAGTGTCTCATCATTCGTGAAGCCGGTCCCGCCGGAACTGGAGAAACAGCCTGCCAACCTGGATTGGAAGCGCTTCGTCGAGCCGGTTGCGTGGAGGGATTACCAACCGTACCAATACAACTGCTTCCGCGCGTTCCTGGATTACGGCGGCGGCCAGATTACGGACCTGTTCACCCACTGGATCGATGTCGTCCATATGTTCCTCGGCGAGGACCAGCCTACCGCGGCCACGGCCAACGGCGGCATTTACATATATCGTCAGGATGGCAGTGGCAGGACGGCGCCCGATACGATCTCGGTCAACCTTCAGTACCCCGGAGATTTCGAAGTCACCTTCGAGGCTACCCTGGCCGCGGGCGTGGATTCGAACGGCATCGAGTTCTATGGAACCGAAGGCAGGCTCCTGATTACACGAGCCGGGTTCGAGTTCACACCGGTCGAAAAGCCGGCCGCCCGGTCTGTTCCGCTGACGATGCAGCCGGGGACGCGGCCTCTGCAATACCGGTCGCAGCCGTTTCCGCCTCCGCCGGCCACAAATAAGGACACCGTGGTGGTCAAGGCCGAAGGCCGTCTGGACAGTTTCCACGTGCAGAATTTTCTGGATTGCACGAGGAACCGGACCCTGCCGAACGCGGATGTCGCGATCGGGCACCGATCCGCGCAGGCCTGCCATCTGGCTACCCTGTCTTACAAAGAGAGACGACGCATCGAATTTGACCCGGCGGTGGAAGAAGTCCTTTTATAAACTATAACGAGCCACATGAACAGGCGAGCCCTTTTCCTGACCAGTTGCATCGCGCTGGTCACTACGGCAATGGTGTTTTCGATACGGGGCGATGTTCTCGACGCGCTGGCCGCCGACTTTCACCTCACGAACGCGCAGATTGGAGTGGTCCTCAGCCCGGCATTCTGGGGATTCACGGTGGCCATCATGATCGGCGGCTCTTTGGTGGATTACTTCGGCATCCGCCGTCTCCTGCAGTTGTCGGCACTCGGCTACATTGTGGCGCCGCTGCTGATCATTCTCGCGCCGCTGCCTGCCGCACCCGTCACTCCGTATTATTCGGACCCCGGCTTCATCTGTCTGTATGCCGGAATGTTGACGCTGGGACTGTCCCAGGGCCTCGTGGAAGGCGCCATCAATCCGCTGGTTGCCACCATCTACTCGGAAGACAAGACTCACAAGTTCAACGTCCTTCACGCCTGGTGGCCCGGCGGTTTGATCACCGGCGGACTGCTGGCTTACGCCATCACCATCGTGATGGGTCTGAACAGGCCGGGCGTTGCTCCGGCGCACGCCACAGCCGGTTGGCAGCTCAAGATTGCGCTGCTGGTGATCCCCGCGTGCATTTATGGAGCGATGACGCTGCGGCAGGAGTTCCCCGAAACGGAGCGTGTGCAGGCCGGCATCTCCGGGCGCGACATGGTGCGGGAAGCGCTCCGCCCGATGTTTCTGCTGTGGTTCGCGTGCATGTGGCTGACCGCCAGCACGGAGCTTGGCCCCGACCAGTGGATCGCGCCGCTGATCACCAATCTGACGGGCATGCGCGGCATCCTGATTCTCGTGTATACCGCGGGGATCATGTTTGTGCTGCGCTCGTTCGCCGCCGGCCGGCTCGCGCGCCGGCTTTCGCCGGTCGGCTTGCTGCTGCTGTCTTCCATCGTCTCCGCGGCAGGTCTTTTTGGACTCGCTACCGTGCACACGCCCGCGCAGGCGTTTGCCGGCGCCACCGTTTTCGGTGCGGGCAAAGCGTTCTTCTGGCCGACCATGCTGGGCGTGACGGCCGAGCGCTTCCCGCGCGGCGGCGCACTGGTGCTCGCAGTCATGGGCGGCGCGGGGCAGCTGGCGGCCGCCTTCATTCTGCCTCTCATGGGCGGGTGGTATGACTCGTATGGCGCAGCCGCTACTTTCCGCATGGTGGGCGTGCTCCCCATTACCCTGACCGGGATTTTCGCGTCCTTGCTCATTTACTACCGCGCAACCGGCGGGTACCGCACGGTCCAACTCGAACCTGCGGAAGTTTCCCTTCGAAAATCCGTTTGAGGAGGTTCGAGAAGCCATGAGCCATTGGCCGACCCGCCGCCGGTTTCTCGCATCGGGCGCGATGCTGCTGGGCGCTCCCGCCTTGTGCCGGAGGATTCCGCAGCGCGCCGTGGTGGTGATGTGCGACGGCTTAGGCATGGATTATCTGGAACAAAGCGATCTGCCGGTGCTTTCCCGCTGGCGGCGGGACGGTTTGTTCCGGCAGGTCTTGGACACGATGCCGTCGGTGACCAACACCAACAACGCCTCCATCTGCTGTGGTGTCTGGCCGGACCGTCACGGCATTACGGGCAACTCGTATCTCGACGAACGCACGGGCCGCGAAGAGTACATGGAGACCGGCGACCTGCTGCTGGCCCCAACGCTTTTTCAGCGGGCCAAACGGCAGGGCGTGAAATCGGCGCTGCTTTCCTCTAAGAAGAAAACCATCTCCCTGCTTTCGGCCGGAACCGACCTGACACTTACGGCCGAAGTGCCGGACGGAGACTGGGTGAAACGGCTCGGCCCCGCGCCCGACATCTACAGCGCCGGGATCAATCACTGGCTGATGACTGCGGCTATCGATCTGCTGAAAACGCGCAAGGATCTCGGCTGCATGTACGTCCACACCACCGATTACCCGATGCACATGTGGCCTCCCCAGGCTCGCGAATCCAAGGAGCACATGGCACGCCTGGACCAGTTGCTCGGTGAGGCGGCCGACGCCGCCCCCGACGCCATGTTCCTGCTGACGGCAGATCACGGCATGAACCACAAGACGCGCTGCTGGGACCTCAACAAAGTCTGCGCTAAACGCGGGATACCGATCCGCATCGCAATCTCGGTGGAGAAGGACAAATACCCGAAGCACCACCGTGGGTACGGCGGAATCGCGTGGATCTATTGCGAAACGCCGCGCCGGATCGACCGCACGGCCAGGGAGATCTCCACACTGGCGGGCGTGGAAGCCGTGCTGACCCGCAGCGAGGCTTCCCAGCGGTATCACCTGATGCCGTCACGGATCGGCGACCTGGCGGTGCTTGGCGACAGGAATACCGTCTTCGGCGAGATGGACACCGAGTTGGAAGCGCTCCCTGCGGAGTACCGCTCGCACGGATCGCTCTACGAAAGGGATGTGCCTCTGTTCATCCACAATGCCGACGCCAGACTTTCCGCAGGCGACTTCCAGTCGAATCGAGACCTGGCACGTTGGCTCTACGTTGGATGAGGTCTCCGATGACCCTGCCAAACAGGCCTGCGCCGCCTGCGCGCCACGGGACAACTGGCAAATTGCGATGGTCTGATCCGGTCGTTGCGCCGCAAACAGTAGGCCGGAACTACTCATCCTGGTGATCGTGCAGAACCACTTGACGGAGACGCAGCGGCGTGCGCCCGAGGAAGCGCTCCGTCGAGGTGGTATGACGTCGGGACGATCGAGATCCGTCCACGGTGGCCGTGACGAACTTCCCGCAGGAAGAGACTCCGAACTCGATCGGCAACGCGCGGGGGAGGAATTGATTCAGGCCATCTGGAAAGATCTGGAGAGCCACTAAGGGCGCGAGCCTTACCGCTCTAGTAGAATCCGCTCGAAGTTCTTGCGATCCACGTTTCCGCCGCTCACAGTGACGGTGACGCGGCGGCCGCGCATCCGCCTGGAGCAGTCCGGCCGGGGCCGTCAAGATCAAATTTGACGTGCGCTAAGCTGTTAGCAGTCAGCTGACAGCGGTTCGCTCCTATGCACGCCGCACGCATCCACCAGCACGGTGGCCCCGAAGTCCTCGTCAACGAAGAAATTCCCGATCCGCGTATCAAAGCCAACCAGGTTCTGGTACGCGTGTGCGCCTGCGCCCTGAATCATCTGGACCTGTTCGTCCGAGCCGGCATCCCGGGAATGAAGTTTCCTCTGCCGCACATCCTCGGCAGCGACATCGCCGGCGAAGTTGTCGAAGTGGGCGAGCTCTGCGAGCGCGTCAAGCCTGGCTGGCGCGTCCTCCTTTCGCCGGGCTTGAGCTGCCGCCAATGCGAACAGTGCCTCTTGGGCCAGGACAACTTCTGCCGCCGCTACACCCTTTTCGGTTATGGCGCCGAAGGCGGCAACACCGAACTGCTCGCCGCGCCGGAATACAGCGTTATCGTGATTCCCGACGATCTCAGCTTCGAAGAAGCCGCCGCCGTACCGCTGGTCTTCCTCACCGCCTGGCACATGCTGATGGCCCGCGCCAAACTTCAGCCAGGTGAGGACGTACTTGTGCTGGCCGCCTCCAGCGGCGTCGGTTCCGCGGCCATCCAGATTGCCAAGCTCTTCCAGTGCCGCGTCATCGCCACAACCGGCGGCGAGGCCAAGCTGTCCCGCGCGTGCGAGCTGGGCGCCGATCACGTTATCGATCATCACCAGCACGACATCTCCGCCGAAGTGAAGCGAATAACCGGCAAGCGCGGCGTCGACGTGGTCGTCGAGCACGTGGGCGTCGCCACCTGGTCCAAGAGCCTGGAATCGCTCGCGCCAGGCGGCCGGCTCGTAACTTGCGGCGCCACCACCGGTTTCGACGCTCGCTTGGATCTGCGATACCTGTTCAGCAAGCAGTACAGCCTTCTGGGCTCGCTCATGGGCACCATGGGCGAACTGCACCAGGTGCTGAAGTTCGTCTTCCGCAAGCAGCTCAAGCCGGTCATCGACCGCGTCTATCCGCTTTCTGAAATCCGCGCCGCGCATCAGCGCCTGGAAAACAAGGAACAATTCGGTAAGATCCTAGTGACGCCCTAGAGGGGGCGTCACAGATGAAACTCTATCTGGATGCTGGCTGAGCGCCGCTGACCGAACCGGAACGGTGGGACTTCTGGGAGATCTGCGAAGAAAGGCCATCAGCAAGTGACGTGGTGGGTGGCATTTCTTAGAGGGCTTTTTCTTGCGCTTGCGGACCTCGCCCCAGTCGATCACCACGTCGTGCTCGTAGGTGCCGATGGATTATGCAGAGAGAGTCTGACCCGCGCCGCATTTGAGTGAGGAGATTTCTTGCATGCGTCCGCCGGGCGGCGGACTCCTTTGCGAAGATATCAAATGGTGTCTCCCCGCTGCCGTCCGACGCACTATGCTCTCATCGCGGTCGCCGCGTTCATGTTCGGGTCCGCCTGCGGCCATCACTCGCCGCCGGCCATCGACCCAGCCGTCGCTTCATCCCTCCCGGCCGGTACCTTCGCCGTCGCCGGACTGGACCTCGACACACTCCGCCGCTCCCCCCTCTATCCCCAAATGCCCGCGGCCGCCCGCTCCGCGGTCGATTTCGTCCCGGGCGCATCCCGCCTGACCCTCGCGTGGAACGGCAAGGAGCTCCTCACGCTCGGCGAAGGCGATTTCACCGCCGCCCCAGCCGGATTCACCCTCCTTACGCCCCACCTGGCTGCCGGCGGATCCGCTGATATCATCCGCGCCGCACAGGCCCAGCAGCGAACCGGCGCCACCGGTGCTCCGGAACTCCTCGCCCGGGCCGCCGCTCTCGCCTCCGACCACGCCGTCTGGATCGCCGCGGCCGGCGACGTCGCACTGCCTCTCTCCGGCAACTTTGCCAACCTCGATCACCTTCTCCGCTACTCTCGCTACACCACCGCCGCTGCCCGCGTCACCGACCACGTCGAAATCGAAGCCGCCGCCCTCTGTGCCGGCCCCGGTCAGGCCCGCGAACTCGAAGAGAAACTACGCGCCCTGGTGTCGCTGCTCTCGACTGCCGCGGCGCGGCGCTCCGACCTCGCCGCCATCTGGAATGCCGTCCGCATCGATACCCGCGACGACAGCGTCCGCCTCAGCCTGGCTCTCTCCCCGGAGGCGTCCTCGAAGGCGCTCGCCCTCTTCGCCCGCTAGTCCAGCGTCTTGTGGAAGCGCGCCGCGCTCAGCAGCAGCACCGTCACCCCGTACACCGTCAGCGCCGCCATCTGCGGCCACAGCACTTGAATCCCGGCCCCTTTCAGGAACAGCCCGCGGACGATCTCCATGAAATATCGCAGCGGATTGAGGTACGTCAGCCACTGCACCGCCACCGGCATATTCTGAATCGGAAACGCAAACCCGCTCAGCATGAACGCCGGCGTGGAGAAAAAGAAGTTGGCCATCATCGCCTGCTGCTGCGTCTGCGAGATCGTCGACAGGAACAGTCCCGCCCCCAGCGACGTCATCAGGAACAGCGCCGAGCACAGAAACAAGAGCGGCACGCTCCCGCGAAACGGAATGTGGAAAACCAGCAGCGCCGCCGACGTGATCAATGCCACTTCCAGCAGCCCCACCACTGCGAACGGCAGCGTCTTTCCGAGCATCAGCTCGATCGGCCGCACCGGCGTCACCATCAATTGCTCCATCGTGCCGATCTCCTTTTCCCGCACAATCGCCAGCGCCGTGAGCATCAGCGTGACCATCATGATGATGTTGGCCACCACGCCCGGCACGAAGTAATTCCGGCTGTACAGGTCGGGATTGAACCATACCCGGCTGCGCGCGCTCACCTGCGGCAGCGCGGCATTCACCGCCGCCGGCGCGCTCCTCCGCATTAGCCGGGCATTCTGCTGCCCGGCCATCACATCGCTCGAAAAGTCGGCCAGCACCTCCGAGGCGTAGTTGGAAACCAGCGATGCCGTGTTGGAGTTCGTGCCGTCCACCAGCACCTGGACTTCGGCCTGCCTGCCGCGCCGGATGTTGCGCTCGAAATCGGGCAGTACCCGCACCACCGCCTGCGCCAGCCCGCGGTCGAGCGTCTGCTGCACTTGCTCCTCGTTCTCCGGCTGCGCCACCACGTCGAATCGCCCCGAGCCTTCGAAACGCGCCCGCAGGTCCCGGCTCATCGGAGTACGGTCCAGATCCATCCAGGCGATGCGGGCGTGATCCACATCCAGGTTCACGGCAAAGCCGAAGACCAGCAATTGCACCATCGGCGGAACGAACAGCAGAATCCGCATGCGCGGCTCCCGCAGCGCCTGAATCAGTTCCTTCCGCAGAATGACGAGAATTCGTTCCCACATGGTTTCACACCAGCTTCTGGTTCATCTTGCGAGTCGCCAGGACAAACACGATCGCCGCATAGAGGGCCAGGAAGCCGAGCTCGACCCACAGCACCCTCAGCCCCACGCCCTTGAGAAACACGCCCTTCATGATCGTCACGACATACCGCGCCGGAATGATGTAAGTGATCACCTGGATCACGCGCGGCATGGTCTCGATCGAGTACACAAATCCGGAGAGCAGAAACGCCGGCAGAAACGAGCTAAGAATCCCCATCTGGTAAGCCTGGAGCTGCGATTTGGCCGCCGCCGAGATCAGGATGCCCCAGCACAAAGCGCCGAACAGGAACACACAGATCGATACCCCCAGCAGCGCCAGGCTGCCCCGCAGCGGCACCTGGAACACGAACAGCCCTACCAGCAGCGCGATCGCCGAATCCGCCAGCCCCACCGCGAAATAGGCCGTCATCTTGCCGAGCACGATCTCGACCGGCCGCAGCGGCGTCGAAAGCAGCTGCTCCATGGTTCCCATCTCCCATTCGCGCGCAATCGTCAGCGAGGTCAGCAGCGCGGCAATGATCTGCAGGATCACCGCGATCAGCCCCGGCACCACGTAGTTCTTCGATTCGAGCGAGCTGTTGTACCAGACGCGCAGCCGCGCGTCCACCGGGGCGGCCAGGTGCTCCCCGCCCCGCTGGTTCATCACCTCCGTGCGGAGCTGCAGCGAATACCCGCGCACCACGCTCTCCGCGTAGCCCAGGGCGATCGAGGCCGTGTTCGAATCGCTACCGTCCAGCAGGATCTGGACCGGCGCCTCGCGGCCCAACCCGAGATTTCGCGAGTAGTCCGTCGGAATCACCACCCCCATCAGCGCCTGATTCCGGTCAATCGCCCGGCGGATCGGCTCGTAGCCCGAAACAAATCCGCGGATCTCGAAATACTTGGATCCCTGGAACTGGCGGATCAGGTCGCGGCTCGCCGACGTGTGGTCCTGATCGTAAATCAGCGTGGGGATGTGGTCCACGTCCAGGCTCAGCGCATACCCGTAAAGCAGCAGCATCATCACCGGCACCGCCAGCGCCATCCCCAGGCTGCGCGCGTCGCGCGTGATGTGGTGCAGCTCCTTGATGCAGACCGCGCGTAATCTCCGGTAGCTCATGCGGCCCTCCGCTCCTCTGCCTCGATCATCGCCACGAACACATCTTCCATCGACGGCCGGATCTCCTCCAGCCTTTTCACCTCGATGCCGCGCCCCGCCAGAGCCTGCCGGACGCGCCCCATCGCCGCCTGTCCGTCGTCCACCGTGACGTGCAGCCCGCCGCCGAACACTGCCACGTCGCGCACGCCCGCCACCCCCTCGAGGGCCCGCATCGTCTCCAGCGGATCGTTTGTGTCCAGCCGCAGCAGTCCGTGCTCCTTCAGCCCTTCCTTCAACTCCGCCGGCGTGCCGAGCGCAATCACCTTGCCGCGATACATCAGCGCCAGCCGGTGGCAATACTCGGCCTCGTCCATATAGTGGGTGCTGACGAAAATCGTGTGCCCGGCTTCGGACAGGTCGCGGATCAGCGCCCAGAACGCGCCGCGCGCAATCGGGTCCACGCCCGAAGTCGGCTCGTCCAGAAACAGCACCGGCGGCTCGTGCAGGATCGCGCACCCCAGCGCCAGCCGCTGCTTCCAGCCGCCCGAAAGTGTGTGCGTCGGCGCGTTGCGCCGCTCCGCCAGCCCGGCCATCGCGAGAACAAAATCCTTGCGCGCCTGCCGCCGCTCTTTCGGCACGCCGTAGATGCCGGTGAAGAAGTCGATATTCTCCTCCACCGTCAAGTCGTCGTAGAGCGAGAACTTCTGCGACATGTACCCGATGCTCTTGCGGATCTCCTCCGGCTGCCGCGCCACGTCGAACCCGTTCACCGACCCGCTGCCCGCCGTCGGCGTCAACAACCCGCACAACATCCGTATGGCGGTCGATTTCCCCGCGCCGTTCGGCCCGAGGAAGCCGAAAATCTCCCCTTTTGCCACTTTCAGCGAAACATGGTCCACCGCTACAAACGATCCGAACTTTTTCACCAGGTCGTTCATCTCGACCGCCCATCCGTTTGCGGTCATGGTCGCGCTGCTCCTTCCGCCGCCAGGATCGTCTGGATAAACGCGCCTTCCAACGTGGCTGCGCCCGTCTCCAGCTTTAGAGCGTCCGGCGTTTCGCAGCGAATCAGCTTCCCTTTGTGCATCAGCCCTACGCGATTGCAGCGCTCGGCCTCATCCAGGTAGGCAGTGGTCATAAAGATGGTGATCCCTTCCTTCAGCAATTGGTAAAGGATTGCCCAGAAATCGCGCCGCGACACGGGGTCCACTCCGTTGGTCGGCTCGTCCAAAAACAGGATCTGCGGCCGGTGCAGCAGTGTGCACATCAGGGCCAGCTTCTGTTTCATCCCTCCCGAAAGCCGCCCTGCCTGACGTTTCTGAAACGGCTCCATGCGCGTCATCCGCAGCAGTTGCGCCGTGAGCCGTTGCCGTTCTTCGCCTACGATGCCGAACAGGTCGGCATAGAACACCATGTTCTCCTCGACCGTCAGATCGGCATACAGCCCGAACCGCTGCGCCATATAGCCGATCTGGTCCTTCACCGCCTGCGACTCCCGCACCACGTCGTGTCCTGCGACCCGCGCCGTCCCTTCGCTCGGGTCCATTAGCGCGCAGAGCATCCGCAGTGTCGTGGTCTTCCCCGCCCCATCCGGCCCCACCAACCCGAAAATCTCCCCGCCCGCGACCGTAAGGTCGAGATGGTCCACCGCCGTCAGTTCCCCGAACCGCCGCGTCAGCCCCCGCGCTTCAATCACCGTCGCCATATTCGTCTTTCTCGGCGTCTCCGCGTCTCGGCGGTGAACAATTACTCCAGCACAATCTCCGCATCCGCCGGCATGTTCGACTTCAACTCGTGCTTTGGATTCTCCACTTCGATCTTGATCCGGTACACCAGCTTCACACGCTCCTGCTGCGTCTGAATCTGCTTCGGCGTGAATTCCGCCTCTGAGGAGATGAACGTCACGCGCCCGTCGTAGACCTTTCCGGGATAGGAATCCGTGGTCACCTTCGCCCGCGCCCCCAGCTTCACCTTCCCTAAGTCGGTCTCGTTCACATACCCCCGCAGCCATGGATGGTCGATGTCTCCCACCGTCACCACGGTGGTTCCCGGCGCCAGCACCTCGCCCACATCGGCAGCCTTCACCAGCACCACTCCGTCCACCGGCGAGGAGGCCACCGTATCGGCCAGTTGCGAATCGATCAACGCCAGGTTGGCCTTCGACCGGGCGATATCCGCCAGCCGCCCGGTGATCTCCTGCTCGCGGCGCCTGGTCTCGAGCGTGTTCGCCTCCGACGTCTTCAGCGCTCCGCGGGCCCGCTCCACCTGCGCGGCCTGCGCCTGGATCTGCTCCTTGCGCGGCCCGGCCAGAACCAGCCCTTCCCGCTCCCTGGCCGATTTCAGCATCGCCGCCGCGCTTTCCCACCGGCTGCGATATTGGTCGTATTGCGCCGTCGAGATATCGTCGTTCTTATAAAGGACCTGCGCGCGGTCCCAGTCCTTCCTGGCGCGGTCCACCTCGGCCTGCGCGTTGTCCACCACGGCCTTGGCATCGGCCTTCTCCTGCGGGCGCGAGCCGTTCTCCAGCTCCGCCAGCCGCGCTTCGTTGGCCGACAAGTCCGCGCGCCGCTGCTCCAGATCACCCGCCAGGGTCTCTCTCTGCATCTGCAAGGCGGTCCGGGCCTGGGCAAGCTGCGATTGCGAACCGTCGAGCGACGCCGACTCCCGCTCCCGCTGCGCTACCAGCTGGTCGCGATCGAGACGCGCGATCATCTGCCCCTTCCTGACCGTGTCGCCTTCGTCCACCGTCCGCTCGATCAGCTTCCCGGCGGTCTTGAACGCGATGTTGACTTCGTTCAGCTCGATATTCCCGGAGACCATAATCCGGTTGTCGGGCTTCCGACTCAGGCTGCGGTAGAAGTAGAATGCGGCGGCCGCCACGGCTAACACCACCACAATCGGAACGATTCGCTTCTTCATCACTGCACCATGCTCCTGATCCTCCCCATGGCCTGCGCCAGGTCCACGCGCGCCAGGTTGTACTTGTACAGCGCCGCCGTCTGGTTGTCCTGCGCCCTGGCCAGCCGCGTCTGCGCGTCCGTCACCTCCAGCGGAATGGCCACCCCCGCATCGTAGCGGCGGCGCGCCTGCGTCATCTCGTCGTTCGCCAGCACCAGCCCGTCCCGCGCGACCTTCACCTGTTCCTCAGCCGAGTGCAGTTCGTCCAGCGCCAGCCGGACATCCAGCTCGATCTGCTCCTTGAGGTCCCTCGTCTGCACTTGCGCCGCACGATACTGCGATGCGGATTCCGCACGCTGCGCGTCCCTCTTTCCACCGTCGAAAATCGGCACGCGTATCGAGATCCCCACGGTGCGCGTGGGTAGCAGGCTGTCCGGTCCCGTGCCGATCGGGCCGTAGTCTCCGAATGCCAGCACCGAAGGCAGCCGCTGCATTTTCGAGGCGCTGGCCGAAAGCCGCGCGTTGTCTTCCCTCTCCCGCTGTGCCGCGTAGTCCGGCCGCTGCTTCAGCGCTTCCGTCCGGGCCTGCTCCAGGGTTACTTCATCCACCGGGACGAACCGCAGCGGATCGGTCAGTTGCAGGTCGGTGTCGAGCCGCATTCCCATCACCCGCAGCAATCGCAGATAGGCGCTCCGGCGGTTGTTCTGCGCATCGAGCAGCCGCTGCTGGTCGTTGGCCAGTTGCACCTTGGCCCGCGTGATTTCCATTCCGGTTCCCGTGCCGGCCTTCTTCTGGTTCTCCGCCTGCGTCAGCAGCGCCTGCGAGAGGTTGACGTTGGCTTCGGCCGATTCCACGTCGGCATCCGCCCTCACGCCCGCCAGGTAGGCCCGCGCCACCTGCCCGGCCACCTGCTCCTCCGTGTTGTCCACGTCCGACGTGGCCGCCGAGACGCCCGCCTTCGACGCCTGGTAGCGCCGGATCGAGCTGAAGTCGAACACGCTCTGCGTGCCCGTCAGCCGCGCATCGAGCGTATGGAACGGACCCACGAACGTCGGGATCTGGAAGCCCGGGATCGGCGTCGTGAACGAGATCCCCACCGCCGCCAGGTTGCGCGTCATATCCTGCCACGTCACCGCGCCGTCGACATTCGGCAGCAGAGCCGCCCTCGTCTCGAGCGATCGCTCCCGCGTCTGTTTCAGCGCCTCGCCCGCCAATTGGACGTTCGTATTCCCCTCGGCCGAAGTGGCGATCTCCACCGCACGCTTCAAGCTCAACGGAAGCGGTCCCCGCTGGTTCGGCGGGTCTGCGGCGAAAGCCGGCGCCGCGATCCACAGCATTAAGATAAGGACTCTCATTATTTATTCCACCTCAATCGGCACTCCCTGCCGGGCGGGAACGCGGAAGCCCGCGGCCAGAAACGCGACCATGCGCTCTACCAGCGCTTCCACCTCCCGGACCCCGTCGCTCTGCCCCTCCGGAGGCCCGAACATCGTGTGGGCCATCACCCCGATCATGAAATGCGTGCGCCACTTTAACTCCTCGGGCCCCAGTTCCGGCAGCGCCCGGCGCAGAGCCGCCTGAAACCGCTGCACCATCGGCTGAAAATGCTTGGCCACGATCCACATCATCAGGCCCTCCCCATATAGCCGGCCCATCAGCCGCACGAACTGCGGGCTCTCCCTCCGCTCATAGAATGCCGGCGCCAAAAAAGCTTCCAGAATCTTTTCCAGCGGTGCTTCCCGCCCCGGCCCGCTTTCCGCCTCGGCCCGGTCGAGCATCGCCAGACGCGCCTCATTCACCGGACCCGCCTTGCGCATCACGACTTCATCCAGCAGCTCTTCTTTCGAGCCGAAATGATAGTGCACGGAAGCCAGGTTGACACCTGCCGCGGCGATGATCTGCCGCAGTGACGTCGCTGCATAGCCCTGCTCGCTGATCATCCGCTCGGCCGCATCCAGGATCTTTTGACGCGTATCAATCATACGTTTAAATCGATTGCTTCAATTATACGTTTAAATGTACTCTTGTCAACTCAGAATTTGCAACGGAACCCCATCGATACTTCACCATTCTTTATGTAAGCCGGCATTTCGCGGCGGCATGAGAATTGCTTACACAATGGGGAGGCGCGCCGGAGGCATCGTGCTTTGGGTCGCGTTTTGGAGGGGTTGAAAGGGCTTATGCTGAACTGGTTTTCCGAACTTTGGTGCAGAAGGACACACACGAAGGCAATGTGGCCCATCCATGGGCGCTACGTGTGCTCCCGCTGCCTTCGTGAATACCCTGTGGAATGGGAGGGTTCGCCCAAACCCGGGGAGTACGCCGATCCGGCTTTGCGCAACGCTGTTCCCATGCACACGACCGTCACGGCCCTGCAGTGACGTGTCCACGAAGTAGACATCCGGCGCGGGCAGTCGTAAGCTAGATTTCGACTTTGCGCCTTGGCATCCACACATCCATCTCGGGTTCGCTCGAAAAGGCGGCTTTGAAAGCCGCCGAGTTGGGCGCCAACACCTTTCAGATCTTCTCTTCGAGTCCGCGCATGTGGCGCGCCTCGACTCCCGACCCGGACGATATCCGGCGTCTCCGCTCTGCTCGCGAACGGTACGACCTCCGGCCCCTGGCCATCCATGCCGGCTACCTGATCAACCTCGCATCGTCCGACCCCCTGATCCGCGCCCGCTCGATCGAGGCTTTCCATGCCGAGTTGAAGCGCGCCGCCGCGATCGGCGCGGAGTACCTGGTGGTCCACCCCGGCAGTTCCAAAGAGCGATCGGCCGAGGACGGCATCGCGTCCTTCGTGCTCGGCCTGCGCGACGCCGCGAAGGCTCTCCGGTCTCATCCGGTCACCGTCCTGCTCGAGAACACCGCCGGAAGCGGCGCCTGCCTAGGCTGCCGTTTCGACGAACTGCGGTCGATCCGCGAGCTTGCCCTCGACCTTACCAGCCTGCCTGTCGGCTTCTGTCTCGACACCTGCCATCTGCTCGCCGCCGGCTTCGATATTGCCGGCCGCGCTGGGCTGAACGATACGCTGAGCCAGGCCGGCGAGTTGCTCGGCTGGAATCATATCCGCCTGATCCACGCCAACGACTCCAAGGCGCCCCGCGGCTCCCGCGTAGACCGTCACGCCAACATCGGCGAAGGCCATATCGGCCGCGCCGGATTTCGCCGTATCCTGGCCGCTCCCGAACTCCGTACCATCCCGTTCATCCTGGAGACCCCCGTCGCAGATCCCGGGGACGACCGCCGAAATCTCGACACGCTCAAGGCGCTTTCCGTCAGACCAAGACGGCCTCGAATCTGACAACTGGCGCGGCCTGGCCATTCTCGACCTCTGTATCTGCCTCCCCGTAAGGACGCCTGTTACTCGCCGGTCGCCTTGCCTGCTACCATAGAATTTACCCCGAACAAATGGATTCCAAAACCGTCGACCTGAAGCAAACCATCAATTTGCCGAAGACCAGCTTTTCGATGAAGGCCAACCTTCCGCAAGCCGAGCCGAAGACGCTCGAGCGGTGGGAGAAGGAGGATCTCTATGGCCGGATTCGGGCCGCCCGCTCCGGACGCCCCATGTACGTCCTCCACGACGGGCCGCCCTATGCCAACGGGCGGATTCATCTGGGCACCGCGTTCAACAAGATTCTGAAGGACTTCGTGGTCAAATCGAAGACCATGGCAGGCTTCGATTCTCCCTACGTCCCCGGCTGGGATTGTCACGGGCTGCCGATCGAGATCAAGGTCGATAGCGAGCTGGGCGCGCGCAAGGCGCAGATGCCGGCGATCGAGATCCGGCGCGCCTGCCGCAAGTACGCCGAGAAGTACATCGACCTGCAGCGGAAGGATTTCAAACGGCTGGGGGTGCTCGGAAAGTGGGACGACCCCTACCTGACCATGAGCGCGCAGTACGAATCGGTGATCGCCGGGGCCTTCGTCGATTTCCTGGATCGCGGCTACGTCTACAAGGGCCTGAAGCCCGTTCACTGGTGTACGCACGACCGTACCGCCCTGGCCGAAGCCGAAGTGGAATACAAAGACCACAGCAGCCCCTCGATCTGGGTGCGTTTCCGCATGACCTCCGACCCGGCGAAGGTGAACCCTGCCCTGGCCGGCCGCAGCGTCTATGGCCTGATCTGGACCACGACTCCCTGGACGATGCCGGCGAACATGGCCATCGCCTTCCACCCGAAGTTCGAATACGTCGCGGTGGATGTGGCGGGCGACGTGTACATCGTGGCTGCCGAACTGCTCAAAGCCACCGCGGAAAAGTGCGGCTGGCAGGACTACCAGGTGGCTGCCAAATTCGCGGGGGCGGCGCTCGAGCACACCGTGTTTCATCACCCGTTCCTCGAGAGGGATTCGCTCGGGATCCTGGCAGACCATGTCACCCTGGAGCAGGGTACGGGCGCGGTCCACACGGCTCCCGGACACGGCCAGGAAGATTACGTCGTCGGGCGGCAGTACGGCATCGCGACCTTCTGCCCGGTCGATTCGGCAGGCCGCTTCTTCCACGCTGAGGGCGCGGCCGGACGGCTGCCCGATGAGATCATCGGCAAGACGGTATGGGAAGCCAATCCCATCGTCATCGAGATCCTGAAGCGTCACGGCGCGCTTCTGGCGACCGAGAAGCTGTCGCACTCCTACCCGCACTGCTGGCGCTGCCATCATCCGGTAATCTTCCGCGCCACCGAGCAGTGGTTCATCGGGATGGACCTCAACCATTTCCGCCAGGACGCGCTCGCGGCGGTGAGCAAAGTCCGTTGGATTCCGTCGTGGGGCGAAGAGCGCATCTCGAACATGATCGCTACGCGGCCCGACTGGTGCATCTCGCGTCAGCGCGTCTGGGGCGTGCCGATCATCGTCTTCTATTGCGAGGGCTGCCGCGAGCCGGTGACCGACCGCCGGATCCTCGACAACATCGTGAAGCTGTTCGGCGAGCATACGGCCGATATCTGGTACGAGCGGACGGCAGCCGAGCTGCTGCCCGAAGGCGCCCGGTGCGCCAAGTGCGGCGGCGCCGAATTCAGCAAAGAGAGCGACATCCTTGACGTCTGGTTCGATTCCGGATCGAGCCACCTGGCGGTGCTCAACGAACGGTACGGCCTGCCTTGGCCGGCCGATATGTATCTCGAAGGCGGCGACCAGTACCGCGGCTGGTTCCATAGCTCGCTGCTGGTGGGCACCGGGCTCAAGGGCGCCGCGCCTTACCGGGAGTGCGCGCTCAACGGGTGGGTGCTCGATGGCGAGGGCAAGGCGATGCACAAGTCGCTGGGCAACTCGATCGAGCCCGAAGAGGTCATCAAGCACCACGGCGCGGAGATCCTGCGACTGTGGTCGGCATCGGTGGACTTCAACGAAGACGTGCGCATGTCGGAGACCATCCAGACGCGCCTGACCGATGCTTACCGCAAACTGCGGAACACGTTTCGCTATATGCTGGGAAACCTGTTCGATTTCGACCCGGCGATGGACGCGGTGCCGGGCGCCGAGCTGACCGAGTTGGACCAGTGGATCCTGTTGCGGGCCGAAGACCTGGCGGCCCGCTGCCGCGCCTGGTACGACAACTTCGAGTTTCACCGCGTGTATCACAACGTGTATGCGTTTGCGACGGTAGACCTCAGCTCGGTGTATTTCGATGTGCTGAAGGACCGGCTGTATACGTCCGCGCCGAAATCGATCGGACGGCGGGCCGCCCAGACCGCGCTCTACCGGCTGCTGGACGCGATGGTCCGTCTGCTGGGCCCGATCATGAGCTTTACTACGGATGAAGTGTGGCTGGCGATGGGCCGCGAGGGCAGCGTCCATGCGGCATATTTCCCCGCGGAAGGCGAGATCGGCGAGGGCATCGGCGAGGCAGCCCGGAAACGCGCCGCCAACTGGGACCGTCTTATGAAAGTAAGGGATGATGTCCTGAAGAGCCTGGAGACCGCGCGCAACGAAAAGCTGATCGGCGCGCCGCTCGAAGCTCGCGTTCGACTCTCTGCCAATGGCGACCTGTTCCCGCTTCTCCGGGACTATGCCGGAGAGTTGCCGGGGCTGTTCATCGTGTCGGAAGTGGGCCTGGAGCGCGCCGAGGGAGATGCGCCTTTCGAGGTGCGCGTGGAGCGCGCGGCGGGCGACAAGTGCGAGCGCTGCTGGAAGTACACTTCGGATGTCGGCTCGAACGGGAAGTACCCCACGATCTGCGGCTCGTGCGCGGAGGCGGTGGACGAGATTTTGAATGGCTGATCTGCGCTGGAAAGCGTACGCGGCGGCGGGGGCGGTACTGGCGCTCGACCGCTTCACCAAGTGGCTGATCGAGTCGCGCGTGTCTTTCCTCGACAGCTACTCCGTCATTCCCGGCTTCTTCGAAATCGTCCATTCGCAGAACCGCGGCGTGGCTTTCGGCATGTTCAACGACTCCAACTCCGAGTGGCGCACCGTACTGCTCGTGCTCGGCTCCATCGCCGCGATTGTGGTGATCGGCGCCATGCTGTGGAAGGCGGAGCGGCTCGACCGGAAAACCATGTGGGGTTGTGCGTTAATCCTGGGGGGCGCGGCGGGAAACCTGTTGGATCGCCTTCTGTGGGGACAGGTCACCGATTTTCTGCTCTTCCACGTGGGCGAATACCAGTGGCCCACGTTCAATGTGGCGGATTCCGCGATCGTGATCGGCAGCGGGCTTTTGCTGCTCGATCTGGTTCGCGCCAAGCGGCAGGCGGCCAATGTATCCTGAGATTTTTCATCTATCGTTTCTTCATACGTACGGCGTCCTGGTGGCGGCGGCTTTTCTGGCCGCGCTGTGGATGATCGCGCGCCTCGCAAAAGAGCAGAAGCTCAATCCCGAAACGGTCACCAACCTGGGAATCTACTGCGCCCTGGCGGCCATCGCCGGCGCGAAACTGATGATGTTCGTGGTGGACGCTCCGTATTACTACGAGCATCCGGGCGAGATTCTCTCGATGGCCACCCTGCAGGCAGGCGGGGTTTTCTACGGCGGATTGATCGCGGCGCTGGCGGTTTCGTGGTGGTACATGCGGAAGGTGCGCCTGCCGCTGCTCAAGACCGCGGACGTCTTCGCGCCCGGCATCGCCCTCGGGCATGCCATCGGGCGTCTGGGGTGCTTTTCGGCCGGCTGCTGCTGGGGGGTAGAGTGCCACCTCCCATGGGCGGTGACCTTCAAGAATCCCGTGGCCAACGAACTGGTGGGCGTGCCGCTCAACACGCCGCTCCATCCGACGCAGCTCTATGAATCGTTCGCTGAGTTTATGATCTTCGCCTTTCTGTACTGGCGCATCCGCCGCGCCCATCAGGAGGGCACGGTGATCGGGCTCTACCTGATGCTCTACGGGACGGCACGGTTCATAGTGGAATTCTTCCGCTATCACGAGCAGGGCAACCTGTTCAACGGCCCCTTCGATACGTCGCAGTACATCTCCGCTGTGCTGTTCGCCCTGGGTGTGTATTTCGTGACGAAACGGACCGCTCAGCCCGCGGCCGCTCCGGCACGCTAGGCCCAAACTAGAGGATAAACACGATAGCTCCCGCCGCCGGTTTGGAACTAGCATCGGGAATAGGAGGGGATTCCCATGCCGGCATCCGCGTCCACCCTGCAATCGCAGTTGCGCGGCCGCGTCATCGCTCCGGAAGAACCGGATTACGACGCCGCCCGCAAGGTCTACAACGGAATGATCGACCGCCGCCCTGGCGCGATCGCCCAGGTCTCCGATGCGGCCGATGTCATTCAATGCGTGCGATTCGCGCGCGAGAATCAATGGCCGCTGGCGATCCGGAGCGGCGGCCACAATGCTTCCGGCCTGGGCGTCTGCGACGACGGCCTGGTGATCGACTTGCGCCGCCTGCGCTCCGTCCGTGTGGACGCGGAAACACAAACCGTACGGGTCGACGCGGGTTGCCAGTGGGGCGACGTAGACCACGCGACGCACATATTCGGGCTGGCCGTTCCGAGCGGCTTCATTTCCACCACCGGGGTCGCCGGCCTGACCCTCGGTGGTGGGCTCGGCTATCTGACCCGCAAGTACGGCTTGACCATCGACAATCTGCTGGAGGCGGACGTGGTGCTGGCGGACGGCCGCCTGGTGCACGCCCGCGCCGACGAGAATCCGGACCTGTTCTGGGCGCTTCGCGGCGGGGGCGGGAATTTCGGCGTGGTCACCTCGTTTCTGTTCCGCGGCAACCCTGTCCGTACGGTGATCGGCGGGCCCACGTTCTGGCCGCTCGAGGAGTCCGCCGGCGTGCTGCGACAATTCGCAGATTACATGGAGAGCGCACCGGAAGATGTGGGCGGCTTCTATGCGTTTCTCGAAGTTCCGCCGGCGCCGGTCTTTCCGCAGGAGCTGCACGGGCGGACCGTCTGCGGCGTGGTCTGGTGCTATCTCGGGAAGGAGGAAACCGCGGCGCGCGTCCTGCGTCCGGTGCGGGAATTCGGCCATCCGCTGTTCGAGCACGTGGGACCTATGCCCTTTCCGGTCCTGCAGACCCTTTTCGATCCACTGCTTCCAAGCGGCCTGCAGTGGTACTGGAAAGCCGATTTCATCCGCAAGATTCCCGAAGAGGCCGTGCGCTTGCACGTCCAGCACGGCTCGGCCTTGCCGAGCGCCCTCTCGACCACTCACTTTTATCCCATCAACGGGGCGGTGCATCGCGTGAAGTCGGAGGACACGGCGTGGGCCTATCGCGACGTGACCTGGGCGCAGGTCATCGCGGGCATCGATCCGGATCCGGCCAACAGCCAGCGGATCAGCGCCTGGGCCCGCGACTACTGGGAAGCCGTGCACCCGTACTCTGCCGGGGCCGCCTACGTGAACTTCATGATGGACGAGGGCCAGGAACGCGTGAAGGCCAGCTATGGCGCAAACTACGACCGCCTGGCCGCCATCAAGTCCCGATACGATCCCGAGAACGTCTTCCGTGTCAACCAGAACATCCAGCCGCGCACGCAGACCGCGCGCGGTTGATTCAGACGCGGTGGGTGTCGGCGCGCCAGTTCTGCACAGCGCGCTTGATGTCGTCGGGCTTCAGCCCTTCTTTGGCGGCGCGCTCCGCAAGAGCGGGGAACTCACCGTCGCAGGCAAAGCGTAGGGCTACGACTTGTAAGGTGTCGAGCCCCGGGGGGAGGAGCTTTCCGGCAAGAACAAAGTGGCGCAGGTTCTCTTCCGCGCGGATCGCCCGGTCCTGGGCCTTGAGGGCGAAGACCCGGCAGAAGATCGAGAGCATCAGCGTGGCGGCCGTGAGGACCAGGATGAGCGCCGCGCTATAGAGCCGCTGGTGGTCGCCCAGTGACTCGTAGAGGTTCACGGCGGAACCGATCAGAGTGAGGAAGAGCACGCCGTTCAGCACCACGTGGTACAGCGGCACGAACCGGCGGTGGTTGGCGTAGGTCTGTGGGGCCATCTGCCTACTATAGACGGCGCGGGCGCGGGATGTCAGGCAGCTGGAACAGTTTCATGGGATAGGGTGCGCTGCGGCTCGGACGATCGCGGTCATAAAGGATGCAGATGGTGGAGCCGATGGGGGCCGCTTGGCGTGAGGCGCCGCCCCTGCCCCGCGCGGTGGATCCATTGAGCAGGGGAAACTCGTAGTGCGGCCTGCGTGCCCCGTGTTCCGCCCGGGAGAGGCGCGTGACCACCGCCGGGGCGGGCCGGCCCTCGCTCAGGAGCCGCGCTTCCCGCTGCACCATGAACTTCAGAAAAGCGCCCGTTCCGGCCAAAAAGATCGCCAGGAAGGGAGGCAGCCAGAGCGGCAGCGGGCCATTCTGCCAGTCCACCGGCTGGCTGATGCGAGGGTCGGCCGGCAGGAAGCGGACCTGCAGCGGTTCGCCTTCGCTCAGCCCCCTCCAGATGCGGCGCGGGGCACGCGACTCTCCGCGGTAGGGGTTCCCGCCGTGCTCGAATTCATAGGCCACGCGGTAGCTCTCATCGTCGCCGCCGGTGTGCCATAAACGGGTGACGGTCGCCGCGGTTGTGACACCCTGGTCTCGCAGCGCCCTCGCCCGGCCGGCTTCGATCTGCGCCACTCGCCAAAGCAGGGCTCCCGCAGCCACGGCGGCCACCAGAAAGGCATAGGACAGGATGGTCAGCGCGATACCGGCGGCGGTCGGCCGCACCTCGCGCGGGGCCGAGCGTGTCAGCTCGACCGGAGGCTTCCAATCGCGCAGACGTTCGGACAGCTCGTTGGGCCTGTTCATCGACTTACTCCTCCGGGGCCGGAGCGGGCTCGGCTTCTCCGGCCCGCAGCCGTCCGGCCTCCTTCAACGCGCGGCGTAGCAGAAACTCGATCTGGGCATTCAGGCTGCGCAGGTCTTCGGCGGCCCAGCGCTCGAGCGCCGTATGAGTCGCCGGGTCCAGCCGTAGCAGAAATGGCTTCCGTTGCGCCATCGGGACCCCTATTGATAGAGCGTGCCGGCGTTGACGATCGGCTGGGCGTCGCGATCGCTGCAAAGGACCACCAGGAGGTTGCTTACCATGCTGGCTTTGCGCTCTTCGTCCAGTTCCACTACGTGTTTGGCGCTGAGCTGCTCGAGCGCCATCTCGACCATGCCGACTGCGCCCTCCACGATCTTTTGCCGCGCGGCGATAATGGCGGCGGCCTGCTGGCGGCGCAGCATGGCGCTGGCGATCTCCGGGGCATAGGCCAGGTGGCTGATGCGGGCCTCAATGACTTCGACGCCGGCTTTGGCGAGCCGCTCCTGGATTTCGTCCCGCATTTTGTGGGCGATGTCGAGTACGGACATCCGCAGGGACATCTGCTCATCCCCGTGGGAGTCGTAGGGATAGCTGGTAGCCAGGTTCCGTACGGCCGCCTCGCTCTGCACGTGGACGTAGTTCTCGTAGTCGTCCACCTGGAACACGGCTTCGGCCGTATCCACGACCTTCCAGACCACCACCGCGGCGATTTCGATCGGGTTGCCGTCCTGGTCGTTCACCTTGAGCTTGCTGCTCTCGAAGTTGCGGACCCGCAGTGAGACTTTGCGACGCATCGTGAACGGGTTGACCCAGCAGAGGCCCTGCTGTTTCAGCGAGCCCTGATAGGTGCCGAACAACTGGACCACTACAGCCTGGTTGGGGTTGACCACCGTCAGGCCGAACACGCAGACGCTTGCGACCACCAGGGCAATGATCCACGCGAGGATCGGAATCGGTTCTTCGGCCCCTATGGCATGGACCAGCATGGCAATCGAGAGAATGATGAGGGCGAGCAGAAGAAACAGCATCAGCCAGCCCGGAAGGCCCTTGATCTCTTTTTCCCGGATCATGGGGTTGTCCTCCTTAGTGACATCATTATGATATCACTTTAATAGCAATAGAAAAGCCGGGAAGATTCCGGGGGCGCATCCAGCCCGGATCAACGGCGAGTATGATGGATCGGTGGCGCGTACGATACTGCTGCTCGCGGCTGCCGGCCTGGCGGCCGCCGCGGCACCGCCGGTCACCTACCAGAAGCAGATTGCCCCCATCCTGCTCGAGTACTGTGCGCCGTGCCACCGGCCGGGACAGTCCGGGCCGTTTTCGCTGCTGACCTATCAGGATGCCCGCAAGCGGGCGGGCAGATCGCGGCCGTGACCGCGCGGCGGTACATGCCGCCGTGGCTCCCGGAGCCGGGATCGCTTCGGAGTTCGTCGGCGAGCGCCGGCTGGCCGAGTCGCAAATCGACCTGATCCGGAAGTGGGCGGACGCGGGCGCTCCGAAGGGTGAGGGAGGGGATTTACCGCCCGCGCCCAAATTCACACCCGGCTGGCAACTCGGCCCGCCGGACCTGGTTGTCGAGGCGCCCAGGCCGTTCCACGTTCCGGCGGAAGGCACGGACGTGTATTGGAACTTCGTGTTCGCCCCGCCGGTAGGCGCCGCCCGCTATGTGAGGGCCATCGAGATTCGCCCCGGCAATGCGCGGGTCGTGCATCACGCCAATCTCCTGATCGACCGCGACCGCACGGCGCGCCGGCTGGAAAGAGCTCCGGGCGACGGCTTCGGCGGCATGGACCTGACTATCGGAAGCAACACCTTCGATCCCGACGGTCACTTCCTCTTTTGGAAGCCGGGCGGAATCCCGGCGGTCGAGCCGGACGGCATGGCATGGCGGCTCGATCCAGGTAATGACCTGGTATTGAATGTCCATATGCACCCATCCGGCAAGCCGGAACTGGTGCAGCCTTCGATCGGCCTGTACTTCACGGCCATCCCGCAGACGAAGTACCCGATGCTGATCCAGTTGGAGCACGACGGGGCGCTCCGCATTCCGCCGGGCGCTAGCGACTTCGTGGTCCGCGACGATTTCCGGCTGCCGCTCGACGTCGATGTGCTGGCGGTCTACCCGCATGCCCATTACCTGGGCAAGGTGTTGGAAGGCCACGCGACCCTGCCGGGAGGAACTCGCCGCCTGTTGATCCGGATCCCGGACTGGGACCCAGCCTGGCAGGCCGTGTACCCGTATCGCAAGCCGGTGTTCCTGCCGAAAGGCACGGTTCTCTCGATGGCTTTCCATTACGACAACTCCGCGGGAAATCCACGCAATCCCAACTCGCCCCCGAAGCTCGTGTTGGGAGGGAACCAGTCCACCGACGAAATGGCCCACCTCTGGTTCCAGGTATTGCCGCGCGGCGGAGGCGACCAGCGGATGGCGCTCCAGGAGGCGATCATGCGTCACCGTCTGAAGAACGATCCCGCGGACTTTTCGGCGAACTTCAATCTGGGAGCTCTCCTGCTGGCCCGTAAGGAGATCCCTGCCGCGATGGATTACCTGCGGCGCGCGCTGCGCAGCCTGCCGGAGCAGCCCTCGGCCCTGAATTCCCTGGGTGTGGCCCTCGAATCGGACGGCCGGTTCGACGAGGCCATCGAGCAGTTCCGGCTTGCCCTGCGCGCGCAGCCGGATTATACCGACGCCCGGTACAACCTCGCGAACGCGCTGGGCGCGCAGGGAAAAATGGAAGAGGCCGCGGTGGATTTCCGCTTGGTGCTGGCCGCCAATCCGGGCGATGCGCGAGCGAGGGAACACCTTGCCGCGGCGCTGACGGTACTGGGCGACTCGGCCGCGTCCGGCGGCCGTTTCGCGGCGGCGGCTGATTCCTACCGGGAATTGGTCGGGCTCGAACCCGGAAATGCCGACTATCGCAACAACTACGGGATCATTTTGGTTCGATCCGGCAACCTCGCGGGCGCGATCGAACAGTTTCAGGCGGCCCTGAAGGCGGATCCCGGGCATCAGGCGGCGCGAAGGAATCTCGATCTGGCAGAGAAGCGGCTGCACCGATAGTGCGGATAATCCAGACAGGCCCGTCGGATTTATCCACATCGGGCTTATGTCGCTGATTTCATAATTGCTTTGCCCGATTTCTCGACAAGGTGCCGTAGAGAATTACCACAAGGCCCTGCTGTCCGAAAACACCACAGCCGCTAATTGCATGAAATCACAACGGATAAAAGGGTAAAAAGCAGCGTTTTATGGCTATGCACGTGCCATTAGAGAGGCGAGGAAAGGAAGGCACCCAATGACAGTCCTACTAGTTCTCGCGACATTCCTGGTTTTCATCGTTCTGGATTATTTCCTGAATCGACGTAAGGTGTTCCACACCGTGATGGCGGCGGAACCCAAGACAGCCCCGGCCCTGTCGGGCGGAGATTACGTAGACGGATTTCTGGTTCCGGAAAGGGTTTCCTATCATGCCGGACATAGCTGGCTTCTACGGGAGCGCAAGAATGTAGTGCGAGTCGGCGCGGATGAATTCGCGGCCGCTCTCTTAGGTAAAGTGGAGCGCGTCGAATTGCCCAAGCCGGGCACGTGGATTCGCCAGGGACAGAATGTCCTCTCGTTCTACCGCGACGGCCGGAAGACGGAGATGGTCTCCCCTACCGAAGGTGAAGTGATGGAAGTCAATTCGGAGCTGTTGACCAACCCGTCGATCCTGCGGGATGACCCCTACGGGAAAGGCTGGCTGGTGTCGGTTCACGTTCCGGACGAGGAAAACACCGGACGCAACCTGGTTCCCAAGGGCCTCGTGCGCGAATGGATGAGCGACGCCGTCGAGCGTTTGTACGCCCGGCAGCCGGCCCTGGCCGGTGCGGTAGCCGCGGACGGCGGGCGCCCGGCGGAAGATCTCCTTTCGGCTCTGCCGGATGCGGACTGGAAGCAGATCACGGGTGAGTTCTTCCTCACCGCTTGACCCGACCCGGTTGCGTCAGACCTGTAAAGTTTTGCTACACCTAGAGCTGAATTTCTGTTAAAAAGGATATGAGGGTCCTTATATGTCGAAAGCGATCTTGTACGACAGCACCCTCTGCATCGGATGCAAGGCTTGTGAAGCCGCTTGTGCCGAACGCTGGGGTCTTCCGTACAACGATAGGATTGCCGCCGAGGAGAAGATCTCCGCTCACAAGTTGACCGCGATCGAAACGCACGGCGACAAGTTCTCGCGCCGGCTGTGTATGAACTGCGTTCAGCCGGCCTGCGCTTCGGTTTGTCCGGTGGGCGCGCTTCAAAAGACAGCGCTCGGGCCGGTGACCTACGATGCGGAGAAGTGCATGGGCTGCCGCTACTGCATGCAGGCGTGCCCGTTCCAGGTGCCGTCGTACGAATGGTCGAGCCGCCTTCCGAGGATGCGGAAGTGCGACATGTGTTTCGAACGCCAGAGCGCCGGTAAACTCACGGCCTGCGCCGAGGCTTGCCCGGTAGGGGCGACAAAACTCGGAGACCGGGACGCGCTGATCGCGGAAGCCCACCAGCGAATCGCGGAGAAACCCGACCAGTACTACGGGAAGGTTTACGGCATCACGGAAGTCGGGGGCACCTCGGTGTTCTACCTCTCGGCCGTTCCGTTCGAGCAGATCGGCCTGCGCACCGGCGTCCCGCAGGAACCCCTGCCCGATACCACCTGGCGCGTGCTGGAATTGCTTCCCGACGTGGTCTCGACGGGCGCGATCCTGCTGGGCGGCATCTGGTGGATCACGAACCGGCGCGAGGAGGTTGCAAGAGCGGAGGCGAAACGGAAATGACGCGCAGATTCCCAAAGATCACCGTATGGCGGGCCATCTTTGCGGCGGTGATGCTGAGCGGGTTGTACGCTACATACCTTCGTATCTTTTACGGCTTGGGCGGATCGACGAACCTGAGCGATAAGTTTCCGTGGGGCCTCTGGATCGCCTTCGACGTGATGTGCGGGGTAGGGCTGGCGGCCGGCGGTTTCACCCTGGTCGCGATCGTCCACATCTTCCGCATCGAGCGCTATAAACCAGTGCTGCGCCCGGCGATTCTGACCGCGTTCCTGGGGTATTCACTGGTAGTGGTCGGCTTGCTGTACGACCTCGGCCGGCCCGACCGCCTGTGGCACCCGCTGGTGATGTGGAACCCGCACTCGGTGATGTTCGAAGTGGCCTGGTGCGTGACTCTCTACACCACCGTCCTGTTCCTCGAGTTCCTCCCGGTAGTTTTCGAGAAGTTCGGCTGGCACAGACCCACCGAGTGGATCCACCGGATCTCGGTTCCCTTGATGATTCTGGGAGTCCTGCTCTCGACGCTTCACCAGAGCTCGCTCGGAACCTTGTTCCTGATTGTGCCGGAGAAACTCTATCCGCTGTGGTACACGCCGCTGCTGCCGCTTCTGTTTTTCATCTCGGCGATCGCCGTGGGCCTGGCGATGACGATTTTCGAATCCTGGCACAGCAGCCGGGCGTTCGGGCGGGCTCTCGAACTGCCGCTGCTGGCCAGTATGGCGCGGGTCCTGGCGGTGGTCCTGAGCGTCTACCTGTGGATCCGGTTTCTCGACCTGGCGCATCGTGGCGCGCTGGGACTGCTGGGGCGCAACCGCATCGAGACGTGGCTGTTCGGCCTCGAGATCGTCCTGATGCTGGCTCCGGCGGTGCTGCTGTACCTGCCGAGGGTCCGGATGAGGCCCGGCGCGCTGTACGCCTGCGCGGTGATGGTGGTGTTCGGATTCATCGCGAACCGGCTGAACGTGGGCACGACGGGCCTGGAAGCCGGCTCGGGAGTCCACTACATTCCGCGCTGGAGCGAGGTCGCGGTGACGCTGTCCATCTGCGCCGCAGGTTTCGCGTTCTACCGGCTGATCGCCGGATACTTCCCCATCTTCGAGGAGCACCGGGTTGAGCATGCGTCCTCGTCGGTGGAAGAACAGGAGGCGGATTCAGTCCAGGTGGGATGAAACGCGGCTCGAAAATCCGTCTCGGACTGGCCGCCAAGCTCGCAGTTTGCGTGATCGCGAGCACGGCGGCCTTCTTCACTTTATTCGGCGCCATCAACCTGCGGATGGAGCGCCAGAATTCCGAAGAACAGGTGAAGCAGGCAGCCTACCGCGTCGCCAACGTGATCTTCCACGCCACCCGCTACCAGATGCTGCACAATGATCGGGACGCGCTGTTGAGCGTCATGCAGCAACTGGGCAGCGAGCCGGGGATCCAGCGTATCCGAATCTTCAACAAGGAAGGGCGGATCACGCTCTCCACGGACGCGCGCGAGGTGGGCTCGGTGGTGGACACCAAGGCCGAGGCTTGCTACGGCTGCCACGCGCAGTCGGCGCCGCTCGCGAAGCTCGAGCGCCCGGACCGCGCCCGCATCTTCACCGACAAGCAAGGGCACCGTCTGGTGGCGGTGATCCGGCCGATCGATAATTCGCCGGACTGCTCGAACTCCGGCTGCCACGTGCACCCCGCCTCGAAACAGATCCTGGGAGTGATCGACGCCGATCTCTCGCTGGCGGGAGTAGACGAGCAGATCCAGAAGCACCAGGCGACCCTGACCTGGTTCCTGGTCGCAGCCATCGCACTGGGCTGCACGGCCGCGGTGATCTTCATGTGGATCGTGGTGTACCGGCCGGTGAAGGAGCTGATCGACGGCACGCACCGGGTGAGGGAAGGGGACCTGAACTACCGGCTGCCGGTGCGCACGGAAGACGAGCTGGGAGATTTGGCCGCCTCCTTCAACAAGATGACGGCCGAGGTGGCCAGCGAGCAGACACGCATCGAAGAGCAGGTGCGGCGCAAGACGGCTGAACTGGAACGCGTGCACAAAACGCTGCTCAGCTCCGAGAAGATGGCTTCGATCGGGAAGCTGGCCGCCACGGTGGCGCACGAGATCAACAACCCGCTGTTCGGAATCCTGACCTATGCCCGCCTGGTAGTGCGAGAAGTGCAGAAGCACGACATCCCGGCCAAGGACGAGATCGTGGAGCAGTTGCAGACGATCGAGCGCGAAAGCAAGCGCTGCGGAGACCTGGTAAAGAACCTGCTGACCTTCTCGCGCCAGGCGCCCAGCATCCGCGAGCCCAACGATCTGAATACCATCGTGCACCGCGCGGTGCTATTGGTGAAGCACAAGCTGGAGATGCAGAACGTGGAGCTGAAGGAGTCGCTGGCGGCGGACCTGCCGCCGGTGGATTGCGACGCCAACCAGGTTCAGCAGGTCGCGCTCGTGCTGATGGTGAACGCTTCGGAAGCCATGCCAAAGGGGGGCAGGCTGGAAGTGACGACGCTTCTGCATCCGGAGACCGACCAGTGCGCCATGCTGGTCAAAGATTCGGGAAGCGGCATCCCGCCGGATGTCTTGCCGCATATCTTCGATCCGTTCTTCACGACCAAGGAAGACCAGAACCGGACCGGTCTCGGCCTGGCTGTGGCTCACAGCATCGTGGAGCAGCACGCGGGAGAGATCTCGGTCCGCTCCACGCCGGGTGAAGGCACGGAATTCGAAGTGGCGCTGCCGGTAACGGCGGCAGTGGCCAACGGGGTGAGGAAGTGAGGAGTACCATCGACGGCCGCTCCAGCCCTGCGGGGGGCACAGTAACTGGCCCGGCCCGCGGGAGAGCGGACGCGTAAACGGGGCAGAAACCCGGGAGGATCTATGGCAACAGCAACCGAGCCAACGCAGTCAGTGAAAACTAAGGGGCGAATTCTCATCGTCGACGACGAGCTGGTCGTGCGCGATTCGCTCGGCAAGTGGTTTACCAGCGAAGGCTACACCACAAAACCGGTCGGAGGCGCCCGCGAAGCTCTGGAGACCATCCAGCAGCAGCAATTCGATATCGCGCTGATCGACATCAAGATGCCGGGCATGGACGGCATGGAGCTGCAGGCGCGGCTGCGCGAGGCCGATCCCGACCTGACCGTGGTGATCATGACGGGCTACGCTTCCGTGGAGACCGCCGTGCAGGCCCTAAAACACGGGGCCTACGACTACATTACGAAGCCGGTCGACCCCGACGAGCTTTCGCACCTGGTCATGAAGGCCATGGAGCACCGGCGCGCCCGGCACGAAGTGGCGCGGCTGCGGGAAAACCTCCAGGAAGTACAGCCGGGAACCGAGCTGATCGGCCGGAGCCCGGCCATGAAGAAGGTGACGGAGCTGATCGAGATGGTGGCTCCCACCGAGGCCACCGTCCTGATCACGGGCGAGAGCGGCACGGGCAAGGAAGTAGTGGCGCGCGCGATCCACGCGGCCGGCCCGCGGCGCTACATGCCGATGGTCACGATCCACTGCGGCGCGCTGACCGAGACACTGCTCGAAAGCGAGCTGTTCGGGCACGAGAAGGGCGCGTTCACGGGCGCGCAGTATCGCAAGAAGGGCAAGTTCGAGGTGGCCGACGGCGGGTCGGTCTTCCTGGACGAGATCAGCGACATCAGCCTGAAGACCCAGACGGACCTGCTGCGCGTACTGCAGGAGAAGGAGATCGTGCGGGTGGGCGGCAACCAGCAGATCAAAGTGGATTTCCGCTGCATCGCCGCCACCAACAAGAACCTTGAGACATTGGTCAAAGCCGGCAGTTTCCGGCCCGACCTGTATTACCGGCTGCACGTGTTCTGCATCGAGCTGCCGCCCCTGAGGGACCGGCGCGAGGACATTCCGCTGCTGGTGAATCACTTCCTGAACAAGTTCTGCATGGCCACCAGCCGTGCGGTGCCGCAGATCACGCCGGAAGCGCTCGACCTGCTGATGCGGCACGACTGGCCGGGCAACGTCCGCGAACTGGAGAACGCGGTGGAGCGCGCGCTGGTAGTGGGGCGCGGCACGGAAGTGCGGCCCGCCGATTTTTCGTTCCAGTTCCAGGCGGACGAGCCGCGCGGCGGAAAGACCCTGGAAGACATCGAACGGGTGCACATCGAGCGGATTCTGCGGGAGACGCAGCACAACCTCTCGAGGGCCGCGCGGATCCTCGACATCGATCGCACGACGCTGTACAACAAGCTGCGGCGCTACGGTCTGCGGTGAAGCCGATCCATCTCATCCCGCTGGCGGACGGCGGGGCGGGCCCGGCGCCCGGGCTGGACATCCTCGAGCACCTGGCCGCCACGCTGGCGCACACGTTTCGCACGCCGTGCCGGATTCGTCCGGAGACGTTCGACATCGCGTTCGCGCAGGACGGACGCCGGGGGCAGTACCACTCCACCGCCATCCTGCAGCGAATGGAGCGGACGTGCGACCCGGACGCCCGCGTGCTCGGTGTAACGGCATGCGATCTGTATGTTCCGGTGCTGACCTTCGTGTTCGGCGAGGCGCAACTGGACGGAAACTGCGCGGTAGTCTCGCTGGCGCGCCTGCAGGAGCAGTTTTACGGAATGCCGCCGCGCGACGACCTGGTACGCGAGCGGCTGGTGAAGGAAGCCGCCCACGAACTGGGCCACACCTTCGGCCTGCGCCACTGCGCGGACTGGCGGTGCGTGATGGCGTCTAGCCACGCCGTGGAGCGGCTCGACGTAAAGGGTGCGGATTTCTGCGGCGCGTGCCGGAAGCCGGTCTTCCAGAACGGATTCTGGTAGCGAAGTATTACCGGCGTCCCAGGCCGAGCACTTTCTTCATCGGCGAGAATCCGGTCGCTCCGCTGAACAGTTCGCTCGCGGCGACCGCGCTTAAAATACCCTTCCACTTGTACCGCAAGGGTACGTAGATCGCGACGGCGGCCGCCGCCGAGCCAATACCCAGGCGAATCTTCTGTTCCCTGCTGCCCATGTTCTCTCTCATTTGAAAAGTCTCCGGTCTCCAGCGTAACGTCGGAGAATACAGCCGGTCGGTGCGTTTGATTCCACGGCGTTGGCGTAATGTATGGAATACGTCAGGCGGCCGTCCGGCTCCTCGTTCTCAGCCCGAACCGTCATAATAGGAGATCGGTTCGATGCCCCTGCTCGAAGCCTTCGCCATAACCAAGTCGTTCTCCGGCGTCCAGGCGCTCAAAGGCGTCTCGTTCGATCTGCGCGCGGGCGAAGTGCACGCCCTGGTGGGGGAGAACGGCGCGGGCAAGTCGACCCTCATCAAGATCATGTCGGGCGCGCTGGCGCCGGATTCCGGCACGCTCGCGGTTGAGGGGCGCGCGGTGGCGCATCACAGCCCTGCCGTGGCTCGGTCGCTGGGTATCGCCGCGGTATACCAGCAGCCGTCGCTGTTCCCACACCTCACCGTGATGGAGAACATCGCGCTCTCGCTCGAAAGCGGCGGCCTGTGGCGGCGGCTCGACTGGAAAGCACGCGCGGCCAAAGCGAAAGAGTTGCTGGAACTGGCGGGGAGCGATCTCCATCCGGAACAGCTCGTGGAAACGCTCAGCATGCCGGAGCAGCAGATCGTGGAGATCGCCAAGGCGATCGGCGCGAATCTCAAGGTGCTGATTCTCGACGAGCCGACCGCATCGCTCACGGCCCGCGAGGTGGATCGCCTCTTCGGCGTGGTCGCGAGCCTGCGGGATCGCGGCACGGGTATCATCTACATCTCGCACCGCCTGGAGGAGATCTCGGCCATCGCCGGACGGGTGACGGTGCTGCGCGACGGCAACTCCATAGCCACGCGCAGCATGGGCGAAGTGGACCGCGCCGAGCTGATCCGCCTGATGGTGGGGCGCGAGATTTCGACGATCTTCCCGAAGCGCGAGGCGCCGGCCGGCGACGTGGTGCTCGAAGCGCGCGCCGTCGGCTCGCGGGCGGCGGGGGTGCGCAGCGTCTCGCTCGAAGTGCGCGCGGGAGAGATCGTGGGACTCGCCGGTCTGGTCGGTTCGGGGCGCACGCAGTTCGCCGAAACCCTGTTCGGCCTCACACCGGCGGATGCAGGCGAGGTTTTGCTGCGCGGCCGCGCCGTGCGGATCGGCTCGCCGGCCGCGGCGATCCGATTCGGTATCGGATACGTGCCGGAAGACCGGCGGCAGCACGGCGTGGTGCTCGAAATGGCCGTGGCCGAGAATGCCACGCTGGCAAATCTGGAGGCAGTCGCGCCGCGCGGGGTCATCGACGCGAGACTCGAAAGGAAGCTCACGCGCGGCTTCGTGGAGAGCCTGCGGATTAAGACACCGTCGATTTATACCGAGGCGGGCCTGCTTTCGGGCGGCAATCAACAGAAAGTGGCGCTGGCGCGCTGGCTGGCCATCAAGCCGTCGGTGCTGATCCTGGACGAGCCGACGCAGGGTGTGGACGTGGGCTCGAAATCCGAAATCCACGCGCTCATGGCCGGCCTGGCCGCGGAAGGCGTGGCCATCCTCATGATCTCTTCGGAGCTGCCCGAGATCCTGGGGATGAGCGACCGCATCGCCGTGATGCGCGCGGGCACGGTGGCGGGGGTGCTCTCACGCCAGGATGCGACGCAGGCGCGGATCCTGGGGCTGGCGCTCGGCCAGGGGGCCGCGGCGTGAGGCTGAGCCATTACCGCCGCGAGCTGTCGCTGGCGGGTGCGATTGCGGCGCTCTCCGCCGTGCTGGCGCTGGCCGCGCCGGCCTTCTTCACCGTAGTCAACCTGCGGGATGTGACCATGGCCAACCTGCCGGTGCTGATCGTGGCGCTGGGGATGACGCTGGTCATCCTGACCGGGCAAATCGATATCTCGGTGGGATCGCAGTTCGCGATCTGCAGCGTCGTGGCGGGCGCGGCTGCCAAGGCGGGGCTGCCGACACCGCTGGCGGGTGCCGCCGCATGCCTGGCAGGCGCGGCCATGGGCGCGGTCAACGGAGCACTCGTGGCGTACGGCCGAATTCCGTCCATCGTGGTGACCCTCGCCTCCATGGTGGCGCTCCGCGACGCCCTGCGATGGATCACGCAGGGCGCGTGGGTGATGGACCTTCCGCCCGGCTTCCAGTGGTTCGGGCGCTCGCAGCCCGCCAGCGAGTGGATCACGGTGGCAGCCGCCACGCTCTTGGTGCTGACGATGGCGTGGAGCCTGAGAAACCTGGCGGCGGGCCGCGCCGTGTATGCCACCGGGTCGAATGCCGCAGCCGCGCGCCTGGCAGGAATCGAGCCGGCACGCGTAGTGTTCCTGGTGCTGGCCGCGACCGGCGCGCTCAGCGGGTTTGCCGCGCTGTTCAATGCGGTGCGATTCAACCAGATTCCGGCCAACGCGGGGATCGGGCTGGAGCTCGAAGTGATCGCCGCGGTGATCGTCGGCGGCACGGCAGTGACGGGCGGGCGAGGCACGGTTCTCGGCACGGTCCTGGGGGTCGTGCTGTTGGGGATGATCGGGCCGGCCCTGATTTTCCTGGGGATCAGCGCCTGGTGGGAGCGGGCGCTGCAAGGAGCGATCATCCTGGCGGCGGTGGCGATCGACGCCCTGCGGCGGCGCGAGAGGAGCTATGCAGGCGACGCTGCCGCTCAACGAGCGTAGGCCCTGGAGCCGCCGCTGGTTTCCCAACGGCGAATGGATCCTGCTGTTCGTGCTGGCGGCGGAAATCGCCATCTTCTCTGCCTTGGGCGAGAATTTCTTCACGTCCGAGAACTTCTTCGAAGTGATCCGCCTGAGCGTGGAACTGGGGCTGCTGGCGCTGGCGCTGACGCCGGTCATGGTGACCGGCGGCATCGACCTTTCCGTGGGCTCGATGATGGGCCTCGCGGCCGTGGCTTTCGGCGCGGCGTGGCACGACTGGGGCTGGCCGGTTGCGGCCGCCGCGGCCCTCGCGCTGTGCGTGGGCCTGGCGGGCGGCGGCCTGAATGCCGCGCTGATCACTCGCCTGCGGATTCCGCCGATCATCGTGACCTTGGGCGCCTACTCCATGTTTCGCGGCATTGCCGAGGGGATCACGCACGGCGCGGTCAACTACAGCGGCTTCCCCGGCTGGTTCCTCGCGCTCGGCCAAGGCTATATCGGCGGCATCGTGCCGGTGCAGTTTCCGCTGCTGCTGGCGGCTCTGGGCGGATACTGGATGCTGCTTCACCGTTCGGCCATCGGGCGGACGCTCTACGCCATCGGCTTCGGCGAAGCGGGCGCGCGCTACGCGGGCATCCCGGTGGGAAGCCGCCTGGCCCTCGTGTACGTCCTTTCGGGCCTGGTCTCGAGCGCGGCCGCCATCATCTACGTAGCGCACCTGGGGCAGGCCAAGTCCGACGCCGGGACCGGCTACGAGCTGGCGGCCATTACGGCGGTCGTTCTGGGCGGCACGTCGGTATTCGGCGGCAGGGGCACGGTCTGGGGCACGATGCTCGGCCTGTTTTCCATCTCGGTGCTGCAAAACGGCCTGCGGCTGGCCGCGCTCCCGTCGGAGCTGACCGGCGTGCTCACCGGCGTGGTGCTGGTGCTGTCGATCGCACTCGGCCGTCTGCGAACTTCGCCGCCGGAGTCCACTGGTCTCGAGGAAACGCCACCCATGAGGAACTCACAACTTGCCATTCTCTGCGCGGTGATCCTGGCCGGATCGCTGATCGTCGCGGGCACCAACGCCTGGCTGGTGCATTCGCTCGTGCCGGCCGGCGGCGGGCCGGCCGCGGCGGCGGCGAAGACCGCGCACCGGCCGGTGATCGCCATGATGCCCAAGGCCAAGGGCGATCCTTACTTCGCCAGTTGCCGCGTGGGCGCCGAAGAGGCGGCCCGCGACGCAGGCGTCGACCTGATCTGGGACGGCCCCACCGATCTCGACGCCGCAGAACAGAACGAGGTGGTGGAGGGGTGGATCACGCGCGGCGTGGACGTGATCGCCGTGAGCGTGGAGAACTCCGCGGGGATCTCGACCGTCCTGCGCAAAGCCCGCGCGCGGGGCATCAAGGTGCTGACGTGGGACGCCGATGCGGCGCCCGATGCGCGCGATTTCTTCATCAACCAGGCCACCGCCGAAGGGATCGGCTTCACGCTCACCGACGAGGCCGCCCGCCTGCTCGGCGGTAAAGGCGACTTCGCCATCGTCACCGGCGCGCTGAGCGCCGCCAACCAGAACCAGTGGATCGAGTTCATCAAGCAGCGCATGGCGAAGTACCCGGGGCTGAAGCTCGCGACCATCCGGCCGAGCGACGACGACCGCGACAAAGCCTTTGCGGAAACGCAGGCCGTGCTCAAGGCCTATCCGGACGTTAAGCTGATGATGGCCATCGCGACCGCCGCCGTGCCGGGCGCCGCCGAAGCCGTCCGGCAATCGGGCCGCAAGGACGTGGACGTGATCGGGCTCTCGCTTCCCAACCTGAACAAGCGCTATGTGCACGATGGCGTCGTGCAGGCGGTCGTGCTGTGGAACACGAAGGATCTGGGATACCTGACCGTATACACTGGCGCGCTGATGGCCGAGGGGCGGATCGGAGCCGGAACGACGTCGTTCCAGGCAGGCCGGCTGGGGCGGATCGAGGTGCGCGGCGACCAGGTGCTGCTGGGAAAGCCCGTGATCTTCAACAAGGCCAACATCGACCAGTTCGACTTTTAGTGGGGCAGGCCTCCTGGCGCCTCCTGGCATGTCCAAGCGGCAACAGGCGCGCTTCGCGCGCTTGGGCAGGCCAGGAGGCCTACCCCACTGAACACCGTGATAACGTGAGAGGTCGGGAAAGGCGGAATCCGTGGGAGTAAATCCGATCCTTGGCGTGTTTTTTCACTGGCTGGGCGGGCTGGCGTCCGGCAGTTTCTACGTGCCTTATCGGGGCGTGAAAGTCTGGTCCTGGGAGACCTACTGGCTGGTCGGCGGCATCTTCAGTTGGATTCTCGCGCCGTTCATCCTGGCCTACTTCATGACCAGCGATCTCCACGCAGTGCTCTCGGAAGCCCCCACCGACTCCCTCGTCTGGTGCTACGTCTTCGGCGCCCTTTGGGGCATGGGCGGACTCACCTTCGGCCTGACCATGCGGTATCTCGGCATGTCGCTCGGTATGGCTATCGCGCTCGGATACTGCGCGGCGTTCGGCACGCTCGTCCCGCCGATCTTCCGCGGCGAGTTTGTGTCTCACGTTTTAGGAACTACTTCGGGGCAATTCGTGCTGTTGGGCGTGGCGGTCTGCCTGGCGGGCATCGCGATCGCCGGGTTCGCGGGCATGGCGAAAGAGAGGGAGCTCTCGGCCGAGCAGAAGACCGCGGTCATCAAAGAGTTCAACCTGAAGAAGGGGCTGCTGGTCGCAACCTTCTCGGGCATCATGAGCGCCTGTTTCTCCTACGGCTTGGCCGCGGGCGACCCGATCAAGGCTATCACGCTGCGCCATGGCACCGCGACTCTGTGGCAGGGCCTGCCGGTGCTGGTGGTGGTGCTACTCGGCGGGTTCACCACCAATTTTGTCTGGTGCCTGGCGCTGAACATCAAGAACAGGACGGGCTACCAGTACTTCACTTCGGAAGTGCGGAATCATGCGCAGACGGAGCTGGCGCTCGAAGCCGTCACCGACGCACCGGCCGAGGAGATGGCCAAGGTGATGGTCGCCTCGCCGGCCCGTGTAGAGCGCGCCCCCATGCTCTCCAACTACCTCTTTTGCGCGCTGGCCGGCGTGACCTGGTACATGCAGTTTTTCTTTTACTCGATGGGCGAAACGCAGATGGGCGCCTACAAGTTTTCGAGCTGGACCCTGCACATGGCGAGCATCATCATCTTCAGCACCCTGTGGGGCCTGGGGCTGAAGGAGTGGAGAGGCGCGAGCCCCCGCACCATGCGGATGCTCACGCTTGCGCTGGCGGTGTTGATCGCTTCCACCGTGATCGTGGGCTACGGAAACTATCAGGCGACCCGATAGGCAGCAAAAGGAGCCGCACATGAAACGCATTTTGATTGTCGCCGGGCTGACGGCCGTGTCAGCCGCGGTCTGGCTGATGGCGCAGCCTTCCGGCGATCCACTGGTGGAAGGCTTCCGCAATGTCGAAGTCGCCTCGGTGGCCGACGCGATGGAGCAGTTGTACGGCCAGCGGGCCTACATGTCGCACGACATGCGCCCGCTCACCACCACGAAATTCGCCGGTCCCGCGGTAACCGTCCTGATGAAAAAGGAAGAGCACAAGGAGGGCGCGCCGGCCTCCCAAGGCATGCTGGATGCGATTGACACAGCCCCGTTCGGCTCGGTCTATGTCATGGTCCTCGAGGATGGCGTGGACTACGCGGGCATTGGCGCGCTGATGGCTACGGGTATGAAGGTGCGGGGACTCGCCGGCGCGGTGGTCGATGGCGGCGTGCGCGACACGCCTCAGATCCGCCGCCTTCAATTCCCGGTGTTCAGCCGGGGCGTGGTGCCCTCCACCACCATCAACCATTTCCGCTTCGCCGGCGTCAACGTGCCGGTGACCTGCGACGGCGTGCGCGTCAACGCGGGCGATATCATCGCGGCGGATGAAGACGGCGTAGTCGTAGTGCCGCGCGCCCACGCCACCGACGTACTGAAGAAAGCGCAGGATCTCGACAACACCGAGCACACCATGCTGCCGTTCATCGAGAAGTTCAAGTCGATGAAAGAAGCGGTCGCCAAGTTCGGGCGGATTTAGGACGTTACTGCCCGGACGGCACACGCGGGCCGACCGTGCTCATATCGATCGGCTGGAACCCCATCTCGAGCGCTGGTGAACCCGGGCGCAGGCGGAAATCGAAATTGCCGGCGTTCACGAACAGCGGGTCGGCGATGACGGACCCCGCATCTTTGCCGGCGGCCTGCCACTCCGCGAACGACTTGCCGGCGAAGCGAATGTCCCGGCCGCGAGTATCGAAGTAGACATTGCCTTTCATGGCAAACTGGTCGCCGGTCCAATTGCTGCCGAGCAGGCGTCCCTGGTCGAAGTACACAATGTTGCGCTCGAAGGTGAATGAGAGGTGCGGCTCGGCGCGCGTCCGCATCAGCTGATTTTCGCGATTGAACGCCCAGATGTTGTTGCGCACGATGTTCTCGCGCCCATAGTGCTGATGAAAACCGGCGCTCTTGCAGTGGTAGACGATGTTGTTTTCGATCAGCATCTCCGACGACCCTTCGTCGGGATAGATGCCCCACCCACCATAAGTGAATGACGCGATATCGTGGATCAGGTTGTTGCGGATGCGCGTCCCCGGCTGCACGCCCAGCGTATAGATGCCTCCCATGTCGCTCAGCATCTCCTTGCCGATGTCGTGCAGGTGGTTGTACTCGATCACGTTGCCCTTGGACTGGTTCTCGCCGTAGCCCCAGGTCCAGCCCACGGAAATCGCGGTGTAATACAGGTCGTGAATATGGTTGTGGACGATCTGGTTTCGTCCGCTTTGCAAAACCCACACCCCCACGGCCGGCGCGTAGACCAGGCCGAGGTCGTGTATGTGATTGTCCGCCACCACGTTCTCGTAGTTCTGGTCCGCATCGTCCGGATACTGCTGCGGCTCGCCGAGCTTGATGCCGCCGGCGCCGAGATCGTACAGCTCGCTGGCCAGCACCTGGTTTCGCTTCGACCCCCGTCCGAAGAAGACGCCGTATCCGCCGGAGTGCGCGATGGTGCACCGCTCGATCTTGCAGCCGGTCGCGTTGATCCCGACGATCGCCGCCGGTGCCGGTACGGCGGCCTGGGTATCGGCATAGCCTCCGGGCGGCAATCTCCACGCGGCGTGGGCGACTTGCAGGCCGCGGAACGTCACGTCGTGCACGCCGCGTAGTTCTACCAGGTGCTCCAGTTCGGGCGCGATCACCTGCTCGTCCGCCATGTTCTCTCCGGCCATCGGCCAGTAGAAAACAGTGTGGGACTTGCGGTCCAGCCGCCATTCGCCCGGCGTGTCGAGCCCGTCGGGCGCGTTCTCGAGGTAGTACCGCGCGTCGGCTTCTTTGTTGGAAGGCCGTGGATCGCCGGTCAGCGTGGCGGTGTGCGACTCCTCGTCCACGCTCACGATGGGCATGCGGATGTCGGCCCAGGCGAAGTAGGCGATCACTTCGACATCGCCCGCCTCGGCCCACTCCCTCCTGATGTCGCTGCCGCGGAAGTGCAGGCGGAGCGGCTTATCTTGCGGGCTCGGGCCATCGATGCGGTAGAAGCCGTAGTTGGGCGTGCGGGCGCGCTGAGCGCGGCGTCCGCCGATGAACAACTGCCGGAACGAAGAGCCGCCGGAGTCGGCCTTCCAAAGCGGACCGGGGCCTTTCAACCACCCCGCGATGACGCGCCCGCCGCTGATGACGGGCCGCGCGCCGGGCGCGGCTTCCCAGACCGTGTCGGAGTCCGCGGCAGTCAGGACCAGCGCTTCATCGAGAAAATAGGTGCCGTCGCGAACCTGGATCGTGATGGTCCCGGTGCGGCCGGCGTCGCGCTGGACGTGCACCTCCGCGCGGGCCTGCGCCAGCGTGTGGATGGGCCCGTCGGGCGAGACAACAATCGTTTGAGCGGAAAGCGCGGCGGCGAAGAGAGCGGCACACAGGAATCGCGAGGGGATCACAAGGTTGAGAATATTCCGTTGCGCCGCGGGGTTCAAGTCAGAGGAGGGCAGGTAGCCTGTTATTTCTGCTGCAAGGCCTGCTGGATCACCGCAATGTTCTTCTTCGCGAATTGCGCTTCATCCAGGTCCGGATTAATCGCCACGACTTCCTGCAGGTGCTTCAACGCCGGCGCCAGCTCCGCCACGCTGTTCGTCTCGTTGGCCTTCCGCATGTACGACACTCCCAGCGCGAAGTGCGCGTAGGGATCCTGCGGATCGTACGACAGGGAGCGCTGGCAATAACCGATGGCCTGGTCAAAGTTCGACATCTTGCGCTCGCAATCGCAGAGCCCGAAGTAGGCCAGGCTCCGCAGGTCGCTCCAGATGTCGTGCGTTCCGGCGCGCTTCTTTTTCCCCAGGCCGAAGAGCGATCCCAGCACATAGTAATTCAACTGCCCCGCCAGGTGGCTGTCGAAATCGCTGAGTGCCAGGTACTGGCTATATTCGGCCTTGGCTTCCGCGAACTTTCCGCTCAACCGCAGGCTGTCCGCCATCCACAGGTGCGGCTCCGCGTTCTTGGGCGTCAACTGCACGGCCTTCCGCGCCGAGTCGATGGACTGCGGATAGAGTCCTTTCAAACGGTAAGCCTGGGCGAGCATCGTCAGCGCCATGGCGTGATTCGGCTGCCGCGTCAGCACCGTGTTGATCTGCCGGATGGCTTCGTCCACGTCGCCGATGTCCAGCAGCATGCCGGCGTAATTTGCGTGCGCCTCCAGATAGTCGGGGTCGATCTCGATGGCCTTCTTGAAATACTGCTGGGCTTTCTCCTCGTCGAACATCGCGTTGTAAGTGAGCCCCAGGTAGTACGCGGCCTGGCTGTAAGTCGGATCCGCGACCAGCGCTTTTTCGAAATAATCGGCTGCCTTCTTATAGTTCTGCTGGTAGCCTTTGAGGTAATACTTGATGCCGTCATCGAGCGAATCGACCGCTGCCTTGGGGCGCCGCCGCGGAATCAGGATCTTGATGGTAACCGTGGAGTCCTGCCCGGGGTAGACCGTCTCCTGGCGGGGACCGTCCGGTTCGTACCCCATCTTCACGCCCTTGATGGTGTGCTCGCCGGGCTGCAGCCCCGGCACGGTGATGGTTTTGCCGGTCGCGATCACCCCCACCGACTTATCGTCGACGAACACCTCCACGCCATCCTTGTTGGCTTCGAAGATCAGCGTGCCGAACTTGGGCGCCGGCGGCGTGGCGGGCGCGGCGTTCGAAGGAACATACGAGAGCAGCATGTTCGGGTCGAAGCTGCCGCGGTCCGAAGTCGGATTCTGCTGCGCGCCCGTCGCCTCGCGGACCTGCGTGTGCGTGTACTCGGCCAGCTCATCCGCGGTTACGATGCCGTCGTGGTTGGTATCGGCCGCGCCTTCCAGCCCCTTCACTACGTAGTAAGTAAACACGCCGTGGCCGCCTTCGAGCTCCGGGCTCTCGAACGACCGCTCGCGATCGCGACTGGCCGTCAGCGAAAACAGCGACGTGTTGAGCGAGGACAGAGTCTTGTTCAGGCTGGCGGTATCTTCGGGCGATATCGCACCGCTATGGCAGGCGTCGGTCAGCAGCACTTTCGAAGTGGCGCGAATCTTGGCGCCCATCACCTCGCCGAGCTCTTCCATCGGATAGCCGGTGGCGGCGATGCGGTTGGTGTCGATGTCGTACGGCGCCAGATATCCCTTGCCCTGGTACATGAAACCGTGGCCGGCGAAGTAGATCAGCACGCGGTCGCCCGGCTTCGCCACGCCCGGCAGCCAGGTGTCGATCTCCCGCCGCAGTCCCGCCAGCGTCGCCTTGTCTCCCGTCAGAATGTGGACGTTCTCCGCTTTGAAATTGCCGCCCTCCGGGCTGATCAGGATGGTGTAGATCGATTGCGCGTCCCGCTCCGGGTACTGTAACTGCAGCTTCTCGGGAAGGTTCTTGTAATGCGAGATTCCCACGATCACCGCGTAGCTGCGCGGAATCGAAGGAGCTTTGGGAGGGGCCGGAGTCTCGATCTTCTCGAGCTTCAGGTCGCGCTGGCGTTGTTGCGGCGGCTGCTGCTGTTGGGCGCCCAGCGCGGCGCAAGCCAGCAGCAAGGGGATGCTCTTCCACATGACGGTCACCGGTGCGCCAGGCGGTACTCGTACACCACCGGGCCGGTCAACGGCTCGGGCGACGAGATCACCGCTTTGTTCTCCTGCCGCATGAAGAGCAGGTCGCGGCGGCTCTCTCCCGCCGCCTGGGCGAGGTCCTGGGGCAGTTCCACCTCGCGCGGAATCAGCTTCGGCCCGGCCGAAGAATCGATGCAGTCGCCGCGGGCCTTCAGAATGGCGTCGTCGCACCGCGGCATCAACGTCAGCGGCTTGGATTCGGGCGTCAGGGCCGGCGCGGCCAGCCGTGTGGGGCTGACCAGCCAGTAGACTGTCTCAAAACCAGCCGGCCCCGCGATCCTGAACACCGTCGCGGTCTCCGGCACCTGGTACATCTGTCCGGAGGCGATGTGGTTGTCCTGCCCCGTTTCCACTCGCGGGAACAGTTGCCCGTATTTTCCCGAGCTGCTGAAGTTGGTCACGTACAGGTAGCCGTCGAAATTGGTGTGGAAGCGGAAGCGCACGCGGTCGCCCTGCGCCAGCACCAGGCCCGGATCGATCGTGTGCCACGCGCCCCGTTCCATCCGCTCGAGCGTGATCTCCATGCGGTGCACGCCCTGCTGCATGGTGCGGCTCTGCGCCAGCGCCGGCGCGCCCGCCAGCGCCGTCCCCAGGGCTGCCGCCGCCAATCCGCGAATCATTGATGCACCAGCGCGAGGTCGGCCACCACCCGCGAATCGGGACTGCCCGTCGGATTCACCACGTAAACGGCGGTCTCCTTCTTCTCACCCGGTGTATCCTCGTTCACCCGCTCGATCACCAGGTCGCGCGAGAAGGTAGTGCGCAGCCGCCCCACCATGGCATCGTCCACACTCGCCGTCATGATCATCTGCTTCTGATGCGGAGCCTCCTGCGGCGCAGCGGCCGGACGCGGCCTTCCGCCCTGTAGCGAGTAGATCGTCTTCTCCAGGTCGGTCTCCGGCTCGCGGGAAAACACGATGAAGATCCGCTCCGTACCGGTCTGCTGGTCGAAGACCATGCGGGATTTCGGGGGCAGCGTGTAGGAGTGCCACCCGTCTACATGGTTATTGCCGTCCTCCACGTCCGACGAGGGAAACATCGGCTTCCAGGTGCCGCTCGATCCCTTGGCGATGATGTAGAGGTAGCCCGGACTGTTGGCCTGGACCTCCAGTTGGATCTTGTCGCCGGCGTGGAACACCGTGTCCGCGGGCACAGCCGTCATCTCCCCATCGGTGAGTTTCTTGATCGTGCACTTGAGACCGAGAGGCGGCCCCGCTGTAGGCGCGGGCGCGGTAGTCCGTTCCGAAGCCAGTTGCACGAACCCGGCCCCCGGCGTGGGCGGCGTATGGTGACTTGGCTGAACCGGCGCCTGGTCCTCGGTTTTGCGCGTCTCGTGTACGGACTCCGCCTTCGCGACCGCCTTTCGCGGCGCCTTGGCCTGCGGCTTGGCCGGCGTGGCCGGCTTGGGCGCTTCCACGGCGGCGTAGAACAGCTCTCGTGCGGTCAACTGGGTCTTGGGCGCCTGCTGCGCTCCGGCAACCGCCAACACGCCCGCATAGAGCGGGATAAGAAATGCTGAGGACTTTCGTATCATGCAGTTCCGGCCCCTATGGACCGGCCCCCTTGGTGTCTACAATATCACTGGCAGCGTCTTACCGGTGGTTTTCGCACGATAACACGGTACTATCCCGAAGTCCGCATCCGCCGGCGGCTGCTGGGCGGGGAAGCCTCGCGAAGCCGGGCATATTCCTCATCCCGCTGCCTCCATAACGCTGCCATTTCTTCGACTCGCGCGGGCTGTTCCCGAGCCAGATCGCGCTGCTCGCACCGGTCCGTGCCCAGGTCGTACAACTCCCACGGCGCCATCCTCTCCCGTGGCAATCAGCTTGTAGTCGCCCACGCGGATGGCCCGGTTGTGATTGTGGTTGAAGTACAGAAAATCGTGCGGGGCGGCGCCGTCTTTTTGGAATGCCGGAGCCAGTGTGCGTCCGGCCGGCGGCGGCCCGCCTTTCGGATGCTCCCGCGGATCGCCGCCCGCCAGGTCTGCCAGGGTCGGCAGCAAATCCACGAAATGGCAGGGATCATGCCGTAGTTGGTTGCGCGCCCGGATCCCGTTCGGCCAGTGCACGATCAGCGGCGACGCGATGCCGCCTTCGTTGACCCACGACTTGTGCAGCCGCAGCGGCGTGTTCGAACAGGTCGACCATCCCGGTCCGAGTCCCAGGAACGACCGCGCCGAGCCGGGAGGCGCCGCCCGGTCGTGGCCGTCCCCGCGTATCAACTGCTCCGAGCTCGCGCCATTGTCCGAGAGGAACAGGATTACCGTGTCGCGCCAGGCGTCCATGGCCTTCAACTGATCCAGGACCTTTCCGATCTCCAGGTCCATCCTGGTGATCATGGCCGCGTGGATCGCCATCTTGGTTCGCTGGAACGCCTTCTGCTCGGGCGTCAGGGTGGACCACGGAACCGCCCGGGTCACCTCCCCCGGCCCGATCTTCGCCAGCAACTCTGCGTCCGGAGTGTTCCAGCGCGTCCACATGTTCGGCTCGAGCGGCGCAAGCCCGCAGTTCACGATCCCCATGTGGCGCATGCGCGCCAGCTTCCGCTCCCGCTCGGCATCCCAGCCATCGGCGAAACGGTCCTTGTACCGCGCGATGTCTTCGGCCGGCGCCTGCAGCGGGAAGTGCGGCGCGTGCGGCGCCAGGTACAGAAAGAACGGGTCGCCTGCGTGATCGCGCGCGTGTTCCTTCAGGAAGCGGATCGCGTAATCCGCGATCGCCGTGGTGGTGTAGTAATGCTCTTCCGGCTTGGGCGGGGGCAGCGGCTCTCCGTCGAGTTCCAGGCGGCGCGGCGTGAAGTAGCGGTCTTCGTCCAGCAGCGTGTAAGAGTGGTCGAACCGCACACCCTCGCGCGGCGTGAACCGGATGTGCCACTTTCCGGAATGATAGCTGCGGTAGCCGAGCGGCTTCAGGCGGTCCGGAATGAATCGCGTGTAGTCCGGGATATTGCCCGGCGTCATCACGTCACAGGCGGTCTGCTGGGCGTAATATCCGGTCAGCAGCGAGCTTCGCGACGGCCCGCAGCGCGCCGTCGAGTACATCTGGGTGAAGCGGATTCCCCCAGCCGCCAGGCGGTCGAGGTTCGGCGTATCGATGTCCCCGCCATAGCAGCGGGCATCCGAGAAGCCCATATCGTCGGCGAGAATCACCAGGAAATTGGGCTTTCGCGCGGGTGCCGGATACGCCGGCGGCACGGCGGCCGCGGCCCCCATCAGCCGCAGGAAGTTTCTTCGGTCGAGCGTCATGAGCTTTTCGCGAGTATGATGATTCTTCAACATACTCCAATGTGGTGCTCCACCCCAATCGGCCGTCGTACCCTGCTGGGAACCCTGGCCGGCGCCTCGCTCTCCAGCGGACAATCGCCCGCGCGCCCCTCGCGGAAGCCCAACTTTCTGTTTATTCTGGCCGACGACCATGCGGGCTACGTCATGGGCTGCGACGGCAACCACGCCGCCCATACGCCTAACCTCGACCGGCTGTCGGCCCAATGCATGCGTTTCGCCGCACACCATTGCAATGCTCCGGTGTGCACGCCCTCGCGCCAATCGTTCTTCACCGGCCAGTTGCCGCACTCGGCCGGAGTAACTCTGCTGGGCACGCCGCTCTCGCCCGGCAAGCCGACCCTGGCCAAACAGTTCCGCCAGGCCGGCTATCGGACCGCCGTCTTCGGCAAGATGCACTTCAACCGCCCCGCCGCGCCCGGCCTGCATGGCTTCGACGTCATGATGACCGAGGGTGAGATCACCAGGGCCTGGCTGGCGGAAGTGAAGCCGCGGCCCGCCCCCGCCGGGGTTCCCGCCAAGCCTGCACAGTGGCGCCCCTTCCGCGATCCGGCCCGGACATGGCTGGACGCCGACAAGCTGCCCTTCGCACGATACGACGAAGACATGCGCGGCACCTACATCGGCCGCCAGGCCATCCGCTACCTGGAAGAGAACCGCAATCAGCCCTTCGCCCTGTGGACCAGCTTTCAGGAGCCGCACTCGCCATTCGATTTTCCCCTGGAAGACCGCGGCCTCTTCGACCCGAAGCAGTTCCCGGTACCGCGCGTAGGACCGGAAGACGCCTGGCAGATCCCGAAAATCTTCCGCGATCTCACGGATGACGACAAGCGAGGCATCATCGCGGCATACTACACCTCCGCCGCCTTCCTCGACCGCAACGTGGGCCGCGTGCTCGACGCCCTCCGGCGCCTCGGCCTCGATGATAATACCTTCGTCATCTACATGGCCGATCACGGCTACGACCTCGGCCAGCACGGCCGCTTCGAAAAGCACTGCGGCTACGATCCGGCGCTGCGCGTCCCGCTCCTCATGCGCTATCCCGGCCGCATCCGCGCCGGCGTAGTCCACGACCTTACCGAGCACGTGGATGTGCCCGCGACCATCGTCGATCTGTTGGGCCTCGACCCGCTGCCCGTGATGCACGGCCGCAGCCTGCGTCCGTATCTCGAAGGCCGCGCCGTGGACCGGCCGCGCGACCACATCTTCAGCGAGTACCTGGAAAACGAGGAGGCCTACATCAAGACCCCGGAATGGAAATTCATCTTCTGTTCCGGCCGGCGCGCCCGCCAGGACGGCTATCTCACCGAAAACCCCACCCCCGGCCGCTACCGCCGCTTGTACGATCTGAGAGCCGATGCCGGCGAATTCACCGACGTGGCTGCGACGCATCCCGATCTGGTAGCGAAGTTCGAGACCCTGATGCTCGACCGCTTCCGCGCGACCCATCCCGACCGCGAGCGCGAGCCGCAGCGCCTGAACCGCGCCGAAGCCATCGAATTCTACCTGCCCCCGCGCGACAGCCAGCCGCCCGCGTACCGCCTGTGATACAGTGCCGTCATGCCGGCGCCGAAACGCTCGTCCCAGCCCCCAAGCCAACAACTGGACGCCTTCCTCGATAAGTACACGCCCGAGATCGCCTCCCTGGCTCGCCGGGCCCTGGCAAACCTGCGCAGCCGGTACCCGTCGGCACACGAACTGGTCTACGACAACTACAATGCCCTGGCGATCGGGTTCGGCCCTTCGGACCGCGCCTCGGAGGCCATCTTTTCCATCGCCCTCTACCCCCGCTGGGTAAGTCTGTTCTTTCTCCAGGCGCGGGGGCTCGACGACCCGCACGCCCTGCTGAAAGGCGCGGGCACCACCGCCCGCCACATCGTCCTGGAACCGGTCGAGATGCTGGACGATCGCCGCGTCCGGGATCTGATGGAACAAGCGGTCCGAACGGCGAAGATACCGTTCGATCCCCGAGGGACTCCGGCGCTCGTCGTCAAGTCCGTTTCCGCGCGGCAGCGTCCGCGCCGCCCCCCTCCGAAGAAGTCGAAGCGCCTGGTGTGAGTCTTCCCTCGAGGCTGCCTCCCTTCATATTCACATCGGGCCTGCGTTGCATGCCTGGTCAACGCGTGGTACCCTTCCGCGCATGACGCATCCGATTTCGCGGCGCGGCCTCCTGACCGCCACAGGCGCGCTCGCGCTGCCGTCCCCATTCGCCCCGGACGGGAATGCCGCCGAATTGAAAGGCGCAATCAAGCTCACGATGCCCGCCTCCAGCCTGTCCGACCAGGCCCTCAATTTCATCGCCTTTTTGGGAGTCGAGTGGGTCACCACCAGCGGACCCGGGGGCCCCACCTACTCGGACGAAGGGCGGGTCGTGAAGATGGAAGGCGACCATGCCGAGCCTCCCTGGAAAGAGGACGACATCCGCCGTATCAAAGACCGCGTGGAATCGTTCGGTCTCAAAGTGGGCAATCTCATGCTCCACGATTTCCGCGATGCGGTCCTCGGCCGGCCCGGCGCGGACAAGGACATCGAGAATGTCTGCGAGTCGATTCGCGTCGCGGGCAAAGTCGGCATCCCGGTAGTGGAATACAACTGGTATGCCCTGCGAGCGATGGGCGGCTATTACAAGAAGCCGGGCCGCGGAGGCTCCTTGCTGGCGGCACACGATTACGATCGAAGCCGCAACCTGCCGCCGCTGCCGGATATCGGCGAGCACACCGCCGCCCAGCTTTGGACCCGGTACGAGCGCTTCCTCAAGGCGGTGGTCCCCGTCGCGGAGCGCGCCGGCGTCCGGCTGGCCGTGCATCCGAATGATCCGCCGCCCCCGAAATATCGCGGCATCGAGCAGATTCTCGGCTCCGTCGATGGACTGCGGCGTGTCTGCGACATCGTTCGCAGCCCGGCGAACGGAATCACCTTCGACACCGGCGTTACCCGCGAGATGGGATACAACGTGATCGAGAACATCCAGTGGTTCGGCCGGCGGGACCAGATCAACCACGTGCACTTTCGCAACGTCCTGATGGAGGTCCCTCGCCAGAAATACACGGAGACGTTCATCGACGCGGGTGACAACGACATGCTGGCGTGCCTTCGCGCACTGCATGCCACGGGATATCCGCGGCTGCTTCACCCGGACCACGTCCCGGAGTTTCCAGGAGACCCGGGTCAGCGCGGCGGATGGGGTTACGCCGTGGGTCAGATTAAGGCGATGATGCGGCAGCTCTGACCAGTGCGCCGTAAACCTTCGGCCGTAGCGGGAAGGCAATCGCTCAGAACTTCACCTCGAGCGAAAGTAAGGCCATGACCCCGAGGATGGCAAGTACCGATGCCACAGCCATGGTCAGGCTGAACCGCGGCCGCAAACCGGCGGCTTGCAACTGCTTCAACTCGCGGCGATGATCGAGAACTGCAAACAACAAGGAGAAAGTTCCGAGTGAGATCAGCAACATGCCCACGCCTTCCGCGGTCCAGACCCTTCCCGCAGGACCTTTGACGAGGACGTGCGCGTCGGCAAGCGATTGAAAGAGCTTTGCCAGAGTAAAACCAAAGCCGATCATGGAAATCGATGTGCGAATCCACGCCATCAGCGTCCGTTCAGCCGCCAGGAAGCTCCTCTGCAAGGCTAGCTGGGTGTTTTGATCAGGGACGTGCCCGGAAAACTCGACGCGGTTCTGCGGCTTGTCGGGCACTGCCATCAGGGTGACCCCGAGTTCGCCTTGCCATCGATGAGCATTGAGATGAGCCGCTCGTTTGCGACGGCGACAAATACCACATTGATGGCGAGGTCCCCGGTTTTCAGCTTCTAACTCCGATTCCATACCGCAGACCGACGACTCTTTATTCTTCACAAGTAGGAAGCGATCCATCAGGAGAGACTGGAGGATCAGGCGTGCGGCAGGTCCATGGCGAACCGCGTCAGTTCTTCCATGCCAGGTATGCAATCAACAGCACCAACAGGACAGCGGCAATCCTGGCTTTCGGAAGCGCCGCCCGGTCATTTCCTGGCGATCCGCCGGACCGCTTCAGCCAATCCGCCGGGACATTGGCTCCCTGGAGTTGATCGCTCGCCGGCGGAAAGAGGATCCGGACAGCCGACGACAAGAGTAAGCCGGCGGCGGATCCGTAAAGCATAATCCAGTTCGGAACCGCCAGGCTCGGGTTGCTGACGCGGAAGATGCCTTGCGACGCGAGCGCGAATCCGAGGCCCAGCACGGGACCTAGGGCCAGCTTCAACGATGATCGCCGCCCGGGTTTCGCATACGTGTCCTCCAGGATCAAACCTAGCATTGCCATAGCCGCGGGAATCGCGAGGCGCGCCTGTCCCCATGGCTCCGTCAGAAGTGCCGCATCCTGAAGCCGTGCCGCGCCGAGGAACGACATGTACCAGGCGAAAGCCTGCATCAGGAGTACCTGCGGGTCCGCAGTGCGGCGGATTCTGCTGAGGATCACGAGTGGAACCGTGCGCAACGCGTCCGCCGCGTATTGGCCCCCGGAGAGGTAGCGCTCGTGCAGATCGCCCAGTACCTCCTCGCGGCAGGCCGGCGGAACGAGGACTCCGGCGATCGCCTCAGCGATCTTGGACGGGCCGGAACTCATCAGCCCGCCTCTTTCCCCCACCGCTTGCCCCATTCCCTGGCCCATTCCTTGCCCCACACTTCCACGATCCCGTCCCAAATACGCTTCGCCGTGACCGCCGATTCCTGCAAAGCCCGTTCGCCGAGGGCTTCCAGCCGGTAACACCGTTTGGCGCGGCCACCGCGCTCGGGTGTAGGGTCCGACATCCAGGACGCCACAAAGCCCTTGTCTTCCAATCGATCGAGTGTGACGTAGACCGCCCCGAGCGAGACTGACTTGGGCCCGGCCAGTTCCTGCACCTTGGAGTGAATCGTGACCCCGTAGGCATCGTCGTGCAACGTCAGGATTGCCGTGAGCACCAGCTGTTCGAACTGGCCGATCGAATCCATTCTAGCCATTTGTCCAACATCGTAAGACAAATAAGGAGCGGAGTCAATGCCGGGGTTTTGAAGCCGTGAGGAGGGTTGTGGCCGCGACTGGATTGCCCCACCAAAATCTCCAGCCAAACCGTTGGCGCTCCACCTTCGACGCGCCGAGCGCCCGCAAAGCGTCCGCATACACCGCCGTAGCACGGATATCCGCGATCACCATCCTGCCTCCGGGTTTCACGACCCGGAACCCTTCGGCGATCGCCCGCTTGCGACCGGCATTCGATCGAATGTTGTGTATCGCCAAGCTCGATACCACCAGATCGAAAGTTGCATCCGGAAATGGAAGGGCCCGCATGTCAGCGGTTTCGATATGCACACGATCGCTAACGCCTTCCAGCGACGCGTTTCGAAGGGCAACGTCCTTCGCATTGCCCGACTGGTCCGTTGTACTCCAGATATCCACCCCTGTCACCCTGCCCGTGGTCAACCTGCGTGCTACGGCCGTCAGCACCGCGCCTCGGCCGCACCCCATATCGAGCACCATCTCGTCGCCCCGCAGGTGAAGACGATCCAGAATGCGCTCCCACTCGAGGAATTTGCCACGCCGGGTGGTGTAGAAAAAGCTGGTCGTGTTGGCCAGGAACAGAACAAAATACAGCGTGAAGGAGGTGGCGGCCCGAATTGGCATGCGCCACCAGGCGATGGCCGCGCCAAGACCGCTGATAACCGCCAAAGCTCCAAAAGCCACCAATGCGTAAGGCGCATCGTAACCGTATTCGCCGCGTCGCATTGTGGCCACCGAGTGTACCACGACAGGGTATATCGTCATTAGGGACGACCCTCGGTGAATCCTTGGTATTCACACTGATCTCATGTAGGATCGGAGTGGGGCCCTGATCCGATCATCCCGGGCGCCATTACGCCACGTGGCAACCACCCTACCTTAGGGGAAGGGGTCCGGCGGAAGGAATTTGTTCGATGAGCTTGAAAATCGATATTCGCGAGACTGCGGATGCGACGATTCTGGATATCAGCGGTCGCATCACCCTGGGTGAATCCCTGGCTGATTTGCGAGACTCCATCCGAGAGGCGCTCGCCGGCAATCAGAAGAACCTTCTGTTGAATCTAGCCGAGGTCAGCTACATCGATAGTTCGGGGCTAGGCCAGTTAATCGGCAGCTATGCAACCGTCACCAGCAGAGGCGGCCAGATGAAACTGTTGAACCTGCAAAAGAGAGTGAACGACCTTCTGCAGATAACCAAGCTTCTCACCGTTTTCGAGACTTACACCAACGAAGAGGTCGCACTCAAGAGTTTCGGCGGAAGGAAGTAGGCCTGCGCCCCGAGCCTCCGCTTTCCGCAGGCTTGAAGGGAACTGCGGACTATAGCTTCGCGTATTCTGCGCTGGCCTGTTTGAGGACGGGGATGTCCGGGTCGGCTTCCTTCCAGAGCGTGAGGAAGTCCTTATAGGCGTTTTTAGCCTTGGTCTTGTCGCCCGAGACAACGTATGCTCTGCCCAGTTGCAGGTGCACGAGGGCGCCGATAGGATCGGCGAGGACGATGCCGCGGTGATTGAGGACTTTTTGAAACTCTGCCGCGGCCTCCTGGCCGCGTCCTGCTGCGAGGTACGCCTCCCCGCGCATATACGCGGGATAGAGGCCTCCGAACCTGCCAAAGTACGCAGTGCCCGGCATGGCGAAGTCGTAGGGAACGGCCCGTTGCAGCCGCTCGACTGCGTCCAAAGGCGCCCGATGAGCGAGTGCGAAAAGAGCATCCAACGTGGGAAGATACTCGAATTGCACAGGGGTATCCTCCGGGAAGCGTTTCTCCAGGTCGGTGGCGAGCCTTCGGGACACTGAAAGCTCGCCTGACCTCGCCAGCGCAAAGGCGGCGGCGTACTCCACATCGCGGCCCCTGGCAAGGTCCAATGCCGCCTGAGCGCGCTTCTTCGCCAATGCCCAATTTCCACAATGCGCTTCGCACGCCGCCTCCGCGGCGGCATAGATCGCTGCAGTCTCATGCTTGCCGCCTTGCTGCGCCGATGCGATTGCCCGCTCCCACATGCTCCTGGCCTCCCGCATTCGTCCCGAACGGGCGAGCACCAGGGCCTGATTGTGCGACATCCAGTCCTCGGCATGCTCTGCGGGAGCGCGCGCGATTTCGCGCTCCATTCCCGCCTGGTCGCCCTTCAGAAACGCGAGGTAGTAACGGATGACCAGAATTTCCGGGATTTCCATTTTGTGCTCTGCCGCCACCTGCAGGGCCTCCTCGGCCTGGGTGAATCGCCCAAGGAGAAGATTGTGGAAGGCCACGCCCCCATACGGGAATGGGATCTCCGGATTGAGCCGTATGGCCTCTTGCGAGGCTTGAATCCCCCTTTCATACTGGCCGGTACCGAAGGTGACCCAACCGGCGATAATGCCGGGCGCATACGCATCGCGAGGATACGTCTGCGCCCACGATTCGAGAGTCTGCAACTCCTTCTGCAGGTTCCCGGTGACCTGGCGGTCGTAGAGCATCAGGATGTAGCGCCTCTCCCGATCGCTAAGGCGATCCCGAAGCCCGTAGGCGATGCGGACTTCCCCGGCTCCCAGATCGGTTTGCCCCATGTTCCACGACATAAACCCGAGATCGGCATGCGCCATCGCGAATTGCGGATCGATGGCGATGGCCTGCTGGAGATGCGGGATCGCGGCCGGACCACCACCCGCGTACATGGCGATTTTTGCCGCACTGTACGCTTGCAGAGCTTCCAGCGACGGCGTGGTTGCCTGCTCCAGCGGCGTCGAGTGCTCTTGAACGCTGGCCAGCGACTCGCCCAGCCGCGTCCTCATTTGAATCGCAATCCCGCTCAGCGCTTTCAGCACCTCTTCTTTTCTTTCCGTCTGTGCCTGTTCTTCCGCGAGGACCTCGCCGGTCCGGCAATTCCGGGCCCTGAGCCATAAAACGTACTGGCTGCCGAGGCTTGCGATGGAGCCTTCGAGAACTGCGCTGCCGCCGGTTCGCTCGCAGATCTCGCGGGAGACCGCCCGAGTCAGCCGCGTCTCCGGCGGCCGGTTCATGAAGCGCAACACGTTCTGGATTTGCTGGTCCGAAACCAGGGTGAGGAATGGGGACTGTTCCAGTTGCACCGTCAGCCCCTGCCGAAGCGTCTGGTCAAAGACCGGATCGCCGGTCTTGTTTTCGAAATCTCCCAGAACCACCGGGTCCTTCGCCGTGAGTTTCGGCGGACGGTGAAGAGAAAAGTAGCCCGCTGCCGCGGCCAGTAGCAGAATCGCGACGGCGGCGCCCGCGTACGCCCGGCGGCTCACCGGCCTGACTGCCGCAAGTTCCTGCTGCAATTCGGCGGCGGACTGCCACCTTCGCGCCGGGTCTCGTTCCAGACACCGGTTTACGATCCTCTCCAGTTTTCGAGGCCGGATGCGCTTCTGCTGCGACGACCCCACTCGCGCGCCGGTCAAAGTTTCGTAGAGCACGCAGCCGAATGAATAGATATCCGAGCGTGCGTCCGCCGGTTTGCCCTCCCGTTGCTCCGGAGCCATGTACGCGGGCGTGCCCACAATCATTTGGCTGCCGGTGACGGATTCATCCTGACCCACGCGCGCCAATCCGAAATCCAGAACCTTTACGCCGGACTTCCCGATCATAATGTTACCGGGCTTGAGATCGCGGTGAATGATGCCTTTGCCGTGAGCCTCTACCAGTGCCGCCGCGATCTGGGAACCGCAGAGGAGCACTGCTTGGAAGGGGAGCGGTCCGTTTTTGAGCCGCGCCGCCAGTGTTTCGCCCTCCACGAGTTCCATCACCAGGTAGTTGGGGCCAACGTCGTGGAGTGTGCAGATATTGGGATGATTGAGCGCCGAGATCGCGCGTGCCTCGCGCTCGAACCTGGCGCTGAACTGCTCGCGAGTGGTTTTGACGGCTACGGCGCGGCCTAGTCGCGTGTCCACCGCCCGATACACCTCGCCCATGCCGCCCTCGCCGAGTTTGGTTTCGATGCGGTAAGGACCCAGGCAAGTCCCCGCAGCGACTGCCGTGACGGCCGCGTCCTCCAGCAGCTCCGGGGCGTTCTGGACCGCAGGCCGCTCCAGGAAGTCGTCGCCCGTGCGCTGTGCGAAAAGCGATTCCAGTTCGCGGCGCAATTCGGGATCTGTCTGCGCCAGGAGTGCCGCGCGCCCCTCGGCAGTAGCCTCGCGAGCCTCGTGATACAGCTCTTCGATCTGCCGGAAACGCTCCGGGGTCATGTACAGTGTCCCGATGCCTTTCCTGTTGTATGGTTGAGCTCGCGCATCAGCCAGGATTTGGCGAAATCCCAGTCGCGTCTGATGGTGCGCGGCGAAATTTTAAGGGCCGCCTCGATTTCTTCCTCGGTCAATCCACCGAAATAACGCAGTTCGACCACCTTTGCCTGGCGCGGCGCCATACGGGAGAACGCTGTCAAGGCCTCGTCGAGGGCCAGGATGGACCGCTCGGCCCCGGGCGACAAAACGGCAGATTCGTCCAGATCCACCTTGAGAGGTACTCCGTCCCGTCTCCGCGAGCCGCGCGTGCGAGCGGCGTCCACCAGAATGCGCCGCATCATCTGGGCCGCGATGGCAAAGAACTGCGCGCGCGCCTGCCATTCCACGTTGGTCACGTCCACCAGGCGGAGGTAGACCTCATGGACTAATGCGGTGGCCTGCAGGGTATTGCTCTGAGCCTCGTTCTTCATGCACCGGCGGGCCATGAGCCGCAGTTCCGGATAGACGTGCTCCGTGAGACGGGCCAGGGCGGCCTCGTCACCGTTTCCCCAAGCTCTCAAGAGATTGGTGATTTCGGGCGTGCGTGCGTCGATAGATCCCCGTTCCCCCAAGGCATCAACAAATATATACGAAAAGCGTGGCCGGATTTGGGGCGCCAATGCCGCCTGTACCGGTGGACGGAGATGATCTCCTCCAGAAAGCAGGAAACACAAATGAAATGCCTCGCAACTATCGCGCTGATGGTGACTCTCACTATCGCCAGCGCTTACGCACAACACCCCGTAAAGATGGTGTTTTCGGGAACCGGCTCGGCCAGCCCGATCGATCTGAAGCAGCCCAACACCAGTACCGCCGAAGAGAATGTCGCCGGGTACGGCACCCTCGGCCTGTTTACCTTCAGAAATGTCAGTGCTATCACACTTTCTCCGCAACCGTCCAGCACTTGCTCGGGTCTCTTTTTTCAAAGGACGGCGGGCGTGGGCCTGCTTCGCTTCCAGGATGGGAGTCTGTTGACGGTCAATCTCACGCAAGGAGGCGATTGCATCGATCTCGTGCATATGGTGGGCCACTGTACCTTGACCTTCAAAATCAGCGGTGGAACCGGCCGTTTCAAGAATGCATCGGGCGTCCTTACGTATACCGAGACGGCGCTGCCGGTGTTGGCCGACGCCTTAAACAACCCCGTCCTCTTTTCCGAAACGGGTGAGTTTACGGGAACGATTTCCGGAGCGGCCGCGGAGGACGACCACGAGGGGGAGCGGCAATAGGAAGATACATGTGCCTTATCGCGAGCGGCGATCTGCATGAATCATGCTGAGGATCCGCTCGCCCGCGCAAAAGGCACTTATGGCCTGCCGGGCCGCAGTGCCGAACGGATGACCCCCTGCTAACAACCGGACCGGTCATACGTCGATATGTTTAACTCTCATATATGGGCAAGAACAATATCGAAACCGACGCCGAATGGAAGAAGGGGAGCGCCGAGTTCCTGGTCCTCTCGCTCCTCGAAGCCCAGCCCCGCCACGGCTATGACATATCGAAGCTGATCGAGGTCCGCTCCGGCGGCGCCGTGAGCTTTCACGTCACTTCGCTCTATCCTCTGCTGCACCGTCTCGAGAGCCAGGGTTGGATCGAGGGCAAGTGGGTCGAGAAACCCGACCAGCGTCGCCGCCGTTATTATCGCCTGACACCCCAAGGACGCCAGGCGCTGCGCTCGAAACAGCAGAGTTGGAAAGACTTCGTGGCCGCCATCGGCCGCATCACAGGAATGGAACATGCCTGACTGGAAGAATCTCGTCCGCCTTCGCCTGGCCGCTCTGAACCTTACCGCCCCGGCCGAATCCGAACTCGCCGAGGAGCTTGCGCAGCACCTCGAAGACCGCTATCGCGACCTGACCGCGGCCGGCGCCGCTCCCGAAGATGCCTACCGCGAGGTCGCCGCCGAGCTCGACGGCACGTACCCGCTCCGCAACACGGTCCGCTCCGAACACCGCCTGCCGCGCTACGACCCCGTCCCTCCGGGCGACGGCCGCTCCGGCGGCTTCCTGGACGGGCTCTGGCGCGACTTCCGCTACGCCCTGCGCAGCATGCGGAAGAGCCCCATCTTCATGACGTTCGTCGTCCTCACCCTCGCCCTTGGCATCGGCGCCAACACCACCGTGTTTACAGTGCTCAATACCCTCATCCTGAACCCACTCCCGGCCAGGAACCCCGGCGAACTCGCTGGTATCGCGGGCGCCGAGACCGATGCTTCCAAGACCGGCACTCCTTTCCCGATTTCCTATCCCGACCTCGAGGATTACCAGGCGCAAAATGCCGTCTTCGATTCGCTTGCGGGCTACTCCTCCCCGCGCGTCCTGACGCACCAGGAAGAAGGCGCCTCAGAGGTGCTTTTTGCCGAGCTCGTCACGGCCAATTACTTCCAGACCCTCGGCCTCGCGCCCTCGGCCGGCCGTTTCTTCCTGCGGGAAGAAGACGCCCCCGGCGGCCCTGCCGTCGCCGTCATCAACTATGCCACCTGGCAGACCCGGTTTGGCGGCGCGGCCGGTATCGTGGGCCGGACCGTGCGGCTGAATGATGTCGTTTTCACCGTGGTCGGCGTGGCGCCCCGAGGCTTCATCGGCGTGAATGCGATCTTCGGTCCGGACTTCTGGCTCCCCGCCGCCACCGCCGGGCGCGTTTGGCCCGCACAGATGCGGAACGCCCTCCGTGAGCGCGGCCAGGCGGCCTTCCTCGCTGTCGGGCGGTACCGCCCGCATATCACGCAGGCACAGGCGCAGGCCAACATCGCGACCATCGCCGCCTCGCTCGCCCGCGAATATCCGGCTACGGATGAGGGCCATACCGCGACCGTCCGGCCCATCCGCGATGCGGTCCTGGCCAACGCCGGCGGCGGCACGTCCAGCCAGTTTGTCTTTGCCGGCGCGGCACTCCTCGTCGTGGTCGGCATCGTCCTCCTGATCGCCTGCTCGAATGTCGCCAACCTGCTTCTCGCCCGTTCCGCCGCGCGCCGGCAGGAGATCGCCATCCGCCTGGCCATTGGCGCCAGCCGCGCCCGTCTGGTCCGCCAGTTTCTCACCGAGGCTGTCCTTATGGGACTGCTCGGCGGCGCCGCCGGTCTCCTCGTCGGGTACGCGGGACTGCGCCTCCTGTTCGCCGCGCTTCCCGGCTCGGCCAACTTCGCAACTCCCAGGTTCGATGGCCTGGTCTTCGGCTACGCTATCCTGCTTTCGCTCGCCACCGGCTTCCTCTTCGGCACCGCGCCGGCACTGCGTGCCTCCCGCGCCAATCTCGCTGAGGCGCTCAAGGAATCCGCCCGCACCGTGGGCCGAAACCGTAGCGGCATCAGCCTGAGCAATGCTTTGCTGGTCGGCCAGGTGGCGTTTTCGTTTCTCCTCCTCGTGACCGCGGCGCTCTTCCTGCGCAGTATCGGCCGCGCTTACGAAATGGACCCCGGCTTCCAGACCGCGCACCTGGCCGTCTTCTCCACGAATGCCGGCCAAGCCGGCTACACCAGGGCGCAGACCAGGTCCTTTTATAAGGAAGTCCGCGACCGCGTGTCCCGTATGCCGGGCATCGTCTCCGCCGCCTGGTCATCCAACATGCCCCTATGGGCGCGCGCCGTCAATGGACTACAGGTCGAAGGCCGCCGGCAGCGTTCGAAGACCGACACCATCCGTACCATCGTCAACACTGTGGGCCCCTCCTACTTCGACACGGCCGGTGTCACCATACGCGCCGGCCGGGACTTCACCGAACTCGATCGCGACACCTCCACGCCGGTCGCCATCGTCAACGAGAGCATGGCCCGCGAGCTATGGCCCGCTGGAGCACTGGGCCGCCGCATCCAACTGCCCGGAGAAACACATTTCCGCAAGATCGTGGGCGTCGCGCGCACCGCCAACTATACTGGGTGGGGTGAGCCCCCGCAGTTCTGCGTCTATGTGCCGTTCGAGCAGAACTACTCGGATACCATGTCGCTTTATATCCGCACGAAAGGCGATCCGCTCCAGCAAATTACACCGGTCGAGCGCGAAATTCACGCCGCCGGCCCCCAGATCGTCGTCACCATGCCGCGCACCGGCCGGCAGATCATCGATGGCGGCCTGTTCTCCGCGCGCATGGGCGTCGTCATGCTGAGCGTTTTCGGCCTGCTCGCGCTGGGGCTCGCCAGCATCGGCCTGTACGGGATCCTCGCCTATACGGCCACCCGGCGGCAGCGCGAGATCGGCCTCCGTATGGCCCTCGGCGCCAGGCGCATCAGCGTCTTCCGCCTGATGCTCGGACACGGGATGTCGCTGGTGCTCGTCGGGATCGGCATCGGCCTGGCCGCGTCGCTCGCGACCGGCCGCGTACTCAGCCCCATGCTTTACGGAGTCAGCGGCACCGATCCCCTCAGCATCGGGGCCGCCGCCGCCGTTCTCACTGGCGTAGCTCTCGTTGCGTGCTATCTTCCCGCCCGGCGGGCCACCCGCGTGGACCCGCTTACAGCGCTTCGGGAGGTCTGATGCTCCGGTCGCTCTGGCCTTGCGTCGCATTCCGATCTCCCGGTCCCTCGCGCTCTTGACAGCCGACGTGAAGAGAGCCAATATATAGATGTTCTCAATATGGACCTGCTGCAAGGAACTCTCGACATGCTCGTCCTGCGCACCCTCGTCTTCGGGCCGCTGCACGGATATGGGATCGCCAAGGCTATCCGCCACACCTCCAAGGAGACCCTCGATATCGAGTTCGGCTCCCTCTATCCGGCCCTCAAACGGCTCGAGCTGAAAGGCTGGATCGCCTCCAAATGGGAAACTTCGGAGCACAACCGCAGGGCTAAGTTCTACCGCCTCACTCCGGCCGGGAAGAAGCAGCTCACCGAGGAGCAGTCCCGCTGGTCGCAGTTCGTAGCGGCGGTCGCCGGCGTCATGGAAACGGAACCGGGAACGAATGAGACATGAGCTTCAACCGGTGGAAGTACCTTTTGCCTGGCTTTCGCCGCGCCGCTGAGCGCGACATGCAGGAGGAAATGGACGCCCTTACCGCTCTTGTGGACCGGCGCGAACTCGGCAACCTCACGCTTGCCGCGGAGAACGCCCGCGCCGCTTGGGGATGGTCGTGGCTCGAAAGCGTCGGCCGCGATGTCCAGTATGCTTTCCGCGTGCTGCGCCGCCAGCCCGGATTTACGGCCGTCGCGGTGCTCTCCCTGGCGCTCGGCATCGGCGCCAACGCCGCAATCTTCAGCCTGATCGATGCGCTCCTCTGGCGCGACCTGCCCGTGAGCAACCCCGGGCGGCTCGTAAAGCTCGGCGAGTGCTGCTCCTCGCATTTCACGTTCCGGAGGTTTCAGGAGAATTCGAGCGAAGTGCTCACAGGCGTGCTCGCCACGAGCGGAGTTCTTACCCGCGACATCGATACCGGCGGCGGCGCTGAAGCGGGCCAGGTGGACCTGGTCTCGGGCAACTACTTCTCCGAATTGGGAGTGCCGCCGGCTCTTGGGCGGACCCTCTCGCCGGACGATGACCGCCGCGCCGCACCGGCCCACGCTGCGGTACTGAGCTACCGCTACTGGCAGCGTGCCTACGGTGGCGCGCGCGACGCGATTGACCGCGGCATCCGCATTCAGAAGATACCGTTTACCATCGTCGGGGTCGCACCCCGGGAGTTTTTCGGCCTGCGTGTGGGAGAAGGAGCTGACGTCTGGATCCCGCTCTCGCTGCAGCCCGCGGTTTTCCCGGGCCGCAACTGGCTCGACAGTCCCAACGATAATTTCCTCGAGCTCTTTGGACGGCTGAAGGCCGGCATTCATATATCCCAGGCGTCTACGGCGCTCTCTCCTCTGGCGCAGCGGATCGATATCGAGCGCGCCGGTCCGGGGCTGCCCGACTGGGTCCGCAAACAGATCGAGTCCGAGCAGATGGATCTGCAGCCCGCCGGCAAGGGCGTCTCCTCGCTGAGATCCCGCTTTGCCGAGCCGCTGCGGGTCATCTTCGCGATGGTCGGGATCGCCCTGCTGCTCGCCTGCGTCAACGTGATGGGGCTGCAGTTCGCCCGCACCGATGAGCGCCGGCGCGAGCTTTCCGTCCGCCTCTCGATCGGCGCAGGGCGCTGGCGCATCGTGCGCCAGTTGCTCACCGAGTCGGTGGTAATCGCCGCCGGCGGCGCCGTCGCGGGCCTTGCCCTATGCCGTCCGGCCGCTGCCGGACTGGTCTCCCTCATCTCCCTTAACGGCAACCCCGTACTGCTCGACCTGCGGATGGATGGCAGCGTGCTGCTGTTCGTCGTATCGGTGTCGGTGGTGGCGGCATTGATCTGCGGCGTCGTACCGGCCGTGCGCGCGACACGCGGCTCGCTGGCCGCGAGTCTCCAGCAGGGCGCGCGGGCGGCGAGAGCGGCGCGCGGGTACCGCGCCCTCGGACGCGCCACCGCTTCCGTGCAGTTGGCGCTCTCCGTAGTCCTGGTCGCGGGAGCGTTCCTGTTCGCTTTCAGCCTGCGCAACCTGACCGCCTTCGATACCGGAATCGACCGGCGCGGCCTGCTGCAGATCGATGTGGATTCCACCGAGGCGGGCTACGAGGGCGCCGCGATGTCGGCCTTGAATCGCCGGCTCCAGGATCGCCTGTCCGCCCTTCCCAATGTGCAGTCGGTGACCTACTCGTCGAACGGCGTCTATTCGTTCGGTAACTCGGAAACGGGAGTCGAGTCCGAAGCCCTGCCCGGGGTCGCGGGGCCCGAGCATCACGCCATCTTCCACCACGTGGGGCCGCGTTATTGCGCCGGCATCGGCGCGCACCTGCTGGCCGGACGTGATGTTTCAGACCGCGACGACCCGGGCGCCGCGCCAGTTGCCATCGTCAGCCAGGCGTTCGCCCGCCACTTCTTCCCCGAGACGAATCCGATCGGCCGCACGTTCAATATGGCGACGGGCAAGGGCAAGCAAACCTGGCAGGTCGTCGGGGTGGTGGCGGACATCCGGACCAGCGTGCGGCGGCGCCCGCAGTGGGTGTTCTATCTGCCGCAGTCGCAGACCCTTCAGTCGGTTTTCACTACGCGGTTCCTGCTGCGGACACGCCGCCCGAACGCCGCAATCGCGGCGGACGTGCGGTCGGTCGTTCGCGCGGAAGACCCCGCACTCCGCATCAATAGCATCGATTCGGCGGACACCCTGCTCAACCGCACCATCGACCGCGATCGCCTCACCGCGGCGCTCTCGTTCGGGTTCGGCGTCCTGGCGATCGCCCTCGCGGCGGTCGGGATTTACGGCCTGCTGGCATACGATGTGGCGCGGCGCACCAGCGAGATCGGCATTCGCATGGCGCTCGGAGCCACGCGGATCGGCGTCGTCGGATTGGTATTCCGCGAAGTCGCGCTGCTTGCGGCGGTAGGTGTAGCGGCCGGGGGACTTGCCGCCTCCGTCCTCGGACGCCTCGTCGCCAAGCTCGTGTTCGGCTTGCAGCCGGCCGATCCGCGCGTCCTGGCGGGCACCATCGCGCTGCTGGCACTGGTGGCGGTGGCGGCAGCCGCGATTCCGGCGCGCCGCGCTGCGTCACTCGACCCGATGGCTGCCCTTCGCCACGAATAGCGCGGCATCGAGGAGAAGACCCGGTTGGTGGACGATCCGGCGTGTGCCGCTGCCGACCTTTTATCAGCGCCGATGCACGTCGCTCGGTGAACGCGCGCCAATCGTGCCTCCAATGTAGACGCCGGCGATCTCAGCGAAAAGCGCTATCGATACGGCAACGAAATATCGTGCAAGGTAGGGTCGAAACCCGGGTTGGTCAATAGCATCGACGAGCAGCATTCTCAGATAGGCGTCCTTCGCCAACATGATGGTCGCGAGCATTAATAACCATATTGCGAAGGCAGTGATCATGGGAACTGCTTGCGCGCGATGGGTGCGAGCCACAACCCAACCCGTTAGCGATTGTATGAGCAGGATGAGCGACAGGCCGACGATCCATGCCTTGGCGGAGGCGGTCGGCCCAAGCCTGGCTAAGTGTGGCAAGAACCTCTCCAAGAGAAACATTAATGCGTAATTGGTGGCGCAGCCGGTAGCGATTGCGCGTAGCGCGAGCAACTTGTGATCGAGCAGGGCTCTCCAGATCGCCAGGCATATCGCGATTACGACCTGTCTCCAATACCATAATGCCGAGCGGCCTCGTGCGCGTTCCTCCAACAAGTCGCCGACGAGGGCACTATCGAGATCCAGCCGATCAAACAGCCATACGGCGATGGCGTGTGATGTCCTCATACGATTCCTCCTTGAAGTTGCCGAAGACCTTGCCACATCGTGACGAATGTCTGCTTCGTTTCCCTCACTGTCCGCAGGCCACTTGGGGTGACCTCGAAATATCGCTTAGCTCTGCCACCCCGTTCGGGCGTCGCATCACCCAGATGCGAAGAAACAAGACCCTTTTTTTGAAGCCGCTCCAGTGTGGCGTAGACCGTGCCGAATGTAACCGCTCGCCCCGTTTGGTGTTCGATCTCCCGCGATATCGGCACGCCGTAAGCGCCCTCGTCGAGCCGTATGACCGCGAGCAGGACCAGAAACTCAAACTCACCGAGATAAAATCGTCGGGCCATTTCCTCGATTATAGTGAAGAAATCAAGACAAGCCTAATGCGGCCTATTAGCTAAAATTCGAGTAGCTGGACTTGCCAATCGCCTGTTTCGCCGCTTGCCTGATCGTCGAATCGAATTGCACGCATTGGGCCGGGTCCGCGTCAAGCGTGGTAGTGCGAGGAGGTATCTGTGCTGAAATCGTTTGCCCTTCTGGCGGCTTTCACCTGCCTCTACGGAGCAGCGAATGCCCCGATTCGTGAGGTGACCTCGCAGGCAACGGAAATCTCGGGGATGCTGATCCCGGCCTATTACAAAGGCTATATTTACTGGGCCGGACGCCAGAACCCGCTAACCATTTACAAGCCGGACGGATATCCGGCCGCCTACTCCCTGACGCCCGATAAAACCGCGGAGGCGATTGCAGCCGATACGGACGGCGCTCTTGCCATCGCGTGGCGGACGGAAGCTGCGGGCGGGATCGATCTGTTCGATCCTTCCGGAGCGCCGGCGCGAAGCATTCAGACAGGCCGCTACCGGCCGACTCACCTCTCGTTCGGTGAAGACCATTCGCTCTGGACCCTCGGCTACCAAACGCTCGCCGGCCATCCGGGGGCGTGGGACGACTCCGGCTACATGATCGTTCGCCGGTTTCTGCCCAGCGGTCAACAGGCCGGTGCGTATCTGCCGCAGTCGCTGTTTCCGCACGGGCTCCCACCGGGCGATCAGACTTGGCAAAGGTCGAACTGTATTACTGTCGCAGGTGACAGGGTTGGGCTTTGGGTCAACTCGGGAATGGACAGTGGCAAGACCGAGTGGGTGGAACTCAACCTGGATGGAAACCTGACCGGACGCTGGAGGCTGGACCCGTTCGCTTACGAACTGACGGTGGCGCTTACGTCGGACGGCCACGTCTTCGTTCAGCATGCGAACCTGAACCCGTCGGGTCATGGCGTGACCTACAGCCTGCTCACGCTCGACCGGGTTTCCTCCACGTGGCGGCCGGTGGGATCCGCTCCTGGCGGCCACCTCGTCGGCGCCGACGGCAACGCGCTCATATTTGAGGGCTGGGGACTCGGGCCGATACACCTTCGCTGGTATCCGCATCCCTAGCCGTTGTTCCATTCCGAAGCTGGCGTCGCTGAGATCGCAGTCGCAAGAGAGTGCTTCAGTGTGGGACTTCGGGCGAAGCCCTTCGCCTTGGCGGCGCTGCGTCACTCGACCCGATGGCTGCCCTTCGCCACGAATAACGCCGCGGCCCATGCGGCGGCGGGGATCAGCATTAGCCCGCCGATCGCAATGGCGAAGGTCCGCGGCGTGCACGGGCTGGCACTTTTCCCCACTTTCGAGAAGCTTGCACTCCTCCGGCAATCGCCTCCGTTCTGGCGCTCATGGTGTTACCGTCAGCGCATGGATCTAATATGTCCCAGGCTGCCAAGCATTGCGCTCTGGTCCACCCTCGGCACCATTTCCCTCTTCGGCCAGACAGCGGCAGTAGTCGCTTCAGGTTACGCTCTGCCGGTCACCCCAGCGGCTCCCGGAGAACTTGTAACGATAACCGCTTCCGGTTTAGAAAAGATCACACCAGACTATATACGATCAGCAAAGCCGCCGCTGCCACTTACCCTCGGCGGAGTGTCTGTAACGCTGCATCAGACAGCCGCACTCCCGGCAGATCTCGCAGTACCGTTGCTCGGAATCGATCAATGGGACGACTGCGGACAGTATGAGTTCGAAACTGGACCTAACTGTCTAATGACGGGGATCACGCTACAGATCCCTTACGAAATGGCTCAGTTCCATCCAGACCTCGCCGGAACGGTCGATCGGGCTTGGCTTGTCGTTCACCAGAACGGGAAAGACACGGTTCCTTTTCGTATTACGGCCGTGATGAACCATATTCATATATTGACGGAATGCGACCGGTTCTTTTTTCCCTGGTTCGGACGGCGTCCGACTATTTCACCGTGTCCTGCCATCGTTGCGCACGCCGACGGCAGCCAAGTGACCTCGATTGTTCCGGCACGTCCAGGAGAAGCATTAATCATCTATGCCGTGGGATTGGGGCTGCCGAACCAGGCTGTACAATCTGGGGACGTGTCCCCCTCGCCAGCCGCCACGGTCGATCGTGCAGTCTACCTGCAATACAGCTTCCGTCCTAATGCGACGCCGAGCATATCGTATGTGGATCCTTCTGGAAGCAACGAACTGTCCCAACCAAGGTTCGTCGGGTTGACACCAGGGCAGGTCGGGCTTTATCAGATTAACGTACGACTCCCTGGCACGTTCCCCCAAGTGCCGCAATGCGGCACAATTCCCAACTCGTCCACGAGCATCACATCGAACCTGACGATCACCGTAAGTGCGGCCTACGGAGGTGGCACCGAAACCGCGGTGGTGTCCTTCGACGGCGCTGCGATTTGCGTTCAGCCGGAGTGAATCGGGTTATGCGTCCGAACCGCTGCTTGATAAATTGACCGGGAACCGTTGCAGAGTCAAGGTAACGAGACCCTACATATCGCCCAGAGCATGACGAACGCGACGAAGGGGCGGCTATCAGTTCGGCTTCCGGCCGGGCGCGCCGCGCTGCGTCACTCGACCCGATGGCTGCCCTTCGCCACGAATAACGCGGCGGCCCATGCGGCGGCTGGGATCAGCATCACTCCGCCGATCAGCATGGCGAAGGTCCGCGGCGGGACGCCCCAGTCGATGGCGGCTCCGGCCAGGTAGCTGCTGGCGGAAAGCGTCAGCATGCAGATGCCGTAATCGGCGGCGAAGACGCGGCCGCGGAAACGGTCGTCCGTGTAGACCTGCAGCAGCGTCGAGGAGAAGACCCAGTTGGTGGACGATCCGGCGTGCGCCACCACCACCGCGGCTACCGCCAGCGCCAGCGATCCGGAGCCGCCCAGCAGCACATAGCCGGCGGCGGCGAACACGAACCCCACCAGGATACCGGTGCGCAGCCGCGTGTGGCTCTCGCCCGCCCAGCGTCCGCCGATCAATGGCCCGATCAGCGACCCCACGCCGCGCGCTCCCATTAATACGCTCATGCCAAGCAGCGCGGCCCGCTGCGGGTCGAGACCGCCCCAGTGCACCGGAAAGACGCGCTGCCCGAGAATCGGCAGCAGGACGTTGTTGGCCCCCAGCAGGCCGATCCCGCCCTTCACGAACACCGTGGCGAAGATCAGCGGGTGGGAGCGTATGTAGCGCACGCCCGCCAAAACGGGCGTGAAATCCACCAGGTCGCGCGCGCAGAGCGGCGGCACCCCGGCGGTGTGCGGCTCCGCGAAACTCATGCGGCGCACCAGCCAGGCGGAGGCCAGAAAGGAAACCGCATTCAGAACGAACACCGCGTCGCGCCCGAACAGCGCCGCCGCCGCTCCGCCCATGCCCGCGCCGGCAGCCAGGCAGAACGACCACGTAATGGAAGCCAGCGTGTTGGCCGGCAGCACGTCCTCTTCCGGCACGATGTTGGGGATCGACGCGCTGTGCGCCGGCTCGTTGAACGCCGCGCCCACCGTCTCGAACAGCAGCAGCACGTAGACCAGCCAGACCATTCCCGGGGTGCGCACCGCCAGCATGCCGAGCACGACGAAGAACCGCGCGACATCCGTGCCGATCATGATCGCCTTGCGGCTGAGCCGGTCGTTGATCACCCCGGCGGTCGGCGCCACCAGGGTCTGCGGCAGCACCTGCAGGACTACCGCGAGGCCCACGGCCTCCGCCTTGCCTCCGGTAAGCTCGAGAATCAGGCTGTAGACCGAAAGCGTGTAGAACCAGTCGCCGAGCTCGCTGACGAGCTGCGCCAGCCACAGCAGGCGGTAGTTGCGGTTGGCCCGCAGCAGGCGAAGGTAGCGGGAGAGCATGCGGGGATCTTCAAGCTCCGCGGTGCTTGCGGCCGGCCGCTCGTGCTTTCATAGAAGGGCGGAGGTCATTCTTATCGTAAGCAATTTCGAGGTCACGGTGGAGAAGCTGGTTTACGGCGGCGACGGGCTGGCGCGCCTCGACGGGCGCGTCGTGCTCGCGCCCTTCACGCTGCCCGGCGAGCGGATCGCCGCCCGTCCCGAGCAGGAGAAGCCCGGCCTGGTGTGCGCCTACACGGTCGCGGTGCTCGACCCCGCGCCCGAGCGGGTCCCCGCGCCGTGTCCCTATTTCACGCGTTGCGGAGGGTGCCACTACCAGCACGCGCCGTACGATTATCAGGTGGAGGCCAAGGCCGGCATCCTGGTGGAAGAGCTGCGGCGCCTGGGCAAGATCGAGCCGCCCGCCCAGATCGAGGTGGCTTCGGCCGAGCCGTGGGGCTATCGCAACCGGGTGCAGTTGCATGTGCGCGACGGGCGGATCGGATACCGCGAAGCGCGCTCGCACAAACTGTGCGCCATCGAGCAGTGCCCGATCGCGTCTCCCAAAATCAACGAGGTGATCGCGGCGCTCCACGGCATGGTGTGCGATCGCCGCTGGCCGCGGTTCCTGCGCTCGCTCGAGATCTTCACCGACGAGCGCCAGGTGCAGTTGAACGTGGTCGAGACCGATCGCCCCGTGGCCCGGCGCTTCTTCGACTGGTGCGCGGAGACCATTCCCGGCATAGTGGATGGCCCGGTGGATTACGAGGGCCGCTTCCGCGTGAGCCGGAATTCCTTCTTTCAGGTGAACCGGTTCCTGCTCGACCGCCTGGTGCAATCAGCGGTGGAGGGCGCGGCGGGTGAATCCGCTCTCGAACTCTATGCGGGGGTGGGTCTCTTTTCGCTGGCCCTGGCGCGCCAGTTTCGCGAGGTGACGGCGGTGGAATCCGGTTCCGGCGCCATCCGCGATCTGGAGTTCAACGCGGCGCGCGCCGGCCTGGCGAATCTGCGGGCGGAAAAGCGGACCACGGAAGAATACCTGGCCTCTCTCGATCGCGCCCCGGAATTCGTCCTGCTGGACCCGCCCCGGGCCGGGTTGGGTAAGACCGTAGTGGCGCGGCTGGCGGAACTCGGCCCGCGCCGGATGACTATTGTGGCCTGCGACCCTGCTACGCTGGCGAGGGATCTGGCGGGATTGACTGCGTCCGGCTACGGGATCGAGCGGATGGTGATGATCGACCTGTTCCCCCAGACCTATCATCTGGAAACGGTCGTACACCTGGGACGGCTGTAAAAAAAGCGAAAGGGCCAGGTTGCCCTGGCCCGTCGGGAGCGAAACAAACGGTGATGGAACTAGACGGACTTCCGGCGGCGCAGCACGCCGAGGCCGACGAACGCCGAACCCATCAGAACCATGGTGGTTGGTTCCGGCGTGGTGTTGGGCGGCGCCGGCGGAGTCGCGAAAGTGGCTGACCCTCCGACCGCGCCCGTCGAACCGCCGCTCTGGTTGAAGCTGAACGATAGCGATGCGTTCGCGTCGTCGTAAGCCGCCGAGCTGCCCGAATCGTGGAAGGTGCCGAAATAATAGATGTTCAGAAAGGTCGAGTTCCCCAACGTGGCGGTGCTCTTCTGCCCCGTAGAGGCTGTGAACGAAAAGACGCCGCCGTTTTCCGTCGTGAACGTCAGGACCGGCAGCGCCAGGAATGACAGGTCCAGGTTGTAGTCGCTGAATGTGACATGATCGCCGGTGGCCAACGGGGTGGCGCCGCCGGAAGCAAAGTCGTTCTGGTTCCCCAGGTACATGGCCGGAATCGAGCTGACCGTCAGGTCCGTCGGCAGCGCGATGCTGGTTGCCCCGGATAGTGCGCCTCCGCCCGGCGTGTACGTGATAGTTCCGTTCATGTTGAACGTAAATGTGGCGTTAGCCGTGCCCGCCATCGCGCTGGTGCCCGATAATGCCAGAACTGCAACCGTGGACAGTAGCGAATTCTTGAGAATGGTCTTCATTTTCCTCCTTGAACTTGTGCTTTCGTGCTGGCCCTCTGGTTCTAGGACTACTAGATAGTTTCGTACTACTATCGAATAATCCTACAGTCGGCGGCAAGCCTGTGTCAACACTAACAAGTGGGTATTTTTAGTACGATTAGTACCGTATTCTCAGAATTCCCGGAAACCATTGAAAATACGATTAGCGGACCACGAAATTGACCAGTTTGTCGGGCACGCTGATGATCTTGGTGACCTGTTTTCCCTCCAGGAAGGGCTTGACCTTCTCATCACTCAGTGCCTGCGACTCGAGCTGGTCCCTGGTAGTACCAAAGGGGGAGTAGATGCGGGTGCGCAGCTTGCCGTTCACCTGGACCACGATTTCCGCCATGTCTTCCTTGGCGAGTTCGGGGTCGAATGCCGGCCAGCACTGGCGGAACACGGGCCCTTCCCGGCCGATCTCGGCCCAGATCTCCTGGGAGAGGTAGGGGGCGAAGGGCGCGAGCATCAGCGCCAGTTTTTCAGTGACTTCCTCAACCACGGCCGCGGAGAGGCGGCCTTCCTCGGCGTACAGCACATTCACCAGCTCCATGATGGACGCGATGCACGTGTTGAAATGCCAGCGGGTCTCGAAATCCTCCGTGATCTTCCGGAGGGTCTGGTGAAGTTTGCGGAGGACTTTCCGGTCCGACGCACCCTCGGGCGCGCCTTGGCCCAGGTTGCGGGTGATGAAGCGGTACACACGCCCGAGGAAACGATAAATGCCTTCGGCGCCTTCAAAACGCCAGTCCACTTCCTTTTCGGGCGGCGCCGCAAAGAGCACGAACATGCGGGCGGTGTCCGCGCCAAAACGCTCGGCGAGCATATCGGCGCCCACCACGTTGCCCTTGGATTTCGACATCTTGGCGCCCTCGGCGATGACCATCCCCTGCGTGAAGAGGCGCCGCGCGGGCTCGCTGTTTTTAATCAGCCCGATATCGCGCATCATTTTCGTAAAAAAGCGCGAATAAATCAGATGCAAAATCGCGTGCTCGACCCCGCCGATGTACTGGTCGATTTCAAACCAGTAGGCGATCTTCGCCGGATCGAACGGCATCCGGTCGTTTCGCGGATCGCAGTAGCGGTAGAAATACCAGGACGAATCGATAAATGTGTCCATGGTATCGGTTTCCCGGCGCGCCGCTTCGCCGCACTTGGGACAGGTGGTGTTGACGAATTCCGGGACGTTCTCGAGCGGCGACCGGCCGGCGCCGGTGATTTCGATGCGGTCGGGCAGCACCACCGGAAGCTGGTCTTCGGGCACGGGCACCACGCCGCAGTGAGGGCAGTGGATCACGGGAATCGGGGTGCCCCAATAGCGCTGGCGCGAGATTCCCCAATCCTTGATGCGGTAGGTCACCGCGGGCTTGCCGAACCCATGCTCCTCGGCGTAAGCGGACATGCGCCGGCGCGCCTCTTCGCTGGGGAGGCCGGACCAGGGGCCGGAGTTCTCCACGACGCCGTCCTCGGTGAAGGGAAGAATCATGCCAGGCTCCGCCGCCAGTTCCCCGTTGGAGGGGCGGATCACCGGGCGGACCGGGATGTCGTATTTCCGGCAGAATTCGAAGTCGCGCTCGTCGTGCCCGGGGACCGCCATGATGGCGCCGGTGCCGTAGCCGATCAGGACGAAGTTGCCGATCCAGACTGGCACCTTTTCGCCGCTGTACGGGTTGACGGCATAATGCCCCGTGAAGAAGCCTTCTTTGACGATGTCGCCGGGGTCGCGATTGGCGCGGTCGTCCACCATGGCCTTGGCGCGGGCCTGGCCTTCGGCATCGAGCAGCACGTTGGTGAGCGGATGCTCGGGGGCGACGATCACGCAGGTGGCGCCGTAAATGGTATCGACGCGGGTGGTGAACACGCGGATGGGCTCGCCGGTTCCGGCCAGGGCGAAATCGATCTCGGCGCCCTCGGAGCGGCCGATCCAGTTGCGCTGCATGGTGAGCACGCGCTCCGGCCAGCCGCCCTCGAGCGGTTTCATGTCTTCGAGCAACTGGTCGGCGTAGCTCGTGATTTTGAGGAACCATTGCTCGAGGGCGCGCTGCTCGACTGGCGTATCCTCATGGCGCCAGCAGCAGCCTTCGACCACCTGTTCGTTGGCCAGCACGGTGGCGCATTTCGGGCACCAGTTGACCAGCGCTTTCTTGCGGTAGGCCAGGCCGCGCTCGAGCATTTTCAGAAAGAACCACTGGTTCCAGCGGTAGTATTCCGGCTCGCAGGTGGAGACTTCGCGGCTCCAGTCGTAACTGAAGGCGAAGCGGCGGTGCGTCTTCTTCATCGCCGCGATGTTCTGCAGCGTCCATTCGCGCGGCGGCCGTTTGTTGGCGATGGCGGCGTTCTCCGCCGGGAGTCCGAACGCGTCCCAGCCCATGGGGTGCAGAACGTTGTACCCGCGCATCCATTTGTACCGGGCCAGCGCGTCGCCGATCGAGTAATTGCGGATATGGCCGATGTGCAGCGTGCCGCTGGGATAGGGCAGCATCTCGAGAACGTAGAACTTCGGCCGGGAGGAATCCTCCTCGGCTTTGTAGAGGTCCTGGCTGCGCCACTCTTCGTGCCACTTCAGTTCGATCTGGTTATGGTCGTAGGGCTTTTCCGGCATACTGTGAATGGGGACTGACTTCCATCGTAGCAAGGCTTTCAGGCAGCCGGCCGCTACGCCACCGTCCCACCCTGCTACAGCGCGTCCCGAAAACGGACAGCGACAAGCCGCCCCGGCCTGTGCGACCATTTCATTGCGGCGGAACCAAACGTGCTCCTTCCGCCTTGTACATGTGTATGCCGGCTATCGAACCCGCCCCAGGCGTCAACGGGCAGGTGGCACCGTACCGGGTGCTTATCTGCGACGATCAGCCCGACGTTCTGGAGGCTTTGCGGCTTCTTTTCAAGGGCCAGGGCTGGCAGACAGTGTCCGCGGACTCTCCCGAAGGCCTCATGGCCCATGTCCGGACAGGGGCCTTCGACCTGATCCTGGTGGACCTGAACTACACTCGGGACACCACCTCGGGCGCCGAAGGCATCGACCTGCTGGCCAATCTGGAGGCCGAAGGCAACTCCACGCCGGTGATGGTGATGACCGCCTGGAGCAGCTTCGACATAGCAGTCGAAGCCATGCGCCGCGGCGCTTGCGACTTCATCCAGAAGCCCTGGGACAACGACCGCCTGCTGGCCGCAATCCGTAAACAGGCCGAATCGGAGCGCCGGCGGAAATCCGAGCTGGAGATCGCCGCCAACGTCCAGCAGAAGCTCTTCCCCCGCAACCTGCGCCCACTGCGCACGGTGGATTACGCCGGCCATTGCGTCGCGGCCAAGGAAGTAGGCGGCGATTACTACGATTTCCTGGAGATCACCGACCACTCCCTGGGCTTCGTGCTGGCGGACGTCTCGGGCAAGGGCGTTCCGGCGGCCCTCCTCATGGCCAACCTGCAGGCCTGCTTCCGGAACCAGCAGCCCGGCGCGCTTCTGCGACCTGGCGAGGTGCTGGAAGGGATCAACCGGCACTTCTACGAATCCACCGCCGCCGAACGATTCGCCACCCTCTTCTTCGGCGGATACGACGACCGCACACGGCGCCTGCGCTACGTCAACTGCGCGCACCTGGCCCCCATCCTGCTGCGGGCCACCGGCGAAATCGAGCGGCTTCAGCCCACCGCCCTCATGCTGGGCGCATTCCGCCAGTGGAGTTGCCGGGAGCAGCAGACCGATCTGCGCCCCGGAGACACCCTGGTCATCTATTCCGACGGCGTCACGGAAGCCGGAATCGAGCGAGGAAACGAATTCGGAGAGGAGCGGCTGCTCGCCCTGCTGAGTGAGAATCGCGGGAGTTCCGCGGACCTGCTGGTCCACACGATCATCGACGCCGTGGCGGGGTTCAGCGGCGCATCCCGCACCGATGACGTGACCGTTGTGGTTTTGCGCGCCCGCTGATCACTTCATGGCGATGTAGCGGGCGTAGGCGTCGCGAATTCCCGCCGCATTCGTATCACCGGGGTGAATCAGCACGCGGAAGCGAAACCGCAGGGGCTGGCCGGGTTGGATGGTCAGGCTGCCGTCTCGCGATTTGTCATTCTCGAAGTCGTGTACTCCGAAGATGTTGGTGGCAAACAGGCCGTACCCCCTGGCATGCCAGTAGGTGGGATAGCGCGGGTTGCCCGGGTTGTCGAAGATCGCCACTCCGACCGGCTGGCCGTCGATGACGCCCGAATAATCCACCCATTCGGACCGCTTTCCCCATACGTTCTTTTCGCCCACCTTGTTCTGGGCGTTCACCATGCGGCCGGTGCGCTTCGGCTCGGCGATTCCTTTTGGTTGCTCCTCTTCGAGGGCCGGCGCCAGGCGCATCGCGAACATGCCTTCTTTGGTGTCCCCGAACGTAACTTTCTCTTCGGGTGAGAGGGTGATGTCGAAGTCGATGATGCGAAGCTGCGGGTCGGAGTAGAAGGTCATCTTTCGCGACTCGCGGATCAGGGTCTCGCCCGTGGGAATCTTCCACTCGAAAACGGCCTCGATCGTCCCGGTCTTCTTACCGCTGGTAATGCGGTCCACCCGTTTGAGCACCACCTTGCCCTTCCCTTTGCCGGAGGCCTCCTGCGACTCTTCGTTGGCCCAGAAGTTGTATCCGTTGACGTCGCCATGGGTGAACCACAAGCCGGTGTGGTGCGGATGGTCGTGGGTTTCGCCGGGGATATCGGTCACCATGGGAAACCCGCGCGTGACCTGGACACCCGAGGCGGCCCGCAGCGGAGCGAGATAGGGTTTGACGGTCTTCGGCCCGATCCAGAAATCGGTGAACGGTTTGCCGTCGATCTGCACCGAGATCTTCTCATTTCCCTGCTGCTTGATAAGGACTTGGCCGCACAGCGAAACCGCGGCGGCGAGGAGGATCAGGAATCGGCCCATGTTCAAGAGTAGATCACACGAAGCCGCGCGAAGTGGTTAGCGGGATGCCGCGTCCCGGCTGAGCAGGGCTTCCTGGCGGAGCCCGCGGGCCTGAGTCGACGTCAGGTGGCTGTCCATGGACTCGACCAGAACCCGGGCGATTTGGGCTGCGTCGCGCCGCCCTTTCAGCAGGACCGGGCAGATTTCGGGAGACAGCTTCCGGGCCGCGGCCAGCGTTTGGCGAGCGTCGGGAAGCGACTCGTCGACCACCACGATCCCGATGCGGCGGCGGTCCCGGCGGAGTTCGGCCAGCGCCGCCTCTCCGGTCGCCACCATGTGGATCAGGTAGCCGCGAGGTTCCAAGGTGGTGGTCACGGCGAATTGATCGTCCGCCTGCCTGGAGAGGATCAGGACATCCGGACGATCGGGTCTCTGCGCGGGGCCGAGCAACGCAACGGCTCCAGCTACCCTTCTGACGCTCCATTCGAGGCGCTGCCTGGGGACCAGGCAGACGGTGAAGGCACCCACCATCAGCAGGATGAACGCCACCGACCAGTCATAGCCGCGATCTGATTTCCCGGTCATTTTGCCCTACGAGCCGATTATCACTAACTTTAGTCGTAGGGGAAAGTCCTGCACGTAACATCGACGTAATGGGACTTTTCGGGCAAAGTGAAGGGATAGGGGCTAAAGACGGCTCGCTGACGGCCGGGGCTCTGTGTCGGGGTAACGCGGCGGGCTTAGTGGCGAGGGACCGGGACGGCGACCCGCCAACAGCCGGTGGTTTCTCCTATCGGGCGGACCTTGGCGGCACGGACGGCCGAGATTTCCTTGAGGACCTGCATCGCGAGCTGCTCGATCGCGGTGAGGGCAGGGTCATTTTGTCGCAGGCCATCTGCCGGGAGTGCGGCGAGCCGGAGTGCCATCTCGGCTACCTGCTTGGCTAACTGGTCCATGCTGATCGATTCCTTGAAGAGGTGATGAATCTCTCCACGTTCATGGTAAAACCGCTTCGAACGGATCGATACTCGCTTTGGATAGTAGCCGGCTATGAAATCAAAAGACGTATTTCAGGGCGAACTGAATCAGCCGCGGGGCGACGGAGTTTTGGGTCACCACGCCGAACGTGGCGGTGCCGAGCGTGGTGCCAGGATTCGAGAACTGCGGGTGATTCAACGCGTTGTACAGCTCCATGCGGAAGGCCAGGAGGGCATGCTCTCGAAGCCCGCCGACTCGGGCCGTCCGTCCTACGGAGAAGTCGGTGTTGAACTGTCCCGGCCCCGTAAGAATGCTCTGGCCCGCCGTACCGTATCCGGTAGCGCCATCGGAGCCGATCGCCGCCGGCGCACAGATGACGTCTGCGCGGATCCACTGGTTTAGCCGTTCGGTCTCGGCGCCGGGAGTGACCAGGCCGGCATAGGAGGCACCCGGACAGAGAGTAACGGTGGAGGGCGCGGCGCGGCCGTAGACGCTGCCGCCGTTGGGATCGGCCAGGGTCATCGGCAAGCCGCTCTGCACAATGATGATGCCCGCCAGCGTCCAGTCCCTCGACAACACACCGGCGATTCCCTGCCCCTGTGCAAAGCGCGGCAGCTCGTAGTCGAAGTTGGTGGTGAAACGGTGGGTGCGGTCGAAGCCGGCCCGCGCCCAATCGAGCGCAAGGTTGGACGGGTCGTTATAGACGCTGGTATCGGTGGAGGCCCGGGAGTAGGTGTAAGCCGCCTGGAACGTCAGGCCGTGCGAAGCATGGCGCCGCAGGGTGACCTGCAGACTGTGGTATGCCGAAGACCCTTCAAAGCTGTTCTGCGAAAGGGCAGTGGGGGTTTCGCCGAGAACGGGTACGCGCAGCTTGGCGTTCTGCGAGGTGTTGGTGGTGATACAGTGCCCGGCGATGCCATCGTAGCCGCAGTTCACCGGAGCCGCAGCGCTCGCCAGCAGCGGCTGGTTGAGGCCGCGGGCCATCAACAGGCGCCGGCCTTCCGAACCGACATAGCCGATATCGAGCGAGAGGGCGCGGTGCAGGCGGAACTGGGCGCTCAGGTTCCACTGCTGGAGCAAGGGCACCTGGTAATCCGGGCCGGCCACACGGTCGGAGAGCTGCGACGTGGGCGTACGAGGAACGTATCCCAGGGTGGTGGCCGGGAAGGGCTGCTGCAGGCTCGAGAGGTTGTTGCTGGCGTCGGTATTCGTGAAGCCCTGGGCGAAGGGCGGCGAGGTGAACAGGGGGGTGCCGCCGGCATTTCCGCTGTAGGTGGGCGCCTGGTAGAACCAGCCGTAGCCGCCGCGCAAGGAAAGCGGCGACGAGCCGCCCAGCGGCTGCCACGAAAAGCCGAAGCGTGGTGCGAACGTATCGAGGGGCGCGTCGTTTCGGTAAAAGCTGCTGGTGGTGCGGACCAGAACGCCCTGGGGCGGCGGGCCGAACGCCTGCCCGGTGTACGGGTTCACCAGCTTCGGATCGTAGTTCGCCGCCACCGTGTTTCCGGCCAGCGTCCCGGAAAGCGGCGGAACCGGGGCATCGAGGAACAGCGACGGCCAGGCGTTGCCGATAGTGCCGCGCGCGTCGGTGGCCGGCCCGAGATACTCCCAGCGCAGCCCGAGGTTCAGCGTCAGCCGGGAAGTCAGCTTCAAATCGTCTTGAAAGAACGCGGCGCCCGAGACGCTGCGGTAATCGTACTGCACTTCTCCCTTGGGACCGACCCCTTCATTGGCCTGGATGCTCTGGATATTGCTGCGGCCGTACGGGCTCTGGTTGCCGGCCGCGCTCAGCCCGAGCAGAAAATCGTCGAAGGTCTGGAACACCAGTTTTCCGCGGGCCGCGCCGAGGTCGTCGCGCCAGTTAGATTGCGAAAGGAAGAACGCCCCGGTGCGAATCCGGTGACGGCCGTGCATCCAGGAGAGGTTGTCGGCGGCCAAGAGGTAGTGGTTGCGGATGGCGAAGTCGTTGCCCAGGGTGCCGAACAGCCGGAAGCTGCCGAGCGGGCCTAGCACGGTGGTCTCGGGAGGCTGATCGAAGAAGCGATCGGCCGGCGCCATGCCGAGCGAGGCCGCCGAGGGGACATCGACACCCGAGGCCGCCTGGGTGGTCCCGGTAAACCCGGCGCGGGCTTCGTTCACCAGATTCGCGGTGATCCCGGAGGTGACCCCCAGGCTGACCACGGAATCATTCGCGTTCAAGGCCTGGGGCGTGCCCGCACCGGGAACCATGGGCGCTCCGGGATAGCCCGAGGGCGAGCCGAAGGTCCGGTACTGGTCGATGGTGGTGAAGTAGGCGCGCGCGGCGACCGTGTTGCGCGGAGTCGCAAGATAGTCGCCATTCACCATGAACTGGTTTTCGTGGTAGGTGGAGGGCTGGCTGTAGGAAGAGAAGCCGAGCCCGGCGTTCGCGCCGGAAGACAGAATGGTCTGCGGCACGGGGACCAGGTAGGTGCCGTCCGCATTCTTTTTCTGGAGGATCGCGAGCGCGGTTGGGTTGATGGGAGCGGTCGAATCAGTGCTTTGGTTGCGGCAATCGAGCTGTTGTCCGCCCGCGAACGTCAGGTACCGGGCGTCGCCGGGATGGTTCCCGGGGCAGAACTGCGCGGCCAGGGCAGCGGCCGAGCGGTCGCCGGTGAGAGGCGGCAGGATGGCGGTCGAGGTGGACGTGGTGTCGAGCCCGTTGACCTGCCGGGTGCCCTGGTAGGAGCCGAAGAAGAAGAGCTTGCCGCGCCGGACCGGCCCGCCGAGCGTGGACCCGAACTGGTTCTGCTTGAGGTTCGGCTTGGACTGCCCGGTGGAATTGCGGAAGAAGGAGTTGGCATTGAGCACGTCGTTGCGCACGAACTCCCAGAGGTTGCCGTGAAATTCGTTCTCGCCGCTCTTGGTGATGAGGGCGGTGCTCCGCACGCCGGCGCCGTACACGGCGTCGTACTGCGACGTCTGCACCTTCAACTCGGAAACGGTGTCGGGATTGGGAACTGCGCTGGGGGCGTAGGCTCCGTCGAGCGTGTAGCTTCCGGCGCTGGTATTGCCGTTGACGTTGACGCTGCGGGTGCCGCGGCCGAGCGTGCCGGCATTGTTCACATCGGAGACGGATCCGGAGCTCATGGAGACGACCTGTGTCAGATCGCGGGTGGTCAGGGGGACCGCCGTGATGGTCTTGGCGTCGATGAGCGTGCCGGTGGCTGAGGTCGTCACGCTGAGCCGGCAGCGGCACTCCACCGGATCGACGGACTCGCCCGCTTCGAGGACGGCATCGAGCGCGGGCACTTCCGAGACGTTCACAGCAACCGGCGACAAGCGGGCCTTCTTGAAACCAGGCGCCTGGAACTCGACTTCGTAATCGCCGGGAGAGAGCAGCGAGAAGCCGAAGCTGCCGTCCTCGCCGGTGGTGGCGGTCCGAGTCTGCCGGGTCGCGGATTGCGTCAGGGAGATGGTGACATTGGGAATGCCGCTGCCCGAGGGATCGGCGACGGTTCCGGAGAGCCCGCCGGTGGACGCCGATTGCGCGCGGCCGGAGGGGGCAGTTCCGAACAGGAGAATCAACAGGATCGCTCGGACCATGAGAAACTGCATTGTAACTTGATGCCACTCGATATATCGGATAAAAAGGTCTGAGATTTTTGCGGACGGCCGGGGACTAGGCGTATGGAACCCAAACAATGCCGCTTTCAGGGCCTAAGTCCCCGTCTGGGCGCACTCGCCGAGTGTCCGCCCGCCAGGTTGTTCCGATCGTCACGACGGAAGAAGTGTTGGAAGAACTCAAGCAGCTCAAGGCCGCCCTGGCCATCTACCGGCGGTTGATCGAGAAGATCCGCCGCGACCTGGCGGCATAGCGGAGGGCGGCGCAAAGGGGCAAACCCTGTTTTGCGCGTTTCGCTGCTTTGCGGCGAGGGTTACACTGTTACGAAGGTCCGCGGGCAGGGAGTTAGGCCCCGGAATCCGGCAGGAGAGCCCTCATGTCGAAGTTTCTAATCGTCTTGCTTTGCGCAGGCCTGGAGCCGGGTTTCGCGGCGACCCGCCTGCTGCGGACACCCACGGTGAGCGCAAACGCCATCGCATTCGCGTATGCGAATAACATCTGGATCGCGGGGCGCGAGGGAGGGACGGCGCGGCGGCTCACCAGCTTCCAGGGCCAGACCACGGATCCCCACTTTTCGCCGGACGGCAAGTGGCTGGCGTTCAGCGCCGAATACGCGGGTAACACCGACGTCTACGTTGTGCCGGCCGAAGGCGGCGAACCGAAGCGGCTGACCTGGCATCCGGGCGCGGATGTGGCGCAGGGCTGGACCAGCGATGGCAAGAGCGTCCTCTTCACTTCGACGCGGGCGACGTGGGCGCCGAGCGGCGCGCCCCGCTTCTGGACGGTGCCGGCACAGGGCGGCGTGGAGGAACCGCTCTCCCTGCCGCGCGGCTACCAGGGCAAGTTCTCCGCGGACGGGACGCACATCGCGTACCGCATGAACAACTCCTGGGATGAAGAGCGCCGCAATTATCGCGGCGGGCAGAACCGCCCGATCTGGATCGTCGATCTCAAGAGCTACGACCTGGTATCGCCTCCGTGGAACGGCTCGAAAGACATGGACCCGGCGTGGGTGGGGGAGACGGTCTACTTCATTTCCGACCGCGACGGCGTGGCCAACATCTGGTCGTACGACACGCGAACGAAGAAGCTGGCCGAGGCCACGCACTTCACCGATTTCGACGTGAAGTCGCTCGATTCGGGCGCCGGAGCGGTCGTGTTCGAGCAGGCCGGCTACATCCACGAGCTCGATCCGAAATCGGGCCGGAGCCACATCGTCAATATCACAGCGGCGGGCGACTTCCCCTGGATGATGCCGCGATGGGCGGACGTCACCAGCCGCATGACCAACCTCGTGCTTTCGCCCACCGGCAAACGCGTGGCGGCGGAGGCGCGCGGGGAGATCTTCACGATTCCCGCGGAGAAGGGCGACGTGCGCAACCTGACCCATTCGAGCGGCTCGGCCGAGCGCGACCCGGCCTGGTCCCCTGATGGTAAGTTCGTTTCCTATTTCAGCGATAAGTCGGGCGAGTACCAACTGGTGATCGAAGCTCAGGACGGATTGACTCCGCCGCGCGCGATCGCGCTGCCGAAACCGACCCACTACTACACGCCCTCGTGGTCGCCCGATTCCAAGAAGCTGGTCTATACCGATACGAACCTGAAGGTGTGGGTGCTGGACGTGGCGAGCGGCCAGGCCAAGGTGATCGGCAGCGATCCGTGGATGGTGCCCTCGCGCACGCTGAACCCGGTGTGGAGTCCCGATTCCAAATGGGTGGCCTATTCGAGCCGGCTGCAATCGCTGTACCACGCGATCTTCGTGAGCAACGTGGAGACGGGTGAAGTGAAGCAGGTTACGGACGGACTGGCGGACGCGGTGTGGCCGGCCTGGGACGCGAGCGGCAAATACCTCTGGTTCCTGGCGTCGACGGATTTCGGGCTGAAGTCGCAGTGGCTCGACATGACGTCGTACGATCACGAGGAGAATTTCGGGCTGTACGTCGCAGTGCTGAAGAAGGGCGAGCCGACTCCCCTGAAGCCCGAGAGCGACGAAGACCATGGAGTCGGAACGGGCGGCCCGGCGACGCCGGGCGGCGGACGAGGCGGGAGGGGCGGCGGCGCAGCCCCGGCGGAAGGCGCACTGGGCGAAACGCCCGCGGCTCCCGCGCCGGCACCGCGCACGCCCGTGACCGTGCAGATCGATTTCGACGGAATCCAGCAGCGCATCGTAGCGGTGGCGGGAGTGCCGGTGCGGCCGTACTCGGAACTGCGGGCCGGAGTGGGCGGCGACGTCTATTACCTCGAAGCGGGGACAGGTGCACCGGGCGCAACCGGCAGCATCCTGCACCGGTATCGTTTGAGCGACCGCAAGACCGCGGTCTTCATGAACGGCGTTTCCGGTTACGATCTCAGCGCCGACGGCCACAAACTGGTCTACGTGACGCGCGGCGGCGGCGAAGGCGGCCGCGGGCGCGGCGCCGCGGGAGGGCCCCCGCCGGCGCCCTCGGTGTTCCTGGTGGATGCCGACCGGCAGCCTCCGCAAGCGGGGCAGGGCCGGCTCAATTTCGCACTGCGCATGTATCTCGAGCCGCAGGAAGAGTTCAAGCAGATCTTCTACGAGGGCTGGCGCAACCAGCGCGACTACCTCTACGTTCCCAACATGCACGGCACCGACTGGCCGAGGATGAAGGAGATGTACGGACAGCTTCTGCCGTATGTGATGCACCGCGCCGACCTGAACTACCTGCTGGACAACATGGGCGCGGAGATCGCGATTGGTCACTCGTTCGTCCGGGGCGGCGACATGCCCGCGGTGCCGAGCTCGCCGGGCGGGCTGCTGGGGGCCGATTTCGCGATCGACAACGGGCGCTATAAGATCACCCGCATCTACGGCGGCGAGAGCTGGAATCCGGATCTGCGCGCACCGCTCGCGGAACCGGGGCTCGACGTGGCGGTGGGGGACTACATCCTGGCCATCAATGGAGAGGAGCTGCGGGCGCCCGACAATATCTACCGGCTGCTCGACGGCACGGCCAACCGGCAGACCGCGCTCACGGTCAACAGCCGTCCGTCGATGGACGGGGCGCGACAGATCACGGTGGTTCCGGTGCCCAACGAGCAGGGGCTGCGGACGCGCGCCTGGGTAGAAGCGAACCGCCGGCTGGTGGATCAGCTCTCAGGCGGCAAGCTGGCTTATGTGTACCTGCCGAACACCGGACAGCCGGGCTACTCCAGCTTCAACCGCTATTACTTCGCGCAGCAGGAAAAGCAGGGCGCGATCATCGACGAGCGGTACAACGGCGGAGGCTCGGCGGCGGACTACATCATCGATGTGCTGCAGCGCGATTTCGACGGCTACTTCAACAATGTCGCGGGGGAGCGCTACCCGTTCACCAGCCCGTCGGCCGGCATCTGGGGACCCAAGGTGATGATCATCAACGAAATGGCGGGCTCGGGCGGGGACCTCATGCCGTGGATGTTTCGGCATCGCAAGATCGGCCTGCTGGTGGGGAAACGGACGTGGGGCGGGCTGGTCCATACGGCGGACACGCCGCCTTTCATCGACGGCGGCACGATGATCGCGCCGCGCGGCGGGTTCTTCACGCGCGAGGGCAAATGGGCCGTGGAGAACGAAGGCGTGGCGCCCGACGTAGACGTGGAGAACTGGCCGAAGGACGTGATCGCGGGCCACGATCCGCAGCTCGAGCGCGGCGTGGAGGAAGCGCTGCGAATGCTGAAGGAAAAGCCGGTGACGCGGCTGAGCACCGAACCGGCGCCGCCCACCTGGGGAGCGCGCAAGATGCCGATGGGCGGAGCGGGAGCGGCGGGAGGCGGGCAGCAGTAGGGGGACGGCGATGGGCGTTCACTACCTTGACAATCTATCTAGGTAGAGTATCATGCTAGATGAATGCCCGCTAAGAAGACCGACCTCATCCAAGGCACGCTGGACCTGTTGATCCTGAGAACTGTCGCGCACGGGCCGATTCACGGATACGGCATCGCGCAGCGGATTCTGGTGACCTCCCGCGAGATTCTGCAGGTGCAGCAGGGATCGCTCTATCCGGCGCTGCACCGGCTGGAGCGCAAGGGGCTGCTGAAATCGGAGTGGAAGGAATCGGGCAACGGACCGATGGCGAAGGTGTATCTGCTAACGGCGGCGGGGCGGAAATACCTGCAGGAAGAGATGAAGCAGTGGCATCGGTACGCGGGAGCGGTAGCGCTGGTATTGGAGGGCGAATGAAGCTCTTCTGGAACCGCCGGGAGACCGAACTCGAGCGCGAGATCGCGCATCACCTGCACTACCTGGCGGCGGAGTACGAGAGGCAGGGACACTCCCGCGAGGAGGCTCTGCGGATGGCGAAGCGGGAGTTCGGAGGCGCCGATCAAGTGAAAGAGAGCTGCCGGGATGAGCGGCGCTGGGCGTGTATGAACGGTTTGCGGCAGGACCTGAGGTTCGGCATGCGCATGATGCGCAGGACGCCGGTGGTGACGGCCGCGGCGGTGCTGTCGCTGGCGCTCGCCATCGGCGCGAACACCGCGATCGTGTCGCTGACGGACGCGGTGCTGTGGCGAAGCCTGCCGGTGCCGGATCCACAACAACTGACGCTGGTGCACTGGCAGGGGCACGGATTTCCGCGAGAGATAGCGGATGGCGCGTCGGGCAGCATGCAGGGAGGCATTGCCGATTTCTTTTCTTACCCCGGGTACGAGGCGATGCGCAACGGAGCGTCGGACCGGGCCTCACTGGCCGCGTTCACGTATCCGGACCCGGCGAGCGTCAGTTTTGCCGGACGGCCGGCGATCGCGCAGATCAGGCTGGTGAGCGGCAATTTCCTTTCGACTCTCGCGGTGCGCCCGCAGATCGGGCGCCTGCTCTCCGAAAATGACGACCGTTATGCCGCGCCCGCCGCAGTGGTGGTGTCGCATCGATTTTGGACGCACGCGCTCGGCTCGGAACCAGACGTCATCGGGCGGTCACTCAGCATCAACAACCAGCCATACGTAATCGCAGGGGTGCTGGAAGGCCGCTTTGAAGGGCTGTTTCCTGGCGACTCGACCGAGATTTACGCGCCCCTGCATCACGACGCCGGGCTGCTGCATGGCGACTATTCTCTGAACAATGGCCGGTTTTGGGGTGTGTCGCTGATCGCCCGCCGCGCTCCGGGCGTGACCGATGCTCAGTTGCGGCCGGTGCTGGAAACGGTGTTCCCCACGACGTGGTCGCGGCAACCCAAGGATGCCGCCGCCGCACCGAAAATCCGCCTGGACGAAGGCGGGCGCGGACTGGGCGTTTTGCGGGACGAATTCCGCAATCCCCTGCTGGTGCTGGGCGGGCTGGTGGGCCTGCTGCTCGTGCTCGCCTGCACCAACATCGCGAACCTGCTGCTGGCGCGGGCGGTGGCCCGGCAGAAGGAAGTGGCGATGCGCATATCGCTGGGGTGCAGCCAGGTGCGCCTGATGCGGCAGTTTCTGACGGAGAGCGCGCTGCTGGCGGGGCTGGGCGGGGCGGCGAGCGTCGGGGTGGCGTACCTGACGGCGAACCTGCTGGGCCGGTTCCTGGCGGGGCGCGGGAACCTGGCGATCTCGGTGGACCTGGATGCGCGTATCCTGGCGATGGCTGCGGCGATCACGGCCGTGGCGCTGGTGGTGTTCGGGCTCTTCCCGGCGTGGCAGGGGTCGCGCCTGCGCAACGCGGCCTGGCTCAAGCAAGGCGCGGGAAGCGTGGGGCCGGGGCCGCGTAAATGGAACACCGGACGGCTGTTCGTAATGGCGCAGATGGCCATGTCGGTGGTGCTGGTGATGACGGCGGTGGTGTTCACGCGCAACCTCACGGCGATCGAATCGTCCGACCCTGGCTTCGACCGCCGCAATCTGGTTTTGTTCGGGACGCGGCCGGGAACGTCGGGCTATGACAAATCGCGGCTGCCGCAGTTCTATTTCCAACTGGAGCAAAAGCTGGCGGCGACCCCGGGGGTGGCGGGCGTGGGCCTGGTGGCGTTCCGCCCGATGAATATCGGGGGATGGTGGGAGACGGTGCGGATGGCCGGTCAAAAGGATTCGTACAACGCCTCGATCAACGGCATCACGGCGTCGTATCTGCCACTGTACACGCCACGCATGGTGGCGGGGCGAAACCTGACGCCGGCCGATGTCGACAGCGATGCGAAAGTGGCCGTGATCAGCGAGGATCTGGCGCGCAGGCTGGGCGGGACGGCGGTGTTGGGACGCCTGCTGGAGTTTACGGACGGTCCTCCGGGAAAGACGCCGCCGGCATTCGAGGTTGTGGGCATTGCTCCGGTGATTGCGCCCACCTCCATGAAAGACCGGCCCTACGCGGTGTGGCTGCCGCTGGGAAAGGACCGGCAGGAGGCCACGGTCGTGGTGCGGACTTCGGTGCCGCCGCAGGCAGCGCTACCGTCGATCCGGCAAGCGATGAGCGAAATCGACCGTAACTTGCCAATGGTAGACGTCATCACGATGGAGGAGCAGATCGCGAAGGGGCTGCAGCGCGAGCGGATGTTCGCGACGCTGTGCAGCGGATTCGGGATCCTGGCACTGGCGCTGGCGGTGGTAGGGCTCTACGGGGTGATCGCGTATAGCACGTCGCGGCGGCGGGGCGAGATCGGCATCCGCCTGGCGCTGGGGGCGCTGCCGAAGGACGTGATTTCGATGGTGCTGCGGGAAGGGCTGCGGCTGGCGGTGCTGGGAGTGCTGCTGGGCATACCGATTGTGTGGGTGGGCGCGAAGTACGTGGAGAAGGAGCTCTTCCATATGAAACCGCTGGAACCCGTCTCGCTCGTGCTGGCGTTGAGCATTCTGTTGGCGGCGGCGCTGGTAGCGATCGGGATCCCGGCGGTCCGGGCGTCGGCTCTCGAGCCGGCGGAGGCGCTGAGGCAGGAGTAGGGCCGAAGGCAGCGAGGCTCAGAAATACCAGGACTGGCTTGCCGCCACCCTGGTCCGCTCCCTGCTGACACGCGCGTCAAGGGGTCGGGTCGTATAATCCGTTCATGCTGCTGGTCCGCCTGGCGACGTTGGACGACGTGCCCGCGCTGCGGGACCTTATCACGCTATCCGTCACCCGGCTGCAGGCAGAGGACTACAGCGAGAGCCAGAGACAAGCGGCCCTGGGCGCCGTGTTTGGGGTGGATCCGGCGTTGATTGACGACGGCACGTATTTCGCCTGCGTGTCGGAGTCGCAGATTTGCGCCTGCGGAGGGTGGAGCCGCCGCGCCACGCCGTTCGGGAGCGACCGCTCTCCGGCGCGCGACGACACGCTCCTCGACCCCGAGCGGGATGCCGCGAGGATCCGGGCGCTGTTTGTCCATCCGTCGCGCGCCCGGCAGGGATTGGGCACGCTCATTCTCAAGACGTGCGAAGCCGGCGCGAAAGCGGCCGGTTTCCGGCGCGCCGAACTGACTGCGACGTTGACTGGAGCGAAGCTCTTCCGCGTCCATGGATATCTGCCGGCCGAGGAAATCCGGATCCCGTTGGGAAACGGAGAACTCCTCCCCGTGCTCCGCATGACAAAGGAACTGGAGTGATTGCCGGGCTTGCTATTATGGCGCTCTTTATATAGATTATCTTTATATGAGCCTCCGGCGACGGCTCCACTACCTGCTGCCCTCGTATCGGCGTGCCCAGGAGCGGGACATGCACGAGGAGTTGGAATCCCTGGCCGCCATGGCGGAACCTGGAGAATTGGGGAACGTGACCCATGCGGCGGAAGAGGCGCGCGCGGCGTGGGGCTGGATCTGGCTCGAGCAGTGGCACCGCGATGTCGAGTACGCGTGCCGGACGATGCGCCGCAATCCCGGGTTTACGGCGACCGCCGTGTTGTCGCTGGCCCTCGGCATCGGGGCCAACACTGCGATCTTCAGCCTGATCGACGCCCTCATGCTGCGGTGGCTGCCGGTGCACGACCCGCAGGAATTGGTCCAGTTGAAGATGCACGTGACCCGTGGGACGCCTCCCGGCGAAAGCTTCTCGTATGCCATCGCCACGGCGCTGGCTGATCAAAAAGACATCTTCTCTGGTGTGTGCGGCTTCAGCGCCTCCAATTTGAACGTGGGCCCGCACGGCTCGGTCCGCCGCGTTCCGGGCGCCTGGGTCACGGGCGATTACTACGAGACCCTCGGCTTGAACCCGGCGATGGGGCGCTTTCTGACGCGAGCGGACGATCAGCCCGGCGCTCCGCCGGTAGCGGTGATCAGTTACGGATATTGGGAGCGCTGGTTCGCGCGCAATCCAGAGGCGATCGGCCAGACCATTACGGTGAATGGCGTTCCCGTGGTACTCGCCGGCGTAAGTCCGCCGGGCTTTACGGGTGCGAGCGTAGGAGCGACCGCCGACATCACCCTGGCGGCGGCCGCGCTGCCGCGGCTGGATCCGGGCGCCGCGGCGCTGCTCCAGCCGGGAAACTTCTGGCTCCGCATATTGGCCCGGCCCCAGGCGGGCGTTTCGTTGGAGCAAGCGCGGGCCCATCTTGCGATTGTGTGGCCCCGGATATCCGATCGCGTGATCAGTACGGGCTGGACACCTGCGCGGCGGCAGGCGATGGCGGCAGCGACTTTCGAACTGGCTCCCGGGGGAACGGGTTACAGCTATCTGCGTGAACTGTTTCGGAAACCGCTGATGGTGCTGATGGCGGTGGTGGCGCTGGTGCTTCTGATCGCGTGTGCGAACGTCGCCAATTTACTGCTGGCCCGGGCAGCCGCGCGCCAGCGGGAGATTTCCGTTCGCCTGGCCATCGGCGCAGGCCGCGGACGCATCATCCGCCAGTTTCTGACGGAAAGTACGCTGTTGTCCCTCTTCGGGGCAATGTTGGGGGTCGGTCTGGCATGGCCGTCGTCCCGCTTCCTGGTGAATACTCTCTCCTCCGGTCCTATTTCCGCAGCGTTCGACCTGACACCGAACTGGCACGTGCTCGGATTTACGAGCGCAGTGGCCATCGCAACTGGAGTTCTCTTCGGACTGGCTCCGGCATTTGCGGTTCTCAAGGATGACGCTCGCATGAGACGCTCCCGCTCCCGCCTGCAGTCGTCCCTGGTCAGCGCTCAGGTGGCTCTTTCGCTGATTCTCCTGGTGGGGGCGGGTTTGTTCGTACGGACTTTGCAGAATCTTCTCCATGTCGATCCGGGCTTCCGGCGGGAAGGCGTGCTGCTGGTGGATATCGATGGACGGACCGAGGGCTATCGCGATGCCCGCCTGGCGGCGTTCTACCGGGACCTGCTCGATCGGGTCCGGCGAGTCCCGGGAGTGGTGTCGGCGAGCATTTCCAGCCACACGCCGCTGAGCGGAGCGACCTGGTCGGAGGCAGTAGCGCCCAAGGGACAACCGGTGCCGGAAAGGGACAACGCGATTTTCATCGCGGCTGGGCCGGACTTCTTCGCCACGTTGCAGACGCCCTTGATCGCGGGCCGCGAGTTCGACTCCCGCGACGAGGGTGGCCCGAAAGTAGCGATCGTCAATCAGGCATTCGCGGCGCGCTACTTTCCCGGCCGGGAGCCCCTCGGCGAGTATCTGTCGGCGACGGTCACGCGGCCTCCCACCGATTTACAGATTGTAGGCGTGGTCAGGGACACGATCACGGCCGGCCTCCGCACGGCGCCCCGGCCGACGGTTTATGTTTCCTACTTTCAACGGGCTTCGAGTGCCGGCTTCATTCCGAGCACTACTCTGGAGATGCGGCGGCGGGGTCGCTGTCCCAGGCCGCTGCCGCCATCCGCAAGGAGCTTCAACCGAGCTTTCCCAGTGTCCAACTGGAAGTCCGTCCGCTCAGCGAGCAGGTGGAGGGAACGCTGGTGCGGGAGCGGCTCATGGCCAGCCTGGCCGGCGGCTTCGGGATTCTCGGCCTCCTTCTGGCATGTATCGGGTTGTATGGCCTGCTGGCCTATAGCGTAGTCCGAAGAACCAGGGAGATCGGCGTCCGAATGGCGTTGGGTGCGCGCCGCAGCGGTGTGCTGTGGATGGTGGGCAAGGGCGCGCTGCGGCTGGTGGCCGTTGGTATGGCCCTGGGTTTGCCGGCGGCGTGGGTGGCATCGCGGTGGGTGCGGTCCATGCTGTTCGGCTTAACGGCCATGGACCCGTGGATCATCGCGACCGCGGCGCTGTTACTCAGCTTGGCCGGCCTGGTAGCCGCGTATTTTCCGGCACGGCGCGCGGCGGGGATCGAACCGATGACGGCGCTGCGCCACGAGTGATCGAAGCGGATGTATCATGGTTCCCTTAGCGTTTCGGAGGGAAGCATGATCCTCAAAGCAGCGCTGCCGCTATTCACAGTAGCGGTGTTCGCCGGGTTGATGCTCACGCCGGCGAGCAGCCAGAACTCACGCAAGAAAAGTGTGCCGGTCCCGCAGTTTCCCGATGCTCCGGCGGGCTTCGACAACAAGAGCAATGGCATGGTGGAAGACCAAACCCATACTGCCGATCAGGCGAAGTTCGACGATGTCGAAAACATCGCCGACGGGCTTGGGCCGCTCTACAACGCGCAATCCTGCCGCGAGTGCCACCAGAATCCCACATCCGGGGGCAACAGCCAGACGGCGGAGCTGCGCGTCGGGCACATCGGTCCGGACCACCGGTTCCAGAATCCCAGCATACCGATCGCGCACGGTACCGAGATCATCACGGGCCGCACGCTGGTGAACGATCGTGCGATCTGCCCCAACGCGGCCTTTCCCGATACTGAAGTTCAGGAGCGTGTACCGGACAGCGAGACCATCCGGACGACGCGCATTTCGCTGAACGTGTTGGGGGATGGATTTGTGGAGGCGGTGGCGGACCGGACGCTGATCGAGCTGGCGCGCGACCAATGCAAAAGCAACCACGGCCGCGTCTGCGGAGTGGTGATTTATGTGCCGCTGGCGGAGGCTCCGGGGCAGGCCGGGGTCGGCCGGTTCGGATGGAAGGATCAGCACGCAAGCCTGCTCTCCTTTTCGGGCGATGCTTATCTCAACGAAATGGGAATTACCACGCAGCTCTTCCCGGACGAAGTGACCAAGCTCTGCAACACGGTAGCCGAGCCGAACGATACGCCGGCGGCGGACGGGCTGGCGGATGTCGATCACTTCGCGCGGTTCATCCGGGCGTCGAAGGCTCCTCCGCAGGACGCAACACAGGCGAATACTCCGGCGGCAAGGCGGGGATCGGACCTGTTCGACAAAGTAGGCTGCGCGGTTTGCCATGTGCGGTCCCTGTCGACCGCGCCCGCCGGCACCAAAATCAATGCCGGAATGTTTACGATACCGAGCGCGCTGGGGAGCAAGACGTTTCATCCGTTCGGCGATTTTCTGCTGCACGATGTGGGAACGGGTGACGGAATCGTGATTCCCACGGCGGAACATTACGGGCGCGCGGCGGGCCGGATGCCGAAAGAGTGCTCCGCGGAGAACTTCCAGAAGACGCAGAACCGGGTGCGTACGGCGCCGCTGTGGGGAGTACGCCTGCGGACGAGGCTGATGCACGACGGAGCGACGGTGACGCTGCGGGATGCGATTCTGCGGCATGGCGGCGAGGCCAGCCAGTCGACGCGAGACTTTCGCAAGCTGGGGGCGAAGGACCAGGAGGCGGTGCTGGATTTTTTGAAGGCGCTGTAAGAGCGGGCAGGCCGGGAGGCCTGCCCCACCAATCATGATACCTGCCAGTAGACGCTGTAGCGCCTGTTGAAGATGCTGTTCAACGGGACTAGCGTGACGTCTTTCGATTGACCCGCGGTGCGGAACGTAAGAGGGGCGTCCGCCGGCTTCACCCACGACTCGGCGGAGTGGAAGGATGGGATCTCGATCGGGACGCGCTGCGGAGTGGGGGCGCTATGGCCAATCGTGTTCTGCTCGGTCAGTCCCTCCGTGCCGAGATCGCCGGCAAGCACCAGGGGGCCATAGAGGACGGCCTGCATGTGCGGGTCGTCGGGCATGGCCTCGATGCGCAGGCGCATGGGAAGCGCTAGCTCGACGCGGTCGCCGGTCTTCCAGGTGCGCGTGATGGTGAGATAGCTGCCGGGTGCGGCCGAGGCCTCGAGCGCACGGCCGTTGATCCTGACCGTGGGGGCGGAATCGAGCCACGCGGGGATGCGCAGGCGGACGGGCATCGCGACGGGCTTTTCGGTGGTGAAGGTCAGGGTCGTGCTCTGCTGCTCGGGGTATTTGGTCTCCTGGCGGAGCCTGAGGCCTTTCTCGCTCCAACTCAGCTCGGACGGGATGAACTGGTTGACGTAAAGGCCGCGGCCGTCGTGCCAGTAAATGCTGTCGGCCAGCTTGGAATACTCTTCGACGCCGGTGCCGGTACAGCACCAGAAGCAATGGTCCTCGTTATTGAAGGTCTTCCAGGCACCGGGTGTGAGCGAGAGGTAATACTGCGTGTAGCCTTTGTCGGGGAGGATGGTGCCGAGGCGGTGGTTGAGCATGAGGCGCTCGTAGTAATCGAAGTAGCGCGGATCGGCGGTCCAGCCGTAGAGGTGGCGGGTGAGCTTCATCATGTTGTAGGCGCAGCAGCATTCAGCGGTGGAGACGCTGACCTTGAGCTCGTGCGCGAGCTCGCGGGGCTGGCCGTACCAGAGCTCGCCATTGCTGGTGCCGCCGGTGACGTAGCTGCGGGCGGTGTCGATTTCGTACCAGAAGTAATCGGCCACGTCGTGGAAGCGCATGTCGCCGGAGATTTCGTAGCGGCGCGCGGCTCCGATGACTTGCGGGATGTGGGTGTTGACGTGGAGGGGAAAGCCGTTGGGGCCGTGGTTGAGCTCGTCGCGGCGCATGGCCAGGGGATTGAAGAACCACTTCTTGGTGTAGCGGTCGGCCGCTTTGGCCCACTGGTCGTTGTTGGTGATGGCGGCGAGGTCGTAGAGCACTTCGGCCATGCCGCCGTACTCGGTACCAAGGATCTGCTGCATGTGCTCTTCGGATTTCGAGGCGGTCCACTGGTCGGCCCATCCCGCCATGCCTTCGAGCACCTGGAGGGCCTGCCGGTTATCAGCGAGCTGGTGCATGTCGCGCATGCCGGCCATGATCTTGTGGATAGTGTAGAAAGGCGCCCAGGGGAGTTGCGGCGCGCCGGGCTCGGGGTTACGAGGCTTACCGGAGAGGGCATCGAGGCGATCGAAGAGTTCGGTGGGGAAGGCGCTAAGATAACCCCCGCCGAGCTTCTGCTGGCACTTGGCCAGCTCGGCGACGAGCTCGTCGCCTTTGGCCTTGGCGTCTTTGTCTCCGGTGGAGGCGTACAACTGCGCGCTGGCGGAAAGGTAGTGGCCGGTGAAGTGGCCGCGCAGCTCGGTGCCGTGTTTGCCATCGGCGGGAGCCTCCCATCCGCCGAAGGGACTTTCGACGCTGCCGGTGGGCAAGCCGGCGTTCTGACGGAAATTGTAGAGCAGGCGGGGGGCGTCGAGCCGCGCCATGTATCCGCGATTCCACTCCTGGGCGTCGTGAAAGGGGCCAGGCAGAAGCTTGACGTGCGTGAGTGGGAAAGCCTGCACCTTAGGCGCGACGTCTTTGCGTACGAATTCAATGGGGCCGTCGAAGGGCGGAACTTCCGGCAGAGGGCCGCGGCGCCGCGGCTGGGGCGCGGGCTGGGGAGTGGCCGGCTGTTGGGCCATCAAAGCAGGGGCGGCCAGCGCGGCGGCGAAGGTCCGGCGGCTTACATTCGAAGACGGTTTCTGTTCGCTCATAACGGTTCTCCTATTTCACCTGCCACTTTTGCACGCCGGCCGGCCACTCGGGCTGAGCCTGGATTTCGAGACGGAGAGCCGTCGTGATCACCGGCTTGAAGGTTATGCTGTTGAACTGATCGCGCGCCACGGAGTAGGAGCCCGCGGCTTCGACCGGCTTCCAATCGTCGCCATCCTTATAGAGGATGCGCCACGAAGCGGGGACGCGGACACCGCCAGAGCCGGTATCGTCGAACCAGTAGACCTCGGACTGCGAGACCGTCGCGGGCCTTTCGAATGCGTACTCGATCCACTCTTTAGTGCCGCGCTGATTCCACCAGTCGAAATAGCCGGCGTGATCGGCGGAGGAGCCGGGCGTCTCTCCATCCTTAACGGCGTCGGGATTCATGTGGTGGGGGTTGGACGAGACGGCGACCCTGGCGGTGGTGGCGACGGTCGGGAAAGGCGCGGGCCGGGCGCTCGCTTCGGTATCGGGGATCCAGACCATCATCTGGCCGCGGCCGCGATTGGCCCAGGCGTAGTAAGGGATGGCGGTGAAGGGCTCCTCGGTTCTGGTGACGCGGCCGTCGTGGTTGTAGGAGAGAGCGACCGCGCGGCCCCTCAAAACTTCGACGCCTTTGAGAAGATCCGGGCGGAACTCGGCGGTGAGCTTCGAGGCATCCGGAAGCATGAGGTTGCGGACCTTGCCGTTCGGATTGTCAGCCCATTCGGCGGTGTAGACAATGGGGCCGCGCTCGAGGGCGACGCGACCGCGGTCGGCAGCCACCTCCGAGTTGGCAAGGACCCGGCGTACGGGCATGGGGAGATTTAGCTCGATGGTGTCGCCGGTCTTCCAGGTGCGCTGGAGCGCGACATACCCTTTATCGAGCTGGATAGGCACAGGCTTGCCGTTGACCTTGAGGACGACGGGCGCGGTGGACTTTTCGGCGTAGTGGTAGAGGTCGCTGGCGACAGGCTCGTTTCGGGCCCAGCCGGGAATGCGGACATTGATGGTGAGCGCGGCGGGCTGGCCGGGGTCGACCGTCATTTTGACGTCGCCATCCCAGGGATAGCGGGTCTGCTGAGTGAGATGGACGGTGCGGCCGTCGTCGAGCTTGACCTCGGCGGTGCTGCCGATGAAGAGGTTGACCCAGAGGGTGTCGCCGCGCTGGGCGTAGACGTAGCCGGGCACGGAGGGCATGAAGCGGGTGATGTTGCCGGGACAGCAGGCCACGCCGAACCAGGGGCTCCGTGCGTGCTGGCCGTTCGATTCAAGCGGATTGGGGTAGAAGAACGTCGTGCCGTCGAGCGAGACGCCGGAAATCAGGCCGTTATATAACGTGCGCTCCATGACGTCGATGTATTTGGCGTCGGCGTGGAGCAGGAAGAGGCGGTGGTTCCAGAAATCGTTGCCTACGGCGGCGCAGGTTTCATTGTAGGCGGCCATGTTGGGCAGTTCGTAGTTGTTGCCGAACGCCTCTCCGGACGCCCGGGCGCCGATACCGCCGGTGATGTAGAGCTTTTTGCCGGCGACGTTCTCCCAGATCTTATCGATGGCGGAGACGTAGGCGGTGTCGCCGGTGAGCGCGGCGATGTCGGCCATGCCGGAGTACATATAGGTGGCGCGCACGGCGTGGCCGACGGCTTCGGTCTGGTCCACCACTTTGGCTTGCGACTGGTTGTAGGTGCGTCCGCTGCCCTGGCGGCCGTCGGGGCCGCGCGAATCGAGCATGAACTTGGCGAGCTTGAGGTAGCGCTGGTCTCCGGTGACGCGGTAGAGCTTGGCGAGACCCATCTCGGTGATCTGGTGGCCGGGCCAGATTATTTGCTTGCCGGGGCCGAAGGTGCGGTCGAGGAGGTCGGCCGTGCGGAGGGCGATGTCGAGGAGAGTGCGCTTGCCGGTAGCCTGGTAGTGGGCGACGGCAGCCTCATAAAGGTGGCCGAGATCGTAGAGCTCGTGGCTGTCGACGGATTCGAGCATCCAGCGGCGGGGGCCGGACCAGGCGTGGGGGTGCAGCGGATCGATGGTGCGGGCGGTGTAGAGGTAGCCGTCGGGCTCCTGGGCGGCGGCGATCTTGGCGATGAGGGTATCGAGGTAGGCGTCGAGCTGGGGATCGGGAGTGACGCTGAGGGTGTACGAGGCGCCCTCGATGACCTTGTAGACATCGGTATCGTCAAAGGGGTAGCCGGGGGGCTTGTGGTTCGAGAAGGGCTCGCCGCGGAGGGCCTCGGCGGCGCGGATGAAGTTGTCGACGCGGCCGGTCTCCTCATCCTTCTTGAAGGCGAAAGGGATGGTGATCCGGCGATTGATATCGATGCGCGGAGCCCAGAAGGCGTCGTTGACGTGGACGGCGGTGAAGGGGACGGGCTTCACGGGGTAATCGCGCTGGGGCTGCGCCTGGGCGGGCCAGAGGACAGCGGCGGCGGCGAGGCCTGCAATCGCTTTCATGGTTGGAATTATTGTACACCGAACGAATTCAACTGGGACCCTCGATGGCGGGAAATCGGGTTTGAGCGCGTCCGTTTCCGGCTTGCCGACAATACATTCAGGAGCCCTGGTCGGTTGCTTGCCGGGGTAAGCATTGAGCCTTACGAAGGGCTGCAGTCAGTGGGCCGGAGCCAGGGCATTCTCTTCGTCGGTTTCGAGCGCAGTCGGATATGCATAAGGGCCTAAACGCAGCATTGGCAGGCCGGCAAGAGCCAGTGCGACCGCGAAGCACACGAGCATCCGCTCGTAAGAGCCGGTCCTGTCGTACGACACGCCCATGGCGAAGGGACCGAGCCCTGCTCCCAGCATGAAGATCGAGAAAAAGTATCCATAGATCTCGCCGAAGGACCGCATGCCCAAATAGCGAGACAGCAAGAAGGCGATCAGATCCACCTCGGCGCCGACGCCGATCCCGACGAGCACCGTGCCGAGTGCTGCCCCTTCCGGTCGCAGCGTCCTCAGTAGCACGATGATCCCCATCAGGGGAGCGAGAAAGAACACGGCCGCGACGTAGGGTGCGTGGATGCGATCCAGCAGAAAGCCGGAGAGCAAACGGCCTCCGATTAAGGCAGTGCCCGCGACGCCCATCATCGCGGTGGCGATTTGTGGAGAGACTCCGCGGTCCGCCATCAGGGGGACCAAGTGAGAGATGACGCCCCCGGTTGTGCCGGACACAATGAAGAAGCTGAAGGCAAGAGACCAGAATCGAGCGGTTCGCAACGCTTCTATACCGGAAAGGCCGGGCATCGTGACGATGGAGACCCCCTGTACAGCGACCTGCTGGTCCGCGGCCGGCCTGCCAACGAACAATGCTACCGCAGGAAAGGCGAGAACGAAGGTCAGCACCCCGAGGCCGGCGTATGCCCCCCGCCAGCCGGCAATACCGATCATCTCTTGCGCAAACTGGGGAACGAGAGCAGCGCCCAGGCCGACTCCCGCCATGGCGATGCCGAGCGCAAGCCCGCGCTGATGATCGAATCGTGCCGAGATCGCCTTGGCGTAGATGAGCGGCGTTTGCCCGGCGGCCCCAAGCCCCATTAGTGCGTACAGAGCAGTGAAGACCGCTGGAGACGCAGGGACCCACGCGACCGATGCGGTAGCGAGAGAAAACACCACGATGGCGGGAAGCGCCACCGCCCGAATCCCGAATCGATCTACCAGACGGCCGACTACCGGCGTGGTGATTCCCGTCACCCAGAGTCCCACGACCATGGCGGAAGAGACCAGGCCGCGACTCCACCCGAATTGGCGCGTGATGGACGGCAACAGTGTCCCAAACGTGAACTGCATGACCGGACCGTTTCCGACCAGCAGGCCCAGCACAGACGCAAGTACGATCCACCACCGCCTCCTACTCCAAACCCATGCGGCACTCTCCTCCATGCGATTCCTGTTTCGACTCACCTGCTCTCCAGCCCGAGCAGTCTTTCCGCATTCCGGAAGCAGACGTCCATGCGCTCCCGATCGGGCAGCGGAGCGCTTTCGATAAAGCTCGCAGCTTGGTCGGCCGACTCGAATGGGTAATCGACTGAAAACATCACGCGGCCGGCGCCGAGCGCACCGATCGAGCACAGCAGGGGTTCGGCCGAGAACATTCCCGACGTGGTCACAAAGATGTGCTCCCGGATATATTCCGATGGGCGCTTCTTCAATTTCAGCCCGTAAATCCCGGCCCGGCTGTCGAAGCGCCAAAGCAGGTATGGCAGAGTCTCTCCCAGATGCCCCAGCACGAGCGTCACTCCCGGAAAGCGATCGAAGATGCCGCCGAAGACCAGACGTAGCGCATGGGAGCCCGTCTCAACAGACCATTCCCACATGGCGCGCTTCAGCGCGGCGCATCCGGCGATGGCGGGATAACTGGAAATGGGATCCGCCGGATGCAGGTAGATCGGAGCGCCGATCCGCTCCGCGCGCTCCCAAAACCCGTAGAACTTCGGATGATCGAGATATTCGCCGTTGGTATGGCCGTTGATCAGAGCTCCACAAAACCCGAGGTCGCATACACACCGTTCCAGCTCGTCCGCGGCCGCGGCTGGATCCTGCATCGGAAGATGCGCAAAACCGGAGTAGCGACCCGGCTGTTTCAGGATTTCGCGGGCCAGCAGGTCGTTTACTTCGCTCGCCTTGCGGCGCGCAACAGCGGTATCGGGTTCTCTTTGGACGCCGGGGCCGGCGAGGCTGAGTACGGATCGTTCGATTCCCGCCCGGTCCATGGCATCGAGGCGCAGGCTGCCGAAATCGACGAGTTGGGCGTGCAGCCGGTTGTAGATCGCCGGATCGATGTTGACGACGGTCGGAGCCCAATATTCCTCGAAGCCAGGGGTCAGGAAGTGCTCCTCGAGGGCTATTTTCTTCATCGTTCGCATGATGAGTTGCGCCTCCGTCCCGGAGAGACGCCGGGGCGGCGGGCCGGCGGCCCGCCGGACCGGTCGGGGGGCTACTGGTTCGGTGCTGCCGGCAGCCAGTTGCTTACGTTGACCTTGCCGGCTGCGACAGCGCAGCCTGCGAATGCGGATAGGGGATACGCGGGATTACCATTGCAGCCCCACCAGTTGTAATCGGCGTAGACAGCGGCCGCGCCCATATTATCGACGCCGAGCATGCCGCCAAGGCTGTTTCGCTGGATTCGGACCTCACCCCCCGCGGCGATCGCGATCGAGACCTTCTCCCCGGAGATCGTGTTATCGGAAATCACGAGGCCGGTGACCGGCACAACGCTGGAAACGTGAATGCCGGTAGGGCCGGGGTCGCCCGCGTCTGGTCCATTCCCGCTGATCTGGTTCCCGACGATCACATTATTATTCAGGTTCTGGCCCGGCGCGTGGCCGTGGATCGCAACGCCGGGAATCCCATTGCCCGTAAGTTGATTGTTGATGACGACGTTGCCGTAGTCCGCCGTGCCCGGCGCGCTGGCGAAAATGCCGACCCCCGCGCCCTCCCCTGTCTTGGTGCCATTACCGGAGGAAACATTGCCGCTGACCGTATTGTGGTAGACCCCCAGCGGCGTCATGGAACCAGTCATCGCCGCGGGAGCGTGAGAGGCGAGCGTAATGCCGCAGTCGAGCACGTTGTCGATCACCTTGTTTCCGGCGATCACGTTCTCAAAATTCGCGCCCGTATCGTCGGTGATCAGGATACCGCCGGCATTGTTGCTGAACTATGTTGTTCAGGACGCGGCTGTGATCCGCGCCTTCGAGGTGAATGCCCTCACCGCAGTCCTGGCCCTCGTTAGTTTCGAAAGCGGGAATACCGGGGCAGCTGGTCTTGCCCATGGCGTCGGTCGTTAAGCCCGTGTTATTGCCGGTTACGATGTTGTCCGCGATTGTGACGTAGCTCGCATTCGCCACGAGAATTCCTTCGAATTTTGCGTTCTGAATGGTGAGTCCGGAGACCAGAACACCGGCGAGGCCCGGATTATCGATGCCGTCTACATAAATGCCCCAGGAGAGGCCGCTGGCATCGATGATCGTAGTGGCCACGCTGGCGCCGTTCAGCGTCAGGGGTTTCCCGATGGTCACGGTCTCTGCATAGGTTCCCGGAGCGACGTTGATGATGTCGCCGGAGTTGGCCGCGGCCACCGCGGCTCCGATCGTCGTCTGGCAGCCGGCCTTGCCGGATGGATCGACGCAGAGGATGGCCGCGGACGCCGGCTGCGCGATGGAAAACAGCAACAAAGTGATGCAGCAGGCGGCTCCGCCAACTCCCATTCGGGTGGCGGCGCGTGTTGCGTAGGTAGTGAGCGCGTGGTTTTGGAAAAGCATCGAATTCTCTCCGTCAGGGATTAGCTGGTGCGTTTCGGCTTTGGATGGCTCGCCGCCGCGGCGATTGCGGAAAGCGCGGGAAGGCGGACCAAATTCGTTTTTCATTTCGTCATCTTAAGCGGCTCTTGAACCGCCCGGCCGGCGGAGCAGTTCAGGATCACCTCGACGTGCCCCGGGTCCGCTATCCGCGCCTGCCTTCGTCCCTATTGCGCAGTTCGGAGAGGAAAACTGGCATGGCTTGAAAAAACTTCTGTACGGGGTGGACGCTCAGCCGCCGATGCGCGCCGTCAGCCACGCGCGCGCAATCTTCCAGTCGCGCATCACGGTATCGACGGACACCCGGAGCGCGATGGCGGTCTCCTCCACGCTTAAGCCGCCGAAGTAACGCATCTCTACCACTCTGGCGCGGCGTTCGTCCACGCCAGCGAGTTCTTCCAATGCGTCGTCGAGGGCGATCAATACGCGGTCCCTCGTCTCGCCCGGCACCACCTCGGCCACGGCGTCCAGGTCGACCCGGATCGCCCCGTCTCCACGTTTAGCCGCGCGGCGGCGGCGCGCCTTGTCGAGCAGGATCTGCCGCATCATTTTTGCGGCCAGGGAAAGAAAATGGGCGCGGTGCTGCACCTCAACCCGCCTGACGTCCACCAGCCTTAAATAAGCCTCGTGGACCAGTGCAGTGGCGGTGAGAGTGCGGCCGCCGTGTTCGGCTTGCATCAGGTTTCCCGCAACCCGGCGCAGCTCCTTATATACGCGCGGCGCCAGGATATCGAGCGCTTCGCGGTCTCCTTTCGCCCAATCCCGCAGCAGCCGGGTGGTGTCGGCCTGGTCCAGTTCGCTCATGGGAACGCACGCAACGGTCCATTCTAACAGCGGGAAATCCGGAGCGTGCCTTACAGATTTCGCCGGGATTTTGCGCAATAGAGATGAGCCGGGCCAGCGCCGATTCTGCCGATCTCCAGGCCGGCGGTGCATGCAGTATCATGTCTGATCGGACACCCTTGACACCACAGCGATGGCAGCAGATCGAGCGGCTCTTCGCGGATATCGAAGAGCGCCCAGCCGATCAGGCGGCCCTCTTGGCCGCGGCTGATCCCGCTTTGCGCGAAGAGGTCGAGAAGATGGTGGCGGCCAGCCACCGGGCCAGCCCTCTGGACGAGCCTCCCCCGCCCATTGCCCCTGACGACTGCGGCGTCATACCCTCCATGCTCGGCCCGTACCGGATCGAGGCCCCGCTCGGGCAGGGTGGCATGGGACACGTCTTCCGCGCGACCGACACCCGCCTTCACCGCAGCGTGGCCATCAAAATTCCATCCGAGAAGTTCACCGAGCGCTTCGAGCGCGAAGCCCGCGCCATCGCCTCTTTGAATCACCCCCATATCTGCACTCTGCACGATGTAGGACCTGCCTACCTGGTGATGGAGCTTGTGGACGGGGAAACCCTGGAGGCGCGATTGCTGCGCGGCAGGCTGCCGCTGCAACAAACGCTCGAATACGGGGCTCAGATCGCTAGTGCTCTTGCCACTGCGCATGCCCAGGGGATTGTCCATCGCGATCTGAAGCCCGCCAATATCATGCTCACGAAGTCCGGCGTAAAGCTGTTGGATTTCGGCCTTTCGAGGTCCTTCGAGGACGCGCATGTCACGGCCGAGTGGGAGCGAATGGGCACGCCGGCGTATATGGCGCCGGAGCAGTTTAAAGGGCAGCCCGCCGATGCCCGCACCGACATTTACGCGTTCGGCCTCGTCCTTTATGAAATGGCCACGGGTGGAAGGCCATCATCCAAGGCGCCATCCCCTTCTTCGCCGGCACTGGACCGGCTGGTGCAGAGGTGCCTCGAAGCCGCTCCCGACGATCGCTGGCAATCCGCGCGCGATCTCGAATGGGAACTGAGATCCATCTGGAAGGTTCCCGCCGCAGATTCCGCCCGTTCCCGGTACTGGCTGTACGGAGCAACTCTCGGTCTGCTCGCCTTAGTCTTGATTGCGCTCGCCGTCATGCACTTCAGTGAAGCGCCGCCGCGGCCGGAACCCGTCCGCATGAGCATTCTGCTCCCCGGGAAGTCGCGGGTTCAGGCGTTGGAGGTTTCACCGGACGGGCGGCAAATCGCGATGGTTCTGGTCAAAGAGGGAAAGCAGCAGCTTTGGGCCCGTGCGCTCGACGCACCGGAGCCGGCTGCCCTGGCCGGCACCGACGGAGCCGGCGATCCCTTCTGGTCTCCAGACAGCCGGTTCATCGGGTTCTTTGCCGATGCCAAGCTGAAAAAGATCGGCCGCTCGGGGGGGCCGGTCCAAATCCTCTGCGATGCCCTGGCCGCCCGCGGCGGCACGTGGAATTCCACCGGCGATATTCTGTTCGGCGGCCTCAGTGCGGTGGAGAGGGTCTCCGAGTCTGGAGGCAAGGTGACTGAACTTCCCGGCAGCCCTCGCGGTCTTTTCCCGGTGTTCCTGCCCGACGGACGCCATTTCCTCACCGTCCTGGATTCCGGTGCCGCGCAGCCCGGCGTCCGGTTGCACGCCATGGGCTCGGCCGAATCCCGCCAGGTCCTTGCCGATTCTTCGAAGGTCGAGGTCGTGGGTGCGCCGCCGGGCAGCCGTGTTGGTGCGCTCCTCTTCAGCCGCGCCGGAACCCTGATGTCGCTGCCGTTCGACATGCAGCGGCTGGTGGCTGCGGGCGAACCCGTAGCCATCGCACGCGAGGTCGCATCCAGCGGCAATCTCGCCGGGTTGGCCGCAGCCTCGCACCAAGCTGTGTTGGCGTATGTCTCGGGCCCACGGACCGGTCAGGAATACGTGTGGCGCGATCGCCACGGCAGATACCTCGGCACCGCGGGCCGCGCCGGTGCTGTAGTCTGCCTCTCGCCGGATGGCAAGCGCCTGGCAGGCGACCTCGATTCGACACGCGTCCTGGACCTGGCGACCGGAGTCGCGACGGATCTCATGGCCGTTCGCAGCGGGAACACCAATCCCATCTGGTCGCCGGATGGCAAGTACATCGCCATCAGTTGGGGAAAGCGCGGCTGGGGGATCTACCGAAAGCCATCCACCGGCGCCGGCGAATGGGAACCGCTCACGCTGGCGGACCATCTGACCGCCCCCAAGAGTTGGTCGCCCGACGGCCGTTTCATCCTGTACGCAGAAATCCGCCCGGGAACGGGTGCGGACCTGATGGCCATACCCGCCAGGCCGAATGCCACGCCATTCCCCTTGGCGCAAACTCCGGCGACGGAAGACCAGGGGCAGTTCTCGCCCGACGGCCGCTGGGTGGCCTACACCTCCAACGAGTCCGGCCTGAGCGAGATCTACGTGATACCCTTTCCACCCTCGCCGGACGGCGGCCGTTGGCGCGTCTCAACCGATGGCGGGGTGATGCCACGATGGCGGCGCGACGGAAAGGAGCTGTTCTACATTTCACCCGATTCTCAAATGATGGCTGTCGATGTAACCACCAGGCCAGTATTCAAGTCCGGCAACCCGCACTCGTTGTTCCAGACCGACATCGTCGATACCGGAATCCGCACCGGGCCGATGAGCTGGGACATCGCGCCCGACGGCCGATTCTTGATCATCAGTGAAACGTCCACCGATAAATCCATAACAGTGGTCCTGAACTGGCGCGCAGCTCAATCGAACTGAACCCGCGTCATCACGAACGCGGCCGTCCTCATCCACGGTGTAACGCCCTCCCCCACACCGTGGAAGGCGAAATCGGAAGGTCTTATCGGCGCCTCTGCGGTGAGTTGTCCTTACTCGGAGGGAACCGTCGACGGGGACGCCTCCAGGTCGTTGCCGCAGTAGGGGCAGAAGTGGTCGTTGTCGCGGACTTCACGGGTGCAGTGCGGACAGGTGGGGTGGAGATTGTACTTGCAGCTCGGACAGTAGTTGAAGCGGGCGCTGACCATTGTTCCGCATTGCGGGCAGTGGAAGGGTAGAGGCTCGCGCACCAGGAAATAGATGACGAACCCGGTGAAAAGATAAGCGGGGAACAGGACGATCACGAGGAAGGTCCAGAGGGGAGCGTTCATGCCTCGGCGGCGGGCGTCGCGATAGACGTAGGCGGTCAGGAAGAAGAGGATGGCCACGGGGATGGCGACCCCGAATACGATCGCGGCTGGGGCCAGGACATCCCATGGCGGGCCGAGGTCGGCTCCAGGGGAGCCGGCTTCGCCAAAGGGCCGACGTGGTTGATCGCTAGGGTGACGACGGTGACTTCGGCGATAACGAAGAGCACGATCATCAAGGCCACGAGCCAGCCGGGGATGAGGCGGATCTCGTCCGAGAAGCGCAGCCGCTCCTTCGCCATCCGAAAGCGGATCAGCCGCAGTTTCTCATTCCAGGGTTCGCTTACCGATTGCTGAAATCTCGCCATAGTTCGTCTCCTTGCCTGTTCCGTTCCAGAAGCAGGATGGCCGCTGTGAGCAGCGCCGGGATGGCCCACCACAGGGCAAAGCTCATCTTTACCAGCAAGGCCGGAATGCCGGCCCAGTTTCCGATCCAATCGAAGGCGCGCCACACCCAGGGGGCGCTGGCCACGCCGACGGCCCAGGAAAGACCGAACGATACCCAAAGGGCCCAGCCCGCACCTTCCGCGGGACGCCGCTCGCGGCCGCGAAGGTAGACGCGCAGTTGGGTGCGCGCCACCAGATCCGGCGGGAGCGAGATAGGGATGGCGCTGAGCGCGCGCAGGGCGCCTTCGGTGGCGGCGGCCCGGCGGGCGCAAGCCGGACAATCCTCCAGATGGCGGCGGAGCGACTCGTGCTCGGCCGCGGAGAGGCCTTCCACGCGGGCTTTCAGAATGAGTTCCTGGGCGGCGCCGTGGGGATCGCTGTTCATACGGCATCTCCTTCCAGTCCCTGGCGGAGCGAATCGAGGCCGCGGTAGAGGCGCGATTTGACGGTGGAGAGAGGCGCGCCGGTGATGGCCGCAATCTCCTCGAGACCGAGTTCCTCCTGAAAGCGCAGCAGGAGCACTTCACGGAAGACGGCCGGCAGACGGTCCATGGCAGCCCGGACGTTGGCCGAGCGCTCGCGGGCGGCGAAGAGATCCAGGGGGGAGGGCGCGTCCAGGGCGGGATCGGCGAGGTCGGCGAGGGGCTCGGGCTTCTTCTTCCGCTGCAGATCGATGACCAGGTGGCGGGCGATGGCGAAGAGCCAGGTTTCGAAGCGGGCCCTGCCGTCGTAAAGGTGGCCGCGGTCGAGCACGCGGATCCAGGTCTCCTGGAAGATGTCCTCGGCGGTCTCGCGGGCGCCGGTGAGGTATAGGAGGTAGCGGAAGAGGCGGAACTGATATTGCGCGATCAGGGCGTCGAGGACCCCAGGGTCGCGGCGGCGGAGTGCGGCGGCGAGGGCCTTACGGTCGTCTTCGGCGGTGATCGGCAATGAAAACGCCAGCGTGGCCATTCAGAGTGATATACGAGTGGGAGGGCGGAAAAGACTCAGTGGATTCAGATTCATCGGGTGGGGCACATCGGGTGGGGCAAGTTGACGGGCGGAGGGGCGGTCGGTTAAGCTGCACGCACAATGTCTCGTCCTACCGGTGTGCTGGAGAAGCAGGAAGAGGGGTTCGTCCGCGGGCTGAACCTGTTCGATGCAACCATGATCGTGGTCGGAACCATGATCGGGTCGGGCATCTTTATCGTGTCCGCGGACATGTCGCGGCTGATCAACAGCCCGGGGTGGATGCTGATGGCGTGGGTGCTGACCGGGGTGCTGACCATCACGGCGGCGCTCTCGTATGGGGAACTGGCCTCCATGCTGCCGCAGGCGGGCGGGATGTACGTTTACCTGCGCGAGGCGTTCTCGCCCCTGTGGGGGTTCCTGTACGGGTGGACGTTCTTCACGGTGATCCAGACGGGGACGATCGCGGCGGTGGCGGTGGCGTTCGCCAGGTTCCTTTCGATCCTCTTTCCGCCAGTGGCGGAGAGCCGGTACCTGATCGCCCCGGTCCACCTCTCGGCGGGCTATGCGGTCTCGCTTTCGACGGCCCAACTGGTGGCGATCGGGGTGATCGTGCTGCTGACGTGGACCAATTCGCGCGGCCTCGAATACGGCAAGATCGTGCAGAATCTGTTCACCTCGGCCAAGACGGTGGCGCTGGCGGCGCTGATCCTGGCGGGGCTGTTTTTGGGATGGAACTCGCAGGCGGTACACGCGAATTTCAGCCACGCGTTTTCACTGGGCAACTTCGACGCCTCGCTGGGGGTGGCGGCGGCGAGCGTTTACGGGCTGATCGTGGCCCTCTCGGTGGCGCAATCGGGGTCGCTGTTTTCGGCCGATTCGTGGCACGATGTGACGATCATCGCGGGCGAAGTGAAAAATCCCAGGCGCAACCTCCCGCTGGCGATGGCGCTTGGGTGTACGGCGGTGATCGTGCTATACCTGCTGGCGAATATCGCGTACCTGGTGGTGCTGCCGCTGCCCGCCATCCAGAACGCTCCGGCGGACCGGGTGGCCACCGCCATGCTACAGCAGATTTTTCCTGGGTACGGGACGATGTTGATGGCGCTGGCCATCATGGTTTCAACCTTCGGCTGCGTGAACAGCCTGGTGCTGGCGGGGGCGCGGGCCACCTACGCGATGGCGCACGACGGGCTGTTCTTCCGGCGCGCCGGGGTGCTGAACAGAGCGCGGGTGCCCGGTTGGGCGCTGATGGTGCAGGGCATCTGGGCGGCGGCACTGGTGCTGCCGCGCACGTACAACACGGAGACGCGGCAATACGGCAACCTTTACAGCAACCTGCTGGACTACGTGATTTCAGCGGCGCTGCTGTTTTACATCCTGACCATTGCGGGGGTGTTCCGGCTGCGGAAAACCCGGCCCGATGCGGACCGTCCGTATCGAGTGATCGGGTATCCGTTCGTGCCGGCGCTGTACATACTGATTGCTTCCACGGTGCTGTTCATGCTGTTTGCGTACCGGCCATCGACTACCTGGCCGGGGCTGATTATCGTGGTGGCCGGCGCAGTCGTCTATGGCGCCATCAGGAGAAAGACATGAAGTTTTTCGTGCTGGTATTGGCGCCCTGGCTGATGTTCGCCCAGGGAACGCAGGCGGACTACGCGCGGGCACAGGGGCTGCGGGAGAAGTATCAAAACCTCGTGGTCAACGCGCCCGGGCCGGCGACCTGGATCGAGGGCACCAGCCGCTTCTGGTATCGCAAGTCCGTGAAGGGCGGGTATGAATTCGTGATGGCCGACGCGGAGAAGCTGGCCAAGGGGCCGGCCTTCGACCACGCGAAGCTGGCGGCGGCGCTGGGTGCGAAGTACAAGGAAGAGACACTGCCGTTCCAGAGCTTCGATTTCGTGGATCACGAAAGCGCCATCACGTTCTCTGCGGACGGGTCGATGTGGCGGTGCACCCTGAGCGACTACGCGTGCCACAAAACGGGGACGGCGCCACCGGGGTTCGGGCGCGGCGGGCGCGGTCCGGACGCCGAGGACGATCCGCCGGCGGAGTTCGACAACGACGTAAACGACGGTATGACCTTGGATTCCCCGCAGCAGGGGTCCGGGCGCGGCGGCCGCGGCGCTGCGGCATCCGCGAGCGAGGCGTCACGTACGTCGCCGGATGGCGAGTGGGAAGCGGTGATCGAGAACTTCAACGTATTTCTGCGGAAGAAAGGAGCGAAGGAGGCGTCGCCGCTGAGCTACGACGGATCGGAAGGGAATTACTATACGCTGGGGTCGCTGGTGTGGTCGCCGGATTCGAAGTACCTGGCAGGCTTCCGGGTGCGGCCGGGATACAAGCGCGAGGTGCACTATATCGAATCGTCGCCGGCGGACCAGGTGCAGCCGAAGTATTCCAGCCGCGAGTACGCCAAGCCGGGGGACGCGCTGGATATCGCGCAGCCGGTGCTGTTCCAGGTGGCGGCCAGGCGCGAGATTCAGGTCGACCATGAGCTGTTTCCAAATCCGTTCAGCCTGTCAAGGCCGGTCTGGTGGAAGGACAGCCGGGGGTTCACGTTCGAGTACAACCAGCGCGGGCACCAGCTCTACCGGGTGATCGAGGTGGCAGCGAATACCGGCGCGGCGCGGGCGCTCATCACCGAGGATAGCCAGGCGTTCGTCGATTACCGTCCCCTGGTGCCGAACCCTCGGGATACGGGCAAAAAGGTGCGGTACGACCTCGCGGACGGAAAGCAGATCATCTGGGGGTCGGAGCGCGACGGCTGGGAGCATCTCTATTTGTATGACGGCACGACGGGCAAAGTGCAGCACCAGATCACGAAGGGGCCGTGGGTGGTGCGCTCGGTGGAGAAGGTGGACGAGGAGAAGCGCCAGATCTGGTTTTCGGCGAGCGGCATGTACGCGGGGAAGGACCCATACTTCGTCAGCTATTACCGGATCAACTTCGACGGTTCGGGGCTCACCCGGCTAACTGATGCGGATGCCGAGCACACGGTGAAGTTCTCGCCGGATATGAAGTACTACGTGGACACCTGGTCGCGCGTGGACCTGCCGCCGGTTTCGCAACTGCGGCGCACCGAGGACCGGAAGGTGCTGATGGACCTGGAGCACGGCGACGATTCAGCGCTGGTTGCGGCAGGATGGAAGGCTCCGGAATCGTTCTCGGCTCCGGGGCGGGACGGAAAGACGGACATCTGGGGGATCATCGTGCGTCCGACGAATTTCGACCCGGCAAAAAGGTACCCTGTGATCGAGAATATCTACGCGGGGCCGCAGGGGTCGTTCGTGCCGAAGTCGTTCAGCCCGGTCAACCAGAACATGCAGCAACTGGCGGAGCTGGGCTTCATCGTGGTGCAGATCGACGGGATGGGGACGAATAACCGGTCGAAAGCATTTCACGACGTGGCGTTCAAGAACCTTGCCGATGCGGGCTTCGCCGACCGGATTCTGTGGCACAAGGCCGCGGCGGCGAAGTATCAGTGGTACGACATCAGCAAGGGTGTAGGTATTTACGGAACGTCGGCAGGCGGGCAGAATTCACTGGGGGCGCTGCTGTTCCATCCGGAGTTTTACAAGGCGGCGGTGTCGAACAGCGGGTGCCACGACAACCGGATGGACAAGATCTGGTGGAACGAACAGTGGATGAGCTGGCCGGTGGGGCCGCAGTACGCGGCGTCGTCCAACGTCGATAACGCCTACCGTCTGGAAGGGAAGGTGCTGCTGGTGCTGGGCGAGATGGATACGAACGTCGACCCGGCATCGACCCTGCAGGTGGTCAACCAGTTCATCAAGCACAACAAGAAATTCGATCTGCTGTTCGTGCCGGGTGGCGGGCACGGAGCGGGCGGAGCATACGGGCAGCATCTGCTGGAAGATTTCTTTGTTCATAACCTGATGGGGGTGGAGCCGCCGGAGTGGAAGGCGGAGGCGGTGACGAATTAGAACAGCGGCCGGCTCAGTGTCCGTAACAGAGCCGCGACCGTCAGGGAGTGGGCAACTCAATATTATCAACAGACTTTAAGATCTTATTGACATCCTTAAAAGAATACGACTACACTTTCCTAAATCCCTTTAGTCGTAAAGGCGGAAGTGTTCTTTATGAAGACCATAAGATTCTTTTATCTGCTCGTGTTTGCGGCGGCTCTCGGGTGGGGCCAAGCCGTGTCCTCGCTTTCAGGCGTGGTCACCGATTCATCGGGCGCGGTGGTTCCGGGCGCGACGGTAAAAATCGAAAACGTGGCGCAAGGCTTGAGCCGGGAGGCCAAGACCGACCAGGCGGGCCGGTACGCGTTGACGCAGGTGCCTCCGGGCACCTACAAGTTGACGGGGGCCGCGCCGGGATTCGCGGACATCATCGTGAACGAGGTGATTCTGCGCGTGAACCTGCCGACCACTCTTCCACTGACCCTCGAGGTGGGCAAGGTCTCCGAAAGCGTGGCGGTAAGCGCCGAAGCGATGCAGGTGAACACGACGGACGCCTCGATCGGCAACGCGATCGGCACGAACACGATTATGGAATTGCCGCTCAACGCGCGCAACATCGTGGGGCTGCTGGCACTGCAGCCGGGCGTGGTCTTCACGAGGGAGGACGACACGAACGACCGCAACGGCGCGGTGAACGGCGGCAAGAGCGACCAGGCGAACGTGACGCTCGACGGCGTGGATGTGAACGACCAGATGGACCGCAACGCCTTCACCAGCGTGCTCCGCGTGACGCCGGATTCGGTGCAGGAGTTTCGCGTCACCACGCTGAACGCGAACGCCGACAGCGGGCGCACGTCGGGGGCACAGGTGGTGCTGGTGACCAAGGGGGGGAGCAACGATCTTCACGGGTCGCTGTACGAGTATCACCGCAACACCATCACTACCGCTAACGGGTTCTTCAACAACCTGGCAAACGTGGAACGGCCTAAGTTGATCCGCAATATTTTCGGCGCATCGGCGGGCGGCCCGGTGAAAAAGAACCGCCTGTTCTTCTTCGCCAACTACGAAGGGCGGCGCGACGCCAAGGACAGCACGGTGGTCCGCACGGTGCCCTCCATGGACATGCGGCAGGGCATTCTGCACTACCAGCGCAAGGATGGGTCGATCGCGACGGTGACCCCGTCGGACCTGGCCGCGAAGATCGACGACCATGGGGTGAACCAGGCCGCCCTGAAAATTTTCCAAAGCTATCCGGCCCCGAACGACTACACGGTGGGGGACAATCTGAACCTGGTGGGCTACCGCTTCAAGGCGCCCACACCGCTGCGTTGGAACACGTACATCACGCGGCTCGATTACCACATCGACAGCGCCGATAGGCATACGGTGTTCTTCCGCGGCAACCTGCAGAACGACCACGAGTCGAGCCTGCCGCAGCTGCCGGGGCAGGAGCCGTCTTCGGTGACCCTGCGCAACAATAAGGGCTTCGCCACGGGCCTGACCGACATCCTGACTCCGACCCTGGTCAGCACGTTCCGCTACGGCCTCACGCGGCAGGGCTGGGATTCGACGGGGCTGCAGACGTTCGGGATGGTGACCTTCCGCGGCGTCGATCCGAACATCCCGACCTCGCGGAACTTCACCGCGATCATCCCGACCCAAACGATCAGCGAAGACCTGAACTGGACCAAGGGCGCGCACAGCATCCAGGCGGGCGCGGTGGCGCGGTTCATTCGCAATAGGCGCATCGATTACCAGAACTCCTTCTCGAGCGCGTCGGCCAACGCATCTTGGCTGACGGGCAGCGGCTCCGCGCTGAGCGCGCCGTTCACGGACATGGCGAGCAGCGGGATCACGCTGTTCCGCTACGCCGTGACGGACGTGATGGGGATGATCACGCAGGGCAATGCGCAATACAACTACCTGGTGAGCGGCAAAGCGATCGGCGAAGGGAATGCGGTCAACCGCAACTTCGCTTCCGACGAGTACGAGATGTACGTGCAGGACACCTGGAAGGTCTCGCGCACTCTGACGGTGACGGGGGGCATCCGCTGGTCGCTCATGCCGCCGATCCACGAGCTCAACGGGCAGCAGGTCTCACCGAGCATTCCACTGGGCGACTGGTTCGATACGCGGGGCGCGCTGGCGCAGCAGGGGCAGAGCCAGATGGGCGCGGGGCGCATCTCGTTCATTCCTTCGAACAGCCCCGGAGGAAGCCCGCTATACGCGTTTCACAAAAAGAACTTCGCACCGCGCATCGCGCTGGCATATTCACCCAAAGGGGAAAGCGGCCTGGGCAAGTTCTTCTTCGGGGGGCCGGGGCGCAGCTCGATTCGTGCCGGCTTCGGCATGTTCTACGACCTGTTCGGAAGCGGGCTGATGCGCTCGCAGGACGCCACGGCCTTCGGGCTCTCGACGGCGCTCACCAATCCATCGGCTGTTCTGACCACGGCCACGGCGCCGCGGTTCACGGCGGTCAACGAGATTCCGCAATCGCTGCTGCTGCCGGACCCGGGCGCGACGTTCCCGGCGACCTATCCGGATGCGTTCGCCATCACGCGGGGCATCGACCCGACGATCCAGCCGCCATACAACATGACAGCCAATATCAGCTTCCAGCGCGAGCTCAAGGGCGGCTGGGTGGTGCAGGGGTCCTATATAGGACGGTTCGCGCGGCGGTCTCTCATCCGCCGGGACGCGGCCATGCCGACCAACCTGAAAGATCCCAAATCCGGGATGGCGTATTTCGAGGCGGCCACGATTCTGGCGCGCCAGGCCGTAGCCGGGGTGGCTACCTCCGATGTGCAGAAGGTGCCGTTCTGGGAGAATCTCTACAGCAAGGCGGCCACCTCGAGCCAGACCGCCACGCAGGTGGTTTACAGCCGGTTTGCCGCCAATTTGTATGACTGGACCTACGCGCTCTATCAGCTCGACACGGGCGCGGGCCAGGGCGGCTGCGATTCGCGCAACCGCTGCAGCGACCTGGGACCCTACACCTTCTTCAGCCCGCAATTCTCGTACCTGTCGGTGTTCAGCTCGATCGGCAGCGGCAACTACAACGGCGGGCAGCTCTCGGTAAGCAAGCGGTTCGGCGACGGCGGATCGGTCAACATGAACTATACATATTCGAAGTCGATCGACCTGCGTTCCTCGAACGAGCGTGCGGGGTCCACCACCGGGGTCATCTGGAACCCCTGGTTCCCGGGGCTTTCGCGCGGCGTCAGCGACTACGACAACACGCACCTGTTCAACATGCTGGGTGTATACAACCTGCCGGTCGGGCAGCACAAGCGGTTCCTGAGCGATTCGCATGGCATTGCGCAGGCCCTGCTGGGCGGGTGGCAGATTTCCGGTGCGTGGCGCTGGTCGAGCGGCTTCCCGGTAAGCGTGTACGAAACCGGCGTGTGGCCCACCAACTGGAACAACAACGTCTGGGCGAGCTGGAACCTGCAGCCGTTCGCCACCGGCCAGACGAAGAACGCTCCGGCCGTGGCCGGGACCGGCGGCCCCAACATGTTCCCGAATCCCAACACCGCCATCGACGCGTTCCAGTACGTGATGCCGGGCGAGATCGGCAACCGCAACCCGATCCGCGGGGACGGCATCTTCAACATTGATACGAACGTCTCGAAGCGCTTCATCATGCCCTACCGGGACGGCAAACACTCGCTGGAAGTCCGATGGGAGACGTTCAACCTGACCAACACGGCGAAGTTCGATGCCTATACGGCGTCGCTCGATATCTCGATCGCGGGGACTTTCGGGAAGTACACGGACCAGTTGACGCAGCCCCGGGTGATGCAGTTCGGCTTGAGATACGAGTTCTGATTTCACCGCCGACGCAGAGACGCAGAGAAAACCTTAAAATCGTAGGCGTATGTTCATACGCGTGAACGATCGCGACAACGTGGCGATCGTGGTGGAGGCGGAAGGGGTCCGGCCGCCGGCGGCGCGGGAAGCCATTCCACAGGGGCATAAGATCGCGCTCGGCGATTTCGAGAGCGGCGAACCGGTGGTGCGGTACGGGCAGGTCATCGGGCTCGCCAACCGGGCGATTCCGCGCGGGGCGTGGGTGCGGGAAGAGATGATCGATCTGCCGGCGGCTCCTCCGCTGGACGAATTGCCGCTGGCGACGGCAGTGCCGGCGCCGCTTCCGCCCCTCACCGGCTTCACGTTCGAAGGCTACCGCAATCCGGATGGCAGCACCGGGACGCGCAACATTCTGGGGCTCGCCACGACCGTGCAGTGCGTCGCTCCGACGGTGGAGTACGCGGTGCGGCGCATCCGCAGCGAGATCCTGCCGCGCTATCCCAACGTGGACGACGTGGTGGCGGTGACGCACTCGTACGGGTGCGGTGTGGCGATCGACGCGCCGGGCGCGGCCATCCCGATACGCACCCTGCGCAATATCGCGCTGCATGCCAACCTGATGGGCGAACCGCTGGTCGTCAGCCTGGGGTGCGAGAAGCTGCAGCCGGCGCGGCTGCTGGGCGATCAGCTTCCGGTGCTGGGAGAAGGCAACGTGATCCGGCTGCAGGACCATCGCGGGTTCGCGGAGATCGTGGGCGCGATCATGGAGGCGGCCGAGAAACGGCTGAAGCTGCTCGACCGGCGGCAGCGACGCACCTGCCCGGCGGCCGACCTGGTAGTAGGCCTGCAATGCGGCGGCAGCGACGCGTTTTCCGGCGTGACGTGCAATCCGGCGGTGGGGTTCGCGGCCGATCTGCTGGTACGAGCGGGCGCGACCGTGATGTTCTCGGAAGTCACCGAGGTGCGCGACGCGGTACACCTGCTGACGCCGCGCGCCGAGACCGAAGAGGTGGGACGCGCGCTGATCCGCGAGATGCGCTGGTACGACGAATATCTGGCGGGCGGACAGGCCGACCGCAGCGCCAATACCACGCCGGGCAACAAGCGGGGCGGCCTTGCGAACATCGTCGAGAAGTCCCTGGGCAGCGTGGCCAAGGCGGGGAGCACGGCCATCCGGGCGGTGGCGGGGCACGGCGAGAAGGTGACGGCGAAAGGCCTGGTATTCGCGGCCACTCCGGCCAGCGATTTCATTTGCGGCACGCAGCAACTGGCGTCGATGAACCTGCACGTGTTCACGACCGGCGAAGGGAGCCCCTATGGCCTGGCGCTTGTGCCCGTGGTGAAGGTCTCGTCGCGCACCGCGCTGGCGGAGAAGTGGCACGACCTGATCGATATCGATGCGGGGCGGATCGCGACCGGGCGCGCCACGATCGAAGACGTGGGCGGAGAGATCTTCCGCTACCTGCTGGAAGTGGCGAGTGGGCGGACGAAGACGTGGGCGGAGCACTGGCAGCTGGCCAATGCCCTGGCGCCGTTCAATCCGGGGCCGGTGACGTAATAGAGGCTACTGAACGCAGCCGGCGGCGAAGGCCGTCTCGGGCGCCTGCCACGGAGCGGAGCCGATGAGCTTGCGAAGAAGGGCGTGAGCGGGGGTGTTCTCCTCCACGAAATCGACGCCGGTGGCGGTGAGGCTGAAATCGGCGCCCTGGTTCATCTCGATGTACCTCTTCTGCTTGAGGTACCACAACGTGAACTCGAGGTACTCACGGGGGATCGCCATGACCTCTTCGAGCTCCAGGAGCGAGATCGCGGGCTGTTCGGAATTGCGACGCCGCTGGGCGTACAGGAGACACAGCACACCCAGACGGCGATTCACCTCGCCTTCCTTTTCGTCCACGAAGGCGCGGGCCTGAAAGAGCGGCAGGGCGCGTGGGCGCTCGCTGCCGCGCAGGATGTCATATTGGGCGCGGCGCTCGGGGTCGCCCAGGATGCGGTAGGCTTCCGTCATCTGCAGGAACCGCTCCTGGTCGCCGCTTTCCGGATTATCGGGATGGAAGCGGGCCGCCATGATGCGGTAGACGCGATGCACCGTTTCCATGTCGGCCTTGGGGCTGAGCTGCAGCACCTCGTAGTAGTCCGCCTCTGTCGCGACGGCTTGCATCGACTGCCGGGTCGCGGCGGAGAATTCGAGCCCGATGCGGAAACCGTCGCCCTCCGGCACGCAATACCGGACGGACGCTTCGATGGGGAAACCGTAGCGTGGAACTTCCATGTAGACGCGGGTATCGGGCGCGATGCGGATGGGACATTCGACCCGCATTCCAGCTTCGGAGATGTCGCGCGCCCGGGGGCGGGCGTTCGAGACCTGTCCGGAAGCATCTTCCCAATAGAGAACCGCCGGATAATCGACGGGCACCCGGTAATGTTCGCGTTTGATTCGCTGCATAGATTTTCCCCTTCAGTTTTTCCAGAAACACACGGCGGCAAGCACCAGCAGGAGCAGGTCGGCCGGACCTGCCTCGGCCGGGGCCGCAAACTCGCCTAACAGGGCGGCGGTCATGGACGTCAATATCCGCAAAGCGACGGTCGCGCCAACCAGAATCGCGAGGAGGCGCGGATCCATCCAGCCCAGCCAGGATCCAGCGGCGGCCAGGACAACCAGCGCCGAAGTTCCGACGGGCCGGACGTAGCAGTGCTGAATGAACCCGGAAACGACCACCGCCCGTCGTTCTTCGGAGCGTATGCGGGCGCACGCCGCGCGGTATTCCTTCCAGGATCGCGGGGCGCGCGGGCGGGCCACTGCAAGAGGCAGAAAGCCGATCTGCTCGGACGATCCCGCGGCCCGTACCATTTGATGAAGACGCATGACCATTTCCAGGGCGCCGCCACGAAAGCCTCCCAGGCGCAGGACGGCGTCGCGATCGAAAAGCGTGAACGATCCGGGCGCCGGAAGGGCGGAATTCCAGTTGACCAGCGCACACCGCCCGAGCCAGGTGCGGAGGAATTCGAGCCGGTAAAGACGGGCAGGCAGGCCGGGAGCCGCCGGCGCGGGGCCGACCGCGCAAACCGCGACGGTACGCTCGGCTCCGCTGATGAAGCGTTCCAAAGTGACCAGGAGCGCCTCTTCGGAAACGTCCGCGCCCTCATCGACTACCGCGATCAGGGGCGCCTGGACCAGACTCACCGCGGTGTTGAGGCAAGCGGCGAGGCCTCCGCGCTCCCGCTCGATCACCAGCAGGGAGATCGGGTCGCGCGACCGGTAAGCGGCCGCCCCGCGCGCTGAAGGCTCGAGGCGGAAATCCTCGATCCAGACTGTCCGATCGGATTCGGAAGGGCCGTCGAGCACGACCATCACTTCGGCGTCTCCCGAGCGGAGCTTCAAGAGGCTTCGAACCTGGCTGCGCGAAGCGGCGGACGCATCGGCGGGAACCACGATGACGGCCACTCCCGGGACCAGCGGGGACTTCAACAGGGCGTCGCCGGCGGAGGGACCGGCGGAGCGATACCGGCGCGCGACGGCGGCGCCCTTAAACAAGACCACGAGTTCCGAGGCCTCTGACACGCAGAGGAGCAGACACACCAGAATCAGCAGGGTGGCGCCGGCCAGGGCGAGTGCAGGCATCACGCAACACCCCCGGTGCACACGAGGTCCGGGATCTTCAAGCGGCTGGCAGCAGCTACGGCGGCAGCGTGGACGCGCGGGTCTTTATCGGCCAGACCGCGCAGCAGCGCCTGGCGGGATTCGTCACCGGCCGGAAGCAGCGGCAGCAGGCGCACAAATGCGAGGCGGACAGCCGCGTCCGGATGGGTGGCCAGCCGGCCGAAACCGGCCAGCGGCAGGCCGCGCTCCCAGGAGGTCAGCAGGTTCAGGGCGTTGACCAATTTCGCCGGTTGGGCGCCGCGCAGGGCCTCAGGCACTACCGTCTTACATAATTCTCCGGCGTACGAACGCAGTTCCGGCCCGATCAGGATACGCACGAGTGGCGTGTCGGAAAGCAGCCGCTCGAACAGGCGGGCAATCTGCAGCGGGTCTCCCGAGTGGAGAAGCAGGCGCGCCGCGGCCAGGCGGACGTGTTCGTCGGGATCGTCGATGGCCCGGCGTGCGAGGTCTCCCGCAAGGCGATGAACGGGGGCGTAAGGCGCAACGGTGGCGATGAGCGAAAACGCATTGCGGCGCTCCGCCGGGCTGCCGCTTTGCGCGGTGTCGCACCAGCGGGAAACCAGACCCAGGCGGAAGGCAAGCTCTCCCACCGCTTCGCATCGGCCTGAGACCGCACCCTGGAACTCGCGGATCGAGCTCCGGAACTCCTCGGGATGAGCGGCGGCGAGGGATTGCAAGCCGGCCAGGCCGGTGTTGCCGCCGACGTAGGCCGCGAGCGCCCTCTGGATGCTAATCCTTAGCGCGTGCGCCGCGGGGCTCCGCTTCCGGCGGCCGGACCGCGAGGCCATGGCTAACGCCAGAAAAACGAGCAGCGCCGCGGCCCAGACGGCTTCCAGAATCAGCAACGCGAGTAGAGCCGCCGGGATCATCGCCGCAGGAGCCTCTTCAGGCGAGCCGCCAACTCATAAGGGTTGAACGGCTTGGTGAGATAATCGTCGGCGCCGAGTTCGAAGCCGCGCAGGATCTCCTTCTCCTGCTGGCGCGCCGTGAGCAGGACCACCATGGTGGGAAGCTCCTCGGCACGGACAGCGGACAAGACCTCGTAACCATCGAGTCCCGGCATGTTCACGTCGAGGACAGCGAGGTTGGGCCTGTCTTCGCGGATCGCCCGGAGCGCATCACGGCCGTTATCTACCGGGTGGCAGGTCATGCCGTAGTTCTCGAGCGTCGAGCCGACCAGGGTCAGGATGAAACTGTCGTCATCCGCGATGACGACGCTGGGACGGGGAACCGCCGGCTTGGGCCAAATCGGCGCGGGCGGCGCGGTAGCCGGAGCCGGGAGAGGCACGGAGCGGTGCTGCACCGCGGCCAGGCGCATCAACGCCTCTTCGGGGTCCCAATCGTCCACCAGGAATTCTTTGGCCAGCAGACGTACGGCGGGCGGCAGGGCCAACAGGTCGCGGCGGCTCCCGGTCAGCACGAGCGAGCCTGCGCAGGACAGGGATTCTCCGGGGTTCAACCACGAGCTCGCGAGGGTTTCGGCGCTCACCTGTACGACGACGACCGCACAGGCGCGGACCGCTTCCGAACGGGGATCCTCGGACGGCGCGAACATCAGCGGGCGGGCGGCCACGCGTTCCAGCAGGGCGCACATGCGGCCGGCCTGGCCGTTCTCGAGCCCGACGAGAGCGATACGCTTGTGGGAAAGCGTTTCAGCGAGGTGCGCCGGCAAGGGGATGGCGAGGTCGGACTGCGCCCCGGCGAATGCGGCGCAAAGTTCGGAGAGCGAAGAGCGAAAGGCTGCTGTGTCGCAGCGGTCGTCGCGCAGCAACTGCTCGGCCTGCCTCGCGAGGAGCGAGATCGCGGGAAAACCGAGCAGTGCTGCGCTGCCGCTCCACTGGTGGAGGTGCAGCCCGGCCTGGACCGGGTCGAACGCGAGGTCCAGGCTCTCGACGATCTGGGGGCACACGATGGCGCCGGAGTTTACGAAACGGCGGCGGAGTCCGTCCATTTCGGGGCCGGAGAGGCCGAGACCGGCGGCCGGCGGAGGAGGCGGTTCGGGAGAGACCAGCTTCGCGGCGGGACGGTTCGCCAGCAGCCCCCGGATGCGCGAAGCCAGGGTAGCGGAATCGATCGGCTTCGAAATATAGTCTTCGCACCCGGCATCGAGAGCCCTTTCGCGATCGCCTTCTAGGGCGCAGGCGGTCAGCGCCACTACCCGCAAATCGCGGGTGTGCGGATCGGCTTTGATCCGGCGAGTCATCTCCAGTCCGTCCACGCCAGGCAAGCGAACGTCCGCCAGCACCAGCTCGGGGCGAAACTCGGCGAGCATCCGCAAGGCGTCTTCGGCGCGCTCGGCGGTGCGAACTTCGTAGCCCTCGTGCGTCAGCAGGAGGCGCATCAGTTTGAGATTGACGGGAGCGTCGTCCACGACCAGTATCGAAGCTCCCGCGGTTTCCGATTGCATGTCCCTTGTCTTTTCCCTGCACCGATCATTAATCGGACTACTATGAATTGAAAAGACTTAGCGGTACTGCCGGCGTACCGAATCCAGGCAAAGGTAATAGCGGTTCTGCACCTTCGGACAGGAATCCGGGACTTTTCGGCGGGAAGAGGGACCCGGGTCCGGGACTTTCCAGCCAGTTCAGGCCTGGGCGGAACCGCGGGTCATTTCGCGGAAGAGCCAGGCGCGCGCCGAACTCCACTCGCGCTTGATGGTGGCGGGCGACATCTCCATGGCTTCGGCGGTTTCCTCGATGGAGAGGCCGGCAAAGAAGCGCAATTCGACGAGGCGGCTCTGGCGTGGGTCGAACCCGGCGAGCCGGTCCAGGGCATCGTTCAGGCCCAGGAGATCGACATCGGAGCGCATGGGGACGCCTACGGCTTCATCGAGCGCGAGCTTGACAGCCCCGGAGCCGCGCTTCTCGGCTTGCTGTGCGCGGGCGTAATCCACCAGAATGCGGCGGATCATCTGCGCGGCAATGGCGTAGAAGTGGGCGCGGCTGCGCCACTGTACGTCATGTTGGTCCACCAGGCGGAGGAACGCCTCATGCACCAGGGCAGTGCTCTGCAGCGTGTGATCGGGCCGCTCGCGGCGAAGATAGGCGGAGGCCAGGCGGCGCAGTTCGCCGTAGACCATGGGCAGGAGCTGTTCAAGGGCGGACTGGTCCCCCTTGCTCCAATCGGACAGCAGTTGAGTTACAGCCGCGGAAGATCCCTCGCTCATACTCACCCTTTTGGAAAATTATACAAGACTGCTGAGTTGGAGCTAGCGAGCGGCCGCCAGGGCCTCTTCGCACTGCCGGATTCCCTCGCGCGCCGCCTCGATCATGCGAACATCGCGGCCTTGCAGGGACCCAATCCGCTGACCTTCTTCGAGGCCCGGCAGGCTGCGCTGATACCAATCGCGAGCCTGTGCCAATTGCGCGCGCTTCTGCCGCTCGGGAACACCGGGGAGCAAGGCCAGCTGAAGCCATGCTTTGCCGAGACGGAACTGGTTGGCCGCGATGGCGGCGGCGTGCTCGCGCCCGGCGGAAAGAGACTGCAGGAGTGCGAGGGTGGACTGAAGGCGGCCGATGGCAGGCCGGGGGTCGCCGGCGTCGATGGTGGCGTTGGCGGCCAGTCCGGCGCCGTGGGCGACATCGACGCGGTATTGCACGTTCTTGGGATCGGCGGAAGAAAGCTGTTCGAAGACGGCCAGGGCCTTGTCGAAATAGGGCCGCGCCCCGGCGAAATCGCCCTGTAGCGAAAGGTCGGTGCCGACATCGATGCGGGCGTAGGCCGCGAGTCGCTGAAGGGGAGCACTGAGCGGCGCGGCCGCGGCGAGGTCCCCGGCTGCGGCGAGTTCCTTGCGGTGAATAGCCAGAGCCTCGGCCAACCGGTCGGTATAGGATGCCAGGATCATGCCCGTCCGGTTGTAGGCGATGACGAGGCGCCGGTGGAGCGGGGCGTCGCCGGGGCGGCCGTTAGCCAGCCGCTCGAACAGCTCCATGGACTTCCGGGAATTCGCCAGGCCCTCCTGCCAGTCTCCCACGCCGGCCTGTTTCCATCCGATATCGAGGTAGGCGGCCGCCAGGTTGCCCTGGTCTTCCGCGCTCGCGGGATTGCGGGCGGCAAGGTCCACGGCCAGGTCGAGCAGTTTTCGGCTGTGGTGAATGGCCTCGGACGAATTGCCGGATTGCAGCAGGACATCGCTGAGCTTGCCGCGATTGCGAACCAGATCGCGGCGCAGGGGAAGATCGGCGGGGAAAACCGGGGCGAGCGATTCGCGCAGGTCGAGGGCTTTCCGATAGCTGTCGATGGCGCCGGGCGTATTGCCAAGGCTGGCGGAGCGGTAGCCGCCCTGCACGTCGCCGACCCGCTCGTAGGCCATGGCCAGTTCGCGGCGCAAGACGGGGTCGCCGGCGGATTCGGCGGAGAGACTGTCGAGGTACAGCCGGGCGCGCTTTACCAGCAATTCACGGGCGGCGGTAGAGCCCGGTAAGTCCTGAATGGCGTCGTACACCTCGAACATCAGGGCGCCGGCCAGGTTGCGCACGTCCTGGAAGCGGCGCTCGGCGCGAATCCGATGGGCCTCGGCGATACGCGCCTCGCGCAGGGTGGCGGCAAACCCCCCGGCCAGGGAGACGATGACGACCGCGGCCGCGGCCGCCCCCGCCTTGTGCCGCCGGATGAACTTGCCCGCACGATAACGCCAGGAGGCTTCGCGGGCCAGCACGGGGAGTCCGTCCAGATGGCGCTGGATGTCGGCCGCCAGTTGCTCGACCGAGCCGTAGCGGCGCTCGGGCTGCTTCTGGAGCGCCTTCAGAATGATGTTGTCGAGATCGCCGGCGAGAGCGCGGGTGAGGCGTGCGGGGCTGCCGTCGCGCGGCGCGCTCACGCTGGCCGGTGTGATGGCCGGGGCGCCGGTGGCCGGGTCCGCCGGCTCGGTGCGGCGCACGATGACGCTGGGCCGCAGCGGCTCCACCCGGCAGATCACCTCGGCCGCATGGGCGGGGCTTCGCCGTTCGAGGCGATAGGGATGATGTCCGGTGAGCAGCTCGTATAGCAGCACACCCAGGGAGTAGACGTCGCTCGCCGTGGTGATGAGGTCGCCGCGCGCCTGCTCGGGGCTGGCGTATTCCGGGGTCATCATGCGAACGACCGTGACGGTGGCGCTGTGCTCACCGGTGACCGGGTTCTCCTCGATGATCTTGGCGATGCCGAAATCGAGCAGCTTGGGATCGCCATCCTCCGTAATGAGGATGTTGCGCGGCTTGAGGTCGCGGTGGATCACGAGGTTGCGGTGGGCATACTCGACACCGGAGCAGACCTTCAGGACCAACTGGAGGCGCTCGCGCGTAGTGAGGCCGTGAGAGTCGCAGTAGCGGTCGATCTGGTCGCCAGCAATGAACTCCATCACGAAATAGGGGCAGCCGTCGGCGGTGATGCCGCTATCCAGGAACTTGGTGATGTAGGGGTGGTCGAAATGGGCCAGGATCTGGCGCTCGTTGGCAAAGCGGGAGAGCACGAATTCGGTCTCGAACCCGCGCTTCACGACCTTGATCGCCACCAGCTTGCGGATGTCCTCGCGCAGCGCCTGGTAGACTGAGCCCATGCCGCCTTCGCCGATCAACTGCACGACCTGGTAATTCCCGATGCGGCGGCCCGGGCTCAGCGGCTGATCGGTGACCGGGACCGGCGTGTCAAGGAAGCCGGAGGCCTGCTCGTGCGCGGCGACCAGGGTATCCACTTCGCGGCGCAGGCTTTCATCGCCGGCGCAGGCGCGGTCGAGCCAGGCGGCACGCTCGGCGAGGGGCAACTCGAGGGCGGAATGCAGGATCTGCTTGATGTGGTCCCAGCGTTCCGGTGTCAGGCTGGCGGCGGACATAAGCTGCGTTCCCATTTGCGCGGCTAAGGCGCTATTGGGAGATTATATGACACCCGTTCCAAAAACACTGAGCCGCGCGCGTGAGCAAGCGGGCATCGCACGGTGAGCGGCCCGCTCCCTTACGGTCGCGGCTCTGAGCATGGCTAAAAATGCAGCTTCAGGGCGAACTGCATGATGCGCGGGTCGCCGGCGCTGTTGATGACCCCGAAACTGGAGCTGTTCAGGCCGGTGGTCGGGCCGTTGAAGTTCGTGTGGTTGATGACGTTGAACGACTCGGCGCGGGCTTCCAGCCGCCAACGTTCGCGATAAGCAAACGTGCGGCTCAGCGACAGGTCGAAATTGACTGAGCCGGGCGCATTGAATACGCCCTTCCCGAGATTGCCGAATGTCCCCGCCGCCTGCACCTGGAAGGCCGCACGGTTCAGATAGTAGCGGGGATCGGTGGAGGAAAGATAACCGTCATTCGAGACCAGATTGGGGCGGTCCTGCCCAATGCCAGTCTGCGCGATATCCTGTCCGTCCGTGACGTTGATCGGCATACCGCTGTGGATTGAGACGATGGGCGCGATCTGCCAGTTGCCGAGAACGCGGGCGGCGAGGCCGTCGCCCTTCACGGGGCTAACGGCGATCAGCGAAGTATTCGTCTGATGGCGGACGTCGAAGTTGCAACTGGCGCGGTCCTGCGCACGGTTGTGCGGGTTCATGTATGCGGAGCCGGCCAGTTCGCCCGTGAAATCGAGGTCGCTGATGCAGTGCGACCAGGTGTAGTTGGTCAACAGGGTGAAGCCGTGGCCGAAGCGATGCTGCACGGAGAGAAGCAAGCCGTTGTAGTGCGAATTGCCGCCCTGATCGGAAGCCGTGATGCTGGAGTAGGCCGCGCCGAGCGTGGGGTTCTGGAGGTAGAGCGGCCGACGCAGATTAGTGCTGGCCGAACTGCCTGGAATGTAGACCGCGGGGTTCTGATCCTCGCCGCCCCACACGTGGGTGGTCTTGTTGCCGAGGTAGCTGACCGAAGCCAGCCAGTTCGAGGAGAACTGCCGCTGGTAGCTCAGGTTCCACTGCAGCATGTAAGTGGGCAGCAGGTTGAGGGGCAGGTACACGTAGACGCCGGCCGTGGGGAACTGGAAAGTCTTGGGAAGCGGCGACGGCAGCGGGAACGGGACGCCGCCGGGATAGCCCGCCCACGGATCGGTGAAGCCCCCTGCCGGGTATGGAACGTCGATCGAGTTGGCGTAGGGCGGGTTCGTGGTCTGCCGCTCGTTATAGAACATCTCCTCCGTATCGCGCATGATCGCGCTCGAAACCCGAATCGTCTGCTTCCCGCTACCGGTGGGATCCCAGACCAGTCCCACGCGCGGCGAGAAGTTCGCCAGGTGGTTATGCTGGAAGCCCCTGGGGATTCCGGGGTCGCCGTAGAAGAGCAGGCCGGCCGGCGCATTCGTGTAGACGCTGCTCCTCTGCCCGGCGTTGAACGCGGCAAAGCTAAACGATTCGCCGCGATCGAAATAGTCGTACGGCACGATGGTCGGATCCCAGCGCAGGCCGCCATTGACCGTGAGGCGGGGAGTCAGCTTGATGCTGTCCTGGACGTACAGCGCGAAGATCGTGCCGCGCGTGGCGTTCTGCAGATTGGCGCTCTGGGTGAAGGAGTTCATGGTCCCGAGCATGAAGGCGGCGAGCCCGTCGTTGATGGTCTTGCCGCTGGCATACTGGCCGTTGAACGAGAAGTTCCCGTTGGAATTCCAGATATTGATGGAATTGAACTGGTCCCGGATGTAATCCACCCCGAAGGCGATCTGGTGCTTGCCCTTGATCAGATCGAGGTCATCCGCGAAATGAATGGAGTTGACGTTGAAAAAAGCGTTGGCGCAGGTGCCGCAGCCGACACTGAAATATCCGCTGACCGAAGCTTGGATGAAGTTCGGCACGGGCGTGGGCACGTTGACTCCGAGGGTGGAAGGATTGATGTCGTTGCCGGGAGCGCCGCGATCGTCGCGCCGCCGTGTGCCGGTGAGGTGGATTGCGTTTACCAGGGTGGGACTGAACGTATATGTGTCGCCGATGGTGAGCGATTGCACTCTCTCGAGGTTTCCGGCGCTTGTGGTCGTGAGCAGATTCTTGCCATCGAAAGCCGCCGGATTGCGGTAGTCGTCAAGGAAATACCGGCCGTAGAGCGTGTGCTTGGAGCTCTGGAGCCAGTCGATGCGGCCGATGACCTGGTCTTCGTCGCCGGTCGTCGGAATCCCGTACGCAACCCTGCCGCATCCGTCCTGGGCGGCGGGCAGGTACTTCGTGAGCGCCAGCGCCGATTTGTTGAAGCGGCTGACGGGGATCTGGTTGCCCGCAAACGGCGCGCCACTAAGCGGATCGGTCAGGGTCCTGCCCTTCCCGCCGGAAATACAGCCGGAGCCATCGATCGTGCTGAAATCGCCATTGAGCACATCGGGGGTGGGCACGTAGCTGATGTGCGAGCCCGGATCCTGCCGGTTGAATTGGCCCTGAAATCCACCGAAGAAGAACAGCTTGTCGCGGATGATGTGGCTGCCGACGGTGCCGCCGAACTGGTTGCGCTTCAGCGTGTCGTGAGTGGGCGTGAAAAAGTTGCGGGCGTTGACGTCGCCGTTGCGGAGGAACTCGAAGAGGCTGCCGTGCCAATCGTTGCTCCCGGATTTCGTTACGGCATTGACCACCGCTCCCGGATGCAATCCGAAACGCGCGGGAAGGCTGCTGGTCTGGACGCTGAACTCCTGTAAAGCATCCGGAAAAGGCAGCGGCAGGTTGACGTTCGTGAAGGAATCGTTGTTGTCGCCGCCATCGAGCAGGTAGTTGATGGAGTTGGCCTGTCCGCCGGCCACCGAGATGGTGGTGGAGCTGTAGAAATTCTTGCTGCCGCGCAAATCCCCGCCGGGCGTCGTCATGGCCGCGCCCGAAAGCAGGATGAGTTGCGTCGGCTGGCGGCCGTTCAGGGGAAGGTCGACGATGCGCCGCTCGTCGATGACCTGCGAGACCGAGTTCTCCGTGGTTTCGACCATGCCGGCCTGCGCCGACACTTCGACATGCTCGGTGAGCGCGCCCAACTGCATCGCCACGTTGATCTGGACATTATTGCCGACTTGCAGCAGAATCCCGGACTGCGTATAGCTCTTGAAGCCCTGCGCGGACACTTCGAGACGGTAGGGACCGACCGGAAGGTTAGGTAACGTGTAACGGCCCTGTGCGTCGGTAACGGTCGAGCGCACCATCTGCTTCTCGGTCTCCGTCATTCGCACCTGCGCGGCCGGCACCGGACTTCCACTCGGATCGGCCACGACGCCGCTAACCTGCGCGATCGCGACAGCTTGGGCAAAGACGGGGGGCGCCAGACAAAGTCCGGCGGCAGTTACGCACAGAATCGAGACAATCGTCGAGTATCTATCAATCACCCTTGACAGCATTTGTGGCACCTCTGGAGGGTGACTATATACTGCAAGGTGTGGAGCGTAAATCCGATGAAGTTACTACAGAGGTGAACAGGATTCAGGCAAATGTAGGATCGCAGATCAGTGTTTTATCGTATTTTTAGCGGCCAAACAGGTAAACACCGCTCGGGTCGCCGGTGATGGGCTCCGGCGGCTCCTTCATGGGAGGCATGTGGGACATCAAATCCTGCAGCCGGGTGTGTGGAATGCGGGTGCCGACATCGGTCGAATAACTGCGGTGGACCTGCGTGGTCCATCCGCTTTGCTGCACAAGCTCGACGATCTCTTCGCCCGCCAGATGGCCGGCGGCACGCACGTTTTCGATGGATTGATACGATGCCATGTGGACGCGTTTCGCGAACGCCTGCGAGGTCGCGTCCATCATCCAGTAGCGGACGCCGGAGGCGCGCGCGGAATCAACTGCCAGCGCCTCGACCGCCCCGGCCGGCAGGTACATGAGCAGGCCTTCGGTGATCATCAAGGCGGGAGCATCGCCGGCCGCGGCGAATACCGCATTGCGCTGCGCGGGGTCCGTCACATCGGCCGCCAGACGCTCGAGCCGGCAGTGCGGCGTCTCCTCTGCGAGCAGCGACGATTTGTAATCCAGCATCTCCGGAAAATCGACCTCGATCCAGCGCAGGGCCGCGGGGAGGTCGAGGCGCCAGGGCCGCGCATCGAGTCCCGACCCGATGCTGAGAACCGTCGCAATCGAATGGTCCGCAATGGTCGTGGTGACCAGCTCGTCGAGAAAAAACGTCCGCGCGGCGACGCCGAAACACATCAGCTCCAGTCCGGAAAACGCGCGGGCGATGGCCATCCCGCGAGAACCCGCCAGCCGCTCCGCAAACGGATCGCGGATGATGCCGCTGGGGCGGACCGTTTCGAGCGCGCGGCAGGCGGCCACCATCAGCGCGGTGTCGCTGACGTGAACAATTTCCGAATCCGGCGACGACATGAAGCTATTGTAAGCGAGCGGGGCGCGGGCCGGCTCAAGCGTTCGGAAAGCGGGCTAAACCTTCAGCTCGTGCAGATAGGCATAACTGGCCTTCATCATGTCCATGTCCAGCTCGACGAAGTAGTTCCGAACACCTCCGGTTCTGGCGGCGGCGAACAGCTTCTTCCAATCGACGCTTCCCTGCCCTACAGCCATCTGCTTCCTATCGGCAGCCGACCAATCCTGCAGGTGCAGTGAGAGGAAGCGGCCCGGATACTTGTTGAGATAGGTGGCCGCTTCGTAGCCCAGGCTGATCACCGAGACCTGGAACTGCATCTTGACGAGCCCCGGGTCGAAGGTCTTCATGAGGTGGTCGTAGACTAGCACGCCATCGATCTCGCGGAACTCGAAGTTGTGGTTGTGAAAGCCGAGCTGCATGCCGGCCTGGCGGACCTTCCGCCCGATCTGGTTGAGCTCGCCGGCGGCCTCGGTCCACGCGGAAAGCGGGGCATCCTGGGACACGCCGAAGGTGGAGAGCACCATCTGTTGGAGGCCGACCTCTTTGGCGAAAGCGATACGCTCGTCGAGATTCTCCTTCAACTCGCGAAACTGGTAGTGGCAGCTTTCGCAGCGGAGGCCCGCGTCGTGGATCGTTTTGCGCATGGCCGCGGCCTTCAGATCCACCAAGGGGCCGTAGCCGGAATTGCGGTAGCCCGGCGGCGAGCACATCTCGATCGTCTTGTAGCCAATGGCCGCGATCTGGCGCAGCGTGCCCTCGAAATCCCGGCCAAGTGCTTCGCGCACCGGGTAGGTTTGGCATCCGATGGGCATGCCGAGCGGATCGGCCCGCAGCGCGGCGGCCGCGAGGGAAATCGCGGCGCCGCCCAGCAGTTCACGGCGTGAGACGGTCATACGGTTTCGGGCTCCCACCCCTTGCGGTATTCGCGCGCCAGATACCGGTTGGCATCGGGCACGTTGGTGATGGTGGTAGCCTTTGCATCGTACGTCAGCTTCTTCCCGGTGCGCAGCGCCATCGCATAGAGGTTGACGGCTTCGGAGATCGGACCGGCGTTGAGGAAGCTGCCCTGCGAAGGCGCGCCGTTGCCCTTCGCGAAATCGACCCACGCGCGCAGGCCGGATGAAAGCTGGGGCGGCTCGTCGCGCTGGCGCCGCTGGCGGGGCGGCGGCGTCTGATAGCCGCTCATTCGGGAGGCCGGAATCAGGTGCGGGCTCTCCACGCGGAACCCGGCGAGAATCTTGCCCTTGTCGCCGACGAACATCATGCCTTCGATAGGGAGTTCCCCGTGATCTTCTTCCAGCTCGGGCGGAGTGGACGGCCGGATGCCGCCCTCATACCAGATCAGGTCGATGGCCGGACGCGTGCCGCGCTCCGGATACCGGAAACGCACCACCGAAGCCGTGGGAAACGAGAAATCGTTGCGAATGGTGGTAGAGACGCCATCCTTCAGCACACAGTTGTGGGAGAGCATCGGCTCGACGCTGGTGGGGGAATCGAGCTCGAGGGCGTTGAACACGGTCCACAGCGAGTAGTGTCCCATGTCGGCCATGGAGCCGCCGCCGAAATCGTACCAGCCGCGGAACACCATGTGGGTGTAATCGGGATGATAAGGGCGGCTCGATTCGGGACCGAGCCAGAGATCCCAATCGAAGCCTTCGGGGACCGGCGGCTGGTCCGCGGGGAGTGTCGGGTACTGCGGCCAGACGGGGCGGTTGGTCCAGTTGTGCACTTCGCGCAGCGTGCCGATGGCGCCGTCCTTGATCCACGCCAGCACGGGCTCCATGGAGCCGTTCGAATCCCAGGGCATAAAGTGCGTGGAGACACCCGTTTTGCGGGCGGTCTCGATCACCTGGCGGGCCTCCTTCAGCCGGTTGGCGATGGGCTTGTGCAGGATGACGTGTTTGCCGCGCTTCATGGCGGCGATGCTGATGACGCCGTGCAGGTGGTCGGGCGTCATGATCTTGACGGCGTTGATGTCCTTTTCCTTGTCGAAGAGCTCGCGAAAGTCGGCGTAGGCGGCACATCCGCGGATGCCCTCGCCGGCGCGCTGGGAGCTATAGAAGGTATCGATGATGTCTTTCGCGGCGTCGCGCCCGCCGGGGATCGTGCTGTCCGTGCCGGCTTTCCAGTCCGGCTTCTTCAGGGCGCGGCGGATATCGTCGCGTAACCCGTTGGCGGACCAGTCGCGGTAGCCTACCGCGTCTTTATTGGGGTCGCAGACCGCGACAATCTGAATTTCGGGAATGGGCAGCAGGCTGAGCATCTCGCGCAGGCCTTCGGTGCCGACACCGATATGGGCCAGCGTGATTTTGTCGCTAGGTGGGATATAAGACGGCCCACCCAGGACGTGCCTGGGGACTATGGTAAACGCAGCAGCACCGGCTGCGGTCGCCAGAAATTTGCGGCGGTTCGGATCGGATGGCATGCCACCTCCGGATTGATAATACTCCCCCGGAAGGGGCACAATCACGCGACGCGGCTAAAGCGCCGGGACAGGCCGCCCAGATGCCGGCCTATTCGGGCTCCGCGTCAGAGTCGTCCGCAGTGTCCTCGGTATCGGCAAGATAGTCTTCAAAAGGCTCGACGGGGATCGAGTCGATACCCGTTGACGGCCCGCGTTCCGCCTTGCGTTGGGCTTTGCGGGCTGCCTTGTCCTTTTGCTTCTCCATGCGGGCAAGCTCTTTTTGCCGTTTTTGAAATGAAGTGCGTGATCGGTTTGGAATAGTTCGTGGCTCCTCAATGAAATCGGGCTCGCGGATGGGTCCGGCCCGAAAAGGTGCCGGTGACACACAACCCTACCCAACTCCGCTTCCGTCGTTCCCGTTCGCTGTTTGGGATGCGTCTGAATTGCAGGCAGAACGGGACTCGCTCCAATTGTCGCGGCACTGCCCTAAGGACGCTACCAGTATACCAGCTTCGGGCGCGCCGTCACAGCAAACGGCCGCAAAGCGCAGTATGCTTTAGTCGTGCTTACCACCGATCTGGTGGAGATAGCCCGGCTGGGTGTCGTCAAGCAGACGGAGAATATACACTTCCGCCGTTACCTTGCGGCGCACCACCACCGCATCGAAGAGCTTCAAGCGGTGGCCGGTGAGGTCGCGCACGAAATCGACTGCACCGTGTGCGCCAACTGCTGCCGCCAGTCGATCGTAAATGTGACCGCCGCCGACATCGCCTCGATCGCCGCACACCTCGGAATCGATCCGGCGGAAGCAGAGCACCGCTCGACAGAGCCCGATCCCGAAGACTCCAGCCGCAAGGTCCTCCGCAGCACTCGCGATGGATGTATCTTTCTTCACGGAAATCTCTGTTCGATCTACGATCACCGCCCGCAAGCCTGCCGGGACTTCCCTCACATCGCGCAAGGGACACACTCGCTGGGCGGACGTGTGGAGTCACTCTGCCGGTGGGCAGCGTTGTGCCCTATCATTTATAACGCGATCGAAATCTATAAGCACCAGGTGGGATATCACCCGGCACAGGCCGCTAATCGGGTGTCTGCAGCTTCAGATTGCGAAACGTGATCTCGTGTCCTTCGCCCTCGAGCCCGATGTAGCCGCGGCGCAGCGCGTAGCCGGATAGCTCGCTCACCACTTCACCGTTCACGGAGAGTGTGATCTTGTCTCCCTCGGCGCGAATCTGGTAATGGTTCCACTCACCCGCGGGCTTGACGCGGTTCTCTTTCATCTCTTTACTGAGGTTGAAACCCTTGAGGACGCCATCGACCAGGTTCTGTCCGAAGAGCCAGCCGCCGGCGAGGCCGGTTTGCGCCTGGGTCCAGAGCTCGCCGTATTTCGAAAGTCGGATGCCGATGCCGCTGTTGTAGCGGACATTGCCCTTGGGGGTGAAGCGCCAGTCGACATCGAGCACGAAATCGCCCAGCTCTTTGTCGTAGCGCAGCCATTCGTGCTGTCCGTCGCCGGTGCAAACGAGGACGTGGTCGGCGGCGTCGACGCGCCACTGCAGTACGGGCTTTACACCATCGATGGGAGGAATGGGAATGCGGGTCCAGCCTTGAAGCGCCTGGTCCGGAAGGATATCGACGGTGGCGGCAGGCAGCACGGCGGCGCCCAGGAGGAGAAAAATCGCTCCCGCAAATCGGATCATCATATCCTTGATCATAGCCGAAGGATTACACTGGGATTTGAATTATGGACGACGCTCTGTTCATTCACAGAATCCACTTCGCGTTCACCGTTACCTTCCACTACCTGTTCCCTCAACTCACTATGGGTCTGGCCCCGCTGATCGTCGCATTCAAGACGCTCGGGCTTCGGACCAACAACCCGATGTACGACAATGCGGCGCGCTTCTGGACCAAGATCTTCGGTATCAACTTCGTGGCCGGCGTCGTGACCGGCATCCCTATGGAGTTCCAGTTCGGGACGAACTGGTCGCGATTCTCGCAGATCACGGGCGGCGTGATTGCGCAGCCGCTGGCGATGGAAGGCGTGTTTTCATTCTTCCTGGAATCGGCGTTCTTGGGACTGTTTCTGTTCGGGGAGCGGCGCCTGGGGCGCAAGGGTCACTGGTGGGCCGCCTTCATGGTTTTCGTGGGATCGTGGCTTTCCGGCTTCTTTATCGTGGCGGCCGACGCCTGGATGCAGCATCCGGTGGCCTACACGCGGCTCGCCGACGGATCCTTCCAGGTGGCCAGTTTCTGGGGCGTGCTGGCGAATCCGTGGGCCCTCATCCAGTACGCTCACGTGATGAGCGGAGCGGTCATCACCGGGGCATTTGCGATGTCGGCGGTCGGCGCATTCTACGTCTTGAGCCGGCGGCACCCCGATTACGGAGCGATGTTTATCCGCTGTGGCGTGATCGCGGGCATCGTTGCCGCAATGTTCCAGATCTTTCCCTCGGGGGATCTCCACGGCAAATACATGGCGCAGCACCAGCCGGTAACCACCGCGGCCATGGAGGCGCTGTTCCACTCCGGAGCCGGCGCTCCCCTGGTGATCCTGGGGCAGCCGGACGTCGTGCACCAGCGGATCGACAATCCGATCCTGGTGAACAAGGCGCTCAGCTTCCTGATCTACGGCACGACCAAGGCCGAGGTGAAAGGACTCGACCAGTTCCCCGAGGAGACCTGGCCAACCAACATCCCCTTGCTCTACTTCGCCTACCACGTGATGGCCGGGCTGGGGACGCTGTTCGTGGCCATCATGGCGGTCTCCGCCTTCCTGCTCTGGAAAGGCCGCCTGTTCCGCACGAAGTGGATGTTGTGGGTACTGATGCTGGCGGCTCCGTTTCCCTACATCGCCAACACCGCCGGGTGGCTGACCGCGGAGGTGGGACGGCAGCCGTGGCTGGTGTACGGCCTGCTGCGCACGGCTAACGGTTACTCCGCAAATGTCTCCGCGGGCAACGGACTGTTCACACTGCTCGGATTCATGGGGCTGTACGCGCTGCTCTCCGTATTCTTCCTGTTCCTGTTGCGGCGCCAGATCGAACAGGGCCCGGGCGGCGCTCCCGTGAGTCACGGATACGCGTCGGTTTCGGGAGGCGAGGCCTGACCATGGAGACTCTCTGGTTTGTCCTGGTGGCCCTGATGCTGGTGGGCTACGTGGTGCTGGACGGCTTCGACCTGGGCGCCGGCGTGCTGCATCTGTTCGTGGCGCGGACCGATGAGGAGCGGCGGGCGGTGCTGGGAGCCATCGGACCGGTCTGGGACGGCAACGAAGTGTGGCTGCTGGCCGCCGGCGGCACGCTGTTCTATGCGTTTCCGCTGCTCTACGCCTCGAGCTTCAGCGGGTTTTACCTGGCATTGAACATGGTGTTGTGGCTGCTGGTGGCGCGGGCAGTGGGGATCGAATTCCGCGCACACCTGTCGGACCCGATGTGGCGCGACTTCTTCGACGGCGCGTTTGCGATCGCGAGCATCCTGCTGATTATCTTCTTCGGCGCGGCCCTGGGGAACGTGATGCGCGGCGTCCCGCTGGGAGCTGATCACTATTTCTTCGTCCCGCTGTGGACGAATTTCGCACCGGGGCCGAACCCGGGAATCCTCGACTGGTACACCATCCTGTGCGCCGTGACGGCGCTGGCCGCGGTGAGCATGCACGGCGCGCTGTACGTGATTTTGAAGACCGAGGGCGAGCTCAACCGGCGCACGCGGGCGGCGGTCCGGTGGCTCTGGCCGGTGGTCGCGATCACCTCTGCGGCCGCGCTCGCGGCGACCATCGCGGTACGGCCGGAGCTGCTCGACAACTATCGCGCGGGTCCGTTGGGCTGGGCTATCCCGGTATTGGTCGCGGCCGGCCTGGGCGGAGTGATGTACTTCACGCGCAGCGGGCACGAGCGGAACGCGTTCCTCTCGTCGTGCTTGTATATCGTGGCCGTACTGTGCGGCGCGGCCTTCGCGCTCTACCCCACTCTGCTGCCCTCGTCGGATAACCCGGCCAACGCGATCACCATCCAGAACGCCGCGGCGGGCAGCCAATCGCTATCGATCGGGCTGATCTGGTGGAGCCTGGGAATGGCCGTAGCGATCGGGTACTTCGTGCTGGTGTACACGATGTTCAAGGGGAAGGTGGGGGCGCAGGATCACGGGCACTAGTTCGGGCGAGCGATCAGACGGAGGGCGCCCGGCACGATTTCCGCTTCCAGCGGTAGTGTTCCGGCCAATTCACCGTCCACCTCCACCGGCACGCGCGCGCTGCCCTCAACTTTCACGCGAACAGCCTTCGCATGCCGGACCTTCTTATACGTAAGAAGCTTTCCGTTGTAAAGAATCGGCAGGTGAGCGCACACTTCGGCGAGAGATACCTGCTCCACGATTGTAACGTCCATCCGGCCGTCGTCGATGGCCGCCTCCGGGGCGATATGGATGCCGCCGCCCTGATAGCGGCCGTTGGCCAGCGCGCCGGTCGTGATCCGGTACTCCAGCGGCGGCGCCCCATCGATCGAGATGCGGATGTCGTACGCCTCGCCGGCGGCCAGGGGCGGAACGGCCGCGGCCAGGTAGCGCAGCGTCCCCGGCAGGAATCGCGGCCACCGCCGCGCGCCCTCGGCCACCCGCGCGCCCAGGCCGAAGCTCGCCGCGTTCACGGCGAACCGCTCGCCGGTCTCGAACCGGACGCGCAGGACATCCACTTCGCGCACGCATCCCTCGCGGATCGCCCGGAGGGCATCGGAAACCCGGGAGAGTCCGAGCGTTCGGGAAAAATCGCCGCCGCTTGCCAGCGGGATGAGCGCGACGCGAACGCCCGCGCGGCCGGGCAGTAAGCCGTTTACTACTTCGTGGAGGGTGCCATCCCCGCCGGCTGCGATGATTGGATCGAAGCCCGCATCCGCCAGTTCGCGCGCCAGCACGGCGGCGTGGCCGGGGCCTTCCGTGAAGCGGACCGCCAACTCTCCCAGTTGCCGCGCGATCCCCGGCCAGGCGCGGCGCGCGGCGCCCGCTCCAGCGGAGGGGTTCACGACGGCGGCGGGGTTCACACCATCACATCCAACCCGATGGCGTCGTGGTCGGAAAGGGGCACGGCGCGGGACTCCCGCTCCTCGTGCACGACCATGGGATTCCCGACGCGGAGCCCGCGGGCGGCGAACCAGTCGAGCTTGAAGGGGCAGCGCCCCCCATGGTGGCGCAGCGACCAGCGGATGAACGGGAAACACCAGCCCGGCACCCATTCCGCCAGGCTGCCGTTGGCGCGCGGATCGAGAATGTCGTAGGAGACGGTGCGCTCTCCCGGCTGGTTGGCGCCCTGGTAGTCGAACCCGCGATCCTCCAGCAGGCGGAACAGTTCCCGCTCGAAGCGCCGGTCGGGATGCAGATAGTGGTTGCGGATGACGTGGTCCACGCCCATCATCACGCGCATCCAGAAGCCCAGGATGGCCCACAACGCGTGCGACGAGTTATAGGTGCTGGTGTTCCAGTCGCCACCCAGGATGGCCGGCCCGCTGGGCGGAAGCGCGTCGAGCACGACCTGCATCTGCTCCCGCCGGTGGCGCTGGGTCGATTGAGCGTCGAGGTGCACGGAAGCGGCTGTCAGCACCAGATTCGGGAACTCGATCCGCGCGGCGACCGCCTGCTGGCAGCCGATGCGCTGCTCGCGGTGGGCCATCTTATCGACGCCGTTTTCGAGCGGAATCAGCCGGATGTCGCGGAGCGGGTAGCGGCTCAGAATGGCGTTGCCGTGCAGCCCGAGAGTATTGTCGCCGGTGACATGGCGCTCCACGCCGGAGCCCTTGCCGAGCGCGAAATAGCAGGGTGCGAAGACGTGCGCCATACCCAGCGCGCGGGCGATCTCCTCGGAGACCAGGCGGTTGCCGGAGCGTGCCATTCCGGCGTCGGCCTCGGTCAGCAGCAGGACATCGCATTCCCGCAGATAGGGATGGCAGCGCAGGGCTTCCAGCTGCCCGTCGAGCTGGGTTCCGCGCTCGATGTTCCAGGCGACGAAACGGTAGCGCGAGCGCGCCGGCGCCGCGGCGGCCCGGAAATCGCGGATGTCCGGCGTGTTCTGAATGCGCTCGACGGCCGGCGCGAGAGCACGATAAACGGGATGCGCCAACAGCTCCGCGGACGAGCGGCAGGCTGCCAGGGCTTCAAGCTGGGGGAGGATCTGGGGTAAGATCGCCGCATAGAGCGGCTCGGCATCGTGGCCGGCGTCAGGTGCAGTCATGCGGTCGCGTACACACCTGTATGGTAGTACAGCGGAGCAGGCCCAAGAGCATGCCCGGCCCCGCGCAATCCTCCAACTCGACAGATTGGCACGCCATTTGCTAGAATAATTAGGTAATCATTGTGGTACTATTGTCCGATCACTCTTTCCGCACTACGCTGGTACCCGATTCCCCCTGCAATCCCTTGAGGAGAAAAGCTTAAGCAAATCTATGGCTTCCAATACGTATTCCCAGGGCGCCCAAGTCGAACACCTGAAGTTCGGTTTGGGGACGGTTCTGTCGAGCAGTGAAGAGCGCATCGTGATCAAGTTCGATGACCACGGTGAGAAGAAGTTCGTCACCGGTATGGTGATGGGCAGCCTGAAAAAGAGCGACCGCCAGCCGCCCGCGGAAAAGAAGGGTTCACGCAGGAAGAAAACGGCACCCGCCACGGCTTAGGGCATCGGAAGAGGACTTTTTAGTTGAACGCACGCCAAAAAAGATTGTTTGAAGAGGCCCGGAAGCGCAACCCGGACCTAAAGATCCCGAACGAAACACAGGCATCGTCAAACTGGACGGAGGCCGACCTCGCGCTGGTCAAGCAGGGCGTCGGCGACAAGACCGGGCGACCCGCCCAGGCCGCCGGCGAATCGCACGATGCCGGCGAAGTGCCTTCCGGCGAGCAGAAGGGGTCGGTCGTGACCTACTTTGAAGCCAAGGGGTTCGGCTTCCTTCGGCCGGACGACGGAGGAAGAGATATCTTCTTCCATGTGTCGAGGCTGGTGGAAGGCCTGGCTACAGACTTGCGTCCGGGTACGCGGGTGCTCTACGAATTAGGGATGGACCGGACCGGCAAGATGGCGGCTTCCAGCATCCGCATCGCGCCGCCTGAGTAGGTTCTTCGTCAGGGTATAATCGGTTAAGCATCCCCCCGTATCCTTCAGACGCGGGGGGTATCACGTTCTCATGTTCGACAACTTATCGGATAAGCTGCAGCGGGTGTTCAAGAACCTGCGCGGCGAAGGCAAACTTTCGGCTGAAAACATGGAAGTAGCGCTGCGCGAGATCCGCATGGCGCTGCTCGAAGCCGACGTCAATTTCCGGGTTGTCAAACAGCTGATCGAGAACATCAAGCTGAAGGCCATGGGTGAGGAAGTGCTCATGGCGCTTTCCCCCTCGCAGCAGGTCATCAAGATCGTGCACGAGGAGCTGATCAAGATCCTCGGCAGCCACGAATCCAAGCTGCGGTTCGCGAATGAGCCGCCCAGCGTGTTCCTGATCGTGGGCCTGCAGGGATCGGGCAAGACGACCTCCACCGGCAAGCTGGCGCGCTGGCTTTCGAAGAACGGCCACCGGCCGATGGTGGTATCGGTGGACGTCTACCGGCCGGCGGCGCGCGAGCAGCTGAAGGTGATCGCGAAAGAGATCGGCCAGCCGGTCTATGAAGGCGCGCCCGAAGAGAATCAGCCGCTCGAACTTTCGCGAGGCGCGCGGCGCGAGAGCGTCAACAGCGGGCGCGACGTCCTGCTGGTGGACACCGCCGGCCGCCTGCACATCGACGAACAGCTCATGACGGAGTTGCAGCAGCTGAAAGAGCAACTGCAGCCCGTGGAGATCCTGTTTGTGGCGGACGCCATGACCGGGCAGGACGCCGTAAAGTCGGCCGACGAATTCCACAAGCGCCTGGGAATCACCGGGGTCATCCTCACGAAGATGGACGGCGACGCACGCGGCGGCGCCGCGCTTTCGATCCGCCACGTCACCGGCCAGCCGCTGAAATTCGTGGGCGTGGGCGAGAGGTTCGATGCGCTCGAGCCGTTCCACCCCGACCGCGCGGCCAACCGCATCCTCGGCATGGGCGACATCCTCTCCTTCATCGAGAAGGCGGAGGAGGCGATCGACAAGAAGAAGGCCGTGGAGATGCAGCGGAAGCTCATCGAGAACGATTTCACTCTCGAGGACTTTCGCGATCAGCTGCGGCAGATCCGCAAGCTCGGCCCGCTGCAATCGCTGCTGGGCATGATGCCCAAGGTGGGAATTCTCAAAGAGCTCAAAGACGTCAAAGTGGATGAGAAGGAGATCAACCACGTGGTGGCGATCATCGATTCGATGACGCCGCACGAGCGCGATAACCACATGATCATCAACGGCAGCCGCCGCCGCAGGATCGCCAAGGGCAGCGGGACGTCGGTGCAGGAAGTAAACCAGTTGTTGAAGCAGTATTCGCAGGCGCGGAAGATGATGAAGTCGTTTTCCGGCGGCATGATGGGGAAGAAGCTGGGCAAAATGAAAATGCCCCCCGGGTTCCCGTTCGGTGATTTTCCCGGCGGCCCCGGGAGATAAGATCTTACATGTTGGAGTTTCGATGCTGATGATTCGCCTGGCGCGTTTCGGCGCCAAGAAGAAGCCGTTTTACCGCGTTGTCGTGATTGAGAAGGAGCGGGCCCGGAATGGCCGCAACCTGGAAGTAGTCGGCCATTACAACCCTGTGACCAACCCGGCGCAGGTGCTTTTGAAGCACGACCGGATCGAATACTGGACCAAGAACGGCGCCCAGTTGTCCGAGACCGTCAAGGGGTTACTCGAGAAGAATCCCGCCGCCGCCGCGCAACCCGTGGCCTAAACAACCGTCGCGGCGTGTAACTGTAAGAAACAGAACGGGTAGGGGACTCCCTACAAGAGAATTTCCGTCTTTCCACCCTCAACGTTCAGTTACCATGAGCTTTAGGGAGGCGGGGTAATGAGACAGCTCATTGAAGATATTGCGAAAGCTCTGGTAGACATCCCGGAGGAAGTATCCGTCCGAGAAGTGCAGGGGGAGCAGGTAACCGTGCTCGAGTTGAAGGTAGCCCCCAGCGATCTCGGAAAGGTGATCGGCAAGCAAGGCCGCACGGCACGCTCGATTCGAACCATCCTCGGGGCAGCCGGCATGAAGTTGAACCGCCGCTTCACGCTGGAAATCCTCGAGTGAGCGAGCCCGAAGCCGGTTGGGTCGCGGTGGCCGTGCTCGGCAAGACGCGCGGCAACCGGGGCGAGATTACTGCGTTCGCGCTGAGCAGCAAGCCGGAACGCTACCAGCAGCTTCGGGAAGTCAGTCTGTTCGACGCTTCCGGAAAACTGCTGCGCACGGCGGAGGTGGAATCGGCCTGGTTCCATTCCGGCACGCTGATCTTCAAATTCCGCGGGATCGATTCCATCTCCGAAGCCGAGGCACTGGCGCGCGCCGAGGTGCGTGTGCCGGTGGCCGAGCGGGCGCCGCTCGAGGAAGGCGAGTATTTCGACTCCGACCTGGTCGGCTGCGACGTGGTGGACCGTAGGTCCGGGGAATCGCTCGGCCGCGTCACGAAGCTGGAGGACGGCGGAGGCACCGGCCTGCTGGTGGTGAACGGCGGCCTGCTGGTGCCCTTCGCGCGGTCCATCTGCGTGGAAATCGACCCGGCGGCGAAGCGTATCGTAGTGGAATTACCCGAGGGCTTGAGGGATTTGAACCGGCCGTGATTTTCCACGTGCTCACGATTTTCCCGGAGTTTTTCGAAGGTCCGTTCGCCCATGGCGTGGTGAAGCGCGGAAAGGACGCGGGACTGCTCGATATCCGCATCCACAATCTGCGCGACTGGACGTCCGACCGCCACAAGACCGTGGACGACCGCCCCTTCGGGGGGGGCGAGGGCATGGTGTTGAAACCGGAGCCGGTCTTTCTGGCCGTGGAATCCATCTGGCCGGAGCGCCGGCCCGGGCAGAGAGTCGTTCTGCTTTCGGCGCAGGGACGCATGTTCGACCAGGCGATGGCCAACCGCCTGAGCGGGGAGAAGGAACTGCTGCTGATTTGCGGGCGTTACGAAGGCGTGGACGAGCGCGTCGCCGAATACCTGGCGGATGACGAAGTTTCCATCGGCAACTACGTGCTGAGCGGCGGGGAGCTGGCGGCGGCAGTGGTCGTGGACACGGTGGCCCGCCTGCTGCCCGGAGTGCTGGGCAACGAGAGTTCCGCGGCCTTCGAATCGTTTCAGGAAACGGGCCACGGCGAAGGGCTGCTCGACTGCCCCCACTGGACGCGTCCCGCCGAGTTTCGCGGCTGGAAGGCCCCCGAGGTACTGCTGAACGGGAATCACGAAGAGATTCGCAAATTCCGCAAGGGCGCGGCGCTCCAGAAGACGGCGCGGCTGCGGCCCGATTTGCTAAGATAATTGTTTCAAGGAATTTCCATGCAGAACGCGCTGTTGACCAAGTTTATTAACAAGAACAAGCGGAGTGACATTCCGACCTTCCGGCCGGGCGATACGATCCGCGTACACGTCAAGATCAAAGAAGGCGACAAAGAGCGATTGCAGGCATTCGAAGGCACGGTGATTGCCCGCAACAACATCGGGATGGGCGAGAGCATCACGGTGCGCAAGGTCAGCTTCGGCCAGGGCGTAGAGCGAATCTTCCCGGTCAATGCGCGGGTGATCGATCACATCGATGTCGTGCGGACCGGGCGCGTGCGGCGCGCCAAGCTCTATTACCTGCGCGGTTTGCGCGGCAAGGCTGCCCGCCTGAAAGAACGCTCCTAAACCGACAAGGCTCTTCATGCGACCCGAGCCGGCGGGTAGCAAATTCCGTTGTGAGGCGACGCTCGAACGAGAGCTGCGCGTCCGCGGCTTCGCGGGTGTGGCTGGGGTCGATGAAGTAGGCCGCGGTGCGCTCTTCGGCCCGGTGGTGGCGGCGGCGGTGATCCTGTGCCCGGATCGTCCGGTGCGTGGCCTGAACGACAGCAAACAGCTCGAGCCCGAGCGGCGCGAAGTGTTGGCGGAGCGCATCCGGGAGCGCGCCGTGGCATACGCGGTGGCCGCGGTGGACGCGGCCGCTATCGACCACGTCAACATCTACCAGGCTTCCCGTATCGCTATGCGCATCGCGGTGAGCCGCCTCGCTCCCCAGCCGGATTTCCTCCTGGTGGACGCGGTGGCGATCGATCTGCCCCTTCCGCAGCGCGCGCTGATCAAAGGCGATGAGCGGTGCCACGCCATCGCGGCCGCCTCGATTCTCGCCAAGGTGTGGCGCGATGCCCTGATGCGCGTCTGGGACACCGTCTTTCCGGAGTACGGGCTGGCCTCGCACAAAGGCTACTCCACGCCGGAGCACTACCGGGCGCTCGAACGCTACGGTCCGACCCCGCTGCACCGTTTGAGCTTCGAGCCGGTGCGCGCCCATTCCCGATTTCCCATCGATTACAATCCGCAGATGGAGCTATTCGACACGGCAGGCGCCGCATGATGCCGACCGGACCCGAAACCAAGGGTATTCCGCCGGCCGCGAGCGAAGCCCTGCCGGGACCGATCCCACTTAGCATGCCCGAATACCGGTGGTACCACAAAATGTCGGCCGTCCTCTTCATCACTTTCTGCCTGGAGATCGGGTTCTTTCTGACGGTGTTTCCCTGGACGGAGTATTGGGACAACAACTTCTTTTCGTCATGGATTCCGCAGTGGCACCAATACTGGGACAACATGTACCTGCGGGGAGCGGTGAGTGGATTGGGAGTAGTAAATCTCTACATCTCGCTGGTGGAGATGTTGCGGCTGCGGAGATTCGGGAAGCACGACTGACGCGCAGGCACCGCTTGCATCGAAAAAAAGGCGGCTGCCGTTTCTGGAGGGATCCAATAAGAGGCGAAACGACAGCCGCGACAGTGTCTCTATTTGCGCGTTAGACGATCGATTTTGATCGTAATCTATTCCGGAACGCCCGGACAGTCTATCTTTTGTACAATCGGGCGCAGCCCTCTGGTACTGAACGATGATGCATCGCGAAAAACTGCTCCTGGTGCTTGCGGCGATTCTTCTGGCGAGCTGGTTTTCGCGACCGATTTCCGACCCGGACTTCTGGTGGCACCTGAAAACCGGCCAGTATTTATGGGAAACGCACCGCCTGCCGGCTCCCGACCCGTTCGCCTATACAACCGCGGGAGCGGGCGAAGCCTATCCCGGCGAAGCGCTCACGCGGCACTTCAACCTGACGCACGAATGGCTGGCGCAGGCGCTGATGTACCTGGTATGGCGCGGCGCGGGCTTCGGCGGAGTCGTGCTGGCCCGGGCGCTGCTGCTGGCGGCATTTTGCGGGCTTGCCGGGCTGGTGGTCTGGCGCAGGTGCGGCGGGTTCTATCGCGGGCTGGCAGCCGCGCTGGCGGCTGGAACCGTGGCCGCCGGCTTCGCGGCGGACCGGCCGTACCTGGTGACGTTCCTCCTGCTCGCGACGTTCGTGGCGCTGCTCGAGTACCGGCGCCGGTTATGGCTGCTGCCGCCCCTGATGGTGGTCTGGGCCAACTGCCACGGCGGGTACTTTTTGGGGCTGGTGGTGCTGGGCGCGTATGTCGCGGAGGCGCTCTGGAGGCGGAAGCCGGACCGCGCGCTGTTCCTTTCAGCAGCGGTCGCCGCGGTGGCCTCGGGGCTGAATCCGAACGGCTACCGGATTGTCGAGATCCTGCTGCATTATCGCGGAAGCTTCCTCACCTCGCGGCTGCTGGAATGGCAGCCGCCGGCGCTGTGGCCTCCCAGCGCATTCAGTACTCTGCTGGCGGCCGGCGCTGCCGTGCTGGTATGGCAGCGCAAGCGGGTTCGCCTGGCGGACTGGCTGCTGTTCGCAGCTTTTGCGGCGGCGGCGCTGACGGCACGGCGCAACATCGTCCTGACCGGCTGGTTCGCGCCGGTGGCGATCTTCTCCTACGCCCCGGCCTGGAAGAGGCTGCCGCGCTATGTCCTGCCGGCGGCCGCCGCGGCCATGATCGCGGGAATCGCCGCGCTCGGCTCGTTTCGGCCGCGAGTGGAGGATTGGCGGTGGCCTTCCGGCGCCGCCGATTTCCTGCTGGCTCACCACGTCACCGGCCCTCTGTTCAACACCTGGGAGTTCGGCGGATACCTGATGTGGCGCTTGTGGCCGCACGAGAAGGTATTTGTCGACGGCCGCGCGCTGAGCGAATCGGTGTTTCAGGATTATGTGCGCATCCTTTACAACCACGATGCCGGCGACGGAAAGCCGGATGCGCAGCAACTGTTGGACCGTTACGGCATACAGACTATCGTGATCAACGGATTCGAATACGAGAATGGCTTGACTTATCTGCTGGCCCCTGCCCTGGCCGACCCCCAGCAGACCGAGTGGAAGCTGGTCTATGGCGATTCCGCCGCGGTGGTTTTCATGCGGCGTCCTCCGGAGGGCGTGGAAGCACAGCCCGGCACGCGTGTGCTGGACTACCTGGAGCAGCAATGCGACGCGCACCTCACCGGCGAACCGGAGTATCCGAGATGCGCGCGCGCCCTGGGCCAGGTGTTTTCGAAAGTCGGCGATTTCCAACGGGCGCGGCGCTGGCTGGGCCGCTACATCGAATTGAAGCGCGTGCCGGACCCGGAGGCGGAGGACGCCTGGCGAAGGTTGGCTGCGGCGGGGTACTAGCCGGCCATCTTCACCGCTGGTACAACGCGTCACTGAGGCCGTGATGCACCGCCATCAGCTTCTCGATGTCGGCGATTTCGATGGGCACAAAAGCTGAGAGGTTCTCGTATCCCGCATCCGTCATCAGAATGATGTCCTCCAGCCGGATGCCTACGTGCTCTTCGGGAATCGTCATGGCCGGCTCGATGGTGAAGATCTGGCCGGGCTCGAGCGTCTCGGTGGGGTTGCGAACATCGTGCACCTCCATCCCGACCGTGTGCCCCAGGCTGTTCGAACGGTTGTTCCGATAGCGCTCCACGAAAGCCTCCGCGGCCTTGTGAATCCGGTCGTCGGTGAAGGGATAAGAGGCCAACACGGCATCCATCTTCACGACAACCTGCTTCATGATCTCGTCCGGGCGGACATGGACCCGGATCGAGCTCATGAGCGCCTGGTAGAGCCGCAGGTAGATGTTGTAGAACTCCTTTTGCCGCGCCGTGAACTTGCCGTTGGCGGGAAAGACGCGGGTGACGTCCGAGCAGTAATACTTGTAGTCCGGAGCGTAGTCGAACTGCACCAGGTCGCCGTCGCGAAGCACCGCGGTGTCCTTGTGGTAATGCGAGTAGAACGTGTTGGGGCCGGTGGCGATCAGCGCGAAATAGGCGGCTCCATAGGATCCGAACTTCTTGAAGACGAACTCGGCATCCGCCTGCAACTCGTATTCACGCATGCCGGGCCGCGCGTCTCGCATGGCTTCGACGATGGCCTTGCCGGTAATGTCGGTGGCTTCGCGGATGATCTGGATCTCGAGGGCGTCCTTGGTGCCGCGGAGTTGATCGAGGATGGGGTCGAGGTCGCGGACCGGCGAGTGCGGCGCGGCCGCCTCGAGCTTCGCGAGGAAAGCCTCCTCACGCGACGGCCGGCCATCCCACGGATCGCTCTTCGTGGCGCGAGCGAGCGCGGCGGGGTCGTAGGCGGAGGCGCTGCCGAGCACTTCCGGGCGGTGCGGCGTGTAGATAGTGCGTCCTTCGGCCGCGATTGCGGCCAGTGACTGGGCGAACTCTTCGCGCGGCAGAACGGCTTCGATGCCGGTGGTGCGGACGGCCTCCTCGCCGGGATAGAGCCCGGGGCCGAACATGATTTTCTCGCGGCGCTCGCTGCGCGGGTTCAGGAACAGCGTGGAGCGCTTTGCACGGCCGTCAATTACCAGGATGGCGCGCGGCTCCACCACTCCGGAGACATAGAAGAACTGGTTGCTCTGGCGCAGCGGCTGCTCGCCGGGACGCTCGGTGGTGCCTTGCAGGATGGCGACGCCGTCGCCGATCGCGGCCATTACACGGGCGCGGCGCGCGGCGTATTCGGCGGGCGGAAAGACATCCGTGATGACCGGCTGCGCGGCCAGCGGCGCGAGAGTCAGGACTGCCAGAAGAAGCGTGCGCATTGTCGTTCACCGTTTGAAAAACTTCGCGTCCATCAGGATCCAGGTATTGGGATCCAACTCGACCCGGGCCGGCTCCGATGCGGCCTCGATCTCGAAGCGCTGCTGCTTCGAGCGCATATCGACCTTCTCGATTTTGCCGTCGACGCCGATCTCGAGCGGCAGGCGGTACGCGTCGTCCGCCTGCGTCTGTGCGAGGTCGATCACGATCTTCTTCGCCGCGGCGGCGTACTTCCAACTGCCTTCGACGACGGGCGACCCGGGACGGTACAGCCATTGCTGGAAGAACCAGCCCAGGTCCGCGCCGGAGACCTCTTCCATCACCCTGCGGAAATCGGCGGTGGAGGCGTTGCTGTCGCGATAACGCCGGTAGTATTCGCGAATACCCGCCCAAAATTTCTCGGTGCCGATCTCCCCGCGAAGAATATGCAGCGTCCAGCCGCCCTTCTGGTAAACGATCTGGTTGGGGATGCCCTTCCAAGGCTTGTCCTGCACCACGGCCACTCCCGGCATGCGCTTCTCGGCCGCGAAAATGCTGGAACGCGCGCGCGTGAGACCGGCGATGAAGGCATCGCGGCCTTGATAGTGCTCGGTGGCCAGCAGGGCGAAATAGGTGGCGAAGCCCTCGCTCAGCCAGACATCGTCCCAGTCTTTTTCGGTGACCGAATCGCCGAACCATTGGTGGGCCGTCTCGTGAGCCACCAGGCCCGTCGCAGGACGGCCGGTCACGGTTTTCTCGCCATAGAAGATCGAACTGGCCACCTCCATGCCGCCCCCGTTCCCGGCGGATTGCACGGCGGCGAGCTTGTCATAAGGATACGGGCCGATGTGCGAGCTGAAGAATTCGATGGCCTGACGGGTAGGTCCTTCGAACGTGCCGATTCCCGCATCGCGATCCTGATGGTAGACCCACGTTTGCAGCGGAATCCCCGCCGCAGAGCCGAACCGGCGCGCTGCGAACTGCGCCACACCGATGCTGTAGAGCCAGGTGGCAATCGGTTCGGACTGCTTCCAGTGGGTGGTGCGGCGGCCATCCCCCAGATCGAGCGTCTCCACCAGCAGACCGTTCGCCACCACCTGGTATTGCGCCGGTGCGGTGACGATGAACTCGCCGGTGGCCTTGTCGTAGGGATGATCGACTGTAGGCAGCCACTGGCGGGCGAAATCCGGCCAGTTGGACGCGAAAAAACACCGCTCACCGTATTTGTTTTTGACGATTTTGAGACCGTCGGCCGGGACGCCGTGGTACTTCACCGTAAATTCGCGCTGCTCTCCACGCTCCGGGGCTGACGGAAGAGTGAGTTCGAGACGGTTCGCCTTGTGCGAGTGGGAAACGGCGGCACCGCCCGAAGTGACTTCGTCCACCGTCATGCCCGTGCCGCCGCCGGGCGACGCGAGATCGAACGCGATATGCGTGACGCCGGCATCCACGAAGCGCACGACAATCGTAGTTTGACCCGAGATCTGATCGGTTTGATCGCTGAGGGTAACGCGAAAAATATAATGTTGAACGTCGATGCCGGGCTGGCGCGGATAAGTATCGGCGAGAATTACAGGCGCACACGCCGCCACAGCCAGCAGAAAAAATTTCCTCATCAGGCCCCCTTAAGGAGACCTTACTATACTGCGGGCGGCGGCGGGTGCGGGGTCAGGCGGCGGCGTTCAGGAGGTTGGCGAGTTCGTCGAGTTCGGATTCCAGGCGGCGCCGCTCGCAAACCGGCAAATCGTACACCAGCGGCAGGAGCCGGCACACTTCGCCGTGGGCTTCTATGGCGCCCGCCTGTTGAGATTCGTCATAGCTGCGCGCCAGAGCCAGCCCCGAATCGAGCTTACGCCGGATGAGCGTCAGAAGCTGACGATCGGTCTTCGAGCGTAACTCGTTGAGCTTTAGGGATTCCGATCTCTGGTTCATAACATCCGACCTACTACTATTGATTAGACGCACGAACCAGGGGTTTCGATTAGCAAAAGCGCGAAAAATTTCCGTGGAGAGGAGGGCCGCCGACGTAGATCCGAGCGGCCCCCTTCCGCTATTGAATGGCGATCGATTCGACCTTGAGGGTATTCCCTTCCATCGTTCCGTCTACTTTAGCGTTCACTGGTCCAGCGGACGCCGACGGAGTGGCGGACCGGTCAGCTCGACTCTTGATGGCCTCGGCAGCTTTACTGTTTCCGTCCTGGTCCAACTGGTAGACCTTTCCGGAAGCTTCCAGCAGAAACGAACTTGTGGATCCGGTAGCAGCGCATGATTTTGCGGACTTCGATTGGGCGTAACAAGAGGCGTCGAGGAGTTGTCCCGTAAAAGTCTCCGCTGTCGCCAACACTGTGCAGACAACAGCCAACCCTGTCAATACAAGCAGTCTTCGCATATTCTCTCTTCCTTTCAGATTCGAAAACGTCGAAGGGCGCGATGCGGAACAATAAGCAAATGGCATGCCAACCTCTGCTTTTCAGCACTTTGAAGCAGCTTCAACTTCTAGTACCGATCGATGTGGGTAAAAAGTTCTCGCGGCGACCCTGTTAAAGCACCCGATTGCCTGCAATGTATACGGAGCGGGCAGTATCGCGCCCGAAGAAATAGGGGAGTTCGCGATAGTCACAGGCATCGTGAATCGCGAAGTCGGCAAGTTTTCCCGGCTCGAGGGAGCCGAGCTCCGTGCCGCGTCCGAGGCTCCAGGCGGCATTGATAGTGGCCGCTGTGATGGATTCGGCGGCTGTCAGTTTCAGTTGTGTAGCTGCTAACGAAAGAACCATCGGCATGGACGCCGTGGGGGAAGACCCGGGATTGAAATCGGTGGCGAGCACGATGGGCAGCCCGACGTCGATCATGCGCCGCGCATCGGGATAGCGGTTTAGGCCGAGCGCATAGACGGATGCCGGCAGAAGCACCGGCTGAACTCCGGCGGCCGCGAGCGCGGCGAGTCCGGAGGCCGTAGTGGCTTCCAGGTGATCCGCGGTGGCAGCGCCGAGCTCGGCGGCGAGACGCGAACCGTCATCGGAGGTGAACTGGTCGGCGTGGACACGAATTCCCATGCCAAGCCGGAGAGCGGCGGAGAGGACCGTTCGCGCCTGCTCATAAGGAAATACGTTCGGCTCGCAGAAAACGTCGCAATATTCCGCCAGCTTTTTCGCCGCCACGCTCGGGAGCATCTCGCTGATGACGATTTCCACGTAATCGTCGATACGGCCTCGATACTCGTCGGGGATCTCGTGGGCGCCGAGAAATGTCGGCACGACCCGAAGGCCCCCTTCCCTGCCCAGGCGCCCGATAACCCGCAGGATCTTCAACTCCGATTCGAGGGAAAGCCCGTACCCGGACTTGGCCTCGATGGTGGTCGTGCCGCCGCGGAGGAACCACTGGCTGTAGCGCCGGGCGGCGGCGAGTAACTCCTCCTCGGAAGCCTCACGGGTTCTCCGGACGGTGGAGCGGATACCGCCGCCGCGCGCGGCGATCTCGGCGTAAGTGACACCCTGGTTGCGCTCTTCGAACTCGCCGGCGCGGTTTCCCGCGAAGACCGGATGGGTGTGGGCATCGACGAAGCCGGGAAGCACGACCGCGCCTCCGGCATCGACCACCTCGGCATCCGGGCCGAGGAGCGGCTCGAGCTGCTCGCGGGCGCCCGTGGCCTGAATGCGGCCATCGCGCACCAGCATGGCGCCATTGGGGATGACCGCCAGTTCCCTTAATTCCGGGCCGGTGCGGGGGCGCGGCGGCCCGGCCAGCGTCACCAGTTGGCCGGCGTTCCAGACGGCCAACTGGCTCATGCGTTCTCCATGGGACGCTTGACGCCATGCTCGCCGGCGAAGCGGATGGCCTCCTCGTATCCGGCATCGGCGTGGCGGATGATGCCGGTGCCGGGGTCGCTGGTCAGAACTCGTTCGAGACGGCGCTCGGTAACGTCACTGCCATCCGCCACCACCACCATTCCGGCGTGCTGCGAGTAGCCGATGCCGACGCCGCCGCCATTGTGTATGGAAACCCACGAAGCGCCGGCCGCGGTGTTCACCAGCGCATTCAGCAGAGGCCAGTCGGCGATGGCATCGGAGCCGTCGCGCATGGCTTCCGTCTCGCGGTACGGGGAAGCGACGGAGCCGGTGTCGAGGTGATCGCGGCCGATCACTATCGGCGCTTTGAGCTCGCCTTTACGAACCAGGCGGTTCATGGCCACGCCGAACTCGGCGCGCTCGCCGTAACCCAGCCAGCAGATGCGCGCGGGCAGTCCCTGAAAACGGATCCGCTCGCGCGCCATGGGAATCCAGCGGGTCAGCGCTTCGTCTTTCGGGAACATCTCGAGCGCCAGGCGGTCGGTGCGGTAGATATCTTCCGGATCGCCCGAGAGCGCCACCCAGCGGAACGGTCCGCGGCCTTCGCAGAAGAGCGGCCGGATGTACTCGGGCACAAACCCAGGGATGTCGTACACGCCGGCGAGCCCGGCTTTGGCGGCCTGCGTGCGGATGTTGTTGCCGTAATCGAACGTCACGGCTCCCGCCTTTTTCAGCGCCAGCATGCCGGCCACGTGCGCGCCCATGGCCGCGATCGACCGGGTCATGTACTCCTCGGGATCGCGCGTACGCAGGGCGCGTGCTTCCGCCAGCGACATGTGATTGGGCACGTAGCCGTTGAGCGGATCGTGGGCGCTGGTCTGGTCGGTGAGAACGTCGGGGACGATGCCGCGGCGCGCCAGCTCGGGGATCACATCGGCGCAGTTGCCCACCAGGCCGACCGAGAGCGCGCTGCCGCTCCCCTCCGCCTCGCGCATCATGCGGAGGGCCTCATCGAGGTTGCGCGCCATGTGGTCGCAGTAGCCGGTCTCCACGCGGCGCTGGATGCGCTGCGGATCGACGTCGATGCCCAGGAAGCGGGCGCCGTTCATGGTAGCGGCGAGCGGCTGGGCGCCGCCCATTCCGCCCATGCCGCCAGAGACGATGAACTTGCCGTCGAGCGATCCGCCGAAATGCTTGCGGGCAACCGCGGCGAACGTTTCGTATGTGCCTTGCACGATGCCCTGGCTGCCGATGTAGATCCACGAGCCGGCAGTCATCTGGCCGTACATCGTGAGCCCCATCTTTTCGAGCCGCGTGAATTCCGCGAAGTTCGACCAGTGGCCCACCAGGTTCGAATTGGCGATCAGGACGCGCGGCGCTTCGGGGTGCGTGCGGAAGATGCCGACCGGGCGGCCGGACTGCACCAGCAGCGTCTCGTCGTTTTCGAGCGATTGCAGCGAGCGGACAATGGCGTGGAACGACGGCCAGTCGCGCGCGGCGCGTCCGGTGCCGCCATAGACGATCAATTCGTCGGGCTTTTCGGCCACCTCCGGATCGAGATTGTTGTGGATCATACGAAGGGCGGCCTCCTGGTGCCAGCCCTTACAGGTGATGGTGGTTCCGCGAGGCGCCCGGATGGCTGTGGTGAGGCTCATGGCATGCTCCGAGGAAATGATAACGCAGTCTTACGCCAGGCCCAGTGCGGCTAGACGCATCTCGACGGTCTTGCGGAAGGCCTCGTCCTGTATGGAGTCGAGGTTGATCTTCACGTTTTCGAGCACGCCCGCTTTGGCCGCGGTAATGAGCGCTTTAGCCACCGCCAGGTCGGAGCCGAATTTCGCGGGAATCTCCAGCCGCTCCAGGCGGCCATGCATAAGCGAGGCGCGTTCCAGCACTTCGAGCGGAACCTCGGCGGCGCCGTGCAGCGCCTCTTCCACGTAGGGCGCGCGCTCGTCCTTGGGGCGCTTGTAGGCGGCCATCACAAGCTGGAAAGCCTCGGCGTCGCGGTCCACCGCCTCGGTGAAAAAGCGGCGATCGTCTTCGAAGGCGCCGGGGTCCTGCTTGGATAGGCGCGTCACCATGGCGCCCAGCGCGGCGGCCATGGCGGCGGCGGCGGCCGACGCGCTCCCTCCGCCCGGAGTGGCGGTAGGCGCGGCTAATGCATCCAGAAACTCGGGCAGCCCGCTGCGGGAAGCCAGCGCTTCGGCGATGCGGTTCTCGAGCACCAGCTCGGGCCGGAAGTTCTCAAAGCGCAGGAAGTAGTCGGCCGACATCTCGATGGCCTTCTTCGGGATCAGACCTACAATCTCACTGCCCACCACCGGCACGCCGTAGCGCTCGGCTTCCCGGCGCACGGTTTCGAAGACCAGGTGCATGGGGGTCTGCTCGAAATCCGTGAGGTTGATGGAGACCTGCGCCAGGTTGCGCGATGCCAGCATCACCCCCATCGACTTCACGAAGCGGAAGCCGCCGGTGGAGAAGCGGATGGTCTTGGCGATCTTCTTGGCGATCGCGAGATCCGGCGTGCCCAGATTGATGTTGTAAGCGATCAGGAATTTGCGCGCGCCTACGACGACGGCGCCGGCGGTGGGATGGCAGACGGGGTCGCCGATGTCGGGGTTCCGCTCGGGCACAGTGCCCATCTCTTTGAGCAGCGCCTCGAACTGACCGCGGCGGATGTTCTCGAGGTTGACGCGCTCGGGACGGCGCGCGGCGGCTTCGTACAGGTACACGGGCACACGCAGCTTTTCCCAGATCTCCGCGCCCACGCGCTCGGCCAGCTTGACGCACTCCTCGACCGTGACGCCTTCGATCGGAATGAACGGGATCACGTCGGCGGCGCCGAGGCGGGGGTGCGCTCCCTGGTGCTTCGTAAGGTCGATGGTCGCGACCGCCTTCTCCACCGCCTGGAACGCCGCACGGGCGGCCGCCGCGGGAGGGCCGACGAAGGTCAGCACGCACCGATTGTGATCGGCGTCGGATTCGCGATCGAGCAGAACGACTTCGGGAACGGTCAGGATCGACTGTACGATGGCATCGATTTTGGCGGCGTCGCGCCCTTCGGAAAAGTTGGGAACACACTCTACAAGTTGTCGGGCCACCGGGCCATTCTAACAGCCTGCCTCGCCGCCGCCGCCCGGGCGGCCGGACCCGGCCCGATAGATCAGGACTCCCGCCAGGTTGCTGAGAACCACGACGGCGCAGATCTTGGCAGCGTAGCTCGCGCGGCTGACGACCGCCACGATCGGAACCACGGAAATGAAGAGGCTGATGAGGCTGGCGGCGAGCCCCGCGGCGGCCACGACTTTCAACCAGCCTGGGAGCCTTGCGCGGAACTCCCGGAAGCCGAAAACCGGCAGGGCAAAGAGAGCGCAATAGGTGATGGCGTAGTGCACGATGGCAGCCGCGGAGAGCAACTGGCCGGCCTCCTGCTCGTGAACCCCGAGCATGCTCAGCAGGATGAAGACCATCACCAGCGCGGCCACGAACAGGATGGAGTTCACCGGAGTGCGGAATCGCGGATGGAGGCGCGTGAGCCGCTGCGGCACCAGGTGGTCCCATCCGGCGGCCAGGGGAAGGCGCGTGATCCCCGTAAAGAGCAGGCTGGCGGCCGCCACGGCACGGGCGATCAGCAGGAAAATGCCGAACGGCGCGGCCCACGACGCGGAGCCCAATGCCGCGCGGAAGGTCTGGGGAATCGGGCCGATGACGTTGATGGGCTGATCGCCCAGGAAAGTCTCGACCGAACTGGTGCCGAGGATGAACATCAGGGCGATGATGGGCGCCGAGATCATGACCGACTGGCCGATGGTGCGCGACGCGCCGCGGCATTCGCCCGCCAGGATCGCCACGTATTCAAAGCCCGAGAGCGCGCCGACGGTCATCTGTCCGAAAATGGCCAGGCTGAACAGGCTGGGCCGCGGCGGCTGCCAGGGGAAGGGATCGAAATGCGAAATCGACCCGCGCCACAACGCCCACACCGGAAGCGCGAAAAGGATGGCGTAAGCCGTGAGGATCATGACGGTGCCGACATTGTGCAGCCACTTGCCGATTTCGAGGCCGCGGATGGCCACCAGCGTGATCGCCAGCATGACTCCGCCGGTAATGGCCAGGGTCGCCACCTTGCTGCCCGGCACCCACGCGAACGACGGGCCCGCCATGTAAGAGAAGTCCGTGGGGATCACGAAGATCACGGCGCCCGTGGACGCGATCGCGTACACCCACAGGTTCCATGCGGTCAGGAATCCGGCCATCTCGCCGTAGCCGGCCTTGGCCCACTGGTAGAGGCCGCCTTCGAGCGGCATCATCCGGTTGAGCCGGATCACGACCGCGGCCAGTGGCAGGTAGAACATCAGCATGGCGCCCAGCCAGAAAGCCACATGGGCGCGCCCCAGTTTGGCTGCGATGCCGACCCACGAAGAGCCGACCACGCACAGTACCTGTGCGAGCACCAGGTCGCGCAGTCCGAGTTCTTTGCGGAGGTTCGATTCCTGGATCTGGGCGGTGGTCTCGCCGGGCACGGTCCATCAATGATGCCACAACGTATCCGGCGACACATCGGAGGTTCGCAAAAATGCGCCGTCGCTGAAAGTTGGAACTATGATGAGAGTGCTGTCATGTGTCTTGCCATCCCTGGGAAGATCGTCGAGTTTCATGAGAAGCACGGCGTGAGGATGTCGAAAGTGGATTTCGGCGGCATCACTCGCGAGGCCTGCCTGGAGTACCTGCCGGACGCCAAGCTCGGAGATTACGTGATGGTCCACGTGGGCTTCGCCATCAGCAAAGTGGACGAAGAAGAGGCCGCACGCACTTACCGCTACCTGGAGGAGATGGACCAGTTGGGCGAGGTGCGGCTGGAGACCGGCGATGAAGTACCTTGACGAGTACCGCGACGATAAGATCGCGAAGAAAGTGGTGGACGAGATCCGCCGCACCGTCACCAAGCCATGGGTGATCATGGAGGTCTGCGGAGGGCAGACCCACTCGATCGTCAAGTACGGGCTGGATTACCTGCTGCCGGAAGAGATCGAGCTGGTGCACGGCCCCGGCTGTCCGGTGTGCGTGACGCCGCTCGAGATGATCGACCGCGCGCACGCCATCGCCCGCCGTCCCGACGTGATCTTCTGCTCGTTCGGCGATATGCTGCGGGTGCCCGGCTCCGACGGCGACCTGTTTCAGTTGCGAGCGGCGGGCGCCAACGTGAAGATCGTCTACTCGCCGATGGATTGCCTGCGGATTGCGCGCGAGAACCCTGACATGAAAGTCGTGTTCTTCGCCATCGGGTTCGAAACCACGGCGCCGGCCAATGCCATGGCGGTGTTCCAGGCCAGGGCCCTGGGCTTGACCAACTTCTCGCTGCTGGTCTCGCACGTGATCGTGCCGCCGGCCATGACCGGGATTCTGCAGTCGCCGGACAACCGCGTGCAAGGCTTCCTGGGCCCCGGCCACGTATGCGCGGTGATGGGTTGGGAGGAGTACGAGCCGATCTCTTCGCGCTACGGGGCGCCCATCGTCATTACGGGCTTCGAGCCTCTGGATCTGCTGGAAGGGATCCTCATGACGGTGCGGCAGCTCGAACAGGGACGCGCCGAAGTGGAGAATCAATACGCGCGCGCCGTAACCCGCGAAGGTAATGTCGCGGCGCGCCGGATGATCGAGCGCGTGTTCGAGATTGCCGACCGGGGCTGGCGCGGCATCGGGACCATCCCGATGAGCGGCTACAAGTTGCGCAGTGACTTCCGCGGCTACGACGCAGACCGGGTCTTCGACGTCGGGAACATTCGCACGCGCGAGTCCGGTATCTGCATCAGCGGGCAGGTACTCAAGGGATTGAAGAAACCGAACGAGTGTCCGGCGTTCGGCTCGGAATGCACGCCCCAGACGCCGCTGGGCGCCACCATGGTGTCGGCGGAAGGGGCCTGCGCGGCCTACTACAACTACGGGCGGCACCTGGTATCTCTGGAAACGGGGGTCTAGCCATGCCGCAGGCCGGCGGATTCGCGATATCCTGCCCGCTGCCGTTAACGCGCCACAAGAACATCGTGATGGGGCACGGAAGCGGCGGGCGGCTGACCGCGCAACTGATTCAGGAGCTGTTTCTCCCCGCGTTCGACAATCCGCTGCTGCGGCGGATGGACGACCAGGCGGTGGTGGACGTGAAGGGCTCGCGCGTCGCGTTCACGACGGATTCCTTCGTTGTAACGCCGCTGTTCTTTCCGGGCGGCAACATCGGCGAGCTGGCGGTGAACGGCACGGTCAACGATCTGGCAATGAGCGGCGCCGTGCCGGTGTGCCTTTCCGCGGCTTTCATTCTGGAAGAGGGATTGCCGATGGAGGAGCTGTCGCAGGTCGTGGCCGCGATGGCCAAGGCGGCCGCGGCAGCGGGAGTCGCCATCGTGACGGGCGATACAAAAGTGGTGAACCGGAAGTCGGCCGATAAGCTGTTCGTCACCACGACCGGCATGGGGATTGTGCCGGAGGCTGTCAACATATCGGCGTCGAACGCGCGCACAGGAGATGTCGTGATCCTGAGTGGCACGATCGCCGACCACGGCATGGCGGTGCTTTCGAAGCGCGAGGGCCTGGAGCTCGAGGGCGAGATCCTGTCCGACACCGCGCCCCTGCACCGGCTGGTGGCGGCCATGATCGCGGCCGGCGAGGTGCATGTACTGCGCGATCCGACGCGCGGCGGCCTGGGTACCTCCCTGTGCGAGATCGCGGCGGCCTCCGGCGTGGGGATCCAGATCGAGTCACGCGCGATTGCGGTTCGCGACGAAGTGAAGGGGGCCTGCGAACTGCTCGGCATCGACCCGCTGTTCGTCGCCAACGAAGGCAAACTCGTTGCGTTTGTGCGGCCGGAGAGCGCCGCGGCGGTGCTCGAAGCGATGCGCGCTACCGCGGAAGGCCGCGACTCCGCGGTAATCGGCAGGGCCGTGGAATCGCACGCCGGCATGGTCGTGATGAAGACCGACATCGGCGGCACGCGGATCATCGACCTCCCCTTCAACGAGCAGTTACCACGTATTTGTTAGCCAGTTATCCGCGTTTTGTAAGTCGCGTATCATTCCGCACTGCGCTTAATTGACGCGATTGTAATCAGGGCACACACTGAACTCAGGAAGGAGGGGCCATGGCGGAACAGGCGCCATACGGCAGTTCGACTCAACGTCCTCCGGCGGTCAAGGAGGTTCACATCCTCTGGATCACCGCGGGCTTGGGGTGCGACGGAGACTCCGTCTCCATCACCGCGGCGACCCAGCCCAGCGTCGAAGACATCGTCATGGGAGCGATCCCAGGACTTCCGAAGGTACATCTTCACAACCCGGTGCTGGCCTACGAAGTGGGCAGCGATTTCATGAAGTACTGGTACGACGCCGAGAAAGGCCGGCTGGAGCCGTTTGTCCTGGTGATCGAAGGCTCGATCCCGAATGAGCGCATCAAGCGCGAGGGCTACTGGGCCGCGCTCGGCACGAATCCGGATACCGGACAGCCAATCACGACCTGCGAATGGATCGACCGTCTGGCGCCCAAGGCGACCGCGGTCGTGGCGGCGGGCACGTGCGCGACTTACGGCGGGATCCACGCGATGCAAGGCAATCCGACGGGCTGCATGGGCCTGGCCGATTACCTGGGCTGGAAATGGAAATCGAAGGCGGGCGTCCCGATAGTCAACGTGCCCGGCTGCCCGGTGCAGCCCGACAATTTCATGGAGACGCTGCTCTACCTGCTCTACCAGCTGGCCGGGCGGGCCCCCATGATTCCGCTCGACGACCGCCTGCGGCCCAAATGGCTCTTCGAGATGACGGTCCACGAGGGCTGCGACCGCGGCGGATTTTACGAGCAGGGCCAGTTCACTCACGAATACGGCCGGCCGGAGTGCCTGGTGAAGATCGGCTGCTGGGGGCCGGTGGTCAACTGCAACGTTGCCAAGCGCGGCTGGATGGCGGGAATCGGCGGCTGCCCCAACGTGGGCGGCATCTGCATCGGCTGCACGATGCCGGGCTTCCCCGATAAGTTCATGCCGTTTATGGATATGCCGCCCGGCGCGAAGATATCGTCGGACACGGCGTTCGCATACGGGTCGGCCATCCGGGCGCTGCGGCATTTCACGAATGCCACCGCCAACAAGGAAACCAAGTGGCGGCATAAGGGCCCGGCGCTCACCACGGGATACCAGCCGCGAACGTATTCGTAGACGCACAGGAGATCCGAAATGGCGACGATTACTCAGACGACGGGCCACAAGGGCGCCGGCGGCCGGCAGCTCGTGGAGATGAACTGGGACCCGATCACGCGCATCGTGGGCAGTCTCGGAATTTACACCAAGATCGATTTCGCCAACCGCGAAGTGGCCGAGTGCTACAGCACGTCGTCCATTTTCCGCGGCTACAGCATTTTCATGAAGAACAAAGATCCTCGCGATGCCCACTTCATCACCAGCCGCATCTGCGGGATCTGCGGGGATAATCACGCCACGTGCGCCTGCTATGCCCAAAATATGGCGTTCGGCGTGCGCCCGCCGGAACTCGCCGAATGGATCGTCAATTGCGGCGAAGCAGCCGAGTACATGTTCGACCACAACATCTTCCAGGACAACCTGGTAGGCGTCGATTTTTGCGAGCAGATGGTCAAAGAGACCAACCCAGGCGTGCTCGAAAAGGCCAAGAACACGGACGCGCCGCACGCCGCGCAGCACGGCTACCGGAAGATAGCCGACATCATGCGCTCGCTCAACCCGTTTACCGGCGAATTCTACCGGGAAGCGCTGCACATGAGCCGTCTCACGCGTGAGATGTTCTGCCTGATGGAAGGCCGGCACGTGCATCCTTCCACGCTTTATCCGGGCGGCGTGGGAACCGTGCCCAGCGTGCAATTGTTCTCCGAGTTCCTGGTCCGCCTGATGAAGTATGTCGAGTTCATGAAGAAGGTGGTGCCGCTTCATGACGACCTGTTCGACTTCTTCTACCAGGCGCTGCCGGGATACGAAAAGGTGGGCCAGCGGCGCGTTCTGCTGGGCTGCTGGGGGTCGTGGAACGATCCCGAACACTGCGATTACACCTACCGGAACATGAACCGGTGGGGCGAGGCTATGTACGTCACGCCGGGCGTCGTAGTCGACGGAAAGCTGGTCACCAGCAAATTAGTGGACATCAATCTCGGGATCCGCATTCTCCTGGGCAGCTCTTTCTACGATGACTGGCAGTCCCAGGAGACTTTCGTGCGGCAGGACCCGCTGGGGAACCCCGTGGACCAGCGGCATCCGTGGAATCAGACCACCACCCCGAGGCCGCAGAAGCGCAACTTCGGCGACAAATACACGTGGGTGATGTCGCCGCGCTGGCACCATCGGGAGACCGGCGACTACCTCGCGCTCGACACCGGCGGCGGGCCGCTGGCGCGTCTGTGGTCCACCGCGCTTTCCGGTAAGGTCGACATCGGCTACATCAAGGCGACCGGGAACAGCGTAAAAATCTACCTGCCGAAGAGCGCCACGCTGGGCGAAACGGAATTCGAATGGAAGATCCCGAAGTGGAGCAACGCCATCGAGCGCGACCGCGCCCGCACGTACTTCCAGGCCTACGCGGCCGCCGCGGCGCTCTACTTTGTCGAGAAGGGACTGGCGGAAGTGCACGCCGGCCGGACCAAAACGTGGACCGACTTCAAGGTGCCGCAGGAGGCGATTGCCTGCGGATTCCATGAGGCCGTGCGCGGCGTCCTCTCGCACCACGTGGTGATCCGCGACGGCAAAATCGCCAACTACCATCCCTATCCGCCGACGCCGTGGAACGCCAGCCCGCGCGATTCCTACGGCACCGCCGGACCCTATGAGGACGCGGTGCAGAACACGCCGATCTTCGAAGAGAACGGGCCCGACAACTTCCGGGGGATCGACATCATGCGCGCGGTGAGGAGCTTCGACCCGTGCCTGCCGTGCGGCGTCCACATGTATCTGGGCAAAGGCAAGGTGCTCGAAACGCGCCACTCGCCAATGTTCGGGGTGCAAGGCTGAGCCGCATGGAGGGAATCCGGCAGATCGAAGAACTGATCCGGCAGATCGAATCGGCCGGCGATCCGGAAATGCGCCACCGTGTCCGGGAGCTCGTGGAGGCCATCCTGGAATTCCACGGCGCCGCTGTCGGGCGCATGCTCGAGCTGGCCGGCGAAGGAAGTCCGCTGGTCCGCGAGTTTGCGCGCGACAGCCTGGTTTCGAGCATGCTGCTGCTCTATGGACTCCACCCCGAGGACTTCGAAACACGCGTCCGCCGGGCTGTGGATGGCCTTCCGAATGTGCAGTTGGTCGAAGTGGACGAGGGCAGGCTGCGGCTCAGGGCCTTGAACGCGGGCGTAACGCGCGAGGCCGTGGAGCAGGCCGTATACGCCGCGGCTCCCGAAACGGAGGGAATCGAAATCGAAGGACTGGCGCCCGCCGAGCCCTCGTTTGTGCCTCTGGAAGCGCTGCTGCAGGGTTGATGCGATGACGGCGCCGCCACCCTTCCACACCCTTCGCCGCTTCCTGCCGGGGCGCCGCGCGGAGCGTTGCGACCTGTGCGGCGCGGCGCTCGCAACCGGCCATCCGCACCTGCTGGAAACCGTGAGCCGCCGCGTGTTATGCGCGTGCGACCCGTGCGCGATCCTGTTCGAGAGGCGCGGCGCCGCGCAATACCGCCGGATCGGCCGCGACGTTCGCTTCCTGCCCGATTTCGAGATGACCGATGCGGAATGGGATAGCCTGCTGATCCCGATCGGCCTCGCGTTTTTTGCATACCACACGCCGCAATCCCGCGTGATTGCGCTCTATCCGGGCCCCGCGGGGCTGACGGAATCCCTGCTCTCGCTCGACGCCTGGAGCGGCATCGCCGAACGCAACGCGATAATCGGCCGCATGCAGCCGGATGTCGAAGCGCTGCTGGTGAATCGCGTAGCCGGCGCGCGCGAGCACTACCTGGCTCCCATCGACCGCTGCTATGAGCTGACGGGGCTGATCCGCACGCACTGGCACGGGCTCTCGGGCGGTGAAGAGGCGTGGCGCGAAATCGGCCGCTTCTTTCGCGAGCTGAAGGAGGCGAGCGCTGCCTGATCTCCGATTCCACGTGGAAGGCATCGAGGCGGCCCCCTGCTCGGCGGTGCCCGCCCTGAATTTCAAGCTGCGCCTGGAAAATCTCCCCGCGGAAGAAACCGTCGAGAGCATCATGCTGCAATGCCAGATCCGCATCGAGGCCGCGCGGCGCCGGTACAACGGCCACGAGCAGCAGAACCTCCACGACCTCTTCGGCGAGCCTGCCGATTGGAACCGCACCTTGCGCGGCATGCTCTGGACGCACAGCCACGCGGCCGTTCCGGCCTTCGAGCATTCCATCGATATCGACTTGCCGGTGGCCTGCACCTTCGACCTGACCGTAGCCAGCGCCAAATATTTCCACGGCCTGGAGGAAGGCAGCGTGCCGGTGACCCTGCTGTTCAGCGGAACGGTGTTCTTCGACGCCGGCGACGGAGCGCTTCAGGTGGCCCAGATCCCCTGGAGCAAGGAGGTCTCCTCCGAAGTGCCTGTGCGCGTATGGAAGGAAATGATCGATCGCTATTACCCGAACACGGCGTGGCTCTGCCTGCGCCGCGACGTATTCGACCGCCTGCACCGGTACAAGACCGAGCGCGGTCTCCCGACCTGGGAACAGACGCTGGAGAGCATCCTGCCATGAAGCTGGACCTCGTGGAACAAGTCGCCCGGAGCGTGATGTATGAGGGCTACATGCTCTATCCATACACGGCCACCGCGGTCAAGAACCAGCACCGCTGGAATTTCGGAGTGTTGTACCCGCCGGCCTACGACACTGCCCTGATGCAGACCGACTGTCTGGCCGAGGCGGGCCCCGCTGCCGTGCTCACGGCCAGCGTCCGGTTCCTGCAACTGGAAGGCGAGCAGGCGATAGAGCGGCGAATCGATGTGGACTTCCCCGTGGGGAGCGGCCGCGCGCTGAAGGAATTCGCATTCTCCGAAGTCCGGGGCGAAATCGAAATGACGGCCGGGCTCGCCGCGGAGAGTCTGTGCCGGTTCCGGGTTCAGATTCGCAACCGGACTTCGTTCGAAGGGGGGACCCGGGACGACGCGCTCGCGCGATCGCTGATCTCGGTCCACACCATTCTGACCATATGGGGCGGAGAGTTCGTCTCCCTCATGGATCCGCCGGATCCGTACCGTGAAGCAGCACGGTCCTGCCGCAACATCGGGACTTGGCCGGTGCTGGCGGGCGTGGAAGGCGAACGGGACACGATGCTCTCCGCGCCCATCATACTTTACGATTACCCGCAGATCGCGCCCGAGAGCCGCGGCGACCTTTTCGACGGCACCGAGATCGACGAGATTCTGACGCTGCGCATCCTCACGCTCAGCGACGAAGAGAAGGCCGCGATCCGCACCGGCGACCCGCGGGCGCGAGAGATCCTGGAGCGTTCGGAGGCGCTCTCGGAGGCGCACCTGGCAAAATTGCACGGGGCGCTGCGCGGAATGCGTCGGACCGGCGAGTTCCAGCCGGGTGCACGGGTCCGGCTGCATCCGCGCCGGTCCGCCGACATTCTGGATATCGCGCTCAGCGGGAAACACGCGATCATCGAATCGGTCGAGCAGGACCTGGAAGGCCAGACTCACCTCGCCGTCGTGCTGGAGGACGATCCCGGCCGCGATCTGGGCATGATGCGCCAGCCCGGTCATCGTTTTTTCTTCGGCCCCGAGGAAGTGGAGCCGCTCGAATGATCCTGGTTGCGGGCATCGGCAATATTTTTCAGGGCGACGATGCGTTCGGCTCCGAACTGGCGCGCCGCATGCAGTCCAAAGTGTGGCCGGAGGACGTGCGGATTGTGGACTTCGGCATTCGCGGGTTGGACCTGATGTACGCCCTGCTGGAGAGCTACGAGGCCGTCATCCTGATCGACGCCGCACCTCGCGGCGGCCCGCCCGGGACGCTCTACGTCATCGAACCCGATCTCACCGATATGGATGCCGCCATGGTGGAAACTCACGGCATGGACCCGATGCGCGTCCTCGCGGCGGCCCGGCAGATGGGCGGGGAATCGGGGCGGGTTTATGTGCTCGGCTGCGAACCGGGCATCCTGGAAGGGATGGGTCTGAGCGCGCCCGTCCGAGGTGCAATGGATGAGGCAGCCGCGATGGTGGAAAATCTGCTCGATCGAATTCGGACGAATAAGGAGGCGTATGAACCTGGGAAGATTCACTAAGATTCTGGGCGGCGTAGTGGTTGGACTGGTAACCCTGGGAGTGATCGCCAACTTCCCCGACATCAGGCGTTACGTTCGTATGACAATGATGTAGATGCATGAGCTTTCGATCGCGATGGGGATCGTCGAGATCGCGTGTGAAGAAGCGCAGCGCCATGGGGACGTCCGGGTCGAGAGCGTCCACCTGCGTCTGGGCCCGCTCTCGGGCGTAGTCAAAGACTCCCTGCTGTTCGCCTGGGATATGGCGTGTATGGAGACTGCGGTCGAAGGCTCCCGTCTGGAGATCGAGGAGGTCCCGGTCGAGCTCCGCTGTTCCGCATGCGGGAAGGAACATCGCATACAGGGGCTGATGGACCGCTGCTGCCCCGGCTGCGGGAGCTTTGCCACCGAAGTGCTCCGCGGCGCCGAGCTGGAAGTGACCGCGATGGAAATCGCGGACGACTGACCCTACACTACTTCCCCGCGCACCAGATCGTCGTAATTTTCGCGCTTGCGGATGACGCGGTACCCGCCGCCCTCCACTAGCACTTCCGGCGGCCGCAGCCGCGAGTTGTAATTCGACGACTGCACAAACCCATAGGCGCCGGCGGTGCATACCGCCAGGAAATCGCCCGGCATCACGTTAGCCATCTCCCGGTCGCGCGCCAGGAAATCGCCCGTTTCGCAGACCGGCCCGACCACGTCCGCGGTCACCGGGGGCAGCGGATTGCGGCGCAGCGGGATGATTTCGTGGTGAGCGCGATAGAGGGCGGGGCGGATCAGGTCGTTCATGGCCGCGTCCACCACGATGAATTCCTTGGCGCCGTTCTTCTTGCGGTAAAGCACGCGCGTTAGCAGCACGCCCGCGGGACCGACGATCGAACGTCCCGGCTCCACCATCACGCACAGGCCGCTCTGTCTCAGGCGCTCCCGCAGATCGTGGATGAACTGGCGGATCGCGGGCGCCTCCTGCCCGGCATGGTACGCCACGCCCAGGCCTCCGCCCAGGTCGATGTGGCGGATCGGCAGACCCTGGGCGCGCAGATGGGCTGCCAGCGCCAGCACCTTGTCGACGGCTTCGAGAATAGGGCTCGGGTCCAAAATCTGGGAGCCGATGTGGCAGCTCACGCCCTCCGCCGACAGGTTGCGGAACTGCCGGGCGCGCTCATAGACCCCGGCTGCTTCGGCAATCGCGATCCCGAACTTGTGCTCGCTGAGCCCTGTGGAAATGTACGGATGGGTAGAGGCGTCTACGTCGGGATTCACGCGAATCGAGAAATCCGCCTTCACTCCGCGCCGCGCGGCCATCGAGTCGATCAGCGCCAGCTCGGCCTCGGACTCGCAGTTGAAGCTGTGTATGCCGCAGGACAGGGCGTACTCCACCTCCCCGGCGGTCTTCCCAACCCCGGAAAACACGACCTTGGAGGGGTCGCCGCCCGCCTGGATCACCCGGTACAGCTCGCCTCCGGAAACGATGTCGAAGCCCGACCCGGCGCGCGCCAGCAACGCCAGCACGGCGAGCGACGAGTTGGCCTTGACCGCGTAGCAGACGGAGTGCGGCACGTCGCCGAAAGCCTCATCATAGGCGTGGAAGTTCTCGAGAATCGTCTGGCTCGAATAGACGTAGGCAGGCGTGCCCACGCGCGCGGCCAGGTCGGCGAGGGGAACCTGCTCGCAGTAAAGGTCCTGCTGGGAATAGGCAAACATTGGTAAGAGAAATTTCAGTATGGCACGCCGGGCCGCACTGATTCGTGATTTGCCGGAGCCGTATTGCTTTTCAGGGCTTCGACGGCCGAGACCGTCTCCTTCCAGTCATCCTTGTCCTTCTTCCCTGCGAACGGCAGGCTCAGGTTGCTGAAGTACTCCAGAATGTCCTGCCGCATCCTGGGATCGATCGACGCCGCGTCGCGGCCCGCCAGCTTCACGGCAAGCTTCGAATAGGTATCGTCCGCCAGGTGATATTCGGTGGGGCGGGTGGGCGCGCCGGTGTCGAAGTTCCGATTGACGAGCTGAAACCGGGCACTCCCCGACTGCCGCAGCAGGTTCCGGTACTCGGCCATCGTTCGGTCGAAACTCGCCATGAACAACCGGTCGGTTTCCGGTGTCGGCGGTTTGAACGCCAGCGTTTTGAGAGGTCCGATCTTGGGCAGAATTCTGAGAAAGAAGGCGATGATGCGTGCTCCTACCCCCGGCTTCTCATACCGCCCGCTCCATTCCTTGCGATAGCTGGCTTTCGAGAGGTTGTAGACGAACCTGCGGCGCGTGAGGCCTGGCGTGGACTTCACCAGGTCCTTCTTCTGCAGGTTCCAGGCGACCTTCGTCATACTCGGAATGAGCGAACTGACGGTGTGGCGGTAGGTTCCCAGAGCCAGGTCCAAATCGCCGAAAACGTCCGTGAGGTGGAGCGAGTAAGTTTGATAGAAGGCACGCTCCAGCGCGTCCTTTGCGACCTCGAAGCCGATGAAATCGTGGTATGACTGGGGCGCGTAACTTCCGTGGGCCACCTGCAGCACATCGAACCCGAACTCGACCTTGAGGTGCGCCACCGGGTCATCCTCGTAAGTCACGACCTTCCCGTATTTGCGCGCGAGCTTCGGATATTCGATGGGCACGGAGCGGTTCACCGCGATGGCGTGCCCCTGCGTATCGGCCGCGTAGTGAGCCAACGCGCCCAGCGCGAATGCGTACTCGTCGAGGTTCCGGGCCTCGCCGATCAGATTCACGACAAAATCGCCGCTCCGGACGTAGTGCAGCAGGTCGCTGAAAAATTTGCTGCCGAAGGGGTAGTAGCCCATGTCCTGCAGGATGCAGCCCGCATAGGCGTAAGCATGGGCGTCGCGCAATTGCTCGGGTGTTGAGCCGGGGAAGCGAGCCAGAAGCAGCGGCGTAATGCTCGCATCCCACGCGCTGTCGATAATCGCTTCGTGCGTCAGCACGGAGTACGCCGGCAGAATGCGCGGTGTCCAAAGCAAAACGAGAAGACAAACAGCAGCCCGGAACATTAGCTCCAGGCTAGCATTTCAAGTTCCGAAAGGGCTTTATCCGCTCCGCTACACGGCGGAGATGGTTGCGAGTTGCGCATCCAGATCCGCCAGTGCCTTGCTCAACTGGGCACGGTAGCGGGGATTCTGCGAAGCGTTGAGCTCCCGGACCACACGGGTACGCGAGAGCAACAGGGTTTCCTTCTTGCGAATCAATTCGAGCTTTACCGGGTCGGGCGTGTGTTGCACGATGGCGCTATGGTGAGGGACTTCGGCCATGTCGATCTGCGCCTCGACCGACTTGCTTTCCCAACCTCTGGCCATGATTTTATTCTACGCTTACAGAGTGACAATGGGAAGGCTACGTACAATTCCGGCGGCGTCCGGACTCTTCTTCACGGTTCTGACGCTCGCCGCGCCGGGGCAGACACCGGCGCCCATGAGGCCGCCGGCCGTTCCGCTGGTGGCGCACGATCCCTATTTCAGCATCTGGTCGATGGCCGATCGCCTGAACGCCGACGGTACCCGCCACTGGACCGGCAAGCCGAATACGCTCACCGCTCTGGCACGCATCGACGGCAAGACGTTCCGGGTCATGGGGCGCGACCCGCGAAATCTGCCGCCGCTCGACCAGACGCGCCTCGAAGTGCAACCGACGCGCACGATCTACGAATTCGCAGGCGCGGGCGTGAAGCTGGGGCTGACGTTCCTCACCCCGGCCTTGCCGGACGACCTCGAAATCCTCTCGCGGCCGCTGACCTACCTCGATTGGTCGGCCGCCGCCACCGATGGCCGCGAGCACGCCGTGGCGATTTATTTCGAAGCCTCCTCCGACCTGGTCGTGAATACGCCCGACCAGCCCGTGATGGCGGAACGCTACCGCCTCGACGGCCAGCCCGTCCTTCGCATGGGTTCGCGCCAGCAGGCCGTACTCGCACGGCGCGGCGACGATGTGCGCATCGATTGGGGCTACCTCTACGTTGCGGCCGACAAGCCCGAAGGCGTTTCCGAGGCCGCCATGGATCGCGGCCAGGCCCGGGAAGCATTCGAAGCTTCGGGCCGTCTTCCCGATTCCGACGATTTCACGGAGCGGCCCAACCCGTCGCTCTGCTACGTCATCGACCTGGGCACAGGTCGGCGCCAATCCCGCGCAGCGGTTCCTGATGCTGGCGTACGACGACCTCTATTCGATCGAGTATTTCCAGCGCCGCGAGCGCGCCTGGTGGCGGCGCAAGGGCGCCGAAGCAGCCGACCTGATTCGCGAAGCGCGGCGCGACCACGATGGGCTGCTCGAACGCAGCCGCCGGTTCGACGAGGAGCTGACCTCCGACCTGCGCAAATTGGGAGGCGAGGACTACGCGCGGCTGGCCGTGCTGGCCTACCGCCAGACTCTGGCGGCTCACAAGCTCGTGGCCGATATCGACGGCACTCCCATGTACTTCCCCAAGGAGAACTTCAGCAACGGCTGCATCTCCACCGTCGATGTGATCTATCCGAGCGCGCCGTTCACACTCCTGTTCAATCCGCGCCTCCTGCGGGCACAGCTCCAGCCCGTGCTCGACTACGCCAGCATGGACCGCTGGCCGTGGCCCTTCGCGCCGCACGATCTCGGCACCTACCCGCAGGCCAACGGCCAGGTCTACGGAGGCGGCGAGCGCACCGAGCAGAACCAGATGCCGGTCGAAGAGAGCGGCAACATGCTGATCCTCATGGCCGCCCTGGCGCGGGTGGAGGGCAACGCCGATTACGCCGCGAAATACTGGCCCGAGCTCACCAAATGGGCCGTGTACCTGAAGGAGAAAGGTCTCGACCCCGAAAACCAGCTCTCGACCGACGATTTCGCCGGACACCTGGCGCACAATGCCAATCTCTCGATCAAGGCGATTCTCGCGCTTGGCTCGTACGGCATACTTGCCGAAATGACCGGCCACCACGATGACGCCGTCCTCTACCGCAAGACCGCCGAGGAGTTCGCGCGCCGGTGGTCGGAACTCGCGGCCGAGGGCGACCACTACCGGCTGGCATTCGACAAGCCCGGCACCTGGAGCCAGAAATATAACCTGGTATGGGATAAGCTGCTGGGCCTGCACCTGTTCCCGGCCGAAGTGGCGCGCAAGGAGATCGCCTTCTATCTCACGAAGCAAAACCAGTACGGATTGCCGCTCGATAATCGCCGGGATTACACCAAGCTCGATTGGATCCTGTGGACCGCGACACTCACCGAAAACTCCACCGATTTCGGAAAGCTGATCGCTCCGGTCTACCGCTTCACCAATGAGTCGCCGAGCCGTGTGCCGCTCACCGATTGGTACGACACGGTGACCGCTAAACAGCAGGGATTCCAGGCTCGATCGGTCGTCGGCGGCGTGTTCATCCGGATGCTGGCCGACCCCACCATCTGGAAAAAATACGCGGGGCGGGCCCTGGCGCGGTAACCTTCGGCTCGGCGTGCGCCGTCATTGTTCTACTACAGTCTTGTCTGAAAGCTCTTATGCAACGAAAATCGATCGTCACTCTTTTCCTTTGCCTGGTCCTTTCCGCGCTTGCCTACGCGCAGGAAAAAGTTGACCTGAACATGATCCACCGCATCAAGACCGAGGAGTTTCAAGACTCCCAGGTCATGGACGTGATGTACAATCTCACCGACCGCTACGGCCCGCGGCTGGTGAATTCGCCGCAGTTCCGCGCGGCGGGCGATTGGGCCGTCAAGCAGTTGAACGAGTGGGGTCTCGATAAGGTCCACCTCGAGAAGTGGGCGGCTGGGATTCCCGGCTGGGAATACACCTATTACAACGGGGCGATAGTGGAGCCCACCTACCAGCCGATCATCGGCGTTCCGGTGGCCTGGACGCCCGGCACCAATGGCCCGATCACCGGCGACGCCATCCTGGCCGTCGTGCAGACTCCCGCTGACATGGAGAAGTTCCACGGAAAACTGGAAGGCAAGATCGTGCTGACCGTGGCGCCTCCGGAGCTGGCCTTTCCGACCGCTCCGCTGGCCACCAGGTACACGCCGGAAGAGTTGACGGAACTCGCGACCGAATTGATCCCAACCGGCAGCGGACGCGGAGGACGCGGCGGGCGCGGCGCCTTGCCCGGCAACATGACGTTCGAAGAGCTCCGCGCCTTCCGGCAGAAGCTGGCCTCCTACTGGAAGGAGGAAAAGGCCGTGATGACGATCCAGACGAACGCCCGCGCCGAGAGCGGCACCCTGTTCGGCGGCGGCGCGCAGAACCGCAAGGAAGACGCCAACGTCCCGCAGGTTTCGATTACCGCCGAGCATTACAACCGCATCGCGCGCCTGCTGCAGCACAATGTGCCGGTGAAGCTGCAATTCGACATCAAGACGAAGTGGGACACCGCCAACACCGATTCGTTCAACGTCGTCGCGGAGATCCCCGGCGGCGCGAAGAAGGATGAGGTCGTCATGGTCGGCGGCCACTTCGACTCGTGGCACTACGGCACCGGCGCCACCGACAACGGAGCCGGCAGCGCGGTCGCCATGGAGGTGATGCGCGTCCTCAAGAAGCTCAACGTCCATATGGACCGCACGGTGCGCATGGCATTGTGGGGCGGCGAGGAAGAAGGCCTGCTCGGGTCGCGCGCCTACGTGAAGGAGCACTTCGCGGACCCGGCCGTCATGAAGACCACCGCCGAGCACGCCCACTTCGCCGGCTATTTCAATATCGACAATGGCACCGGGCGGATCCGCGGCGTCTACCTGCAGGGCAACGAGATGATGCGGCCCGTCTTCGAGGCTTGGTTCGCGCCGTTCAAGGACCTCACCCCCGGCGTGATCACGATCCGCAACACCGGCGGCACCGACCATCTCTCCTTCGACGCCGTGGGACTGCCCGGCTTCCAGTTCATCCAGGATCCGATGGACTACGAAACCCGCACGCACCACTCCAACATGGACGTCTACGACCGCATCCAACCCGCCGACATGAAGCAGATGGCGGTAATCGAAGCGGCGTTCGTGTATGATGCGGCCACACGGCCCGAGAAGCTGCCGCGCAAGGATCTGCCCGCGGCCCAGCCTGCAGGACGCGGCGGCCGCGGTTTCTAAAACGACGCGGCCAGCCGGCCGATGCCCTCGCGGAACATTGGAGGCTCGGTAAGCAGGCTCACGATCAGAAACGCCTCGGATTCGAAGTCGTAGAAGAAGCCCGGCTGCACCAGCAGGTTCTCGCGGGAAAGCAGTTCCAGGGTCCACTCTTCTTCGCTTCGGATCCGCGGCATTTTGACGACGATGTACCAGCCGCCCTCCACCGCCAGGATATCCGCCGCCAAGCCGGTGAGCCTCTCGCGGGCCGCCGCCAGGTTGGCAGCCGTGCGGCCGCGGATCTCCCTCTGCACCGTCAGTCCCGCTTCGAGCAGCCGCGCCGCCGCGCATTGCACCGGCGTGCCCACCGAAAGGTAGGTGTCGGCGATCCACTCGAGTTTCTCCATGGCTTCGCGCCGCAGCCCCGGGGGACCGCTCACCACAATCCACCCCAGCTTCATCTGCGGCAGCCCCGCGATCTTGGAAAGGCCGCTCATGGAAAAGCACAGCCGGTCTTCCACTCCTGCAAGGGTCGTGACGCGCTCCCGATCTTCACCGAACCCATAATCCGCGAAGACCTCGTCCGAGATCAGCGGCAGTCCCAGTTCGAGCAGCGCGCGCAGTTCCTCCTTCTTCACGTAGGACCCCGTAGGGTTGTTGGGATTGACCAGCACCACCGCCCGCGTGCGGTCGGAGATGGATTCCGCCAGGGAATGCATATCGATTCCCCACCCGCCGTGGTACCGCAAGGGATACTGGTGCGCCTCCACCGATTCCATGTTGGCCAGGAACTCGAACAACGGATAGGACGGCCGCGGCACCAGCACATGATCGCCAGGATCCGCCAGCAACTTGAAGAGATAGGCATACGCCTCACTGGTGCTGGCAGTCAGCAGAATCCGCTCCGGCGCGACGTCGTGCCCGCGCGCCCGGTAGTACGCCGCCACCGTTTCGCGAGCCTCGGACATCCCGGCCGGCGACGGCTCATACGCGAGCATCCGCGGATCCGCGAAAGCGCTGACAATCTCCGCCGGGTAATTCAGCCCCGCATGCGTCGGATTCGACTCCGTCAAGTCGAGAATCCGCGCCCCTTCGCGCCGCTTCTCATTCAGCAGCTCCGTAATCCGGTTCGCCCGAAAGTCCCAGTGAAATCTCGACGAGAACATAATCAGTGGGGTAGGCCTCCTGGCCTGCCCACGCGCCAAAGGCGCGCCTAACGCACCGGCGAGTACGCCATCGCCCGGTGCAGCGACATGTTCTGCACCGCCGACACCTGCCCGTACTTGTCCACGGACTCCTTCCGCACCCGCACCCACTCCTCATCCGCCGAAAACGCCGCCCATGCCTTCTCCCGGGCCGCCAGCGACTCGAACGGAATCAGGTACGTGAGGTTCGGCCGGCTCTCGCCGAAGACGGTGGTGGAATACAGCACCGGATGAATCCCCGACCGGTGAAAAATCCGGATCTCCGGCCCGGCGAAGCGTTCCTGGAGCGCCTTCAATTGGCGCGCCGTCGGCGAATGGTACGTCCTCATCTCGAAGATCCGCGGCGCACCTGCCTTTGGCGACGCCGCAATCTCCGGCGAAAAGTCAGTGGCCTCGAGCAGCGAGCAATTCACTCCAACGTACGGCGCCTCGCCCGCCTCCCACTCGTCGAACGCCTTGCTGAAGTCCTTGTCCTCGAACAGCGCCTTGGAAATCGACCAGATCTGGTCGCACGATTCCACGCCGACGATCGCGGTGACTGTGGGCATATGCGGTGCAATCACCGCTTCCAGAAAGATCTTGGTCCCCTTGTGGACGCGCTCCATGGCCGGCAGCAGCGCCTTGGAAAAGAAGTTGTGAATGCGGGCGGGCTGGCTTCCCTGCTCCAAAAGGTATTGTTCGACCACGTAGAAACGGGTCTTCGCATCGCCTTCGGCCGGGAAGGCGGCGGGAGCGAACAACGCGGGCAGTCCGTGAACAAACCGGCGGCGATCGAGGATCATGCGCGCCATTGTAGCGAAGGTGATAATAGAATGCAGTCCTTACCGAATGAGAAAACTTTTCCACTTCGATTCCCCGCGTGAGAAGTACCGGTGCGATGCCGCCATCGTCTGGTGCTTCGACAATCGCTTCGACCTCGCCTTCCGCAAGTTTCTGAAGCAGATCGGCGTCCAATACTCCGACCCGATCAAGGTAGCCGGCGGGGCCAAGTGCCTCGCCTCCCCCAGCCAGGAATCCGACCGCGAATTCGTGCTCGACCAGATCCGTACCTCCATCCGCCTCCACGAAACGAAACGCGTGATCCTGATGCTGCACTCCGATTGCGGCGCCTACGGCGGCCTGGAAGCCTTCGACGGTGACCTTCAGGCCGAAGCCGACCACCATCGCGACGAGCTGAAACTCGCGAAAGCCAGCCTCGCCGCCGCCCTTCCGGACATTCAGGTAGACGCGTACTTCGTGAATTTCGAAGGCGTGTGGGAACCCAAGATGTAGACCCATTGACACCAGCCTAGCCATCAATTAAAGATAAAATTGTCTTAATATATTAGGTGGGAGGCTTAATGTCACCAACCGCGTTGTCGGCCGAAGAGAAGGCCTTTGCCGACCGCACGATCGCGGCCCATGCCGGAATTCCCGGGGGGCTGCTCGGCATCCTGGAGCGCATCCAGGAACGTCATCCGCATAAATATCTTTCCTCCGAAGTCCTGGAATATGTCGCCGAGAAGGCGGACATCCCCCTGGCGCGGATCTATAGCGTGGTCACCTTCTTCGCGCTCTTCAACCTGGAGCCCCAGGGCGATCACACCATCTGCATTTGCCGCGGAACCGCCTGCCATACGCGCGGGTCGCGCAACCTGCTGCAGAGACTGCGCCTCGAACTGGGCCTTCCCGTCGAGAGTGAAGACGGTGCCGACAAGCTGTGCGTCACCACGCAGGACCGCAAGTACTCGCTGCGCACGGTGGCGTGCTTCGGCCAGTGCGCCCTCGCGCCGGTGGTCGAAGTGGACCACGCCATCTTCGGACACATGAACGAGCAGACGCTGCACCGCGAAATCGAGCACCTGCAAAAGGAGCGGAAATCGTGACGCGCATACAGGATATCGGCAGCTTCGCGGCCGTCCGCGAAGCCGGCATGGCCAAACTCCTACCGCCGCGGCCGCGCATCGGCGTCGGCATGGGCACCTGCGGCGCCGGCAACGGAGCCGAAGGAGTCTACCAGGCGTTCGCCGAGGCCATCAACCAGCAGGGCCGCGACATCAAGCTGGCGTCCGTCGGCTGCTTCGGATTCTGCGCGCAGGAGCCGCTGGTCAACGTGCGGATCCCCGGACAGCCGCTGGTCATCCTGCGGCGCGTTCAGGCCGGCGACGTGCTTCCCATCCTCGACGACCTGGCTACCGGCAAGGTCCCCGAAGAACTCGCGTTGTGCAAGATCGAAGAGTGGGACCACCTGACCGCCCACATCTCCTACGGAACGGGACTCCCGAACATCCCTTCCTGGCAGGAGATTCCGTTCTTCAAGCCGCAAAAGAAGATCGTCCTTCGCAATTGCGGCCTGATCAGCCCCGACGACCTGGAAGAATACGTCGCCATCGGCGGCTACCAGTCGCTGTACAAGGTGCTGATCGACGCCAATCCGGAGCTGGTGATCGAGCAGATCAAGGCTTCCAAGCTGCGCGGCCGCGGCGGCGCGGGCTATCTCACGGGCCTCAAGTGGGACTTCCTGCGAAAGTCCGCCGCCGAGCAGAAGTACATCATCTGTAACGCGGATGAAGGCGACCCGGGCGCCTATATGAACCGCAACGAAATCGAGAGCGACCCGCATTCGCTGCTCGAAGGCATGATCATCGGCGCCTATGTGATGGGCGCCACGCAGGGCATTATCTATGTTCGCGCCGAGTACCCGCTGGCCGTGCACCGCCTCACCCGGGCCATCCAGCAGGCCCGGCAGTCGGGCGTGCTGGGCGACAACATCATGGGCCGCGGCTTCCGCTTCGACATCCAACTGGTCGAAGGCGCCGGCGCCTTCGTGTGCGGAGAAGAAACGGCGCTGATCTCGTCGCTCGAAGGCTTCGCCGGGCGCCCCCGGCCGCGTCCCCCGTTCCCCGCCCAGAAGGGCCTGTTCGAGCAGCCCACCAACATCAACAACGTCGAGACCTGGTACAACGTGGCGCCGATCGTCTCCAAGGGTCCGGCCTGGTTCAGCGAGACCGGCAGTACCAAGAGCGCCGGCACCAAGGTCTTCTCGCTGGTCGGCAAGATCGCCAATACCGGACTGGTCGAAATGCCGCTCGGCACCCCCATCAAGACGTTCATCTACGACGTCGGCGAGGGCGGCTCCAACGGCAAGCACATCAAGGCCGTGCAGACCGGCGGCCCGTCCGGCGGCTGCATCCCCCAGGAGATGTTCGATACACCGGTGGATTACGAGACCCTGGCACAGATCGGCTCCATCATGGGCTCGGGCGGAATGGTCGTGATGGATGAAGACAACTGCATGGTGGACGTGGCCCGCTACTTCATCGAGTTCACCCACTCCGAATCGTGCGGCAAATGCGTGCCGTGCCGCGTGGGGCTCGACCAGTCGCTGCGCCTGCTCAACGCCTTCACGCGCGGGCGGGCATCCGAAGCCGACCTCGACCGCCTGGACGAAATCGGCCGGATGGTCCGCGACACCTCGCTCTGCGGCCTGGGCACCAGCGCGCCGAATCCCCTGCTCACCACCATGCGGCACTTCCGGCACGAGTTCGAGGACCACATCCGCGCCAAGCGCTGCCGCGCCGGCGTCTGCGAGGACCTGGCGCTCTCGCCCTGCGAGAATAGCTGCCCTCTGCACATGAACATCCCGCGCTTCCTGCAGCTCTACCAGGAGGGCCGCCTGGAGGACGCATTTCTGGCCGTGGTGCTCGACAACCCGCTGCCTTGCTCCACCGGCCGGGTCTGCCAGCATCCGTGCGACAACCGCTGCCGCCGCAGCAGCATCGATGAGGCGGTCAACATGCGTGAGGTGCACCGCTTCATCGCCGACACCATTTACCAGTCCGACCGCTTCGATGCCATGGTGGAGCGCGTCATCGCGCACAAGCTGCCGGCTACCGACCTGAAGGTCGCGGTGGTGGGAGGCGGCCCCACCGGCCTCGCGGCAGCGTTTTACCTGACGCTGCTGGGGCACGAAGTGACCGTCTACGAATCGAACCCCGAGCCGGGCGGCATGCTGCGCTACGCGCTCCCCGAGTACCGCCTGCCGCGCGAAACCGTGCGCCGCGAGGTGGAGCTAATCCGCCGCCTGGGGGTGAATTTCGTGTGCGGCGTCGCGGTGGGCACCGATATCCCGCTCAACGACCTCGACAACCAATACAACGCCGTGTTCCTGGCAATCGGCACCTGGAAGGAGGCCTGGGTCTATCTCCCCGGAACCGAGCTGAACGGTGTGATTCCGGCCCTGCCGTTCCTGGAGTCGGTCTCGAAGGAGGAGCCGGTGCGGCTGGGCCGCAAGGTCGTCGTGATCGGCGGGGGCAACGCCGCCATCGATTCGGCCCGCACCGCCATGCGGAGCGGCTCCGATGTCACCATCATCTACCGCCGCGAGCGCAAGGACATGCCCGCCATACCGGAAGAGACCGAGGCCGCCGAAGCGGAGGGCGCGAAGTTCGTTTTCCTGGCCACTCCGCACCGCATCGTGGGCGATGCCAACGGCAGCGTCAAAAGCATCGAGGTGGTGAAGACCCGCCTCGGCGAGTTCGACTCCTCGGGCCGCCGCCGTCCCGTTCCGACCAACGAAATCCGGCGCATGGATTGCGACACCGTGATCCTGGCCGTGGGCGAAGCCGTGGATATGGATTTCGTCCGCGCCTCCGGCCTGCGTATCCACGAAAACGGAACGCTCGAGGTGGACCGCTACACCCTGGAGACCAGCCGCAATAAATTCTACGCCGGCGGCGACCTGATTACCGGAGCCTCCAACGTCTCGAACGCCATGGGCTACGGCAAGAAGGCTGCCCGCACCATCGACCGCCGACTCATGGGGCCGGGCCGCTGGGACCTGATCGGCGCCCGCATCGAGTACGGCCAGAAGGCCCCCGAACAGCCGAGCGAAAGCCGCCGCCACACGATTTCCGAGCTGCCCGCGCTCGAGCGCGTCGAGAGCTTTTGCGAAGCCATGGTCGGGCTATCCGCCGAAGAGGCGCTCGACGAGGCGCGGCGCTGCCTGCGCTGCGATATCAAGGACCACCATTAGAAAGCCATGCCAGAAAAAATCTCAATCCGGATCGACGGCGAATATGTTCCGGCCCAGGAGGGCCAGACGATTCTGGAGGTGGCCCGCGCCAACGGGAAGTACATCCCCACGCTGTGCTGGCTTGCCAACCTGACGTCGGTCGGGGCCTGCCGCCTGTGCATCGTGGAGGTCTCCGGCGTCAACCGCCTGCTGCCCGCCTGCACCACCCCGGTGCAGGACGGGATGAGCGTCACCACCAACTCCGAGAAGCTGGCGCAGTATCGCAAGATCGCCATCGAGTTCCTCCTTTCGGAGCGCAATCACCAGTGCGCCGTGTGCGTCTCCAACAATCACTGCGAGCTGCAGGCCATGGCGCAGAAGCTCGGCGTCACCAGCGTGCGCTACGCCTACTCGTTTCCCAAGCTGCCGGTGGACGTCTCGCACGAGCGCTACGTGCTCGATCACAACCGCTGTATTCTCTGCACGCGCTGCGTGCGGGTCTGCGCGGAGGTGGAGGGCGCGCACGTCTGGGACGTCAGCTCGCGCGGAACCCGCTCCATGATCGTCTGCGACATGAACCGCCCCTGGGGCCAGTCGCGAAGCTGCACCAGCTGCGGCAAGTGCGTGCAGGTATGTCCGACCGGCGCGCTCGCCGAGAAGGGATTCGCCGTGGAAGAAATGTGTAAGACCGATGCCCGGGTGAGCCGCCTCGCCGGCCGGCGCGGAGGCGTCCTGTGAAGCGCATCCGGCTCGCAACGGTCTGGCTGGACGGCTGCGCCGGCTGCCATATGTCGCTCCTCGATATGGATGAGACGATTCTCGCCGTGGCGCAGCGCGCCGAGGTGGTCTACGGCCCGCTGGTCGACGCCCAGGAGTTCCCCAAGGCAGTCGACGTGACGGTGATCGAAGGCGCGGTCAGTTCCCAGGACGACCTGGAAAAGCTCCGTACCATCCGCCAGCGAACCAAGCTCCTGGTGGCACTGGGCGATTGCGCCGTCACGGGCAACGTGCCCGCCATGCGCAACCAGATCCCCACCCGGAAACTGCTCGAGCGCATCTATATCGAAGGCGCCCAGGAAACCCGCGGCGTCCCGTCGGAGGGAGTTCCGTCGCTGCTCCGCCATGCCGTTCCGCTGCACGAAGTGGTGAAGGTGGATCTGCATGTGCCCGGCTGCCCGCCGGCCGCGAAATCCATCGCGTGGGTGCTGGGCGAATTGATCGAAGGGCGCGTCCCCGACCTGTCCTCGAAGGTGAAATTCGGATAGCCGTATGAGAAAAATCGTCATCGATCCCGTTACCCGCATCGAAGGCCACGCCAAAATCGACATCTACCTGGACGATCAGGGCCGCGTCGCCGATACGCACTTCCACGTCACCCAGGTTCGCGGGTTCGAAAAGTTCACCGAAGGCCGCCCCTACTACGAGATGCCGTCGATTACGGCGCGCATCTGCGGCATCTGTCCGATCAGCCACCTGCTGGCTTCCGCCAAGGCCTGCGACGCCATCATGGCGGTGACTCCCCCGCCGGCCGGCCGCAAGCTGCGGGAACTGGTCCACTGCGCGCAGTTCGTGCAGTCTCACGCGCTCAGCTTCTTCCATCTGTCGGCGCCCGACTTTCTGCTGGGCTTCGATTCGGACCCCGCCCATCGCAACATCTTCGGGCTCATCGAAGCTCATCCCGAGATGGCGCGCTCCGGCGTCGCGCTCCGCAAGTACGGCCAGCAGATCATCGAGGGCCTGGCCGGTGAGCGCGTCCACCCCTCGTGGATCGTCCCCGGAGGCGTCAATGCGCCGCTCGCGCCCGAAATCCGCGAGCGCACGCTCGCCGGCCTGCCGGAGGCACGGGCGATCGCCGTCAAGACGCTCGAGTTTTTCAAGACCGTGCTCGACGGCTTCGCCGAGGAGATCGCCAATTTCGGGACCGATCCCTCCATGTACGCGGGCCTGGTGGATGACAGCGGCGGCTTCGCGTGGTACGACGGTCTGCTCACATTCAAGGACGCCGCCGGGGCGATCGTGGCCGCCGACATCCGGGCGCGCGACTACGCCGAATTCATCGGTGAGGCGTCCCTGCGCGATTCGTACCTGAAGGCGCCTTACTTCAAGCCCGAGGGCTACCCACAGGGCGTATACCGCGTCGGCCCCCTGGCGCGCCTCAACGTGGCCGAATCGTGCGGCACTCCGCTGGCCGACCGCGAATTGGCGGAGTTCCGGCAGCGCTGCGGCGCTCCCGCTCATAGCTCGTTCCACTACCACTATGCGCGGCTGATCGAGCTTCTCCATGGACTGGAGAAGATCGAAGCGCTGCTCGCCGATCCAGAGATCCTCGACAAGCACGTGCGCGCCCGCGCCGCCGTCAACAGCCTGGAAGGCGCCGGCATGATCGAAGCGCCGCGCGGCGTCCTGATTCATCACTACAAAGTGGATGAGCAAGGCGCTATGCGGTGGGCCAACCTGATCGTAGCCACCGGCCACAACAACCTGGCCATCAACCGCGGCGTCGCCCAGGTAGCCAGACACTTTGTGGACGGGGAGCACATCCGTGAGGGCATGCTCAACCGGGTCTCCGCCCTCGTTCGCGCCTACGACCCGTGCCTGAGCTGCTCGACGCACGCCGATGGAACGCTGGACCTGAAGATCGAGATCCGGGACCGTTCGGGCAAGCGGTTATGAGCTGAGCCAGTCCTGCGGGCGCTGCCGGTTCAGCTCGGAAGGGGTCTTTTCCGCAATCGCCTAACCGCTGGCGAATTGTTCGAGATGCCACTACGTGCAATAAACTGAATCCGTCGTGTGCGCACAATTACTATTGCACACGATGTCAATTAGGGATATAACACTTAAAACCCTCGGGAAAAGAACCTCCGGGAGCATTCATTTGGGGTTGAATCGGGGGCCAAGGCTCCTCTTGTATTTGGGTGTTGGCCGGCGCAGAACGGGGTATCACGCCGGAGCGCCCTAAACTTAGGGGATTTCCTGCCGGCTTGCCGGGAGCGACCCAAGCCAATCCCGGCTGGAGGGGCCAATGGTATCGCTGCCGCGTTTGGCGTTGTTCTTCTCCCTGTCTGCCGTACTGGTTTTCGGCCAGGTGGACAGGGCCGATCTCAACGGAACTGTCACGGATACGAGCGGTTCGCTCGTTCCCGGCGCGCGAGTCGAACTAGCCTCGCCCAGCACGGGCCTCACCCGGGACGTCGTGACCGGCCCTTCCGGGGTCTACAGCATTCCGGGCATCCCGATCGGGACGTACGACCTGAAGATCTCCAAAGACGGATTCCGGACGTTCGGGATGAAGAACGTCCAGCTTTTCGTCGGGCAGAGCCGCACGGTGGATGCCAAACTGGAACTGGGCACCATCGGCACCCATGTGGAGGTGCAAGCCCAGGCAGCTGCTCTCGAGACCAGCAACGCGCAGGTCGGTGGCGTGCTTGAGCATCAGCAATTGGACAGCATCCCCTTGAACGGGCGCAACTGGGCGACTCTCGAGATGTTCACGCCCGGCGCGATCAACACCGGCGGCGGCGGTCAGCGCGACATCCGCTTTGCCGGGCACGGCCTGGACGATGCCAACTACACGTTTGACGGCATCGACGCCACCGGCGTTCAGGAACAGAGCCAGAAGGCGGATGCGCGCCTTAACATATCCCTGGAATCGATCGCCGAGTTCCGCGTGAACTCACAGAATTACACCGCCGACAGCGGCTCCTCCGGCGGCGGCCAGGTCAACGCGGTATCGAAGACAGGGACCAACAACTGGCACGGCGGCGCCTTCGAGTATTTCCGGAATAACGCATTGGATGCTCGGTCGCCGTTCGATCCGTCGCAGATTCCGCCGTTCCGCATGAACCAGTTTGGCGGCAGCCTGGGTGGGCCGATCAAGAAGAACAAGACCTTTTTCTTCGTTACGTATGAAGCAATTCGCCAAAGCCTGAGCAACACGCAGATCGCCTTCGTGCCGAACGCCGAGTACCGAGCCCAGGTACTGGCAGCCTCGACGCAGCTCAAACCCTTCCTCGATGCGTACCCGATGGGCCAGACGCCCGTCGATTCCATCACCGACCAGTACACGTCAACGGGCGTGAATTCGACCCGCGAGGATAGCGGCACGGTTCGCGTGGATCACCGGTTCAACGACAACAACACCCTGTTTGTCCGCTACAACATCGACGACGCGCTGAAAGCGGACCCGATTGACAATATCGGCGGAATCGAGACAGAACCCATCCGGCCCTCCAACTTTGTAATCTCGCTGACGCGCGTGCATTCGGCCAGGATGGTGAACGAGGCGAAGTTCGGGGTCAACCGATCTGCCTTCCACCATCCGACCACGGGGACCGCACCCTCACTGGCGGGGTTCGGCTCCGTCGGCGTCTCGAGTATCCCCGGTTTCGACGACATCAGCTCGAGCCAGCTCGACCTGGAAGTCGGGACCACGTTTTCCTGGATCGACAGCCTGAGCTTAATCCGGGGGCGCAATACCTTCAAGTTTGGGGTGGATATTGAACGGATCAGGCTTAACAACTCGGGCGAGGCCAACCCCTTCACGACCATCGGATTCACCGACCCGGCCGCCTTCATCCACGACCAGATCGACACGATCTTTACGAACGCGGCGTTGCCGGTGGGCGGCATGCGGCGCACTTTCTGGATGGGCTATGCGCAGGATGAGATCAAACTGCGCCCGAACCTGACGGTCAATGTGGGATTGCGGTACGAGTTCTACTCCGTGATGCACGAGGTGTTGGACCGCATCGCCGTGGTGGATTTTGCATGTGGAGGCTTCTGCCCGAAGGGCACGCCCATGTACGATCCCAACTACAAGAACTTCATGCCGCGGGTAAGCGTGGCGTGGGTTCCCGGCGGCGCCAACGGAAAAACGGTGATTCGCTCCGGGTGGGGGTTGTACTACAGCGCCAACCAGAACGACGATTTCAGCGACCCCCACGAGAGCACGGCGGCCCGGTATGCCCTTTCGTCGGCGGATGTCCCCAACCTCTCGTATCCGCTGACCCCGTTCCTGCCGCTACTTCAGGACCAGGGCGCATCGCCCAAGGGAATCGACCGCCACCGGAAGGACGGTTACTTTGAGAACTGGGATCTCATGATCCAGCGCCAATTGCCGGGCAGCTTCCTCGCCACGGTCGGTTATGCGGGCAGCGAGGGGCATCATCTGTTCGGCGGGCGCAATGAGAACAACATCGACCCGATGACCGGTAAGCGCCCGCTGCCGCAATTCGGCAAGTTCGGCATCAAGTACAACGACAGCAACACCAACTTCAACGCGCTCCAGGCCTCGGTGCAGCGCTCGTTTACGCGTGGCTGGCTGTGGCAGACGCAATATATGTGGTCGCACTCGATCGGCGACGGCTCGATCGGGACGGGCGAGACAGCCTCCGTCGAAAACTCCAATTGCCGGGCCTGCGACCGCAGCAGCACGCTTTACGACGTTCGCCAGACGCTCAACGTGAATTCGGTTTACGACATTCCGACCGGGCACCTCACGGGCATCGCCGGAAAAGTGCTCGGCGGATGGGAGCTGAGCGGAATCGCGAGCGCCAGCACCGGCCGGCCGGTAAACATCACGGTTACCCGTTCGTCCTCCAGCATGCTGGATGGGAACGCCAGCAACCAGCGGCCGGACCTGATGCCTGGTGTACCGATCTACCCCGTTAACCAGACCATCTATAACTGGTTCAACCCGGCGGCTTTCGCGGTGCCAGCGAAGAACACGTGGGGGACCCTAGGGCGGAACATCGCCCGCGGGCCCGGATACTACGAGCTGGACACGGCCGTGGAGAAGAACATACCGATGACCGAGCGGGTGCACCTGAAGTTCCGGGCCGAGGCGTTCAACCTGTTCAATCACCCGATGTTCGCCAACCCGGCGAGCAACTTCTCGTCTGCTTCCAACTTCGGGAAGATCACCAACCCGCGGAGCACCGCCGCAGTCGGGATCGGCCTGCCGCGGCGGCTGCAATTCATGCTGCGGCTGGAGTTCTGAGCGGCGCCTCGATCTTGTCAAATGGGATCATGCGCTCCGCACCGGCCGGAAACCTACACGGGCGGGTTCATTACCGTCCGGAATTAGATCGGCCGGTACCAACTCGTCCGCCGCACGTATAAGGGGGATATGACGAAGCTGCTTACGATTACCCTTGCCCTGGCCGGCGCGGCCTCCGCTTTCGCCCAGGCCGCGCCGCCGCCTCCCGACCGGACCACGGTCAACATGTTTACAGATATTAACCGGAAGGTTCTCGAAATGGCCCAGGACTTTCCCGAAGAGCACTATGGGTTCAAGCCGAAGCCGGAGATGCGGTCCTTCGGGGAAGTGATCGTCCACATCGCCTCCGGCAATGTGTTCGCCGCCAAACGCGGCCGCGGCGAGAACGTCAAGTGGGACGAGATCGACGCCAAGGATTACAAGACCAAGGCGGACATCGTCGCGATGTTGAAGAAGTCCATCGACGATTCGCAAGCCACCCTGAAATCCTGGGAGCCGGCGACATTCCAAAAGACGATCCAGCCGTGGGCCAGCGTTACCGAGCATTCCGCCGAGCACTACGGCCTGTTGGTGGCCTACTACCGGCTGAACGGCCTGGTTCCGCCGGAGTCGCGCCCGAAAAAGTAGTGCGCCGGATGCTATACTCGGTCGCCAGAAAGAGAAGAGTGCCATGCGAATGAAAACACGTCTCGCGATTCTCGCGGCTGCCATCCTGTTCCTCGCGGTGTTGGCTGGGGCCGCTGCCCCGAATTTGACCGGCGATTGGAAATTGAACCTCTCCAAGAGCGACCTGGGACAGATGCCGCCGCCCAGCAGCATGACCCAGAAAGTCACCCACGAGGACCCCAAGCTCAAGGTCGCGGTCAAGCAGTCGAGCGACATGGGCGACTTCGATTGGGAAGCGAACTACACCACCGACGGCAAGGAGTGCGTCAACACGATTCGCGATAACGAGGCGAAGAGCGTCGTCAAGTGGGAGGGCGAAGCGCTGACCTTCGACACCAAGGGCAAGTTCGGCGACAACGACTTCACCATGAAAGACAAGTGGACGCTTTCGGCGGACGGCAAGGTGTTGACCGTCGAGCGCCATTTCTCGAGCGCCATGGGCGAAGGCGATCAGAAACTGGTCTTCGAGAAGCAATAGGGAAGGGTCCCTGCATGCAGTGCGAACGCGAGCGTACCTGCACCGTGATCCCGGGTGACGCGGGCTATCGCGGCAAGCAGGGATTGAGCTACCACAAGGGAGTCTCGGCGGAGTCCGCCAATGCCCAGGGGCTGTGCATGCACCTGGTGACGATTCCGCCGGGCGGGCGCGCGAAGCCGCATCTTCACGAAGGACACGAGAGTGCGCTGTACGTCCTGAGCGGCGAAGCCGGCATGTGGTATGGACAAGACCTGCGGCAGCACGTATGGGTGCGGGCCGGCGACTATCTCTATATACCGGCCAACACGCCGCACCTTCCGTACAACGCCAGCCAGACCGAGCCGTGCACCGCGGTGGCCGCGCGCACCGACCCCAACGAACAGGAAAGCGTCACCATTTTGGACATCCCGGACCCGGGCGTGGCGCAGCGATAGCGTGTGATTCCGCCAATGATTGGCGGCGCGGGCGCGTAAGTTCTTTCGAATCCTAGAACCCTCCGCCAATCTTTGGCGGAAAAGGTGCTACCTCACCGCAACCGGCGCCGGCATCGCGTCCTTCGAAAACCGCGGGACCATCTCGTCGCGATTGGCCACGTTCCAGACGGCGGCGGCGATGATCGCGGCAGCCTTCTCCACGTCGTCGGGGATGATGCGCTCGTAGGTGTCGAGGTTCGTGTGGTGCGTCATCGTGTTGTACTCGATCGGGTCCTGCGACATTCCGATGCCGGGGAGCCCGGCGTGATTGAACGACGTGCTGTCGGTGCCGGCGACGTTGCGGCTGGCCGTACTCATCGCGCCCGCCACGCCCCAGTCGGCAAATTGCGCCAGCACCGGGCGAAGCACCGCGGCAGCCTGGGGCGGCCCGAAGACTCCGGCGCCGCGCAGACGGCCCGTGCCGGTGTCCACGTTAAAGTAGGCATCGAGCTTGTACCACTCGGACTTGGGATTCTCGGCCGTGCCGAAGTGCTGCTCCACGTAGGCGAGCGAGCCGAGCAGCCCTTCTTCTTCGCCGGACCACAGCGCCACCCGGATGGTGCGGCGCGGCTTGAGCCCGAGCGTCTCGATGAGCCGAGCGGCTTCCACCATGATCGAGCAGCCGATGGCGTTGTCCGTGGCGCCCGTGGCGGCGTGCCAGGAATCGAGGTGCCCGCCCAGCATCACCACTTCATCCGCCTTGTCGGAGCCGGGGATCTCGGCGATGGCGTTGTAGCTGGTCTTGCCCTCCGGATAGACGTGGTTGACGATGTGGAACTCCATCTTCACGTCGTCGCCGTCTGCCAGCAGGCGCTCCACGCGGCCGAAATCGTCATTGCGGAGGATGACCGTGGGAACGGCCTTGGCGGGATCGTAGGTGCGATTCTGCTGGGCCACGATCACGCCTTCGCCGCGCGCCGCGTCGTTCACTCGCAGCACCGCGCCGCCCGAGACCAGCATGGCGTCGATCTCCTCGGCTACCTGCGCTGCGGTCAGCCGCTTCGGATCGGGCGTTCCACGCCCGCCCCCGAAGCCGAATCCGCCGCGCCCGGCGTTCGGGTTGGTGGGATCGTACTGCATTTTCACGAACGCGTCGTCGCGGCGCTTTGGCTGCGGATTGAAGTTCACCGGAATCACCGCGGCCTTCCCGATCAGCACGATCTTTCCCCGGACCTTATCGCGATTCGCCGCCACCCACTGCTCGATCTCCTCTTTCAGGGGTCCCGGACGCACCGGCCCGCGGCCTCCGGCCGCCGCGGGCGCCGCACCGTTAGTCGACGCGGGCGGCGGACCCTCCGGCGGCACCAACTGAATCGCCGGTGCGGTGACCGTACCTTTGGTCGAAGGCGTCCAGGCAAGCACTTCGAATTTCAGGTTCTCCTGCACGGGCGCGACCAGAAAACCGGAGGCACGCTCGTTCAACCAGCCGGGATGCCCGAAATCCCACGGCTCGAGGTGCCCGTTCTTCATGCCGAAGCGCGTCATCTCGGCAACCGCCCATTTGGCGGCGGCTTCGTGATTGGGCGTCCCGGTAACTCGCGGGCCGTAGCGGTCGGTCAGCATGTGGAGCGTATGGAGAATCTGCGAATGCTCCATCTCTTCGCTCCGGATTCGGGCGGTGGCGGACTCGTCGACCTTGTCCTGGGCGAGCAGCAGGCAGGACACGGCTATCGCGGCGAACAGCTTTTTCATATCCGTACAGGATAGCCTAAACCAGCGCCTCGAGGGCCTTCTGCGCCTCCGCGGCGGTCTGGAACCGAGCCGCCGGGGCGGGCGCCATTAGTTTGCGCAGCACCTCGGCCAGCCGCGGCGGAACGGGAGTGGACGAGCCGAACACCGGCAGGGTCCCGCTGAACATTTCGAAGATCACCACCCCCAGCGAGTACAGGTCGGCCCGCCCGTCCACCGCTTCGCCGCGAACCTGCTCGGGCGACATGTACGCCAGGGTGCCGAGGATCGCGCCCGGCATAGTGACGAAGGTGACGACGGTGGGCGCATCCGGGCCGGCCGCCGCGGACGCCGCACCCTTACGCTTGGCCAGTCCGAAATCGAGCACCTTCACACTTCCGGCGCTGGTCAGGAAGAGGTTGCCGGGCTTGATATCGCGGTGCACGATCCCCTTGCGGTGCGCTGCGTCGAGCGCGGACGCTACGGGGATGGCGATCCGCAGGATCTCCGGAAGCTCCAGCCTGCCGGCCTGGATGCGCGCGCTGAGCGGCATGCCCTCGAGCAGCTCCATCGCCAGGTAAGGACGCTCCCGCCAGCATCCGGCCTCGAAGATGGTGCAGATGTTGGGATGCATCAGCGAGGAGGCCGCCTGTCCCTCGCGCTCGAAGCGCGCACGCATCTCGGGATCGTTGCGGAACTCTTCGGAGATCAACTTGAGGGCCGCGAGCCGGCCCAGGTAGATGTCCTGCGCCTTATAGACTGTGGCCATCCCACCCCGGCCGAGCTCGCTCAAGATACGGTATTTCGATATGGTTTCGCCGATCAACGGAACTTCATTGTAGCGTGGGCTCGTTCAGGCTAACTTGCGGTCCTCGTCTGCTGGCTCATCTTTGCCATCTCCTGCTGCATGCGTTTCCGCATCTCCTCCGGAGCCACGTCCTCCTTGTGGGTCGCCAGCGCCCACGAATGGCCGAACGGATCGGTGAGCCTTCCAAAGCGGTCCCCCCAGAACATGTCGGTTGGCGGCATGTCTGGATTTGCGCCCGCATCGACAGCCTGTTTAAAGACCGAGTCTACGTTTGTGAAATACAGAAAGACGCCGGCCGTGGTGCCGCCGAGCGATTTGGGCGAGCGGTTGCCGCCGCCGGGCATCTCGTCGGCGAGCATGATCACGGAATCGCCGATCTTGATTTCGGCATGACCAATCTTTCCGCCAGGGCCGTCCATGCGCACGGTCTCTTGCGCACCAAAGGCTTTCTTGTAGAAATCGATCGCACGCGCGCAGTCGTTCAGGGTGAGGTAGGGTGTGGCCGTATGAAAGCCGGTCGGTATCGGGTTTACTTTAGCTGCCATTTTGTATGCTCCTCGCCATCAGGCTACAACTTGATGCCACTCGTGTCTGTGAGATCAGTTACCCCGAGAGCCTTGACTTCGGCCCGGCCCGCGAGTAGACCGAAAATAGAGGTGTAAGATGTCTTACCGACCGGCCTGGCTGGCGGTCGCGGCGCTCCTCGGCGCCGCAACGGGCTGCGAGCCGGGACGTTACTCTACCAACGGCTTCCGCCTTCCCGCGGACGGCGATCCGGAAAGAGGGAGGGAAGCCTTCATTGCCCTTGACTGCCGGAACTGTCACGAAGTGACCGGTGTCAATCTGTCCCGGCCGGCGCTTACGGCGGCGACAGTCGTGGTGCTGGGAGGCGATGTGGACAAGCGGCCCAGCGACGCCTACCTCGTGACCTCGATGATCAACCCTTCGTACGCCCTGGCCCCCTATCCCAGGGAACGGATCACGACCGGCGGAGTGTCCCGCATGCCATCCTACGCCGACCGTATGACGGCGCGGCAGATTACCGACGTGGTCGCCTTCCTACAGGCGAACTACCGGGTCCGCAGCGCCGTGCCGGAGTACATGTACTGAGGGGAGGACGGCACATGTGGCTGGCGCAGGCGGCCCTGTCGGCCTGGCTGGCGGGAGCGCAGGCCGGGCAGGAAAGCGCTTTGGGGGAGCGAGCGCGTATGGTGGCGGAACAGATTGAGAGCCGGGGAGTGCACGACCACGCGGTCCTCGAGGCGATGCGGACGACGCCCCGGCACCTGTTCGTGCCGGAAAGGCTGCGCGTGATGGCCTACCAGGATCGCCCGCTGCCGATCGGACACGGAGCAACCATTTCGCAGCCCTTCGTGGTTGCCCTGATGACGTCGCTACTGGAGGTGAAGCCCGCGCATCGTGTGCTCGAGATCGGGACCGGCTCGGGTTACCAGGCGGCAGTGCTGGGACAACTGGCGCGCCGGGTATACACGATCGAAATCGTGCCGGAACTGGCGGAGTCGGCGCGGCGGACCCTCGGGGAACTGGGCTACCAGAACGTCATTGTGCGGGAAGGCGACGGATACCTCGGGTGGGCCGAGCAGGCGCCCTTCGATCGCATCCTCCTGACCGCGGCTCCGTCCGAGGTTCCCGAGGCCCTGATCCGGCAACTGGCGAACGGCGGCCGCCTGGTCGCTCCGGTGGGTGCGTCTTGGGACCAGGACCTCGTGGTGATCGAGAAGGACGCACAAGGCAAGTTGCACCGGCGTCCCGCCGGGAGGGTGACGTTCGTGCCCATGCGGCCCGGCAGGAACTGATACTATCGGGCCATGAAGGTACCGCTTTCGCAGATCGCGCACACCCGCTCAGGGGATAAGGGCGACACCTGCAACATCGGCGTAATCGCCTTCGAGGAGAAGCATTACCCGGTGCTGGTCCGCGAGGTGACCGCGGAGAGGGTGAAGCGCCACTTCGGGGAACTCGTGCAGGGTGAGGTGGAGCGCTTCGAACTGCCCAACCTCGGAGCCCTGAATTTCCTGCTGCACCAGGCGTTGGGGGGTGGCGGCACGGTCTCACTCCGAACCGACGCCCAGGGCAAAACTTTCGGGGCTGCCTTGCTGGGTATGGAAATCGACCTGCCTCCGGGGATATAATTCGGGTGACGGCGTGAGCTCCGCACGCCCACGAAGTCGAAGACTCTGCCTGCCTACGGAGCATACTCATGCACGATCTGCTGGAGATCCATCAACGAGGACGGGTATTGCGCGTCGCCCTGAACCGGCCGGAAAAGCGCAACGCGCTGAACGCCGCGATGTGTATGGAACTGGTACGCGTCATCGAGCATGCCGAGCGCGATCCCGCGGTCGGCGCGATTGTGCTGGCGGGGAACGGCAAGTGCTTTTGCGCCGGGATGGACCTTTCCGAGGTCGGACATGGAATCCCGCCCGATCTCAACCTGGCCCACGAGCAGTTGTTCACTTTGGGAGCCCGGCTCGCCAAGCCGGTGATCGGAGCGGTGCACGGGGCCTCGCTCGGCGGCGGCACGGGACTGGTGGCGAACTGCCACATCGTCATCGCCGGAGAAAGCGCGACTTTCGGACTGCCGGAGATCCGCCTGGGACTCTGGCCGTTCCTGGTCTTCCGCGCCGTCTCGGCAGCGGTCGGAGAGCGGCGGACCGTCAGCCTGGCATTGACGGGATGGACCTTCCCTGCCGCCGAGGCGCGTGAAATGGGTTTGATCCACGAAATTTCCGCCGATGCGGATAACCGCGCAATGGATGTAGCCAGCGAAATCGCCGCGTGGAGTCCCACCAGCGTTCGCAGCGGGATGACGTTCGTCCAGCAGGTGAGGGGGCTCGGGTGGAAGGAAGCGGGCGAGGTAGCCCGCCTTGTCCGAACTGAGTTGTTCGAAAGTGCCGATTTCCAGGAAGGGATCCGGGCGTTCCGTGAAAAAAGAGTGCCAAAGTGGCCCTCTTTAGGATAGTGCCCACAACATTTTGGGGCACTGGCTGGCGGCATACGAGATACTGGGGGTAGGGTGCTTTACTTTTGGGTAGAGCGCGTTTAGTATGGTTACAACTCCCCCGAAGCTGAGGTAAAAGCTTTGCTCAAACTCAAACGCGTCGAAGTGCAGGGCTTCAAATCGTTCTGCGAGCGCAGCGAGCTTCGCTTCCACGGCGAGGGGATCGCCGCGATTGTCGGGCCCAACGGGTGCGGCAAGTCCAACATCAGCGATGCCATCAGTTGGGTGCTGGGCGAACAGTCGGCGAAGACCCTTCGCGGCACCCGGATGGAAGACGTGATCTTCGCGGGCACCCGCGATCGTAAACCGCTGGGCATGGCCTACGTGACCATGACGCTGGTAGACCCGGAGGTCTACGACGAGCAACTGGCGCACAAGATCCAGCCGGTGGAAGAAGCGCCCGCCAAGCGCGGGGAGATCACGATTACGCGGCGGCTTTACCGCTCCGGCGAAAGCGAATACCTGATCGATGGCCGGCAGGCGCGGCTTCGCGACATCCAGGACCTGTTCATGGGAACCGGCCTCGGCCCCGAGAGCTACGCCATTATCGAGCAGGGCCGCATCGGCCAGATTCTCAGCTCGAAGCCCCAGGACCGCCGCTCGGTGATCGAAGAGGCGGCCGGAATCACCAAGTTCAAGACGCGCAAGCGCCTGGCGGAAGCCAAGCTCGAAGGCGCCAAGCAGAACCTGGCGCGCGTATACGACATTCTCGAAGAGGTCACGCGGCAGGTCAATTCGCTCAAGCGGCAGGCGTCCAAGGCCAAGCGCTACACCGAGCTCAAAGCGGAGCTGGAAGCGCGTCTGCGCGTGGTGCTTTCCGGCAAGTACCGGCTGCTGGAGCGGGATGCCGCCAAAACGGCCATCGACCTCAACCTGGCTTCATCGGAGCTGAAGGCGCTCGGCGAGCAGGTGGCGGAGAAAGAGCAGGCGCACGAGCGGCGGCAGGCGGCGGCGTACGAGATGGATCAGCAGCTCACCGAATCGCGCCAGCAGCTTTCCGAACGGAACGTGGAGGCCGAGCGCACCAAGGGCCGCCTGGAATCGCAGGTGAAGGAGAGCGGCGCCATCGAGCAGCGGATCGCCCAGGCAGAAAAGGAATCGCAAGAACTGGGCGTGCGGCTGGATTCGCTCGAGCAGGAGATCGCCGGGCACCGCCGGAACCTCGACGAACTGGAGGGCCAGACTTCCCGCTCGCGCGAGCGGATGAACGAGATCAACCAGCAGCGCGAGACACTGCAGGCCAAGGTGCGGGAGCGCGAGCGGGCCATCGAATCCGGCCGGCAGCTCATTTTGCGGCTGCTGGGCGAAGCCTCCACGCTGAAGAACCAACTGGCGCAGATCGACGAGTACCTGGCCGGAATCGACCGCGAGAGCGGACGGTCGAGCCGCGAGGCCGAGACCTCGGCGGCGGAGATCGAGCGGCTGGAGGCGGCCCGGAAGCAGCTCTCCGACATCATGGGCCAGCGGCAGCTCGAGCTCGAATCGGTGACGGGCGAGCGGCGGCGCACGGAAGAGGAGCTGGTCGAGCGGCGGCGCACGGCGGCGGAGCTGCGCCGCGAGATCGACACGGTGAAGACCGAGGTGTCGCAGATCCGTGCACGCAAGGAATCGCTCGAGCAGGTGCTGGCGCACCGCACGTACACCACCGAATCGGTCAAGCGGCTCTTCGCTTCCCTCGAGAAGGGCAAGGCCAACGAACTGAAGCCGCTGGGCGTCCTGGCCGACTACGTGGAAGTGGACCGGCAGTACGAAAAGCCGGCCGAAGAGTTTCTTCACGAAGAGCTGGAATACGTGGTGGTGGAGAGCTGGGAACAGGCCGAGCGCGGACTCGATTTCATCCGCGCCGAGCTGGACGGCCGCGCCACGTTCCTGGTTCATCCGGAGTCGGACGGCAACGGGCACCACCACCTGCCGGAGCCGGCCATCGGGCCGGAAACCGGGATTGCCGCGAGGCTGAGCGATTCCCTGCGCCTGACCAACGGCTTCAAAGACCGCGCGGTGGACCTGCTGCCGCGGGTTTCACTGTGCTTCGTGGCAGAAGACCGTTCCGCGGCGCAGCGGCTTTCGGTAGCTTACCCGCACCTCTATTTCCTGCTTACCGACGGCCTCTGCTACCACGGCCACACCGTGACGGGCGGGAAGAAATCGGGCGCAGGCCCCCTGGCCATGAAGCGCGAGGCGCGCGAGCTGGGCGTCAAGTTGCAAGGCCGGCAGAAGGACCTGGACGAGATGGTAGCCCGTCTCGAAGGGCTGCAGCAGGAAACCATCGGGCTCGAGGCGGAACTGGAGCGGCTGCGGTCGCTGCAGCAGGCTCGCGAGAAAGACCGGCTGGCGCTCGATCACGACATGCGCAAGCTGGGCGAGGATCTCTCGCGGACCAATTCGCGGCTTTCCGTGGCGCGGCTGGAGTTGGAGCGCCTGCGCCGCGACTCCGAGAAATCGGCAGAGCAGCGCGAGCGGAACCGCGCGGCCGTGGAAGAGAAAGAGCGGCTGCGGGCGGAGCGCGAAGCGGCGCTCGAAGCGGAGCGGCAGGAACTCGAGAAGCTGGAAGGCCAGGCGGCCACGATCGGCGAGGAGCACGCGGCTACGCGGGCCGAACTCGCCGGCCTCGAGGAGCGGCATCGCGGCGAGCGCGCCGCCATGGCGCGGCTGGAGCAGCAGTTCCGCGAGACCACTAACCGGCGCAACGCGATCGCTCCGGAAATCGAGCGTTTGGGCGAAGCGCGGGCGCGCCTGCTGGCGAACAACATCGAGCTGGACCAGAAAGCGGCGGTGCTGGCCGGGCAGATCACCGCGCTGGAAGCGCTGGTCAACGAGATGGCCTCGCAGGAAGCGGCCATGCGCGAGGCGCTGCGGGCGGGCGAGGAAGAGCTGAAACTGCTGCGGTCGGCCGTGCAGGAAGGGCACGAGAAGCGCACGCAGATTGAAGTGGAGCTGGTGCGCAAGCAGGCCGAGCTGAAATTCCTCGATGAGACCAGCCGCAAAGAGCTGAACTGCCCCATCGCGGAGCTGTCGGCCGGGGACGAGGCTGTGCCGGACGGCGATGCCATCGCCGAAGCCGAGCAGGAGGCCAACGAAGTCCGCAATCGCATCGAGGGCCTGGGCGCGGTGAATCCCGCGGCCATGGAGGAATACCAGGAAGCGCAGCAGCGCCAGGAGTTTTTGAGCGTGCAGCGGCAGGACCTGATCGATTCGATCCGCGACACGGAGAAAGCCATTCAGGAGATCGACTTGGTATCGCGTCAAAAGTTCGCGGAGGCATTCGAGGCTATCAACGGCAATTTCCGGACGATCTTCCAGACGCTATTCGGCGGCGGCACCGGCGAGATGCGGCTGACCGACCAGGAGAACCTGGCGGAATCGGGCATCGACATCGTGTGCTCGCCTCCGGGCAAGCGGCTGCAGAACGTGCTGCTGCTCTCGGGCGGCGAGAAAGCGCTGGCTGCGGTGGCGCTGCTGATGGCCATCTTCCGGTACCAGCCGAGTCCATTCTGTGTCATGGACGAGGTGGATGCGCCGCTCGACGAATCGAACATCGGCCGGTTGACCAAGCTGTTGAAGGAGATGTCGGCGCAAACGCAGTTCATCGTGATCACGCACTCCAAGCGGACGATGGAGGCGGCCCAGGCGCTCTACGGCGTGACCATGCAGGAGCCGGGGGTGTCGCGGCTGGTGTCGGTGAAATTCAACGCGGCGGAAGCGGCGGCGTAGGCCGGGCCGGTCACTTCAAACTGCCGATGCGCGCCGGGAAGACCGGCGGGCGCACCGATTCCGACTTCCAGCCGAGGAGAAACTCCACCGCGCCGCCGCACACACGGCCCTGGCAAGGACCCATTCCGCAGCGGGTCTGGAGCTTCGCTTCGCGCCAGCCGGAATAGGCGCGGATGCGGCCGAGCGGCACGTCCTCACAGCGGCAGACCAGCGTCGTGTCGCTTGCCAGCGTCTTGAGCTCCTCCCGCAGGGCGAAGGCACGCTCCAGGGCGGCAGCGAATTTCCGCGCTGACGCTCGCGCCCTGCGAGCGCCGCGCGCGGCCTCGGGCCGGCCGGCGGCGGAATAACCCGCGATCTCCCCTTCCGCCAGCGAAAGCTCGAGGCCGCCGATGCCGGTCACTTCGCCCGCCGCGTACACATCCGGCACGGAGGTCTGCTGGTCGTCATCCACCGCGACGCCGGCCATTCCGATGGTGCAGCCGAGCAGAATCGCGAGCTCCGTGTTGGGAATCAGGCCGAAGCCACACGCGAGATAGTCGCACGGCTCGGTCCAGGTCTTCGCGCCGCGGCGCAGCGTCACACCGCCAGGTTCGGCGGACACCGGCCAGCAACTGGTGAGATACGGAATGCCGAACAGGCCGGCGCGGAGTTCTGCGGCCTGCAGGAGCTTGCCGGGGTGGGCGGCGAGCCGGGCCGCGAAACGCACCAGGCTGGACTGGTCCGCCTGCTCGGCGATGACGCGGACGTTCGCGCCGTGATCCTTCAGGTATTTGGCGACGGCCAGCAGCAAAGGGCCGCTGCCTGCGATGACAATGCGTTTGCCGGCGATGGGCAGGCCCGACTTCGCAAGGGCCTGCAGGCCGCCGGCGCCGGCCACGTGCGGGAGGGTCCAGCCGGGGAATGGCAGGAAGCGTTCGCGCGCACCGGTGGCGAGGATCAGGGAGCGGAAGGCGAATTCAAAATCTTCGGTGAGCGTTTCGATGGCCAGGGAGTTGGGGCGGGGGGCGGCGATCACACGCGCGCCGGTGAAGATGGGCAGGCCGGGAGGCCTGCCCCACTTTGGAATCGCCACGCTTCGCCAGATTTGGCCGCCGGGGGCGGGGTTGTCGTCGATGATGGCGATCGAACGGCCCGATTCGCGGGCGCGGCGCGCGGCGGCGAGGCCGGCGGGGCCGGCACCCACGATCAGCACGTCGAAGGTGCGCCTATCCATCGGTCTGTACCTCCATGCCGGGCTCGCACGGAACCTGGCAGGCGCGGACGTGAGGGCGGCCGTCGACCGTCACGCGGCATTCGAAGCAGATACCCATGCCGCACAGCGGGGAGCGCGGCTCGCCGCTGACCGAGCGGCGGAAGAACGGGGCTCCGGAGATCGCCACCGCGGCCGACACCATGGCGCCTTCGGGCACCTCCACGGGCCGTCCGTTGACCTTGACGATCAATGCGCCTCCAGTTTGCGGCCGGGCTGGTAGGGCGCGGCAGGGATGGCCGGAGTGCATCCCATAATTTGACTCGCCACGAGTTTCCCGGTGCCGAGCGACGTGGTGATGCCGAGGCCTTCGTGCCCGGTCGCTAGATACAGGCGCTCGTCGCCGGGACACGGACCAATCAGCGGCAAGTTGTCCGGCGTGGCGGCGCGGAAGCCGGTCCAGGTGCGGATGCCGTCCATCCGCGCGAGCTCGGGCATATACTCTTCGCACCGGCGCAGCATGCGGGTGAGCATGTGGTGCTCCACGTGGCGGCCTTCGGAGCCGAACTGGCGGGAAGAGCCGAGCAGCACCTGGCCCGAGCGGCGCGGCTGCGCGTTGAAGGCCACCGAATCGGAGCTGACGGAATGCGCGCTCTTGAGGTAGCCGAGTTCCAGCAGAATGTGGCGGACGAACCCGGGGTAGCGGTCGGTGATGAGCAGGTGGCCCTTGCGCTTGCGGACCGCGACCCCCGGAGTCAGTTCGGGCGCCCACGCACCGGTGGCGTTGACCGTGATGCCGGCCGCGATCGTGGTGCCGTCGGCGAGCCGGATTTCCCCGCCCCGGATTTCGGCCGCGGCTTCGCGAATCAGCACCGCGCCCGATTTTTCGAGGAAGTAGCGCGCCGCGCAGGGCGGGTAGGTAGTGGCGTCTTCGGGAACCAGCAGACCACCGGCCAGCGAGGGGCGAAGGTGCGGCTCGAGCCGTGCCAGGCTGTCTGAATCGAGCGCCTCGCTGCGGATGCCGAGGCCGTCGTAGAGGAGTTTCTTGCGGCGGACTTCGCCCATCTCTTCTTCATCGGCCGCCACCCAGATCGCTCCGCAGGCAAGGTACTCCACATCGGCGGGAAGCTCCGGAATCATCGCAATCCACAAGTCCCGGGAGTAGCGGGTAAGCGCGAGCTGCGCGGGCGAATCGTCCATCAGGGCGATGTGGCCCATGCCCGCCGCGGTGGCGCCGCCGCCGATCGGGCCGGGCTCGATCACGGCCACCTTCAGGCCCGCGGCCGCGCACTCCATGGCGCAGGCCGCCCCGACGATGCCGCCGCCGGCGATCGCTACGTCGTAGCTACCCATGTGCCGCGGATTCCGTAGCAGAAGGGGTCGCGCTCGTCGAGGATCAGGTCGGCCTCCGCGTTGACATACGCGGAGCCCGTGATTTCGGGGATGATCTGCCCGTCCACGAGGTTGACCCGGCCTTCGAAGACGCTGCCGACGATGCTCTCCTGCCGCCACACCTCCCCGGGCAGCAGTTTTCCGTCGGCGTAGAGGCACGCCAGCTTGGCACTGGTGCCGGTGCCGCAGGGCGAGCGGTCGTAGGCCTTGCCGGGGCAGAGCACGAAATTCCGGCTATCCGCGCCGGCGACGGTGGGCGGCCCGAACAGCTCGATGTGATCGATCTGGCGGCCGTCACCGCCGGTGATGCCGGCTGCTTCGAGTCCCTGGCGGACGCGCCAGGTGTAATCGGTGAGCTCTTCCAGGCGGTCGAGCGTGAGCACCTGTCCGTGATCGGCGATGAGGAAAAACCAGTTGCCGCCCCAGGCGATATCGCCGTATACAGTGCCGATGCCCGGAGCGTCCACCGGCACCTTCGCGGCGCTGCGATAGCTCGGAACGTTGCGGATGGCCACGCGGTTCGCATCCACCAGCCGCGCGTCCACCACGCCGCAGACCGTGTCCAGCCGGCAGGCGCCGCTGACGGATGCGGCCCATGTGCGCCAGCGTGACCGCCAGCCCGATGGTGCCGTGCCCGCACATGTTCAGGTAGCCGACGTTGTTGAAGAAGATCACGCCGGCATCGCAGGAAGGGTCCGACGGCTCGCACAGCAGCGCGCCCACGATGGCGTCGTTGCCGCGCGGTTCGTTCACCACGGCGGAGCGGATGTGGTCGTAATCGGCGCGGAAGCGGGCCAGCCGTTCGGTCATCGTCCCGCGGCCGAGATCGGGCATGCCGTCCACGATGACACGGGTGGGCTCGCCGCCGGTATGCGAATCGATGATGCGGATGCGGGTGCTCATCGGGCCGCCGCTACGGGCAATTCGGGCCGCGTGGCGACCGCTTGACGGACGATCGCCAGGATCTCTTCGCGCTCGGCGCCTTCGACCGGCAGACGCGGCGGGCGCACCATTTCGGAGCCGAGCCCGACCTCCGCCATCGCCAGCTTGATGTACTGCACGAGCTTGACTTTGGTATCGAGATGCAGCAGCGGCGTATACCAGCGGTACAATTCGCGGGCCTGCTGCCACTGCCCGGCCATCGCCAAGTCCCACAACGCGCGATTCTCGTGGGGAAAGGCGTTGACGAGGCCGGAGATCCAGCCCTGCGCGCCGAGCAGCACGCTCTCGAGCACCAGGTCGTCCACGCCGGCAAAGAGGATGTAGCGCGTGCCCACGATGTTGACGAGGTCGGTGATGCGGCGGACGTTCTCCGAAGATTCCTTGATGGCGACGATGTTGACGACGTCGGCCAGGCGCGCGAAGGCCTCGGGCGGAACGTCCACGCCGTAGGATACGGGGTTGTTGTAGATCATGATGGGCAGCCCGGTAGCACCGGCGATGGTGCGGAAGTGCCGCAGACTCTCGCGCTCGTCGGATTTGTACACCATGCCCGGCAGGACCATCAGGCCGTCGATCGCCGATCTTCTCGACGTCGCGAGCGTAGCGGCAGCCGAGCGCCGTGGTGTACTCGGCCACCCCGCTGAGTACGGGGATGCGCCCCGCCGCGGCGCGCTTCATTTCGCGGACCACCGTCAGCTTCTCGTCATATTCGAGCGCCGTGTTCTCGCCCACCGTGCCCAGCAGGACCACGCCGTGGATACCGGCCGCGATCATGGCTTCCAGGTGCCGCGCCGTGGCATCGAGGTCGAGCGAATAGTCCGGGTGGAACTGAGTAGTGATGGCGGGAAAAACGCCTTTCCAATTGACCGTCATAACCTCCCACTATACCGCCCGTACGACGAAATACGGCTGGTTGAGCAGATCGGGCGCGAAACCGGGGTAGAGGCAGGCCTTGGCCGGCCCTTCGTGGAACTCGAAGTAGTATTGCAGCGGGTAGGGCGAATCGGTGTAGTCCGCCGGGATGGACGCGCGCCAGGTGGCGCCGGAGGGCTGCATTTCGGCGGTCTTGAAGCGCTCCGCCTGGTTGACGCGACGGTAGTAAAGGCGCGCGGCAGTGGGCTTGAGGCCTTTGGCGGTGATGGCGAGGGGGAGGGCGTTTTTGGGTTGAAAACGCGCGGGGACTGCATGGAGGAACGTCCCGGAGACACGCGGGGTTAAGTGGGGCAGGCCTCCCGGCCTGCCCTGGGCAGGCCGGGAGGCCTGCCCCACTTTCTCCATCGCGGCGAGGTCCGCGTCGATGGCGGCGAGGCGGTCCTGCCAATCACCACGCAGCCAGGGCAATTCGCCCACTGTGATGTCGGCGACGTACACACTTTTCGTCCGCTCCGCGATCCCCGCCCACATGTCGCGCGCGGCGTGGTAGTGCTTCAGGGCTTCGTCCAGCGCCTCCTGATTCTTCGTGCGCTCGAAGATCGCGTAATACACCCCCGTCCGGAACTTCGCAGCGAAAAATCGTCCTAGGGCGGCCTGCACTTCCACATCGACGGCAAGCCGCCGCTGGCCGGACGGAAGGTGCTTCAGCGCATCCGCCGCGAGGTCATCCAGCCACTGAGCCACTTCGATGGGCGAATATTTGCCCGAGCGCTCGCCTTTGACCACCTCCGCGGCATACTCGGCGATACTCGAAAACAACTGCGGGTCGAGCGGGCTGGTGTTGCCGAAGACCTTGGGCGAAGGCGTATCGGTATACGGGTTGTGTCCTGCTTCGACGATCGGCTGGTTCGTGTAGATCTCGGGCCAGTAGGTGTTGTTGGCGGCAGACGGCAGATGCGCCGTAGTGATGATGGGCAGGATCCGGCTGGCGCTGGCGAGCGCTGCTTCCGAAGACCCGGGCGGAGCCGCCGCCGAGGGGTTGTACAAATGGCGGCCCCACACGCGGTAGCCGTATTCGTACTTCTGCCAGTCCCAGTGCGGGCGGAGCGACGCATCGGCATAGGCTGTGCGGGAAGGCTCCTCGAGACCCGAACCGCGCCGGCCCTTGAAAGAGAGCGGCTCCATGATGTCCACGCCTTGCGATCCGCAGAACTGGAATGCGTGCGAGTAGGCGCCGGCGAAGGCGGGGTCGCCCCACAACAGCAGCCTCTGGGTGCCCGGCCAGATGCGGTAGATCACTTCGTAGCGCCGGTCCTCACGCAGCAGGTCGGCATAGCCGTAGCGCGTGAAGCTGCGGGATCCACTGCTGAGCGCCATCAGGCCGCTGCCGGTATGTCCGGCGACCGGCTGCTCCTGCACGCGAATATCCGCCTGGTGATAGGGCATCCCGAGATGCTCGGCCCAGAACTTCGGCGAGACCTTCACCGGCATGCCGGTGGCCAGGGCGGTATCGATCATACGCTGGTCGATGCCCTTGGAGTGAAGATCGATTTCGAGCTTCCGCTCGGAGCGCACCACGCCGTCGAAGACGGTACGCCAGAAATCGTAGCTGCCTTCGGCCACGCCGCTTTCGCCGTGAATCCGGAACGTGACGCCGGTGATCCCGGGGCAGGCCTTCAACAGCATGGCGAGGGCGTCGCGGCAATACGGGCCGTGATTCTCGGCCGTCAATCCTTCGATGGTGTGATTGGGATGCGGACTGGCGATCCACTGGTAGCCGTGCATCCAGACGCCGAGTTGGAATTCCAGGCCGCGCACGGCGGCCTGGTCGCTGATGTACTTCAGCGCGGAGAGATTGCGATAGCGTTCGGAATCGGCGAGGTTGGTGGCGCGGACCTGGTAGCCCGGCACGTCCAGGAAGAAGGGGTAGGCGAAGAGGAAGTAGGCGTCGGTCACCGCGCGCAGAAAATCGTAGCCGATGCCGAATGCCAGGTGGAAGCGGTTGAACCGGCTCGCGGCCAGCATCGTGAGGTATTGGGGCCACATCTCGCGATCGTAGAACCAGGGCTTGTCTTCCACGTCGCTGGTGAAGAGCCGCATGTTGCTGCGCACGCGATTCGCGGGCTGCTCGATCACCGCCTGTTCGACGGGTTCCCGGCGGCCTGCCAGCTCCAAGAGGGCATAGGCGAGGCCGCGGCGATCGGATCCGCAAGCCACCGTCACAGCCCGGTTTCCGAGCCGCGCGGGCGCGATCGCGAGCGATTCCGGCGAGCCGGGGAGCCGCACTCCAGCCTGGCGCGCGAGCTCGGGCCCACCCGCGGCGATGACGCGGCTGCCGGCCGGCGCGAGGCTGATATCGGCACAGCGGCTGACGCGAATTCCGGACGCGGTGAGCGCCGCCGCCAGGTGATCGGCGGCCCAGACCGCGGGATCTGCTGGATCGATGACGATCGCGACAGGCTGGCGCGATTGCGCCAGCGCTGCCGGAGCCGGCGGCAAGCGCTCCGGCCTGCCTCAGGAACGTGCGGCGGTCGATAGGCTTCATTCTGCCTACCCTATCACTTCTACGGTCGTAAGGATCTCTTCCCGGGGCACCAGGGCCGACCAGTACGCGACGATTTCACGGACCGGCGGGCGACCTTCGCCGAAACCCGTCGCTCCGGGCGGGCCGTTCAGCACCAGCGGGATCAGTTCGCGCGTGAAGCGGTCCACGGCCTTTTTGTCCTGGCCGCGGACGCCGATCCGCACCTGCACCTCGGGCGGATCGGGGTTCGGCGGCGCGGCGGGGCCGTGGCAGGCGTTGACGCCGAAGAATTCGGTGTAGATCTCCTCGAACGAGAGACCAAGATTCTGGAGCCGTTCGCGCACGATGCGGTCGGCGGCGCGCGCCTTCTCGAGCGTTTGGGGCCAGGAGTAGACCAGGGTGCCGGTGGCCTTCCAGCCATTGGCGTAGCTGATCGAGAGCTTCAGGGAGGGCGGCCGTCTTCCGCCGCGGATGCCGCTCACACGTACGCGGTCGGGGCCGGCATCCTCCAGCCGGATGGTGGTGAAGTCGGCGACACAATCGGGCGTGATGTAGTTCTTGGGGTCGCCGAGCTCATACAGAAGCTGCTCTTTCACGGTGTGGACGTTGACGCGCCCGCCCGCGACCGGGTGCTTGGTGACGGCGAACGTGCCGTCGGGCTCGGCCTCGATAATCGGGTATCCGATGCCCGCCATGTCGGGGATGCTCTGCCACTCCACCTGGCAGTTTCCGCCGGTGCACTGCGCGCCGCACTCGATGATGTGGCCGGCGATAGTCCCGGCGGCAAGCTTGTCGTACTCCTCCGGGCCCCATCCGTAGCGGTGAATCATGGGCGCCAGCGTGAGCGCGGTGTCGGTGGATCGCCCGGCGATCACCACATGGGCGCCGGTGGCGAGCGCTTCGGCCAGCGGAAATGCCCCGATGTAGGCGTTCGCGCTCTGGATGCGGCCGCGGATGACTGAGAGCGGCTCGCCCGTATCCATGTCGCGCATCTCGTAGCCCTTGGCCAGGAACTCGTCGAGGCGCGGGTAAACGTCGTCGCCCAACACTACCGCCACCTTGATTCCGGGTGCCAGGCGCACCACTTCGCGCGCGCAGGCGACCGGGTTGACGCCTCCGGCATTGGCGATCACCTTCACGCCGCGCTCGCGGATGTGCCTGGCGATGCGCGCCACCAGGGGCGGAAAATCGCGCGCGTAGCCGAGGTTCGGGTCGGCCTGCTTCTGCTTCTGCAGGATCGACATGGTGATCTCGGCCAGGTAGTCGAGCGCCAGGTAGTCGATGGGCCCCTGCTCCACCAGGCGGACCGGCGCTTCCAGCCAGTCGCCCCAAAACCCCTGACCGTTGGCGATGCGAATCACCGGCAGGCCTCCAGCGCGAACGATAGCACTTTGCGCGTCTCGACGGGGTCGATCACGGCGTCGCAGTGGCCGCGGGCCGCGGCGTAGCGGGCATCGAGCCAGCGCTCGTAATCGGCGCGCGTGCGCTCGATGGATTCGCGCAGATCCTCCGGCACGGTCCCGCCCTTGTACTTTTCCAGCTCCGCTGAATAGAGCGCCATCACCGCGGAATCGCCCTCCATCACGCCGATGCGCGCGGTCGGCCAGCTGAAGGTGAAATTGGGGTCGAACCCCTGGCCGGCCATGGCGTAGTATCCCGCCCCGCTCGCATGGTTGACCGTGAGGACGATCTTGGGCACCGACGCGCACGACATGGTCTCGACCATCTCAGCGCCCGCGCGGATGATGCCTTCGCGCTCCGCCTCCGGGCCGACCATGAAACCCGAAACATCCTGAATGTAGATCAGGGGCTGGCCCAGCCGCTCGCTGGTCTCGACGAAATACGCTACTTTGCGCGCCGACTCCGTATAAACGATTCCGCCGATACGCGGGCGGCCCTCCGCTTTCAGAAAGCCCCGGCGATTGGCGATGATCGATACCGGGCACCCCGCCAAACGGGCATTCGCGCACAGCATTTCGGGCGCATACTCGGGCTGGAATTCGGAATAGTCGCCGGCGTCGAAGATGCGCAGGAGGATCTCCTCCACTTCGTAGGGCAGGCGGTGATCGGCGGGAAGGACGCCGTAGATATCTGCGATGTCGCGGGCCGGTTCGCGCCCCGGAGGGTTCACGGGCGGCGCGGGGAGTGCGCGGAACCGCTGGCGGATGCGGGCGAGGCAATCGGCATCGTCCGCCGCCATGTAGTGCGCCACGCCACTCGACGCCGTGTGCAGGCGCGCGCCGCCCAGCGATTCAGCGTCGATCACCTGCCCGGTCGCGCCTTTCACGAGGTTGGGGCCGCCCAGCCCCATGAAGCTGGTGCCCTCCACCATGACGATGACGTCGCTCAGCGCGGGCAGGTAGGCGCCCCCGGCGATGCACGGCCCCATCACGGCGGCGATCTGCGGAATCCGCAGTTTCCGACGCATGAGCGAGTTGTAATAGAAGATGCGCCCGGCGCCATACTGGCCGGGGAAGATGCCGTCCTGGTAGGGAAGATTGACGCCCGCAGAATCCACCAGGTAGACGATCGGCAGGTGATTGCGCATGGCGATCTCCTGCGCGCGCAGGATTTTCGTGATGGTCTCGGGCCACCAGGACCCGGCCTTCACGGTGGCGTCGTTGGCCACCACTACGGCGGGCCGGCCTTCGATCCTGCCGACGCCGGTGACTACGCCGGCGGCCGGCGCCTGCCCCTCATAACGGTCGTAGGCGATGAGCAGGCCGATCTCGAGGAAGGGCGAGCCGGCATCGAGCAGGCCCGCGACGCGCTCGCGCGCGGTCATCTTGCCGGCGCGATGCTGGCGGTCGATGCGCGATGACCCGCCACCCAGGCGGAGGCGGGCTTCGAGCGCCTGCAACTGCTCGACCAGGAGGCGCATGTGCGCGTGGCGTGCGACGTCCACGGTTATTTCAAGGGGGAGAAGTCGGTCGGGTCCATGAACACCGAATCCACGTGCTGCACGATTTTGCCGTTAGCTTCGGATTCGGCCGCGACCTTCTTCCACTCGGGATCGTTGCGGAACGCCGTCCAATTGGCCTTGGCGGCTTCCAGGCTGGGATGCTCCAGGATGTAGATCAGCGTGGTCTTGGACCGTTCGTCCTGGGGGACCCAGTAGCCGATGCTTTTCATGTGATGGCGGTTGAAGATTTCGATGGTGTGATCGCGGAAGCGGGCCTTCAGGGCGTCCAGCTTGCCTTCGTAACAAGTGTAGGTCCGAAGCTCATAGACCGGACCCTGCGCAAACGCGAAGGCGGCGAGCAACGTGAAGAGGATCAGCAGTCTGCGGGTCATGAGATTAGTGTATACGACGGCCCGCTCCCTCACGGTCGCGGCTCTGTGAGTGAACAACGCTCAGCGGTGCCGGTCGGAGACCAGCAGCTTGTTTAAGGCGGCTTCGAGCTCGGCGACGCGGCGCGCAAGATCGTCGATCGCCTGGCCTTCCGGGTCGGGCAGACGCCCGTGTTCCAGCGTTCCTTCGGATCGTACGCCGACCACGCGGCCGGGGATTCCGACCACGGTCGAGTTGGCGGGAACGGGGTGCACGACCACGGAACCCGCGCCGATCTTCACGTTGTCGCCGATCCGGATATTGCCCAGGACTTTCGCGCCGGTGCCGACCACTACATTGTTGCCGAGGGTGGGATGGCGCTTGCCGCGCTCGTTACCGGTGCCGCCCAGGGTCACCTGCTGGTAGAGCAGCACATCGTCGCCGATCTCAGTGGTCTCGCCGATCACCACGCCCGAGCCGTGGTCGATGAAAAAGCGCCTTCCGATGGTCGCGCCGGGGTGGATCTCGATCTGTGTCAGAAAGCGGCTGAGCTGCGAGATGAGGCGCGGCAGCAGGGGCACATGCCAGCAATACAGCTTGTGCGCCAGGCGATGCAGAAGGATTGCATGGAAGCCGGGGTAGCAGGTGAAGATTTCGATGACACTCTTAGCTGCCGGGTCTTCCCGGAAGATGGTGTCGATCTGGTCCTTGATCGCCCGAAACATGAAGCGCTAATGCGCAGCCACTTCTTCAGCGGCGACTACCGGCGGCTTCGCGCCGGGCGGCACGGGGGCGAGCATGTCCTCTTTCCGCTTGACCAACGTGGACGTATTGAAGCTGGCAGCCTCGAACCCGTGCCCGTGAGTGATGGCGTCGGTGGGACAGGCCTCGACGCAGTACCCGCAGAAAATGCAGCGGTTGTAGTCGATGTTATAGACCTTGGCGTAGCGCTCGCCGCCCGAAATGCGGACCTTCTCGGTGTTTTCCGCGGCCTCGATGTAGATGCAGTTGGAAGGGCAGGCAGCCGCGCAAAGGAAGCAGGCGACGCACTTTTCCATTCCGTTTTCGTCGCGCTGCAGAACGTGAACGCCCCGGAAGCGCTCTTCGAATTTCGGCGGCTCGTCGGGATAATATTCGGTCACCGTGGGCGACATCATCTCTTTGAGAGTGACTCCCATCCCTTTGGCGATCGAGGCGGCGGTGCCGAAAACGTCGAATTTATTGGGCATCTGCTTTCATTTTACCGGGTTTTGGCTATTTGACGCGCAACCCGGCCAGCGGGATTCTCCAGAGTTGCGCGCCGGGAGAGAATTTCGAGCTGTCCTGGATGAAGCAGCTGTGCGTGCACCAGCAGTTCGCCCCTGGAATCGCAGCGACTTCGCCGCGCATCGCGTCCGAAGCCAGGGCGCGCCGGATGTCGAAATCGAAATCGTGCAGGTCGCCCACGATACCGCGCATCTCGCACGCGCGGAAGCGGCCGTTGTGGTCGATTACGATGGTGGTCTCGCCGGCTGTACAGGGCATGGGCCAGGCCTTCGGCGATTCCAGGCACTGCTCGTGCAGGTCGTAGTGGAAGCGGAGATTGCCCAGGTACCAGAGCGCCGCCAACTGGCGAACACCCGGAGCGAGACGGGCGAACAGCTTCTTCGCGTAGCGCCGGTGGAAGGGCATGAGCCGGCTGTGCAGCGCGGCGACGGATTCGCGGGTCAACTGTTTAAGCGAAGGGTCGGGGGCCTGCCCGCGAATCGTTTCGAAGTAGTGGCCGTCGATGCCGGTGGTTTCGGCCAGGCGCGCCGCCAGCGCCTCCACCTCGTCCCGGTTTTCCCGCGTGATGACGGTGAGGACGTTGCGCCGCAGCCGCGGGTTGCCGCCGTAACGCTCGCCGGCTTCTTGCATCGCGGCCAGCGTGCGCTCGAAATTGCGGGGAACGCCGCGGATCGAATCGTGCGTATGTTCCAGTCCGTCGAGCGAGAAGTTCAAGTCGATCGCCGTCTCCGGACACTGCTCGAGCATGCGGTCCACCGCCGGAAACATCTTCTCCGGGAGCAGCCCGTTGGTGGGCAGGTTCACATTCCGCACGCCGTTGCGCCGTACGAACAAGGTGATGATGTCGGCGAGCTCGTCTCGCAGGAACGGCTCGCCGCCGGAGATCCACAGCTTGCGGAAGGGCGGCGCGGTTTCGGAGATCCGCGCGATCTGGTCGAAGGTAAGGTCGTCGCGGCTGTTCAGCTTGTCGAAATAAAAGCAGGTGCGGCAGCGCGCATTGCAGCGCGAGGTGACGAACAGGAACAGCGAATTGAATTCGCGCGGACGTACACGGTCGCGCAAAATCGGAAAGTAGCCGCCCTCCATGCAACCAGTGTAGAGGAAGCGGCGGCCCTTGCGCCGCGGCGCTACTGCCGGACGAATTCCACGCGGCAGTTTTGCGACCGCCCCTGCGGCGTGTCGTTCGAATCGATGGGCTTGGTAGCGCCAAGTCCGGCGGTGCCGAGCCGGGCTTCGTCGATGCCGAACTGGCTGGCCAGCACGGCCTTCACGGCTTCGGCGCGGCACTTGGAGAGATCCAAATTGTGAGCCGCGTTGCCCACGGAATCCGTGTGGCCTTCGATCTGCAGCTTCAGGTTCGGATTGGTTTCGAGGCCGCGGGCAATAGTCTGGATGACAGGCGCCGATTCCGGCTTCAGGCGGTCGCTATCGGTATCGAACAGAATGCCGTGCGTCACGAAGCGTCCGGACGAAGCGATGGTCTGGCTGAAATCGGGCGCCGATTCGGCGAACCGGACCGTGCGGTAGCCGATCGCCTGATTGGCGCCGTAGAAATCGTGCGCGAACTCGACACTGTCGATGGGCGGCATCTCCACCTGGTTGAAGTCGAGGTGCTTTTCGCCGTTGAGGAAAACCCGAAGCCGCCCGTTTTGAACCCAGAGGGCGAGCGTCTCCAAGGCCCATGTCGGTGAAATCGTCATAGAAGATGGTCTTCTCGCCGGAGACAAAGGCCGACAGGAGCGTCTTGAACTCGGGTTGGGGCGAAGCCGGCGCCTGCGCCGGCGCGGGCTGAGCCTGAATGAAGCCGGCAAATAGAAGCGTGGCGGGGAGCGGAATGAAGCCTCGTCAATCTTTGCCTCCGATTTCGCGGCCAGGGAGAGCCGCTCCTAAGGCTATACCGTAACCAGTTTTTCAGGTAAATATATCTTTTATCTACAGACGCCTACGCCGGGGCGCCATGCTGTAAGATCGAAGATTCCAATGACTACCGAGCAGCAACTGCGCGACAAGCTTCGCAAGATCTCCGCGCTCTTCGAGGGCGCTTCGACGGACGGCGAGCGCAACGCGGCCGCGGCGGCAATCGAACGGGTGAAGCAGGCGCTGGCCGGCATGCAGAAGGTCGAGCAGCCGCGCGAATACACGTTCCGGTTTACGGATCGCTGGCAGAGGAGGCTGTTCGCGGCCTTGTGCCGGCGGTACGGGCTGGAGCCGTACCGATACAATCGCCAGCGATATACCACGGTTATGGTGCGGGTGCCGAAGTCCTTCGTCGACGGCACGCTCTGGCCGGAGTTCCAGGAGCTGAGCGCGGCGCTCTACGAATATCTCAACGAGGCCACCGAACGGATCGTTCGCGAGGAAGTTTACGGCGATGCCCGCGAGGCCGCGGAGCGCGCGGGATAGAAGCTCGAGCTTCGCTCGAGTTGGACAGGCCAGGAGGCCTATCCTACTTAGGCAGCACGGCGATGGGCGAGCGCCAGACGGCGAACTTCTGCACACTCGGATCCACCACGCTCACCTGGCAGGTGTAGCGGCCGGGTTCTAGCTTCTCGAGCGGAAAGCTGAAGCTCACCGGAACGGCCTTCGATTTGGCGTTCAGGCCCTCGGAGATCTTGAGCGGGGCGGTCTCGAAGGCCTTGACCTTGCCGCGGTAGAACGCGACTGTCGCCACCATGAACTGCGTTTGCTGGGCGGAGGGCTGGTAGGCCTCGAGGTAAACGTACATCTCCTGATCTTTGCGGAAGACGCGGGTCACGCTGGGCACCAGCTTCTGGTCATTTTTGACCAGGGGATTCTCGGCAAGCAGCTTCTTATCCTTCTCCACCGAGGCCACGGCGGCATCGAGCTTCTCGCGCTGGTAGGAGAGGACCACCGAGCTGATGGGCAGATGCTTCTGGTCGGTCGTCAGATCCGGTACCGTGAACTTCGTCTCGAAAGTTCCCATCTTGCCGGTCTCGTTGTCGCGGGCCAGGAATTTCACGGTATACGGGCCGGGCTGGAGCGTGAAGCCGGTGTCGTACTCCAGGTTGCGCCTGGCGAGCTGCCCGGCGTTTTCGCCTTTCAGCTTGACGGTGATCTCATCGCGGACGGTGCCCTGGATCATCCCTTTGGAATCCCGGACTTCGCCGATGAAATCGAGGCGGGTGCTCTCGGCACCGCCTTTCCGCGCCAGCTCGATGTCGCTGCCGGGGATCTTCAGGGAGACCGGCACGAAGTAACGGTCGCGGGCCTGGCGGAAATAATTCACCTCCAGCGCCAATGTGAGGTCGGTTACCGGGTCGCCCAGCATGAGAGCTTCCTGCAACTGGCGCTCGCGGTCGGTGGAGTTGAACTGCCGGAACTCCTTGGAGGCGAAATAGCCGCTGCGGTAATCGAGCTTCGCCGTGAGGCTCTTGCCGATCTGCACCTTGATGCGGCGGTAGCGGCCGTCGAGCGCGGTGTTGGTGCTGTAGTAGCCGAGGATGTAGTAGCTCGCGATGTCCTTCTGCGCCTGCGCGATGCCCAGCGAGAGATCGTTCTGGTCAAGAAGCGCCTTGCCCCCGGTATCGACGGCGAGCGTGTAGAGCGTTTCCTGCTGGCCCTGGAAGTTGGACTGCACCTGGCGCTGCGAGCTGCCGGAGTACATCCCCTGGCCGCCCTGCGAGCCTTGCGTGGCATCGCCGAGCGGCGCGGTGGCTACCAGGCCGCGGGCGTCCACCGGGTAGAACGAGACGTTGCCGCGGATGGCGGCATTCACCGTGGCGCGAAGCTGCGCCTGGTTATCGGCGCCATTCAAAGTCATGCCGCTCGCGAAGTACACGAGCGCCTTCTTTTCGGCCAGGCTGCCGAGCATCTTGACCGCCGATTCCAGCGCCGCGAGCTTGCGGTCGGTATTGAAGATGTTGAATTCGGAATCGTCCTGCGTATAAGCTGCGCCCGTGTCGACTTCACTGTCGTCCCCGGTCGAACCATTGGCTGTTCCGGTATCGCCCGCGACCAGGCCCTGGATGACCTTGGAGAGCGCGTCGCGGTCGTCCGTGAAATCCTGCAGGACCCGGAGTTCGGTGGAGAAAGTCATGACCGCCACCATGTCGGAAGGCGTGATGCGCGTGGCGACGAACTTCTGCGCGGACCGCTGGGCGCGAAGCTGATCGGCCACGGCCATACCGGAAAGGTCGAAGAACAGCACGAGCAGGCGGCGGTCCTTGTATTTAATCTCCCCGGGTTTGGACGGAGCGATCGCGGCGGCCGGCTTGACCGCGGCGGCAGCGGGTGTGGCGGCGCGCGGGGCCAGCGCCGGAGCGGGAAGGGCCGTGTCTTCCAGCCGCTGGAACTCGAAGACTTTGATCTGCTGCGGCTTGCCGTCTTCGGTAACGGTGAAATCCGATGCCTTGAGATTCTCCACGGGCTCGCCCGATTTGGATTTCGCCGAGACGTTCACGACCACGAGCTGCGTCGTGGATTCGAACTTGACCGGCTTCTGGGCCGCGGCCGTTTGGGTAAGAAGAAGAGCGATCAGCAGTGGTCTCATTAGAATCGGAACCTCACGTTGACAGAGATGGTCCGCATGGGGGCCGCGGTGGTGGCGAGGCCGTAATTGCTGGAGCCGAGCACCGCGCCCCAGTTCGTAATGGTGACGTGATTGAGCGCGTTTTGCGCGCGGAGCTGGATATCGACGCTGCGGCGCTCGCCGAAGCGGATGATGCGGCCCAGGCTGCCGTTCAACGTGAAGACCGTCGGGCCGGGGATGGTGTTGCGCCCGGCAGTGCCCCAGTCGCCCGCCAGCGGAGCGGTAAAGGCCGCCGTGTTGAAGAGCATCCCCGCCGCTTCGACCGGCAGGCCCGTCGCATCGGCGCGCAGGATGTTGGAGACGGCGGTCCCGCCGATCTGAGAGAGGTTGCCGCCCACCAGCGCGGTGATGGGGGTCCCGCTGTGCAGGTTGATGTCGCTCGTGACGGTCCAATCCTTCAAAAGCTTGCCCTTCCAGCCGTTCAGCAGGGTGCCGCCCGAGACCCCCATGCCGGTGGAGTATTGGATCTGGAGCGAGAGGTTATGGCGCGAATCGAAGCTCGACAGGCCGCGCTCGGCGACCAGATCGAGCCAGTCCTGGGCCACCGGCGTATTGCCCTGGCCGCGCCCTCCGGTTCCGGCGTCGTCGATGGACTTCGAAAACTGGTAGGAGGCGTGCGCCATGATGCCGCTGGTGAATCGCCGGTTCAACTGGAACTGCGCGGCGTGGTAGATGGAGTTCCCGCCGGAGGTTTCATAGATGAAGCTGTGCGGGTAGATCGATTCGACCGCTCCGGGGGCCACCGAGTTGGGGATGAACTGCTGGTCGAGCCTCGTGCCCTTGGTGCCGAGGTAGCCGATAGTGCCGAACATGTGGAGCGGCAGGTCGTGCTGGATCGAGAGGTTCCATGTCTGGGCGTAGCCGATGCGGTAGTTCGGGTCGACGGCGAAGGTGCTGGTGGAGGCTTGTGTGGTGGCCTGCAGGAACGCACTCTGGATGTTCAGCGGATCGGCCGCCGAGCCCGACACGCTCAGGGACTGCGCGAAGGGCGGCTGCTGCGCCATGTTGGATGCCACCAGGTTGTAGACCGAGGTGTTGTAGTAGATGCCGTAGCCGCCGCGAACCACCAGCGAACCCTTGGTGGACGGGCGCCAGGCAAAGCCGATGCGCGGCGAGAAGTTGTTGCGGTCGGGGTTGATCAGCCCGCTGGAGAGACCCGCCGTGCCGGGCTCCACCGCCGTGATGCCGGAAAAGCCGGGCGCAATCGCCAGGTTCACCAGGCGGTTGTACAGCTCGGTGACGGGCGCCGCGTAATCCCAGCGCAGGCCGAGGATCAGGCTGAACCGGGACGTGATCCGCCAGTCGTCGTTGATGTAAAAATCGTAGCCGCCGCCGCGGAGATATTTGTCGGGGTTGCCATAGCGGATGGAGGCGGTGGCCGGAATGCCGAGCAGGAAATCGGCCAGGTCGTATCCTGTGCCGCTCTGTGCCACACCGTCCACCAGCAGGCTGGTGGCGGAGCCGGTGAAGGAATACGCCCCGCGGCCGTTGGTATCGGCGAACTGGTTGAACTGCTGGCGCCGGTAGTCGGCGCCGAACGTGAGGTTGTGCCGGCCGCGTACCCACAGCAGGCTGTCCCCCACCGAGCTGGTCTGGTTGCGATTGAGGGATGCGTTGCCGTCGCTGAGCCCGGCAAAGTTGGTGAAGCTGAGGCTGGTGGGTCCCCAGTTCATGGGGTTCTGCGAGGTGCCCAGGATGCCGACCGAATCCGCCACGTTCTCGCGGTCGGCAAAGTAGGGCGAGGACTCCTGGCGCATCCGGCTGAACGTGTAGTTCACGTTGTTGATGAGCGTGGTGCTGAAGTTGTGCGCCCAGGCCAGGTTCGAGTTGATGGCGCGTCCCGAGCCGGTGTCGATGAACTGGAAGAGGTTGGGGGTGACGGTGTTGCTGCCCTGGTAGCCGAGCCCGAAGTTCAGCCGGTCTTTGCCGCCGATGCGCACGTTGGAGATGCGCGAGTTCAAGTTGTGCGAGTTGTTGCCGCCGGTCCACGACGTCTGGTAGTTGCGCACAGCGCCGGGAAGATTGGGGTTCGGGTAATAGTCGAGCAGCGCGAGCGACGTCGAATTCAAACGGGTGGCGGGGATCCGGTTGCCGGGGAACGGGCTGCCCGTGGATGGATCGTAGATGGTGTAGGCGCTTTGCGAGAAATCGCCGGTGCGTTCGAGCGCGGTGGGAACCGTGGCCGGGTCGGAAACCGTGCCGGTGCGGTTGCGCTGGAACTCGAGGTTCAAGGTAAACAGGATGCGTTTGGAAGCGCTGATGAGGCCGGGGATTTGCAACGGTCCGCCGAACATCACGCCGCCGCGGCCGATGGCGTTGGAGGGCTTCGCAACGTTGGCGCCCGTGACGGAAAAGGTCCGTGCATCCCAAACCGAGTTGTCGAGGCTGAAATTGGCCGATGCCATATAGGAGTTTCGCGGATCGCGCCGGTTGTTGCCGAAGGCCATCGCATTCGGCCGGCCCTGCCATGCGGGACCGCCGCGTCCTCCACGGCCGCCGCCCTCGAAGCCGCCGCGGCCTCCGCCGGGTCCGCCCATTCCGGGAGGTCCGCCGCCACCGGGTCCGCCCATCATGCCACCCGGAGGCCCGCCGCCTCCCGGTCCGCCGCGTCCCCCACCGCCGGCCGAAGCCATGGCGGCGCCCGGCGCTCCGGGCAGGCCCTCGGCTCCGGGCGCACCCATTCCACCCATCATCATGGGCATCATGCCGGGTCCGCCGGGAGGCCCCCAATCGTTCTGCGCGCCCATGCCGGCCGCGCTGCTGACGCTGCCCTGCACGATGAAGGAATTGGCGGAGCTCTGGCTGAGGTCGGCCGCCTCTTCGGTCTTGATCGTGCCTTCACTCGAGAATGTGCTGCTCTCGGCGGATTGCGTGACCGAGGTCCTCTGGAAGTCCGCGCGAGCGGTGGATCTGGTGGCGGGAGGCGCTGCGGGGAAGGAATTCGCCGCGCGGGTAGGGGGGACCACACTCCCGCCATGATCGAGGCCGCCGGTGAGCGCGGCCTCGGAGAGGAACTTCATGTCCCACGCGGGCGGGGGCGCGTCGGGCGCCACACCCACCTCGCGTGTCAACTTTTCGAATCCGAGCATTTCGACATCGATCGTCCAGTTGCCGTCAGGCAGGTCGCGGAACGAGAAGGCGCCCTTTTCATCGGTGGTGGTGACGATTTTCGAGTCGCCCCGCGCGGCGCTGACGGTGGCGCCGGGAAGCGGTTGGCCCCCGGCATTGACCGTGCCGTGATATTCCGAGGCCATCCCGAGGGAGGCGAGGAGCGAGCCGGCCAGCAGCCATGCGAGCCCCTTCGAAATGCGTTGTTCGGCCATGTCACCTGTAAAGTAGCGGCGGCGGGCGGAATAGTTTCCCGATCGCGGCGAACCTTAACATCCTTAACGCAGTCTTTACTCTCGGCGGGCGGCGCGTTAAGCTGCGCAAAGGTAAGGTAGAGATAGACGTGCAAATCGGGCGGGATCGACGGCGGGCGCTGGCCTCGTGGTTCTTCGTGGGCGCGCTGTTCGCGCTCTGCGGAGTGCTGGGAGTGCTGCAGTACCGCTGGATCGGGGCGGTCGCCGTGGCCGATCGCGAGCGGCTGCAGGACAGCCTCCAGGCGAGCCTCAACCGTTTGAGTCAGGACCTCAACTCGGAAATCGGCGCGGCGTGCCGCGCGGTCCTGCCGGTGAACGGGCGTGCCCCCGACGCCGAGTCAGCTGAAACCGCGATGATCGCACGCTACGAGCAGTGGAGGGCGGCCGCCCGCCACGGCCCGATCTTCCAGCAGATCGCCATCGCGGAATCCGCGAAGGGCCAACTGATTCTGCGCACGTTGGACCCGGCGGGCAGCGCTTTCCGCACGGAGAAGTGGCCGGAGAATTGGGCCTGGTTGAGGGCGCGGGTGGAGAAGATGGAGCAGGGCCTGGCGGGTCCGGGCGGGCCTCAGTCGTTCGATAGCTCGCCGGATAATGAAGGCACCGTCTTCGAGCTGCCGCTGTTAACGACCGCGCGGCCTGTGCCATTTGCACGCCGGGAGATCGCCTGGAGCATCTTCGAGCTGAACCTCCCTTACGTTCGCGACGTGCTCCTCCCGGAACTCGTGCAGCGCTACGTCGCCGCCGGCGGCAGCCTGGAATACCAGGTGGAAGTGATGACCCGGACGTCCACACCCATCGTGATTTACCGGGCCGGCGGAGGCGATCCCGGCCAGGTGATGGCCAATTCGGACGCCTCCGTATCGCTGTTCGGAAATCCGTTCGACCTGGTGATGGGCCACGGCGCATCGATGGGCGGTCGCGGCACGTCCGGAGGGCCGGGCTTCGGCCGCTGGCAAATGTACGTGCGCCACCGGGCGGGGTCTCTCGAGGCCGTGGTGGCGCAGGCGCGGCTGCGCAGCGTAGGCGTCACTTCCTGCGTCCTGCTGCTGATGTTCGGAACGCTGGTCGCCTGGATCCGCTTCACCCGCCGCTCGCAGCGACTGGCCGAACTGCAGATGGATTTTGTGGCCGGTGTCTCTCATGAGCTGCGCACACCGCTCTCTGTGATCCACACCGCGGCGTACAACCTGAAAGGCGGGGTGGCCAGCGATCCGGCCCACGTCGAACGGTACGGCGCGCTGATCCACCAGGAGAGCGGCCGGCTGAAGCAGATGGTGGAGCAGGTGCTGCGCTTCTCGAAGGCGCAAGCCGGCCATATCGTGCAGGAGCCCGGGCCCGTGTGGATCGAATCGGTGATCGCCGATACACTGGAAGCGGGCGGCGCCGCGATCCAATCCGGCCGCTGCACAGTGGAGCAGCATGTCGAGAACGGGCTGCCGTTGATCCTGGGCGACCCGGCGGCGCTCGAGCATGCGCTGGGCAACCTCATCAGCAATGCGGTGAAGTACGGGGCTGCGGGCGGCGGCTGGATTGGGCTGTTCGCCGGACGCGTGGTGGAGCGCGGGCGGATCTGGGTGGAGGTCCGTGTGGCGGATCGCGGGCCGGGCATTCCGCCCGACGAGCAGGCGCACCTGTTCGATCCGTTTTTCCGCGGCCGGCGCGCACAGGAGAACCAGGTGCACGGCACCGGCCTGGGACTCAGCCTGGTCAAGAAGATCGTGGAAGCGCACGGCGGTACGGTTTCGGTGAAGAGCGAACCGGGCAAAGGCGCCGAATTCATCGTGCGCATTCCGGCGGCGCCCCCGGAAAAAGGACATGAACTCGCGCATTCTTTTAGTCGAGGATGAGCCGGGCCTGGTGCTCACCCTGTCCGACCTGTTGCGGGCGGAAGGCTACGACGTCGAGAGTGCGGGCGACGGCCCGTCGGGGCTGGCGCGCGCCGCCGCGGGACCCTTCGACCTCCTGATTCTGGACGTGATGCTGCCGGGCATGAGCGGCCTGGATGTCTGCAAGGAGCTGCGCCGCCAGGGTAAGGACGTGGCCGTCCTCATGCTCACCGCAAAATCGCTGCTCACCGATCGAGTGGTAGGCCTGAAACTCGGCGCCGACGACTATCTCACCAAGCCCTTCGAGCCGCCCGAGCTGATGGCGCGCATCGAAGCTCTGCTGCGGCGCGTACGGAAAGAGAATCGCGCGCGCATCGAGAAGTACCAGTTTGACGGTGTCACCGTGGATTTCGTGAGGAACGAGGTGGACAAAGACGGCGCGCCCGTGAGCCTTGCGGGCAAAGAAATGGAGCTGCTACGCTACCTGATCGAGCGGCGCGATAAGGTGGTTACTCGCGAGGAACTGCTGGAGGCGGTGTGGGAATACCAGCCGGGGGTGTCGTCGCGCACGATCGACGTGCACGTGGCGTGGCTGCGCCAGAAACTGGAGCAGACTCCCCAGAACCCGCGCTACATCCACACGGTGCGCGGAGTCGGCTACCGCTTCGCATCTTGAGAGGGCCTGCCATTCATGGAGAACCTGCTGCTGGATGTTCGTTATGGGCTTCGCGTGCTTCGGAAGTCCCCCGCGTTCACGGTCGTAGCCTTAGTCACTCTGGCGCTGGGGATTGGGGCAAACGTCGTCGTCTTCGGAGTGCTGAACGCGGTCCTGTTGCATCCGCTCGATGTGAGCGACCCCCAGAGCCTGTATCAGATGCGCCATAAAGAGTGGATGATCGGACGGCTACTGACTACGTCGTATCCCGCGTTTGAGGATTTTCGGCAGCGGAACACCACCTTCAGCGGGATGGCCGCGATCTATGGATATTCCGGTGCGAGGCTGACCTGGCGTAACTCGGTGAGGAAGGTCCACGGCGATGAAGTCACCGGCAATTATTTCGATCTGTTGGGGGTGCAGCCGGAGCTGGGCCGGTTCTTCCACGGGGCGGACGAGCATGGTCCAAATTCAGCCCCGTATGTGGTCTTGAGCGATACACTGTGGCGAAACTTGTTTTCTGCCGATCCCGGTGTAGTCGGGACGGCCGTGGAGCTCGACAGGCATCCGTTTACGGTCGTTGGCGTGGCGCCGGCGCGGTTCCACGGCACGGAGCGGTTTGTCTGGCCGGACTACTGGATTCCAATGGCGAACGAAGAGCAGCTGGAGGGATCGGATTATCTACATAGCCGGACATCCGTAGCTGTTACGGTGATTGGCCGGCTAAAGCCGGGTGTGACGCCGAGGCAGGCGACGGAAAATTTGAACGCGATTTCGGCCGAGCTGGCGAGGGAATATCCGGAGACCGACGATGGACAGGCGCTGCGGCTGATCCATCCGGGACTCATCGGGGACGAGGGTGACGTCATTCGCGGGTTTCTTTACAGCGTGACCCTGCTGGGGCTGCTGGTGCTGGCGGCGGCATGCGCGAACCTGGCAACTCTGTTTGCGGCGCGCGCGGCGGATCGCGGCCGGGAACTGGCGCTCCGAGTGGCGCTTGGATCCAGCCGGGGGCGGATCTTAAGGCAACTGCTGACAGAGGCGGTAATGGTATCGCTGATGGGGGGAGCAGCGGGCCTGGTGAGCGCGGACCTGCTGCTGGGCGTGTTGAACCGGTGGCATCCGATGGAAGAAGTGCATCTGGAGGCAATCGTAGATGCGCGTGTGTACCTGGCAGGTCTGGCATTAACACTGGGAAGCGCGCTGCTGTTCGGGATGGTTCCTGCGCAGCAGGTGTGGCTGAGCAGTCCGTTGCAGATGATCAGGGGCGGATCTGCGAATTCAGTGCACTTGCGCCGGTTTGCCCTGCGGGACCTATTGTTGGGCGCCCAAATCGCGATCTGCACGCTACTCGTAACCGCTTCGCTGGTGGCGGTACGCGGCATGGTGCGCGCTCTCCACGTTCCGCTGGGTATCCAGCCACGGGGCGTGGTGCTGGCCGATTTGGACCTGGGCGAGAGGGAACAAGGAGCCGGCGTGGCGGTCGAGAAAAAGCAAGAGCTGATTGCGGCGGCGCGGCGCATCCCCGGGGTGACGGCGGCGGGCACGGTGAGCCGCACGCCGTTTACCGGCGGGATGCATGGGATTCCGGTTTTCCGGCCGGGGACGACCGAGTTCAAGCTGAACAATGCTGCGCTGGCGCCGTACGTGTTTACGATGTCGCCGGGATACCTCGAGGCGGCCGGCACCCGGCTACTCGGCGGGCGGGATGTCTCATGGCATGACACCGAAAAGGCGCCGCATGTGGCGATCGTGAACCAAACCTTCGCGCGGAGGATGTGGGGCGAAATGCCGGCGATCGGACAGCGGTTCATTCTGTGGGGAACGCTGACGGAAGTGGTGGGCGTGGCGGAAAACGGCAAGTACCACGACCTGCAAGAGTCGCCGCAGCCTGTGGTGTATCTTCCACTGCCGCAAAACCAGCAGAGCGATATGGTTTTGGTGATTCGCTCACGGCTGGCGCCGAACGAGATGGCGGCGGCGCTCGAACGCACACTGAGCGGCATCGAGCCGGATGTGCCGATCACGGTGCAGAGCTGGTCCGTTACGCTGCAAGGTGAGCTGTTCCCGGCACAGGCAGCGACAGTGGCGCTGGGCGTCATGGGCCTGCTGGCAGCCATGCTGGCTGTGACGGGCATCTTCGGCATGGCTTCCTACAGCGTGAGCCGCCGGATGAAAGAGCTGGGCATCCGCGTGGCATTGGGTGCGCGGAAGGCGCATGTAATGAGAGCGGCGGTAGGGCGTCCAGTGGTGCTGCTCGGTGTGGGATCGGCGCTGGGGCTACTGGCAGGAGTTTTCGCAAGCCGCCTGCTGGGGCAGGTCGTGTACCAGGCGAATCCGGGCGATCCGGTAGTGGTGGGTGGCGCGGTACTGACGATGGCCCTGCTGGGCATTGCGGCGTCCGCCATTCCGGCCCGGCGGGCGCTTGCCGTCGATCCATCGAAACTCATGCGGGAAGAGTGAGGCAGGTGAATAAAAGGGCGGGCTGCCGCAGCAACCCGCCCTTGTCGAACCCAACAGACAGGAGTTAGAAAGTGTAGAGCAGCGTGCCGGCCGGCGGCTCCGCAGGAGCTCCGGCGGGGACCGCCGCTTCGCCTTCCGGGCTCACCTGCCGGTAATAGATGCCGGTGTCGCCAAGGTAAACTTCGAGATCGGCGGGGCGCGGCAGCGTGCCCTGGATCAGCGCTTCCGAGAGCGGATCCTCGATGTACTTCTGCAAGGCGCGGCGCAGCGGGCGCGCGCCGTAGCTGCGGTCGCCGCAGGTCTTCTCGAGGATGTATTTGGCCGCGTCGGGCGACAGCCGGATCTTCACCTGCTTGGCGATCAGGTTCGAATTCACCTGGGTCACCATCAGGTCGATGATCTGGATCAGGTCGTCGTCTGTGAGCGACGTGAAGAGAATGATCTCGTCCAGGCGGTTCAGAAACTCGGGGTTGAACGCCTTCTTCACCTCGCCGCGCACCATGTCCTCGATCTTCGACGGGATGCCTTCGCCCGCCGGGGCCGAGAATCCCAGGTGGCCGCGCTTCTCGAGGAAGCGGGCGCCCAGGTTCGACGTCATGATGATGATGGTGTTCTTGAAATCGACCTGGTTGCCCAAACCGTCGGTCAACTGGCCGTCCTCAAACACCTGCAACAGGATGTTGTAGATATCCGGGTGCGCCTTCTCGATTTCGTCGAGCAGGATGATGGAGTAGGGATTGCGCTTCACCCGCTCGGTGAGCTGGCCGCCCTCTTCGTAGCCCACGTATCCCGGAGGCGAGCCGATGAGCTTCGAAACCGAGTGCTTCTCCATGTATTCCGACATGTCGAAGCGAACCAGGCTCTTCTCGCTCCCGAACAGGAACCCGGCCAGTGCGCGGGCGACCTCGGTCTTGCCAACGCCCGTGGGGCCCAGGAACAGGAACGAGCCGGCCGGACGGTTGCTTGCCTTGAGACCGGCGCGGGAACGGCGGATGGCCCGGGCCAGCGCGGAGATTGCCTTCTCCTGGCTGATAACCCGCTTGTGCAGTTCGTCTTCGATGCGCAGGAGCTTCGCGATTTCCTCTTCCTTGATAGCGGTCATCGGCACGCCGGTCCAGCGGGCCACCACTTCCTCGATGTCGTCCTTGGTGACGCAGCCGGTGGAGGAGTCGTCGAGGTTGTATTTCTCGCGCAACTGGCGCATGTTCTCGCGCTCTTTGCGCTCCTCGTCGGAGTAAAAGCGCGCCTTCTCGAATTCGTGGTTCGCGATGGCGTTTTCCATGCGGTGCACGATGAACTTGATGCGCTTCTGGATATCCGCCAGGTCCGCCGGCAGGGTGGTTTGCCGCAGTTTGACGCGCGCGCCCGCCTCATCGATCAAATCGATGGCCTTATCCGGCAGGTAGCGGTCCGGAATATACCTGCTGGACGTGAAGACGGCGGTTTCGATGGCGTCGTCGGTATAGGCGACCGCATGAAACTTCTCGTAGCGGTCCTTGATGCCGAACAGGATCTTGACCGCGTCGCCCTCGCTGGGGGGCGGAACCTTCACCGCCTGGAAGCGGCGCTCGAGCGACCGGTCCTTCTCGATCGACTTGCGGAACTCGGAGGGCGTAGTCGCCCCGATGCACTGGATTTCGCCGCGGGAGAGGGCCGGCTTCAGGATGTTCGCCGCGTCGAGCGAGCCTTCCGCCGAGCCCGCGCCGACCAGCGTGTGCAGCTCATCGATGAAGATGATGGCGTTCTGGTTCTCCATCAGCTCTTTCATGATGGTCTTGAGCCGCTCTTCGAACTGGCCGCGGTACTTGGTGCCGGCCACGATCAGCGAAAGGTCGAGCGCCAGGATCCGCTTGTCGGCCAGGAACGACGGTACATCGCCTTCGGCAATGCGCTGCGCCAGGCCTTCCACGATGGCCGTCTTGCCCACTCCCGGCTCCCCGATCAGCACCGGGTTGTTCTTGGTGCGGCGGCAGAGGATCTGGACCACCCGTTCGAGCTCGTAATCCCGCCCGATCAGGGGGTCGAGCGTATTGTCCATGGCGGCCTGCGTAAGATCGCGGCTGAATTCGGCCAGCAGCGAGCTTTCCTTGGGCCGCGCGGAGGCGACCTTCTCGCTCTGGGAACGCGCCAGCTCTTCCCGAATCGTGGATAGCCGCAGCCCGCGCTCGTGCAGGATCTCGGCCGCAAAGCACTTCTCTTCACGCAGCAGGCCGAGCAGCAGGTGCTCGGTCCCGATGTGCTTGTGGTTGAGCCGCTCCGCCTCTTCGGCGCCGTAAGCCAGAACCCGCTTGCATTCGTGGCTCAGGGGAAGATCCACGGAGGTCGAAACCTTGTCCCGGATCGTGGTGTGCCCTTCAATCTGCTTGCGGATAGACTCTACCGCAGCGTGCGAGCGCAAGAAGCGGTTCGCGAGCGCCTTGTCTTCGCGCAGAAGTCCCAGGAGCAGGTGTTCGGTTTCAATATAGGGACTGCCAAACTGGCTGGCCTCGTACCGTGCGAAGAAGATTACCCTTCGCGCCTTCTCCGTGTAACGCTCAAACATAAAATGTGACGCCCCCTAAGGTTAAAGATACTCCGGCTCGCCTCCCGGTTGCGAACCCTTTAGTTCCCCGGGTACCAAGCCCCCCTTTTCCAAACTCAAAACCCGGTCGCAGCGGTTCGCAAACGACAGATTGTGTGTGACAAATACGGACGTGAGCTGATTAGATCGATGCAGGCCGGCCAGAAGTTCGAAGATCATTTCGCCGGTCCGGAAATCCAGATTTCCGGTAGGTTCATCGGCCAGCAGCACGGAAGGCTTGCCCACCAGGGCCCGGGCCAGGACGATCCGCTGCTGTTCGCCTCCCGATAATTCACCGGCCCGGTGCGACGCGCGCGCACGAAGTCCGACTTCATCCAACCTCGCCAGCGATTCCGAGCTGGCCCGCGTGTGCGTCCAACCCCGAATCAACAGTGGCATCATCACATTCTCGAGCGCCGTAAACTCAGGCAGCAGGTAGTGAATCTGCCAGACAAATCCAATTTCCCGGTTTCGGAAATCCGCATTTTCCGATGGAGCGAGACTTGAGATCTCTCTACTTCCGTAGTGTATCGTACCTCGCGAAGGTCTGTCCAGACCGCCCAGGAGGTGCAGCAGAGTGGACTTCCCCGCCCCGGACTCTCCCACCAGGGCCAGCATTTCGCCGCGGCACACGTCCAGATCGAGCCCGGCGAATACGACCAGGTCCGCGCCGCCCGACTGGTAAACCTTCGCCAGGCCGCGCGCCCTGATATATGGTTCGTCCATCTTCCGTTACGATAACGCAAGTACAGTTCCGGCCGCTCCGAGGTGCCGTTACGCACCCTGGCGGGCAAGGCGAACCGGCGGCCTGGCCGATGATAGAGGCATGGCTACCATGCAACCGTTCCTCACCGACATCAAGGAGATTCGCCGCAGGGCCCGACAGCACATCGAGAAGGGCGCGGTCACCAGCAGCTACCAGGCAGACCTCGAGACCGTCCTCCGCCTTCTCAACGAAGCGCTGGCCACCGAAATTGTGTGCGTTCTGCGCTACAAGCGGCACCAGTTCATGGCGCGCGGGCTGAGCGCGCAATCGGTAGCCCAGGAATTCGCCGAGCATGCCGCCGAAGAACAAGGTCATGCCGACCGGATCGCCGAGCGCATCACGCAATTGAACGGCGAGCCGAACTTCAACCCCGAGGGCCTCATCACGCGCAGCCACTCCGAATACGCGGAAGGCAACAGCTTAACCGAGATGATCAAGGAGGATCTGGTGGCGGAGCGCGTAGCCATCGAATCCTACTCCGAGATCATCCGCTTCCTCGGCGACAAAGACCCCACCACCCGCCGCATGATGGAGGAGATTCTGGCTAACGAAGAGGAACACGCCGAGGACATGCAGACTCTCATCGATAAGGTGTCGCAGAAGGGACTCTGAGGAGGCAGGCCGGCAAAAAAAGATCGGCCGCGGCGATTTGCGCGCCGCGGCCGGTTTGGCAGGAGAAAATCGGCTGTTCTAGTGCTCGTTGGGGGCGAGTTCGTAGCTGATTCCCACCATGGGAACGAAATCGTGCAGGATACTGCCGATTTTCGCGCCAGGAGCAGGTGTGATCAACTCCTCCGGAAACGCCGTGATATAGTCTCGAAACTCCGTGCGCAGGAACAGCCGCGGAGCGATTCTGAAACGGACGCCGGCGCCGACGCTGGCCATCGCCTTAACGGTCTGGGTCTTGGTCAAATAGGCGAACTGGCTGAGCGGCTGGTACGCCGACTCGGTGCCGGTGCCGCGGAAGATCCGCATGCCGCCGCCCAATATCGCGAACAACTCGGTGTGCGATCCGCGCCGCCTGGTATGCAGCAGCACATCGTAGTGCACCATGTGGGACATGCCTGAGAAAGTCGCTTCGGTTCCGCCGCTCGCCAGTTTCAGCGTGCTGATCAGGAAGTCGTAGCGAATTTCACCGCTGATGTGAGGGTTCAGGTTCTGTCCGACGTATCCGCTCGCCGCCAGCCCCGGTTTGAAGCCTGCCGTCGCCGAACCGGCCGGGCTCGAGACGCCGACACCGGGAAGGAAAGATAGTCCCCCGCCGCCGCCCACTTCCCACGTCTGGGCAAATGCGCAAGACCCCGCCGCTGACAAAACCAATATCGCGATACTAATTGATTTCATTCGTAACTCCTGTCGACTACTTCACGACCCGTACACTCAAGGAGGTGGTGCTTCCGCCCTGGTTGATGACCAGGGGAATATCCAGACCCTGCGGAACGCCGCCGGGGACCACCGCGTTGATCTGGTAGACGCCTACCTCTCCCGGAACCAGCCCCGCATACAAAACGTTGAGATTCGTTCCGCCGAGCGTCACAGTCGGGCTGATGATCGCGTAGGGCAGAGGATCCGAGGGCGCCGGCTGCCCGGAATCGACGGCCGGGGAAGTGCGGCCGAGGCCCGTGGCGTAGATCACTACCGTATCGTTCGGATGAATCGGATTGGTGGGCGTCACCAACTCGTTGTTGTCGGCGCGCACCACCGTCGCCAGGCCGGTCGTAGGCCCGGCCGTTCCGCTCCGGAAAATGCTCGGCGCGGCCGGCAGGATCGAAAGATAGAAGTTGTCGCTGATGCCGCCCGGAGTGCGCAGCGTCATGGTGGCGCTGCCGTCCACGTTGAACGGAAGCTGGCCGTTGATCTGGGCCGGCGATACGAACAGCATCGGAACCGGGATCCCGTTGACCGTCAGGCACGACTCACCGAGGGCGGTGGGCAGTGGAATTTCCTTGGTGGCCATGTTGACCGGGCTCATCTGCTGGCCGTAGATGCTGATCAGCCCGCCGGGCGCGATCGGAAGGGTGCCGTCGGCGGCGTTCACCACGCTCGAAATCTTGGGCGGCGCCACGGCTGCGTCGTAGTTCCAGGGCAGCACGGTGAAGCCCGAGACGGAAAGCGAGATGACGGCGCTGCGGTCGTAGAGAGGCGCCAGGGAGCGGATGAAGGGCTGAATCGTGGTTCCGTCCAGCGCCGCTTCCACCATGCGGGTGGGCTTCTGGCTGAGGCTCACCCCGGGATCGACATGCTGGATGACGCCCGGGCTGGCCATGTCCGGAGTCGTGGTCCGAAGGCCCCACTGGTCCACAAACGCGAACCCCGCGGGCGAGCCGGATGCGCTCTCGAGCGTGGCCTGCGGCACCAGCGAGGAATTCAGCAAATTGTTGCCCACCACGTACGTCCCGTAGCTCGACGCCGCATAGGCTCCGCCCAGCGTGGTGAAGTCCTTGCGGGAGACCGTAAACGTATCGGCGTTGGCATCGTACAGCATCACGTTGCCGTCGGGGGACGCCAGCAGGATGGTGGCACCGTTGGGCGAAGGCGTCAGCACTGCATTGGGGTTCACGCTGTTCTTGTAAATTCCGAGAGTCGGCAGCTGGGTGGCGCGGCGCGCCACGAAATCGATGCGGTCAACCGTGCCGGGCGCATCCCCGGTAACGTCCCGCACCAGCGCCAGTATGGCCTTTCCCGATGCGGCGATCTGCCGCGGATAGTGTCCCGGAGGAAACTGAATCGGCACCTGCTGCTGCAGAGTATCGAGGTCGTAGACGTAGGCGAACTGCGCATTGTCGTGGCCCACGATGAGGTACTTCTGGTCGAACGTCAGGGCCATCTGGGTGGGCGTCGAGGAGGTCCGCAGCGTGGCGATCTGGGTGTACGTCGTGCCGTCGAAAACCAGCACCTGGTTCTGGTCCTGCCGCAGAACGTAGAAGCGGCTGCGCGCCGGGTCGGCCAGAACATCCGTAACCGTTCCGGGAATCGTGACCGTGGTGCCGCGCTGGTCCGGGTTGCGGTTGTTCACCAGAAGGCGCACGGGGTTGGGAAGATTCACCGCGCTCCCCGAAACGATCGTCAGGGCGCCCGTCACGGTGCCGCTCTGGTTCTGAAAAGCGTTCGGATCGATGCGCACCTGTACGGTGGCCGGAGTGACGCCGGTTTGCGGTGAAACCGTGACGCCGCTCAGGTTGGAAGTGACGATGAAATCGGTTCTGCCGCCGCCCGGATCGGTGATGGTGAGGTTCTGCGTGATCACCGTGCGGTTGCAGAAGTTGCCGCTGGCGGAGATGTCGGTCTGCGCCGTCGCCAGCCGGTGATAACGGTTCAAGGAGCCGACCGGAAGGACCATGACGCCGCTGTCGCTGACGGCGTAGAGAACGTCTCCCGCGGACGTCAGCACCGCGCGTCCGGTGATATTCTCGGGCAGGGAGAGCCGGTCGCGCACCGCCAGGTTATCCGCGTCCAGAAGGGAGAGCACCGGCGGTGTGGCGGAGGGCGCCGAAGCCGCCGGTGTGGAGGATGAAGTGGCGGAAGTTGTTTGCGGGCTGGCTGTGAGGATCTGTGCGTAGATGATCCCGGCCTTGGAATCGACCGCATTGCCGCCGACATTGACCGAGGTCACCGAGTTCGGGAACTGCGCGAGATCGTTGGCGTAGGCGTCGAGCTTGTACTGGCCGATGATGGCCCAGGAGCCGTCGGCCGAGACGCTGATCCGGGGCAGCGGCTTGGGCGAGGCGATGACGCCGATCGCAAAAATAGAGCCGGTGCCGGAATCGAAGCGATAGAACGCCTGGGCGACGCCGTCGTCCGCAATGCCGTACACGTAGCGGCGGTTGGGCGAGGTGGCCAGCGAGGCCAGAATCACCTGCGACGGAAACGTGGCGGGATCGACTGGAAGCGTCTTGGCGAGTGTCGCAAAGGTGGCCACCACCTGCATCGCGCCCGAGACCGGATCGAAGAGAACCAGGCTCGTATTGGTAACGATAAACGCGCGGCCGTCGGCGATGAATTGCACGCCCAGCGGGGTGTCGCCCATGGCGAAGGTCTGCCGCGTGTTGTCGCCCAGGTTGATGAGCGTGATCGCGTTCTTGGCCGGCTGCGTCTGCGTGGCATCGTAGTTGCCGAAATGCGCCACGATCAGAAACTGGTTGTCGGGGGAAAGCGAAATCGCGCCGGGCTGCGCGGCTACATTCATCGAGCTTCGAATCGAGCCATCGGACGTAGACATGACTTCGATTCGATTCGCGGTGAAGTTCGCAATATAAAGGAGACCTCGCGATTCATCGAGCGCGATGTCGGAGGAATGGCCGGCGATCGGAACTACGGTCCCGAAGTTGGCCGCGAGCAACGGCGCGGAGCCTGCTACGGCCGCCAGCGCAATCGAAATCAGGAAACCGTTCCAGCGCATAATGTAGTCTTCGAACGTTACGATTACATGCCGGAATTCCGTCGGAATCAATGATCGAAATAGCTAATAAGTGCTGCATTACCAAAGTTAGCCGTGCAATTTCTCGAAATTGTGCATACACTGCGTGTAGCTCCGGCAGTGTCCCTTCGCCGGCGCCTGGATCACCAGCCATGAAGAAGCACTTCTTATTGAAATTCACGACTATTTTTCTGGTTCTGGTTGGATTGCCCGCCCTGATCGTGCCGGCGTTCCACGCGCAGAGCCTGGGCACGATGGTGAGCGTCTCGACCACGCCGTCGGGGATGTTCTACACCGTTGACGGGCAATACTACAGCCAGCCGTCGAGCGCCGTGTGGCCCATCGGCAGCAAGCACGTGCTGGCTGTGACCAGCCTGCTGCAGAATGAATTGCAGAACAAGACGCGCTACAACTTCAAGGACTGGGAATATGGCTCGGTAGCGCTGCCCGGCGGGCCCGTCGTCACCGTCACGGCCGATCCGGCCCAACCCGAATTCCACGCCGTTTTCGACGCGCAATATGCGCTGGATATCCGTTATTTCTCATGCCCCGACCCGACGAACTGCGCCAGCGCGGGCAAGATTTATGTGAATGGCAGCCCTGTCAATTCCGACACCGAATTATATTTGGGAGCGGGCTCGACCGTAGTATTGACTGCCGTTCCAAACGACGGATTCATCTTCGCGGGATGGACCCCGGGACCGCACCAGACCATTTCGGGCTTTATCAATACGGTAGTGCTCACAGAGCCGGTAATCGTTCGCCCGATGTTCCAGCCGACGAAACGAGTCAACCTGGCGACCATTCCCGCCGGCCTGCAATTGTATGCGGACCGTGCGCTCGTACCCACCCCCACTACGCTCCAATGGGGATTCAACTCCACCCACTCGGTCGGCGCCGTCACGCCGCAGCAGGCCAAGGATGGCACGTGGTGGGCCTTCCAATCCTGGAGCGACAGCGGCGCGGCTACCCATGCTTATAGTGTCGATTCGGCCAACCAGTCGGACACCTTGACCGCTACGTTCGTTCCGGTCGGCGTGACACAGGTAATCACCGCACCCTTCGGCTTGAAGATCAAAGTCGACGGGCGCGACAATTGGACTACCTACAACTTCCCCTGGGGTGTGGGCGAGACACACCACCTCGAAGCGCCCGCGCAGCAGACCGACGACCAGAACCGCATCTGGTCCTTTGTCAGTTGGTCCAATGGAGGCACCGCAGCACAGGATTTCGTGGTGCCGGAAAGCGCCATCGGCGTGGGCGTGCGCCTGATCGCTACCTATACGCCGGTGGGGCACCTGATCATCAACAGCCAGCTGGCGGGCGTGACGGTGACGCTCGATGATGGCGCCTGCACGACGCCGTGCGACCTCCAGCGGCCGGCGGGCACCACCGTGCACCTGAAGGCTCCCGCATCGGTATCACTGGGCGAAGGGTCGCGCGCCGATTTCGCGGGATGGGCGGGCTCTGGGACGACCTCGGTCGACTGGACGGGCACGTTGGGTTCCGACCCCGTGACGCTGAACGCCACGTTCCACACGATGAACCGCCTCTCCGCTTCGGCGGCGCCGGCCGACGGCGCGTCGCTGGCGATGCAGCCTGCGTCGGCGGACGGCTACTACGACTCTCAGTCAACCGTGGTGGTGAGCGCCTCGGTCCGCCCCGGCTTCCGTTTTAGGGACTGGAGCGGAGACATGAGTGGCGGCACTCCCTCGGGAGCCGTCGCCATGAATTCGCCGCGCAGCGTACAGGCCGTACTCGATCGCGTTCCGTACATTGCCCCGGCCGGCGTGGCCAACGCCGCGGGCGTCACGCCGCAGAACGCCATCGCGCCCGGTTCGGTGGTTTCGATTTTCGGAGCCAGCCTGGCCGGCGCGGTAGTCGTCGGCCCGGACAGCCCGCTGCCCCAGACACTGGGCGGAATCACGGTACGGATCGGCGACCTGTTCCTCCCCCTGTTCTTCGTCTCGCCGGGTCAGATCAACGCGCAACTGCCCCCGGACCTCGGATTGGGCGATCAGACGCTCACCGTGAGCTCTCAGGGACAGCCCGACGTGAAGGGCCCCTTTACCGCGGCACGCAATGCTCCCGGGCTGTTCCAGCAGTCGATCGACAGCGTGTCCTTCGCGGTGGCGATGCACGAAGACGGCTCCCCGGTCACCACGGATTCCCCCGCCAATGCCGGTGAGCTGCTCACTATCTATGGAACCGGGCTTGGACCGACCAACACGCCGCGTCCCGAAGGATTCGCCATCCCGGCTTCACCGGCCTATACTCTCTCCGATGCCGTCACCGTGCAGGTGGGAGATTACTCCGTGCCGGCGGTCAACGCATTCGCCGCGCCCGGGCGGGTCGGAATCGATGCCGTCCAGTTCCGCCTGGGAAGCGGTGCGCCCAGCGCCGTCAACGCCGACCTCCACGTCACCATCAACGGTCAGGACAGCAACACCGTTACGCTCCCGATTAAGTAGTAAAGCCTGCGACACACACCGCCGCGCCCGGCCTGGACGGGGCGGTGTGCGATCTTGCCCTGCCGGACCGGCATCCCCTCCCCGTACAAGACTGCACCCACAAAAGAATCGGGCGGCCGCAAGGGCCGCCCGGTTCTAATGCTCGAATTTGAAAACCGCGGGGTGCGCGGGTTAGTATTGCCGTGAAATCACGGGACGGATGGGACCCGCGAACCGCGCCGGCGGCTCGTGCCGCTCCACCGGCCTCTCCAGTACCAGCGAGCGCAGCCCCGGCATGGCGCCCGGTCCGGCCCTGTGGCCCTTCTCACCGCCCGGAAGCTGCCCGGTGGTCAGGTTCTTCAGTCCGAACAAAGCCAGCTCGAAGCGGTCCTTCACCCCGACCTTTTGGAACAACCTGGACAGGTAGACCTTCACCGTCCCCTCGGAGATCATGAGGGTCGTGGCGATCTCCTTGTTCTTGAGCCCCTGGGACAACAGGCTGACCAGCTGGCCTTCCCGCTGCGTCAGCGCGACGCGGCGCGCGCACAGGAAGCTGTCGGTGAGCGCCTTCTCGAACCAGAGCTCTCCCGCCTGCACCTTCTGCAGGCATTTCACTTGCAGATCGGTGGGCAGGGTCTTCCGGAGGATTCCCCGTACGCCCAGGCCCATGGCCTGAAACGCCAGCTCGGTGGAGATGGAGTTTACCCACAGGACGATCTTCGTCGTCATCATGGCGTGCTTCATCTCGCTCAGAACGGCGAAGGTGATCTCCGGAGTAAGGTCCATCAGCACCAGGTCGGGCGCTCCATGGGCTACTTGCTCCATCACTCCGCCGATCGTATTGCAGGTCGGCAACAGCTCAAATCCTTCGAGCTGCCGCAGAACCGATTCCAGGCCTTTCGCCAAAATTGGTTCGTCGCTGTAAAGAAGAATTCGCGTCATCATTCTCTTTGTCCTTTGCACCTAGCGACCGGCTGACGGCAAGTGAATCGCCTCAAGTTGCGCGTCTCGCTTGGCTTCCTACAAGGGATTCTCTGATGAAATACAACCAATGTCAACAAAAAATTAACGCGAAAAATGTAGCAATATAGTGAAATTGCATTAAGAAATACCCCCGTCCAAAGCGAATCAGCGGTACTATTACACTGATTATAAAGGATATACGTCATTAGTACCGTCTGGTACCTGACACGGTATGTAGCAGATAATTATCCAATATTAACCCTGCCGTCGTAGACCAAAAGGGGGTATCCACTGCACCCCGAAGTGGACTGGCCGAACCGACCCGTCCAAACAGGGCGCCCCGGCAATCTAATGTAATAACCTTCGGCAATAGCTAGGTATAACCCATTTACGATATTGATCGGGCAGCAATTGCGGCGCTACATTCGCGGTGTTGAAGCCAGTGAAATGAAAACCATCAACAGGCGAGAGAGCCCGCGAATCGAGGTCCAGCTCCGGTGTCATGTCACATCGCCGGCTCTCTGGATGAAGAGCGCGATGTACACCGAGAACATCAGCCGAAGCGGGCTGCTGATTGCCTGGAGGGGCGAAGACACCCACATCCCGGTTCCGGGACTCGGGCAGATCCTAACGATTGAGGTCGAACTACCCGCCAATCACGGGTTCGGACAGAAATGCATTCACTGTCAGGGGACCGTCACGCGAGTGTCGCAAGACAGCGCCGATTATCCCCGCGTGGCTATGCGCGTCAATTACATGGACTTTCGTTCCTTCCACGACCGGCTGCGCGCAGCGGAAGCGTCGCAACCGGTGGCAACTTCCTGGATGGCCTGACCGGGGCCTAATTATGGAAACGCAGCGTTCGCAGTTCGCGCTCAAACTGATGCCGTCCTTCACGGACTTCGCGTTCCTGATGCCGATCGTATTTCTATTCGGCCGCATGGACGGAGTGAAGACGCTGCTCAGCGACTGCGATACCGGCTGGCACATCCGGACCGGCGAGTGGATTTTTGCGAACCACGCCGTGCCGACCCGCGACATCTTCTCATTTTCCAAGCCGGGGGACCCGTGGTTCGCCTGGGAATGGCTGTCGGACGTGCTGTTCGCGTGGATGAACGCCCACGGCGGCCTGCGCACCGTGGTCCTGTTCGGCATCCTGATGCTGGCTGTAACGTTCATGCTGCTGTTCCGGCTGTTGCTGCGGAAATCCAACGTACTGACCGCAATCAGCGTGACGATGCTCGCCGCTGCCGCCTCTTCGATCCACTGGCTGGCCCGGCCGCACCTGTTCACGATGCTGTTTCTCGTGTTGTTTTACGGGGCGCTCGAGAATGTGCGCGAGGGCCGCACCAGGCTCGCGGGCATCCCCTACCTGGCGATTTTCCCGGTTGTGACTGTTCTGTGGGCCAATCTGCACGGCGGATTCTTCGTCGGGGTGGTCATGATCGGCGCCTATGGCGCGGCTGAGCTGCTCGCGGTACTGTTCGCCGCCGATCCGGCCGGCCGGCCCGGAGGGCTGCGCCGGGCTCGCGGCTATTTCCTCAGTTCGTTCGCCTGCCTGGCGGCCAGCCTGATCAACCCGTACGGCTATCAACTGCACGAACACATAGCCGTCTATTTGCGCGACCCCTGGAACTTCGCCCACATCGTCGAATTCCTTTCGCCCAGCTTCCATCATCCGACCGCCCCGTTCTTCGAGATCCTGCTGGTACTGGGAGCAGCCGCGGCCTGCTGGCACTTGTTGAACCGCCGGTTCACCGAGCCTTTGCTGATCCTGCTATGGGCCCACGCGGCCCTGCTGGCTGTTCGCAATGTCGCGATTTTCGCGATCGTGGCGGCCCCCCCGGTGGCGGCCGCTTTGGCGTACTGGCTGAAGGCCGCGCCGCAATCGAACGTAGCGGCCTGGCTTCGCAACGCGGTGGCGCGGTTCAACCGGATTGAGTCGGAAACCGGCGAGACCGAAGCCGTCGTCCGCTGGCACCTGGCAAGCGTCGCGGGAATCCTGCTGGTGGTGGCGGTCATGTGGGCTCCCCATCCGCCGCGTAAGTTCCGCGCGGAGTTCGATCCGGCGCGCTACCCGAACGCCGCGCTGGCCACCCTGCGGGAGGCTCCCCACGCCCGGATTTTTACCAATGACGAGTGGGGCGACTATCTGATCTGGAGCCTCTATCCTTCGAATCGCGTGTTCGTTGATGGACGCAGCGATTTCTACGGCGACGATTTTGAGGAAAAGTATATCGACGTCCTGAAGGTGAGTTACGGCTGGGAGAAAACCCTCGGCCACTTTGGCGTCGACACCGTTTTAATGCCCCCGGACGCGCCCCTGACGGGCGCGCTCAAGGTATCGGCCGGCTGGCGGCTGGTCTACGACGACGGAATTGCGCTGGTCTTCCGTTCCGTCACGGCGGGCACACGAGTTTCCTTTGTCGATAGCGGCAAGGGATCAAGCCGTGATCGAAAGGTCACGAAAACACAGGCTAGTGATCGACCGATCACGAAAACCGATTCTAAAACATAGGAGCGAAACCACAATGACGTTTTTGCGCAACTTCTGGAATGACGAACAAGGCCAGGACCTCATCGAGTACACACTGCTCATGGCGTTCGTGGCTCTGGCTTCCGCTGCCCTCTTCCTCGGCGCCGGCGGCAGCATCAAGGGCATCTGGCAGACAACCAATAGCCAGCTGGCCGCAGCCAGCAGCCAGGCCACCCCGTAGTAACCACCTGTGGACGCGCCGGAAGGGACGGAGGCAACAATCGTTCCGGCGCGTCCTCCGGAACGCCGGTTCCGGAATCCGAGGAACATGTCTGATGAACCGGGTTGATTTCACAAACGATAGCCGCAACGCGTGCGGTTGGAATCTGGACGACGGCGCGTTGCGGCCAAAACAGGCTCCCGGCGCACCCACGCAAAGAGAGACCCCGAAACAGATTCGGGAGCTCTGGAGCTGACGGGGAATAGGCGATGAATAAAAGATTCGTTGGCGTTCTGATCTTCGCATTTGTAGTGGCCTCGGGCGCGAGCCTGCTGCTGTACCGGCTGCTCGTCAACCGTCCGCAGCAGGCCAAGGCGGCCCCCGCGGCCGCTCGCATCGTCCTCGCGCAGCGGGATATCGAGGTGGGAACGGTCCTCAAAGAAGAGGATGTGCGCCTGGCTGACTGGCCCGGCACGGTCCCGCCCGGCTCGAGCATCAAGGCCGAAGACGTCGTGGGCCGGGGCGTGATCACCCCCATATACGCCAAGGAGCCGGTTATCGATTCGCGGCTTGCTCCCAAGGGCGCCGGAGGCGGGCTCGCCGCCATGATTCCCCCCGGCATGCGCGCCGTGGCGATCCGCGTCAACGAAGTGGTGGGCGTCGCCGGGTTCGTCGTGCCCGGCATGCGCGTCGACGTGCTGATTTCCGGCAACCGCCCTGGCGGTTCCAACACGCTCGGAACGGTCACCAAGACGCTGCTCCAGAACATCGAAGTGCTTTCGGCCGGACAGGATTACAAGAAGGACGCGGAAGGCAAACCGGTCATCGTCCAGGTCGTGAACCTGCTGGTAACGCCGATGCAGGCTGAAGAGCTCAGCCTGGCGAGCAGTCAGACCAACATCCAGCTGGTCCTGCGGAATCCGCTGGATCACGAAGTGGCGCAAACGCCCGGCACGGCGGTCTCTTACCTGTTCACAGGCTCGCGCCTGCGAAGCCCGGAAGAGGCCGACGCCGCGCCCCGGCCGCGCGCGCCCAGGCCGCCGGTGGTCCACGAATTGCCACCGCCGCCAAAGAAAGTAGCCTTCGTAATGGAGATTATCTCGGGCAAGACCAAGATCGAAACCAAGTTCGATCACAGCGGGGAGGGCAAGTAGGTGCCACGACTTCGTGAAGTGCCGCTCGTTTTGCTGCTGGCCGCCTGCAGCTCGTTCCTGACGTTCCGAACGGCGCATGCCGGCGCGGACATGAAGCCTTCCGGCCAGCAGGCGCAGGCGGCCCAGCCCGCCGACCAGCCGGCGCCCGAAGCAGCGGCGCCCGACCAGGCGCAGACTCCCGGATCGGGCGGGACGGTCGGCAAGCTCGTGGTGACCGTCGGCAAATCCCTGATCATCGACAGCCCCCTCGACATTCGCCGCCTGTCGGTGGCCAACGGCGACCTGGCCGAGGCCGTCGCCGTCAACCCGAAAGAGGTGCTGCTCAACGGCAAGGCGCCGGGGGACACCTCGCTCATCATCTGGCAGCAGGACGGTGCGCGGCTGGTCTACGACCTGACCGTCCGGATGAGCACCCTCAAGCTGGAAGCGGTCCGGCAGCAGATCGCGCGCGAATTCCCCAACGACGATATCAACGTCACCTTCGAAAACGACACCGCGTTCGTCCGCGGAACGGTGAAGGACGTGACCGCGGCGGAGCGCGTGATCGCGATTTCCGCCACGCTCGGCAAGACCGTAAACCTGCTGCGCGTTCAGGTGCCCCAGGTGGAGCCCCAGATCGTGCTCAAAGTGCGGTTCGCCAATGTGGACCGGTCGGTCACCAGCGATCTGGGCGTCAACTTTGCCTCCAACGCCTTCAACCAACAGACCGCGATCGGTACGGGCTCGCCTCTGAGCCTGCAGGGCGGCCTTCTGTCGGGGGTCAGCTCGGCAGTCAATATCCTTCTCTTCCGGAAAGACATCAACCTCGGAGCAGCCATCCAGGCGCTCGAAAGCAAACGCATGCTGGAAATGCTGGCGGAGCCGAACCTGCTCGCGATCAGCGGCCAGCAAGCCAGCTTCCTGGCCGGCGGCGAGTTCCCCTTCCCCATGGTGCAGCCGGGCGGCAACGGCAATGCGATTACCCTGATGTGGCGCGAGTACGGCGTGCGCCTCAGCTTCCTGCCCACGGTTACGGCGCGCGGCACGATCCGCCTCAAGGTCGCGCCGGAAGTCAGCTCGCTGGATTATACGAACGCGATTTCGGTGCAGGGCCTCACGGTCCCGGCTCTCTCGGAGCGCCGGGTGCAGACCGAAGTCGAACTCGAAAGCGGCCAGAGTTTCGTGATTGCCGGGCTGCTCGATAACCAGGCGACCGACAACCTTTCCAAGATTCCGGGCATCAGCAACATACCGGTCCTGGGCAAACTGTTCCAGAGCAAATCGATCAATCGGCAAAACTCCGAGTTGATGGTCATCATCACGCCCGAGCTCGTGCGGCCGATACCCGCCAACCAGCCCGTGCCGGATCTTTCCTATCCCACGCCGTTCATGACGAAGAACAGCCCCATCACGATGTCCCAGCCGGGAATGGACAAGACCGGACCCGTTCCGGTACATCCGATGGTGGAAACGATGCCCGTCGAACAGCTCATGGATAAACCGGTACCGGCCGCCCCGGTCGCCCCGATCTATCAGATGGTGCCGGTTGCTCCGGCGGCGCCGCCTCAAGTGAACCCGGGTCTTCCGCCGGCCAATGGATCCGGAGGCAGCGGCAAGTGAACCAGGACTCTGGAGAGGGAAATGTATCCGCTTACCATCGGCCTGGCGATTGAGAACCGCGAAATCTGGGAGCAGGTGCAAGCCTGCCTGTCCGAATTGCCGTTCCGGATCATCGTGGAGCACCAGGATCTTGGCGATGTAGGCAACTTCCTGGATCGCCTCGAGCGCATGCGGCCGGATGTCGTATTGATCGACATCAGCGGATGGCGGGAACCCCTCGAAGGCCTGGTGTCCTCGATCCGCAACGCGATCGGGGATCCGATGATCGTCGCCGTCAACACTTCGGCGGACTCCGACACGATTCTGGCCGCCATGCGGGCCGGCGTCAACGAATACCTGCATCCCCCCCTGCGCGACACGCTCAAACGGGCCCTCGACAAGCGTTCCACGGAGCGCAGCCGGCGGCCGGGCGGCACCAAAGGCGGCGGGAAGGCGTTCGGATTCATGTCCGCCAAGGGCGGCTGCGGCGCCACCACGATCGTCTGCCACGTGGCCGCCGAGCTGGGCCGCCAGAATCAGAAAGTCCTGCTGGCCGATCTCGACCTGGATGCCGGCATGGTCGGCTTCATCACCAAGACCAAGGCCGTCTATTCCATCCTGGATGCCGTCAACAATTTGCACCGGCTCGACATCTCCTACTGGAAGGCTTTGGTCTCGAACGGTATTCCGGGAGTCGAAATCGTCTCCTCTCCCCTGGCGCTGGCTTCCAAGGTGCAGCCCCGGGACGACCAGGTTCGGCAGGTCCTCGCTTTCGCGCGGCCGCACTACGACTGGACCGTAGCCGACCTGGGCCGCAGCCTGAGCCGCACCGCCATGGCCGCGCTCGAAGAGATCGATGAGGCATGCCTGGTGACGACTCTCGAGGTTCCCGCGCTTCACCAGTCGAAGCAGATCATTCAGACCCTGCTCGATAGCGGATTCGGGAAGAATCGAATCCGGCTGATCCTCAACCGCGCGCCCAAGCGGCTGGATATCACGGCGAACGAGCTGGAGAAGATGCTCGGGGTGCCCATTTTCTGCATGATTTCGAACGACTATCCGGAGCTCTACGAAACCTACGCCGAAGGGCGCATGTTGAACCGGAGCTGCGAACTGGGCAAACAGATGACCATGCTGGCGATGAAACTGGCCGGCATGGAGGAAGAGAAGACCGTAAAGAAACGGTTCGGGTTATTCGGTTAATTCGAATCGAACAATGAATCACGGCCGGGAATCACCGGCCCAAGGGGATCTAACGTCATGCCTGCCGCTCTGGATACAGTACACCGACCGGGAGAGAACCGGGAGACGGGGTGGGTTAACCGCCTTTTCAATCGTGAAGGGTACACCCCGGAGTACCAGGAGCTGAAATTCACGCTCCACCGCAAGCTGCTCGACCGGATCAACCTGGAGGCCCTCTCTTCGATGGCGGGCGAGCGGGTGCGGGCTGAGATCCGCGCCGCGGTCGCCAAACTGGTGGAAGAGGAGAAGACCCCGCTCAGCCTGGTGGAAAAGGACCGCGTCATCGAAGAGATCCTCGACGAGGTCTTCGGTCTCGGACCGCTCGAGCCGCTGCTGCAAGACCCTTCCATATCGGACATCCTGGTCACGACGCCGAAGCTGGTCTACGTAGAGCGGGGCGGCAAGCTTTATCGCACTCCCGTCGAATTCAAGGACGATGCCCACCTGCTGCGGATCATCGAAAAGGTAGTCTCGCGCGTCGGACGGCGCGTGGATGAATCGTCGCCGCTGGTGGATGCGCGCCTGCCCGACGGATCGCGCGTCAACGCCGCCATTCCTCCGGTGGCCGTAGACGGACCGCTGCTGTCGATCCGCCGTTTCGGCCGCCATGGACTGAAGGGCGAGGACCTGGTCGCCAAACTGGCGATGACCGACGGCATGCTGGAACTCCTCAAAGCCTGCGTCAGGGCCCGCCTGAACATCCTGATCTGCGGCGGAACCGGCTCCGGTAAAACCACTCTGCTGAACGCGCTCTCCTCCTACATTCCGGAAGACGAGCGCATTGTCACGATCGAGGACGCCGCCGAGCTCAAGCTGCAGCAGACGCATGTGGCCCGCATGGAAACCCGGCCGCCCAACGTGGAGGGCGTGGGCGCCATCCACATCCGGCAGCTGGTGATCAACGCCCTCCGTATGCGACCCGACCGCATCATCGTCGGCGAGGTTCGGTCGGACGAGGCGCTCGACATGCTGCAGGCCATGAACACCGGTCACGACGGATCGCTCACGACGATCCACGCGAATACCCCCCGCGACGGCCTGGGCCGCCTCGAGGTGATGGTCGGCATGGCCAATGCAAATATGGGAATCCGCTCGATTCGCCAGCAGATCGCCTCGGCCGTCAACCTGTTCGTGCAGGTGGCGCGCTTCAGCGACGGCTCGCGCCGCATCACCCATATCACGGAAGTGGTCGGCATGGAGCAGGACGTCATCACCCTGCAGGACATCTTCCTGTTCGAAAAAACCGGGATCTCGGAAGCGTCCAGGGTGCTGGGCCGTTTCCGCGCCACCGGAATCCGGCCCAAATTCTATGAACGGCTGAAGGCTTGCGGCATCTCCCTGCCGCCGCAGCTGTTCCAAACCGTCGTGGAGATCGGCTGATGCCCGCCGGTATAGCAGTAGCGTTCATCGTCGTCTTTGCGCTCATCCTGCTCGCTGTAAGCGTGGCGTTGAAGTTCTTCGACGCCCGCCGCAAGAAGCAGGTGAACGACATGCTGCAGACCGCGTCGGGAGATGCGGTCGTGACGATGTCGAACCTGCTGAAGGAGATCGACGCCGAGAAGCCTTCCGGGTTCAAGGCGATGGTCACCTCGCTGCACTTCTCGCGGCATGCCCAGGAGCAGATCCAGCAGGCCGGCCTCAACTGGTCGTCATCGCGCCTTCTGGCGGCCATGGGGCTGATGGCCATTCCGGGACTCGGCATCGGCACTCTGATGCCCTTCATGTTCAACGGCCCGGTCACCGCCATCGTGCTGGCCGCGGTTTGCGGAGCGCTCCCTTATCTCTACGTGCGGCACAAGCGAAAGAAGCGGTTGGACGCCCTGGAAGAGCAGTTTCCGGAAGCGCTCGATTTCCTGGCGCGATCCATGCGCGCGGGACACGCCTTCTCCATCAGCCTGCAGATGGTGGGCGAGGAGATTGTAGATCCGCTGGGGCAGGAATTTCGAACGCTCTTCAACGAGCAGAATCTCGGTGCGCCGCTCGATATCTCGCTGCGCAACTTTACGGACCGCGTTCCCCTGCTCGACTGCCGGTTCTTCACGTCGTCGGTGCTGCTGCAGAAGCAGACCGGCGGCAACCTTAGCGAAATCCTCTCCCGCCTGGCCTATGTCATTCGGGAACGGTTCCGGCTGAAGGGACAGGTCAAAGCCGCCAGCGCGCACGGCAGGCTGACTGCGACCATTCTGACGCTGCTGCCGGTGGCGACCATGCTGGGGCTGCTGGTCGTGGCGCCCGGATATCTGCAGGGCATGGCTGCCGACCCCGACGGCAAGTGGATGATCGGCGGCGCGATCGCGGCCCAGATACTGGGCAATTTCTTCATCAAGAAGATCATCAATATCAAGGTGTGAGATGGATCAGCCTATTCTGTTTTCCATATTCGCGTTCCTCACCCTGATGGCGGGCCTGAGCTGGGTCGGCTACCGTGTCATCTACAGGCCGGGACGCTTTCTGAAACAGCTGGGAACTCCGGTGATCACCGACCCGGCGCGCCAGCGCACGATCAACGAGGATCGGGAGGGCGAGCCCAGCACCCTGGTGACCGTGCTCCAGCATATCGGCTCGAAGGTACCCTCCTCCGAGGCCGAGGTCGCCAACCTCAGGATCGACCTGATCCGCGCCGGCTTCCGCTCCGACCGCGCCCTGCCCGTGTTTTACGGAATTCGCATTCTGAGCGTCCTGGTCATGCTGGGAGCCGGACTTATGGTGCAGGCGAGAATGCCCTCGAACCCGGTGATGAGCGTGGCTCTGATCGTCTTCGGCTGTGCGGCAGGCTGGGTATTTCCGAGGATGGGGCTCGAAAAGAAGGTCAAGAAACGGCAGGAAGTGGTCCGCCTTTCCCTGCCCGATGCGCTCGACCTGCTGGTGGTCTCGGTGGAGGCCGGTCTCGGCCTCGACCAGGCGATCCAGCACGTCGCCCGCGAACTCCAGACGAGCCACCCGCAACTGAGCGAGGAGATGTCTCTGGTCACCCTGGAAATGCGCGCCGGCAAGCGGCGCGCCGAGGCTCTGCGCAATTTTGCGGAGCGAACCGGCGAACCCGAAGTCCGCAAACTGGTGGCGATCCTGGTCCAGAACGACCGCTTCGGCACGAGCATGGGCGAGTCGCTGCGCACACACTCCGACTTCCTGCGCACCAGGCGCAAGCAGGAAGCCGAGGAGCGGGCCGGCAAGGTTGGAGTGAAGCTGGTCTTTCCGATCTTCTTCTTCATTCTGCCGTCCATGCTAATTGTGGCGGCCGGCCCCGGTATTCTCCAGATTTTCAAGTATCTGTTCCCGATGATGAAACAAATTGGCTAAGACATAGGAGGCACAACGAACAATGAGCGATACCTTGATTCAAACCGTAATTTGGCTGGGCGCCGGCGGCGTTCTATTCATTTTTCTGAAACGGCGCAAGACCCGCCGTACCCAGAGCTGACAACCACAGGGCGGACCTTCGGGGACGCCCCTATCACTGGAAAGGAGGACTTCGATGACCATGGCGATACAAGGGGCAATCTGGCTGGGCGCCGGAATCACGCTGATGGTGCTCTTGTCGCGGCGGCGCAAGCGGCGGGTGGTCCGTTAATCGTGTGTGACACGGGCTGGCCAGAAAAGACGGGAACGGAACTCGCCAGCCCTCCTCGACCACCATGGACAAAGGGGCACTCATCGGCAAGCAGAATGCGGACGGCGGTTGGCCATACGTTCGTGGTAAATCGTGGACCGAACCCACGATTTACGCGGTCATGGCCCTGCTGGCCGCGGGAGAAGACGAACCAGCGGAACGCGGCCTGCGCTGGATCGCCGGTATGCAGCGGCCCGACGGCGGCTGGCCCCCGCAAGCCGCGGTCGATCAAAGTATCTGGGTGACCGCACTGGCCGCCCTCTTGCCCCCCGAACGCCTCGGCGCCAGGACGCACGCCCGCGCCATCCGCTGGCTGGTCGGGACAATCGGAGAGGAATCGGGCGTCCTTTACCGAATGCGGGAATGGCTCCTGGGACTCTCCGTCCCGCCGGAGGAGAGGTTGGCGGGATGGCCTTGGGTGCCGGGCTCGGCCGGCTGGGTAGGACCGACTTCCCTCGCGATCCTGGCGCTCGAAGGGGAATCCCGCCGCAGCGGCGCTGTCGGAGTGCGCGAACGCATCGCCGGGGGACGCCAGTTCCTTCTTCATCGCATGTGCGCGAGCGGGGGATGGAACCACGGCGGGGTGCGCCCGCTCGGCTACGATACGAACCCGTATCCGGAAACCACCGGCATGGCGCTGGCCGCGCTGCGGGGCACGAGATCTTCGCGGATCGATCTTTCCCTGGAGCTGGCAAAAAAGTACCTGTCTCAATGCCGCTCGGCTGATGCCTTGAACTGGCTCCGCCTGGGCCTGCTGGCACACGGGCAACTGCCGGAAGGGTTCTGCCCGCCGGCGGAGATTGCCTACCGCACCGTGCCGGAGAGATCGCTGGACATCCTGGTCGGCGCGGTCGCGGGCGGAAGCCGGCTGTTGTGGGCGTGAGCTCCATGACGCACCGGATCACCAGGCGCGAGTGGCTGGCTTCCGCCGCGGGACTCGCCGCGGTGGGATGCAGCCGCAGGGTGCGGATCGTCCCTTCGGCGGTGTCGATCGTGAGCGCGCCCTCGTACGATCAGCGGCTGTATGAGACCGTCCGCCGCATCTTCGAGGAGCACCGGCTGGATGTCCGGGGCCGCCACGTGGTGCTGAAGCCGAACATGGTGGAGTTCGAGCCTGACAGCAGCATCAACACCAACCCGCTGCTGGTACATGCCGCCCTCGAGGCGGTGCGCTCCATGGGCGCCGCCGGCGTCCGCATCGCCGAGGGGCCGGGCCACCGCAGGAACACCCTGGATCTGGCCGACGCCGCTGGCTACTTCCGAACCGTGCCGGGTTTCGAAGACCTTTTCATCGACCTGAACCTCGACGATGTCACGAGAGTCCGGCTGGGCAGGCAGTTCTCGGGTCTGAGCAAGCTGTATCTGCCGAATACGGCGCTCGGCGCCGATCTGCTCGTTTCGATACCCAAGATGAAGACGCATCACTGGGTCGGCGTCACACTCTCCATGAAGAACCTGTTCGGCACGGTCCCCGGCGGAGTCTACGGCTGGCCGAAAAATCCCCTGCATTGGGCGGGCATCGAAGAGTGCATCGCCGACCTGCATTCCGCATTTCCACGTACCTTTGCCCTGGTGGATGGAATCGTCGGGATGGAGGGCAACGGGCCCATCCAGGGAACGCCCAAAAAAGTCGGAGTGCTGGTGGCCGGACGCGATGCCGTGGCCGTTGACGCCACCTGCTGCCGCCTGATGCGGATCGACCCGTTCCGAATCGGCTATCTGCGCCTGGCTTCGGGCAACCAGGCCTCACACATCACCGCGACCAATATACGCCAGATCGGCGAATCGATCCCGGCGTTCGCGACCCCGTTCGAGCTTCCCCCGGGTTTTCCGGATATTCACACGGAGACGAGTTGATGCAGCTGAAAGAACGCTTTGCGGAATTGGGCCGGAGCCGGTACGTCTTTCCCCTCGTTTCGCTGTTGTTGCTGGCGCCGTGCTACTGGCAGCCGCGGCTTCAGGCCGGCGACCTCTCGAGCCACATCTACAATGCCTGGCTGGCGCAGCTCATTGAAAGCGGCCGAACCCAGGGGCTGACCCTCGTCAACCAGACCACCAACATTCTGTTCGACCTCATTCTCGGCAGCCTGTTTCGCCTGGTCGGAGCCGAGGCGGCGCAGCGCATCGGCGTCTCCCTGGCGGTCCTGATATTCACTTGGGGCGCTTTTGCTTTTGTGAGGGCGGTCAGCGGACGCCGGCCCTGGCACCTCCTGCCCTGCATCGCCATGCTGGCCTATGGCTGGGTCTTCCACATGGGCTTCTTCAACTTCTACCTGAGCCTCGGGTTGTGTTTTTGGGCCATGGCGGTTATCTGGGAAATGAAACCGCGCCGCGTGGCCCTGGCTCTGCCCATCTTTCTGCTGGCCTACCTCGCGCACGCCCTGCCGGTCCTGTGGACCGCGGGACTGCTGATGTACGTCGTCATCGCCCGGCGGGTTGCGCCCCTCCACCGGATCCTGTTGACCTCCATGTTCGTCACGGTCCTCATTACGGCCCAAGCGATCATCGGCAGAGTGATGTTCGTTCGCTGGTCGCCGATCCAGATCGGGCTCGCCACCGGCCTCGACCAGGTGTGGGTGTTCGATAGCAAGTATTACCTCGTGCTGATGGGGCTGCTGGCCGTCTGGGCCCTCATGTTCCTGGGGCTGCTGCGCCTCTCCGGGCCTCGCGCGGTCATCGGAAGTATCCCGTTTCAGCTTTGCGTCCTGAGCGCCGCGGTAGTCCTGATCCTGCCGAATACGGTCTTGATCCCCGGCTTCCTCAATGCCCTCAGCTACATCGCCGAGCGCATGTCGCTGGGGGTCGCAATCTGCGTGTGCGCAATGTTGGGCACGGTGCGGCCGCGCACCCTGGAGCGCTGGGCCCTCGTGGCGGTGTCCGTGCTCTTCTTCGCCTTTGTCTATGTCGATGAGCGGGCCTTGAACGCCTTCGAAGATCGAATGGAGGACGTCGTCTCCCAGTTGCCCCCGGGGCAGCGGGTGGTCAGCTCCATCCGAGACTCACGGATCCGAATCAACGCCGTCAACCACATGATCGACCGCGTTTGCATGGAACGCTGCTTTAGTTATGGGAACTATGAGGCATCTACCGGACAGTTTCGGATCCGCGCCGAGCTCGGCAATCCCTACGTGGCTTCCAACTACCTCGAATCCTGGGAAATGCAGACCGGCTTGTACGTGGTGAAGCGACGGGACCTCCCGATCTACAAGGTGGACGTCGATCGCGACGGCCGGCTGTTCATGAAGGAATTGAAAGCGGGCGCACGAACCGGGAACACGTCATCGAAGATTGTGGAGACTCTCTTTCCGATTTCCTGATCCGGCCCGGCTGCCGTCCTAACCGACCGGATGGCCCGGAGCTCCCAGCATTACCATCAGGTTCCAGACCACCAGGAGCGCGTACCAATACGTGGCGAGCCGGATGAGATGGTGCTTTCCCTTGTAGACACAAAGTGCGCCCAGCCCGAGCGCCACCAGCTTGGAGGCGAGCACGCCTACCACCGGCCCGAAATGCATCAGCACACGGATGAACGGGCTCGCTTCGGACGCCCCCAACTTGAATCCCACCAACGTCGTGAGCAGGTCGAGCAACTGCAAGTAGATGAACATTTGGCTAAAGGGCATTTCTTCTCCAAGCAGGTATATCGGCCGCTCTTGAGAATATTGTAAGGGTCATCTTAGGGGATAATACGGGTTTACCGTACCGTGCGTACTAGGTACATTTATTCTTAACTGCACATAATAAAGGTCTTACATACAAGCGGAGATCTCAAAAATTGTTTTGCTACTCTGGTGAACAGTGAATTCGACTAATCCGGAAGCCTCCCTGACCCTCGAACCGAGCGGACGTCAGTTCGCGTTGGTCAATGGCGTGTCGTGGGCCATTGGGCGCGGGGACGGTTGCGCCGTGATGCTGGAGAGCCGGTCGGTATCGCGCCTGCATGCGCTGATTCAGCGGAGGGACGCCGGGGATTTTTCGCTGGTAGATCTTGGAAGCCGGAACGGTTCGTTCGTCAACAACCGGCGCGTCAGCGTGCCGGTTGTTCTGAACGATGCGGACCGCGTGGTGTTCGGCGATCAGCATCTCCTGTTCCACCACGCTTCGGGCGCGTCGCAGTCCTCGCCCAACCCGGGAACCGACACGCGGAACGCGCCCACGACGGCGCTGCACACCCACAGCCTGGCGACCATCCTGGTCGTGGATATACGGGACTACACGCCGCTGGCCAGGTCGGTCCCCGAAGAGCTGCTTTCCCAAACGATTGGAACCTGGTTTCTGCGAGTGGGCCAGGCGGCGCAGCGAAAAGGGAGCTGGGCGCAGAAGTATATCGGGGACGCAGTAATGGCGGTATGGGTGCACGACGAATCGCGCGGCGTGAAGGCCGACCTGCTCAACACCCTGCGAGCCGTGATCGATATCGACGCCGCCACCGCCGAGATCAGCCGGACCATGCCGCTTCCCTCCCCCCTGCGCATCGGCGCGGGAATCAACACCGGCACCGCGATCGTCGGCGGCTCCGACATCACGGCCCTCGGGGATACGGTCAACGCGGCATTTCGTCTGGAGGCCGCCACCAAGCAGATCGGGATCGCCGTGGCGCTGGGGGAGAGGGCGTACACGGAAATCGGGATCACCGGCCCATCCCCGTTCCTGCGGCGCCAGGTAGACCTGAAGGGCTACGATGCCCCAGGGACCGCGTGGGCCATTTCTTTCGATGGCTTGCGCGAATTCATCAACCGGTTCGGCTGAAGCGGCGGCGGCGGCATCGGATCACTTCCCGGGCGATCTGCCGCGGCGGGCCAGAGGGTTTACCAGCCTCAGTACGTGCTCTCCGGTCTGCGTGTCGAAGCGGTAATCCAGCACGGCATCGGCTGCGTCGAGCGCCGGCTCGGCCTCGATTGTCGGATTACTTACACTGATCTCTCCGTTGTTTCGGATACGCAGTTCACTCCCTACCTGTAATGGAATTCTCGCGAACGTCTGGTGCGGGCTCATACTCACCCCCCGCTTTTATGGTCGCCCGGCCCGCGGAGGCCCGTCTGTACTGATTCTCGCGCAATTCACACCTTGCGCCCGGCTTTGGCGCGTGGCGTGTACCGGAATTAGCGGGCCTCGAACATGAAGGAACTCACGCAGGTTCTGCTTGGCTTGATCCGGCAGTCGGGGGGCGCCGGCCTGCTCGTTCTCGGGATTCTGGACAGCTCGTTCCTGTTCGCACCCCTCGGCAACGATCTGCTCGTGGTGGCGCTGACGGCCCACGCCCGCAGTGTCCCGCGGATGCTCTACTACGCCGGAATGTCGACCGTCGGGTCGGTTCTCGGCTGCCTGCTGGTGGATGTGGTCTTTCGCAAGGCCGGCGAGGAGGGCCTCCAGAAGCACCTGCCCAAGTCCCGCCTCGCTTTTGTAAGGAAGAAGGTGATGAAGAGCGCGGCGTGGGCGATCGCCCTGGCGTCGATCGCGCCTCCGCCCTTTCCATTCACGCCGGTCATCATGGCCGCTTCGGCTCTGCAATATCCCCGCAAGAAGCTGCTGGCAGTGGTCGGCGTGGTGCGTATGATCCGTTTCAGCGTGCTGGGAGTGCTGGCCCTGCTGTTTGGGAGACGCATCCTGAACTGGGGAGAAAGCCCCGTGGTGCAGGATGCCATCTTCGCCCTGCTGGTACTGTTCGTGATCGGGAGCACGCTCTCGGTCTACGGGTGGATCCGGCGGAGCCGCTCGTATCGGAGAGCGGCGTAGCACGGCTACACTGGTGGTATATGTCCTGGAAGCCGGCCGCCGCGCTACTGGCGGCCGCCACGGGCGCATTCGCACAGGCGCCCGCGGCGGCTCAGAACCCCTGCAATCAGACTCCCATGTACTCGACGTGCGACATGGTGTTCGAATTGAGCGGACCGGATACGGCCGGTCATCCGGCTCCCTATCGCGACGTCGATCTGCGGGTGGAGTTCCGCTCGCCGCAGTTCCGCACCCTGGCGATGCCCGCCTTTTGGGACGGCGGCGGCCGTCTGGTGGTGCGGTTCGCCCCCACCGAAGCAGGCGAGTGGAACTACCACGTCACCAGCAATGTCGCGTCATGGAATGACAAGACCGGAGCGTTCACCGCGGCCGCTTCCGCCTCGCGCGGCTTTATCCGCCCGGCCAACGTGCATCACTGGGCTTACACGGAGCGCTCCGCCACGGGCCTCGACCAGCCGCATCTGTGGATGGGCGCGGCCGAAATGCAGTTCGCCGCCATGGACGACACGGCTTTCCACGGCATGGCGGATGCGCGCGCGGCGCAGAAGTTCGATCATTTGCGGGGGCTGGTGATCAACGGCACGGCGGGCGGCGCCTACGCTTCCGGAGGCCTCCCCTCCCCCGACTACTTTCGAAAACTCGATGCCCGCATCCGGTATCTGAATGACAAGGGACTTACCGCGGACCTGGTGCTGGCTGCCGGTCCGGATGCGTTGACCCGCCTGTTCCCCTCGCGCGACGAGCGGAGGCTGTTCGTGCGATACCTGGTGGCACGCTACGCTCCCATGAACATCACATGGCAGGGCGTGGACCGGTTCGAGGACTACCCGGACGGCCGCGCGCTGCTCCAGGAAATCGGCGTCGCGCTGAAGGACCTGGACCCGTATCAACATCCGCGCAGCAGCGGAGCCCGCATCACCTCCTCGCCGCTGCTCGACGACGGCTGGCAGAACTACGTCACTTACCAGACCGCCGACGACGCCGTAGGCGCCATCGAGCACCAGCTCTTCCCCGTGCCGTTCGTGAATCTGGATTTCGGCCGCGAAGGCGCCGTGGACGCCGCTACCTTCCGGCACCGGCTGTGGAACGCCACCATGGACGGGCAGTACGTCACCTACGCGGGCAACAGCCTGGACGCGCCCGGCGTCAAGGCCATGACCGCCTGGTTCAATTTCTTCGACGATACCCGCCATTGGGAGCTGGAGCCTTACTTCGATGTGAATGGCGGGCGCGCGCTGGCGCTCGAAGGCACCGAGTACGTGGTGTACATCGAGCATCCCGGCCCGGTCGAGCTGAATATCGAGAAGCACGGATACGACATCTACTGGGTCAATCCCGCCGACGGCGAATCCATCAAAGGCAAGAAGTATTCGGGCGAGTATTTCACCGGCGAGCCGCCCGACCGCTCTCACGACTGGGTGCTGCACGTAGTGCGCGAAGGCCGCGTCGAGAGCATGAACAAATCGTACAAGCTCGAATCCCGCGAGATCCTGCTGCAGGAAGTGGAAGCCAATACGCCCAAGGTACCGTTCGTCATCGAGCAGCCCACGGGCGACCTCTCGCTCTCCAAGCCCGTCGCCTATGCCGCCAAAATGACGCACGAGTCGCGGGCCACGCGCTGGATGATGTGGATGTGGAAGGGTGAAGTGTCGGCCGACCGGCAGGGTTACCGGGTGCTCGCCACAGGTCAGAACGGGACCTTTTCAATGCCTTCGGATATTGCCAGGAACTTCCCCGCCGTCATGCACCTGCGGCTCTTCGGAATGAATGCCAACGGCAAGGTGTACGAACTCGATTCGGCCTGCGGGATCACGCGGTGACGCCTCTCATCCTGGCACTCGACACGACCCACGAATCGGGCAGCCTGGCGCTGGCGCGCGGCCCCGAGATTCTCGAGGAGCGGACGCTCGTATCGCCTTCCGGATTCGCTCACGTGATCTATCCGGAGCTCGAATCCCTGCTGGCCCGGCACGGCCTGACAGCCCGCGCGATCGACTGCTTCGCGGCAGCCGCGGGCCCGGGATCGTTCACCGGTGTACGCGTCGGGCTGGCCTGCATCAAAGGGCTGGCCGAGGCCGCGGGAAAGCCCGCCGTGGGCGTCTCTAACTTGGAGGCGCTCGCCTGTTTCGGGACGGCTGAACTGCGGGCGGTCGTGATGGATGCCCGGCGCGGAGACGTGTACGCGGCAGTGTACGATTCGGAGAGGCAGCTGGTCGAGCCGGAAACGGTAGCCAAACTCGAGTCGTGGCTGGAGACGCTGCCCGACTCGGGGCTGGAGTTCGTGTCCACGGATTTCGGGCCGCTCGAAAAGCAGCTTGCGGGGACGCGATTCGAGAAGGTCCATCGCGTAACCGCGCCAGGCGCACTCGCGCCCGCGGTGGCCCGCATCGCGCTCGAACGATGGCTGCGCGGCGAGGCCGGCGACCCCGCCGCGATCGACGCCAATTACGTCCGGCGCTCGGACGCGGAGCTGTTCTGGAAGGAGTGACCGGCGGCTACTGGGTCACCTTGATCACGAAGTAGGTGACCTGCTTGCCGGCCGGCACCATCATCTGGTGCGCGGTAGCGGCGGGGATCGTCACCACGTCGCCGGCCGCCAGTTTCTTCTCCATCCCGCCGCTGATCGACGCGGCGCGCATCTCGTTCGGAGCGGTGGTCTTCCCGTTCACCAGCGAACCGCCGTAGATGAGCGTACCTTCCCCGCTTTCGATCACGAACACGTCGGCCTGCTTCTCGTGGTACTCCGCTTCGCCCGAGCCATCGCGGTGGGCCACCATGAAGAGATAGTTCCCGTGCGAGCCCAATTGCTCGGTGGCGATTTTCTGCGCGTTGACCTTGGGAGCGAGCGACTTGGTGAAAGACTTCAGCTCGGACGACGACCAGTAGTGGAATCCCGGCGGATCTCCGGCGGGCAGGGCCGTGAAGGCAAAGAGCAGTGCGGCGGCGATGAGTTTCATGCGTTCTCCTCGCCTGTCAAGTTAACACGAACAAAGTGTCAGCGAACCGTCAACATCACCGGCTGGCTGCCCGACCCGTCCACCCACACCTGCACCGGAACCTGGTTGCCGCCGAAGGACTGTCTGAGGGTGAACTGGATCTGATAAGTGTTGCCGCCCTGCGGGCTCACCATCAGCACCGGCATATCGACGCCGCCCACCGTGATGCGCAGGCGGCTCAGATTGTTCAGGACCGTGGCATCCAGTCCGACCACCGTCAGGCTGACCAGGTCTCCCGAGGCCGCGCCGCTGTTGAGAAGAGAGACGCTGGAGACGTTCGTGATCCCCACGATCGAGGGCGGCGGATTGTCGATCTGGACCACCACCGGGAAAGCCGCCTGGGCGCCGTTGTTCAGCTTGAGGTAGGCCGGCCCGACCGGCATGTTCGCGGGCACCACAAAATTGATCTGGCCGGCGCCGGCGAACTGGATCGCAACCGGGCTGTCGTTCAGCGTCAACTGCACGCCGGATGAGGTCAGCATCAGGTTCTGGCCGTAAATGGTGGCGACGCTGCCGGGATAGATGGTCTGCTGGTTGGGGTCGCCGTTCACCACCGGCAGGGCAATCACGGGAAGCCCTGCCTGCGCCGCCTGGGTCTGAAACGCGAAGGGCTGCGACATTACCTGCAGGCCCGAGATGACGCTCACCTGGGAGGCGCCGACCGCCGCGCCGGGTGCGACCACAACGTTGGCGACGAGGTGGGTCGGGCTGAGCACCCAGACGCGGCGAACCAGTACATCATTCGATCCAAACCCGACAGTGACCTGCCCGTCCGCCAGGTTGGCGTTGGGAAGCGTGACGTCTACTGCCGCCGTGGAGCCGGCCGGCAAGGACGCCTGGCTGAGACCTCCGATCTGCGGAACGGGAGCCGACGGATAAGCGTAGAACGCCGGATTCTGTCCTTGCAGGATCATGGAGTTCTGGCTGTCGGAGTTGTAGATCGTAATGACCGAAGTCTGCCCTCCAACGCCCGGCGGCGGAGTGACCGTGATCGAGCCGTTGCTGGGCGTTCCGCTAAGGGGCTGCAGCGCGGTGGCTTGCAGTCCGTCGAAATAGACGGCGCTGTCGGGAGCCAGGCCCGCGCCGGAGACCGTCACCGAGCCGTCGGAATTCGACACAACCGAGTTAATGACCGGCGGCCCCCGTTGAACCAGGGTGACGGCATCCGGCTGCACGAAAATGTCGTTTCCGAAATTCAGCACCAGGTGCCGCGGGCCGGTGCCTGCACCCATCGGGGGCTGGAAGTAAAGCACGACCGCGGATTGATCGGAGTATTGCTGAATCGAGACAGCATTCCCCAGGCCGCCCAGAATGGAGGCGGATTGCGGCACCGGAGTCGCCAGCGGAGGAGCCGCGCGGAAGATCACCGTGCCATACTGCGGCTGGGTGGAGTCGATAAACGCCAGTCCCCCGCCGGTGGGACTCGGAACCGTCATATCGCCCGACCAGATGTACGTGCGAGTGGCCGTGTTGAGCCGGCAGTACGTGACCAGGTCGTAGGCCGGAACGCCGGTGCGGCGCTGTACCGTAAAGTTGACACCGGAGTTCTGCGCTCCGGCGGCCACGGAGATGACGTTCGCCTGCGTGGGATCGAGCGTGCCGGGATAGAAAACGGTTTGGAAAGAGCTGCCGGGCGCGAAGGTCTGGCCGCTGGGATCCTTCGGCAGCCGGATGCCCGATTCATCGGGGCTCAGCGCGTCGGGCGGCAGCGGATGCACGTAGACCAGGTAGTTCGAGGTAGCAGGAATGCCGTCGATCTCGTAAGTGCCGTCGGGGTTCGTCAGCGCGCTCACGGCGGAGCCGGCCGGCGCCAGGGCCACCACCGAAGCCAGGGTCACGGGCTGCCCATCGGGGTAGGTCACCCGGCCCGTAATGGAACCGAAGGTCGATTGCCAGTTGGCTTTCCCGTAAAGCAGCGAAATCGCCGCGCGGTCGTCCGCATCGAGCGGCCGGGCGCGCGACGTGTTCCGCACCACACCCTGCGACATGGCGCTCGAAGTCCAGGTGTGCTGCAGGCCGAGGGCGTGCCCGATCTCGTGTACCGCGGTGGTAAAGAAGTTCTCGTAATAGCTGGGGCCGAGAGTCGAGGTGGTGTCGCGGGAGAGCATCACCACGCCGCGCAGGATCGGGAAGAATGTGCTGCCGTCCGCCGCCTGCACCGGAGTCTGGGAGGTGGTCGGCGCGCCCAGGCCGACCACGCCCGGCAGGTCCACGAAGATCACGTCGGCGCCAGGAGTGCTGGAGGCGAGGAGCGGCCCGCCGGGGGACGTGGTCGTGGGGTTCGCGCTGTAAGATTCCAGGCCGCCGAATGCCACGCGCAGGTCTGATGTCGTGACGGAGTTCCAGGCGGCCGCGGCCTGCTTGATCTGGCTCAGCACCGAACCGAAGCTGTCGTTCGCCGCGTAGATCGAAGGCCCCTGGTCGCTGACGAAGAACGTCACCGTCTTGTTCGGCAGTTTCGTCAGGTCGAACTTTTCGTAGATCGGCGCGAACGGGGCGTTGCGGCTGGCGTAGTGGACATAGTGGTAATAGGCCTCGACGGGCGTTGCCAGCGCGAACGCCGCGATTCCCATTGCCAGTAGCCGGCCGAACTGCCTGGGTTCCCGCATCATTTCACCTGCGACCTTTTGGCGGCGGCCAGCGTGGTAGAAATCCGCGATCTCAATTCGCTGAGCGGCATCGTGAGCGTCTGATCCTTGACGGGCCGGCCGCTATCCTTGTCGAGCATCAGCTCGCGGGTCGCGGCGCGCGTCGCTACCGGGTCGGCTCCGCCGTCGTGGGGCAGGCTGAAAAGCCCCTGAGTCAGCCCGATCACCTGGGTCGGTGCGCCCTGCGCAGTCCATAGCAGCAGGACGTACTCCGCCCCCGCGGTCAGAACCGGAGCGCCCGAGAAAGACTGCCGCATCCCCTTGACCTCGCCCCCCGGAATCGCCACCTCCACCGAGCTGGTGGGATCGCCCTTCAACTGCTCGGAAACCTGGATGGTGTAGTGGGTGTAAATCACCGGACCGGAGAAGCCGGCCCACGAGCTGACCACCTTCCCGCGGACGATGGCCGTGGATTTGGCGATCATCTCGTCGAGGGTCAGCCGCTCCAGTGTGGCCCCATGCAGCGGCACCAGGCAGGCGAGCAGCGCAAAGCTGTGCAAAAAGTTACGCACGGAGCCGGAAAGAGCAGTTGGCCTGCCAGTAAATCTCATTCGAAACAGGATACTTATGCTGACGTTCCGGGCCCCGGCTGTGTTTCTCCGACACGGTGTTGGGGCGCCGTGTCCCAACTCTCAGACCTTGCCCGGGCGAACAATCAGCATGGGCAGCTCGAGGTGGTGCCGGACGGGATTAATCGTGTTGCCGAAGATGAGGTCCTTCAGGCCGCCGTGGCCGTGGGCTCCCATGATCACCAGGTCGGGCCGGATCTCCCTGGCGTAACGGATGATCTCGCGCGTCGGGGAGGCCGAGTGCGAGATCGAAGTCTCTACCGTAATTCCTTGATCACGAAGGGATTGCGCGATGCGCGCCAGGTATTCCTCGCCTGCCTCGACCTCCGCGGTGGAGGCTTCCGGGCCGTAAATCTGGCTGGTCACGCCCTCCTCCACATGCAGCAGGAAAAGCTGGGCGTTGTAGAGGCGCGCCATGGCCGCGGCGTGGGACACCGCCAGGCGGTCGAGGTCGGTATGGTCGAGAGGCACCAGGATGCGGTGGTAGACGGGAGCCTCGGCGGCGGAAGCACCTGCGGTTTCAGGCAGTTCCACCGGCGCCCGGCCGCGGCGGGCGCGCCCCGTGCTCCACGGTTCGAACATGATCCAACACAGCAATCCCAGCAGGAACAGGCCCGCCGGCACGGCCACAATCCAGACCAGCAGCCCCCAGCGTCCGGCGGCATCGACCCACTCGCCGATCGCCTGCCAGGCCAGCCAGAAGTTGAGACCGATGATAATGATGGCGGCCGTCCAGGCCAGAACCTGAACCCACTTGGAGTTGCGGAACGAACCCATTCGGGCGGGATCGTTGGTGAAGTGGATCAAGGGAACGATGGCGAAGGGCAGTTGCATGCTCAGGATGGCCTGGCTCAGCAGGAGCAGCCCGAAAGTGGATTTCTCTCCCGCAAAGTAGATGGTCAGGGCGGCCGGGATGATCGCCAGCGAACGCGTGATCAGGCGCCGCAGCCACGGGCGCATGCGGAAGTTGAGGAAGCCCTCCATCACGATCTGGCCCGCCAGCGTCCCGGTCAGGGTGGACGACTGGCCGGAACACAGCAGCGCGACGGCGAACATGACTCCCGCCATGCTGGTTCCGAGCAGCGGCACCAGCAGATAGTGGGCCTGCTGGATCTCAGTCACCACGATGCCGCGCTTGAAGAATACGGCCGCCGCCATAATCAGGATGGCCGCGTTCACCAGCAGTGCGCCGTTGAGCGCCACCACCGAATCGATCAGGTTGTAGCGGCAGGCCACCCGCTTTTCGGCGGTCGTGTGGCCGACCTTGCGGGTCTGCACCAGCGCGGAGTGCAGGTACATGTTGTGCGGCATCACGGTCGCTCCCAGCATAGTGATGGCCACGTACAGGGTGTTGCGGTCGAGACGCGGCACCAGTCCGGTTACCATCTCGGAAACCGAGGGCCTGGCCCAGATGATCTCGATACAGAAGCAGGCGGCGATCACCGTGATCAGCGCCAGCACGAAGGCTTCGAGGGTGCGGATGCCGAAGCTCTGAAACCACAGCAGCAGAAGCGTATCGGCGGCCGTCAGCAGGACGCCCGCCAGCAGCGGGATGTGGAACAGCAGGTTGAGCCCGATGGCCGCGCCCAGCACCTCCGCCAGATCGCAGGCCGCGATGGCGATCTCGCACAGCGCCCACAACGTCAGGTTGACGCGCCGCGGGTAAGTTTCGCGGCAGGCCTGCGCCAGGTCGCGCCCCGACACGATCCCCAAGCGCGCGCTGAGGGTCTGGAGCAGGATGGCCATGGCGTTGGACATCACCAGCACCCACAGAAGCCGGTATCCGAAACGCGCTCCGCCTTCGAGATCGGTGGCCCAGTTGCCGGGGTCCATGTACCCGACGCTCACCAGGTAGGCTGGCCCGGCGAAGGCGAACATGCGCTTCCAGAAGGACAACTGGGAGGTGCCCACCGACGAGTGAACGTCGGCCAGGGAGCGGGTATCGGAGCTAAGACCCGGGACGTCCATGAACTTAACTATAGTTAACCAATTGAAGGAAGCGAAGTCAATTCTTTCCGCCTTAGTACGTTCCATCGCCCCTTTCCGCGTGTACTCGCAGTACAATACGCTGCGGGAGAGACGGCAGTGCCACGTCGCATCAGCCTCGCCTTTGGCTTGGGAGTTTTGTCGCTCTGGGTCGCGCACGGTCAAGTGGCCATCCAGCCGCGCTCCCGGCCGGCTGGACCGTCGGAGCGGCCTCGAGCGAGCCTACGGATCGACACCAACCTGGTATTAGTTCCGGTTTCCGTATGCGACCCCATGAACCGCCCGGTTACGGGGCTCGAGAGAGAGCACTTCAAGGTCTTCGACGATCGCGTGGAGCAGACCGTCACGCACTTCGCGATGGACGACGAAGCGGTGGCGGTGGGGCTGGTGTTCGATATCAGCGGCAGCATGGGACCCAAGCTCCGGCTGGCCCGCGAGGCCGCGGCGCAATTCTTCTCCACCGCCAATCCGGAGGACGAATTCTTCCTGGTGGAATTCAACGACCAGCCCCGCCTGGTCACGCCGCTCACGAGCAGCACGGAAGAGATTCAAAACCAGCTGGCCTTCGCGCAGTCGAAGGGCCGCACCGCCCTGCTGGACGCGCTGGCTCTTTCGCTGCACGAGCTGAAGCGCTCCACCAAAAGGCGCAAGGCGCTGCTGATCATTTCCGATGGCGGCGACAACAGCAGCCGGTACACCGAGGGAGAGCTCCGCCGCCGGGTCCGCGAAGGCGACGTGCTGATTTACGCCATCGGAATCTATGAGCCCTTCGCCAGCCGGGGGCGGTCGGCGGAGGAAGTAGCGGGACCGGGGCTTCTGAGCGATCTCGCGGAACAGACCGGCGGAAGCCACTTTCCGGCCGAGCTGGCCGAGTTGCCGGATATTGCAGCCAAGATCGGGGTAGCCATGCGGAACCGCTACGTGCTGGGGTATTCGCCCACCGATCCGCAGCACAACGGCCGCTACCACCGCGTGGAGATCAAAGTGGTGCCGCCGCGGGGCCTTCCCAAGCTGAACGCGCATTGGAGACTGGGATACTTCGCTCCGGACGAGTGAGACCGTTCGAGACGACTCACGACGCCGATTGAGCGGATCCGGAAGGATCCTCCTGGCGAGCGCCGGCGACGCACGGCAGCGCCACCGTAAATTTGCTGCCCTTTCCGGGTATGGAATCGACGGATATGGTTCCGCGATGCGCCCGGATGATCCCCATCACCGCGGCCAGTCCCAGGCCACGCCCGGTGAACTTGGTGGTGAAGAAGGGATCGAAAATACGGTCCCTGGTCTCTTCGCTCATGCCGCAGCCGGTATCCGCCACCTGCAAGATCAATTCCCGCCCGCCCTCGGCGGGGCGCGAATAGACCGTAATCGACACCGCCCCTTGGCCGTTCTCGACGGCCTCGGCGGCGTTGATCGCCAGATTCATAACGAGCTGCTGGATCTGGGTGCGGTCCGCCTCGATCGGCGGGGGATTCTCCTCCAGCCGCAAACCGAACTCCACCTTGCGGGGGACCGAGGTTCGCAGCAGAGGCACCAGGTCGTTGATCAAGGCCGAGAGGTCCAGCTTCTCGATGACGAAGCGGCCTTTCCCGGCATAAGCGAGCATCTGGCGGATCAGCTCGGCGACCCGGTCGCCGGCCTGAATGACCTCCTGCACGCGGCCGTGCGCCGTCGATCCCGCCGGCAGTTCCTCCATCACCAGGCTGGCATTCCCCATGATGTCGGTGAGGAGATTATTGAAATCATGCGCCAGTCCCCCAGCGAGCACGCCCAGGCTCTCCAGTTTCTGGGTTTGGCGCAACTGCTCTTCGAACGCCTTGCGCTCGCTGATGTCGCGCGCGATGTGGGAGACGCCGATGAGGCTCCCGGAAGGGCTGAAGATGGGAGAGATGGTGAGGGAGACCTGGATGGTCCGGCCGTCCTTTCGCACACGCTCCGTCTCGAACTGCTTGACATGCACGCCGCGACGGACCCGCTCGACGACCTCGGTCTCCTGGTCCGGGCGGGTGGGAGGAAGCAGCAGGGACAAGGGATGGTCCACGGCCTCCGCCGCTCTGAACCCGAAGATGGCTTCCGCGGAGCGGTTCCAGCTTTGAATATAGCCTTCCAGGTCGGTCGAGATTACGGCATCTTCGGACGATTCCACGATGGCGCGGAGCTGCGCGGAGACCTGCTCCTCTCGGGCGCGCCGGGAGGCGTTTTCGATAGCCTGTGCGCGAGCGCGTCCCCAGGCGCCCGTGACGAACACCGCGAGGCCCGAAAGCGCCAGGTAGACGCCCAGGCGCACCGGGCCCCGATCGTCCGTGAGGGCAGCCATGCCGGCGCCTGCTGCCAGCACGGCGACGATTCCGGGACCGATGCCAAAAAGCCGCGTAACGACGACAGTTGTCGGATATGCCAGGACGAACGTGTAATTCCTGCCGAGGACCGGCGCCAGCGCCCAACGCAGCAGCACCGCTGCTGCCGCACTGCCTATAGCGCCGAGGAATCGCCGAAGCATGACCCGAGTCTTGGCCTTGTGGGTTATGATACCCCGGAACCTTTGGACCGTACGCTTTGTTACGGATGTAATTTTTAGCGGATGGCGGGCATCGACTGCCGTAAGTCGCCCTGAAAGATTTCCTGGAAAATGACGAGGACCTCTTCGAAGAGCGCGCTATTGCCGGCCAGCAGGTGTTCGGAGGCGGTGACGCTGTGCAGACCGCCGCGCATATCGGAGACGCGGCCTCCGGCCTCCTGCACCAGGAGAATCCCCGCCGCCATGTCCCAGGGTTTCAACCCGAACTCCCAGAAGAAATCGAGCCGCCCGCACGCCACGTAGGCCAGGTCGAGGGCGGCCGACCCGGTGCGGCGCACGCCGTGGGATGCCATCGCCAACTGGTAATAGAAATGAATGTTGATGTTGTGGTGCCGCTTCCGGCTGGGAAACCCGGTGGAGGCCAGGCTGTCGGCCAGCCGCCGGGCCGCCGAAACGTGCACGCGCCGGTTGTTCAAATAGGCGCCCGCGCCGCGCTCGGCGGTAAACATCTCCTGCCGGATGGGGTCGTAAACCACCCCCGCCACCAGTTCGCCGGCGCGCTCCAGGCCCAGCGTGACGTTGAACATGGGGAAGCCGTGGGCGAAATTGGTGGTGCCGTCGAGCGGATCGACGAACCAGCGGTATTCGGAAGACTGCTCGGTTCCACCGCCTTCTTCGGCGACGATGGTGTGGGAGGGGAAGTACGAGCGCAAGCGCTCCACGACCAGCCTCTCGGAAGCGCGGTCGGCCTCCGTCACCAGGTCGAACTCACCCTTGAGCTCGAACGGCACGCGGCGCTCGAAGTAATTGGCCAGCAGCGCGCCGGCTTCGCGCGCGATATCCACCGCGGTTTCCAGATAGTGCATGAGCTCGTGAGGCGTACCGCGAAGGAGGGCTAGCTCTCTTCCTGCAGGTACTTGATATCGTGTTTGAAAATGAAGAGGTTCGGCTCACCGTCCCGGGTCAGCCGGATGAACGACTGATCGTAATACTCGATCACGCCCACGACTTCCTCGCCATCTTCCATCTTTACACGCACGCGGGTGGAGTTCTCGATCAACTGCTTGAGATACTTAGCCTCCTCGAACGTCTGCTCGGGAGCGCGCGCCGCTTTTCCGCCTTGTGGTGCCGTGTTCACTTCTATCAATTCTTCTTTCTTTCGGGCGCCGCCGAAAACGGAGCGCCGGCCGGTGCCGAATCACCCTCTGCTTCACCATAATAGCCGTTGCGTGCGGATACCCGCAATTCGGGCTGCTTCACGCGCACCTGGAGGGTGTGGAACCGGTCCTTGGTGAGGGGCGCTCCGTGCGGGTAGAATCCCAGCACGTATTGGGTGCGCAGCTCGTTGAGCAGATCGCTGAAGGCCTTGTCGAGCTGCTCGCTGCCGGAAGGCAGAAAGGTGCGGCCGCCGGTGCGCTCCGCCATGATGGCGAGGGCGTGCTCCCCGCCGATATTGCGGCCGGCATCGTTGGTGATGGGGATCACGACCAGCGGATAGATGACGGCATCGGCCAGCTGGGCGGCTTCGAGGGCCTGCTTGATGTCCCGCGAGCTGGTCGTCTCTCCTCCATCCGTGATGATCACGATGATCTTGCGCCCTTCGCGGCTCTCCAGGGCGCGCGCCCCGAAGAAGACCGCATCGTAGAGCGAAGTGCCGGCTTCCCCCTTGAGATTTTTCAACAGGGATTTCAGCCTGCCCTCGATCGCCTGGTGGTTGTGCGTGAAGGCCTGCTGCTCGTTGATGTCGTAATTGAACGAGTACAACGCCACGGAGTCCTCAGGCCGGCCTTCGGTCAACAGCACGTGCAGGAACCGGGCAGCCGATTCGAGCTCGAATTTCAAATCCTTGGCGGTCGAGCCGCTGGTATCGATCATCAGCGCCACCGAGAGCGGCTGGTCCGCCTGTCGGGCGAAGACCGCGATGTCCTGCGGGACGCCGTTGTCGAGGATTTCGAAATCGCTCTTGTTCAGCGCCCCCACCAGGTCGCCGGACTGGTTGCGGACGCTCGCGATGACGTGCACCAGGTTTACGTTGACGCGAATCACCGTATCCTGCGAGGGGAGGAGCGCGGGGATCAAGAGAAGGGGAAATGCCCTAACCAGCGACCGGAACATGATCGCTCCACTCTCCTTCCACCCACACTTCCCCGTCCAGGAAATGTTCCTTCTTCCAGATGGGAACGGTCTTCTTGAGACGGTCGATCCCTTCGCGCGCGGCCTCGAATGCGGCCCCCCGGTGCGGAGCCATGACGATCACCGCGACGCTGGTCTCGCCGATGAGCATGCGGCCGAGCCGGTGAACGATGGCGATGCGCGAGATGGGACGGGCGGCCGCGATCTCCTGGCCGATGCGCACCATCATCTTGAGCGCCATCGACTCGTAGCATTCGTAATCCAGGCAGAGCGTGGGGCGGCCCTTGGTATTGTTGCGGACCGTGCCCTCGAAGGTGACGACGGCACCCTCGGCTCCCGTCAGCAGACGGGCGATCAGGGCGCGGGTGTCGATGGCGTGGCGGGTCAGGGCGAAGTAGTGTCCATCCGCCGAGACCTCCACGGGATCGGTGCCGGCGCCGCCGCTCACCGGGGGAAGAAAGGCCACTTCGTCGCCCTCCTCGAGGCACGCCGAAGGCTTCGCAAATTCCTGATTCCGCGCCATGACTATGCCCGGCGCGAGTTCCCGGAGACGCGGATACCGGCCGGCGTACAAGTCGAATACCGATCGCAGGCTGGCTCCCGGAGGGAATTCGCACTCCTCGCCGGCGCGCCCCACCAAGTCCTTCAGCATCCCGAAAAACAACACTCGCACTTGCATCGTGAACGGTAACTTTCAGTCTAACAGACGGTTCCGGACGGCCCTCCGTTGCGCCGCGTTACAATGCGGAGTTCCGGAAATGAAGACCACTGCCGAAACCCGCATCCGCGTGCGCTACGCCGAGACCGACCAGATGGGTGTGGTGTATTACGCAAATTATCTGGTCTGGATGGAGGTCGCCCGCGTGGAATTGTGCAAGGCGTGCGGGTTCGACTACCGGAACATGGAACAGAACGACGGAATCCTGCTGGCGGTGGCGGAGGCGAACTGCCGGTACGCGTCGCCCGCGCGCTTCGACGACGAGGTGGTAGTAAAGTCGTGGATTGAACGGGCCGGCAGCCGGATGGCCACCTTTGGTTATGAAATGTGTATCGCCGCGGATGGCCGTAAAATCGCTACCGGCTTCACGCGCCACATCTTTCTGACGCGGGATTTCCGTCCGGCGCGTCTCCCCGCAAAGTATTTCCAGTTCTTCGGGCTGCCCACTCCCTGACGGCCGTGGCTCGCTCCGAGGGATTACGCGACGGCTTTGTCCTTCAGGAACGGCGCATATTTCAAGTCCGAGCCCACAATGTGGTTTTGCAGCCAACCCTTCAGGAAATGCAGCAATTGCACCGTCATCGTAACCTTGCCTGACCGGAAATCGGCCTGAAACGCCAACACCTGGCTGGTCAGCTTGTCATGCTCGGCTTTGTGTGCTGCCAGGTCCGGGTAGTCGTAAAGACGCATGAGCCGCTCTTCGTGAGAGAAATGGCTCGCCGTATACTGAACCAGGCGGTCTAGAGTACGGCCGACACTCGCCTTGCCCTGCCCTGTGGACATCGCGGCGTACAGGTCCTCGGCAACGGCAAAGAGGTTCCGGTGCTGGGCATCCACGCTGTGGATCCCCGTGCTGTAGAGGTCCTTCCACTCGAACATACCCTACACATCGGCCGGACTCCCGAAAAGTGTAGCCGGCGAGACCCTCGGGTTAAGATAAAGTATGCGCATCCTTCTATTCAGCGGCAAAGGAGGCGTGGGGAAGACCAGTCTTGCCGCGGCTACCGGCTTGCAACTCGCGCGCCTGGGGAACCGGACGCTCGTCATGAGCGTCGATCCGGCGCACAGCCTGGCCGATTCCTTCGATCTCGAAACCAGCCTCTTTCAGGGCAAGACCGGCGACCCCTTCCAGATCGACGATCGCCTGGCCATCCATGAAGTCAACATTCAACAGGAGATCAAGCGGCACTGGCGGGAAATTTCGGCCTACGTGATCTCGGTGCTGCGGACCACCGGGATCAGCGACGTGGAAGCCGAGGAACTGGCGATCCTCCCGGGCATGGAGGAGCTGAGCGCCATGATGTACGTCAACCAGTTCCGCCGGGAAAACCGCTACGACGTCATCATTCTCGACTGCGCCCCCACGGCCGAATCGATGCGCTTCGTGAGCATGCCGACCACCCTCGAGTGGTACATGAAGCACATCTTCCCGTTCCAGCGGGGAATCCTCAAGGCCGTGCGGCCGCTCGCCAACCGCGTCTCGCCGATGGAGCTGCCCACCGACAACTACTTTGCCAATATCCAGGACCTGTTCGGCAAGCTCGAGGGCATCCCGGAGCTGCTCGAAGATCCGCACACCACCAGCGTACGGCTCGTGACCAACCCGGAGCGCATGGTGCTGCGCGAGACGCAGCGCGCCTTTGTCTACTTTTCCCTGCACGGGCTCACGGTGGATGGCGTCATCGTGAACCGGGTATTGCCGGCCGAAGTGACCGACGCCTATTTCCAGGAATGGCGCAACTCGCAGGCGAAGATCCTGGACGAAATCGAGACGTACTTCTCCCCGATTCAGGTGAAACGGGTGCCCCTGTTCACACACGAGGTGCTGGGCCGCGAGCGGCTCGAGGAGCTGGCGGGGTCGCTCTACGGCGCGCAGGAGAATCCGGCGGACGTCACCCGCACCGAGGCGCCCTACACGTTCACCAAGCGCGACGGGCACTACGAGGTGCGGCTGAAGCTCCCCTTCGCCGTCAAGGGCGAAGTCGGCCTGTTCAAGAAGGGCGACGAACTGGTAGTGGAGATCGGGACGCTACGGCGGCACATCGGCCTGCCCACCTCGATGGCCAGCCTTTCGCCCGCCAAGGCAAAGTTGGAGAATAAGATTTTGACGGTGGAAATGAGGGAGGCTTGATATGGAAGAGAAGACCTCGACCGGGGAACAGGCGCAGCGCCAGCCCGGCTGCTTCGTGTGTACGATGGCGCTCCCGATGCTGGAGCATATGTGGTCGGAAGCGACCCGCGATCATTTCCGGAATTCCCGCATCGAGTTCCTGAAGGGCATCCGGAGTTTGATCGACGACCGGATTTCGCACCTCTCGAAGCACGAGCCGAAGGGCACGCACGTCACGGTGGAATAGTGTTACAGGCCTCCCAGCCTGCGCTGGACAGGCCGGGAGGCCTGTCCCACTTTTATTCCCGGATGCTCACCTTATCCGCCGTCGGGAAATCCCTGGGGACCTTTTGCGTGACCTTCCCAGTGGCGGCCCACTCGGCGCCTCTCGCAAACGTCACGATGAAACCGACGCACTGCATGGCGGCTGGATCGTGCCCCAGCGTCGTATGGAATACCCGGCCCTTGCCGTAGGTGAGGGTCATCAGCATCGGCTCGTCATGTCCGGTGCCGCGGTTGGCCGGGTCCGACCAGCCGGTGGCCAGCACGTGCATATTCTCGCCGGGACCGCGCATCTTGCTGTACAGCTCGTCGGCGGCGTGCATCCACTTCTCCGGAAGGCCCTTGCTGATGGGATGCTTCATGTCGCGCATGACGATCAGGAACGGGGTCCGCGCGCCATGGTTTCCGGCCGGGCCAGGCGATGGATCGGAGACCAGCTTTCCGTCCTGAAAATACCAGTAGGGACCGGACTTCTCGTTACGTCCCATCCACCCGCCGATCCCGATCATCAGGTTGTATGCCTTCCACTCGGGAAACGCATTGTCGGCCGCATGGTAAGAGACGAACCCGCCGCCTCCGCTCATGTACTGCTCGAATGATGCTTTGACGTCTTCGGGCCATTTACTGCCGTTGGGAAACTCGTTGTAGTTGGAAATCACCACGGCATATTTCTTGAACTCGGGCTTAAACCCGCTAAAATCGCCGTCTTTGGGCGGCGCCGTCAGCACTTCGACCTGAAACAGCCCGGTGTCCTCCAGGATCTTCTTGAGGACCGGGGTAGTGTGTTTCCAGTCGTGGTTGTTCTGGCCATCGATGATCAAAGCCCGGATGGGCGTTGCGGCCTGGGCGGCCTGTGCCCAAAGAGCCAGTCCCGCGAGCAAAATGGCGTGGTTCATGAGTCGATACCACCCGAATTGTAACGCTCCGCCACTTCCCGCTCCAACGGCCTTTCGATTACCGGGAACTTTCCCAACCTGCCGGGTGTCTATTGCTTTGCAAGGCGTGAATTTTTTGGTAGCTTTGAAGTCAAGGCTGAATGTGAGGCTGCCGTGGCGACTTCAATTCTGGATCTAAGCCCGGAACGGGCAGCGGAAGCGAACGCGGAGATCGAGGATCTCCGGCTTGTGGCGTCCCTGCGAGACGGGTGCGAACGCGGCTATGAAGAGTTGATCAGCCGGTTCCAGCAGCCGGTTTATACCCTTGCTTTACGGCTGCTGAACGACCAATCGGAGGCGTGCGACGTCGTCCAGGAAGTCTTCCTGAAAGTGTTCCGGAATATCGGAAACTTCCGCGGACAAAGCACTCTGAAGACCTGGATCTACCGGATCACGGTGAACGAGGCCCACAACGCACGGCGCTGGTTTTTCCGCCACCGCCGGCGGGAAGTGGAGCTCGACACCGATCCGGAGGAATCGCGTAATTGGAAGGAGACTATCGCCGACGGCGGCCGCTCGCCGTTTGACGCTGCGTTCGACCGGGAACAACACGTCATGATCGAAGCGGCTCTTGAAAAAATCAACCCTATATTCCGCGAAGCCGTAGTGCTGAGAGATATCACGGACCTAAGCTACGAGGAAATCGCGGAAATTCTGGGTGTTTCCCTGGGAACGGTGAAATCCCGTATCCTGCGGGGCCGTGAAGCCCTGCGGGAAGAACTCGCAGGGAGCCTGAAAAACAGGCCGGCCCTGCGGTTGGTGCCGAAGACGGCAGAGTGAATTATGAGCTGTGATAACGTGCATGATCGGATCTCTTCATTCCTTGACGGACAGGTTCCGGCCGGGGAGCGGGAGAGGCTGTCGGCGCACATCAAGTCCTGCCGGGAGTGCGGTGCTTACCTGGAGTCTGCCCAGGAGCTGCGAGCGGCGCTCCGTGAGATGGACGATGCTCCGATTCCCGCGGCCCTGTCCGCGAACCTGCGCGTACTGGCATCTCATGAGCATACCCGCCGGTTGGCGCGAGTCAGCTTCTCGGCTCGCGCGAAATCCTGGCGTGCCCAGGCCAGATTAGCGTTCGATAACATGATGCGCCCCTTCGCCCTGCCCTTTGCGGGCGGCTTGCTGTCGGCGCTGGTGGCCTTCGGCACCCTGGTGCCGACCCTGACGTTCCAGCATGCGCTGGCCGATCAATCCCTGTTCACGTATCCCGATGGCGAGGTGGTGGCGCTCGGCTCCAATGGCGCATATCTGACGCAGTCGGTCGGCGACATTCCGCGGATCGTGCGGGGCGACGATGCCGACATCCCCGAAGACGCCAACGTAGTGGACCTGGTCATCGACGAGAACGGCCACGTCAGCGACTGGTCGCTGGCCCGCGGCCAACTCACACCCGACTTGCAGAGCATCATCATGTTCTCGCAGTTCAAGCCGGCCACCTACCTCGGCCAGCCCACGTGGGGCCGGGTGAAGGCTGTGCAGGCGCCTATCCCGGTGCCGGCTCCCCGGCGGCTCCGAAGCTGAACCGCGACGGGTGCCGCGCCGCAGACTAGGCCAGCATTTCCTGATCAAGGGTTCCGTTCTGGAGCGGATTGCCGCCGCGATCTGCCCGGAGCCGTGCGAACTCGTCATCGAAATAGGCCCCGGACGGGGCGCTCTCACCGAAAAACTCCTAAAGCGCGCCGGGCGTGTAGTCGCGGTCGAAGTGGATCCCTACCTGGTCGAGCACCTGCGCAGTAAATTCGCCGGCGAACCGCGGCTCGACGTGGTGCAGGCCGACGTCCTCGACACCGACCTGGCCCGCTGGGGCCGTGCGCCCATCGCCGGCAACCTGCCCTACTACATCACCTCGCCGATTCTGGAGAAGGTGACCCGCCTGGATTTTCCGCGCGCGGTTTTCCTGATCCAGAAGGAAGTGGCCGAGCGGCTGGCCGCACGGCCGGGAAGCCGCGCATACGGCTTTCTCACAGTACAGACCGCGGTCCGCGCGGAGGCCCGGATGCTGTTCGGAGTGAAACCCGGCGCTTTCCACCCACCTCCCAAGGTGGATTCGGCCGTAGTACTGCTCGAGCCGCGCTCGCGGGACCTGGGGATTTCGGACCGCGACGATTTCGTGCGCTTCCTGGGCCTGTGCTTCCACCAGAAACGGAAAACCATTCGCAACAACCTGTCGCCGCTGTACGATGCCGGGAGCTGGCCGGAGGCCGGCCTGCGCGCCGAACAACTTTCCCTCGAACAGCTTAGAGACATGTATCTAAGGGCACGGTGAAGCGGCACGCCGATTGCACCTATCCTTCGTATGAGAATGCTACGAATTGATTTTGCTCTCGGCGCTGGCCGCCGGCGGCGTGGCGACCGGCGGTAATCCTCCCGCCGCGAACCAGGCCAGAGATCGGGGGCGCACGCCGATTCAGGGAGTGACCATGCCTCGCGGCCAACGCCAATATGCGATGGACGAAACCACCCGCCGGTTCAGCGGAACGTTGATCGATGCCGGGTGCCCTGACCGGTCTTTGATGAACCTGCAATTCGCGCCAACTCCTCTAGTTCAGGCCCAGGAGAACGGCGGCGGCGCTACCGTCTCGGGCGGCGTATCGGCGTTCGGTGTAACGGTGTCCCCGCAGACCCTCGAAGGCGAGCGGGCCGACGTGATGCTCCACCAGGTTCCCGATATACGGACGCGCCAGACCGATCCATCCTGTGCCGTGACCGGGAGCACCAAAGAGTTCGCCCTGCTGTTGGACAACGGCCGCCTGCTCAATCTGGATGCCGGCGGATCGACCCTCGCCTGGCAGGGCGTTCTTTCGACCGCGGAGGGCCGCGCGATGCTGAACGGCTTCGCGCCCGGTCTGAAGCCCAACGCCACGATGCTGGGCAACATCCAAGGGAGCACGCTGGTGGTGCAAAGTCCGATCGACGTCGAGCCGCACGCCGGCAGCCGCGGTTCGGCTACGCGAGTGAAAATGCCGTGAGCCCGGGGTGTAGAATGGGCGGTTCATGCCCTCTCACGGGACCTACCTCATCATTCTTACCGTCGCCTCGATCGCTTTTCTGCTGCTACTGATTCTCGTCGTGAAGCTGCACGCCTTTGTCTCGCTGCTGCTCTCGGCAATGGCCATGGGACTGGCGGCAGGCATGGCGCCGGACAAGGTCCTCAAATCCATTCAAGGAGGCTTCGGCGAGTCCCTCGGCTTCATCGCGGTGGTGGTGGGGCTCGGCGCGATCATCGGGAGGTTTCTCGAACAGTCCGGCGGCGGGGTGGCGCTGGCCGACTGGCTCCTCGAGCGCTTCGGCAAGGACCGCGCGGCCTGGGCGATGCTGGTGGCGGCCTTTCTGGTGGGCCTGCCGATCTTCTTCGAAGTGGGCTTCATCATCCTGGTGCCGCTGATCTGGAGCCTGGCACGCGAGACCAAGCGCTCGCTGCTGTTCTACGGCATCCCGATGGCGGCCGCGCTCACCATCACGCACTCCCTGGTCCCGCCGCATCCGGCGCCGGCCGCCGCGTCGCAACTGCTCGGCGGAAACCTGGCCCACACGATTCTCTACGGCATCGCCATCTCCATCCCCATGGCGATCGTGTCGGGCATTTTCTACGGCGGGTGGATCGCCAAACGGATCTACGTTCCGGTGCCGGACATTGCTGCCACTTCGCTGGCGCGCAAGGAGAACGGACAACCGGCGCCGCCGCTGCCCATGGTCGTGCTGCTGCTTCTTCTGCCTGTGCTGCTGATCTTCGGCGCTACCCTGGCCAACGTATGGAACGTGCCCCTTCGCGGTGTCGCCGTCTTTATCGGGCATCCGTTCACGGCGCTGGCGATTACAGCTCTGGTGACGCTTTACTGCCTGGGGTTCCGCCGAGGAGTCTCGCGCGAGAGCGCGCTGAAGCTGGCGACGGAATCGCTGGCGCCGATGGGGGCTTTGCTGTGCATCATCGGCGGGGGCGGCGCGTTCAAGCAGATCATCGTCGATTCCGGAGCCGGCGCCTATATCGGCAAGGTGCTGATCACGTCATCCCTCTCCCCCCTGCTGGTGGTCTACGCCATCGCCACCGCCATGCGGCTGGCGCAGGGTTCGGCCACGGTGGCGATCATCACCGCCGCGGGCATCGCCGCGCCGATCGTCAAAGGCATCCCCGGCTACAGCCCGGACCTGATCGTGCTGGCCTTGTGCTGCGGCGGGATGGCCTTCTCGCATGTGAACGATTCCGGGTTCTGGGTGGTCAACCAGTACTTCGGGATGACCGTTCCGCAGACACTGCGGTCCTGGACGGCCATGAAGATCGTGGCGTCGCTTCTCGGAATTGTCATCGTGATGATTGCCCAGGCGCTGCTACGATAGCTAGGTGGAGATGCGACTGTACGACATCGAGCCGGGTCCGGACTGCCCCGAAATCGTCCGGATGATCGTGGAAATTCCCAAGAACTCCAGCAACAAATATGAGTATGACGGCGAACTCGGGGTTTTCCGTCTCGACCGCGCCCTGTACTCGCCGCTGCACTACCCCGGCGATTACGGATTCATACCGGGCACACTGGCCGAAGATGGCGATCCGCTGGACGTCATCACGATGGTGGACGAGCCCAGTTACCCGGGTGTTCTTATTTCGGTGCGGCCGGTGGGCTACCTGGAGATGATGGACCAGGACGAGCCGGACCAGAAGATCCTGGCGGTGCCCAACCGTAATCCGCGGTTCGACCAGATCCACACCATGGACCAGGTCTTCCCGCACAAACTCCGGGAGATCGAACACTTCTTCGCAATCTACAAAGAGCTCGAAGGAAAGCGCACCGAGATGCGCGGATGGCGCGGGCCGCGGGAAGCGCGCGATCTGATCCGGCGCTTCCGCGATGCGTACCTGCAAGCACACCAGCAGGGTACCCCGGCCGGGCTATCATAAATTTGTGCGGCCCGGCCGGCGATTTCCTTCGTGGCTGCCCCAGTTGCTGGGTTACAGCCTGTCCGTCGTCTGCCTGGTGTGGGTTCTGCACGGCTATCCGATTCGCGACCTGATCCCCACCATACGCTCGCTCGATTGGCGCTGGGTGTTCCTCGCCGTGGCGTCCGATCTCTCGGTTTACCTGGTGCACGCGTGGCGGTGGAACACGCTGCTCGGCCCGGTGGCCAGGCTGGGCTTCTGGCGCACCGTGCAGGCCATCTACATCGGTCTCTTCGCCAATGAAGTGCTTCCGCTGCGGACGGGTGAGCTGATTCGCTGCTACCTGCTGGCGCACTGGAACGATCTTCGGATTTCGCTGAGCTTCGCATCGGCGGCCGTGGAGCGGCTGATCGACGGCTTATGGCTGCTGGCCGCATTCCTGCTGACTGCCAGTTTTGTCCGCCGGATTCCCGAGAAGCTCATGATCCTGGTGCAGATTGTGGGCTTGGCGCTGTTGGCAGGCGCCGTGCTGCTGATCTGGGTCGTGCGCCGGAAGCAGGATGCCCACGCGGCCATTCGGGAGAGCCGGTGGGCCGCCACCTTGCGGCACGTGATCGAAGGCTTGCACCTGATGGGCAACCGCCGCACCATGGGGCTCACCGCGTTGATCAGCCTGTTCTACCTGGTTCTGCAAGTGCTCTCGGTGTATGCCCTGATGAAGGCCTACGGGCTGGACCTATCGTTCTGGGTGGCGGGCGGCGTGCTGACCATCGTGCGGCTCGGGACCGTGGTCCCCAACGCACCGGGCAACCTGGGTCTTTTCCAGGTGGCCACGGTGGTCGCGCTGGGGCTCTTCGATGTCGAAAGGAACGACGCGAAGACCTTTTCCTTCATCATGTTTTTCGCGCTCACCCTGCCCCTGCTCATCGGCGGAGCGATCGCCACGGCCCTCACCGGCCTGAACCTCGACGAGTTGCGCAGCCGGGCGCGGCGCGTGATCGAGAAGCAGGAGTAAAGTCAGCGACCGAACCGGAGCGATTCGCGCATCTGGCGGAACGTCTCCGTGGAGAAGCTCTTCTCCGGCGCGATGAACACCATGTAGAACAGTCCCTGCGGCTGGAGGATCGTCAGCAGCGCGTCGGTCTCCGCTCCGCCGAAAGGCGAATCGTTGGTCATCGTCGTGATGAGGCCGTGGGCGCCTCCTACTCGCGTGGCCGCGGGCGAGCCGGTCTGGAGCTTCGGATTATCCGCGCGCAACTGATGGATCAGGTCGTCGGTGGCGGCGCGCAGGTCCGCCTGGCTCGAGTCAGGCGTGAAGTAGCTGAGGATCGCGCCATAGGCGATCTGCGTAGCGCCGTTCTGTGTGACGACGCCTTCCTTGGGCGCGATGGTGATGCTGGACGCGCCCTGGTCGCCGAAGACCTGCCAGTTCGAGGGATAAGAGACGGCGAAACTCTGGCCGCGGAAATCCTTCCACTCTCCGGATGGCGCCGGAGGCATCGCGGCTGCCGTGGCCGGCGCTTCGATCTTCTGCGGCGGAGGGGGCACCTTGGCCAGTTCCGTCTTCATGCGTGCGAACAGCCCGGTCTGATAGCCGTATGTTCGCTGCGGCAGCGTGCGCATCTCGGCCTTGATCGCGGTTTCGCGATTTCCCGGATTGGGATGATCGGAGAGTATCTGCGGCGGCTGCGGACCCTGCGAAAGCTTCTCGAAAAAGCGCGCCATCTCGACCGGGTTGTAGCCGGCTTCGGCCATCAGGTGCGACCCGAGCGCGTCCGCCTCGCTCTCGGCGTCGCGGGAGAACTTCAGCAGGAACGAATTCGCGCCGAGCCCCAGCCCCATATTCGCCAGGCGTCCCATCGCGGTATCGCTGCCGATGACCGAGCCCGCCAGAAGCAGCGGCAGTTGCAGCAGGTTGGCCTTGGAGGCTTCGTGGGTGCCGTGCCGCAGGATGACGTGCGACATCTCGTGGCCCATCACGCCGGCGAGCTGCGCTTCGTTGTCGCAAGCTTTGAGCAGCCCGGTATAGATGAACATCGGCCCTCCGGGCAGCGCGAACGCGTTGATCTGCGGCACGTTCAAAACGGTGAACGTGAACTGGAATCCGCTCTGTTTGGCTTCGGGCGCCTGCGCCAAACGGTCGCCGACGCGGCGGACGTAATCCTGCAGAAACTCGTCCTTGACCACCGGATATTGTTCCAGCACCTGTTTGGCATTGGCCTTTCCGAGCTCCAGATCCTGCTGTTTGGAGAAGAGGTTGAAGCCGGGCCGTAGCGGGTCGCCGGGCTGTCGCGCGGCGAAACCCGAGACGGTGAAGACCGCGGCCGCGGTCCATGGCAGCCATCGTTTCGGAAACATGCGAAATAGCCCCTCAGTTATAATTAACGCATGTTGACGCCCACTGAAAAGATCTGGCATAACGGCCGCTTCATCAAATGGGAGGAAGCGACCATTCACGTCCTTTCCCATGTGGTGAGCTACGGCAGTTCGGTTTTCGAGGGAATCCGGTGCTACGCCACTCCGGGGGGACCCGCGGTATTCCGGCTTCACGAACACGTCCGCCGAATGGTGGATTCCGCGAAGATCTACCGCATGGAAATCGGCTATCCAGCCGCGGAGCTGGCCGGGGCGATGCTGGAGCTGGTACGCGTCAACCAGATGGACTCCTGCTACATCCGGCCGGTTGCGTTTCGCGGCTACGGCGAGATCGGCGTCAACGGAATGAAGAATCCGGTGGATGTCTACATCGCCTGCTGGAACTGGGGCAAGTATCTCGGCGAAGAGGCGCTGGCGGAGGGCGTGGACGTGTGTGTTTCCAGCTGGAATCGCATGGCGCCCAACACGCTGCCCGCGATGGCCAAGGCCGGCGCCAATTACATGAACTCGCAGCTCATCAAGATGGAGGCCCTTATCAACGGCTACAGCGAGGGGATCGCGCTCGATACCGCCGGGTACGTCAGCGAAGGCTCGGGCGAGAACATCTTCGTGGTGCGCGACGGCAAGATCCTCACGCCGCCGCTGGGCGCTTCCGTGCTGCCGGGCATCACCCGGGATGCGATTCTCACGCTCGCGCGGGCCGCCGGCATTCCCGTGGTGGAGACCATCATCCCGCGCGAGCTGCTGTACATCGCCGATGAAGTGTTCTTCTCCGGCACCGCCGCCGAGATCACGCCGATCCGCTCCATCGACCGCATCACTATCGGCAAAGGCCGCCGCGGACCCGTGGCCGAAACGCTGCAGCACGAGTTTTTCGGGATCATTAACGGGACGAAACCGGATGAGCACGGCTGGCTGGAGCACGTGCATGCGGGACAAACTGCAGGAGTGAAGTAAATCGCAACAAGGAGGACTGCGCGACTTCGAATGGCCACCTCCCCCGAGATTCGCCACTCTGGCCGCGCAGCCACCTAATGGACTCTCCATTTTTAGCGCGAGGACGTGCGCAAACGCCACACGGAATTTCGCGCGTCCAGCCCTTTTCAACAGCTTTTTTGCCGCTCAAGGAGCGATACTTACCGCACGCGGTTTGTGGCAAACTTGTGAATAAATCGCTGGCGATATGAAATGTTCGGGCACAGACGCGTTCACCGGCCGGGAATTGGAGGTGGAGTTCGGCGCGACGATCGAAGCTGTGCGTTCCGGTAGTACCGGGACGGGGCTTTGGCTGGCCCCCGGCTGGATCGATCTGCAGGTGAACGGCTTCGCGGGCGTCGATTATAACGACCCTCTGACTCCGCACGATCGCATCGCGCACTCCATTCGCGGACTGTTCGCCAGCGGGGTGACCCGTTTCTACCCTACTGTGATCACCGGTGCGCCGGAACGTATGCAGGCGGCCCTTCGCAATCTCTCGCGCGCAAAAGACGAGCTGCCGGAAGGTGCAGCGATGGACGGCTTCCATGTGGAAGGCCCGCACATCTCGTCCGAGGACGGGCCGCGCGGCGCGCATCCGCGTGCGTGGGTGCGCAAGCCGGATTTCGAGGAGTTCCTTCGCTGGCAGGAGGCCACGGAGAATCGCGTGCGGATCGTGACGCTCTCGCCCGCCTGGCCAGAGGCGCCGCGCTACATCGAGCAGGTGGTGGAGGCGGGTGTCACCGCGGCAATCGGCCACACCGACGCCGCCGCGGCGCAGATTGCCGCCGCCGTATCGGCGGGCGCGACGCTCTCGACGCATCTCGGAAACGGGGCGCATTCGATGCTGCCGCGGCATCCGAACTACATTTGGGACCAGCTTGCGGAAGACCGGCTGATGGCCGATTTCATCGTCGACGGCATTCATCTCGATCCCGGCTTTTTGAAGGTTGCGTTGCGGGCCAAGGGGGTTGGGCGATCGGTTTTGGTAACGGACGCGGCCACGCCTGCGGGTGCCGCCCCGGGACGCTACCGTCTGGGCGAGTTGGATGTGGAGTTGACGCCCGCCGGCCGCGTCGTGCTCGCGGGCACCGGCCGGCTGGCCGGCAGCGCGCTAAGCATGGATCGCGGGGTGGAGAACCTCATGCGGCTGGTTGGGCTGCCGCTGGCGGACGCCGTCCGCATGGCCACTGTGAACCCGGCGCGCGCGGGCCGGGTGCCGGGCCGCGAGCGAGGCTTAGCCGCGGGCGAACGTGCCGACTTCGTGCAGTTTCGTTTCGACGAGGAATCGAAGCGGATCGAAGTGACGGGGACGTGGATGTCGGGCGAGAGAGTATACACGCACACAGAGCCGCAACCGTAAGGGAGCGGGCCGGCCCGCTCCCTTACGGTCTCTGTACGGATCGTTTACGCGGTGACCTTTTCGCCGGCGTAGCGGGCGGCCATCTCCGACATCGGAATCGGCTTGTAATCGCCGGCGTGGCCGGCCTGGCCGAATTGCGTCATGCGCTGGGCAACCACCTTCTTCATCGCGTCGCGCGCGGGCTTCATGTAGTCGCGCGGGTCGAACTTTTCGGGCGTCTCCATGAGTACCTTGCGGATGGCCCCGGTGATGGCCAGGCGGTTGTCGGTGTCCACGTTGATCTTACGCACGCCGTTCTTGATGCCGAGCTGGATCTCTTCGACCGGCACGCCCCAGGTGGGCTTCAGCTTTCCGCCGTACTGGTTAATGACGTCCTGCAGTTCCTTGGGCACGCTCGAAGATCCGTGCATCACGAGGTGCACGTTGGGGAGCCGCTTGTGGATCTCGATCAGGCGATCCATCTTGAGCGTCTCGCCGCTGGGCTTGCTCGAGAACTTGTACGCCCCGTGGCTGGTGCCGATGGCGATGGCCAGGGCATCGAGGCCCGTCTGCTTCACGAACTCCTCGGCCTGGGCCGGATCGGTGAGGTGGCTGAGCCCGTCCAGACCGGCGCCGTGGCCGTCTTCAATGCCGCCCAGGCAGCCGATTTCGCCTTCCACGGTGACGCCCTTGGCATGCGCCAGTTCCACCACGTCGCGGGTGACCTGGACGTTGTACTCGAACGAGGACGGCGTCTTGCCGTCGGCCATCAGCGAGCCGTCCATCATCACCGAGGTGAAGCCCATCTCGATGGCGCTCTTGCACGTCTCGACGCTGTTCCCGTGGTCGAGATGCAGGACCGTGGGGATCTCGGGGTAAAGCTCGGTAGCGGCGAGCATCAGGTGATAGAGGAAGCGATCCTGCGAGTAGGCGCGAGCGCCGCGGCTGGCCTGGATGATGACGGGCGACTTGGTGTCGCGAGCCGCTTCCATGATGGCCTGGATCTGCTCCATATTGTTGACGTTGAACGCGCCGACGCCGTAACCGCCCTTGGCGGCTTCGTCGAGGAGTTGTCGCATCGAGACGAGAGGCATATGAATTCTCCTTAAATAAGGTGGATTGAGAGGGCGAAATCTTTTAAGCAATACGGTAACATGAGGCGCGCGGAGGGACAACTGACCTCCCCGGCCGCTTACTGGACTTGCGAACAGAACCCTGGGGCCGCCGCCTTCGGCGCATTCGGGCCTGGCCGGAAGTAGGCCGCATTCGCGGTTTCGTACCGCATGCTCAGATCGCAGGCCTGCTGGAACTTCTCCCGGGCCCGCGCCTCGTCCTTCATACCGCGATACATGGTGGCGGCCGCGAAGCAGCTGGCGGCGATTCCGCCGCGGCACGCCTGCTCGAAGTAGGCAGACGCCTGGGCCGCGTCCGCCGTGGTCCCTTTTCCGGCGCGGTAGCACTCGGCCAGCCCGCCGCATCCTCGCGACCATCCGCTCGCGCAGGACTTACGAAACAGCGCTACCGCCTGCGCGGGATCTTTCGGAACGCCCCCGCCTGCATAGTAAAGCGACGCGAGGATAAAACAACTCTCGCCGTCTCCGCGCTCGCATTCCGGCCGGAATATGTCCGGCCCGTTCTCTCTTACCAGCGCCGCCAGGCTCGGGCAGGCGTACGGCATCCCCAGATCGCAGGCGCGAGCGAAGTTCCGTCCCGCCTCCGAGCGATCGCGCGCCACGCCGCGGCCCTCGTTCCACATCACTCCCAGCGTGAGGCAGGCTATCCCGGATCCGTGCTGGCATGACACGTTCATGAGGCGCGCCCAGGTCTGGCAGGCGTCCCCGGTCCCCGATTCGCATGCCTTGCGCCAGAACTCCGGGTCGCTGCCCGGATGCTTCCCCTCGACAAACCCGGTGGTCAGCATGATCGCGAAGAGCGCTGTCCACACCCCCATGTGCGCGAAATTGGCCTGGCGCGGATTCCACGTCAACTTTCGGAAGCGCGCTTCCAGGGCGGCGCCCGCCTGGTCCAGGGGCCGTACCAGTAAATTCAGCGGCGGCACGCACAGCAGCTTGTCGTAGAACGTGGGCGCGCCCATTCGCCCCAGCAGCGCATAAAATCCGAACACGAGGGCCCCGTACATCGCCCCGAAGATGACCTTGCCGGTACTCGTCTTGGGCGAGGTCGCCGGATCGGTGATGAGCAGATGCAGTCCCAGAAAAACAGCGATCGGAATGTTCGAATCGACGAAGAAATAGAGGCCGGTCGAGCCGGTATAAACCAGGTTCATCGCCAGCAACGCGGCCGTGGCGGACAGCGTAACCAGCGTCACCGAGAAGAGCGCCTGCACCACCAGGCCGAGCAGGAAGATCTCCAGATAGATGTGCGGAGGACGCGCCATGCTGACCGCGACCTCTTCCCCCCAGGTCAGGTGCGTACTCTGCGTGATCAGGAGCCCGACCGAGAAAATCGCCAGCGCAATCGCCGAGGGGTTGAAGATGTGGGTGCGCCGGCCGTCGCGCTTCCACGTGATGAACTCCTTGCACAAGACCCCGGTGGATACCAGCAGGAACTGCAGGAAGAACCAGTCATCCCGGAACCACAGAAACAGGTTGGTGCTCAGAACGATGGGAAACGGGCCGAAACCCAGGATCCAGCGGTCCCGCCGCCACCAGCACAGCAGCATGTCGAAGGCGTACACGAACACGATCTGCGCAAGAATCAGCGGCGCATAGTGATACACCTCGCGCCAGTACCAGCCCCAGTAAACGAAAATGCTGGTGTGCATCGCCAGTTGCACATAGTGCGCGGGCTTGACGGCGATGCTGTAGCTCAGGACGCGGCCCGACCGCGCGGCATGGTGGCGAACCGCGGCCACCAGAACTGCAAGTGCCCCCACGGCCGCCCAGATGGAGCCGGACAGCCGCGGATTGGCGCCTACCCAGGGGATCAGCGTGAAGCCGGCCAGCAGCGCAATCAAACAACCCGCCAGCGCCAGCGGCGGGATCCTGTTGGCTCTCATTCCGGGCCCAGGCGCCTCCCTAGAACGTGAAGCGCAGCGATCCCTGCATGATGCGCGGCGCTCTCGTCGAGGTGACCTGCCCGAACAGCGAGTTGACCTGCGCGCCCGTGGTCAGGTCGTAACGCGCCGCCGTATTGATGCCCGAATACTGCGTGTGGTTGAAGGCGTTGTACGCTTCCCAGCGGAACGTGAAGTAGCGCTTCTCGCTCTTCAGGGGAAAACGCTTCTCGAGGGTCAGGTCCTCGTTGTTGACTCCCGGATTGCGCACGCTGTTCTTCGCCGCGTTGCCGCGGTCGCCTTTCCCCGGAACGGCGAATGCCGCGGGGTTGAACCAGGCGCTGAACGTGGACCCATTCGCGTTCGGGTCTCCCACCACGTTCACTCGCTGGCCGTCGCCTCCGCCCGTCAGGTCCGTACCCTGCACCGTGCTGAAGCTGATGGCCGCCGGCGTTCCGCTTACCCACTGCGCAATCCCGGCCAGGGTCCAGTTGTCGAACATCCACTTGACGACTTTGTTGTCGTTGAGTCTGCGGCTTAAGCTCGGCAGGTTGTAGGTGAAATTCAACACCGCGTTGTGGGTCTGGTCCGAACCGTCGAATCCATAACTCCAGGCGCGCAGCGGTGCGTAGATCGGGATGCCGTTATAGTCCATGAACTTCGAGAAGGTGTAGCTGAATCCGAACTGCAGGCCGTTCGAGAAGCGGCGGTTGATGGCGAGCAGCAGCGCGTGGTAGTTGGAGTTGTACGCGTCATCGGTCCAGGCGACGTTGTTGTACCCCGGAAAGGGGCGGAAGAAGTTGTCCGTGACCCCGCCGGTGTATTGCGGCAGGAAGTGGGTTCCGTACGGCACCGTATTGATCTGCGTGGTTTGCGGGATGTGCTGGCCCAGTACGCCGGCGTAGGAGACGTCCACCAGGATGGAGTGGCCCATGTCTTGCTGCACGCCGAGGGTGATGTTGTAGTTATCCGATGTCTTGTTATTGATGTTGAAACCCTGGGTATTGCTGGGCGAGAGCACGCCCTTCGTCTGCAGGAAGGTGTTCATGTCCCCGTAGTACGTGATCGGCGTCAGAATCGCCGGCGGGTTGTTCACCATGCTGCTCCACTTGCTGAGCCGCGGATTATACAAGATCGCCGCGCCGCCGCGAACAGCCGTCTTTCCGTTGCCGAATACATCGAATGCGAATCCCAGGCGCGGTCCCCACAGGACGCCCGGCTGATTCACGAAGCCGGTCGGCACGCCCTTGTCGCCGTAGGTCACTCCACCCGGGGCCGGATTGCCCACGCCAGGGACGAAGAGGCCCACATAGGCTCCCGGCAGCAGCGCGCCCGTCAGCGGATTCTGTGCGTACTTGACGCCGCCCTGCGTCACCGGAGTGTAAAGGGGAGGCGCCTGGCCGGCGGTGTACAGGTTGCGCATGAACACCGATTGCTGTCCCGGATTGTTCGGATGCATCTCTCCCGCCCAGGTCCAGCGGATGCCGTAGTCGATGCTGAGCCGCTTGGTCACTTTCCAACTGTCCTGCGCGAACCACTCCGCCAGGGTTTGACGCATGTTGGCGCCATAACGGATGTTGGACTCGGTGTAGCTGTTGAAAACTCCCAGCGCCGCGTTCGAAAATGCATAGTTCGAATCCAGCGGGTTCAGGGTGTTCTTGCCGAAGTCGAACGTGCCCGAAAAGATGCTCTGCTCCCCTTCGTATTCGCGGATGCGGTAAACGTCGAAGCCGACCTTGATGTTGTGTGCGCCCCTGGTGATCGCGACGCTGTCGCTGAGGTTGAACGTGAAGTCCGTGCCGCCGGTGAGCAGGCGGTTGTCGTAGCTCACGTTCGGAGCGCTGGGCACGCCGCCGAACGAGAACCGCGGAATGTATCCGGAGACGTTGGCATCCGGATACCACTGGCCCAGGTTGTACCCGATGGCCGAGCGCAGCACCTTGTTGATTTCGTTTTGGCCGTACGGATACCAGGCTTCGCGGTTGTGGCGGATCCCGGTATTGAACTCCATGATCACGGTCGGGCTGAAGATGTGGGTGTCTCCGGTCGCCAGGCCCTCTTCCGTAAAGCAGTAGCATTGCGCGAAAAAGCCCACGGGGCTGGCCCCGCCGGCCACTGCGTAACCCTGCTGCTGCGCAATCCATGTCTTACCGCGGATGAAGAACCGGTCCTTCTCGCTCGGCACGAAGTCGAGCCGCAGCAACTGGCTCCGCTTCGGATCGGTCTGCACCTCCTGGATCTGATAATTGTAGTTGCCGCCGGTGATGGCGCGGTTGATGAAGTTAGGCTGCGGCAGGATATTCATCAGCGCCAGCCCGTTCGGGTTCAGCCGGCTCTTGGGAATTATGTTGCCGGGGAAGGGGGCGCCCGACTGGGTATCGGTAATCGGAATCACCTTGCCGTTGGTGTCCAGGGTCTGCGAAAAATCGCCCGAACGTTCGAGCGACGTTGGCATCGTGTACGAGTTCAGTGCACCCGGGGTGGAAATCAACGCTTGCTCCGCGTTGTAGAAGAAGAACATTTTGGTCTTGCTCTGGTTCCAGTGCCCGGGTATGTAAACCGGCCCTCCGATCGACCCGCCGAACGTGTTGTAGCGATAGCGCGGCCGCCTCACGCTGTTGCGGTTATTGAAGAAATCGTTGGCGTTCATCGCATCGTTGCGAATGTACTCGTAGGCGCTGCCGTGGAACTCCTTCCCGCCCCCGCGCGTTACCACCTGCACGATCGGTCCGCCGTTGCCGGCGTATTCCGCCTGGTAGCTGTTCAACAGCACTTTCACTTCACCGATCGCGTCCAGCGTCGTCACGCTCGAGAACACGTTCGGCGTCCCCTGGTCGTTGCTGACCACGCCGTCCACCGCCAGGATGTTGGTGCCCGAGAAGGAGCCCGCAATGTTGGGCGTGCCCGTGCCGTAGCTTCCACCGGTCGAATCCTGATCGGCCTGGTATTGGACGCCCGGAATCGTGCGCAGCATGGAGACCACCTCGCGGCCCTTCGCCGTTAGATTCGTCAATTGCGTGGAGCTCAGCACCGCTGAATGTTCGGAGCTGTCGGTCTGTACCTGCGCCCCTTCCCCGACTACGCTGACGGTCTCCGTCACCGCGCCGATGTCCAGCTTGATGTCGCCGAGGGCCACGCGCTCGTTGGCGGCGATCACCACTCCCGTGCGCTCGTAGATCTTGAATCCGGCTTGTTCGACCCGCAGATTGTAGGTGTCCGGCTGTACCGCAAGCAGAGTGAACGCCCCGATTTCGTTGGACGTGGCCGTCCGCGATTCGGACGTTCTCTGGCTGGTAAGGGTGACTTTCGCGCCGGCAACGACATTGCCCGAGGGGTCGAGAACGGTGCCGGAAATGCTCCCTGTAGTCGTCATCTGGGCCGGCAGCAACCCGTAGGTCAGAACGGCGGCAAAAAGAAATTCGCACACTCGGCGCATGATTAGCCCCCTCCACGAAGAGTTAATGCCCTAAACCATCTTTAGCGTTAACGATTACGTCGAAGTTACAGGATTCGGGGGCTGGTGTCAATCCCTTTTTGCTTGCATCTTGTTACATATGACCTGTCCGGAACAAAATCGGCGCGTGCTGTTTCCGCGCGATGCGGACGGGCCAGCCGGCGGTTAGAAGCGGGGAGAGGAAGACGGATTTAGCGGGGCTGCTGCTGCTGCAAAAGTTGCTCGAACTTTTTGCGCTGCTGCTCGTTCAGCAGTTGCTCCACCCGCTGCTTGCTGTCGCTGAGCACCGTGCGGTAGTACTGCCAGAAATCGTTCAGCACCGATTGGATCTGTTCGGACTGCGCCGGGGTCAGGTCCAATTCCTTTTGAATTCGCTCGAAATAGGCTGCTTTTCCGGCTGGGGTGTCGAATGCGGGGATGCGAGGCCGGTTGTGGATCCCAAGATCCATCACCAGGGCCCCGGCGGCCGCGCCGCACAGGAAGACGAGTCCGAGAAGCAGAGCGCACGCGACCTTGGGGTCCCAGGACCGCCCCATCGCCGCGCGCTCCAACAGCTTACTGCTCATAAGCGGTCAGGGTCACCAACATGTTGTCCTGGGCGGGGCCGTTGTCGAAGGAGGGTGATTCCTGCTGCGCCATCACCGCCTCCGGAGAAACTCCCACCGAATAGTTGGCCTCGCGGGTCACCAGGTAGCTCCCCAGCACCGCCAGCGTCAGGAGCGAGGCGAATACCAGCCGCCGCGCGAATACGAGGTCCAGGCTGAGCAGGCTCGGCCACGACGGCGCCGGTTTCTGCGCCTCGACGTGCTGCAGGACACCCGCAATGAAGCCGGCCGAAACCTCGGGCGGCTCCTCGGATCGTAACGTCAGAAACATCTGCGAGACTTCCTGCATGCTGCGGATTTCTTCGCGGCACGATGCGCAGATGTCCAGGTGTGCCTCGATCTCTCGTTGAGCGGCCGGTTCCAGCGCACCGGCCAGGTACTCTTCGAGGCTCTGAATCACTACCGCGTGCATACGTTTCTTCCCTTACAAAAGTAAAATACCACGCCTAAAAGCCACCCGTTTCGGGTCTGTTGCCGCATTCGGCGAGCCCGATTTCGGGACCCTATCTAGTTCGCTAACCCCTTACGGCTCAACCGGCGACCAGGCCGGGAGCACGATCCAGCCGCTGCGCGGCCTTAACCAGTTTCTGGCGGGCGCGGAACAGCTTAACCTTGATGGTGTTCTCGTTCATGCCCGTCTTTTCCGCCAGCTCTTCCACCGAAAAGCCTTCTACTTCCTTCATCATCAATAACATACGCTCCTCATCGGAAACCCGCGAGAGGAGCTTCACCACGTAGTCCCGGCTGGCCAGGCTGGTGTCCGCCGGGGTCTGCCGGTCGATATTCGGCTCGGTATTCTCTACCCGGCGCGCCTCGTCTTCGCTGAGGTCGCTCTCGTATACGAGTTTGCGCACCTTCCGCTTCCGAAGATAATCGAAGCACTCGTTGACGGTGATTTTGTAGATCCAGGTGATCAGGGAGCTACGGAAGTCGAAGCTCTTGATGGAGAGGTAAACCTTTGCAAATACTTGCTGTGCAATGTCTTCCACGTCATTTCGTTGCCGGACAATGCCGTGGATGATGGAAAACACTTTGGACTGATAGCGCTCAACGATCTCTCGGAACGCCGTTTCGTCCCCGGCCTGTGCCCGCCGGACCAGGGAACCTTCCGGGGTGTTCTCGTAGTCCACTCTAGATTTCGCCGCAACCTTGGTTCCGAAAGCGGGAATTGTAAGAGCGCCGCCCAGTGTTCCCATACACCGTTTCCGACGCGAACCACCGATTCCGGGTTACAACCACTTGAGCCGCCTTCTATTCCGAACTTTACCACGACGGTTCCGGCCCCGGTCGCCATTGGACCCGCTTTTGCCGCGACCGAACCGGGCTTTCCACATCTATAATGTTGAGTAGCGGAGTGATCTTGGTTTCCTTGCCTATAATGGGACCGGATCGCGGCTCGAAATTTTCAGGAGTGGATAAACGCATGGTTCAACTTACCGAAAAAGCGGTCGGCAAGGTAAAAGAGATTATGTCGTCGCAGGACCCCAGCCCGGCCGGACTGCGCATCGCCGTGGTGGGCGGAGGCTGTTCCGGATTCAGCTATTCGATGGCCTTCGAAAACCAGCCCAACATGCTGGATAAGACCTACAGCTACGACGGACTGAAGGTTTTCGTCGATCAGGCCAGCCTGCTGTACCTGGACGGCGCCGAGGTCGACTATGTCGAGACGCTCGAGGGCGCCGGCTTCAAGTTCAACAATCCGCACGTGAAATCCACCTGCGGCTGCGGCAGCTCGTTCCAGGCGTAATCGGCTTCAAGAATTCTGCAGTGCGCCACGGGCCAAGCTGGCTCCGATGACCGGCTTGGCCGTACGTATGTTCGGCCCGAGGCGGATCTCTCTCTTTCCCCTTTACATTAAAAATTAGACCGCGGCCGCGCGGCTTCCATCCAGTTATAGGAGGCTCGCCGTGCACAAGTCTGGTTCCCTGGTCGTCCTGATCGCCCTAACCGCCATGCCGGCACTGGCGGTCGAGGGCGCGCTGGGCCGCACCATACCGGGAGTCTGGGTCCAGCCCCAAGGGGCCGTAGTCGGACCGAACCCGGGGTTCATCTTCTCGACGATACCCATCGGCTACATGGGAACCATCGGAGGAGCCCGCCTGGTTCCCATCGGCGGCACGATCTATTCGAACGTCGATGCCAACGTCAGCACGAACTGGCTGGTGCCGCAATACGTGTACAAAACCGAAACCCCAAAGGTAACGTTCGCCTCCTCATTTATGGGAGTGGTCAACTGGGTCGGCGCCGACGGATCCCTCCAATTCAACAATCTCTCGCGAAGCAGAAGCAGTTCGAATGGGGGTATGGGGGACGTAGTGATCACACCCTTGACAGCGGGAATCCATTTCAGCGAGAACAACAACCTGGCGATCAGCACCATGATCTTCGCGCCCACCGGGCAGTTCACGCCGGGCAACCTTTCGAACCTGGGTATGGGTGAGTGGACCATCATGCCGAATATCGGCCACACCTACCTGTGGAAGAAACGCGGCCTGGAATTCGATAACTTCGTGGGCTTCGATATCTACGGCCAGAACGCCACCACGAAGTACACCAGCGGCACCGTGTTTCATTGGGACGGCATGGCGATCCAATACCTCTCCCCACGGGTAGGATTCGGTGCGATCGGCTCCAACCTCACGCAGATCACCGACGACCGCGGACCGGTGGCCGACCTGTTGCACGGCTTCCAGGGCCGCGCCTGGGGCGTCGGCCCGCTCGTCCTTTATGTCGCGAAGGTCGAGAAGCCCGGAGTAATTCTGCAGCTCCGCTGGATCAATGAATTCAAAGTGACGAACCTGATGAAGGGCAACGCCTTTGTGTTCGGCATCACCTTGAAGATGAATTGACCGGCCCCTCGCGCAAACAGAGCCGCGACCGTGAGAAAGCGGCCGCTGCCGCATTGTCGTTGACAAACTAAACTAAACCGTTTAGTATTTCACCAAGGGGGCTCCCTCCGCACATGATCCAAGTTGTGGACCTGGTGAAGACGTTTGGTGATTTTACGGCGGTCGATCACGTGTCGTTCGAAGTGGGCCGGGGCGAAATCTTCGCATTCCTCGGACCGAACGGCGCCGGAAAGACGACCACCATCAAGATGCTGACCACCTTGCTGCGTCCGTCCGGCGGCGCGGTGAAGATCGATGGCCTCGATCCTTCCGAACATCCCCACGATGTACGCAAGCGCTTCGGTATCGTCTTCCAGGACCCCAGCCTGGATGGCGACATGACCGCCCACGAGAATATGGAGCTTCACGGCGTGTTCTATCACGTGCCGCGAAAGGTGCGCGCGGAGCGCATCGAGCGCCTGCTGCGCCTGTTCGAGCTCTGGGACCGCCGCAAGGAGCAGGTCAAGCGTTTTTCGGGAGGCATGAAACGCCGCCTCGAAATCGCGCGGGCCCTGCTGCATACTCCCAAAATCCTCTTTCTGGACGAGCCGACCCTGGGCCTCGATCCGCAGACCCGGAATCAACTGTGGACGCATGTCAAGCACTTGAACCAGTCCGAAGGCGTCACCGTGTTTCTGACCACGCACTACATGGATGAGGCCGAGCGTGTGGCGCAGCGAATCGCCGTCATCGACCACGGGAAGATCGTGGCGCAAGGGACGCCGCAGGAGTTGAAGCAGAGCACCGGCACTGAATCCCTGGAGGAAGCGTTCCTGGCGTTGACCGGATCGACCATCCGCGACGAATCGGCCAATTCCGCGGACCAGATGAGGCAGATGGCGAAATTGTGGGGGAACCGCCGATGAGCGCAATCTACGTACTTTGGCTGCGAGAGCTGCGGCGCTATGTCCGCTCGCGGGCGCAGGTCTTCGCGTCCCTGGCCCAGCCCGTGCTCTACCTGGTGGCACTGGGCTTCGGGCTGGGCCCCGTCTTTCAGAAGGCCGGACGGGGCAGCTATGTCCAATTCGTCGCCCCCGGAATCATCGCGATGACCGTGCTGTTCAGCTCGATCTTCTCCGGAATCGGCCTGCTGTGGGACCGCCAGTTCGGATTTCTCAAGGAGACGATGGTGGCGCCGGTGCCGCGCATCCAGGTGATGCTCGGCCGGACGCTGGGCGGAGCCACGGTGGCGATGTGCCAGGGGGTGCTGGTGGCCATCGTGTGCTTCATCGCGGGGTTCCGCCCCGCCGATATTCGCATGCTTCCGGCGGCATTCCTTTTCATGGCCCTGATCGCGTGCCTGTTCTCCGCATTGGGAACGGCCATCGGATCGCTTCTGGAGAACATCCAGGGATTCCAGTTGATCATGAACTTCCTGGTGATGCCCATCTTCTTTCTTTCGGGTGCCCTCTTTCCGCTCGACAACCTGCCGGCCGTGCTCAGCGCCATCACCAAGGTCGATCCGCTCTCCTACGGCGTGGACGGCCTGCGCACCGCGTTGATCGGCGTCTCGCATTTCGGAGCGGTGTTGGACGCTGCGATCCTCGTTGGGTTGGCGATGGTCTTTCTCTGGATGGGCAGCTATTTCTTCTCGAAGATTCAGGTCTGAGAATGGCGCGAACGCGGAGTGCAAGCGCGCACCAGAAAGTCCTGCGCGCCGCCCTGGAACTGGTGGCGGAGCGCGGCATCGATGCTACCAGCATGGATGCCATCGCCCAGAAATCCGGCGTAAGCAAGGCGACCATCTACAAGCACTGGGCGGACAAGGACGCGCTGCTGCTGGAGATGCTGGCGGAGGTTTTCGGACTGCAGGCGCGGCCCACGTTCGACTCGGGCAACACCAGGGCCGATATGATTGCGGTACTGGCCCATCGCCCGCCCGAGGATGTGGAGATGCGGGAGCGGATCAAGCCTCACCTGATGGCCCATTCGGCCACCAATCCTGCCTTCGGACTTGCCTGGCGCAACACCGTGATGGAGCCTCCGCGCCGCGAGTTGCGGCACCTGCTGAAGCGGGGCATTCAGAAGGGAGAGTTGTCCCCGGCGCTCGATCCCGAACTATCGCTCGCCTTACTGCTCGGCCCGGTAGTGTACTGGTACGCTTTTCTGCGCAGAACGTGGGAAGACCCAATGCCTTTGGCGGAAGGGATTGTGGACGCCTTCTGGAAGGCCTTCGGCGTAAAGTAAAAGCGGGAGCATGGCACAGAGCCGCGACCGTCAGGGAGCGGGCCGGTCCATGCGTGACGCCGAAACTTGCCCGCTTGCTCACGCGCGCGGCTCTGTGTGTCGCCCGCTCAGAGAGTACCTTCACCCCAGCGCGACGCGCGCCTTTTTCGGCAGACTCGGTAAGGTCGGTGAAATCCTCCGCGCCGCACTTGAACGAAAGCCACACTTTGGCCGGTTCCAGCGCCACGACGGCGAACATCTTTCCGCCGACCTTGAATACCAGGTCGTCCTGCCACTGCACCGTCTCCGCGGCGTGCGGGAACGACATGCAGTGGCGTCGGACCCACTCCACGCTCATTTCGCGATCTTCACCATCACCACGCCGTGGGACGGCACTTCGGCGGTGTACTGGTCCGCCATCTTGCCCAGATCCTCGTGCTTCCAAAGGTCCCGGACCTTGTGCGAACCCTTCACCCCGATGTCGCTCCACTTGGCGGTAACCTTCGCGGAACCCTCGCCGAGGTTGAACAGACCGACGGCATATCCGCCATCGGCCAGCGGCTTGGCCCACACCTGCAGATCGCCCTCCTTCGAAACGCGGACGCCCTGCTTGCCGAGCTTGTCCTGATTGACCGCGATAGCCTCCTTATTCATGAGGATGTCGGCGGTGTTCTTCGGCATGTCGCGGATGTCGTTGCCGGCCAGCAGCGGCGCGGCGAGAATGCACCACAGGCTCATGTGCGTGCGGTATTCTTCGTCCGTCATTCCGCCATTGCCGATTTCGAGCATGTCGGGATCGTTCCAGTTGCCGACCTTGGCGTATTTCTCGCGGCCGGGCTGCAGGTTGAACCCTATGTTGAACATCGATTGCCAGTGGTCGCTGATGTCGCCGGTGGTGCGCCACAGGTTGCCGCCCACGCTGCCGCCCCATTCGCCCACATCGTGCATGCCGTACTGGCAGAGGCTGTAGACGATCGGCCGTCCGGAATCGAGCAGCGCCTGGCCCATCTTGGCGTAGGCCGCGGTCATGGTGGTCTGGGTCTCGTCGTACACCCCGCGCGCGCTGCACCAGTCGTACTTCAGGTAGTCGATTCCCCACTTGGCGTACATCTTGGCGTCCTGCTCCTCATGCTGGAAGCTGCCGAGATAGCCGGCGCAGGTCCGGGGGCCGGGCGAGGAATAAATGCCGAGCTTCAAGCCTTTGCTGTGGACGTAGTCGGACAGCGCTTTCATGTCGGGGAATTTGTTGTTGGTCTGGATGTTGCCCTGGGCGTCGCGGTTGGCGGCTTCCCAGGTGTCGTCGATGTTGACATAAATATAACCGGCGTCGCGCATGCCGGTGCGGACCATGGCGTCGGCAATTTCGCGCACCATTTTGTCGCTCACCTGGTTGCGGAATTTGTTCCAGCTGTTCCACCCCATGGGCGGCGTCCTGGCGAGGCCGTTGGAGCGGACGGGGGCGGGCATGGGCAGGGTAATCGGCGCGGGTGCGGGAGGCAGAGGCGCCGGCGCGGCCGTCGAAGTGCGGGACAACTCGAATACCTGCGGGGGGCGCGGCGGCATACCGGCCGGGGGAGCTCCGGCGCGGCCTGCGCCCGCGGGGCCACGGCCGCCCGGCATGGGGCCGCGGCCGCCGAACATGGGCATGGTCACTTTCAGCTTGTCGCCTTCGAGCACGGCCGTATAGGTGACCTTTTGGGTTCCGTTGCGCCCGGGACGCTCGGCTTCGAGCGTAACGTTGGCGCCTTCGACTTTGCCGTCAACGATCGTATCGGTGGATCGCGGCGAGAGGACGTAGCCCGTGATCTTGCCACCCTCCTGAGTGAGGGCGATTTTCATTTCGAGGCCGTTGTCGGCGGTCGTTGCGGGTCCGGTCCAGGTGCCGGTCAGGCTTTGAGCACTGGCCGCGGTACACAGGAGCGCGGCCGCGCACAGATGAATCCATTTCATCGTCTTCTTAGACCTCCAGTTTCCAGGGGGAGCGATATTTTGCTTTCAAGTACGGTTTGGCTTCGTGCTGCTTTACGGTGAACGCCTTGTCGTCCCAATCGAGGGTCATGCCGTGGCGCAGGGCGAGGTTGGCGAGTATGCAGGTAGTAGTAGTCCGGACACACGTCTCGATGTCGCTGATCGGCTTCTGGCGCGAGCGCAGGCACTCGAGAAAGTTGTTCCAGTGGTGGACGTTCATCTCCGAGAGTTCCTTGCTGGTCTCGGCCACCGGTTCCTTACCCTTCTCGTTGGGGAAGATCCAGTAGCCTCCGCGATTGACCATCAGGGTCGCCTTGGTGCCGTGGAACGACGTTCCATAAGTGTTGCCGTACATCGGGAACGGATTGGCGGTGCGGCTCTCGTACGACCCGACGAAGGCCGGGTAGCGGTAGGTCACCATCATCGTATCCGGCGTTTCCGTATTGTCGTTAACGTAGAACTTGCCGCCCTGGGCCGCCACCGACACGGGCATCGCTTCGTCGAAAGCGAACTGCACGATGTCGAGCAGGTGGACGCCCCAGTCGGTCATGGCGCCGCCCGCGTAATCCCAGAAGTACCGGAACGTCGACCAGCGGTCTTCGCCCACACCCCACCGGTTGGCATTGAACGGGCGTTTGGGAGCGGGGCCGAGCCAGAGATCCCAGTCGAGGCCGGCGGGCGGCTCGGAATCCGGCGGATTGCCGAACCCTTCCTTGGCGATGGACCCGGCCTGAAACGTGCGGCAGAACGTGATGTCCCCCAGGTCGCCGCTCTTGACGATCTCGCGGGCCTTCTGGAAGAAACCGCCCGAGCGCTGCATGGTCCCGGCCTGCACGACGCGCTTGTACTTGCGCGCGGCCTCCACCATCTTCGGGCCTTCTTCCACGTAGACGCAGGCCGGCTTTTCGACCCACACGTCCTTGCCGGCTTTGCAGGCTTCCACGGTAAGGTAGGCGTGCCAGTGGTCCGGGGTGGCGATCGAAACGGCGTCGATCGATTTGTCGGCCAGAATCTCGCGGAAATCCTTCACCGCCTTCACGCCCTCGAACCCGAGACGGCGCGCCTCGGCCTGGGCACGTTCCAGGGCCGGCTGATAGACGTCGCAGACCGCGACGATCTGGAATCCGGGCACCTTGGCGGCGTACCCGATATTCCCCGAGCCCATGCGCCCGGTGCCGATAAAGGCGACGTTGACTTTGTCGTTCGCACCCATGATCTTGCCGGTGGACAGGGCCGAAGTGAGAGCGGCGCCTCCTACGGTTTTTAGGAAATCGCGGCGACCGGTACAGGTTTCTGCCATGCTGACTGTTTTATCAGGTTTCACGCACGGGGGTGATAGTCTTTCCCGGCGGGATGGGATATGATCGGCCAGATCTGATTCACTATTCTTGGGAGGTCGCCATGGCATTTCCTAGCGCGGCGCCGGCGGGTTGCGCCATCACAGTCAATGTGTTTGACGGCTCGAGGAAACCGCTGCCCGCGGACGTCGAAGTCCTGTACACCGTGATCGACGGCAACCAGAAGCAGGCGTTTCGGAATTTCGTGAAGAGCGCGTCGTGCCGCATCAAGGATCTGCCCTTCTTCAACAACTTCGGCGATCAATACACCGTGGTGGCCTGGGCGGAGGGTTACCTGCAGGCCGGTTTCACTCCCGTGAAGGTCGCGCCCAACATCAACCCGTCTGTGGATCTCATGCTGCTCGGCAAGGACGCCACCTTCAACTTCGCCGGTGCCACCTGGGAGGCGATCCAGCAAAAGCGCCCCTGCCTGGCACGCGTGCTGGCGGCGGGCGCGGATTCCCCGGAGGCCGCCCGCGAACGCTACGTCGATCTTCTGGAAGACCGCGGCCCGGCGCTGGCCGCGCTGCTGAACATCACCACCGCGATGGAGCAGATCCACCTGCCCTCGGGCACGCCCCTCGACTATTTCCAGCGGCTCATCTGGGACAACACGATGGCGCAGGACCGCTTCTTCGGATTCGCGGACGCCCAACTCGTGGACCAGACCCGCCGCGCGGCCGAGCAGGGCCAGTTCGCGCCGGAAGCGGCCACCGCGCTGTTTCATCCCGGCGCCACCAGCAGTTTCAAGCAGGTACAGTTCGGCGAAGCCAACGTGCAGCTGACCTTCCACGAAGACGTCCATGAGACGATCGGCGGAATCGACTGCGTGAAGGTGGAGCCGGACATTGATTACTACAAGGACCTCGGCGCGCACGCCATCCTCGAGGTGATCCCGAATCAACTCAGCAGCGGCCTCACTGACCCGCGCCAGGTTTACGTGCTGCGATGGATCGCCGGGCGGCGCGCGGGCGTTCCCGAGTTCGATCCCCTCTATACAATCGTGTAAGGTGAACCATGGCCACCATCAACATCACCGATGAATTGGGAGCAACCATCGACGCCAAACTGGCCCCCGCTTCGGCGTGGGTCAAATACGCGCAAAGCCTGGGGGGCATGCTGCTCCACGGCGCAACCGTGCCGCAAGTGCAGATCCTGAAACTGAACAACCCCGCGGTCAGCTCGCTCAGCCCCGGCCTCACCTTCCAGAAGCCCATAGCGCTGGGAGAAGATACGCAGTTGACCATCGGGGTGGACGCCGGCGCATCCTTCCGCGTGCTGGGCCCGGCATTCCCCCACGACGACTTCGGCGAGGACCTGGGGCTTCCCGCGGGCACCTGCTACGTATCGCTCGGTTTCCACGCCAACGTCAACGCCGGCGCGCAGCAACTGGGGTTCGGCATCACGGCGGGCACGGGGATGGGGGTCGAATCCTGCCGGCCCTTTCCCGCCGGCGACGATGGACCCACGGTGCTGGACGCCCTCAGAGTTTCGATCGGCGAGTTCGTAGTCCCGGCCTCGGCCGAAGACCTGGAAGCGCTGCCTGCCGGAACGGTCGTAACGGTTTCCGGAAGCGGCCGGCTGAAGTTCTCCGGCACAGCGAACCTGCTGGCGTTGACGAATCCGCTGGCTACCGCCACGCTGCCCAGCCCTTTACCGGCGCTCTCGGTGAACCAGGCGGCGAGCGTGACAGTGGGCGCAAGCTGGAAGATTTCGACCGAATACCAGGTGCGCACACACAAGGTGGCGGAGGGGCGCGCCCGGCTGGCGTGGTATCGCAAACGGGAATCGGATTTCGAGGTCAGCGCTTCGGCCTCGGCCGGCATCGCCGCGGGGACCGATACCACCGACCTGTTTCCCATGTTGATCCGGGCGATCAGCCCCGACGCCAAGGCGGATCTCGCCGGCATGCCGGCCGACCAGGCCGTCGAGTGCCAGGCAGCGATCGCCGATGCTGTGAATCGCAACCTCCAGGTGGCGCTCGAAGCGGAGTTGGGCTCCCTGCGCTCCGATGAGGCGATGTTCCTCTACGAACTGGACTTCGCAGCATTGGATGCCCCCGCGAAGGCCGCGGTGGCCGCGGCCCTGGCGGGCGATCTCACCGGACTTGCGTCGGCAGCCGGCGTCACGGAAGTGCGCAGCATCCACACGAAGCTGACCGAGTCGCGCTTCACATTCAAGGTGAATCTGCTGGGTATCTTCAACTACGGGTCGGTTTCCAAGCTGGCGCTGGAAAGCAAGGTGACGTTTACGCCTTCCACCGGCGACCTGGTGATTGTGGACCGTGCGTCGGCCACGCGCATCCAGTCGGCGACGGCGAATTTCGGCCCGGACGAAGAGAAGCTGCGCGCGCTGATGGCCGAGAGCTTCCTGATTACGGCGGCGTATCGCGGCAGCAAGGTGGTGACGGCTCCGCCCGAATTGACCAGCTCTCACATGTTCTTCCGGCTGTATTCCGACGCGAGCCCGCGCGATATCCGGGACGGAGCGGCGATCGCGGCGGCGCTCCGCCTGCGCGGGCCGGAGATCCCCGCCGGTATCGATGACTTCGGGCGTACCTGCGTTCTGGCCGAGACGCGCTACGACGACGCGCTCTCCCATGCGCTGTTCCTGCGCCCCGACGGCACGCCGCGCACCCATGACGAATACGAGACAGCCGGCCGCAAGGCCGTGCAACTGCTGGTGCCGCCGGATGGCGACGACCGCTTCCGCCTGGCGCCCGCGACCGACGATGCGCTATGGGACCGGATGAAGGATATCGGGCCGGCGAATTTCGAGCAGTTGTTCGCCCCGCTCCCGGCCGCCGTGATCCGTGCGGATTACCTGGCGACCCAGTGGTGGGCCGACACGATGTGCCGCACCGGCGCAGTGCTCGCGCGGATCGGCGCGGAGCCTCAACTGCGCGACCAGCTGGCGAAGGACCTCCGCGACGTGGCGGGCAAGGCGCACGAGCAGTTCGGAAAGCCGTGGGGCCTTGTGGCGATGTTCCTGGCAGGCGGCGGCGCGGCGCCTGCCGACGTACGGATCACCGGCAAGCGCATCTCATTCGCCGCCGGCGCTGCACTCACCGCCGGCGCACCCGCTCACTGACCGCCACCCCCCGCGCCCTGAACCGATTGGGCGGGAGTTGCCGGGGCCGGCTGCGACGAGCCGGGCGACAGCGGATCGTATTCACGCATCACGAACTGCGCGGTAAATCCCAGGAATCGCATGCGCGCTTGTAACTGCGTGACCGGATTGTCGGTACCGGTGACCTGGAACGAAGCCAGAAAGCCCGCCAGATTGCCCAGGGCGGCCCAATCCTCGAAAGTGCGGAACTTCAGAAGCCCCGTGCCGGTCTCAGCGCCGGAGGGCAGCTCCGTGGCGCGGCAGTAGAGCGTCGTGTAATCCTCGAGGACCTCGGCGATCCTGCCGGACGCGGGCGTCGCGTCGTGCTGCATGTACTTGGTCCCGTCGAACGCGTAGCGGCGGCCGGCTCCGGTCTGAAACTCGATGTGGTAGTTCATCTCCGCCTCCCGCGTCGCCGGGTTGACCCGCAGGTAGTGGAAACGGCTGGCGTTGTCGTCGATGGAATAGGTGACGGGGCCTTGTCCGTCGAACTGGGCAAAGGTGATGGTGCCGCGGATCTGGGCCTCGTGCTCATAGCCGTCCACAAATTCGTTGACATCGCGAATCACCATGCGCGCGTTGAAGCTGCAGGCCACAGCGGCGGAAGCATCCCCGCCCGCCGAATAGGTGCCGACCATCTGTTCGTCGAAACTCATACCTATGCCATCCGGCAGTTGGGCGTCCAGGAACGGCCGGAACAGGGTGTTCTCAGGCATCTCCTTTTGCGTCGCGCGAGTCAGCGTGTAGTAGAACCCGAACTCGCCGTTAGCCTCCGTGTGGAACAGGCCGAAGGTGGAGTTGCCGAGCAGCGAGGCCAAGGCCGGCGGAAGAGGCGCGACGTACTTGCCCACCAGGAAATCGGCAGAGGTCTTGCGGATCTCGTCGTGGAATGGAGTGAAGTCGTTCAATTGAAAATGGTCCTTCACGAAGCTCGGAACCACGAGTCCCTCCATCAGACCCATGAGCAGGTAGTGCGCCTCGAGGCGCCCGTCGGGCTTGGAATCGAACTGCAGCCATGCGACCCCGCCGGCGTGATTGGCGTTGGAGATCGTGTCCATGCGCCAGGCGCCTTCGAGATCGGCGGCAGTGGGAATGGTTCCGGCGGTATAGAGCGCGGCATGGTCTTGCACCGTCATCTGCTCGAAGCCGTAGCGGCGCGCCATGGCGAAGGTAAGGACCCGCACGCCGTTGGGGTACGACCCGAGGTACACGCGCCCGATCAGCAGGTCGTCGTTGATCTGCTTGAAGATGTCGTAGAACCCCTGCCACGGCGGGTCGAGATAGCGCAGCAGGAGATATCGCCCGGCTTCCAGAGTCCCGGTGGCCTTGTCCAGGTGGATCTCTTCCAGGCTGTTGTTGGCGCGGATGCGCCCGTCGGTGTCGCTCGTGACGCCCTTATAATGGCTGCCGTCTTTCGTGAACTGTTTGCGGAAGCCGGTGAAGATTGCCGACGACATCGCGTTCAGGACATGTCCCTCGGGGAAGAAGCCTTTCCAGAAGGCGTCATTGCGGATGGTCTGGTGCTCCACGTCGATTGACGGGGGGCCGCCGGCATTGAGAATACGGTCGATCGGCAGCGTGTCGCACCGCCGGAAAAGCGCTTCGAGCTGCGCTTCGTTGTAGCCGATGACGGCGAGCGGGTCGATGCCCGCCATGCTGACGGCGCGCGCGGGCTGGGGATAGGCCTCGCCTCCCAGCTCGCGGATTTTGCGCTCGGCGAAACGCTCGGTCAACGCGCTGATGGTGAGGAACGGATTCACGCCCAGAGCGCTTGGCAGGACCGAACCGTCGGAGACGTGTAAACCCTGATGCACGCTGCCATCGCCGGCATAGACCCGTCCGTAGATATCGACGGCGCCCTCGAGATAGTCGTCGCCCATGGGGCAGCCGCCCAGGGGATGAGCGGTGATCAGGTGCCCGATATTGAAGACGCTCCAGGTGGGGTTCGAAATGAAGTTGCCGCGCAGGGCGCGGGCGTGCCGGCGCAGCTCTTCGTTCATGCGGGTGAAGATCTGCTGCTGTCCGGCGCGGTCCCACGACACGTGGATGCGGCCGTCGGACTCGAACCACGGGGCGTCGAACAGGATGGTGCCGCGCGCGTTATCGTGGCCCATCACCAGGTACAGCATGGAGTGGTTCATGGCGCCGTTCGGGTCGTGGGCGGCGGCCGCGGGGTCCAGGTCGCGGAGGAAGCGCGCGCGCTGCGCGTCTTCGTTGCCGGCCACCGTATCCTGGCCGCGAATGGCGCCGAAGATCGCCTTGGCGCCATCGATGTAAGCGTTGGGGAAGGAAAAGTCTTCGATCGCAATGCGCTGGGCCTCGGGCAGTCCGCCGTTATACCGGATGACTCCCACGATGTTAGGCCCGGGCGACGGCGAGTCTCCCGCCGCCGGCGCCTGCCGGTAGGGATACCCGAGGACGTCGGTCTCCGGATCGCAGTTGTAGGCCAGTCCGAAGAAATCGCCGTTGCCGTTGAACCGGGTGCCGAGCGCCGGCGATACCGAGAGGCCGTGCATCTCGGAGCGGAGCAGGATCTCCGTGGAATTGAGAGATCCGGCGGATAGAATCACATTCGCCGAATCGATCTGGAACTTCTCGTCCGGCTTGCCTTTCACGACGTGGCGCCCGTGAATGCGCCAGCCGCCCGCCGCCAGCTTTTCCAGCCATTCGACCTTGTTCTGCGTCAGGATGGTGGCACCCGCCTTCCGTGCCATAGGCAGGTAGTTCATGTACAGCGTGTTCTTCGCGCGAACGTTGCACCCGGTGACGCAGTTGCCGCACCCGTTGCAGGGTTCCTGGTGAACCCCCTGCGCGTTATCGCCGGCGGGTTTGAAATTCACTACGATATTCGCCGCCTGAACCGACATGCCGAGTTCCTGCGCGCGGCGGTTGAGCGCCTGCACCTTGGGCAGTTCCAGCGCATGCGGGTGGGGATTGGCTCCCAGCACCTGGTGCGCCGTCTGGTAGAACGGCAGCAGCGTATCGTAGGTGATGGCGGAAGGCCAGCCGAACTGCTCGAAGACTTCCCGGTCGGGAAGAATGGCGACGTTCGCGTTGATCAGCGACGTTCCTCCCAGGCCCGAGCCTTTCATCACGGAGATATCGTTGTAGTTCAGCAGCTCGAAGAGTCCCAGCGGATTGGCGTCGCTGCGAGCGGCGCCGACCACATCGCCCAGGGTCTCCGGAAAAGTGCCGGGCTCCCACTCCTGGCCGCGCTCCAGAATGCAGATGGAAGGCTTCGGGTTCAAGTCGGCGGCCGCAAGGCGCGCGGCGCTGATGGCTCCGCCGTAGCCCGAACCGATAATCACGACATCATAAGCAGCCTTGCGTTGTTCCCAAGGGGTGGAGAGCATGTAGATCCTCCGTTATTCGAGTTAGGCCGACGGTGTCACGGCCTCCGCATCGGCCAGAAGGTCGCGGAAAAAGCCGTTCATCAGCCGGTCGTTCGGATCGTAGTTTCGCCGCGCCGCCGCGAACTTCCTGATGCGGTTGCCCAGCGCTTTCTGTGCCTGCGCGCGTGTCAGGCGCGGCGTCTGGTTCAGTAGGGGAATGCCCCCCTGGCCGATGCAGAGCTCGTTGTATTCGTCGAGGAACGAGTTCCAGCCGGGGTTCGCGGTCGAAACCGGGTCGATGGTCATCACGTCGCCGTCATAGGAATACGAAAACAGCGACTGCTGATCCTTGAGTATCGAGTAGCCGACATACAACATGTTGGTTCGATAGCCCGTGGTCTCGTAATATTTGCGGCTCCACTCGAAATGCCTGGCCAGCACAGTGGGATAGATTTCCGTGGGGAAGGCCCACAGGCTGAACGTGTACTTGCTCGCCCCGGCTACGCCGGGATAGCGGATCATCTGGTCCGTGGCTATGGTGTTATCGCTCGTAATCAGGTTCTCGAGATTGAACCTCCACAGCGCGCTCACGCCATCGATGATCTTGTACCGGACGGCCGGTATCGGGATGTCGCGTTCCGCCTGGGCGCACACCGCGGGTCCGGACGTCGCCCACATGTAGTTGCGCAGCGGCCACACATGGCCGTCGGGATCGCCCGTAGCGCCGGGATTGTATTTGCGGAATTCAACCGTGATCAGGTTCTCGAACGGGAACATGTAATACATCATCGACTGCCCGAGTTTCTTCAATTCCGGCAGCTTCGCGATGAACTCGTCGAGCGTAAAAGTCTTGTGATGCACTGCCAGGGGCTGGATCGGACGCACTTTGAAGGTGACTTCGTAGACGATTCCGAGAAGGCCATAACTGGAGCGGACCATCTGCATCAACTCCGGCTGGGCGTCGGAAACTTCGAGTAACTCGCCCGAAGGCAGCACCATCTTGACCCGTGTAATATATGACCCTACCTGCCCGTATTCCCCGGGCATGGACGAATCCTTGGTTCCCGCGCAGGCGGCGCTGCCGGCAGACAGGTTCCCGATCTCGGTGTTCACGTAGAATTGCAGGTTCTGCTTCTGCAGTTCCTGAGCGATGTCGATGTAGATCGCGCCGCCCTCCGCCGTCACCGAATCCGGGCCGATCTCGAGAATCCGATTCATCCCGGACATTTTGATGAGGGTACCGCCATCCGCCGTGCCGCACTCCGTCGTGGAATGGTTGGATCCGACGGCGCGAACCGGGGAAGGGTATTTTGCCGGATCCTTCAAAACGGCGACGATTTCACCTACCGATTTGACCTCGACGACTACCTGTGGATGCGAAACTAAGTCGCCAAACCAATTAGTAATATTTATCACAGACTCTCCTCTGCCAGGCGGCGCTCTACTCCCCGGGTGCGCGGCGTCCGATCATTTTACTCCAAGCGGCGGGAAAAGCGATCTACTTAATTTGGGAGTGCGCACCGGAGCGGATGGCCGCGCCTGGGCCGTTACAATTCCCAGAGAGGCCGTATTATGCGAATCGGTTTATGCGGGGCTGTTGGGACGATTCTGCTGGCCGGGGCGCTGGGCGCCGCCGGCCCTCCCGCTCCCCTGGTGTTCGAGGGCAAGACCCTCTTCACGCTTCAGCAAGGGGTGGGATCGTTTTCCCCGCAGGAGAGAGCCGAAGCGGTGGCGAACCGCCTGAACCGGCTGGTGGCAGAGCCGGGGGCGCGCATCCGCGTGGCGCCCGAAGCGCCCGAGGCTGTGGAGACCGAGATCACCGGCGACGGCCTGCCGCTTCTGGTCGTAACCCAGGAGGACGCCCGCAGCGCCGGCAAGCCACGACAACTGCTGGCGGCCGAATACGCCAGCCGCATGGAGGCGGCGCTCGCGGACGCGCGCCAAAGCCACGGAATCCGCCGGTTGATCCTCGATTCCCTGCTGGCGCTCGCTCTCACAGCCTTGTTGTTCGTGTTCCTCAGGGTGCAGGGGCTTCTGTTCCGGCGGCTTCGCGCGAAGCTGCATTCGTGGCGGGGCACACGGATCCGGAGCCTGCGGATCCAGAGCGTGGAGTTGCTTCCGGCGCAGAAGATCACCAGGGGCCTGATCGCCGCCACCAGGCTCCTGCAGGCCGGCGTGGTGGTGCTGATCTTCTACCTGTTCCTCTCGCTGCTGCTCGGAATCCTGCCCCAGACACGCGGGATCTCGACAACTCTTCTCGCATACGTCCTTTCCACCCTGGGCGCGGCCTGGCACGCGGTTTCCGGCGCCGGACCCGGGCTGTTCATGATTGTAGTTATCGGCGCGATCACGTGGCAGATTCTGAAGCTGTGCCGGTTTCTGTTCAACGAAGTGGAACGAGGACACATCACAATCCCCGGATTTTTCCCCGAGTGGGCCGATCCGACCTACAAGCTGGTACGCATCCTGGTGTTGGCTTTCGCGGTGGTCGTGGCTTTTCCGTATATACCGGGGGGAAATTCCCCGGCTTTCCGCGGAGTTTCGATCTTTTTCGGCGTGCTGGTTTCTCTCGGCTCCGCCGGCGCGGTGGGGAACATCGTCGCCGGAGTTCTGCTCACTTACACGCGGGCATTCCAGGTAGGGGACCGCGTGAAGATCGCCGACACCCTGGGCGACATCACGGAAAGGACGCTGCTCGCTACGCGCCTGCGGACGGTGAAAAACGAGGACGTGACCGTGCCGAATTCCCTGGTGCTCTCCGGCCACATCGTCAACTTCAGCGCCTGCTGCCGCGGCGGTGCGCTGATTCTTCACACCAGCGTGACCATCGGCTACGACGCCCCCTGGCGGCAGGTGCATCAACTGCTCATCGCGGCCGCGACGCGCACAGAACGTATTCTCGCGGATCCAAAGCCCTTCGTCCTGCAGACCGCGCTCAGCGATTTCTATGTCGAGTACCAGCTGAACGCCTACACGGCCCAGGCCGGGCACATGATTCAGATCTACAGCGACCTGCACCAGAATATCCAGGATGAATTCAACTCCGCCGGCGTCGAGATCTGCTCTCCCCACTTTGCCGCCGTGCGGGACGCCAATACCATCGCGATTCCGCAGCAGTATGTAGCCAAGGATTATGTGGCGCCGTCGTTTCGCGTCTCGACCGTGAAAGAGCGCCCCTAAAAAAACGCGCGGCTCCGGGCGGCCGAAAGCACCGCCGCGAAGCCGCGCAGAATGGGGAATTGGTCCCCTAGACCGCAACGAACAAAGTGTTGCCTCCGCGATCGACCAGGAGCAGCGGATTCTTGCCGGCATTGCGCACGGCCGCTTCGAACTCGGCCTTGTTGCGCACCGGCTTGTGGTTGACCTCCTGGATCACGTCGCCCCGGTGCAGGCCCGAATCGGCGGCCTGGCTGGCGGGGTCCACATCGGTCACCACCACCCCGGTGGTGTTCGCCGGCAGGTTCAGTTGCCCGGCGTCATCGGGCGTCAGGTTCTCCACCGAAACGCCCGCCAGTGCATCCTGCTGGGCGCCCTGGTCGAGGCTGGCGCGATCCTGCCGGGTCGGCAGTTCCGCCAGTTGCACGGACATCGGCCGCTCCTGGCCGCTGCGCAGCACGTTGAGCTTCACGGTGGTGTCCGGAGGCATCATCGAGATCGTCATGCGAAGCTGGTTGGCGTCCGCCACCGGCTTCCCGTTCACGTCCAGAATGATGTCGCCCTTCTGGATTCCGGCATGCTGCGCCGGGCTGTCGGGGCTCACATCGCCGACCAGCGCCCCGCGAGACGCCTGGGTGTGGAAAGCGTTGGCGATCGCCGGAGTGACGTCCTGCGGCACGATTCCCAGGTACGCGCGGACCACTTTGCCATTCTTGAGGATCTGGTCCATCACCTCGCGCGCCAGGTTCACGGGCACTGCAAAGCCGATACCCTGGTTCCCATCCGAGCCGTGCGCGATGATCGCCGTGTTGATGCCGACGAGCTCGCCGCGGTCGTTGATCAGGGCGCCGCCGGAGTTGCCCGGGTTGATCGGCGCGTCCGTCTGGATGAAGTCTTCATAGTCCTCGATGCCCAGGCCGGTGCGGCCCTTGGCGCTGACGATTCCCATCGTCACCGTCTCGCCCACGCCGAACGGGTTGCCGATCGCGAGCGCGTAGTCGCCGACCTCCACGTTCGAGGAGTCGCCGATCGTGATGGCCGGCAGCGTCCCGGCGTCCACTTTAAGTACCGCGATGTCGGTGTGCGGGTCGGTGCCCACCACGCGGGCCGTGAACTCGCGCTTGTCGGACAGCGTCACCCGGATATCCGTGGCGCCGTCCACCACGTGATTATTGGTCAGGATGTAGCCCTCCGGGCTCACGATCACGCCCGAGCCCAGGCTCTGTTCCTTCTGGGAGCGAGGCGCCTGGCGCCCCTGCGGCACATCGCCGCCGAAGAACTGCTGGAAAAGCGGATCCATCTGGGGCGAAAATCCGGTCGGCACTTTCACCACCTTGGAAGACGAGATGTTCACGACCTCCGGCAGCGCTCTTTTTACGACGGGCGCAAAGCCCGCGTGGTTCACATTCGCGCTGGGACCCGCAAAATGAAATGTGGGCGTCGGATTGTGCGCGGTCACGCGGTCGGCATGCGCTATGCCGTAGCCGCCGGCAACCAAAACCGCCGCCAGGGTGAGGGCCGCACCGGTCGGGCGCCCACGAAACTGAAATTTCGTCAATGTAGCCTCCTAGTCGCGTCGACCCGGCCATGGCGAACCATTCGCCGGCCACTGGGTGCCGCTTCTTCATATATAGAGATGTGCGGGAGGCGCTCCAGGTTTATCCCCGTGATTGGGTATCAGACATACCCTGAATAAGGGATTGCGCAAATCGCGGTTTCTCAAAGGCTGCTTCAGCTGATGATGCCCTTGCGCACGGCGTACAGGATCAGTTCCGGAACGCTGTGCAGGCCCAGCTTCTGCAGAATGTGGGTGCGATGGGTCTCCACCGTTGTCAGGCTGATGTTGAGCAGGGAGGCCACTTCTTTGTTGGTTCGGCCCTCCGCCACCAGTTGCAGCACTTCGCGCTCCCGGTCGGTCAACAGGTCGTAGCTGTCGTCGAGGCCCCGCCGGTCCAGTTGGCGTACGTAGTCCTCCTGCAGGATGCGGCTCACCTTGCGGGTGAGATAAGACCGCCCCTGTGCCACCGCCCGAATCGCGTCGATCACGTCCGAGCGGAGCGAGTCCTTCAGGAGGTATCCCTTGGCGCCGGCCTTGAGCGACCGCAGCACGTAGCTCTCGTCCTGGTGCATGCTGAGGATGACCACGGCGGTGCCGGGGCAGCTCGCCAGAATCCGGCGTGTCGCTTCGATGCCGTTCATATTCGGCATGGCGATGTCCATCACCACGACATCCGGGCTCTGCTCCTCGGCCAGCCGGACGCTGTCGCGGCCATCGGCGGCCTCCGCTACGACAGTCATATCTGCCTGACGCTCGAGCAGCGCGCGCAATCCATCCCGCACCACCGTGTGATCGTCAGCCAGCAATATGCGAATGGGCATTTTGTCCATTGGTCTGCGCCAGTTCCACCACCGGCAGGTCGGCGCGAATGACGGTGCCCCGCCCGAGCTGGGAGTCGACCTCGATCTTGCCGCCGAGCCTGCGCACACGCTCTTCCATGCCGAGCAGCCCCAGTCCGCGGACGAAGCGCGGGTCGAAGCCCGTCCCGTCGTCCCTTACACTGAAGCGCACACGGTCTGCCTCGCGCTTTACCTCGACTTCGACGGTCCGTGCGCTGGCGTGGCGCGCCGAGTTGTTGATGGCCTCCTGCACCAGGCGGTAAATGCAGGTCTTGTGCTCATCCGGCAAATCGTCGGCCTCGTCGTCGGCCGAGAGGACCACGTTCATCCCGGTACGCTTGGTCATCTCCCGGGCGTGCCAGTTGAGCGCCGGCACGAGCCCGAAATCGTCGAGCATGGAAGGCCGCAGCAGCAGCGCCAGGTCGCGCACCTGGTTTACGGTCTTCTCGGCCAGCCCGCGCAGCGCCGAGAGGTGCTCCCGCGCCTCGGCCGCGTTGTCGGCGCACTCGGCGCTCTCCGCATCCATCAGGATCGCGGAAAGCGACTGCCCGATCTCGTCGTGCAGCTCGCGGGCCAGGGTGCGGCGCTCGTTTTCCTGCGCGCGCAGAAGCTTCGCGGAAAGCTCCTGCAAGTCGGTTCGCGCCCGGGCGTTCTCCTCGAGGCGCCGCTCCAGCTCGCGCTCCAGCCGCAGCGTGTGCCCGATCGTGAGAATAGCCAGCAGCAGGCCGCCCCCCAGCGTCACCCCGAAGGTGATCAAGAGGGAGCGCCGCAGGCCATCGGAAGCCGCGGTCATCTGTTCCTCGACGCGCGTCAGGCTGCGCTCGTTGGCAACCGCGATGCGGTCCGACACGGTCAGCATGGCGTTCCGCCGCGGAATCAGCTCGTCGTAAAAGAAGGAGTCGCGCAGCTTACTACGTTCCTCGGGCGTCCATTCCATGGTGCGGTCGAGGACGCTCCAGTACGCCTCGATCTCCGATTTCAGCGCCTGAAACGGCTGCCGGCCGTCCGCGTCCACGGTATGCGAATAGGAATCCAGCGCTGCATAGCTCTCGCGTTCCAGATTGGCCAGCCGGGCCGACTCGGCGGCGGCTCCACTCGGATCCGGGGAGAGCAGAAAATCCCGCACATAAGTGCCCGAGAGGTAAATGTGCGAACGAATCTGGTCGAGCACGCCCATGCGGGCCAAAAATGTCTTCCGGATCCGCGTTTCATCCTGGCGCACGTGGTCGAGCGACAGCAGGGTACCCGCGCCGGCCGCGACAATCGAAACCAGGAGGCCGCCGAAACCCAGCCACAGCACCAGCCACGGCGCTCCGCGCCGGGATCCACCGGAATGCTGCAGCCAGGCTGGACGCACGTCGGGCAACTCCACACTCCAGTGTAGTCATAGCAGCGGGGGATCAGAATCCTGTCCAAACAGGATAGTTTTTGGCCCTCGTATGACGATATTAATCTCGTAGGAGGTTTTTTATGAAAAAATCTCGCGAACTGGTCATAGTTGCCTTCGCGACTTTATTGACGATCGGTGCGGGATGCGCCAAGAAAAAGGTGGCCGCCGCTCCACCGCCGCCCCCGCCGGAACCGACACGTTCCGCGCCTGCCGCGCCCATGGCCGCGACAACTCCGCGCCCGAGGCCTGCGCCGGAAGTGGCTGCGACGCCGCAGTCCCATTATCCGAACGCGGTCACGCGCGCGCGTATCGACGAGTTGCTGGCACGCATCGAAGATGCCTATTTCGACTATGATCAGCACACGCTCCGCCCGGACGCCATCAAGGCGCTGCAGGCTGATTCGACGGAGCTTCGCGACATTCTGAAGGATTATCCGGACTATAAGTTGACGGTCCAGGGCCACTGCGACGAGCGTGGATCGGCCGAGTACAACATGGCGCTCGGTGAAAAGCGCGCCGAGTCCGCCAAAGACTATCTGGTCAACGTCGGGATTCCCAGTGCTCAGCTCAGCACCCTCAGCTTCGGCAAAGAGAAGCCGGTCTGCGACGATCACGACGAGGCCTGCTGGCAGAAGAACCGGCGAATTCATATTGTGGCGATGGCGAACTAAACATCAAGCTCCTTGGATGGTAGGGCAGACGAGCCGGACATTTTCGTCTGCCCTTTTTTTGTGCGGTATGGCGGCTCACCAAGTAACCCTTTTGAGTGATAGGACGAACCCGCCGGCGCCTCGTATAATGGAAGCGTAGGCGGGGGAGCGACAGGCAAGCGCCTCGAGGTGCAACCGGCGCCGGTTCGAGATTACCTCCGCGGAGAAATTCTCCATGCGAGCCGCGCCATCCGATACCCAATCCGTCTCCTCCATCACGATTCTGGCGGTGGACGACGATCAGGCTGTGCTCGGGCTTATCGATCAGACCCTCAGAAGCGCTGGGTACCGGGTTCTTCTTGCCGATAGCGGACGTGGCGCGCTCGACGTCTACGATCAGTTCGCGGCGCCGATCCATTTGCTCCTGGCCGACGTCATCATGCCCGATCTCACGGGTCCGGTGGTGGCACAACGATTGCGCTCCCGCCAGCCCGACCTCCCCGTCTTATTTATCTCGGGATTTCACGACGCAGACATGGTGCAGCGTTTCGTTACCGAAAAAGGATTCACTCTGCTGCCCAAACCGTTCACCATCGCGGCCTTGCTGCGGGTGGTGCAGGAATCGCTCGGGCTGGTGCGGCGCTAAGAGGCGAGTTTCACGAGCTGCTTCCCGATGTTGTGCCCTTCCATCATGCCGATGAAGGCCCGGGGGGCATTTTCCAGTCCCTCGACTACGTCCTCCCGGTAGTGGATCCGGCCCTCTCGCAGCCACGAAGCCAGCTGGCGCAGTGCTTCTTCGTACCTCTCCGCAAACTGAAACACCAGAAAGCCTTCCGCCTTGGCCTGACGCACCACCAACTGGCCGAGCCACCGCGGCCCCATCGCAGCCGACTCCGCGTTGTACTGGGAGATCTGGCCGCAGACCGCGATTCGGGCACGGGCATTAATCTGGCCCAACACGGCATCCGTGATGGGGCCGCCTACATTATCGAAGTAGATGTCGATGCCGTTGGGGCAGAGCTCCCGCAGTTTCCCCGCATAGTCGCTCTCGGTCTTATAGTTGAACCCGCCGTTAAACCCCAGCTCTCCCGTGATATAGCCGATTTTTTCATCGCTGCCCGCGATCCCGATGGCCCGGCAGCGCTTGATGCGCGCAATCTGTCCCACCAGCGAGCCCACCGCGCCGGCCGCCGCCGAGACGACTACCGTTTCACCCGGCTGCGGATGACAGATGTCCAACAGTCCGAAATAGGCCGTCAAACCCGGGATACCGAGCACCCCTAGCGAGGTGCTCACGGGCGCGCCGTTGGGGTCGATTTTGCGGAGCGATTTGGCGGACGCCACGGCGTATTCCTGCCAGCCGAGCATGCCCTCCACCAGGTCGCCGGCCGCAATCCGCGGGTCGTTGGACTCGACCACACGCCCCGCCGCCCCGCCTACCATGACTTCACCTGGGTTCACCGGCTTGGCATAGGAGCTTCGACCGCTGATGAGTCCCCGCATATACGGATCGACTGAGAGATACAGGGAACGAATCAACGCTTCGCCCGCGCCCGCCCTGGGGAGAGGCGTCTCCACCATGAGAAAATCGGACTCCTTCGGCATCCCCGCGGGCCGCGATGCAAGCGTGATCTGGCGATTGACCGTGGGCATTGACTTCAGCCTATCATCGGCTTGCTCCCTGGGGAGTACGTCACCGCACGGGCGCGGCCTCCAGTCCCTGAGGCCGGTCTGAAATGATCCGTGAGGATAGAGACGGATGGGGCTCTCACCGACTGTGCTACTCCTATAGGAATCGAGACTGCCATGAAGGTTCCCGCTTTGCTGTGCCTGGCCGCCGCCAGCCTCCTCGCCGCAGATTATGCCGCCGAAGGCAAACTCTGGTGGGCCCACATCGAGTTCCTGGCGAGCGATAAGCTCCAGGGCCGCAACACCGGCAGCGAGGGTCTCGAAGAGGCCGTGAAGTACGTGGAGGCCCACTTCGACCGGCTCGGCCTCAAGCCCGCCGGCGTCGCCGGCTACCGGCAGCCGGTCAAGTTCGAGACGCGGGAGCTCATTCCGTCGGAGTGCAGCCTCGCCCTGGTGCGCGGCGGCCAGTCCGAAACCCTCGCCCTGGGGCAGGACGCCAGCCTTAACAGCCGCGCCGACCTCGCGCCTTCCCTCGAGGCGCCCCTGGTGTTCGTGGGATACGGAATGTCGGTCCCGGAGGCGCATTACGACGATCTCGAGGGCATCGATCTGCACGGGAAGATCGCGGTCTACATCAACGCCGCCGCCCCCATCCAGGCGAGCGATAACGTGAAATCGCACTACTCGTCCGCCGTGGAGCGATGGGCTGCGCTGCGGCGCGCCGGAGCCATCGGGATCGCGACCATTCCGAATCCCCGGCCGAACGCTCCGGGAGGCGGACAGGCCGGCCGCGGCGGGCGGGGCGGCGCTCCTCCGCCGCCTCCGCTGAGTGTGATTCCGGCCGACCCCGCGCTGCAGGAAAGCGCCGGGCAGCAGATCGCCATGGCCATCACTCGGCGTGGCGCCCCGAAATTCTTCGAGGGCAGCGGCCATTCTTTCGACGAAATCGAGAAGCTGGCCGCCGCGAACCAGCCGCTCCCACGCTTCCCCCTGGCACTCTCGCTGCGCGCCAAGACCGCGATGAAGCTTGGCACGCTCGAAGCCTCGAACGTGGCCGGACTCCTGCCCGGCTCCGACGCCCGGCTCAAGAACGAGTACGTCATCATGTCGGCCCATCTCGATCACGTCGGCGTGGGCCGGCCGGTCAATGGCGACTCCATCTATAACGGCGCCATGGACGATGCCTCGGGCATCGCCTCGGTGCTCGAGATCGCGCGGCTGATGAAGGAGTCGGGCTTCAGGCCCAAGCGCTCGGTGCTGTTCCTGGCGGTTACGGCCGAGGAGAAAGGCGAACTCGGATCGCGCTACTTTGCCGCGCATCCCACGGTTCCGGCCAAACAGATCGTCGCCGATATCAATCTGGACATGTTCCTGCCGCTCTACGCGCTGAAGGTGATCGAGGTGCAAGGCCTCGCCGAATCCTCGCTGGGGGACCAGGTGCGCGCCGCCGCGAAGAAACTCGGTGTGGAGGTACAAACCGATCGCGAGCCCGAGCAGAACCGCTTCATCCGCAGCGACCAGTACAGCTTCATCCGCCAGGGCATCCCCTCGCTCGCCTTCAAGTTCGGCTACGAGTCCGGATCGCCCGACGAGAAGATCCGCCGCGATTGGGTCCGCGACCGCTATCACAAGCCGTCCGACGACCTGAGCCAGCCCGTGGACACCGCTGCGGCCGCCAAGTTCGACCGTGTCATCGAAGGCCTGCTCGAGCGCGTGGCCGACGATTCACACCGGCCCGAGTGGAAGTCCGACAGCTTCTTCCAGCGCTTCGCACGGCAATGATTGGCGGCGGGTTTTCTGATTGGAAGGGATTTACGCCTGCGCGCCGCCAATCATTGGCGAAAGCGGGGGAGTCCTGCGCCACAATGTTGCGCGACAGGCCCACTTACCCGCGCATTCGTTATACTTTTCGAATGCATCCTTTGCGCGTTCCGGCGCTAGCCTTGTGCACTCTTTCCCTGGCATTCGCCGCATCCTACGATTCCAATCTGTTCTCTGAAATGCGCTGGCGGTCCATCGGACCCCTGCGAGGCGGGCGCACCCGTTCGGCAGCGGGCGTCCCCAGTCAGCCAAACGTCCTTTATGTCGGCGTGTGCAACGGCGGCGTCTGGAAGTCCAACGACTACGGCCGCACGTGGAATCCCATCTTCGACGAGCAGCCCACCGGCTCCATCGGCTCGGTCGCGGTCGCCCCATCCAATCCGAATGTGATCTACGTGGGCAGCGGCGAAGGCCTGCAGAGGCCGGACCTTTCCACCGGAGACGGCATTTACAAATCGACCGACGCCGGCAAGACCTGGACTCACCTGGGGCTGCGCGATGGCCAGCAGATCCCCCAAATCGCCATCGACCCGCGGAATCCCGATCGCCTGTTCGTGGCCGTTCTCGGGCATCCCTATGGCCCCAACCCGGAACGCGGCGTGTACCGTTCCACCGACGGCGGCCGCACCTTCGAGAAGGTGCTGGGCAAGGACGACAACACCGGCGCCAACGACGTGAAGATCGACCCATCCAACCCCGACATCGTCTACGCCGCCCTGTGGGAAGCGCGCCAGGGGCCGTGGGAAAACGCTGCCTGGAGCGGTCCCGGCGGAGGCCTCTTCAAATCCACCGACGGCGGCAACACGTGGCACCCCCTCACCCAGGGGATGCCCTCCGGCGCGGACGGCTTCGTGCAGGCCAACCTGGCCATCTCCCCCGCCGACCCCCGGCGGCTGTACGCTTCGGTGGCGATCGGCCGCAGCAGCGGCATCTATCGCTCCGACGACGCGGGCGAGCACTGGGTGCGGACCACCACCGACCCGCGCCCAGCACAGCGCATCGGCGGCGGCGACGTCTCCGTGCCGCTCCCCGATCCGAAAAACCCGGATGTGGTCTATGTCGCGAGCGTCGTGACCTGGAAATCCACCGACGCGGGCAAGACCTGGACCGGCATCCGCGGCGCTCCCGGCGGCGACGATTACCAGGGTGGCTGGATCAACCCGAACGATCCGAAGATCATCCTGCTGGTGAGCGACCAGGGCTCCATCGTGACCGTCAACGGCGGCGAAACCTGGAGCTCGTGGTACAACCAGCCCACCGCCCAGATGTACCACGCCAACACCGACAACGCATTCCCTTACCGTGTCTGCAGCGGCCAGCAGGAGAGCGGCTCCGCCTGTGTCGAAAGCCGCGGCAACGACGGCGAAATCACCTTCCGCGAATGGCACCCGGTGGGCGCGGAGGAGTACGGTTACGCCGTCCCCGATCCGCTCAACCCCGACCTGGTCTTCGGCGGCAAGCTGACGCGGTACGACCGCCGCACCGGGCAGGTGGCCAACGTCGCTCCCAAGCCCATCCGCACGGCCGATTTCCGCACGGTCCGCACCGCGCCCGTGGTCTTCTCACAGGCCGACCCGCACGTGCTCTTCTTCGCCGCCAACACGCTTTGGAAAACGCGCGACGGCGGCCAGAGCTGGCAGCAGGTCAGCCCCGACCTGACGCGCAAGACCTGGGAGCAGCCCGCCAGCATCGGCAAGTACAGCGGCGAAGAATCCGCCAAGCCCGCGCAGCGCGGCGTCATCTATGCGGTCGCGCCCTCTCCGCTCGACATCAACCGCATCTGGGCCGGCACGGACGACGGCCTGATCCAGACCACCGCCGATGGAGGCCTGCACTGGAAGAACGTCACGCCGCCCGAGATCGGGCCCTGGATGAAGGTCTCGATCATGGACGCCGGCCATTTCGACGCGCTCACCGCCTATGCCGCCGTCAACACGCTGCGCCTCGACGATTTACGCCCGCACATTTTCCGCACGCACGACGGCGGCAAAACCTGGACGGAGATCGTGAAGGGTCTGCCGGTGGACGCCCCGGTGGACGCGGTTCGCGAAGATCCCAAAAAGAAGGGCCTGCTGTTCGCCTCTACCGAGCGCGCCGTCTACGTCTCCTTCGACGACGGCGCGGACTGGCAGTCGCTGCGTCTCAATATGCCGGCGAGTTCCGTGCGCGACATCGTCGTGAAGGACGACGACCTGATCGCCGCCACCCACGGCCGCGGCTTCTGGATCCTGGACGACATTACGCCGCTGCGGCAAATCGGCGCGGAGGTGGCCTCCGCCCCCGCCTACCTGTATAAACCCGAAACCGCCATCCGCGTGCGGTGGGACATGAATACGGACACCCCTCTGCCGCCGGACGAGCCGGCCGCGCAGAACCCGCCGGACGGCGCCATCGTCGATTACTATCTGGGCGCCGCCTCCTCCGGCCCCGTAACGCTTGAAGTCCTGGATGCGGCGGGAGCCCTGGTGCGCCGCTACTCCAGCACCGATCCCGAGCCGCCCATCGACCCCATGCTGGCCATCCCGAAATACTGGGTGCGGCTGCCCCATAGCCTCCCGGCCACGGCCGGCATGCACCGTTTTCTGTGGGACTTCCATTACACGCCGATCCCCGGAGGCGGCGGACGCGGAGGCGGTTATCCCATGCAGGCGATCGCGCACGACACTCCGCTCTCGATCAACTCCATCTGGGCCGCGCCCGGACGCTACACTGTCAAGCTCACGGTGGACGGCAAGTCCTACTCGCAGCCGCTGGTCGTGAAGATGGACCCGCGCGTCAAGACGCCGCTCCCCGGGCTCCAGCAGCAGTTCACCCTTTCCAAGGCGCTTTACGATGACATCCTTTCCGCGGGCAAGACGATGCAGCAGATCCGCGCCACCCGGGAGCAACTCGCGCGGGCCAAGGACCGCGCGCAAGGCCCGGCGGCCGAGGCGATTGCCGCGTTCGACCGGAAGGCCCTGGCCATCGAGGGCGCGGCCGGCGGCGGAGGCCGCGGGGGACGGGGCGCCGTGGCCGCCGGCCCGGACACATTGAGCAGCGTGATGGGCGCGCTCGACACGTTGATGCGGACCTTGGAATCCGCCGACGTGACGCCCACGACGCAACTCACGGCGGCGATTGCCGCGCGACGTGCGGCCCTGGCGAAGCTCACCCGCGAATGGACCGCGCTGAAGGCCAACCTGCCTGCCGTAAACTAGCGGCCCGCTCCCTCACGGTCGCGGCTCTGTTTGGCGCACGCCGTCGCACAGAGCCGCGACCGGTAAGCAAGCGGGCCGCCGGTTGCCTTCGATCCTGCCGCCGTTTAATATCTCTGTATCCTGCTTAACCGGAAGGTTCGAGAGGTTAGAGATGATCCGTAAAGCTTTGCTGGTCGCCGCCGCTCTTCTTGTGCCCGCCATTTCGCAGGCGCAGGTGAAACTCCTTCGCCACCCCACATACTCGAAGGGCAAAGTCGCCTTCAGCTACCTGGGCGACATCTGGGTCGCCAACGAGAACGGCACGGACGTGCGCCGCCTCACCGACAATACGGCCCGCGATGTCTATCCGCGCTTCTCGCCCGACGGCCAGTGGATCGCGTTTTCCTCAAACCGCGACGGCAACGACGATGTGTACGTCATCCCGGCGGCCGGCGGCAAGCCCAGGCAGCTGACCTTCCACAGCGCCAACGATACGGTTGCCGGCTGGACGCCCGACGGCCGGAAGATTCTGTTCTCTTCGGTGCGCGCCAAGGGAGCGTTTCCCACGGTCGCCACGCTGTTCGAGGTGCCGCTCGAAGGCGGCGTCGAGCAGCCGGTCCCCACCGATTGGGGCGCTTCCGGCAGCTACTCGCCGGATGGCAAGAAGCTCGCCTTCATGCGTCACCCTTCGGTGTGGTCGCGCAAGCACTACCGCGGCGCTTACGCGGCGGACCTCTGGGTGATGGATGTCGCGGCCAAGACTTACACGAAGCTCAGCGGGCAGGACGATTACAAGGGCAACTGGCTGTGGCCGATGTACGGCAATCGCGGCGAGATCTACTTCGTCTCCGACCGCACGGCCGGCGAGAAGGGCATCCGGTTCGGCGGGCCGGAAGTGATGAAGAGCGTCAACAACATCTGGAAGATCTCCGACCAGGGTGGCAAGCCGGTTCAAGTGACGCATCACGAAGACGGCAACCTCTACTTCCCGAGTATCTCGGCCGATGGCAAGGTGATCGTGTACGAAGACAACTTCGGGCTCTGGAAACTCGACACGGCGAGCGGCAGGAGCACCGAAATCCGCATCGACATCCAGGCGGACCCCAAGGAAAACGATACCGAGCTCGTCACCATCAACAACGAGGCGGAGGGCTTCCACATTTCGCCGTCGAACCGCCGCGCCGCCATCGTGGCGCACGGAGAGATCTTCACCATCGCGACCGACCGCGGTGAGCCGCAGCGCGTTTCCGAAACCCCCTGGCGCGAGCAGGATCCGCGCTGGTCGCCGGACGGCAAGTGGATCGCCTTCGTCTCCGACCGCACCGGCCGCCAGGAGGTATGGATCGGCGACGAGCTCGGCAAGAAACAGAAGCAGTTGAGCGACACCGACTGCGACAAGTCAAGCCTGGTGTGGGCGCCGGATTCGAAGTCTTTACTGTGGAGCGGCTCCGATCACAAGCTGCGGCGCGTGGATATCGAGAGCGGCAAGAGCGAGGTCACGGCGTCGGCCGATGCCGGCAATGTCACGAGCCCCCAGTTCTCGCCCGACGGCAAGTGGATCTCCTATTCCAAGCCGGACAGCCTGCTGCGCACCCATATCTATGTGAAGAACCTGGCGGACGGCCAGGAGCACATGATCTCCTCCGACCTGTTCCAGATCGCCCAGGGAGCACACTGGACGCCGGACGGCAAGAAACTGGTGTTCGTGGGCGGGGTGAGCGTTCCGTCGATGGCCTCGCAGGGTTTCCGCGGCACTCCCAGCCAGCTCTATTCGGTTTCGCTGACCCGCCTCGAGAAAGCGCCCGACGATCGTGAGATCAATACCGAGGCGCAGGCCATGGCGGCGCTCAACGAAGAAGGCGGCGGCGGCCGCGGAGGACGCGGCGCGGCGATGACCGGCCGGGCTCCCCAGAATGTCACGGTCAAAATCGACTGGGACGATATGGACCGTCGTTTCCAGAAGCTCACCAGCATGCCCGGCGCCGTCGCCCTTGTGGTTCCGGCTCCCGACAGCAAGAGCTACGCCTTTATGGCAATGGGCGGCGCGGCCGGCGGAAGCGGCGAGGCCGCGGGCGGCGGTCCCGGCCTCTATACCATCGCCGACGACGGCACCCATCTGCAGCGGCTCAATACCACCGTCCCGGCGGAAGGCGGCCGCGGCGGACGGGGCCGCGGAGGGTTCTTCGGAGGGCTGAACGAGCCGCAGTGGTCGCGCGACGGACGCACCATCTACGTCATGGAAGGCGGCGGTATCTATGCGGTCGCGGCTCCGGCGCAGCCCGCGGGCGAAGGCGCCGCAGCGGCCGCTCCCAACGGCGGAGGCCGTGGCGGGCGCGGCAGTGCGGCTGCATCGGCGTCAGCGGCAACCCCGGCCGGCGCGGCTCCCCGGCGCATCACCTTCACGGTCCGCATGGTCATCGACCGGCCGGCCGAACGGCGGCAGGTCTTCGAAGAAGCCTGGCGGGTCATGAAGAACCGCTTCTACGATCCAAAAATGCACGGCGTGAACTGGGCGGCGGCCAAGGATAAGTACGAATCGCTGCTGCCGCATGTTGCGGACAACGACGAACTCCACAACGTCGTCATGGAGATGATCGGAGAGCTCAACGCCTCGCACACCGGCATCTCGGGCGGAGGCCAGTTGCCGGGCGAGGCGCCGCCCGCCGAACGCATCCAGACGCGTTATCCCGGCTTCGAGATGCAGGCCGACGGGTCGGGGTATTACAAGGTCGCCTCCATCACGCGCAAAGGCCCGGCCGATCAGGAATATGTCAAGCTGAGCCCCGGCAATTTCATCCTGGCGGTGAACGGCAAAGAGCTCAAGACCTCCGACAACTACTGGCGGCTTTTCAATATCCTGCCCGGCCGCAAGCTCGAATTCCTGGTGAACTCGGCCCCCTCCACGGATGGCGCGTGGACCGTCGAGTTGGAACCCCTGTCCACCCAGGCGGAGGGCAACCTGGATTACGAGAACTGGGTCTGGGCCCGCGAAAAGATGGTCGAGAAGCTGACCGGCGGCCAGATCGGGTACCTGCATATCCGCGCCATGGACGCGCCCTCGCTCGTCAAATTCCAGGAGGACCTGATCGAGAACCGCGACAAGAAGGCGCTGATCATCGACGAGCGCTTCAACGGCGGCGGCGGGATCGACCAGGAACTGCTCGAGATCCTCAACCAGCGCAAGCAGTACCAGTTGACGCGCGGGCGCGATTCGGTGGACGTGCCGCGCCCGGTCCACACCTTCTACGGCCCGATGGCGGTCTTGCAGAACGAGCGCTCCGCGAGCGACGCCGAGATGTTCCCGGATGGCTTCCGCGCACTGGGACTCGGCAAAATCATCGGTGTGCCGACGATGGGGGCGGTGATCGGCACGGGTGCGTTCGGGCTGCTGGACGGCGCGCAGATCCGCACTCCGGGCGCCGGCGTCTACACCGTGCGCGGCGAAAACATGGAGAACTACGGCGTACAGCCGGACATCTGGGTGGACAACGGCCCGGCAGATTTCTTCAGCGGCCACGACCGGCAGATCGAGAAGGCGATCGAAGTCTTGCGGCAGTAGCGCCTTCGCCGTTTACCTTGCGAAGGTGATGCCGAGCCCGGTGGTATAGAGCAAGTCGTTGGTCTTGCGCCCAGGCGCCGGACTGTTCAGATAACGGTCGCTCAGCGAAATGTTCCAGGTAAGCCATTTAGACAGCTTGGTCGACATGCCGGTGTCGAAGTTCACGCGGAAGTTGCCGGTATATCTCATGTCGTTGAACATCCGATAACTCTGAACCAGTGACGTGACGGCGTTCAGCTTCAAGCTGTATTCGTCACCCCAGTAGAGCTCGGCCGAGTTTTGGGTTAGCGGAGTGCTGAAGCTGGAGTGGTTATAATCGGCGCCGGCGAGCAGGTCGAGGCTGGCCCGCTCCGTCTTCACGGCGTGGAAGCCGAGGCCTCCCCCGAGGACGAATCGCAGGTCCAGATTCTGGAACCTGTCGTACTCGTAATCGTTGAACCCGCTCACGAATAAGCGCGGGCTGACGTTGTGGTCGTACGCGAGACCCCCGCGAACGGCCTGGGCGGTATCCGCGCTTACGCCGTTGACCAGCGCCGAAGCCTTGATGATGTTGAAGTAGACGGAGGTCTTGTCGGTGCTGGTGACGCGCGCGGCGTTGACGCCCGTGGTGAACGTCAGGGTTCTCGCATTGCCGATCGTTCCCGCGAAGCCGGCGCTGGCGGTGCCGGCCCAGAGCTGGGCCCATCCGGGCCGGAGCAGGCGTTCGTACGCTTTCTGCTCCTCGGCGTTCCGAATGTTCGTGACGTCGCCCGGAGGCACGTCCACCCTGGTGTCGTTTACGACCACTTCGACTTTGCCTTCACTGGGGGCCAGCGTGCCCAGCATGGTCTTGCCGTCTTTGAGAACGACATTCAACGGGTGGTCCGAGCTGACGGAAGCCACCTGTTCCCAGGCAGTGGTGACGACTCCGAAATTCACCGTCTTGACCGTAATCGTTTTGCCGTCCTGCTTCACGATACTGCCGGTGACCCGGTCGCCGTTTTTCATGATGATCTGATCCGCCCAGGCGGAGCTAAGAAGCAGGAAAGCAGACGCGGTAAATCTGATCAGACTGTGGTCTGTCATAGGATGGAGTTCTCCTTAAGAACTTGATGGTGAAGCACAGCTCGGGCAGCGTTTTGCCGCCGCGGACATGGGCGTGCAGCCCCCGCTCTATCGCGCAGCCGCGGCTTTCCGCTCGATCTCCCGCTCTGCGAAGACGGCGGGGTACACGATTCCGGCAATTGCAGCTCCCACAATCGGCGCGAGCCAGAACAGCCAGAGTTGCTCGACCGCCCAGCCGCCGACGAACAGCGCCGGACCCGTGCTGCGTGCGGGGTTCACCGACAGATTGGTAACCGGGATGCCGATCAGGTGAATCAGCGTCAAGCCCAGACCGATCGGGATGGGCGCGAACCCCTGGGGCGCGCGCCGGTCCGTGGAGCCCAGAATGATCATGAGGAACATGAACGTCAGGACCACTTCGGCGACCAGGCAGGCCGTCAACGAGTACCCTCCCGGTGAATGCGCGGCGTAGCCATTCGAGGCGAATCCGTTCGCGAGAGTAAAGCCTGCTTTGCCGCTGGCAATCACATACAGAACCCCCGCCGCGGCGATTCCTCCCGCGACCTGTGCGATGACGTAGGCCGGCAGGTCTGAGAAGGAAAACCTCTTCGCGATTGCCAGGCCCACGGAAACCGCCGGGTTCACGTGGCACCCCGATATGTGGCCGATGGCAAACGCCATCGTCAGCAGGGTGAGCCCGAATGCGAGGGCCACCCCCAGGAAGCCTATGCCGAGATTTGGAAACGCGGCGGCGAGAACCGCGCTGCCGCAACCCCCGAAGACCAGCCAAAATGTGCCGATGAATTCGGCTGTCGCTCTCCTGCTCAAAGACACAAGGCAACCTCCTTATTGGGGAACGCGCGTTCCGGTATCCAATTCTCCGGATGGCGCAGCTTCAGGTACGGAGATATCATAATCTCCGATTGGACTGCAGCGGTAGCGAAATGTTTTTGGGCAGATTCGGATCGAGGAGACAAGATCGAGGCGGACAAAGTGTCGATCGTCAAGGCGCAGTAATCGCTAGCGGTCGACTGCCAGAGGAACCCGGTTGCTCTCCTGGCCGTCGGCGCTGATGTACAACTCCGACGTCCCGGCGTTCAGCACCAAAGGAAGCTGCACTTCGATCAGGTAAAAGCCCACGTAGCCCGGGACCAGGGTGGCGCGCGTCACCGCAAGTGGCGTGTTGTCGAGAAATGCCTTGATGGATGCCACCACGGCCGGCGGGTTCTCGAGCGGCGCGGCCAACCCGGTCGGCCAGTCGGGCTTCACGCGGCCCAGGCCGGTGGCCCAGATCTGAATCCTGCCGTTCGAGTGCGCGCCGTTGCGGATATCGAGAGGCAGCCCGGTTTCCGCGTCCCAGAGCATGGGCGCGCCGTCGTGGCCCACGATGACCGCCGGCGAGACCGGCTGTACGCTCAACTCCCGCGTCACCGTGCCCGCGGGCGTCTCGAGCGACAGCGCCACGTTCGGGCCGGCTGCCTCGAACGGAACCTGGACTTGCGATTCGCTGTCCGAGGCCGCCAGCACCGGGAAATCCAGGTCGCTGCCGCGTGCCGAGTTTACACGCCCGCCGATCACGCTCAGAAGGGAGCCGGGGGCCGCCGGGCGAGTGCTGAAGTCGCCCGCGTTGACGATCCGCAGATTGCGCAGGCGATGGGGTGCGGCGGTGGCGTAAACTCCGTAGCCGTCCAGGGCGGCGTAAAGCTGCAGCCCGGCGGGGTCGAGTTCCACGTCCATCGCGCGGGCCTGGGGAAGGGTTCCGGAAAGGCTGGTCCAGGTTACCGGGGTGGTGCTGGCGTTTTCCAGGTCTGCATGCGCCCAGTAGACTCCGCGGTCGGTGGCTACGTAGACGGCGCCCGCCACACGGTCGGCCGTCACCCCGTGGGCGGGGGCGTCCGGGAGATTGCCGTCGAGCGCATCCCAGAAGTTGCCATAGTTGGTGGTGCGCAGGACGTGCGGCCCCTTGCCGCTCAGGGCGGCCAGGGCCACCCAGGGCTGCACCGGATCCACGAAGATCCGCTCCACCGGGCCGGCCGTGTCCGACGGCATGGTGTTGGCGCGGAAGGTCGTGCCGCCGTCCGCCGAAGCCCAGATGCGGCCGTCGGTCGAACCGGCGTACACCGTGCTGCCGGTCCGCGCTACGGCCGAGATATCCGCGCCCACCACCGACGAGTACCGTTGCCGCAGGGCCGCGTCACTGTCCGCGATCACGTTCGGAGCGGGTACCCAGGTCGGCGCGCCGGGCGGCAGTTCCAGGGCGCCCATCTGGTCGACCGCGATCCTCGTGCCGGTGGTGCCGGCAGGGGTCGAGAGAATCCGCCGCACCGCCAGGTTGGGGAGAAACTGGTTCAGCCCGCTCCAGGAAAGGCCGCCATCGAGCGAGCGCCATACGCCGAAGTCATTGGCCACTACCAGTTGGTTTTCGTCGACAGGAGATACGGCGAGGCTGTGCTGGCTCATGCCGACCACTGCTTCGGATTTATACGCGGTCAGGTTCGCCCAGGTATGGCCGCCATCGTCCGAGCGGTACAGTTGGCGTCCCAAAGCATAGGTGCGGAAGCGGCCGGCGGCGATCACCCGGGCCCCTGCCTCGGGCACTCGCGCCGCGGATGCCGGGACCGCGGAGGGAGGCGGCGGCGGATCCAGGGCCGGAGTCCAGGTCTCGAAATCGGCCGTTTGGAAGACCCGTCCGGCGAGTGTCCGGGCATAAAGGACCGATCCACCGGCGGAAAACCAGACGTCCTGAACCGGACCGGTCGCCGGGGCTGCCAGGAACAACTCGACCGCCGAACCGCCGACTTTGCGCCAGTCTGGAGCGCTCTGTGCGGAGACGGAAGCCGCGAGCAGCGTTAGCAGACACACCACGCCGCGAACTGTTCCCTTACGCCACACAACGAGTTCCATTTTACCCCATTTCAGCCCTCGGCCTGGCCACCAAACTGCTGAATTGCCACGATTTGTTGTCAAAAGTTAATATCGGCCCCCTATGTGCCTAGCAAGTTTGGTGCTAGACTCTAAAAGTCTGGCATCGGCCTTGGTTTCAGACCCTGGGGTTTGAAATTGGCAGGTGTACTTTGCGGAGCTTGATGTTCACGTGGACTAAGCGCTTTCTCCTGGCAGTATCGGCGCTGGTTGTGTGTCTGGCGCCGCTCCAGGCTCAAACGGCCGCGGCGGCCAAAGTCATCGAGCGCGCCGGCATGGTTTCCATCATGGAATCCGGCTATGCCAAGGCGTTGAGCGTCGGGATGACGGTGAATCCGCAGCAATTGATCGTCACCGGTCCCGATAGCTTCGCCCGCTTCCAGGTTCTCTCGGACGGCAGCACTTTCGAAGTTTACGCGAACTCGAAGGTGGTTTTCCGCGAGACTTTAGGCGACTGGAAGCACCTGCTGAATCTCTGGATCGGACGCGTCAAGATCTTCATCCAGCACGCTCCGGGTGTCCCCAATCCCAACAACGTCACGACTCCGACCGCTGTGATTTCGGTTCGCGGTACGGTATTCGACGTGGTGGTGCGGGATGACGACGGCACCACGGATGTGTCTGTGGATGAAGGCGCGGTCTCGGTCCGCAACGTCACGGCTGCGGGCTCCCCGGTGTTGCTGGGGCCGGGCGATACGATCACGGTCTTCAAAGGCCAGCCGCTGCTGGGACGTCAGATCGACAAGGGCAACCTGATGCGCAACGCGTTGCGGGTGGTTCGCGACACGGTCTACCAGGTGCTGTTGAACCGCCAGGCCGGTGCGATACCAGGTCCCGGCGGCACGCCCACCTCCACCGGCGGCGCCCAGGGCGACAAGGGCAAGACCGGCGGCGGTACCACGACTACGCCTGGCGCGCCCCCGGCGCCTCCTGGAGCTCCTCCTCCGCCCCCCGGCGGCGACTAGGCTGTTTTGCGGCCGACGGCCGCGGTACGGAACGCCCACGCGGCTAACGCGATTACTCCGGCCACCATCAACCAGCCGTTGCCGAAATACCAGGCGGAAGAGTTGGTGGTCACTTTCGCTCCCCCTACGATTCCGCTCACCAGGATTGCCACCGCCAGGCTGAGCAACCCCCACCGCAGCACCACGAACCCGAGTCCGCCGAGCACCACAAAACTCACAATGCCGTTCAGGACAGGGTGATTCGGGGAGAGGAAGTTCAGCGAGGCGAACAGCAGTGCGAAGGCCGCCGCGGCCAGCCACTGGTTGCGCAGCAGGACCCGGAACAGAAAAATCAGGAAGAAGAACAGCAGCGCCTCGCGAATTCCATGCGGCAGGGTACTCAGGCAAAACGCCAGGGTGCTGCGCACTCCCAGCAGCGTGTCGGTGACCCCGCGCGCCGGAGATGCCGGCCCCAGGCGGCGGATCCACAGATCCATCAGGCCGCCAAGGAAAGGGGTGACCGTTCCGCAGAACACGCCGATCAAAACGTCGCGCCCCACCACCGGGTCGCGCAGTTTGCCGATCAGCACGCTCGACCAGGCGATCAGCGTCTGCGGCCAGTGCCGGCGCACGTAAGGTTCGAGCGCGATGTACAGCGTCCAGATGACGACTCCGTAAAATACCGAGGTGCACAGCGCGAGCAGGAAGATTCCGAATGTTCCGATCGAAGCGGCGAAATGGCCCCGCGCAATCCACAGCGCCATCTGTACGGAGGCGAAAAAGAAGGCCAGCCGCCAGGCGCCCCGCAAGTCTCCGCGATTCTGCGACAGATTGCGCCGCGCCAGAATGCCGGCGCCCAGGCATACCGCGACGGTGATCAAGGCGAGGATCGTCTCCGACCAGAAGCTCTGGGCCGATTCCGGGCCCGGCATACGGTCGGGCTGCGTCCACGATTCGATCACCGAGAAGAATACCGGCTGATTGCGCAGGGACGCGGCTTCGACCCGCAGCGGGCGGCTGGTTCCGGGCCATGTGCCGGTCCATGCCTTGCGCGCATCGCTCGAAGCCAGGGAGTTCCACAGCGGTTCGGCGGGCTGAAGTTTCGCCGGGTCGAGCCCGGCCGCCGAGATCGCAAAGTTCCAGTCGGGCGGTGCGGCCGGATCCTTCGGGGGGCTTTCCTTCTGGTCGGGGATCCGCTCGAAGTACAGAAGGCGGGCATAGGAATCGACCACAATTCGCACCATCCCCGATTCCACCGGCGGCGGATCGTCCCATTGCAGCACTCCGGGCGTCAGCAGGTCGTCATGGATGGCGATGCCGGTCATGGTCGACCGGCTTTGGCGATACCAGAATTGCAGCGCCGGCGGTTTTTGGGAGAAGAAGCGGTCCCATTGCGGGGCCGGCTTGCTCTCCTTCATGAAGTGGTCGAAGAGTTCGTCGTTCCAATCGAAGCCGTAGGCGAAGTCGGCCGGCCGCCCTCCGGCCACGCCCAGGCGCGGAAGCAGATCGCGAACCTTCTGCACCAGCACGTCGGGCGAGTATTCGGGCTGGAGCATTTCGAGCGCGCTCGTCCGGTTGGACATCACACACGCCGCGGCGATCAGGGCCAGGGCGCCGAGGAACAGCGGGAGCGCCGCGCGCATCGAGAGTCCGTCGCCCTCTCCGGCGGCCGCGACCATCTCGGGCGAGGGAGTTTCACCCGCGGCCAGCGCCGCCGCCAGCGGATCGCCTCCCGGCAGGGCCGCCGCCACCGCCAGCGCCGAACCAGGGCGCAGCGCCGGGCGTGCCTGAAGGCACCGCAGGATGACGCGCTCCACCGTGGGGTCGAGGTCGCGCACCAAAGTAGTGGGGCTGGGCGGGGAGCTTTCTTTTTGCGCGCGGATCAATCCGGCCAGGGTGGCCGATTCGTAGGGCAGCTTTCCCGTGAAAATCTCGTAGAGCACCAGGCCGAGCGAATAGATATCGCTCTTGATGGTGACCTCTTCGCCGGCCAGCTGCTCCGGCGCCATGTAGGCGGGGGTGCCGTTGCGGACCTCGTCGCGCTCGATCTCGCCCGCCAGTCCGGCCAGCCCGAAATCGGTGAGCAGCACCTGCCCGCGGGCATCCAGCATGACGTTCGCGGGCTTGAGGTCGCGATGCAGGACGCCCTTTTCGTGGGCCGCGGCGAGGCCCGCGCACAGCTTGCGCGCGATCTCGAGGGCCTTGTCGGCGGGGAGACGGCCGATGCGCCGCAGCAGCGAGCCGAGGTCCTCACCGTCCACATACTCCATGGAGAGGAAGTAGAGGCCTTCCATCTCGCCGAGGTCGTACACGCGGCACACGTTGGGGTGGGACACCTGGCGGGCGATACGCACCTCGTTGCGGAAGCGCGCCAGCGCGTCGGCATGGTGCGTCAGGGCCTCGGGCAGGAACTTGAGGGCCACCGGCTGATCGAGGCTGAGATCGTCGGCGCGATACACCTCCCCCATCCCGCCTTTCCCGAGGAGGGCGACGATGCGGTACCGCCCGCCGAGCAGTTGGCCGGGCGTGAACCGCCCCTGGCGCACGGCAGAGGAAGAGCGGACGCTCGGCGTGCGCGAAGCTGGAGTCGAAACCGCAACAGTTCTGGTGGCGAAGGAATCCCCCTCCGCCGCGGTTTCGCAGGCGGGGCAAAGACGGCTGCTTGCGGAGACCTCGGAGCCGCAGGAAGCGCATTGACCCATAAACGTAGTTTACGCCGCCGTGAGAAGTATCGGCTCGCCGCCGGTGATCACCACGGTGTGTTCGTAGTGCGCCGAGAGGCTGCGGTCGGCCGTGCGGATAGTCCACTGATCGCCTTGGAGAATGCCCTTCCCGCTGCCCGCCGCGATGATCGGCTCAATGGTGATCACGAGACCCTCGGTGAGGCGCTGGCGGAAGCGCGGGTCGTGATAATTGGGGATGGTGGGCGGCTCGTGGATGGTGCGGCCGACGCCGTGCCCGCACAGCTCGCGCATCACCTGGAACCCGCAGCGGCGCGTCTCCTGTTCCACGGCGCGGCCGATGTCGTAAACGCGGCTCCCGGTGCGCGCGGCCAGGGCGGCGAGGCGGAAGGCGCTCTCGGCGCACCGCACCAGGGCCGCCGCGCCCGCCTCCGGGTCTCCGGCCGCCACCGTCACGGCGGCGTCGGCGAAGTAGCCTTCTTTTTCCGCCACGAGGTCGAGCTTCACGAGATCGCCGGGCTGGATGACGCGCGCTCCGGGAATTCCATGGATGGCCTCATCGTTCACGCTGATGCACAGCGCGCCGGGAAATCCGTAGACTTTGGGCGGCGCCGATTCGGCTCCGTGCCCGGCCAGCACGCGCGCGCCGATCGCATCCAGCTCGGCGGTAGTGATGCCGGGCCGGACTGCCGCCGCGGTCCGATCGAGCGCCAGCCGGACGATGCGGCCGATAGCGCGCAGCTTTTCGAGTTGAGCCTGATTGCGGATCGACATGGGACACATTATGTCATGGGCATTTAGGACCTGGAGATGCCATGACTTATAATCTGGCCTGAGGACAGGAATGGCATGACGAACGCTACATCCCGCCGCAATTTCCTGCAGTCTGGCGCCGCCGCTGCTGCCAGCGCTTTCACGATTGTCGCCCCAGAGGCCGTACGCGGCAGCCAGGCGAATTCCCAACTATCCGTCGGCCTGATCGGTTGTGGCGGCCGCGGATCGTACGACGCGAGCATTGTCAATGCGGATCCGCGCGCGCGCATCACGGCCATGTGCGACAAGTTTCCGGACCAGTTCGACCGGTCGGAAACCACCATCAAAACCACCTCCACCAAGAAGTTCACCGATTTCGAGAAGCTGCTGGCCGAGCCCGATATCGACGCCGTGTTCATCGCCACGCCGCCTTTCGAGCACCCGCGTATGCTGGAAGCGGCCATCCAGGCGAAGAAGAACGTCTATTGCGAGAAGCCTGCCGGCGTGGACGTGGCGGGCTGCAAGCGCGTGATGGCGGCGGCCAAAAAGGCAGACCCCACGAAGACCATCGCCTTCGGCTACCAGCAGCGCTACGGCCCCGAGTACCTGGAAGCCTATAAGCGGATCCAGGGCGGGGAGATCGGGGACCTGGCCAACGCGCGCGCCGCGTGGATTGCGAACGACCCGTTCACGCGCCGGCCGTTCTCCGATCCGCAAGTGGAAAAACTGCGGAACTGGTTCTGCTACAAGGAATACTCCGGCGACATCATCGTCGAGCAGGACTGCCACAATCTGGATGTTCTGCACTGGTTCATGGGCGGCCTGCCGCTCCGCGCGATCGGCCGCGGCAATAAGAAGGTCCGCAAGGACATGGACATCCTGGACAACCTCACGGTCATTTACGAGTGGCCGGGCGGTTTCCTGGTGAACTTCGAGGCCAACCAGTTGACGCCGCGCGGCTACAGCAGGATCGGCGAAGAGTTCACCGGCACCAAGGGCACGATCACCACCTCGCGCGTCAAGATGGTGCATTACAAGGGCCCGGGCAAGATCGAAGAGATGCCCACCAAGCGCGACATCACGATGGACGCGATTGACAATTTCCTGACCCGGATTCTCGCCAACAACCCGGAGAACGCCGTGGAGCGCTCGGCTCTGAGCACCTGCATCGCGCTTCTGGGCCGGCAGGCGATTTACACCGGCCGCGAGACAACCTGGAAGGCGGATATCGGCATCGGATAGCGCGGCCTACGCAAATCGAAGCAACGCCGGAAAGCTCGTTCGTGAACGATAACACCAGCCCCAGGTTCTGGCAGGGTTGGCCGCCGGCCCCGGCGTTGCGGCCTGGCGGTGAAATGCGGTATCCTGGAGACTCGAATTCTCTGTAAGGAATAGCTTTAGCAAAGATGGCAAACACATATTCCGCGCTCAAGCGGGTGCGTGAAACCGAACGTCGCACGGCTTTCAACACGAAGAACAAGAGCCGGCTGCGCCACCAGATTCGCTCCATCCGGCGCGCGATTGTCAGTAAGGACGCCAACCTGGCGGCGCAGCTTCTGCCCAAGACGTTTTCCTTGATCGACCGGTCCGCCAAGAGCGGGATTATCAAGAAGAATACGGCATCGCGGTATAAGTCGAAGCTGCATTCACGGGTGAAGGCGCTCTCGGCACCGGCCGCCTAGCCGATGCCTATCCGACCAACTGCAGGATGAATTGCTCCATGACGATGCGGTCGTCCGGCCGCGCGTCACGGAGGCCTTTGTCAGCCTCGTAAATCAACTTCATGGCGCGCTGGAGCTGGGCTTTGTTGAATTTGCTCACGGTTTGCCAGACCTGATCGGCGCGCGATCCCCACATCGGCACACCCATCCGGGTGAAGTGTCCCTGAACCTGTTGTGAACTCTTGAGGCCCGATTCCCGGGCCACCAGCGCCATGCGGAATTGCGTGGAAAGGAACGCCAGCGCCAGCGGCAGATACTCGCCTTCCCGCACCAGCGTGTCGAGGATCTCGAGCGAGCGCGCGCGGTCGCGACGGCCGAGGGCATTCACGAGTGCGAAAATATTGGTGGACCGGGCATCGGGAACCAGGGCCGCGATGTCGTCCACGCCCACCTGCCGGCCGGCGGCGTAGAGCGAAAGCTTCTCGATCTCCACGCTGATGCGGGCGATGTCGGCGCCGAGAGCTTCCACCAGCAGGTCGAGCGCGGCAGGCTCGATGCGAAACTGAGCGGCGGCGGCCAGCGATTCGGCCTCCTGGCGGGCCTCATGGACCGAAAACCGCCGCAGCTCGACGACGTCTCGAAGGGCGGCATAGAACTTGCGGACGCGCTCCTGCTTGCGTTTGTCGTCGCCTTCGAAATCGAAGCGGATGGCTTCGAAGACGATTACCACGCCGGGTGTAGGGTCCTTCAAGTATTCGTTGAGGGGACCCGCGTCTCCGGACCCGGCGGATTCGCCCTCATCGTCATCAGCCGCGGCACGGCCGCGGGGGAGCGCGGCCTCCGCGTTGACCACCCAGATCAGGCGCTCGGAGGCGAACAGCGAAAGCGCGCGCGCGTCATCCAGAACTTCTGCCAGCGTCACTTCGGTGAGATCGTGCTGCGCGACGGCGTTTTCGGGAACGGTGGCGAACAGCGCCTCCTTGAGCCGGCGGCGTTCGTAGGCCTCGGGACCGAGCAGCAGGATCGCCGGGGGCAGATCGTTCCGCTTGATGCGCGAGAACAACTGGGAGGGGGTCAAAAATCCTCCAGGATCGCGGTGACGATGCTGCGGGCCACGTCCTGGCTGAGGCGGGCCAGGGCCGTGTCGCTCTCGTCGAAGTAGGACTGCGGGTCGGTGGTGATTTCGTAGCGCTCGCGGAATTCGGCATTCGGACGGGTGAAGAGCACCTTGCCGGTCGCGCGCTCGGTGAGCGTCAGCTGCACGTTCACCACCACCTGGACGCCCGTGGCGCGTCCGGAGGCCGGGTCGAAAATCGTCGGGTAGGGCGAGAAGTTGATGACCGCTCCGGTGAGAACGGCGTCCGCCTCGCTCGGGTCGGCGACGATCCGGTACCGCGTGCGCGTGTTGAATTCTCGTGTGACGTTGGCCGCCAGCAGGACTGGGAGCTTGTAGCGCGTGGTGTTATTGCCGAAGGCCGGGATGGCGATCGTCTTGATGGTCTTCGGCATCAGGTCGGCGTGCCCGCCGACGTGGTAGCCGCAGGCGGCGGTAAACAGGGCGATGGCGGAGGCCGCGAAGCGCTTCATACAAGTTGGCGGGCGACCGCGACGGCGTTCTCGGCGGCCAGCCGCACGTTATCGGCCACCAGCCAGAACCAGTAAGCGTCGGCATCGTTGCGATCCGGGATGATGGCGCCTACGGCGATGCCTCCCTGGCCGGCCTGGCCCACGTTGGTGGGCGGCTCGGTGTCTTCGCCGCGCACTTCGATCGATTCCATGGCGAGGCCGCTTTCCAGGGCTTCCAGGCCGGGGTTGGCCTCGAACTCCACCCAGGCGGAGAAGCTGTAGCCGTGAAAGACCGGGGCCTGGATGAGGCGCAGCGACGGCATGGGCGCCCCCTCGCCTTCGCCCGGGGTGTCGAGCAGGCTGGCCAGGTGCCGCTCGATGCGCAGCTCGGAATCCTCGAGCCGGACCGGCGCCTCTTCGCCATAGCGCGGCAGCATGTTGAAGCTGAGCTGTGCGTCGAAGATGGCTTTGGGCAGGGTTTTGAAAGAGAGCAGGGAGACGGTCTGGTGCTGCAGTTCTTCGACGCCCTTAGCGCCGTACTCGCTGGCGGGGGCGAAGATGTGGATGATGGAGCGGCGGATCGCGTCGTTGGCATGCAGCCGGCGCAGGAACAGGGCCAGCGCGATGGCGGCCGGGTGGGCGATCACGTGTACCGCGGCCTCTTCCGGCTCATCGGCGCCCTCCACGGAGGGCGCGCGCAAGCGCGCGTCGGGGCGCTCCTCCGCCTGGTAAGTGAGGTCGATGATGGCCATGTCGGGCGGGTCCCCGGCGAGTTCCAGCGCGCTGCGGCTGGATTCCGGAGAGCCGGCCAGGATCACCGCGCGGCCGCCCGCCAGGCTTTCGGCGTTCAGGCCGGTCACCAGCGTGGGTTCGTCGCCGACGCGAGTGAGCTTGCCGGGCTCTTCGGCGACGTCGGCGATGAGCCGAAGATGCAGGTCCGGCGCCATCGTGGCAACGATGTCGCGGACTTCGCGGCCGAGCAGCGTTTCGCTGCCGACCAGGGCGATGTTGTTTGGATCAGCCAACCTGATGCTCCGGAGAATGAGATGGAGGGGCGTGCCGGAAGCGGCGACGCACGATACCGCCGAGACGGATCACGATCCCGCTGCCCACATAGCAGGTGGCCAGGCCGAGAAACACGGGCTGCGGCCAGTTCCAGATCGCGTAGATCAGCCCGCCCAGCACGATGATGAGCAGCGGCGTGTAGGGCTTGTTGAGATTGATGCCTTTGAAGCTGTAGTAGCGCCAGGTGCTGACCATCAGGAATCCCAGCAGCGCCAGCAGGGCCAGCCACAGCACCGAAATCGGCCACCAGCCAATCGGCTCCGCGCCGGAGGCGAACACCACCGCCGCTACCATGGCGGCGGCGGCGGGGATCGGCAGGCCTACGAAATACTTCCGGTCGGGGCGCCCGGGATTTTTGGGGATCGGGTTCTTCTGGACGTTGAAGCGAGCCAGGCGGGCCGCACCGCACAGCAGGAACAGGAACGCGACGAAGTAGCCTGCGTTGAAGATCTGGTGCAGCAAGGGCTCGCCCAGCGTGGGGTCGACGAACTGCACACCCCACGCGAATGCCAGGACGGCCGGCGCCATCCCGAAACTCACGACGTCGGCCAGCGAATCCATTTCGCGACCGAAATCGCTGGTCGTATTGGTCATGCGGGCGATCCGTCCGTCCAGGCCGTCGAGAAACACGGCCGCGCCGATCGCTTTAGCGGCGATGGCGAAGTGCTCGGGAGCGCCGCCGGCGCCGGATGCGGCCAGCATCGCGCCTTTAAACGAGCGCAGGATCGACAGGTATCCAAGGAAGATGTTGCCGGCGGTGAACAGGGTGGGCAGCGCATAGGCCGCACGGCGGGGCCGGCGGTCGGGCGAACGCGGGTCCATCAGCTTTTCCCTAAGCCCCATGGGCGCCTCCCGGTCCGGCGCGCCGGGCGATGACGCTCGATCCGGCGGAAACGCGCTGGCCGGGTTGGACTACGATCTCCCATTCGGGCCCGAATAGAACGTCGACGCGCGAGCCGAACTTGATCAGGCCGACACGCTCTCCGGTAGCGACGTGGTCGCCCGGTTTGCGGTTGAACACGATCCGGCGGGCAATCAGCCCGGCGATCTGCTTGAATACCACGCGCGTGCCGTCGCCCTCCACGGTGACCACGTTCTGCTCGTTCTGGGTGGAGCAGGTTTCGCGGCTGGCGACGTGGAAAGCGCCCTCCTGGTATTTCACGTCGGCGATGGTGCCGGCGATGGGGGTGCGGTTCACGTGTACATCGAAGATGTTCAGGAAAATGCTGATGCGCTGCAGCGCCGGGCCTTCGGGCTTGACCGCCACAACTTTCCCATCGGCCGGGGATACGGCGACGGGTCCTGCCGGTATGGAGCGCTCGGGATCGCGGAAAAAATACAGGCAAAAGACCCCGAGCAGCCACAGCGGAATGGCAAACCACGGGTTCAGGAGCCAATAGACAAGGGCTCCGGCGCCCGCGAAGGCTGCGGCGTAAAGAATTCCGTCGAGTACGATCACCTACCTTATTTTCGCATGCGGGCAAACAGTTAGCCGCCGTCCCGCAGACGTCTTCCGGCGCGGCCAAAAAGATTCTTGACACACTTTACTGTGTACCATACAGTATGTATAACACACTATGTTTCACACGGTGCAGTCGTGAACGCCGACCTGTTCGAGAATCTCCGGCTGGAACTCCGGCGCGGCTCGGTCGTACTGGCGGTGCTGGCGCAATTGCGCGCCGAGCATTACGGATATGCGCTCCGTAAGACCTTGGCGGACCGTGGGATGGCTATCGACGAAAACACCCTCTACCCCCTCCTGCGCCGGTTGGAGAGCCAGGGACTGCTGGTCAGTCAGTGGCGCGACGAGGACAAGCGTACCAAGCGGTTCTACCGTCTCTCCCCGGAAGGGGAGCAGGTGCTGGCCCAGTTGGCGGCGGAGTGGCGGAGCATCAATTCGTCCCTGGACGGGATTTTGTGAGGAGCGAAGCAATGGAACTTCTGGATCGTTACCTGCAGGCCGTCGGATTCTGGCTTCCGAAGTCGCAACGGCAGGACATCATCGCCGAGCTTTCCGAGGATCTGCGATCGCAGATCGAAGAGAAGGAGGGCGAACTCGGGCGCTCGCTGGACGGGCCGGAGCTGGAGCACTTGCTCAAACAGCGCGGCGCGCCCCTGCTGGTGGCCGAGCGGTACCTGCCGCAGCGGCATCTCATCGGGCCCCGGCTGTTTCCGATCTACGCGCTGGTGCTCCGGTCGGCGGTGACCTACTACCTGCTGCCCTGGCTCCTGGTGTGGATCGGCTTCCTGGTGTTCGACCCTGCGCACCGCACCGCAGGCCCGGGGGCGGCGATCGCCGGAACTTTGAGGGGGCTGTGGCTGATGGCGGTTTACGGCTTTGCGTTCACCACCGCGGCTTTCGCCCTTTTGGAGCGATGCCAGGCGAACGCCCGCTTTCTGGAAACCTGGGATCCGCACCGGCTTCCGCCGGTTCGAAACGCGAACCAGGTGCCTCGAGGAAACCAGGTGGCGGAGCTGACATGGAACGCTGTGCTGATCCTCTGGTGGGCCGGCGTTCTGCACTTCCCCGAGATCCCCGGGCTGAGCATCAGGCCGGCGCCCGGAATCGAGCGCTTCTATTGGCCGGTGATGGTACTGCTTGCCGCCTTGATCGCAGTGGCCGCGGTGAACGTGGCGCGTCCTTGGTGGACCGCGCGACGGGCGGCCATCCGCCTCGCGATCGACAGCTTCGGCCTGGTGCTGGTGATCCTTCTGCTGCTGGCGCGGTCCTGGGTCGAGGCGGCGCCGCCTGCGACCCGGAACGTGGCCGAATGGCTGAATTGGACGTTACTGCCCGTGTTGGTCCTCTACGCCTTGAGCTTCCTGCTTCGGAGCATCCAGGACCTGCGGCGGGCGATGGCGAAGGCGCCACTCAACCACTGGACAATCCGGCTCCTGATTGGCGAGTAGGGAACTTTCGCCGCTGAATTTCGTCTGGTACTCGGAAGGGAGTCTATGAGACTACTGGCATGCATGCTATTACTGGCCGGACTGGCCCTGGCGGACGACGCCAGCGGCAAGTGGTCGGGCACATTTACACCGGATGGGCGTGACGCGTCGAACGCCTACCTGATATTGAAGCAGAACGGGGGCGAGATCACCGGGACTGCCGGCCCGGATGAAAACCAGCAGTGGACCATCAGCAAGGGCAAGGCTGAAGGGAACAAGATCACGGCCGAAGTCCCGTCGCCGGACGGGCCGGTTTACAAGTTGAGCATGGTGCTGGAGGGCGATCACCTGAAGGGCGACGTCACGGCAACCACCCCGGACGGTGGCAACATGACGGGGAAGATCGATTTAACGCGGGTGAAGTAAGAATCCGCGGCCCGCTTGCCGTCAGGGAGCGGGCCGCGTGTGCATTAATGGAGTCATGGCATACGCAGACTTGGCGCGCACGCTGGGCGAGGTTTTCGGCGCCGGCGGCAATGCGAGGAGTGTCTACGGCGAGCCCGTGACCGCGGGCCACCGAACCGTGATTCCGGTCGCCCGGATCCGCTACGCCTTCGGCGCCGGCGGCGGCGATCGCGGCGGGGACGGCCACAGCGGAGGCGGCGGAGGCGGACGTCTGACCGCCCAGCCCTGCGGCGTCGTCGAAGTGACGCCGGAAGGCGCGCGCTTTATTCCCTTTCACGATCCGCGCGTGCTGGCGGTTACCGCGCTGGCCGGGTTCGCCGCGGGCTTCCTGACCGCCTGCCTTTGGAAGCGGTAAATTCAGTCCGCGATCAGGTGGATCGAGCCGATGCCGCCGTTCACCGTCACGTGAATGGTGACCTTGGCGGTGCCGTACGCATCGTTGACGTAACGGCCTCCGGATTCCTTGCGCAGGCCGCTGGCCTGGATATCGCCGATTCCGCCGTGGGCGTCGGCAACCAGCCCGACATCCGCAGGCAGCCGCACGGTGGCCTCGCCGACTCCGCCGTTGATGCTGACACTGTAATCCTGCTTGGGGAGGCCGCGCAGATCCATATCGACCTGGCCCACCCCCATATCCACGTTGACGCTCCGCAGTGAAAGGCCGCCGAGGTCCAGTTTGGCCTGGCCGGCTCCGAAATGCACCGTCAGATCGAGGGGCACCTCCCGGTTGAGCCGCAGATCCCATTGGTATTCGGTGTGGCCGAAATTGGCGTGGTGGGTTTGCGGCTGGCGGATCGTCAGGTCGCCGCGCCCGGCCACGGAATGGTAGGTCACTTCCGGCTTCCAGGCGGGGACGTTGTAGCCGAAATCGGCGCGAATCAGCTTCTCGGTGCCGCTCCCGACTCGCAGTTGTCCCGCCCCCATGTTGAGGTTCAGCCGCAGCGTCTCGACCTGTTCGCGGTCGATGGACTGGTATTCATGGTGGACCGGCCCGGCGGTTTGAACCACGCAGCCGGCCATGCACAACAGCCCCGCCAGCAAGGGCGCCGTTCGGCGGATCATAAGACCTCCCGTTATCGAATGGGCATACGGCGCGGGGAGGCGTTTTGTTCCGTCCGCTGAGCCTCAGACGCGGATGCCGCACATTTCGGCGAACCGCATTTCGGTGGCGCGAACCCGCCCCGCCACCACCTGCAGGGTGCGGCTGAGGATTTCGCAACCGAGCGCGGAATCCTCGCGGCACTTGGCCTTGAGGGTGCGGCCATCGAAGCGCAGGGCCGCCGTCGATTCGCGGGCCCGTACCCGGAAGAGCGTGTCCTGATCGTTCAACAGGGCCGACCAGCCGAAAACCTCTCCAGGGCCGAGCGCCTGAACCGCAACCACGTACCGCGGCGTGCGCAACTCCACCACGACGCTGCCCGAAAGCAGCAGGTAGAAATACGCCGAGCGCTGCCCGTCTTCCAGGATCACTTCGTTCTCGGGAAACGTGACCTCGCTGGCCATCTGCGCCATCGCCGCGAACTGCTCCCCGGATAATCCCTGAAAGAACGCGTGCCGGCGCAGAGTCTCTCCTATTTGGAGCGCCAAAACTCCCTCCATTGGTGGAAATCACGCAGCTAATCACCTATAAACTGTTGAAAAACACTGCGTTAGCGAAGAGAGGAGCAATTCAGCTACCAGAAGTAGGTGGCTAGAATTCGCGGCGGGCCGGGAGTGCCCTCGACGACCCTGGTCTGGAGGACAATCTGGATATTCTTTTTGTACCAATCAGGCGGCGCGGACCGCAGCGCCTCGCGGAAATAGGCGGGATTGGACAGGAAATCGCCGGCCGCCATGGTGCCGAAATGCGTGATGCCCGCACCAGCCACGACATTCTGCTGCGTCTGGGGGTCAAAGAAACGGGTGACCAGGGCGTAGTCCTCCTCGGCAATCCATCCCTCGGCGCTGCGCGCCACGTGCCAGGCGAGCCCCGGACCCTTTTCACGGTCGCGCACGCCGCGCACATCCGGACCGTCGCCTTTTTCGAGCGAAAAGCGCAGACCGGCGGTAAGACGTACGGTCCACTCGTTGTTGAAGGCGCCGATCAGGACGACCGGGTTGCCCAGCAGCTCGGCATACGGCGTCACCAGGGCGCGCCGGAAGCGGTACGGCTTATGGTGCGCGGAAAGGTAGCCGCTGATTTCGGCCATGCTCACAGAGTCGCCGAACCACAGGAACCGGTCGCGCATGGGCTGGAGCTTGCCGATCGGGATGGTCAGATCCGGCTGGCCCTCGGGCAGGCGCGACGGAGAGTAGTACATCCGGCTCTGGCCGACACAGATCTGGACGGGCGAGGAGCCGGCCAAAAGCGGCGCCCAGAACTGGTCGAGCTCCGTAGCGGCCGGCCGCGGGTCGCTTTTGGCGGTAAAGAGCCAACCCGCGCTGGCAGCCAGGGCTACCAGGGCGAGCGCCGCGTTCAGCCATCCGAAGCGCCGCGAGGCCGGCGCGACGGCCGGGAGATCCGGCGCCGGTGCCGGAGCTTGACCTGTTCCCGCAAGCGAGGATCCGGCGCTGTTAACTGACCCCGCATTGGTACTTATTCGGCACCTACGATGTCTCGGCCGAGGCGCGGGGCTTTAAGAAGTCCACCACCACCGGGGTCGTTCTCAACGTGAATTCGAAATTATCGGTGAACATGAAGCTGGAGGTCGGCAACGTCACCGATTCGGTGACGGTAGCGGCCGACGCGGCGCAGGTGGAAACCGCCACTGGCGAAGTGGGACGCCTGGTGACCGGTGAGCAGGCCACCAACCTCCACTTGAACGGCCGCAACTTTCCGCAACTCCTGCAATTGCTGCCGGGCGTTTCGACTACGTTCTCGAGCGGCTTCGGATTGTTCGGCGGGTATGGCGTCAATAACAGCGCACAGTCGATCAACGGCAGCCGGACCGACACGTTCTCGTGGAACCTGGACGGCGCCGACAATAAAGACAACGGCGGCGGCGGCAACAACTTCGTCAACATCAATCCCGACGCGATCGCCGAATTCAAGGTGCTAACCACCAACTACAGTGCTGAGTACGGATACAGTGCGGGGGCCGTGGTAAACATCGCGATTCGCAGCGGCACTAAGGACTTCCACGGCGGCGGCTACGAATACCTGCGCAACGACGCGATTCAGGCACGCGCCTTCAATGCCACCACCAAGCCCGAGCTGCGGTACAACAACTTCGGCGCGAATATCGGCGGGCCGGTCTCCTTATAACGGCCTCGTGCTGGGCGGCACCGGATTCCCGCAGGCAACCACGGGACGCGTGCCGGTGACGAACGACCCCAACGTCACCGCGCTATTCCACAATCTGCCGGCCGGCACCGCCAACACCGACTGGAACACATGGGCTCCGCGGTTCGGCTTCGCTTGCGACGTGACCGGGCATCAGAATACCGTGGTGCGCGGCGGCTTCGGAGTGTTCTACGAGCGCATCGAGGGGAATTTCATCTTCAGCGCCGTAAATAACCCGCCGTTCATCCAGCAGTCCACCATCTACAACGGCAATGTGGAGAACCCTTCGGGCGGCGCGCTGCAGGTCTTCCCCGCCACCATCAGCAACTCCCATTACCTCGACATGAAGGTGCCCCGCACCTTGAACTGGAGCCTGGGAGTTCAACAGAAGCTGACTAAAGACATGATGCTCGACGTAGCCTACGTGGGTTCGAGCGCCGCCAACCTGTCTTATCAGCAGGACCTCAACCAGCTCCAGCCGGGGACCCTTCAAGCGAACCCCGGGGTAAACGCGAACGCACTGAGGCCCTATCCCGGTTACGCCAACATCTACGAGTACATGACCGGAGCGAATTTCATTTACAATTCGCTGCAGGTTCAGTTCAAGAAGCAGATGGCGGGCGGGGGCCTGTTCAGCGCGGCGTGGACGTGGTCCAAGGCGCGGACGGATGCCAACGGGTACAACTCTCAGCCGATGAACAGCTACAACCTGCGAGCCGACTGGGGTCCGTCGAACTACAACCGCAACCAGATCCTGGTATTGAGTTACGTGTATCCGCTGCCCTTCTGGCGGACCGGGCGGGAGTGGTACAAGCTGGCGCTCGGCAACTGGCAGATTTCCGGCGTGACCACGCTGCAGTCGGGCCTGCCGTTCAATGTCACGATTCCGACCGATACGGCCGGCACCGGCGACGGCAACCAGCGGCCCAACCTGACCGGCGACTGGGCCGGCCCGAGCCGTACCCAGTACCTGAACCCGGCGGCTTTTGCGACGCCGGCCGCGGGCACGTTCGGCGGCCTGGGCTCCTACGCGATCTTCTACCCGTTCTTTAACAACTGGGACGTGGCGGCGCAGAAGAGCTTCCGCATCACGGAGCGCGTGCAGACGGCGTTCCGCGCGGAGTTCTTCAACTTCCCGAACCACTTGTCTTACACCGGGATATCCGGCACCGTCACCAGCTCCACCTTCGGCCAGATCACCGGCGCCACCGACCCGCGGACCATGGAGTTCGCGCTGCGGCTGAGCTTCTAACGCGTGAGGCGGACGGTCGCTCCTGGCCGTCCGCCCCGCTTCGCTAGAGGGCCGAGCGCAGGCAATACTCCCTGAGCAAGAGACCGAGCCTCCGGTCGCGGTAGCGGTGGCGCGAGATCACGCCGTCGAAGACCATCGTGAACGCCATCATGAAGACCATCGAGGCGAGCGCACTGTATTGAGACACGACTGGTTCCTCCCCCATTGGAAACTCCCGCGTCAGCTTTGTCCTTCCGGCTGTGCCCCGGCCGACGCCGCTTCCACGGCTTCCATCGCCCCGGCGTCGGCCAGGGGGGCGATTCTGGCAAGGACCTGGCGAACATCGCGGCAGACCCGTGCCTCGACCTTCAGGTGTTTCTGGTAGCTTCGTACTGCCCACAGACCGATTGCCGCAACGACGGCAAAAGGAACAAACGCAGTCAGCGCCATAAAACCATCTTTCCGACCGGTTGATCAGCGGGCATACGTCTCGGCCTCCTCGGAATCCGGCGGCCCCGAGTTGTCGATTGGCGGGGCCGCCGTCGCTTGGTGACTTGGGCCTTTCGGAACGACCCTGATCCCTGTCTCTATCAGCGATCTTGCAACGGCCTCGAGCTCAAGAAAAGGTCCAGTTGTACTGCCCGGGTGCGGGGACTACCAGGGACCGTGACCGGGGACTTCATGGAGATAAGGCCTCACAAGTACGGCCTCTAGCCTGTAGGAGTAATGGAACCAGGCAGATTTCAGGCTCTGATTTTCCGAATGTCGGATACCATCTGGGGAGCGGATTCATGCTCGTAAACGGAGGAAAGCGACTGTGGGCAACCCATACCTTTATGCAAGACAGCAGGCGATTCTGAGCGCGGACGATGTGGACGCCAAATGGAAGTCGGAGCCTCGCGCGCTGGCGTTCCTGAACCTGAGTTTCGAACTGTACTACAACGCGTACAACGCCGTGGAGGCGGCCGGCGACGACGATATGCGCCGCTCGCTCCGAAAGGCGGTCAACACCGGCAACTGGACGGTCGTCACCGGCTGGGGAAACATCGACAAGCTCTCGGAAGGGTTCGATCACCTGGAGAAGAACAACGGCCGCTGGACGGACGAAAACACCTGGAACTATAACGCGGGCCCCGGCCAGATCGGCGGCAATGTCTTCGCGACCGTCCCATTGTGCGCCGCTAACTTTCTGGGCGCGGTGAACGACGCCATGGAGGAATTGCGCGATGCCCTGGGCAGTTTCGCCCAGGGACTCGGCAAGCTCAAGGAGGGCCAGGACGATTCGAAGTGGAAAAAGGTTGGAGAGGGCCTGGAAGCCGTGGAAAAATGGGGCGGGCGGGCCAAGCCGCTCCTCTGGGTAGCTCCCGAGACCCTCGCCAAATATGGCGACAATCTACTGGAATGGAACGGACGGATCCTCAAGGCTCACGGCCTGGCGTCGAAGTTTATGACGGCCGCTGCCAGCAATCAACCAGTGCCGGAACTGCTGCTGGCCGGACTGAGCGAAGTGGTAAGCTACGCGCCGTTAATCGGCGGTTTCTACGGCAAGATCATCGAAGAGATTCCCGGAATGGCGCGCCACTGGACGGAGTTCATGGACGACTATTGGGCACGCCGCGGCACGACACGGTACGACAAAAGCGCAGGCTGGTATTAGACCAGGCCCGCGGGGCGGCGCCGAAATTCCGGTAAGCCGCCCTACGCTGCGCCCTTGGCCTTGAAGCCCTTGGCGTTTTTGAACGCCTCCTGTAAGATTGCGACGGCCGAGGCGGCAGCGCGCTGCCTCTCGGGATTCGCTTTGTAGCCCGGCATCTTGGAGTCGATGAACTTCATGCGAAACAGTTGGTTTTCAACCATTTCCAGAAGCGCCTGGAGTTCTTCCAAGCTGAGTTTGACGGGAATTTGTTGCATGAATAACTTAATTTTACCATGTTCCGCCCGAAGTGCTGATAAAGACAACGGAAGGACTTGGTAGGCCCGGCTGGACTCGAACCAGCGACCCTCTGCTTAGAAGGCAGATGCTCTATCCGCCTGAGCTACGGGCCCATTAAATCAATAGGTTACAACGAGTCAGAGAACGTTGGAGGAACGGCCCTCGATCGGATCGAGAAACGGCAGTTCCTCAAGAGTATCACCGCAAAGACCCCCCTATGGTACCAGGATGCCTTCCAGGCATTCCAGAAGGCGGACGGAATGGCGGACCCGCAGATTCCTCGGGGGATGGAAGAGATGACTCCAAACGGCCGCGGTTGTATGTATTATCAGCATTGACAACGGACGATGAATCGGAAATCCTGCCCAATCTCTTGTATCGAGCCGTTTGGACTTACTAAGCCTTCTTGTATCCCTCGAACCATATCCGGTGAGAAGCCGTAAAATGGCGAACTTTCTACTCCATTGGACTGTATAAAACCCCCACGTGGCCGCGAAACTGCGACTGCTAAAGCGTTTCAGACAAGGAGGGTGAGCGAATGAACAACCGGACTATCTTCATCTGCCTCAGCGTGCTCGGACTCGCCAGTGGATCCTGGGCTTCGTCTATCAACTATACGATCTTGGATGCGGGGGCATCCACATCTAATCTGGTACAAGCAACTGCTGGAAGATCCGATCGTACTGCCCTCGATCCGGGCCCGCGTCGCAACCGGATTCGCGGATCGCGGATCAGTGATAGCAGCTCACGTACTATCGACAACAAAGGCGACTCCACACGCCAATCACCGCCGGCGCCTTCCGTTGATGTCCAGAAGGGACGGCCCTCCGACGTCCCGCAGACGTCGCGGATTTCACTCTTCCCTCTAAGCCCGGCCGCCACAAGTCGCTCCGATGACTCCGCCGCCATCGCCGCACCCGTATACCATGGAGGAAGTTCGGAACCGGCGACTCCTGCGTTGACAACCGGCTTCCAGCCACTTATGCAGAGCAGTAGTGATTATGGCCAGCTCTCAACCGGGGGTAGTCTTTGTGGATCTCCCTGTTTGACGGGAGTTCCGGATTCCTTTGCAGCGAGCGCCGGTAAGTACCGACTAACACCCGGAGGACACGCCCTGGCAGGTTCAGGCCAGACGTATCGGGCAGTGCCCAAGCCGGTCGAGACCGTGGCGATGCCGGAACCGGATATATCACTGCTCCTGATCGTCGATCTCGCCTTCTTAGCCGGTGCAGTAACATTCTTACGATCGAGATTCCGCGATAAGAGAACAACTTAGTAGAGTAAGTAACGCCCATTCGGCTGTCGCACAGGCAGAACGTTTTGCGAGAGCGGGGACTGCCACGGATTTCAAGAAGAGGTACGGTCCCGGTCGGGCGGGAAACTGAATTTGAGAACTGGAACCTGAGAAACGGGACCGTAAAGCACATTCTAGCCGAAGGTTTGCCCTTCGACAACCCCTGTCTAGTACCAGCCTATAGTACTAGTGGGTAGGGGGCCTGGGCGGGGAGTACCCTATCGCTGGGCAGTTCGGTGCCCGGGCAACATGCTGCATCAATAAATCGACCAAACCCCCGGAGTGGCGATCTCGATCAGATGCCGGTCCGGATCCCGGAAATAGAGGCTCTGACCGCCCAACTCCCACGTCCGCCTCTCTTCCACCGCGATGCTGTTCTCCACAAGCCACTTTTCCCACCGCGGCAGCTCATCGGCGCGGATCGCAAAGGCGAGATGGAGTTCGCCGTCGCCATCGTGCGGCGACTGGATCGTGCGTGAGCCGCCCTTCTTGAACAGCAGCAATACCTGGCGGTCGCCCGCGCCCAAGGCGCAGCCGCGCCCGCCGAAGTCGCTGATCACCCGAAACCCGAAGATCTTCTCGTAGAACCGGGCGGAACGGGTCACATCGCCGACATAGAGCGATGTCTCCAGGATTCCTTCCGTTTTTGGATGCATACCAACCTGCCGGATTGACGCTTCAGCCCAATACTACCGCGAAGCCGGAAGGCTGTATAATCCGCTGCATGCACCGCCTCTTTCCCCTGGCCTGCTTCCTGGCCTTCGCCGCCTTCGCGCAACCGCGTCTCGAAGTGACCTCACGGCTCGGCACGAAATTCTACTCCCTGTCGGACGATAAAGGCGTTGTCGCGGAGGCGGAAAAGAGCCTCGCGGCCGATCCGAAGAATCCCGATCTGCTGCTGAAACTGGCGCAGGCGCAAATCTCCGTGTGGCAGGACCGCGAAGCCGTGGCCACGCTCACCCGCGCCCTCGAACTCAAGCCGAACGATGCCGGCTTGTTCATCGAGCGCGGCCATCGCGAGCTGCCATTGCGACAGTTCGACCGTGCCGCTGCCGATCTGGATCGCGCGGTCCAGATCGACCCCGACCGCATGGACGCCTATTACCACCTCGGTCTGGCGCACTACTTCCAAGGCCAGTTCTCCGAGGCCGCCGCCGCGTTTCGCAAAGCGGTGCAGCACGCCCCCAACACGGACGAGATCATCAATTGCACCAACTGGGTGTACGCCGCATCGCGCCGCGCCGGCGAAACCGCCGAAGCCGCCCGCGCACTGGACGCGGTCCCGCCGGAGATGAAGAATCAGGCGCCGCACACGGAGCACTACCTCAATCTCGTGCGCGTGTTCCAGGGCCGGAAGGACGAGGCTGCGATCCTTCCGCCCGAGCCGCCGTCCGGCAACACCGACGATGAGACCGAACTGCGCTTCGATACCGTCGCTTACGGCATCGGCAACCGGTATCTCTACAACGGCAACATCGCCAAGGCGCAGGAGTATCTTCAAGCGCGTTCTGAAAGGTCACGTGTGGATCACTTGGGGCTTCATAGGGTCGGAAGTGGAAGTGGTGCGGGCTGCCGGAAAGAGCCGCTGAGGGGTGCCTGCGCCCGCGGGCAAAGAACGGCAGCGTCTTCATGCTCCGCCGCCGGATCGCGATCAAGCATGGATGCGCCTCTGAAGTCCTGGTAGTCAAACGCTCAAACCGCCGCGCTCATCTTTGTTCTGGCGGGTACCACCAGTTGATTGTCAATACTCCCTGCGGCCCTGCACGTAAACGAGATCCTCGATTGAGAAGTTCTTCGCGATAAAGCTTTCCAGTGCCTTCAGTGCAGGCCTTAGGACCTCCACCTGCGATTCAGCAAAAGCCAGCAGCACTCGAATGCCCTTCACATCATCGGGATCTACCGTTCCCTCAGTCACGCTTTCCGCAAGGAGGCGTCTTAGGCAGTCCGTCGGCCATTCCTCATTTTCCTGGAAATGGGAAAAATCATTTGAGCCGGACGCCGCCGCGAGTTCAGAGTATATCGACGTCCAATCCGACGACAAAAGTTGCTGCGATGGTATGGAGTACGATATTCCCCCGCTCTTGCCCGCCTGTGTGTTGGGCAGATGAACCGAGAATTTCATCTTGGAGAATCCGTCTGACAAAGATGTGACAACAAGAAACTGCCCTTTCGCAATTGCTGCCTGTCCGATAAGGACGGCCAGATTCGGGTCGTAGCATTGCAGAACGAGACGCAGCCTGGGCAAAAGCGACAAGAATTGCTCTGAGGCCTCATCTACCTTCTCAGCGAGTTCGCCCAGCCGTTTACTGTAAAGTCGGGTCTTAGTTCCCTCGGCTACCGGACGAGCAATGCTGATGAAGATCGAACAGGCTTCGTCCAGTGTTGCGAGAGCTCAATGGAGCTGAAGAAATGCCCAGGCCGCCTGTTTCTTAAGATCGAGTGCGAGTTCAACCTTCCTGGAGGCAACCTTCTCAACACAGAACTGCAACAGCTTCGCCAAGAATCCAGCCCACGTGATCACGCGCATATTGTACCCAAGCTCTACGCGGACAATCGTGGCCCTACCTGGCACGGCTATTTGCAGTAAACCGCCTCCAGTAAAGTGGTACAGCCCCAATGATCTGTAATCTGTTTGATATTTCTGGTGAGCGCGGTAGGAATCGAACCTACAACCTAGTGATTAAGAGTCACTTGCTCTGCCAATTGAGCTACGCGCCCGTCTCGGGAAGAAAATCCTGAAGCCTGGCGCGCAACTTCCTCGCGCCAAAGCCGATTATAGCATTCCGCGGGCGATTGTCACGCGGGCGGAGCGGCTTCCGGCGGAAGGGCCGCGGCCGCCAGTTGCGCGATGTCCAAGAGCTTCGGCGGCGTCTGCGGTGAATGTCCCCAGGGCGTCCCGGAACATCGTCTGGCAGAACGGACAGGCCGTCCCGATCACGGCGGCCCCGGTGCCGGCCAGCTCCTGGGCGCGCTCCACGTTCACCCGCTTACCCTCCTCCTCGCCCAGGAACATCTGGCCGCCCCCGGCGCCGCAACAGAAGGATCGCTCCCGCGTGCGGCGCGCTTCCACTGTCTCGCCGTAACGCGCCACCACCGCCCGGGGCTCTTCGTAGATCTCGCGGTAGCGGCCCAGGTAGCAGGGGTCGTGGTAGACCACGGTTTCCGTCTTTCCGGCTGGCGCCGGCAGCCGCGTCCCCAGGCGGGCCAGGAGCTCGCTGTGATGCTCAATCTCGAACGTCGCGCCGGCCTCCTTCCAGTCCGTGCCGATGGTGCGGACGCAGTGCGGACAGATCGACACCATCTTGCCAACTTTGGCGTCGCGCAGGGTCTCGATGTTCGCTTCCGCCATCTGCGAAAAAGCCAGGTCGTTGCCCAGGCGGCGCGCCGGATCGCCCGTGCACTTCTCCTTGCGCAGCACGCCGAACGTCACGCCGGCGTGGCGCAGCACGCGCGCCAGCGCCAGCACGATTTCACGGCCCTGTGGGTCATAGGCCCCCATGCATCCGAGCCACAGGCAGTACTCCTGGGAGCCGTCGAAGAGGGGCAGTTGGTTCTTCTCGATGAACTTCTGGCGCTCGGAGGCGGCGAAGCCCAGGGAGTTGCCGTTGCGCTCCAGGTTGAGGAACAGCTTGGTGCCGTGCTCGTCCTCCCATCTGCCGGTGTTGACGGCGCCGCGCCGCAGGCCGATGATCACCGGCAGATGCTGTATGCCCACCGGACACTGGAATTCGCAGCCTCCGCAGGTGGTGCACTGGAAGGCCGCTTTCTCGGAGATGTGCTTGCCGAGCAGGGGCTCTTCGCCGGCCGCGCCGTGCTCGTTCAGGTAGGAGCGCAGGCCCAGAATGATTTCCTTGGGATTGAGCACCTTCCCCGTATTGAACGCCGGGCAGTGCTCGGTGCAGCGTCCGCACTCCACGCAGCTATAGGCCTGCAGGGCGTCGATGCGCGTGACGTCCTTGCCGGCGTCGAGGCCGAAATCCTCGTCTCCGGCCAGCGGCGGGATGGCGCTGAAGCCCGCGCGCTCGAGGAACACGGTGAGCGGGCTGAGGGCCAGGTGCAGGTGCTTGGTATGGGGAATCAGCGGCAGGAAGACCGCCAGGCACAGTGTGTGCAGCCACCAGTTGACATGTCCGGCGGTGGTCTCTTCGCCGTACCACCAGCCTGCCAGGAACGTCGCCATCAAGGCAAAGATCAGGAATGCGATGACTCCCGATTCGGGCGATACGTCGCCGAGCCAGCGCGGCCGGATGAGGAAGCGGCGCACGAAGAGCCCGGCGATGCCCACCGCCACAGCCACGGCCCAGACCGCCACGAAGTCGAAATAGAATCTCCCGAAACCCCGGTCGGGCGAAAGGAAGCCAAGCCCGAAGCCCGCGGCGACGTGGTTGAGCGTAATGAGCGCAAACGCACAGAAGCCCCAGAAGACGAAGGCGTGCGCCAGGCCCGGCAGCGGCCGCTGCCGGATCACCTTCCCCTGCGCCATCACCTCCCACAGGAATTTTCGAATGCGCGGGCCGACCGGAGAGACCTCGAAATCCGGGGTTTCCCGGGCCGACCGAATGATCTTCAGAACCCTCTCGGCCCTACGCCAGAACAGCGCCAGCGAGGCAATCAGGATCACGGCGAACACCGCCCGTTCCACCCACGATGCGTCCGTCATGTTGATTCAGCCTTGACTGTAGCATGGCCGGGGACGGCCGGACTCCGCGTAGAATATGGCTTGGAGGAAACTTGCGCATAGTCGTCTCCGGCGCCGCCGGGTTCATCGGCTCGCACTTCTGCGAGCGTCTGCTGTCGGAAGGCCATACGGTGGCAGGTATCGATAATTTCCTGACCGGCCGGTCCGCCAACCTCGAGCACCTGCGGGGCGAAGCGGGCTTTGAGTGGATCGAGCAGGATATCACCCAGCCCTTTCAGATCGCGGGCGACGTAGATGCGGTCGCGAACCTGGCCTCGCCGGCCAGCCCGAAGGACTACCTGGAGTATCCGATCGAGACCCTGGATGTAGGTTCGACCGGCTGCCGCCGGATGCTGGAACTGGCGCGCGAAAAGGGCGCCCGCTTCCTGCTGTCATCGACTTCGGAATGCTACGGCGACCCCCTGGTTCATCCTCAGGTCGAAACCTACTGGGGCAACGTGAACCCGGTGGGCCCGCGCTCCTGCTACGACGAGAGCAAGCGCTTTGCCGAGGCGCTCACGATGGCCTACCACCGCAAGCACGGCGTGCGCACCAACATCGCGCGAATCTTCAATACCTATGGCCCGCGCATGAAGCTGAACGACGGCCGCATCGTTCCGGCGTTCATGGACCAGGCGCTGCGCGGCGAGCCGATGACCGTTTTCGGCGACGGCTCGCAGACCCGCAGCTTTTGTTACGTGAGCGACCTGGTCGACGGACTCTACCGGCTCATGCTATCCGACGAACGGTATCCGGTGAACCTCGGGAACCCGGTCGAGATGACCGTGATCGAATTCGCCGGGAAGATCCGCGCCCTGGCCGGAAGCCGGTCAGAAATCGTCTTCCGCCCCCTGCCGCAGGACGATCCCAAACAGCGGAAACCCGACATCGGCAAAGCCCGCGCTGTGCTCGGCTGGGAGCCGCGGGTTTCGCTCGACGAGGGTCTTCGCATCACCGCCGAATACTTTCGCGGAATCCAATCCACCGTGGCCTGACCCGGCCGCCAATAAAGAGCGGCGGCTGCCGTCATATTGGTTGTTACGAAATCGGGCTGAGGAACACTATCTACTAATGAAACGTCTGAAACAGGCGTCGAGATCGATCATGGACAATCGACACACGCGCAAGCTGCTGAAAACCCGCTGGTCCAAGCCCGAGGAACTGGATGTTTACCGCACTCAGACGGAAGCGTTCCGCAAGAAGTTCGGCCGCGACATGGGGCCCGACGACCCCTTTTTCTTCGACCCGGACGCGGATACACCGCAGTTTCGCCGCCCCGGGGAAGTCAACGCGGCCCTCGACCTTCTCGCCATGCTGATGGGGCAAGCCGGCGTGGACGCCGCCGCCATCTATGCCTTCAAAAAGACCGGCGGCCTGTTTCCCACGGGGGCCGGGGCGTTCACCGACGAAGAGCTGATCGAGTGGAACGCCGCGGTCTACGAGTACAACGAGAAGCTCCGAAGAACCGGCACCAACTGAAAAGCCGGCTTCCTAAAACTTGAACCTCGCCGAAAGCACCACGCGGCGCGGATCCACCTGCGCGCTCTGAATGGTGCCGAAGGCCGCATTGGTCTGCGCCCCGGTCGTGAAGTTCCAGGTAAGCGACGTATTCGGGTTGCTCGGGTTGAAGTGGTTCAAGGTGTTGAACGTCTCGATCCGGAACTCCAGCGTCTTTCCTTCCGCGACCGCGGTCATCTTGGCCAGCGAGAAGTCCAGATTCCACATCCACGGACCGTAGAACATGGTCGGCGGCGTGTTGCCGATGCCCAGCGAGTTTGCCGGAGGCAGCACGAAATTGGCGGCGTTCAGCGGAATCTGAAGCCGCGGATCTTCGGTCTTGGAAGGCAGCGCCCCGCCGCTGAGGAAAATATCGCTGCCCATCTGGCAGCGGAACGGCAGGTAGGCCGTCGGCGTGCCGGTCCAGTACTGCGAGGGTGCGCCGGTGGATCCGCAGGTCACCGTATACGGAGTGCCGGAGTAAATGGCTCCGTTGCCGTTCAGGTGCCAGCCGTCCAGGAGAGCCTTAGCCACCTTCTTGCTCATGTCGCCGCTGAAGTGCTGGCCGGCCTGCGGAAAGTCGTAGCCCATGTTGAAGTTGATGGCGTGCGGCCGGTTGGCCACGTTCTTTGTCAACTGGGCGTTCACAAACTGCCACAGCGTCGTATTGCTGGTGTTGTTGTAGACGATGGTCCGGGAGAAGGTGTAGTTGAGGTTCCACTGGATGTGGCCGGCGCGCCGGTTCAACTGCATCTGCAACGCGTTGTAGTTGTTGGTGTAGGACTGGGTGTAGTCGATGACGTTGCCGATGCTCTTGTAGCCGACCATGTTGCGGATCAGGTTCGTGGAGTAGAAGCCGGGGTTGGCCGGGTTGGTGGTCGGGTCGATGAAGGCGGTCTGCGGGCAGCCGCCCAGGATGGGGTTGGCGCATCCGGAGGGCTTCCAGGTGGTCAGCGGCGCGACGGCGTTGCTGTCGTACATTTCGCCGTAACCGTTCTTCAGCGCGTTGCCCACATAGGAGACGTCGGCAATCATGCCCCACTTGAGCTCGCGCTGGATGCCGAAGCTCCAGTTGTACGTCCTCTGCGGTTTCTCGTTGGGATCGCCGCCGATGAGGTTCTGCGGCGTGAAGTACGACTGGGAAGTGGCCAGGTTCTGGAAGGAGGTGTAGACGCTCGTGGGGGACAGGAAGTACGGCGGCACCATCAGGGGACCCTGGCCCGCACTGAGCGCGCCGATCCAGTCCACGTTCCAGTTACGGCCCACGGTAATGCCGAAGCCGCCGCGGATGGCGGTCTTGCCGTCGCCGAACACGTCCCACGCGAAGCCCAAACGCGGACCGACGTTAATGGGAGGCACATTGAAGAAGTGGGTGTCGTAATACTTGATGCCGGTCCAAGGATACTGGGTGTAGGAAGAGGTGTCGAACGTGCCCTGCCGGACGTAGGGGAAGGTCGCGCCCGTCACCGGGTTGACGGCAATCTTGTTGGCCGTCGGGCAGGTGCCGCTGCTCTGAATCGAGCACGCCGGGTAGAGCAACTGGCCGGCCTTGCCGGCGTCGTAGGCGGAGGTGGAGAACAAGCCCAGATTGTTGCGCGCCGAGTTCAGGTCGCCTACCCGATAGAAGCGCAGGCCATAGTCCAGGGTGAGCCGGCGGCTGACCTTCCACGTGTCCTGCACGTACCATTCGACCTGCGTGTAGTGCGCATGGTTCACCAGCTTCGTACTGTCGTCGCCGTAAGCGAAGATGCTGCCCAGCAGCGCATTGGAGTAGGGATAGTTGGTGTCCAGCGAACTGGCGCGGTCGGAGCCGAAGTAATACGTTCCAGCCGCGTTGTACACCGAGTACACACTGACATTGCGCGCCATTTTCTCCATATAGAAGCCGGCTTTCAGCGTGTGCGAACCCTTGACCCAGGTGATTTTGTCCTGGATGGTCTGTAGCTGGTCGGTGCCGGTGAAAGGCCAGCGGCTATCCAGGCTGAACAGCGGCGCGCCCGAGATGCCCTGGCCGGAAGATTGCGCGCTGAAACCGGTGCTGGGGAAGCCGAAGTTTACCGCCGGCAGCAGGCCCAGGATGTTGCTGCCCTGGTTGATACGCGGCAGAGTGAGCGCGTTGCCATTGGAGTCCTTCAGGGGCAGCAGGCTTTGCTGATACGTCTTCACGCCGCCGTTGTTGGGGTTGCTGCTGGCGTCGGTCAGCGGACCGACTCCCTGCTTGCCGCGGTTGATTCCCCAACTGAATTCGTTGATCAGGTTCGAGTTGAAGGTGTAGATCGCCGTGGCGATGGCGCCCGCCGCCTGCACGTGATAGCTGGCCGGGAATTGACCCCAGGCGCCGCCGGGAGGGCCCACCGTGACGTTGTAGCCGTTCTGCGCCTGGTAGTCCTGCAACAGGCGCGCGTAAGTCATCCACTTGGATGAGGGGTTGTAGTCGAGGCGCAGGATCTTGTCGTCCAACGGCCTCAACTGCTGCTGGGGGTACCGGAAGTTGTACCCGCGGTTGCCCGTCGGGTCCAACGCCAGGCCGGCCGGATCCGGCAGCGGGAAGAGGTTGAGCATGGCCTGTCCCTGCGGGCTGATGCGGTTGGCAGGGATTATGTTCCCGGGGAAGGGGTTCTGCGTCAAGGGATCGTAGATCGGAACCATTACCCCGGTGGTGGTCACGGTCTTCGAAAAATCGCCCTGCCGTTCCAGGGCCGAAGGCATGGTATAGGTGGCATTGTTGACGGTGTTGTTGAACAGCTTGTCGTACGAGAAGAAAAAGAACAGCTTCTGCCGCGCCTTATTGAACCGCGTACCCGGGATGATCAGCGGGCCTCCGATGGTGCCGCCCGGATTCTGGTAGCGGTACCGGGGCCTCGCCACACTGGTCTTGTTGTTGAAGAAAGTGTTTGCGTTGAACGATTCGTGGCGCCAGTAGTAGTACAGCGAACCGTGGAACGAAGGCGTGCCGTTCTTAGTGGTCAGGGTCAACTGGCCGGCGGTGCGTCCTCCGTACTCGGCGGTGTAGTTGGAGGTCAGCAGTTTAACCTCGTTGATCGCGTCCATGCTGGGGGAAATGTAGCCCGGATTCAGGTTGCCCGAGTCCTGGCTGGCCGCGCCGTCCACGTTGAGGATGATCTGCCCCTGCTGTCCGCCGTTGACGCCCGGGATGCCGCCTCCGTTCCAGCCGCGGTAGTCGTTCGATGCCACGGTCTGCACGCCGGGCAGCGTCATGATGACGTTGACCGGATTGCGGCCGCGGGTCGGCGTATCGACGATCTGCTGGAGGTTGATGGCGATCGAGCGGTCGGAGCTGTCGGTGGCCACGTGCACGGTGTTGGCCGATACCTCCACCGTGCTGTTCACTTCGCCGACCACCAGTGCGACCTCGTGCAGGTCGACGCGCTCTTGGGCCGCTACCGTGATCCCTTTCTGCTCGTACGCCTTGAAGCCCGCTTGGGCGACGCGCAGGCTGTAGGCCCCGGGGATCAGGCCGGTGAAGATAAAGGCGCCGTTTGACTCGGTCGTGTATTTACGGATGGTTTGAGAGAGGTCGTGGGTCAGTTCGACTGTGGCCCCTGGAATAACCGCTCCGGCCGGATCCACGACGACCCCCGAAATCTGGCCAGTGACGCTCTGGCCGTTTGCAGCCGGCAGCACGGCCAGCAGCAGAAAGAGCACACCTGCAACGACACGTAATCTGTTCACGGCTAACCTCCCGGGTCCCCAGGAGAGCGGAATGGCCGTCTAAACAGCCACAGTTTTGACCAACCTCTATCTCCCCCGTTTTGCCCCGCGCAGAAGAATCGTAATGCAAGCGGATTCAGATTACAAGGGGAAAATAGCCGATAATCAAGAAATCCCCGAAGCGTGTTACAGCGTCCGGCTGGCGCATTTACTATCATGAAGCGTATGGGCCGGAGCCGATGGCGGCTACGACTCAGGGATTGTCTGGATTCCATGTGCCCGGGTGGCGAAACCGGCAGACGCAAAGGACTTAAAATCCTTTTCCCGGCAACGGGAGTGCGGGTTCGATTCCCGCCCCGGGCACCAACCCCGCTGTGATACGCTTTCAGGGAACGGAGGGCTGTCTGTGAAACGGAAAACTTTGCTATTACTGGTTGCGGCGCTGGCTGCGTTTGCTCTATCGGCCCAGGAAAAGAAGGCGCCCGCCAAAGGCGGCATTCTTCACCCGGAGATGAAGGTCACCACCGGCACCTATGCCAAGCCGGCGGCCGAAATCGGCGTCAAGCCAACGGAGGCGTGGACCGCCACCACCATCGCCGCGGGCGTGGCCAAGAAGCCCGAGCCGGGCCGCATCATCACGCGAGTCGGGGAGATCGTCGACTTCTCGTGCTACATCCAGCTCGGCAAGCACGGTGAGGCCCACCGTCCGTGCGGCCAGAAGTGCGTGCAGAACGGGCAGCCGATCGGCCTGCTGACCGAGGACGGCACGCTCTACATGCTGATGCCCGAAGAGCACGATCCGCGTCGCGACGGCGGGGTGGATGCGAAAGCCTCGGCGTCCGAGCACATGGGGCAAATCGTGCAAGTGACCGGCACCGAAGCTTCCGTTAACGGCTATCACGGAATCTACGTTCAGGGGCTGACGAAGTAAGTTACGGCAGCCGCACGACGGCGAAGTTGCGGAGGGTCAGAGTGTCACCGGCCTGACTCACCTTCCCGGCAAAGGCGATCGTCAACCCACCCGACCAGGCATCGGACGATGCCGCCACCGCGGCGGCCAGGGGAAGAAGGGTTCCCCACGATTGCGCGCTCAGCTGGGCGCCGGCTGGTAGGATCGCCGCCCCGGCGCGGCCGGTGGCCAGAATATCGCCCGCGGCGGCATCGCGGTGCAGCACGGTGGTCGCTCCCCAACGGGTCTCGAAGCTGAATCCCGAGGCGGAGCCGGCGTGCTCGAAGTCGAATTGGATCTCGACGCGGTCGCCCGGGATGAGCGTGCCCGAGGGAATTGAGCAGATCCCCAGAGTGCCCAGCGTGGTGGAGTTGGTGGCCGCGCCGATCCCGCTGCACAGTACCTGCGCGGCGGGATAGATGGAAGACACGGGCGCGCCGGAGTCCGTGAGCCGGTACGAGGCAAGCAGCGTATCGCCGGGCTGGGGGGCGCCGGCCAGGAATTGGATGGCGCGTCCGGTGACGGTGAAGTCGAGGCCGGCTTTCTGCCGCAGCCCGTTGCGATAGAGCGCGAGGCTGGATGCCGGATCGGGGATGCTCGCAAGCGAGAACGCGAGGTTGGCTCCATCCACTACGCCGGCGGGTACATCGCCGTCTACAAACGACGGTGACGGGGTGCCGCAGGGGCCGGCGGTGCCATCCACGCGTACGCAGTCCGCATCGCTGCCGGTTACGGAGTCGAGTGCGCCGGAGGTGTTGACCACGGCCACGCGTCCACCCGCGTAGGCGGGCCCTTTGACGGGACGCGCGCTCAGATCGGCAATCAGCCCCACGACGTCGGACTCCTGGATCGTGGCGCCCGTGGTGTCGGAGGCGGCCAGGCCGCCGGTCGTCTGTGTAGCGGTGGCCACCCGCACGTCGCGCACGCGGACGGGCTGGCCGCTCGACGGCACCGACCAGGTCTCCTGGAACTGGATGCGGCCATCGCTGTTGTACGTCACCTGGTAGTAAACGGCCGGCGTGCCGGTGGTGGTCGGCACAAGCTGCACCCGCAGATAGCCGTCGACAACTTTCACGGATGTGCTTTGGGTGACGATGGTCGAGCTGTCCATTGCCTGGAAGCTGTTCCATGCGATCGTCAGAGTGCCGTTGAAGCGGGTGCCGTCGGCCTTGTACAGGACATCCTGAATGGTCGTCAGCGGTGGAGCGGCAATAGCGGCGGCAGCCAGCAGAAGGCCGGCGAGAAAGGTTCGGGAACGCATTATACCTCCGGAAAAAAGAAAAGCCCGTGCCAGGACGGGCACGGGCATGGGCGGAAGCCTCTTACCGACTACAGTTTAGCCCCGCGACCCGCCGGGGGAAGGTCCGCCGGGGAGAAGGCGAATGCACAAAGCGGTGCGAACACGGCACTTGATGCTCGAAAGAAAAACTGCGAATGTCTGTGACTGAATTTTGGCCGCCGCCGCGATTTTGTCGGTTCCCACACAGAAGGGCGTCGCGGTTGGTGTGTTAGAAGACGGCTACATAACGTCCTGTGCATTTCAGAACAGTAGGTCCGGCCCCGACCTGTTATCCATGAAAAAGCGCTTCTTCGCCACTTAAGGCCGCCACTTCGCCGATGCACAGTAAGTCGACGCACGAAGGCTGTCGACTACGGAGGAAGACATGGGAAAGATGCTTCTGGCGATCGCCGCAGGTGTGCTGACGCTCCCGGGAGGTCTCTCAGCGGCGGCGGTTTACACCGGTGCCCCCACGGACAATCGAGCGATTCAGGACCGGAATTTCACAGTCGATGCGATCAGCCAGTGCGGCTGGGACGTTGTCACGGACACCGATGGAATGGCGTACGCCGCGCTTCCGGAGGACCAGGCTCTGCGGAATCCGGAAAGTTTCCTCAACGACCCCACAACTGTGCCCGAGCCGGAAACCGCCATGCTGTGCGGAGCGGCGCTGCTGACGCTCGGGCTATTGGCCCGTCGCTACCTGCCTAAAACGAAGCGCTGAGCGATCGCCTACTGCAGCGGAATCTCAAAATAGAACAGTTCCTTCCCCGTGCCCGCTTCCGTCAATCCATTGAGGTAGACCGTGGATCCGGTCTGGAGCCCGGTCTGGAAATAGAAGAACCCGCTGGCGCTCTGGCCGGCAGGGAGCATCTGCGCCGAGAACGCGCGCCCTTCGATTTCCCAGGCGTCGAGGGGATTCTTCTTCCCTTTGCCGATTTTGACCTGGCCGGTAGGCCCGGGAATCATCTTGGGACGGTCGGGTCCGCGGAGGTAGCGTACATCGCGGGCGGGTGTGGCTTCGACACGGCTGTGGCCGGGGCCGACATACTCGGCTTGGATGCGGTCCAGCCGGATGGTCTTGCCGCTGTCGTTCTGGATCACGACCAGCACCGGCAGAATGCCGTAATCGTAAGGATTCAGCTTGCCGAATGCCGCCTTGAGTTTTTCTCCGCCGTCGTAAGGCTCGACGCCGATCGTCACCTGGGCGTTGGTCTGGTGATTCTTGTAACTGGCGGCCGGCGCCGGGCGGAAGGGGGCCTCCTTGTCCGCCGCAAATGCCGCCGCTATACTCAATAGAAGAACCAAACGTTTGAAAACAAAAGGCATTTATTTCCTCTACCGGCTCCTTCAGGCGTTTGGGCTGCCTGTCTTGTTATTGTATTTCCTCTTCCGCGGTGCGCGGAAACGGGGGTACTGGCAATCCTTGCCGCAGCGCTTCGGATTCCTGCCCCGCTCTTTAAGACAGACCGGCCCGGGCGCCATCTGGTTGCACGCAGTTTCGGTAGGCGAAGTGCTTGCCTGCCTGGAGCTGCTGCGCCGGCTGCGAGCGGAATTTCCCGCGAGCGGGCTTTTCGTTTCCACCGCGACGCTGGCGGGGCGCACCACGGCGGATGAAAAACTGCGCGGCCTGGCGGACGGCGTCTTCTATGCTCCGGCGGACTATGTGTTTGCGGTGCGCCGCGTGCTGCGAACGCTCCAGCCGTCCGTGGTCATCGTGGCGGAGACCGAGATCTGGCCGAACCTGTTTCGCGAAACGAAGCGAACCGGAGCGGCGCTGGCCGTTGTAAACGGCCGGATCTCCGACCGCGCCTTTCCGCGCTATCTGCCGTTCCGCCGCTTCTTCGCGGCGGTCCTGCCGCACGCGGATGCGATCCTGGCGCAGACCGAAGCGATCCGCGAGCGGTTTCTGGCCCTGGGCGCGCCCCCTGAACGGACCCGCGCCGCGGGAAATTTCAAGTACGATTTCGAGGCGCGCGCGGCTTCCGCGGGATCGCCCGTGACCGAGTTGATTGCGCGAACCGGGCCCGGGCCGGTGTGGATCGCCGCCAGCACGATGCCGCCGGCGGACGCGGGCGACCTGGACGAGGATGACGCTGTGCTGTCGGCGTACGCGGACCTGGCAGAGCGGCACCGCGACCTGCTCCTGATCCTGGTGCCGAGAAAGCCGGAGCGCTTCGATGCGGCGGCGCGGAAGCTCGAGGCGGCGGGCATTCCATACCTGCGGCGGACCGCGCTCGACGGGCGGACCGTAGCGCGCCCGTTTGTCCTGCTGCTGGATACGATCGGCGAGCTGGGCGGCCTGTTTGCGGCCGCGGACGTCGTCTTCATGGGAGGCTCCCTGGCCCGGCGGGGCGGACACAACACGCTGGAGCCGGCGCTGTTCGCCAAGCCCGTGATTACCGGCCCGCACATGGAGAACTTCCAGGCGATCGACGACCAGTTTCGGGCCGCCGGCGCCTCGGTCCGGATCGAGGACGCTTCGGAACTGGCGGGCGCGGTGGACCGGCTGCTGAGCGACCCGCACGGGGCGCGCGAAATCGGGCGGCGGGCGCTGGCGTGCGCGGAGGCCCGGCGCGGGGCCACCGCCAGCGCCCTGGCGGAGATCCGGCAACTGCATCGCGGGCACATTCCGCGCTACCGCCCGGCCATGCCGTGGTATGCGGCGGCGTGGCTGCTCTCGCACGCCTGGCTGGCGGGCTCTAAGCGCAAGCAGGCTGCCGGGCTGCGCGACCGGCGGAAGCTGGATGCGCCGGTGATCTCGGTCGGCAACCTCTCCATGGGGGGCACGGGCAAGACGCCATGCGTGCTGCGCTTGGCGGAAACGGCGGTGGAGCGCGGCCGGCGGCCGGGCATCCTGACGCGCGGTTACGGACGCGGCACGCTCGAGAAGAACCTGGTGCTCGCTCCGGGCGCGGCGGTGCGGCCCGAATATTCGGGAGACGAGCCGCAGATCTTCATTCGCTCGGGCGTGGCGGCCGTGGGGATCGGCGCCGACCGTTTCGCCAGCGGAACGCTGCTGCTGCGAAATTTCGGAGTGGACCTGCTGCTGCTCGACGACGGCTTCCAGCATTGGAAACTGGCGCGGGACGTGGACGTGGTTCTGATCGACGCCCTCAATCCCCTGGGCGGCGGGGGCGTGTTTCCCCTGGGGCGTCTGCGCGAGCCGCTGGAGGCCTTGACGCGCGCAGACATCATCCTGATTACCCGCAGCCAGTTCTCGGACCTCGCGCCGGCCATCGAGCAACTGGCCGCTCGCCTCAACCCAAAGGCGCCGGTATTCCGCGCAGGCGTCGAGGCGCGGGCGTGGGTGGAGCATCGCACCGGGCACATCTTCCCACCCGGCCAGCGGCCTTTCGAGCGGGCCGGTGCATTCTGCGGGCTGGGCAATCCCAAATCGTTCCAAGGAACTCTCGCCCGGCTGGGCGTGGAGCCGGTGGAGTTGGTCGAGTTCCAGGATCACCACCGGTACCGCATCCACGAACTGCGGCGCATCGCGCGCTCGATGCAGGCGCGCGGCGCGACGGCGCTGGTGACCACGGAAAAGGACGCGGTCAACTTATGCGACGGCTGTGACGACGTAGCGGCTCCGCTTCCCATTTACTGGCTGCAGATTGGGATGCGGATTGAGCGCGAAGAGGAGTTTGCTGCCGAGATCGAAAGAAGGATTCACCGCCGGGACGCCGAGACGCCGGGAAGTATGGAACCGTAGCTACGGAAAACCGGTTGAATAAGTGAAGTGGAAGGCCCTCAGGGCTTTGCGGACAGCGGCTGCCAGAGCTCGATCTTATTCCCATCCAGGTCATAGATCCAGGCAAAGCGGCCGTAGGATTCATTCATTCGTTTGGCGTCAATCTTTACTCCCTCTTGCTTTAAGCGGTCGAGCAGAGCATCCAGATCGTCCACGATGTAGTTGACCATGAACGATGCGGGGCTGGGATCGAAATAGTGAGTGGAGGCGGGAAAAACAGTCCAAACTGTAATGTGTTCCTTTTGTGGGTCATCGTGTTCGCGCCATGGAAGCATCACGCCTTCGCCTTTGTCAGCGAGTCCAAGATGCTTCGAATACCACTCGCGCATCTGATCACGATTAGCGGATTTGAAGAAGACACCGCCGATTCCCAGGATGCGCCCGCGCTGCTCCATTTTGATGGGCGGCTTCGACTTTTCAGGTTGCGAAGATTGCACTTCCTGTCCTCCTCTTGAGCTGGCCGAGATGAGCAACAGCGAGCCGAGAGCAATTGTGCTCCAGGGTATCCCTTGCATGTGTGGATTATACAAAGTTTCGATTCGAATGGAGAAAACGGTTCACTCAAGGTGCAGATAACTCCTGCAAAACGCCGTAGCGTTTTCTGAAAGAAAGGCGCCCCCATCTCCATTCCAATTCAAGGGCGGGCCACCACCTTGATCGGGGAGAGCAACGTCGCCCGCGGGTAGCCCGTTCTCAGTTGATCGACAGGGGGGGAGTCTTCTATCAGAAGTTCACGATCGACGCGAAGCCTGCCGGGTCCAGACTCGCGCCACCCACCAGGACGCCGTCGATTTCCGGCTGCGCCATGAGGATCTTCACGTTGTCCGGCTTCACGCTGCCGCCGTAGAGGATGCGCACGGCGTCGGCGGCCTCCTTGCCGAATTTCTCGCGAACCTGCCCGCGGATCACGCGATGCGCGTCGGCGGCAATCTCGGGCGTAGCGGTCTTGCCGGTGCCGATCGCCCAAACAGGCTCGTAGGCGATCACGATCTTGGCAAACTGCTGCGGAGTGAGGCCGGCGACGCCCTTCTGGAACTGGCCGACCAGCACGGCTTCGGTCTTCCCGCCCTCGCGCTCTTCCAGGCGCTCGCCCACGCAGACAATCGGGGTGAGCCCGAACTCGAGCGCCGAGAGCGTCCGCTTGAGCACGGTCTCGTCGGTCTCGCAGAAGTACTGGCGGCGTTCGCTGTGGCCGATGATGGCGTGGGTGACACCCACGGCGTTGAGCATCGGGCCGGAGATTTCGCCGGTAAACGCGCCTTCCTTCGCCCACGCGATGTTTTGCGATCCGACGCGGACCGGGCTGCCTTTGACGGCGTCGACGGCCGCGGCGAGGTTCGTGAAAGGAGGGCAGATCACGACTTCGCAGTGTTCGGACTTCTCGACCAGCGGCCGGAATTTCTCGAAGAATGCGGTGGTTTCCGCGGGCGTCTTGTACATCTTCCAATTGCCCGCCATGACTGGTTTTCTCATAGGATTTGCGGTAAGAAACTGTCGCCTTGTGAAATCGCGGCGCCGAAATTGGCGGCCACGGTCTGGCCGATATCGGAGAGCGACGCGCGCACTCCGAGGTTTACATTGGGCCGCACGCGCGCGCCGGCGGCCAGCAGCGGAACATATTCGCGCGTATGGTCGGTACCCGGGACGCAAGGGTCGCAGCCGTGGTCGGCCGTAAAAATCGCGAGGTCGCCGGGGCCGAGCGCCGCCTCGAACTGCGGCAGCCAGGCGTCGAACTCTTCGAGCGCCGCGCCGTATCCCGCGATATCGTTGCGGTGGCCGTACTGCTGATCGAAATCCACCAGGTTGATGAAGATCAGGCCGCCTTCGGACGACTGCGCGGCTTCCAGCGTTTTCGCCATGCCCTCGGCGTTGTTCTTCGTCTTGCTGGAGTCTTCGATGCCGCGTCCCAGGAAAATGTCGAAGATCTTGCCGATGCTGTGCACCGCAACGCCCCGGCTTTCCAGTTGGTCGAGCAGCATGCCCTTGGGCGGCGGCACCGCGTAATCGTGGCGGTTCGCGGTGCGCGTGAAGCTGCCGGGCGATCCGGTGAAGGGGCGCGCAATCACCCGGCCCACTTCGTGCGGGCCGCGCAGAATGTCGCGCGCGATCTCGCAGATCCGGTACAGCTCCCACAGCGGGATCACTTCTTCGTGCGCCGCCACCTGGAAAACGCTGTCGGCCGAGGTGTAAACGATGGGCGAGCCGGTCCGCATATGTTCGGGCCCGAGTTCCTGAATGATCTCGGTGCCGGAAGCAGCCTTGTTGCCGAGCGAACCGCGGCCGGTGCGGCGCTCGAATTCGGCCATCACGTCCGGCGGGAAGCCGTGAGGATAGAGCGGGAACGCCTTCGCCAGATGGATTCCGACCATCTCCCAATGGCCGGTGGTCGTGTCCTTGCCGGGCGAAGCCAGGGCGCACCGCCCGTAAGCCCCGGCAGCCGATTGCGCCGCGGAGATTCCGGCCAGCGGCTTGATGTTGCCCAGCCCGAGCCGCGCGAGATTGGGCAGCCTCAGGCCGCGCAGCCGGGCGATGTTGCCGAGGGTGTCGGCTCCCGGCGGGTCGCCGAACCGGGCGGCGTCCGGCATCGCGCCGATCCCTACACTGTCGAGGACAATCCAGATGATACGCTCGAACACAAACCTCGAATGTAACATGCTGTCGCGGAACGGAACCCGCTTGGACCGTAACAATGATTTCAGAGTCCTGATATCTTAAAGAGAAGTATGGCGGAACTGCACGATGCAATCCTCAAGGGAAACGCCAAGGCGGCGGTGGAAGCCACGCAGCGGGCGCTCGAGGGCGGGGCGGACGCGCTCGACCTGGTGAATCGCGAGATGGTGCCGGCCATGGACGAAGTGGGGCGGCGCTACGAGTGCGAGGAGTATTTCGTTCCGGAGCTGCTGCTGGCGGCGCGCGCCATGAAAGGCTCGCTCGAGCTGCTGCGGCCGCTGCTGGCCGCGAGCGGGGCGCAGCCGGCCGGCCGCGTGGCGATCGGCACCGTGAAGGGAGACCTCCACGATATCGGCAAGAACCTGGTCGGAGCCATGCTGGAAGGCGCCGGGTTCGAAGTGATCGATCTGGGAGCGGACGTGGCCGCGGAGCGGTTCGTGGATGCGGTTCGTAACCGGCAGGTGACCGTCATCTGCCTTTCGGCCTTGTTGACGGTCACCATGCCCTCGATGAAGGCCACCATCGAGGCGCTCACTGCGGCCGGCGTACGAGATCGCGTGAAAGTGCTGGTGGGCGGCGCGCCGGTTACCGCGCGGTTCGCCGAGCAGATCGGCGCCGACGGCTTCGGAGAGAATGCGACGGCGGCGGTGGCGCTCGCGCGCCGGATGGCGGGCACGGCATGAAGCTGAGACTGATCGCCTGCGAAGTTCTCACGCGCGAGATGTGGTTCGCGGCGGCGCGGTCTCCGCACCAGGTGAATGTGGAATTTCTTCCCAAGGGGCTGCACGACCTGGGCGCCGCCCCGATGCGCGAGCGACTGCAGGCGCTGATCGACCGGGAAGAAGCAGGCCGTCATGACGCCATTCTGCTGGGATACGGGCTGTGCGGAAACGGGCTTGCCGGGCTGGCCGCCACCAGGGCGCAACTCGTGATTCCGCGGGCGCACGACTGCATCACGCTGCTGATGGGCAGCCGCGAACGATACCAGGATTACTTCGAGCGGAATCCGGGTGTGTACTTCCGCTCCACGGGGTGGCTGGAGCGGGGCGAAGACCAGGACCAGGAGACGCTGCAAGTGATTCGCGGCCGGACCGGCGCGGGCCAGACGCTCGAGGAACTCGTGGCGCGCTACGGCGAAGAGAACGGGCAATACTTGTACAGCGAATTGAACGCCTACCGGCGTACTTACCGCAAGCTGACCTATATCTCCACCGGGCTGGAGCCGGACGACCATTTCGAGGCGGAAGCGCGCCAGGAGGCCGCGAAGAATAACTGGAAGTTCGAGTGTATCTCGGGGAGCCTGCGGCTGTTCGAACGCCTGGTCTGCGGCGAGTGGGACGAGCGGGATTTCCTGGTCGTGCCGCCGGGATGGCGGGTTACCGCGACCTACGACGGCCAAGTAATCGGCAAGGAGCCCGCGGCATGACCGGCAGGGAACGGGTGGAGGCCATGCTGCGCGGGGACGCGCCCGACCACCTGCCGTTCCTCCCGATCACTATGATGCTGGCGGCTGAGCGAATCGGCGCCAAATACCGCGACTACGCGCGCGATTACCGGGTTCTGGCGGAGGCGCAGGTCTCCATCGCGGAGGCATTCGGGTTCGATTACGTTTCGGCCATCTCCGACCCCACGCGCGAGGCTGGCGACCTCGGCGCGGCCGTGGAATGGTTCGACCATCAGCCGCCGGCGCTGGCGGAGGAGCGCGCCCTGCTGGCGGACAAGGGCCGCCTGGCCCGTCTGCAGGTGCCCGACCCCGCGGCCGGTCCGCGCATGTCCGACCGCCTTGAAGCTGTGCGCCTGCTGCGCCAGCGCGCGGGCGCCGGGCGCATCGTCGAGGGCTGGGTGGAAGGCCCGTGCGCCATGAGCGCCGACCTGCGCGGCGTCAACACCCTGATGCTGGATTTCTTCGACGATCCGGGCTTCGTGCGCGATCTGTTCGCTTTCACCGTGGAGATGGAACTGCGGTTCGCTCGCGCGCAGATCGAGGCGGGCGCGGACATGATCGGAGTGGGGGACGCCGCCGCATCGCTGATCGGTCCCCGGTTCTACAGCGAGTTCGTGCAGCCGTGCGAGTGCGCGCTGGTGCGCGGAATTCAGGAGGCGGGCGCGCGCGTGCGCCTGCACATCTGCGGCAAGACCCGGCGCCTGTATCGCGGGATGGCCGCTACCGGCGCCGAGATCATCGACCTCGATTTCATGAATCCGATGGACGAAGCCCGCGAGCAGATGGGCACGGCGCAGGTGCTGCTGGGGAACCTCGACCCGGTGCGTGTAATGCACGACGGCACTCCTGAAGAGGTTGAAGCCGGATTCGCGGAATGCCACCGGCAGGCGGGTCCGCGCTACATCGTGGGCGCGGGGTGCGAGATTCCCGCCGGCACTCCCAACGCCAACCTGGCGGCCGCGGCGCGCTACGCGCAGACCCACTGAGATGCGCGTTTCCGCCGAACCCGGCGCCTCGCTCGAAACCGCCCTGGCGGCGCAAGGCATGGAGTTTCCGTGCGGCGGCGCGGGCATCTGCCGCGGGTGCCGCGTACGGGTGGTCGAAGGGCGGCTGGCCATCACCGAGGAAATGGAGCGCGCGTTCACCCCGGCCGAACTGGGCGCCGGCTGGAGGCTGGCATGCTGCGCGACGGTGGAAGGGCCGCTGGTGCTGGAGGTCGCGCAGTGGGACGCGCCGGTCTTGAGCGATGACACTCCCGTCGAGTTTGTACCCGCCGGCGGCGTGGGCGTGGCGATCGATCTCGGCACGACGACGCTCGTGGCGCAGTCGGTGGATCGCCGGACCGGCGCGGTGCTGGGAGTCGAGACAGCACTGAACCCACAGGCCGCGCACGGGGCGGACGTCATGACTCGCATCGGATTCGCCCTCGATGGCGGAGCGGCGGATTTGGCCCGTTCGATCCGCGAGCGGCTGGGCGCGATGATCGCGCGCCTTCCCGGGCGAGATGACGTGCGGACGGTCCTGCTGGCGGGCAACACTGCCATGCACCACTTGTTCTGCGGGATCGACGTCGCGCCGCTGGCGGCGGTGCCTTTTCGGCCGTCGAACGACGGTGATCAGGTGATGGGTGCGCGGGAGCTCGGGTGGGACCTTCCCCTTGAAGCGCGGGTGCGATTCCTGCCGTGCCTCGGCGGGTTCGTCGGCTCCGATCTGCTGGCCGGGATTCTCGCCACCGGGATTCACGAGGGCGCCGGTCTGCGCGCCCTCATCGACCTCGGCACCAACGGCGAGATCGTCCTGGGGAAGGCGGGGCGGATTCTGTGCGCGTCCACGGCGGCGGGGCCGGCCTTCGAAGCGGGGCGAATCGGCATGGGAATGCGCGCGGCAACCGGAGCGATCGCGCACGTCGCCGTTCACGACGGCGCGCTCCAGATCAGCACGATCGGTGGCGGTGCCGCGCAAGGCATCTGCGGCAGCGGATTAGTGGACGCGGTGGCCGCCGGCCTCGAGATCGGAGCGATCCTGCCGAACGGACGGCTGGCCGGAGGACGTCGCGAGTGGGAGCTGGCCGCGCCGGTGCGCCTCAGCCAGCAGGACATTCGCGAGCTGCAACTGGCCAAAGGCGCGATCGCGGCAGGCCTGCGGCTGCTCGCTGAACGCTGGGGCGCGGGCCTCGACGAGATCGAAACGGTATACCTGGCGGGGGCCTTCGGGAACTACGTGCGGATCGAGAGCGCGCGGCGCATCGGCCTGATCGAAGTGGCCGCGGAGAGTGTGGCGCCGGTTGGGAATACGGCGCTGCGCGGCGTCAAGATGGCGCTGCTGGGGCGGGATCGCGCCGAGGAGATTCGCAAAGTCACCGAGCACGTGGCGCTGGCGGAGGATCCGCGGTTTCAGGACACGTTTGTGGAGTGCCTGGGCCTAGAAACTCAGTAGCAGGTGCCAGATGTACAAGTACGCCAAACCTTCGAGATCGTCCCAGACGGCACGGACGATGCCGGGGTCTCCCAGGATCGGCGGCATCCGCAACAGCTTTTCTTCGAAGGGAAAACAGATGCCGGGGCGGACTCTCGGCGCAGTCACCCACGCCGGAATCCCGGGCGTCGCGACGGGAGGCGCGGGCGACGACCGCGCGCGGTACACGCCGTATTCCAGCGTCGCGTCCGTCATGGCGCGTAGGTTCTCGATGGTTGCATCGTTCTGCAGAATGGCGGAAGCATCCATCAGGTAACCGCCCTCGGCGCCGATGGTCCCGATCAACTTCCGGCAGCAGGCCTTCACCTCGTCGGCGGTTCCAAAGGCCAGCAGCGTATTCGGTACGCCGCCGCTCAGGCAGAACCGGCGGCCGAGTACGCGATGCGCTTCCACCGGGTCGGTGCGGTCGAGGTGGAAGATCATGCTGCCGGCGGGCAGCTCGGCGAAGCGCTCCAGGTGCGCATCCCACTTGCCTTCGGCGTACATCAGCACTTGTGTTCCCTGGGCCCACAGCGCGTTGAAAATGGGGCGGAGCGTGGGCCAGTAGATCGTCTCGAAGTGATCGCGCGAGATGAACGGAATGCAGCCGCGATGCATCCAGATCGGAATGGGGAGCTGCCGCTCGGGGTCCGCGCCGTTCAGCGCCAGGTAGGCCAGGTGCGGCATCAGCGCCTCGCAGGCTTTCAGTACCTTTTCGGGAATCTCCATCAGGTCGAAGGCCAGCGCGACATAACCGCGCAGCTTGTCGGCCAGGATATCGAGCGGCGCTTTGAGCATGCCGCAGATGGAGGAGGGCGTGCCGCACTCGCGGCGCATGCGCTCCACCTGCGGGCCGAAGTCCGAAAAGTAGCGCAGCATCGCCATCCCGCTCTTCACCAGCGCGAGGTTGCTGCGATAAGCGACCGGCCCGCCGATTTCGCTGGAGACGCGCGGCAGCCAGGTTTCATAAAGGAAGCGGACCGGGTCTTCGATCAGCTCGTCGTACTCTTCGCGCTTCATGAACGCGGCGTCTTCCGCCGGCTCGCGGTACTGAAACGCGACGTCCGCGCCTACGTGGATGCCGGGCACGCCGTAGTAGCGCAGCCCGGCCGCTTCGGTGAGGCCGGTCCACACGTAGACCATGTTCGGCACTACGGCGTCCCAGGCGAAATCCTTCGCGCACCGGATGACCGCTTCGAAGGCTTTGCGGTAATCGTGCGTGACTTCCTGGCAGGTGAAGCCGGCGTATTTTGCGGTGATCTCCGCGGCGAAGGGCCGCAGCGGGACCCGGTCCGGAGTGCCGTTGCGCATGGCCGTGACGTACCGGCCCAGGCGCTCGGCGTAGAGTTCCTCCGCCGGCGTTACCAGCGAAGCGGCAAGTGGACTTCCCATTTTTCGGTGGAGGCCATCATCGCCTCCCAGGTAACGGTGCGCTGCTCGTAGGCGGCGGTGCGGCCGAGAATCGCGGTCAGGTTGCTCTCCACCGCGACCGGCGCGTTGTTGACCGGCTTGCCGCTGCGGACGGCGTCGACGAACAGCTTGATATTCGTGATGCAGCCGCCGGTGAAGGTGTCGTCCTTTTCGGTGCCGTTCCAGACCTTGTCTTTCCGGTCGCTGAGGATGCGGACGGCGCCGCCGTAATGCGTGTCGGCCGTGCCGTGGACGCCCACGCACCGCACGCACAGGTCGCTGAACGCGCCGTTGAGCTGGTGGGAGCTGAAGCTGGCGTGCACGTCGCCGGGATACCAGTAGGTCACCGCGAAATGGTCGTAGGCGTCGCCCAGGGTATTGCTCGTGCCCGACCAGTCGGTGCGGCCGCCGGAGCCGCTCGCCCGCAAGGGGTGGCCGCCCAGGTACCAGTTCGCCATGTCGATGACGTGGATATTCTGCTCCACGATGATGTCGCCGCTGATGGCGCGGTCGCCGAACCAGGTGATCATGCGGCGCAGCCCCGGGTCCATATTGGGCTCGACCGGGTCCTTCCAGGGGCGCCCCGCAAAGTAGAAAACCTGGGCGAAGGCGGGCTTGCCGATGTCGCCGCGCTGGATGCGTGTGACCGCCTCCTGGAACACGGGCCGGGCGCGGCTTTGGAAATCGACCCAGAAGCTCAGATTGCGGTCTTGCGCCTTGCGTCCGGTGGCGAGGAAGTCCTTGCTCGAAGGGACGTCCACGGCGATCGGCTTGGCGCAGTAGACGTGTTTGCCGGCCTCCACGGCGGCCGCGGCCTGCATCGCGTGATAGTAGGTCGGGGTCATGATGACCACGCCGTCGAGCTTGGAGTTGGCCAGCTCGCGGTAGGCGTCAGGCCCGTGGTAGGCGCGGGCGGCATCCACGTTCAGCTTGGCGCGGGTGGATTGGAGGCGCGACTGGATCACGTCGGCCGCGGCCACGAAGCGCGCGCCCGAATGTTCGATGAACAGCGGGGTGATCCAGTTGCCGCGCCCGCCGCAGCCGACCAGGCCCAACTCAACCGCCGAGTTGGCCTGCGAGCCGAACACCGTTTCGGGCCGCAGAAGTAGCACGGAGCCGGCGGCCGCTTTCAGCAGGCCGCGGCGGGCAACACCATCGCTCGAATCAGAAGGCATAGGTTAGTTCTTCTTTCCTCCGAAGAGTCCTTTTAGCAGACTTCCCGCGGCCTTGGCGCCGATGTCCTTGGCCTTACCGGCAACCGCAGCTTTCATATCGGCGCGGAAGACCGGGTCGGCGCAGGTGCCGCTCACCAGAAACGGAATATTCTCTTTGCTCACCACCGCCAGCACGCCGGCAGTGTGGAGCTTCGCACTCATCTTGAAATCGAGCGCGTTCGAGGGGCTGATGGCGCCGCCGCCCGCCAGCTCGCCGATGGCCGGAACGTTCAGTTGAAGGTCCTGCGCGTCGATGGCGCCGCCCTCCATCCGCAGGTTGGTGCTGAAGTTCTGGATCTCGGTGTCGGGGCTCTGCTTCATGCCCGCCAGCGTCTCGATGAACGACATCTTGCGGCCGAGGTTGAAATTCGCGAGCTTCGTATTGTTCAGCGCCACCGAGCCCGAGGTGACCAGCTTCTCGGCCGGCCCTTCGATCGCGAGTTTGACCGCCGCCGTGCCGCCCTCGAGCGACGACCCGGCGGGCAGCGCGATGCCGAGCGCGGGCAGCATGGCCGCCAGTTCCGGAACGGGCATCGAGGGCCCCGCGAGGCTCAAATGCAGGACCGGCGACGCGGCAGCCGCCGCGTACGTGCCGGTGAGGTGCGCGACGGCGCCGCCTACGTGGATATCGCCGCGGCTCACGTGTCCGGCGCGAGTCTTCAGGTCGTGGCTGGCCGCGAAATCCAGCTCCACTGTGCGCGCGGCGGGTTTACCCTGTGCCGCGAGTTTGAGCTTCTCGGCTTTCAGCTTGCCGTTGACGCCCGCGCTGCGGCCGTCGGATTGGGCGCTGCCGTCGAAGGAAACGAGGCCGCCCATGCCGGGAACGAGCTGCGTCCAGCCGGACCCCGCGAGGTCGAGCGCGCTCACTTTGAGGCTCGCGCTCAAGGGCGTCGTGGAGACGTCGCCGGCGCTGAGCGGCCCGGCCTGGCCCTTCAGCTCAATCGCGCCCCCGCCCGCCACTTTGGCGGTGAGGGAGAAGGGAAAGGCGGACGCGCTCGAGAAGTCGCGGACCTCCGCATCCACGGGATCGAGAAGCAGCGGCCGGGACCGGCCGGCCCTGGCCAGCGAAAACCGCCCTTTCGAGATGCGGATCAGCTTGACTGCGAGCGCCATGCTCTTGCCGGGCTCGGCCGGCGGCGCGGCCGGCTGTGGGGTGGGCGCGGCCTGGCTTCCGCCGAGATTCGAGAAGTTCCACTCGCCCTCCGGCGACTGGATCAACTGGACGCTCGGCTCATCGATGACGATGCCCGTAACGTTCAATTGCCGCGAAACGATCAGCGGCCACAACTCGACTTCGACCTTCAGCGACTTCGCCTGCACGAACGGCGTCTTGCTATACGCCGGATTGTCGGCGATCGAAAGGTCGGAGGCCGCCACACCTCCCGAGAAGATCGAAAGCTTGAGGTCCCCCAGCCGGACGTCGCGGCCCAGCGACTGGCTCAGCCTGGTTTCGAGCATGGGCCGGAAGCGGTTGGCGTCGATGAGAAACGGGAGGGCGAGCGCGGCGATCAGGAGAAGGGCAAGGGCAATGCCGGCGATGCGAACCAGGCGTCTCATGATCTCCGAGTGTACTACCACGATCGAGCGGCGTCAGGGGGCGGAGGGGATAGGCAATAGTACCCGCTAAAGTCGCCCCACCATCCGCGTAGTGAACGATCCAGTGACTGGTCGAGGCGCTGATTGGATGGATGCAGAGCAAATAAGGGAAAAATGCAGGAAGAACAGGCAGAAGCCGTTCGGTCTGGGCTGCCCCACTCTTATTCGGGGATCCAAGGGCGTTTCTCGGTCCTAATCGGGGATCTTGGTTGATCGTGGGCCCGAAAAGGTTGGCGGCGGCGGTTCGACTTCGCCCCGGACTGATCCGGCGCATTTTAGCCAGAACCGCTCCCCCAGTGCGGAAACGCATCGCCGGGCTTTTCTTGCGTCTCGATCCCTTGCCGATTTTCATCGCGGCTGAGATACTGGCGTTTCACGGCAAAGCATGGCAAGAGAAAACGCCCATAGACTCTTTGCGCGATTGGCACGGGACCTCGAAACTGTGTGTGGGGATTATCCCGGCAAGATGGCCTGCCCTCTGTGCCTCACCCTGTTCAGCGAAGACTCGGTAGATCTGGACGAGCCCCAACTGACGGAGGAGCACATCATACCGGGCGAACTGGGCGGGAGGCTAACCACGCTCACCTGCAAACATTGCAATAATCACCACGGGGCGCAATTAGACTCTCATTTGATCCAACGGCTGCGTGTGCACGACGCACTCGCCGGGGCACACGACTGGCCGCTCAAGGGACGAATAGAAGTCGCAGGCATGGCCGTTCCAGCCGATGTTGATTGGAGGGCACACCGGCATGACACGACTCAATTCCGGCTTCGGCAGTTCGATCCAGCCGTCCACGCCGCTATTCAGCAGTCTCTCCGGGATGGAAACGTAGACAACATCAACGTCCACTTTAGTTTCGGCTACATTCCTTACCGCACGGACATGGCGATCTTACGGATCGCGTATCTGGCCTGCTTTAGAAACTGGGGCTACCGTTTTATTCTCACCCCCGCCATCCAGGTGGTGAGGAATTTAATCAACGATTTCGAGAACGTGAATGAGCAGGTTCCGGAAATTGTAGGCGAGATCCGGGACATCTCTCCCGTTCCGCTCGAGCCGATCCAGTTCCTCCGGTTTGAGGAGGCGATCATGGCAGTCATCACCCTCCGGGCTGCCACAGAAAGGTATTACGCAACTCTTCTCCCCTTTCCGGGAACGCCTCCTGAGGACGTGCTGAATATGCTGGTCCGCGCGGCGCGGAACGTTCGGTGCCGACTGCGGGACAGGGGAGCTGACGAGGCAGTGTAAAGGACGGAGGCTTGCTATCGTACAATCGTGAGCCCTGGCTACGAGCGCATTGCGGAGCGACGCTTCGATGACATCTTGCTGCCACTGAAACGTTTGAACGCTGACACCACGAGGTCTGACCAGTTCACAAACGCCCTGGTGGGACTCGGTATGGAGATCTACCATTCCGTTGCCGAAGTTCAGTCCGGAGCCAGGGAACGAGTCCTGTCAAGAGCCGCATTGGGGACGCGCAACCTCCTTGAGCTGAGGTACTGGACGATGTTTGCTGCGGCTTCGGAGGCGAACATCGTCCGGCTTCGGAAGGAGGCACTCATTGATTTCCGCGAGATGTTGGACAAGTTCGCCGGAGCGTGCAAAGCAACGCCTGAACTCGCCCTCGCCTTACCGTACATCGAGCAGGGACAGCAGCAGTTCGAGGAACTCTGCCGTCAGTCGGCTGAGTCCGCCGACGGAACGAGCAGCCGCGTTTCAAGCATCGCGCAACAACTCGGGTATGCGGATGAGCATCGCGCTATGAGTGCATTCCTCTCAAAACTCATCCACCCTACCGGCCTATCGATATGCCTCCCCAGCACGCGCGATTTCGCGTTTGGCCAGCTTTACTCGGTTGGGTGCTGGTACTTCAATGACAGCTATGAGCGGCTCAACGGAGTGCTGAAGAAGCTGAACCTGCCGGTGTTGGAGTAGACTGTCTTGCTACCGCCCAGAACCGGGGTAATCAACGCAACCAGTGCTCCTGCACAGCGGCCAATATGGCTGGCGACTTCTCCTCCCGGATCACTCCTCACAAGTCGGCATGTGCCCGTCGAGCGATCGCTACTTCGAAGGACTCTGCGGCACAGCCGAAACGGGCCGTTTGGTACGATAGTGCATTCGTTTCAATATCCCGATATGGCTCTCTACGAACTCACGAAGGACTCCATCTCCGTTGTCAGCGAGACTACTTTTGCGTCGCAGGAAATCGGCGAACGCTCGGATCTTCAACGTTTGTTGAGATCTCATGCCGATGTAATCGCACCGGACACGCTCATCATCGCGGAGGAATTCTGTGAATGGGACGACAGCAAACGGCGCATCGATTTGGTCGGTGTTGATACTAACGCGAACCTTGTTGTCATCGAGCTGAAGCGGACCGAAGACGGCGGGCACATGGAGTTGCAGGCGATCCGTTACGCGGCGATGGTCTCGGCCATGCGGTTCTCACAGGCAGTCGAAATCTACAAACAGTATTTAGGGCAGATCCACAGCTCACTCGATGCCGAGGAATCTCTCCTAAGATTTCTAGGGTGGGAACAGCCGAATGAAGAGACATTCGGCCAAGAGGTTCGCATAATTCTCGTCTCTGCAGAATTTTCGAAAGAGATCACCACGTCCGTCCTCTGGCTCAACGATCACGACCTCGATATTCGGTGCGTTCGCCTCCGTCCTTACGTGCTCGACGGTCGGATCATCCTCGACGTACAGCAGGTGATTCCTCTTCCTGAGGCCGAATCATACGTTGTGCAGATTAAGAGGAAGTCGGAGGAGAGCCGACAGGCGAAGCGTTTGGATCAGGATTGGGGGAGCATTCTAACGCGATGCCGAAACGAGGGAGTCGTAACGTTCTTTCGAAAACGCCTGGATTCCGGTCAGCATAATAGAATTCCGAAGAGAGACATAGCGTTTTCGGAAGCAAACGGAAAGAAGGGGTGGTACGTGCAGATCCAGCAGGATGCCGCTCACGTTCTTCAGACGGGAAGGTTCGACGGCGATACGGAGTTTTGGCGACGTAGACTCTCACACCCGGAGGCTGTTCGTGTCCGCGAACCGGATACGGACAAGGTGGTGTTCAAACTCTACACGGAGCAGGACATCTCTGCTTTCGAACAGGTGATGGATACGCAGGCCTCCTCGATCGCTTTGAACCATCTTACGGCCGAGAGCCCTGCCGATTAGAAGCGGCTGCACGTATTTTTGGGCCAGAGTCCTGTTTCATGGTAACGAAAAGCATGACGGATTGGCAGATCCTCAACGAAGTAGGTCCGGTGCTGGACGACGAAATAGCGAATCCGATTACTCCCGCCAAGTCGGCCTGCGCCAGCCGATCTTCCCGTCCGGGTGATGGGACGCCGGCCGTGTTTGACGGTCGACTGACTGGCTGATGCCGCACGAGGGCACCTTCGCCGGCCAATCTCACTATAGGCGACGTTACAGCCAAATGGATTTGCTCAGTTTCCGGCAACCCCAGGCGTTTCCTTTCGTTCTTCACATCGAGAAAGTCACGACGAGGCAACAAGCAGGTAGCCAATCTACTACCGTATGTGGTAGATTGGCTGCCAGCATGACACAGCATAAATCGGGAAACCGAATCGAGCTTGTTTACGGTTCGCTCGATATGTTGATTCTGCGCACCCTGTGCTGGGGCCCTACGCACGGACATGGCATTGCCACGTCCATTGAGCGCCTGTCGTCAGAGATGCTCAAGGTCGAACACGGGTCGCTCTACCCCGCACTCCAACGCCTGCAGCAGGAAGGCTGGATCACCGGCGAGTGGGGTGTTTCCAAAAACAAACAGCGGGCCAAGTACTACCGCTTGACCGCCGCGGGACGGCGGCAATTAGCGTCGGAAACCTCGCGTTGGGAGCGCTTTGTGCGTGCCATTACCGGCGTTCTGCAGCCGGCTGAATTGGAGGAGGGCCAATGAGCTGGCATCGGCAGCTTGCCAAATTCAGTGCCTTGTTTCGTCAGCCGAAGCCGGGGGTTGATCTGGCAGAAGAGATGCGCGCTCATCTCCTGATGCAAGAGCAGGAGAACGTGGAAGCCGGCATGACGCCCGAGGAGGCGCACTACGCCGCGCTGCGCAGCTTCGGCAATGTGACCCTGGCGCAGGAAAGCAGCCAGGAGATGTGGGTATGGAATTGGGTGGAGACACTTAGGCGGGACGCTCGCTACGCGCTCCGCGCGGTGCGTCGCAATCCGGGCTTCGCCGCGGTCACCGTGCTCACGCTGGCGCTCGGCATCGGCGCCAACACCGCCATTTTCAGCGTGGTGAATGGAGTCCTGTTGCGCCCGCTCCCGTACAGCGATGCCGACCGGCTCGTCACCATCACATCGAACGTAAGTGGCCCGCCGGGGACGAGCCCCGGATCGTCGATGGCCCTTTCGTATCCGGATTACGAGGATATCGGGAAGCTCACCGACACCGTCGCGGGCATCGCCGCCTATTCAAACGACCGCTACAACCTCACGAACACCGGCCAACCCCGCGAGCTCCAGGTGACGCGGACCACGGCGGGCCTCTTCTCCGTCCTTTGCGTCTCACCGTTCATAGGGAGCACCTTCAGCACGAGCCGGATGCACGATCCGATCGCGGTCATCTCCTACGCGCTCTGGATCTCGAACTTCCGCGGCGACAAGAGCGTGCTCGGCCGCACGATGTCCCTCGACGGGAAGAGCTTCACCATCATCGGGGTCATGCCCGCCAGCTTCGCGTTCCCCGATGCCAAAACCGATGTGTGGATCCCGATCGGCTGGGCGCTGGGTGGGACGCCCGCAATAGCCGAGATGCGGACGTACCGCGCCTTCTCGACCGTCGGGCGCCTTGCGCCGGACGCTTCACTCGAGAAGTTGCGCGGCGACCTGGATCTCCTTGGGAAGCGCATTTCCGCTTCCGACCAGCCGACCTCAAAGTTCGGGACGGGGGAGACCCTCACGGCGAACCTGCTGCGCGATCAGATCGTGGGGGATGCTCGGCAGTCGCTCCTGGTTCTGCTTGGCGCGGTGGCGCTGGTGCTGCTCATCGCATGCGTCAACGCGGCGAACCTCCTGATTGCGCGAGCGAACACTCGCGAGAAGGAGTTCGCGGTGCGCCGCGCGATCGGTGCGGGACGCTGTGCGATCGTTCGCCAACTCCTGGTCGAGAGCGTGCTCCTCGCGCTTGGCGCAGCCCTGGTGGGGCTCGCGCTCGCCGCCATCGGGTTCCATCTCCTCGTCGCGCGGCTGCAGCACACCTACGCGGTCGGTATCGACGGGACGGTCCTCGGCTTCACGATCCTGCTCGCGGTGATCACGGGTCTCGGCTTCGGCGTCGTCCCGGCGCTCCGCGCGTCGGCACCAGACCTCGAGCAGTCCTTACATGACGGCGCCGGTGGCACCGCCGGACAGACGCGGCGCCGCGCGCGCGACGTGCTCGTGGTGAGTGAGGTGGCGCTGGCGCTGGTGTTGCTCGTGGGCTCGGCGCTCCTCGTGCGCAGTTTTATTGGCCTGAATGGCGTGAATCCCGGCTTCGACCCGCAGGGCCTGCTGGCCGCGCGGATTCGTCTCACGCCGGGGCGGCATTCCACCGCGAGCCAGCAGATCACCTTTTTCGATGATGTGGTCCAGCGGCTGAAGACGCAGCCGGGGGTCGGTGCAGTCACTTACGTCAACGCACCTCCGCTCTCCGGCCTGGTCAACACGCCGGCCATGAATCCGCGGCACATCCGGCCCGATCATCCAGACCAGTTCCTCAGGCTCGCCGCGTTCGAGGTGGGGCCTGACTTTTTCTCCACCATGCGTATCCCCATTCTCCAGGGGCGCGCGATCACCGCCGATGACCGCGAGGGATCAAAGAGAGTTTGCGTGGTGAGCCAAGCCCTGGTGCGCGAGCTGTGGCCGGACAGGAACCCAATCGGCCAAAGCGGGATGGGGCGAAATGGCGACGCCACCGTCGTCGGTGTCGCGGGTGACGTGCGCAGCGAATCGCTCGAGCGGAAGGGAGGGCCCGCCATTTACCTCCCCGCCGCGAACTCTGGGGAGGATAGGGGCCACGAAGAAATTTGGATCATGGTGCGCTCGACGCATCCGCTGCGCGTCGTACCGGTGCTGCGTGGGGTGGTGCGCGCCGAAGATCCGACCCAACCGATCGCGAGCATTTCCACCTACGACGCCATCATTCAGCAGCGCTACGCGAGTCTTCGTCTCGTTACGGCGCTCATAACCCTCTTCGCGAGCCTCGCGCTCATTCTGGGTGTCATCGGCATTTCGGGCATGACCGCATACGCCGTCTCGCAGCGGACGCGCGAACTGGGCATCCGCCTCGCGGTGGGCGCACGCGGGGTCGACGTAATCACTCTCCTGTTGAGCGAGACCGCGGTGCTCGTCGGGATCGGCCTGATGATCGGACTCGGCATGGCATTCGCGGTTACACGGACGCTGCGCTCACTCCTCTACGGCGTCACGAGCACCGATCCTGCGACGTTTGGTGGAGCTGCGGTTGCGCTCGGGCTGGTGGCACTCGTCGCGACTTACCTGCCGGCGCGGCACGCCGCGCGGATCGATCCCGTAGAGGCGCTGCGGCAGGAGTGACCTGCCGAGAGTGGTAGAGCCGGCGCGGTCGCGCTCACCCCTTAGCACCGCGACGGTGATTGGATTCGCGCGCTCGACCAGGGCCACCAACAACACGTTTCAGTATTTTAGTTGGCACGCCTCAGACACGTCGAGAACCATAAACGGACAGCTGGGAAGCCGGCATCGGGAGCCTTCGGTCGGAATAACGTCCCACCCGGAAGTCGACATCCGCGACCGCGTGACGTTGAAAACATTACAGTGGCGATATCGGAAACTGCTTCTTGCCACTTGGCCGTATAACGCCCTACGGTGACATTGGGCAAAAGGCCAACCGCAGCGGCGCCGGGAGGCGGACCGCGGGATTACGACCGGGAAGTCGGCATTGCGCCCTTCTCAAAACGCGGGATTCCAGGCATGGCCTCGCTTCAAGGCGCGACTAGACTGAGCGCAGGTTGAGGTGCGTGACAAACGGTTCGAAATCGCGGTTGCTGTGAAGCAGCTCGTATCCGCTCTCGATGCACCGCGTTGCGATCATCGTGTCAATCGTCTTGCATACGGTGACGCCGAGCTTTCGCAACGCGCGGAAGTTCTCCGCCGCCGCGATCGCAACATCCGTTCCGCCAATCTCTACTACCGTCAGCGAGGCCAGCAGTTTTCGAGCTGCATGAAAGTCCCGATCGTCGTCAAAACCTTGCAGGACTTCAGTCAGAATCAAATCACCGACGGCCAGCGCCTCATGGCCAAGCAACCCGTCGAGTTTGTCGGTTTGCGGCGTGATGGTCCCATTGAAATAGTCGATCCACACGCTGGAGTCGACCAGAATCACCTGTCAGTCCTCATCGCATTCAGGTCGCCCTTCCAGTTCAATTTCCCGCGAAAACGCCGGATTTCCGACTGCCGCTTCAGACGCAGCAGCGTCCGCAAGCCTTCTTCGACGGCTTCGCGCTTTGTCCTTAGACCGGTTGCTCGAAGCACGTCCCGCATCAGCTTGTCATCGATCACGATGTTCGTTCGCATGGATGTGTATTCCTAGCACCTATTATACACATCACGGAGCGCTGGAGCGGCTGGGTAACATCCGGGGGATGTGTTCGTTACCCGTCAGCGGTCGGACGCCGGGGGACTCAGCCTCGTATTCGTTCAGCGGCGCGCGCCCTCGCCTTGGCCGCCTCTTCTTCCCGGTTCTTCGGCGGCGCGACCGTTTCGAGCGAACTCAGGAACCGCGCGGCGATCCCGGCGATGTCGTCCACGGCCGACCGGAACGACGCTTCGTTAGCCTTCGACGGCTTGTGAAAGCCGCTGATCTTGCGCACAAACTGCAGCGACGCCGCCCGAATCTCGTCTTCGGTGACGGGCGGATCGAAGTTGAAGAGAGGCCGGATACTCCTGCACATACGGATACCCTCAAGATATCAGAAGGGGCGATACACTATTCGCGTGGCCAGGCTCTTCCTGATTCCCTGCGGCTTCCTCGTGCTCGTGCTGACGGCCGGGGCCGCATCCGTGCCCTGGAATTCCATCACTCCGCAGCAGGCGGGATTCGATACCTCCGCGCTGAGCGCATGGAAGGACGCGCTGGCGAAGAGTGGGACGACCGGCCTGCTGGTGGCTCGACGCGGCGCCGTCGCCTTCGAGTGGTATGCGCCGAATTCCGGCGTGGACCAGCCGCACGGAACGGCCTCCATGGCCAAGGCCCTGGTGGGCGGCATGTCGCTGCTGGTCGCGCTCAGCGACGGGCTGATTCACCCGGACGACCTCGCGTCCCAGTACATCCCCGGCTGGAGCGCCGACCCCCGGAAATCCAGGATCACGATTCGCCAGCTCGCCACTCACACTTCGGGCATCGAGGACGCCGAAGCGGATTCGCTCCCGCACGACCAGCTCCCGGGGTGGAAAGGCGCCTTCTGGAAGCGCGTGCCCGATCCGTTCACGGTGGCCCTGCACCAGGCGCCCGTCATGTTCGAGCCGGGCTCGCGGAATGCGTACAGCAATCCCGGCATGGCGGCGCTGGCGTACGCCGTCACCGCCAGCCTCAAAGGCGGTGACATCCGGTCGCTGTTAAAGGACCGCATCTTCGATCCGCTGGGAATTCCGGAAAGTGCCTGGTCCATCGGCTACGGACGCGGGTACGAAGTCGATGGCCTTACCCTGTACGCCAACTGGGGCGGGGCCGCCTTCACCGCCCGGGCGGCCGCGCTCGTCGGACAGCTCATGATGCAGCAGGGAATGTGGAAGGGCCGCGAGATCGTGCACCGGAGCGCCGTGAAGGAAGTGACCACCTATGCCGGCATGCCGAAGCCCGATCGCGCGGCGGATCCATTCGCTCCGGGTTCCGGCCTGGCGTGGTACACCAATTCGGACGGCGTCTGGCCGGACGTGCCCAGGGACGCCATCGCCGGAGCGGGGGCCGGGCACCAGGTGATCGTCGTCATCCCCTCGCTGGAACTGGTGGTGGTCCGCAACGGCCAGGCGATGGGCGACCGCAATGCGCCATTCTGGAAGCCAGTGTACGAGCGGGTCCTGCAGCCGCTGATGGCCGCGATCGTCCGGCGCAGTCCCTATCCGCCGAGCACGGTCATTCGAAAGGCCGAGTTCCTGCCGGATATCCGCCGCACCGCGATCGATAGCGACAACTGGCCGATTACCTGGGGAGACGACGACGCGCAGTACACCTCCTATGGCGACGGCTGGGGATTCGATCCGCGGACCAGCCGCAAGCTCGGCATGGGCTTCGCCCGGATCGTCGGCCCTCCGCAAGGATTCCGCGGAATCAATTTGCCCTCCGAGGGCGAGCGCCTGGGCAATGGCGCGAAGAGCCCGAAGGCCAGCGGCATCCTGATGGTGGATGGCGTCCTTTATTTGTGGGTTCGCAACGCCGGCAACTCGCAGCTCCTCTGGTCGCATGACCACGGCCGCACATGGAAGTCCGGCTTCCGGATCGAGACCGGCTTCGGTTCGCCCACGTTCCTGAACTTCGGCCGCGATTACCGCGGCGCGCGCGACGATTTCGTCTACACCTATTCGCAAGACGGCCCCAGCGCGTACGAGAGCGACAACCGGATGGTTCTCGCGCGCGTGCCGAAGCGCCGCATCGCGGACCGGGCCGCCTGGGAGTTCTTCCGCGAATTGGACGGCCATGGCGGCGCCGTCTGGACCCCGGACATCCACCAGCGCGGGCCGGTCTTCGCCTACACCGCCAACTGCCGGCGTTCGGACGTGGTTTACAATCCGGGAATCCGGCGTTACCTGCTGGCGCTCGACTACGACGGTTCCGGCGACTGGGGCATTTTCGATGCGCCCGAACCGTGGGGTCCCTGGACGATGGTCAGCGACTCCCAGGCCGCAAGATCCGGCGGCGCCGATGCGTGGGGGATACCCGGCACCCACGGTTACCGCCTTCCCGCGAAGTGGATCAGCCGCGATGGCCTCACGATGACGCTGGTCTTCTCCGGCGTGCGCCTCAAAGATACGACCTACGACGCCTTCTGCACGCGGACCATCCGATTGCAGCTAGCCCGGTGAACCATCACCGCCGCGGCTGCTGCTGCGTCATGCAGTGGAGCGCCCCCAGTCCCCAGATCAGCTCCGTGCAGTTGATGCCGGTAACTGCGCGCTCCGGGAAACATCGCGCCAGGGTATTCAGCGCGATGCGGTCGTTCGGGTCGTTGAAAGTCGGGACCAGCACCAGCCCGTTGGCGATGTAGAAATTGGCGTAGCTGGCGGGCAGGCGCTGGCCTGTGAAGAGGAGCGGCCGGGGCATCGGCAGTTTCACCACGCGCAGGCCGGCCTCGCGCAGGATGGCGGCGTTCTCGCGCAGCGGCTCGTAGTTGGGGTCGGCGCGGTCGGCCTCCGAGGCCAGCACCACCGTATCGGACGAGACGAAGCGCGCCAGGTCGTCCACGTGGCCGTGGGTATCGTCGCCGGCGATGCCGTTGCGCAGCCAAATCACCTGGCGCACACCCAGGAAGTCGCACAACCTGCGCTCCACCTCGGCGCGCTTCGTGCCGGGGTTGCGCGCCTGCACCGGGCTGAGCAGGCACTCCTCGGTGGTCAGGAGAAGCCCGGCGCCGTTGACGTCGATACTGCCCCCTTCGAGCACCATGTCCGGCACGAACTGGGGAATGCCGAGGGCTTTCGAGACGAACGCCGGCACCTGGGCGTCGCAATGCCAGTCGTCGTACTTGGCCCACCCATTGAAACGCCACGCGGTAGCGGCCAGTTCTCCTTTGGAGTTCTTGACGAACAGCGCACACGTATCGCGCGTCCAAACGCGGTCGGTCTTGCAGCGGAAGAACTCGACCGCCTCCGTCATCGCACCGACGTCGCGTAGAATCTTACGCGCCTGCCGCTCGACCGCCAGTCCATCCACCAGGATCCGCACGCGCTCGACGGCGCTCAACTTGCGCACGATTTCGCCGTACACCCACGGGATCGGGGCGAACCGGCCCGGCCAATCGTCGCGGTTGTGAGGCCAGGCGATCCAGGTGGCTTCGTGCGGCTCCCACTCGGCGGGCATGCGGAAGCCCAGCGCGCGCGGCGTGCCGGATTTCAATCGATCACCCGCCTCAGAATCGGCTCGTACGCGTCGATGCGGCGGTCGCGCAGGAACGGCCAGTTGCGGCGGACGTCCTCGATGCGGCGCGGGTCGCACTCCACGATCAGGGTCTCTTCCTTATCGTGCGAGCCTTCGGCCAGGACCACGCCGAACGGGTCGGCCACGAACGAGCCGCCCCAGAATTCGAGTCCATGTTCGGGCGGGCCTTCGTATCCCACGCGGTTGACGGCCGCCACGTAAAGCCCGTTGGCGATGGCGTGGGAGCGCTGGATGGTGCGCCAGGCATCGTGCTGCGCCTCGCCGTACTCCGCCTTTTCGGAAGGGTGCCAGCCGATGGCGGTCGGGTAGAAGAGCACCTGCGCTCCGCCCAGCGCGGCCAGCCGGGCCGCCTCCGGATACCACTGGTCCCAGCACACCAGCGCGGCCACGCGGGCAAAACGCGTGTCGAAGCAGCGGAAGCCCAGGTCGCCGGGCGTGAAGTAGTACTTCTCGAAATACAGCGGGTCGTCCGGGATGTGCATCTTGCGGTACTTGCCGAGAAGGGTTCCATCGGCATCGATCACCAGCGCCGTGTTGTGGTAGACGCCCGCCGTGCGCCGCTCGAAGATCGAGCCGATGATCACCACCCCCAGCTCCGCCGCCAGCCGCGTGAACGCCTCGCTGGTGGGTCCGGGGACCGGCTCCGCCAGGTCGAACAGCTCCGCATTCTCTTCGCGGCAGAAGTATTGCGACCGGAACAGCTCCTGCACGCTGATGATCTGGGCCCCGCGCCCGGCCGCCTCGCGGATGCGCCACCCGGCCTTGGCGAGATTCTCGTTGGGGTCCTTCGAGCAGGCCATCTGGATCAGGCCCACGCGGAATTTGGCACGCTGCACAACACCATTGTATCGACGTATCATGACGTTTGATCTACAAGGCGCTGGTTCTGTTCGATATAGACGGCACGCTGGTGCGGCGCGCCGGACCCCACCACCGCGAGGCGCTGGTTTACGGCGTGCGCAAAGTCACCGGACTCGAAAGCACCACCGAGGGCATCCCCGTGCAGGGCATGCTCGATCCGGACATTCTGGCCATCATGATGCGCCGCGCGGGCGCATCGCGCGCGCGGATCCGCGAGGCCATGCCGGAGGTCTGGCGCGCCGCCGAGCGGTTCTACCTGCGGGTCTGCCCGGCGCTCCACGACAAGCATTGTCCCGGCGTCGCACCGGTACTCGAAAAGCTCACCCGGCGCGGCGCCCTGCTGGCCCTGGTGACGGGGAACCTCACGCGCATCGGCTGGCGCAAGCTCGAACGTGCCGGGCTCAAGGAGTTCTTCCGCTTCGGCGCGTTCGGAGAGATGGCCCGCACCCGTTCGGGGCTGGCCCGCCTGGCGATCCGGGAAGCGCGCGGGCGGGGCTGGATCGCCCGCGGAGCCCCGATCTCCCTGGTGGGCGACGCGCCGGCCGACATCCAGGCTGCGCGCGCCAATCGCATACGCGCCATCTCGGTGCAAACCGGGATCACCCCGGTGGAGGAACTCGTGGCCGAAACACCCGACATTCTGCTGCGCGATTTGCGGGCGCTGCGCCTGAGAATGGTGGAATACTCTTAACAATCGGCATCGGGGACCCACCCAATAGCAACGCTGCATAACCGGCCCGCTTGTGGCAACATAGAACGACAGGTCACCATGATGTTTCGGGCTCTTGCCGTTCTATTTGCTGTAGTTGGAAGTTCTTCGGGGCAGCAGTACCTGATTTCCACCCTGGCCGGAGGGGCTCCGCCGCTCACCCCTGCTCAGGCCTCCGGAGTCTCCATCGGCGACCCCCCGCGAGTCGCCGCGGATTCGGCCGGAAACATCTACTTCGGCAGCCTCCACTGCATCTTCAAGGTGGACCCGTCCGGCACGCTCACCCGCATTGCGGGCACAGGCCGCTCGGGGCTCACCGGCGACGGCGGGCCGGCACTGAACGCGCAGCTCGGCTTTCCGGATGGAATCGCTTTCGATGCCGCCGGCAGCCTCTACTTCACTGAGCGCGACGCCAACCGGATCCGCCGGATTGCCGCGAACGGCACCATCGGCACCTTCGCCGGAACAGGCGTGGCGGGAAATTCGGGCGACGGCGGCCCCGCCGCGGCCGCGCAGTTCAGCGGGCCGACCGGCCTGGCCTTCGACGCGGCGGGCAATCTTTACGTCGCCGATACGGGCAACAACGTGGTCCGCCGGATCGCGCCCGATGGCACCGTCACAAAGGTGGCGGGCAGCGGATTTCCCGGATACGGCGGCGACGGAGCGCCCGCCGTCCACGCCGACCTGAATGCGCCGGAGGGCGTGGCGGTCGATGCCGCAGGCAGCCTGTACATCGCCGACACCTTCAACAACCGGGTCCGCAAGGTGGCGCCGGACGGAACCATGAGCACCTTCGCGGCCAACGGATACCCGGGCTTCTCCGGCGATGGCGCCGCCGCAACCGGCGCGACCCTGTTCTTCCCGACCGACGTCGCACTGGATCGGAGCGGCAGCCTCTACATCGCCGACCTGGGCGACAGCCGCATCCGCAAAGTCGCCGGGGGAATCATCGGCACGGTCGCCGGAAGCGCCTCGCTCGTCACGCCCGTGGACGGCTTTCCGGCCAACCAGGTGCGGCTCAACGGGCCTACCGGTGTAAGCGTAGACCCGGCGGGGAACGTCTATTTTGCCGAGGGCTCAGTGGGGTCTGGTTCGGGCCTGACCGTGGGCGATTTCCGGATCTGGCGCGTGTCGCCGGACGGAACGCTCTTCTCGGCTGCCGGTAACGGCTCGAACAGCTTCTCCGGCGACACCGCCGCGGCCTCGCGGGCACAGTTGAACACACCCACCGGAATGGCCATCGACGCGGCCGGGAATCTCTACTTCGCCGACACGCAGAATCACCGCATCCGCCGCATCTCACCGGGCGGAACCATCACCACGGTGGCGGGAAATGCCCTGCCCGGGTTTTCGGGCGACGGCGGGCCGGCCGCCCTGGCTGAGCTCAATACTCCCACGGCCGTGGCCATCGACAACCAGGGACGGCTCTACATCGCGGACTCGGCCAATAACCGGATACGGCGCGTGGCCGCGGATGGCACCATCGACACCGTGGTCGGCAACGGCAATGCGGCCCTGTTCGGCGACGGCGGCCCGGCCCGCGCCGCGGCCCTGCACGGACCGCGCGGAGTGGCCCTCGATAGCGCCGGCAACCTGTACATCGCCGACACCCTGAACCACTGCGTTCGCATGGTGGATACCAACAGCCAGATCACCACGGCCGTACTTTCGCTCGATGCGCCGCGTGCCGTCGCCGTCGGCCCCGATGGCACGTTGTATGTGGCGGACGCGGGCATACGGATGTTCGCCAAGGGCCTGAGCGGAACGGTTCCGGGCACGGCCTCGGCGACGCCTCTGGCTTTGGCGGTGGATCCGGCCGGAGACGTCTTCTATACGGACGGCAACCGGGTCATCCGCGTCGGGCCGGATGGGAACGCCGCCGCGATGGCCGGCAGCGGAACGTGCTGCTACGCGGGGGACGGCGCTCCGGCGGCCGCGGCGCTTCTGAACCAGCCTGCCGGCCTGGCCATCGACGCGGCGGGCAACGTATACATCGCCGACACCGGCAACAACGCCATCCGCCTGGCCTACCTGAGCGCGGCCGGGTCGTTCATCCGCAACGTCACGAACGGGGCGAGCAACCTGGCGGGCGCCGTGTCGCCCGGCGAGATCGTCACTGTCTACGGTGCGGGCCTCGGACCCGCGCAATTGAGCGGTTATACGGCCTCCGCGGGCATGGTTCCGAAGACCCTGGCGGGGACCACAGTCCTGTTCAACGGCATCGCCGGACCGGTCCTATATACCGAGGCGGACCAGGTGGCCGCCGTAGTGCCGTACGGCGTCAGCGGCTCCCTGGTGTCGATCGTCGTGCAGTATCAAGGCCAGGCGACCGCGCCCTTCCCGGTGCCGGTGGCGGCCTCCGCGCCCGCGCTGTTCACGGCCGATTCCTCCGGAGCCGGGCAGGCTCAGGCGCTCAACCAGGACGGCTCGCTGAACGGGCCCGCGCACCCCGCCGCCGCGGGAACGACCCTTACCCTGCTGGCGACCGGCGAAGGCCAGACGAACCCGTCGGGGGTGGACGGCCTGCTGGCGCTCTCCCCCGCCCCGCAGCCCGCGCAGCCCCTGGCCGTGAGCATCGGCGGCCAGCCCGCAAAGGTGCAATTCGCCGGAGGCCCGGCAGGTTCCGTGGCGGGCGTAATGCGGGTGGACGTCCAGGTGCCGGCCGGTGTTTCCGGCACGGTCCCGGTGGTGCTCACCGTAGGCTACGTCTCGAGTCCGGCCGGGGTGACCGTCACGATCGCGAAATAATCCACTCCTCTCCATTCCCTCCTCCTCCCCGGCGAAGACCTGCCGGGCCCGGGGCCGGTGATATGCTGAGAAACCTGACTGCCCTTTGACCGCGGCGGCCAACCATGAATCGACCCCGATCTTCGCGTAAACGCTACCTCTCCTTCGTGGAGGACTACCGCCGCCGGCGCCTCGACGACGCGACGGAACCGGCCGCGCCGGAATCGGCAGGCAAGCCTCGCCGCGAACATCGCAAGTACGTCCGCGAGTACCTGCGCTGGCTGTGGCCCCACCGGTTTGCGGTGGGGGCGCTCTTCGCTCTGGCCCTGGCGGGCGCCGGCCTGCAGATGGTCGAACCGCTCTTCATGCGCTATATCGTCGACCGCGTGCTCCTGATCCGGGGCCTCGATCCGGAGACGCGGCGTATGCGCCTCAACCTGGCCGGTACCCTGTTCTTCTCCCTGATCGTCGTCTCGAACCTGATCGGCGCACTGAGAGATTACCGGCAGCGGCTCCTGAACACGAAGGTGATGCTGGCGCTCCGGCGGGCGCTGTTCGAGCGCCTGCTGCACCTCCCGCTTTCCAAACTGTGGGACATGAAGACCGGCGGCATCCTGTCGCGGCTCACGGGCGATGTCGACACCACCACCGGGCTGATGCAGATGGCCATCGTGTCGCCCTCCGTGTCGTTGATTCGCCTGATCATCGCGGTGGGAATACTCACGGCGCTCAACTGGCGCCTGGCGCTGGCCGCTTTGGCGATCATACCCGGGGTGATGGTGATCAGCTTCATTTTCGCGAAGCGCGTCCGTCCCATCTACCGGTCCCTACGCAAAGACGCGGAACAGATCGACGGCCGGGTGGGCGAGACTTTCTCCGGGATTCGCGTCGTCCGGGCCTTCCGCCGGGAAGTTTACGAGCTGCTCGACTATATGCGCGGGCGCCACACCGTGCTGCGCAAGGAGCTCTTTGCCCAGCGCCGCGAGCTGGTCATCTGGACCTCCTGGAACGTGCTGCTGGGAGTGGTCAACGTCGCCATCGTATGGTACGGCGGCTATCTGAACCTGCGCGGCGGCGCGTCGATCGGCGACATCATGGCCTTCCAGTGGTACACCTTCCTGCTGCTGAACCCGGTCTGGAACATCGTCAACTCCTTCTCCGAGCTGCAGCGCTCGCTAGCCGCCATGGAGCGCGTATTCGAAGTGCTCGCCATGGAGGATGACAAGCCGGACCGGCCCGATGCCCTCGACGCGCCGCTCGAGGTGCGCGAGCTGCGCTTCGAGAACGTCGAATTCGAGTATCGCGAGGGCCGCCCGGTGGTGCGCGATTTCAACGTGGCCGCTCCCGGCGGAACGGTGGTCGCGCTGGTGGGCCGCAGCGGCGCCGGCAAAACCACCGTGACGGACCTGGTGGCTCGCTTCCACGACCCCAGCCGGGGCCGTATCCTGCTCAACGGCACCGACATCCGCGACCTTCGCCTCAACTCCTATCGGGGCCTGCTCGCCATCGTCCAGCAGGATGTCTTCCTGTTCGACGGGTCGGTGCGGGATAACATCGCCTACAGCCGCCACGACGCCACAGATGACGAGGTCGAAGACGCCGCGCGGCGGGCCAATGCCCACGAGTTCATCGACCGGCTGCCCGAGCGCTACGATACGTTCATCGGCGAGCGCGGCGTCAAGCTCTCGGGCGGACAGCAGCAGCGCCTGGCGATTGCCCGGGCGATCCTGGCGGCTCCCCAGATCCTCATCCTCGACGAAGCCACCAGCAACCTCGACACCGAGAGCGAGCAGCTCATTCAGGCGTCGATGGCTTCCCTGCTGGCCGGGCGCACCACGTTTGTCATCGCCCACCGCCTCTCCACCGTGAGCCGCGCCGACATGATTCTGCTGATGGAAGACGGCCGCATTACCGAGCGAGGCACCCACGAGGATCTCATGGGCGCGCGCGGCGTCTATTACGACATGGTGGTCCGCCAGATGCAGTCCCATGGCTACGCCGGCGAAGACGTGCTGCGCTGACCCCCTAGCGCCGTCCCGCGTCCTCTACGATCGCTCGTAGTACATCCGGGCCTGCTGTAAAATAAGAGGTTTTCCATCCAGGGCTCACACCTCTATGCGAACGATTTTCCTCTGCCTTCTTTCCGCTGCCGCCGCCGCGCAAAGCATCGATCCGGCGGCCCTCAACTCGCTCGAGTGGCGCAGTATCGGGCCGGGGGCAATGGGCGGGCGCATCTCCGGCATCGAAGGCGTGGCGGGAAATCCTCGTCTCCTGTACGCCGCGACGGGATCGGGAGGGCTGTTCCAGACGGTCAACGGAGGAGTCACCTGGAAGGCCATTTTCGAGCGGCCGGAAACCATCTCGATCGGAGACATCGCGATCGATCCGAAGAACCCCGACTCGGTCTGGGTCGGCACCGGCGAAGCCAACGTTCGTAACAGCGTTTCCTTCGGCTCCGGCATGTACTATTCGGGCGACGGAGGGAAGACCTGGGAGCATCGCGGCCTCGACCAGACCATGACCATCTCCAGGGTTCTGCTCGACCCGCGCGATCCGCGGCGCGTGCTGGTCGCCGCCGTGGGACATCCCTTCGGCCCGAACCCCGAGCGTGGCGTGTTCCTATCGGCCGACGCCGGACACACCTGGCGCAAGGCTCTCTATATCGACGATCGGCACGGAGCGTCCGACCTGGAGCTCGACCCCTCCAACCCCGACGTGCTGTTCGCGGGGATGTGGCAGTTCGACCGCAAACCCTGGCGCTACGATAGCGGCGGCATCGGCGGGGGACTGTTCAAATCCACGGACGGCGGAAAGACCTGGAGGAAGATCACGCGCGGATTTCCGCCCCTGATGGGACGCATCGGAGTGAAAGTAGCGCCGGGCAATCCTCGCATCGTGTACGTGATCGCCGAAACCCGCGAAGGCACCCTGTTCCGTTCGAGCGACGGCGGCGAGAGCTTCGAAGTGGTATCGAAGGACCGCGGGCTGGTGAGCCGAGGGTATTACTACTGCGACCTGCGCGTCGATCCCCAAGACGAGAATCGCGTGTACGTTCTCGAAAGCGCGCTCCAGGTTTCGAAAGACGGGGGCCGCACGTTTGCGCGCATCGGCGGATCGGTGCATGGCGACATACAGGCGCTGTGGATCGACCCGCGAGACCCGGCGCGGATGTGGCAGGGCTCCGACGGCGGCCTCGCGTTTTCGTGGGACGCCGGCCAGACCTGGGAGCACATCGCGGCCATTTCGCTGGGGCAGTTCTATCACGTCTATGCGGACAACCGCGAGCCGTTCTACAACGTTTCCGGGGGCACGCAGGATAACGGCACGTGGACCGGCCCGTCGCGGACCCGTGAACCGTCGGGAATCCTGAATGACGATTGGCGCATGGTGAGCCCCATCGTCGGGTTCAACGTCCTGAGCGACGCCGAAGATCCCGACATTCTGCTGACGCAGACTCCCGGCGGCACCCTGCTGCGCACCGATCTGCGGACGCGCGACCAGCAGAGCGTGGGGCCGCAGGTGCGCAACTACGGCGGCGCGACGGCGCGGGAGATGAAATACCGCTTCGCCTGGGACGCGCCCCTGGTGCGCTCTCCGCACTTCAAGAGCACGTTCTACTACGCCGGCAACGTGATCTTCCAGACCAGCGACAAGGGGCAGAGTTGGGAGCCGATCAGCCACGACCTGACCACCGTGAGCGCCTCGAAAATGCAGGCGTCGGGCGGGCCGGTGTTCACCGACAACAGCTCCTCGGAGACGTACGGAACGGTGACCCGGCTTTCGGAATCGCCGGCCAAACAAGGCGTCCTGTGGGCGGGCACCGACGACGGGAACGTGCAGGTGACGTTCAATGGCGGCGGGCAGTGGACCAACGTCGCGGCGAAGATTCAGGGGGTCGCGCCGGGGTCGCCGGTCTCCACGATCGAGACCTCGCATCGCGATCCGAATGTCGCGTACGTCGGTTTCGACCGGCACATGCTCGACGACACGCATCCGTACCTGTTCAAGACCGCCGACGGCGGAAACACCTGGAAGAAAATCACGGATGGATTGCCGGATTCCGCGTTCGTGTGGGTGGTGCGCGAAGATCCGAAAAACCCCGGCCTGTTATACGCGGGCACCGAGCTGGGCCTGTTCGCGTCGTTCGATGCGGGCGCGCATTGGGTCCGGTTCGGCTTGAAGAATCTTCCGAACGTCGCGGTGCGGGATATATTCGTGCAGGCCGCGCAGAACGATCTGCTGATCGCCACACACGGCCGGGGCCTGTGGATTCTGGACGACGCGACGCCCGTGCAGGATCTCGCGGCGGCATCGGGCAGCGCGGCGTACCTGTTCCCGATCCGTCCGGCCCTACGCTACACCGTTCGCGCAACGCGCTCGGGCGGCGGAGACACCGAGTTCGCGGCGCCGAATCCGCCCTACGGCGCGATCCTCGACTACTACCTGCGGGAGCCGGTGGACGAGGTGCGGTTCGAAGTGCTCGACGGGAGCGGCAAGGCGATTCGGACGATCAGCGGGCCCAAGACTGCGGGAGTGCAGCGGATCGCCTGGGACCTTCGCGCCGGCGCGGCGCGCGGCCCGCAGGTACTCCCCGGCGTCTACACCGTGAAGATGACGGCCGGCGCGGTCACCGCCGAGCAGAAAGTGGAAGTCCGGCTCGACCCGGAGTTGAAGGTGAGCGCCGAAGACCTGAAAGCGCAATGGGACGCGCTCTCACGCCTTTCCGCGATGATGCGCGGTACCGCCGGGATGCTGCGGGAGGCCGACCGCCACGCCGAAGCGCCGGAGTGGCGCAAGTTCCGCGAGACGCTCGCGCGGCCGCGCGGTCTATCCAACTCGGAAACCGGCCCGCGTCTCTCCGAGCAGTTGCAGTCGCTCTACAACCTGATCGACGGGCCGAACGACGCGCCGACGCACGCCATGATGAACCTTCTCGGGGAGCTGGAAGACGAGTACGCGAAGGCCGGCGAAACGCTGAAGACACTCGCTCCCGGTGAGCATACCGGGCGGTAATCCGGGCAAGGATTGGCGGGATTTCGAGCCAACTCCTTTGTTATCTAGAAGAGCTCCGCCAATCATTGGCGGCGGCGGCCTTCGGATCCCCCTCCCGCGGTGGCGCCGTAGCCGATGAATCCGGTCCGCGTGGGGCGGCCTTCGTCGAAAATCGCGTACTCCGCGGGCGCTTCGGCGCGCGTCGCTTTCACGGTGCGCAGGGCATCGTTGCCCGCGACCACCAGCACCATGTGCTCCGGGTCGAGCGGGTTCTTCGCCGCCAGCACCAGCGCCTGCCGCTCGGAGGCGTAGGTCTCGCCGTCGATCTGGAAACTCGCGCCCTCGTATTTCAACCCCAGCCGGGACGCCCAGGCGGCCAGCGCGGAGTTCGCCTCGGGACGGCCGACGAAGATCACGTCGTGGCTACGCAGCACGGCTTCGGTCGCTTCGAAATCCTTGTAGACGGGCACCCGGCTCTCATACTGGTCGAAGAAGCGGGATTGCATCTGCTCGGCCGCGTAACGGTTGGCGCCGGCATCGCGCACGGTTCCGTAAACAATCGCCGCGGTCGCCAGCCTGCGGCCGATGTCGCTGGCCAGGTACGCGGGGCCATCGCCCGGCTCGGGGAACTCGAACTTCGCATGCGCCTGGTCCAGGAAGGATTGCGCCGTCACGGTCTTCGTGGTGTTGGCCGTGAAATAGGCGTCCATCAGCTTGAGGAAGGCATCGTCGCCCATGCTGCGGCGCAGGGCATCCAGGAACAGCACGCCCTTCGCTTCTTCCAGGCGCACGCGGGTGGCTTCGTTCTCGGGGCCCAGCTTGAGCGCGCGGTACTCGGCGCGGCGCGTGTTCAGGGCCTTCTCCAGGTCATTGGACTGCAGCACCTGGTGGTAGGCGGCGGCCCCGGCGGCCAGCCAGATATCGGCGTCCGAGGCGGGCAGCAGATAGCCCTTCCACAGGCGGTCCTTCAAATCGGGCGTCTTCGCGGGAGTGTGCCCCTTGGCGGGCGGCGCGGGCTTCTGCGCGAGCGCGGCCGGAGCCTCGCTCTGGAACAGGTAGTAGCCGGAGGGGTAGAGCCCGTTGTTGCCGGAGTAGCCGGAACGCCCGCCTGGAAGCCATTCGGTCTGGTTCGGCCGGCCGATCTCGGCCCACACCATCATGCGGTTCGCCATATCCGCCGTCAACACCTTGGCGTCCATGGTGCTCGCCGCCACCAGCGGAGCCGTGCGGAACGCGGTGAATCCGAAATGCTCGTCGATCCGGCCCTTGTACTTCTGGTAGAAGCTCTGCCAGGCCAAATCGCGCGGCATCGGGACGTAGGGCGCGAACTCGGGCGTGCCGTGCGGATCGGGCATGGTTTCGAGGCGGATCGTGAGGTCCTTGGCGTTGTTGTCGCCCCAATAGAATCCGGGCGTGCCGCCGAACCATTCGTCCTTCGAGCTGCGCCACAGGCGGGTGTGGTTGGTGCCCAGCTCGTACATGGCGATCTCGTTGGTCTTGCCGTCGCCGATCAGCCATTCATTGGTATAGAGGCCGTTGTTGCGGGTGCCCAGCTTGGCCACCACTTCGTCGATCGACCCGCCGTACTGAATCGCCAGGCGGGCGCGGAAGGCCACGGGCGTCCCTTGGATGTTGAAGGGCGTCTGCCGGATGGTGGTCTCGGTCAGGACCACGCCGGCATCGTTCTGGTACCAGTCCGTGCCGCTCTCGATCCCGCCGGGATAGCTCTGAATCAGCATGCGATGGCCGTGCTCCGGCTTGATATCGAGCATCACGTTGGTCTGCTCGGCCAGCGTGAGCGGCCACCAGGTGACGTGCCCGATCACCATCTTTCCGTCGCGGGTGGCCGGGCCGGTGGCGGCGAAGGCGCTGCAATGCTCCATCACGGAATCGCCCTGTTTCGGGATAGGACGGCTTATCGAAGGTCAGGCTCTCGAGCCCGGTGGGCGTCGAGTTCATCGCGTAGCGCAGTTCGCCCATCTCCACCGTGGTGTTGGCCACCACGATATCGATCAGGTCGAGGCGGCGATTCTGCCAGCGCGCCCCGGCGTCGGACGCGCCGTCGGCAATGCCGCGCATCTCTTCCAGGATCTCGCGATCGAAGCCGCGCAGGAAAAGCGCATTGGCGGTAGTGCGGTAGTCGTTCCACCCTTCGGGCGAGCCCAGGTCGGCGGCGCAGCGCGCGAGGTATGCGGGAATCTCCCGCGCCATCAGGTGCCCGTGCTGGTAGCCGCGTTCGTAGGGCTTGCCCTCGATGTGCAGGTAGATCCACCCGGCAGCCGGATAGCGATAGGCGGGGCCGTAGGTTTCGACCGCGTCGCGGACCGGCCATTCATCCTGCTTCGAGACTTCGTCGAGGCTCACACCTTCGAACCAGGCTTTGCCGCTGAACGCGCCGCCGTTGCCCACTGTCAGCAGAATCTGGTCCTGCGCACGGCTGGCCACGAAGCGGAGCGTGAGGTGGGTCCACGGCTCGGTTCCGCCGAGCGAAGCGGAATGCACATCGTAGGGCATGGAGGCCATGCTGAGGGCCGCCCCGCTCGCGATCGGAGACCGGTCGAGGTCGCGGACTTCCAGGTTCTCCGTGCGCGCCCAGCCGCTCAGCTCATACCGCTTGCCGATCGTGAGCGAGACCGGAGCGAAGCGCACCGCGGCATCCGGCGCGGAGGCAGCGGGCTCGATCCGTAATGACTTGTGGTTGGCGTGCAGCACGGCGCTATCGGCCACGGCCGAGCCGCGCACCACGGTAAACGCCTGCGGTTGATCGATGGAGGCCTGATACAAAGGCCCGGCGGCCTGGGCGATGGCAGCCACGGCAAGACAGCAAGCCACACGAAGCATGGGGACCCTCCTGATGAGATAGGATACCGGGTTTTGGATGGCAGCGGGGCGGTGCGTGTCCCTGCGACGCGGTGTCGTCAGTGAAATCGCGCGCCTCGAGATTATGTGTCCATCCGTTCGACCCATTGAGCGCGCCATGCGGGAGCCACGAATGGATCCGCAAAGTACTGTGTTTCCCGCGCAACCTTGTCATCCCTGAACTCCATGATGCTCACGGTGTAGGACGGCTTGCCGTCATATGTCAGGATGAATTCGGTGATCCAAAGATCACCGCCGCCAATGATTCGTCGGACAGCAAACCGCTTCTTGCTCGGCTGACTGGCGCGTTGGTTCTGTATGTTGCGTCGACCGCGGGTTCGCTCGCCTGACTGCGGGTATTCCAGCACCGCGTCCTCGTGATAGATGCGGTGCTCCGTTTCAAAATCGTTGGCATCGGACGCCGCCCAATGCTGATCCAGTGCCGCACGGATCTCTTGATCTCGCACTCCCGAATTCTGATCGTTCATCTTGCGCCCTCAATTTGACAAGAAGCCAAATGCTCTAGCGGAATCGGAGTTCGATCACTCCAGAGTCTACACCGCGTAGAAGCGGCTACCGGCGGCCAGCGCCATTCGGTCAGGGTGCAGGCCGCCGTAGCCCGGTCCCAACCGCCTCATGCCAGTATGCCTTCTGTGATGAAGAGCCTCAACGAATGTAGTGCCTCCTGCACCAGCAACCGCCAGCGGTCAACAAGCAGATAATCCACATGAGCGAGAATTCGCCGTTGCTGACCTTGGCGCCCGGAGGCTGTCTCTTAAATGTCGACTCCGGCATCCCGCGCGATTCGAAGCGCAAGCCCTGCCTTCAGATTCTTGCTTCCGTGTACGGGAACCGAGGTGACCTTTCGCTCCCCCGGTTTGGAGTAGATATGGTGACTTCCATTGATGCGCTTGAGCGACCAGCCGTTCGCCTCAATTAGCCGGCACATTCCGGCCCGGTGACAGATTTCAAACCGCCACATCCAGGATCTGGATGTTCGAGTCCGGCTTCCGTCCTTCTTCCCTCAGAACTTCTAATACCCCGGCAATCGCCTCGCGGATGTTGTGCTTGAGTTCATCCACCGTCTCCCCCTGAGAATAGCAGCCGGGGAGGGCTGGAACCTCGGCCCAAAATCCGCCTTCTGGGTCTTCGTGGATGACAACAGCGTACTTCTGCACGCCTTGATTTTCTCACAATGGCCAACCGGCGTTCCGCCGTAGCCGCGCCCGCCCAACCCGCAATGGTGCGCCGGCGGAGGAGACCAAGGCACAGCAAGCCTGCGCCCAGGAGACCGAGGGACGCTGGCTCCGAGACGGCAGCGCCGGCGGGTGAATTCCCGATTCCAGCGCTGAAGTTATAAGAATAGACGCGCGGATCGACGCCGGGGCCAAACGAGAATACCGGATCCACGAACGTATGAGCGTCTGCCCGCGACCATTCCACCGTTGCGGCGGAGAAGGCATCTACCAGCATGAAAACGCCATAGGGCCGATTCGTCGCGAGCGTCAGGCTGACACTCCGGCTGAAACCCTGGCTGAAGCTACCAGTCATTTGACCAGAACGGATGTCATCTCCAGCCAGGGAAGAGCCGCCATCCAAGAGGTCCCATCTCGACTCCACCGCGAAGGACGCACCTGTGCTGGCGACACCGGATGCTCCACCAGCGACGTCGATCAGAACCGGGACATTGCCCGCCGGCCCGGTTATCTCGAGGGCATAATCGAGAAGCCAGGAGGCGCGACCCGAAATGCTGGGAAGGAGATTGGGACCGATGTTCGCGTCTGCTATCAGTAACGGAGACGGGGTGCCGGACGCGCTCAACGACACCGAGCCGAACCTTGCGTCTACCAGCGAGATTGTTCCAAAGTCATTCGGAAACAGCCGCGGACCCAGGTTGAATGAGATGTCACCGATCAAGTGATACGGGGGCAATACATCCGCCGCGGCTGGGAAAGCAGCGAGCACGCTGACGGCAGTCAACACGCTTGGCAAATGCAGCAGACAATGCCTGGCCAGGCGGCCCGTCGGACCGCATTTCCGGGGCGGTGTAAAGCAGGCCAAGGCACCCGAAAGTTTTCCCCATTGCTGAGCTGTGCTCATTGTTTCCTCCTTGCGCGGATTTTGCACCGCAGTTTTTAGTTCTCGTTCTCGAGGTTGTTGACGCGGTAATTTTCCTGAACCGGGATGCCAACGTAATTCCCGTCGTTGTCTCCGTCGTCGGGACCGAGGGGGCACTCGGAAGAAAGCACCGTCATCATGTTGCGGTTCACCCAGTTGGCGACTGCGATACCGAGCGTGTTGCTGCGCACCAGCGTCGACCGGTAATGGAATCCGGTGTAGATGCGTGCGACGTTCACCTCCTCGATAATCTGGTTCAAGCTCGTGTAGTGCCGCGTGACGCCGGGGAGGCTGATGCTCGTGGTCGTCACGTCGATGGCATCATGGCCGAGGTAGTTCCGGATCGCGGTGATGCCAGCCGGGGTCAGCGTGCCATGCGCGGCGTAGAACTCGGGATGGCACGGCGTCTGGCGGAGCGGTGTCCAGTTCGTTCCCGGGTAGAGGAAGTTGATCGCGGTGTATGGACGCCACCAGTGCTCGCGATACTTGACCCGCCACGTCCGGATGTACGTGTCCGCCTGCGCGATGTTGAGCGCGGCGAACAGACGAGCGTGGGCCAGTAACTGCTTCGAGGCGGCCGCGCGGTTGGTCTCCACCGGCTCCTGCGCAACCAACTGGCGGGCCAGGCGATTCATGCTCGGGAGTGACGGCTCGATGTAGAACAGGCCGATCTGCGTCTGCTCGGCGGTGCGCACCGTCGAGTCCGAAGCACCATAGGCCCGCACCTCGTCGAGCGAGGCCAACCATTCGGGGTCGGTGACCACGGGCCGGGTCGCCGTTGGAAAGTAGTCGGGACTCGATACCGTAAACGGCGTGACGTTACCCCAGCCCGGCGCCGAGATATTGGTTGCGTTGCAGCCTGGAGTGAACTGGTATTCGCCGGGCCCTGGTAGCGGTGTGAACGGGACGCTATCGAATGCGTGGTCATTTAGGCGAGCGTTGAGTACCGCTGCTGCTGCCGCCTTCCCCGTCACGATTCCCTCGTACTTCGGCCGGTGGCCGTGCCCATCATCCGGGGGGATCTGCGCCAGCGATGCGGCAAGCTTCGCGTCGAGGTCGGCTTGCTGGGCCGGGAACAGCGCCAGAAGCACGTTATGAGCCGCCTGGGCGGCTGCCGCCTCGCGCGAGGCGTATCCCTTTGCCCTGATCGAAACCATGGCCGGCGTGTAGTACGGCCGGATGGCGTTCATGGCGTCGAACATCGCTGCGTGCACCATGGCCATGTCACGGCTCTGGCGGTTGGGGAGTGTGTCGGCAGACACACTGCTTATGGCGATCGTGTTCCAATCGGTGACGACATCCGCCCGCACTGTCGCTGAGAAGCCGATCAGCGCGAGCAACGCTACGCCCACTCTGCTGGCGGCCGGCACCCGCACACCTGCTCGCGATTCGTAATTTCGCATTATCTTCCCTCCAACTGTTCAAAACGGAGCGTTTACGGCTCCGCTGGCTTTAACCATGGCGCCAGAGAGGGAGAACACTCAATGCACATCAGAACAACTGCAAATCAACTGTGGATAATCTGGCAAGATGCTCGAGCGATGAGGGTTCCTCCGAGACCTGACTTCGATCACCAGTGCTACACTTGTACCGATCAAGGCACCGCGATGGGGCAGTCGGCTGATCTACCCCGGATCCTCTGCTTCGGGTCTTTCGAAATCGATGTCGTCTCTGGCGAACTGCGCCGGCAGGGCCTGAAGATCAGGCTTCAGGACCAGCCTTTCCGGCTATTGGTCCTGTTGCTGGACCACGCGGGCGACGTGGTGACCAGAGAGAAGGTGCGGGAGACGCTGTGGCCGGGGGACACGTACGTCGATTTCGACCACAGCCTCAACACAGCGGTGAGGAAGCTGCGGGAGGCTCTGGGTGACTCCGCCGACTCCCCGCGCTACGTGGAAACCATTGCGCGCCGTGGTTACCGGTTCATCGCCCCCGTGGCGCCGCTGCCCGCCGCACGAGGAGCCCATTCAGCCGATGCGGCCGTGGCCCCGCTCCTGCCGTCCGCGGCGGCGCGTCCGTCGACCTCCGCTCGTCGCCTTCTCACCATTCTCGCAATCGTCGTGATCTGTGCCGCGGCCCTTGTCGTTTATCGGGTGGTCCCACGTCCGGGGCTGACGACCCAGTCAGCCCGGAGATTGACGCTCGCGGTTCTTCCCTTCGACAACCTCTCCGGCGATGCGGAACAGGAATACCTGAGTGATGGGCTGACCGAGGAGATGATTACCCAGCTCGGCCGGCTCGAACCCGATCGGTTGAGGGTCCTCGCGCGAAGTTCCACGTGGAAATACAAGCGGACAGATAGAGACATCGGACGACTCCGCCGGGAGCTCGGAGCGGATTACGTTCTGGAGGGCAGCGTCCGGCGGGCGGGTGAGCGCGTGCGCATCACCGCTCAGCTCGTCCAAGTCGGCGACCAGAGTCAGATCTGGGCCGAGACCTATGATCGCGACTTCGGCGACGTGCTGATCTTGCAGAGCGAGGTCGCCGAGGCCGTCGCCCGCACCATCGCGGTCACGCTGACTCCCGGCGCGCAGGCCCGCCTCGCGCGCGCCCGTCCGATACACCCCGAGGCCTACCAGGACTACCTGAGGGGGCGGTTCTTCTTGAACCGAAGGACCGAGGCAGCCCTCAAGCAGGCCCTCGGATATTTCCAAAAGGCCATCGCCGCCGATCCCGGCTATGCGCCCGGCTACACCGGTCTCGCCGACTCCTACTCGTCGCTGGGCGCTTCGTCGGTCGTCGGCGGGCTACCTCCTCGTCAGGCCATGCCGGAAGCGAAAGCCGCTGCCCTCAAGGCGCTGCAGATCGACGGCACGCTGGCGGAAGCGCACACCTCCCTCGCTATTGTTCATCTTCTTTATGACTGGGATTTCGCTGCCTGTGAGAAGGAATTCCGTCGTGCCATCGAGCTCGATCCGAACTACGCCACCGCGCATCATTGGTATTCACATTGTCTCCTTCCGCGCGGACGGACCGGGGAGTCGTTGGCCGAGAGTAAGCGCGCGCTCGAACTGGAACCGCTGCAACTGCTGGTTGGCGTCCATCTCGCCTGGCACTATTTCTACGCGCGCCAGTACGATCAGGCCATCGAGCAGTTTCGGAAGACACTCGAGCTGGACCCTGCGTTCCCGCAGGCCCAACGCTATGCGGCCTGGGCGTACTTGCAGAAAGGAATGCATCCCGAGGCTATTGCGGGCTTACGAGCGGCACTCAAATCGCGCGAGCGGGACCCGGAAATCCAGGGCGAGTTGGGATATGCCCTCGCGGTGGCCGGCCGGCGCGCCGAGGCTCTGGCCACGCTTGAGAGTTTGGGCCGTCTCTCAGCGGCCCGGTATGTGTCACCGTATTCGATCGCCTTGGTCCATGCAGGGCTGGGTGACCGCGACCAGGCCTTGGCCTGGCTGGACAAGGCCTACGCCGAGCGATCGGACTACATGCTGTACCTCGGGCTGGAACCGATGCTCGACAGCCTCCGCTCAGACCAACGTTTCGCCACTCTCCTCGGGCGAGTGGGCCTGCCCACTCGATAAGGCCTGATCATCAACCTCCGCCACAACCAAAAGGCGGCAGCGAAGCTCCCCCCTCCAGGAGCTTCGCTGCCGCCTCAGCCTAAGTAACGACTTTCCAAATGAGAAACAGCATCCCGGCTGCGAATCCCGCACCGGCTTGATATTCCTGGTTCGTTAGATACAGAGCGAACCGGAAAGGATTCGAAGACTTTTGTGGATATGGCCGCAGCCGCGGAAACAGCGCGGGAACCTGCTTCGCATAACCGGCATATTCCGGGAAGAGACGGCGAAGATGCTGCTCCTCCAGTTCGATCACCGGCAGGTAGACGAGCAGAAAGACGGCGGCAAAGAGCGCGGCGAGCCCCCAACTGCGCGACGCGATGGCCAGGCCCGCCGCTACCAGCAGGGTGCCGGCGTAGAGAGGGTTTCGCAGGTAGGCATAAGGGCCGCCGGTAGCCAACTGCCGGTTCTTGGCCAGGCACCCGGCTGCCCAGCCGCGCAGGGCCAGGCCGGCCAGCGAGACGGGCAGCCCCCAGGCCAGCGAACCCGGGCTGGGATGCGAAAACCAGGCGAATACAGCCACTAACAGGAATCCGCTGGGCACCCGGAGCTTGGCCACGAAATCGGCGTAAGGCTTGGGAAACGAAACCATCAGACCGCGTACCCGGCGTGCGGACGGCGCTCGCGCAGCACCGCGCGCAGCGCCTCGAAGACGTCGTTGGGAGAGATCGTTCGCATGCTTTCGTCGATGGCATCGCCGCGCCGGTAAGTCGTGACCGCGGCCGGACTGCGTAAAATCTGCATGCTGTCCCCGTAGGGACCGTTGCGGGCCGGGTCGGTCGGGCCGAACACGGCGACCCCCGGCTTTCCGAGGGCGGCTGCCAGGTGGAGGGGGCCGCTATCCACACCGAGTACCGCGGCGGCACGGCGCGTGGCGTCGATCAAGCCGGCCAGGCTGGAAAAATGCGGCACGCTTCCTTCAATTTGCGGCGGCGCGGCACCCGGCGGCAGATTCAATACCAGCGGCATGCCCAGTTCGCCGCGGAGGCGGGCGGCCAGGGCGCGGTAATATTCGAGGGGCCACTGCTTGGAGCGCCAACCGGCCAGCGGCGAAGCCAGCACAAAATCGCCCGGCGGAAGATCGCCTTCGGGACGGCCGGAGGGTAGAGGGAAAGCGCGCGTCAGGTTGGTCGCGCCGGCAGCCGCGGCCAGATCCAGGTTCAGATCCACCACGTGCGCCGACCGGCTGATCGTCTTATTCGAGTAGAAAAAGGCAGCGGCGCGCTCTCGCACCTGTGTGTGGTGGAAGCCAAAGATGCGAAACGGGTGCGCCGAAGACGCCGCCAGGGCCGACTTGATCAGCCCCTGAAAATCGACCGCGAAATCGTAGGGGCGCGCGCGCAGCTCGCGCCAGCTTCGATAGATTCCGGCCAGGGAGTGCCGGCGCAGGTACAGGACGCGATCCACGAACGGATTATCTTCGAGCAGCGGCGCCCATTTGGGCTCCACCAGCCAGGTGAGGTCCGAACCCGGAAAGCTCTGCTTGAGGGAAGCCGCGGCGGGCAGGGTATGGATAATGTCGCCCATCGCGCCGAGCCGGACCACCAGGATCCGGCTGCCAGCGGGTTTGCCGGAAGTGAACATGCTCGGTCCTCCAAAGTCTATCATGCAGGCCGGCGGCCTCTGCCGGGCCGTCACCTGATAAGATAAAGACTGTACATGCTGAAGCGCTTCATCCTGTGGGACTATCCGCGCGGGGGCTGGCAGTACGACGTAATGGTGGGGATCATACTGGCCTTTATCTTCCTCACACCCCGCGAGTGGTTCCGCGATCAGCCCCGCATCTGGAAACCCAGCAGCATCGCGATGCTGCCGACCGAGAACGGGACGTCCGCCTTTTTTGTGAATGCGGAGACCCTGGCGAACATCCCGGAGAACCAGCGTGTGAGCCGTTTGACGCAGGAACTCCAGAAACTTACGAGTAACCGTCGTTTGACGGTGACCCGCGTCGAGCCGATCCTCGATTCCGAAGGTGAGCTGCAGGGATATATGGCGTTTTCCCGGCCCTGACGGGCGGCATAGGGCTGTACCCCACCGAGAGATTGTCTTCGTATGACGTATAGGAGCTGTAAATAGCGGATGTTTTGGTTTCGCCCCCTTCTGATCGGCCTTTGCGCAACCGCTGCGTGGGGATCCGCCAATTCGCTCGAGGCCACATTTGCGCGGATGGATACCGTTGCCGCCGGCTTCAAGGGCCTCAAAGCCAATATCCGGCGGGTTTCCCACCTGGATGTAATCAATGACGACACCGTGGAAAACGGCACCATCCTGGTGCGGCGCTCCAGCCCGAAGGACCTCAGAATGCTCCTGGAAATCCAGTCGCCTCCGAACCCCCTGAAGGCGTTCATCGGCGGCGGGAAGGTGCAGGTGTACTACCCGAATTCGAACACGGTTCAGGAGTGGGAGCTTGGCAAGGCTCGCAGCCTGCGCGACCAGTTGATGACCCTGGCGTTCGGGAGCAGCTCCAAAGAGTTGCTCGCGGTCTACGGAATCCGGCTGATCGGTCCGGAGAAAGCCGCCGGGCAGGACGCCACGCGCATCGAACTCACCCCCAGGGATAGGGAACTCGCGGCACATTTCCCCAAGATCGATTTGTGGATTGCGGATGCCACCGGCATCACCCTCCAACAGAAGCTTTACCAGCCGGGCGGCGACTACATGATGGCCACCTATACGGATGTTCAATTGACGAGCGTGCCCGAATCGGCCGTCAAGCTGGACGTGCCGAAAAACGCGCGCTGGGAAAGGCCGCAGAAGCAATAGCAGCGATGGCCACCAAGACCAGCTCCTACCGCCTTCAGTATCTCGATTGGGTGCGCGGCCTCGGCGCCCTGATCATGCTGCAGGGGCACGTTTTCGATTCGTTCCTGAAGAGCGACCTGCGGCCCGGCGGAGCCTACGTCTTCTCGCAGTTCGCGGGAGGAATGCCGCCGGCCATCTTCCTCTTCCTGACCGGCGTCACGCTGTCGTTTCTGATGGACAGCACCGAGCGCAAAGGCATGGCGCCGTTCGAGCGCGTCACCCACGCGTTCCGCCGCTGCGGCTACCTGTTCTTCCTGGCATTTGCGTTCCGCATCCAGATGTTCCTCTTCGGATTTCCAGCGGCATGGACGGACCTGTTAAAGGTGGACATCCTGAACTGCATGGGATTCGCCATGGCCGTCATGTCCGTGATGGCCATGCTGCGCACGGTGGACCGGGCGCGGTGGTGCGCCATCGCCGGCCTCGCGATCGCCTTCGCCTCGCCTTTGGTCTCGCAACTGGATTCGTCAAGCCTTCCCTGGCTGGTGCGGGATTACCTGGTTCCTGATCACCGCTTTTTCAGCTTCTTCCCGTGGGCGGCTTACCTGGCCTTCGGCATGAGCGCCGGCAGCATTATCCGTGCCGTGCCCCAGGAGACTATCGAGCGGGTGATGCAGTGGGCGGCCATCGTGGGCGGCGTGCTGATCCTGGCCTGCCAGTACTTCTCCAGCCTGCCCTTTTCGCTGTACCAAAAATCGGACTACTGGCTGGACAGCCCCGCGCAGATCCTGACCAAGCAGGGGGTCACGCTCCTGATGCTTTCCTTTGCGTTCCTGTGGACCCGCTATGCGGCCGGGCCCGGCTGGAGCTGGGTGCGGCAGTTCGGCACCACCTCCCTGCTGGTCTACTGGGTGCACATCGAGCTGGTCTATGGCCGGTGGCTGTGGTTCTTCAAGAGCGGCCTGACGGTGCCCCAGACGATCGCGGCGGCGCTGGCGGTGATTCTGCTGATGCTGGCCCTATCGACAGTCCGCACGAACTGGGCCCGCATTTCGGCGACGCTGGCCGAAATGGGCTGGTGGTACGGACGCAAAGCGGAGCGCGTCCCGGGAGATTGAGGGTTCTGTGGGGCGGGCCTCCCGGCCTGCCCAGCGCGCGGAGCGCGCCTTCGGCGCGTGGGCAGGCCGGGAGGCCCGCCCCACTTTAATTACTCGTATTTCCGCAGCGCCAGCACCGCGTTCAATCCGCCGAACGCGAACGAATTCGAGATCGCATACTCGACCTGCTGCCGGCGGGCATGGTTCGGGATCACGTCCAGGTCGCACAGCGGGTCGGGCTCAGTGAAATTGGCGGTCGGCGGGAGGATGCCGTCGCGCAGCGCCTGCGCCGCCGCCAGGCATTCGAGAGCCGCCGCCGCGCCTAGCGCGTGGCCGTGCATCGATTTGGTGGAGCTGACCGGCAGCCCTTCCGCATGCCTGCCGAAGACCGCGCGGATGGCCGCGGTTTCCGTCGGATCGTTGGCGGGGGTGGCGGTCCCGTGCGCATTAATATAGCCGATCTGTTCGGGAGCGAGACCGGCATCGCGCAGGGCGGCGCGCATCGCCCGGGCCGCGCCTTCCGACGAGGGCTGTGTAATATGGCAGGCGTCGGCCGACATGCCGAAGCCCACAATCTCGGCGAGAATCGTGGCGCCGCGAGCTACGGCGGCCTCCAGCGGCTCGAGCACGAACATGGCCGACCCTTCGCCCAGGATCATCCCGCGGCGGTCCTTCGAAAACGGCCGGCAGGTATCCGGCGACACCACCCGCATGGCCTCCCAGGCTTTGAGGATTCCGAAGCTGAAGGGGGCTTCGCTGCCGCCCGTAAGGGCCAGGTCGGTCTGCCCCGAGCGCACCATCCAGTAGGCCTGGCCGATAGCGTGTCCCGCCGAAGAGCAGGCCGTGGAAATGGTAAAACTGGGGCCGGTGATGCCGAACTCCATCGAAATATGGCTGGCGCCGGCGTTCGCCATGGTCTTCGGAATGGTCAGCGGGTGGACGCGGTTGCGCGCGAATTTATAAACCTCCTGAAAGCCGATGTCTTCCGTGCTCTGGCCGCCCACGCAGGAGCCGGTAATGATGGCGGCGGATTCGCGCAGCTCCGGGGTCCACTCGACGGCCGCGCTCTCCACGGCCTCGCGCGCAGCGATGACCGCGAACTGGGCGAACCGGTCCATGAAATCGGCGCGGCGGTCGTCGAAATAGGGCTGATGGCAGTATCCCTTGATTTCGGCGCCGTTCTGGAAACGGAACTGGCTCATGTCGGTCGACTCGATCGGGCTGATCCCGGGCCTCCCGCAGCGGAGCGATTCCGCGAATTCCGCGGTATTCCTGCCGATGGCGCAGATGGCGCCGGCACCGGTGATGGCGACACGCCGCATCATTACTCTTTCGCCGCCGCGTCAGACTTGGCGACGACCAGTCTTTCGATGCCCTCGCACATCCCGCGGACATCGCGGACGTGGCGAACTTCTTCGTCGGGAATGCTGACGTCGAATTCGTTCTCCAATGCGAAGAGAATTTCCACCGCGTCCATGGAATCGATTCCAAGCTGCTCGAAATTGCTGTCGATCGTGACGGTCTCGGGCGGAATCCGCTTGGAAGCGGCAATCACCTTCAAGACCCGTTGAATTAAATCGTCGGACATAGTAATCGGCTAATTGTCTCGAACCGGTAGCCCTGGTCCAGCAGCGTCGGAACCAGGCGGCGAACGGCTTCCAGGGTTACGCCGGTATCCGGCCTGGCCCGCAGCTCGCGTCCATCGTGAAGGCACACAATCGCCCCCTTGGAGACGCGGCCAAGGATCCGTTCGACGACCTCTTCAGATCCCAGACTCCAATCATAGCCGATTACGGTCCACATGACGCCGCCCAGGCCAAGACGCCGCTGGGCCGGCCCGATGCCGAACCAGCGGACCCCGAACGGCGCGCGAAACCAGGCCGGGTTGGCGCCGGTATGACGGCGGATGGCTTCCTGGGCGCGGCGCAGGTCGTTTTCCATGAACCCCGAAGAGCGGAAACAGAACAGCGGGTGGGAATAACTGTGGTTGCCGATCTCGTGTCCGGCGTCGCGGACCGCGCGGGCGATCTCCGGCAGGCGGTCGACGTTGGCGCCCACCTGAAAGAAGGTGGCGGGGACGCCGTGGCGGGCCAGGACATCGAGAATCGCCGGCGTGCCTTCGCTGGGGCCGTCGTCAAACGTCAGGGCCAGCACGGGGCGGTCGCGCGGACCGCGCCACTCGGAAGGCCCGAACACCGCCGACGAGCGTCCGCGGACCGCCCAGGCCAGAAAAGCAGCGGCCCCCGCGGCGGCGGCCCCGGTAGTGGCCAGAGCGTTCATCGAAGATCTATTGTAAACGCGCGGCAGGCGGGAAGGTGGATCGCGCGGGCGTCCCCTGCCGCTCGCCATTTGCGTCAGAATCTACTTATGCGCTTCCGCTTCACGGTTCGGATCTCCGCCCTCGCCCTCCTTCTCGCCTGTTACGCGCCGAATGGAAAGTGCGAGGCGAAGCTGCCCGGGATTCTCAGCAGCCATATGGTATTGCAGCGCGACAGGCCGATTCACGTCTGGGGATGGTCGGATCCCGGCGAGAAGGTCTCGGTCGCGCTCCACGGGACCAGCCGAGAGACCACCGGGGACAACCTGGGGAACTGGAGCGTTTACCTGCCTCCCGAGCCCGCCGGGGGCCCATACCAGCTCACCGTGACCGGCAGCAACAAGATCGTCCTGGACGATGTTCTGATCGGCGACGTGTGGTTCGCTTCGGGCCAGTCCAACATGGAGATGCCCCTCAAGGGATTTGACGGCGCCCCCCTGAAGGACTCGGCGGAGGAGATCGCCCATGCCAGCCAGCCGCAGATTCGACTCCTGCACATCCCCGAGAAAGCATTGGACTTCCCCCTCAACGACGCCGGTGCATCCTGGACTCTCTGCTCGCCCGAAACAGCTTCCGATTTCTCGGCGGTGGCCTATTTCTTCGGACGCGACCTGGCGGGCCGGGAACACATACCCATCGGACTCATCGATTCCACATGGGGCGGCACCGTGGCCGAAGCATGGTTGAGCCTGGAAGCCATCTCCGCGGACGCGGGTCTCATGCCGGTGTTCGCCACACGCGCCCGGATGATGAAGACGCAAGGCGAAATGGCGGCGATCCGGGCGAGGGAGCAGCGCGAAAACCTGGCCGCCCGGGAGGCTGGCCAGGCACCGCCGCCGCACCCCTGGCACCCCGACCCCTCGTCCTGGGCCCCCGCCGCGTTGTTCAACGGGATGGTTGCACCTGCGGTGGGCTATACGATCAAGGGGGTGATCTGGTATCAGGGCGAGTCCAACAGCAAACTGGCCTCCGCCCCGATGTATGCCCGGCTCTTTCCCGCCCTCATCCGCGACTGGCGCAGGCAGTGGCACGAGGGAGATTTTCCGTTCCTCTTCGTGCAGATCTCCAACTTCAAGTCGAACGCCGCCGAAGCGTGGGCGGTCATTCGCGAAGCGCAGCGCCGCAGCCTCTCGGTGACGAATACCGCCATGGTGGTGACCATCGACGTCGGCAATCCCGACAACGTCCACCCGGCCGATAAACAGACGGTAGGCGCGCGGCTCGCGCTGGCGGCCAGGGCTCTGGCGTATGGCGAGCACTTGGAGTATTCCGGCCCGCTGTTCCGCCAGGCGACTCCCGAGGGCGCCGCGCTACGCGGATCTGGTTCGACCATGCGGCGGAAGGGCTAGTCGCGAAGGGCGGCGCTCTCGAGGGCTTTGAGATTGCCGGAGACGACGGCCGCTTCGTGAGCGCAGACGCACGCATCGAAGGCCAGACCGTGGTCCTCAGCAATGCGAGCGTGCCGGGACCGAAATACGCGCGATACGGGTGGTCCAACGCGCCCGTGGTCAATCTCTTCAACGCCGCTGGATTGCCAGCCTCCCCGTTTACATCGGAAGACACGATCCCCGCCCCGTAGAGACCTCGGGGCCGGCGGCAGATTCCTTGAAACGCACTGGCGGCGACGGTCACAATTGGATCGTCGCTCCCGGTGTATTTTACGATACCGGATGCGCTGGCTCCCGATCGGGCCGAATGTCACTGGACGCAGGCACTAGCTCGCAACCTCACAAAACAAAAGTTCGTCGGCGACGGATTGAACGTAACGGTACCGCTAGAGCGAGGCAGTTCGATTTATGTTTCTTAACACGGGTGATTTGGAGTTCCCGCCGTAGGAAATGGATGGGCTCCAGGAGTTGACTCTTGCGGAGAACACGTTGCGTCATCGCCAGTTTTGCCATAGCTGGATGTCTCCTCGCCGGTGCCGCCGAAGCTATGCCCGTCGCGTATACGAGCTTCGGCGGCACTGTAATCAACTTCGATCGCCTCTCGGGATCGCCGGTTCTCGGCAGCGGAGAAGCTCTGACGAATCAGTTCGCGGATCAAGGCGTGACGTTCAGCGTTCCGAACTTCAACGCCTATGCCACGAACGGAGTTCTCGCTACCAATTCGGCGCTGATCTCTCTGCCGAACGTGATATGGGTCGACCAGGGCGGCGGAAATGGGGGCTCCCTCGCCCAAGGGTTGTACATCGATTTCTCGATGCCTCAATCCAGGGTCGGACTCTATGTTGAGGGTAGCAGCAACAGCTTTTCTACCAGTACCTTCACGATGGCGGTTTACCACGGAAACACGCTGATCGAGTCGCTGACCTCGGGTCTTGAGCGAGGTGGTGCGGTGGGACTCGAGGGATTCATGGTGCTTCAAGATCCCGGCATTACCCGTGCGGTGGTCTATTCTACGAGATCGGACGGCCAAAACTGGAACTTCGAGGTCGATAATCTGAAGTTCAGCAGCGCGGTCGCTACCCCTGAGCCGGCGTCGATCCTCTGCATCGGCGCCGGCCTCGCAGTTCTGGCGGCGTGGCGGAAGAAATACTTCTGAAACGCGGCTCTCACCGAAAATCTCGCAATTGACCTAAAAGGAAACCTGGCGGCTGCCGATATAAGGTATGGTGCCGCCGTGGAATTAGAGTTTCTACAGGACTACCTGGTCGAGTCGAGAGAACTGCTGCAAAAAGCGCAGGAAGAGATCCTCCGCCTTGAAGCCGATCCGGGCAATGACGATGCTCTCGCATCGATCTTCCGCGCCTTTCACACCATCAAGGGCGGTGCGGGGTTTCTGGATGCGACCCACCTGGTGAATTGGGCGCACGGCCTCGAGAACCTTCTGGACAAGCTGCGCTCCCACTTGCTGCCAGTGACGTCTGCCCGCATCGATGCCATCCTCGGGGGCATCGACGTCCTTAGCGCCATGTTTCAGGACCTTGGGAGAGAGGAGGAGCCTGGTCCTGGCCCGGCCGATCTCGGCCGAACCATCAACATGCTCGCCGGCACAGAACCCGAATGTGCGGGCCCTCCGGCCGGGGCTGCGCCGGTTGCAGATGCGCAAGTCGCTCCTCTGGATGAAGCCGCGGCGGTTGCCCGACCGCTCTCGATCCTCTCGGAACAATTCATGGCTGCGGCGGAGGTTGCCGCACCGCCGCCTGCCGCTCCTCCCCGATCGGGATCCGAGGAGCGCTGACGCCGTTGAGAACTCGCTGCGCGTAGACGCGGACCGGCTCGATGCCGTCATGAACCAGGTTGGCGAACTGGTGCTCCTGCGGAACCGGCTGACCTCCGCGGTAGGCGGGCTGATCAAGGACGACGAGAACATGTCCCGGATCGCGCGAGAGATGGACCTGAGAGTGAGCGATCTACAGAGCACGGTGATGCGTCTGCGCATGCAGCCCTGCAGGCGCCTGTTCCAGCAGTTGCCCCGCGTGGTTCGCGACCTTTCGCGTCAGCTCAACAAAGAGGTCCGGCTGGAGATTACCGGGGAGGATGTGGAGATTGACAAGACTGTGGTGGACGCCCTCTCCGGTCCCATGACGCACCTGGTGCGCAACAGCCTCGATCACGGCATCGAACTGCCGGAAGTCCGGAGGAGCGCAAACAAGCTCCCTACGGCGCTGCTGAAGATTGCCGCGATCCACCTGGGCGACAAGGTACGGATCGAGGTTTCCGATGACGGCAAGGGAATCGACCGGCGCGTGATTGTCCAGAAGGCGATCGAGAAGGAAGTGATCACGGCGGAACAGGCGGCCCACTTTTCGGACCAGGAGTCGCTGGAATTGATCTTTCGTCCGGGCTTCTCCACCAAGGAACGAGCGACGGATCTCTCCGGACGCGGTGTGGGCATGGACGTAGTGAAGGAAACGACCGAAAAGCTGCGGGGCCGCCTCTCGATCGATACCACTCTCGGCCAAGGCACGCGCATCGCGATGGAGTTTCCGCTCACGCTGGCCGTGCTCCCGGTGCTCTACCTGCGGGTTCGCCAGGATGTCTATGCGCTACCGATCTCGGCCATCGATAGCCTGACGGATCTTGAAGAGCACCGTGTGCACCGGCTCGCCGGCCGGGTCAACTATTGCGTGGACGGCTCGCGAACAGCGCCGGTGGTGGACCTGGGAGCGATCTTGCAGAATCGGCCGCTGCGCCTGGGCGCCGAGAGCGCCGAAGGCGTATTGACCGAGCGCGGCCTGTTTGTGGTCTCAGAGGTTCTGGGCAACGAAGACTCCGTCGTGAAGCCCATCGATTTTCTTACCGGCCCCAACCTGTACCAGGGCGCGACGATTTCCGGCCGCGGCAATGTCGTCCTCATTCTGGATGCGACGGCCCTCAGCGCAGCCGCTGCCGCCGCAATTGAAGGAGGGCGTTGATGGATATTCAACGCATTATGCAGATCATGGATGCGTCGTCCCGCACAAGGCGCACCATCGAACGCTCGTTGCACGAGATCGACCGCCGCGCTCTCAACGCCATGGTTCTTGTCAAGCGGCACGGGAACAAACTGGCGAGCTACGGCGTGGTTGCCCAGGCGTTCCGGGAGCAGGCGGTGCACCTGAAAGATGCCGCGGCGCCGCTACAGCAATCGGTCGCGCCGCTGGTCCGGGTGGAACTGCGCATTTTGCAGAACGCCCGCTTTACCGAGATGTTCCGCCGTACGAAGGAGATGACGAAGGCAAACGGCCGTTTCAGCACTTTTCTTTCGCAATCCGAACAGAACTGGCGGCGCAACATCGAAGCTGAAGAAGCCGAAGGAATAGCGATCCTGCGCCAACTGGTGGAGACGGTCGTACGCCTGCAGGAGGGTATCGCCGAGCAGGAGTACGTGGTCACCAACGGGCGCATCGAGGCTGCGCTTTCGGAGCAGAGCGGCGCGCCGCTGATGCGCGTCTCGCACGAGATGGGGCTCGCGGTGGCCAAGGTCAGAGATGCGATCTGGAAATATCGCGCTGAATTAGAGGAGGTACTGCATGAAAGCAGCGCCAGTATTTGAGGCGGGGAATCACCGCTGGTGGGTGTTGTATGACCAGGACGAGCGCCGGGTCATCGATTCGAACGTGTATATCGTCGAGTCAAACGGGCAGAGCGCCATTCTGGACCCGGGCGGTTTCGAGATCTTCCCGCAGGTGCTCGCGGCTGTAGCCGAGGTCGTGCCGCCTACGTCCGTCGTCAAGGCGTTCGTTTCCCACCAGGATCCGGATATTGCGTCCAGCCTACCCTTGTGGAACGCGTGCAACCAGAAGGTGCAATGGCACATACCCAGCCTGTGGGAAGGCTTCATCCGGCACTACGGAGCGCTGGACGCCGACTTGATCGGCACCCCGGATGAGGGCGGCGTCATGGTTATCGGTGGTCACAATCTCGAACTGATCCCGGCGCACTATCTGCACGCCTCCGCGAACTTCCATGTCTATGACCCGGAGGCGAAGGTTTACTTCAGCGGTGATGTGGGAGCGGCTCTCCTGCCGCCCGGTCACAGCATCTGGGTCGGCGGGCACCAGGGAGCGGAATCCAAGAGAGCATTCGACGACCACATTCAGCATGCGAAGTTTTTCCATGAGCGATGGATGCCCTCAAACGCCGCCAAAAAGGATTGGATCAACCGTGTTCGCAAGTTGGACATCGACTACCTTTGTCCTCAGCACGGAGCCATCTACGCAGGCGAAAACGTGGCACATTTTTTGGACTGGTTCGATGGCCTGACCGTCGGAACCGTAATCTCTCGGTAAAAGGAGTTTCTAAATGGCTAGCATGGTCATTCCCAATCATCGTCAGGCCGGCAACGGCAGGATTTCGGAGCCAAAGACAAAGCCTCCCAAAAAGGCGGGACGCCCCGGCGGCAAGGCCGCCGGCCGGCAGGCGCCGCGCGCCAAAACAACTGCCAGGGAGCGGGGAGAAGGTTCTGAACGGGAACAGCTCCTCGACTACGCGCGCGCCCTGCTTGAGCCGCTCGCCAGTCTGGAGATGCTGTGCGATGCGGACGAGCAGATGGAAAACCCCATCCTCTTTATGAATCACTCCGCGCTCGAGGCAATGAGCCTGAATCACAGGCGGCTCAATCCTCTTCTCAGGGGGGCGGACGTCCGCAAGGCTATCGGCTGCTCGATTCATCAGTTTCACAGGGATCCGGAGCGCATTCGGAATGTCTTCCGCAGCCTGACCGCCGATCCGACGCAAGAGCACAGTACGGAGCTGACCCTCGGCGGGATTACCTTCAGCCTGAACTTCACACCGATCTGCGATCGGGCCAGGAAGGTCATCGCGTTCCATGCCTCCTGGCGTAACATCAGCGACGCGAGACTAGCCGAAGAGGTGATCACGAGCATGAGCAAGGCCGCGTCGGAGAACGCCGATTCGCTGATGGACCTGGCTCACGAGACCGATCGCGCAATGAAGGCCGTCGGCGGCAAGCTGAACGGGCTCGCCCAGTCGGTGGCGGACAGCCGCAAAGCCTCGAAGGGACTGATCGCACAGGTGGGCGCGATCGGACAAATCGCCCAGACCATTCGGGAGATCGCTTATCAGACCAACCTGCTCGCGCTCAACGCGGCAATCGAGGCGGCGCGAGCCGGAGAGCACGGCCGCGGCTTTGCCGTGGTCGCAGACGAAGTGCGCAATCTATCGAAGCGCGTGCAGAAGGCCACCGAGGAAGTGCAAGGCAACATTGTCGACATTGACAACTCGGCCAGGTCCATTGAAAAGACCAGCCACTCGGCAGAACAGACTGCCCACGGCGCGGAGTCGGTCACAATTTCTCTGGGCGAGCGGGTTCAGTCACTTCACAACACGGTGGCGGTGATGAACATCGAGTCGGCGAGAAACGACATCAAGATCTTCGTACGAAACATCCTGGCCGAGATCGGCAACCGGAGAGTTCCACAACCTTCGGCCGAGCTGCCGGACCACCGCCAATCCACCTTTGGACGCTGGTACGAGGGTGTGGGGCGGGAGTCCTTCGGACAGAGTCCCGCGTTCCAGGAGGTTGCAAGTCCCTATGCCGCGCTCTATCTCGCCGCACGCGGAATCCGTACGGCCGTGCAGGCAGGGGATCGGGACGAAGCCATGCGCCAGGGCTCCGAAATCTCGCGCATCGAGCAGGAATTGCTTACCAAGCTGGATGAACTGAGTGCTGCTATCAGTCAAAAGCAGAACTGAGGAGTCGCGCCATGAATGACGTAATGCAGGAAGTCGACGAGCGCTCTAACTTAGCCGGCACAAACAAATTCGAGCTGTTGATCTTCCGGCTGGGCGAGGACCGGAACTCGAACACTCGGGAAGTCTTCGGCATGAATGTCTTCAAAGTGCGCGAAGCACTGATAATGCCGTCGATCACCCCGATGCCGGGATCTCCCAAGCATGTTCTGGGCGTCGCCAATATCCGCGGCCAGATTATTCCCGTAATCGATCTCCCCTCCGTGGTGGGTTGCACACCCTCCGCGCGCAATATTCTCCTGGTCACCGAGTACGAACGTTCCGTTCAGGGATTCGCTGTAGAGGAAGTCGAGGAGATCGTGCGCCTGGAGTGGGGCCGGGTCGTCTCGGCCGAGAAGGCCGCGGCCGGGGCCCTCGTTACCAGCCTCGCTCGCCTGGACGAGAACCAGGAGAACGCTCGCCTGGCTCTGATCCTGGATGTGGAATCCATTTTGCGTGAAACTCTGCCTTCGCGCTTTAAGAGCGGCGAGGAGATCACATACACCCCGTCGATTCAGATTCCGCAGGGTTCCGTGATCGTCTATGCCGATGACTCGAGCGTCGCGCGTCGACAGATCGAGACGGTTCTGACCCGATTCAACCTTCCCTTTCTTGCCACGAAAACGGGTCAAGAGGCGTGGCATCATCTCAAGAGCATGGCACAGGAAGCCCGGAGTGCCGGGATGCCCATAAGCCGTAAGGTCGCGATGGTGCTGACGGATCTGGAGATGCCCGAGATGGACGGGTTCACGCTGACCCGGCAGTTGAAGGAAGACGATTTGCTGAAGAATGTTCCCGTCGTCATCCACTCGTCACTGTCGGGTTCCGCCAACGAATCGCATGCCAAGAGGGTCGGAGCGGACGGCTTCGTGGCGAAGTTCGTTCCCGATGAGCTTGCCCGCGAAATCGCGAAAGCGCTCTCGCTCGGGCACCATGGGCCCTCCACCACGGAGGCGCGCTGAACGCAGGCGCGCCGGGTCGCAGGCCGCTGAGAAACGGCCCCGGCGCCGGCCTTCAGAATTGCTTCCGGTAAAAGAAGTCGAGGCCGAAGACGCCGTTCTCTTCCCGCAGGGCCACCACCGACCACTGCTTGCTCAGCGCCCACTCCACGCGGATCACCTGTTGGTTGCTGGTGGTCAGGTTGGTGATGTAGGTGAACGTAATGTCCGACGTCACCTGCTGCTCCAGGGTCAGGCGCGCCTGCGGGTTGTTTTCCACGCCCGGCAGCGTCGGGTCGATGCGCAGTTTGCTTACCCCGAAGAAGCGCTGCAGGCGGCCCGTCACCGGGCTGGCGATAGCCTGGCCGAGCAGGGCCGACGCGCCGGCCTGCTGCCAGGCGTTGGGCGCGGTGGCCTGCTGGGCCAGCAGCGTGGGGTCGGAGGTCGGGGTCCGGCCGGTGGCCAGAAGCGCCACGATCTCGTTGAATTGTAGCGGCGGATCGGAACGCGGGGTCAGGTTCAACTTGTTCAGGTGGCCGCTCACCGTGAGGGTGATGTCGATGCCGCGCGCCTTGGTCTCGAGATCCACGTCCAGAATGGGCTCCACCTTGAGCGGATTGTAGAAGGCGATCGACCCCTGGTTGACATTGAAGCGCGTGCCGTAGAAGACCACCTGGCCGTGCGTGATGTTGATGCGGCCAAGCAGCGCGGGGTTGCTGGCCGTGCCGCGCAGCCGCAGGTTGGCCTCCACCTGGAGGTCCTGCGTGAGCGAGCTCTGAAATTGAATGTCGGGCGAGGTATTGATCTGGATGTCGAAGTTCAGGCCGCCCAGCAGGCCGGTGCGCGCGGAGGGAGTCTGCACCGGCTCCGAGGATTTCGCGATCAGGGAGGTGAAATCCGACCGGATGGTGAAGCCCGTGCGCAGGATCGTGAACGTGCCCGAAAGGTTGCTGCGGTCGGTGGTGCCGGTGAAGCTCAGGTTGGCGTCGGCGACCGTGCTGACCCCTTCGGGGTAGCGCACGCGCACTTCCTTGGCCACGGCGCGCAGGTGAAATACCAGCGGGCCGCCGCTGTAGCTCGCAAAACCGGTAAGGTCAATGCGGCCGCCGCCGGTTTCGCCGCTGAACTTCTGGATCGTGGCGCGGTTGCCGGTAAACAGGATTAACCCGTTGGCGCCGGAGATGCCGTTCGGCAGATCGACCACGCTGAATGCGGCGTCCTGAAACTCCATCCGGCCGTTTATCTGCGGATTGCTAAGCTCGCCGCGTACGGTCGCGTCGGTCGAGACGATGCCGGAAGCCGCCAGGCTGCGATCGAAATCGCGGAGCACCTGCAGATCGACCTGCCCGTTCACCCGCAGATCGAGCGGGTTCTTCTGGCTCAGCTTCACCTTCCCGGTCACCGTGATGTCGGTCGAGCGGCCCGCCAGGCGCGCGCTCTGGATGGTCAGCTCGGAATTCGCCAGGGTCGCGATCACCGGGCCGGAATTGTGTAGCGCCAGCGATTCCGGGATTCCGGATTTGGCCGGGGGTGCAATGTTGAGCTTGGGCAGGCGCACCTCGGCCTCGAGCTGCTCCGGCTTCAGCACCGGCCCTTTGATGCGGATTTCGCCATCCGCCGAGCCGGAAAAGCGGTCCGCGGCGGAGGTCGGGAGCCACGGCCGCAACTGGACGAAATCGAAATTGGCGATGGTGACGGTGGCGGTGCCGGGATAATCGCCTTCGAGTTTCCACTGGCCTTCGCCGTGCACCGCGGATTCGGCCAGGTCGGCATAGAGCGAGGCTTTCAAAACCTGCCCTTCGGAATGGGCGGCCAGGCGCGCATTGCCGACCGGCTGGCCCGTGTACTGCAAGCCGCTTGCGGTGACAACGGCCCCGAGTGCCGAGAGGCGAAAGTCCGTGCCGCCCGATCGCCGCGTGACATCGAGATCCCCGGAGGCATTCACCTGCACCGCGCCCTGGATTCCCGGGCGGGCCTTGGCCAGCGTCGCGATCTGGTCGATCGGCATGGGATTTGTGGCTATTTGAAAATGCAGGCGGCCGGAATCGAAGGTTTGCGGCGGGTGATGAAACGCCGCAGCCACCTGCACCTGCTTGGCTCCTGCACGCACCTGTCCGGAAGCCAGCTCCAGGGTGTCACCGCTATAGCTCAAACGGCCCGTGAACCGGTCGAAGGGCTCGTTCCGCAGCGCTCCCTTGACGATCTCGAAGTCGCCCGATGCCATCGGCCGCCCCACCGTGCCCGAAAACTGCGCGGAGCCGCCAAGCGTACCGCTGAGCGGGAACTCGGCGGCGGCCGCCAGGGTCAGCACGTCAGCCACGGCCGCGCCGCGCAGGGAGGCATCACCGAAGACCTGGCTGGTATCGCCGGCCTGCCACTCCGCGAGCGCCACGGCCCCGCGGAAGCGCGCTCGCAGGCTCTTCCACGCGGCGGTTCCATCGTCGATCCGGACGTTGTCGGGCGAGGCGGTCAACGTGCCCGCGAGAGAATCGACCTCCTTGCCGGAAACGCTGAAATGCTCCAGGGCCAGCCGGCCCGAGATCCGCGGATGATCCAGGCTGCCGGCCGCAAGACCCGCGAATTCCAGCTTGCCGCCCGGCAAGAGCTGGACCGGAACCGAGCCGGCGCTCCGGCCCACCGCGGGAAGCAGGTCGTTCAAGTCGCGGGTCTCCAGGCGGACTCGCATTTCATGGCCCAGCGCGCCCGAGAAATCAGCTCGCGACGACGGCAGAATCATGGACGACCTGCCGAGATCCAACACGCCGGTTCGCGCATCGTAGCGGGCGCTGATCTGGCCGTGGACGGGCGGGCCGTCCCCGGCGGGACCGATCGCCAGGCTGGCGCTCAGTTGTTTTTCGTTCCGGCGGCGGAGCGATCCTTCGACGCTGACTTCGCCCGAGGCCAGCGCGTCCCAGGGGATCGCCTCGCGGCTGTAGAGGGCCACCGCGCGGCGGGCGTCGATGCCGGAAATGCGGCCGGCGACCGAAAAGCGATCGAGATCGCGCAGGGTGCCGTCGCCGAGGAACTCTCCGCCGAGGGCCTCGAGCGCGATTCCGCGCAAACTGAGCTCACCGCGCCGCAGCGCCGCCTTCGAAATACCGCCGCTCACGTCCGTGCGCTGGAGCGAGCTCAGATAGCTGCCGGCCACCCGCGCGCCGGAGATTTCGACTCCGCCGGACGTCGCGGCGAGCGTTCCGTCCAGGCGGCAATCGCGCAGCCGCACCGCCGAATCGCGATAGTCCACATCCCTGGCGCGAACGCTGCCGGACGCCGAGAAGCGGCTGCCTCCCTCCCAGACCCCTTCGCCGGAGGCCTCCACCGTGCCGCGCTCCAGGCCGTCGAGGTGCAGGATGCGGACCGCATCGGGCACCGCCACGCGCGCCTGGTAGCGAAACCGCCCGGTGGGGGCGTCCAGGTTTTCCACCGCGCCGGACAGCGTAAGCTGCGAATTGCCGGTGGCCAGTTTTGCAGAATCAACACCGATCCGGTTCCGCTCGATCGACACCGCAAGGTCGACGCCGAAGGGCACCGGCGCGTACCCGGGCCATCGAAGCTCGAGCGGTTGCATGGAAAGTTTGCCGCGGTAGCGCGGTCCGCCCGCTTCGTACGACAGCCGCGCGTTCAGGTTGCGGCCGCTGGCATCGAAGGGCGTCTGGCCGCGGTTCTCCACCTCGAAAATGCCGTTCCGAATGTCGAACCGGCCGATCGCCAGATTCACTACCGCCTCGAGGGGATTGGCGCCGCCTCGTTTACCTTTGGGTTCGGGTATATTCGTGCGGCCTCCGGAGCCGACGATCAGGTAAATGCGGGGATCGGCGATCTCCAGCGATTCGATGTCGATATCGCGCTGCAGAGCGGAAAGCACCTTGAGCCCCACCGAAATTCGGGAGGCCCGGAAGAGAGGGGGCTTATCGGCGGGCTCGGAACCGTGGAGCGTGAAGCTCGCGACTTCGGCGCGAAGCTGTTTCCACTGGAACTGGACCTGGCCGATTTCGACGCGTCCGCCGGTGGCCGATTCCACGGCGCTGACAATCCGCGCGCGCACGATTTCCCGGAGCCACCCGCTCTGCAGAAACCAGGCAGCGCCCGCGATAGCGATCAGCAGAGCCGCAGCGACCGCGCCGCCCGCCCAGTACCGGCGCCTGCGGCTCATTGGAAGGCCTCCGCGTGGTAGACCACGTCAGTGCGGGCGCGTGCCTGGGTGAGCCACCGGTCCATCTCCTGGTCGGCTCGCTGGCCGGTGAGGTTGCGGACGATCTGATCGCGATACGCATCGAGCGTCGCGGGCTGGTAAGGGTGGGCGGCCAGCGCGGCCGGCGCCACCACCTTGTCGAAATAATCCTTCACTTCCTGATCGGTCACCTGCACGGCCGGCCGGAAGCGGTCGTCCACGAACAGGAGCAGGGTTCGCTGCCACAACAACTCGTCGCGGACGTCCTGATCCGTAATGCCGTAGGCCGCGAGGGCGGCGCGGTACGCCGCTTCATCGTGAAACTGCTTTTGAACCAGCGCGGCGAGCACCGGGTCGATCTCCGCCGGCGGCGGAACCGGGTAGCGGCTGGTCTCGAGCTCGCGGCGTATGAGCTTCTGCTCGACCATGCGGTCGGCAGTGGCGCGGCGGCCGGTAGTGCTGAAATCGGGGGTGGAGCCTTCGAGGAATGCCGAGACGCGGATCTCGCGGTCGATGTCGCTGGTGGTGATCACCTGGCTTCCGACGGAAACCGCAATCCGGTCGATGATCACGGCGCCCGCGGGCGCAAGCGCCGCCAGCAGCAGAACGATCGACCGGATTGGGCGCGCGGCGCTCAAAATGTCTGTCCGATCGAGAAGAAGAATTGAAAATGGCTGACGTGCTGCACCGTGCACTGGTTGGGTATGCCGGCCGGCGGCGAGCACGGAGTGACGCCCGCGTTGATCAGATCCTGCTGGGTGCCGGAGAACCCGAAAAAAGACGGTGGATTGATGCTGTAAGCGAGGTCCACGCGGACCGGCCCGATGGGCGTCCGGTAGCGCAGCCCGAAGCCCGCCGCGTGCACCATGTAGTCGAGGTTTTCGAGATCCGGCTGGCTCACTTTGTACGTGATGTTGCGGACATCCGAGAAGACGTTGCCCATGTCGTGAAACAGCACGCCCCCGATATTCTCTCCGATCAGCGGGAAGCGCAACTCCACCTGGTTGAAGAGCAGGGCGGTGCCGCCCAGTGGGAAGCCGGTGGTCGGATCGCGCGGCCCGGCCTGGTACTCGGGAAATCCGCGGTGCGAGGTGCTACCGCCACCGAACAGCCGCTCGGGCAGCGGGATCGCTTCCAATGGGTCGCCCTTGTAGTTGAACGCGTACAGATCGCCGAACTGCGTCATGCGGGCCAGCACCAGGCGCTTGCCGATGCCGTAGTAAGTCGCATTCCGCACCAGCAGCCGTGTATAGTTGCGCTGCGAACCGAAAATATGGTCGGCCAGTCCGAGGTCTACCGTGTTGAAGATGCCCCGGTGCGGGTCGAGGGGATCGTCGCGGCGGTCCTGCACCAGATTGAGAGACGTCATGCCGACCAGTACCGGTTGCGAAACCTGCGGGATCAGGAACGGCGTGACTTTGAGGTCGCTCACGCCGACCCGCCGGTAAGTATACCGGTAGAACACCGTGGTGGCCTTGTTGAGCCGCTGGGTGAGTTGCAGCGAGCCCTCCTGCCGCCGGAAGCTGAACGTGTTGATGTCGTGGGAATCCTCGTACAAACCCGTAAAGGAGACCGTGAGATTGTCGTTGTTGTGGAAGTGCGGCCAAGAATAGTTGAGAAGCACCCGCTGATCCAGGGTGGATACGCGCGTCCGCAGGCTGATGCTGTGGGCCATGCCCCAAAGGTTGTTGCGGGTGATGTCGAGCGACACGCGCGGAGAGAATCCCGTGGCGCCGGCGGGTGAATCGAAGCAGGTCTGGCAGCCCTGGCCGATGCGGCCCAACTCCGCGCCGAAGCCCACGGCCAGCGAATACCGCCGCGCCTCTTCCAGGTTATAGAGCACGTACTTGCGGTCGGAATCGCCGTCCGGGTTTTGGATGGCCGCGTCTACCCGCGCGAACACGCCGAGTCCGTAGAGCCGGCGCTGTATGTCGGTCATGGCGGTGGGGGAGAGCGGATCGCCGGGACCCAGCGTGATGTTCTGGTTGATGAGCCGCGAGCGGGTCACGCGGTTCCCGCTGATCAGCACCTGGCGCACGAACTGCTGCCCGCCCTCATGCACCACGTAGTGCAGGTCCACCTGGTTCGGCTCGGCGGCGGCCGTGTAGTTCCACTCGAACGTCGCGCGCGGAAATCCCTTCTCGAAATATTGCGCCAGGATGGTGTCGCGGTCCACGGCGACGTTGAACTCGCTGAAGGGCTGTCCGGCCACCGAGCTGAGCAGGGTCAGGATCTGGTCGCGATGAAGCCGCTCGATGCCGTCCACCTGCAGGCTGTGGATGACCTGCTGCGGCCCCTCCTCGACGTCGATGACGACCGCGATGCTGTCGGCCTTGCCGAGGTAGTTGTCGATCACCTGGTGGGTGACTTTGACCTCCGCGAAGCCGTTCGATTCGTACAGGCTGCGGATGGAGCTCTCGTCGCGGGCCAGCAGGTCTTCGCTGTAACGCCCGCGGCGGAACTGCAGCAGCGTGGCGGGCTGGAGGTACATGCGCTCGCGGAGCGTTTCCGTGTTGAAGTATTGGTTCCCGTTGATCTTGATCGAGACCAGCTTGTGCCGCGCGCCCGTGTTGATCAGGTAATCGATGGCAGCCTTGTCATTGACCACGTTCTGCTCTTTGAATTCGACCTCCGCATCGAAGTAACCCTGCGACTGGAAATAGTCGCGAAGGTTGTGGGCGCCCTCCACCAGCAGGTCGTGATCCACCGCGTGTTCCTCGAAAACCGGGATGTAGCGCTGCAGCGTCTTCCGGGAGAGCTTAGCGCCCACGGAGCGGACTTCGATGCGCGGGCCGGCGTCGATCTGCAGCGTGGGGATGGCCGAATTCGTTTCGGGGTCGTACTGCATCGATTCGAGCGCGATCTTAGCCTCCAGGCGGTCGGATTTCTGGTAGAGCGAGCGAATGCCCTCCAGCCCCTGGCGGACACGGGTCTGCGTCATCGGCTTCCAGGTGTGGATCAGCCAGCGGCGGAACTTGGTCGCCCGCGCGATCTGCTCCTGGTCCATTTTGAGGTCCCCTTTGAACACAGGTGTTGCGAAGCGCGCACGGGGGCCGGAGTCGATCTCGAAGTGGATGTTGACCTGCTGGTAGTCCTTGTCGGTCTCCCAATCGAATACGGGACGCACCTGTCCCTGGAACAGGCCGTTGCTTTCGAGCAGGCGCTTCTGGTTTTCGATTCCCGCCTGCAGCTTCTGGTCGGTGAACGGCTGTCCAAGGTCGAGCTGCGCCGCGTTTTGCAGTTGACCGGAGTTGGGCGGGCTGGAAATGGCGCCCGACGCGCCCAGATCGCCGATGAACCAGCTGTTGCGGGTGATGAACACGATGGCGCACCCGTCGCGATAGGGTTGCGCATCCACCTGGATGTCGGAAAAGCGCCCGGTGGCGAACAGGCGGTCGATGCTGGCACGCACCTCCGAGATGTGGAGGGCGGTGTTCATCTTGAGGGGCAGGATGTCGTGCAACTCGGAGGCTTCGAGCGGCTGCCGGCGGGGCTCGAACTGAATGTTGCGGATCATCAGGCCTTCAAACTTCTGGTATTGGGCTGAGAGGGCGGAGGGTTGGGCCGCCATTCCGATCAGACACACGCAGACGCAGAAGGCGAGCCGGTTGCGCACCAATCTCATGATAACGTAAGGCGTTCCAGGCAACTTTGTTACCATCGAAATCATGAACGCGGCCGAACGCGAGCGGTATTCCCGGCAAATCCTGTTTCCGGGGATCGGCGAAGCGGGCCAGGAGGCGCTGCTCCAGTCGCATGCCGTGGTGGTGGGCTGCGGGGCGCTGGGAAGCTTCCAGGCAGCTGCCCTGGCGCGGGCCGGGGTGGGGCGGATCACCATCATCGACCGCGATTACGTCGAACCTTCCAACCTTCACCGGCAGTGGCTCTTCGAGGAATCCGACGCGGCCGAAGCGCTGCCCAAGGCAGCAGCGGCTGAGCGCCGTATCTCCCGCATCAATTCCTCCGTCTCGGTGCGGGGAGTGGTGGCCGACCTCACCGCCGGCAATGCCGTGGAACTGCTCGAAGGGGCCGGCGTGATCCTCGACGGAACGGACAACTTCGACACCCGCTACCTGATCAACGATTTCGCCGTAAGTTTCAGTATTCCTTGGATTTATGGGGCGGCCGTGGGGAGCTACGGGCTGGCTCTCCCGGTCTTCCCGGGGCAAACGGCATGCCTCCGCTGCGTCTATCCGGAGCCGCCCGCCGGGGTCCAGCCCACCTGTGAAACGGCGGGAGTTCTCAACGTGATCATCTCGGCAGTGGCCTCGTTTCAGACCGCCGACGCCTTGAAGATCCTGTCCGGCCGCGCCGATTCGGTGCGCGCGCGGATCACCACCATCGACCTCTGGGAGGGCCGCGTCCGCCAGATCGAAGCGCCGCCGCGCGACCAGGATTGCCCGGCATGCGGCCGTAGGGAGTTCGCTTACCTCGATGAATCGCGGCGCGGCCCGGTGACGCTGTGCGGCCGGAACGCGGTGCAGATTCACGAGCAGGCACGGCCCATCGATCTGGAAGCATTGCGTTTACGGCTCGAGCCGCTGGGCGAAGTGCGGGCCAACCAGTTTGCGCTGCGCTTTCTGGCGTCCCCCTACGAGATGACCGTGTTTCCGGACGGCCGGGCGATTGTCAAAGGCACCAGCGACACGGGGGTCGCCCGGAGTCTCTATGCGCGGTATATCGGGGCCTAGCAAAGGATATAATTGTTTAGAATCACCGGCCCCATCGCGGTCCCCGGCGCGGTAAGGAGTAAGCGCTTTTCCATGCAATCTCGACGCAATTTTATCGGCAAAGTAGCCACCGGACTGGCAGGCACCCTGGCCGCTTCCAACGTGCTTGGCGCGAATGACCGGGTTCGCATCGGCATCATCGGGGCGGGCGCGCGCGGGTCGGAAATCCTGCGCGAGGCGGTGAGCCTTCCTAACACCGAGTGCGTCGGCGCGGCCGACGTCTACACCCGCCGGCTGGAAGAAGTGAAGGCCATCGCGCCGGACGCCAAGACCTATCTCGATTACCGCCACCTGCTCGACGACAACAGCATCGATGCCGTCCTGATCGCCACCCCGCAGCATCTGCACTGCGAGCATTTCACCGCGGCCCTCGAGGCCGGCAAGCATGTCTACCAGGAAAAGACTATGGCGTTCAACCTGGCGCACGCGAAGAAGATGCGGGCAGCCTTGGAACATGCGGGCGCTCGCCGGGCGGTGCAAGTGGGGCACCAGTGGACCTCCTACGGGCACATTCCCGACGCCCTCAGCTTCCTCAAGCCGGAATTGATCGGCAAGGTCACCTCCATCGAAGCCCACATGTATCGCAACACGCCGCACGGCAAGCCACAGTGGGCGCGCCAGGTCTACCCGGACATGACGGCCGAGAATATCGTGTGGAAGGCCTTTCTGGGCGACGCGCCGCAGCGGCCGTTCGACGCCAACCGCTACATCAACTGGCGGTTCTACTGGGATTACTCGGGCGGCAACGTCTACGAAAACATGTGCCACCAGCTCGCGTTCTGGTACAAAGCCATGGGCCTGAAGATTCCGCGGCAGGCCACCATGACCGGAGGCCTGTACCTGTGGAAGGACGGCCGCGAGGTCCCCGACACCATGAACGTCTCGCTGGTGCAGGAAGAAGAGATGCTGTTCAACTGGACCTCGGGTTTCGGCAACGACAAGCTGGGCGTGAGCGAAGAGGTGCTGGGCGATAACGGAACGATCTCCCACACTCCGCAGAGCATCCGCTACACGCCGCAAAAAGTCACCCGCAAGGACGGCAACGAAATGGTGGGCGTCACCCGCAACGAGCGCGCCGCCCACATGCAGAACTTCCTCGATTGCGTCCGCGATCCGGGCAAGCAGCCCAACTGCCCGTTCGATCTCGGATACCGCGTGGCCATCGCCTGCCGCATGGCCGTGGAAAGCTACCGGCAAGGGCGCACCGTGCGCTGGGACGCCGTCAAAGAAGAGATCGTCTAGGGTATCCGCCGTGGACTTCGAGTACACGCCGGAACAGCTCCAGCTTCGCCGCGCAGTCCGCGAATTCGCGGAGGCCGAGATTGCGCCCCACGTCATGGAATGGGACGAGGAGCAGACCTTCCCCCTCGAAGTCATCCGCAAACTGGGCAAGCTGGGATACATGGGGGCGATCTTCCCCGAGGCGCTCGGCGGCGCCGGCATGGGCTACATCGACTACTCCATCATCATCGAAGAGCTCTCGCGCGTGGACGGCTCGGTGGGGATCATCGTGGCCGCCCACACCTCGCTCTGCTCCAACCATATTTTCAAGGCCGGCGACGACGAGCAGCGCCGGCGCTACCTGCCCAGCCTGGCCTCGGGCGAATGGATCGGCTGCTGGTCGCTCACCGAGCCGGAAGCCGGGTCGGACGCCGCCGGCACCCGCACGAAGGCGGTGATGGACGATGGCTGCTGGGTGCTCAACGGCGCCAAGACGTTCACCACCAACGCTCACTACGCGGATGTCTGCGTGGCCATGGCGGTGACGGATCGCGCGGCGGCGCAGCACGGCATCTCCGCCTTCATCATCGAGAAGGGCACCCCGGGGTTCCGTCCGGGCAAGAAGGAGAACAAGCTCGGGCTGCGCGCCAGCGCCACGGGGGAAGTGATCTTCGAAACCTGCCGCCTCGGCTCGCAGCAGCTCCTGGGGCATCTCAACGAGGGCTTCGTGGACAGCCTGAAGGTGCTCGACGGCGGGCGCATCTCGATCGCCGCGCTCTCCATCGGGATGGCGCAGGGGGCCTACGATGCCGCGCTGCGCTACTCCAAGCTGCGCAAACAGTTCGGCCGGCCGATCTCGGAGTTCCAGGCGATCCAGCACAAGCTGGTGGACATGGCGCTGGAGCTCGACGCCGCCCGCCTGCTGAATTACCGTGCCGCCTGGATGCTCGACCGCGGCATGCGGGTGACGCGCGAATCGGCCATGGCGAAACTGTTCGCCTCCGAGGCCGCCGTGCGCATTGCCAACGAAGCCGTGCAGATCCACGGCGGCTACGGCTTCATCAAAGACTACCCGGTGGAGAAGTTCTACCGCGACGTCAAGCTGTGCACCATCGGGGAAGGCACCAGCGAAATTCAGCGTCTGGTGATCGCGCGGCAACTCCTGAAGAACTGATGAACGAGTGGGCGCGGAAAATCCGGGAGGGCGACGCGCGCGCACTGGCGCGAGCCGCCACGGGCGTGGAAAATCGCGATCCGGAAGCCCTCGAGGTTGTGCGCCAGTTGGGTCCCGGCCACGCCCGCGTGGTCGGCATCACCGGCCCCCCCGGCGCTGGAAAAAGCACGCTGGTCGACGCGCTGGCGCGGGTGCTGCGCGCCGCCGGGAGCACCGTCGCGATTCTGGCGGTGGACCCCAGCAGCCGCATCTCCGGCGGCGCCATCCTGGGCGACCGCATCCGCATGCAGCAGCACCACGCCGACGCCGGAATCTTCATTCGCTCCATGGCGACCCGCGGCACCACCGGCGGCCTGTCGCGCGCTACCGCCGACCTGGCGCGCCTCATGGACGCGGCGGGCAAGGACTACGTGATCATCGAGACCGTCGGCGTCGGGCAGGACGAAGTCGAGATCGCCGGCCTGGCGCAGGTGACCGTGGTGGTGCTGGTGCCGGGAATGGGCGACGACGTCCAGGCGATCAAGGCCGGGATCATGGAGATCGCCGACGTGTTCGTCATCAACAAGGCCGACCTGCCGGGCGCAGACCGCGTGGAGCAGGAGTTGCAGGCCATGCTGAGCCTCGGCCAGGGAAAGCGCCCTCCGATCCTCCGCACGGTAGCGACGGAAGGAACCGGTATCGCGGATCTCGCGGCGTTAGTGGGACAGGCCTCCTGGCCTGTCCAGGGCAGGCCGGGAGGCCTGCCCCACTTAAGCATCGATCATCTGGGGATTGCAGTGAACAGTCTCGATGCGGCGTTACCCCTCTACGAAGCCCTCGGCCTCGCCGTCAGTTATCGCGAGACCGTCTCCACCGAGAAGGTCCACGTCGCCATGCTGCCCGCCGGGGAATCGCGCATCGAGCTGCTCGAGGCCTCCGCCCCCGATTCACCCATCGCGAGGTTTCTCGAAAAGCGCGGGCCCGGCCTGCATCACGTGGCGCTCAGGGTCCCGGACCTCCGCGCGGCGGTGGAGCGACTGCGCGGCCAGGGGGCCCGCCTGCTCAACGAGCCGCGCGCCGGCGCGGGCGGCCATCTATACGTATTTGTGCACCCCGCCTCCACCGGAGGCGTACTGCTGGAACTTATTCAGGAGAGTTGAATTTGAAAGCGGAAATCGGAATCATCGGCGGCAGCGGGCTCTACTCCATGCCCGGCTTCGAAGCTCAGGAAGAGGCGCTCATCGAGACCCCGTTCGGCGCGCCTTCGGACAATTTCGTGCTCGGCCAACTGGCCGGGCGGCGCGTCGCCTTTCTGGCGCGGCACGGGCGTGGACATCGCATCTCGCCTTCGGAGCTGAACTTCCGCGCCAACATCTACGGCATGAAATCGCTGGGGGTGGAGCGGATCATCTCTCTCAGCGCGGTCGGCTCGCTCAAGGAAGAGCACAAGCCGCTCGATTTCGTCATCCCCGACCAGTTCTTCGACCGCACGCGGGGCCGCATCTCCACCTTTTTCGGCGAAGGGCTGGTGGCCCACATCAGCTTCGCCGATCCGGTCTGCCCGCAGATGTCGGAAGTGTTGGCCAGCGCCTGTGCCGCCGTGGGCGTCCAGACCAAAAAGGGTGGCACGTATCTCTGCATGGAAGGCCCGGCGTTCTCCACCAAGGCGGAGTCGAACGTGTACCGGAGCTGGGGCATGGACGTGATCGGCATGACCAACCTGCAGGAGGCCAAACTCGCGCGCGAGGCGGAGATCTGCTACGTGACCGTGGCCATGGTGACCGACTACGACTGCTGGCACCCCGATCACGACGCCGTCACCGTCAACGACATCATCGCCAACCTGGTGCAGAACGCCGGAAACGCCTGCCGCGTGGTGGCCGAAGCCGTGGCCGCCATGCCCCTGGAGCGCACCTGCAAGTGCGGGTCGGCCCTTTCGCACGCCATCATCACCGACCGTAAAATGGTGCCCGAAACAACCCGGAGGAAGCTGGGGATCCTGATTGACAAGTACTTCGTGTAACCGGATCGCGCGCGAGGTCCTGGAGCAGTCGATCGCCGGGAACCCTCCCGAGGAATTGCCCCGCGAGCTGGTCGAAGAGCCGTGCGGCCAGGCGCTCTTCGGCATCCTGGTGGAAGGGCTGGCGGACCGCTTCGAGCCCGCGCTGTGCACGACCTACGCGAGGCTTTTCTCGCAGGCCGTGGCGATGTCGCGGGAGGGTGTGGACGCGGCGTCGCTGGTGGCGCATTACGAGCAGGCTCGCAACGTGCGGAGCATTCACGGCAGCCCGCGCCGGATCTTCGTGCTCTCGCGCGTGACCCTGGGCGCCGATGTGGCGGTCACCAGCGTGCTGCTGTCGGCTGTCAAGGAACGCTTTCCGGACGCCGAGATGATCTTTGCCGGTCCGCGCAAGAACTACGAGCTGTTCGCGGCCGATCCGCGCGTGCGCCACGCCCCCGTGGAGTACCGGCGCGGCGGCCTGCGGGAGCGCCTGGCCGTGTGGGACGAGTTGAAAGCTCTGCTCTCCGGGCCGGACTCGATCGTCATCGACCCCGATTCCCGCCTGACGCAGCTCGGCCTGCTGCCCGTATGTCCGGAGGATCGCTACCACCTGTTCGAAAGCCGCGCCTACGGAGCGAATGGCTCTGGGACGCTGCCCGAGCTGGCCGCGCAGTGGGCGGAGGAAACGCTCGACGTCCGCGGCGCCCGGCCCTACGTGGCCCTCGGCGCGCCGGCGGCGCCCATCCCGCGCATCGCCGTGAGCCTGGGGGTGGGTGAGAACCCGGCCAAGCGCATTCCCGATCCGTTCGAAGAACAATTGCTGGCGCTGCTTGCGGGGACCGGCCTGCCGCTCGTCATCGATCGCGGCGCCGGCGGCGAAGAGGCCGAACGCGTCGCCCGCGCGGCAGAGCGCTCGCGCGTGGCGGCGCAGTTCTGGGAGGGCAGCTTCGCCGGTTTTGCGGAGATCATCGCCGGCAGCAGCCTCTATGTCGGCTACGATTCCGCCGGTCAGCACGTGGCCGCCGCTTGCGATGTCCCGCTGGTCAGCATCTTCGCGGGATTCCCCGCACCGCGCATGTTCGAACGGTGGCAGCCGGCCGGCGAACGCTCGACCGTGATTCGGGTGGACCGCCCCGACGTGGCGGAGATTCTCGCACAGGTGCGGCGGGCGGTTAAACTGTGAGTTTGGCCAACCTCGAAAAAGTACGCGAATGGCTGGGACAGGCGAAGTCGGTGGCGGTCTTGACCGGCGCGGGTATTTCCGCGGAAAGCGGCGTCCCGACCTTTCGTAGCGCGGGCGGCATCTGGAAGGATTACAAGCCCGAAGATCTCGCCACCCCCGAAGCCTTCGCTCGCGACCCCAAGCTGGTATGGGAGTGGTACGACTGGCGCCGCGGCCTCATCGCCAAAGCCGTTCCCAACGCCGCGCACAAGGCCCTGGTGCAGATCGAAATCCGCAAGCCGCGCTTCACCCTGATCACGCAGAACGTGGACGGTCTGCACGACTTGGCCGGCAGCGGCAAGATTCTCAAACTGCACGGCGATATCTGGCGTATGCGCTGTACCGCGTGCGGGGCGAACTTTCCCAACCGGCGCGTGCCCCTGCCGCGCATCCCCCCGCACTGCGCCTGCGGCGGGCTGGCGCGGCCCGGCGCGGTCTGGTTCGGCGAACCTCTGCCCGAGGGCATGATGAAAGAGGCGGAGCACGCCGCCGGCGCGGCCGAAGTGTTCCTGGTAATCGGCACGTCGGCCGTGGTCTTCCCCGCCGCGAGCCTGATTCCCTATGCCAAACAGGCCGGGGCTCGGGTAATCGAGATCAATACCGAGCCCACCACCGCCACCGCGATCGTTGACTGCGCCCTGCACGGCCTCGCCGCCGAGTTGCTTCCGAAGCTGCTCTAGGCGCAATACCGTTCAGCTAACGTCAATGGTGACGCCGACCACTCACCTCCGGCCATAAGCGGCTGTTATGCCGCTCAACTGACGAAAGTAAAAAAGCCGCGACGCCCCAAAATCGGCCAGGATCTATATCATCCAGGTTCATCAAGGAAGATAAAGTAAGGTACAGTTTCGCGATCCTGCCACGCGACGGTCAACTGAGGGTCGCCACTTCTTTGCAATACAAAGTACTATGTGGTCCAATGGTTGACATGTTTAAGGGTATCTGGAGCGATTTGGTTTATGCCGCCCGCTCGCTGGCGAAGGCTCCCGCGTTCACGTTCGTGTGTATCGTGTCACTTGGAATCGGGATGGTGCCTGTCATCGCGGTTCCGTACCTCGCCCGAATACCACGCACACCCCCTCCCGGCGTGAACACGAGGGGACTGGTCGAAATTATCACGACGGCCAACGGGTCGCGACCGGCGACCAACTCGTGGTCCTATCCGGACTTCATGGACCTGCGCAACTCGGATACCGGGATTGCGATCTTCGCGTGGGCCACCGCGCCAAGCGAAATCAAGCTTCCGGCAGGACTGAAGTTGGCCATGTGGCCGATGTACATCTCTGCCGACTACTTCAAGACGATCGGCGTGCCGCTGGCGCGCGGACCTGGATTCGAAGGGCAGACGGACGCCGTCGTGATTCTGGGATACCAGTTCTGGCAGAACCACCTGAGTGCCGATCCGGAGATCATCGGCAAAACGCTCAAACTGGATAACGTTCCATATGTCGTGGTCGGCATCGCACCCGATCAGTTCCAGGGGCACCTCGGTCTTCAGGGAAGAGAATTGTTTGTTCCGCTCGAACGGTATCCCCTTCTACTTACGGACAGCAATGCTCGTTTCGACCGTGGCAAGGAATGGTTGCACATCCACGGCCGCCTTTCGCCAGGGGTTAGTGTTGCGCAGGCGAGCGCGGCGGTTGCCGGCATTACAGCGCGACTGGCCAAAGAGTATCCGGCGACGAACCAGATCAAGGCCGGCATGGTCGAGGCATATGACCCTCTGGGCGTTCTCGATCGTTCGCAATTCCGCGTGCTTGAGGCGGTCGGGATGACCCTGACCGGGGCGGTGCTTCTGGTCGTGTGCCTGAATATCTCCGGCATGATGCAGGTTCGCAGCGCCATGCGTGACAGGGAGCTATCGATACGTCAGGCGATCGGCGCCAGCCGGCTACGGCTGGCCAGGCTTCTTTTGACCGAAGCCGTATTGCTGGCGGCTGCCGGAGGGACCTTCGCTTCGCTGGTGCTTTTCAATGCTCCGACGGTCGTTTCCCGGCTCTCCGGGCAACCTATACCGGCTCCGCTCCAGGACGCCCTGAAACTCGATCTTTCCATGGTCGGGATCTGTATCGGGCTCTGCCTTTTGACAAGCCTGGTCTTCGGATTTTTGCCGGCGATTCGTTTCAGCCGTCCCGTGATCATCTCTGCCTTGAAAGACGATGCCGGCGCAGGCGGGCTCCGCGTTGGCCGCGTTCATCGCTTCATTGCGGCGTTGCAGGTCGCGATAGCGGTGCCCCTGCTGGTCATTAGTGGTATCGGCCTTGATCGCGTCCACTCAACGGCAACATCCGATCTCGGATTCAATCCCGACCTTCTGTACGCAGCGCCGCTGGAGCTTACCGCCGGTCCTGAGACTGACAACGCTGCGGCCATGGATTTCCGAATCCGAAGCCTCCGGGACAATCTTGCCAAGGCGAGCGGTATTGCATCTGTCACTTTAGCGGATGGCCTGCCGCTGGACTTTCGAGGTCGCGGAACGACCGTATCGCTGCAGACGGAAGCTTCGGCGCTCGTCCACGTCCAGGTGACTCGCGTCGGTGACGGTTACCTGAATACGATGGGCGTACCGCTTTTGAGCGGCCGCGATTTCAGCGGCGATGACAGTCCAGGCTCCGAGAAGGTGACAATCATCACGAAACCGCTCGCCGATCAACTCTTCCCGAATGCCGGAGTCGTCGAAGCGATCGGCAAACGATTGACCTTCGGCGCCGGTGCAACTGGCTCCGCAGACAAGCCGCCACAAACCCTCACGATCATTGGTGTCACCGGCGATTTCCCCACTTCCCAGATGAGCACGGAACGGGCACAATTGCTGCTGCCGCTGGCTCAGCACTCGAATTTGCGCCGGAATTCCGTATCCACTGACGATGAAGGCAACCGACTGCCGAATCTATTACTGATCGCGCGCAGCGCGGCCGGGGAACAACCGGGGAAGATAACCGCGGTTCTCGAGAACGTGGTTCGGCAGCTCGACCCGGAATTTCGGCGCGACCGTATCGTTACCGGCGTTTCCCTTCGAAAAAACAGCATGAACGACTTCCTGAAACAGTCGGCAATCGCGGGTGCCACTGGCGGCGTGGTCCTGATGCTGTCTGCGCTTGGAATCTACGGCGTCGTCGGATTGATGGTCGCGACGCGCACTCGCGAGATCGCCGTGCGCGTCGCGCTGGGCGCCTCGCGCCCACGCGTGCTGGGTATGATCCTCTTTGATGTCGTCAAGCTCACCGCGCCTGGCGTGGGCGTTGGACTCATTCTCACAGCCGCCCTCATTCGCCTGAACGGTGAACGCATGGGCATCCCGCTCAGCCACGTGGAGACGCTCGCGTACGTGGTCGGCGCTGCGATTGCGATACTCGTCGCGGTCGTTGCCAGCCTCGGCCCGGCACGCCGCGCCGCGTCGGTACTGCCGATGGTGGCCATGCGCTCGGAATAGAATCTCGTTTTCTTGGAAGGTGGCTCGCGATCAGTCGCCAAGGGGCGAGTGATCCGGCCGGCGTGTGCATCATTGGTGAGAGCGGGTCGGGCGGCTTGCCCGGCCTCACTGTCGCACAACCCAAGTCCGCGCCAGCCGGTCGTGGAATCCGCGGTGGGGATTAACGACGACATAAGCCGCCGTGCCGACCCACAGGAGAAGCAGCAAGAAAAAGTAGACTACAGCGATCCCTTCAACTCTGTCCAACCACAGAGCCACGAGCGCCGCGGGTAGCAACAGGGGCAGCCAAATGATCGCCCAACGAACCAGCAGGTGCGATCGGGAGGCCGGCGCCCCTTTGGCGTTGATCACCGCCAACCGGAAGATCGAGTGGCCGACGGTGCTGCGGAATGGGAGCTCCAGGAGTTGAATGAGCGCGGCGCCCGCAACTATGACGGCGGAGACGAAGACGATCGCGCTCAGCGGTTCGTTCAACGGCTTATCCTGGAAGTATCCGACAAAGAACGCGATCCAAATGTAGAGGGGTACCATGAAGATCGCGCCCGCTCGAATTCCCCTCCCAACCTCCGCCGGCCGGTCGAGCAGTCCACGAAGCGTGCCAGTGAGGAAGCTCAGCTTCTCCAATTTCCCATCTTTGAGGTTCCGCAAGACGGGTCTGGCGTGAAGCGGCAGACCGGTGGGTTCCACGCAGGAGGCGACAACGTTCAGGAAACGCTGCTGACCCGCGAGGTCGCCTACCGGGATGGTCCCGGCAGGGGCTTTGACGTCAGGCCAGGGTTCGTCGAACAGCACGGCGCGTCCGTCCGCCGTGATCCAGACATGGTCGAGGCTCAGCGCCGCGGGCAAGGTTTGATCTCCTGTGGCAGCCCATAGTTCCGCGGCCAGATCATGGAGCCAGTGGCGAAGGGTGGACCAGGGCACGTGTTTCCCTCCTCCGACCAAACCGGAAAACGGCGCTCCCGGAATCGCCTCAAAGGCATCCCAGACGGCTCCATCCGCTTCGACCTTCTGGAGCCAGCGCAGACGGCCGGACCGCGCGACGTCTCGCCGCGCGCGGGAGAGCTCCGATGCGGTCCGCAGCAGCCAGACCGGCCGGCACAGCACGGGGTCGACGCCAAGGATCCATTTCGCGGGAACAATCTCCTCAATAATCTGGTAGGGCCCGAGCGAACTTGCACTGTTGGGCGGATTCTCCGCCTGGACTATAGGTTCAATCGACGGCCGCTTCGTGCCTTTCGGCTTCACAATTACCCTGGTTCCGCTCGCGAGGTCCCATACGGTGGCAAAACCGTTCTCCCGGCGCGCCGTCAACGTCAACAAGGCCGGAATCCAACCGCAGACGTTGGCAACTACGATAAACATCGCGATTTGAAGCCCGGTCCAATCGGTGTTGGGAAACAGCACCATCGATAGGGGCATCCGGACAGCTTCGATCGACAGAATGGGGATGAAGATCCGTAGCAAGGCCCGGCCAACTCCTGGCCGGCGGCCGTTGGGACGAACGACCTGCAACCCCTTGAGCCACATGCCGAGCCCGGCGCCCCAGATCCCTTCGCAGATGCTGAAGTAGAGGAATCCGAGGCCGAAGAAAAGGAAGTAGTATCTGGCGGAGTACAGAGTGCGTTCGACAACAGGTCGATAGATGAACTGCTCAGCTCCCACTACGAACATCAGCGTCACGTAGGCGGGCAAAAAGGCGATTAAGTAATCGATATAGCCGGCGGACGCCCGGACCTTCATGTTCGCCGGCTCCGGTTCCTTCGAACTGAAGGGTAGCAGTGCGTTTCGCAGGGCGGCGTAGCCGGTGTAGCGCCGGTCCGCTTCCTTGGCGAGACAGCGACGGACGACCCGCGCCAGTGCTGGCGGCACGTCTTTCCGCAATTCATCCAACGGCGGCGGATCCTGGTTGACGGCGTTGGCCACCACCTGAACCGCGTTGTCTCCTTCGAACGGCGGCCGGTCGGTAAGCAGCGTGAACAGCGTGGCGCCAACCGAGTAGATGTCGGCGCGCACGTCCAGCGTGTCACCCCGCAACTGTTCGGGCGAGGCAAAGGCCGGAGTACCCATGATCTTCACGCCGTGAGCCGTTACGAAGATGTCGGTCTTGGCCAGCGTGGAAACCGATAGGCCGAAATCACCCACCTTCACCGAACCATCGGGTGAGACGAAGCAGTTGGATGGCTTGACGTCGCGGTGGAGCACGCCGTTCGCAAAGGCGGATTCCAGGCCGGAAATGACATCGAGAATGGCGTCAACCGCCTCTTTCACAGGCAGAGGACCGCGTTGCTTGAGTTTGTCCTTGAGCGTGCCACCACTGGCGATCTCCATCGTGATCACGGGGTGGCCTTCGATTTCCTCGCTGCCGAAAATGTAGAGACTATTCGGATGGTTGACACGCGCCGCGAGGCGGCCTTCGCGGAGAAACCTCTGCCGCATGTCCGGCGAATCGAGCTGCCGCCCGAGCATCTTCAGGGCCAGACGGCGGCCGGTAGAGAGTTGCTCGGCCTCATACACGACGCCCATTCCGCCGCGCCCGAGCAGCCCCAGCAACCGGTAGCCGCCGAATTCGCAAGGGAATTCCGACGGCCCGTGCAGAGAGAGCGGCCCTGCCGGCGCTACCGTGATGGTCTCGGCCTGGTCATCGGACGGCTCCAAGGCGCCTGACAGAAGACAAGCAGGGCAGAGCTTCCCGGTCGACGTCGAGGGAATCACAGCTCCACAGCGCCGGCATTTCTCTTTTCCGAACACGTTCATATGTCCATCTCCTGGTTGGTTCCTTCACATCTTCCTGAAGGGAACCGGCCGGGAGGTTACAGCCTCCTTAAAACATTGGCCAGGTAGCGCATTTCATCTTCGAGGTCGGCCGCATTGCCTACTGTCGCGGCGACAGCATTGCGCAGCAGGTTACGATAACGCTGCCGAAGCCGGTGCACGGCAACCTTGACGGCGCCCTCACTCATTTCCAGCCGCGCGGCAATCTCCTCGCGGGGCAGGGTCTCTTCTCCGGTAAGACTGCCCTTCAATACGTCGAACTGTTCGACTTTGCCGGCTTTCGCCATTTCGTCGCGGAGGATCTGCAGGGCCCCTTCCACTGTCTCCAGCGCCCAATCGCGGTCGAAGAGAAGTTCCAGGTCCTCCGACGGCTTCGCTGCGCCGGCATATCGTGCCTCCGGATCGAGCATGTCCCACTCGATGAACCGCAGCTCGCCGCCGCGCTTCTGCGTTTGCGCCCGATGCCATTCGTTCGCCAGAAAGTGCTTCATCGCACCCAGCAGATAAGAACGAAACCGGCCGCGCTCCGGGTTCGCGGATGCGAATCCGCCTTGTTCGATGATTCGTGCAAGGAACGCTTGGGTGAGGTCCTCGGCGTCTTCGGATGAATATCCGCGATAGCGCACGAAGGCGTAGAGGGGATACCAGTAAGCTCGGCAAAGCTCCTCAAGCGCCGTTCGGGCGCGTGTCTCACTCACCTCGTCGGGTCTTGCCGCCAGCACGAGACTCCAGTGCGTGGTGGCAAAGTCGCGAGGTCCGTTCATGAAGTTGTCGTGACGGTTGGTTCTCAATTCACTCCTTGCCGCCGGTTGTTTTGCGCCTCCAACGCGGCATTCCAGTCGTATGTCGCGCCGGCGGTCGCACCCAGCCTTTTCTCCTTTCCCGTGTAGCGAATGGTCGACGGTTTGCTCAGCCGCGCCCGCAGACCGGTCACGCGGCCCGGCCACACTCTCGGCAGCGCCAGGAGGGGGTAGAGAAAGCCGGCTGCCGGAATGCACGTCGCTCGTTCCTGTCGGCGTACCGTACAAGCGGCTCTGGAGGAACATTTCCGCGATGCCCGCCGTGACGCCGAAGTTCCCGTCCATCTGGAAAGGCGGATGGGTGTCAAACAGATTCGGGTAGAGGCCACCGTGGCGATCCCCAAATTTCTTGGGCGAGACCACCGGGACTGGCCGCACCAGGTTCCGCAGCAGCTTGTAGGCGTGGTCGCCATCGAGGAACCGCGCCCAGAGATTGACCATCCGGGCCATCGACCATCCGGTCGCGCCGTCCCCGCGAAACTCAAGCGACTTCCGCGCCGCCGCAGCGGTACCAGTTACGACCTGTCCGAAGCATAGCTCGCCGCCGTGAGGGGCTGCAAGCGCCGGACAAGATTGCCTGCCGGATGAACGGGTTCGATTCTATTGGCCGTATCACCGCCGATCTGACTCCGCCTGCGCATTCCCATCATGCCTGGTGAGCTGAGCTTCTCTACCCAGCGCTGGGAATCGACGCCACCTCACGCGATCTTCAGCAGCTTTTCCGCATTCCCGTGCGTGAACTTTTCGCGATCCACCGGAGCCAGCGTGATCTTTTCGAGAAACTCGCGGCCCGCTTCGTTCGGGGCGTACGGATAGTCCACTGAGAACAGGAGGCGGTCGATGCCCACCACCTCGAGACACAGATTGAAGGGCGGCGGGGTGAAAATTCCGCTGGTGGTGATGTGGATGTTGGAGTGGAAGTAGGCCGCGAACTCCTTCCGGAGGTTGGCGAACGGCGTCACCACCGCGTTGATGCGCGCCAGGAAGAACGGAATCATCTCACCCATATGCCCGATGATGATCTGCAGGTTGGGATGCCGGTCGAAGACGCCATTGGCGATCAGGCGGATCGTGTGCAGCCCGACTTCGGCGTGCCACCCCCATCCGGCGATCGAGAGCATGCGCGCCAACCCCGGTTCGAGCCCTGAGAAATAGGCCTGGCGCACCGGTTCCGGCGGCGGCGCGGGATGAATATAGATCGGCACGCCGAGCGCTTCCGCGCGTTCCAGCAGCGGTGTAAAGAACGGGTCATCGAGGAATCGCCCCTGCGTGACGCCGTTGATCAATGCGCCCTTGAACCCGGCTCCGACGGCCCACTCCAACTCCGATGCCGCGGCCTGCGGGTCCGCGACCGGCAGCGTGGCGAACGCCGCGAACCGCCTGGGGTAGCGTGCGACCGCCTCGCCGAGCTCCTCGTTCACGATGCGACACAGCGGAATCGCGCGCGCCGCCGGCAGAATTTCGGGCGACGGATGCGTGTGCGACAGCACCTGGATGTCGATGCCGGCCTTGTTCATGTCGGCCAGGCGCCGCTCGCCCAACTCGCTCAGATTCGCCAGCCGGTCCCCCGCTATCCGCTCGCCCGCGGAGTTGGCCGTGCGGAAATAATCGCCCGCCTCGCCGATCTCCTTGTTCACGCGCTCGCTACGATAGTGCTCTTCCAACGTGATCAGCCGCATCGCTTTGATTGTAAGCTGGCGGCGGTGACCGTACTTCGAATTTCCTTCTGAACGAGCTGCGCGCTAGCTCGCGTCCTTGACGCAGCGGAAGCCCAACGTGCCGGAGCGGTCTTTCGACGGCCCGATCAACAGATACTTTCCGTGCTCGTTCAACTTGTACGCCGACGGAAAATACCAGCGCGAGCCCGCCGGCCGGTAGTAGCCGCCGCCGCGCAGGATCCCGGCGCGCGTGTGCTCGTCCAGGAACTCGTCGGTCCATTGCCAGATATTGCCGGTCAGGTCCATCACCCCGAAGGGGCTGGCGCCTTTGGGGAATGCGTCCACCGCGGCCGGGCCGCTCAGATCGCGGCTGTGATCCTGCGGCGGGACGCACTCGTCGCACCAGCGCTCGCCCCAGGGGTAAATGCGGCCATCCAGGCCCTGCGCCGCATACTGCCACTCCCATTCGTGCGGCAGCCGCTTGCCCGCCCATCTTGCGTAGGCGCGCGCATCTTCGAGCGATACCCACGTCACCGGGCGATTGTCCCAGCCGCCGGGATATTTGCCGTCCTTCCAGTCCTTCAGGAAGTTGTGATCGTCGGCCGGGTGGTAATGCGAGGCCTTCAGAAATTCATCGAACTGCCGGTTGGTCACAGGGTACTTGTCGATATAGAACGCAGGGATCGCCATGGTGTGCGCGTGGTGCCGGCGCGGCGAGTCTTCCCACGGGTACTGCACATCCACCCCGATATCGTCGTCGCCCTCGATCTCGATCCCCTGCACCTTGAAAGCATACTCGGCGGCCGCGGGAATCTTGATCATCCCCTCTGGCGCCTGGAACGCGGGCGAAGTCGGATCGATAGCCGCGATCTGCTGCGGCAGGAACTGCCACACCTTCGGGTACGAGGAGAGCGGCCTGGCATTCAACGCCCGCATCTCATTCAAAAACGCCGTGAGGCTCGCATCGGCCGGCTCCGGCTGCGCCAGCACCGCGCCGAAGCCGTGCGCCTCCATCGAAAACGCGAGCCCTGCTTCCAACTCGACGCCGTGCCACAGGTCGAAATAGTGCATCCCGCGCTGCGCCGGAACTTCCAGTTGCTTGCCGTCGATGTTGTACGCCGTGCGGTTCACGATCGTCCACAGCGTGCGCGGGCCGCGCGGCCACTTGCTGGCGAACACGCCGTACTGCACGGTCGGAGTGTGCGGCTCCCAATCCGGGCTGGTCAGAAACTCCGCGAAGCGCCGCTCGATCTTCGCCACGCGGCGGATCGCCTCGGCGTCGCGCTCGGTGATGCCGTTCCAGATGCCCCAGATGTTCTCCCACGTCTCGTAGCCCGCGCCGTTAAAAAACGCCGCCTGCAGATTGTCGGTCTTGTCCTTGTTCCAGCGGTCGCAAACGTTCACCATATGGCGCGGCTCGAGCCACTTGCCGCGGCTGATCATGGGGACGAACGGGTACTTCCAATAGCCCCAGCTCATGTTGTCCCAGTTCAGCATCTCGTCGCTATCGGGATAGCCCTCGGGCTCGAACACGAGCGGATGGCCGGCCGCATCCGACGCCGCGCGATAGGGCTGCGGCACGCCGCCGAAGGTGTCGCCGTTCACGCCATCGGCGCCGACGGCTTTCATCAGTCCTGCGAGCGTTTCGGGGAAGCTCTGCGGCTCGGCGCGCGTGCCCATGTCCCAGGGCATTTCCGGGAACAGCACGCGGACGCCCCGGCGGTGGAAATCCGCCACCATCTGTTTGAGGCCCGCCAGGCCGCCCGGCATGTCGCGCAGCAGGTCGTAGCGGTTGCGGTTGTCGATCCCGATGTTGGGATAGACCGGCCACAACAGCACGCTGTCGATTCCGCCGTAGCGCTTATCGAGATCGTCGAGAAAGCGGTCCACGGTGTAGCGCCGCGCCACGGGGTCGTAGAAATAGCGGTCTTCGATCATCGACTGCGGCTGCATGAAGCTGCTCTGGGCCCATTTCAACTCGGGCCGCTCGTATGCCGCGCCGCTCAGGCCGGTGCGCACGCGCCGCTCCTCCCGCCAGTGTTGAACTTCCTTGAGCCACTCCGCGGAGTCGGCCTTCGAGGGCGGGCCAGGCAACTGCTGGCCCTGCGGCGGATACTTCGTATCCTGCGCCGCCAGCACAGACGTGGCGGCAATCAGTAAGAACAGAGATCGCATATCAGCACTCACTTTCGGCCTTCAGTGGGGCAGGCCTCCCGGCCTGCCCTTCTTCCTAGGGCGCGGACCGCGCACCGGGCAGGCCGGGAGGCCTGCCCCACCAAATAGCCAGAACTCATCTAAAACTCCTTCACTCGCGCGAGCCACCGGTCGATCAGCGTGTCCAACTCGTCGGTGAGCGCGGCATCCTGGTGCCGCAAGTTCTTCGATTCTCCGGGGTCGTCCGCCAGGTTCGAAAGGAAGAGCGCATCGTCCCCGGTCAGCGGCTTATTGCCTTCGGGCGTGCCGTCGTAGGTCTTCCCGTTCTTCACCAGCTTCCATGGGCCGCGCCGCACCGCGGTCTGCCCGCCCTGCGACCAGAAGATCGCATCGTGCCGCGATTTCGCGCCCTCCCTGGATAGCGGCAGGGCATCGAATCCGTCATACGTGCGGTCCGCCGGCAGCGACACTCCCGCGGCTTTCGAGATCGTGGGCAGAATGTCCAGGTGGCTCCCGACCTCCTTCACCACGCGCCCGGCCGGGATCACGCCGGGCCAGTGCTGGATCATCGGGACGTGCATGCCGCCATCGAAGGCGCTGAACTTGTTGCCGCGGAACGGAGCGTTGTTGCCGGCGGTGGCGGGCTTCTGGTTCAGCCCGGCGCGGGCCTCCCGCGTGGCGCCGTTATCGCCGGTGAAGAAGATCATTGTGTTGTCCAGCAGGCGGTCTTCACGCAGTGTACGCACCACGCCGCCGACTGCGTCGTCCACCGCCGCGATCATCGCGGCGTAGGTCTGGCGCTCCGGCTCGAGCCCCGAAAAGCGCTCCTTATATTTCGCCGGCGCGTGCATCGGGTAGTGCGGACCGTTGAACGCCAGGTAAAGGAAGAACGGCCTCTCGCGGTTTTCGCGCACGAAGCGGGCCGCCTCCCGCCCAAACAGCTCGGTGGAGTATTGGCCGTCCTCGAAGACCTCGGTCCGGTCGCGCCACAGGTCGTGGTAGTTCACGGTGCGCGGCTCGCCCCAGTAAAAGCGGTGCGAGTAGTAGTCGAAGCACCCCGAGTGAAAGCCGAAGTAACGGTCGAACCCGTGCGCGTTCGGCACGGTGTCGGGAGTCGAGCCGAGGTGCCACTTCCCCACCGCCGCGGTGGCGTAGCCGGCGGGCTGGAGCAGTGCGGCGATGGTCTGCTCGGACGGACGGAGCGGCGTTCCGTTATCCACCACGCCGTTACGCAGCGGATAGCGGCCCGTCAGCAGCGCGCCGCGCGAAGGCGCGCAGACCGGCGCCGCCGCGTACCAGTTGGTGAATCGCGTTCCCCCCGCGGCAAGCGCATCGATATGGGGCGTCTTGAGGTCGGCCGCGCCCCACGCTCCCACGTCGTGACAGCCGAGATCGTCGGCCAGGAATACCACGAAATTCGGAGGCCTGCCGGCGGGCCGGGTGGTTTGCGCCGCGGCCGTCGCGGCGGCCGCGCCCAACAATTCCCTGCGGGAGAGCATGCGCACATGCTATCGCAATGGCCGCAATCTGCGATATGGTGTGAGCTTTGGGAACCCAATGAACACCACACGGCGAAACTGGCTGGCGGGCATGGCGGCGGCGCCCGCGGCCCTCTCGCAGACCAACACGTCGGCCGGCCGGCCGAACATCGTACTCATCATCTCCGACCAGTTCCGCGGCGATTGCATCGGGGCTTTGGGGCTCAACCCCATGAACCTCACGCCGAACCTCGACCGGATGGCCGCCGGCGGCGTCCTGTTCCGCTCGGCCTACTGCAACCAGCCGGTGTGCGCCCCCGCGCGCGGAAGCATCTTCACCGGCCAGTATCCCAGCCGCCACGGCGTCTGGCGCAACGCCATCAAGCTGCCCGAAGACGCCAACACGCTGGCGAAATCGCTGCGCGCTTCCGGCTACTCGGCGAACTACATGGGCAAGTGGCACCTGGGGACCAACGATCCCAACATCCCGCGAGAACAGCACGGCCCGGTCAAGCCTTCCGAACGCGGCGGATTTCTGGATCTCTGGGAAGCCTCCAATGAGCTCGAATGGACCTCGCACGCCTACGAAGGCAACCTCTACGATAACGACGGCAAGCCCATCCACTGGTCGGGCCAGTATCGCACCGATTTCATGACAGCGCGGGCGCAGCGCTTCCTGCAGTCGGTGAAGCAGCCCTTCCTGCTCACGCTTTCTTACCTCGAAGTGCACCACCAGAATGATTCCGACACCTTCGACCCGCCCAGGGAGTACAAAGGCCGCTACTCGAATCCGTTCATCCCGCCCGACCTGCGCCCCCTTCCCGGCTCCTGGCCGAGCCAGTTGGCCGACTACTTCGCCTGCGTCGCCAAGATGGATGAGACCGTCGGCTCCATCCGCAAGACCCTCGCGGAAACCGGCCTCGCGAAGAACACCATCCTGGCATTTATCAGCGACCACGCCTGCCATTTCAAGACCCGCAACGCGGAATACAAGCGCAGCCCGCACGATAGCTCGATCCACATTCCGCTGATCATCGAAGGGCCCGGGTTCAACCGCGGCATCCAGGTCCCTGAGCTGGTCAGCCAGGTGGACCTCACTCCGTCGCTGCTCACAGCGGCCGAAGTCCCGGTGCCGGCTTCCATGCAGGGGCACAGCTTCCTGCCGCTGCTCGATCGCAAAACCGGGGGCTGGCGCAACGAGACATATTTCGAGATGGCGGAGTTCGTCACGGGCCGCGGCCTGCGCACGCCGCAATACACCTATGCCGCAATGGCCCCCAAGGAGCCGGGATGGAAGGCCGCGCCGTCGGCCGCGCGATATGTGGAGTATGCCTTGTACGACAACTACGCGGATCCCTGGCAGCACGTCAATCTCGCGGGCCGCGCCACGCACCGCGCTATCGCCGCAGACTTGCGCAAGAGACTGGTGGAGCGGATTCGCGAAGCGAGCGGCGCCGAAGCCGCCATCGAACCCTCCTGGTTCCCGTATCCGTAGAAGAGATACAATGGGCCTGATACGCGTGCCAGGTCGAGCAGGTTCCACTGGGTAACAGGCAACCGGGCAAGACACGCCTACGAATTGAACACCACGAGGTGTATCCGCATATGGCAATATCGCGACGACATTTCTTTTTCGGCAGCCTCCTGGCCGGGGCGGTCCCGACCGGAGGCTTCGGCAGTACGCCCTCCCTCAAGATGCTGGGCTACAAATCGCCAAATGAAAAACTGAATATCGCATCCATCGGCGCCGGCGGCAAAGCTGCCAGCGACATCCGGGGATGCGCTGCCACCGAGAACATCGTGGCGCTGTGCGATGTGGACGACCGCCAGGCCGCCAACATTTACAAAGCATTCGAAAAGCCCCCGAAGTACAAAGACTTTCGGAAGATGCTCGACAAGGAGGGCAACAACATCGATGCCTGCATTGTCACCGTTCCGGATTTCATGCACGCGGTGGGCGCCATGGCCTGCATGGAGCGCGGCAAGCACGTCTACGTGCAAAAACCGCTGACCCACACCATTTGGGAAGCCCGCATGCTCACCGACGCAGCCGCCAAATACAAGGTGGCCACGCAGATGGGCAACCAGGGCTATTCGAACGAAGGGACCCGGCAGTGCGCCGAGATGATCTGGGCCGGCGAAATCGGCGACGTCCACACCGTGCACGCCTGGACCGACCGTCCGATCTGGCCGCAGGGCCTGACCGAGATCCCGGCTCCGACCCCCGTGCCCGAAACGCTGGATTGGGACCTGTGGATCGGCGCGGCCGAGCCGCGGCCTTACACCTCCGGCGGCGAGGGGTATCCGAATAACTTCGGCGGTTACTTTTACAATCCGTTTAACTGGCGCGGCTTCTACGATTTCGGCTGCGGCGCCTTGGGCGACATGGCCTGCCATATTCTCGGCGCTCCCAACCTGGCGCTGAGACTGGGCGCGCCTACCAGCGTGGAGTGCATCAAGAAGGAAGGCACCAGCAGCTTCATGTTCCCGAAGAGCTCGACCATCAAGTTCGAGTTCCCGGCGCGCGGCTCCATGCCGCCGGTCACGCTCTTCTGGCACGACGGGCTGAAGGAGATGCCCAAGTTCGATGGCGTGCCGGAAGGCGAGCTGGTAGGCGACATCCCGTCGGCCCGCCGCTTCGGCGGTGGACGCGGCGCGGGCCGCGGACAGGGCCAGCCGCCGGCGCAGCGTCCTCCCGCTCCGCCCCCCAACGGCTTCGTCGGCCAGGTCTTCAACTACGAAGAGTACGAGAAGATGATGCAAGAGGCGAAAGAGTCCGGCCAGCAGCTTCGTATGCCCTCCCCGGACGGCAGCCTCTTCATCGGCGACAAGGGCATGATCACCACGGGCACCTACGGCGAGCAGACCCGGCTCCTGCCGGTGGAGAAGATGAAGGACTACCACTTCCCGCCGGAGCTGCTGACACGTTCGCCCGGGCACTACCGCGACTGGATCCGCGCCGCCAAGGGTGGCGATCCGGCCTGCTCCAACTTCTCGGTATCCGGTCCGTTCACGGAATGGATCGTGATGGCCGTGATCTCCCTCCGCGTGGACGGCAAGCTGGAGTGGGATCCCGCGAAGATGCGGTTCACCAACAACAACGAAGCCAACAAGTACGTGAAGCCCGTCTACCGCAAGGGATGGGCCCCGAACTGGAAAGCGTAGAACCAGGCCGGCCCGCTCCCTTACGGTAAGGGAGCGGGCCATCTAACGGTGAAACGCCTGCCCTGCCCGCCAGTCCGGCAGCTTCTCCTGATTCGCTACCTCCTGCCCCAGCAAAAACCCGTATTGCGCCGCCTGCTGTAGAGCAGTGAAATCCCAATCCGCCTGGAATTCGTCCGAGGGCTGGTGATAGTGCTTGCTGTTGTACTCCTCGTAAGCCTGTTTTCCGAACCCCGCCGGCTTGCCCGCGAATTCCGTGGCGTGCCCGATCGAAAACGCCGGAATCCCCGCGTGCGCGAACGAGAAGTGGTCCGACCGGAAGTAGTGCCCCGCCTCCGGAGCGTCGTCCGGCGCGATCGACAGGTTCAGCCGCTTCGCAATCTGCTGCGCCTGCGGCCACACCGACGTACGATCCGCTCCCGTCAGCACCACGTTCTCGGCCCGTCCCCACGGATAGAGCGCGTCGTAGTTCAGGTCGAGGGCGGTCTTGGCCGCGGCAATCAGCGGGTGCGCCGCATAGTATTCCGACCCTTTGAGGCCCGCTTCCTCCGCCGTCACGGCCAGGAACAGCACGGAGCGCTTGGGCTTCGGCTCGAGCTGTCCCCACGCATGCGCCAGCTCCAGGAGAATCGCGCAGCCCGTGGCATTGTCGATCGCCCCGTTGTAAATCGGGTCCCCGCCCACCGGCGTCCCTACACCCAGGTGGTCCCAGTGGGCGCTGTAGATCACGGCCTGGTCTTTCAATCGCGGGTCGCTGCCCGGAAAAATGGCAGCTACGTTGCGCGTTGCGATCTCGCGGATCTTCGAGGGAATCGAGCCGCGCACCTGAATTCCCAGGTCCACCGGCTTGAAATCGGGCTTGTCCGCGGCCGCCAGAAGTTCATCCACGGTCTTGCCCGCCAGTGCCAGCATGCGGTCGCCCGCCTCGCGCGTGATCCAGCCCGCGAAAGATAGCGCCTTCTCGTTCGGAGCCAGCTTCAGGAAAGGCGTCTCGCGGCCCCAGGAGCTGCGCACCACGTCCCAGCCGTAGCTGGCCGTCGGGGTGGTGTGAATGATGATCGCGCCCTTGGCCCCGCGCCGCAGCGCTTCCTCGTATTTGTAGGTCCAGCGGCCGTAGTAAGTGAGAGCGCGGCCGTCGAAAAACGCCGGATCGGTCGAAGGCGGCTCGTTGGTGAAGAACAGCAGGATCTTGCCCGCGACATCCACGCCCTTGTAATCGTCCCATTTCCATTCCGGGGCGCTGATGCCGTGGCCCACGAAGACCAGATCGCCTTCGAAGCGTTCCTCCGGCCTCTGCGACGGGTTCGCGCCGACGAAATCGTCCAGCCAGCGGAAGTCGACGCTCTTGCCCCCGGCCGTCGCCGCCAACTCGACCGTGGACTGCGTCTCCACCCCAACCATCGGCACGCTTTGAAAGTACGTCCCATGGTCGCCGGCCGGCAGCGCGCCCGCCAGCGCCAGTTGCGTCGCGATGTACTCGGTGGCCAGCTCTCCGCCGCGCACGCCGACGCCGCGGCCCTCCAGCAGATCGCTCGATAGAAACTTCGTATGCTCGCGGATGCGCGACGCCGAAATCGCGCCATCCTGTGCACTTGCCGCCAGGGCGGCAATCACTAGTATCCAGATGGACTTTATCATGATTACGTGATATCCTGATTGCGTTCAGCAGGAACTCCGCGATGCCCGAGCGCACCCTGACCCATCTTCGAGCCCTGGAAGCTGAAAGCATTCACATCATACGGGAAGTGGCTTCCGAATTCCAACGCCCGGTGATGCTTTACTCCATCGGCAAAGACTCCTCGGTGATGGTGCGGCTGGCTCAGAAGGCCTTCCATCCGGGGTCCATTCCGTTCCCGCTCCTGCACATCGATACGACTTACAAGTTTCAGGAGATGATCGAGTTCCGCGACCGGTTCTGCGCCTCGATCGGCGCTCGCCTGCTGGTCCACACCAACACCCGGGCCATCCAGGAAGGCGCCAGTCCGTTCCGCCTGGGAACCCAGAAGTGCTGCGGGCTGCTCAAAACCCGCGCCTTGCTGGACGCGCTGGAACAGGGCGGCTTCGACGCCGCTTTCGGCGGAGCGCGCCGCGACGAGGAAAAGTCGCGCGCCAAGGAGCGCGTCTACTCCTTTCGCGACTCGTTCGGCCAGTGGGATCCCAAGAATCAGCGGCCCGAGCTGTGGAATCTCTACAACAGTAGAATCGACAAGGGCGAAAGTATCCGGGTCTTTCCGCTCTCCAACTGGACGGAACTGGATGTCTGGCATTACATCCACCTGGAGAACATCCCGGTGGTGCCCTTGTACTTCGCCAAGCGGCGTCCCATGCTGATGCGGGGCGATTCGCTGATTCCGGTGGAGCACAACATCCCCATGCTGCCCGGCGAGGAGCCTCGCATGGTGATGTGCCGCATGCGCTCGCTCGGCTGCACCTACTGCACCGGCGCGATCCGGTCCGAGGCCGACACGGTGCCCAAGATTATCGAGGAGATGATCGGCTTCCGCCGCTCCGAGCGGGAGAACCGGGTCATCGATCACGACCAGGACGGCTCCATGGAACTCAAGAAACGGGAGGGCTACTTCTGATGGCTGCGGCAGTTGCTGAATGGAATAGCGAAGAATGGCTTCTGGAATCCTCCGAAACGGAGCTTCTGCGGTTCACCACCGCGGGCAGCGTGGACGACGGCAAGTCTACCCTGATCGGGCGCCTGCTCTATGACTCCAAAGGGGTTTACGAAGATCAACTGGCGTCCATCCGCAAGGCTACCCGCAACCAGACCACCAACGGCCTGGACCTCTCGCTGGTCACCGACGGCCTGCGCGCGGAACGCGAACAGGGAATTACTATTGATGTAGCATATCGCTACTTTTCCACCCCGCGCCGCAAGTTCATCATTGCCGACACTCCCGGCCACGAGCAGTACACCCGCAACATGGCCACCGGCGCCTCCACCGCCAACCTCGCCATCATCCTGGTGGATGCCCGCCTGGGCGTGCTCCCGCAATCCCGCCGCCATGCCCGCATCGCCACGTTACTCGGAATTCCGCATCTTGTAGTAGCAATCAATAAGATGGACCTCGTGGACTTCAGCCAGGAGGTCTTCGACGGCATCCGCGCCGAGTTTCAGGCCTTGGCCGACGAACTTGAGGCAGGCGACCTGCAGTTCATCCCCATCAGTGCGCTCCAGGGCGATAACGTCGTCCACCGCAGCGCCCGTACACCGTGGTACGACGGCCCCAGCCTGCTCCAGCACCTGGAGACGGTGCCGATCACTAACGATTGCAATCTGAAAGACTTCCGCTTCCCGGTCCAGACCGTGATCCGTCCCGACCTGGACTTCCGTGGCTTCGCCGGCCAAATCGCTTCGGGGGTGATCCGCCGCGGCGACCCGGTCCGCGTGCTGCCTTCCGGGCGCACCAGCCGGATCCGTTCGATTGTCACCTGGGAGGGCGAACTCGAGGAAGCCTTTGCCCCCATGTCGGTCACCCTCTGCCTGGAGGATGAGATCGACATCAGCCGCGGCGACATGCTGGTGCCGCTCAACAACCAGCCGCACTCCGGACGCCGCCTGGAAGCCGGGATAGTGTGGATGAGCGAGAAGCCTCTCGAGCCAAACCACTCCTACCTCCTCAAACACACTACACAAGTAGTAAATGCCAGAGTCCGTGAAGGCAATCTACAGTTGAATGAAATCGGCTCCGTTTCACTCGAGACCCAGCGGCCGCTCTTTTTCGACTCCTACCGCCGCAACCGGGCCACCGGCGCCTTCATCCTGATCGACGCCATTTCGAACGAAACCGTGGGGGCCGGCATGATCTCGGCGCCCAAATCGGAGACCCGCCGCGCCGGCCGCGTGACCCCCGAGGAGCGCCGCCGCGTCAACGGTCATCCCCCGCTCGTGATCTGCCTCCCTCCAGCCGACCACCAAACCGCCCACCGACTGGAGCGGGAGTTGTTCGACCGGGGCTGCCACGTCCACGTGCTCGAAGGGCAAGGCGACCTGCGTCCTGCCCTGCGGACCGCGCTCACCGCCGGACTAATCTCGCTGATCGTCCCCGAATCGCCGGAAGATCTGGCCGCCATTCGCGAGAGCTTGGCGCCGGGGACGCCCTTTACAGAGGTCCATGATGCATCCGGCGCCTTCCCGCAAGTCTGGCAGGAAATCTTCCGGCAGAATTCCCATCTGGGCTGATTCCGCTTACTGAGTCTGGCGGACGCCTTCGACATCCAGCGTGAGTTTGACCTCGTCGCCCACCAGCACGCCGCCGGTCTCGAGCGCCGTGTTCCACGTCAGCCCGAAATCCTTGCGGTTGATCTTGCCGGTAGCCGTCGCGCCGATCCTCAGGTTGCCCCACGGATCGCGGGTCTCGGGCGTCGGGCCTTCGACCTCTAACGTGACCTCGTGTGTGACTCCGCGGATGGTCAGGTCGCCGGTCACCTTCCAGTCGCCCCTCTCGCCGGAAATGGACTTGCTGCGGAAGGTCAAGACCGGGTATTTCTCGGCGTCCAGGAAATCGGCGCTGCGCAAATGAGCGTCGCGCTGCGGGTCGCGCGTCGCAATCGAAGACGCGTCAATGACTGCCTCGACGCTCGAGTTCTTCGGGTTCTCCGGGTCGTATACGATCGTGCCCGAGACTTTTGTGAACTCTCCCCTCACGTTGGCGATCATCATGTGGCGCACGCTGAAGTGCGCCGCGGAATGGCTGGAATCGATTTGATAAGTGATCTGCGACATATAGAGAATCCTCCTTTGGTGCGTTAACCTCTCAGGCGCGCCAGGCGGTCACCGGGCCGCGCCCTCCCTCAACATTTCCAGAATCTCGATCAAGTCCTTGAGCCGGCCCTTGCCTGCACCGCCGAGCATGCGGTGGAGCAAATCCTCGAGCGGCCGGTCGATCTGCGACGCCAGTTCCAGACCCGTTTTCGTTATCCGGGTCACCACCACCCTGCGGTCCTCCCGGCTGCGCTCCCGCTCGATCAATTGCCGGGCCTCCATGCGGTCGAGCAGCCTCGTCATGTCCGGGTCTGGCGTCAACATACGGTCCGACGCCTGCGAACAGGTCAGCCCCTGCGGAGCGGCCCCCCGCAGAATCCGCAGGATGTTGTACTGCGCGGGCGTCAGCTGATATTCCTTCAACAACCCGGCCACCTTCTCCTGCAGCACCTGGAACGTTCTTCCGAGATTGAGGAACGCTTCCTCCTCAACCGACGCGAAGGGCTTGGTTTGCCGGATTTCATGGGCTAACTTGCCGCTCATGAGTTGATATTATATGTTGTAACAACTATTGTCAAGAGGAAAACTCGTAGTCAAGTTTAAAAAAGGCAACTCCAGACTCGTTGTGTTCGTTACTGTTGGCATGGCAACCTTCGCCGCCGACATCCGCTATGCCTGGCGCATGCTTCGCAGCAACCCCGGATTCACCACCGTCGCAGTGGCCGCCCTAGCCCTCGGGATCGGCGCCAACACCGCCATCTTTACGGTGGTCAACTCCGTGTTGCTGGAGCCGCTGCCGTATCCCCAGCCGGATCGCATCATGCAAGTGGGGCGGAGCTACTCGGGCGGCGGCTACGGCTGGTCCAATTCGATCCCCAAGTACATGACATGGCGGCAGAACCATTCGTTCGAGGCCATGACGCTATACGGTCTGGAAGGCCCCGGGGTCGCGTTCGGATCGAGCGACCGCCCACCGCAGGTGAAGACCCTTCACGCGTCCGAAGGTTATTTCCGGGTGTTCGGCGTGACCCCTTTGCTGGGACGCACCTATACCCCGGCCGAGGATATGCCGGACGGACCGCCTGTGGCGGTGATCAGCTACGGCCTCTGGCAATCGCAATTGGCGGGCGACTCGAACGTCATCGGGAGCACGATCAAGTTGACCGGCCAGCCATACACAGTCATCGGCGTCCTGCCGAAGTGGTTTCAGCCCGATCCGCCGGCGGATGTCTGGATGCCCCAGCAGGCCGATCCCAACAGCACCAACCAGGGGCACTACCTGCGGGTGGCCGGCCGCCTGAAGCCCGGCGTGACGGTGGCGCAGGCCCGCGCCGAGATGAAGGTGGTGGGCGAGCGTTTCCGCGCGGCGAACCCCACTTGGATGGATAAGACGGAATCCGTAGGCGTGGTCCCGATGGCGGAAGCCATGGTCACCGGCTCGGTCCGCACGGCGCTGCTGGTGTTGCTGGGCGCGGTGGCTTTCGTGCTTTTGATCGCCTGTGCCAATGTCGCCAACCTGCTGCTGGCGCGCGCCGCGGTGCGGCAGAGGGAGCTGGCGATTCGCGCGGCCATGGGCGCCGGCCGCTGGCGCGTCATCCGGCAATTGCTCACCGAAAGCGTGATGCTGGCCGGGGCCGGCGGGATCCTGGGATTTGCCCTGGGGGCCTGGGGCGTGCGCGGCCTGCTGTTATTGGCGCCGGGCAACATTCCGCGCCTCACGGACGCGGAGGGCATTCAAACCGGCATTCCGCTGCTCGATTGGCGCGTCGCGGTCTTCACCATGGCGATCGCGCTGCTCACGGGCATCATTTTCGGCATCTTCCCCGCCCTGCAGACCTCCAACCCCGACCTGGCCTCCACCTTGAAAGAGGCCAGCAGCCGGTCGGGCACCAGCCGGCGCCAGAATCGCGCCCGCTCGGTGCTCGTGGTATCGGAGCTCGCGCTGGCCGTAGTGCTGCTCACCGGCGCCGCCCTGCTCATCCGAACTTTCGTGGGACTGCGCTCGGTGAACCCGGGCTTCGATCCGCACAACATCCTGACCGTGCAGACTTCCATGTCCGGCGGAACCTACGGCACCACCGCCAAAGTGGACTCGCTGGTAACCGAAGTGACGCGCCGCCTGGAAGCCTTGCCCGGAGTCGAAGGCGCCGCCTCGGCCATCATGCTTCCGGTGCAGGGCGGCGTGGACCTGCCGTTCACCATCGCCGGAAAGCCGCCCGCCAAGGGGAACGTGTACAACGGAGACGAGCAGTGGCGCTCGGTCTCCCCGCATTATTTCTCCGTATTCCGCGTTCCGGTGCTGCGCGGCCGGGGCTTCCGCGAGACCGACACGGGCAATGCGGCGCGCGTGGTCGTAATCAATGAGGCCATGGCGAAGAAATACTGGAAAAACGAGGACCCCATCGGACAGGTGGTCACCATCGGCAAAGGTCTCGGGCCGCAGTTCGACGATCCGCCGCGGCAGGTCGTCGGCGTAGTCGGAACGGTGCGCGAAACCGGCCTGAGCGACGAGAATGAAGGCGTCATGTACATCCCTCAGAGCCAGGCGCCCGAGGGCATCACAACCCTGATCAACTCGGCGCTCCCCCTTTCCTGGGCCCTCCGCACCGCCGCCCCTCCCGACAATCTCCGCGCCGCCGTCGAGCGCGAATTCGCGGCGGTGGACCGCAGCTTGCCGCTTTCGCACGAGCGCACCATGGAGCAGTCCATCGCCGAGAGCCTGGCGCGGCAGAATTTCAACATGCTGCTGCTCTCGATCTTCGCCGGGATCGCCCTGGTGCTGGCCGCCATCGGGGTCTACGGCCTGATGTCGTATTCCGTCCAGCAGCGTACGCAGGAGATCGGAATCCGCATGGCGCTGGGCGCCGCCCGCCACAACATGATGGCGATGGTTCTGAAGGCCGGGATGAAGCTGGTGATTGCCGGCGTCGTGGTGGGTGTGGGGCTGGCCTACGGACTCACGCGCGTGCTGGCTTCGCTATTATTCGGCGTGAAGGCCAGCGACCCGTTGACGTTCACGCTGGTACCCGCCACATTGGCCGCCGTGGCCCTCGCCGCCACCCTGATCCCGGCACGCCGCGCCGCCACGGTGGCGCCGTCCCAAGCCCTGCGCCACTCCTGACGAGGCTTACTCCAGGTTCCCCAACTGCTCGACCACGACGTTTTCGCGCACGATCAAGCGGCCGGGCGCCATTTCGAGAAGCCTCGGCAGCGCCCGGTCCACATGCTCCAGCAGATCGACGAACACCACCACCACCGGCAGATCGCCGCCGGCATCGACCAGGCCGGAGGTGTGCACATGGTTGCGGCCGATGAACCCGGCCACCGCGTGGAAGGTGCTCGCGCCCGCCACCTTCTCCTCCCGCAGCATGTTGAGGATCGCCAGGTGCAGCGGCGTCCTGTGCCACCTGTCGCTTTCCTTCAGATAGATCGTGACCTGTACCGCGGTCTGCATATTTCGGCTCCCTTATAGGGCCCGCGCCAGGGCCGCCCCGATCGTCACTCCGGCCATGCACAACACGTTGGTCAGGACCAGATTCCAGGCCCCCGCGCTCCACTGCCCTTTCTCGAGAAGGGCAAAGGTCTCGTAAGCGAAGCTCGAATACGTGGTGTAGCCGCCGCAGAATCCCACCGCGATCAAAAGGCGCCAGCGCGGGTCGGCCAGCACCCGCTCCGTGGTCCACACCATGAAAAGTCCGAGAGCCAGGCTGCCGCTGAAATTGATCAGCAGCGTACCATACGGAAAAGAGGGTGAGAGAATCCGCGCAACCGACTGCGCCACGGCGTAGCGGAGATTGGCACCCACAATCGCACCCAGAGAGATCAATAATATCGTCTGCAAGCCATACTCCCGTGGAGAAGTTTTAGGTAGGAGTCATCAGCCTTGCAGGCGGTTATGGCGAACTCCATCGCCGTAACCGTCTATTTTACACTGCCGGTACCATTTGACTTTCCTCGGTGCGGATGGTTATACTTCTCAGTCCGCGCCGCTCGGCCCTCCGTGGAGTTTTGCAACTTTTTTTCCCGGGTTCGCGTCCTATCAATCTGCCGGCCAACTTGTGCATGCCGGCATGCGGCGACCGGCTTCGGAGAAAGCCGGCGATAGCAATACAGTGAAGTGAGTATAGTCATGAAAAACGGACCCAAGCCCAAGCCGGCTCATTATCAGAAGGTCCTCGAGAATAAGGCGGAGGAAGTCCGCCGCAGCATGTCCGCTCAAAAGGCCGCCCAAGTCGTGTCGCGCCTGGATGTGCCCTCCGACGAAGGGGATCTCAGTCAACAGCACCACGAGGAGTGGATTTTCCTCAACCGCAATACGATCGATATGAAGCTGTTGCGGGAAATCTCCGACGCGCTGCGCCGCATCGAGCACGGCACGTACGGAATCTGCCTGGAGTGCGAAGAGCCTATCTCCGTGAAACGCCTCGACGCCCTGCCGTGGGCCCGCTACTGCGTCAAGTGCCAGGAGGAGATTGCCGCCCGCATCGCGCAGGGCGAGGTCGTAGACGAATACCAGGAAGCTGACCGATGAAGCTGGCGGAATTGCGCAAGCTCTCGATCCGCCGGCAGTCGCGCATCCGCTTCCGGATCCGCGACGGCATGGAGTGCGTCATCAGCGAGCATGGCATCGCCCAGGTGCCCGGGCTGAACCGCATTCCGGATTTCAACCTGGAAGAGGAGCTCGCCGCTGCCGGCGAGTTCCACCTGGAAGCCGTGACCCTGGCCGGCCAGAAGCACGCCCCGGCGCCGCAAATTCTAAGCCGCGATCAACTCGCCGCCCTCGCCTCCGCCAACCCCGCCGCGGCGGCCGTGGAACACGAAGACGAGTAGGTAGCCCCATCTTTTCGGCTCTGCCCCACGTTCCCGGGGTGAATATTGTAAAATACAAGGGCCGTTCGTAACTGTATTACTTCCCGAAAGGGTTTTTGGGGGCTGGCATGGAAAAACCGGCGCAAAACATTCAAGACAGCTTTTTAAACAACGCTCGCAAGGACAAGATTGTCCTGACGATTTACCTGATGAGCGGCGTCAAGCTCTCCGGGCGGATCAAGAGCTTCGACAAGTATTCATTGGTGCTCGAAACCAATAATCAGGAGCAGTTGATCTTCAAGCATGCCATCTCCACGGTGGTGACGCCGAAGTCTTCCCACTCCTACACTTCCCCCAGTTCGCAAGCTGCCGCCCAGAGCGGGACGGGGGCCTCCGCACCCGGTGTACCGGTGCACGCGGACTCCGTGGAGGGTTAGAACACGCCGCAGACCCACCTTCCTCGCGAGCGGGCGATCCTCGTCGGCGTGGAGTGGAAAACGCGAGGGGTACCCGGGCGCGCGGCCTTGAGCGAGGCCGAAGAATCGCTCGAAGAGCTGGCCGAGCTGGCGGCCGGCGCCGGCGCTGAAGTAGCCGGCACCGTCATTCAATCCCGAGCCGCACCCGAAGCGGCCACCCTCCTTGGAAGCGGCAAGGTCGGCGAGCTCGCCTCGGCCGTAAAAGCCGGGTCCATCGACGCCGTCATCTTCGACCAGGACCTGACCCCCACCCAGCAGCGCAACCTCGAGAAGACCCTCGATACCAAGGTAATCGATCGAACCCAGCTCATCCTCGACATCTTCGCTTCCCGGGCCCGAACCCGCGAAGGACGCCTGCAGGTGGAACTGGCGCAGCTCAACTACCTGCTGCCCCGGCTCACCGGCAGGGGCACCGAAATGTCCCGGCTGGGCGGCGGCATCGGCACCCGGGGTCCCGGCGAGACCCAGCTAGAGACCGACCGCCGCCGCATCGCCCGCCGCATCAAGAAGATCGAGGACGACCTGGAAGGTGTGCGCGCCGGCCGCGCCTTGCACCGCCGCCGCCGCGGCGCCGTGCCGCTCGCCACCCTGGCGCTCGCTGGATACACCAATGCCGGTAAATCGACGCTATTCAACCGCCTGACGCGCGCCGGAGTGCTGGTGGACGCCCGCATGTTTGCCACGCTCGACCCCACCGTCCGGCCGCTCGAGCTTCCCTCCCGCCGCCGCGTGCTGCTCAGCGACACGGTCGGCTTCATTCGCAACCTCCCCACCACTCTCGTGAAAGCGTTCCGCGCCACCCTCGAGGAGGTCACCGAGGCCGCGCTCATCCTGCACGTGGTGGACGTCCACTCGCCAGCCGCCCCCGAGCACACCGCTCACGTCCTGAAGGTGCTGGCCGAAATCGGCGCCGCCGCCATTCCCCAGATCCTGGTCGTGAACAAGATGGACCTGCTGCCGGATCCCGAAGCCGATTTCGCCACCGTCCGCCAGCGCCTGTTGGGGGATTCCGCCGGACACGCGGATACCCGGGCCGTCGCCATCTCCGCCCAAACCGGCGCCGGGTTGGATCGCCTCCTTGCCACCATCGACGACCTGCTGCCGCTCGACCCCATCGTGCGCGCCAACCTCTCGCTGGCTCCCGGCGATGGCGCAACCCTGGCGCTGCTACACGAGTTCGGAAAAGTGGTCTCCATCCGCTATCTCGACGACGGGGCCTGCGAGGTCGAGGCTGATATCCCCGAGTCCCTCAAGCGCCGCCTGCCGGCTCGCAGCTAGAAACTCACAGATCTGTGGAAAACTCTGTGGGAAAGCCTCGCGCTCGATTATGAAAGTACTGTTAAAGAAGGCACTTACAACGCTTTGAACCAATCCGCAGCAATCTGGGCAGGCAATTGATTTCTAACCATTTAGCTCAGCCTCGCCACCTTTTCCGATATGTGCGGAGTTTTACCCGTCAAGACCTCCTACGCGATCAGGTTTTCCACAATTAGAGGTCAGGGAAACACCCCCGAGGGATGCGCGAAGAAGGCCTGCGGAGGGATTTCGCGCACCCAGGGACGGTTTGCTACACTTGGATCTTGATGGCGGTGTAGCTCAGCTGGCTAGAGCGACGGTCTCATAATCCGTAGGTCGGGCGTTCGAGTCGCCCCGCCGCCACCAACCCTCCAGGCCAGCCCCGCCTCCACGTCCAGCCTGAGTTCCAGCCGGTAGACCAGGGCAGGCTTTTTCCTGCGGCGGTCGGAGAGAATCACCAGAATCAGGCAGGCCAGCGCGGCAAGGCTCACCCCCGCTGCCAGCGCCAAATGGCGCTCATGGTACTCGAACACGACCCGATGTTCGCCGCGCGCCACCGGGATCGCCTGGAACGCGCCGTTCCATCGCTCGATCGGGACAGGCTGCCCATCCACCGTAGCGCCCCAACCGGGGTAGAACTGCTCGACGAAGTAGAAACGGCCGCCCTGATCCGAGCTCGCCTCAAAGACCCGCCGCTCGGGCATCCACTCGACTGGCCGCACCCGGCCCTCGCCGCTCTCCCATCCGTACGGCGCCCGGGCGTTGCGATATTCATAAACGCGGTAATACGAATCGTCCGGGCCGATCAGGCGGTAGTTCGGATCCTTTTGCAGCCGCGCGTCGCTGACCGCTCCGGCATGCGAGATCACGTAGCGCACGCCGAGCGCCTGCAGCATCGATTCATTCGCCAGGTCCGGATAAAACAGCCGGTTGGTCCGGAACTTCACCCAGCGCTCGATCCGGTCGCGGTACCGGGCCGGCAGAAACGGATCGAAGCCCTGCGGCGTCGCCAGTCCGTGCTTGCGCAAATCGGTGGAGTACGGCGAGCCATTCTCGTCGAGCGCGATCCGGTAGTTCCGGTTCGCCTCAAGCGCGTGAAAGGCGGCATCGTTCATGCCCGGGATCCCGTGCACCACCTCTTCCCGGTCCGGGTCCCCATCAGCCGTATTGAACCGGCGGCTGGTGCCGTAGACCTTGTAGTCGGTGAGGGCGGCCAGCAGCAGCACCGCGACCATCCACGCACGGCGCCGGCCGGCCTCGGCGCGCACGGTCCACAGACCGAGGGAGAAGAGCAACACCGCGATTGCCGTCTGGACTGCCGCGCGGCCGCCCGTAGGAAAGCTGCCGCCATGCCTCCACAACAGGATCTGGCGGATCGACCAGATCGCGAGGGCTCCTGCCATTGCCGGGAAGACCCAGCGCGGCGCCGGGGCCGGTTTCGGCTGGGAAATGAAGTCGTGGATGGCGATGGCCGTGACCAGGGCCGCCATGGCCGCGATTCCTTCGAAGAAGTTGTAAGTCTGGACCGAGTTTGCGAGGAACGGAATCCTGTGGATCACCCGGGACACGAGGAACAACGGATTTCCCGCCAGAACGAGGCAGAACAACATAGGGACCAGCGCCTGGAAGTAGGGCGCAGCTTGCCGCCGCCGCAAGGCCCAGCCTATCGCGAAAATTCCCGCCAGTCCCAGGTACAAATAGAAGGCCTCATCGGGATATGGCGCGGTGGTCCGGCGGTTGTAATCGAACCAGTTCGGCACGAAGTACGGCAGCAGAGCGCTCCATCGGGCGATGCCGGACCCGTACCTCATTCCGTAAACCATCTGCGAGCGGGCTTCGAGAGCGGGAAGCAACTGCACCGCGGCCAACAGGGCGGAGGCGGCAATCGCCGCGCATGCTCCGGCGGCTGCAGCGCCAGCGCGCCCGGCCGGCCAGCGCATAGAGAACGTTCGTCGCGCAGAAAACGACCCAGGTAGGAGGGTAGCCGGCCAGGAGACAAAGCGCCGATGCAAGGGCGGTTTTCCAAAGGGGCCGCCAGTCGCGGCGTTCCGCGGCTTCATCGACACCCCACAGGCCCAGCGGCATCCAGGCCAGACCGGACACGACACCCGGATGGACGATCTGCGAAACCATATACCCGCCGTATGCGAACACACTTGCGCCCAACACGCACGGGAGTACATCCATCCGCCGGCCGCGCAGCCAGAGATAACACAGCGCCGCGCCGGCGGCGACGTGGGCCAGCGCAAATGCTTCGAGAGCCTTGAAGGGGATGAATGCCTGGCTTCCCGCAGCGGCGTACATCAGCCATGTGAACGGATAGAAAATCGCCGCCTGTATGTTCCCCGCGAACGAGATACCGCAGTAGATAGAAGGATCCCACTGCGGGAAGCGGCCGGATTTCAGCGCCTGAAACGCGTACCACTGCAGCGGGTAATGATAACCCTCGATATCCGAAAATATGTGGACATGTGGATTCGGGGGCAGGTATTCAAAAAAGAATACGTATGTCGCGACCAGGGCCGCGATCGCGGCCAGCGCCCGCTGGGTAATAGGGAAGCTTCGGCAGAGCTTCATCGCTTGGCGTCACCCTTCGGTTGGATCTAGTCTACCAGCGGGGACTGCCGGTCCGCTTCAACTCCACGCCCAGCCTGAGCTCCAGCCGGAAAACGTGGACAGGCTTTCTTTGGCGGCGGTCGGAGAGAATCACCAGAATCAGTCCAGCCAATCCGGCAAGGCTCACCATCGCCCCGAGCGCCAGGTGACGCTCGTGGTACTCGAACACCACCCGGTGGTCGCCGGCCGCCACCGGAATCGACTGAAACGTGTCGCGCCACCGTTCGATGGGGACCGTCCGGCCGTCTATCGTAACGCTCCAGCCGGGGTAGAACTGCTCGACGAAGTAGAAGCGGCCTCCCTGGTCCGAATGCGCCTCGAACACGCGCCGCTCGGGTTCCCACTCGACCGGCCGCACCCGGCCTGCGCCGTTTTCCCATCCGTATGGCGCCCTGGCGTGGCGATACTCGTAGACCCGGTAATACGAATCGTCCGGGCCGATCCGGCGGTAGTTCGGATCCTTTTCGAGGCGCGCGTCGCTGGCGGCTCCTTCGTGCGAGATCACATAACGGACGCCCAGCGCCTGCATCATCGACTCGTTGGCCACGTCGGGATAAAACAACCGGTTGGTCCGGAATTTGACCCACCGCTCGATCTCGTCGTGGTACTGTGCCGGCAGAAACGGATCGAAGCCCTGGGGCGTGGCGAGTCCGTACTTGCGCAAGTCGGTGGAGTAGGGCGAGCCGTCCTCGTCGAGCGCGATCCGGTAGCTCCGGTTCGCCTCGAGCGCGCGAAAGGCGGCATCGTTCATTCCGTCGATCCCGTGCGCTGTCGCTACACGGTCGGGATCTCCATTGCCGGTATTGAACCTCCGGCTGGTGCCGTAGACCTTGTAGTCGATGAGGGTGCCCAGGAGCAGCACCGCGATCATCCACGCACGGCGCCGCCCGCTTTCAGCACGCACGATCCACAGGCCGGCGGAGAACAGCAACACCGCGATGGCGGTCTGGATCACCGCGCGGCCGCCCGTAGGAAAGGTGCCGCCGTGTCTCCACAATAGGAGCTGGCGGATCGACCAGATCGTGAGCGCCCCTGCTGTCAGCGGCACCGCCCAGCGCGGCGGAGTCTTCCGTGCGGGCTGTGAAAAGAAATCCTGCAGGCTGATGGCGGTGATCAATGCAGCCATGGCCGTGACCCCTTCGTAGAAGTTGTAGCTCTGCACCATGCGGGTCAGGAACGGAATCCGCGTGATGACCCTGTACACCAGGAACATCGGATTGGTCGCCAGAAGCAGGCAGAAGGCCGCCGGTATCAAAGCTTGTCGGTAGGGCCGCACGCGCCCCCGGCGAAGCGCCCATGCGATGGCGAAGATTCCCGCGAGTCCGAGGTACACGTACACGGCGTCATTGGGATAGGGGGCTGTGGTGCGGCGGTTGTAGTCGAACCAATTCGGCACCAGGAACGGAGCGAGCGCGCTCCACCGGCTGACGCCTCCGCCATACTTCTCTCCGTAGAGCATCAGCGAGCGCGCGCCGAGAGCCGGAATCATCTGCACTGCTGTCAGCAACGCGGAGCCGGCCACGGCCGCGCACACGCCCGCCGCCGCGCGCCAGTGCTCCCCGCCCGCCAGCGCATAGAAGAACACGGTCGCGCAGAACACCACCCACGACGGCGGATAGCCCGCGAGAAAACACAGCGCCGATGCCAGCGCGGTCTTCCACAAGGGACGCCAGTCGCGACGGGCTACCGCTTCATCGACGCCCCACAGACCCAGCGGCATCCACGCCAGCCCCGTGACCACGCCGAGGTGAACCATCTGCGAAACCATGTATCCGCCGTAGCCGAAGACGCCCGCGCCCAACACGCTCGGCAGCACGTCCAGGCGGCGGCCGCGCAGCCAGAGATAACACAGCGTTCCGCCGCCTGCGACATGCGCCAGCGCGAACAGTTGGAGCGCGTCAAATGGGATGAAGGCGTGCCGCCACGCAGCCGCATACATCAGCCAGGTGAGCGGATAGAAAAGCGCCGCCTGAATATTTCCCGCGAACGAGATCCCGCAGTAGATGGAAGGATCCCACTGCGGGAAATGGCCGGACTTCAAGCTCTGAAACGCGTACCATTGCAGCGGGTAATGATATCCCTCGATGTCCGAGAAGATATGGACCCGCTGGAACGGCGGCAGATACTCAAAGAAGAAAGCATATGTCGCGGCGAGCGCAGCCAGCGCGGCGAGCACACGTTGGGTAATCGAGAAGCTTCGGTAAAGCTTCATAACATGGGGATACCGTTCTGTCTGATTTGGTGAGGCAGCGATTGCTGCCCTGCCACACTAAGACCGCCGGCATTCCCGATCAACTACAGACGGTCTTGATTTTTTCGTCGGCATTCACTGCGGAGCGATCGTGATGAAGGCGTTCGCGGCGCTTTGAAAACCGCCGACGCTGGTCTGCACCGGCAGATCACCGCTCGTGACATTCGGGATGGCGACATTGAGCTGGTATAACCCGGAAGATACGATTCCGGCCCATAGCACCTGTGCATTCACTCCTCCAATGGTCACCTGCGCCGGCACGCTCAGTTGAGCTGCCTGGGAGACCAGTTGTGAAGCGGGCGTTACCGGATTTGTCGGGCCGAAACCGGTCCCGTAGATTTCGATCAGCTCACCTGGAACCGCGGGCCGGGATGATGGCCCGGCCGGGCCCACGAGGGTCCCGTCCAGGTGGATTGCCGCTACATAAGTGGTGGTAGCCGATTGGTACGTGAAAAAGGCCGGCGACAACGCCTGCTTCAGGACAGTTGCTGAATAGCTTGGGCCTTGCGGCGTCGTCACCTGGACTTGAACATTCCCGATGGTGGCGTCGTCCGGAGCAATTGCGTTGATCTGGATGGGGCTGATGTACTCGACCAGGGCAGGCTTGCCGTTGATCGTTACGGACACGCCATCGAGCTTGACCGGAAGATTGCCGGCTGAGAAATCGGATGACGTCCAAGACCGGGAGGACGTAGCAAATCCGGTTCCCACAATCGAAACGAATCCTCCGGATGAGATTGCGGATTGGAAGCTCGCTGCATTGACCACAGAGTTGATCCGCGAGGTCGCCGCGGGCAGCGACTGCTGACGTTGCAGGAGGATGCCATCGAACCCCCCGAGCGTCACCTGCGGCGCCGGTGAGCCGTCGTTGTACAAGGCTGCTGATGCGAGATAGACCGCATCGGCAATCAGCGAGCCGGATCCGGCGTTGTGGACTCGCAGATACGGCGCGTCCGCCGTCTTCAGATTCACGGTTGCAACCTGGTGCCAGGCGTCTCCCAGGCTGGCGGTACTCTGGTCGATGGTGGCCGATGCCACTACGTTTCCGCCGGCTACAACTTCGTAGACAGCGCTCTTAGTCCAGTTCGCCGCGCCGGGCGCTGCAGGCAGCCATACCTGAATCGAATACTGGCCGTCTGCAGGAAGGTTGAGATTCCACATTGCCTGGCCATCGCCCGAATCCAGTTGATGGCAGATGCCCTGCCAGCAGTGATAGTAAGGACCGTTGTAGTTCTGCGGCTCGGATGGAAGGTTCTTCGCTGCAGGACCATAGGAGCCGGTGTTGTAGGTAACGGTGTTCCACGAACCCGTGGCGCTAAAGCCGGCATCGGCATCGTCGGCAATGTACTGGTAGAGCGGCGCCTGTCTGCCGGTGAATCGCTGGAGTCCGGGTTCCAGGGCAACGGTCTGCGGGGTAGCAGCGCCATTCAAGAGCACGATTCCATTGGTGAAATCACGGCGATAGACCGGCGCCGTTTGTTGAGAGAGCTGCACATCGTCCAGCCACACGCTGCCCGCGGCATCTCCCACCCAGAATTCCAGGCGCCCATCGTTCGCTGTGGCCGCGGCCATGAACGAAGCCGAGTGCAGGGACCAGCTCTTGCCGATCGCAATCTGCGCGGAGAGCCCGTAGTTCGGGTAACTCGGCGCGCCTCCTTGTGTAAAGACAGTGATGGTTCGCGGCGAATCCGCCCGAGCCCAGAATTGAACCCTGTACTCCGTTCCACCAGCCAGGGGAAGATTATCCTGCTCCAGGTCGATGTGCCAGTTAGCTGTTCCCGGGGAGTTAATCGCAATATGGGCGGAAGAGAGGCCGTCTGCCGCAATCGCGGAATCCACCGACGCTGTGGCTTTGGCTTGTCCATCGTTAGTCAAGATGAGACGCCATCCGGTGAGCCCGTTTTCGAAGCCGGAGTTGGTGACAAGATTTGCGGTTTGTGCCGCTCCCACCTGTGCCGGTGGGCCGATGGGAGTTCCCACCTTGAAATCGTATTCGTCGTACCACCACGTCACCGGCGGCCCCTCGTCACCAAAATCGAAGCCGAAGAATCCTTCACCCATCAGAGTCAGCGCCAGGCCAAACCGCATATTCGGATAGAAACTCTGGGCAAATGCCACGGTGGAGGGGAGCATCGCTTTCAGCGGGAAATAACCGTAGCCGTAAGAAAGTTGATTGGGTGGGCACGCCTGAACCATGGGCACCGTGGGTGCGACCGCCTGCGAATTCCATGCTTGATACAGGTCCCATAGTTGGCCGAACGAGGATTGGCCCTCTCGCGCGCTCTGGGTGTAGAACTCGATGCTCGTACCATTAAAGGCCGTCAGGGATTGCGCCTGCGCGGGCGACTCCAGCACATGTCCGGACACGTATGCGCCCGGCGCCAGGGAGCGGAATGCGCTTACGACCGCATACTCTCCCGCGCGCCAGGCCGCATTGAGGGCCGCGGGATCGTCAGCGATACCATCACCGTTCGAATCGATTTGCGCGACGTTTCCGTAGCAATCGGTGAACGGCTGCGGCATCGTCGTACCGAAGCTGTCGAAGAACAGGCCATCGGAAACAAAGTTCGACTGAGCCAGCAGTTGGTAGGCATATTGTGCGAGGAACTGGGGTACCTCGGGCTTGGTCACGTTGAGGACATACCGCACCGGGCTGCACCAATCGGCGATCTTGTTCCCATGGACATCTTTCAGGAAATAAGCATCGGGTGGTGAACCCTCGCCGCCGTTATCCGCCACATTCACGGAAGGAATGTTTAAGAAGCTGGGATTTGTGGCGCGGAGTTGCGCGACATTCGCTGCGCTAAGCCCGTTGGCTCCCAGTACGAGCTGCGTCTTTTGCGCCTGGTCAGGCGCGTTGTTGAAGACATAACCTCCAATCCAGATATTCCCGATCCGCGGATATGTGCTGCCGGGAGCGGATACAACCCTGTAAGTCGCCGATTGCACATAATCGGCATTGGAAGCGCACCGGATGTAGACGCGATTCACTACCCGCGGGTCTGCGGAGAGCCCACTGATCACGCCCTGGTGCGAAGCAGTGGGCGGCCCGGTATCCAGCGCCTGCATGGCAGAATAATCGGCGGCACTGCCTGTCGAATACCGGCAAGTCGTCGCCTGAAGTGTCTTGAAGGTGACTGTGAAGTTGGTGCTGCCGGCGGTCAGGAGACCGCTCGGCGGGGCAAAGTTGCTGATCGGCACGCCGGTGAAGTTATACGCAGCTGACCCGCATCCGGCAACGGAATAATTCAACTGGCCGGGAGAAACACCCGCCAGCGAGAACATCACTTCGTTGTCGGCGAAGGGAGCCGAACGCGAGGCATCGAACGCAATCGCGGAATCGGACAGCGCTACGTGCGAGATCCTCAGCTCATCGATCGTAAAGACCGTTGAGCCGAGCAGGATCGATCCTCCCGCAGCGGAAGGCGCGTAGTAATGACCCTCGTTGTTGTCCGCGATTTTGACGCCGTCCAGGTAGAACCTGATGTGGTTGGCGCTCGCCGAGAAGGTTGCCGCGATGTGATGCCATTCGCCCGCTTTCCAAAGGGTCATGTCGCCGCCTGAGGTGTAGGCGCTCTCCCACTGGCCGTTCACCTGTGCGCCCGTGTAGACGATGCGGCCCTGGTGGGCCGAGTCTTCTGCAATCGTAAAGAAGTCGCCGTTGGATGCCCTGTACGTGAAGATGCTGTAGCCCGAGGCCGAAAAGGCCGGATCGCTCCCATTGAACCGGGGCGCAATCCACATCTCAACCGTCCCTTCGGAGCCGTTGAGTAAAGCGCCCGGATACGTGATTCCCGTGCCGGTTTGAAGGTAAAGGCCTTTGCCGAATTTGCCGTTATCGTACGCAGCGCCTGCGGGATTGGATGGAGAAGTTCCGGATGTGGTGTTCGGTGAGTTGTCGTAATGGAGAAGAGCGAGCTGGGTCATCGGCCCCGAGGCAACTGTCTGGCCCCTCTGGGTGATCGTGTAGGCGCTCCCTCCGGTCGAACTTCCAATGGCTAAGCTATAGTCGGGCGTGAGCTGCAATTGCACATTCCCGCATGTGGGCTGCGCAACGGCATCAGGGCGAATCAGGAGGCAGAGGGGTAGGAACCGCAGTATTCGCATCGGTCTGGCGCGACCTCCGAAACGGAAAATCATACCAAATCGGCGGTCTGCTCAGAGGCCATTGCGCGGCACGCCCGTCCGCCAACGCCGCAAAGACGTGATGTTCCATAGACACATCACATCTTCCGGTAAGTCGCGCGCGCCTTACTGCTTCACCTCGGCCTCGATGGCTTCCAGTTCTTTGCCGGCTTCGGCCCAGCGGCCCTGGGAAGCGAACTCGCGGTACTTGCGCAGGTGGTCGCGGACCCGCTGCAGCCGCGCGTCCGCTCCAGGGGCGGTTGCCGCCGGAGGCGGAGGAGCGGCCCCAGGCGCCGAAGTTGCGGCGGGCGAAGTCGCCAGAGTCACCAACTGTTGCGCGTCCGCGGATAACTGCGCCAGTGCCGCGTCGTAGGTATCGGCGTAGATCAACCGGTTGCCCACCGCCAGGACCACTTTCTTCAGCTGCGGGATGCTGCCTTCGGTCGATTGGATGTAAATCGGCTGCACGTACAGGAACGTGTTCCCCACCGGCAGCACCAGAATCTGCCCGCGGATCACATGCGATCCCTGCTGGTTCCACAGCGTCAGGTCCTTCGAGATGTTCTGATCCTGGTTGATATAGGCCGAGATGTTCATCGGCCCGGGAATGAGCTCCTGTTTCGAAAGCAGCCAGACCGACATCTCTCCCAGGCTCGACCCGTCGCAGCGCGCCGCCAGCAGGCCGATCAGGTTGTTCTTGTTGTGCGGCGTGTAAGGGATCATCAGCAGGAACTCCGGCTTGCTCTCTCCCGGAAGGGAGGCCATCAGGTAGGTCGGGGTAACGGGCGTCGGGCCGTTGTCCTGCCCGGAGGAGTGCATCGCCACGTCCCACACGTCTTCCTTGTTGTAGAACGACTGCGGATCGAGCATGTGGTAGGTGCGGTAGATTTCGGCCTGTACGCGGAACATGGTCTCGGGATAGCGCGCGTGCCTGCGAAGGTCGGCGGGCATCTCCGATTCCGGCCGGAACAGGTCGGGGAACAGCCTCTGATAGGAGGCGATGATCGGGTCGTCGGGCGCGAATACGTACATGTGCGTCTCGCCGTCGTAAGCATCCACCGTGGCCTTCACGGCATTGCGGATGTAGTTCACGCTTCCCATGTCCGGAACGTTCACCGCGCGCGAATAGGGGTGGGCGTCGGACGTCGTGTAGCCATCCACGATCCACACCAGCCGTCCCGCGTCGGTGATCACCATGTAGGGGTCGGTATCCCACTGCAGAAAGCCCGCCAGTGTGTTCAGCCGGTCGAGCACTTTGCGGTGGATCATCATGCGGCTGTTGGGCGTCAGATAATCCGTCAGCATGATGTTGGCCTGGCCTTCGGTGATGGAGGCGGCCAGCCGCATGGGGAACGACGAGATGGGAAACCCGCCCTTGCCCTCGTATTTCGAGTAGGCGTTCTGCTCGCCGGAGGGATAGTTGAACTCCTTCTGCGCCGTGTTGACGAAGACCGGCTCGTGCGTGACTTCGCCGTAGTAGACCTCCGGGCGGGTCAGTTGCAGGCTTTTGGTTTTGATCTCCGGCGGGGCGTTGTCGATCATCATCACCGGCAGTCCGTCCGAGGTCATCTTGCTGACTTCCGACAGCACCAGCGCATATCCGTGGGTGTAGATGAACGCGGGGTTGATCCAGTTCGCGCGGGCATCCGGCAGCTGGCTGATATCGAGCTCGCGCGGGGAGAGAAGAACCTGTTTGTACTGGCCGTCGATGGTGTAGCGGTCCACATCGGTATCGTGAAACGCGTAGTAGGTGCGAAGCGCCTGCAACTGCGTGATGGTGTCGTGGTACGGCTTCCAGTCCCACAGCCGCACATTATCGAGCAGCGGACGGTTGCCGGCCACGTCGATGGGTGCGCTCGGTTGGGCTTTGAACTCGATCTGGTGCGTGTTGCGCTCCAGCCCGAACGCGCTCAGCGTGGCGTGAATGTGGGTATCGATGTACGGCCGCTCGAGCGAAATCTCGTTGGGCCGCACATAGAGCGCGGCCACCGCCGCCGGAGTGACGAACGCCACCACCAACCCGATCGCCATGGAGGCGGCCAGCAGCCACCGCCCGGCCCAGACGAATGCCGCGGCCGCCAGGCACGCGAGAATCATCAGCCACTGCATCGGCAGCCCGACCTTTTGATCCACCCAGTCGATGCCCACCAGGAATGAGCCGTGCTGGTTGTAAACCATTTCGTAGCGGCCGAGAAAGAAGCGCGCCGCCAGCGCCAGGAGCAGAACCACCGCCGCCCCGCGCAGGAACTTCGATTCGAGCCCGCCTTCCAATTTGAACAGGCCGGGGTCGATCTCGCGCGCCTCGCGCATGTCCGGAAAGCGGTAGCGCAGCTGCCAGGCCCGCGCCGCCACCCAGTAAACCAGGATGCAGAAGATCACCAGCGCCAGCACGTAGCTGCGCAGCATTAGGTAAAACGGCAGGTCGAAGAGGTAAAACGAGAGCGGCTTCAGAAACACCGCGTCATGCCAAGAGGTTGTCGATGCCGGAAGGCCGCGCGAGCCCGCGAAGCGCACCACCGTCCACGTGTCGATGGCCGACGCCGCGATCAGGTAGGCGAGCATAAACAGGCCGAGCGTGGAGATCCAGAAGTAAATACGGTGCTCGCGCAGGCCGGTGCCGGCGAACTTGACGGCGCGCGCGTGCGCCAGCCACAGGACGCCGAACGCCAGCAGCGTGGCGATGGCCACAGGCGCGAAGCCGTAGTACAGCATACTCAGCCAAGTGCGAAACTGTCCCAGTTCCCGCCACCAGGCGATGTCAACGGCGTAGGAAGCGATCGAACGGGCGCTGAGCAGCAGCAGTAGAACCACGGCGATGAGGCTGATCCGCCCGATGGGCAGTCCAGGCCTCCGGCCGCGTTCGATCTTGTATGTAGCCATGCCCCAAGAGTATCACCGCCACCCTGGGGGTGGTGCTTTCCGGGCCGCACGGCCGCCGGTGGATGTGCGTTTGAGCAATAGGTAGACCGCTGAGGAATGTTCCGGACCAGCGCCCCAACGTGCATGGCGCCGGCTAATCGAGCTTAAGGATCAGGCGGCACACTCGAAGACCCTCTGTCGTGCGCAGCGGCCCCAGGTTTACGGTAAACGATAAGACCGTATCCCCTGCGCTGCGTCACAAACAGGCAGGAGAGGAATTGCAGCGATGAACTGGCTCAGGCTGTTTGCCTTCTCGGCTCTGGCGTTTTCATCGGCCGCCCAGACCGACCCGGCCTATCAATGGAACGACCAGGGACTTACCGCGGCCGGCCGCGGCGACAACCAGGAGGCGGAAGTCCTCTATCACAAGGCCATGGACCGTTGGCGCGCCCTCGGTCCGGGGCACGACGCGCACTTCGCAATCACCGAAATGAACCTCGCCCAGGCGGAGTGCGCCCAGGGGCGGCGCCAGGATTGTGAGAAGAGCCTCGAGGATTCGCTCGCGATCCTCCGGCGGACCCTCGGCGTGCGCAACGAGCGTACTCTTACGAACATCAATCTGCTGGCGGGCGTAGCCTTGATGCTCGAGGACGCCGACTACGCCGAGAAGCTTTTCAATGAGGCTCTTCCCATCGAAAGGGAGATTCTCCCGCACGACGTGCAGCTGGCCCGAACCCTGGGCGGACTCGCCGCACTGCGCACCCAGCAGTCGAAACCCGATGAGGCCCTTGCCCTGGGCGATGAAGCTTTGAAGCTGACGCTCGAAACCGAGGGCGAGAATAGCGTGGATGCCGCTCTCGAGTACAGCAATGTGGCCGAGATCCATCGCATCGCCGGACGCCTCGACCGGGCGCTGCCGCTCTATCACAAGGCGCAGGAGATTTACGAGCGGACGCTTGGCCCCGAGCATCCGCGCGTGGGCTGCGTCTTGAGCGAACAGGGCCTGCTGCTGATGACCGAACATAAATACGCCATGGCGGAGAAGGCGCTGGTGCGCGCACGCCAGATCATGGACAAGAACTGCCCCTCCTGCGGTTTCGAGCAATCCATGACGCTCAGCAACCTGGGACTGCTGCGATTGCGGCAGGATCGCTTCAAAGAGGCCGACGACCTGTTGACCAGGGCGCTGATTCTCCAGGAGAAGTACATGCTGAAGCCCGGCCCCATGATGGCTGCCACACTGGAAGCCCTCTCGGAGCTCCGCAAGCGCGAACGCCGCTTTGACGAAGCCGCGCGCCTCAAGAGCCGCGCCGAAGTGATCGAAGCCTACCGCTAATCCCGTATTGTCTTCAAATCGTCCGCACTTCAGGGGCATGCCTCGGCGTGCCCCGTCCCGCACACAAGCCCCGCCTTCGCCTGTTATCATAGTTACTTCCCCATGCAAGTCGAAAAAGTGTACGAGCCCCAGCGGTTTGAGCCGCACTGGGCCCAGTGGTGGATCGACTCCGGCATCTTCCACGCTTCTGCCAGGAGCGCGGGCCGGGTATTTTCGCTCGTCATTCCTCCGCCCAATGTGACCGGATCGCTGCACATCGGCCACATGCTCGAACACACCGAGATCGACGTTACCGTCCGCTGGCACCGCATGCTCGGCGACAACACCCTGTGGCTGCCCGGCACCGACCACGCCGGCATCGCCACCCAGATGGTGGTGGCCCGCAAACTGGCCGAAGAGGGCATCAACTACCGCGACCTCGGCCGCGAGGAGTTCGAGAAGCGCGTCTGGGAATGGAAGGCCCAATCCGGCGACACCATCAAGAACCAGATGGTCCGCCTGGGCGCCAGCTGCGACTGGTCGCGCGAGCGCTTCACGCTCGATGCCGGACTCTCGCGCGCCGTCCGCGAGGTCTTCGTCCGCCTGTACGAAAAGGGCCTGATTTTCCGCGGCGAGTACATGGTCAACTGGTGCCCGGGCTGCCACACCGCCATCTCCGACCTCGAAGTGGCACACACCGACGTCCAGGGCCACCTCTGGCACATCCGGTACCCCGTCAACGGGATGCCCGGCCGCTACGTGACCGTGGCCACCACCCGCCCCGAAACCATGCTCGGCGATACCGCCGTCGCCATCAACCCGAAGGACGCCCGCTACTTCGACCTGCACGGCAAGACCGTCCAGGTGCCCCTGATGGATCGCGAGGTCCCCATCATCCTCGATGAGCTGGCCGACCCCGCCTTCGGCACCGGCGTGGTCAAAGTCACCCCCGCGCACGACCTGAACGATTTCGAGGCCGGACGCCGCCACAACCTGCCGAAGATCCAGGTGATCGACGATCACGGCGTCATGACCGCCGCCGCCGGCCCCTACGCCGGCATCGACCGCTTCGAAGCCCGCCGCCGCGTGGTGGCCGATTTGCAGGGGCGCGGCGATCTCGTCAAAATCGAGGATTACACCGTGAGCCTGGGCACCTGCCAGCGCTGCAAGTCGGTGGTCGAGCCGCTCGTCTCCACCCAGTGGTTCGTCAAGGCCAAGCCGCTCGCCGATAAAGCGATCCAGGCTGTCGAGACCGGCAAAATCGAATTCATCCCGGCCAACTGGTCCAAGACCTACTTCGAGTGGATGTACAACATCCGCGACTGGTGCATCTCGCGCCAGCTCTGGTGGGGCCACCGCATTCCCGCATGGCACTGCGGGGAATGCCGCGAGATCGTGGTGGCGCGCGAAGCCCCCACCACCTGCCCGCGCTGCGGCTCCGGCCGGCTCGAGCAGGATACCGACGTCCTCGACACCTGGTTCAGCTCCGCGCTCTGGCCGTTTTCCACCCTCGGCTGGCCCGACCAGACCGAGGACCTGGCCGTCTTCTATCCCACGTCGCTGCTCATCACCGGCTTCGACATCCTGTTTTTCTGGGTGGCCCGCATGGCCATGATGGGGATCGAATTCATGGGCGATGTGCCCTTCCGCCAGGTCTATATTCACGGCCTGGTGCGCGACGCCGAACGCCAGAAGATGTCGAAGACGCGCGGCAACGTAGTGGACCCCCTGGTGGTGACCGAGAAATACGGCACCGACGCCGTCCGAATGGCTCTCCTGCAGGGCGCCGCGCCGGGCACCGACATCGTCCTCACCGAAGACCGGATGGAGAGCTCGCGCTCCTTCGCCAACAAGATCTGGAACGCCGCGCGCTTCCTCTTCATGAACATGGAGCGCTCCGGAGTCGAGCCCTGGGTGCCCGAGGACCTGGCTCAATTCCGTCCCGAGTCGGACCTGGACACGCTCGAGCCGCGCATCGAAGACCGCTGGATTTTCAGCCGCCTGAACAGCTGCGCCGAGCAGGTGAACCGGGCCATCGAAACTTACCGCTATCACGAAGCCGCGCAAGTGCTCTGGCAGTTTTTCTGGCACGAGTTCTGCGATTGGTACGTAGAGCTCAAGAAACTGCGATTCCAGGAAGGCTCCGGCCTCACCCCCGGCTGGCGCAATACCCTGGCGGCTTTCGAGAGCGCGCTGCGCCTGCTGCACCCGGCCATGCCTTTCCTCACCGAAGAGCTCTGGCAGCGGCTCGCCTCCGACCGGCCTACACGCGCGCCTTCGATCGCCGTGGCCGAATACCCGCAATACCGGCCCGAGCTGGCCGATCACGAAGCCGAGCGCGAAATCGCCATCCTCCAGGAGCTGGTCACCATGGCGCGCACCTTGCGCACCGAGGCCAAGCTCGATCCCAAGAAGCTGCTGCACGGAGTGGTCTACTCGCGCAATTCGGCGCTCGAAACGGCCCGCCGCCACGCCGAGGCTATCGAGAAGCTCGCCAACTTGAAGCTCGAGTTCCGCACCGACACCGCGCCCAAGGCGGCCGCCATCCGCTCCACCGCCCTCTTCGACCTGGTGCTCGAAGTGCCCCAGGCGCAGCAGGAAGCCCAGCGCAAGCGCCTCGAAAAAGAGCGCGAACAACTCGTCAAGAACATCGCCAACTCCATCCGCCAGTTGGGAGACGAGACGTTCCTCGGCAAGGCGCCCGCCAAGGTGATCGAAACCATCCGCCAGAAGCTGGCGGACTACGAAACCCAGTTGCGCAAAATCGACGAAGCTCTATGATCGATATCGTGCGCCTCGCGCTCGAAGAAGACATCGGTTCCGGCGACCTCACCACCGAAGCCTGCGTCCCCGAGTCGCAGATGGCGCGCGGCCGCTTCCTGGCGCGCGAGCCCCTCGTCATCGCCGGCCTCGAGCTTCTGCGCGAGCTCTACGACCGGCCCGGCCTTCACAAGCGCGACGGCGATTCCTGCGCCGAAGGCGAAGTGATTGCCGAGGTCGAGGGCCCGGCCCGCACCCTGCTCACCCGCGAGCGCGTTGCCCTGAACTTCCTGCAGCGCCTGAGCGGTGTGGCCACCCTGGCGCGCCGCTACTCCGAAGCCGTGGCCGGCACCGGCTGCCGCGTCCTCGATACGCGCAAAACCACCCCCGGCATGCGGGCGCTCGAAAAGGCCGCCGCCGCGGCCGGCGGAGCCACGAACCACAGGATGGGCCTCTACGACGCCATCCTGATCAAGAACAATCACATCGCGGCGGCCGGCGGCGTCCGCAATGCCATCGGGCGGGCCCGCGCCGCCGGCCGGCCCATCGAGATCGAAGTACGCACGCGGGAAGAGCTGCGCGAAGCGCTCGATTGCGGCGCCGCCCACCTGCTGCTCGACAACCTCACCCCCGCCGAAGCCGCCGATTGGGTGCGCGAGATCGCCGGCCGTGCCAGGGTCGAACTCTCCGGCGGCATCACCCTCGCCACCGTCCGGGCTTACGCCGAAACCGGCGCCGATTTCGTCTCTGCCGGCGCCATCACGCACTCGGCGCGCGCCATGGATATCAGCTTCCGGCTGGAGTGGGCATGAGCCGCCGGGTGCTCCACTTCGCTTCCATCGACTCGACCATGCGGGCGGCCGCCGATCTCGACATCGGCGATGTGGTGCTTGCCGACGAGCAGACCGCCGGCCAGGGCCGCCACGGCCACGGGTGGCATTCCCCCGCCGGCTCCGGCCTGTACTGTTCGATGGTCCTGAAGCCCAATCCCGTGCTGACCCTCGCCCTGGGCCTGGCCGCCGTCGAAGCCATCGAGAAAGTCGCAGGCGTCCGCTGCGACATCCGCTGGCCCAACGATCTGATGCTCGACGGCCGCAAAGTCGCGGGCATCCTGGTACAGATCGCCGGCGACAAGGCCATCGCCGGGATCGGCATCAATCTCAACCAGACCGCGTTTCCACCCGACCTGGCCGCCATCGCCACCTCGCTGCGCATTCACACTGGCCGCGAGATTCCGCGTGACGACCTGCTGGCCGCGCTGGTCCCGGCCGTGGACTCGCTGGCCGGCGAAGACCCGGAGACCATCCTCCGCCTCTTCGCCCGCGCGTCGAGCTACGCCGCCGGACGCCGCGTCGCCGTGGATCTTCCCGACGGCGTCATCGAAGGCACCACCGCCGGCCTCAACCCCGAAGGCTTCCTCATCGTGCGCCGCGACGACGGAACCGAAACCCTGATTCTCGCAGGAGGAGTACGTGCTACTGGCTCTTGACGCAGGCAACAGCAACATCACCATCGGAGCATTCGAAGGCCGCCGGCTGTTGAGCCACTGGCGGCTGCGCACCGTGCAGGAGCAGACCGCCGACGAGTGGGGCATCCTGCTGCGCAACCTGTTCTCTCCGGCCGGCCTCGATATCGCCACGGTCGACGGGATGATCATTTCGAGCGTCGTCCCGCCCATCAACTCCACCCTGCGCTTCATGGCCGAGCGCTACTTCCACATCGAGCCGATGTTCGTCGGTCCCCACACCGATCTGGGCCTCACCATCCGCTACGACAACCCTTACGAAGTCGGCGCCGACCGCCTGGTGAACGGCGTGGCCGGCTATCAGAAATACGGCGGCCCCTGCGTAGTGGTCGATCTCGGAACCACCATCAACTTCGATGTGATCTCGAAGGACGCCGAATACCTCGGCGGCGCCATCGCGGTCGGGATCGGCATCGCCATCGACGCTCTGTTCAGCAAGACCGCGCGCCTGCCGCTGGTGGATTTCCGCCCTCCCCGGAGCGTGATCGGCACCAACACCGTGTCGAGCATGCGGTCCGGCCTGTACTACGGCGCCATCGGCATGATCGACGGCATCCTCGAGCGGATGATCGAGACTATGGGGCCGGATACCAAAACCGTCGCCACCGGAGGCCAGGCCCCCCTGATCGTCACCGGCTCGCGCTTCCTCAAGACCGTCGACGAGCACCTGACTCTCGAGGGCCTCCAAATGATCTGGGAACGCAATCACCATTGCTGAACTATTTCAACTACTTCACGGAAATCGAGGAGCACTTCCAGCGCGCCCGCGGCACCAGCCTCTTCCTGCTTTCTCCGCTCGACTGGGCCTTGGTCGAAAGCTGGAAAAACTCCGAGGTTCCGCTTGAAGCCGTGCTGCGCGGCATCGACGCGGCTTTCGAGAAATGGCGCAGCCGCCGGGTGAAGACCCAGATGGTCAACTCCCTGGCCTTCTGTGCCCAGGCCGTCCTCACCGAAGCGAAGATCATGGCCGGCACGGCCGCCCCCCGCAAGGAGACCCCGCCGCCATTTCCGCTCGAGGACCTGCGCGCCTACCTGGAAAATAACGCCTCCGCCCTGCCGCCGGAATACGGGGAGATCGCCACCTCCCTGCGCAAGCTGGCCGCTGAAATCGAGCAGCATTACGGCAACCTGGAAGAGCTCGAGCAGCGCCTGACGGTCCTCGAAGAGCGGATGATCGCCGCCGCCCGTACCCGCCAGACCGAGGAGCAGATGCTCGCCGGCCGCCAGGAGCTCGACCGCCAGCTCCGCCCCTACCGCGGCAAGATGACCGCTGACCAGCTCGCCATGCTCGAAAAGCAATACCTCGAGCGCGCCCTCCTCGAAAAATCGTCCCTGCCCCGCCTCAGCCTTTTCTATATGCGCTAGCCGGAATGCCAGCTCAGCCCTCTCCCCCGAATTGCCCGCAACAGCCTGTTACTGCTAGACTAAAGACTCTAAGGTTATCTCTGTATTCTGGGTCGGTGAACTTGACGTTGCGCACTCTATCTTTGTTCATAATTGCCAGCCTGTCACTGATTGCCGAGTCCTCCCTCGAGCCTCCGGAGGCGATTGTTCAGAATTATTGTGCAGCGTCACGCACACAGGAACAATCGATCAAAGGGGTGTCGATGGAGGTCGAGATCGCGGGCGCCATTCCCAGGCTCAAAAAGCAGGGGCGGCTGCACGCTTTCCGGCGGATCTCCGCGCTCGGTAGGATTACATACGATGCCCTCAAATTCGAGGGCGATAACACGGTCAAGCGGGAAGTCATCGCCCGCTACCTTTCGGCCGAGGCGGAATCCCAGAAAAATCAGGCACTTTCCCCGCCGGTGACGCCCGATAATTATAAATTCAAATACAAAGGCGAACGGGAGCTCGATGGCCGCCCGGCCCACGTTTTCGAAGTTTCGCCGAAAAAGAAAGCGCCCGGCCTCTACAAAGGCGAGCTTTGGATCGATTCCGCAACCTATTTGCGGGTCCAGGAGTCCGGCCGCCTGGTAAAAAGCCCCTCGATTCTTATCAAGAAGGTGGCATTCGTCCGGAAGTACGAGATTCGCGATGGAATCTCGGTCCCCCTGCAGGTACAAAGCGTAGTGGACACGCGGCTGGTGGGCAAGGCGGAGCTGACCATCGATTTCAGCAATTTCTCCATCGACACCTCGAAGCGCGCCGCGCTCGGAGATAACGACAGCCAGTAGCCAGGCGTAACCGGGCTTCCCCCCGGGGAGGTCCGCGGCATCGGAGAGCACATGAGAACGCTGTTTCTGAATCCCCCATCTTTCGAGGGCTTCGACGGCGGCGCGAGTTCGCGCTGGCCGGCTTCACGCGAAATCGAATCGTACTGGTATCCGGTGTGGCTCTGCTACCCCGCCGGCATGCTGGCCGACAGCAAAGTGGTGGATGCCCCGCCGCATAAAATCTCCATCGAGCAGACCGTGGCCATGGCCCGGGATTTCGAGCTGCTGGTGCTCTACACCTCCACGCCCGGCTTTCACGTCGACGTGAAAATGGCCGAGATGATGAAGGATTCGAACCCCAAGCTGAAGGTGGCCTTCGTCGGTCCTCCGGTGACCACCGAGCCGGACAAGACCCTGCTCGGCACCAGCGCCATCGATTTCGTGGTGCGCCGTGAGTTCGATCACCAGATCGCGGATTACGCCAGGGGCAAACCGCTGGCCGAGCTGCCCGGCGTCAGCTTCCGCAAGAACGGACAGGTCGTCAACAACCCCGAAGGCCCGGCCATCGAGGACCTCGATTCCCTGCCCTGGGTCACCAAGGTCTACAAGCGCGATCTCGACGTCACGCGCTATAACGTCCCGTTCCTGCTCAACCCGTTCATTTCGTTCTACACGTCGCGCGGATGCCCCGCCCTGTGTACCTTCTGCCTCTGGCCGCAGACCCACTCCGGCCACCGCTGGCGGCTGCGGTCCAACGACGATGTGGCCAACGAAGTCCGGTACGCCCTCGAACAGTTCCCCAACGTCAAAGAAATCTTCTTCGACGACGACACCTTCAACTACCGCAAAGAGCGCACCATCGAGCTGTGCAAGAAGCTCAAGCCCCTGAACTTCACCTGGTCCTGCACATCGCGCGTCACCACCGATTACGACACCCTCAAGGCCATGAAGGAGGCCGGCTGCCGGCTGCTCATCGTGGGGTATGAATCGGGCGACCCGCAGATCCTCAAGAACATCAAGAAGGGCGCCACCGTCGATATGGCGCAGCGCTTCACCGCCAACTGCAAGAAGCTCGGCCTGGTGGTGCACGGCGATTTCATCATCGGGCTTCCCGGCGAGACCCGCGAGAGCATCCGCAAAACCATCGATTTCGCCAAGCGCCTCGACACCGAAACGATCCAGGTCTCCATCGCCCACCCCTACCCCGGCACCGAGTTCTACGATTACGTCAAAAAGAACGACCTCATCACCATCGACTCGATGACCGATGAGACCGGCCACCAGCTTCCCAACATCATCTACCCCGGCCTCGACCGCGGTGAGCTGGTGGAGTGGGTGGAGCGCTTCTACGGCGAGTACTTCTTCCGCCCGCGCGTGGTGTGGCGCATCGTAAAGAATGCCATGTTCGACGGCGACGACCGGCGCCGCCTCATGAAGGAGGCGCGCGAATACATGGCCCTGCGCGCCAAACGCAAGCGCTTCGTCGCCGACCACAAAGCGGCCGCCAAGACCGCCCCCGCTCCCGCCGGCAGCGGCGACTGACGCCGGGATGACTTCCGATTCCGGGCGCCTGCGCGTCAAGACGTGGACCTGCGCCACGGTGGTGGTGCTGAGCAACGTTTTCGGAAACTTCTTTCTAAAGCGCGGGATGCCGCCGGAGTTGGCCACACCCCTGGATTACATTCTGGTGCTGTTCCGGCCCTGGGTCTCGGCCGGGGTGCTACTGCTGATCCTGTGGATGCTCTCGCGCATGGCTCTGCTCAGTTGGGCCGACCTGAGCTACGTGCTGCCCGTCACTTCCATCGGATACGTCCTGGTCGCCCTCGCCGGGAAGGTGCTGCTCCACGAGCACATCACCCCTCAGCGGTGGGCCGGGATCGGGCTCATCATGGCCGGCGTGGCCCTGGTGGGAGCCTACAGCCATCCGCAGACCAACAGGCCTCGCGTGAAGCCCGCTGGCGGCGCCTCGTGAGGTGGATCCTGATCGCCGTCATCGTCGCGGCCACCACCGCCGGCGAAGTCCTGCAGGCCATGGGGATGCGCCACCACGGCGAGATCCACGATTTTCGCCCGGGCGCGATCGGGCGGGCCATGGCCATGCTGGCGCGCAACCGCTATGTCATCGGATCGGTGGCCGCCATGGCGGTCTCCTTCTTCGCGTACCTGGGCCTGCTTACCGTCAGCGAGCTGAGCTTCGCGGTGCCCGCCACGGCCGTCACCTACGTCCTCGAGACGGTTCTGGCGAAGTACGTTCTCAAAGAGCGGGTCAACTGGCTGCGCTGGGCGGGCGCCGCACTGGTGATCTGCGGCGTGGTGCTGGTCTCCCTGTGACCTGGTGGGCAGTTCCGGCGCTGGCGGCGGCCTGCTACTACCTTCTGGCCCTGGTGGCCGCCTGGCGCTGGCAAAAAGGGACCCGGTCCGCGGCCCCTTCGCCCAGCCCTCGGCCCGTGTCCATTCTCAAGCCCCTGCGGGGGCGCGATCCCAGGTTCTATGAGGCCATCCTCTCGCACGCCCGCCAGTGCTATCCAGAATTCGAAATTCTCTTCGGCGTAAGCGACCCCGCCGACCCCGCGCTTGAGGATGTCGAACGATTGCGTCGCGAATACCCCGGCCTCCCGATCTCTGTCCGCGCGGTCGAAACCCGCGCGCCCAATACCAAGGCCGGGGTGCTGGCGGAACTGGCGAAGCACGCCCGCTACCCGCTGCTGCTCGTCAACGACAGCGATATCGTGGTGGAGCCCGGGTACCTGCAGGCCGTCACCGCCCCGCTCGAGGACCCCTGCGTGGGCCTGGTCACCTGCCTCTACCGCGCCGCCGCCGATTCGCCTGCTGCCCGCGCCGAAGCCCTGGGCATCGCCACCGAGTTTGCCCCCAGTGTCCTGGTGGCCCGCCTCCTGGGCGTCGCCGAGTTCGCCCTCGGCTCGACCATGGTGTTCCGCGCGGAGTCGCTGCGCCAGATCGGCGGATTCGAAGCCATCGCCTCCTACGTGGCGGACGATTACCAGCTCGGGCGCGGAATCACCGGACTCGGCCTGCGCGTGGTCTTCGCCCCGGTAGTGGTCGAAACCGGCCTCGGCTCCGAAAGCTGGGCCCAGGCGTGGCGCCATCAGTTGCGCTGGTCCCGGACCATCCGGGTGTCCCGGCCCTCCGGGTACTACGGCTACGTCGTCACCCAGGCGACCCTCTGGTCGCTGGTGGCCTTTGCCGGCCGGCAATGGTGGGCGGGAGGGATCGCCCTGGCCATTCGGGTTATCGCCGGAGTGGTGGTCGGCGCAGGGATCCTCAACGATCGCAAAACCCTACGGGATTTCTGGCTGATCCCCCTACGGGACCTGTTCGGATTCGCGGTATGGCTGGGCGGGGCTTTCGGGCACAATGTCGACTGGCGCGGCAGCCGTTTGCTCCTCGATCGCGACGGCCGGATTTGTAATAAAAGCTAATCCTTACCCTAAAGATCCCATTTGTTATGATTGACGGCCGGCCTGAAACCCAGCTAGTCTGGCATTCAGACCCGCACACCACGGGGAAGTGCGGAGTAACCGGAGGAAGTGTTGATTATCCTTATGTTTGGGCCGCCGGGTTGCGGCAAAGGTACGCAAGCTGCCTTCCTTGCCGAGCGACTTCAGATACCAGCCATATCTACGGGTGAGATGTTTCGCGCAGAATGCAAAGCCGGCACTCCACTGGGCAAGGCAGCCTGTACGATCCTGTCCAAGGGCGGGCTCGTAGGTGACGAAATCGTCAACGGGATCGTAGGCAACCGGATCGCGCGTGCCGATTGCGCCAATGGCTTTCTTCTGGATGGATACCCGCGGACAGTGCCGCAGGCGCGGCATTTCTCATCACTGCTCCAGGAGCGGGGTTTACCCGATCCGGTCGTGATCCATCTGGACGTGCCCGACAATGCCCTCATAGGCCGCTTGACGGCCCGCCGGCAGTGTCCGAAGTGCCTGCATATCTATAACTTGCAGTCTCAGCCGCCGCGTGTGGCGGGGATCTGCGATGCGGATGGCGCCGAACTCCTCACCCGCGAGGATGACCGCGAAGAAGTTATCCGCCAGCGGCTGAAAGCCTACCAGGAGTTAACCGGACCTGTGCTGGACTGGTTCCAGAACCATGTGCGGACGGTAGACGGCTCCCTTGCCGCGGACCAGGTTTCGCAGGCGATCGAGCGGGCCGTGCTCGTCCCCGCCCTGGTGTAGCCGGACTCTACTTTACCAGCGACGCTTCGAGCGCAATCCGCACCAACTGGCTGCGGGTTCGCACGCCGGTCTTCTGGAACAGTTGTTGCAAGGTGGCCTTGACGGCCCCCTCCGTGACGTTCAACTGCGACGCGATCTCCTTGTTGCTGAGACCCTCGAAGATCCCCCGCAGCACCTCCTGTTCGCGCTCCGTGAGGTGCCTTCGGACGCCGTGCTCGATGGACTGGTGAACGCCGTCCGCCATCAGCCGGATGACCTTCGGATCCACCCACATCCCGCCCTCGGCCACGGTGCGGATCGCCTGGGCCAGTACGGTCGGCGAGTTGTGCTTGAGGAAGATTCCCGAAGCACCCAGTTGCAGGGCGATCGACGATTCAGTGGCGGACATCCCCGCCGTGATCATGAGAAATTTTCCCTGGTAGCCGGCCTTCCGGGCCGCCGCGATGAACTCGCTGCCGTGATCCTCCCCCAGGTCGAAATCCAGCAGCACCACGTCCGGCCGCGTGTTCCGCAGCAGCGCCATGGCTTCCCCGGACGCGGCGCAGTGGCCCGCCATATCGAAATCCGGCTCGGAGCCCAGCAGCCGGCTCAAGCCTTCTCGAAAAAGGGTGTGGTCATCGAGCAATAACAGACGTATCGGCAGCATCCTGGTTCTCCTGGGAACCTCCGGCAATGGCAAGGTCAATCACGAACGCGCACCCCGGCGCCGTGGCGTCGTGATGCAGATCCCCGCGGAACGACCGCAGCAGTGCCCGCGACAGGTACAGGCCGAGGCCGGTGGATTCGGCGCCTTTCTGAAACGGCTGGAAGAGCTTGCCGGGCGATTCCACGCCCGGCCCGCTGTCCGTGAAGCGGATGGAAACCGCGGTGGGGCCGGTGGAAACATCGATGTCGATGGTCTTCACCTTCGATTCCCGCAGGGCGCGCTCGCTGTTCTTGGCGAGGTTCAGCAGAACCTGCAGCAGGCGGTGGCGGTCGGCCCAGACCAGGGGAAGTCGCGGCGCGATCCTCCAGCGCAGCACGATATCCGAATCCTTGCAGTAGGGTTCGAGCACGATGCGCAGGTCGTCGAGAATCTCGGCCAGGTCGGCCGCGTCGGCAGGCGGCTCTCCGGAGCTTTGCTTGAGCTCGAGTGAGGCGATACGGCTCAGGGTTTCCACCAGGGCGCCCAGCGCTTCGAAATCCTGGTTCCCGGCCAATCCCCCGCGCCGCACCAGGTTCTCATAAATGACGGCGATGGCGCCGCACACGTTTCGTACTTCGTGCGACACCGCCGCCACCAGAATGCGGGAGCCGCTCATGAGTTGTTCCAGCCCGGCCTCTTCGCGCTCCCGAAGCTCTTCCGACGCATCGACGATCAGGGCGGCCAGCCGCGGCCCGCTCGCCGTCATGTAAGTGGAAAAGAAGACGTTGGCCAGAAAAACGTCGCCGTTCTCGCGCTCTCCGCGGCATTGCATCTCCGTGCGGAAGGTCTGGTGCGGTTCGCCCGTGAACGGCACGCGCGCAAGCGCCGGAACGTAGCGCCGGATATTCCGGCCGGGCAGCACCGCCGGATCCACACCGAACAGCCGGTGGGCCGCCGAGTTGGCGCGCACCACCGTGCAGTCCGCCTTGGTGGTCAGGATGGCGGCAGGGCTGCTCTCGATGAGGAACTCGAGCTGCCTCTCGGCCTCCAGCCGGGCCGCGGCCTCCGCCTGCACCCGGCGCCGGCTTCGCGTCACTTCGTAAGCGAACAGGCCCGTGCCGGCGAGCGAAGTGAACACCAGGATGTCCTGCGGCAGCCCGACCCCCAGGGTGAAATGAAACGGGTCGAACACGTCCGAGAGCAGCGTGCAGAGCACCGCCGCCCCGATGATCTGCCAGCGCGACAAGACCGTCCCGATCAACAGCATGGGGAACAGGTAAAGGAACCCGAAAGAGATGTTCAGGTCGATGCGCCAGTCGATCAGGGCAATCGCGGTGATCCCGACAGCCGCCTGAACGAGGGTTCCGCGCGGACTGGCGCTGAGTTGACGCAGGTTCATCGTCGGATCCCCCTAAGTATTGATTCTAGAGAAAGAGAGCGCCAAGGCCAAGGTACGCCGCTGAAAGATAGGCCGAGGCTTCTGAAAGATAGGTAGCCCGCCAACCGGGGGCAAGCTACCGTCAAACTATGGCATCCGCTTACCCCACGGTTGCGGCTCTCCACCCCACACGGAGCTGCGGCCGCGGGGAGGCGGGCCAACAGACAACGATGCGCCGCAATCTCTCCGGGATTGTTTTATTCCTCTACTCGACGTGCGCTACGGCGCAGAGTGCCCGCACATGGCAGCAGGTGCGCGATCAGTTCGAAGCCGCCAACCCCTCCCTGCGAGCGGGGCGTATGGGCATCGACGAGTCCAAAGCGCAGGAAATCACAGCCTACCTGCGCCCCAATCCGGATCTCAATGTAACCACGGATGGAACCCAGGTCTCCCGGTATAATGGGGTGTGGCGGCCGTTCGCCGGCACCCAGTTCACCTCCGGCGTCAGCTACCTCCACGAACGGCAGCACAAGCGCGAGTTGCGTCGGGACAGCGCCAGGGAATCCACGGCCGTTTCAGAATCCACATACTCCGATCAGGAGCGCAGCCTGTTATTCAACTTGCGAAACGCTTTTGTTCAGGTCTTGCAGGCTAAGGCGACGCTCGACAACGCGCATGCCAACCTCGACTACTGGGATCGCGAACTCGAGGTGAATCGCAAACGCTTTCGTGCCGGCGACCTGGCCCGGGTGGACCTGAATCGACTGGAGTTGCAGCGGATTCAGTTTCAGACGGATTCGGAGACCGCGCTGGTCAATCTTCGAACCGCCAAAATCCAGCTGCTCACTCTGCTGAACGACCGCACGCCGATCGATCAGTTCGACGTGGCCGGGACGTATGACTTCAACGAGGCGCTCCAACCGCTTCCGGCTTTTCGCGATCTTGCGCTGGCAACCCGGCCGGATCTGCGGGCCGCCGTGCAATCCATCCAGCTGGCGAAAATCAATCACCAGCTCGCCGTCGCCAACGGCTCGAGCGATCCGACCTTCAGCACCTGGTGGTCCCACAACCCGTCGTTCAATAACCCGTACGCAAATGAGACCCTCGGGGCCGGCGTGAACATTCCGCTTCGCATTTTCGACCGGAACCAGGGCGAAAAGGCACGGACGCAAATTGAAGTCGGCCGCAACGAGCAACTGTCGAATGCCGTACAGGCCGGCGTCTTGAGTGACGTGGATTCCGCCTATTGGACGCTGGTTCAGGCGCTCGATCTCTTGAAGCCGTACAAGGAAACGTACCTGCCGCTCGCCGAGGATAACCGCAACCGCATATCGATTGCCTTCCGCAACGGCGGGGCGTCTCTGCTGGACTTCCTGGACGCGGAGAAAGCCTACCGGGACACTCGCCTCGCGTACTTGAACCTGATCGGATCGTATCTGACCGCCGCGGCCCAGATGAACATGGCGGTGGGCCGGGAGGTCGTGCAATGAAGCACTGGGTGATCCTGCTGATTCTCGTCCTGGTCGCGCTAGTGCTGGCCGGCTGCAGGGCGAATGGCGATACCCCGGACCCGGGGGCCGAGGCGCCTCCGCCGGCAAAGGTACTGAAGGAGCCGGACCCGGGTATGGTTACGGTGGATCATCCGGAGCAGTTTCCCCTCGTCAGCGCGGTTGCGCGCCGGACTGCCCCGACACTGGACGTAAACGGGGTCGTCAGCGTCGATGTTTCCAGGAACATCCCCGTAATCTCGCTGGCCTCCGGACGAGTGCTGGAAGTCCACGCCCGGCTTGGCGATCAGGTGGACCGGGGTCAATTGCTGTTGCGGGTGCAAAGCTCCGATATATCCTCGGCATTCGCCGACTACCGGAAGGCCGTTGCCGACGAAGTGCTGGCACGCGCGCAGCAGGACCGCGCCAAGCTGCTTTACGACGACGGCGCAATCCCCGAGAAGGATCTCGAGGTCGCCCGGGATACCGAGGCCAAGGCCAAAGTGGACGTCGAAACCGCCATCGAGCGCCTGCACGTTCTGGGCGCCGACTTGAGCCATCCGACCGGGATCATCGATATCAAAGCGCCTGCCGCGGGCGTCATCACGGAGCAGAACGTCACCGCGGCCGCCGGCGTGAAGACCCTCGACAACTCCCCGAACTTATTCACCATCACCGATCTCTCCCGCGTGTGGGTCCTGTGCGACGTCTATGAAAACGACCTCGCCGCGGTGCACGTGGGCGAGCGCGCCGAGATTCGCCTGTCCGCGTATCCCGGGCGGGTTCTCGAGGCCCGGGTCGGCAATATCGGGTCGATTCTCGACCCCAACCTCCGCACGGCAAAGGTGCGGCTCGAGGTGGCGAATCCTGGAATTCTGCGGCCCGGGATGTTTGTCACCGCGACCTTCCACGGGCAGCAGCAAGTGGTGCGCGCGGCAGTCCCGGCATCCGCCGTGCTCCACCTTCACGACCGCGACTGGGTCTACGTGCCCGCCGGCGACAGGTCCTTCCGCCGTGTGGAAGTGACCGCCGGAGCAATGGTCCCGCCCGGCCTTCAGGAGATTGTGGCCGGCATCCGTCCGGGCGACCCGGTGGTTTCGAACGCCCTCGTCCTGCAGGATACCGCCGAACAGTAAACCGGAACCCTCATGATCCGCGGGCTTGTCGATTACGCGCTGAACAACCGTTTCCTGATGACGGCGCTGGCCGTGCTGCTGCTGGTCTGGGGCGCGATCTCCTTTCACAACCTTCCGGTGGAAGCCTACCCCGACGTGGCCAACAACTACGTCCAGGTGATCACACAGTGGCCGGGCCGCGCCGCCGAAGAGGTGGAGCAGCAGGTCACCATCCCGCTTGAAATCGTCCTGAACGGGATTCCGCACCTCGACCATCTGCGCTCCACATCGCTGTTCGGGCTGTCGAGCGTGATGCTGATCTTCGACGACCAGTCGGTGAACGATTGGAATCGCCAGAAGGTGCTGGAGCGGCTCTCGCAAGTTACCCTCCCGGCGGGACTTCAGCCGCAGATCGGGCCGGACTACAGCCCGGTCGGACAGATCTACTGGTACACGCTCCGCAGCACCAATCCCAACTACGACCTGATGGACCTCAAAACCATCGAGGATTGGACGCTCGAAAAGCAGTTCAAGTCGGTGCCCAACGTAGTGGACGTCGCCAGCTTCGGCGGAATCACCCGCGAGTACCAGGTGCTGATCGACCCCGACAAGCTGGTCGCCTACGGGCTGAGCATCGGCCAGGTGGAGCAGCAGCTCGCCAACAACAACGTGAACGCCGGCGGCAGCTTCGTCGAAGCCGGCCTGCAGCAGATCAACGTGCGCGCCGTGGGCCTCATCCGCGGCGTGCGCGATATCGAAGAGACCGTGATCAAGACCCAGAACGGCACTCCCATTCGCGTCTGCGACCTCGGCACCGTCGTGCAGGGGCCCAAAATCCGGCTGGGACAGATCGGCAAGGCGATCCACCGCGCAGGACGGCGCGATCGTCGATAACGGCGACGTGGTGGAAGGCATCGTCCTGCTGCGCAAGAGCGCCGAAGCGGACGCCACCCTGGAAGCCATCCACGACAAGGTGAAGGAGCTGAACGAGCGGATCCTGCCGCCCGGCGTGAAGATCGTGCCGTTCCTCGACCGCAGCAACCTGGTGCACTTCACCACCCACACCGTGCTGCACAACCTCACGGAAGGCATCGTGCTCGTGGCGCTGATCCTGTTCCTCTTCCTGGGCAACGCGCGCGGCGCCCTGATCGTCGCGCTGACCATTCCGTTCTCGCTGCTGTTCGCCTCCATCTGCCTCAGCCTGGTTCATATTCCGGCCAACCTGCTGTCGCTTGGCGCGCTCGATTTCGGCATGGTGGTGGAAGGCGCGGTCGTGATGGTGGAGAACATCGTGCGTTACCTGGGGCGCGGGGACCGGCAGATGGCCGGCTCGCCGCTCCGGCCCATCCGCGTGGCGGCCCACGAAGTGCAGCGGCCGGTATTCTACTCGATCGGCATCATCATCACGGCCTACCTGCCGATCTTCACCCTGCAGCGGGTGGAAGGGCGCCTGTTCAAGCCCATGGCGTGGACCGTATCGTTTGCCCTGCTCGGCTCCCTGCTGTTTTCCATGCTGATCGCGCCGGTGCTTTCGAGCTACGTGTTCCGCGGCCGGGTCAAAGAGTGGCACAACCCGGCCATGGTCTGGATCACGAACGGCTACCGCCGCCTGCTGCACCTGGCCATCCGATTCCGCTGGGCCACCGTGGCCGTGGCGCTCGCCGCCGTGGCTGGCTCGGCCTGGCTGATGGGCAGCGGCGTGATCGGCTCGGAGTTCCTGCCGCATCTCGACGAAGGCGCCATCTGGGCGCGCGCCACCCTTGCCCCCAGCACCGGCCCCACCGCGGGTACCGGCGTCATGAGCCAGGCGCGAATCATCCTGGCTTCGTTCCCCGAGGTGACCGAGGTGGTGAGCCAGATCGGACGCCCCGATGACGGCACCGACACCACCGGCTTCTTCAACACCGAATATTTTGTGGACCTCAAGCCCAAGGAGCAGTGGCGGCCCGTCTTCCACCAGAACAAGGAGCAGTTGATCTCCGCCATGGACCGCGCACTCGGCAAGATCCCCGGCACCCTGTGGAACTTCTCGCAGCCCATCGCCGACAACATGGAGGAGGCCGTCAGCGGCGTCAAGGGCCAGCTCGCCATCAAGATCTACGGCGACGACCTCAAGACGCTCGAGCAGAAGGGCGAAGAGATCGTCAAAGTTCTGCACCGGGTGGACGGCATCGCCGACCTCGGCCTGTTCCGCGTCATCGGCCAGCCCAACCTTCAGTTCGTGGTGGATCGCCAGAAAGCGGCCCGCTACGGCATCAACGTGGCCGACGTGCAGGACGCCATCGAGACAGCCGTGGGCGGCAAAGCCGTCAGCCAGGTGCTGCAGGGCGAGCAGCGCTACGACCTCGTGGTGCGCTACCGCCAGGACTACCGCGATACCCGGGAAGCCATCGAGAATATCCGCCTTCTGGCGCCCTCGGGCGAGCGCGTTTCCCTGGCGCAGCTCTGCCGCATCGACACCCTCGACGGCGCCTCGGAAATCTACCGCGAAGCCAACTCCCGCTACGTGGCCATCAAGTACAGCGTGCCCGTCCGCGACCTGGGCAGCACCGTCGAAGAGGCCATGCGCCGCGTGGGCAGCGAGGTCAAACTGCCCGCCGGTTACCACCTCGAATGGGCCGGCGAATACGAAAGCGCCAAGCGCTCCCAGAAGCGCCTCATGATCGTCGTGCCCATCACCCTGATGGTGATCTGCATGATCCTCTACACCATGTTCCAGTCATTCAAATGGGTGGCCCTGATCCTGGCCAACGTGGCCATGGCGCCCATCGGCGGCCTGATCGCGCTGCTGGTGACCCACACCCATTTCAGCGTCTCGTCCGGGGTCGGTTTCCTGGCCCTGTTCGGAGTGGCGGTGCAGACCGGCGTTATTCTGCTCGAGTACATCAACCAGTTGCGCGCCCGCGGAGATTCGATCCACGAGGCAGCCGTGGTCGGCTCCGTGCAGCGCCTGCGCCCCATCATGATGACCATGCTGGTGGCCAGCGTCGGCCTGCTCCCGGCGGCGCTCTCGCGCGGCATCGGGTCCGATTCCCAGCGACCCTTCGCCATCGTGATCGTGGGAGGCCTGGTGGGCGCCCTGGTGCTCGGTGTCTTCCTGCTGCCTACGCTCTATGTCTGGGTGGCCGGAGAGCGCGACGTCCTGCCGGAGCCGGAAGCCCACGCACACTTTGACCCGGAGGTGTGATTCAGAGTATATAATCTGAATCAGGAGGCAGCATGGGCTCCCTGGACATCCCGGAAATCCTCATTGCTTTTGGAATCCTCGGCTGCATCGCGTGGGCGATCTATAACTGGCGTCACCCCCAGCCGAAGACCAAGTAAGTAAGTACGCGCCCAATACGCCGCCGTAAGCCCAAGTAACCAAACAAAATCATTGCCTGCCGCGCGGGGCAAGGCTATACTCGGTGCACACCGTTTGCACTCGAGGGTGGTCCGTGGCCTTTTTCAACGCCGATAGTCCGGGATTCTGGCGGTTCTCCTCCCGAATTGCGCTCGCGATTCTGCTGCCCGCCTTACTGGCCGCCTGGCTGCTCCATAGCGCCTCCGTCCAGGAGGAATCCATCCACAGCCGCAACACCCGCTGGCTCGCCCAGATGGGCGAGAACCTCCGTAAGCGGATCGAGCATAACCAGAACATCGTAGCCAGTGTGGCCAAGGATCTTCGCGAGTCCTCCGCGGACAAAGACAGCGTTCTTTCCGCGGTTGGCAACCTGCAACTGGTGGAGGCCGACTGCGCGAAACGTAAGCCCCTGGAGGTCCGCTACCAGGGAGGCGTTCCGAAAATCACCTTCGTCAACAGCGATCCGCCCGCGCCCACCTGCCTCGAAGCGGACCTCGGCACCCTGGTCGGAAAGGCCATCCGCGCCGACGCTTTCGATTCGGTCATCCTGGCCGACCGCCAGGGCGGCGTCATGTACCAGTCGGAGGGCGGCGAGACCCGCCTTACCGACGTCAAGTTCCTCTTCGACGGTAGCGCGCCGGAAAGCTCTTCGTTCTTCTCGAGCCTGAAAGGAGATAGCGGCGCGGCGAAGAAGACCGGCGCCGCGCCGAAAGATTCCGGCAGCGGCGAGATCCCTACCGCCACTCAACATCTCACGAAAACCATCGGCGACCGCGAATTCGGAGTTTTTATCCAGCCTGTCGCCCTGGATCCGGAACACCAGTTCGTGTTGATCGGCCTGGCCGAGCGGCAGTCCCTGTTGAAGCGCTCGGCGCCCGGCCCCCTCATGGTCCTGCTGCCGTTCGCGCTGCTTCTGGTGGTGGCGGGCTGGCCGCTGCCCAAGCTCTGGTGCATGTCGCCGGGCGCCACCCTGCGCCGCCGCGATATCGGCCAGATCGTGGCTTGCACCCTGACCCTGGTGCTCCTGCTGAGCTGCCTGTTCCTCTACCGTTACGTGACCGCCCGGGGAAACCATGCGACCGACCAGCGGCTCTACGCCCTCTCCCAGGCGATCGGCAAGGACTTCACGGCCGAGCTCCGCCAGGCCGCGTTTCAGTTGCAGGCGCTCGACAACCTGGCGACCAAAGTGAATCGGGAAGGCGGATCCCTCGACGATCTGCAGAGCGCGCTGCGTAACCTCCCGGCCAGCGGAATTTTCACTCCTTTTGAGTATGTCGATTGGATTGAAGCCGACGGCACCAAGAAAGTGCGATGGTCGCCCTTAAACGACAAAACCCTGAGGCCGATTTCGGTGTCCGACCGCACTTACTTCAAGGACGCCAGGGACGGACGGACTTATTCGATCGATGGAAGCCCCCAGGTCGCCATCGAACAGGTCCTCTCGCGAACCACTAACGAGCTTTTGTTGATGATGGGAATGCCTTCCGTCGCCTCTAAGAAGCAGCCCGTAGCGGACCTCGCCCTGAGGCCCCTGTCTGTCTCCAATCCCGTGGTCGCGGACGGCTACGGTTTCGCTATTCTCGGCCCGGACGGCACGGCCCTGTTTCATTCCGAGCCGAGCCGCATCTTTGTGGAAAATCTCTTCGACGAATGCCCGGAGAGGCCGGAGCTGCGATGGATCGCGCCGCGCAGGGTCCAGGCCTACTCGACCACCAATTATGAAGGCTCGACGCACCGCATGTTGATCAGCCCGATTCCGGGCCTCGAGCGGCTGCCGTGGACTCTCGTGGTGTACCGCGATATGTCGCGTCCGCGCATGTTGCGCATCCAGATCCTGTGGGACGCCATCATAGCGTTCGCCGCCTATGCGGCAGTTCTCGCTTTCTTCACCGGAGGCATCGTTCTGGTGTTGCGGAGCATCCGGCTTCTGCCGCGCCACTTTTTGGGCCTGTCCTGGTGGTCCCACCGGCAGGGCGCCTTTCCCAACGCGGCCACCGCCGGCATCGTGATGCTGGTGATCGCCTGGCGCGCGCTGAACCGGCAGGATGGCCCGGAGCTGTTCTACACCGCCGTCTGGCTGACCGCCGTTTTCATCGGCGTAAGCGCCGCCGCCCTCCGCCGCCCCATGGGCGGCCGCTGGATCCAGTCCGGCTGGGCCGGCACCGCGGCTGTCCCCGTTGCCGCCGGCGTGAGCGCCCTGACCGTCGGGGACTGGCAGGCCGCCCTCGTCGCGGTGCCTTTGCTCGCCGTCGCCGGCCTGCTGCTGACCCGCTGGTGCGGCCGCCTGCCGAAGAAAACCTATACCAGCGTGCAACTCGGTTCCTGGGTCGCCTGGAACGTCATGCTGGTCCTCATGCTCTGCAGCGTGCCGGTATTCTTCCTCGGCCGGTTTGCTTACGACTACGAAGAGTCCCTCGCCGGCCGCGACCGGCAGTGGTCCCTGTGGCAGGCCGAAAGCGCCCGCTGGACCGCGGCCGCCGCCCAGATCGAGAGAGTCGGCGGCTCCGAATGGCAGGAGAAACAGGCCAACCTGAAGCGGGCCGCCGGACTGATCCCCGGCGCCGCCGGATGCCCGGCACTGGGATTTTACGGCACCGCATCCGCGGGGACCGTGGTCTTGTCCCAGGGTACCGGCAATGTGCCCGCGACGGCCTCCGGCCAGGTCCTCGCCCGGTGTGCGCCCCAGGTCGCCGCTCCCCCGCCGGATGTCTGCCGGCTGGAGCCGAACGAGTCGAACATGACCCTTCGGGTGCGATCCTTGCCGGTCCGGGTGGTAGCCGCGGTCGAGCTCCCGCTGGCCGACTCGGAGATCGGCTTCGACGCGCGCTATCGCGAGCTCACGCCCGCCGGCGGGCTTTGGGAATGGCGCCAGGACCGCGCGAATCCACGCTGGCAATGGTTGTGCGCCGGCTCCCGGCCTGTTGCCTGGTCTCTATTACCCGTGTTCGGAGCGTTCCATTCCATGCGCGGCAGCGGTCCGGTCACCCCCGATTGGGTGCAGGATACCCAGATTGCCGGCGCCGCCTATGCTCCGCTCGAGCCTCGCGTGGAGTTGTGGATCGGAATCGTATCGATGGTGTCCCTGCTCGCGCTTTGGATCCGGAAACTCCGTGCCAAACTCATGCTCGCGGGAGTCACGGGCGATCCGCGCGAGTTCACGGAAAAAGACCTCGAATTGCCCCGTCTCCTTCTGATTACACCGTCCGGAAACTGCCCGCCCATCCTGGCCCAGGCCGCGTCGGCATCCGGCGTCGACGATGCCGGCGGGAATCGCGCCGCCGTCATCGAAGACCTCGCCGCCGGGTTGCGCGATGAAACCGAACGGCTGACCGAGCTGGGTTGGATCGAGGGCCTGCTTGGCGAGAAGGGGCGGGTCGTCATCGCATCTTCGGTCGATCCCCTGCTTTACCTGGACAACCTCGCCCGGGTGACCGGCAAGCCGGCGGAGCCCGGGGAGATCGCCCGCTGGCGGCGCGCCATGACCTACTTCGAGCATCGCAGCCTGGGCGCCGGCCAAGGCTCGGGCCGCGCGCAGCCCGACTGGGCCACCGTGTGGGAAAGTTGCGGGCCCGAGGAAAAGCGCGTCCTCTGCGACCTGTGGAAGCATCGCATCGTGAATCCGCAGGCGGAGCGCGTCGTACGGACGCTGATCGGGCGCGGCCTGATCCTGCGGCGCGCCAGCGGATGGCTCGAGCTTCCGAGCGCCGGCCTGCGCCGCTTCATGGCCCGCGTTTACGAGCCTCCCGACCGCACGCTGTCCGCAACCGCGGGGCGAAGCCGCCTGTCGCTGGTGGCGGTGGTCCTGGTGGTGGGCGGCATCCTCGTGTTCCTCTCGCAGGAGGAAGTGGCCACGCGCGCCGTCGGCTTCCTGACCACCCTGGTCGGCGGCTATGGCGCCGTCCGCAAACAGTTCACCGGCCAGGGCGGCGGGTCCGAGAAGTAAGCCGCGGCCCGCGTCCCGGGCACGGTAAAATTGACCTTTTGCATGTCCAGAGTCCACACCCCCATCACCGATGAGCTGGCGGAGTATATCCGCCAGGTGACCTTGCGCGAGCCGGAGCCTCTGCGGCGCCTGCGCGAGGAGACCGAAAACCATCCCCGCGCTTCCATGCAGACCTCCCCCGAGCAGGGGCAGTTCCTCCACCTGATGGCGCGCGTGGCGGCCGCCCGCAAGACGCTCGAGATCGGCGTGTTCATGGGCTACAGCTCCACCTGGGTGGCGCTGGCGCTGCCCGAGGGCGGCAAGGTGGTGGCCTGCGACCGCAGCGAGGAGTACACCTCCCGCGCGCGCCGCACCTGGCGCGAAGCCCGCGTCGAGGACCGCATCGACCTGCGTCTGGGGCCGGCTCTCGAGACCCTCGACGCCCTGATCGCCGAAGGCCACTCCGGCTCCTTCGACTTCGCCTTCATCGACGCCGACAAGGGCAACTATGCGAACTACTACGAGCGCGCGCTTGTGCTGCTGCGGAAGGGCGGGCTCATCGCCGTGGATAACGTCCTGTGGGACGGCGCCGTGGTAGACCCGGACGATCGCGATCCGGATACCGAGGCCATCCGCGCGTTCAACCGCAAACTGCACGACGACCCGCGCATCGTGCTGAGCATGGCGACCATGGGGGACGGACTCTCGCTCGCGTGCAAACTCTAAGCCAGCCCACCGTGTTCCTCTGCCACGCCCCAGCCGACCGCGAGACCGCTCGCGCGCTGGCCGATTTTCTGGAGAGGGGCGCCGGCGTCCGCGTCCTGCGCGACGAAGGCGAGTTGCTGCCCGCGGAGGATCTCGCGGGTGGAGCGCGCCGCGGCCGCTTGGCCGATATCGTCGTCGTGCTGTTCTCGCGCGATTCCCTCCCGCCCCGCTGGCCGCGTGCACAGTGGGAGGACGCGCTGGTCAGCGAGCCGAAAGCCGAGAACGTGCGGATCGCGTTCTTCAAGTGCGACGACTGCGTCCCGCCCAAGGTGCTGCAGCACGTCTTCGAGCGCAGGCAGATCCGCGAATTGAAGCGGTGGGTGCGCTCCCGCGCGGCAGCCTTCGAGCCGCCCGAAGATGCCCGCTATCCGGATGCCGACCTCGAATGGCTGGGCGTGGCTCTGGCCGACCGCGCCGGCGTCGAGTATGTCGAGGATACGGCACTGGCCTTCGAATTCGTCCGCGCCTATCGCGAAGACTTCGACGAGGTGTTCGTCCTCGATTGCGAAAGCGGCGGCCGCACCCTGGCCGCCCTCGCGGGAGACCTCGGCGCACAATTGGGCCTCCGCCTCGAAGGCAGCCTGGAAGACAATCTCTCGCGTCTTCACGAGTTTTTCGCCGAACGCCGCTTCCTGCTGATCCTGGACGCCGCCGCCGGAGAACTGCCCGAGCACCTGCAATTCGGTGGACGGTGCTCCACCCTGGTCTCCACCGGCAAGGGCCCCGCGCCGCCGCCCAGCCCGCTGCGCGAGGCGCAGGCCGCCCTGGCGAATCCCGCGACTCCCTGGGACGCGTTCTGCCGCCACGCCCGCCTGGCCCGCCGCCTCACCCGCGACCAGGGCAGGATCGCCGAGTGCTACGAGCTGATGCAGCAGTGGCACTCCGCCGCCGAAGACCACGAGGACCGCGCCGCCCTGGAAGAGTCCGCCCGCGAAATCGTCTGGATCCTCGAAGGATGGGGCCGCGCCGAGGAAGCCCGCCGCCTCGAATACCGCCGCGCCACCGAGTTCGACGACCAGATGATGCTGCCGTTGGAGTGAGCGCCGCTAAATCCGCATCGCCGCAGCCGCGATCCGCCGCAGCATTCCCCGGAACATGAGCTCGTGGATGGGCCACAGCAAATACCAATACAGCAGTCCGGCCAAACCCCGCGGCTCGAATTGCGCCAGTTGCCGGATCACCGTCCCGGTCCCTTCGGGCTCGGCGCGGTATTCCAGCCAGGCGCGGCCCGGAAGGCGCATCTCCGCGAATAGGCGCAGCCGCCGGTTCGGCTCGTAGACCTCCACGCGCCAGAAATCTAGCGTGCTTCCGGGGAACGGTATCTCGGGATCGGGGCGTCCGCGCCGCATCCCCACCCCGCCCATCATCAGGTCGAGCAGGCCGCGCACCCGCCACAGCAGGTTGCCGAAATACCAACCCGTGCGCCCGCCGATGCGGCGAATCGGGGCGAATGCCTGCCACGGAACTACCGGCACGCGGACGGTCTGTTCGTTGCTGAGCAGATCGCCGGGCGGCTCCGGCGCCGCCGCCGGCGCGAAGGCGTCCGACCAGCGGGTCTCCGCCGCCTCGCGGTCCTCGTTGGCCAGAGCCCGCTCGATCGCGCGCGCGATGCCCGCGGGCCGCACCGTGAATGTTTCGAGAGCCGCCCGGTCGCGCACCACGCTCGGGTTTCTCACGCTCTCGATCAGCCGCCGCCCGATAATCGCGTACACCGGCGTCACCAGAGTCAGCCACCGGCTGGAGAGCGACAGGCTCAAAAACGGGACGCGCACGACCCACCGCCGCAATCCCCTCTGCCGGGCGTACTCGCGCATGATCCCTGTATAAGAGACGACATCCGCCCCGCCGATCTCGAATTTCCGGTTTCCCTCCGCCGGCGCGCGCGCGCCCTGTGCCAGGTACTCGATCACGTCTTCGACCGCGATGGGCTGGGCGGCCGTATTCACCCAGCGCGGCGTGATCATCACCGGCAGGCGCTCCACCAGCGCGCGAATCATCTCGAATGACGCGCTGCCCGATCCGATCACGATGGACGCCTGGAATTCCGTCACCGGGACGCCGCTCGCCCGCAGCACGTCGCCCGTCTCCGCCCGGCTGCGCATGTGAGCGGAAAGCGCGGCCCCCTGCGCCAGGCCGCCCAGGTAGACGATCCGCCGCACCCCGGCCTGCCGGGCCGCCGCCGCAAAGTTGGCGGCCGCCTCCCGCTCCCCGGCTTCGAATCCCTGCCGGTCATTCAGCGAGTGAACCAGGTAGTAGGCGATATCGATGCCGGAAAAAGCCGGACCCAGAGTCGCCGGCTGCAGAAGATCTCCTTGCACCAGTTCCGTGCCGGGAGAAATCCTCCAGCGCAGCGCCTCCGGGTTGCGGCACAGGCAGCGCACCGGTTGGCCGTCGAGTTCGAGCCGCCTCAGCAGGCGGCCGCCGATGTAACCGGTCGCGCCCGTGAGTAGGTACATGGAATGTCCTCTACTGCGGCAGCAGCACCGCGTCGATCACGTGAATCACGCCGTTCGAAGTGACGATGTCGGCCTTGATCACATGGGCATTGTTCACCATCACGCGCCCGCCCATGGTCTTGATTGCGAGATCCTGGCCTTCCACGGTCTTCGCGGAATCCAGCTTGACTACGTCCTTGGCCATCACCTTGCCCGCTACTACATGATATTTGAGAATGGCCTGCAGCTTGTCGCGATTCTCCGGCTTGAGCAGGCTCTCGACCGTGCCGGGCGGTAGTTTTGCGAACGCTTCATCGGTGGGCGCAAACACCGTGAACGGACCCGGTCCCTTGAGCGTGTCTACCAGCCCCGCGGCCTTCACCGCGGCCACCAGGGTGTTGAAATGCGCGGCCGCGGCCGTATCCACGATGTCCGCCGCGAACGCGGAATTACAGGCGAGCGCCAGCACGAAGGCGCCGGCGCTGAAAGTTTTCAAACCAAGCTTCATATCTTTTTCTTCCCTCTGTTTGATCCTAAAGAAAATCTGTTTTACTGTAAAGAACAGGCGGGAACCGATTTTCGCCTGCCGAAAACATCCAGCCGGAACAGGCATTGAGAGGAAAACCATTTTCACCATGGAATCCGACACCATCACGAACGGTCTCAAAACGTACGCAATCGGAAGCAAACTGCGGCGCCTGCGCCTGCGCAAGAGCATGGGTCTGGTGGAGCTCAGCAGGCATACCGGCCTTTCCCCCGCGTTGCTTTCCAAACTGGAGCGCGACGTGATGCATCCCACGCTGCCAACCCTGCTGCGCATCGCCATGGTCTTCAGCGTCGGCCTGGAGCACTTCTTTAACCCGGAGCCCCAGCCTGTGCTGGAAATCGTGCGCCGCAAGGAGCGCCTGCGGTTTCCGGATTCGCCCGGCGCCGCGCCGCCCAATTACTACTTCGAAAGCCTGGACTTTCCGGTTCCCAATCGCGCCATCAGCTCCTACATGGCGGAGTTCGAGCCGGTGGCTGCGGAGCGCGTGCGCCCTCATCAGCACCCGGGCGTCGAGTTTCTTTATGTGCTCTCCGGCGTCCTGGAACTGCTCGCCGGCGTCGCTGCCCATAAGCTGTCGGAAGGCGACGCCATCTATTTCGATTCCTCCGTGCCGCACGGCTACCGCCGAATCGGCCCGAAACGTACAACCGCTCTCGTGGTGACTCTGGGCGAGGGCGCATAGCCGCGCAAACAAGGTAGACTGCAAATACCGGAGGGGTATCATGTCGATTCGACCCGTCAAGAAGCTCATCAAGTCCAAGCCGGCGCTCGAGGGCGCGGGAGTCCACCTGCGCCGCGCCTTCGGCTTCGGCAATACATCCGATTTCGATCCGTTCCTGCTGCTCGACGATTTCCGCAACGACGTCCCGGAGGATTACCTGGCGGGCTTCCCGTGGCACCCCCACCGCGGCATCGAGACCATCACCTACGTGCTGGCCGGCACCGTGGAGCACGGCGACAGCATGGGCAACCGCGGCGCCATCGCCGCCGGCGACGTCCAGTGGATGACCGCCGGCAGCGGCATCATCCACCAGGAGATGCCCAAGGGCGACCAGTCCGGCCGCATGCACGGCTTCCAGTTGTGGGCCAACCTCCCCGCCGCGCTCAAAATGACCAGGCCGCGCTACCAGGAAGTGAAGGCCGCCGAGATCCCGCAGATCACCGACGACGACGGCACCCACGTTCGCGTGGTCTGCGGCAGCTTCTGGGGCAAGAAAGGTCCCGTGGATGGGATCGCGGCCGACCCCATGTACCTGGATGTGTCGGTGGCCCCCGGGCGCCGCAAGAGCCTTCCCGTCGAAACCACCCGCCATGCGTTCGCCTACGTCTTCGCCGGTCACGGAAAGTTCTGCAATGCCTCCGGCCCCCTGGCCGTCCCCACCGAAGGCGTGGGATGGGCCGATACAGCGCCGCCCGCCGACGCCGATAACCGTTCGCTGGTGCTCTTCGATCGTGGCGACGAGCTCACCGTGCAGGCCGGCGATGAAGGCATCCGCTTCCTGCTGTGCTCCGGCCAGCCGCTCCAGGAGCCGGTGGCGTGGTACGGCCCCATCGTCATGAACACGCAGGACCAGCTCCGCCAGGCCTTTCAAGAGCTGGACCAGGGCACGTTTCTGAAGGGGCAGGAGTAAACCCCCATGGACCGGGCGAAGTTCGTGATTCTGGGCGGCGGCATGGTGGCGGGCTATGCCGCAAAGCAACTCGTGGAGCTCGGCCTCGCGCCGGGCGACCTGGCGATTCTCTCCGCCGACACCTCGGTCCCGTACGAGCGGCCGCCCCTGTCGAAGGGCTTCCTGGCCGGCCGCGATTCCGAGGAGAGCATCCGCATCAATCCCGAGGATTTCTACCGGCAGCACGGCATCGAGCTGAGGCTCGGCTGCACCGTCCCGGCGGTGGATGCCGAAGGCAAACGACTGTCGCTGTCCTCCGGCGGCGCCTTCGGGTTCGACCAGTTGATCGTCGCGACCGGCGCGCGCCCCCGCACTCTGGACATCCCCGGCGCGCGCCTTCCCGGCGTCCACTACCTGCGCTCCCTGGACGATTCCAAAGCCCTTCGCCAGGCAGCCGCCAACGTCAAGCGGGCGGTCGTGATCGGCAGCGGGTTCATCGGCATGGAGGTCGCGGCCGTCCTCGCGCAGAAGGGCGTCGAGGTCGCCATGGTCCTGCGCGAAGACCGCATCTGGAAGCAGTTCTTCACGCCGCAAATGTCCAGCTACTTCGAGTCCTACTACACCGCGCGCGGCGTGCGCTTCGTGAAGAACGCCGTGGTGAACGAGCTCCGCGGCGGCCCGGCGGTGACCGCTGCCGTGCTGGACAGCGGCCAGGCGGTCGCATGCGAAATGGTGGCCGCGGGCATCGGCGTGCTTCCGGTGACGGAGCCGCTCGCCGGCAGCGGGATCGAACTGGAGAACGGCGTCAAGGTAAACGAATATCTCGAGACCAATCGCCCCGGCATTTGGGCCGCCGGCGACGTCGCCAACTACCCGGATGTGCTGTTCGGCAAGCGCCGCCGCGTGGAGCACTGGGACAACGCGGTCTCCCAGGGCCAGCACTGTGCCCGCGCATTAATGGGCGAGCGCGCCCCGTTCCGCCACGTCCCGTATTTCTTCTCCGACGTGTTCGATCTCTCGTACGAATTCTGGGGCGACCCCGCGGACGCGGACGAGACCGTCCACCGCGGCGATGTCTCGTCCGGCAGCTTCAGCGTATGGTGGCTACGCCGGGGAGTCCTGGTGGCAGCCTTCACCATGAACCGCCCCGACGAGGAGCGCGAAACCGCTCCGAAATGGATCGAAGCCAAACAAGCGGTATCCGCCGCGAAGCTCAACGATGCTTCACGGGCATTGTCGGAGGCGGCGGGATGAAGCCGTCAGGTGCGGACGGCTCGCCAATCGTGCACCAATGAATGCCCTCAAAACCCGAATCGGACAGGAACTGACCCACAACGGGCTCAAGTTCATGTCGATCAGGAGTTTCATGCTGCGGGAAGAGGGATTTCAATCTCCTCGACGCGCCAAGCTGCGTAGGCAAGAGCCTGCCGGATGTCTTCTTCTTCCAGGTACGGGTATGCCGCAAGGATTTCAGCGTTGGGATGCCCGGAAGCGACAAGGCCGACAATGGTACCTACCGTAACGCGCATCCCACGCAAGCAAGGCTTACCGCCCATCACTTCCGGGGTACGCGTTATTCGATCGAGCGCCGCATCAGGCACGATCTCATTCTACCGCCATCCGCTTCCGTCATAGCGCTCATGTCCGTAGGGCTCGCGTACCTCCCGCCCTACTGCCGGCACGCCCCCATCTTCGCCGAGAATGCCGGCCCCTTCCTGTTAGCCGCTGCGCGGCACGCGTTGTCAACCAGGCTCACGGCATCGCGGCTCTGCGGAAAACGGCCGCGATACGATTCGGCGAGCTGCACCGCGCGGACGAAGGCGGGCCCGCTGCCTGAGTGGTCGCCGGTCATTTCCAGCAGCTCCGCAATCCGCAGTGTGGTCGTGGCCAGCCCGGACGCGGCGCGTTGATCGCGCGGATCGGCCGCCGCCACCTCGGACCGGATCTTCTCCACCTTGCGGTATTGTTCCAGGCCTTCATTCAGCTTCCCCATCCGCGCGTAAATTAGCCCGATGTCGGAGTAGCCATACGATAGGTCCATCCGCGCGCGAGCGTCCGAAGGCCGCGCCGCCACCTTTCGCTCATCGATGGCCACCGCCGCCTCGTACTCCCGCAGCGCGGCGGGCAGATCCCCGGTCACCACCAGGATCGCTCCCAGCCGCTTGTGGTACAGCGCCGCGTTCTCGGCGTGGACGGGCGGCGTATCGGCGAGCGCTTTCCGCAGGTAGCTCATCGCCTCCACCATCCGCGACTGCTCTTGCAAACAGCCGGCCATCTCGTACTCGGAAATCGCCAGCTCGTTGCGGATTTCGGGATCCTCCGGCATCTCGCGGATCAGCTGCTCCACCAGCACGCTCGATGTCCGTACGTGCTCCAGCCGCTCGGCAGGCGCCGCCCCGAGGCCGTTGAACATGCGGTGAGTCCGCGCCAGCTCCCGGCGGAAGGCCGCCGATCGGGGGTCGGAAGCCAGCACCTGCGTGCGCAGGTCGAGCGCCTTCCGCAGGCTCTCGAGGGCCGCCTTGGGCTGGCCCAGGTTCGACACGCCGCGATCCCCTTCGAGCGTCGCCACCCGCTCGTAGCCGGCCGCCAGGTCCCGCTGCAGCGCGGGATTGGCGCGGGCTCCGGCAGCCAGCGCATCGAGATATTGCAGGCTGCGGGTCAGCAGCATTTGTTGCACGCCCAGCGACCCCTGCAAATCGCGGATCCCATCGTGAAACTCGTAGAGCACCGACCCCGCCAGTTGCCGCGCCAGCTCGAACCTCTGCTCCGCCAGCCGCCGCTCCCGCTGCGCCACACGCGCCTGCCAGAGCGCCGCCGTCAGCCCGCCCACCAGCGAGAGCGTCACCGCCGCGGCGGATGCCGCCAGCAGCTTGTTGCGCCGCGCGAACCGCGATGCCCGGTACCGGTAGGAAGCCGGACGCGCCAGCACCGGCAGTCCGTCCAGGTGCCTCTGCAGATCGGCCGCGAGTCCGTCCACGTAGGCATACCGCCGGCCCGGCTCCTTCTCCAGCGCTTTCGCCAGAATGTCGTCCAGGTCGCCCTTCAGCGCCTGCCGCGGGACGCCTCCTTCCGCCGCCGCCGTGCTCGCGCGCGGCGGGCAATCCAGGCAGACCGCGCGCTCGATTCCCGCCGGTGTGCGCGTTTCGATCTGGTGGGGGCGGCATCCGGTCAGCAGTTCGTAGAGCACCGCGCCCAGCGAGTACACGTCCGTGGCGGTGGTCACCGGCTCGCCGCGCACCTGTTCCGGGCTGGCGTAATCCGGGGTGAGCGGGTGCGCTCCGCCGAACGCCTGCGTGACCTCCGGCTCCACCGTGTCCGCGCCGAAAATCTTCGCGATCCCGAAATCCAGAAGCTTGGGCTGCCCTTCCGGCGTGATCAGGATGTTGGAGGGCTTGAGGTCCCGGTGCACCACCAGGTTGCGATGCGCGTGGGCCACCGCCCCGCACACCTGCAGGAACAGGCTCAGCCGCTCTCGCGCCGTCAGATTCTGTTCCTTGCAGTACTCGTGGATGGGCTTGCCCTCCACCCACTCCATCACCAGGTAGGGCCGCCCGTCGGCCGTGGTCCCGCCATCCAACAGCCGTGCGATGTTGGGATGGTTCAACAGGGCCAGGGCCTGCCGTTCGATCCGGAACCGCTCGATCAGCGGCTGGGTCGCCAGCTCCACCCTCACCAGCTTGATGGCCACCACCTGGCGGTAGTCGTTGTCACGCCGCGCGCGATACACCACCCCCATGCCTCCGTGCCCGGCTTCTTCCAGCACTCGGTAGGGGCCGATGCGCGCCTCGTCCAGGCCCGGCACGCCGCGCGTTCCAGGCTCGAGAAATCCCCCCGACTCGTCGAGCGCCGCCAGCAGCTCTTCCACTTCGCCCCGCAGGGATGCGTCCTCTCCGCATTGCTCGGCCAGGTAGTCCGCGCGCCGCTCGCCCTCCATCTCGGAAGCCGTATAGAGGATCGCCCGCACCTGCTGCCAGCGTTCCGCGGTCACGACGCCGAGCCTTTCAACCGCCGGTAGAGCCACGCCTTGGCGGTGACCCAATCGCGATTTACGGTGGCCGGCGAAATTCCCAGCGCGGCGGCCGTCTCCTCGATGCTCAGGCCGGTGTAGAAGCGCATCTCGATCACCCGGGCCTGTTGCGCGTCGAGATCCGCCAGCGCGTCCAGGGCCGCGTCGAGCGCCAGCACGTCCACCGTGTCCAGCCCCGGTGCCGCCGCCGGTGTGTCGAACTCCAGCCGTTCCGCCTCCCCGCCCCGCTTCGCGGCCCGGCGGCGCCGCGCGTGGTCCACCAGGATGCGGCGGATCATCTGCGCCGCGATGGCAAAGAACTGGGCGCGGTTGCGCCACTCCGTGCGCTCCTGGTCCACCAGCCGCAGGTAGGTTTCGTGAACCAGCGCGGTCGGCTGCAGCGTGTGTCCCGCCTGCTCGTAGCCGAGCTGGCGGCGCGCGACATTATGCAATTCCGCATAGACCAGCGGCATCAGGCGGTCCAGCGCGCTCCGATCTCCTTTTCCCCAGTCGATCAGAAGCTCTGTGACGGGGCTCTCTGCCATGGGCGGAATCCTAGAACGGGATTTTAACAGACAGCCCGCCCGGGCAGAGAAAGATTATCAGTCGATCAGGCCGTTGCGCACCGCGAACCGCACCAGCTCGTTGATGCTGTGCAGGTTCAGCTTTTCCATGATGCGGCCGCGATGCGCGTCCACCGTGTACACGCTCAGGTTGAGGATCACCGCGATCTCCTTGTTGGTCTTGCCTTCCGCCAGCATCTGCAGCACCTCCCGCTCGCGGCTGCTCAGCAGGTCTACCGGGTTCGTCACGTGGCGCCGGTAATCGTTCAGCACCGCGTCGGAGACCGCCGGGCTGAGGTAGCCTTCCCCCGAGGCCACCGCTCGCACTGCCGCCAGCAGGTCGGGCGCGGGTGAATCCTTCAGCAGGTACCCGCGCGCGCCCGCCCGCAGTATTTCGCGGACGTACACCGAGTCCTTATGCATGCTGAGAGCCACGACGCGGCTGTGGGGCGCGGACGCGGCCAGGCGGCGCGTCGCCTCGATGCCGTTCAGCTCGGGCATGGCGACATCCATCACCACGATGTCCGGGTGGAGCTGATCTGCCAGCTCCACGGCTTCGCGCCCGTTCCCGGCTTCGCCCACGATCTCCATATCCGGCTGCGCGCTCAGGATCATCTTGAATCCCTGCCGCACCACGGCGTGATCGTCAGCCAGCAGAATCCGTATGCGCTTCATCGCGAACCTGTACCCGCACTTCAATTAGAACATCCTCAAGCCCGGCGGGAGCGGCGAACCGGCGCGTCGAGAATCTGGCGCAGCCTTCTCACCAGCGCTTCGGGAGTGAAGGGCTTGTCCATGAAATTGAGACCTTCGGGAAGAGGAACCGTCGCCTGTTCCGAGTATCCCGATATGAATAGAACCTTGGTCTCGGGCCGCAAGGAGCCCATCGCCTGCGCCAGCTCCCGCCCGCCCATCTGCGGCATTACCAGGTCGGTGATCATCAGGTCGATCGGCCCCCGATAGGCGTGGGATACCGCCAGAGCTTCGCGGCCGTGGCTCGCCGTCAGCACCGTGTAGCCGTTCAGCCGCAGGACCTCGGAAATCAGCGTGCGGATCCCGTCTTCGTCCTCCACCACCAGAATCGTCTCGGTGCCGCCGCTCAAACCCTCGGCGGCCGCCTTCTGCTCTGGGATCGCCTCCCCCTTCATCCGCGGCACGTAAATGTGAAAGCTGGTTCCCCTGCCCGGTTCGCTCTCGACCACAATCGCTCCGCCGGCTTGCTGAACCGTCCCGTACACCGTCGTCAGCCCCAGCCCGGTTCCCTTGCCTGGTTCCTTCGTCGTAAAGAACGGTTCGAAGATGTGGCCCATCGTCTCGGCATCCATTCCCCGGCCCGTATCCGTCACCGTCAGCCGGACATGCGGACCCGGCCGCAGCGGCTGATTCAGCCGGGCGAACTCTTCGTCCACCACGACTGCCGCCGTGGCCAGGGTCAGCCTTCCTCCGTCCGGCATGGCGTCCCGCGCGTTCAATGCCAGGTTCAAAACCGCCTGTTCGATCTGGTCCCTCTCGGACCGGATCAAATACTGCCTGGACCCGATTCGTAAGATCAGTTCGATGTTCTCCCTCAACACGCTGCGGAGCATGGTCTTCAGTTCGCGGAGTACGGCATTGAGGTCCAGCAGTTTGTGGTGAGTCATCTGCCGGCGGCTGAAAGTCAGCAGCTTCCGGGTCAGCGTTGCCGCCTGGTCGGCGGCTTTGGAGATCTGGCCCAGTTGCTCCAACTGCGCCGGATTGCCGGCGAGCGCGTTGCCCAGCAGTTCGCTGTACCCCACGATGACGCTGAGAAGGTTGTTGAAGTCGTGCGCGATTCCCCCCGCCAGGCGGCCGACCGCTTCCATTTTTTGCGAGTGCCGCAGTTGTTCCTCCAGATGCTTCCGCTCGGTGATATCGGCCGCGATCCCAACGAGAGCGTAGGGCGCGCCCTCCCCATCGCACACCGGGGCCTTGATCGTCAGGAAAGTTTTCGTACCCGAGGCGCCCTGTACCGACTCCTCCACCTCCACGACGGCGCGGGTATCCCGTGCCTTCCGGTCGAAGGCCCGGAACGCATCGGCCACTTCCCGGGAGAACAGTTCGTAGTCCGTCTTGCCGATAATGGATTCCCGCCCGAGTTGGAAGAACCGCTCGTATGCCGGGTTGACCATCAGGTATCGGCCCTCCAGGTCCTTGACGAAGATTAGAGTGGACAGATTGTCCATAAGGGATTGAAGCAGGTGCTGGCTTTCGCGAAGGGCTTGGTTCGTTTCAACCAGCTCTTCCGTTCTCTCCTGGACATGCCTCTCCAGTTCCGCCGCCGCCTGCCTGAGCGCTTCCCGGGCCTGGCCCCGCCCAATCGCATACCGGATCGCACGGATCAGCGTGCCGGCGTCTACCTGCCCCTTGACGAGATAGTCCTGCGCTCCCTCGGCGACCGCACGAACAGCGGTGTCGTCGTCGGCGCAGCCGCTCAGCACCACCACAACACCCGGCCCCGCCGCGTCCTGCACCCGTCGCAGCGCCTCAAGACCGGCGCTGTCCGGCAAGCGGATATCCAGCAGAACCAGGTCGATCCCGCCCGCGGAAAGGCGCGCTATGGCCTCCGACGGCGTCGCGGCTGACTCCACTTCGAAAGTCATCCCCTTCGCCCCGGCCAGCAGCTCACGGATCGATGCGGCGTCCCCGGGGTTGTCCTCCACCAGCAATGTGTGTATGGTTTGGATTGCCACGTCAGCTCCCTGGTCCGGCGCCTGGAGCCTCCGTCTGAAATGTCACTCGCGGTGGCATGGCGACCTCGATGCCTAACCGCCCCCTGTGACTTAATTATACTTTTGGCCGATCGTCAGCCGCCAACGTGCGTTTCCTCGCGAATCGGCACCCGCACTTCAATCAGAACACCCTGCCGCTGGCGCGAGCGCACGGCCAGGTCGCCGCCTGCGCTGCGGGCGCGGGCCCGCATCCCGATCATTCCCAAGCCGCGCGGGCCGGGGAGCGGCGGGTCGGGAAGCCCCTGCCCGTCGTCCTGTATGGAAAGGCATACCTCGCGGCCGCTCGATTCCAGCTTCACCTCGACGTGCCGTGCTCCGGAGTGCCGCGCGATGTTCGTCAAGGCCTCCTGCGCGATGCGGTACAAATGCGTTTCGGTCTCGTCCGCCATGCGCCCCGAATACGTCGAAGCCAGATTCACCTCGATTCCCGTGCGCGCGGCGAAGCCTTCGCACAGCCACCGCAGGCCGGCCTCCAGCCCGAAATCGTCCAGGATGGTGGGCCGCAGGAGCTGCGACATCTGGCGGACGTTGCCGATCGATTCGTCCACCAGCCGCAAACACTCCTCCAGCCGCTCGCGATTCACCGTCCCGCCCGCGTCCAGCGCCGCCAGGTTCGTCTTTACCGCCGTCAGCGACTGGCCCAGCTCGTCGTGCAGCTCGTGCGAAAAGCGGCGCGCCGTGGCCTCCTGGTCCTCCAGCATGTGCCACGAGACCCGGCCCAGTTCCGCCGTCTGCCACTCCATCCCACGGATGAGCTGGCTGACCATCCGCACCGTTACGATCGCAAACGCTATCGCCAGCAGGATGGCGGTGAGTCCGAACAGCAGCGAGGCGTCGGAAAGGCGCGATGAGCGGCGGTCGATCTGGGCCTGCGCCGCGCTCACCTTGCGGTATTCGGCCTCGATCAGCCGGGCCACCACCGAGATGAACGCCTCGTGATCGCGGAACAGATCCACCGTGGCATAAGTCTCGACATTCTCGGAGGTCAGAAGCCGCCGCGCCTCCTTCGAAAAGCCCGTGGACGATTGCTCCAGCCGCATCCACAAATGAAACTCGGGCGTGTGCGAACCTTCTTGCGAAATGCGGGCGATGTCGCGGTCCGCCTGGTCCAGCTGCATCATGATACGGTCGTAGTCCACCGAGTCCGGGTCGCGCGCCAGCACCGAAAATACCTCCGACAGCGTGGTCTGCTGGTCGTGCAGCTCGTCGATCAGCCGGTTCGTGACCGCTTGCTCGCGCAGAAGATCGGCCGCATTCTGCTGAATCGATTGGATATTCCGGATGCCGACGATCGCCGCCGCCACCAGCAGCAGGAACACCAGCGCGAACCCCGCGCTCAATACGCGGAAGATGTTCTGATGGGTGATCTGGCGCGGAAACATCCTGTTTTCAGTATCGCGCGGGTTATCCGCGCCGCACATCCCCGGTCGGGGCTATTCCGGCAGGCTAATAAACGTTAACCGCTCTAGGCCTTAATTCGGTGGCGCCAATAGCCTGCCGGGGCTATCGAGCTTTTGCGCGCATTACCGCAACATAGGATTGTGAGCGGGCGGAAGGGCCCGCGAAGGAGAAAAGGAAACATGAAAAAGATTGCACTCACCATCGCCCTGGCTCTCGCCGCGTCGGGCCTGACCTTTGCCGCCGCCGGACAGAACAAGCCGGCTACCAAGACCACCGCCACCAAGGCCAAGAAACACAAGAAGACAAAGAAGGGCGCGACCGCCACCGCTCCGAAAAAGTAACGGCCGTGAACGAACAAAAAGCCCCGTCGCCCCACTGCGGGCCGGCGGGGCTTTTGGCTTTTTGGGAGAGGGTGGCCGAAATCCACCACGCCCGGTGCTTTGCGGCCAAGAATCGTCCTTCCACTGGCTATTATTTTCAGTAGTTTAGGAGTGGCGAATCAGGTGCATAGCAAGTAGGCGTGAACGTATGAGGCAGCTTCCTATGATGCGCATAGTCGTGATTGCTCTGACCGCTACCGGCCTTGTGTTCGCCCAGACTGCTCCGCCTTCGAACGGTGGATGGCGCCGGGCTACCGCGCCCGCGCCTGCCGCAAATGCTCCCGCGCCTGCCGCGCAGGATCCGGAGCCGGTTGACCACAGTGACGCCTATGGACAGCCGGTCCAGAACCAGGCCCCGCCGGATTACAGTGAAGGCCAGGCCCAAGCCCCGCCGCCCAGATTGGTCCGGCCGTCTTACGGCCTTCCCTCCGAGCTCACCATGAAATCCGGCGCCTACGTGACCGTGCGGCTGAACGAAGGGCTATCCACTGACCACAACCAGCAGGGCGATCCCTTCTCGGCTACTCTCGAGCAGCCCATCGTCGTGGATGGGATCGTGGTGGCGAATCGCGGCCAGACGGTCTACGGCCGGGTGGCCGGGGTCGAGAAGCAGAAAACCGATCGTCCGTCGCGTATTGCATTGCAGTTGACCAGCCTCACGCTGGCGGATGGAACCCAAACTCCCATCACCTCGCAACTGGTGGGCAGGCAGGGTGGAAAGACGCCGGCCGGGGCCCAGGTGGGCACGGTAGCGACCACCACCGCGGTCGGCGCCGGCATTGGCGCCGTGGCGGCCTGGGGCACAGGCGCTGCCATCGGTGCGGGCGCGGGCGCGGCCGCCGGAATCATCGGCGTGCTGCTGACCCGTAATCATCCGACTGTGGTGTATCCCGAAACCGCCCTGACCTTCCAGATCACCAGTCCGGTCGGCATCTCGACAGCGCGCGCCCCGCAGGCCTTCCGTTACGTCGGGCCGGAAGATTACAGCCAGCCCCCCACCATGCAGTTGAGCCGGCGGCCTCCCGCCCAGCCCTGCTATGGCTGCGCCGGCGGCTACTCCGGCTACTATGGTCCCGGTCCCGGCTGGGCCTCGCCGTATCCCTATTGGGGTTGGGCTCCCGGATTCTCCGTCGTGATCGGACGCGGCTTCGGCCCGGGCTGGGGCTATGGCGGCTACCGCGGCTTCCGAGGCTATCGCCGCTGGCGGTAATGTTTTATAGTGGCAGGCATGCTGCGTAATGCCTGCCTGACTCTTCTTCTGGTACCCAGCTTTTTTCTGCTCGCACAGGGCCCTCCGCCCGGAGGGCCCGGACGTGGAAATGCAACTCCCCCAAAACCGGCCTACCAGGTCCACTCCGACGGCACCGTGACCTTCGAGTTGCGCGCACCCGAGGCAACCGACGTCAAACTGTCGTGCGATTGCGCCCAGGGTCCGCAGGCTCTCAAGAAAAGCGATGACGGCGTGTGGAGCGTCACGCTCGGCCCGCTGCACCCGGCCCTCTACAACTACACCTATCTGGTGAACGGCGTGCGCGTGCTCGACCCGTTCAACCCCATGATCAAGCTCGGAGAGCGAACCTCCGAGTCGATGTTCGAGATTCCCGCCGCCCAGCCGGCACCCTACGACTGGCAGCCTGTTCCGCACGGCACCGTGCACGTGAGCTGGTATCTCTCGAAGACCCTCGACGTCCCCCGCCGCGTGGATGTCTACACGCCGCCCGGCTACGAATCGAACAACCAGCGCTACCCTGTGCTCTATCTGCTCCACGGCTCCGGCGACACCGAGCAGGGCTGGACCAGTGTCGGCCACGCCAACCTGATCCTCGATAACCTGATCGCCGCGGGCCAGGCCAAGCCGATGATCATCGTGATGCCCTACGGCCGTGCGCAGCAGGATGTCTATCTGCCTCCCGGCGCGCCCCCCAAGACCGATCCCAACGCCTTCGGCAGCGATCTGCTCGACGACGTCATGCCTTACGTCGAGAAGCTATACCGCATCTCCGCGAAGCCGGACGATCGCGCCCTCGCCGGCCTCTCCATGGGCGGCGGCCAGACCCTGCGCGTCGGCCTCTCCCACATGGATCTCTTTCATTCGATCGGAGCCTTCAGCGCCGGCATCGGCCGCAACCCGAACATGAACTTCGAAGAGATGTTCAAGGACGCGTTTGCCGATCCGGCCGTGACCAACAAAAAGCTGAAGGTCTTCTACATCGCCTGCGGCAAAGCCGACGGCCTTTTCCCCGCCTCCCAAGGCCTAAGCGAAGCGCTCGACAAAAAGGAAATCAAGCACACCTTCGTCGCCTCCGAAGAAGGCCACGTATGGCGCAACTGGCGAACCTACCTCGCCGATTTCGCCCCCAAGCTCTTCCGCTAGCCCATCTCACAGCGCGCCGTTTTCCTCCGCTTCCTCTGTCCCGAGGACGACGCGTGCGGCTCCTCAACCCGTCGCCTTTTTTCTCGGCGTCTCGGCGGTGAACAATCCCTCTTCTCCGCCGCTTTCTCCGCGTCTCCGCGCCTCCGCGGTGAAGTGAAGTCCCCCCTCAGTGCGTCATATCGTACACCACGTAATTCACCGTGAGCCGGATCCCCAGCGCCGAGAACCTCTCCGGGTAGCGCGGCTCGTCCGCCCACTCCCACGAATCTCCCAGGTCGCTGTTGAAGCTGATCGCCACCATCACGCGGCCGTGGTCGTCGTAAATGCCCATCCAGTGCGCCACCGTTCCCGCCGCGCGGTAATTTTGCCGGTTCCCGTAAAGCGCCCACTGCCCCAGCACCTGATAGCGGTCGTTGAGATCGTACACCGTGTGAAAGATGGAGTCCTTGTCCGGAATGTCTACCACCGGGCGGTCGGGAAAGATCTTGCGCATGGTCTCGTCGAAGCGCGCATACTCCTCCGGCCCCCAGAAATCGTCCAGCATGAGGAAGCCGCCCCGCAGCAGGAATTCGCGCACCGTTTTCACCTGCGGATCGGTGAGCTTCCAGTCGCCCATCTCTCCCGCCACCAGCCAGGGCCAGTTGTAGAAGTCGTCCGTCTCGTCGGGATTGACCGGCTGCTCGACAGACCGCGCGTTCACCCGCGTCAGTCTGCGCAGCGCCTGCGCGAAGTGGCGGTCGGCGCGCGGGTAATCCTGGCTCCAGCTGGTGCCGCCTTCGCGCCAGTCCAGCATCCCGCCGAAACGCCGCGAGAAGCGCGCGAACCGCGCCTCCGGATGCTGCGGATACATCAGCCGGGCCTGCACCCATTCGGTCTTCTCCTGCCAGTCGGGAGGCAGCGGAATATCGTCGTAGGCCTCCAGGCTCCGGTACACGCGGAAGGGACGCTGGAAGGCGTACACGCCGCCGATCAGGGCCAGCCCCAGCACCAGGGTCCACCAGAACCGCCGCGGCAGCCTCATCCGGCGCCTCCGTACGCCGTGTGAACCTGCCTGCGGATGAAATCGACGTCGTGCCGGATGGCGGCCAGGTCGTTCTTCGGATGGTAATCCACCGTCACCGAGACCGGCCCCGTAAAGCGTGCCTGCGCCAGCGCGGCAAAAAGCTTGGTCCAATCCACCATGCCTTCGCCCAGGGGGCACGGCACCGGCTTCCACGATCCGCCTTCCTTGCTCCAGTAGAAATCGCGGGCCGTCACCATCTTCAGGCGCGGCGCCGCCAGCCGCAGCGCCACCTGCCAGCCGCCTACGCCTCCCTCGGCGGCCGCATAGCCCGCGTCGAAATCGTAGCCGACCGTCCGCGGATCCATCCCGCGGATCAACAGGCTGGTGTCCCATACCGACTGGCCGACGTTCTCGCCCGCCACGTTCTGGAGCGCCATCCCCATGTTGACCGCGCGCGCCAGCGACGCCAGCCCCGCGATGTCGCGCTGCACCTGCGCCAGCCGCGCTTCCACCTCTACGCCCGGCGGGTAGGGCCACAGCCCCGCGCGAAACAGCGGCACGCCCATCTCCCCGGAGATCGCCAGCACGTTGCGGATGGTCGGGTCGGCCAGCGTCGTATACGCGGTGCTGATCACCGGCACGTCCAGCCCCACCCCGGTGATGGCCTCCACCGAACGCATCATGTCTACCGATGAATTCTCCGGATTGACGTGGCCGCCCGGCATCACCGTGAGGTCGCAGCCGTCCACGCCCAGATCGCGCAATACCGGGCCTAAATCGTCATACGGAATCTTGATCAGAATCTGGGAGTACAGACAGACCGCGGGAGTGCTGCGCACCTTCGGTCCGTTGCCGCGGCGGGTTTGCGCAGCGGCGTGCGATGCGCCGGCCGCCATGGCCGCCAGAACCTGCCTTCTTGTCAGTCCCATGAGCGCCAGAGGCCTTTCTGTATTGTAGTGCAGACCGTTACTCGCCGCGCCGTTTCCCGCCGGGCCCCAGCGCTTTCCGGATGACGCTCTCCCGATCGCCCTTCTCCCAGCTCTGCTGCACCTGGGAGTCGCGCAACCCGGCCGTGCGCCCCAGCAGCAGGAACGGCGGCAGCGCGTAGGCGGGCGTCTTCCAGCGCGCCATTTCGGCCAGCGCTGGAAGCGCCCGCTCTCGAATCTGCTCCAACGCTTCCGCGCTCCCCTGGTCGGTCAGCGTGAGCAGCGCCTTCACCGCTTCCAGGCGGTCGCTCAGCACGATGGAATTCAGCATCTCGACAAACCAGGTGGGCGCGATCCGGATCTTCAGGGCGGGCTCCCGGGACGCCAGCACCGCAATCGCATTCAGCGCCCGCACCGCGTTCGCGCGTACGGCTTCATCCGGATCCTGCAAGGCGAACTGCAGGTCGTCCACGATCTCCGCCTTCTTGGGCGCGTATCCCAGAAGGGCCGCCGCCATGGTGCGCTGCTCCGGGTCGGCTGCCGTCCGCAGCACGTTCCGCAGGTCGGCCAGGTGCTCCGCCGCAAAGCTCGCGAACTGCTCCTGGAACCCCCGCGCGGCCGGGTCCGCCATGCGCGATTGACCGGTCGTCAGGTCCTCCGCGGCGTTGCCCCGGCTCGCGGCACGCTGCACCGCCGCCAGGAATCCGCGGTACGCATCCACCGTCGCCGCCGGAAGCGCCGCGTCCCCCACCGGGTCCGAGCGGAACGCCGGATGCGCCGCCCCGCGCTCCTCGATTCCGATGAACAGCGTGCTGGACTTGCCCTCGCAGCAGATCGCCTCTACGCGCGCCAGCACCACGTCCGGCATCTCCGAGATCCGGTCTTCCATGTCGCCCCGGGAAGCCGGCAATCTGCCTCCCGGTTGGATGTGGAGAGTGGCCAGGATCTGCTCCGGACGGGTCTTGTGCAGGCCGTAGAAGTTGATGTCGCCGATCGCCGGCGCCTGCGCGGCAGCCGTCGCCGCCGACACCGCCAGCAGGGCAAAGATTCGCTTCACAGTTGTTCGACGCGCAACGGCGCCGTCCTGTTGCCGTCCTCGAACGCCGCCCTTCAGGCCTGCTGTTCCGCCAGCGGGCCGATGATCGGCAGAACGACCTTCTTGCCCTGGTAGGCCGTAACCAGCAGGTAGATCCACAACACGAAGAATGCCAGCCCCACCAGCGGCGTCAGGAAGAACAGGGCGTACATGTGCAGCGCGGCGAAAATGATGTTCATCGCAAACCAGAACACGATCCATGCCACGTTCAGAAAGATCGATTGGAACGCATGGAAGCGAACTAAGCGGTTCTGGTTGTATGGTGCAAGCACCAGGAAAATGATGCCCGTGATCAGCCCCAGCACGTAGCACAGTGCCGAAGCAACGTTATCCGCCATAGCGCCTCCCGGAGCCCCCACCGGCGGCGGCCCCCCCTGGTATCCCGGCTGTTGATATCCTGGCTGTTGGTATCCCGGCTGTTGATATCCCTGCTGCTGGTATCCCGGCTGTTGATATCCCGGACCCGGCTGCGGCGGAGGAGGAGGGCCGGGCGGAACGGCGCCGGCGGCCGGCGTTCCTATAGGACTCCCACACTTCGCACAAAACTTGCCTTCGACTGGCGACCCGCACGTTGCGCAAAAGGCCATTCAATATACTCCCACCCCAGACTGTACTGTGCGTTTCCGTTCAGTGCAAGTGTATTGGAAAGTATTGAGTACCGATTCCAGGCGATTCAGCGTCCGGGGGGTCCTAGAAACACCACCGGGACCACCGCGCCCAACAGTGCTCCTACGATCAATGCCGGATTGCCTACGCCCAGAAACGAGACGAGCAGTCCGAGAAGCGAGCCGATGCCTGCCCCCACCACCGCGAGCATGATCCGTTTGGCCATGAAAGGTACATTCTCAGAATAGCGCGCAGGCAGCGGGTCCGCCCCGCGGGTATAACCTGAAAGGCAGAATGCGCGCGTGCCTGTTGGACAAGCCGGGGCCCATCGAGTCCCGCCCCCTGCGGCTGGCCGATGTCCCCAAACCGCGTCCCGCGGCGGGCGAGGTGCTCGTCAAAGTGCGCGTCTGCGGAGTCTGCCGCACCGACCTGCACGTCACCGAAGGGGAGCTGCCGCCCCGTAAGTCGCCGGTCATCCCCGGCCACCAGGTGGTCGGAGTCGTGGAAGAGTGCGGACCGGGCGCCCGACTGGCACCCGGTACCCGCGTCGGCATTCCCTGGCTGCACCATACCGATGGCACTTGCGAATATTGCCGCTCCGATCGCGAGAACCTCTGCGAAAACGCCGCCTTCACCGGATGGACCGTGGATGGCGGATATTCCGAATATGTGTGCGCACCCGAAGATTTCGTTTACGCCCTGCCCGAGGGATTTGCCGACCTCCACGTCGCCCCCTTGCTGTGCGCCGGCATCATCGGCTTTCGCACTCTGCGGCTCTCCGGCGTCCAGCCGGGCGGAACTCTCGGCATGTACGGATTCGGCGCCGCCGCGCACGTCGCCATTCAAGTCGCGCGCCACTGGAATATTGCCGTATACGCGTTCTCGCGCGATGAGCGCCACCAGCGCCTGGCCAGCGACCTGGGCGCCGTCTGGGCCGGTGGATCCTTCGACGAGCCGTCCGTCAAACTCGACGCCGCGTTGATTTTCGCGCCCGCCGGCGAGCTCGTGCCCGCCGCCCTGCGCGTGCTCAAGCGCGGCGGAACCGTGGCCCTCGGCGGCATTCACATGAGCCCCACGCCCCCCATCGATTACAGCCTGCTCTATTACGAGCGCATCGTCCGGAGCGTCGCCAACAACACCCGGCGCGACGGCCGCGATTTCCTGAAAATCGCCTCCGAGATTCCCATCCATACCGAGGTGCAGGAGTTCCCTCTCGAAGAGGCGAACGAGGCCCTGGCCCGGCTCAAAAACGATGCCATTCGGGGCGCGGCCGTGCTGCGCGTGTAAGGTCGGGTTACTTCTTCGCCGGATCCCCGGTGATGTAGACCTTATCGGTGGGGTTGACCAGCTTCAGCCGGTCGCGGATCTCCAGCTCCTGCTCGGCGGGGTTGTCGGTGAGCCGCTTGATGTGCTCCCGCCGGCGCTCGATCTCGCGCGCCAGCGCCGTGTTGCGGTTCTCCATTTCCTTGATCTGCGATTCCTTCACGAAGAGTGCGTGCAGACCTCTGGGCCCTCGCAGAGTCGCCACGGCGTACCCTACGACCGCTAGGAAAGCAATCATGTAAGCAATTCGGGTGTACGAGGCTTTCATGAAACTTGGGGCCCGGAAAATAATGGTAGCATTGCTTACCGGAGCCGCTTCGCTTTTTTTCAAATGACCGACAAGATTGTCGTTTTCAGCACGTGCGCCAACCAGGCCGAAGCCGGTTCGCTGGCCCGCATGCTGGTCGAAGCTCGCCTCGCCGCCTGCGTCAACGTCGTGCCCGGCGTGCGCAGCTTTTATCGCTGGCAGGGCGCCCTGGAACAGTCGGAGGAATGCCTGCTGGTGATCAAGTCGTCGCGCGCCCTCTTCGATGAGCTGCGCCGCCGGCTCGACGCCGCGCATTCTTACGAGCTGCCCGAGGCAGTCGCGGTCCCGATTGTCGACGGGTCTCCCGCATACTTGGAGTGGATCGGCCAAAATCTGGGGAGCGTGGCGGACGAGTGAGCCATCCCGCAGAGCGAATGCTGGCCGAAGGTCTGGCCTTGATATTTGACATGGATGGGGTGATCATCGATTCCAACCCCGCTCACCGCGAATCGTGGGCGGCCTTTAACCGGCGCTACGGCGTCGAGACCACCGAGGAGATGCACCACAGGATGTACGGAAAGCGCAACGACGACATCGTCCGCGATTTCTTCGGTCCCCACCTCCCCGATGAAGAGGTCGCTTCTATGGGCGCCGCCAAGGAGGCCCTCTACCGCGACTTGATTGCGGACCGGATCGAAGATCTGCTGGTTCCGGGGCTGCGCGCGTTCCTCGATGAACTGGAGGGCGCCCCCATGGCTGTGGCTTCCAATGCCGAGCCCGCAAATGTCGATTTTCTCCTCGATCGGGCCGGTCTACGCCGCTTCTTTCGCGCCGTGGTGGACGGTCATCAGGTGAATAACCCCAAACCGGACCCGGAAATCTACCTTAGGGCCGCCGCCCTCTTGCACGTCGCACCGGCGAATTGTATCGTCTTCGAAGACTCGTACTCGGGGGTCGCGGCCGCCCGCGCGGCTGGCATGAGGATAGTAGGAGTACGTACTACTCATGTCAACTTGCCGAGTACTAGTATCAACGTAGATAATTTCTGTAGCGGGTATTTGCGTACATGGCTCGCAGGTCAGGGAGCATCGTAACGGGAAGACTGGCTCGGTCGCTCATCGTGTGCACCGCCGGCCTGTGCAGCGTTGTGTTCGCCCAGACCCGCCTTTCGCTCCTCGAGGCCGGCTCCCGCTCGGCTCCCGAATACAGCCCCGCTTACCTGAACCGAAAGGTCACGATTCGGGCCGTCGTCAACAGCCCGCTGTTCCAGTTTCCCGGCTATTCTGTCCTGGGCATTGAGGATGACCGGGCCGGCGGCGCATTGCAGGTTCCCTGGAACAGCAACATGCTCGCCGGGTTTCATCCCGGCGACGAGGTGGAAGCCACCGGAACCGTCGCCCTGCTTGCCGGAATGGCAACCGTGGTTCCGGATGTAGTGACCCGGGTCGGCCAGAAGCCCGCCCCGGCGCCAACCGATGTGCCGTTGGAAGCCCTGATGGATTTCCGCTATCTGGGAAGGCTGGTTCGCACCGAAGGAACCATCCGCGAGGTGGGCGAGAGCAGCGCCGGCGCCTTCCTGACTGTCGGCGTGGCGGCCGGAAAATACCGGATCTTCCTTCCTCACAAGGAGGGGCAGGCGCCCGCCGATCTGGACGGCTACGCGGTGGGCGACAGGGTCCGTCTCACCGGCGTCGCCTTCCAATACTGCACGCGGCCGCCGTTCAACACGAGCTTCGAATTGCTGGTGCTCAGACCGGCCGACATTCTGCTGGTTGGCCGAACCCCACGCGTTTCGTCGGCCCTGGTAGGCTCGGGCGCAGGCTTGGCGCTGCTGATCGCTTTCCTCCTGTGGCATCGTGAGCACCGCCTGCGCAACCAGCGCGAACGCGTGCGGCGAACCTATCAGCTCGGCGAGGAAATTCTGAGCGCGCCCTCGCCGGAGAGAATCCTGGCACACCTTTCGACGGCCCTGCCCAACATCCTGTCGGTCACGCGGGTCCGCCTGCACGTATTCAACCGCGCCGCCAAAACCCTGGATACCCTCACCGGCGAGAACGGAGCGCCCGTCTCCATTTCGCTCTCCTCTCCGCCGGGCGGAACGCAGGCCGGCGCCGTCGCCTGCTTTCACTACCGCACCCTGCTGGTCATTCCGGATATCGACCGCAGCCCTTTCCCCATCGGCGGCAAGGCGGCCGATACGCCGAAATCCCTCCTCTTCGTCCCCATGCTCGCGCAGGGCGAAGTGGTCGGAGTGCTCGAGCTCGATCAGGACGACCGCGTGCGCGACTTCACGGCCGACGAGCAGGAGCTCGCCCAGCACATGGGCAACCAGGCGGCCGTGGCCGTCCGGCTACTCGAGCAGCGCTCCGTCCAGGAGCAGTTGTTCCGCACCGAGAAACTGGCGGCCGTGGGTCGCCTGATCTCCGGCGTCGTCAATGAGCTGCAGACGCCCCTCGCTTCCATTTCCGACCTGGCCCGGCGGCTGCTCGAAAAATCCAACTCGGGCGTCGCCGAGCGGGAAATCTCGACCATCGCCGTGGAAGCCCAGAAGGCCGCCGCCATGGTGTCGCGCCTGGTCTCGTTTGCCGCCGCCGAACAGGGAGAGGCCCGTCCGGTCTCCGTCAGCGGACTGCTCCGCAACCTCATCGAATTCCGCGAAGGGGATTGGAAAGCGTCCGGCATCAAGGTGCGCGACCTCACCACCCGCGAGCCCCAACTGGTGCTCGGCTCGCAGGGCCAGTTGGAACAGGTCTTCCTCAATCTGCTGGTGCATGCCGAGCAGTCCCTGGCGGATGTTTCCCCCAAGGTCATCACCGTCCGCACCAGCGTCCTGGCCAAACGGCTGCTGGTCGAGATCGCCTTCAACGCGGCGCCCCAATCGCGTAAGCCCGAAGATACGGCCGCGGTCCTGGGAGTTACCCGCAGCGTGATCGCCGGCCACGGCGGGGAGGTCCGGCTCATCGAAAAACCCAGCTCCGAGCCGCGTTTCGAGGTGGAGCTTCCCCTGGCGTCGAAGGACCGCTCCGGCGCCCCGTCTTCGGGCAGCAGCCGCCCCGCCTACGAATCGTCGCGCAGCATGACCGGCCTGGTCATCGAGCCGGACGAGGCCTCCCAGCGGCAGCTCCTTTCTCTTCTCTCCAGCCGCGGATTTCGCGTGGTTCCCGTGGCCGACGCCGATACCGGCCTCGAGCTGGCGCATCGCATGCGCTTCGACGCAGCCTTCTGCTCGGTGCGCGCGCCCGGCCTCAACTGGGTGGAGCTGTCCGAGCGCATGCACTCGCGCGTGGGCGGGTTCGTACTCCTGGCCGACGGATACGATGCCGAACTGGCGTCCGATTTCGAAGGCGACAGCCGCTTCGTGCTGCCCAAGCCGGTGCAGGAGCGCGAGCTCGACCGCGTCCTTCGCGCCCTAGACTCGTCGGCCTCCAGCATGAAGCACGGCGCCGCGTAGCCGCGAGCCTTCCCGCGCTTGTATTGAATTGACCAAACAAATTTGCGCTTCGAGCGGGAGTCTGGCATAGTGGACCGCGACTATGGCTTCGCCCGATTCGGCGCTCGGGGCCGCGAACGGTCCGGTTCCGCCGCAGCCGCCGCCACTCGAGTGCTTTCTGGATCGTATCCACGAAGCCGTGATCACTCTGGACCGCGATTGGCGGGTCGTTTACGTCAATCAGGCAGCCCTGGCCCTTTCCGATAAGGCCGCCACGGAGGTTCTCGGAAATGTCCTATGGGAAATGTTTCCGCGAGCCGTCGGCGGCACCTTCTACAACGAGTTTCATCGCGTCGCCGCCGAACGCGCGCACCGGCATTTTGAGGAATACAACGCGCTCATGGATCGATGGCTCGAGTGCGACGCATATCCCGCGGATAACGGCATCGTTGCGATCGTACGGGACATTACCGATACCCGGAAAAAGGAGATGGTCGTCCGCGACCGCGAACGCGTTCTCCAGAGCCGTTGCGACCAGCTGCAGCTGCTCTTCGAGCTGGCGGGCGGCGTCGGCCGCGCCCGGGATGCCGCCGAGATCTACCGCGCCGCGGCGGAAGGCCTGGTACGCGTGCTGGGAGCCGACCGGGCCGCCGTGCTGACCTTCGACGACGACGGCGTACTGCGGTTCAAGGCCTGGACCCGCCTATCCTCCGAGTACCGCGCAGCCGTCGAAGGCCACACGCCATGGAGCCGCGGCAGCCTCGATGCTGAGCCGCTGGTTGTCGCTGATGTGCTCGAAGACCCCTCGCTCTCCTCGTACCGGAGCGTGTTTGTGAGGGAAGGCATTCGGGCCATCGCTTTCATTCCCCTGCTGGGAAAAAACGGCCTGATCGGAAAATTCGTCCTGTACCACGACCGGCCGGGCGACTTCCCCCCGGAGGAGCTGTGCGTGGCCCAAACCATCGCTACGCATGTCGCGTTTGCAGCCGAACGCCAGCAGGCCGAACTCGCTCTCCGCGATAGCCAGCGGAGCCTTGCGCTCACCCAGAGCGCCGCGCACCTGGGAGCTTGGGAGAGCGACCTGCGCTTCAACCAGATCGAGATTTCCGCGGAATACGCCCGGCTGCACGGCCTCCCGCCGGATCATCCCCCGCTCACTTACCCGCAATGGCTGAACTTGGTCCATCCCGATGACCGCGGGCGGATCGAGGCAGCCGTGCGCGCGAGCGTCGAGCGGATGCACCCCTGGGACGTCGAATACCGAGTCGTGGCGCCGAACGGAGACGTGCACTGGCTCCTCGCCAACGGAAGAGTGTACCTCGACGACGCCGGCCGCCCCGTCCGCACCGCGGGCATCACTCTCGATATCACCGAGCGCAAGCTGGCCGAAGCCGCCCTTCTCGAAAGTGAAGAGCGCTTCCGCAATATGGCCGACACCGCCCCCGTCATGATCTGGGTCGCCGGACCGGACAAGGTCCTCACCTTCTTCAACAAAACCTGGCTCGACTACGTAGGCCGCGCCTTGGAACAGGAGTTGAATAACGGCTGGGTCGAAAGCGTCCATCCCGAGGACCTGGACCGCTGCTTCGCAAGCTACTGCTCCTCGTTCGACGCCCGCGAGAACTTTCACATCGAGTACCGGCTGCGCCGCGCCGACGGGGAGTATCGCTGGGTCTTGTGCAGCGGCGTCCCGCGCTTTGCGCCTGGAGGCGTCTTTGCGGGCTATATCGGTTCGGACGTCGACATCACCGATTTGCGCCGCACGCAGGCGGAAGACTTCGAGAGACAGAAGCTGGAGAGCCTGGGCGTGCTGAGCGCCGGTATCGCCCACGACTTCAATAACCTGTTGGGCAGCATCCTCGTGGAAGCGGAGCTGGCCGAGGCCGACCTGCCGGCCGGCGCGCCTCCCGCGGAACAAATCGGGCGAATCAAGGCGGTCGCCGTCCGGGCCTCCGAAATCGTCCGCGAGCTGATGATCTATTCCGGCCAGGACAAGGCCGAGCTCGGACCGGTGGACCTGTCGCAGCTTGTGGAAGAGATGCTGGAGCTCTTCAAGGTCTCGGTCTCCAAGCACGCGGCCCTCGAAACCGACCTCCCCTTGAACCTTCCCGCCGTGCGCGGCAACCGCGCGCAGCTCCGGCAAATCGTGATGAACCTGATCATCAACGCATCGGAAGCGATCGGCGACCGCCACGGCGTCATCCGTGTCGCCACCTCGCTCGCGCCCGGCGGCGAGTCGCTCCGCCTCGAGGTGTCGGATACCGGCTGCGGAATGACCGACGAAGAGAAAGCGCGGATCTTCGAGCCCTTCTTTACCACCAAATTCGCGGGCCGCGGCCTGGGCATGGCCGTCGTGCAGGGGATTGTCCGCGCCCACGGCGGCTGGATCCACCTGACTAGCGCGACCGGCGAGGGGACCACGTTTCAGGTTCTTCTCCCCTGCGACGACAGGCCGGCGGATCCGCCGGCGGTGGCGCGCCCCGCTGCCGCCGGACCGGCATCGAGCGTCGCCGGAACCGTACTCCTGGTCGAAGACGAACAGATGCTCTGCGCCTCCCTCTCGAAGCTGCTCGCGAAGAGAGGCTTCTCCGTGATCGAGGCCGGCGACGGATTCGCCGCCATCGACCTGCTCCGCACGCATCGCGACCGGATCGATGTGATCCTGCTCGACGCGACCATCGCCGGAAGTTCCAGCCGTGACGTTATGGCCGAGGCCCGGCGCATTCGCCCGGACATCAAGTTGATCCTCACCAGTGCCTACAGCCGCGAGATGGTCGTGCCCTCGCTCGGCGCGCACCCCGTCAACGCCTTCATTCGGAAGCCATTTCCGTTCGTCGATCTGCTGGAAGTCCTCCGCGCCACCCTCGTTCGGCAATAATCCGCAAAACAGCGCAAAACGGGGACTGGCACGACTTTCGCCGCACTTGCGAAACTCGTGCCTGTCCCCGTTTTGCCCTTTTGCGCAGCCCCGTCTAGAACCCCAGCCGTAAGCCGAAGCGCAACTCCCTCGACCGTCCGATCGCATCCGCGGCCGATTGCGTCGAGGTGATCCTCCCGAAGCTCGAGCTGTTGGCGTTGCTGTTCGGATTCGCGAAATGCGGCGTGTTGCTCAAGTTGAAAGACTCCGCCCGGAATTGCAGATTGAGCCGCTCGGTGAATTGGAACGTGCGGAACAGGCTCAAGTCCATGTTCACCACGCCGGGACCCCGCATGGTGTTCCGGCCTACCGTGCCGAACCGCACCCCCGTGGGCCGCGCAAATGCGCTGGTGTCGAACCAGGTGCCATCGTCTCCCACCAGGCCCAGCGTATCGACCGTGGACTTAACCTGGTCCGGAGTCTGCGCGTTGCCCGGCATGTTCAGTGCCGCGCCGGAGGCGCTCAGCGTGTATTGCCGTCCCTGGTAGGCCGCGAACACGCCGTTGACCTGCCAGTCCGCCAGAACAGCCTTCGCCACCCCGGTGTTGGCCCACCTCTTGTTGGCGCCGAACGGAGCCTCATACAGGTAGCCGAGTTGGAACGTGTGCGGAATGTTGTTCGCCGCCGAGGCGCGGTTGCGATAGAACACGCTCGCCGCGTTCCAGCTGAATGCCGTCCAGTCGCCGTAGTTCGCCATGTCGATCGCGTGCGAGTAGGTGTAGGCACCCTTGAGAAAGAGCCCGCCGGTAATGCGCCGGTTGATCGTGGCTTGCAGCGAATGGTAGGTGCTGTGCGTCCGGCCGTCGAATTCCCGCGTTGTCGCCGTCCGCCCGAACTGCGGGTATAACAAGCGCCCGAGATTGCCCGATCCAGGGATCTGCGAAGCATTGATATCCAGGAACGCGAAGCCGTTCACCGAAGCCGTCCCGACGTAACCGACTGAGGTGAGGAAATCGCGCGGGAACTTGTGCTCAATGATGAAGTTCCACGACTGGATGTAGCCGCGGTGCAATTGCCGGTTCGCCACCGGGTAGCCCATCTCGCTCGGACCCGGCAGCGGAATCCTGCCCTTGCTGATATCCGGGCAGCAGATCAGCGGAATGCCGACATTCGGCCCCAGCGGCTGATTCGGCACCCCCGCCGCCACGTAATTCGGGTCGGTCGTGACAGGCTGGTACGGGTTGTCGCCTGAGAAAACGGCCACCAGCGTCAACGGATACCACCCGCGCAGCGCCTGCGCGCCCCACGGGTGCGAGTGGAAGGTGAGCCCGTACCCGCTTCGGATGACCGTGTTGCTCTCCAGTTGATACGCGAAACCGACCCTGGGAGCAAACAGCTTCTTGCTCCAGCCGACTCCATTGTCCTGCGGGATGCCGCCGCGCCCGCCGACCAGGACCTCGTTGGTCTTGGGATCGTACGACTCGATCCCCAGGCCCGCGGAACGTGTGCGGTCCGGGTAAAGCTCCCATCGGAGTCCGAGGTTTAGTGTCAGCTTGGAGGTGACTCGCCAGCGATCGCGGGCATACAGCGCGTAAACGTTCTCTTTACTGTCCATCTTGATAAACTGGCTGCTCTTCCCCGATCCGGACGGCGCGCCCAAAAGAAAACTCGCCAGGCCGTTCCAGCCGTTCTCAAACGACGGAGTCCCTCCCTGGAATCCCACGCTCGAGGCAATCGCAGCGGTGTTCAGCGCCGTGGTGGCATTCCCGAAATCGAATCCGCCGCGCGGCCCGTCGCCCAGTTCCGGCTGCCAGTGGTTCATCAGATGGTGCAGGAAGTCGAAGCCGAACCGGAGCTCGTGCGCCCCCTTCATCCAGCTCACATTCGTGCTGAAGGTATACGACTGATCGTTGCGGAACAACGGATTCCAGCCCTCGGTGTTGCCCAGTTGGGAGTAATCGGAGCCGGGGGTGAAGTAGGGCATTCCGCTTTCCCTCGGGTCCGGGCCGTTGGTCCCCGGAAGTCCGAGCGTGTCCTTGCCGAAGTTGACGCCCAGGTCCGGCGATTTCACGTTCTGGCCGAATCGCGTCCACCCGAGGTTCGCGTCGATCAGCAGGTTGGCCGAGGCGGTATAGGTTTGCCCGATGCCCGCCGTCTGGACGAGCGTGTGCCCGTCGCCGACGCCGCCGTCGCACAGGCATCCGCCCCCCGCGGCGCCCAGTCCGAAATCGCCGTGGACCAGCGCGTCCATCACGCTGTACTTGAACCACATCTGCTGCTTCGTGCCCCGGTTCCAGTTGATCTTGGCGTCGATGTTGTTGCGGTTCAAGCGCTGCGTGCCGCTGTTGAAGAAGTTGTTCACGTCTCCGGACAGGTTCGGAGAGGGAACCAATGCCAGCAGCTTCATCATGGGCCCGTTCAAACGGGAAGAGGGAATCACGTTGATGCGTCCGTTGCTGGAAAACACCGACCGGCCTGTGCCGTCGAAATTCCCGGAGAATGGATCGAAGACCATTCCCTGGCGCAGTTGGGTAGAGCCGCCCTCCGTGGTCGCCACCATGATGGCGTTGCCGCTGGCGCTCAGGATGGGCGCTCCCAGTTTCCTGCTGAAATCGCCCGTGCGGAAGTCCGCCGTCGGGACCGAAAAGAGCCCGGTGCGCCCCACGCGCTCGAACGTGCCTTCCCAATCCGTGAAGAAGAACACCTTTCCCTTCTTGATGGGTCCGCCGATGCTGCCGCCGTCGATGTTCCGGACGCTCTTCGGCTTCTTGGTGGTGCCCGCGCGATTCTCGTCCCACGTAAACGCGCGCAGAGCGCTATCGGAGTGGTAACCAAATGCGCTGCCGTGGAATGTGTTGGTCCCGGACTTGGTCGTGACCGTGACTGCGGCGCCGCCGGTCATTCCCTGTTCGGCATCGAAGTTATTGGTCGAGATGTTGACTTCCTCGATGCTTTCCACCGGCGGCACATACACCATGTGGTGCGGCATGGTCACCAGGATGTTGGGCGCGCCGTCCACCCGGGTGTTGTTGTCGCCCCGGTCCTGGCCGTTCACATTCGTCGTAAAGTCGCGCTGGGGAGTATCGATCACGGCGTTCTGGAACCGCATCGGTGTGGCGCCCGGCACCAGGTTCACCAGGCTTTGGAAGTTGCGGTAGCCGGAGAGCGGCAGGTTTCCGATCTCCCGCGCCTCCAGGTTGACGTTGACGTCCGTCTTCGTGGTCTGGAGTTGGGCTGCGCTGGCCTCGACCGTGACGGATTCCGTCAACGCGCCCACTTCCAGGCCGACATCGGCGCGGGTGACGTTGTTGATGAGAACATTGACGTTCTTTTGCGTGAGTGCTTTGAACCCGGGCGCGCTGACCGATAGATCGTAAGCGCCTTCCGGCACGCTCGGAATCGAATAGTAACCGGCGTCGTCCGTATTCACCTGACGGGAAAAGCCCGTCGCTGTGTTCCTGACCGTCACGACCGCCTTGGGAACCACGGCGTTTGCCTGGTCCGTGACAGTCCCGACGATGGATCCGTAGAGAACCTGGGCTGAAGCCATGGACGCTTCATAGCCCGTAATGATCAGGCTGATGGCTAATAGGGACAGAAATGTCCGAATTAGAGAATGCAAATTTCTTCGTTTCACCGCTCACCCCCAATTACCGGATTTTGAAGAAACTTACCCCAAAATCCGATCGGCGTCAAAGGGGAGGTTCCTGATGGCCGGATAAGTCATTTTTCGTACAGTTACTCGCCTACTTACTCCTTTCGCGACGCCGCAAAGCGGGGACTGGCACGACTTTCGCCGCACTTGCGAAACTCGTGCCTGTACCCGGTTTGCCCCTTTGCGAGAAGATGCTTATAGCCGCCGCTATTCCTGCCGCAGCGCCTGCATGGGATCGATGCGAGTCGCCCGCCGCGCCGGCAGATACGTGGCGGCCGCGCCGATCCCGAGCATTAGAGCGAAGACGATCGCGAAGGTCAGCGGATCGCTGGGCTTCACGCCATAAAGTATTCGCTCCAACAGCCGCCCCGCGGCTAAGGCCGTCCCGAGGCCGAGAATGAGACCGGCGCCAATCAGAGTGGCGGCGCTGCGGGCCACCGACGCCAGCATCTGCGCCTGGGTCGCGCCGATCGCCATGCGGATGCCGATTTCGCGGGTCCGGCGCGAGACGGAGTAGGCCATCACGCCGTAAATTCCCGTGGCGGAAAGCACCAGTGCCAGCAGCCCAAAGGCGCTCAGCATCACCGCGGCCGTGCGCGCCGCGAAGAAGGTCCACGAGAGTTGATCCTCCATGCTGCCCGCGGCGAATAGCGCGATGGAGGGGTCGATCTCGCGTACCGCTCGCCGGATCGACGGCAGGACGGACTCGGGGGGAGTCATCGGCGTGCGCGCCACCAGCGAAGCGCTGGCGTCACACGAAAGTTCGAGCGGCGTCCAGAACGCCGCCGAGCCCCGTTCGTTGAGATTGTAGTATTTGCCGGTCTCCGCGACCCCCACGATCTCGAGCGGCCTTTCTTTGGGGCCGGTGGTGAAGCGCCGCCCCAGCGGATCGCCTCCGTCCAGCAGTTTCGCCGCGAATGCGCGGTTCACAATGGCCACCGGACGGCCGTCCTGCCTGTCCCGGTCGTCGAAGTCGCGGCCGGCAATTAAGCGCGTCCGCATGGTGCGGAAGTAATCGGGGCTGACCGCAAAGAAGTAAGCGCTCGGAACGTCGGCAGCGCGCTTGGGAACCGGTTTGCCTTCGACATAGATCGCGCTCCAGGTAACGCCCAGGGTCAGCGGGAGATTATGGACAAGCGCGGCCGATTCGATTCCCGGCAGTTGGCGGATCTGATCCAGAAGTCGCCGCTGGAACTCGCGGCCGCGCGGTTCGTCGTAGCCTTGCATGTTCAGATCGAAGGAGACCGTAGCGAGGCCCCTCGGCTGGAAGCCGATGGGCGCGTCGAGCGACCGCCGCAGGCTCTTCACCACCAGCACCGAACAGAAAAGCAGCAGCACCGACAGGCAGACCTGCGCCGCGACCATGTAATCGCGCAGATGCCAGTAGCGCAATCCCGGCGTGGCGGCTTCGTTCTTCAGTGCCGGGACCAGGTCCGTTTTCGTCGCCTGAAAAGCCGGGAGCAGACCGAACAGGAGGGCGGTGACCGTAGAGACCGCCAGCGCGAAGAGGAACACGCGCAAATCCACGGACGCGTTCACCACCACCGGGATATCCACCGGAGGATGCCAGGCGCCTAGCGCGCTCGTGATCCACGCCGCCAGCAGCGCCCCGCCGGCGCCTCCCAGCAGGGCGACCATGAGATTTTCGGTCAGCAACTGCCGGATCAGCACGCCCCGTCCGGCGCCGATGGCCAGCCGGATCGCCGTTTCCTTCCGCCGGTCCGCCGCGCGTGCAAGCAGCATGCTGGCCAGGTTGGTGCAGGCTACCAGTAACACCAGGCAGGAAACGCCGAACATGGCAGCCACGAACCCGATAATGGGATCCCGCAGGAACGCTCCCGCCAAGCCCGGAGGCGTCAGCTTGACCTGCATGCCACCGTCGTCCTGTGGATACTCCCCTGCCAGTTGGTGTCCGATACCGTTGAGAGCCGCTTCAGCCCGCGCCATTCCGATGCCCGGCTTCAAGCGCCCCACCGCGAAGAAGCTGCGGATGGACCGCTGGTCCAGATGGCCGCCGCCGCCCCCCAACTCTTTCTCCATGGACATGGAGAAGAAAACGTCCGGCGAAAAGAAGAGCTCAGTGCCGAAAAACCCTTTGGGCGTGATGCCCAGCACGGTGAACTCCCGGCCGTTGACCTGAACCTTGGCGCCGACGATATTGGGATCTCCTCCAAAATGCTTTTGCCAGCCGGCGTAGCTCAACAGCATCACCGGATGGCCTCCGCACACCTCGTCGTCCTCACGCCGTAGCAGGCGGCCGGCACACGGTTTCACCCCCAGCAACTCGAAGTAGTTCCCGGTCACTATGTAGCCCCACATCCGCTCGGCATTGCCCTTTTGCCCCACGCTCGCCGGAACAAAACCGATCGCAGCCATGCCCGTAAGCACGGAATTGCGATCGCGAAAATCGCGGTAGTCGGGATAGGAGACCAGAGGGAGGGTGTTGCCGCCCACATTCTCGTTGAGCGAGACCAGTTCCCCGCCGCGCTCCACCCCCGGTAAAGGCCGAAAGAGAATCGCGTTGATCACGCTGAAGATGGTCGCGTTTGCGCCGATCCCCAGCGCCAGCGACAGCACGGCCATGGCGGCGAACAGCGGGCTCCGGCGCAAAGTGCGCCACGCGAATCGAACATCGCGGCCGAGCCGTTCGAGCCAGGCCCAGCCCCACATCTCGCGAATGCCCTCCATCAGTAGCGGCACATTCCCGAAATCGCGGCGGCTCGCCTGTTCGGCTTCCTGGCGGGTGGCCCCTGACCGAATTCGCTCCTCGGCATCGAGCGCCAGGTCGTAGGCGATCTCATCGTCGAGATCGGTCTCGCGGCGATTCCGCCGCCAAAAGTCCCAACGCGGCATTGCTCCCCCCTTACGCTGGACGCATCACCCGGGCGATCGCTTTGACCATCACCTTCCACTTCGATTGCTCAGCCGCCAGCTGCTCGCGACCCGCCGCGGTCAGCCGGTAATACTTCGCGCGCCGGTTCAGATCCGAAGCCTTCCACTCCGACTCGATCAGCCCCTTGGCTTCCAGCCGGTGCAGCGCGGGATAAAGCGATCCGCGCTCGATCAGCAGCAGGTCCGCCGAGCTCTGGCGGATGGCCTGGCCGACGCCGTGCCCGTGCTGCGGTCCCCATTGCAGAGTCCGCAGGATGAGCATATCGAGCGTCCCCTGGAGCAGCTCGATTCGATTTTCGCCGGCGTTCTTTGGCATTTGCGACTAGAAGACAGTCTAGTACAAGATCCGCCTACTATCTACTAGAATGTCTGCTAGAATCGTTTACGACACCAGCGTCAGATCCACCGGCCCGCCCGCCGCGCACCCGACCTGTTTCGCGGCCGAGCCCTGGCTGATCGAAACCTCGTAATACCCCGAGCTCCCCAGGATGACGAACAGCTCTCCGGGGCTCGTCTCGGCGTAACTGCGCGCGAGCACCGTCAATTCGTTCGGCCCCACCGCCAAGCGGAAATCGCGCCTCTCCAGATCGGGAAAATCGGCGACATGGAAATTGGTGATCAGATTCCCGAAATGGTCGATCTTCAAAATCTGGCCGTTCCAGGTGCGCTTCCCAGCCCGCCGCGGTTTGCCGAACGCCGGGCGCAGGTAGTCCTCGATCAGCCTGCCGAATTCCGCCGGTTTCGCGCCCGCCGCCAGGTGCGCCGCCGCCGGCGCGAAGATGTCCCGCCCGTGAAACGTCCGGCTCACCGGCTTGCGGAACCACCGCTCGTTCGAGATCAGCCGGATCTTGTGCTCCTCCGTGTTGTAGATCATCGAGAGCACACCGTTGTCCGGCGCAATGAAATACTGCCCGCCCGCCTCCATCAGAATCGGACGCCGCGCCGTCCCCACTCCCGGATCCACCACCACTACGTGCACCGTCTTTTTCGGAAAGCACCGCCACGCCTGCGCGATCGTGTACGCGCCTTCCGTAATCTCGAACGGACTCACCTGGTGCGTCACGTCCACGATCTGCGCCAGCGGGCAGATCCCCAGAATCACGCCTTTCATGGCGGCCACGTAGTGGTCCGTAAGTCCGAAATCGGTGGTGAGGGTTAGAATTGGTCTGGCCATTGGTAAAATGGGGTTACGTGCAGCATTTCTATTTTGACCACAACGCCACCACACCCGTAGCTCCGGAGGTCCTGGAGACCGTTGTGTCGTGTCTCGGTCAAGTGTATGGTAACGCCTCCAGCATCCACCATTTCGGGCAGGGCGCGAAGCAGCGCCTCGAAACCGCCCGCCGCCAGGTGGCCTCGCTGATCCATGCCAACCCGGCCGAGATCGTCTTCACCGCCGGGGGAACCGAAGCCGATAACCTCGCCATCCAGGGAGTCGTCCGTGCCGCCGAACGGCCCGCGAAGCACATCGTCACGACCTCCATCGAGCACCCCGCCGTGCTCTCCACTTGCGTCGAGCTCGAGCGCGAAGGCATAGCCCTCACCCGCCTGCGCGTGCCCGCAAGCGGCATAGTCAGCCCCGACGATGTGCGGCGCGCTCTGCGGCCCGAGACCGTGCTCGTCTCCGTGATGCATGCCAACAACGAGCTCGGCACCATCCAGCCCATCGCCGAAATCGCTCGCATCACCCGCGAGGCCGGCGTGATTCTGCATGTCGACGGAGTGCAGGCGCTCGGCAAGATCCCGGTCGACGTGGACGCACTGGGCGTCGACCTCTACAGCATGAGCGGCCACAAGCTCTACGCCCCCAAAGGCATCGGCGCGCTCTACGTCCGCAAGGGGACGCGCCTCGCGCCCGTTCTGTTCGGCGGGCACCATGAGCGCGACCGCCGTCCCGGCACCGAAAACGTCCCCGGCGCGGCCGCCTTCGGAGCGGCGTCCGACCTCGCGGCACGCAGCCTGGCGGCCGATTCCGAGCGTCTCGGCGCTCTCCGCGACCGTCTCGAGAATGGGCTGCTCGACCGCATCCCCGCCACCGGCATCAACGGCTCGCGCTGGAACCGCGTGCCCAACACCAGCAACATCTACTTCGACGGCATCGATGGCGAAGCCATGGTCATCGCGCTCGACCTGCGCGGCTTCGCCGTCTCCACCGGAGCCGCCTGCTCTTCCGGCGCCATCGCGCCGTCCCACGTCCTGACCGCCATCGGTCTCTCGCCCGACCGCGCCCGCGCCAGCATGCGCTTCTCCCTCGGCCGCGACAACACCGCCGCCCAGGTGGACGCGCTGGTGGAAGCGGTCATCGCCTCGGCAGCCCACCTGCGTCGGATCTCGGTGCATGCCTGAGCTTCCCATCGCAGTCGCCATGAGCGGCGGAGTGGACAGCTCCACCGTCGCCGCGCTCCTGGTCCGCCAGGGCCACCGCATCGTCGGCATGACCATGCAGCTCTGGAACCAGCGCCGTCTGCCCGAGCTTTCGACCGAAGGCGCGACCGGCCGCTGCTGCTCCCTCGACGACGTTTACGACGCCCGCCGCGTGGCCGAGCAGATCGGCGTCCCCTACTACGTCGTGAACTTCGAACGCCAGTTCGAGGAGAAGGTCGTCAAGCCGTTCGTCGAGGAGTACCTGGCCGGCCGCACGCCCATCCCCTGCACCCTGTGCAACAACTACATCAAGTTCGACCGCTTCCTCGAGATGGCGGACGCCGCCGGCGCCTACCTCGTAGCCACCGGCCATTACGCCCGCATCCGCCGCGATCCGCCCTCGGGCCGCTACCAGCTCTTGCGCGCCATAGACAGCGCCAAGGACCAGACCTACTTCCTGTTCGGCCTCACCCAGCTGCAGCTCGCCCGCACGCTATTCCCCTTGGGTGAGCTGACCAAGCCCGCAGTGCGCGACCTCGCCCGCTCGATGGATTTAGCCGTAGCCGCCAAAGGCGACAGCCAGGAGATTTGCTTCGTCCCCAACGGCGACTATGCCGCCTTCATGAACGCCTACCTGAAGGACACCGGCGCCTCACCCGCCGAGACCCGCGGCGAGATCGTCAATACCGAAGGCGAGCATATGGGCGAGCACGACGGCGTCCACCATTTCACCGTCGGCCAGCGCCGCGGCCTGGGCATCGCTGCCCGCGAGCCCCTCTATGTGATCGCCACCGACCCGCAATCGCAGCGCGTCATCGTGGGCACCAACGACGACTTGCTCTGCCCCCGTTTCTTCGTGAAGGACATCAACTGGATCTCGATCCCCGCCCTGACCGCCCCGCGCCGCGCCGAAGTGAAGATCCGCAACAAGCACACCCCCGCCCCCGCCACCCTGCACCCCGCCGGAGACCGCGTGGAAGTAATCTTCGACTCCCCTCAGCGCGCCGTAACTCCCGGCCAGGCCGCCGTCTTCTACGACGTCGACATAGTCCTCGGCGGCGGTTGGATAGTAGGATAGGCCTCCTGGCCTGTCCAGGCGAGCGGAGCTCGCCCGCCGCAATTCCCCCAGCCCTACGGATACGGAAACACAGCCGGCTCGATCGTCGCCCGCGTCCCTCCCGCTTCGAAGATCCGCTCCCCCAGCCGCTCGAGGAGCATCGCCGAAACCTCCGTCGCGTGCCGGTTCCCCGCCAGGTTCACATGCTGGTACGGATCCGCGAAGAGATCGTACAGCATGTACTCCACGTAGTTGCTGCTGCCGTTTGCGGCTTTCCAGTCCGCCCGCTTCGGAACCGCCGCCGCATACGTGTACTGCGGCGTCCGCAGCCCGCGCCCGGTCATGAACTCGCTCATCTCGAAGTACGCTTCGTTGCGCCAGTGTTCCGTCTGCCGGTCGAGCAGCGGCAGGAAGCTGTGCCCCTGTACCGATTCGGGAATCGCCACCCCCGCTGACGCCAGTAGCGATGGCATCAGGTCCACGTGGCTCACCAGCTCTTGGATCTCCATCGAGCGGTTGAATCCCGGACCCTCGATCACCAACGGAATGTGGATCGAGCTCTCGTGCGGGCTCCGCTTGTACTCCGCATTGCGGGTCTTGAAATGGCAGCCGTGGTCGCTGACGAACGCGAAGATCGTGTTCTTGTCCAGCCCCGTCTCCACCAGCGTCTTGCGGATCGTCCCTACCGTCTCATCCATCTTGGCGACGCAGGCGAAGTAGTCCGATAGCTGGCTCGGCCACGAGCCCGGCAGCGGCCGCAGATCCTGCGGGATGAAAGGGTTCGGATAGCGCCCGGCGAATTCCTTGGGTGGAACGAACTGGTCGCTATCGTTCTGGTGGTGCACCTCCAGATACGACAGCGTCAGCAGAAACGGCGATTTCGCCGACCGCAGGAAACGCTGCGCCAGCCCGGTCATGAAATCCGTGCGGTAGATGCCGGAAAAGTGCAGCGGCTTTCCGTCGTTGTCGAACAGATCGCCCTCGTAGGCGTGCGAGGTGAACTCCAGCACGTTCGCTCCCTGCCAGAGATCCAGAAATCCTCCGCGGTGCTCGGGAGCCACCGGCCCGTTCTCCTGCCGCTGGTTCGGATCGCCATTGTTCCCCGCCAGGTGCCACTTGCCGATATAGTTCGCCGAATACCCGGCCTGCCTCAGCGATTTCGCCACCGTGTGGGCCCCCGGGTCCAGCCCGAAACCGTTGCGCCACACGCCGTGCCGGCTCGGATACTGTCCCGTGAAAATGCTCGCCCGCGCCGGCGCGCACACCGGCTGATTCGAAATCGCATTCCGGAACAGCACCCCCCGCCCCGCCATCGCGTCGATATTCGGAGTCAGGTTCATGGGGTTGAGCCCCATGGCCCCGATGCAGTCCCAGCGGAACTGGTCGGAGATCAGCAGGATGATGTTGGGCCGCTCGCCGCGTGCGGCAGTCTGTGCCGGCGCGGCCGCCAGCGGCGCGAGGGCCGCCGGTACCGTCTGCAGCCACGATCGCCGCGTCACTTCCCCGGAAGAATTGGTTTTCTGGCTCACTTCGTAACCTCAGAATAGGAATTTCAATCCCAGTTGCATCTGCCGCATCGGCGTCGACAGGGTCGTGATCGAGCCGCCCTGCGCGATGTCCACCCGCGCGTTCGGCATCCCGAACTGCGGGTGATTCAGGAAGTTGAAAGACTCCGCGCGAAACTGCAGCTCGCTTCCCTCCTTGAGCTTCGTCAGCGGGAAGCGCTTGAAGAGGCTGAAGTCCATGTTGGCCGCGCCGGGAGCGAACAGGATGTTCCGCCCCGCATTCCCGTATTGATACTGCGGCGCGGAGACGAACGCTGTCTTGTCGAACCAGTTCTGGATCGTTCGCTGCCCGCTCGGAAGATTGCCGTCGCCGGTCCGGTTCGGCCGCGCCGCGCCCGTGTTCGCGCTGCTCACCCCCATCGTCGGCGTGAACGGCTGCCCGCTGTGCAGCGTCAGGATCGTGTTCACCTGCCACCCGCCCGCCACCGCCTCCAGCACCGGATTGGCAATGGCGAAATGCCGCCCCTTGCCGAATGGAAGGTTGTAGAGAGCGCTCCCCACGAACCGGTTCCGCATATCGCCCGCGCTCAGCGAATACTCCCAATCTACGTTCTGTACATTCCGCAGGCTGAGGTCCCCGATGAGCTGCTCCCCGCCGTTGTCGAGCGACTTGCTGTAAGTGTACGACGCCAGCAGCGAGAACCCGTTCGTATACCTCCGCTCCGCCCGCAGCTCCAGGGCGTTGTAGCTCGATACACCCATCGGAAGTTGCGCCGTGATGTTGTTGAATCCCGGATAAGGCCGCCGCGACGCCACCGAGCCCGGCCCCGCATACGACTGGTTGATGTTGTAACCCAGCGGCAGCCCCGTCCCTCGCGTCCCCACGTAGTTGGCCTCGAACACGTACTGCGCCATCTGCTTCTGCAGCCCGAGGCTCCAGTGGTACACCGTTCCGTTCTGCAGGTCGGGCGAGAACACGTTCATATTTACCGTGTTGAAATTCAGGTCCGTCACCGCGCCGGCCGGAAATCCGCTGCTCAGATAAAGAATCGGGGTGATGTTGTCCGTCGCGTACGAATTGCTGATCGCGTACGGCGGGTTCGCCGGCAGCCGTCCCGAAGCCCCGATGAACGGATTGTCCGCGTAGAACACACCCGCGCCGCCCCGCACCACCAGCGACGGCGCCGCCTGAAAGGCGAAGCCCAGCCGCGGAGCCAGGTTGTTGTAGGACGCCTTCAGCAGCGAGCGGCTCCCCAGGCCCGCGGGCACGTTCTCCACGTACGCCGCCGGCACGCCCGCCGGCACCTGGTTATTGGCGAACGCCAGCTTCAGGTCGCTCAGGTAAAAATTCGCCTGCTGGTCGTGCCGCTCCACCGGCTGCGTCCAGATCTCATAGCGCAGCCCGGCGTTGATCGTCAGCCGCGGCGTGATCTTCCAGTCGTCCTGCAGAAACGCTCCCCAGTAACTGTACCGGATGTCGCCCTGTAGAAAGTTGCTGATCCCGGAGCTGCTCGGAATGCCCAGCGCGAAGTCCGCCATGCCCGACCCGGTCTTCGAACGGTTCTGCGGATCCTGCGAGAATCCGCCGCTGAACGTGTAAGTCCCGCGCGCCGACGACGAGATCGCGTACCAGCTCCGCACAAATCGATAGCTTCCGCCGAACTTCAGATTGTGCTTCCCCAGCAGCATCGTCACGTGGTCTTCGAGCGTCACCGTTTCGGAGATCTTGCTATTCGGCAGGAAAGTCGCCTCGCCAATCGTCGAGAATCCCGAGATCGACATGCTCGGCAGCCCCGCCACGCCCGGCTGCGCCGGAATGCCCCCCAACCCGTACTGATCGTCGATATAGTCTTTGACGAAAGGCTGCAGCACGTCCTCGATGCGGTTGTAGCCGGCGCGAAACTCGTTGACCATGCGCGCGCTGAACACGTGCGTCTCTCCCAGGCCCGCGCCGTTGCCGAGCGTCGATTTCGCTGAATTCTGAAAGGTCGTGCTGCCCACCAGCGGCGGCGCGAACGGCCCGGGGTACGTGTAGTCGTTCGTAAAGTGGCTGTACCGCGCGAACAGGTTGTCGTTCTGCGAAATCTGCAGGTCGTGGCGGAAGTCGAACCGGTTGGTTTGGGCCGCCTCCACCGGGCTCACCACGTAGTTGCTGAACGCCGCGGAATTGGTGGGCGCGGGAAACAGCGCCATCAGCTTCACTGCCGCCGGGTCCATCTGGCTCCGCGGAATCTGGTTGTTCGGGAAAGCCGTCCGCTTGTACACCCCGCCTCCCAGGTTCTGCGTCGAGCCCGGGTCGAAGATCGCCGGCTGCCCCGCGAAGTTCCCCGCGATCATCTGCGGCGTCGGGATCGTCTGCACGTAGGTGATGCCGTCCCGCTCGCGCGTCTGCTCCCAGCTTCCGAACAGGAACGCCTTGTTCTTAATAATCGGACCGCCCAGCGTGCCCCCGAACTGGTTCCTCCGCAGCTCCGGCTTAGCCGTCGCCGGATTTGAGAAGTAGTCGCGCGCATCCATCTTGTCGTTACGCAGGAATTCGAATGCATCGCCGTGGATCTGGTTGGTCCCGCCCTTAATCGTCGCGTTCACAACCGCCCCCGCCGAGTACCCGTACTCCGCCGAATAGTTGTTGGTCTCGACCTTGAACTCCTGGATCGCATCCACCGACGGCTGCACCACCACCGGCGAGCTGTTCTGCTGATCGACCACCTTGGAGTTGTTATCCACCCCGTCCAGCAGGAAGTTATTCAGTTGCGCCCGCACCCCGTTGGCGATGAACGATCCGCCCGCCGCGTTCCGGTCGCCCGGCTTGGCCTCCAGCACCCCCGACGACAGCTTCGCGAGCTGCAGATAGTTCCGCCCGTTCAGCGGCAGATCGGAAACCGCCCGCGTCTCGATCAACTGGCCCACCGACGCCGTCGAGCTTTCGAGCAGCGGAGCCGCCGCCGTCACATCCACGCTCTGCCCGGTACCGCCCACCTTCAGCGAAAAGTCCAGCCGCGCCACCTGGCTGATCTCGAGGACCACGCCGCTACGGTTCACCGTCGCAAAGCCGTCGTGGCTCACCGTAATCTGGTAATTACCAGGACGAAGATTCGAGAACGCATAATTGCCGCTCTCGTTCGACTGCGCCTCCCAATGCATCCCCGTATCGGCGTTCACCACCTTGATCTGCGCCCCCGGGACCACCGCTCCCGAGCTGTCCGTGATGAGCCCCGTGATTTGGGCGGTTGGCTGCTGTGCCGGCAGTCCTGTCACCAACAGAAATATCGCGAGCGCACCCGAAACTCTCTGAAGCATCTGACCCTCCACTTAGGTTCCGACACAGAAATAGTACTCAGTTGGGTAGGCCTCCCGGCCTGCCCACGCGCCGAAGGCGCGCTCTCCGCCCCCTCCGCGCCCAACCCTCGGGGATCTGCGTCCCCTCTCCACCCCACCGTCCGCCATTCTTCTGCTTTTTCTCTGCGTCTCTGCGTCTCGGCGGTGAATCTCGTTCCCCCTCCGCGCCCCCGCGTCTCCGCGGTGAGCCTCCCCTCCGTCCCCGCCAGTTGACACCGCCCCTCCGAAAGCGGTATCCCTTTTAAATCCCGACCAAGGACGTCTCGCAATGAAGCGTGCTACCTACGGAAGCGTGTTGTTAGTGGTGACCCTCGCCGCCGGCCCAGTCCCGGCACAAAACAGGAAGGGCAAACCGGCCCCCGCCGCACAGCCCCAGAAGATCGACGAAGAGTACACCCGCCTCATCAAGGAATACCTGCAGGATCCCCGCGTCACCACCGAGCTGGTGGACCACATGCCGGCCTCCGACACCGTCCCCTCCCCGCTCAAGTTCTTCGGCCGCATCCCCGGCAAGCCTGGAGAGCTGACCTACGCCGAAGATATCTATCGTTACTACGAAGCCCTCGCCAAAGCCTCCCCGCGCGCCAAATTCTGGAAAATCGGCAAGACCGAAGAAGGCCGCGATCAGGTCATCCTCGCTATCGCCGACGAGGCCACCATCCGCGACCTCGACAAGTATAAGGACATCCTCGCCAAACTCGGCGACCCGCGCAAAATCACCGATGAGCAGGCGCAAATGCTCATCAAAACCGGCAAGCCCCTCTACTGGGCCAACAGCGGCATCCATTCGCCCGAGACCGGCGGACCCGAAATGCTCATCGAGCTGGCCTACCGCCTCATCGTCGAAGAGACGCCCTTCATTCAGGCCATCCGCAACAACGTCATCACCTTCATTACTCCGGTCATCGAAGTGGACGGCCGCGATAAAGAAGTCGACACGTATTACTTCAATAAGAAGCTGCCGCCCGGAGCCCAGCGCCTGCCTCTTATGTACTGGGGTAAGTACGTGCAGCACGATAACAACCGCGACGGCATGGGCCAGTATCTCAAGATTACTCAGAACTTCACCCGCGCCGTGCTCGAATGGCACCCCACCGTGCTCCACGACCTCCACGAGGCGCAGTCCTACCTCTACGTGTCCACCGGCACCGGCCCCTACAATCCGGCGCTCGACCCCATCCAGATCGACGAGTGGTGGCTGCTGGCCGAAACCGAGGTCATGGAGATGGCCAAGCGCGGAGTGCCCGGCGTCTTCACTTACGGCTTCTACGACGGCTGGGTGCCTAACTATCTCTTCTGGATCGCCCTGACTCATAACTCCTTCGGCCGCTTTTACGAGGTCCAGAGTTATGGCCCCGACATACAGCCGAACCTGACTTTGAGCGCCACCCAGACCAGCCGCGAATGGTTCCGGCCCAATCCGCCCCTGCCAACCATTAAGTGGGGCCCCCGGAACAATACCAACATCCAGGAATCCGCCCTGCTGATCGCGCTGAACAAGGTAGCCAAAGACCGCGACCTGTATCTCGAGAATTACTGGCTCAAGAGCAAGCGCGCCATCGAGAAAGGAAAGAACGGCCCCAATTACGCCTGGGTCATTCCGGCCGCGCAGCGGCGCAAGGAAGATGCCGCCGACATGGTCAACGAGCTGCGCCGCCAGGGCGCCGAGGTCAGCGTCGCCACCGCCGCGTTCAAAGCCGGCAGCGTCTCCGTGGCGCCGGGCGACTATATCATCCGCGGCGACCAGCCCTATCACACCCTTCTCGACATGTACCTCAGCGTGCAGAACTATCCGCCCGCCAATCCCCGCCCCTATGACGATACCGGCTGGACCATGCAGTACATGCGCGACGTCAAAACCATTCCGGTGAGCGACAAGGCCATCCTCGATGAACCCATGACCCTGCTCACCGCCGACGCCCGCGCCGCCGGGGGCATCCAGGGCACCGGCGGGACGCTCGTAGTGGACCACACCAGCGACAATTCTCTGATGGCTTTCCGCTACAGGAACCAGGGCGTGCGCATGCGCATCGCCGAAGAGGATTTCGACCTCGGCGGCCACCATTTCCGCGCCGGCGCCTTCGTGATTCCGAATGCCGACCGCGCCCGCCTGGAACCTATGCTCCACGACCTCGGGCTTTCCGCCTGGGCCGTGGACGCCGCCCCCGCCGTGAAGATGCACGATTCCACGCTGCCCCGCATCGGCTACGTCCACTCCTGGTCGCGCACCCAGGATGAAGGATGGGTGCGGGCCGCGCTCGACTATTACGGAGTGCCCTACACCTACTTCGCCGACCAGAAACTGCGCGACGGCAATCTGCGCTCGAAGTACGACGTCATCATCTTCCCGCACGTCGGCGGCACCGCCCAGACCATGCTCGCCGGCATCGCCAAGACCGGCGCCGTCCCCCTGCCCTACAAGAAAACTCCGCAAACTCCCAATCTGGGCGTGATCGACGAGAGCGATGACATCCGCGGCGGAATGGGCTTCGAAGGCCTGCAGGAGCTGGCTAACTTCGTGCAGCAGGGCGGTACCCTGATCGTCGAGGGTTCCACCGCTTCGCTCATGGCCGAGTACGCCATCGGCAGCGGCGTCACCGTCGAGCACCCGCAGGAGCTGTTCGCCCGCGGGTCGATCCTGCGCGGCGTCTTCGCGGACACTAAGAGTCCCATCGCTTACGGCTATGAGGGTAAGGATCTCCCCATCTACTTCAACCAGGATCCGGTGTTCAACGTCACCGCGGGCGGCGGAGGATTCGGCGGCTTTGGCGGATTCGGAGGCGGGCGCGGCGGCGCGAGCGACGTCGGCCAGAACGTCACCCCCAACGCCGTGCCGATCCATGTCGCTCCGCTCGAGCCAGGCAGCGTCGTACCCTCGCAGGCCGAAGCCGGTCGCGGTGGACGCGGAGGCCGTGGCGGGCGCGGCGGCGCATTCTCAACTGCCGCCGGCGAACGCCCGCGCGTCATTCTGCGGTTTCCCGCCAGCCCCAACGACATGCTGCTCTCCGGCACGCTGGCCGGCGGTGAAGCGCTCGAAAACCGCGCCGCCGCCCTCGACCTCCCACTCGGCAGCGGCCACATCGTCATGTTCGCCCTGCGCCCGTTCTGGCGCTGGCAGACACAGGGCACCTACTTCCTGGCGTTCAACGCCATCCTGAACTGGGATCACCTGGACGCCGGCAGGCCCGCCACCGAGCCGCGGCCTTAAGGGAGCGGGCCGCCACATGCCAACCACACTCATCAAATCGCCGGCGATAGACTCCCGTTTCACCCCCTACCGCCTCGAGATCCGGGAGTCGAAAATCCATCGCCGCGGCGTCTATGCCCTCGAGCGGATTCCCTCCCGCCGCAAGGTCATCGAGTACACCGGCGAGCGCATCAGCCGGCGCGAAACCAAGCGCCGCGGCCAGGGCAGCATTACCTACCTGTTCACGCTCGACGACTATTGGACCATCGACGGAGCCGTCGGCGGCAGCGGCGCCGAGATCATCAACCATAGCTGCGACCCCAACCTCACCAGTTGCATCCTCAAGGGTCACATCCTGTACCTGAGCCGCCGCGTCATCCTTCCGGGTGAAGAGCTCACGGTGGACTACCGGTTTTCCGATAAGATCGAAGATGTATCCTGCCGCTGCCGCTCCCCGCGATGCCGCGGCACCATCAACCTGAAGGCGCAATGAACCACACACGTTTCGTGGCGGCACTCTCCGCCGTCTGCCTCGCGGCCGCGGCCGCCGGCCAGAATGTCCCCGTGCCCGCCGATATCTCCGGGCATCTGACTGCCAAGGATCTTCGGGCCGACGTATCGTTCCTGGCCTCCGACGCCCTGCAGGGCCGCGGCACGCCCTCCCCCGGCCTCGATATCGCGGCCGAGTTCATCGCCTCCGAGTTCCGCCGCGCGGGCCTCGACCCCGCCGGCGACGACGGCTACTTCCAGACCGCCCCCTACCTGCACGTCACCCCCAACCTCGAGGGCCTCGAACTGACGCTCGAAACCGGCGGCCAGACGCTCCAGGCCCCCAAAGCCTCCCTTGGATTCCAGGATCCGGCCGCCGCCGATCTGACCCGCGCCGCCGCTGTCAAAGCGCCGCTCGATGCCGCCGCCCTCGATGCCCTCACCCCCGAACAGGTCCGCGGCAAAGTGCTGATCGTCGATGCCTCGCGCGGGCGCTCGCCGCTCGTCCGCCGCCTTCCATCGATCGCCGCCCGGCTCCAGCCCGCCGCCGTGATCGTGCTGCGCGCCGACGGACGCGGCGTCAGCGGCGAGTCCCGCCTCCGTGAATCGGCCGATCCCGCAGTCCCCATCCTGGCCGTCTGGGATTCCGCCATCCGGGGCGCCCTGGCCGCCGCGCCCGCCGGCCCCCTCGACGGAACGGTCTCTCTCCACGCGGCCGCGCCCTCCTCCGTGAACGTCCGCCTTAAGAATGTCGTGGGACGCCTTCCCGGATCCGACCCCGCTCTCAAAGACACCTATGTGCTCGTCACCGCCCACTACGATCATCTGGGCGTTCGCGGAACAGGCGAAGGCGATCACATCTATAACGGCGCCAACGACGACGCCAGCGGCACTGCCTCCATGATCGAAATCGCCAATACCCTGGCGGCGCTCCCCACCCGGCCGAAACGCAGCATCGTGTTCGTCGCCCTCTTCGGCGAAGAATTGGGACTGGTCGGCTCCCGCTACTATGCCGCGCATCCCGTCTTTCCGCTTTCAAGAACCGTGGCCGACCTCAACCTCGAACAGATGGGCCGCACCGACGACGTCACCGGCCCGCGCGTCGGCATCGTCAATGTCACCGGCTTCGACTTCACCACCCTCACCGGCGACCTCAAGAAAGCCGGCGGCGAGTTCGGCATCCAGGTTCTCAAGGACGAAGAGAGCAGCGACCCGTTCTTCGCCCGCAGCGATAACCAGGCCTTCGCCGACGCCGGCGTTCCCTCGCACACCCTCTCCGTGGGCTACGTCTTCCCCGACTATCACCAGCCCGGCGACGAGTGGCCCAAAATCGACTACGAGAACATGGCCAAGGTGGATCGCGCCGTCGCCCTCGCCGTCTACCGCGTGGCCGACAACACCGCCGTCCCCGGGTGGAACGCGTCCAATCCCAAGACCGGGCGCTACATCAAGGCGCACGACGTCCTGGTCCGCGGCACCAAATAATCGGCAAATCCATACCCCAGCCTGCAATCGATCGGTTTTTCGAATATATTGAGTATGGAGTGGCTCAACTACCATCACCTCCTGTACTTCTGGACTGTGGCCAGGGAAGGCAGCATCGTGCGGGCCTGCCGCAAACTGAATCTCGCTCAGCCCACCGTCAGCGGCCAGTTGCGCCTGCTCGAAGAGTCTCTCGGCGAGAAGCTGTTCCGCAAGGCCGGCCGTGGCCTCGCGCTCACCGACGTCGGCCAGGTCGCCTTCCGCTATGCCGATGAAATCTTCGGCCTCGGGCGCGAGCTGCAGGACGTCCTTCAGGGCCGCCCCCGCGGCCGTCCGCGCCGGCTCCTCGTCGGCGTCTCGGATGTTCTTCCGAAACTCGTCGCCTATCGCGTCCTGCGGCCGGCCATCGAAATGGACGAGCCCGTGCAGTTGGTCTGCGATGAAGGCACCCCCGAGCGCCTGCTCGTGGAATTGGCCGAGCACCGCCTCGACGTCGTCCTCTCCGATTCGCCGGTCACCTCGGCCGTCCCCGTGCGTGCCTTCAATCACCTGCTCGGGTCGTGCTCGGTTACACTCTTTGCCGCTCGCCGGCTGGCCGCCCGCTACCGCCGCGGCTTCCCGTCGTGCCTCGACGGCGCGCCGTTTCTGATCCCCATGGAAGGCTCCAGCCTCCGCCGTTCGCTCGAACAGTGGTTCGATTCCGAAAAGATCCGCCCCCGCCTGGTCGGCGAATTCAAGGACGGCGCCCTCCTCGCCACGTTCGGACAGGCCGGCGCCGGCGCCTTCGCCGCTCCCAGCGCCATCGAAAAGGAAGTCACGGACCTCTACAAGGTCGCCGCCATCGGCCGCATCGAGTCGATCACCGAGCGTTTCTACGCCATCACCGTCGAACGCAAGCTCAAGCACCCGGCCGTCGTGACCATCTCCGAGGCCGCCCGCGAGACGCTATTCGGCCCCGGCTCCGTCACATCGTAAAAACCGATCTTTCACTTCCGATCTATCTATAGATCCTTAGCATCCGGCCGTGCGTCCAATTAAATAGGCCATGACCTATTTCCCGTTCGCCGAATACTGGTGGTTCTACCTGGCGTTCACCGGATTCGTCCTGCTCCTTCTGGCCATCGATCTCGGCGTGTTCCACCGCCGCGCTCACGTGGTCTCCTTCCGCGAGGCGGGCACCTGGAGCGCTGTGTGGATCGGCCTCGCCATAGCGTTCAACTTCGGCTTCTACCGGTTCGCCCTCTGGAAGTTCGCCCACGATCCGCGGCTCCTGAACATACCCGGCTTCAATCCTGAAGCGGCCGCGCGCCAGGTGGGCCTCGAGTTCCTCACCGGATACGTCGTCGAAAAGACCCTCTCCCTCGACAACATCTTCGTCTTCGTCGTGGTCTTCGCCTTCTTCGGAATCCCCGCGATCTACCAGCACCGCGTCCTCTTCTTCGGGATCCTCGGAGCGCTCCTCTTCCGGTCCGCCTTCATCGCCCTCGGCTCGGCCCTGCTCCAGTATCACTGGGTGCTGTGGGTCTTCGGCGCGTTCCTCATCCTGACCGGCATCAAGATGATGTTCGCTCCCGATCGCAAGATGGATCCCGGCCGGAACCCCGTCATCCGCCTGTTCCGGCGCTTCGTTCCGGTAACCTCAGAGCTGCACGGCCAGCGATTCTTCGTGCGTCGCGGAGGCGCCCTCTATGCCACGCCGCTGCTGCTCACCCTTCTGTTGGCCGAGGCCAGCGACATCATCTTTGCAATCGATTCCGTCCCCGCCATCTTCGCCCTCACCCGCGAGCCGCTGATCGTTTTCACGTCCAACATCTTCGCGATCCTCGGCCTGCGCGCCCTCTATTTCATGCTGGCCGGCGCCGTCGAGCGCTTCGTGCTGCTGAAGTACGGCCTCGCGCTCGTGCTCGTGTTCGTCGGCCTGAAGATGGTCTGGCTCAACGATGCCTTCGGCGGCAAGTTCCCCATCGGCTGGTCACTCGCCATAATCGGCGGCCTGATCGGCGCCTCCATCGCCTGCTCCCTCGTGGCAACGCGGCGTTAACGCATTCGGTAGCTCACACGCTCCCGCAGCCCGGCGCCCGTGTCGCGCACCCGGAACTCGACCTCACGCACGTCCGCGAACACCTCGCTCAAGCTCCACAGGTCTTGCGAAAAGAACGGCGGCTGTCCCTGCTCCGGCGCGCCTGGCTCCAGCAGCGTCATCATCCGGTGATAGTCTTCGCGCCCCGCCGCGTGCCGGAACAGCGCCACCGAGACCGCGTCCGAAACCGCCGGCCGGCGATCGATGCGGTCCAGCGCCTGCCCCAGCAGGGCCTCCGAGTTAGCCACCAGCAGCAGGTTCCCATCCGTCGCCACATCGAGCCGCCCCAACCCGTCCATCCCGTACCAGGTCCGCGCGCCGCGCCGGTGCTCCGCCCATCCCGTGCCGGTCCCGTTCGTGGTCCATAGGCTCGCCGCCGCGGCCGACAGCGCGTTGCGCACCGCCGCGCCATCCCACGGCCCCCCGCCTTCGAGCGCGATCACCGACCGCGTGTCCACGAACACATCGTCCGCGAGCCGGTGGCCCGACTGTACTACCAGCGCCGATTCCAACTGCACCCCCGACAGCAGCTTCTGCAGGTTGCCCAGCGCGATCGTATTGCGGCGCGCGACGGGCGGCTCGTCGATGCGCGTTTCGAGATCGGCCTCGCTCCCCGCCGTGTAGTCATTGCGCGGCGCAACGCTCGCTTTGGGCGCGAGCACCTTCTCTTCGATTAAGGCTGCCGCCGCGCCCGCTTCGGGATTCGCCCACACCCGGCAGAATGCGGCGTCGTCCGGCGCCAGCCGCAGCAGCTCTTCGGCCCTTCCCCGCACCGCCGGCCCGGGCGAGCGGCGCAGAAACACGCGCTCCTCACGAAACTCTCCGCGCGTACGGTTCAGGTCCGAGATGCCCGCCCAATAGTTGCGCACCTCCGAGGCGTTCCGCTGAATCCAGTACGAGCGGAACTGCGGCGATTTCACCAGCGCTTCCAGGTTCCACACCATGCGCAGCTCGCCCGGCGCGCCCGCCGCGGCGGACGCTTCCTTGTACCAGCCCTCCTCCTGCATCGCCGCGAGCGGCTCCCCGCCCATCCGCCGCAGCGCGCCGGCCACCAGTTCCTCGCGCGTGCCCAGGACAAGGCAATCGTTGGCCACCGCGAATGCCACCGTGCGCCCCGCCTCCAGACGCGCATAGAAATCGAAGCTGCCCGCCTTGCGCGTCTCGTACTTCGCCCTCGATTGCCACAGCCCCGTCTGCATAGCCTGCGCCCCCGCCAGCCGCGTGATGTACAGAAACTCCAGCTTTCCGATGTTGTACACCGCCAGCCCCGATTCGCGCCCCGCTACCGATTTCACCAGCGCCGCATCCGGCACGAATCCCGCCGCCTCGCTGAACGCCTGCCACTCCCCCTGCAATCTCAGGAACAGCGTGGACCGTGCGAAGCCCTGGTAGCGCGCGCTCGCCAGCCATCGCGGCTGCTCCGCCGAGCTGTTCCACGCGGCCAGCTCCGCCCCGAAATCCTTCGCCTCCAGGTAGAGCGACGCCCCCGCCGGGAAGAGCCCGCTCACGGGGGACGGCGTCCCCTGAAATGGCGCGGCGTAGAAGACGATGCCCGCCGCCGCGCAAGCCGCTGCCGCAACCACCAGTTGCTTTCTCATTTCTCGATCCTCGGCCGCACCACGCGGTCCTGTTCCACGCCGCTCGCCACCACTGGCCTCCGCGCTTCGTTCTGCGCGTGCACCTGGGCGCGGTGCTGCAGCTCAGCGATCTCCCGTGCCGGAGCTTGCGCCGCACGCAGCACGCCTTCCGCGCGATCGTACTCTTCGAACCGCTCGTAGAGCACCGCCGCGCTGCGCGCCGTCTCCAGGTCCGGGAACGATCGCACGCGATTGGCCGCCTCTCGCGCCAGCTCGTACCGCTTGGCCTGCATCGCCGCGCGGAACAGTGGAACCAGGGGCGCATCGTCCGCCGGGCGGACCGCCACCGCATCCAGCAGCAGTTCCACCCGCGCCGCCGCGTCCGTCGTATCGCGCGCCGCCCTCAGCCGCGCATCGTAGAAATAAGGCCGCGAGGCCTCCGCCGGTGTGATGTGCCCCCGCGCCAGCAGGTCGAGTTCTCCGCCGCCCCCGTGCGCGCCGCGCTGCGCCGCGCCCACACGCACCCCATACGGCGCGTTGCGGTCCGTCGCCAGCGCACCCAGGCCCTGCCCCAGCCGTAGCTTGGCCGCCGCATCCCAGGGCACCGCGCGTACGCGCTGCGCGACGAAGCCCGCGGCCTCGGCCGCGTGTCCGTATTTCTCCAACAGGTCCGCCGCCGGCATCAGGTTTTCGAACGGCTCGCCCGAGACCATCTGGACGCGCCGCAGCAGATCCATCGCCGGCGCCAGTTCTCCGCGCTTCAGGCGGATCTGCGCCAGCCCCAGAAAGTTGCTGGCATCGAAATTCCCCCGGTCGAGCTCCCGCCCGTAAGCAAATTCCAGCACACGGTCGGCCGTCGCATTGTCATGCCGGTTCGCCAGCTCCTCCGCCGCACGCCGCAGTTCGCGCATCTGGGGCGCGTCCTCCGGATGCTGCCGGTAGCGCTCGAATAGCGCGTCCAACTGCCCGCCCGCCGCGTAGACCCGGATCTCCAGCACCGGATTCCGCAGGTTCTTCAACGCCGCGAATGCCGTCCGCGCACCCGCTGCGTCGCCGAGATCCAGCAGCAGCGCGACCTCCTGCTGCCGCCACTGGGCGATCCGCCACTCCTCGTTCGTGCCGAGCTGAATCATCCGCCTCACGATCGCGAGGCGCTCCTGCGCGCTCAGTGCATCAATCCGCGAGAGCGGCTCCAGCACTTCGAGCGGCTCCGCCGAGAAATCGACCAGCCGGTACTTCGCCACCGGCCGCAGCAGTGCATCCACGCGGTATTCGTTGTGCCGCTCCACATATTTCCGAAGCAGCGAGTCCACCTCGCCGCGCAACGCCGCCGCGAGACCGCGCTCGCCGATGTGCTCGAGCGCCGGCGGCGCATTCGTCCAGAAGCTCTCTTCCAGGTTTGGACGCCCCTGCTGCGCCTCGAACGCACCGAGCGCCAGCCTCCAGTGCGCCGTCGCTTCATCGTGCCGCCCCGCATCCCACAACACCGTCGCGATGCGATCGTGGACCTCGCCGCGATCAGGAGCCAGCTCCAGCGCGTGTTCGTACTCCGTGAGCGCCTTGCCGCCTTGCGACCGCTCCACGTACCAGTCGCCCAGCTCAGAGTACGCCCCCGACCTCCCCGGCCTGTCTTCGAGCGCCGCAAACAGGTAATCGTCCGCGCCCGCCGCGCTCTTGAGCGAAAGGTACTCGCCGAAGCGCGCTCCGTAGTAGAACCACTCCTCGCCCGCCAGTTGCCGGTCGCGATCCACCGGCTTGCCCAACCGCTCCCCGATGGTCCCCGTTCCCAGCACCGCGCGGAACACCGCGGTGGCATCCGGCGCCGCGTTCCAGTAGTACAAGCTGGTCAGCGCCGTGAGTGCCCGCCCCCACACCGGCGGCAGAGTCCGACCGCGCGCCGCCACCGCCTGGAGCGCCACGCTTGCATCGCCGCTCGCGATCGCCAGGTCCACCGCATCGTTGCGCTGGCCGGCCCACCGCAGCAGCTTCGACGGGTCGCCCTGCGCCATCAGTTTCAAATACTGCGTCGATTCCGGAATCTCGCGAAACACGCGTTCCAGGCCGGCCACATCGCCGATCGCGGAGTATGCCTGCGCCGCTTGTCCCAACAGGTTGTTCCTGGCCGGGCCTTGCGGATACCGCGCGGCCTGCGCCTCCAGTTGCCGCCCCAGCTCTCCGAATCGCATGCGGCGTCCCTGTAGCTCGATCAGCCCGTAGCCTGGATCCTGGCCCGCGGCCAGCCACTGTGCCTGCAGGTCGTAAAGGCCCGCCGACTGCGCCACCCAAATCCACATCCTGCCCGGCTGCTTCTCCAACTGCGCCCGGAACGCGGCCTTTTCTTCGGGCGAATAATAAAGGGCCACCGCCTCCGCCATGGTCCTGTGCGCCGCGCGCTTGTCCGCCATCGTGGCGAACACTTCATCGGTCCGCCGGACCCGCGTCAACAGCCGCGCGTAGATCTCCGCGCACTGCTCGTCGATCCCGTGCTGCGCGGCCTGGCGCGCGAACCCCAGCGCCTGCTGCACCAGCCCCCACCGTTCCAGCCGCTCGGCAATCGCGAGCAGCAGGTCCGGGCGCTCCGCGCGGCCTTCCAGGTACGCCTTCCGCAGCGTCGCCACCGCCGCATCCGTCTTCCCCTCCCGCACCTGCAGCTCCGCGACCTGGTCGAGCCACTGCGGGTCGCGGTAGCTCAGCTCCCACACTTTGCCGTACGTCTGTTCCGCCTCGGAGAACCGCATCAGCCGCTCTTCCAGGGCGCCGCGGCCCAGGTAGAGGTCGATGCGGTCCGGTCTCACCGCGATGGCCCGCGTGTAGGCCGCAATCGCCGCATCGAAGTTTTCGAAATGCGTCTCGATGCGCGCCAGCACCATCGGCCAGCGATAGTCCTTGGGCGAATCGGCGGCGGCCTTCGTGTAGTACGCCGTCAGCCGCGGCCCGAGCTGGTTTCGCGACGCGTAGCCCGCGGCCTCGCGGATCAGCCCCTGGTCTTCGGGATACCGGTTGATCAGCTCGATATATTCATCCACCGCCTGCGCCTGCTGCCCGAGCCGGGTGAGCGCCGGAATCAGGCCGCGCCGCAATCCGTCGGCGGGGATCTGCGCCCGCTTCATCGCATCGATGCTCGCCGTGTAGAAATCGCGCAGACCGCGGTCGTCGCCCGCCTGCGCAAAGCGTGTCCGCCATCGCCGCCAGGTATTGGCTGTCGAACCGGTCGCTGGCCAACAAGCCGCTGAGCAGTTGCCGCGCCTGCGCGAACTGCCGCGCCTCGGTCGCCTTCCGCGCGGCCTCCAGCAGGAACTGCTTGCGATATTCCGCATTCGCACGCGCCGCCGCGCCCGTCAACTCGCCGATCGCCTGGTCGGGCAGGTGGTTGCGCCAGTAGAAGTCCGTAGCCGCGCGCACCACGCCGAGCACCGCCGGGTTCTCCCGCTCCACCTGTTCCATCGTGCTCCGCGCCTGCGCGATCCTGCCGTGGCTCTCTTCGAGCCGCGCCAGCGCCAGCCGCAGCCGTATGCGCTCCACCGGATCGCGCGTCACTTCCGCCTGCCGCCCCAGCGCCAGCTCCTCGACATCCGCCAGGCCCAGCCGCGCGGCCGTCGATTGAATGAATTCGAGCGTCGCGCCGGAGGTCTCCGCCGCCGCACTGCCCTTCAAGAGCGCCGCGAGGTCCGTGCTGCGCTTCTCGGCTTCGAGCACCGCCGCCCGCAGGGAGAGCGGCGCGGTAGCGGTCACGGAATCTACCACCGCCCGGAACTTCGCGTTCCTGGCGAGATGCAGCAGGCGCGCTTCGGCCTGCGACCCCGGCTCCGCGCCTTTCGCGTATTGCCTGACGGCGTTCGCATAGTCGCGCTTGCCCTCGTAAATCGCGCCGGTCTCATACGCGTAGAGCGCCGGCTGTTTGAGCCGCGCCCGTGCCGCCGCGATCAGCCGCAGCGCATCGTCGTACTTGTAGTAATCCCAGAACACTGTGGCCGCTTCCAGCCAGCTTTCCCGGTTTCCCGGCTCCGTCAGCGGCATACGGTTCCAGTAAGGCGCGGCACGCGAGAAGCGCTCGCGATCGGCGTAGATGTCGCCGATCCGCGCCAGCGCATCGCGATCGCGCGGCGCAGCGAGCGACAGGTTCCGCGCCAGCACCACGGCCGAATCCGTGCGCCCCAGCGACCGCTCGAGCGTTGCCGCGCGCAGCACGACATCGCTATCGCCCGGAAACTCGGCGGCCGTCGCCCGCATCAGCGGGGCGGCCGCTTCGAAGTGGCCTCGCCAGGCCTCACCCTCGGCCCGGAAGCGCGCCGCCGCCGGGTTGGTCGTGGGCGCTGCCGCGAGTTCCCGGTCGAGCGAGCCCGCCTGCGAAAGCCCCTGGAACAGTTGCGCTCGCAACTGCGCGTCGTAATACCAATAGCTGCGCACTAGCCGCCAGTACGCCGCGGAGTCGGCCGTTTCGCGCCGCGCGTAGACTGCCAGCAGGTTGCGGACGAAGGTCAGGTTGTCCGGAAACCGGTCGTGCGCATAGAGGTTCACCTGCCGGTAGAGCACCGGATCGAGCGCCGTGCGGGTTCACCACCTGCGCAAAATACTTCTCCAGCTCGGTTCCGGAAAAGATGCGCACCACCTGACGCGTCAATTCGGCGAAGTCCTGCGAGCGCCGGTAGCGCAGGTACCACCGCGCCAGCTTCTCGTGCCAGGTTCCGTCCGGAAACTTCGCGGCGGCTTCCTTGTAAACCTGCTCCACCTGTCCGCCCAGCCGATTCTGGTCGAGGAAGGCCGCGAGCTTTTCGTAGAGGCCCGCGTCCTTCGGATTGCGCCCGATCTCTCTCCGGTACAGCGCCAGCGCATCCGTCAGCCGTCCCAGCGACACCAGCCTCGCGACGTAGCGGTCGAACACCGCCATGTACTCCGCCTGTTCGATGGGAAGCTCCTTCAATAACAGGTCGTAGATCGCGAACTCTTCGGCCGTACGGTTGGCACGCGCCAGCGCATCGGCCATCGCCAGAGCCACCCGCCGGCGCTCCACGGCTTTGGGATACGCCGCCAGGAACTTGCGCCCCACCCGCACCACGCCTTCGCCGTCTCCGTGGACGGCGTACGCCTCGATCAACTGCGCGTGCAGTTCCGGCGCTTCCGCGGCTCGTGGAAATTTTGCGTCGAGAAGGTCGAGCAGCTCCGAGGCTCGCGCCCGGTGAAAGTAGGCCGCCGACGCCTGGTTCAGACTCTGATACCGCCACTGCGGCGAGCTGGTGTTCAACACCAGCGAGAGAATTCCGTTGAGGAAGCCCGGGTGCGGATCCATCGTCGCGATGTCCTTATATAAGGAGAGGTCGCCCGCGCCGTATCGCACCGGCTGTTCGGGCGCCGCCAGCAGCACGTGCGCCAGGCCGGCCAGTCCCCGCTCGCGCGCGGCATCGTCCGAGGCCGGCAGGCTGTGTAGCGCGTAATAGTGGCGCGCCGCCTCGTCCCACTCCCCGATCGTTTCAAAGAGCTTCGCGGTGTCATACAGCTCCGCGGGCCTCCAGTTCTTTTTGCGGGCGCTGTACTCCAGCAGCACGCGCCGCGCCGCCGCGGCATTCTGCTGGTGCTGGTAGTAGTGAAACATCCGCGCCACCGGGTCGAGCGCCTCGGGCTGGGCCGCCGCCGCGGAGCGCGCCTGCGCCAGGAAGTCGCGCAGCCGCCCCTGGCCGTTCAGCAGGTCGAAGTAACTCTTGAGAAGATCCGCCGGCATCAGCGGACGGAATGCCTGGTCGAACACCGCGATCGCCTGGTTCACCGTGCCGCGCCGCATGGTGAGCGCGACCTCTTCCGTCAGAATCGTCTCGTCGCCCGGAAACGCCTGCCGGTAAGCCGCGATCTCGCGCTCGGCCGCAGTGAAATTTTCCTTTGCCGTGAGGTACCCGATAAACCGCTTCCGAAGCGCCGTGTCCTGCGGGAAACTTCGCGACCCATGCGCGATACTGGCCGATCGTCGTGGTGACCGGCAGATCCTGCGCCGCCGCTTCGGCGATCGCCCGCTCGAATGCCGCGGGCGTCGCCACCTGGTCGAGCATCGCGATTTCCTCGGCCGGCTGGAGCCGTCGATGGTAATAGTCCGCGAGCGCGATCCGGTCGCCGGTCAGAGTCGCGTATTCCTTCCAATCCGCTTCGGCCGCCGGGAAATCGAGCGCCAGCTCGGCCTCTCCGGCGCGCAGGCGGTAGAGCGCCGCATCCTTGGGAGCGGCAGCGATGCGCTCCGTCAATGCCGCCCGCGTCTCGCGCGGCGGCCTGCGCCCGTCGATCGTTCCGCCCGGCAATTCCATCGGCCGGAAGAACACTCCTCGCAGGCCTGTATCGACGGCCAGGCGCTGCACCCATTCGGATAACTCGGCGTGCATCGCCGCCGCCGAAAGCAGGCACCCCGCAATGCACCACTTACGGAAGGATCTCAATGGACACCTCCTGGGTACCGATGTTGTGCGCCACATCCTCCGCGATCACCGTCAGCGGATACCTCCCCGGTGCCAGCGCCGGCGCGATCAGGTCTCCGGTGCTCGCGCCCGCCTGCGGGTTCCAGCGCAGGTCCACCGGCGCGGCGCCGTAGAGCCGCGCCACGATGGTGCGGGCGCTTTCGGACGCGCTCACCCGCACCGCGATCTTCTCCCCGGCCCGGTACCGCTGCTTCGCCAGCCGGATCTTCACCACCGGCGGATGGCTCGCGATCACGAACGTCTTCGACTCGCGGTAGACCCGGCCCGCGCGGTCGCGCAGCACCATCCGGACCGGGTAGGTGCCGTCGGCGAGGTCCGCCGGCGCGAGGAACCGCGTCTCCCAGATGTCTTCGCCTTTGAGGTAGCGCAGCGGCTTGGTGAGCCCGAACGAGAACAGCGCCACCACGCTGGTAATCGAAGGATCGGTCTTGACGCGGATCACCGGGTCGCCCGGCTGGATGACGCGCGGCCGCAAGAGCGACCGCGGCGCCGCCAGAAACGACGTGTAGGGCGTCACGAACTTGTACTCGCGCGAGAGCCGTATGATTTCGTCGATGCTCGCGCGATCCTCGCCTTCGCGTTCGATCTTCGCCAGCAGCGCGTCCACCCGCGCCCTGGCCCACGTGCGCGGCAGTTGCGGATGGTCCACGCCGCGGACCGGCAGCGTTACGGCCGCGCTCACGCCGCCTGCCGCGAAAGTGGCGGGTCCGGGTTTCCGGTACTGTCCGATCCACGACGCGAGCGACCCCGGGAAGAAGCGCTCTTCCAGCGGATACACCATCGTGAAGTTGGCGGCGGGGGTGGCCGAAAGATCCAGCCCGCTCTCCGGCCGCTTGCCGAGTTTCGAGAGAAACGCGGCCAGCTTGAAATCGATCGGCTCCGTCGAGCGCACCCACTCCGAGATGCCGTCGTTGGCTGCGAGCAGCCCGAGCAGCGGCAGGTTGGCGTCGTCACCCACGCCGAAGACGTACGTTCGCGGCCTTCGGTCCAGCGGAAGGCGCTTCCAGGCGTCGGAGTATTTTGCCGCCAGCTTCGCGTTGCGGATCGTGCCGCGGGTCGCGCCGCCATCTCCGATCAGCACGAGGTAAGGCGCGCCTCCACCCTGCGCGGCCTGCTCCAGGCCCTTGGCGAGCGCCGTCTCGAGATCCGTGCCGCCGTGCAGGCTCGTGGCTTTCACGAACGCCAGCGCCTTCTCGACCTGCTCCGGCGTGGCCGGCTGGGGCGCCGGTGCGAAGGCCGTCACCTCCGAGTTGAACAACAGCAGGTTGAAGCGGTCCGCCGGACGCAGCGCGTGCAGCAGGCCTTCGAGCGCGCGGTAGCTGCGCTCCAGCTTTTCCCACTGCATGGAGAGCGACGTATCGAACAGGGCCACGACGCTGCGCGGGCCTTCCGCGGCGCTGCGGTTGGCCACCAGCGTCGAAGCCTGGAAGAACCCCGTCGCGCTCCGCGCCGGGTCGCGCTGGGTGATCACCGACATCTTACCGGCAGCGGCCGGGTCGAGGCTCCACTCGATCGCGAAATCCTCGGTGAGCGGCACGCTGCGCCCTTCGAAGACCGCGCGCACGCGGTTCGGCCCGCGCTCTTCGACGCGCAACGGATACGTCTTCGCGACTGCCTGAAAGTCCTGGATCGCCTCCGCGCTGGTCAGGTCCAGCGTGATCCGCAGGCTGCCCGCGGCCAAAGCCTGGTAGGCATCCGGCCGCAGGGGAATCGCCAGCGACGAGCGCAGATTCTCCACCGGAATGCGCTCGTGATACTCGATCTCGATGCGCTTGGTGCCGTATCCCGGAATCGGCACGATCTTCGCCGTGAACGCGCTGCTGCGGCGCGCTTCGCCGGAATCGCCCTCGCCTTGTTGGAGCAGCCCCGGGTCGATGGCCTGCTGCTTCAGCGCTTCGTAAATCTCCTCGGCCCTGCGCCGCTCCAGGATGATGCCCGGAATGCGCGTCAGGTCGTCCCACACGGCGAAATCCGAGACCGCCGCGCGCGACGGCAGCGCGAACGAGTAGCTGCCCTCGGTCACGGCGGCAGTGTGGCTGCCGAAGATCTGCCGTATGGCCACCCGCGCATCGCCGTTGTCCACACGGATCTCGATGGTCATCTCATCGAGCGAGAAGATCTTCGCATCGGGCTGTGTGTGCCCCGCCGGCACCAGCACGCCCGCGTCCGCGCAGGCCGCCCGCGGGCCGGCCCACGCCAACATCAACAACAGAAGACCGCGTTTCATCGAAGGCTCTGCTCCGCTACCCGTACCAGCCCGTTATCCGTCCCGATGTAGATCGTGCCGCCGCCGGCCGCCAGCGCCGTGACGTTGACCGATGGCAATCCACCGGTCGAGAAGTTCCACCGTCCGGACGCCCGGTCGTAGATCGCGAGGCCCCGGTCCATCGTGCCGGCGTAAACCCGCGACGGCGTCACCAGCATGGCGTTCGGGTTGATCACGATCGCACCCCGCAGATCCGGGAATGCATCCCACTCGCCATTCCGCCCGAGGCGCATCACGCCCGCCCCGTAGGTCCCGACGAACCAGCCGTCGCCCACCCGCTCGATGGCGGTGATCCAGTTGTGCCGCAAGCGCGAATTGAACGTCGTGTAACTGGCTTTGACGATGCCGCCCTCGAACACCGAGAGGCCGCCGAGCGTCCCCGCCAGCAGTTCGCCGCCGTCCTGTGCCAGCGCGTACACGTGGCGGTTCACCAGTCCGTGAAAGTCGGACACGCTGTGTGTGCCGGATGCATCAATCACGGTCAGCCCGGCGGGCGTCGCGACGACTACGCCGCCGGGCCCGGCCGCGATGTCGGTGACGTGATCGGCGGCCAGCCCCTGCGCCTTTCCAAGCACCTGGCGGACGGCCGGGACACTGTCGAAAATCGCGAGCCCATTGGCCGTGGCCACCAGGGTAGTACCGTCCGCCGGGTTGGCGGCGATGCGGTTGATGCAGAACAGGGTGTCGCTCTCGAAGTGCGTGACGCGCTCGCCATCCATCGACATCGAGGCCGCGGTCGAAGTAGCCGACCCATAGCCGTCCCCGTCCGGTCGAGCGAAAGGGCGGCGATGTTGCCATCGGCCAGTTTGCCGGGCTCCGGCCCGATGGCTCGCTTCCACGCCAACTCCGCACCTTCGGCGCTGTACAGGCCCGAGGAAGTCAGCGCCAGCATCGCGCTATCCACCGGAAACAGCCGCCGCACCGCGCCTTCGAGCGTCCGCCGGGGCTGCCGTACGGGACGAGGAACCCGCGGTCCGAGGGGGATCGCCGCGACGCCTTCCTCCAGGCTTCCGGCCAGCAGTTCGCTTCCGCGCAGGGCGAGCGCCGAGGTGAAAAAGCCCTCCGCAAGCTTCCGTACGAAGCGGCCGTCGCGGAACTCCGCGATCCCCATGGGGGTGCCGACGAAGGCCTCGCCGGCATCGGGCCAGAAGCGACGTCACCTGTGGATCGGGAAGGCCTTCGGCCTCCGCGAAATGGTCGAGTGCGCCGCCGTGCCAGTGGTACACGCCGCGATCGGCCGTGCCGATCCACAAGCTGCCCACGTCGCCGGCGAGCGCAGTCACGTTCCACCCGGCCAGAGAGGGGTGGAACGGAGCGAGACTCTTGCCGTCCCACACCACCACACCCCGGCCCGCCGTGCCGAGCAGAAGACGGCCCGTATCGAGCGGCAGCAGCGCCGTGACTTTGCGCGGGGAGGCATCTTCGGGAAGAACCTGGTGGAACGCCTGCCCGTCGAACTCGAGCAGCCCCGCGCCGCGCGTAGCGACCCAGAGCGTGGAAGCATTAGCCGCCAGCACGCCGAGCGGTACACCCGGCAATTCCAGCCCCGACCGCCACCGGTTTCGCACGGTGCCGCCGGTATCGTATTCGAGCAGGGCCGAGGGGGTGGTGATAAACAGGTCGCCGCGGAACCGGACGGCGTCCAGGAATCCCGCCGACGCGCTGAGCTGCTCCACAGCCGGCAGCGCCCGGTCGAGCGTTCGCGTCTCGAACCGCAGCACCCGCGAGGCAGCAACGTGCGCCGCGGCGGTTTGCGTCGCGCGGACGGCGCGCCACACGGCCGTCCCGGCATATCCCGCGAGCAGCGCGGCCAGTGCCGCGCCGCCCGCCCAGAGCTTTCTGCGAGTCATAAGTTGGCTCTAAGTCGGATAGAGCAGCTTACCGCATTGCACGTCGCGGGCCACGGCGGCCCGCTCCCTAACGGTCGCGGCTCTGTTGTGAAGCGAAGCGCACGGCCAGGAAGGGCTTCCCCGGCAGCTTCAGGGTGACCTTGCCGGTGTAAGTGCCGGGCAGCGGCGTGATGGTCATGGCCCAGGGGTCGATGAGGTCGGCCCGGTAGCGCGGACCTTCCGCCAGGTCGAACTCGTATTCGGCGGGCTGGTTCACGTCGAAATAGAAAAGGTAGTAACGGCCCGGCTGGCCCGCTCCCAGGTAGTAAGTCGAGATGTTATTCAGACCCTCGGCGGGCGCCGATTCGAGGACCCTGCGCAGGAACGCGATGCGCTCCGGGCTCTGGCCGTGCAGCACCCCGCCCTTCGACCACCACAGGATGTCGTGCGGATCGAGGTACGTTTCGCCGTGCCCCACGTAGGCGCCCGAAACCGTCCCGACCCAGAACCGCCGCACCATTTCCTCCGCGGAGATGTTGCCCCAGCGCTTGGGTATGTTGCCTTCGTACTTGCACTCGTCGTAGATCACGGGCTTGCGGTACTCGGCGACATACTCGCGGGCCTTTTCGAGGTCGGAGCTTTGCAGGCTGACGTGCGTCACCCAGGGCTTGGAGTGGTCGTACATGACGTTGCTATGGTGGATCGAGCGCAGGTGCTGGTAGGGGTCGCTTTCCTGAACGATGCGGAAGAAGCGATCCCAGTCGGCGAGGGTCTTGGTCTTCACGAGGTCCCATTCGTTGGCGAGCGACCACCAGACGTTGCGGTAGGCGGCGAGCCGCGCGACGGTGTAGCGCAGGTAGCGGTCGTTGACTTCGGCCGGCATCGAGGAGTAGCCCCAGCGGTCGTAGGGATGGAACAGGATGAGGTCGGCCTCGATGCCGAGGGCTTCGAGATCGCGGATTCGCCGCTCGAGGTGCTGGAAGAATTTCGGATTGAAGCGCGCGAGGTCGTTGTGTCCGGCGGCGTCGCGCTCGAAGGGGTAATAGACCGGCTCGTTCGCGTTGTAGGTGTAGCTCTTGGGGAACACGCACATGCGGATTTTGTTGAAGGGCGAGGAGCGCAGCGTCTTGAGGGTCTCCTCTTCCAACTGGTCGCCCTGGTGCGTCCAGGCGTAGCAAGTGGTGCCGATGGGAATGTAGGGAGTGCCGTCCTCGTATCCGAAGTGAGTGGTGTACCGGACGCGCACCGGGCCGTGGTTGCCGGCGGCGGGAGCAACGGCCGTGAAGCTTCCGGTCTTGCCGTCGAGCGCTGCGATGTTGCTGGTGGTGGTGTAGCTCCACTCGCCGGTTTCATCGGGCATGAAGCGGATGCGGTAGGCGCCGTCTCCGTCGTAGAAGCCGTCTACATCCACCACGCGGTGGCCGTAGCGGAAATGCGCGCCGACGCGGACCTCCAGAAACGGGTTGCCCGTGGAGGGGCCGCGCAGGGTCACTTCGTAGACGCCCCATCGCTCGACGCCCTGGGCGGCTGCGAGGCCCAGGCAGAGCGCTAGTCCGACGATCAGCTTCATAAGGATATAATCGCGCAAGCGGATGTCAATGAAGAGAATTGGCGGCGGGATACTCGCGGCGATGCAACTGCCGGAAGCGGCGCGCAATCCGATCATGCTGCAAGGCGACCATGGCCCGGTGGCCTATCGCAACATCTACATCAAGCCGCTGGATTAGGAGCGCAGGCCGGCGAGTTATTTCTTCGTGAAGATCTTCAGGTCGACGGCGTCGGCCATGGCCTGGTAGCCGGCGTTGTTGGGGTGCAGGTGGTCGCCGGGGTCGAAATCGGGACGGAAGCGCTTGGGGTTCTGCGGGTCGCGCACGGCGGCCTCGAAATCCACTACGGCATCGTAGGCGCCGCTGGTGCGGATCCAGTTGTTGACGGCTTCGCGAATCGTTTCGCCGCTCTCGCGCGAGTAGCCGGCGCCTTCATAGGGCGTAAGGGTGCAGCCGATCACCTTAATGCCGTGCATGTGGGCGCGATCGATGATCTGCTGATGGGCGGCGATCAGTTCTTCGGCGGAGGCCGGCTCCTTCGGATCGGTGGCGCCGCGGCCGATGTCGTTGATGGCTTCGAGCACCATGAGCCACTTCACACCGGGCTGGCTGATGACGTCGCGATCGAGGCGCGCCAGGGCGCTGATGCCGGCACCGTCGCGCAGGACGCGGTTGCCGCCGATCCCCATGTTGCCGACGGCGATGTGCGCGGTCTTCTTGTCCTTGGCGAGGCGGACGGCGAGCAGGGCGGGCCAACTGTGATCGGTCTCGTTGTCGGAGCGGGCGCCATCGGTGATGGAATCGCCATAGGCCACGATCAGAGCGGCGTCGGCGGGGGCCAGAACATCGACGTTATCGAGGTAGTAGTAAGACTGCGTGACGATCGCGTCGGGCATGGAGGGCTTTGCGGTGGTGTCGCCTTCGGTGGAGACGTAGGTGTTGTGCAGCGCGGTGGAGTGGATGGTGGGCGCGCCGGTCTCGCCGGGGAAGTAGAGGCTGACGGCCAGGTGGGCGGTTTGGGGGACCGCCAGGTCCACGGGGTCGCTCAACATGACGGCGCCGGGCCGGATGGTGCAGCCGGGCTTGCCGTTGAAGGCGAGGGCGCGATCGGTGCCGGCGGCGATCTCAGACTCCTTGGCCTGGACGCCGATGTGAGCCGCGCCGATTTCGACGGGTTCGCTGCCGAAGGCGTTGGACAGCGTGACGCGCACGCGCTGGCCGGGGATGCTGGTGCGAACGATCATGCGGACGGTCTGGTTGTGAAAGCCATACCGGGAGATGGACTGAGGGGTGGGAGGACCGGCGGGCGGCTGGGCGGCGGGCGCGGGATTGTGTGCCAGGGTCTGGGCGGTGGTCCAGGTGGCCACCCAATGTTCCTGCGCCTGAATGAATGTGAAATGGCCGAGTCCGACCAGGGTTGCAACCAACAACACGCGCCGCGTCATGTAGTGATTCCTCTCGCTTCAGATTATACATGCGGCGAACGGGGAGGGTTTACGGGCATTGGAGAAGCGATGCGGGCGGCCGGGGTGCTCGGACTTATCGCCGGACGGGTCCGGCCGCCAGTGGGTCGAGCGAGAACTTCGAGGACCTAGGCGGGCTGGATGGCCCACATATCCTTGCCGATTCGATCTTCGCTCTCTGAGATCCGATGGGACGGCGATACGCGCTATCCGTTCATCCAAACGGTGTGATGGGTTCGAACCCAGAGTCTCCCCGCCGATCTCATCCACGTAGGTGAAGACCGTTCGGGCTTTAAAGGCCCTACAGGAAGTTCAGTCCACCGCAATGCAACGCTTCGTGGCCACGAAGAAAAGCTTTGTCGCGGGCGGCGCCGGTGGGGGCGCGACCCTTTCTTACAGCTTCATGATAACCGGCAGGACCCGCGGCGCTTGGGAACAGGCGCGGCGAAGCGCAATGAAATCAATGCAAAATATTTATCGAAGTGCGGTGAACCGATTTCACCCGGCTCCAATTTCGCACGGGTCCACATGCCAGATCTCCGTGGCGTATTCCCGGATGGTGCGGTCAGAGGAGAACTTGCCGGCACGGGCCACATTCAGGATTGCCTTACGGATCCATCCGCTGCGGTCCCTGTAGGCGGCGTCCACACGGTCTTGTGCCTGGATGTAGTCCCGGAAATCGGCCATCAGCATGTAGTGGTCGCCGGACAGCAGCGACTGGGTCAGGGGCCGGAAGATTCCAGGCTCGAGCATGCTGAAGAAATCCCGCTCGACGAGGTCGATGGCGCGCCGGATTTCTTCATCGTTGTCGTAGATCTCCCGCGGGTTATAGCCGGGCCTGCGTCTTTCGACTTCCTGCGCGTTCAATCCGAAGATGAAGATGTTCTCCTTGCCGACCTCTTCCATGATTTCCAGGTTGGCCCCATCGAGGGTCCCGATAGTCAACGCGCCGTTGAGCTGAAGTTTCATGTTGCCGGTGCCGGACGCTTCGGTGCCGGCGAGCGAAATCTGCTCGCTGAGGTCAGCGGCGGGGATGATCCGCTCCGCCAGGGACACGCGGTAGTTCGGCAGAAACACGACTTTCAACTTGCCGCAAGTCTGGGGATCGCGATTGATGACCTCGGCGACCTGGTGAATGAGCTTGATGATCAGCTTGGCCACCGCGTAACCGGGCGCGGCTTTGGCGCTGAGGATGAAGGTGCGGGGCGCGATATCGAGCGCCGGGTCCCGCTTGAGGCGGGTGTAGAGGACGACGACGTACAACATGAGCAGGAGCTGGCGCTTGTACTCGTGCAGGCGTTTCACCTGCACGTCGAACAGGGAGTCCGGCGAGACCGGGATACCCAGCTCGCGTTCGATGAGGACGGCGAGCGCCTCCTTGTTGCGGCGCTTGGCGGCGAAAAAGCGCTCCTGAAAACCGGGGTGGTCCGCCAGGGGCTCCAACTTCCGGAGCTGATCGAGATCCGTGATCCAACCCTCCCCGATCGTGTCGGTGATCAGTTGGGCGAGCGCGGGGTTGGCCTTGAGAAGCCAGCGCCGCGGGGTGATTCCGTTCGTCTTGTTGTTGAACCTGGCGGGCCAGTACTCGGCAAAGTCGCGCAGGACCGAGTTTCGGAGGATCTCGCTATGGAGCTTCGCGACGCCGTTGACGGAGCAGGAACCGACAATCGCGAGGTGCGCCATGCGGACCTGACGTTCGTCGCCTTCCTCGATCAGGCTCATGCGGCGCAGGCGGTCTCCGTCGTGGAGATAGCGGGTCGCCACATCGCGCATGAACCGCGCGTTGATCTCGTAGATGATCTGGAGGTGACGGGGCAAGAGCCGCTCCAGCATGCCGACGGGCCACTTCTCGAGGGCCTCGGGGAGGATGGTGTGGTTGGTATAGCCGGTGGCATGCGTGGTGATCTCCCAGGCCTGATCCCAGCCGATGCCCTCGCGATCCATGAGCAGACGCATGAGCTCGGGAATCACCAGCGTGGGATGGGTGTCGTTCAATTGCAGGAACACCTTGTCGGGAAACGCTTCCCACCGGTTGCCGTCGGACTTGAAGCGCCGGAGGATATCCTGCAGGGAGCACGAGACGAAGAAGTACTGCTGTTTCAGGCGAAGTTCCTTGCCTTGGGACACGTTGTCGTTGGGATACAGGATCTTGGTGAGGTTTTCGGCCAGGACTTTGTTCGCCACCGCATCGACATACTCGCCGCGGTTGAAATCGTCCAGGTCGAACTCCTCGGCGGCTTTAGCGGACCACAGCCGGAGCGTGTTCACGGTGTTTCCGCCATATCCCACAACGGGCAGATCGTAGGGCATGCCGACCACGGTCTTCGTGTCGACCCAGCGCCATTCCCTGCCCCGCGGCCCGGAGATGACCTCCACGCGGCCTTCGAACTGCACCGGAAACGAGAACTCGGGATGGGCAATCTCCCAGGGGTAACCGAGCTTGAGCCACTCGTCGGGCTGCTCCACCTGGTAGCCGTTGACGATTTTCTGGTTGAAGATACCGAAGTCATAGCGGAGGCCGTATCCGATTGCCGGAAGGCCCAGGGTGGACATGGAATCGAGGAAGCAGGCTGCCAGGCGGCCTAAGCCGCCGTTGCCCAGGCCGGCATCCACTTCGCGGTCCCGAAGGGGTTCCCACGCCAGGCCCAGGTCGGCCATCGCGGCCCTGCAACTGTCCTCCAACTTGAGGTTGATGACGTTGTTCCCGAGGAGGCGGCCGATCAGGAACTCGAGCGACAGATAGTAGATCCGCTTCACGTTCTTCTTGTGGTGGGTCTGCTGGGTGGCGATCCAGCGCTCAATCAAGCGGTCGCGAACGGCCAGGGCCAGCGCGAAATAGCGGTCGCGGTCGGTGGCGGTGTAGCGATCCTTCGCGAGAGTCCGCCGAAGGTGACGCTCGAAATCCTGGCGCAGGGCCTCGGTCGAAACGCGCGCATCGTCGTGGGCGCCCGCATGCGGCGCCAACGCCTGAATCAACTCAGGCAAACCAGTAGACATGAGGGGAAGATCGGCGGAAGCCGCGCGCGACTTTACGGCCCGCTCCCTGACCCGGCGCAACCAGAACAAACACGTGCTCACGCAACGGCGACTGTCACGAGGAAGCAGGGTGTACGCACCGCCGTCGTGCCTGCGGTGCTTTCCTTCACCTAGTGGAGAATGCGCCCCCTTGTGCGCCGGCGAAGCGGAAGTCGATAATTGATTTGTAGCTTCGGATAGAAACTCAGAGGCGCGATCACTATTGCAGAGAGTGTAGTGCGTCGCAAGTAACAGGCTCCGAATTTCGCAACTGCAGCGAACTTCGAGCCAGCCCCTGCTTCGCAGCGCATTCGGTTACCCGGCGCTGTTAAGCACGAAAGGACAATCATGAAAATCGTCGTAATTGGCGGTACCGGACTTATTGGGTCGAAGCTCGTCAAGAAGCTTCGTGATCAGGGGCAGGAAGTAGTAGCCGCGTCGCCCTCTTCCGGCGTCAACACGCTCACAGGCGAGGGGCTCGCGGATGCGCTGAAGGGCGCCTCGGCGGCCGTCGACGTAACGAACTCCCCATCATGGGAGGATGCGGCGGTACTGAAGTTCTTCGAGACATCAACCCGTAACCTACTCGACTATGAAGCGGCCGCGGGCGTGCGACACCACGTTGCCTTGTCGGTCGTAGGAACGGAACGCATGCTCGAAAGCGGCTTCTTCCGCGCCAAACTCGCTCAGGAGAACCTGATCAAGACCTCTTCAATTCCGTACTCGATCATTCGCGCGACACAGTTCTTTGAGTTCGTAAAGAAAATCGCCGATCTTTCCACGGAGGGCAACCAGGTGCGCCTGCCTTCAGTCCTCTTCCAGCCTATGGCAGCCGATGATGTCGCCGGTGCAATAGGCAGAATCGCAATGAGCCCCCCTGTGAACGGTACCGTGGAAATAGGGGGTCCCGAACAGTTTCGTCTGGATGAACTCGTCCGCCGGGACCTGGCTGCGCGCAAAGATCCACGCGAGGTAATCCCTGACCCGCACGCGCGCTACTACGGTATCGAAGTGAGCGAGAGGACGCTCGTTCCCAACGACGACGCGCGACTCGGCGAGACGCGATTCAAAGACTGGCTCAATCAATCTAAGAAACAAACTCCAAAGACCGGCCGCCAGGGGGCGTAAGCGCCGGCGAGCAACTATGAAGATCTCACGATCCATGTGGGTGCCGGCATTTCTCTTCGCCAGCACCCTAATCGCGCAGGACGCCAAGGTCACACCGCTCATGTCGAAAGATCTTACGGAATGTCCCGGCAAGGAAGGTCCGACCAATACTTCACTTCCGACGGTCGGGTAGACCTCAACGTCGCCCAGCACGCGGTCGCGGCCGAACTCGGCGCGGCCTCAGTAGCCGCCGACGAGATCTATCAGCCGGCCCAGTGAACGCCAGAAGGGTGCCAGGCGCGATTGGAAGGGCACGGTGCCGCTGGCGCTCTATCTCGCGGCGATGCGGTGCGAAGGACTTGCTGTACGCCGCCACTCAGCAGCCTCGTGTAGTGCGCCGCAAGTAGCACTCATTTCGATCTCGCAAAAGGCAAACCAGGTACAGGCACGAATTTCGCAACTGCCACGAAATTCGAAGTCCCTGCATTGCAACGCATTCCGACTTGCAAATCAGGCCGCTTCGATGGCAGGTATGCCATCCGGTGATCGTGAGATACTCTCTGATGCATGGGAGCCGGCAGATGACCGCTGCTGATTTTCGCACGATTGCCTTGAGCCTGGAGGGAGTGGAAGAGTACTCTCATGCAGGACTGCCGGCGTTTCGTGTAGGCGGCCGGAAATTCGCTTCGCTCGCCTCGCAAGCAGAGGGCTACGGAAATCTGATGCTCACGTTGGAGCAGCAGGCGGCGTTTGTGGAGGAGGCACCCGAGATTTTCCTGCCCATTCCGGGCGGCTGGGGAAAGATGGGACATACGCATATTCGCCTGGCGGCCGCGAGCGAGGGTGTACTGACGGGCGCACTCCGATCGGCGTGGAAACTGCGAATTGACAAGAGCGCAAAGACAACGCGAAGGAACCGCCATTTGTCGGAACGCAGTGGAGTAACAGATAAAAAACGGGGGAAGCGGCCACTATGAGAGCAACAAAAACTCGAAACAAAAAGGACTTGTCACCGGAACAGCATGAAGAACTGCTCGGGGCATTGAAGGCCCGTTTTGAGAAAAACAAGAACCGCCATAAAGATCTCGAATGGGCACAAGTACAAGCCAAGCTGGAAGCTAATGCTGAAAAATTGTGGTCACTCAATGAAATGGAAAGAACCGGCGGTGAACCGGACATAATTGGCCACGATAATAAGACGGGCGAATACATATTTTATGATTGTTCAGCGGAAAGCCCTAAAGGCCGGAGAAGTCTTTGCTACGACCGCGAAGCGCTGGAGTCAAGGAAAGAATACAAACCAGAGAGTAGCGCAGTTGATATGGCAGCTGCTATGGGCATTGAGCTTCTAACGGAAGAACAGTATCGGGAGTTGCAGAAACTTGGAAACTTCGACACGAAAACGTCGAGCTGGGTAAGAACACCTTCTAATATACGAAAACTCGGCGGCGCCCTCTTCTGTGATCGCCGCTACGACACTGTCTTCGTGTATCACAACGGCGCAGAATCCTACTATGCCGGAAGGGCGTTCCGCGGGTCGTTAAGGGTCTGATTTTTCCGGTTCGCCTCGAGGTTCGGCCGCAGAAGACCCGGCTTTGTGACGGGGATCCTGGCACACTCTGGAACTTCCGGCACCATTCGGGCGTCTGATGGATGGTCGCACCCATGAGATGCATCCTTGCTGTATTCCTGACGGCGCTGTGCTTCCCGGCGCACTCCCAGGTGGTTACCTCGCAAAACGATAACGCGCGCACCAGCGCCAACCTCCACGAGACGACGCTGACCCCGGCCAATGTCAACGCGCGGCAGTTCGGGCGGATTTTCACCCTGAAGGTGGACGGCGATATCTACGCACAGCCGCTCTATCTGCCCAACGTGGAGGTCCCAGGCAAAGGACGCCACAACGTTCTGTTCGTCGCCACGGAGCACGACAGCGTGTACGCGTTCGACGCCGATGGAAGTCCGACGGAGCCGCTGTGGCACGTGAATTTCCTGGACCCCCGGGCGGGTACCGGCACGGTGCCCGCCCAGGATGTGAGGTGCCCGTTCATCGTACCGGAGATCGGCATCACGCCGACGCCGGTGATCGATCTTCCGACGGGGACGCTGTACGTTCTGGCGCGGACGAAGGCAGGCCAGGGAGTGCTGAAGCGGGAGCAGTACCAGCAACGGCTGCATGCGCTGGCGATCACGACCGGGGTCGAGAAGTTCGGCGGTCCGGCGGCGATCGAGGCGCCCGGCTTCGATCCGCTGCGAGAGCTGCCGCGGGCGGGCCTGCTGCTGGTCAACGGACAGGTTTATCTGACGTGGGCGTCCTCATGCGACGTGGGTACCTACCACGGCTGGGTGATGGCGTACGACGCGCACACGCTTTCGCAAACCGCGGTGTTCAACACGTCGCCCGGCGCAGAAGAGAGCGGGATCTGGCAGAGCGATAACGGCCCGGCGGCGGATGAGGAAGGCAATGTGTACGTGGCCACCGGCAACGGTCAGTTCGACGCCGGCCGCGATTATGGCGACACCGTCCTGAAGCTGGGGCTGGAGGGCCGCCGACTGGTGGTGCGCGATTCGTTCACGCCGGACGACCAGAGGGACCTGAATGCGCGCGATCTGGACATCGGCTCGGGAGGGCCGATGCTGGCGCCGGACGGCCTGCTGCTGGTGGGGGGCAAGGACGGCAAGCTGTACGTGCTGGAGCGAGGCCAATTGGGCAAGGCTCCGCCGCGGCGGGTGATCCAGTTCCGGGGCGGCATTTACTCGGCGCCGGCCTATTGGAACGGGCACGTGTACATGCTGGCAAGCTCGGACTACCTCTCGGACTTCCCGGTCGAAGCGGGAAGCCTGCCGGCGAGGCCGGCGGCGATGGGGCAGCAGCGGTTCGGCAACCCCGGCGCGACGCCCGCGATTTCCGCCAACGGAAGGCGGAACGGGATCGTGTGGCTGATCGAGACGAAGGCGTGGAACGGAGCCGACCGTCCGGCGGTGCTGCATGCGTACAACGCGGGGAATGTCGCGGAGGAAATTTATAATTCCGAGCAGAATGCGGCGCGGGACCGCGCGGGCAAGACGCTGCGCTTCACGATTCCCACGGTGGTGAACGGGCGGGTCTACGTGGAAGCCAAGGGCGAGGTGGATGTGTACGGGCTGCTGGGGCGATAGCGGTCGGGCAAGAACCAGTGTGTGGGGCGGGAGAGTAAGACGAAGTCCGATGGCGCAAAAGGGCAAACCAGGTACAGGGTCGAAAAACCCTCCCACCTATGCCGGGTTCCCGACCGGTAGGGTTTGGCCTTCTACGCGATAGCCGAGTTTCTGAAGTTCCCTGATCATTCGGGCTGTTCGTGTGCGCTTGGACTTGGCGCTGACCGCTGGGCCGCGTTCCTCGTAGTGGATGCCCTGATGCAGAATCTTCCAAAGTAGTCGGCAAAGTCGGTGGGCGATGGCCCAAATGGCTCCTTGGTATTTCAGGCGCGGTAGCAGCCGCTGAAACGTCACCTCGAATATGCTGCCTTTGGTCTTGACTGCTGCGTGCGCAGCCTGGTTCAGAAGCCTCCGCATATGCCGGTTCCCTTTGGGCGAGCGCGTGCTTTGCGATTCGCCAGCGCTCTGCTCGTCTCCGGGACATACCCCCACCCACGAAGACAGGGACTTCTCCGATTCGAAAGCCGCAGCTTCGGGACCCACTTCTGCAATCATTTGGATCGCCGAATCCACCCCAAAACCGGGCACTGCCGCCACTCGTTGCACTGCGTCCTGGTGCCGTGTGAGTAGCTTCGAAGCCTCTTTCTCCAGTTGCTCGATCTGCTCTTCGAAAAACTTCAACTCCTCCAGTGCCATCTTCAGTAGTCGGCGGTAGACTCCATCCAGTTGCGTGCAAGCGCCCAACGCGTCACGCAGTTGTTCCGGCGTGGCCTGCAGCCGTTGATCGGCCAGTGCCGCCAGCGCCCCCGCGTCCGTTTCCCCGTCCGCTATGGCCTGCAACATGCGCCGCGCACTGACGCCCAGTAGATCCGATACCCAACCCGACAACTTGATGTGCGCCTGCTCCAGCAGACTCTCCAGTTGGTTCCGGAAACGCACCTTATTGCGGGTTAGCTGGTACTTGCGCCGCGTCACTGTTCGCCATAATCGCTGTTCCGGGTCCGGCACGAAGCTCAATACCAGTTCCTGCGATACCAGCCGCTTGACCATCCGTTCGCCGTCGGCAAAGTCGTTCTTTCGCCCGCGCTGGCCTCGGTTGGATTTGGCTTGGCACAGGTGCAGCGCGCCGGACATCTTGTGGGCCCCTTCCCGTTTCTGGCGCACCGGCTTCCAGTACCGCTCCAGCGCTCCCCACACCGGCTTCCAGTACTGCGCGGTCGATTCCATCACCACTTCCTCGACCTCCTGCTCCCCCAACCACTGGGCCAGGAGGTGCAATTGATCGGGTGTGGCGCCGAACTTTCGCCGTTCAAACTGATACTCGCCTTCCCCACCCACGTCAGCCACCACTACCGCCAACATCTTCTTGTGAACATCTATTGCTGCGACTCGATATGCCATTTTGCGTCTCCTTGGAAGGCGCGGAGAACACGCAAAATAGTTATCTTATGCAGGGTCACGTGGCTATCGCCGCTCCCCGATGGGAGACGAACGACGCCCATTTATTCGCTCAAAGCGTGCGTGCTCCGGATCAAACAGGCAAACGGTCTCAACTTCTCTACTGTACCTACGACCTCACCGCGCCCCCTTGCCATTGTCCCGCTCTACACGTTTTTCATGAAATTTCGCGGGCCGCCGGTCCATTCAGAACAGGCAACGAATGTTTCGCAAGTACGGCGAAAATTCGATGCCAGTCCCTGCTTTGCGACGCATTCCGTTACGGGGCGATGTTTTGCGAGGCACGTTACTAGTAAGACGAAAGGTCCGATGGCGCAAAGGGTCACTTCTAGCAGACCACGTGCCGGCACGGAAAGCGCCGCGGATCACACGGATCTGCACGGCGCTCACCGAAAGCGCGTCATACTATCGGGATGGTGCTGTCTCTGCTGACGGACCTTCGCCACGCTCTGCGGGGCCTTCGCAAGTCTCCGGCATTCGCCTGGATTGCGATTTCTTCCCTGGCTTTGGGCATCGGCGTCAATGTCACCATCTACAGCGTCGCGCGCGAAATGATTCTCGACGACCTGAGCGCCCGCCAGCCGGACCGGCTGGTGAAGTTCGGCGCGGTAGTGAGCACCGCACGGTACCGGGACCTGGCGCATCTCGGGATTTTTCAGGGCATGGCCTTCGATACGGGCCTCGGCAACACGGATTGGGATGCGGGCGGGCACAGCGAAATTGCCTGGGAGATGACTACCAGCGCTAATTTCTTCGATGTCCTGGGCGTGGGCAGCTCGCTCGGCCGGTTGTACTCTCAATCCGACGACGGCGTCCCGGCCGCGGTGGTGAGCTACGGCTTCTGGCGCAATCGACTGCACTCCGATCCCCACGCCGCGGGCCGCTCCCTCAAGTTAGGCGGCAAGCTGTATACGGTCCTGGGGGTGCTGCCGCGCGACTATCGCAGTATTTTGCGCCATGGCGTTTCGCCGGAAGTGTACCTTATGGCCGTGACGGATCCCGGGCGCTGCCAGCCCTTCGGGCGGCTGCGCGACGGATTCACGCGGGAGCAGACGCGGCAAGCGCTGGCCGCGGCCGCTCAAAACATCGGCGGCGAAGACTTCGCGAAGCAGATCTCCAGCCTGCGGCCGATGGCCGGGTGGGCGGCGAACGCGGACTCGGCAGGCGACGACCGGCGCTACTTCGTATTCTTTGCGATGCTGTACGGAACGGCGATCCTGCTGGTGGTGATCGGCTGCGTGAATGCCGCCGGACTGCTGCTGGCGCGCGGCGTCACGCGGCAGCGGGAACTCGCCATCCGCAAAGCGCTGGGCGCCAATCGTTTTCAAATAGCACGACAGATCCTGGCGGAAGGCCTGGTGCTGGTGGGGCTGGGCGCGGGCGCCGGCCTGATCGTCGACGCCTTCCTGCGGAAACGGCTGAGTTATGTCCGATGGCCCTCGGCCTACAACCTGCCTTTCGAGTTCCATTTTCAAACCGACCGCGGCCTGTTTCTTTACGCATCGGCAACAGCGCTGGCGGCGCTCCTCGTATCGTCCCTGCTGCCTTCCATGCGCGCATCGAAGGCGGACCTCGGACTCGCGATGAAGCAAAGCGAGCCGGCTTTCTCCGTGCGGCGCTGGAACCTGCGGAATGGCTTCGTGGCGCTACAGGTGGTTCTGTCGATGGTGCTGTTAATGCTGGGCGCGCTATTGTTCAGGACCTTCCGGCAGGTTGCCGGCGTCAACCCCGGATTCGATATTTCCCACACCGTCATGGCAACTGTCTGGCGCCCCACCGGGCCGCAGCATCCCGGTCCGGGAGGCTGGGAATGGCGGGACGGAGTGGTACGGCGCCTGACAGAAATACCGGGGGTAACCGGGATCGCTTCGATCAGTACGCTACCGTTCATGGGAGAGCTGCCGCAGGGTCCGATTCGGCGCAAGGGAGATCCTGTTTCGGCGGCCCGCGATGCGTACTCGATGGGCGCGGGAGAGCAATTCTGCAAGGTGCTGGGGATCCCCATTCTGCGCGGACGGGACTTCGATATCACGGATCGCACGCGCCAGCCGGTACCGGCTCTGGTAAACCAGGCGCTGGCACGGCGATTGTTCGGCGATGCCGACCCGGTGGGAGCCGAACTCCTGGCGGGGCGGGAGAAGGCGCGGGTCCTGGAGATCGTCGGGGTGATCGCGGATACGCGAATGCGCACACTCGGGGAAGACCACGCGCCGATGTTTTTCACGCCCTACGAAGATACCCAGATGATGGTCCGGACGGCGGGAGACGCAGGGCGCTGGATCAAGCCGATACGCGACACGCTGGCGCAGGCGGAGACCGGCTCGGCGCTCGATGTCCGGCCGTTGTCGGAAGCGGCGGCGGGCGCCATCTTCCCGATGCGGATGGCGGCGGGCTTCGTGGGCTCCATGAGCGGCATCGGCCTGCTACTGGCGCTGAGCGGCCTTTATAGCTCGGTCTCGTATGCGACCCGAAGGCGCACGCGGGAGATGGCGATCCGCGCCGCCGTGGGGGCTACCCGCAGCGATATCCTACGGACGGCGATTCGAGACGGTGCGGCGGTTCTGGGCTGCGGAGTGGCGGTGGGGCTTCCCCTGGCGATCGCGGCGATCCGGCCGCTGACCGATCTCCTGCCGGACGGCCTGGATCCGTGGAATCCTGTCATGTTCGCGGCGGTGGTCCTCGTGCTGCTCGCCACGGGAGCGGCGGCGGCCTGGATTCCCGCGAGGAGCGCGGCCAACGTGGACCCGGCGGCGGTGTTGAGGCAGGATTAGTGTGGCGTGCAAGTTGCGACGAGTTACGCGGCGGAGTAAGTTTGGGGAACTCGCAGGGCGGTGCGTAAAAGGGCAAACCAGGTACAGGCTCCGAATTTCGCAACTGCAGCGAAATTCGAGCCAGTCCCTGTTTTGCGACGCAGCTAGAAGTCGACTTCGCGCAGGGTTTCGGTTTCCAGGCTGCGGCCGAGCGCGATCATTTGGCGCAATTCGGCGTCCGAGGGGTGCTCGACGCGGTCGGGCAGGTTGAAATTGGCTGCGGGGGTGCCCAATGTCCGGAACCACTCCTCGAAGCCGGCCGACGCGATAAGTGTTTTCCAGGCTCTTCGGTGCGATGACGGGAGCCAGCAGCGTTTTCGTCATAATCGACCTCTATCAGAAAACGCGAGAAACACCGAGGAAATGGCTCAAAGGTTATGGAAGCGGCCGGCGACTTCCTCTTCTTCGGCGCGGCCGGCCTGGCGCTGGAGCGAGCGGCTGACCATTTCCTTGGAGCCCAACCCGACGGCCAGGGCCAGCGCCAGCACGATGCCTCCGAAAAGGATCGCGAACGCGAGACGCACGATCTCGCCGCCGATGCCCAGGTGCTCGAGCGCCATGGCCGCGGCCATCACCATCACCAGCCACTTAACTCCCAGGCTCACCAAACGCGCGGAGTGCACCTGCATGTTGACGGCGCTGATGAGGACGCCGCGTGCCAGGAAGCGGGCGAGGAAGATTCCGACAATCAGGATGAGCACGGCCGCGAAGACATTCGGCAGATAGGTGAAGAGGCGCATCACGAGCACGGATGTGACGGAAGCGTCGAGAGCGCTTAATCCGACCAGCAGCCCCACGAGAATGATGCACCAATAGGTCAGCCCAGCGATCAGCAAGGTAGGGCTGCGCGAAGGCGACCATTCGGCGAGCGCGGAAAAGCCCCAGCGCTCCAGGCGCTTGTCGAAGTCGATACCGCGCAGGGAGCGCCGGATCATGAAGCGCGCGATCCACCCGATCAACACGGCAAACAGCAGCAGGACGGCGAGCGCCAGCAGGCCCGGCAGAAAATTGGCGATGCTCCTGGTAATCCGGGCGGCGGCCTGGTTGAGGATTTCATTCACCTGAGTCAGCATAAAATCTCTCCATAGCGATCACGGGCTGAACCGGTCCGGCCACCTCCAGCGCGAGATGAGGTAGCGCTTCTGAGTCTCGAAAGCCATGCAAAGCCGTTCCTGCCGCTCTTCCACCTCTTCCGGCCCCGCGGTCTGCATTTCGAGAACGCTTGATGCAGCCCATCCGAGATAGACCGGAGTAATCGCGCGCAGCAGGTGGTCGCGGTCGATCACGCGCAAGCGCCAGGCGAGCGCGAAGTCATAAACGGTGCGCGCCCACAAGTCATCGGGAAACCGGAGGCGGTCCTCGGGGGAGCGCGAGAGCTTCTTGTAATCGAGCAGGGTCGCCGGCGGCAGGAAGAGGGACCACAGCCCTTGCAGGTCCTGACAGCCGAGCTTGAAGGATTCGAACATGCGTCCGGCGTTGACGGCAACCGGACCGGCAGTGACGGTATAGGGCGGGCCGAAGGAGGGAACGGTTTCGGATCCTTTGACCTTCTGCCAGAAAGCCGCGGTGCGGTCCATATCTGCGAAAAGGCTGCCGAGCACCTGCGCGAGGGTGGTGCTGAGGTCGGGCGCCACTTCCTTCGCACTGACCGCGTGAGGCCCGAGAAAGGTCTGGCAGATGCGGAACTGGCCGAGGATGGCGGAGGTGACGCTCCAGGGGTCGACGCGAGCGGAGCCTGTGCCATCGGCCGAGGCCGGTCCGGCGAAATGATCGATCAGCTGCGCGGAGAACGCCAGTTCGCTGGGCATGGGCTGGCGAATCCGGCGGCCGTAGAGGGCCCGGGTGAAGGGGTAGACGATTCCGTTGCTGATGGCGCCCTCGAATTTGTGGCGCAGGTAGCAGGGAGTCACGAGATCGAAACCGTGGTGCAGGATGGGGGCAAGCAGGTGCTCGACCCACTCCGAGTTGAGGTTTTCGACGCCGGCGTCGAGGACCGCGCAGGCTTTGGCGCCGAGGCGCTGGCCGGTCTGCAGGATGCTCCGCAAGGCCTCGCCGCGGCCGGGCACGCCGGTGAGAGGCGGAGCCAGCAGGTGGACCGGGTAGAGGGGATAACGGGACTGGAGCAAGGGCACATGGCCGTTCAGCACGCCCTTCAGGCGTTCCGGAGTGCCGTCACGGGAGCCGCCGTCGGTGTTGACGACCACCGCACGGAAGGCGGAGAGCCGCGCGGTAAGGCCGGCAACCGCAGCCTCCACCACCTTTTCGATGGTCTCGACGTTGTTATAAGTGGGGATGCCAACTACAACGTCGGCGGTGCCAATGCGGCCAATATCCTGCTCGGTATCCTGCAAGATAGCGTCCGGCTCAGACATATTTTGCAGCTTCGAATCCCATCCCCATCATCTCACGGGCGCTTTCGTACCAACCATACGATGAATGTCGAAGGAGGAGAGGCCTCCGGAAGGAGGTTATAATTAGTGTTCGGTTTCATACGAAAGCGGGATTTCCGGTTTGCCAGACGACGGGAATCTCTTCGGCCGCGACCGTGAAGCTACGGTAGATTTTCCGGCGAGCAGAAGAGAGGGTGCCAGGGAAGATTCCACGGTGGAGGCGGCTTGCGAGCGCGCAGTCGCCGTGCTCCGCAATTGCAGCCACGCGGGCGGCCTGAAGGCCTCGGCGCGGGCTTACGGACACCAGCAGGTGTGGGTGAGGGACAGCATGATCGCGCTGCTGGGCGGGAGCCTGGCAGACGACCCGGTGATCCGCTCCGCGCTGCTCGCCAGCCTGTCCTCGTTCCGGCGGCACCAGACGCCCGCCGGGCTGATTCCGAATCACATCGACCTGGAGGCGCGCCGCCCGAATTTTCGCGCGTACGCCGACGGGGGGTTGTGGTACGCCATCGGCAGCAGCCTGTGCGCACCGGATTTCGGGAGCGTGCGGAAAGTGCTGGCGTGGTACGAGTGCCAGGATGTGGACCGCAGCGGGCTGATCAGCATACAGGAGGCTTCGGACTGGCAGGACCTCTTCTGCACCCGTGGAAAGGGCCTCTACGTCAACTGCCTGCGGGTGATCGCACTGCGGCAGGCGGCTCAACTGGCGGAGCGCGAGGGAAAGCCGGCCGCGGCGGCGCGCTACCGGGCGCAGGCGGACACCGCAAGCGCGGCGATCAACGGGACTCTGTGGTACGCGGGAGACGGGGAAATGCTGCGCCACGTCGCCCACTCGTTCAGCACACCCGACCAGGGGCAGGATTCGCTCGGGAGGCGGCGCTGGCTGCCGTCGAAACGCATCCTGGTGGACTCCGAATACTACCTGCCTTACGCCAGTTTCCGCGAGGTCGGCGAGTGGTTCGACAGCTTCGGCAACCTGCTGGCCATTCTGGCGGGGGTGGCAAACGAAAGCCAGGGCGGGCGCATCCTGGATTTCATGGCACGGCACGGCGTGGCGGAGCACCCCGTGAAGGCGATCTATCCGCCGGTCGAGCCGGGCGACTCCGACTGGCGCGATTACTACGGCACACTGAACCTGCCCGACCAGTATCACAACGGAGGGATCTGGCCCTTCCTGGGCGGGTTCTACGTCGCGGCGCTGGTGAAGATGCAGCGGCAGGACGAGGCGGAAGCGGCGCTGGTGCGCCTGGCCCGCTTGAATCTCGAAGGCGACTTCAACGAATGGCACCACGGCAGGACGGGCGAGCCGAAGGGCGTGCACGAGCAGGCGTGGTCGGCGGGGATGTTCCTGTACGCGCGGGCATGCGCGGCGGCACGCAAAGTCTGGTGGCTGGGGTGAGGCGCTTACTCCGGTCCGGCGAACTGTAGCTGCCGGCCGAGGGAGCGGAAAGCATCGCACCACCCGGCGGACGCCCGCATCTCCGGGTATAGACGCAGCAGCAGATCGTACCAGATATTCTGCGCGTTCCAGAGCCGGACCTCGAAGGGGAGCGAGCCGGCCAGCGTCACCGCGGCGGCAAACTCCTCCATCACCTGCTTATCGGTGGGATTGCGCGCGAAAGCGGCGGCGATCGCTTCGATGGTGCCGCGCAGCGCGAATTCGAGGGTGGCGCCATCGAGGTCGACGTTCAGGCGCCGGGTCTCATCCATAATGGCGGCGATTCTGGGCAGGTCGAGGGGGCGCGTCTCGAAAGCCTTCCGCAGGTCGGAGTTGAGGATGAAATCGGCGGCCATGCGGAAGCGATTGGGAAGAGGCATGCCGAGGGACTTCACAAAGTACATGAGCATGGCGTCGCTCTCGTAGACATGGCGGTAGGAGGCCTCGGCGAGGGCCATCCTGGTCTCGAGGATCCGCTGCACGATGCGGCGCTGCTCGTCGTGGAAGAGGAGCTTGAGGCTGTAGGAGCCGGGATCGAAGTGGCGGTCCACGCTGCGGACGATTTCGGCAAAGTCGCCGCCCTGGAAGGCTTCGGTGAGGGCTTCGGCGGTTCGCTGGTAAGCGGAATCGTCGAGGAACGAGCGGATTCCGCCGCTGACCTGGTGCTCGCCGAGGTAAAGAACGCCGTAGGTGAACCGCTCGGTCTCCCGGGTGATCTCGGAGGTGATCTGAGCCTTGCCCAGGACCAGCCTGGCCCGGCCGGCGGAGAGATCGCGCTTGTCTTCCTGGGTCACGTCGTAGCAGAAGATGCGGCTCTCGTCAGGGTACTCTTCGAACAGGGAGCTGACGGCATAGTGCGCCGCTACGCTCTTGAGGCCGACCATTTTGGGCCGGACCTGCTTTTCGTAGACCTGGCGGCCGTCGCCGAACTCTGGGACATTGCCTTTGGCCTGCGCCAGCAATTCGAGGAAGCGCGGCTCCAGGCCGCGGCCGAAGAGTTCGCCGAAGAGCTGCATGGCGCGCGCGGCGTAGTTGATCACCTGGACGGTTTCGATGCCCGAGAGCTCGTCGAAGAACCAGCCGCAGCTGGTGTACATGAGCATTGCGTGGCGCTGAATTTCGAGTAGCTTGAGCAGCCGCACCTTCTCGGCGGGATTGAGCTCGCGGTGGACACTGGCGTGGCAGAAGCGATCGATCGACTCGGGGGAACGGTCGAGGATGACGGAGATGTATTCGTTGCGCGACTCCCAGGGATCGGCGCCCAGTCGCCGCATGGCATCGCCGTAGGACGCAGCCATGGTGTCGCGGAGCCAGTCGAGCGCGGCGCGCAGCGGCCCGCGCCATTCCTGCGACCACCCCGGCCGGCCTCCCGAGCAGCAGCCGCAATTGCTGCGCCAGCGCTCGACTCCGTGGACGCAGCTCCACGAGCTGTTCTCGAAGATCTGCACCTCGTGAGTGGGCGCGTGCTGTTCGAGAAACTCGCCATAGTTGGTGAGGCGCGCGATTCCCCGGGACTCGATGAATTCCAGGACGTACGCCAGGGCCATGTCTCCCCTGTACTGGTGATGGCCGTAGGTTTCGCCGTCGGTGGCGATGTGGACGAGCTGGGGCCAGGGGCGGCTGTCGGAAAAGGCGGCCTCCAGGCGGCCCGCCAGATATTCGCCGCGGATGAGCAGCTTTTCAAACGCCACGGCCTGCGACACCGGACCGTCGTAAAAGAACAGGATCATGCGCCGGCCGCCGCGCAGGGCGATGCGATACACGGTGGAGGGGTCGATGCGGCCGCCGCTGACGTCTTCCCAGTTTCTACCGCCGATGGGGCGGACGCGGCTGGCCTGATTCGGGGCAAGGATGGTGAAGCGGACGCCCATCTCGGCCATCAGGTTGAGGGACTCGAGATCGACGGCGGTCTCGGGGAGCCACATCCCTTCCGGGATCCGGCCGAAGCGGCGCTCGAAATCGCGGAGGCCCCACCGGATCTGGGTGAACTTGTCGCGCCGGTGGGCCAGCGGCAGGATCATGTGATTGTAGGCCTGCGCCAGTGCGGAGCCGTGGCCCGAGAACTTCTCCTGCGAATCGCGGTCGGCGGCGATGATGGCGCGGTAGGTTTCGGGGGACTGTTTTTCGAGCCACTGGAGGAGCGTGGGTCCGAAATTGAAGCTGATCCGGGAGTAATTGTTGACGATCTTGAGAATCCGGTTTTCGTTGTCGAGGATTCGCGACGCCGAGTTGGGTGCGTAGCACTCGGCAGTAATCCGCTCGTTCCAGTCGTGGTAGGGATAGGCGGAATCCTGGAGCTCAATCTCCTCGAGCCAGGGATTCTCGCGAGGCGGCTGGTAAAAGTGGCCGTGGATACAGATGTGGCGCATTATGTTTCGCTTGAATTCCGAAGATAGACCAGAACGGAGCGGGCGGCAACCGTGAAATATGCGTTGCAGTCCAGTTCGGCCGGGGAATCGGGGCCGGGACCGTTCCAACGCGCGGCGGAGGAATCGAGGGCCAGGCGCCAAGGGCCCGCTCCCTCACGGTCGCGGCTCTGTGTGGTGGCGTCGCGGCGGCTGAAGTTCATGACGACCAGAGCATCCCGATCGCCGCATCGCCGGTGGAAAACGAGGACCTGCTCGTCCTCGAGAACGGTGAGCTCGCCGAGAGCGGGGACGGTGCGCCTCAGGCGCAGCAATTCCGTGTAGAACCCGTTCAAGGCGGCGTGGCGTCCTGAAAGACACAACTCGGGGGAGATCTTCGAGCGAAGGAAGGTGGCTTCATCCTGCGGATCGGGGCACTCGCCCTGCCAGGCAAACGCCGCGAACTCTTGGCAGCGGCCGGAGCGGACGGCCTCGACGAGCCCGGGGTCGGAGTGGCTGACGAAGTATTGGAACGGCGCGGTCTCTCCGTACTCTTCGCCCATGAACAGCAGCGGCGTGAACGGCGAAAGCACGACAGCAGCCGCAATGAGCTTCAAAGTCTCGAAATCGGTCAGCGCGGCGAGGCGCTCGCCCAGCATGCGGTTGCCGACCTGGTCGTGGTTCTGCGAGAAGACGACGAACTGGCGGCCGGCGAGCCCCGCAGTAGAACTGCCGTGCCGCCGGCGGCGAACCCGCGAATACTGGCCGGTGTAGACGTAGGCGTCGCGATAAGCCTTGGCGACCTGGCCAAAGCTGCCGTAATCCGCGTAATATCCGCTGTTTTCCCCGGTGAGCAGAGCGCGCAGCGCGTGGTGAAACCCGTCGTTCCACTGGGCGTCCAAGCCGTAGCCGCCCGCGGCGCGGGGGCGGACCAGGCGGGCATCGTTGGCGTCGCTTTCCGGGAAGAGCCAGACAGCCCTCCCGAGAGCTTCCGCCTGGCGATGGACGGCCTCGCCAAGCTCCTCGAGAAACGGCACGGCCGAGACATCGGTGATGGCGTGAACGGCATCGAGGCGAAGCCCATCGACGCGGAACTCGGTGACCCAGCACAACGCATTCTCGATGAAGAAGCGTCGGACCTCATCCGAATGCGGGCCGTCGAAATTCATCGCCGGACCCCAGGGCGTGCGGTACCGGCCGGTGAAATAGGGACCGAACTCCGCGAGGTAGTTTCCTTCCGGTCCGAGATGGTTGTAAACCACGTCGAGCACCACGGCAAGGCCGAGCCGGTGGCAGGCGTCGACCAGGCGTTTGAGGCCCGAAGGACCGCCGTACGAGTTCTGTGGGGCGAAAGGGTGCACGCCATCGTAGCCCCAGTTGCGGTTTCCGGGAAACTGCGCCACGGGCATGATCTCGAGAGCGGTGACGCCCAGCGCGGCGAGCCGGGGGAGCTGCCCGATGGCGGCGTCGAACGTGCCTTCGGGTGTAAAGGTCCCGATGTGCACTTCGTAGAGGACGTACTGTTCGAGCGGCAGGCCTTTCCATCCGGCGGACTGCCAGTCGAACTCCGGCGAAACGACCTGGGACGCCGCGTGGACGCCATCGGGCTGGAAGCGCGATGCGGGGTCGGGACGCTCGGGGCCTCCGTCGAGGCGGAAGCAGTAGCGCGCCTCCTCCTCCACATCTTCGACCATGGCGGTGAAATAACCGCCGGGCTCGCTCCGCATCGCGATTTCGCGCGGGGGCGGTCCGGTCAGGGTCAGGGACGCCCGCTCATGATTGGGAGCCCAGAGCGTGAAGGTGACGCGGCCGTCCGGCAGTCTTACGGCACCGAGCGGCGGCAAGCCCGCGGACATGGGAGTAGGCCACTTTTCCAGCTTAGCGGAATACGTTAACGGGATGCGCCGGGCGGTGCAATGTGCCAACCTATGTTCCAGAGAATGCGAATGAGACGGTTGTTGATTGGAGTGCTGTTTTCGCTTCTCGCCGCGGCAGGGCCTGCCGCCGGTGAAACCAGGCGCGCCGTTTTCGAGGGCGCCGGACCGGAGCAGACCTGGGCGCTGAAGGATTTCAACCCGCCGCTACCCGCCGACTGGAGTTCGTACCAGTTTCTGGTCCTCGAGCTGAGGCTCTCCGCGCCGCAACGGTTCGAGCTGCGAGTGCACGACGCGGGCGGAGTTCGCGCAGTGCGGCTCTCTCCGGTACCGGGAGTGTGGATTCGTACGGCGGTGCCGCTCGCGATGCTGACCCAGCCGCCGCGGCAGGGAATGGATCTGGCCTCGGTCCACAACAAAGCGCGGCCCATGATGTTCATCAACCTGATGGGCACGCCCGGGGAACTCACGGCCGTGCGGGAGATCGGCGTAGAACTGCCGAGCCCGGTGGGATCCGTGGCGCTCGAGATCCGCTCGGTGAAGCTGGCGAAAGAGGACCCCGGCGACGCACTGCTGGACAAGAAGCCGCTGGTGGACGAATTCGGGCAGTGGGTTCACGCCGACTGGCCGGGGAAGGCCAAGAGCCTCGAGCAACTCAAAGCGGCTTGGACGGACGAAGAGAAGTCCCTCGAAGCCGCGCACTCGGAGTACTGCCGCTATGGCGGCTACCCCGAGACGAAGGCGAAGGCCACTGGTTTCTTCCGCGTGGAGAAGGTCGACGGGAAGTGGTGGTTCGTGGATCCGGACGGCCACCTGTTTTTCTCCGCGGGCTCGGATTCGATCGGAGCGTCGGCCGTGACCGCCGTCAGAGGTCGCGAGGAACTCTTTGCCGCGCTGCCCCCGGCGGATCTCGCTCAGCCGCGCGGCGGCCGCGGGGGCGCATCCTTCTACACGTGGAACCTGGTGCGCCGCTTCGGGCCGGACTGGGCGTCGAAATGGGTGGACCTGACGGTGCGGCGGATGACGGCCTGGGGCTTTAATACAGTGGGCAACTGGTCGGACGCAAGGCTGGGGGAATCGCACCGGATCCCGTATACTTTCGGACTGCGCGGCTGGGGAATCGAGAACGGGCCGATGGGAGTGGCGGACGTTTATGGGGCGGATTTCGAAGAGAGGATCGACCGCGCGGTGGCCGAGCAGTGCGATCCGCGCAAGGACGATCCCTGGCTGCTCGGCTATTTTCTGGGCAACGAGCCGCCTTGGCCGGGGCGCGAGACGGTGGCGGCGGATGCCATTCTGAGCGGGCCGGCGAGCCCCCTGCAGAACGCGCTGAAGGCATTCCTGGCCAAAGAGGATACCCCCGAGCGGCGGCGCCAGTTCCTCTATCAGACGTATCAGAAACTGGTGGACGCGGCGACCGCGGCCATCCGCAGGCATGATCCGAACCACCTGACTTTGGGACTGCGCTTCGGCTCGACCGCGCCGCCCGAGATCGTCAAGCTCTCGCGGGTCTTCGACGTGTACAGCCTGAACAGCTATGCCTACTCGGTGAACCAGCGCGAGATCGCCAAGGTGCGGGAACTGATCGACAAGCCGATCCTGATCGGCGAGTTTCATTTCGGCACGCCCGGCCGCGGGATGACGCCGGGGTTGAAACAGACGGCCAGCCAGGAAGAGCGCGGTGTTGCTTACCGCTACTATGTGGAGAACGCCGCGGCGGATCCGTCGATTGTCGGCGCGCACTGGTTCGAGTGGGTGGACGAGCCTTCCACCGGCCGGTTCGACGGCGAGAACTACAACATCGGAATCGTCGATGTGACGGACCGGCCGTACCGCGAACTGGTGGAAGCGGCGCGGACCACGCACCAGCGCGTGCGGGCGGTGCATGCCGGAAAAGAAGCGCCGGTGACGAGACAGGCGAAAGTGCAGTAGCGGACACCGCATCTGCATGTGAGAGGAACCTCGCAGTCGGATATAATCCGGCCATGTTCCTTACGCGAAGATCGTTTCTTGGGCCGCTGCTCGCCTCGCCGCTCGCCGGGGCATATGCTACCGCCGCCCAGAGTGCCGTCCCGTCGAAGATCACGCGCATCGAGACCGTGTACTGGAAGAGCCGGAACGACGCCCCGTTCTGGCCGCACTGGACCTGGGTCAAGATCGATACCAACGCGGGCATCTTTGGGATCGGCGAGACTTATCCGCGCAACCCGGCGGAGGCAGCCGCGGTTCACGGCGCGGCCGCCTCGCTCATCGGCCGCGACCCGCGCGATATCGAGCGGATCTGGGCCGATCTTTACCGCGCCTTCGATTTTCAGGTGGCGGGCGGCGCCGAGATCAGGGCATTGAGCGCCATCGACCTGGCGTTGTGGGATCTGCTCGGGAAACATCTCAACGCACCCGTGTACCGGCTGATTGGCGGCAAAGCGAACCCAAGGGTCCGCCTCTACAACACCTGTTTCCCCTACAAATACGACTTCAACCGCGAACCGGAGAAGATCATGCGGGAGCTGATCGACACGCGCGGCATCAAGGCCATCAAGGTCTGGCCGTTCGACGGCGCGGCGGCGCGCAACCGGAACCAGTTCGTCACAACCCAGGACATCGACGAAGCGCTCACTCCGATCAAGAAGCTGCGCGAGGCGTTCGGTTCGGAGATCGAGATCGCCGTGGAGTTTCACTCGCAGTGGAATGTCACTTCCGCCATTCGGATTGCCCACGCTCTCGAGCCCTACCGGCCGATGTGGCTCGAAGACATGCTCATGCCCGGCAACTTCTCGCAATATCGCGAGCTGGCGGCAGCGACGAGCCTGCCCCTGATCGCCGGGGAGCGGATGGCGGGCAAGCTGCAGTTCGAGCAACTGCTGGAATCGCGCACGGTGAAATACGTGATGTTCGATGTCACGTGGTGCGGGGGGCTGACCGAGGCCCGCAAGATCGCCGGGATGGCGGACGCCTTCGAGCTGCCCATCGCGCCGCACACAGCCGGGGGGCCGCTACTGTTCTACGCCGCCACGCACCTTTCGACCGCTTCGCCCAACGTGTGGATCCAGGAGAGCTGCCAGAGGTTTTACGAACGGGACTGGCCGGCCATGCTGGAGAACCCCATCGCGCCTGAAGGCGGAGCGATCCGCGCGCCCGAAGAGAGCGGCTTCGGCATGCGGATCAAGCCGGAGGTCTGGAACCACCCGGCGGCGGTCCGGCAAGTGAGCACTTAACAAGGCCGCGGCCCGCCTCGCCGGCAGGTCTATGAGGCGCGCGCCGGCCGGCCGTCGAGTAGAAACGCTAGACCCGGTCTTCCGACCGGTGCACCAGGTAGTAGGCAGCCGGCACGAGTACGATGGTCAGAACCACTGACAGGCTGAGGCCGCCGATGATGGTGCGCGCGAGCGGCGCGTAGGCTTCGCTTCCGGTTCCCATTTTGAGCGCCATCGGAAACAGGCCGATGATGGTCGCGAGCGAAGTCATGAGCACAGGCCTCAATCGGACCCGGCAGGAGTTTGCGATCGCGGCCCTGACATCCAGGCCTCCATCCGACCGGAGGTGCCGGGCGAATTCCACCATCAGGATGCTGTTGGAAACGGCGATCCCGGCCAGCATGATAATTCCCATCAACGACATGATATTGATGGTCGTGCCCGTAGACAGGAGGGTCAGGATGACGCCCGCGATACCGGGCGGCACCGCCAGCAGAGTAATCAGGGGATCCACAAAGGACCGGAATTGCGCAATCAGAACCAGATAGAGAAGAGCCAGCGCCAGAATGAGGCCAAGCGCGAAGCTATGGAAGGAAGTGCGCATATTCTGGACCATACCCCGGATATCCACCTCGGTGTTGGCCGGCAGCTTGAGTTTTCCGGTAATATCACTGACGGCATCGGCGATCCTGCCCAGGTCCTCGCCCTCCGGCCGGACATATACATCTATCACACGCCCCAGCTGATAGTGATCCACTTCCGTGGGTGCGACTAACTTATCGACGGTCGCGATTGCGTCGAGTCGAGAGGGCAGAGTATTGGTTTCGCCGCGCAGCGGAAGGGCCTTGAGATCCTCCACGGTTTTCACCTGCTTCTCCGCGTATTGAACCGTGAGCATATAGTCGTTGCCGTTTTTCGGGTCGATCCAATAACTCGGTGCGATCATCTGGTTGCTGTTTAGAGCGGTAATGACGTTCTGAACGACCTCCTTCCAGTCCAAGCCGAGCTCGATCGCGCGGGCACGGTCGATGTTGAAACGCAAGGCGGGGTAATCGATGTCTTGTGGAACATATACGTCCGCAACTCCCGGCACGGCGCGGAGCCGCTGCGCCAGGCGCGTTGCCGAATCGAACGTCTGCTTCAGATCGAAACCGGAGACCTGGATGTCGATCGGGGCGGGCAACCCCAGGTTCAGCACCGCGTCGACCATACCTCCCGGCTGGAAGAACACGGATATCTGGGCAACTCCCGCTGAACCAACGGTTTCAAACGAGCCATGTACTCGTAGGTGCTGACGCGGTGCTCCTGCTTGAGGTTCACCTGTACGAATGCAGTGTGCATGGCGGAATTGCTGGTGTAGATCGACGAGAAGCCGGGAACGGTCCCGATATTCGAGACGATCATGTCCAAGTCTGTTCCGATTACCTCTCTGATCTTGCTCTCGAGCTGCGCGACGAGCTGTTCGGTAACTGCAATCCGGGTGCCGCTCTGCGCTTTTACCAGGATCACGAACTGACCCGCATCGGTCCGCGGGAAGAACGACACACCGAGCCGGGGATACAGGGGAAGCACGGCCGCGAAGAAAGCAGGCGGACTGGAAGACTGGAGGCATCGAATTTCAGTACGACAGGAGGCAAGGTGCCCGGGGGGAGCCTGCGAAGCTGCGCCATGGCCAGATTCGAGATGGTGGTGACGGCGGAATCCGAATTGGTGCCCGGCTGAAAGTAAACTTTGATGATACTGACACCGGGCAAAGATCGCGATTCGATATGCTCGATGCCGCTGCCCAGTGTAAAGAGGCGCTCGAGCCTGCTGGTGATATCCGCTTCGATCCGCTCGGGCGCCATTCCGTTATAAAAGGTCGCCACAACAACCACCGGGATATTCATCGCCGGGAACATATCGACCGGCATGCGAGTGAGAGCAGTCACACCAATTACGGCAACCAGGAGGCAGACCGCCAGGATGAAATAGGAATTCCGGATCGCGAACTTCGGCATGGGTAAACCTCTAACTTTGCAGGCGATGGCCAGGAGTCGATCTGACGCAAGTAACCCGCATTTTGATCTCGCAAAGGGCAAACCAGGTACAGGCACGAATTTCGCAACTGCGGCGAAATTCGATGCCAGTCCCTGCTTTGCAGCGCATTCCGTTACGAGGCGATGGATTGCTTTACTGCGCGGCCCCAGACATCCTGGTGACTTTCGGCTGAACCTCCTGACCGGGCTGTAAACCAGAGCGGGCGCTCACCACAACCCTGTCGGCTTCGTTCAAACCGGAGCGGACCTCGACGTTTTGAGCAGTCTCGAGTCCCAGCGTAACTTTCCTCGACTCCACGCGATTGTTCGCCGTTACCACCAGCACGCGCCCGGCCGCGTCCCCGTCGCGATCGACTGCCGTTATTGGTATCACGAGGACGGCATTCCGGCTGACACCGTGCAGCAGGTCGCCGCAACAGATCCGGAGACCCCCGATTTCCACGGGCTGATCCTCGCGTGGACCTCCCCGAAAAGCGCTCCGAGGCCGGGTGGCAGGTAGCGGAAAAAGGACTCTGGAAGGCTGGATAGTGCACACAACGTCGGTGCGCACGTAGAATCAATAACTTGTGTGAACGCGCGGTCGATCGGGTATTTGGAGATGTTTTGACCAGTAGGGCGCAGTTTCGGGCATTGTGGAATCCTACCCTCTTTGCGAATGCTTCGTCTAAGTAGTTTAATTATGAAATCCTTGGACAGCTTCTGGCAGGACCTGCGCTACACCTTTCGGACCCTGCGGCGCGACGCGGGGTTTACGGCCTTCGCGATTCTGATCGTGGGTTTGGGCATTGCCGCCAGTTCCACGGTCTTCAGCGTGGTGAACGCGCTGCTGCTGCGTCCGCTGCCGTTCCGGGATCCGGGGCGCCTGGTCTGGATCGCCAACAGCGATACCGCCGGGCTCTCGGGCCAGACGACCCAGGTGGGGCACCTGCTGGACTTGCGCGAGACGAACCGGTCGTATGAGGACTTGGGGGCGTACTTTGCGTTCTACGGCGTGGGCGACATCACGCTGACCGGACGGGGAGAGCCGGAGCGGCTGAGCGGCGTGCCGGTATCGGGGAACTTCTTCCAGGTGCTTGGGGTGGAGCCGCAGATCGGCCGGCTGTTCAACGCGGAGGAATGCAAGTGGCACGGGCCCAAGGCCGTGCTGCTAAGCCACGGGCTGTGGGAGAGGCGTTTTGCGGCCGATCCGGGTATCACGGGCCGGAATCTGACTCTGAACGACGAACCGTACACGGTGGTTGGCGTGCTGCCCGCTTCGTTCGATTTCTCGTCGGTCTTCGCCCCCGGCAGCCATATCGACCTCTACTTTCCGTTTCCGCTGAGTCCGGAAACGAACCGCTGGGGCAATACGATGGCGATTGTCGGGCGGCTCAAGCCGGGGGTGTCGCCGAGGAGCGCGCAGGCGGAGCTGACCATCCTGGCGGCCCGGATCACGAAGGCCCATCCAGAGAGGAACGATTTCGAAGGAAGGCTCACTCCTCTCGAAGAGCACGTGAGCGGGCGGATCCGGCCGGCGCTGATCGTGCTCGGATGCGCGGTATGCGTGGTGATGCTGATCGTGTGCGCCAACCTCTCGAACCTGCTGCTGGCGCGCACGGCGGCCCGCCACAAGGAGATTGCGATCCGCACGGCGCTGGGAGCGGGGCAGCCGCGCCTGGTCCGCCAGATGCTGACGGAGGGGCTGACTCTTTCGGGCTGCGGAGCGGTGCTGGGAGTGCTGCTGACGGTGGCGGGGACCCGCGCGGTGGCGCACATGGACGCCTTCAGCATCCCGCTTCTCGCGAGCGTCCGGACGGACACGACGGCGCTCGCGTTCACCCTCGGGATGGCGGTATTGACGGGGCTGATCTTCGGGCTGGCGCCGGCGGTCCAGATACCGATGGCCGCGCTGCACGATGCGCTGAAGGACACGAGCCGCGGGTCGACCGGAGGCAAGCGGCGGAGCTGGATTCGGAGCGCGCTGGTGGTTTCGGAGATCGCGTTCGCCTGCGTGCTGCTGGTGGGCGCCGGCCTGCTGATCCGGAGCTTCCTGCGGGTGCTCGACGTCAACCTCGGCTTCCACCCGGAGATGGCCGCAGCGATGCGCGTGGATCCCGGGCCGCAGTACGACACGCAGGCCAAGCAGAACGCTTACTTCGACGAGGTGCTGCGGCGGGCAAAGGCGGTCCGCGGGGTGGAATCGGCTGGATTGACGGACGCGCTGCCGCTGGGCCGCAACCGGACGTGGGGCGCCGGGGCCAAAGGCCACACCTATCCCAAGGGGCAATATCCCCTCGCGTTCGTACGGATCGCGAGCGACGGATACATCGGGACGATGGGGATTCCGCTGCGGTCCGGCCGGGATATTTCGGAGCGGGACACGCCGGATAGCGACCAGGTGATCGTGATCAACGAGGCGATGGCGCGTGCGGTGTGGCCGGGGCAGGACCCGATCGGCCAGATCGTGAACGTCAACAAGGGACGGCGCGTGGTCGGGGTGGTGGGCGATGTGCGGCATCTGTCGCCGGAGCAGGGCTCGGGGCTGGAGATGTACATTCCGATGCGGCAGACGCAGGACCACATGGCGGTGGACCTGGTGATCCGCACGACGCGGCCTCCGGCGGAGCTGGCCTCCGCCATTCGAGCGGCGCTCAAACCGATCGCGCCGGACCTGGCGGGCAACGACTTCCGGCTGCTGGAGCAACTGGTGGACAAATCGGTGTCGCCGCGGCGCTTCGTGGTGCTGCTGCTGGGCGGATTCGCGCTGTTCGCCCTGGTGCTGGCGTCGCTGGGGATCTACGCGGTGATCTCCTATTCCGTCAACCAGCGCACGCAGGAAGTGGGGATCCGGATGGCGCTGGGGGCGTCGGCCAGGCGGCTGCAGGGGCGGATCCTTCTGGATACGCTCGGTCTGGCGGGGATCGGCATGCTGTTGGGAGGGATCGCGTCGTGGATCCTGGCGCGGTCGCTGCGCGGGTTCCTGTTCGGCGTTACCTCGTCGGACCCGGTGACGTTTTTCGGCGTGCTGTTCGTGCTGACGCTGGTGGCAGCGATGGCCGGCTACTTCCCGGCGCGGCGGGCATCCAAGATCGATCCGATGATCGCGCTGCGGGCGGATTAGGAAGGCACGCTGAGCGTCCGGCGGATTCCGAGAAGCAGCAGGCCGGAAACGAAGAGGATTCCGGCGGCGATTTCGAATGCGCCGGAAAGGCCCAGGACATTTTTCAAGGCGCCGGCCAGGGCCGCGACGATGCCGCCGGCCAGACAGGCGGCGAAGTTGAAGACGCCGTAGCCGGTGCTGCGCAGGTCGTCGCGCGCGATCTGGCAAAGCACGGGCATGGTGTTGCAATCGTAGAAGCCGCGGCCGGCGCCGAAGAGAAGCAGCGCGGCGATCAGCACGGTGCGCGAACCGGTGTGTCCCAGCAGAAACAGGAAGGGGCCGGCCAGCAGCACGCCGAATACCTGGGTGTACAGCCGCCCCTGCGAGGATGCGCCGCTCCAGCGATCGGCCAGCCAGCCGCCCAGAATGATGCCGCCGAGGCTCGCCGCCTGGATGTAAAAGGTCGCGGTGAAGCCGGCGGCGGCGAGGCTCATTCCGAATCGCTCGTACAGGTAGAGCGGGAGCCAGGTGTAGACCAGCCAGTTGGCAATGCCGACCGCCGCAAAGACGGCCGTCATCGTGGCGAAGCCGGGCAGGCGGAGCAACTGTGTGACGGCGGCGCGGAAGCGGAGCGGGGCCGCGGATTCGCGATCGGGCAGTGACGGCTCGCGGCGGAAGAACAGAACCACGACCATCACATAGAGAATCCCGACGCCGCCCAGGACAAAGAACGGCATGCGCCATCCGTAGGTCTGGCCGGCCCAGCCGCCGGCCGCGCCGCCCACGATCATCCCGACATAGAGGCCGCTCTGATGGAGGCCGACCGCCAGGGAGCGCGTGCGGCTGCCGTGGTATTCCGCGATCTTGGCGAGCGCGGCAGGCAGGTAGCAGGCTTCGCTCACCCCCATCACCGCGCGGGCGGCCAGCAGTTGCGGAAACGTGCGGGAGGCTCCCGTGGCCAGCGTCACGGCGCTCCACACCATCAGGCTGATGGAGATCAGGCGGCCGCGCCCGAAGCGGTCCGCCACGTACCCCGAGAAGGGGCTGAGGATGCCGTAGATCCACAGGAAGACCGTGCTGAGCAGGCCGAGCTGCACGCTGGAAAGGTGAAGCTCCGAAGAGAGCAGCGGGAAGAGCGAGAAGATGACCTGGCGATCGACGTAGTTGAGCAGCGCGACCACCCAGAGCAGCGCGACCAGAATCCAGCCGTACTGCCGCAACTTCATGCGAGGGCGCTGCCTTCCAGGCGGCGGCGGAGGTCCGAGGCTTGCGCGGAGGTCATGCCGCCGCGCGGACGGATGCACGGACCGCAGTCGATTCCCTTCCAGCGGAGGATCTCTTTGATGGCCGGGAAGCACGGGAACTCGAGCGTAATGCGGATCACCCGGTTGATGGAATCCTGCACGGCGCGGGCGCCTTCCCAATCGTTGCGGCGCGCCCGGCAGTAGAGGTCCACGAATAACTCGGGCAGCACATTATAGAAGGTGCCGATGCCGCCATCCGCGCCCATCAACAGGCCGGGCGCCAACACCTCGTCGCGGCCGTTGAACAGCACCACGCCGGTCTGCTTGATGTTGCGCATGCGGTACAGGTCGAAATCGGTGTATTTGAGGCCGGCCACGTTGGGGATGGCGCAAAGCTCCAGCACCTGTTGAATCGTGGAGACTCCGGGGTACGATTCCGGGAAGAAGTAGACCAGCAGTGGGATATCGCTCGCCGCGGCGACGGCTTCGTAGTACGCCCGCACCTCGGCAAAGGAATAGGCGCCGAGCGGCGGCAGCGCGCTTACGGCGGCGGCGCCGATGCGGCCGGCGTGCTTCGCCAGTTCCACTGCGTCGGCGGTACGGAATGCGCCCACATGTACGATGACCGGCTTGCCCGCCGGGGAGTTCCTGACTGCGACCTCGGCCACCTGCTTGCGCTGCGCGACGGTTTGCAGCAGGCCTTCGCCGGTTCCTCCGCAGACGTACACGCCGTCGACGCCGGCGGAGTAGAGGCGGGCCAGCAGCGCTTCATAGGCGGCGGGAACGAAGCGCTCTTCGGCGTCAAACGGAGTGACTGCGGCTGGAATGATTCCTTCGAGGATTCCCATATTCTATTTGCCTTCGACCCACGGGATGTCGAAATGAGCGAACACGATCTTCTCGTACGGATTTTTATCTCCCCGCTCGTAGAGGAGACCGGCGGTACCGTCGCGCAATACGGCCAGCGACGAGTAGGCCGAGGGTCCGGCATCGACCAGGCGGGAGGCGGCCCAGGTACGGCCATCGTCGTTGCTGAGCCGTACGGTCAGGTGAGTGCGCGTGGTGGCGGCGGGGTTCGAGAACAGCAGCCGGCCATGGCTCCGTTTGCCGGGGGGCACCGCGGACACCAGGCTTCCCTCACAGACCGGCTCGATCAGCGTCTCATCCAGGGTCAGCGGGAGCCACGTGAGACCGCCGTCGCGGCTGCGCTGGACGGCGCGCCGGTTCCTGCCGTGGTAGCTGCGCATGTTCAGCAGCAGGTCTCCGTTCTTCAATTCGGCCACCGCCGATTCGTTGGTTTTCTCCTCCGCCACGCCGCCGATCTTCCAGGTTGCACCGCGATCGTCGCTGTAGATCACGTGCGAGAAGCGGCGGCCGTCGCGCGTGTTGTGATCGCAAGGGACCACCAGGCGCCCGCTGCGAAGCTGGATGCCGTTTCCGGGGCCGGTGGCATACCAGGTCCAATCGGGGCGGCTCACCTGCGAAGTGATTTCGGCGGGCGCGGCCCAGGTGGCGCCGTCGTCGGTGCTGTGGGTGATCCACACGGTGCGCGGCGGGGCGGCGCCCTGGATGATGTTGGTCTCGGTGACCCGTCCGGGGTTGCGGGTGAGCAGCAGGAAGATGGTCGAGGTCTTCCGCTCCAGCACCGGAGTAGGATTGCCGATGGTGTCATCGCCCTCGTCGGCGACCGTCTGCATGGGCGACCAGGTTTTGCCGCGGTCGAAGCTGCGGCGCAGCACGACGTCGATATCGCCGGCATCGCCGGCCGAATTGCGGCGGCCTTCACAGAAGGCGAGCAGTGTGCCTTTGGCGGTGACGAGCAGGGCGGGAATCCGGTAGGAATGGTAGCCGCCCTCTCCGGCAACGTAGATATCGGCCTGGGTGAACGAGCCCGCGGCCAGGGCGCCGGCGGCCATGAGGGCGGCAACAAGCGATCTAGAAGACATGAGCGGTTTTGGAGATCGCGACACCGACCATCGAGTCGGCGCATCCGTAGTAGAGGAACCAGCGGCTCTGGAAATACACCAGGCCTTCGGCGAAGGTGGTGCCGGCAGCGTACTGGCCAGTCTTCTCGAAGGGCATTTCGGGCCGGAAAACCGGAGCGTCCGTGCGGTCGATCAACTTGGACGGATCGTCTGCCGCGAACAGTGCTTCGCCGGCGGCATAGGCATTCGGGCCGAGCTGCGGATCGCCATCCCGCGGCGCGTTCTTGCCGTTGTAGAGGATTACGATCCCCTGGCTGGTGAGGACCGGAGGCGGGCCGACCTCGGGAAACGAGCTGTCGAACCGGCCCGCGCGCTGCGCCAGCACCACGATCGGATTGCCCTTGGCGTCCTCGATCGGCGTCCAGTGGATCAGGTCATCCGAGGTGGCGAGGCGGACCGTGACCTCTCCCCAATACATCCAGTACTTGCCGCGAATCTTCACGGCCTTCAGACGCCCCTGCCGGAGCGCGCAAACGATGCCCGCGGATTTGTAGGAGAGCGCGCCATACTTGCCTTCGGTCCCCAGCGCGGGGCCGTGCTTGGTCCACTGCAGCAGGTCCTTCGACGTGGCGATGGCGGCATCGGTCTTCTGGCGGTTCCACTGAGTATAAGTGAGGACATAGGTGCCGTCTTCGCTCTCGACGATCCGGGGATCCTCGCAGCCGCCCTCCCATTCGCGCTCGCGCTGGCCGTCCCGGCCGGGATAGAGGACGGGCGTGGCGCGCCGGGTGAAATGGATGCCGTCGGCGCTTTCAGCCAGACCCAGGCGCGAAGTGTGTAGCCCGATGCCCATCTCGCCGGTATCGTCTTCCGCGCGATAGATGACGTAGATCTTGCCGTTGCGCACCACCGCCGCCGGATTGAACGTATGCAGCGCCTCCCAGTGCACGGGCTTGCCGCGCATGGGGCAGTCGAAGAGCGACTGCTTCAGGGGAGTGATTACCGGGTTGTCTTCCGGAGGGCGCTGAAACGGACCGATCTGCCAGCCGGCCGCGGTCAGGACCGCGCTGAAGACAATTCCTACCAGGATCTTTCGCATCTAAAGGACAACCATACCACCGGACGGGGCGGGCTTGACTGGGCCGCGGCGCGGGCGTTCAATGGAGTCGAAAGGGGATGGGGCTATGACGACCCAGGAACACGCCTTTCACCGGTATTACGCGTCCATGACGGATGCGGAACTCCTGCAGACGGCCGCCAACCGGCGGTCGCTGATCGAGGTCGCGCAGAAGGTCCTGGCGGACGAAATCGAGCGGAGGCACCTGGTGGAGCAAGTGGCAGGACCAGCGCAGCGCGGCCCCGAGGGCGAAGGGCCGCACCGGACGATCACGCAGCGCCTGTTCCGGCACGGGAACTGACGGTGGTCAGGGCCGCCAGTTGAGCCATTCTCCGGGTTCGAGGGGCGTCCACTCCACGGCCACGGCAACGGCTACGGGTTCGTGTTTCTCGTCGCGCAGGTAACTCTCGATGATGTTGCAGGCGCACTCCTTGGCTTTGGCTTCCGTGAACAGGCGGCCGCCGTGGATGATGCCGCCCGGGCCGTGAACGAAGATTCTCCATTCGTCGAAGTCCGGGGCAACGAAGAGGGTCATATCCTGATAGTGGGCCTTGAATCCGGCTGACTTGCGGAACATAGCACGCCCCTTTCGGAAAAACCGATACCGATGTCGTCAATATTCTAGCGTAGTGCGGCGCGGAGAATGCGCAGTCTGATCTCGCAAAAGGGCAAACCGGGCAACGAATGTTTCGCAAGTGCGGCGAAAATTCGATGCCAGTCCCCGCTTTGCGAAGTTCGCGTGAGGTGGCGAAGAGTACTAGGGCTGATCTGCCTGGCGCTGAATCTGGCTTCGGCGCCGCTTAACCAACGGGACGTGGCGATTCGCCGGGGGCTCCACTTCATCTACACGACGGCTACCGATCCTGGGAATTTCAAGGAGTATGGCGGCGACTACCTTTGGTGCTTTTACGGAATCGCCTCTACATCGTCCGACCATGAGCTGAGCCGGATGGCGCAGAGCATGGGACGGGAGCGGGCACGGCAATGGCGGGCCGAGCATCCATCGGTACCGAAAGATGCGAGCGCGGACGAGATCCAATCGCTGGTGTTCGCGAGCTATGCGGCGGACGGCCTGGGGGTGCGGGATGAACGGATGAAGCGGGAATTGATCCGGGCGGCCGGCCGCTACCGCCCGGAGGACTACCTGGGGTTCGACCCGCAAAAGGAGCCGCCGCCGGGCGACATCCCGGAGCAGTGCGGGCGATGCGGGAAATACAACCGGCGCGGGGTTCGCGTTTGCGAACGATGCGGCTCCCACCTGACGATGCGCAGCCCGTACGACGTGCTGGAGGACGCCGTGATCACCGTCTATTCCGGCGACCGCTACGGTGTCCGGCTCGGCGGAAGGCTGGAAGATGTCACGCAATGGCTGGTGAAGATGCGGCCTTACCGGGGCGATGTCGCATACGCGGTGACGCACATCGTTTACGCATTGAACGGCTACAGCCGGTTCCGACTGAGGCCGGAGTGGCTCCCGGACGAGTTCGCATTCCTGCGCGCGAACCTGATGGAGACGATCGCCGAGGACGACCCGGAAACGACGGGCGAATTCCTGGACACCTTGAAATCTTTCGGGCTGTCCGACGCCGATCCGCTGATCCGGACCGGGATCGCCTTCACGCTCTCGCAACAGAACCCGGACGGCAGTTGGGGCGATCCAAAAGCCGGCGATGTCTACGAGCGGTACCACCCCACGTGGACGGCGATCGACGGGCTGCGCGACTATGCCTGGCACGGCGCAGGCGTGACCTCGAAGGAAGCGCTGCGGCGGGCGCAGGGGCATCCGGCGCGATGAGACGCCGGTGGGCGTTTGGTGCATGATGGGAGGTATTCCTATGATTCACCGAGACGCACTTTCCCGGCGCGCCTTTCTGGGAGGCCTGGCATCGGCGGCGGCGGTTTCGGGCGCGCCTGCGAAGGGCCGGCGCAAGCTGAATGAGTTCGGGTATTCGCAGGTCCGGCTCACGGGCGGGCCGCTGGCCGAGCAATACCAGCGGGTGCGGGCGCATTTTCTCAAGCTGGATGAAGACCGCCTGCTGAAGGTGTACCGGCAGAGGGCGGGGCTGGCGGCGCCGGGCGCGGACATGGGCGGCTGGTACGATGCCGACGGGTTCGTGCCGGGGCACCTGCTGGGCCAGTTCATCTCGGGGCTGTCACGGATCCACGCGGCGACCGGCGACGCGGAGGCGGCCGCGAAGGCGCGGCGGCTGGTGGCGGGCTATGCGGCGACGTTCGAGCGGGACGGCAATCCATTCGCCAGCCCCAAGGCGTCGACCACGTGGCCGTGCTACATCCTGGATAAATACGAGATCGGGCTGATGGATGCGGCGTCGCTGGCGGGGATCGAACAGGCGCGAACGCTGCTGCCACGCGTGATCGATGCGGCGGTCCGCTTCATTCCCGATCATGTTTACGACCGCGGGCCGAACAGTCCGAAGCAGGCGCCTTACGACGAGCCTTACATTCTGCCGGAGAACCTGTTTCGCGCTCACGAGCTCACCGGCAAGCGGCGGTTTCTCGACATGGCGAAGAAGTATTTGCTGGACGAGGCCTATTTCGACCCGCTGGCGGCGGCACGGAACGTCCTGCCGGGGAAGCACGGGTACAGCCACGTGATCGCGCTGAGCTCGGCGGCCAAGGCGTACGAGGTTCTAGGCGACGCGAAATATCTCGCGGCCATCCGCAATGCTTGGGACATGCTCGAACAGACGCAAGAGTACGCGTCGGGCGCGTGGGCTCCCAAGGAGGCATTCGTGCGCCCGCACGAAGGGGAACTGGGGGCGAGCCTGACCTCGACGCACGATCATTTCGAGACGCCGTGCGGCTTCTATGCGCATTCCAAACTGGCCCGGTACCTGCTGGGGTTCACGGGCGATGCGCGGTACGGAGACGGGCTGGAGCGTGTCCTGCTGAACACCATTCTGGGGGCGGTCGACCCGGACGACGACGGAGGCTACTTCTACTACTCGGATTATCACGCGCAGGCGCGGAAGGGCTACTACAAGCGGAAGTGGCCGTGCTGCGCGGGGACGCTGCTGCAATCGGTGGCGGACTATCCGCTGGACCTCTATTTTCACGATCAGTCCGGGATCTACGTCAACCTGTTCGCGGATTCAGAGGTGCGCTGGAACGGGGTCAAGCTGACGCAACGGACGCGATATCCGGAAGAAGAGACGGTGGAACTGCGGGTGGAGACGGACAAGCCGGCAGAGTTCGCGGTGCATGTGCGGATCCCGGGCTGGCTGGAGCGTCCGGCGGCGATCGCGGTGAACGGGAAGGCGGCCGGTGTGGCGGCGAGGCCGGGGACGTTCGCGGCGGTGCGGCGGCGGTGGCGGAGGAACGACACGATCGAAGTGACGCTGCCGTTTTCGTTTCGGATGGCGGCGGTGGACGATCGCAATCCGGACGTGGTCGCGGTGATGCGCGGGCCGGTGATGCTGGTGGCGGTGGATCCGCCGGAGGAACTCACGGCGACAGGCGAGATGCGGGCGGTGGAAGGACGGGCGCTGGAGTTCGAGTGCGGCATGGTGCGGATGCGGCCGTTTTATCGGGTGCGGGGGGAGACGTACAGCACGTATTGGCGGAAGGGGTGAGGGTGCGTCGGCTCACTCGGGCCTGGATCCTTTCAGAAGGCCGCGGGATTCCATCCATTGGGCGGCCAGTTGGGGCCAGGTGGTGATCTTCTCGGAAGACGGGCGCAGGCCGTAGCCGTGGCCGCCGGTGGAGAAAATGTGCATCTCGGCCGGGACCTTGGCGTCTTTCAAGGCCTTGAAGTAGACCATGCTGCATTCGACGTGAACGGGGTCGTCTTCGGTCTGGGCGAGAAAGGCGGGCGGAGTGTCGGCGCGCACGGGGAGCTCAGGCGCGAGCGTTTTCAGGTCGTCCTTCGCGGTGAGATAGGCGGGATAGATGAGGACGGCGAAATCGGGGCGGCAACTGACTTTGTCAGCTTCGTCCACGGCATCGTAAGTGCGCTTGTCGAAATTCGTGCTGGCGGCGGCGGCGAGGTGGCCTCCGGCGGAGAATCCGAGCACACCGATGCGCCGGGGATCGATTTGCCATTCCGGAGCGTGGTAGCGGACGAGGCCAATGGCGCGCTGGGCGTCCTGGAGGGGCGCGGCGTAGCGCGGTCCGCCGGGGCGGGCGGGTACACGGTATTTGAGCAGGGCGCAGTTGACGCCGATGGAGTTGAGCCAGCCGCAGACCTCGGTGCCTTCGAGGTCGAGGGCAAGAATGTTGTAGCCTCCCCCGGGAAAGACGATGACGGCGGCGCCGGTATCCTTCTCCTTGGGAGCGCGGTAAAGCGTGAGCGTGGGAACGCTGACGTTGCCGAGGCGGATCAGGGACTTGCCGGCGACCAGATTGTCGGTGGGCTTGGTGGTGTCGTGCTCGGGGCCGATTGCGCCGGTTTCACCGGGAGCGCCGTTCGGCCAGATCGAAATAGGGGTCGCTGCGAAGGCAGCCCCGGCGAAGAAGAAGAGGATTTTAAGCGCGCTGCATGTAGACGACATGGGTTTGGGTGTACTCGTAGAGGCCGTGTTTTCCATCCGCGCCGCCGATGCCGCTCTTGCGCCAGCCGGCGTGGAAGCCCTGCATGGCTTCGAAGTTTTCGCGATTGATGTAGGTTTCGCCGAAGTGGATGTCCTGGCAGGCGCGCAGGGCGACATTGAGGTCGCGGGTGTAGATGGAGGAGGTGAGGCCGTAGTCGGAATCGTTGGCGTACTCGACGGCCTGGTCGAGATCGTCGAAGGTCACGATGGGGGCGACCGGGCCGAAGACTTCGCGGCGGATGATGTCCATCTCCTGCCGGCATCCGGAGATGACGGTGGGCTCGTAATAGAACCCAGCGGGCGATTCCGCGCGCTTGCCGCCGGTCACGACGGAGGCGCCGGCGGCCACGGCGGAGCGGACCAGGGTGTCCACCTTCTGATAGCCGGCTTCGTTGATCAGCGGGCCGTACTCGACCGACGCGTCGGCCAGGGGATTGCCGAATCGCGTGGCCTGCATGGCGGCGGTGAGCTTCTCGGTAAACTCGGCGGCGACTTTGCTTTGGACATAGACGCGCTCGGCGCAGTTGCAGACCTGTCCGCTGTTGATGACGCGAGAGGATTTCACGGCCTTCACGGCGAGGTCGAGATCGGCATCGGCCATGACGATGGCGGGGGCTTTGCCGCCGAGCTCGAGGTTGACCTTGGTGATGTTGGCGGCGGCCGCGGCCATGATGCGGGAGCCGGTCTCGACGCTGCCCGTGAAGCTGACCATGCCGATGCGGGGCGAGGAAGCGAGCGCCTTGCCGGCCACGGCGCCGCGCCCGTGCACCATGTTGATGACGCCCGGGGGCAGATCCGTTTGCGCCATCAGCTCGCAGAACTTGACGGCGTTATGCGGCGTCTCCTCGCTGGGCTTGATGACGATGGTATTGCCGGTGACCAGCGCGGGCGCGGCCTTGCGGGCGATCAGGAAGAAGGGAAAGTTCCAGGGAAGGATGCCGCCGATCACGCCGATGGGCTGGCGGAAGAGCAGGATGGTCTCGCCGGCGCGGTCGCTTTCCAGGATCTCGCCTTCGATGCGGCGGGCCCATTCGGCCATGTAGTCGAGGTAATCGGCGGTGAAGGCGACTTCGACGCGCGCCAGGCCGAGGATCTTGCCCTGCTCCTCGGTGATGACGCGCGCGAGCGGCTCGACGTTCTCGCGGATCTTCGCGGCGATGGCGCGGAGGGCCCGGGCGCGCTCGACGGCGGGGCGCTTCGACCATCCCTTTTGCGCGGTTTGGGCGGCGGAGATGGCGGCCTCGACGTCGGCCGCGGTGCTATCGGGAACGGTACAGATGGGTTCGCCGGTGGACGGATTGAAACACGTGACGCGATCCGCGCCGGTGGAGGGCGTGAATTTGCCGTTGATGAAGTTATCGTAGTTTTGCATCGTAGAAATCACTTGGCCGCGACGAGAGCGGAGCGGCTGGAGAGCACGTTGGCCTCGTAGCGCCGGACCTCGTCGAACCAGGCCATCCCGGCGGGGACGCCGTTGCGCACGCAATAGTAGTCCCACACGGCCTGCCACGGCAGGCTCTTCAGCTCTTCGAAAAGCGCGAGGCGGCGCGTGTAATCCATGCGCAGCTCGGCGTCTTTGAGCGTGGCGGTGGGCTCGAGGAGGGCGATCAACAGAGCCTTGATCATGTTGCGCGTGCCGATGACCCAGGCGGCCACGCGGTTGATGCTGGCGTCGAAATAGTCGAGGCCGAGGTGGATCTTGTCGTGGAGCTTGCCGCTGCGAACCAGCTCGCGGGCGATGGCCAGCAGCTCGTCGTCGAGCAGAACGACGTGGTCGCTATCCCAGCGGACGGGCCGGCTGACATGCAGCAGGAGGCCGGGGCAGAACATCAGCACGGGCGAGATTTTTTCAGAGATGACTTCGGTGGGATGGAAGTGGCCGGCATCGAGGGTGAGCAGTTTCTGGCGGGAGACGGCGTAGCCCAGATAGTATTCGGCCGAGCCGGCGGTGTAGCTCTCTGCGCCGATGCCGAACAGTTTGGCTTCGACGGCGTCGAGGTGGAGCTGAGGGTCGATGTGCTCGGCGAACATGCGGTCGAGGGAATCGGTGAGGCGTTCGCGCGGGCCGGTGCGATCGACGGGAACGTCCTTGTAGCCGTCCGGGATCCAGACGTTGGTGACGGTAGGGGTGCCAAGCTGGCGTCCCATTTCCGCGCCGATCTTGCGGCAGGCGATGCCGTGCTCGATCCAGAACTCGCGGATGGCGCGGTCGGGGTGCGTGAGGGTGAACCCGTCGGCCGCCTTGGGGTGCGAGAAATAGGTCGGGTTGAAATCCATGCCGAGGTGGTTGGCCTTGGCCCATTCGATCCAGCTCTGGAAATGGCGCGGCTCGATGGCGTTGCGCTCGACGTACTGGCCGCCGTTGTCGAGGTAGGAAGCATGGAGGTTGAAGCGGTGGCGTCCGGGGACGAGGCTGAGGGCCTTCTCGACGTCGGCGCGAAGCTCGTGAATGGTGCGCGCCTTGCCGGGGTAATTGCCGGTGGCCTGTATGCCGCCGCCCGAAAGCTCGGCGCCGGGGGTCTCGAATCCGCCGACATCGTCGCCCTGCCAGCAGTGCAGAGAGACGGGGATGGTTTGCAGTTGGCTCAGGGCGGAATCGACGTCCACTCCGAATTCGGCGTAACGCTCTTGAGCGATCTGATACGCCTGCACGAGTGTTTGCTCTGTCATGTTTCTCCAGGCTACTGGAACAATTGTGGCGCAAATTCGTTGAGGTAGTTACGCCAGTTGATCCAGGTATGAGCGCCGGGGCTTTCGAGGAAGACGGCGTTGAAGCCGTGCTTCTTCAGCATGGCGACGGTGGCTTGGGAGGTGGCGATGAGGCCGTCGTCCTTGCCGGTGCTGAACCACACGAGCTTGAGCCCCTTCTTCGCGGCGGCATTGTCGAGCTCCGCCTGGTGCTGCTCTTCCCAGGTGGGCGACGGCGGTGGTGCCGGAGTGGTTCCGCGACCCATGGAGACAATGCCGAAAATGCCGGAGCTGTAGACGCCGATGTAGGCGAACTTGTCCAGGTGCGGGATGGCGATGTTGAGCGTCTGGCTGCCGCCCATCGACAGGCCCGCGATGGCGCGGTGGGCGCGGTCGGTATAGACGCGGTAGTGGGTCTCGGCGTAGGGCATGATGTCGGTTACGAAATCCTGGACGAACTCGTCGGGCGCTCCGGGGCCGCGGCCGCCGCGTCCGAAGGTCTGGCTGGTGTGGCCGGCGGGCATCACGACCACCATCGGCCGGGCTTTCTTCGCGGCGATCAGGTTATCGAGGATGAAGCCGGCGCGGCCGACGGAGGTCCACGAATCGTCGCAGTCGCCCGCTCCGTGCAGCAAATAGAAGACCGGGAACTTGCCTTCACCCTTTTCGTATCCGGGCGGGGTGTAGACGTGCATGCGGCGGAACTTCTTGAGCGCGGTGGAATAGTAAGTCACGGCGGCGACGGCGCCGTGCGGAACCTCGGCGGTGTCCATGAATTCGGCACCGGGAATGTAGACCAGGCTCCAGACGTTGTTATTGGATTCGCTGACCGAGGGATTGCGCGGGTCGATTACGGAGACGCCATCCACGTTGAAGTTATAGCGGTAGGCGCCGGGGTCGATGGGGCCGAGCGTGACCTCCCATACGCCGTTTTCCGCCTTGGTCATGGGCGCACCCGGGCCGTTGCCGGGGATGTCGGATCCGGCGAGCCGCACGTTCTGCGCGTGCGGCGCGAGAATCCGGAAGGCGACATGGCGGTCGGGCTGGACCTCGGGAGAGACCACGACGGGCCCTTGCGGACCGCGTCCAGGCTGCGCGGGAGCCTGCGGCATCCAAACGAACGCCGACAGCGCAAAGGCGGCGAACCGAAAGAACGGGATCTTCATTTGTGTTCTCCTTTCGATTGGAACAGTAGTGGGGCGAGCTCGGCCAGGTTCTGGCGCCAAAGCGGCCAGACGTGCGCGTAACCGGGGATCTCGAGGCCGGTGAACTGGACGTCGTGGGATTTGAGCCAGGATTCGAGCTGCTGGTTGACGACCTTCAAGCCGTCGTCGGCGCCGCAGGCAATCCAAAGGAGACGGATCTGGGAATTGGATTTGGCGCCGATGTTGGGTAGATTCTTATCGAAATCGGCCGTCTCCATGGTTCGCGGACCGCGACCGCCGCGGCCATTGGCTGCCGGAGACGGCGGAGGCGGAGCCGGATTGGCGCGCGGCCACATGACGAACGCGCCGCTGAAGGAGCCGATCCATGCGAAACGGTCGAGATAGTTGAGCCCGGTGTAAATGGATTCCGCGCCGCCCATCGAGAGTCCCGCGATGGCGCGCTGGGTGCGGTCTTTGGAAACGTGATATGACTTTTCGACCTGCGGCATGACCTCTTCGATGAGGGCTTTGGCGAAGGTGGGAATCATGGTCGCGCCCATGGCGCCGCGCGGGCCGTCGGGTGTGCCGTAGCCGAGGGTGTTCACCATGATCATGGGCCTGGCCTTGCCCTGGTCGATCAGGTTGTCGAGTATCACGTTGGCGGCGCCGACGTTCAGCCACGATCCGGCTTCATCGCCGAGGCCGTGCAGCAGGTAGAGAACGGGGTACGGATCCTTACGTTTGGGGTCGTAATTGGGCGGGGTGTAGACGTAGTAGTCGCGGTTGTCGCCGATCAGCGCGGACTTATAGAAATGATGTGTCACGCTGCCGCGCGGGCCGTCGCCCGGTTCCCACACTACCGGACCGGGGACGTGCACAAGGCTCTGGCCGGCGCTGCCATATGAGGTCTTGGCCAGCGGATTGGCGGGGTCGTTCACGGTCGCGCCATCGATCGAGAAGGAATAGGTGTAGATGTCGGGCTTGAGGGCAGCGGTTGTGGCAGACCATACGCCCTGCTCGTTCTTTTGCATGTCGAGCCGCTCGCCGAGTCCGGTGACGGAGACCTGGCTTGCAGCGGGGGCGCGCAGGCGGAAGGTCACGCGGCCATCGGCGGCGACCTCGGGAGACACGACAGGGGCGGGGCGGCCCGGGCCAGGCTGCGCCCAAAGGCCGGCGACGGCGACGAAGAGAATGGCAATTTTGGTCATATGAAGCGTTTCAATTCTAATCCATTGCGGATCGTGCCGAACAGGGGGAAGGATTGATTCACCGCCGAGACGCCGAGACGCCGAGACAGAAACGGCGCGTGCGGCATCGCACCGCAAGGGGCTATGACGGTGCGGTTTCAACCATTGGGCACGGCAGTTTGGCCGCTACCATTTATTCATGAGGGGCTTCGCAGTTTTACTGCTCGCCGCAATTCCGATTTGGCCGCTATGGGGGCAGGCGGCGCTTCCTGTTCTTGCGCCTTCACAGTGGAGCGCTCCAGCGGAATGCCAGGAGCGGATTGCCGAAGATTTCCATCCGATGACGCGGACGGAACGCGCGGCGCTCTACGTGAACAGCCTGGTGGCGCCGCAAGTACTGTTTTTCACGGCGATTCGAGCGAGCTTGAGCCAGGCTCTCGATTCGCCGGAAGAATGGGATAGCAACGCACGGGGTTACGGTCTAAGGGCGGCCAGCACCTACGGTCAAAGCGCGGTTAGCACCACGTTCGAACACGGCATTGCGTTCGGGCTGGGCGAAGATAACCGCTACTTCAAATCCGGGGAGCACGGATTCATGCGCCGCTTGAAATATGCCATCGCCAGCTCATTTCTGGCACGGCATGACAATGGGACGCGGTCGTTCTCGTATTCCGCGGTGGGAGGGCCGGCGGCGGGAGCGGCGATCTCGCGGTTGTGGCAGCCCGACAGTACCAACTCGGCTCGCGATGCAGCGCAGTCGTTCGGAGTCTCGATCGCGGCGAGAGTCGGCTTCAACGTAGCGCGCGAATTTCTACCCTCTTATTTACGGAAGTTCCTGCCGTGAAACTACTGCTGGGATATCTGGGCGCAGCGGCGATCCTGATCGCGGCATCCCCTTGCGATCAGCCGCAGACTCCGAAAGAACTCTGGCGCGCTCCCAAGGCGATGAGCGCGGCGGACTGGACCTGCGGTCCGGGCGGATGCGGGCTCAAGCCGGCTCCCCCGTTCCATTTCGTCAGGGAGGAATCGAGCGGGACGTCGCCCAAGCTGGACGTGAAGGACGCGAAGGGGCGCACCTGGTCGGTGAAGTTCGGCGGGGAAGCGACCCCCGAATGCTTCAGTTCGCGATTCCTGAACGCGATCGGATATGTCGTCGAGCCGACCTACTGTATTTCCGATATCCGGATCGAGGGGCTGCCGAAACTGCGGAAGGCCACGAGCCGGATGAGGAAGCCCGACGGTACGTTTGGGCTGGGCCGGTTCGAGCTCCGCGGCGAGAAGGAGATGGAGTTCCTGCCGAATTGCAGTTGGGCGTGGAATGCCAACCCGTTCCTGGGCACGCACGAGCTAGCCGGGCTGAAGATCGGGATGATGCTGCTCTCGAACTGGGACGCGAAGGACGCGCGCAAGGGCGCGGACTCGAATAACGGCGTCTTCCGCGCGACCCAATCGGGCCAGCCGCGGCTCCTGTACAGCGTATTCGACTGGGGCGCTTCGATGGGCAGCTGGGGCGGCGTGCGGCGACGCGATCAAAGCGACTGCGCAGGTTTCTCGAATGACACACCGCACTTCGTGGAGGTGGAAGGGCCGGGGAGGCTGGAGTGGGGCTATTCCGGCAAGTACTCGGACGACATCAAAACGGGAGTGGGCGTGAACGACATACGCTGGCTGCTGCCGTATCTCGACCGGATCACGCCCGAGGAACTGCGCGCGGGCCTGACGGCGTCGGGCGCGACGCCCCGCCAGGCAGGCTGCTGGGAGGCGTCTCTCGAAGAGCGGATCCGGCAGCTCCGGGTAGCAGGCCGCTAGCGGCGCTTCAGATGCTCGATCAACCCGGCGGGGTCGTCGGTGATGATGGAATCGACTCCGGCGGCGATGAGGCGGTCCCAATCGGCGGGTGTGTCGGGGGTCCACGGAATCACTTCCAGGCCGGCGGCGTGCGACGCCTTCACCTGTTCGGGCGTGACGAGGGCGAAGGCTGGGGAGATGATACCGGCACCGGCTTCGCGGGCGATCTCGACGAAGCTTTTGGCCGGTCCGCTATAGAGCGCGGCGAGCCGGATTTCGGGCGCGAGCTTCTTCATGGCGTGCAGGGTGCGGAAGTCGAACGACTGGAGAATGACGCGCGACTCGAGGTGATGGGCGCGGATCTTTTCGAGCACCATCCGTGAAAACTCCTCGGGCGCAGGCGTGAGCTCCGGATGTTCGGGAAAGCTTTTCGTCTCGATATTGAAGAGAAACGTGCCTTTTGGAGCGAGCGCGAAGACCTCATCGAGGGTCGGCATGCGCGTTCCGGGAACGGGCTGCTGGCGGGGAAACGCCGGGTTGCGCTGCGCGCCGCAATCCCACTTTTTGACCTCGGCCAGGGTCAGCTCGTGGATGGTCGCCTTGGGTTGAGGGCCGGTGCAGACGGGCGGCTCGAGGTAGGGATCGTGCGAGACGACGATGACGTTGTCGCGGGTGACCGCCATGTCGAGTTCCAGCGCATCGACGCCTTGCGCGATGGCATACTCGAACGCGGGCAGCGTGTTCTCGGGGCGAAGCGCGCGGGCTCCGCGATGTCCCTGCACTTTCACCGTTTCAGGACCTCCGGCAGCGGTTAAGGCCATTGTGACAAACCAAAGACAGAAGAGGATACGCATCGACTATCAGACTATACAGGCATTTTGCGAAGGTGGAATGCGTGGAACCGTACAGAGGAGAGGAAGTGGCGCGTCGGAAGAGATCAGGAGGGGAACGAACGATCTGGAGTGCCGCGTAGGTTGGAAGGCGCTACGCGGCTTACCAGCGATACCTGGAAGCGAGCTTACTTGCCGCCTTCCTTCTTGGGCTCCTCGCCCTTCTTCTTGCTGCCCTTTTTCTTGCCGCTCTTCTTCTTGCTTTCTTTCTTCGGCGGGGTGTCCTGGGCGAACGTAACGGCGACCGCACCGAAAGCCAAACCCATGCCCAACATCAGCGTCATCAGTTTCTTCATAGCGCTTTTCTCCTTTGGATGCTGACGATTTATATCGTCTGCGCCCATGATAGCGGACCGTACATGAAAGCCCGCTTAACCCGTAATTAAAATCAGTTCATCTGGCGTTCACAGCATTTCGAAGAATTTACGCACCGCGGTTCGGCTCGTGGCTTCAACGATTTAGGGTTTGTCGAGGCGGCCGCGGAGGGCTTCCCCGCAGGGTCCGGCTGTTAGATTGGAAGCGGATGAAGAAGCCGGATATCGCAAAACGGCTGGCGCGCCGTTCAGGGGTCACGACGGCCGAGGCCGCCGACCGGCTCGACCGCATGGTGAGCCAAATACTCGACAATGTTCGCAAAGGCAAGGACGCCTCGCTTCCGGGGCTCGGCCGGTTCACGCGCACGCCGGAGGGCGCCCTGGTATTCGAGGCCGAGAAGGACATCGAGCGTGGCTGATCTTGCATTCGCGGAACACCTGGCGCAGATTGTGATTCGCGGGGTCTCGGCCGGCCGGGAGGTGGAGATCGACGGCCTGGGAACGTTTTGTCCGGACCCACGCGGGTTTCGCTTCGAACCGCCGCCGCCGCGCATCTTTCTGGCTTACGGACGCGAAGATCTGGAGACGGTCTCACAACTTTACGACCACCTGCAGGCCTGCGGGTTCGGGCCGTGGATGGACGTGCGGCGCCTGCTCCCCGGACAGAACTGGCGGCGCGCCATCGAAAATGCGATCGAACGCGCGGACTTCTTCATGCCGTGCTTTTCGGGCCGGTCGGTGGGCAAGAAGGGTGGATTCCAGGCGGAGCTGCGCTACGCACTCGATTGCGCGCGCCGCATTCCGCTCGACAGCATCTACCTGGTCCCGGTGCGTCTGGACGACTGCAAAGTTCCGGGCGTGATCCAGCGCGAATTCCAATACGTCGATCTGTTTCCCGACTGGTCGCGCGGCCTGTCCCGCCTCACGACGGCGCTCCGCAGGGAGATGGAGCGCCGCCGGCCGATTGCCGGGTAGGTTTCGCGGCGCCGTCCGATGATCATCGTAGTTCCCGCTTGACTGGCCCTTTTGGGCCATTCCACGCCCGTAACCTGGGATTGCCCGCCTACGCCCCTTTTGACAGGGAATCTCGGAATATCGGTCTGAGGGAAAAAATGAGATTGTACGGGATCACTGCATCCGCGGCGATAGGTGTGCTTTGTGTGACGGTTCTGGGCTGGTCCCAGGCTCCGCCGCCGCGGGCGGAGTTTGCCGGCAAGGTCACCTCAGTGAATGCACAGGCGGGCGAGATCACTGTGGAGTCCGCCAAAGGGCAATCGATCGTCGCTACCGCCACCGCAAAGACCGCCATTCTGCACGCGGTGCCCGGGGAAACGGACCCCCGGAAGTGGCCGAGGATCGAGGCCGGGGCCATTGCGGCCGGCGACGAAGTGGTGGTCTATTATCGAGGCGCGCTCGATCAGAAGCCGTTGAATGCCACGACCCTGGTGGTGCGCACGGGCACCGATCTGTCGCAGCTTGCCCAAAAGGAACTCGCGGATTGGAAGACGCGCGGCACGAAGGGCATCGTCGAGGCCGTGGATCCGGCGGCCGATAGCATGACCCTGAAGGTCGGGCAGCGCACGGTGACGGTGCGGGCCACCGATAAAACGAAATGGCACCGCTATTCGCCCGATTCGCCGAAGCCGGCGGACGCCACGCCCAGCTCCCTGGCGGAGGTCCACACGGGCGACCAGGTGAACGTGCTGGGCAATCACAATCCGGATGGCAGCGTCGCCGCCGAGGAGGTCTACTCGGGCGCGTTCCGGCAGATTGCGGCCACCATCGTTTCGATTGACGCGGCGAAGGGCGAGATGGAAGTGAAGGATCTCGCGACCAAGAAGCCGCTGACGATTCGGATCACTCCTGAAACCACCATGAAGAAACTGCCGGAGGAGGCTGCCCAGATGCTGGCGCGGCGCTATCGCGGCGGGGGGCGCGGCCAAGGCATGGCCGGTGGGATGCGCGGCGGCATGCGTGGAGGGATGGCCGCCGGCGGCGCTCCCGAGGGCGCGGCGGGAGGCGGGCCGGGAATGGGCCGCGGCGGCGACTTGGGCTCCATGCTTGATCGCCTGCCGGTGATGCCGCTTTCCGAGCTCAAACCGAAGGACGCCATTATGGTCTCGACGACCGCAGGCAGCGACCCCAGCCGCGTCACAGTGATCATGCTGCTGGCCGGTGTGGAGCCGATTCTCACCGCTGCGCCAACCGCCACCCGCGACATCATGAGCGGGTGGAATCTCGGGGGCGGTGGAGAAGGCGGCGGAGAAGGCAACTAGCAGTTATCGATCGAACTCAATCCGAGAGCTGGAAGAACTACTGTCAGGAAAATTATGCTCAACTTGCAAAAAATCTCTATTCTCGCTCTGGCGGCTGTGTTCGTCTGCGGCGGTCTCCATGCCCAGCAATCCACGGGCACGATCAAGGGAGTGCTGACGGACGATTCCGGCGCCGTGATTCCCGCCGCCCCCCTGGTGATTTCGGGGAACGGCGCGAACCGCGCGGCCCAGACCCAGGCGGACGGCACGTACACGGTGAACGGCCTGGCGCCGGGCCAATACTCCGTGAAGGTCAGCTTTCCGGGCTTTGCGCCGGTATCGAAAGTGGTGGATGTCACGGCGGGAGGCACCGCGCAGGTGCCGATTCAACTGCAAGTGGTGGCCGAGAAGCAGCAGGTGACCGTGCAGGCGGAGGGAGGGCCGACGGTCAGCGTCGAATCGGATAACAACGCCACGGCGCTGGTCCTCAAAGGCAGCGACCTGGCTTCCCTGCCCGACGACCCCGACGACCTGGCGGACGCTTTGCAGGCGCTGGCGGGACCGGGCGCGGGGCCGAATGGAGGCTCGCTGTACATCGACGGGTTCAGCGGCGGGCAGCTTCCGCCCAAGGAATCGATCCGCGAGATCCGCATCAACCAGAATCCGTTTTCGGCGGAATACGACCGCCTGGGTTTCGGGCGCATCGAGATTCTGACGAAGCCGGGCTCGGACCGTTTCCGCGGCATGGTGGGATTCAACGACAGCGACGGCATCTTCAACTCGCGCAATCCATTCGATCTCCAGGCCAACAAGCCGGATTTCTCGAATCGCATGTTCTTCGGCAACTTCGGCGGACCGATCAACAAGAAGTCGTCGTTCTTTGTGGATTTCAACCGCCGCCAGGTAACGGACAACTCCCTGGTGAACGCGGTCTACCTGGACCCGACGACCCTGCTGCAGCAGAACATTCAAGAGGCAGTGGTCACGCCCAACACGCGCACCACGATCGCGCCGCGTATCGATTATCAATTGACCACGAACAACACGCTGACCGCGCGCTTCGAATATGGCTGGAACGAGCGGGACAACAACGGCATCAGCCTCTACCGGCTGCCTGCGCCGTATGCGGACATGGCCTATAACAGCACCGGAACGCAGCAGAACCTGATGCTGACCGAGACCGCCATTCTGAACAGCCACGTGGTAAACGAGACCCGATTCCAGTACAGCCGCAATTACAACGAGTCGAACGGCAACCTGCTGCCGCAGATCAACGTGGCCGGCGCATTCAGCACCGGCGGCAACGGCATGGGCCTGGAGTATACGCGCAACGCGCACTACGAACTGCAGAACCTGACCACTCTTTCACACGGCACCCACACGATCCGCTGGGGCATGCGGGCACGCCGCGAGGGCTACATCAACGAGTCTCCGCAGGGCTTCGGCGGAGCGTTTGCGTTCGATGGCGGGATCGCCCCGGTGCTCGATTCCAATAATCAGCCGGTGCTCGACAACAGCGGCAACCCGGTGACGGCGCAGATCCTCGGCATCGAACAGTACCGGCGGACGCTGCTATTCCAGCAATTGGGATACACTCCGCAGCAGATTCGCGCTCTGGGCGGGATGCCCTCGCAGTTCACGATTCAGGCGGGCAATCCCTACGGCAGCATTGTGCGCTGGGATGTGGCACCGTGGGTGCTGGACGACTGGAAGATCCGGCCGAACTTCACGCTGAGCCTGGGCATGCGCTATGAGGTGCAGACGCTGATGAGCGATCACGGGGACTGGGCGCCTCGCATCGGCTTTGCGTGGGCCCCCGGATCGGCGAAGAACGGCCGGCAGAAGACCGTGTTCCGCGGCGGCTTCGGCATTTTCTACGACCGCACAAACCCCAGCACGTTCCTGCAGGCGGCCGAGTTGAACGGCTCCTACCAGCTGAACTACACAGTGACGGACCCCAACTTCTTTCCCGCGGTCCCTGCGACCTCGAGCCTCACCGCGAACCAGAACAGCGTTTACTCGGTGGATCCGCGGTTGCGGGCGCCGTATTCGATGCAGAGCGCCATCGGGGTGGAGCGCCAGTTGCCGTGGAACAGCACGCTCTCCGTCACCTTCACGGACAATCGCGCGCTGCACAGCTTGCAGGACATACCGATCAACGCGCCGCTACCCGGCACGTATGTTTTCGGACAGCCGGGGAGCGGCATCCGTCCGTACGGCAACACGGCCGGCAATCTTTTCGAATACGAATCCGGCGGCATGATGAAGCAGCAGATCGTGATGGCGAGCTTCAACACGCGGTTCACGCGCAACCTGTCCCTGCAGGGCAACTACTCGTACAACATCGCCAACGACCTGCCCGGCTCTCCGAGCGATCCTTACAACTTTGCGGCGGACTGGGGGCGTTCGGCATTCGAGCGCAAACACCGCTTTATTCTATTCGGCTCGTACACCGCGCCCATGGCGATACAGATCAGCCCGTTCGTGACGGTGCAATCGGGCGCGCCGTACGACATTTCGCTGGGCCGCGACATCTACGGAGACACGCTGACGAACTCGCGCCCGTCTTTCGCCTCGGGGCCGGGTGAGAATATCGTGTGCCCGCCGGGCTTCGGCTGCTTCGACACGGCGCCCTCCCTGACTGGCTCATTCGTGCCGCGTAATTATCTGACCAGCACCGGCATGGTTTCGCTCAACGTGCGCGTAGGACGGACTTTTGGATTCGGCGGTCCGCGGGGGCAGAATGCGGTGCCGGGCGACATGGGCGGCGGGCGCGGCGGTTTCGGCGGCGGCGGACCACACGGCGGTGGCGGCGGACCACGCGGGGGTGGCGGCGGCGGGATGCGCATGGGTCCGGGCGGGTTTGGCGGCTTCGGCGGCGGCTCCAGCGAACATCGATATAACGTGACTCTTTCGGTGATGGTGGCGAACGTCCTGAACCACACGAATCCGGGCGGTTATGTCGGATTGATCAACTCGCCCCAGTTCGGCGAGCCCACCAACGTTTTCACCGGTTTCGGCGGAGCGGGCGGCGGCGGGACCACGGCAAACAACCGGCGCGTGGAGATGTCGCTGCGATTCAACTTCTGAGGGCGGCCCGCTCCCTAAGGGAGCGGGCCGGCCGGACAGAGATCCCGATAGAACGGGCACCTCCCGCAGTGCCCGCCCTCGTTCAACCGAAAATCCAATTCCGATTGCGCCGCTTGAAAATCCCTCACCACCTGCTCCGGCGAATCCAGCAGCGAAGGCCGCAGATCCACTTCCACCACCGTGTTCGGCCGCAGGAAATGTAAGTACGCGCGGTCCGCCGCCCGCCCCGTCAGGCGCTCGATGGCCATGGCATAGAGCTTCAACTGCAGCGCGTAATCGTCCGCCCGCCCGTGGGCTTCGGGCCCGCTGACAGCATCGGTCTTGTAGTCCACGATCACCAGTTCCCCGCCCTCTTCGAACCACAAGTCCACCTGCCCGCGGATCACCAGGTCTTCCACCGCCAGCAGGAAGTCGAACTCTCGCTCCACGCGCGACGCCCGGGCCGCGCGCCGTCCCAGGGCGCTCTGGCGGAACACACCGGCCAGCCGGACCGCCTCGGAATCCGCATCGGCCGGCGGCCCGCCCGCCAGCAGCGCGTGGACCTGCGTGCCCAGCTCGCTCGCGGATAGCTCGCCGCCGCCCGCCGCGAGACCGCGCGGCCGTGGATCGAATCCCAGGTAATGGCGGAGGAAATAGCGCCGCGGACAGCCCGCAAAATCGGCCAGCGCCGTGACCGTGGCGTTTCCATCCTGCTGCTCGCCCGCCGCGGGCGCTTCGAGCAGCGCGGCATCCTGTGGCGCCTCCTCGAGCACCGGCCGCGGCAGCGCTTCGGGCGGCCTGTTCGGCCGCCAGCAGCCGCAGGCTCCAGCGCTTGCCGTCGGGCGCGGTGCAGGCCAGCACTTCGTCGCGCGGCACCGTCAGGTCCAGCCGCAGGCTGTCGATCGCCAGGGCGGCCCAATTCTGCAATCGCGGCCCCGAGAAACTGAGCGCCAGGTGGTCTTCGGCGCGCGTCATGGCTACGTAGAGCAGGCGGCGGCTCTCCGCCTCTTCCCGCACTTTCCGCTCTTCGTGGATGGCGTGCAGGAAGCGGTCGCTCTTATCCTCGCGCTTTGCCGGGTTGCGCCAGCGCGCGCCCAATCCAATGGAGGGGGAGAACGCGATGACGGGAATGCTGTTATCGATGCCTTTGTGCATCGCCGCTACAAACACGACCGGAAACTCCAGCCCCTTGGCCGAGTGGACGGTCATCACCTTCACGGTGTCCGCCGCGTCTTCGGGCGGCGCGTCCTGCTCGCGCGGGTTGTCGGCGCGCACCTGTGCCAGCTCGATGACGAACTCGTCGAGCGACTGCCGCGCCGCCGCGGCCCGCACCTGCGCCAGGAACTTATCGATGTTGGCATCCCCGCGCGATCCCGATGCCGGCCGGTAGCCGCAATCGTCGATCGCCGCCGCCAGCAGCCCGTCGAACGAGACCGACTCGCGCCGGATCCGCCACGTGCGCAGGCGCGCAGCGAAGCGTCGCAGGGCCGCAAAGTCCTCCGCGCCGAACTGCTCCGCGTCGCACTCTCCCATCCGCATCAACGACGCGCCGATATTCTCCCCCATCGTCCGCAGCGCCAGCAGCGCTTCGTCCGACGCTCCCACCAGCGGCGAGCGCAGCACCACCGCCAGGCTGATTTCATCGCGCGGGTTCGCAATCACGCGCAGCAGGTGCGACAGATCGTTCACCTCGCGCGTCTCGTAGAATCCGCGGCCGCTGTTTACGATGTACGGGATGCCGGCCTCCTCGAAGGCCGCCGTGAACGCGCCGATCACCTCCGTATTCCGCACCAGCACCGCAACGTCGCGGAAGCGCGTGGAGGGCCCGGTCAGTTCCAGAATCCGGCGAGCCACCCAGCGAGCTTCATCCGCCTCGCCGGCCGCGTAAATCGCCTCCACCGAATACGGCTTCGAAGTTTCGAACACCCGCCCCGCCACCAGGCTCCGCGGCTCGATGCCGGGCTGGCCGTCCAGCACCGTTTCGACCGCGCTCAGGATCTCCGGCCGGCTGCGGAAGTTGTCCACCAGCTCCACCACGTGCCGCCCGCGGCGCTCCACATCGTCCCGGTACTCCAGGAAGCCCCGCGGCTCGGCGTGCCGGAAGCCGAAGATCGACTGGTTGATGTCGCCCACGGCGTAGAACCGGTCGGGCGGCCGCACCAGCCGCAGCAGCCGCGCCTGCTGGCCGTTGGTGTCCTGAAACTCGTCCATCAGGATGTGGTCGAACTGCCCCGCCAGCCGCGCCCGCGTCTCTTCCCGGTCCTCCAGCAGCCGGACCGTGTACTCCTCCAGGTCCGAAAAGTCGAGCATGCCCGCCTGCGCCTTACGCTCGCGATACAGCCGGTCGAACCGCCGCAGGATGTCCAGCAGCAGCTGCCGTTCCGCCGCGTAATATTCCGTGATCAGCGTGTAGCGCGCGTCCTCGATCTGGTCCTTGAGCCGCTTCAGCAGCACGTAGGCGCCGTTCCCGCGTTTGCACTTGTTCAGGTTGCACGAGAACTCCTCGATGGCCTCCAGCGCCTCACCCGCGCTCGCGGCGGAGACGATCCGCTCCGCTCCTTCGAGCGCCGAACGGAGCTGCAACTTCTGCGCCGGGTTCCACTGCGTTACCCGCTCGGCCGCGAGCGCTCCCAGCGTCCCGGCCAGGTCCGCCAGGGTCACGCCGGCCGGCGCCTCGAAGCCCGCCAACTGCTCTACCCGCACTCCGGCGCCGCGCATGGCATCGTAGGCCGAGAGCACGGCATCTTCGAACTCGTACGAAGAGAGCCCGCGGATCAACCGCCGCACCGCCGCCGGATGCTCGGCGAACAGCTCGTCGATGGCCGCGTGGATCGCCTCGTTCTGCAGCCGCGCCGCATCGCGGACGTCGGCCACTTGAAACTCCGGGTCGACCGCCGCGAACACCGCGTTCTCCCGCAGCAGCCGCGCGCAAAAGCCGTGCACCGTCGACACCCACGCACGCTCCAGGCGGGCGCGGACCGCCGCGCGATCCTGAAACGCCTCCGCCAGCTTCTTGCGCATGTTCCCGGCGGCCTTCTCGGTGAACGTGATGGCCAGGATGCGCAGCGGGTCCACGCCCTGCTCCACCAGACGCCGGAAATACTCCACCAGCACGGTGGTCTTGCCGGAACCCGGACCGGCCACCACGCAGGCATCCAGATGGCTCTTGGAGACGTCGATCGCCTCCAGCTGTGCGGCCGTAAACTCGACACCGGCCTTCATGCGCCCTCCACGGCGGTCTCTTCGGCGCGCGCTTCCACGCGGCAGGCGTCGCGGAAGTCGCAGAACCGGCACTTCTCGCGATCGGCGGGATCGGGCGCGACGCGGCCCGCGCGAATCTCTTCCACCGCCTGCAAGGTCCGCGCTTCGGCCTGCTCGAAAAATCCTTCGGGAAACTCGGCCTCCCATCCGGCCACTTCCACTCCGCCCTTGAGAGCCACGTACGACATCCCCGCCGGCTCCACCCCGAAACACCGCTGCGCGCCGATCAGGTAGAGCGGCGCCTGCAGAAGGTTCTCGTCTTCCAGTTTGGCCTTCACGCTGCGGCTGTACTTGTAATCCGTGACCCACGCCCGCCCGTCCTCCGCGATGTCCAGCCGGTCGATCTTGCCCGCGATCGTCAACCCGTCGCCGAGCGCGAACTCGAAGGACTGCTCGGTCCGGGACTGCATGCCCGGTACCGGCCAGCGCCCGTCGGCGGCGAACGCGCGCAGATCGTCGATCATGGCGTTGCGCAGCCGCTCGGTGTGGTACCCCTGCGGAATGCGCTTCTCCTCGATCGCCCTCCCGAACTCTTCGAGGAACAGCGCCTCGATGTCGCACGGCTCCAGGTACCACTTCGCCAGCACCGCGTGCACGATGTTCCCCTGCGTCAGGAAGTCCAGCCGCTCTTCCGGGAGCGCCGGCGGCTCTTTCAGCCGCAGCGTGCGCGCGCTGAAATACTGGAACGGGCATTGCAGGTACATCTCGATCCGCGTGGGCGATTGCCGCGCCGATCTTTCGCGCAGAAATTCCCGCAAGCCCGGCGCCTGAATTTCCGGCGTCCTGCGCGGCGGCGGAGTTTGCCGGGGCCGCATCCGCACGGCCTGCGCCTCTTCGGGCACCAGTTGCAGCTCTTCGAGAAACAACGACGGCAGGTTGCGGTCGCCCCGCCCGTCGAACTCCGGGTAGGAGAGCAGCGCCACGAGCGTGGCGCGCGAGATCGCGGAATCGAACAGCGCGCGCTCTTCCCGCTCGAACTCCTCGGCGGTGCGCACGCGAATGCCCGCATCGTTCAGCCGGCAGCGCGCCGCGTCGGGGAAGAAGGGTTCCTGCCGGTGGAACTGCGGAAACTGCTTCTCCACCATGCCGCAGACGAAGACCACGGGCAGCACCCACTGGCGCGCTTCCGGAGCGCTCAACACGTGCACCACGTTGCGGCGGCCGTCGGGCACGCGCAGCGGCTTGAGCCGCAGCACCGCCTTCACCGCGCGCCAGAAATCGGCGAGCGCCATCGGGCGGCCCGCCTCCAATGCCTCCGACGCCTCGTCCAAAGCCTCGTCGAATGCCTTCAACACCGCCGCCTGTCCGCGGATCTCGATGGCCATCCGGTGATCGGCCCCGGCCGCCGGACGCGCCGCGCGAAACAGGCTGCCGAGCGTCTTCAAGCGCGCCGCCCAGTCCTTGGGGGCCAGCGCGAACGAGCGCCACTCTTCGATCGACGCCAGCGAATCGATCTTGTGCAGCAACCGTTCGGCCCCCTCCGAGAGCGGCCGGCCCTCCGGCCCCACCAGCAGCGATTTCAGCTCTCCGAGCCCCGCGTTGGGAATCTGCGCGCGGACGTCGAAATCGAAGCGGTCCATGGCGTTCGAATCCGCGAAGCGAGGCGCCAGCCGCAGCACCGCCAGCGTCCGCGCGTGGTCCCAGCCGCCCAGCATCGCATCCACCGCGCCGCTGAGAAAACGTGCCGCCGGATGCCGTTCCAGGTCCTCGTCGAAGTAGAACCGCGCCGGGATGCCGAAGCGCTCGAGCGTCGTCCGCAGCACCGGCACGTAGGTGTCTTCGGCGCGCACCACGATGCCCATCTCGCGAAACGGCCGCCCCGCCGCGGCCTGCTCCAGAATGCGCCGCGCGATCTCTTCCGCTTCACGCTCGATTCCCGGCGCCTTCACCAGCGCGAGCACCGGCGACGGCCGCGAGCGCGCCGTGCGCTCTTCGCGAAAGCCCATCCCCAGCAGCCGCGCGCGCGCCTCCCCGGTCAGGTCGGCATCCGCCAGCGTGAGGGTCACCTCGGTATGCCGCCCCAGTGCCGCGATCACCGCCAGCTCCGGATCCGGCAGCGCGTGGAATCCATCCATCAGGATGGTGCGTATTCCGGGCACTCCCTCGCGCCCGATGCGCTCCGCCGCATGTTCGAGGCGGTGCGCACGCAGCGACAGGCCGCGCCGCCGCAGTTCCCGATCCACTTCCTGGTAAACCGCCAGAAACGCCGCGGCCAGCGGAGCTTCCGGAAGGCAACGCGCCAGGCGCTCGCTGTCGCAGCCCGCCGACGCAAACTCCCCGATGGTCCGCGCCACCGACGCGCAGAAGCCCGGCATGTGTGCCACCCGCGCGAATTCGGGCCGCCGCGCGCGCTCCACCGCCTGCTCCACAATCAGGTAGAGGACCGCGTCCGGCGCTTGCGGCACATCCGCGGCCCATTCGTCCACGAACCCCGAGAGCGTCTGCACCAGCGCCGGGCTGAAAACGAACCCTTCGCGCGCCAGCCGGTTCTGCAGGTGCTGCGCCATCGTCGCGGTGGGCACGAGCAGCCGGATTGCCGGATCCTTGCGGCCCAGCGCGTCTCTCAGGCATTCCAGAACGAAGCTGGTTTTACCGGAGCCGGCGGGACCCGTAAGCAGGCGCATCGGCTCCAGTGTAACCCAGGCGAAGCAAAAGCGAAAATATTACCGCCCCGGCTCGATCCAGGCGACGAACGCGAGCTTCGAGATCGCCTCCAGCGCCGCGACCGGCGCGTGCCCGGTGATGCGATTGCCGCTCTGCCGCACCGTCACGAAGCCCGCCTTTCGCAGCCCTTCGAGAGCGGCGGGCGAGAGGTCGCTCAGCGTGATCCGCACGTAAGCATCGCCTCCGAAGACGAACTGCGCTTCGTCCACGCCGGGACGTCCACCGTGCTTCGCCCGCTGGATCACTGCCGCGATCCGGGGATCCACCCGCACGGCGATTTTCGGCGGTGGAGGCGCGGCCGCGACATCCATCGCCATGGATTGCGCCGGCACTCCGCCCACGACCCCTCCCATCGCCATTCTGCGATACCCGATCGGCGCGGCCATCGCCCGGATCGAGTTGCTTTCGCTGCCGAATACGCCTTCGTAGCTCATACCCTCCGGCATCTCCACCGGCACCTCCACGCGCCGCGGCTGGCCTCCCTCGGTGACGGTCTTCTCCTCCACCGCCACGAACGAAGTGAACTGCGTGACCAGCCGGAACTCCAGCCCGAGTTTCGTGATCTGCTCCTTCAAATCGCCCCGCATCGAGCCGCTTTGCATCCCGCGAAAATCCTGGCTCATCAAATCGCCAACTTTGCGGCGCGCCCACAGCGTCGCCAGTACGGCGTTCTCCGGCTGGGAGGCGGGCAGGCCCACACGAATCTCGCGCGTGAACTCGCGCCCCGCCATTTTTCCGCGCAGCCGGATGACCCCGCTCGCGGCCGAGGAGTACCGCCCGGAGATCACTACGGGCTTGGCCGCGAACAGGTCCGGGATGCGCGCCGGGTAGACGTCCGTGACGGGCAGACCCGCCCCAATCGATCGAGACATCCGTCAGCAGCGGGCTCTGCACACGCTCGTGGAAGCGGCGGGCGGCGGCCGATCCGTCGTCCTTCAGCCCGACGTACTCCACTTCGCCGCGGCCGTACCGGGCCATTCCGTCGAGCAGGAAGCGGTTCACCGAGCTCCCGATTCCGAACGCGAACACGCGCGCCTCCGGATGCCGCTGCACCTCGCCGAGGATTTCGAAATCGTTCCCCACCTCGCCGTCCGTCATGAAGCACACGACCCGCACGTGGTCCGGCGCGCCCGACGGCTCGAGCGCCGCGCGGATCGCCTTCATCATCTCGGTGCCGCCGCCCCCGTAGCGCGATTGCAGAAACTCCCTGGCGCTGCGCAGGTTCTCGGCAGTGGCCGGTACCGGCTTCGGAAACAGGATGTGCGTATCGCCGGAGAACGTGATCAGGTTGAAGGTGTCGCGCGGATTCAGCCCGTCGAGCGCCAGTTGCATAGTCTCTTTGGCCTTCTCGATGGGGAAGCCCGACATGGAGCCGGAGGTGTCCAGCACGAACACCAGTTCCTTGGGCGTGGCCTCCGCCGGAGCGACGCGGTCCGGCGGCTGAAGCAGCAGCGTGAAGAATCCGCCCTTGCCGGCGCGATGGGTCAGCACCGCATCTTCCACGCGCCTCCCCGCCACCGCGTAGCGCAGGATGAAGTCCTTGTTGGGGATCGCCGCCTTGTCCCGCAGCCGTACGACGGCGCGCTCCGGCGACGGCCGCTCCACCGCCACATCGTGCGTCTTCGACTGCGAGCGCCTCGATCGGCACGCCGGCGTCTACGCTCACTTCCACCGAGATATCGTGCCCCGCGCGCGTCCCTTCGGGCGTCACCGGCGGCGAAATGCGCGATGCATCCGGCACGCGGGTCGGCAGGTAGCGCGGCGCCACCACCATCGGGAAGTGGAACTCGTACGACCCGCCTTCGTACGGCATGGTCTCCACGTAGCTGATCTCGATCTTCACCTTGGCGCCCGGCATGATGTTGGCCACCGCCTGCGTGAAGATGTTCGGCCGTTCCTGGTCGAGCAGCCCCGCTATCCGGCCGTTGCGCCGCGCCTCTTCGTAGATCTTGCGCGCTTCGTCCCGCGGCTTGATAAGGCCGCGTATGGTGCGATCACCCACCAGCATCGTCATATCGTCCACCGCCGAATCGGCCGGCAGGGGGAAGGTGTAGACGGCCTCGATCTTCTCCTGAAAAGGGTTCTCGAACTCCTGGGTGACCGTGACGCGCGCCAGCGGCCCGCTGATCTTCGCCTTCACCTCCGTGTGTTTGAGGGGGCAGATACCCTTGGGGGTGGTCAGCGTGCCGGTTTCGGCGGCCAGCACGGCGGGAAGAAGCAGGACCGGCAGGATCGACTTGAGCTGCATTTTCGGAGCCTCCAGCGTGGGAATGCTCCGAACCGCCGCTCCCTTTCACCTGGTTTGCAGGATTCTACTGGACGCCCGTCGTAACCACCCGCGAATCCACCTGGAACTTCTTGTAGTCGCTGAAGGTGTACAGGAACTGCGCCCGCAGGGACTTGAAGAGGAAGATCCGCGCCGACGCCTCGAGTTCCACCCGCCGCGGCAGCCACGCCTCGCCGTTCACTTGCATTTGATCGATCTCGAGGTGGCTGCCCTTGGCCAGTCGCAGCACGATCCCCCCGAAGGAGATCGTATCCAGCGTCTCCATGTCGAGCCTGGCCCAGGCGTAGGTGCTCTTATCGACCCACAGCCGCGCTTTCACTTTAGGGAAGAAGGACGCCGAGGACAGTTTAGGCTTGTATCCCGGTTTCGGCGTCGCATCGATCACGTAGACGGCGGCTCCATCGAACGACTCCTCGCCCACCAGCCGGAAATTGAAGGCGTCGGGAAATTCCTGCAGGGGCTCGCGCTGCTTTTCCTGCTTCCGGCGCCAGTCCGCCACCCGGCGCTCGCGCTGCTCTGCGGTTTCATGACGGCGCTGCTCGATGCCGCTCTGTAGCTTCTCCTGCTCGGCCTTTTGCTCTTCCGCGCTGATCGGCTGGCCGTTCCGCGCCACCAGCCGCCGGTAGGGAGAGCCCTCCAGCAGGGTCACATCAAAGGTGCGGTCATCGTTCTTCTTGAGCTTGCCGCCGCCGTCGAACTCCTTCACCTGGTTGCGCTGCAGGAAGGTATAGTTGCGGGCCGCTTCACTCAAGCGGTGGTCCGCATCCACGGCGCGCCGCACGATTTCGCGGGCGTCCTGCCCGTACGCAACTCCGGACACAAGAATGGCGAGTGCTGTCGTAACGGATTGCGCCGCAAAGCAGGCTCGAATTTCGCTGCAGTTGCGAAATTCGGAGCCTGTTCCTGGTTTGCCCTTTTGCGAGATCAGACTGCGCTGCACTAGGAAACCAGCTTCTCGAGCCGCGAGCCCGGCCGCACGATCGTTTGATTGCGCTCCGGCCCGGTCGAAATGCAGCCAATCTCCACACCAGTGTGCTTCTCGAGATAGGCCAGGTACTCCTTGGCCTTGCGCGGAAGTTCGTCGTACGCCGAAATACCGAAGGTCGAAACGCCCCAGCCCGGCACACACTCGTAAACCGGCTCGACCTCCGCGATCTGCCTTACCGTCGGCGGCATCTCTTCGATCACCCGCCCGCCCAGCCGGTAGCCGGTGCAGACCTTGATCTGCTCGAACTCGTCGAGCACGTCGAGCTTGGTCACCACGATGCTGTCGAACCCGTTGATGGCCGCGGTGTACCGCAGCAGCGGAACGTCGAACCAGCCGCACCGCCGCGGACGGCCCGTCACCGCGCCGAACTCCTTGCCTCGCTCGCGGATGCGGTCTCCCGCCCCGTCCAGCGCTTCGGTCGGAAAGGGGCCGCCGCCCACCCGCGTGATATAGGCCTTCGAGACGCCGATCACGCCGCCGATCGAAGTGGGCGGAATCCCCGTACCGGTGCACGCGCCGCCGGCACTGGCGCTCGATGAAGTGACGAACGGGTAGGTGCCGTGGTCGATATCGAGCATGGTGCCTTGCGCCCCTTCGAACAGCACGGTCTTGCCCTCGCGGATCGCGCGGCCAAGCAGCATAGCGGTATCGCAGACCATCGGCCGGATGCGTTCCGCAAAGGCCTCGTATTCGTCGCGGATCGCGCGCAGGTCGAGCTCTTCGTAAATCCCCAGCGCTTTGGCGATGGCGGCCTTCTCTTCCATCACCGAGTCGTATTGCTCGCGGAAGAATTCCGTGTCCAGCAGGTCGGCAATGCGGATGCCGCGGCGCCCGGTCTTGTCTTCGTAGCATGGCCCGATGCCGCGCGAGGTGGTCCCGATCGAAACGCGCCCCGGCCGGCCCTCCGACATCTTCTCCATCATGCGGTGCACCGGGAACAGCACATGCGCCCGGTTGCTGACGGCGAGCTGCCCTCGCACGTCCACCCCGGCCGCTTCCAGCGTCTCGATCTCGGAGAGCAGCGCCGCCGGATCGATCACCAGGCCGTTGCCGATCACGGCCCGCTTGCCCGGCCGCAGAATTCCGCTTGGAATCAGCTTCAGGACGAATTTCTTTTCACCGATGAAGACGGTGTGGCCCGCATTGTGGCCGCCCTGATAGCGCGCCACAATGTCGAACCGCTCGGAGAACAGATCGACAATCTTCCCCTTGCCTTCATCTCCCCATTGGGAGCCCAGGATAATCAGATTTCCCATTTTGTCCAAAACCTATCCATTTTACCCCGGCGGGCCCGGCGCGGCCAGACCTTGGGTCTGCGCAGACCGTGATACCCTGATCGTTTATGCAGATTTCGGACGTTTACCTCGGGCTTGGGCCCGAGGCGTTCGGACAGCTGATCCGGAGTATTTCCATCGGCAAGCTCCGAACCTACCAGATCTATGAAGGTTTTAAAGTCAGGGCGCACCTCCATAAGCTGAACACCGAGGTCCTGCGTAAATCGGCGCCGAAGTTCCTGGAGCGAATCTCCGGCGGCGACGAGGATTTCGGGAAGGACCTTGCCCAGGCGGTGCTGGTCTCGCACCTGGATATGATCACCGCCCTGCTGGACTTCCTCGGCGTGCCCCACGAAAACGGGTTCTTCGCCAAGGACATGGATCCCAAGCCATACTTCACCGAGGGTTGGGAAGACCGGGTTTTCGAAAAATTCCGCGGCGGCTATTCGGAGCCGCTTCTCGTCTTCTATGTCAATCACTTGCGGTGGGAATTGCTGGGCGCCACGGAGATCTACCGCCCCGCATCCCCCAGTGCGGCTTGAATTCGGCGCATGGCGTGCATGTATACTGTGAGAACCATGACACTGCCAGGACGGATCCGAATATCCGAAACCACCATCCCCGGCTCCCAGATCTGGAACTCCTTTTATCTCAATCAAATGTGCAGGAGTGTCCGGATTCTCCCGGGCGTGGGCAAAAACGGCAGTTGTCGGGTTTTTATGCAACCGGGAGAGAGCAATGCGTGATTACACCCAACCTGGGTGTCAATCTCCCGCTAGTCGTACTTTAGCCAAGGACGCGAGGTGCAGGACGTGAATCATTGCGATTTCCATTACTCCCATTTACTACCGAAGAAACCGGGCATTCTCCCGCTTGAGGAGACGATGACGAAGCAGTGCCGCCGGTGTGGCGCGGAGTTCGTTACCCGGTCCCGTATCCGGAAACGCTGTGATGCGTGCCAGACTGTGGTTTCGGCCGAGAAACAGAAGAAGGCCAACGAACGGCTGAAAGCACGGCGCGCCGCCCGCCGGATGTGCCTGCTGAAGGCTTGCTAGCCCTTTACAGTCTCTCCAGCGTTACGACGGCTTGGGATTCGGCGGAGCGTCCCTCTCCCACAGGCCCTACTTTTTCTGCCGTCTTGAACTTTACAGAGACGCGGTCGACATCCAGTCCCAGTTCGGCAGCCAACCGCTCCCGGATGGGCTGCCGGTAATCCTTGAGCTTGGGACGCTCGAGGATCACGGTGGAATCCACGTTGACGATCCGGAAGCCTCGGGCTTCCGCGAGTTCCCGGGCGTGCCGCAGGAAGACCAGGCTGTCGCAGCCCTTCCAGCGGGGGTCGGAATCGGGGAAGTGCATCCCGATGTCACCCAGCGCGGCCGCTCCGAGAATGGCGTCGGTGATGGCGTGCGCCAGCACGTCGGCGTCGGAGTGCCCTTCCAGCCCGAATTCGCAAGCTACCGCCACCCCTCCCAGAATTAAGGGACGGCCGGGAGTAATCCGGTGGACATCCCAACCCAGGCCGGTCCGGATCTCGCTCAACGCTTGCTTTCCTCGGTCTCTTCCTGCAGGAACAGCCGGGCCAGGTGCATGTCGCCGGGCTTGGTGATCTTGATGTTGCGGTCGCTGCCCGGAACCACGCTGACCTCCACGTCCATACGCTCCACCAGGCTCGATTCGTCGGTCCCCGTGAACCCGTCCAGCATGGCCGATTGGAAGGCCTTCTGGATGACCTCGTAGCGGAAGACCTGCGGGGTCTGCGCCATCACCAGCTTTTCGCGAGGCAGCGTGGACCGCACCCTGACATGGCTGGTGCCGCGGACCACCTGCTTGACGGTGTCCACGGCCGGTACCGCCACGATGGCTGCGCCGGTTTCGGCCGCCTCGTCGAAGACCGCGTGGATCGTCTCCAGGTCGATGAACGGCCGCACGGCGTCGTGTACCGCTACCAGGTCCGTATCGGGCTTCAGGGTGCGCAGCGCGTTCTCCACGGACTGCTGGCGGCTGTTGCCGCCTTCCACGACCCGCACCCGATCTCGCGGAAACTCTCCGGCCAGCATGTCGCCGACCCATTCCAGATCCTCGGCGCGCACCGCCACCACGATCTCCGCCACGCGGGGCGAGGCGGCGAACTTCCGCACGGTGTAGGTGAGAATGGGCGAACCCTCGAGCAACATGAACTGCTTGCGGCTGGTGCCGGTCTTCTCCGCCGAGCCTTTCCCCATACGGGTGCCCAGGCCCGCGGCGGGCAATATGACGGCGACTTTCATTGTGCTCTACGATTCTATCGTGGTTTTCTCCGGCGGGAGGTTCGTCATCGGCTGCGGATCGCTCTTGCGCGCCGGCCGGTCGTGCTTCTCCGCGCCCGCCGCGGCGTGCATCCGCTCATCGAACTTGCCGAAGATCATCTTGCCGGCGGTGGTCTGCAGGACGCTGGTCACCGAGATGTCGATGGTCTTCGAGATCATCTTCTTGGCGTTGTCCACCACCACCATGGTGCCGTCGTCCAGGTAGGCGACCCCCTGGTTGTACTCCTTGCCCTCTTTGAGGATGAAGACCCGCATGGTCTCGCCGGGCAGCACGATGGGCTTCAGCGAGTTCGCCAGCTCGTTGATGTTGAGCACCTCGACGCCATGGAGCTGCGCCACCTTATTCAGGTTGAAGTCGTTGGTGATGATCTTACAGTCGTAGATTTTGGCCAGCTCGATGAGCTTCATGTCCACTTCGCGCACGTGCGGGAAGTCCTCTTCGACGATCTGCACGTTGAGGTGGGCCATCTTCTGGATGCGCTGCAGGATATCGAGCCCGCGGCGCCCGCGGTTGCGCTTCATGGAGTCGGCCGAATCGGCCACGAGTTGCAGTTCGCGCAGGACGAATTGCGGGATCACCAGCACGCCGTCGAGGAACCCCGTTTCGGCGATGTCGGCGATGCGTCCGTCGATGATGACGCTGGTGTCCAGGATTTTGAAAGTCTTCTTGGAGGACTTCTCGCCCCCGAAAACCCCGCCCAGGGCCGCCAGGTTCAGCAGGTCGCCCTTCTTGGCGCCCACGATCAGGCCCACGTAGGTCATCAGCAACAGGAGGCACACCTGGAGAAACGGCTCCGGCGTGGCTTTGCTGAGAACCAGGGTCATGAGGAACGCACCGGCGATGCCCAGCACCGAGCCGACGGCCGCCCCAATGAGACGCTTCAGGCTGACTTTTTCCAGCCGCATCTCGAAGAAGATAATGACCAGGCCCAGGAGCAGGCCACCCGCCGCAGCCTCCGGTTGGGAGGAATTGAAGGGACGCAGTTCGAACGCCGAGAACGTGAGAACGAGAATGAAGATAATGCGAATAATTACCAGATCGAGCACGGAAACACCCCCTTTAGGGTGAGGACAAGAGCCGTATTTCAGTCCATTTGCACCTGACCCTGAGACAAGCGCGATTAACATCGCGCCAAGAGTATAGCATTGATTCATTGACGTTACCGTGAAGATACCCGGTCTTTGCCGCGGACCGGGATCCGTGATACGGTTCGATACAGCTATGAATCGCCGACAGTTATTGCAATCCGCCGCCGCCTTGCCGCTGGCCGGAAGGGCACTTGCCGCGCCCGCCGGACAACGCGGAACTCTAAAGATCACCGCGCTCGAAACGGAGGTGCGGCAGAGCCGTCCGGGGACGGCCTACTACGACGCCATCCACCAGTTCGGCACCGACGGCGGCTCGGTGGTCCTGCGGCTGCGGACCGACGGAGGCATCACCGGATGGGCCTCCAGCAGCTTCGGGATGATCGCGGGCGGGCCGAAGGTGGTGCAGGCCATCCTGGAGCAGGAGATCAAGCCGGTGCTGCTCGGCAAGGACCCGGCCTACCCGCGCCGCATCCGCGAAGACCTGTGGAAAGCGCTCGAATACCAGGGAGTGGGCGGCGTGACGCAGTTCGCCATCGCCGCCGTGGATATCGCGGTCTGGGACATCCTGGGCAAACAGGCCGGCCTGCCGGTCTACAAGATGCTGGGGGCCTACCGCGACCGCATCCCGGTCTATTCCATGTGCGGCTGGTATTACGACAACGATGCGGACCTATCCAAGTTTCGCCGGCAGATCTCGGCTGCCGTCGAGCAGGGCTACCGCGCGGTCAAGATCAAGGTGGGACGGGAATCGATCGACGACGACACTCGCCGCATTCGCGCCACGCAGGAGATCCTGGGCAAAGGCGGGCGCATCATGGTGGACGCCAACCAGGTTTTCAACGCCAACGAGGCACTGCGGCGCGGGCGCGTCTACCAGGAGCTGGGCTGTTTCTGGTACGAAGAGCCCCTTCCGCCGCAGGATATGGAGGGCTTCGCGATGCTGGCCGCGGCGCTCGACATGAGGATCGCGACCGGCGAGAACCTGAACACCAAGTACGCCTTCGCCGACCTGATCGCGCGCCGCGGCGCGGATGTTGTGCAGCCCGACAACCGGCGCGCGGGCGGCGTCACCGAGTGGATGGAGATTGCGGCAGTGGCGAACGCTTACGGCCTGGAACTGGCCAGCCACGGCGGCGGCTCCACCAACCTGAACATGCTGCTGGCTATGCCGAACGCCATCTACATGGAGACCAGCGGGCCGCAAAAGAAGATGGTGGACGGCGAAGTTCCGGGACCCGAAGAGCCCGGTATGAGCTCGGAACGCCACGACTGAGCGCCGGCCCGCTCCCTACTTGGAATCAAGGATGAAGGTCGGGACGATGCCGGCCGCCGAGGAGAAGCCGGTCTTGCCGGTGGAAAGCCAGCTCGAGCAGCCGTGCACCTTGCCGAGATAGGCGTGCGGGTGGACATCCACCTGCAATTCGCGGAATTCGAGCAGCCCGAAGGTCATCATCGGGAAGACCGAGCGGACCGGCTCGACGCGCTCCTGCACGACGTAAGGCGAGCGCATGGCCTGCTTCAGGGCGCGCTCCCACTCCGAGGCATCCATTTCCCAGCCGAAGTAAGTGTGCTGGTCGCTATAGTCGTCGTTCGGCTTGAGGGCCAGCCGCTCGCGGTTCTGCGTGATGAACTCCGGCAGATCGACCGGCTTGTCTTCGTACGTGGTCTTGGTGGCGCCCACCAGGCGCGTCCAGGGCACGTGCTCGCGGATTGCCTTGCGCTCCGCCGCCGGGAATTTTGCGGTCAGCGTCTCGTCCGTCAGCAGCCCGAACATCGCCTTCTTGTGGGCCAGTTCCGAACGGAAGCTGTTCACCACGCAAACGGCGCGGTCCCGGTAAGCTTGCACCAGCGGATGGGCAAGGTCGAAGCGGATGAGAAACTCCTGCACGCCCAGACGCCGGTACACCACGTCGATCTCGAAGTTACCCTTGCGCAGCACGCGGTTGCGGTACTCGAGTTGTTCGGGAGCGACGATTTCGACCGAGTAGCCTTCCTGCCGGAAGAAATCGCGGAACAGTTCGTATTCGCTCTGCCCGGATCCATAAGGGGTCCGAAATTCGACGATGGCAATGTTCGGTTTCTTGGTCCCGCCGAATTGCTTGTAGGATTTCAGCAGCGCCTGCAGGAGATGCTTGCGGCTGCCGACTTTCGTGAGCGAATATTTCTTCCGAAACTCCTTCATCGGCGGAATATCGTAGAAAAGATCGGCCAGGGCATCGGAATATCCGCCGCCCGTGGGGGAATCGGCGTTGTATTGGACGAATCGCAGGGTGCCGTTGCAGAGGTGCGAATCGAGCCGCGCCGCCACTTCCAGGGCCTGATATCCGGGGTCGATGGCGGCCAGCATTTTTTCGGCCGGCAGCAATTCGAGCCGCGACAGCAGCACCGGATTGCTCAATACCATCTGCTCCATGCGATCGATTGCGCCGATTAGCGCTTCGCCCGTCTTCACCAGCGATTCGTATTGCCGGCGGGAGATAAAATTCGGTCGAAGAAAAGGGCAGATCAGCCGTCCGGCAGAAGAGAGGCGGGCGGCTTCCATGCGCTGGTGGAGGGCCTCGACCCAACCGAGGTCACGAAACGGACCACTCTCCAACAGCCTGTTATACTTGGCGACTGCGTCGTCCAACTGGGACATTCTGGGTTGAAAACCTGTTCTATAATTGAGTATCCCACAGAAGTGCGCAAAACGATAGGTTTCCGCTCGCGCAAGATCGCGCAAATTATTCTAAATCAATCGTTTCCAGCGTTTTTAAATGGTTTTGAAACGGATCCTACGCAGCCTCTGGAAGCATCCCTTTCACGGGTTTTCGGCGGTCGGAGCCGGCATTCTTCGCATCTTATAGGTTAGGGAGGTAATCATGATTTTTGCTCCCACCTTTAAGAATAGAGCCGGTATCGTCGCGATTTTGATGTTCGCGCTGGTTGGTCTGATGGCGTTCGACGGCCATGCCTGGGCGGCCACGCAACCGCGGGATCCGCAACCGGCCACAGCGTACCGGGTTGCTCCGCAGCAGAGCCATCCGGCGCCGCCGGCTCACTACACACAGCCCCACCACCACCATCACTGGTACAAGAGCAAGGCCGCCGTCATCGGCGGTAGCGCGCTGGGCGGCGCGGCAGTCGGCGGTCTGGTAGGCGGCGGCAAAGGCGCGTTAATCGGAGGCTTTCTGGGCGGCGGTGGAGGATACCTTTATCATCACTTCCACCACCACCATCATCACTGAGTCGCCGGAGCGTCGATCGCTTTACCCAGAACCTTAAGTTGCGTAAGGAACGGCTCGGAGATCGTCCCGTTCAACTGGAGCGGCACGTCCCAGGTGACGGCGCCGCCCGCGCCGGTTACCTTGCGCGTATATTCCACTACCTGATCGGCCGTGAAACGCGGCGTCCCCATTCCCCAAGTAGTCCCCAGGAAGCTCAGCATGTGGATCCGGGCGCCGTCGACTTTGCCATCGGTCCCGCGTCGGATCGCCACCAGCGTTGGGCGAAAGATAGTACCCGGAATTCTGGCCGAGGGTGATCTGGTAGTAGCGGGCGCCCACGGACTGGAGCTGTTTCGCGAGAGCCTCGACGTCGAAGCCATCGATCATGCGATTCCATTGATCGACGCTCATCGTCAGGCCGTTCGCGCGCGCCTGCCAGTCGGCCAGGTAGTGGTTCATCACTCCCCATTTGGCCTGCTGCATCCATGCCCCCGGTCCTGGGCCGCGGCGCCGGACGCCAGGAAAGCGGCCGCGCCCAAAAGAACAGTTACCCTCATACTCTGAATTCTGCAACAATGTGGGAAAGATATGAAACCGGAACTTCAGGGCACCCGCCGCTCCTTCTTGAAGCAGGCGGCCTCGGCGGCGGCCGCGCCGTTCTTTATCAAGAATCTGCTCTCGGCTCCGCCCAGCGGCACGGTCCGCCTGGCGGCCTTCGGGGCCGACAACATGGCCTGGTACACGCTGGACGGCATCGCGAGGCACCCCAAAGTGAAGGTGGTCTGCGCAGCCGAGGTCGATACCAGCCGGCTCGGGAAACTGAAGCAGAAGTTCCCGGACGCGCGGGCCTACCAGGACTGGCGCGAGATGCTGCACAAGGAGCGCCACAACCTCGACGCGGTCTGCGTCGGCACTCCCGACCACATGCATGCGCCTACAGCCATGAGCTCGATGCGGCTGGGCCTGCACGTCTACGGGCAGAAGCCTCTGGCGCACGACATCTTCGAATGCCGTAGGCTGATGGAGATGGCCGGCAAGAAGAGGCTGGTCACGCAGATGGGCATCCAGATCCACTCCAGCAAGGAGTACAAAACGGCGGTGGCGCTGGTGCACGCGGGGGCGATCGGCAAGATCAAGGAAGTCCACTCCTGGAGCGAAAAGGAATGGGGCGACCCCGAGATCGTGCCCGACCGTTCCGACCCGGTGCCCCCAACGCTGAACTGGGATTACTGGATCGGGACTGCGGCGCCGCGCCCGTACCTCACCGATTACTACCATCCGGTGAACTGGCGCAAGCGGCAGGATTTCGGCACCGCCACGTTCGGCGACATGGGTTGCCACATCTTCGACCCGGTATTCGAGGCGGTGCAGTTGACCGCGCCAATCTCGGTGCGCTCGGAAGGGCCCGCGCCGGGGCAGCATAACTGGGCGCTGAATTCGGTCATCCACTACGTGTTCCCGGGAACGGCGATGACCGAGGGCAAGACGGTGAATGTCTCGTGGTACGACGGCAAGGAGCGGCCTCCGCAGGAAATTCAGGCGCTCATCGGAACGCGCCGGCTTCCGGGCCAGGGATCGATTCTGGTGGGGACCAAGGGCGTGATGCTGCTGCCGCACATCGGCATGCCGGTGCTGCTGCCGGAAGACCAGTTCCAGGGCTTCGCGATGCCCCCGCAGGAGCCGGTGAACCACTACTTCCAATTCGTGGAAGCGATTCTGGGGAACGGGAAGACCACGACCGGGTTCGAGTATTCGGCGCCGCTGACGGAATCGGTGCTGCTGGGGCCGATCGCCACGCGGTTCCCCAAGACGACGCTGGAGTGGGAAGCGAAGAAGCTGAAGTTCACGAACTCGGCGGAAGCGACCGCGTTCGTGAAGCGGAAGTATCGCGCGGGGTGGGGAGTGAAGGGCCTGAGCTAGGGCCGGAGATGAGCCGTGGCCTGCCACACAGCCTTGGTGCTCTTATGTGCCCTGGGTACCGCGCGGGCGGCCGAATTGCCTTTCCACACCGCCCATCATTGGATCGTGGATGCGAAGGGCAATCGCGTCAAACTGGCGGGCGTGAACTGGTACGGCGCCGATAACAGCGAGTTCTCGGTGGGAGGGCTGGCTTACCGCCCGCTCGCCGACATCGCCCGCGAAGTGAAGTCCATGGGCTTCAACAGCGTCCGCATCCCGTGGTCGAACGAGCTCGTGGAAACCAATCCGGTGGTCCCTGCCTACGCGATCGCGGCAAATCCCGCACTGAAGGGAAAGCGGGCGCTGGAGGTTCTGGATCTGACGGTGGATGCGCTTGCCCGGGAGGGACTGTATGTGATCCTGGACAATCATGTGAGCCGCGCCGACTGGTGCTGCTTCGAAGGCGACGGCAACGCACTCTGGCACAGCCCGGCGTATCCGGAACAACGCTGGCTGGCGGACTGGCGCTTCATGGCCCGGCGCTACAAACATCAACCGGCCGTGATCGGTGCGGACCTGCGCAACGAACTGCGTTTCGGCGCCACCTGGGGCGGTAAGGACCCCGCTTTCGACTGGCACGCCGCGGCTGAACGTGGAGGCAACGCGATTCTCGCCGAGAATCCGAATTGGCTTATCTTCGTCGAGGGCATCGATTACGCTCTCGACCTGAGCGGCTTTGCCGCCCTACCCGTGAAACTGAATGTGCCCAACCGGTTGGTATACTCTGCGCACGACTACCCGTTCAGTCACAAAGCCATCCGCACCTACGACGATTACGTAAAGGCAGTGCAGGCGAAATGGGCCTTCCTCCGCGAGGAATCCGAAGTGCCGCTCTGGATCGGCGAGTTTGGAACCTGCCAGGCACCACGCTGCCTGGACAGCTCCGATCCAAAGCAGGAGGGCTTCTGGTTCCGGAACTTCATTCGGTTCCTTGGCGAGACCGATCTGGACTGGTGCTATTGGCCGCTCAACGGCACTCAGCTCAGCGGGCATACCCGGAAATTCGGCAACCTGGAGAGCTACGGCGTGCTGAACCGTGCCTACGACGGCGCGGCGTCGGAACGGATGCTACATCTGTTACAGAGCGTACAGAATCCTGCGAGCGCGAAGCAAAGACTGCCCTGAACGAATCTTGACAAAATATCACATTAGACATAATCTAAAATCATCATGGATGCCGAGGCGATTAGAGAGGCCTTGGAAGGCGGCGGATTGCGGTGCACTCCGCAGCGCTACGCCGTGATGGCATTCCTGATGGAACACACCGGGCATCCCACGGCTGCGGAAATCTTTGAAGCCGTGAATCGTGTGGATCCGCGCTCTTCCAGGGCTACGACTTATAACAATCTGCGGGACCTGGTGCAGGCGGGTTTGGTGCGTGAAGTGGCCGTCGAGGGCCGCGCTGCGCGATTCGATGCGAAGGGCATGCGGCATCACCACTTCATCTGCGATCGCTGCGGCAATGTGGAGGATATGGAGTGGTACGACGTGCCCCGGCCTGCCTCGGGATCCCTCGGTAAGCGCGTTCTTCGCGAATGCGAACTCATTTTCCGCGGGCTCTGCACGAAGTGCGCTCCGCGGCGCGCCTCCAGTTGAGTGGCGTAGACGTGTAGATAACCGGCTCGTTCGAAGGAGATGAACAGATGGAGAAAGAACTCACCAAGGCAACGGGGGCGCCTGTCCCCGCCAATCAGGAGCAGAAGATGTCAACCGAATCCAAGTGCCCGATGTCCGGCGGCGCTCCCAGACTCACGATGACTGGAGTCTCGACGAATGCGGACTGGTGGCCGAATCAGGTCAAACTGAACGTGCTGCACCAGCACTCTGCCCTGTCCAATCCGATGGGCAATGAATTTAACTACGCGGAAGAATTCAAGACCCTCGATCTCAATGCCGTGATCAAGGACCTCCATGCCTTGATGACGGATTCGCAAGCCTGGTGGCCGGCGGACTATGGTCACTATGGGCCGTTCTTCATTCGGATGGCGTGGCACAGCGCCGGCACCTACCGCATCGCCGACGGCCGCGGCGGAGCGGGCTCCGGCTCTCAACGGTTTGCGCCCCTCAATAGCTGGCCCGATAATGTCAACCTCGATAAGGCGCGCCGGCTGCTCTGGCCGATCAAGCAGAAGTATGGCCGGAAGATCTCCTGGGGCGACCTCATGGTTCTCACCGGTAACGTCGCCCTGGAGTCGATGGGGTTCAAGACCTTCGGTTTCGGCGGCGGGCGCGTGGACGTTTGGGAGCCCGAAGAGGACATTTACTGGGGACGCGAAGGCAAGTGGCTGGCGGACGAACGCTACAGCGGCGAACGTCAGCTCGAGAATCCTCTCGGCGCGGTTCAAATGGGCCTGATTTACGTGAATCCGGAAGGACCCAATGGAAAGCCGGATCCAGTCGCCGCGGCAATCGACATCCGGGAGACGTTCGCCCGCATGGCGATGAATGACGAGGAGACGGTGGCGCTCATCGCCGGTGGGCACACCTTCGGCAAAGCCCACGGCGCCGCCGATCCGAGCCGGTATGTCGGCCCCGAACCCGAGGCTGCCGACATCGTGGAGCAGGGCCTGGGCTGGGCTAATACCTTCGGCAACGGTAACGGCGTCCACACCATCGGCAGCGGGTTGGAAGGCGCATGGACCACCGCCCCGACGAAATGGGACAACAACTACCTGGAAAACCTGTTCGGCTATGAGTGGGAGCTCGGGAAGAGCCCGGCCGGAGCGAACCAGTGGACTCCCAAGAACGCGTCCGCGGCGGGCACCGTTCCGGATGCCCACGATCCGTCGAAGCGGCACGCCCCGATCATGTTCACGACGGACCTTTCGCTGAAGGTGGACCCGATCTATGCGCCGATCGCCAAGCGCTTCCTCGACCATCCGCAGGAGTTCGCGGACGCGTTCGCCAAGGCTTGGTATAAGCTGACCCACCGCGACATGGGGCCTCTCTCGCGGTACCTGGGCCCGCTCGTTCCCGCGGAGCCCCAGATCTGGCAGGACCCTGTTCCGGCGGTGGATCATGCATTGATCGGCGAACAGGACATCGCCGCCCTGAAGGCCAAGATCCTCGCATCGGGACTGTCGATCTCCCAACTGGTGACCACTGCCTGGGCGTCGGCGGCGACGTTCCGCGGCTCCGACATGCGTGGCGGGGCGAACGGGGCGCGCATTCGCCTCGCGCCGCAAAAGGACTGGGAAGCGAACCAGCCGGCCGAACTGGCCAAGACCCTCGCGAAGCTGGAGGCGATCCAAAAGGACTTCAACGCCTCGCAATCCGGCGGAAAGAAGGTTTCGCTTGCCGACCTGATCGTTCTGGGCGGCTGCGCGGCCGTCGAGGAAGCCGCGAAAAAGGCCGGGTTCAACGTGAAGGTTCCCTTCTCGCCGGGGCGCACGGACGCTTCGCAGGAGCAGACCGATGTGCACTCGTTCGCCGTACTGGAGCCGGCCGCGGACGGGTTCCGCAACTATCTCCGGAACGGAGAGCAAAGATCGGCGGAGGAGATGCTGGTGGATCGGGCGCAGTTGATGACGCTGACCGCTCCTGAGATGACGGTTCTCCTCGGCGGCATGCGCGCCCTGAATGCCAACTTCGGGCAGTCGAAACACGGCGTCTTCACCAAGCGGCCCGGGATGCTGACGAATGATTTCTTCGTCAACCTGCTCGACATGAAGACGAAGTGGCAGGCTTCTACCGCATCCGAAGAGGTGTTCGAGGGGCATGACCGCGCGACCGGCGAACTCAAGTGGACCGGCACCCGCGTCGACCTTCTCTTCGGCTCGAACTCCCAACTCCGGGCCATCGCGGAAGTCTATGCATGTGACGACTCGAAGGAGGCGTTCGTGAAGGACTTCGTGGCTGCGTGGAGCAAGGTGATGAACCTCGATCGCTTCGACCTTGCCTAATTCATTTCGACGGAATCAGGGCTGGTTGCCAATCGCTTCCCCACCGCGACGGCTTCGGGCCCATTCCGAACCTCAATGTGGCGCCTGACTGGATCTGCTCCCAGGTGATAAGCGGAGCATTCAAGGGCTTTCCGTCGAGCGTTGCGGACTGAACGTAGAGGTTCCTGTCCGAGACATTCTCCGCGATGACGCGGAAGGTCTTTCCGCTTTGCAGCCGGATGCTCATGCGACTGTACATGGGGCTGCCGATCATGTACTCGCCGCTGGCCGGATTGACCGGGTAGAAGCCCATCGCCGTAAACAACAGCCAGGCGGACATCTGGCCGCAATCGTCATCGCCATCCAGACCACCCGCGTCGAAACCATATTCGGCCGCGGCGATCTCGCGCACCTTCGCCTGGGTCTTCCAGGGCTGACCGGCGAAGTCATAGAGGTACGCGTAGTGGTGGCTCGGCTCGTTGCTGTGCACGTTGTGTCCGCCGCTGAAGTGAGCGTCGAGTTTCGCAGCGTACGCTTCCCTGCCGCCCAGGAGTTGGATCAGTCCCGCCTGGTCGTGCAGCGGCGACCAGGTGTACACCCAGGCATCGCCTTCGGTCCAGCCCGCGGCCGAACGATTTCCAGGCGTATCGCGCGGGCCGCCGATGGGAGCCCACTTGCCATCGGATGTTTTGCCGTTCATCAGCCCGAGGGCCGGGTTGAACAGATTGCGATCGTTCAGAGAGCGATGAAGGAAGAAGCGGTAATCGTCTTCGCGGCCCAACGCTTTCGCGACCTGAGCCACGCACCAGTCGTCATAGCTGTCCTCGAGCGTACGAGATGCGGCTTCATCGGTCTTGTCGGTGGGGATGTAACCCAGGCGTTTGTAGTAAGTCAGGCCCGCCCGGGCTTCGTACGGGGTTCCTTCTTCGCGATCGAGCCAGCGCCGTGAGGTGTCTCCGTCGGGTGGAACCATGGCATCTTTGTAGACGGCTTTCCAGGCAAGTTCGCGATCGAAGCCGTGGAACCCTTTGCGGATGGCCTCCGCGACGAGCGAGTCGGCGTGGGTGCCGATCATGATATTCGTGTAGGACGGGTTCGGCCATTTCGGCATCCATCCGCCTTCCTGGAAGTTCTGAAGGAGGGCGGTGATCATGCCATCGATACGCTCCGGCGCAAAGAGGGTGAGCAGGCTGTTTTCGGCGCGGAAGGTGTCCCAGATCGAGTAAGCCGTGTAGCTTTCGCCGGTGTGCACCCGATCGTCGAAGGCACTGTAGTATCGACCATATTCGGAAAAGACTCGCGGGTAGAGCAGCGCGTGATAGAGAGCGGTGTAGAGGCGGGCTCTCTCGCGATCGGTGGCGCCTTCCACTTCGAGACGGCCCAGTTTTTCGGCCCAGGCGGAATGCAGCTTCGCGCGCACCGCATCGAAATTCCAGTCGGGGATTTCGTGCCGCGAGATTCGCGCGGGCCTGGTCGACGCTCAGGAACGATGTGCCGACGCGGACTTCCACTAACTCACCAGGGCGGAATTCGGCGAATGCTCCCCGGCTCGAGGAGGCGTCTCCGTGCTCCAGGCCGTACGTCTGCTCTTTCTGCGGAGCCTGGCGGAACTGCACCACAAAATAGCCTTTGAAGTTCGGCAGCTTAAACGGCCCCAGGTGCGCGTCCATGCGATGAGGGTTATAGCCGGTGATCTCGCCTGTCGTGGGATCGGCGGCGGCAAAGCCTGGGACGCCCGGCCGGGAGATCTCGACGAGGACGCGCGCGACGCCGGCGGCCGGAAACCGGAAGCGAAGAAACGCGCAACGCTCCGTGGCGGTCATTTCGGCGCGGATGCGCGCGCCGTCTCCAGTGCGCAGGGACACGGCATAGTAATCCGGCCTGGCGGTTTCGTCGCTGTGCGAGAAAGCGAGCCGGCGGGCTTCGGGCGTTGTGCGGAGGTCGCCGACCTGCGGCATCAGAGTGATGTAGCCGTAGTCGCCCATCCAGATTGCAGGCTGGTGCGTGCCGATGAAGCCGCTGATGGCCGTGTCGTCGTACTCATAAGACGTGATGCTGATCTTGTTCTGGCGGGTCTGCGGGGTCCAGTTCGTCATTGCGAACGGAGGCGAGACGAACGGCATCGTCCCGCCATACCCGATTCTGCTTTTCTGCGTTCCGATCAGGGGATTCACATAGGCAATCGGATCGCGGTCAGCGGCGCGAAGAGCGGTGACAAATAGGAGGCAGACCAGAAGTCGAGGCATGGATGATCACCTATACTTTATCGGGTTGCCTATTCAGCCGCTTCTCGATCTCGTCGACGTCGAAGACGCAGCCGGCCCAGGTGCCGCCGCCGATGTCTTGCAGGGCGGCCCAAAGGCGGGTTTCGGGGGGTAGCTCGGGGTCGGGCGCGAGGTCGCCGCGCAGGGGGCGGGCGGCCAGTTCGCGGGCGCCTTCTTCGGCGCTGCCGTTCACCAGGAGGTTGACGGAGCCTTCGAGCTGCGCGCGGTCGACGCGGACTTCGATGGTGTCGCCCTCGCGGAGCTTGCCGATGGGGCCGCCGGAGAGGGCTTCGGGCGTGACGTGGCCGACGCAGGCGCCTGTGGAGACGCCGCTGAAGCGCGCGTCGGTGATCACGGCCACGCGCTTGCCGAAGTCCAGGTAGCGCAGGGCGGCGGTGATCTCGAAGGTCTCTTCCATGCCGGAGCCCTTGGGTCCGCGGCACATCAGGACGAGGACATCGCCCGCCTGGATGCCGCCGGTCTTAATCGCCCGCATGGCGGCCTTTTCGGTGCGGAAGACGCGCGCGGGGCCGGTGTGGCGGTAGATGCCGTTCTCATCGACCATGGCGGGGTCGATGGAGGTGCTTTTGATGACCGAGCCGCCGGGGGCGAGGTTGCCTTTGGGGAACGTCACGGTAGAAGTGAGGCCGCGGCGGCGCGCACCGTCGGGGTCCATGATGACGTCGCCGGGATCGACGCCGTCGCGCTCCCGCAGGAGGCGGCGTAGGACGGCGCGGCGTTCGGACTGCTCCCACCAATCGAGCGAATCGCCGAGCGTCAGGCCGCTGACGGTGCGCACAGCCGTGTCCAGCAGGCCGGCGCGGCGGAGGTGCAGGAGCACTTCGGGGACGCCTCCGGCGAGGAAGACCTGCACGGTGGGATGGCCCTTGGGGCCGTTGGGGAGGGCGTCGACGAGGCGCGGCACCTGGCGGTTGACGCGCGTCCAATCGTCCACGGTGGGACGCGCGAGTCCGGCGGCGTAGGCGATGGCGGGCAGGTGCAGGATCAAGTTGGTCGAGCCGCCGAAAGCCGCGTGAGCCACGAGGGCATTGCGCACGGAGGCGTCGCTGAGGATGTCGCGCATGCGGACGCTCGCCGGCTTCGAGCGCGAGCACGGCGCGGGCGGAGCGGCGAGCCATGTCGATCCAGATGGGGTGGCCGGAAGGCGCCAGCGCGGAGTGGGGCAGCGACATGCCGAGCGCTTCGCCGATGACCTGGGAGGTGGCGGCGGTGCCGAGGAACTGGCAGCCTCCGCCGGGAGAGGCGCAGGCGCGGCAGAGGACTTCGGCAGCGGCTTCGAGAGTCATCTGGCCGCGGGCATAGCGGGCTCCGGCGGACTGGATCTTGCCGGCGTCTTCACCTTCTTCCGCGAGCAGGCTGACACCGCCGGGAATCAGCACGGCGGGAAGGTCGCGGGTGGCGGCGAGGGCCATCATCATGGCGGGCAGTCCCTTGTCGCAGGTGGCGACGCCCAGGACGCCGGAGCGGGTGGGCAGCGAGCGGATGAGGCGGCGGAAGATGGAGGCGGCGTCGTTGCGATAGGGCAGCGAATCGAACATGCCGGTGGTGCCCTGGGTGCGGCCGTCGCAGGGGTCGGTGCAGTAGGCGGCGAAGGGGATGGCGCCGTGGGACTTGAGCTCTTTGGCGGCGGCGTCCATGAGCAGGCCGACTTCCCAGTGGCCGGTGTGGTAGCCGAGAGCGACGGGCGTGCCGTCGGCGGCGCGGATTCCGCCATGGGTGCTGAGGATGAGGAACTCCTTACCGCCGAGCGCGGCAGGGTCCCAGCCCATGCCGGCGTCCTGGCTCAAGCCGAAGAGGTCGCCGGAAGGGCGGTGGAGGAGCATCTCGGGGGTGATGGGGAGCACGCCGGCGGGGCCGGGGGATTTGCTGCGGATGTCGTAGATGGAGGGGTCGGAGGAGTCCAGGATGTCGGGAGGATTCACAAGGTCACGATATCATCGGGCCGCCGGCGCTGGCGGAGGCTTCCTTGGAGAGTTTGTCGAAGAAGCGCTTGATCATCATTTTGGCGGTCATGTCGATGAGGCGCTGACCGACGGAGGCGATGGTGCCGCCGACTTGGACGTCGCCGTCGTAGCGGACGTCGGTGACGCTGTCGACACCGCTCAGGGAGAGGAGGCCTTCGCCTTTCATGAAGCCGATCTTGCCGGAACCTTCGACGAGGAGACGGAAGCTGTCGGGGGGAGCGGGGTCGGAGATCCGCACTTTGCCATCGAAGAGGCCGGAGACGCTGGCCAGCACCATTTTCATGCGCATGGCGTATTCGCGGTCGCCAATGAGGTCGAGCCGCTCGCAGCCGGGCATGCAGCGGGCGAGAATTTGCGGATCCTGCAGGAGCGTGTAGGCACGCTCCCGCGGGAGGGCAATCTGATGAGCGCCGGAGATTTTCACGAGGCCCTCGAGAGGGCGGACTTGAGAGCGCGCGCGGCGTGGATGCGGGCGAGGTGGCGGCGGTAGTCGCCGGAGGCGTAGAGGTCGGAGTTGGCCTCCTCGCCTTCGCCCACCACGGCGGCGGCGGTGGAAGGATCGGCGCCGCCGACCAGAAGATCTTCGGCGGCACGGGCGCGGAAGGCGCGGGGGGCCATGCCGGTGACGGCGATGCGCGCGGTGCCGATGCGGGCTCCGTTCTTCTTCACGCGCACGGCCACGCCGACGACCGCAAAGCCGGAGGCCGGATGGGGCACCTTTTCGTAGCGGTAGCCTTCATTGGCCTCTTCGACGGGGACCTGGATTTCGACGACGACCTCACCGGGTCCGAGCGCCGTGGTGAAGGCGTCGAGAAAGAATTCGGCGGCGGGGACGGTGCGCTCGCCGGAGGCGGAGGCGAGGCGCACCTGCGCATCGAGGGCGAGGAGGGCGGCGGGATAATCGGCGGCGGGGTCGGCATGCGCTACGCTTCCGCCGATGGTTCCCATGTTGCGCACCTGCATGTCGCCGATCTGGGCGGCGGCTTCGACGAGGAGCGGGCAGCGGCCACGGACGACGGGCGAAGATTCGACGTCGTGATGGGTGGCCATGGCGCCGATGCGGACAGTGCCGGCGGACTCGGAGATGGCCTTGAGGCCGGGCACGCGGCCGAGGTCCACGATTTCCGAGGGGGCGGCGAGGCGCAGCTTCATGAGGGGGATGAGGCTCATGCCGCCGGCGAGGATCTTGCGGTCTCCGCCCTGGACGAGCGAGAGGGCTTCCTGCAGTGTGGCGGGCGCGGCGTAGTCGAATTCCTGCGGGATCATGCGCTTGCTCCTTGGATGAGGCTCCAGATTTTTTCCGGGGTGAGCGGCATATCGATGTGACGCACGCCGAGTGGGGAAAGGGCGTCCACCACCGAGTTCACGACGGCGGGCGAGCAGCCGATGGTGCCGGCCTCGCCGACGCCTTTCACGCCCAGGGGATTAACGGTGGAGGGCGTTTCGGTATGGCTGCTCTCGATGAAGGGCATGAAGTGGGCCTTGGGAATGGCGTAGTCGGTGAGCTCGCCGGTGAGGAGCTGTCCGTTCTCGTCGTAGACGGCCTGTTCCCATAGGGCCTGGCCGAGGCCCTGGGCGACGCCGCCGTGAACCTGGCCGGCAACGAGCAGAGGGTTGATGATCTTGCCGCAATCATCCACCGCGATATAGCGGCGGATCTGGATATCGCCGGTTTCGCGGTCCACTTCGCTTACCACGATGTGGGCGCCGAAGGGGAAGGTGAAGTTGGGCGGCTCCCAGAAATGGGTGGCGACGAGGCCGGGCTGGGTATTGGGAGGTAGATTCAGGCCGCGATACGCGGCGGCTGCAATCTCCGCGAAGGATACGGACTTTCCGGTGTCGTCGTCCACGCAAGCACCGCCGGCGAGTGTGACCCGCTGCGAATTGAGCATGCCGGCGCCTAATTTTTTGACCTTCGACTTGAGCTCCTGGAGGGCGTAATAGAGCGCCGCGCCGCCCACCGCGGTGCCGCGGCTGCCAAAGGTGCCGATGCCGTATTGCACGATGGCCGTGTCGCCGTGGAGCACGACGATATCGTCGATCCCCACGCCTAATTCGTCAGCCGCGATTTGGGCGAAGGTGGTCTCCTCGCCCTGGCCGTGAGGGGAAGCGCCAGTCATCACCGTAACGGTGCCGCTGGGCTCGATGCGCACGGTAGCGCCTTCCCAACCGCCGACGGGAAGCGCCGCGGAAGGACCGACGCCGCAGAGCTCGCCGTACGTGGAGATGCCGACCCCGATCAACCGGCCTTCGACGCGCGCCTGTGCCTGCTCCTGGCGGAGGTTGACATAATCCACCTGGGCCAACGCCTCTTTGAGCGGGGCGGCATAATTCCCGCTATCGTAGACGAGGCCGGTGGCCGTCGTATACGGGAATTCCGCATTGCCGACGAAGTTCTTCAGGCGGAGGGCCGCCGGATCCATCTTCAACTCGGCGGCAAGAATATCGACCATGCGCTCGATGCCGTGGGTGGCTTCGGGCCGGCCCGCTCCGCGATAGGCGTCGGTGGGGACGCAGTTCGTGAATGCGCCGATCACATCGGCCGTGATGTTCCTGAAATTGTACAGGCCGGGCATCATGAGGACGGATAGGGTCGGAATGGCCGGCGTCAGGAGCTGGTGATAGGCGCCGATATCCTGGATGAGCTTGAGCTTCAATCCGAGCATGGTCCCATCGCGCCGGGCGGCCAGCTCGAAGTAATCGACGTGGCCGCGGCCGTGAATGGTGGTGAGGAAGTTTTCGCGGCGCGACTCGATCCATTTGACGGGCTTGCCGATGCGCATGGCAACGAAGGCCATCAGCGCCTCTTCGGCGTACATCTGGAGCTTCGCGCCGAAGCCTCCGCCCACTTCCGGAGTGATTACGCGCAGGCGGTGCTCCGGCAATCCAAGCACGCCGGCCACGAGGCTGCGGAGGAGGTGGGGAATCTGGGTAGAGGAGTAGAGCGTGAGCGACTTCTCGCCGGACCGCCATTCGGCGACGACCCCGCGGGTTTCCATGGAGGTGGGGATAAGGCGCTGGCTGACGATGCGCTGTTTGACGACGACGTCGGCGTCGCGGAAGGCCTGGGCGGTGTCGCCGCCTTCCTGGTGGAAGGTGAAGGCGATGTTGTCGGGCCATTCGGGATGCACGGCAGGGGCGCCGGGGGCGAGGGCCTTTTCGGGATCGGCGATGGCGGCAAGGGGCTCGTAATCGACCTCGACGAGATCGGCGGCGTCGGCCGCGATGTAGCGATCGGTCGCGACGACGACGGCCACGGGATGTCCGACAAAGTAGACGCGGTCGCGGGCCAGCAGGTGGTGGTGGGGCACGCGGAGGCCGGGGAGGGTCGCGGCGCAGGGCACGGGGCCGAGGGCCTGGACATCGTCGGCGGTGAAGACGGCGACGACGCCGGGGTGGTCGAGGGCGGGCTGCTTGTTGATGGACTTGATCCTGGCGGCGGCATGCGGGCTGCGCACCACGCAGGCATGATGCATGCCGGGCATCTTGATGTCGTCGACGTAGACGGCGGTGCCGGTGATGAGGCGCGGGTCTTCGCGGCGGCGGATCTTCTTGCCGACCAGGGTTTCGGGCTTGGTAACGATGGTGGCCATGCGTTACGCCCCCGCCTTGGCCGCGGCGGTCTTCACCGCGTTCACGATGTGCTGATAGCCCGTGCACCGGCAGAGGTTGCCTTCGAGGCCGTGGCGGATCTCCTGGTCGGTGGGGTCGGGATGGTCGGCCAGGAGTTGTTTGGTGGCCATGATCATGCCGGGTGTGCAGAAGCCGCACTGCAGGCCATGCTCGTTCCAGAAGGCTTCCTGGACGGGGTCGAGGGTCCCCGCGGCGGCCAGGGCTTCGATGGTGAGAAGCTCGCGGCCATCCGCCTGGACGGCGAACATGGTGCAGGACTTTACGGCGCGGCCGTCGAGAAAGACGGTGCAGGCGCCGCAGATGGAAGTTTCGCAGCCGATGTGGGGGCCGGTGAGGCCCACAACCTCGCGCAAATAGTGGATGAGAAGGAGCCGCGGCTCAACTTCATCGGAATAGGGTTTGCCGTTGATGGTGAGAGAAATCTTACGTTTCATTGTGCGCATCCCGGACTCATGGCGAGTCCACCCAGTCGGTTAGAAGGTATCAAAAACGAGTGGGAAAGCAAAGAGGGGGAAGGTCGGGGGCCGGGGCGGGAGCCTCGTCGGGGGCCGGGGGCCGGGGGTCGGGGGCCGGGATGGGGGGCGGCGCGCTCCCTGACGGTCGCGCCTCTGTGTCCGTATCGGGAGTGGGTGAAGGAACGAAGCCAATTGCGGATAACTCTTTGAGGGCGCGGTGGTAGTTGCGCTCGGCGGCGTTGATGCGGCGCTGGAGACGGTCGAAGGAGCGCTCGGAGCGGACGTAGGCGTGGCCTTCGGGGTTCTTGGCGTCCAGGCGGAAGGCGGCTTCCATCTCGTGCTTGAGGATCTGGACCTCGATGCGGCGGAAACGGCGGAGAAGCCATTCGTTGGAGACGAGGGTGTCGACCAGGTGGCGGGCTTCGGGGGTGGCGGGGCGGAAGCGATCGTAGTATTCGGCGGTGAGGGTATCGAGGGCCTCGGGCTTTTCGCCGGGGAGGGTTTGGGCTTTGGCGTCGATGCCGGATTTCAGGGCATTTTGGGAAGACGCGGCCTTACCCTCGACGGAGCGGGGGCCGGTGGATTTTTGCGCGTTGCGGCGATTGGCTTCAAGTTGTTTGAGGGAGGCCATACAGCCGCACGGTATCAGGCGAGCGGGTCGGACTCTGAAATTCGACGAGGTAAGTGGCTGAGGAGGCTGGGCAGAAAAAGCCGGGAAGCCGGTGACTCTCCGACCGGGAACGGTCCTTTTCCTTACTTTTAGGTCTGGCGCGGGGTTGATCCGAAGTGTAGAGGGCGATAGAGTATCGGCCCTGCGTGCTGGGTGAAGAACTGGCTGACTACGAATGGAGGGGTGTTCTATGAATAGGGTAAAGAGATGGCTCAATCGGAGAGCGATTGCCAAAGGCGCACTCGCTACCGCTATGGTTTTCGGCTGCCTGGCTGCGCTGCTGTCCCAGAATCCTGCCGCCCGCGCGGATAGCCCACCTGACGCACAACAGGTACAAGCCGCGCAAATAACGAGCGATCTTATGCTCGCGACACTATTCGCGGCGCTACTCCAGGAGTTCGCGGAGACGACGCCGGCGAATGTCGAGGAGGGCAAGAAGTCGATTTCTTTGATCTTCAACGACCGGAATGACGACATGCGCCTTGTCGGCGTGCTGCAGCCGCTAAGGGCAAACGACGCGCCCCAGGATTCATTCGAGGAGGCAGCGCTCGCCCGTGCGATGCAGGGTCAGCCCTATACGGATGTGCAGAAGGCCCAGGGAAAATGGTACTACCGGCGGTCGGTCGCGCTCAGCAACTTCAGTCCGGCGTGCTCGATGTGCCACACGAATTTCGGCCCGGTCAACGCATCGCAGTGGGTAGGCGCTCTGATGCTCCGGGTCCCGCTCGACGGCAAGTAACAGGCGGCGCAAAGCTGCATCTCCAACTCGACGAGATCTTCGTTTCTGGTGTCCCCGTTTTGCGACCGGAACCTGACCCACGTTCTGGAGTTGGGACGGATGAGGCGCAAAGGGGGAACTTGGGGGGCGAGATTCTTGAGAAGATCTCAACTTCCCGTTTGTTGACAATCCGCCCGGTGGAGCGAGTAAACGCTACGCCCTCAATGGCGGGTTTCAACGCGAGGTTTCACGCTCCGGCAACAACGATTCCCACGGCAGTGCGCGACCCCGATGCAGCCTCGTGCATCTTGGGCAGTGAAGAAGTGGGACAGAATAATAGGCGGGAGGAGAAGCATGGCATCCAAACTGGAGGGCAAGGTTGCAGTGGTCACTGGAGGCAGCAGCGGGCTGGGGCTGGCGACAGCACGGCGCTTTGTCGAGGAGGGCGCGTTCGTCTTCATCACAGGGCGACGGCAGCAGGAACTGGACGAGGCCGTTCGCAGCATCGGTCGCAACGTGACCGCGGTGCGGGGCGATATGGCGGTACTGGCCGACATACAGCGGCTGTACGCGACGATCCGAGAGCAAAAGGGCAAGGTGGATGTTGTCTTTGCAAACGCCGGCACGGGCGCTTTTGCTGCACTGGGACAGATCACCGAACAGCACTTCGACATGCAGTTCGACATCAATGTCAAAGGCTTACTCTTCACGGTCCAGGAAGCGCTGCCGTTGCTGCAGGACGGTGGCGCAGTGGTACTGAACGCCTCTATCGTTTCGGGCACTGGCAGTGCCGCGATGAGTGTCTACAGCGCCAGCAAGGCAGCGGTCAGGTCTTTTGCGCGCACCTGGTCTGTTGATCTGAAAGACAGGCACATACGGGTGAACGCGATCAGCCCAGGTATCGTACCGACACCCGGGTACAACACGAGTTTGGGAATGTCCCCAGAGCAGGTGGAGCAATACGTTGCGAGCGCGGTACCCTCAATTCCTCTCGGGCGCGCGGGCACTCCGGACGAAATCGCCAAGGCGGTCGTATTTCTGGCATCAGACGACAGCAGTTACATCACGGGCATCGAACTGTTCGTTGACGGCGGCATGACTCAGGTGTAGCGGGCTGTACGCCCGAAGTGGCTCCGGCGGGACGGTGACAAATCGTTCGCGACTTGCTAGCCAACCGGAAGCTGGACTGCCGCGCTTCAACTTGACGGAAAACGCGCTACTCGTGGATTGGCAGCCTTAAACGGCGAGGGAACGGTTGTGGCCCATTCCAGACTCATTTAGGACCTCATTGTATTGTTAATTAAAAACGGAACGGAGCCCGGCGCGGGGGTGGGGATGGCGGTCCTAGAACCACTGGTGCCCGGGGGACCTCACCTCATACATCCGTCGTATTGAAGGGGCGGAGGGCGCGTTCTATGCTGGAACTGCGTTGCGGCTCACTTCCTTTTTGTTCCTGCTCACCGCGGCGGCGCGGCTCCTGCCCGCTGATACCCAAGTACTGGCACTGTTCCCACCCGGCAAGACGACGCCGATCAACTTCGAGGCGGAGCGCTCGAATGTGATGAGCCTGGCGACCGGATACATGGTGGTGGGAGACGTGTCGCTCGTCACACCGATCGGCAAGATTCCCCTGGTGGGCGCCGACCTGTTTTTCGGCTTCGCTCCGGGCACCCAGCAGATTCAGAGCCTGCGAGGCCAAGTCTACGTTCCTTCGCCGTTTACTTCGGCGAATGCCACCATCCCAAGTCCAGTAGTGGCGGAGGTGGGGTTCGACCTGGGCAAGAACCTGGACCTGGGGGTGCCGCTGGTGGATGACCGCACCTACCTGTACTTCAAATTCGACGCCGGATTAGAGATGCAAGTGGGAGCGACCAACGATCCGAACGACACAAAAGCGTTCAGCGTCAAAGTGCCGGCCGGCGTGTCGGCACTCGAGATCCTCGACCCGGACGACCCGTTCTATTACATCTCCGGCGGGCTGGTGACTCCAAAATCTTCCGGAGCGGGCAAGCCGGCAAGCGGAGCAGTGAATCAGCCCAAATCCTCGGACGAAGACGCCATCGAGAAGAGCGGTCGTAGGCGCGTCCATTCAGGGGCTGATCCCATTCCAGCCGGAAACCACGTACGGAATCGAAGGCCAGGCGAAGCCGTTTTCGGGAAACCTGATCCTGTCAGGCAGCATGCAAGTTCCGGACTTTCCCATCGCGGTGGATGGATACGAGATCACGGGAGTCATGCCGGAGAGTGCGACACCCACGTTCTACTCGCTCGGGTTCGCGCCCGGGATATCGCCGTGGGTGCAAATGGGGATCAACGGCAATTTGAGCCTGTCCTACAAATTTCTCAAGCTGGCGAAGGCCGGAAAGATCGCCGACTTCAGCTTCAACCTGGGCTCGGCCAGCGCGGCGATCCAGACGGTGAACTCGGTCCGGCAGGCGTACTTCAGCGGAATTCTGCAGCCCGACACATCATGGATTCCCGATTGGATGCCTTTCAAGCCGGAGGACCGGGAACGAGCGTACGGCTATCTGAGCACCCAATTGACGGACTTCAAGCTGCACACGGACGGTCGATTCGCGGTGGACGCGACAGAATTCGGCAAGCTAACGGGTGTGCCGCTCGACGACATTCTGGAATCCAATGGCACGATGAACATCGACCAGAACGGCTACTTTCTGAGCGCCGAGACTTCCGGCAGCCTGGGGCCGCTGGGCGCATCGGACCGACAGACCGCGGTGTGGATCCCGTTCGAGGGGTTCGGCAGCGCATACCTCAAGACGTCGGGCTACCTGCGGGTGGCGAGCGTCTTTTCGCTTCAGGGGGAGGCGAATCTTTCGGGCACCGGTTTTGCGATCGACGGAAAGCTGGCCAACACGAAGCTGGATATCAGCATGGGGGGGCAGATCGGCCGGAGCCAGAGCGGGACTCTGTTCATTCAGGGAACGATGTCGGCGCCGCCGCAGTTCCAATCGGGGATCAACCAGGCCATTCTCACGGCGGCCGCGACGGCGCGGAAGTCGGTAGAGCAGCAATACGACGCATATCAGCAAGCAACCCAGAACTACGAGTTTGAGCTGAGCCTGCGCGGCACGCGGACGATCATCCCGCCACTGTGCGACGCGGTCATCAGCTCGATCGATTCCGGCATCAACACGGCGTTTACGCATTGGCCCTCGGTACTGGGAATCGATCTGCCGGGCAAAGCGGACGCGAAAAGCGACGCGCTGAGCCAGGCGGCGCCTTACAAGCAGCGCCTTACGACCTTGAAGGCAGCCGTGCAGGCAGCGGACAGCGATGCGACGCGAGCGGCGCTGAAGGCGGCGCTGCAAGACGTGCTGAACCACTCGGGCCTGGTGATCAAGGTGGCCGTGCTGGGCACGATTGTCGACCGGCAGATTCTCAGCGACTCCCAAGCGAGCACGCTGCAAAAGGCGGTCGCGGCGGTGGACGCGCTGCCCGACGCCAGCGCCAAGAAGGTCCAGGCGGAGCAAATCTGGAACGCCGCGCCCAAGCAGGACGTGCTGCAGGCCACTGCCGACGCCATACAGAGCGGCGCGGCGGCCGTACCCAAGATCACCGGCATCGGCTTCAACCAGCCGCTCTTCGCCTCGCCGTTCCAGGTCTTCGTGGACGTTACGTCGGGGACGAAGACGACGCGGGTGACGGTGCCGTACCAGCCCGACAACCCGGATGCGCTGGGGAATGGCGTGGGAGTGGCATTTGCCTCGGCACTCTCCACGCAGCCGCTGGCGGCGCCGCCCGCAGGAGCCGGCGGCGCTCTGCCGGTGATTCTGCCGGACGGAGTGGTGAACGCCGCCGGATATCAAGCCTCGATTGCCCCGGGCTCGTGGGTAGCGATTTACGGCCAGAACCTGGCGGCGGATACGCGGACGTGGAGGGCGGACGAGATTCACAACGGGGTGCTGCCGACGCAGCTGGACGGTGTGAGCGTCACGATCGACGGAAAGGCGGCGGCGATTTATTTCATCAGCCGAACGCAGATCAGCGCCCTGGTGCCCGCGGGCGCGAGTCCCGGCCTGGTGCAGGTGTGGGTGACCAACAGCGCCGGCAGCAGTGTCCCTTCGTTTGTGGAGATCGGGCAGACGGCGCCGTCGCTGTTCGAGTGGCGCGGCACGAGCGGCAAGGCGTTCGCCGTGGCAACGTACACAGACTTCCGGCACACGGGCGATCCGGCGGTCTTGCAGGACCCCGGGGCGACGCCCGCGAAACCCGGCGACGTCATCATTTTGTGGGGCACGGGCTTCGGCCCTACCGATCCGCCGACGCCGGACGGATTGGCAACTCAGCCGGCGAAGTTAGTGAACGTACCGGCGGTGACGATCGGCGGAGTCGCGGCGGAGTATGTCGGCGGCGCCGTGACTCCCGGCTTCGCGGGCCTCGACGAGATCGCGGTTCGGGTGCCGGCGGTGCCGGACGGCGAGCAGGAGGTCGTCGTGACCACGGGCGGCGCGGCGTCGCCGGCCAACGTTTATCTGAGCGTGCAAGCGCATTGATCCTCACCGATCGGGCTCGCGGTGTTTGGAGAGGAGGATCTCCAGCCCGGTCAGGCTTTCCTGGAACTCGCCATTACGGAATCCGGTTCCGGCGATCAGCGCTACGAACTCGCTCTTAGTGTAGGCGCGTTTGAGCAGCATGAAGCGAAAGGTCAGCCTGGTGATGATGCGGTTGCAGGCGCCGAGGTTCATGCTGTCCACGGCCTGAGCGATGGATTGGCTGGATGCGTCTCTGCGGAGATCGATAATCAGAGCCTGCCCGCCGGGCTTCAGAACGCGATGCATCTCTTCGAGGGCACGCCCCCAACCTTTATAGGGCTTAACCGTCGATGCGGAAGATGACATGAGTTTGTCCTTTCTGAGGCGATCATAACGAGGGGCGGGGGCGTGGTTGAAGGCGCATTCGGCGAACGCGGAGTCGAGGCCGGCGAGTGCACGGTTGGGGCGGACGAAGGGGGTGAACTCGCGAAGGGGGCAAACCAAGGGATTTCGCGAACGGGGCAAACCAGGTCCAGACACGAATTTCGCAAGAGCGGCGAAATTCGATGGCAGTCCCTGCTTTGCAGAGTACGTTAGGGTAGGCGGCGGGGTGCAGCACCTTCCTTTACTAGAAAAATCGGGACACCTGATAGAATCGTGGCAACGCCATGAGCTCGGACAAGCAGGGCCTATTCACGACCGAGGACGGACGGAACCTGATGTTCACGTTCATCCTGGTGACCACGTTGTTCCTTCTGTGGGGATTCTGCAACGGAATGATCGACGTGATGGACAAGCACTTCCAGGAGGAGCTGAACCTGAACAAGGCGCAGTCGGCCTGGGTGCAGTTCGCCCATTATCTGGGCTATTTCCTGATGTCGCTGCCGGCGGGCTGGCTGGCGAGCAAACTGGGGTACAAGGGCGGCATCATCGCGGGGCTGCTGCTGGTGGCGACGGGCGGATTCTGGTTCATTCCGGCCACGCATATCAATGCCATGGTGCACCAGGGGACGGTTTCCTCGACGACGGCGTTCGTGGCGTTCCTGGCAGGTGTCTGCATTATCGCGACGGGGCTGACGTTCCTCGAGACCATCGCGAATCCATACACGACGGTGCTGGGGGACCAGCGCTTTGCGGCGACGCGCATCAACCTGGCGCAATCGTGCAACGGGGTGGGCTGGATCCTGGGGCCGATCGTGGGCAGCATGTACTTCTACTCGAAGGACGCGGCGGGCCACAACACGGGCAGCCAGACCCTCTACATTCCGTATGTGGGGGTGGCGGTGGTGGTGCTGATCATCGCGGTGGTGTTCTTCTTCGCCAATATTCCGGACATCAAGACGGAGGACGATTATCACCTGGACGACGCGGCTCCGGGAGCCTCGCACTCGATCTGGAAGCACCCGCATTTCGTGATGGCGGTGGCGGCGCAGTTCCTGTACGTGGCGGCGCAGGCGGGAGTGTTCAGCTTCTTCATCAACTACATGACGGCGGAGGTGCCGGCGATTCCGGGGTCGTGGAGCGCGGGGATGGCGAACCTCTCGGCGCACTCGGGGTTCCTGCACGACTGGCTGCAGGGGTGGTTCGACACGAGCGCGGCGGGCGTGATTTCGCTGAGCAACAAGGGGGCGTCGAACGTGGCCTCAGTGGGGCTGATCTGCTTTCTGATCGGGCGCTTCACGGGCGCGGGGCTGCTGAAGAAGTACTCGGCGCACAAAATCCTGGGGCTGTACGGGGCGGCGAACGTGGCGATGACGCTGCTGGTGTTCCTGAAGCTGGGCTGGATTTCGGTGATCTGCGTATTCCTGATCTACTTCTTCATGTCGATCATGTTCCCGACGATTTTCGCGCTAGGGATCTTCGGGCTGGGGGCGAGGGCGAAGAAGGCGTCGGCGTTCATCGTGATGGCGATCATGGGCGGGGCGATCCTGCCGAAGCTGATGGGATATGTGGCGGATAAGTTCGATATGTCGCGCGGATTCATCGTGCCGATGTTCTGCTTCGCGTTCGTGGCGTATTACGGGTTCAACTGGCCGAAGTTCAGCAAGGCGGAGTCGCTGGGCGAGGTAAGGATCGGGGCGGGGCACTAACCTACAGCGTCGATCGCGACCAGAGGCTGGTCAGCCCCGGTGGGCTCTGCGGGTGAACTATTCCACAATTGTGGCATCTGTTCAACGGTTGATAGGGATCTCCCCGAGGAGACCTCTTTTACTAAACCCCGGGCCGTCCCTTTTAGCATCAATCCTCAGAGATGCTTGATGCCTGCACACTCCGGCGAGTTGTCTCCTGGGCAGTCGTCGCTATCGCCATTGCACTCTGCTCGTCATGCAGCAACCGTCCAGGTGACTCCTCCTCCGGACGGAGTGCAGGGAGGGAACACACCGCCTCATCGGCCGGCAGCGCGGCGCGCCTGTCGAACGACCCTCCTGCAAACACGTTCGAACACCCTGCATTACAGGAGCAGTTGATCCACGAAAAGTGGCACGGCGACCTCGATGGCATTGTCAACCGCCGGATTCTCCGGGTTCTGGTCGCGCCCAACAAGCTCGGATTCTATTTCGATGGGAGCGAGATCCATGGCGCCCTGTACGAGTTTTGCCAGGAATTCGAGCGCTTTCTAAACCACAAGCTCCACACCGGCAATCTCGCCATTCACCTCGTTTTCATCCCGATAGGCCGGGACAGCCTCCTGCCCAGGCTGGCAGATGGTTATGGCGACCTCGTCGCGACCATGATGGTCACGTCGAGCCAGCCTCAGTATGCCTTCGATTTCACGGATCCCCTCTACGATGACGCCAGGGCCGTCATTGTCAGCGGCCCCGGCGAGCAACTATCGCGCTTGGAGGACCTTTCCGGCCGCGAGGTCTACTACTTCAGCAATACGATCCCGTACGAAAACCTGCGCCGTCTCAGTAAAGACCTGCAACGCGACGGCAAACCACCGATTCAGCTGACTCCGGCCGCCCCGGACTTACAAGTGGAGGACTTACTGGAGATGGTGAATGCCGGCCTCGTGCCCAGGACGGTCGTGGAAGATAAAGTCGCACAATACTGGGCCAAAGTGCTGCCCAATCTGAAGATCCATTCCCACATCGTGGTGGCTGCGAGTCCCCTGGCGTGGGCCGTGCAACAGAATACGCCGCAGCTCAAATCCGTTGTCAATGAATTTATCCGGAACCATAAGATCGGCACGCTCTACGGAAACACGGTAACGGCCAAATATTTGAGCCGTATCAAATGGGTAAAAGACGCAATTGCCGGAGAGGATCTGGCACACTTTGAACAAATGGTGCGTCTGTTCCGCACATATGGCAACAAATATCATTTCCCCTATCTGCTTTTGGCTGCGCAAGGCTATCAGGAGTCCGGCCTCAACCCTGGCCTCAGGAGCAGGGCCGGGGCTGTCGGGGTCATGCAGATCAAACCGAGTACCGCCGCCGCCGACCCCATCGACATCACCGGCATTGAGAAGATCGATCGGAATATCGAGGCGGGAGCCAAATACCTTCGGTACATGGTGAGTCATTACTATGCCAACGAGCCGATGGATCAGATCACGAAGGGTCTCTTCGCGCTGGCTTCGTACAACGCCGGCCCCGACAGAATCGAAAAACTGCGCCCCCTGGCCGCCGCCGAAGGCTACGATCCCAACCGCTGGTTCAACAACGTAGAATTCATCGCCGCCCGCCAGATCGGCGCCGAAACCCCCAACTACGTCGGCAACATCTACAAGTATTACCTGGCGTACAAAATGACCATGGAACAGGACGCCCGCAGGCAGGCCTCCCGCTCCGCCCCCGTCCCCAGCCAGCCCCGATAGCCATCGAACCGCTGCCGGGCAGAGAACCAGTCATCAGCCTCATGGGCCGCGAAGGCAGTCTGGTAAGGGACCAGCAGGCAAACTAATGTCGCGCCCTGCCGATGCCTCCGCCGCATGTACTCAAAGGGAACGTGACTTCCAACGCTCGGTTACATTTTGTCGTGGGCCTGACAATGGCTATCGGAGATTGTACGGTGTGATAACCGTCGAATTGGAATCCTCTCACCCAATTGGTAGGGCAGCCCACTCTCCGGTGCAACGAGGAAGCTCACCGACGAGGAAGATAAGCGAGAATTGAGGGTCGAAAGCCTGGGAGCGGAGTAGGGAGTCGGCGTTTATCGTGATCGCCATCATTCGCAGGGCGAAGCGCGGATGTTGTCCCGCTGGCCGGCGCATATACTCCGGTTAACCTTTGGCGACTTGCTCCTGACCTGACTCAGGTCCAGAATTGTTGCTGGGTGGAGGAATCCGCGTCGTATCATCCCGCCGGACGTTCTTCGAATCCGCGCCGCCGGATTAACGCAGTCCTTTTAGCAGTATTGTGCTGGAATTCGCTGCAGGCGCAGCAGATTTGCAGTTCAACGACCGTAGATCGCACTTATAACGATGCGTGCTCCGCATGCGGCGCCAAGAAGCTCGCGGATACCAGGATCTGCAGCGGATGGCTGGCTTCCGGGTATCGGGCATGCCTCAAACATGCGGATGCAATCTATGCCGCCTGTGTGGCAAAGCTTCCTCGGACGCCGCGACAGAGGCCGCCCGACGCGCCCTCCTCCGCTCGAATCGAGATTCTCGATCCGGTGCCGGACCTCATGCAGGGCAACCAGATCACCACTGATATCCAGACGCTCGCCACGGCGGGGACTCCAGTGACCGCCATCGCCGCCGACGGAGCCACACGGGTGGTGATCCGTCTGTGGGCGCACTCCGTCGGGGACACTCTTACGCTGACCCTGCTCAATGACCGGGGACTGCCGAGCATTTCCGCAGATGAGGATGGGACCATCGAGGTGCTTCCTGCAGGCGGACCTTCCAACGACCAGCCCCGCCCGGAGAGCGAACGCCGCCAGACACTCGCTCAGAGTGCTACCCCGCAGATCACGGTGACGGCGGTCGGCACGGGACAGGGCCCCAGGGCATTCGCGATTTACTACCCTCCCACGAATTTCGACCGTGCGGGCAAGGACGCCAGTGCCGGACAACGCGGAATCTCGCTGCGGGTGACCATCAACAGCGGACCGGCCGCGAAGGAACCGGAATGACACCCCACCCCGGTCGGAGAGTCACTTACCGGACGCGGACATGGACGACACTCGCGCTTTTAACGTGCTCAGGGACGCTACTGCGCGGCCAGGCCTATCTGCAGATCACCTCCCCGGTCGATGGAAGCGAGGTAGCTCCCGGCCAGACCTTGACGGTGGAAGTGAAAGCCACCGGACAGTACCAGGCAGTCGTGATTGCGGGGCCGGATCCGATCAATTACAGCAATTTTCTGACTGCGCCGCCTTATCGATTTTTGCTGGTCATTCCGGCCAACGCGCCTGCGCGGAAATATCTACTTTCCGCCGCGGGTTTCAAGGGTGGAGGCGAGTCGGACGAGTCCGTCCCCATTACGATCGATGTGGAGCGGCCGGACGCGCCGGACGCGCTAACTCTCGAGCCCGCGCACCCGATGTTTCTCTATATCGGCGACGTCACGGATCTCAGCGTCAGGGGCGCCTTCCCCGACGGCAATCATCTGGATCTCACTTACTCGACGAAGACTACTTACTCATCCGATACGCCGGGCGTGGTCACTGTCACGAGCTTCGGAAGCGCGAAGGCAGTCGGCGCCGGGTCCGCTAACATCACGATCAGCCACCGGGGCCGGCATATCACCGTAAGGGTCGTCGTGCCTAACGTGGGGCGTCGCAAGTAACTCGGAACTCGCAAAAGGGCAAACCAGGGACAGGCACGAGTTTCGCAAGAGCGGCGAAAGTCGTGCCAGTCCCTGCTTTGCGGCGTGAGCCGTTACGGAGGGTGATGGAGCAAGAGCTTAGAGCTTGCGCTTGAAGTAATCCACGGTGGCCTGGTAGGCGGTAAGCCAGGTGCGCCAGAGAAGGAAATCGTGGATTTCGTCGGGGAAGACTAACTCTTCGACGTCGACTCCCTGTTTGCGGAGGGCGTCGTTTAAGACTACCGTCTGGTTGAAGTGGACATCGCGGTCGTCGTCGCCCTGGATCAGGAGGACGGGGGAGCGCCAGTCCTTCACGAAGGCGAGCGGGGACGAATCGAAGGCCAGTTGGTAGTCGGGGGCGCCTGCGGGAATCTCGAGCTCGGTGGCCCAGTCGTGGACGCCGTGGAAATCGACGCCGGCGGCGAACATGTCGGAGGCGCGGGCCAGTGCCATGGCGACGAGATATCCGCCGTAAGAGCCGCCCCAGACGCCGATGCGGGCGGGGCCGACGTCGGGACGGGAGCGCAGATAGGTGCCGGCGCCCTGGACGTCGTTGTACTCGCTGCCGCCGTTGGCGCCGTAGTGGAGGGCCTCGCGGAAGTTCAGGCCGTAGCCGGTGCCGCTGCGGTAATTCACGGACAGCACGATGTAGCCGGAGTTCGCGAGGTACTGGTTGAGCGCGTACGCATTCGAGTAGTAATACATGGGGTGCCAGCCGAGGAGCATCTGGCGGCGGGAGCCTCCATGGAAAAAGACGATGGCGGGGGAGCGGCCGGCAGGGTGCTGCGGCGGCAGGAATAGCTGGCCGTGAATAGGGATGCCGTCGGCGCTGGAGAAGACGACCTGCTGCGGCGTGACCATGTAGGCGGAGGGGAAATCGGCGGGGGGGTCGAGGTCGTGGTCGCCGATGGCGACGTGGAGAGGACGGCGGGCGTCGGAGCGCAGGAATGCAATGGCGCCGGTAGTAGTCACGGCGGGGTGGGTTTCGATGCCTTCGCCGGAGGTGACAGCCTCCGGCGTGCCGCGGTTGGTCGAGACCTTCCACAAATGACGGCGATCGATGTCGTCCTGGTTCGAGGAGTAAACCACCTCGCCGCCTGTGGGAGAGAGGGCGGCGTCTTCGACTTCGAAACGTCCGGGGGTGAGGAGCTCGGGCTTGCCGCCATTGGCGGAAATCGAGTAAAGATGCGTCCAGCCGCCGGCTTCCCAGGGGAAGACGATGCGATCGCCGGCGGTCCACATGATCTGATGGCCGGCAGTGATGCCGCGGAAGACGCTGCCGGGGCCGGAGTTGGCGCGCCAGATCTCGCGTCCCTGGCCGGTATCGACCGCGGCGACGCGGATGGACCAGGGCTCGCCTTCGCGGTGAGGCTCGCGGGGCACGCGCAGGCCGCTGCTGGGGATGCGGGCGAACGCGATGCGGTGGCCGTCGTGGGACCAGACGGGGAAGAGATCGACGTCGGTCGAGGGGTCGAGATAGCGAAGCGTGGAGCCGGCGACATCGTAGACGCCGATGAAGCCGTGGTCGCCGCGATTGCTGGTGAAGGCGAAGCGGGCGCCGTCGGGCGACCAGACGGCGGGGCCGGAAGCGCCGCGGGCCTTGAAGACTTCAGTGGGAGCGGTGCGGCCGTCGAGGGGCGCCCACCAGAGGTGTCCACCGCGAAGGAAGGTGACGCGTCCGCCGGCGGGCGCGACGGAGGGCGAATTGCCTTCGGAGATTTTGCGCGGGGCGCCGCCACCGAGCGCGACGATCCAGACGTCCTGCGTAGCGCCGCGGGGGTCGAGCGTGGGGTTGGGGACTTCGCCGGCGCGGTTGGGATCCTGGCCGCGGACATAGACGATGGCGGAGGCATCGGGAGTCCAGCGGAGGTCGGTGAGGTCCTGGCCGTCGTCGGCGGTGTACGGAGTGAGCTTGCGGGCCTGGTAGCGGGGCGGCTCGGCCACCATGATATTGCGAACGCCGCGGGCGTCGGAGACCCAGGCGACCTTGCCGCCGGCGGGCGCGGCGGTGAGCTCGGTGGGGAAGGCCGCGCCAAGCACCTGGTCGAGGGTGAAGGGAGGCTGGGCGGCGGAGGCGCACGCGGCGAGGGCGAGCGCGGGCAGGAGCTTCATAACCTCAGGATAGCGGGAAGGGGGGCATAGTATCATTGCCTCTATCCGGTAGGAGGTTTCATGCACTCGGCCTTGCAGGATTTGCGTTATGCCCTGCGCATGCTGCGCAAGAATCCGGTGGTGACACTGGTGATCGCGGCATCGCTGGCGATCGGAATCGGAGCGAACTCGGCGGTGTTCAGCGTGGTGGACGCGCTGCTGCTCCGTCCCCTGCCCTACCCCGAGCCGGGGCGGCTGGCCGCGGTTTGGCTGCACTCTCCGGGAATCGGAATCTTCCGCGACTGGCCGTCGCCGGGCCAATACATCGACATACAGAACGAGAACCACTCGTTCGAACAGATGGCGCTGGCGCAGACCCGGCCCTTCACGCTGACCGGGAGGGAGCAGCCGGAACTGATCGACGGAATGCGCACGCAATCGAGCCTGCTGCGGATGTTCGGGGCCAGGCCGCTGCTGGGCCGCCTGCTGACGCCGGACGAGGATAAGCCCGGCAAGCCGGCCGTCGCGATTTTGAGCGACCGCCTGTGGAAGCGGCTGTTCAACTCGGACCCTCACATCGTCGGCAGGACGATCACGCTCAACGGAAACGCGGTCACGGTGGCGGGAGTGCTTCGCCCGGAGTTCACGGTGAACGCGGAGGTGCTGCCGTCGGAAGGGCCGATGGACAAGGTGGACGTGTATCTGCCGCTGCCTTTGGGGGCGGATGCCGTGCAGCGGCGGGGGGATGAGAACTATAACATCGTGGTGCGGCTGAAGCGCGGAGTTACGGTGCAGCAGGCGCAGGCGGATATCGACGTGATCGCCAGCCGGATCCGCGAGAAGGACAAGCGCGACCGCACCTTCGGCATGCACGTCGTGGGGCTGCAGGAGCAGGTGGTGGGAGACGTGCGCCGGGCGCTGCTGGTGCTGCTCGGGTCGGTGTCGCTGGTGCTGTTGATTGCGTGCGCGAACGTGGCGAACCTGCTGCTGACGCGGTCGGCCGGAAGGGAGAAGGAAGTCGCGATCCGCACGGCGCTGGGCGCGAGCCGGCAGCGGCTGGTGCGGCAGCTGCTGACCGAGAGCATTCTGCTGGCCCTCCTGGGAGGCGCGGCCGGCCTGGTGATCGCCAAGTGGAGCCTCTACCTGCTGAAGAGCATGAATCCCGGGAATATTCCGCGATTGGAGGAGATCCATATCAGCGGCGCGGTGCTGGCGTTCACCTTCGGCGTTTCGCTAGCGACCGGGGTTCTGTTCGGCGTAGCGCCGGCGTGGAGGGCGGGCCGCCTGGACCTGAACCAGTCGCTGCGGGCGGGGGGCCGCAGCGGCAGGAGCGAGGGCGGCATGCTGCTGGCGAGCCACCGTCTGCGGGGCCTGCTGGTGGTGTCGGAGCTGGCACTCTCGCTGATGCTGCTGATCGGCGCGGGGCTGCTGATCCGCAGTTTCATTCGACTGCAGGGCGTGCCTCCGGGCTTCGCGACCGAGAACATCCTCTCGATGCGGGTGGTCGCCAACGGCCCGAAGTACCGGTCGGACAAGGCGGTGATGCAGTTCTATCAGGAAGTAGAGCGGCGGGTCGCGCGCCTGCCGGGAGTGAGAGGCGTCGGGGAAGTATCGGTGCTGCCGCTGACGGGTTCCATCGGGTGGGGGCAGATCAATGTAGAGGGATACCATCCAGCACCCGGCCAGGAACTGCAGGTAGACCTGCGGACTGCCAGCACCGACTATTTTCGAACGATGGAGATTCCGCTGGTGCAGGGCCGGTTCTTCTCGGAGCACGACACAGCAGATTCGCAGCAGGTGGTCATCATCGACGCCAAATTCGCGCAGCGGTTCTGGCCGCACGAGAATCCGATCGGAAAGCATCTCTGGTACAACCCGAAGAAGCCGTTTACGATTGCGGGAGTGGTAGGAGTGGTCAAGCAGTACGGCCTGGATGTGGACGGCAAGATTGCGACCTACTTTCCGGAGAGCCAGCAGGGCGACGGCGGGTTGTACCTGGTGGCGCGCTCCACGTCGGACCCGGCCGGACTGGCGGGTGCGATCACGCGGGAGGTGCACGCGGTGGAGGCAAACGCGGTGGTATTTGAAATCCGAACCATGCAGGACCGCCTGCGGGATTCGCTGGCCCGCCAGCGTTTTGCGAGCACGATGCTGGCCGCGTTTGCGGCGTTCGCGCTGCTGCTGGCGGCGGTGGGCGTTTACGGCGTGATGTCGTACATGGTGACTCAAGGAACGCACGACATCGGCGTGCGCGTGGCGCTGGGCGCGCAACCGGGCAACATCGTCGGCCTGGTGGTGCGGCAGGGCATGCGACTGGCGGCGATCGGGATCGCGGTGGGGCTCGCAGCCGCGGCGGCTTTGACCCGGGTGATGGCCAGCCTGCTGTTCGGAGTGCGCGCGACGGACGCCGTGACGTTCGGCGCCGTCGCCGCGATCATGGCGGTGGTGGCATTGGCGGCGACCGCTATTCCGGCGCGGCGCGCGACGAGTGTGGATCCGATCGTCGCGTTGCGGGATGAATAGCGCCGCGCGATCGTGGCCGGACCAGGAATGCTAGCAGGGGGGAGGTACCGCACGGCAAGGCGTCGAGGCGGCGGAAACAGTTCTTTACAAGAATGGCCGCCGAGCCTATTCTTGTTCCCAATGCTTTGCACACACGTAACTGGGAAACTGCGCGCGGCCAGCCTTCTGCTCTGTCTGGCAGGCGTTGCCGCCGCGCAAAACACGCCACAAAACGCGCCACAAAATACCTGAATTCGCGTCACCACGGTCAAGATCAAACCCGACATGGTCCAGGAATGGCGGGAGATCCAGAAGAACGAAATCGTGCCCGCATACAAGAAGGCCAATATCGCGGCATACAACGTCTGGCAGACTTCGATCTTCGGCGACAGCTACGAATACACGCTCGTGGCGTCGATTCCGAAGTTCGAACAGTTCGACGGCGACAGCCCACTGGTCAAAACGATGAAGCCGGAGGACCGGGTGCGGCTGGGCAACAGGCTGACCAAATGCATCGTCAGTTCCCACAATTCAGCTTTACTGATGCAGCAAGACACCTCTATCAGGAAGGACGGCGCGGCGATTCCCGCGACTGTGTTAGCTTTTTAGCTGGAATGCGACTTTCTCCAGCGTTGAAGACCGGTATTGTGATCGCCGCCTGCTTGTGTGTCTACGGGCAGAACAAGGAGGCGGCCATCGAAGTGAAGGGGCTGCCTCCGAGGGCGACGCCGGCCGACTATCAGGCACATGGCCAGGCAGGGGCGGTAGCGGTGGGCGCGGAGTTCGCAGGACACTCGATCCCGACGCCGCAAGGACCCCTCACCACGGAAGAGTACGTCGTGGTCGAGACGGGGCTGTTCGGGGCGCCGGGCGCGCGGGTGACGATATCGTCGAACGACTTCTCGCTCCGCATTAACGGGAAGAAGACGCCCTTGCCGAGCCAGCCGTACGGTTTGGTGATCGGGTCGGCCAAGGACCCGGAGTGGCAGCCGCCGGCGGCCGCACCGAAGTCGAAGACCAGCCTGGGCGGGGGCGGCGGTCAGGGCGAGACGAACGAACCGCCGGCGCCGGTGGCGATCCCGATCGGGGTACAGCGCGCGATGGCCCAGCGGGTGCAGAAGGCCGCGCTGCCGGAAGGCGAGCGGACGCTGCCGGTGGCGGGGCTGATTTTCTTCCAGTACCGCGGCAAGTCCAAGGGCATTCATTCGGTCCAGTTAATCTACGAGGGTCCGGCCGGAAAGGCTACGCTGGCGCTCCAGCCTTAGCCGGAGCGGGCTCCACGTTCCGCCCCGGCTGATCCCGGCCGTCCGCGCCTTCTACTTGCGGCCCGCGCGGCGTCCGACACCCGTTCCGCCGCCCGTACCGGGCACGTGGATGGGACCGGAACCGTCCTGCGGCCCCAATTTCTTGCCGCCACGCTGTCCGGATTTCGAGCCCTGGGGGCAGTTCGGGTTGGGCGTGGGTGCCGGGTTATTCTGCGCAAGCGCCGCGCCTGCCGCCATCGTCAAAAGCGCCATTATCGTGAGGATTGTTCTTTTTCATCGAAGGATTCCTTTCTGACTCCGTCTCCAGCAAGGCACCCTCGACGCCAACTGCACTTTCTCACGGAATCAACCAGTTGCATTGAGGGGCCCTGCAAACCTCGCGCGCCGGAGGTTGCGTACCGCGCAAGCCTGGCGGCCCCGCACACCAGGGACACGTGTTGCGGGAAATCCTTTGTGCAGGTGCAATTTGGAGAAGGACGAGGATGACTAGCGGTTTCGGCCGGCGCCGCGCCCGAAGCCGCCGCGCCACACGGGCCAGCCACGCTCATCGCGAAACGTTACGGTCCGCTTCCCGGCGACGAAGGTGACCTGCGCGGCAAGAATCCAATCCTCCAGCTTATAGCCTTTGACGGCGACTTCCTGGCCGGTTTTGGGATTGAAATTCTCAGCGATCAGAAAGGGCATCGGACCGAGGTAGACGCGCGTGGTTTCGGCGCCGTGCTTCAGTTCGAAATACGGCATGCCCTCCCGCGCGACGATGTGGATTTGTCCGACAGTCCCAGAGATCTCGACAGGCTTTCCGGCGGACGCCGGCGGAGCCATCTGGGAATAATCCGCATTTCCGCCGCAGCAGTTCCGCGTCTGCGCTCCTAAGGGGATGCAGGCGGCCGAAAGTAAGATGGCGGCAAAGCGGACCATGAGATCTCCGTCCTGCCTTCTCGCACACGATCTGCCAACCGGAAGCATCTCAAAAGTCTCGATGTCCCGGCCGGAACCGCGCATGATTTGCGCGCATCCCCTGCCGGGCTGCGCAGAATTCGCGCGGCACTGGACCGCAGCGCGTGAATGCGTCACCAAAGCGCTGAGAAGTGAATCATAAACAGGTGGCCCGCTTCCGCAGACAGATGGTGCCCCGGGTAGTCCTGCCTCTGGTTATGGCAGCTCTTCCCTTAGTGCTGCTGTTCAGTTCGGTGCGGACGCTGCGGGAACTCAACGAGCAGCGCGCCATCTACCTGCGGCACCGCGTTTCGCTCCTCGTCTCCCGGCTGGAAAACCTGGGTCCGGCACTGGACACCCAGTCGCTCCGGGAGCGCCTGGGCGAAGAGGAACCTTACCTGGTGGATCTCCATATCGTCTCCCGCCCCGACGAACCCGGCGCCGCCGATCTGGCGGCTCTCTGGAAGGGACGGGAGCTTTTCCGCACCGAGCTGACCCGGACGGCCTTCCGCGCCGACGTGCCGTTCCATGCGGAGGGCGGCATGCACATCGCCCGCATCGAACTTGACCCGGCCGCCGCGGACTTCCTGCTGGTCCACGGCCGCCACAACGTCATCGTGGCCTCGATCAGCGGGCTGGTGCTGGTACTGCTCTCGGTGTACGCGATGTGGGCGATGCGCCGCGCGGCAAGGCTGCAGGTCCGCCAATTGGAACTGGAGCACATGGCGCACATCGGCAAGATGTCGGCCGTGCTGGCTCACGAGATCCGCAACCCGCTCGGAACGATCAAAGGCTTTATACAGCTGGCCGGCGAGCGAGCCGGCGAACCGGCCCGCAGCCTGCTCGACCGCGCCGTTTCCGAGACCCAGCGGCTCGAGGACTTAGTAAAGGATCTACTGGCTTACGGGCGCCCGTCCCCGCCACAGTGGGAAGAGGTGCACTGGGACCGGGTGGTGTCCGCTGCCGAGGCCCATGCCCGCCAGCTGATTGGCGACCGGCCGGTCCGGCTCAAGATTTCCGCGGAGCCGCTGGTATGGCGCAGCGATCCGGCGCTGCTCGAACAGGCCCTGCTGAACCTCGTCCGCAACGCGGTAGAGGCGATTCCATCCGGCGCGCCGGGTGAAGTTTCGCTCCAAGCCGAGCGAAACGGGGCGGGCGAAATTGCGATCCGGGTCCGCGACACGGGCGACGGATTCACTGCCGCCGTGCGGGAACGTCTGTTCGAGCCGTTCCTCACCAGCAAGGCGTCCGGCACCGGGCTCGGCCTGGCAATCACCCGCAAGTTAGCGGCTTCGCTTGGGGGGACACTGGAACTGCGGCCGGGGCGGGAGAAGGGCGTCGAGGCGACTCTGCGCTTTCCCGTCGCGACCACAAGAGTCACTTATGGCAACGATTCTGATCGTGGATGACGATGCGGGCTTCCGCGCTTTGATGGACACCATCCTGCAAGGAGAGGGCTACGAGACGGAATGCGCGGCTTCGGCGGCTGAAGCTCTGGCGGCGGGAAGGCGCCGCAGCTTCCACCTGGTCGTCACCGACCTGAAGCTGCCCGACGGCAGCGGGCTGGATGTGCTGCGCTACTGGAAGCAGGAGATGCCGGAGATTCCGGTCGTCGTGATCACGGGGTTCGGTACGGTGGCCTCGGCTGTCGAGGCCATGAAGCTCGGGGCAGCCGATTACCTAGGCAAGCCGCTCAGCAGCCCCGACGAGCTGCGCATCGTGGTTCGAAAGGCGCTGGACCATAACCAGACCCTGCGCGAGTGGGATCTTCTGCGCGAACAGGAGAACGCGCGATTCTCCTGCTCTGACCTGATCGCGGGCGATCCCGCCATGCTCCGGGTCGTCGAGCTGATGCGCAAGGTCGCCCCGACTCACGCCACGGTCCTGATCAGCGGCGAAAGCGGTACCGGCAAGGAAATAATCGCGCGCTGCATCCACCGCAACAGTCCGCGGGCACAGCGCGTCTTCGTACCGGTGAACTGCGCGGCACTGTCGCCCACGTTGATCGAGAGCGAGCTGTTCGGGCACGAGCGTGGAGCCTTCACCGGCGCGGCCGGGCAGCACGCGGGACGCTTTGAACGGGCCGCCGGAGGCACACTGTTCCTCGACGAGATCGGAGAGCTGGAAGCGGGGCTCCAGGCGAAACTGCTCCGCGTGCTTCAGGAGAAGACATTCGAGCGCGTGGGCGGGACGCGCCAGATAACGGCCGACGTCCGCATCCTCGCCGCCACCAATCGCGACCTGAAACAATCCGTGGCGGACGGCAAGTTCCGCGAGGACCTCTACTACCGGCTCAGCGCATTCCCCATCGAGATTCCCCCGCTGCGGGAGCGCGCTTCCGACATCCGCCGGCTGGCTCGGTTCTTCCTGGATCGCGCGTCCGGCGAACTGGGCAAGCCGGGGCTCACGATCTCCCCGGAGGCGGAGAGCGTCCTGATGGACTACGGGTGGCCGGGCAACGTCCGCGAGCTGCAAAACAGCATGGAGCGGGTGGCCATACTATGCGACGGCCTGGTGGAGCCGGACGATCTCCCGGTCACGCGCACCGGACCCGCACGCCCGGTGCTTTTCAAGGACATCGAGCGCCAGGCGATCGAGGAGGCCCTGGCGGAGAACCTAGGCAACCGTACGCGCGCCGCGAAGCAACTCGGAATCAGTGTGCGGACCCTGCAGTACCGGCTGAAGGAATACAACCTGTGAAGGAGAAAAGGGAGAAAAGGGGACAGACGCATTTTCCGGGTTCGCCAAGAAATCTGCTCGGGAACTGATCGATAGAAAAAATGCGTCTGTCCCCTTTTCCCCCTATTGCACTGCCACGGTCACGGTATTGGCCTGGTGCTGGTCCACCTTGAGGACTACGTTCGCGATGCCGGCGCCTCGCAGGTTCAACGTCAGGGGTACGTTAATCTGATCCAGGCCGGCGTATTGCGACTGGGGACCGGCGTAAAGAGCAGGCACGCTGATGCCGTTGATCGTCACCAGGACATTGTCGAGCGAACTGCGGTTGCGGATCCCCGTGGCGTAGAGCGTCAGATAGACGGGCGTGTCGATTCCGACGTCGACGGGCACGGGCCGGCATGGCGAGATGCTGCAATCGAACAGGGTGACAGGGGATTGCTGTGACGGGTCGCCGGCATTGACGCGGATGGCCGTGGCGGCGGCCAGTCCCGTGCCGGCGCCATTCAGGCTAAACAGGCCGGGAGCGACCTGTCCCACGGCGCCGATGGCCGTCAGAGATGGGGAGGGACCGCCAGTGATGGTGAACGTGGCGACACCGGTAGCCATGCCCGCGGGCATGAGGAAGTTGATCTGGCCGGGGGACACATAGAGCAGCGGAGCGGCGGCCGAGGTCCCGGCGGAATCCTGGACGGTGACCGTGACGCCTCCGAGCGACACCGGCAGCGGCTGCGATTCGGCTTTTTGCGTGGCGGACGCGAGGTTGGCTCCGAAAATGGACCCGAGCGACTGCGGCGCCACTACGGCGATGCCCGCCGCCGCCGATTGCACCACGATGGACTCCTCGAGGCCGTAATAGCGCGCCATCCAGTACGGCAGGATGTAGTCGATTCCGGCAGACTCGATGATGCCGGCTCCTCCGACGGCAAGTTGGAAGGGGCTTCTCTGCCACAGGAAATCGGTGGGCGGACGCAGCCACACGGGCACCGGCTGGCAGGCCTGGCCGCCGCAGACCGGAACGACGCTGCTGAGGTCCACGCCGAAATCCCGCCGCAGACGCAACAACCACCCGTCCAGAAGGGCGAGGGTCTGGCTGTCGCGCGCCGTGTTCGCGCCGTTCAGGGCCAGGTCGATGATGTTGAAGAAGGCATTCTGGTGCGGCGCGGTATGGTCCCGCAACAGGGTGTATGCGGATTGATAGATGGTTTTCGCAGAGCTGGCTTCCAGGCGGATCAGGTTGTAGAGGTCGATGTAGTCCAGATTGAATTTGAAATACGAGCTGTCGCTGGCAGTATCGACGCCGATGGGAGCGGGCACGGTGGTCGCGAGCAGCACACGCTGGGTTTCGTAGCTGACGCTCGAGAAGTGGTCGGAGTTGACATGCCGGCCGATCGCCAGAAAGGTCTCGATCTGGTCGGGGCGGACGAGAAACGAAGTGCTGCTGCTGCCGTCCGGCATGACGACCGACCAGTTGTTGCCGTTCAGAAAGTCGACGAGGCGCGTGACCAGGTCGCTGATGGAGCTTTTGATCGCGGCGTCGGTGACCATGTCGTAGGCCACGGCCAGGCCGAACAATGCGCCGCAGTATTCGTCGCGCGACGTGTTGCCGACCCAGATCCAGCCGGCCGCGCTGTTGGTGTGGACGCCGTTGGCAACCTCCTCGCTGCTAATCCCGGCGGCGTAGGGCGAATCGACGGGCACCATGCAGCGGGCCAGAAGGTTGGTCCCGGTGACATCGGCCAGGCCTTTGAGGCCGGCAATCGCCGCCTTCAGGTTGTTTAACGCGTCGGGCGCCTGGGTGACTTTGTAACGGAAAGCCTCGGCGGCCAGGTAGTGGCCGGTCCAGAGCGCCGAATCGCCGCAGCGCGTGTAGCCGGCGATCTGGTCGCTATTGGTGAGCGTGAAGATCGGGTCGAGTATCGCTCCGAACGGCAAGTGCCGGGCCTGGATGTTGGCAGTGATGGCGAGCGCGTCGGACTCGGCGGCGCGGCCGGGCTGCGCGACCAGGATAATTGCACCAAATGTAAACAAGGATCTAGCGAGCATGCGTCTCCCTGTTCACATTGGACGTGCGCCGCGAGCGAAGCCCCGGCTAAGCTATGGGGCGAGTGTATTCCGCTTCACACTCACGGCTCGACGGTCTGGATCTCGGCTTTGGGCCGCGGGGGATAGGCGTAGACGGTGACCAGGCTTTCACTGCCGTCCAGGCCGATGGCTTTGACGCCGAATTTGACGTCGTCGATGGACACGTCTTTCAGAGTGTAGCGGTCGACTTTGCCGACGTAGATCTCCTGCTCCCAATAGGGGGAGGTGGTGGGGCGGATCATGACGGCGTAGCCTTTGATGTTGTCGTCGGGGCCGGAGGGCTTCCAGCTCAGCACGGCGTCGTAGCCGGAGCCGCGGGCGATCATGGGGATGGGGCGGCGGGGGGCGGCAGCGGCGCCGGCACGGCCGGCGGCGGGGATGCGCATCACGTTGGGCGGCTTGGGAGCGAGGGCCAGGCTTGCTGCAACGGCGGCATTCACTTTGGCAACCTTGGCGGTGTAGGGGACCGACATGTTCTCCAGCAGGTCGGTGTCGTGGTGCTGGTTGGCGTAGATCTCGTTGGGCGTGGAGATGCGGACCGCGGCGAAGCCTTCCAATTGAAAGGGAGTGTGATCGCCGCCGCGGCCCAGGCGGTCCTGCATGAAGACGGTGTCGACGCGCATCGACGGGATGTAGCGCTCGGCCACCTCGCGCATGTAGCGGGAAAGCTGCTGGGAGGGAGAGTCCATCGACTCGTCGCTATAGACCTCGACCGCGCTGTTGCCGGTGCGGCCGTTGCCGGCGGTGTCGGTGCCGATGATGTCGTTGTTGAGCACGGCTTCGATGACGCGGTTCTCCTTCTTGGCCTTGGCGGACATGAGGGAGCTGCCGACGAGTCCCTGCTCTTCCCCGGCGAAGGTGACGAAAACGAGGGTCTTGTCGAACTCGTACTGGCTCATCACACGCGCCAGCTCCATGACGGCGGCGGTGCCGCTGCCATCGTCGCAGGCGCCGGGGGCGGGCAGGGCGGCGTTCTTCTCGAAGTCGGCGGGGGTCAACTGGACGGGGGGCTCGCCAGGCTCGGCGGGGGGCCGGCGCGCTCCGAGATTGAGCGAGTCATAGTGGCCGGTCACGAGCACCTGCGTTTCGGGATACTTCGTGCCGGGCAGCACGGCCACCACGTTCCACAGGTCCACATCCTTGAAGATGCGCTGGCCCTGCTTCTTCACGCGGTACTTGTCGAAGCTCACCTGGAGGCGCGGGCTGTAGCTTTTGAACTCGTTGAAGATCCACTGGCGGGCGGCGCCGATTCCATGGTTGGGGTCGTCCTGGGTGGACATGGTGTTGCGCGTGCCGAAGCTAACGAGCTTCTCAATGGTGGCCTTGATGCGGGCCTCCGAAACTTCGTCCACAATCTTCGAGATTTTCGGATTTACGGCGTTCTGGTCGGCGGTGGTGAAAGGGGCCGAGAACGATAGACAGGCAGCCAAAGCGATCAATCGTCTGAATGTGCGCATTGAGACCTAGAATAACTTATTCTTCGCGCAAAATTTCCAGCGGCTTCCGGCCGAGAACGCGGAAACTGGCGGCCCATCCCGCGCCGGCGGCGACGGCGGCGGCGAGCGCGACGGCCAGGACATTCGCGGAAAGATCGGGGTGGTATTCGATATCGAGGAGGCGCCGGACGATGAGAGCGGCGAAGCCGGTAGCGAGCGCGCTGCCCATGACGCCGGCCACGGCGCCGAGAGCGAGGAACTCGACCGAAAAGATCCAGGCGATACGGCGGCGCGTGGCGCCAAGGGTCTTGAGAATGACGACCTCGTGCATGCGGCGGAAGCGCGTGCCGGCGATGCTGGAGGCCACCATGACGGCGCCGGCCAGGATGGTGAAGGCCGAGATGAAGCGGATGATGGCGGCGATGCGGGAGACCACGTCCTGTACGATCTGCATGACGTCGGCCACGTTGACCACGGTAATAGTGGGGTAGCGCTGGTAAAGGACGCGCTGGAGCGCGGGGACGTCGGCGGGCTTCACGCGGGCGCTGCCATAGTAAACGGCGGGCATGCCCTGCAACTGACCGGGGCTGAAGTAGAACTCGAAGCGGGCGGACATGCGCAGCGATTCGGTGCGCTGGATGCAGGCGACGCGCGTGCGGAGGGAGTGGCTCCAGATGTCCCAGTCGATGGTGGAGCCGGGGCGCAGGCCGAGGATTCGGGCGGCTTCCTCACTGGCGCAGACCTGCGGGTCGCGCGAGCCGGCGGGCCACCAGGCGCCTGAGAGGATTTCGGTCTCCTCGGGTTTTTCGTTCAGCTCCGTGACGGAGCGGGTGCGGAGGAAGCGGCGGCCGTAATCGCGCAGGCCGAGCCGGTCGAGGGGAGCGCCGTCGATGGCGGTGATGCGCGCGGCGACGGCGAACGCGACGTCGGGGGCCGACTTGACGCCGGGCTGGGACTCGATGAGGCGCCCGATCGCCTCGCGCTCGGAGCCGGGGATGTCGAGGAGGAAGACGTTGGGCATGCCGGGCGGCGCACTGCCGCGGATCTGGAGGACCAGGGACTGCTCGACCAGGAAGACGGCCAGCGTGAACATGACGCCGACGCCGAGCGCGACCACCGCGGCCTGCGACTGGCTGCCGGGACGGTAGAGATTGGCGATGCCGTGGCGCAGCACCGGCGGCAGGCTGCGCGGGAGCAGGCGGAGGAGACGCAGGAAGAGCCATCCGGCGAGCCAGAGGAGCGCGATGCCCAGCGAGAGGCCGATGGTGAAGACGGCGCCGGTACGGAAGGCGTCGCCGAATGAGCCTTCGGTGAGGGTGCCGGCGACGGCTCCGGTGCCGAGGAGGATGACGGCGCGCAGCAGAATGGGCAGGCCGGGAGGCCTGCCCCACTTTTCGACGGAGCGGCGGAGGACGAGGGCGGGGCGGACATCGCGGATGGAGAGCAGCGGCGGCAGGGTGAACAGCAGCGTGATGAGGCAGGCGACGGCGATGCCCTGCAGGGCGGGCCAGGCGTCCCACGAGGCGGCGATATCGACGGCGAAATACTTCGCGATCATGGGCGGGAAGGCGGCCGCCACGGCGACTCCGGCGATGGCTCCGAGGATGCCTCCGGCGAGGCCCAGCAGAAGGGTTTGGGCGGTGTAGATCTTGATCACCTGGGTGGAGCGTGCGCCGATGCATTTCATGACGGCGATGGAATCGAGCTTCTGCTGCAGGTGGCCGTGCATGGCGCTGGCCACTCCCATGGCGCCGATTACGAGGGCGATCAGGGCGATGAGGCTGAGGAACGTCTCGGCGCGGTTGAGTCCGCGGGTGATGATGGGATGGGTCTGGCGATAATCCGCGATGGTGGCTTCGGGGAAGGCGTCTTTGAGGGCCAGGCGGACCTGCTCGACGCCGGGGCCGCCGGAGGGCGGGAGTTTGAAGAGATAGCGTTCGGAGGCGCGGCTGCCGAGGGTGATGAGGCCGGTGCGGTCGAGCCCGGCGCGGGTGAGCATGACGCGCGGGCCGACATTGAGGCTGCCGGTCATACGGTCGGGTTCGGCAGCGACCACGCCGGCGATGCGGAAATCCTGGCCGCCGATGCGCAGGGTGTCGCCGGTGCGGACGTTCAAGCGGATCAGCAGGTCATCGGAGACGACCACGGTGCCGGCATCGAGCGCCTGGCGGAGCGGGCGGGCGGGGTCGAGCTTCACTTCGCCGTAGAACGGGTAGGCGGCGGGATCCACGGCCTTGACGGAGATCAGCAGCGGATCGGCCACGGTCTTGGACGACGCCATGGTGACGGTTTCGGTGATCCAGGTGCGGCGGACGCCTTGGGCGGCGAGGCGGTCGAGCGCGGCCTGCTGTTCGGGCGAGGGGAGGGCGAAGACGCGGGCGGTGAGGTCGCCGGCCATGAGAGTGCGGGCCTGGCTGAGGAGCATGCGCCGGAAGGAGCGGCTGAAACCGCGCACGCCGGTGAGCGAGCCGACTCCGACGGCCACGGCCAGGATGACGAAGAGGAAGCGCACGCGGGCGGCGCGCAACTCGCGCCAGGCGATGCGGAGGGCGGCTTTCCAGGAGAGGCCGGAGGTCATTGGCTGACGACCAGGCCGTCGCGCAGGACGATGCGGCGGTCGGCGCACTCGGCCAGGGACTGCTCGTGGGTGACGAGGACGAGGGTCGCGCCCTGTTCGCGGTTCATCGCCAGGAGGAGGTCGAGGACGACCTTCCCGGTGGCGGAATCGAGATTGCCGGTGGGCTCGTCGGCCAGCAGGATGGGCGGGCGCAGGGCGAAGGCGCGGGCCAGGGCGACGCGCTGCTGCTCGCCGCCCGAGAGCTGCACGGGGTAGTGATCGAAACGGCCCTCGAGGCCGACTCGCTCGAGCAGCTCGCGGGATCGCTCGCGGCCGCCGGACGCGGCTCCAGCCAACTCCATGGGGAGCAGCACGTTCTCTTCAGCGGTGAGGGTGGGGATGAGCTGGTAGGACTGAAAGACGAAGCCGATCTTGCGTCCGCGCAGCAGGGCCAGGCGGTCTTCCGTGAGGTTGGTGATGTCTTCGCCGTCGAGGATGACCTGTCCGCTGGTGGGAGCGTCGAGCCCGGCGAGCAGGCCCAGGAGGGTGCTCTTGCCGCTGCCGGAGGGGCCCATGATGGCGGCAAACTGCCCTTTGGGGATTTCGAGATCGATTCCTTTGAGGATATCGACGCGGTGGGTCCCGGTGTCGATAGACTTGGTAAGAGAGCGAACCTGAATCAACCCTCATTATGGCACTGCGATGAAAATCCTCTGGCTGCTGGCACTGGCGGCGGCGTTGCATGGCGCGGACAACCGTCCGGTGATCGCGTGTTTCGGCGACAGCCTGACGGCGGGGTTCGGCCTCGACCCGGGACAGACTTACCCCGATTTGCTGCAAAAAGAAATGGACCGGCGGGGGCTGCGCTACCGCGTCGCCAACCTCGGCGTGAGCGGAGACACCAGCCGGGACGGGCTGGAGCGGCTGCCCATGGCGCTGGCGATGAAACCGGCGATCGTGATACTGGAGTTGGGGGCCAACGACGGATTGCGAGGGCAGCCCCTGTCCCACACCGAGGCGAACCTGGCGCAGATCATCGAAGCGATGCGGAAAGGCGGAGCGCGCCTGGTGCTGGCGGGAATCACCCTGCCGCCGAATTACGGGCCGGAGTACATCCAGAGGTTCAACGAGATGTACAAGCGGCTGGCGGTGAAATATAAGCTTACGTACATTCCGTTTCTGCTGGCGGGCGTGGCGGGGAACCAGAAGCTGATGCAGGGTGACGGGCTGCATCCGAATGCGGCGGGTACCCGCATCGTGACACAGACGGTGATGAAGGCGCTGACACCCTTGGTTAAGTAACCGAACGATTGCGGCGCGGACGGGCCGGCTGCCCTACAATGGCTCTAAGGTCTCGAATGGCGAATATTCAGACGCAGGCCTCCAAGCCGGGGCTGCTCCGGCAGCTCGGGTTCTTCAGCGCGACGGCGCTCGTCATCTCCAACATGGTGGGCACCGGAATCTTCGCCACCACGGGATTCATGGCGGGCGACCTGGGGAGCGCCGGGCTGATCATGGCCTGCTGGAGCGTGGGCGCGCTGTTCGCATTCGCGGGCGCTCTGAGCTACTCGGAGCTGGGGATTAATTTTCCGAGCTCGGGCGGGGAGTACGTGTACCTCACGCAGGCGTTCGGGCCGGAGTGGGGCTTCATGACCGGGTGGGTATCGTTTTTCGCCGGCTTCTCGGCGCCCATCGCGGCCACGGCGCTGGCCTTTTCGGATTACCTGGGGCACGTGATTCCGCCGCTGAAAGCGGAGGGGCCGGGCATCGTGATCGGGTCGGGCGCGCTCTCGCTGAAGCTGGGCGGGGCGCAACTGGCGGCCTCGGCGCTGATCGCCGGGTTCACACTGCTTAACTGCGTGGGGGTGGGGCGCACGGCGAAGGTGCAGAACGTGCTGACCACGACAAAGCTGATCATGATCGCGGTATTCGTGGTGCTCGGGTTCGCGGTCGGAAGCGGGAGCTGGGCGCACTTTGCCGAACCGGCGCTGCGCACGTCGAAGGTCACGCTGCCGACGCAATTCGTGATCAGCCTGCTGTGGGTGATGTTCGGCTACAGCGGGTGGAACGCGGCGACGTATGTGGCCGAAGAAGTACGGCGGCCGACCCGGACGCTGCCGGCGGCGCTGGCGGCGGGCACGGCGATCGTGGCGGCGCTGTACCTGGCGTTGAACGCGGTGTTCATCTACTCCACGCCGCTCGAGGCCATGAAGGGTGAGATCGCAATCGGCTCGCTCTCGGCGCACAACCTGTTCGGGCCGCAGATCGCGGGAGTATTTTCGGTGCTGATGGCGCTGGCGCTGGCATCGACGGTGAACGCCGAGGTGACGATCGGCCCGCGCGTGTATTACGCGATGGCCAAGAACAAGGCGTTCTTCGCGGCGGCGGCTACGGTGCATCCGCGGTGGCACTCGCCGGTGTTGGCGATCGTCAGCCAGGGCGTGTGCGCGATGCTGATGACATTGACGCCGTTTCGCGAACTGGTGTTGTACATCGGGATGAGCCTGACGCTGTTCACGGTGCTCTCGGTGGCGTCGCTGTTCGTGTTCCGGCGGAAGCGGGCCGGGTGGCAGCGGCTGAAGGCGCTGGATTTCGCGTGGCCGCTGATTCCCGCTTCATATATCGCGGTGGGAACTTGTATGATGATTTACGGCATCATTCAGCAGCCGCGGGCCTCGTTGACCGCATTCGCCACGGTCGGCTTGGGGGCGCTGGTGTATCACTTCGGGATCCGGCCGCCGCGGGTGTGAAAACAACGAGGAGACTGCATGAACACGGGACGGAGAGCACGAACGATCGCACTTGCCGCCGGGACTGACGCGACGAGTGGATCCCGATGACGCCCGCCCCGGTTCAGGAGCGTCCCACCCGGGTTCGCTACTGGGTAATCGTGTTCGCGGTTACCCTGGCGGTGATTACCTATATCGACCGGGTGTCTCTTTCCTTCGCTTCCCTGGTGATTCGCCACGATTTGGGAATTACTCAAGCCGAGATGGGATGGGCGTTCGGGGCATTCGGCCTGGCTTACTCGATCTTCGAAATGCCGGGCGGGTTTCTGGGGGACTGGCTGGGGCCGCGCAAGGTGCTGCTGCGCATCGTGCTCTGGTGGTCCACCTTCACCGCGGCCACGGGATCCACTTTTAACCTGGCGTCGCTGACCGTTACCCAGTTCCTGTTCGGCGCGGGCGAAGCGGGCTGTTTTCCGAACCTGACAAAGGCCTTCACCACGTGGCTTCCGCGGCGCGAGAAAACGCGGGCGCAGGGCATCATGTGGCTGGCGGCGCGGTGGGGCGGCGCATTTACGCCGCCGCTGGTGCGGCTGGTAATGCAGTGGGTGGGATGGCGGAATGCCTTCCGGATTTTCGGACTGATCGGTGTGATCTGGGCGATGATCTTCTACCGCTGGTACCGCAACGATCCCCTGGAGAATCCGAAGCTCAACCAGGCGGAGCGCGATCTGCTGAAGGGAAGCGCGCAGCTGGCGACGGGACACGGCGATGTGCCGTGGGGCAAATTCCTGCGCTCACGGCAGGTGTGGATGCTGTGCTGGCAGTACTTCGCGCTTAGTTATGGCTGGTATTTTTACATTACCTGGCTGCCGACCTACCTGCGCGAAGCGCGGCACCTGGAACTCGGGTCGACCGCGCTGTTCGGCATCCTGCCGCTGTTCTTCGGCGGGTTGGGCAACCCGTTTTCGGTGGTGGTGGGAGGGTGGCTGGCGCGGACAACCGGCAGCGTGAAGCTGGCACGGAAGACGATGTCCTGCATCGGCTTCGCGGGCGCAGCGGGATTCCTGGTGCTCTCGACCACGATGCGCGATCCGCTGATGGCGGTTCTGGCGATCGCGATGGCGAGTTTCTCGAACGACCTGGTAATGCCGGGTGCGTGGTCGGCGGCGATGGACATCGGCGGCAAGTACGCCGGGACGCTCTCCGGCGCGATGAACATGTGGGGCAACTTCGCCGGGTTCGTAGCGCCGGTGGTGATCGGGTACCTGTTGAAGTGGACGCACAGCAACTGGAACCTGACGTTCTACGTCTCGGCCGCGGTCTACCTGACCGGCATTATTTTCTGGCTGCTGCTCGATCCGGTAACACCGCTCGAAGCGAACGCACAGGAAGCGGCCGCCTAAGACCGCGGGCTAACTGCCGAGCTGCGCTCGGCTTGGGGGGCAGGCCGGAGGCCTACCCTACTTACTTCTTCGTTTCCTGGGCGAGGCGGACGCGGGCGGCGTCGAGCTTGCGGTTGACCTTGGCCATCTCCTCGGGATCGCGGTCGGCCGAAGCGGCGGACTGGAAGCCTTTCACGGAGGCCTGCCACTGGTTGATGGCATCCCGGGTCTTGCCCAGCTTGAAGTAGACGTCGCCGAGATGGTCGTGGACGGTGGGGTCCTGGCCGATGCGGTCGAGAGCGCGGACCAGCATTCCTTCGGCCTGGTCGAGCTTGCCCTGGCGGTAGTACACCCAGCCCAGGCTGTCGAGATAAGCGCCGTTGTCGGGATCCAGCTCGAGAGCCTTGGCGATGAGCTTTTCGGCTTCGTCGAGGCGCGTATTGCGGTCGGCCAGCATGTAACCCAGGTAGTTCATGGCGCCGGCATTGTCCGGGTCGAGCTCGATTACTTTGCGGAAAGCGGCCTCGGCGGCGTCGTACTTCTTGCCGCGCTCATACATGGCGCCGCGCATGAAATACACCGCGGCCTGGTCTTCCTTGGTCTTCGAGAGCTTCTCGGCCTCGTCGAGGGTCTTGCCCTCGTCGGCAAAGCGGCGGGCCTTGTCGTAGACCTGCGCGATGGTGAGCAGCGTTTCGCGGTCGTGATCGCCCTTGAGCAGCGCGCGCATTTCGGCAACGGCCTCATCCACCTTGCCCTGGTCGCCGAGGACGGTGGCGTGCTCCATCTTGATCATGCGCTCGGAGGGGAACTTCTTCAAAGCGGCGTCGGATTCTTTTAGCGCGGCAGCGTAGTCCTTCTGCTGGCGATAGGTGTCGATTACCTGCACGGCGGCTCGCGGAGCCCGGTCGCCGCCCAAAGCGCCCAACTGGCGGAAGGCCTCGACCGCCTGCGGGTACTGCTCCTGGCTGCGGAGCAGGATGCCGTATTCCTCGAGCATGGTGGAGCGCACGCCAGCCTCGGCGTCGGAGTAAGTGCGGCGGGCCGTGTCGTCGAGCATCGATTTCAAGGAAGCGATGGCCTGATCGGTCTTGTTCTCGGTTTCGAGGAGCTTCACCTCTTCGTAGCGCACCTGCAGATTGCTGGGGTCGATGGCTTTGGCCTTGTCCAGATACTCGTGGGCCTTGGCAAAATTGCGCTTGGCACGATAGATCTCGGCGATGCTGGTGGGAAACTCCTGGTCGCGGGGCTCGTCGGCGGCCAGCTGCGTATAGAGCTTGAGGGCCTCGTCGAACTGGTCGGAGTAGAGCAGGTCCTTGGCCAGCCCGCGGGCGATGCGGCCGTTATCGGGGGCCAGATCATAGGCCTTCTTCAGCACGTCGGCGGCGCTCTTGTAGTCGTGCACCTGCTCGTACTGGTCGGCGAGGATGGCCAGCAGCCGGTCGTTCGGCGACTTGTCGGTGACCGCTTTGAGCTTCTCGATGGCGGCCTTGGTATCGCCGAGATCCGCATAAAGCATGGCCAGCCCGGTGAGCGCGTCTTCGTTGTCGGGATCGGCTTTGAGTGCCTGGTTATAGGCCTTCTCGGATTCCGGGGACTTGTTCGACGCGCGGTAGAGGCGGCCGAGCATCACCCAGCTTTCGGCATCGTTGGGATCTTTCTCGGTGATCTTCTGGTACTGCTCGACGGCCTTGCGGAGGTACTCCTCGGGGATCTTGCCCGGCTGGCTGTCTCCGACCATGCGAGTGTAGATGCGTCCCAGCATGCGGCGCGCGTCGAGGTTGTCGGGGTTCTGCTTCAGCATGTCCTCGGCTTGCGCCACGGCATCGCGGAGACGGTTGGTCTGGATATAAAGATCCGTCAGCTCCTCGAAGATCAGGCTGTCGGAGGGATCGAGCTTCAAGGCCTCCTGGTAGTGCTGGATGGCTTTGGAGACGTAGTCGTTCTTGCCTCCATCGGCGGCAGCCAGTTCCGCGTACAGCCGGCCCATGGCAAAGTTATAGTAGGCTCCGGCTTTATCATCCGGAGCGTTGGTGGTTGCGGAAGGAGTCTGCGCCGTTTGAGCGTAGCCCATCGCTACCATGGGTGCGAGGCAAAGAATCGCTTTGGCTATCCGAGGCATGGAGTCTTTACTTTCTTTCGACCGTCAGGAGGCCCCTCGTGAAGGTCGAAGATCACATTTTTATTGTATAACGAGGTTCCCAGACACCGCCTGATGACATCTGTACCTCCGAGAACCGACTTGCGCGAATACAAAGTCCCTGAGGGGCAAGACGCGCCGGGGCATCCGCTGGTTGCAGTGGCGGGGCCGACCGGCTCGGGGAAATCGGAACTGGCGCTGCGCATCGCCGAAGAATTCGACGGTGAGATCATCAATTGCGATTCTCTGCAAGTCTTCCGCCACTTCGACATCGGGACGGCCAAGCTCAAAATGGAGGAACGGCGGGGGGTTCCGCACCACCTGATGGACATCGCGGACCCGGACGAACTGTTCACCGCCGGCGAATTTGCACGCCTGGCGCGGAAGGCGGCCGCCGCCATTACCGGGCGCGGGCGCCTGCCCGTAATCGCAGGCGGCACCGGGTTTTATCTACGGGCCGTGCTGGACGGGCTGTTCGAAGGGCCGACCCGCGACCAGGCGCTGCGGGACCGGCTGGCCGCGCGGGAAGGACGCCGGCCGGGGTCGCTGCATCGCGTGCTGCGGAGGCTGGATCGGGAGGCGGCGTCCCGGATCCACGCCAACGACGTTCCCAAAGTCACGCGGGCGCTGGAAGTGCGCCTGCTGACGCGGCGGCCGGTGACGGATCTCTTCCGGCAGGGGCGCGACGCGCTGCGCGGTTACCGGACGCTCAAGCTCGGGCTGCTTCCGGAGCGCGACGAATTGTACCGGCGGCTCGACCTGCGCTGCTCGCAGATGTTCGAGGGGGGGCTGGTGGAAGAGGTGCGCGGCATCCTGGCGCTGGGCTTCCCCGCGTCGGCCAAGCCTTTTGAATCACATGGATACCGGCAGGCGCTGCAACTGATCCAGGGCGAGCTGAGTCCGCGCGACGCATTATTCTACGCGCAACGAAACACGCGGAACTACGCCAAACGTCAAATCACTTGGTTCCGCAGGGAGGCGGGGCTGGTTTGGCTGAAGGGGTTTGGCGGCGACGCGGAGATCCAAAGGGAGGCGCTGGAACGGGTAAGGCAGTTTGTTTCCTGATCGCCGCCGCGGCTTCCCTGGCCTGCGCCCAGACCCCTTCGACGCCCACCTTTGCACACGATATCGCCCCGATCGTCTACCGGTATTGCGCCCCGTGCCGAGGCTGGACCGTTCCCTGCTGAGCTACACGGACGTGAAGAGGCATGCCGCACTGTTACACTTAAATTTCATGCTGCGGATTTTTCTTCTGGCGGTGCTCTGCGGCAGCGCCTTGCGGGCGCAGACCGTTCTGGCGCTGCCCTTCTTTAACCACACCCAGCAGGCAAACCTCGATTGGATCGGGGAGAGCATCGCCGAATCGGTTCGCGATTCGCTGGCTTCGGAAGGGCTCCTGGTGTTGGACCGGGAAGACCGGCAGGAGGCCTTCCGGCGCCTTTCCCTGCGTCCCGGGGCGGAGTTGACGCACGCCTCGGTGATCAAGGTGGGGGAGGCGCTGGACGCCTCGCGGGTGATCTACGGCCAGTACGAACTGACGCCGGCGGACCAGACCAACCAGCAATCGCGCGGCTCGATCCGGATTACGGCGCACATTCTCGATCTCAAGCAGCTTCATCTCGGTCCGGCATTCAGCGAGACGGGAGCGATGGAAGACCTGGCGGCCATCGAAGCGAGGCTGGGCTGGCATGCGCTGGAGCTGTTGCGGCCGAAGGGGGCGCCCACCGAGGAGGAGTTTCTGAAGGCGCGGCCCCCGGTGCGGATCGACGCCGTGGAAAGTTATATCCGGGGCCTGCTGAGCGCGTCTCCGGAGCAGCGCCACCGGCTTTTCACCCAGGCGGCGCGGCTCGACGACCACTATTCGCAGCCCTGTTTCCAACTGGCGCGGACTTCCTGGGAGAGGAAGGACTATAAGACCGCGGCGAGCTGGTTCGACCGGGTGAGCGTAAAGGACCCCCACTACCTGGAATCGCAGTTCTTTCTGGGTCTCTCGCGGTACCACATCGGCGATTTCGATGGTGCGGAAAAGAGCTTCACGCTGGTGGCCGGCTCCATGCCGCTCAACGAGGTGTACAACAACCTGGGCGCCGTGCAGGACCGGCGAGGCAACTTCAACGGAGCGATCGCCAGCTTCAAGAAGGCGTTGGAGGGAGACGACTCCGACCCGGACTACTACTTCAACCTGGGGTACGCGCAATGGTACGCCGCCCAGTACGCCGCGGCAGCCGCCAGCTTCCGCGAGGTGCTGGCGCGCAACACCAACGATACCGAGGCCACGGCGCTGCTGGGGCGGGCGATTCTACAGCAGGGACCCCGGCCCGGCGACCCCAAGACCGAGGGCCGGGTGCGATTGAAGACGAATTACGACGAAGCGGCCTACCGGCAGCTACAGATGGAGCTGGCCAAGTGAGCGCCGCTACTTCACCTTTTGCAAGGTGACTTTGCCGGACACGTTGCCGACGTCCACCGCGCCTTTCATCTCGCCCTCGATGCGGTCGTTGGCCACCAGCACGAGCTGAAACTTCATGGCGCTGGTCGCCTCCGGCGGCTGCACGTCGAAAGTGAGCTTGTTCCCTTCCAGTTTTCCGTTGCGGATGGCCTCGGACTGCTCGTCTTCCGATCTGCCGATCTGTCCCGAGACGGTTCCATCCTTTTGATCGAAGACCACTTTCACGGGCGTATTGATCTTGTCGCCGCTTGAAGGGTCCGAGACCTCGATATTGCCCGACCACTTCCCTGAAATGTCGGCGCCGAGCATCGTCAGCGCGAACACCGGGACCAACCAAAGCGCTTTCATCCGGTACCTCGTTGGAAATGCCGCCGCACCGCGCGGCGCACTCTACCCTATTGTGCAGGATGAAGCGGGTTCGGCGAATTCCGGACTGTTCGGGAGCACACCGATCGGATTCATTATAAAATGCGTCTTTGACGGAGTGGTCAAGATGAAGACATTATCGGTTCTACTGTTGACGGCTTGCGCCGCCCTGGCGCAGGCACCGGCTGCCCCGGCGAAGCCCCCGGCAGGATCGGCGGCCGCCGCGCCCGCCCTGGAGCCCGGGCTGTATGCGATTTTGAGAACGTCGCTGGGCACCATCACGGCGCAGTTATTCGAAAAAGAGACGCCCATCACGGTCCGGAATTTCAGCGCCCTGGCGCGCGGCGTGAAGGCGTGGAAAGACCCGAAGACGGGCGCGATGGTGAAGCGTCCCCTCTACAACAACCTCATCTTTCATCGCGTGATTCCGAACTTCATGATCCAGACGGGCGATCCGACGGGCAGCGGCTCCGGGGAATGCGGGTTCACGATTCCCGATGAGATCCGCCCCACTCTCAAGTTCGACCGGCCCGGGCGCCTGGGGATGGCCAATATCGGATCGAAGAATACAGGCGGCTGCCAGTTCTTCATTACCGAGGTCGCTTACCCGTCGCTGGATGGAAGTTACACTTTGTTCGGGCAAGTGGTAGAGGGCCAGGACGTGGTGAACAAGATTGCGCATGTTCCCACGGGCGCGAACGATAAGCCGCGGACCGCGGTCCGGCTGATCAGCGTGACGATGAAGCGGGAAGGCCCGCCGCCTGCCCCCGCGGTGAGAAAGGCCGCGCCGGGCACAAAGAAGGCGCCCGCAACGAAGAAGTAGATTCTCCCGAAGACCGAGGATTCCGCCCCGCGCGTGCATGCTTTCGATTGGGAAAAGTGTCCCCGATTTCCGCGTCTCGATTTTGGGGTGCACTCCATTGCTTCTCTTCGACACATACGAGCGATTTCTTTTTGAAGCGCCCACGGTCTTGATGCATCGGGCAATCCAGCGAGGTGCTGGAGTGTAAGTGTCTGTCGAACAGTCCTCGAGAATAAATGCTCAGGTTCGACACGATTATCCTTCCCACCTGAATCGCGGCAGCTTTCAAGTACGGCTTGGAGAGCCTGATCGAGGTTCGCGAAGTGGCCCACATATTAACCGAGGATGTAAAGACAGAAGGTCCCCCGAAACGCCCGGTCAGAAGGCCGAAGCGCCACCGCGCGCTCCTCATTGCACTGATCGTCCTATTGCTGCTCCTGGTGGGCGGTTATTTTCTGTGGAGATATCTGGGGACTTATGAATCGACGGATGACGCCCAGGTCGACGGGCACATTCATGCGATCAGCGCACGCATCAGCGGCTACGTTAGCCAGGTCCTGGTCGAGGACCAGCAGGTCGTCAAAGCCGGCGATCCGCTGGTCATAATCGACTCTCGGGACTACAAGGTCGCCGTTGAAAGGAGCGAAGCCGATGTCGCCGACGCGAAAGCCGGCCTCAAGAGCTCTCGGACAAACGTCCCCATCACTTCGAGGACTACGACGAGCACGCTCGAATCAGCACAATCCGGGCTCGCGGACGCGCAGGCCGCACTGGTCGTCGCGCACCACCAGTTCGACGCGGCCGAGGCCCGTCTGAATGCCGCGGAAGCGCAGGTAAGGGAGGCGGAGGCGAATTACAGGAGAGCCGCGGATGACGCGGCCCGCTACAAACTGCTGGTGGATAAGGATGAGATCTCGCGCCAGGTATATGACACCGCCGTACACACGGCTGTCGCGAACCAGGCCACTTTGGCATCCCGGATCGCGTCCGTGAGCGACGCTCGACAGAGTGCAGCGGCAGCGGGTGCAGCGATTCAACAGGCAGAGGCAAAGGTCAAACAGGCGGAGGCGGCGGTCCACTCCGCTCTGACGGCGCCGGAGCAGATCGCCGTCAGCCGGTCTCAAGCCGAGTCGTCGAAGGCGAAATTGGCTCAGCAGGAGGCTGTCCTCGCTCAGGCGAGGCTCAACCTGAGCTACACCACGATTTTCGCGCCGGCAGCCGGAATCATCGGGAAGAAGACGGTCGAAGTCGGACAGAACGTCACGCCCGGACAACAATTGATGGCACTGGTCGCACTGGAGGATGTTTGGATCATTGCGAACTTCAAGGAGACGCAGTTGCGGAGAATGCAGCCCGGCCAACGTGTGAGATTCAGCGTTGACGCCTATTCACGTCTCTACCGGGGCCGGGTTACCGGAATCGGCGGAGCCACCGGCTCGCGCTTCAGCCTCCTCCCGCCGGAGAATGCAACCGGAAATTACGTCAAGGTCGTTCAGCGCATTCCGGTCCGAATCGATCTGGACCCCGGAGAAGACAAGGATCTCCACTTGCGTCCGGGCATGTCGGTCGATCCAAAAGTCTACCTCGAATAGTTCTTGCAGCGGCTGATATGCCTGACGTACCCGACACGCCGTCTCCCCCGTCTGCGCCGGAACACTGGACACCGAAGTTCAACCCGTGGCTGATCGCAGTGGTCGTCGCGCTGGCCGCGTTCATGGAAGTGCTGGACACCAGCATCGCCAACGTCGCCTTACCCTATATCGCAGGGGGCCTGGCCGCCAGCAACGATGAGAGCACCTGGGTACTCACGTCGTACCTGGCAGCGAATGCGGTTGTTCTTCCGATCAGCGGATGGCTGGCGGTCCGGTTCGGCCGAAAGCGTTTCTTCACCTTTTGTATCCTTCTCTTCACAGTGAGTTCGGTTTTATGCGGCTCAGCCCTGAGTCTGGGGGTGCTGATCGTGTTCCGTGCCCTCCAGGGAGCCGGCGGCGGGGGGCTCCAGCCGATGGCCCAGGCGATTCTCGCCGACACCTTCCCGCCTGAGAAGCGCGGCTTGGCCTTCGCGGTTTATGGGATCACCGCCGTGATGGCGCCAACGATCGGTCCAACCCTCGGCGGCTGGATCACTTATAACTACTCCTGGCGATGGATCTTCTACATTAATCTCCCCATTGGGATTCTGGCGGTGTTCCTGGTGTCCCGTATGGTAGAGGATCCGCCGTATCTCCGGCAAAGGAGGGCCGCCGGCATCCGCCTGGACTATATCGGGCTCGCGTTTCTGGCGATCGGGATAGGAGCCCTCCAGATCGTGTTGGACAAGGGCCAGGAGGATGATTGGTTCGGTTCGCGCTTCATCCTCACGCTTTCCGTGATTTCGGCAATTTGCCTCATTTCCCTGATCGGTTGGGAGTGGTTGCACCGGAATCCGATTATGGATCTTCGGCTGTTCAAGAACTCCAACTTCGCAATGGCGAACCTGATGATGTTCACACTCGGGGTTGTGTATTTCAGCAGTCTGGTCTTGATTCCACAACTCCTGCAGACGCTATTCGGATATACGGCAGAGTTAGCCGGGCTGGTCCTTTCGGCGAGTGGAGTCGTACTGCTGATAGGCATGCCGGTCGTTGGTCAGCTTACGACAAGGGTTCCCGCCAAATACCTGATTGCTTTTGGCTGGCTTTCGATGGGGGTCGCAATGCTCTATTCCACCAAACGCATCGATCTGGATATCAGCTTCAGGGTGGCAATGTGGCTGCGGGTGGGGCAGGCTGCCCCCCTGCCGTTTCTGTTCGTTCCGATCACCCTAGCCAGTTACGTAGGCATCCCGGCGGAGAAGAACAACGACGCCGCGGGCCTGATCAATTTCATGCGCAACATCGGCAGCAGCGTGGGAACGTCCATGGTAACCACGCTGCTCGCGCGGCGGTCGCAATTCCATCAGGCGATGCTCTCTTCCTACACCACGAGTTACGACCCTGCCTTTCGGAACCAGACGTCGGCGCTCAGCCACCAACTCATCCAGTCCGGAACCAGCGCCGCTGATGCGCAACATCAGGCTTATGGGTTGATCTACCAGTCGATGCAGCGCCAGTCGCAACTACTCTCCTATCTTGACGCATTTAAGGTGCTCGCCATTGGCGCCGCGATCATGTTCCTGCTCGCCTTCTTCATGCGGAAGAACGACCCGCGCACGGGTGGAGCGGCCGCCGTCGGCTAGAAGTCATGATCAGAGTGATTACGATTGAACGTGAATATGGCAGCGGGGCCGCCGATATTGCGAGAAAGCTGGCAGCGCGGCTGGGATGGCAATTGTGGGACCAAGCCCTGACCGAAGAAATCGCGCGCCGACTGGAATGCGACTGTGGAGCCGTGGAGGAGCATGCGGAGCGGAAAGATCCGCTGTACTATCGGCTGTTCAAGGCATTCCTGCGAGGCAGTTTTGAGGGAGCCCTAAACGCCCCGCGGCTTGGAATGGTAGACGCCGACTGCATCCGGCAAGCCGCCGATCAAGTGGTGACGATGGCGACCAAAGCCGGCAACGCTGTCATCGTGGGGCGCGGTTCAGCATACTTTCTGAAGGACCGTGCCGACGCGTTTCATGTTTTTGTATATGCTCCTTTCGAGGCGAGGGTTCGGAGGCTACAGGCAGAAGGTAGGACCGAGGAAGAAGCGATCGAACTCGCGGAGACTGTGGACCGCGACCGCGCGGCCTATATCAAACAGTACTTCGACATCGAGTGGCCTGCCCGGGAGTGTTTCCATTTGATGATTAACTCCGCAATGGGCAGCGAAATGGTAGTTCAGACGATTCTGGATTCGGTCGCACGGTTCGACGAGCAGTCAGCGGGACCTTAGCGAAAAGGCGTCGGGCCTTGCGGCCGCATCAGCCATTCGCGTGTCAGGCATCCCCGGGCACAAAGAAGGCGCCCGCAGCGAAAAAGTAGATTCTCCCGCGGCCCAGCTTATGACTGGACAGCCGCCGCAGGTGTCGGCCGGGAAGGCGCGGGCGCGCCTGCCTTGGATTTTTGCGCGGCCGGCCGCGACACAGCAGCCATCGCGCGGCGAATCATGAAGACCAGGTAAAGCGCAAAGACCAGCGCAATCAGCAGAACGGTCAGCAGCAGGAACAGGCCGTCCACCGTTGCAGCTTGACCGGAAACCAGAAGCCATCCGGCGGCGGCCAAGCCTCCGGCGATCATTAGAACACTGAATAGGAACAGGAACCCGCGGTCCGACATAGGCAGTCGATGTTTCCCCTCCGGCGGAACAGCATCCGCCGCCAAATATTGTATAGCAAACGAGGGAAAAGTGTTGTTCGGGAAGGTGCGGAAAGAAGATGATCCTGGTACTGTGCCGGGTGCACAGACCCGGCACAGTACCGGAAGCGTTATTTGCGCAGGCTCGAGCGGATTACCAGAACGACTCCCCCGAGCAACGCCAGGGCGTTCAGCCCCATGCCGGGATCGACTTCCGGCGCACCGACCGGCGCGGCCGCGAGGCCGAGCGCGGACACGGCAGCAATAAGCAGTCCCAATGATGCCAACCTGGTCACGATTTTCAGATCACACCTCCACAAGTGGACTCACCGGAGTATAGCGGCCGCGTTGTCAGCAAGTCAATGGAATCAGCTACTTGCGGTACCAGTACTTTTGATCGGATTGAGGTCTTCCAGAACCAGCTCGCCTTTCTCCAGATGATGCACGCGACTGGCGAACTGTGCAGCGTGGGGGTCGTGAGTAACCATGACGACGGTCTTTCCATAGTCGCGATTGAGCTTGGAAAGTATCGTGAGAACTTCCTGCGCGGAGGCCGCATCGAGGTTGCCGGTGGGCTCGTCGGCGAGGATCAAGGCAGGATCGGTCACGATCGCGCGGGCGATCGCGACCCGCTGCTCCTGTCCGCCGGAAAGCTGGCGCGGGAAGTGGCCCATGCGGTCGCCGAGACCCACCAGCTTGAGCGCCGTGGCGGCGTGCTCGGCGCGCGCGGCCTTTTTGAGATTGGTGAGCTTGAGAGGCAGCTCCACGTTTTCCATCGCGGTCAACACCGGGATGAGGTTGAACTGCTGAAAGATGAATCCGACGTGCTCGTTGCGCCAGTGGGCGATTTGCCGTTCGTTGAGCTCGCGCAGGTTGTGGCCCAGCACGCGGATCTCGCCCCCGGTCGGCCGGTCCATCGCGGCGATCAGGTGCAGCAGCGTGGATTTGCCGGAGCCGGAGGGTCCCATCAGGGCGACGAACTCGCCCTTGTGGATCTCGAGGCTTACGTCCTTCAGGGCCACCACGTGAAATTCGTCGCGCACGAACTCCTTGGTCAGGCTGCGTGTTTCAATGATGGTTTCGCTCATACGTTCAAACCTTCTGGCGCACTTTGTCGCCGTCTTTCAATCCGGCGGGGGGATCGAGGATCAAGTCCTCGCCGCCGATCAGGCCGCTTTGAATCTCCACTCCCTGGCTGCTGCTCATGCCCGGCTTGACGGCGCGGCGCACGGCTTTGCCGTCGAGATACACGAAGACCGCGCCATCCCGCACGGCCGAAGCGGGAACCAAAATCACGGGCTTGGCCGCGGCGGCGGACGCGGCGGGCTTTTCATCGGAGACGAAGGCCACGCTGGCGTTCATTTCCGGGCGCAGGAAATCGTCGGGCTTCACCACCTTCACCTTGATCTGCACGGTGGCCTTCTGCCGGTTGGCTTCGGGGGAAATCTCCTTGATGAAGCCGTCATACTTGCGGTCCGGGAACGCGTCGGTGGTGACCGTGCCGTGCTGGCCGGAGTGCAGCTTGGCGAAATCGTTCTGGCTGATATCCAGCTCCACTTCGAGATCGTTCAGGTCGGCCAGGGAGACGACGTATCCTTTGGCGCCGCGATCTCCCACGAAGCTGGTGGTGACGAACTCGCCTTTTTCGACGGCGCGCTCCAGGATGGTGCCGGTGACCGGAGCGCGGATCACGGTATTGGCGAGGGCCGTCTCCGCATACGCAACCACGCCTTTGGCCTGGTCCAACTGGCCGCGCAGGGCGTCGATCTCTTCGTGGCGCGGCCCGAGTTTCACCAGCTCATAAGTCTTCTGGAGCGCGTTCAGCTTGTGCACGGCGGAATCGTAGCGGGCTTGCGCGTCGTCGAGCGACTGCTGCGGGGCGACGCCTTCGCGCACCAGTCCCTTGGTGCGGTCGAGGGTCACGCGCGCGTTTTCGAGATCGGCCTTGCCGACCTCCACGTTCGCCATCGCCTGCGCGATCTCTTCCGGGCGCGAGCCGTGCAGGGCCTCGTCGAGGCGCGCCTGGAGCATGGTCATCTGCCCTTTGGCCTGCTGAAGCTGGGCCTGGTATTCGTCGTCTTCCAGCCGCACCATGACGTCGCCTTCGCGCACGCGATCGCCCTTATCCACGCCGATCCATTTCACTTTGCCGACCACTTTGGCCGCGACCTCGATCTTGTGGGCGGCCACGATATAGCCGGTCGCGTTGAGCACCACGCCCTGGGCCGCGCTGGCCGCGCTGATGGCCGCGACGCGCGTGGTGCGTACCTCGGGCGCCGCATTCAGTTTGGCGGCGGTGAAGCGCCAGGCGCCCAGCAGCAGGAAAATAGCTACACCCGCGACGATCCAGCGCACCGCCCATTTGGAAGGCTCCGGGGAGCGGCGGCTCGACCGGTCGATCTGCAGATTCTTCAGTTCGGCATCCATAATCTTCCGCTCCCCGTTAGACTTCTCTCAGCGCGGTCAGGATTTCTTTTCTGGACGCGTTGCGCGCCGGGAACAATCCGCCAACGGTTCCGAGCACGACCGCAAACGCGATGCCTCCCAGCATGATCTGCGGCGAGACGTGGAAGTTGAAGGCCGTCTCGGCGAAGTTGGCATTGCCGATCCCGGTGGTGACGCCGTTCAGCGGCAGCACGAGAAGACATCCGAGTACCCCGCCCAGCGCCGAGAGCAGCACCGATTCCACGAAGAAGCTGAGCAGGATGCTGAGCCGCGAAAAGCCCAGTACACGCAAGGTTCCGATTTCGCGGGCGCGACGCGCCACAGCGGCATACATGGTGTTCATGGCCGCGAAACTGCTGCCGACCGCCATGATGATGGAGACGAAGATACCGATGAATTCGATAGGCGCAGCCGAAGTGGTCTGGGCATCGTAATACTCCTGTTCGGATTGGGCGGTCATGGTGAGGCGCTGATCATTATTGATGTCGTTGATCAGCGCTTTGGCGGAGACCGCGTCGGTGGCCTCGACCAGCGCCGAGCTGAGCACCTCCATGCGCTGCAGGTCGGACGACACCTGGTTGAGATCGCCCCAGATCTCGCTGCCCTGGGCGCCGCGGCCGGCATCCATCACGCCGACGACCTCCCAATCGCCGCGCCCGAAACGAATCTTCTTGCCAATGGCGGCCTCCGGATAACGGTCGGCTGCGGGCTTGCCGACCACCACTTCGCGGCGGCCGTCCTGGAACCAGCGTCCGGCCACCAGGTGAACATTGCGGCGCATTTCGATGCCGGCCGGCTGCAGGCCGCGCACGGTGACGTTGACGCCTTCCTCTCCATCGCCCGCCGCCAGGTTGATGACGGTGACGACTTCGAGCGAGGCCAGGGGCTGTCCGTCCTTGCCACGGGCGATGCCCGGCTTGAACTTGAGGTCCTGGAAGTTGCTGCGCAAAAAATTGCTGACGATTTCCGAGGTAGAGCCTTTGCGCAGCACCAGCACGTGCAGCGGGTCGCCGGTGGTGGAGAGCGTGGTGCGCAGTCCGTTTACCAGCGCCAGGATCGCCAGCAGAACCGCCACGGTGAGGGCGATTCCGAGGGCCGTCATGATGGTGGTGGTTTTGCGGACTACCATGTTTCGCAGGTTGTAAGCGATTGGGATGGCCATGATTAATCGGTGCTCCTCAACGCCTGCACGATGGGTGTGCGGGACGCGGCCAGGGCCGGGACCAGAGAGCTCAGCAATCCAATGAACGCGGCCGTCAGGATGCAGGCGGTGGCCACGGCCGGCTGGAACGTGGGAATGGGCGGCAGGAATCCGCCCGCCGGACTTTTCTGCACCCCCGAGACCAAAACGGTAGAGAGCAGAAATCCGATGGCGCCTCCCGCCAGCGAGATGGCGCAGGCTTCGCTCAGGATGAGGCCCAGGATGGTGGCCGGGGTGAAGCCGAGCGTCTTGAGAACTCCCACCTCGCGGACCCGCTCGCGAACCGACATCGCCATGGTGTTGGCGGAGACCAGCAGTATGGTGAACATCACCGCCGCCGAGATCGCGATCAGGAACACTTTCACGTTACCGAGGAAGGACACGAACCCCAGCAGGTAGGCCTGCTCGGACTCGGTCTTGGTCTGCGCGGTGGCGTTGTGGAACTGGCTATCGACCGCGTCGGCGATCCGGGTGGCGCTGGTAGGGCTGTCGATCAGGGTGACGAAGGTTCCGACTGAACCCCGGCGGCGCTCGGGCAGGGTTTGCTCCAGGTATTCACGGCTGAAGAACATGGCCTCGCTGTTGCCCGGCGCGTCGAAAATGCCGCGGATCGTGAACTCGTAATCGCCGGGATAGATATCGCCCACGATGTGAATGTGGTCACCCAGGTGGAAGTTGAACTTGTTGGCGAGGTCGCGCCCGATCACGCACCCGGTGCGGTCGCGCTCGAAAGCCTTGCGCTGGTCGTCGGGAATCCGGTATTCGGAATAGACGCGGAACAGCCGCTCCGGCTCCACCGTGAAGCGCGCGAAGAAGTTTTTGGGGTCGCGGGCATCCTTATAAGTACCGCCGAACCAGCCCTCGGTCATGACCTCCCGAACGCCCGGGATGTGCTCGATCCGCGGGCGATAGGATTCGGGCAGCGGCACGGTAAGCGAGATCTTGTTGCGAGTGACCAGCCGGAGCGCCTGTTCCGGAGTGGGGTCGCTCAGGTAGAGGGCATGGTACATCGCGATCATCACGCCCAGCAGGCACATGGAGACCCCGACGCTCAGGATGGTCAGGATCGTCCGGCGGCGGTTGCGCCAGCAGTTCTTCAGGATCAGCGGAAGATAGCGGAGCATAAACTGAGTTTACGCTTGCCGCGGCATCTGAGTTCAACCCGGGACCGACGAACACCCGCATTTTACCGGCGAATCCGGGCGGCCGGCCGACGAAGGGTCGATTGTTTCATTCGCATGAATCCGCCGCGGGAGCTACGGTTCCCGGGCGATCCCGCCGATAAGGATCCTGGAGGCGGTGTGTCGGTCGGGAAAAAGCTGGGGCTGGGAATCGCGGCGCTTTTGTTATCGCTGCTCGCGTTGAGCTACACGTCGCTGCGGGCGATCTCCACACTGGGGTCCTCCCTGGATTCGGCGGTCAACGGCGAAGCGCGAAAGCAGGATCTTCTGGCCTCCGTGCAGAATGGCTTTCAGGACTTGCGAACGGAGTCGCTGCGGGAGCAGATCGCCTACGTGATTCTGGAATTGGAGCGGCAAGCCCGCAAGCCTGGCAGGGGCCAGGCGGAGGGCGCGTCGACTTGTTCGGGATGTCACGCGCCGGCATCGCTCGAAGAGAGCACGCGGAAGGTGGCGGAGGCGATCCGGCACCTGTCGGCAGACTCTCTGACGATGAAGGGCCTGGTCGACCAGGTGAGCCTGGGAAGCCAGGAGCAGACCCGCGGGATCGCACAGGTAGCCAGGGCCATCACGGGAATCGAGCAGGTGACACAATCGACCGCCGCGCACGCCGAGGAGAGCTCAGCGACCAGCCGCGAACTGTCGGCACAGGCACAGGCCATCGGCCTGGCCGCATCGCAACTGCACGCGCTGGTAACGGGCGACCACCACGTGCCAACCGCAACGGAGGCGCGGCCGTAAGGCAGGGGCTATGGACTACACGGCGAGCTGCCTGAGCACATAGGGCAGGATGCCGCCGTTCCGGTAGTACTCCACCTCCTGCGGAGTGTCCACCCGGACGTCCACGGTGAAGGTCTTCCCGATGCCGTCGTCGCTGACGGCACGCACGGTCGCCGTGCGGGGACCGACGCCGAGCGCAGTCTTTACACCTTCGATGTGGAACGTCTCACGGCCCGTGAGTTTCAGGGCGGCGGCGCTCTGGCCCGCCTGGAACTGCAGCGGCAGCACTCCCATTCCCACCAGGTTGGTGCGGTGGATGCGCTCGAAGCTCTCGGCGATCACGGCGCGCACCCCCAGCAGCAGCACGCCCTTGGCCGCCCAATCGCGCGAAGAGCCGGAGCCGTACTCCTTGCCGGCCACTATGAGGAGAGGCACCTCTTCACGCTGGTACAGCATGGAGGCGTCGTAAATGCTCATCTGCGCGCCGTCGGGGAGATGTTGCGTCCAGCCGCCCTCGGTGCCGGGGGCAAGCTGATTGCGCAGGCGGATGTTGGCGAGCGTGCCGCGGACCATCACCTCGTGATTGCCGCGGCGCGCGCCGTAAGAGTTGAAATCCTTGGGCGCGACGCCCTGGGCGATCAGATACTTTCCGGCCGGCGAATCCTTGGGGATCGAGCCGGCGGGCGAGATGTGATCGGTCGTGACGGAATCGCCGAGCAGCGCGAGGACGCGCATGCCGGCGAAATCGTGAATGGACGTTTCCGGGTCGGCCATCTGATCGAAGTAGGGCGGCTTTTTGATGTAGGTGGATTTCTCATCCCACTGGAACGTGCCGCCGCTCGGGACGGGCATGGTCTTCCAGTTCTCGTCGCCGTCGAAGGCGTGTGCGTACTCGTGCTCGAACATGCCCTGGTTAATGGCGGCGCGAACGGTGTTCTGCACCTCTTCGTTGGAGGGCCATATGTCGCGGAGGAATACCGGGTTGCCGTCTGTGTCCAGGCCCAGCGGATCGTTGGCGAGATCGATGTCCATAGTGCCGGCCAGGGCGTAAGCCACAACCAGGGGGGGCGACGCGAGGTAGTTGGCTTTGACCTGCGGGTTGATGCGGCCTTCAAAATTGCGATTGCCGCTGAGAACCGCGGCCACCACCAGGTTTTCCTTTTGCACGGCCGCCGCGACCGCTTCGGGCAGGGGACCGCTGTTGCCGATGCAGGTGGTGCAGCCGAAGCCCACGAGGTGGAATTTGAGCTGTTCGAGATACGGGAGCAGGCCGGCTTCGCGGTAGTAATCGATGACGACTTTCGAGCCCGGCGCCAGGCTGGTCTTCACCCAGGGCTTGACCGCCAGGCCGCGCTCGGCGGCCTTCTTGGCGACCAGGCCGGCAGCCAGCATGACTGACGGGTTCGAAGTGTTGGTGCAACTGGTGATGGCGGCGATCACCACCGCGCCGTCGCTGATCGTGCTGGAATCGCCATTCGACTGAATGGTGGCGTGCTTTTCGGGGCCGGGGAAGGCGTCGTGAAAATTCTTGCGGACGCCCGGCAGATCGACACGATCCTGGGGCCGCTTCGGGCCGGCCATGGAGGGCGTCACGACGGCGAGGTCGAGCTCGAGGGTTTCGGCGTAGAGCGGGTCCGGAGTGGCGTCGGTGCGGAACAGGCCCTGCTCCCTGGTGTACGCTTCGACCAGCGCCACGACGTCCGGAGGGCGGTTGGTGAATTTGAGGTATCCCAGCGTTTCCTGGTCTACCGGGAAGAAGCCCATGGTGGCGCCGTACTCGGGCGCCATGTTCGCGACCGTAGCGCGATCCGCCAGGCTCAGCGCGCTCAGGCCGGTACCGTAGAACTCGACGAACTTGCCCACCACACCCTTCTTGCGGAGGATCTGGGTGATGGTGAGGACGAGGTCGGTGGCGGTGCATCCTTCCTTCAAGCGGCCATGCAGCTTGAATCCGACCACCGGCGGCAGGAGCATGGAGATGGGCTGGCCCAGCATGCAGGCCTCGGCTTCGATTCCGCCGACACCCCATCCGAGCACGCCAAGGCCGTTGATCATGGTGGTGTGGGAGTCGGTGCCGACGACCGAATCGGGATAGACCATCTGGCCGGCGCGGAAAACTACCGAAGCCAGGTACTCCAGGTTGACCTGGTGAACGATGCCGGTGTCGGGCGGCACGACGCGGAAATTGCGGAAGGCGGTCTGGCCCCAGCGGAGCAGCATGTAGCGTTCGCGGTTGCGCTGGAATTCGAGCAGGGCATTGACATCGAACGCGTCGTGGCTGCCGAAGGTGTCCACCTGAACGGAGTGGTCGATCACCAGGTCGGCCGGCATCAACGGATTGGCGCGGCCCGGGTCGGCGCCCATGTCGACCAGGGCGTCGCGCATGGCGGCCAGGTCCACCACGCAGGGAACGCCGGTGAAGTCCTGCAACAGCACGCGGGCGGGCATGAAGCTGATCTCTTTGCCGTTGGGGCCGGCGACTCCGCGCGCGACATAGTCGATGTCGGCTGCGGAAACGCGGCGCCCGTCTTCGGAGCGAAGCAGGTTTTCGAGCAGAATCCTGGTGGAAAAGGGCAGGCGCCCGATATGGCCCACACCTTTCTCTTCGAGGGCAGCGAGACGGAAATAGTCGAATTCGGTATTGCCTACGCGCAGCTTCGCCGCGGCGCCAAAACTGTTGTTAGACATCAGTTTAATTATAGTGCGCGCTCCGGGCCGCGCTAAAGATTTCCCTACCCCTGCCGATTAACTCCCTGTGGCATCCTCTGTTCCAGTGACGGCGTGCACAAAAGGCTCGTCCGAGATACTCGCGGCACTGGTCCGCGATCTGGAACTGAACCCGGCCGAGTATCGCAGGCAGATCCGGCAGTTACTCGACGAGAACCGCCCGGCCTTCGTGTCTGCCGCGATCGAAGTAATGAAGAAGCAAGCAGATACGCGCGGCGCTCAATTCGTGGCAGCCTTGCTCGTATCAAGCGGGCAGATTCTCTCCGCGCTGTGCGACCCTTCGCTCACTCACGAGCAGGCCCTGGCGATGGCTCGTCTGGCGATGCGGACGGATTCCACGAAAGACGTAGTGCTGGGCCGCGCTTCGGCCGATCGGGTAGCGTCGTCGCGAGTGATCCGTATTCTCGAACAGAACCCGGACGGGAAGGACCATCTCTCGTTGCTCCTCCGCCTGCTCAGGCAGCCCAATCCGTTTCTACGATCGAAGGCCGTCCTGATGATCGCCCGCGGCACCCGCAATGTAGGCTGGGTTCGGAAGACGCTGGCCGATGCGGATCCAAGAACCCGGGCGAACGCGGTGGAAGCACTTTGGGGATTGGATACACCGGAAGCGCGCGAACTGCTGGGTTCCCTGCGAGACGATCCGAACAACCGGGTAGCGGGCAATGCCCTTCTCGGGCTCTACCGGCTTGGGGATGCCGCAATCATTCCCGAGATCATACGAATGGCCGCGCACGAGGAGCCGGTCTTCCGCTCCACCGCCTCATGGGTGATGGGCGCGACCGGCCATCCTCGCTTCACCGAGGCGCTTTCGGGGCTGCTTAAAGACCCGCATTCGATGCCCAGAAAAGCGGCTCTCGCCGCGATGGGCCGAATTCACAAGGCGTTGGCACACGGCCACAAACTGCCGTCCCGGCGGCTGGCGGCGCACTTTTCAAACGACCGGGGCGACCCCGGATGGCGCCGGGTGTCACTGGCGCTCGCGGCGATTCCAGACGCCGAAGCCTCGCCGGTGCTCCCTACCCACATCTGCCTCAGCGAGGACGGCAAAGCGGTCCATCATTACGAGTTGGGACGGCCGGCCGCCGCGGAGGTGTCGCAGGTGGTTTTCGTGATTCCCAGTTCCGAATCGGGGGTTCCCTCATCGTGGAGCCGATACGCGCTGGCTTGTCTCAACTTGAAGCGCCCGGTGGACGCATGGTCCTGCCTGCCATACGCGTCCGGCATACTGCAGTCGGGCGACGCGCCCTCCGATGACGCAGAGCCGCGGTTCGCCGCCGACGAATCGGCGATCCGGGAGGATTTCGGCAAACTGCCGCAGGCGCCGGCGCGCACCGACGTCTGGCACGCCATCTGGCGATCCGTAAAGCCGGACGCGGCAGGGAATATTCCCAAACGGCACTTGATTATCTGCAATGACTCGCCGTCGGACCGTGCGCCGGGCGTGGGACTGATTTCGAACGTGAAGGCGTCCGGCAGCCTGGTGCAGGTGGTGTCGTCGGTTTCGAATCCGGCGCTCGAAGGACTTTGCCGCCTGGTCGGAGGCGTCTTCCTGCACGGCCGCGGGCCGGCTCCGCTGGCCGCCATGGTGGAGCAGGCGTACCTCAACCTGCAGGTCCACTACGAAATCACTTACCAGGCTGTGGCACCGCTGGCGAAGACGTTGAAGATCATTCTTTGCCACCCGTTGGGTTGGGGCGAGACGAGCATTCCGATCCCGCCGGAGGAAACACCCGAACAGCCCGGAGTGTGAGGCTATTTCAGGTACTTTTCGGGAAGCGTCAGGCCTTGCCGCTCGGCATCCCAGAGGATGGTCACCACCTTCCAGGTCTTGCCGTCGTTCACCATCTGGATGCTGTTGATGCCCCGGGCGAAGGGCTTTTCTCCCGGCGCGTGCCGCGATTCATAAGTGCTGAAGACGTGGGCGATGTTTCCAAAGGTCTCCACCCGGCGGGAGATCTCCGACTCGTAGAATGCCGACTTCTCGAAATTCGCTCCCGCGCGCGTGACGTAATCCTCTACAGTCAAGACCACTGGGGAGGCGCCCGCGGCGGTGACCCGGACTGGGATGAGGCGGGCGCCTTCGATGAAGAGCGCCCGAAAGCGGGGCCAATCGCGCGTGCCCGCAGGTCCGGAGATCACCTGATAGAGAGCCTTCGTGAGCGTCTCGATCGACTCGCCGTCGGAACCGGGCTTTGGAGTCTGCGCCGGCGCCGGCCAGGAGGTCTGGGCCACGAATATCAATGCAAGAGCCAGGGTCTTCATTTCCCGCTTGCCTCCCAATCCATCGCCAGGCGGACCAGGGTCCGGACGGGAACGCCCGAGGGGCCCTTGGCGAGGTGCGGCTTCTCGTCGTCAAGCCAGGCGGTGCCGGCAATGTCGAGGTGTACCCACGGGGTGTCTTCGGCAAATTCCTTGAGGAACATGGCCGCGGTCACGGCGCCCCCCCAACGGCCGCCCACGTTGGCGATGTCGGCGAAAGCGCTCTTCAAATAGTCCTTGTAATCGGGCTCGAGCGGCATGTTCCACATGCGCTCCCCCTCGGATTTGGAAGCGGACAGAACGCGGTCGCGCAGGTCGTCATTATTGGCGAACAGCCCGACGTTGAGGTGGCCGAGCGCCACGACGATAGCGCCGGTCAGGGTGGCGGCATCCACCAGGTGGGTGCAGCCCTGCCGGCGCGCGTATACCAGGGCATCCGCCAGGATGAGCCGGCCTTCGGCGTCGGTGTTGATGACTTCAATGGTCTTACCGGAGAGGGCGGTCACGATGTCTCCGGGGCGCTGCGCGCGGCTGCCGGGCATGTTCTCGACACAAGGGATGAAGGCGGTGACCGGAATCGAGGGCCGGATCTGGGAAATGGCCTGCATGGCGCCGATCATGGCGGCGCCCCCCGCCATGTCGTACTTCATCTTCTCCATGCCGTCGGCGGGCTTGATCGAGATGCCGCCGGTGTCGAAGGTGACGCCCTTGCCCACCAGTCCGAGGTGAGGGCCGCCGGCGGCGGGGTGTTCCGGGCGGTAGCGGAGCACGATCAAGGCGGGGGGCTCGGCGCTGCCCTGGGCGACCCCGAGGAGTGCGCCCATTCCCAGTTTTTCCATCTGGGCGCGGTCCAGAACCTCGCACTCCAGGTGGAACTCGGAGGCCATGCGTCCGGCGGCTTCTGCCATGACGGACGGCGTCAGCCGGTTGGCCGGCTCGTTGACCATGGCACGAGCGAAATTCTGCGCTTCGGCCACAATCCGGCCCTGCTCGACGGCCCGGCTGAGATCCGCGGCGCCGTTGGATGGAACGATCGCCGCAGAAGCAATGGACTTCTTGTCGTTGCCGGTACGGTAGCGGTCGGGCTCGAAATTCGCGAGAATCGCGCCTTCGACGGCCGCCGAAGCAAACTCGGGCGCGCCATGCTCCGGATCGAGGGCAATGGCAACCCGCTTGACGGACTTCGCTTTGAGATGGCGAACCGCGGCGCCGACGAGTTTCCGCCAGGCGGGCGCGCCGAATTCCCCGGGCTTGCCGGCGCCGGCAAGAAGGACCCGGCTGGCGGCGACGCCGGCGGGGTGGTGGAGCAACGTCAGCTCGAGCATCTTGCCCGAGACCTCGCCGGATTCGCAGAGTACGGCGGCGCCGAACCGTTCCTCCCTGCGGCCTTCGAAAACCGGCACAATCAGGGCGTCCGCGGAAACCTGATCCAGGGGCTTGGCTTCGATCGAGATTTGCATCAATCCGATTTTGACGGAGTGTTCACGGTGCTGCAATCCAAAATGGCAAGGGCAGCCAGATTCCATTTTTGGAATATTCTGCGCACACTGTGGCACCATCGGCCCAGGAGTCCTATGTCATTGTTTTTACAAGCGCCTTGTACAGAGAATATGCTACACTGCAGCTTGAGACCCCTGGGTACAGATTTTCCAAAACCTGTAACGGTGTGAGTGCCGAGAGCGTCCAATAGGCTGTAGACAGCGGTTCTCCCTGGAGAGCTGGTGGATCAAAATGGCTGACCTGTCGCAACCCAACAATCCGTATTTTAACGCCGACGATCATCTGTCGCGTCTCCTGGTGGCGGAAGTAGAAGCGCCCTGGTACCGCTCCTTCATCCGCAACATCAAGGAAACCTTCAACCCACCCAAGCTACCGCCGCTGGAACTGACGTCCAAGCCCGTGGCGGTGAAGGACATTTGGGGCCTTTACGGGCGCCAGAAGAAGTCCTTCATGATGTCGACCGGCTTTCAGGCCGGGGTGGTAGTTCTGCTCTTCACTGTCTTCTCCAGCAGGGCAGTGCAGCAACAAGTGAAGCAGATGACCACGCTCATCATGCCGGTGGACGTGGATCCCTTCATACCGAAGATGGCGCCGAAGAAGCAGACCATGGGCGGCGGCGGCGGCGGTGGAGATCGTTCCCCATTGCCGGCCAGCAAAGGGCGGCTGCCGAAAGTCTCGCTGCGACAGTTCACGCCTCCGATGGCGGTGGTAAACAACCCCAATCCCAAGCTCACCATGGAGCCGAGCATCATTGCTCCTCCCGATATCAACCTGCCCCAGGTGAACATGGCGCAGTATGGTGACCCGCTGGCGAAGATCGGTCCTCCATCGAACGGACCTGGATCGGGCGGCGGTATCGGGTCCGGTTCGGGCGGCGGCGTAGGATCCGGCAAGGGCGGCGGTTTCGGCCCCGGTGAGGGCGGCGGCGCCGGCGGCGGCGTTTTCCGCGTGGGCGGAGGCGTCACGGCCCCGGCCCTGCTCTACAAGGTAGAGCCCGAATACTCCGAGGAAGCCCGCAAGGCGAAGTACCAGGGAACCGTGCTGCTGTACATCGAAGTGGATCCCAGCGGACATGCCACCAACATCCGGGTAGCTCGCAGCCTGGGCCTGGGTCTGGACGAGAAGGCGATCGAAGCCGTGAGGAAGTGGAAATTCAAACCGGGCTATAAAGACGGCAAGCCGGTTACGGTAGCGGCGACGATCGAAGTGAATTTCCGGCTGTTGTAGAAGCGAAACGAGTATCTGCAAAAAGGGCGGCCTCTTTCCGAGGCCGCCCTTTTTATTGTGACCGGAAGGCCTGCTCCACGGCGCGGCACTCGGCGCAGGGGCAGATCGAGCGGAAGTGCTCGTAAGAATAGATGCCGGAGTTGTGGCCATCGCTCCAATTGATGCGGATGGCGTAGTTGCCCACCGGCTCCACTCCCAACATCTTGAGCGCGGGCTTGAACATCGGAAACGCGGTCGGGGCCTCCGCCTCCGGCTGGCGCGGGGGCGTGCCGTGCGCACCGGTACACGTGGCGCAGGGACACTTGTCGCGGAGGTAGGTCAGGCCGTATTCGCTGTGGTGTCCATCCTTCCAATCGATCTTGATGCCTTTCGATTTGGAGATGGCAATATGTTCCGGATCGGTCGAAAGAGGCATGTTCAGTTGAACTGGCGCTCCACGTCGCGGACACCCGAGATCCGCCGCATGGCGGAAACCAGCTTCTCGAGCTGCTTTTTGTCGCGCACATCCACGGTCATTTCCACGACACCGCCGTCGTGATCGAGCTCCGTCTTGGCCTCGAGGCTGCGAATATTCGTATTCTCACTGGAGAGCACGGAGGTGAGCTGGTTGAGCATGCCGGGACGGTCGTCGGTGTGGATCACGATACGGACAGGGAAAGCGTCTTCGACGGCACGCGCCCATTCGACCTCGATCTTGCGCTCCACATCGTACATCAGGCTTTGCACGTTGGGGCACATCCTGGAGTGGACGGCCACCCCCTTGCCGCGAGTGACGTAGCCCACAATCGACTCGCCGCGGATCGGGTTGCAGCACTTGGCGCGATAGACCAGCAGGTCGTCAACACCGCGCACCTTGATAATGGCGTCCCCGTCGCGCGGCTTGCCGGGGGTGGTGGAGGGAGCCAGCGCCTCGGGGGCCTGCCGGGTCTCGGCGGCCTCGTCCTTCACCTGTCCGGGCGCGACCTTGCTGAGCACCTGGCGCGCGGAGAACTTGCCGTAGCCGAGCGCGGCATACAGATCCTCCATCTTGCTGTAGCCGTATTCGGACGCGACCCTCTCGAGATCCGCCTTGCTCACCTTCCCGAGCTGAACGCCCAGGCGCCGCGCTTCTTTCTCCAGATACTTCTGTCCGATTTCGATGGCCTTGGTGCGCTCGCTGGTGTTGATGACGTGCTTGATCTTGTTGCGGGCGCGCGAGGTTTTGACGAAGGCCAGCCAGTCCTTGCTCGGCTCGTGGCCGGGCTGCGTCATGATCTCGACGATGTCGCCGTTGCGCAGCGAAGAGCGCAGCGGCACGATGCGGCCGTTGACCTTGGCGCCGACGCAGGTGTGGCCGACATCCGAGTGGATGGCGTAAGCGAAATCGATGGGGGTGGCGTCGCGCGGCAGCACGATGACCTTGCCGCGCGGCGTGAAGGTGTAGACCTCTTCGGGGTACAGGTCCACCTTGAGGGTGGACATGAACTCGGTGGGATCCTGCACGTCGCGCTGCCATTCGACGAGGTGGCGCAGCCAGGCGATGCGCTGGTCGTCGGCGGCCGGACCCTTGCGCCCCTCTTTATATTTCCAGTGGGCGGCGATGCCTTCCTCGGCGATGCGGTGCATCTCCTCGGTGCGGATCTGGACCTCGAACGTCTGGCCGTGCGGGCCCACTACCGAGGTGTGAAGCGACTGGTAGAGGTTGGGCCTGGGGATCGCGATGAAATCCTTGATGCGTCCGGGGATGGGGCGCCAACTGTTGTGGATGACGCCGAGGGCGGCATAGCAGTTCTTGACCGAGTCGGTGATGATGCGCAGCGCCATCAGGTCGTAGACCTGGTCGACCGTGATCTTCTGCCGGCGCAGCTTCTGGAAAACGGAGTAGGGGCGCTTCACCCGGCCATCGATGCGCGCGGGGATGCCCTCGCGCCGGAGCTCGGACTCGACGGCCTGGCGGATCTCGTTGAGGAACTCCTCGTTCGAATGACGGCGGGACTCGATGGCGCGAAGAATCTCTTCGTACGCTTCCGGCTCGAGGTGCTGGAACGCGAGGTCTTCCAGCTCGCCGCGGACCTTGCCCATTCCCAGGCGGTGGGCGATGGGCGCGTAGATTTCGATGGTCTCGCGCGCGATGCGCTCGCGGCGGTCTCCGTCGAGGTACCCGAGGGTCCGCATGTTGTGCATGCGGTCGGCGAGCTTCACCATGATGACGCGGATGTCTTCGACCATGGCGAGCAGCATCTTGCGGAAGCTCTCGGCCTGGCGGTCTTCGGCGGAGAAGACATCCAGCTTGCTCAGCTTAGTGAGGCCGTCCACGCAGCGGGCCACTTCCTCGCCGAACTCCTTGCGGACCTGCTCGACGGTGACGCTGGTATCCTCGACGACGTCGTGGAGCAGACCGGTGACCATGGAGACGGTGTCCATCCGCATGTCGGCCAGGATGTGGGCGACCATGACGGGGTGCACCATGTAAGGCTCGCCGGAATCGCGCGTCTGTCCTTCGTGGCACTGGCTGGCGAAATGAAATGCCTTCTGGAGCTGAGTGAGGTCGTCTTTCGGGCGGTACTCGCGAATCTTGGTCTCGAGCTCGCGGTATAACTGCTCCGCCGGGTCAGACAGATGTTCTGGGGGTACAGGCTCGGAAACGCTGGGGGACTCGGATGCCACGCTAATTCGATTGTAGCAGGGGGTAAGGAGCGGGCAGGCCACAAACAATCATGGCCTGCCCTATGGGAATCATTTCGGGGTGTCTGCGACGATGCCGCCGGCGCCCTGGGAAGCTTTCTTCTCAGCCTTGGCCTTCTTGGTAGCCAGGGCTTTCTGCACCCAGTCGTCGGCGATCTTCACCTGTTGATCGTATTCCTGCTTGGAATCCATCAGGTCGGCGCGCTCGCGGATGAGGAGGTTCTCATACGCCATGGCGTCGTCGTACTCGGGATCGATCTGCAGGCACTTGTCGAGCGACTGCAGGCCGTAATCGATGACCGGGCCGAATTTGGCCTTCAATTCGTCCTTCACCTTCTTATCCTTGATCGGGCCGGGATCTTCCTGCTTCATCCCGAGGTTGGCCCGCGCAGTCCCGTAGGCGGGGTACCACTTGGACCAGGCGATGAAGCCGAGACTGTAGAAGGCGTCCTTGTTGCTGGGATCGATGACGGTCAGCTTCTCGTACCACTTCTGGGAATCGTCCCACTTCTTCTGGTTGAGGTAGAGGGAAGCAATGGAAGCAATTGCGACCTTGTCATTCGGGTTCTGCTCGAGAACCTTCATGAACTGGTCGTGAGCGGCCTGCGCCATCTGGTCGTTCTCCGGCGAAACCGCGCCGGGAATGTACTGCTGCATGTACGCAGTGGCCAGGTAGAGACGTGCGGTCGGGAAGTTCGGATCGTACTCCACGGCCTTTTTGAAGCTCTCGACCGCATCCGGATACTGCGCCGATTTGAACGCCTGCACGCCTTTGTTCAGCTCATTGCGCGCCTTGAGCTGCGTGCAACCCGCCGCCAGGAGCGCCGCTCCGGCCACGGAGAGGATGAGAATCGATTTGCGCATAGCTATTGTCCGGCCTCCACTTTGGCGGTCATCAGCCCGACCTTGTCTATGCCCGCACCGTGCGCGATGTCGATAGCCTTCGCCACCCACTGAAACTCGATGGAGGGATCGCCCTTCACGAACACCACGCGTTCCGCGCGGGTTTTGAAGATCTGCTCGAGGCGGCTTCCCAGCGCATCCTCGCCGACAGGGTCGCTGTTGATCGAGTACTTGTGGTCTTTGTCGATGACGATCACGACGGTGCGCTGGTCCGACTGGTTCGGCGGCTGATTAGGCGGAGGAGGCTGCGGTACGAGGGCCTCGAGCCCTTTCGGCGTCAAGGGCGTAATCACCATGAAGATAATGATCAGCACCAGCAGGACGTCGATCATCGGCGTCATGTTGATATCAGCTTTCGGACCGCCACCGGGTCCGCCGACTGCCATTCCCATAGAATTGCTCCTTTATAAAACCTATTGGCCGGCTGGGGCGGGCGGAGCCGCTTCACCTGCAGGCCTGTTCTTGTCCTGAATCTGATCGGTGAGGAGGCCGAGGTTGTCCACTCCCGCAGCGCGCAGATTGTCGACGACATCCACGACCTTTTCATAGCGGGCGCGGGAGTCGGCTTTCACAAACACCTCTTTATCGACGCGGTTGCTCAGAAGGTCCTTAACCTTGTTGGGGAGATCTTCCGGAGCCAGTTGCGTGGTATTGAGGTAGGTCTTTCCATCTCGCGTGATCGCACATACGATCGCATCGCTCTTATCGGCCGCCTGCATGGGGATGGGGTTCCTGGTCTTCGCCAGGTCGACGCTCACGCCCTTCGACAACATGGGCGTGATGACCATGAAAATGATGAGCAGCACGAGCATCACGTCCACCATGGGGGTGACGTTGATGTCGGCGACGGGCGGCGGAGCTTTCTTCTTCCCGAGATCTTCCTTCTTCTTCGCCATCGTGTTCTCCATGGAACTCGGGAGGAGCGGGGAGCCCCTCGCGGGACTCCCCATTTTTCAACTCGCCGGTTCCTAATCTGCCGCGCCGTTCGGGCCGCGGCTCAGCAATACTACACTACTTGCGGGCGCCGGCGCCGCGCTGGGACCGCTTCAGGAAGTAGTCGATCAGCTCGGAGCTGGAGTTGCCCATTTCCACGTCGAAGGCTTCGATCTTGTTGGTGAAGTAGTTGAACATCCAGACCGCGGGGATGGCCACGAACAGACCGACAGCGGTGGTCACGAGGGCTTCGGAAATACCGCCGGCAACCGCGCCGAGACCGGTGGATTTCTCGGTCGAAATGCCCTTGAACGCGTTGATGATACCGACGACGGTTCCGAACAGACCGACGAACGGAGCCGTGGAGCCGATGGTGGCGAGACCGCTGACGCCGCGCTTCAACTCGGCGTGCACGATAGCTTCGGCGCGCTCGAGAGCGCGCTTGGAGGCGTCGATCTCTTCACCCGGAATCTCGGAGCTGATCTGATGCGCCTGAAATTCCTGCAGGCCGGCCACGACAACCTTGGCCAGATGGCTCTTCTTGTAGCGGTCGGCGATCTTGACAGCTTCATCGAGCTTGCCTTCGCGCAGCGCGCCGGCAACCGCCGGTGCGAACGCACGCGACTGCTTGCGGGCGGCGTTGTAGGCCATGACTCTGTCGATCATGACGCCGATGGAATAGGCCGACATGATGAACAGAAGCACCACGACCATCTTTGCGAGTAGACCCATCTGGGTCCAGAGGTGAATGGGGTCCCAACTGACGCCGCTCTCCTGGAGCAGATAAAGGGACCATACGTGCAATTGCAAAAGCATTTTCGTTTCTCTCTCCTGCGAGTTGATTTGTTACTGCTGTACTTCCAACGTACCCAAGGACCTTTCGGTTACTGGCTCAACGTGAAGTTCACGTCGATTTGAGTGACCACCTCGACCGGCTCACCGTTGAGCAGGGTCGGCTGGTAGACCCACTGTTTCACCGCTTCGAGAGCGGCCGGGACCAGCAGCGGATGGCCGCTGATCACTTCGAGCTGTTGAATGGTGCCATTCTTGGAAATCACGGCGCTGAGCTTCACGACGCCCGAGATGCGCGCCTGCTTGGCGAGCGGAGGATAAACCGGGCGCGGCTGCCGGACCAGTTTAGCCTGCTGGACGTTGCCGCCGACGCGGATGCGCTGCGGCGGTGGGGGCGCCTTCTTTTCGGGCGGAGGCGGAGGCGGGGGCGCCGCCGAGGGCACCGCACCGATAATACCGCCGAGCACGCCGCCGGCCGCACCGCCGGCCACGCCGCCGGGCACGCCGCCGACGACACCACCTACGCCGGAAGTCGGAGGCGGAAGCTCTTCTTCCTTAATCACCGCCACTTCTTTCGGGACCACCTTCGGCGCCATCAGTTTGCCGGCGTCGAACTGCCGCGGAATGACTTTCACGACCTTGACAGGCGGAGCAGCCGCGGGCGGGGGAGGCGGAGGAGGGGGAGGCGGCGGAGCCACGAGAAAACTGGTCAACTGCGCGGTGGGAAGCACGTCGAAGTAGATCATCGGGATGATGATCGCGACCACGATCAGCACGATCTGGCCGAGGAAGGCTACCAGAACCGTCCAGGTCTTCTTGGTCTTGCCGCCGCCTACGAATGTCTGCTCAAACATAAGAAGCTTCCTTTCCTTGTCAACCGCGACGCCCTCAGGGCAGCGCCGCGGGCCGTTCTACTTAACCGCCTTCGTCGGACGATTTCGGACCGCATCGGTACGGGGCGCAGACGCAACCGCAGGAGCGGTTCGCCGGCGTTTATCGGTGTAATTATGCCAGAACAGGACGATGGGACTGGCAATGAACACCGAAGAGTACGTCCCGACAATAATTCCACAAAGTAACGCAAAAGAGAAGCCGTGCAACACGGGACCGCCAAAAACAAACAGGGCGATTACCGTCAGGAACGTCAAACCGGAGGTCATGACAGTACGACTCAGGGTCTGGTTGACGGACCGGTTCATGACCTGTTCGAGCGGCTCGCGGCGGGACATTTTCAAATTCTCGCGAATACGGTCGAAGATGACGATGGTGTCGTTCATCGAGTAGCCCACCAGGGTAAGGAGGGCGGCAATGACGGTCATCGAGATCTCTTCCCGGAAAAGGGAAAACAGCCCAACCGTGATAATCGTGTCGTGAAAAACCGCAATGACGGCGCCGAGGCCGTAGATCCATTCAAAGCGGAATGCGATGTAGACGAGCATGCCGCCGAGGGCATAGAGGGTGGCCAGGATGGCCTTGTTTCTAAGGTCCGCGCCGACCTTCGGCCCAACCATCTGCACCTGCATCACGTGGAACGGAGCCAAATACGTCTCCTGCTGGAGAGTGTTCATAATACCAGCATTCACGCCCGGCACGGATGACAGTTCATTGAAATTGGTGATGAGACCGGAGTGGTCGCTGTCGCGGGCTGCCAGGAGGCTGTGGACCAGTTGCTGAAGCTGCTGCTCGCTCATCGGAATGCCGGCGCGCGCGATGGGATCGCGCAGGCGGTTGGTCAGGGCTTCCTGGCTGGCATTATTGAAGTCGAGCTTTCCGGAGGCAGCCTGGCCGAAGGTCTGGAAGAGGACGTCCTCCATCGCCTGGCGGTTGATATTCAACTGTGTTTCGTTCTGCAGCTCCGTGCCGATCTCCACTTCATTCTGAGCGGAAGCGCCGGTGAAGTTCTGAACGCTGACTTCGCCCTTGATCTTGCTCGAGTGGGTCATGGCAGAACGAATCTTGTCGAGCGGCGGAGGACCGGCGAACTTCACCGTCATGAGGGCGCCGCCCTTGAAGTCAATGCCGTATTTGAGGCCGCCTTGCATCGCAATACTCAGCAGTCCGGCCGCCGTAAGCACCAGGGACAGAATGATGAACGGCCACTTCTTGCCCAGGAAATCGAAATTCGTGTTCTTGAATAATTCCATCGAACTTTGCCGTGCTGGTGCACTACAGTACCTTGGACACCAGCCTTTTTAAATTTGTTCCCGTTTGGAGAATCCCCGATAAGGGGTTCCTTAAATACTCAACGCCTCCGCGCGGCGGCGGCCCGAAAGCTCCCAGTCGAAAATCGTCCGGGAGACGAATACCGCGGTGAAAATGTTTGCGATCAAACCGATTGTTAATGTTACCGCAAATCCCTTGACGGGTCCCTCACCGAACAGGAAGAGGAAGGCGCACGATACGACGGTGGTGACGTGAGTATCCACGATGGTCCACCACGCCTTGTTAAACCCTGTATCGACAGCGGCGATGACGCCCTTCCCGGCGCGCAGCTCTTCCCGGATGCGCTCGAAAATGAGGACGTTGGAATCGACCGCCATACCGATGGTCAAAATCACGCCGGCGATGCCCGGCAGCGTCAACACCGCATGGAAGTACGCGATGGCGGCAAGCAGAATCACGGTGTTCAACGCCAGGGCGAGCACGGCGTTTACGCCCGAGCGTTTATAGTAAATCAGCATCGCGGCAATCACGGCGATCAGCCCGGCGATGCCGGCGACGAAGCCCTGGTGGATCGAGTCGGCGCCCAGCGACGGACCGATGGAGCGCTCTTCGTCGTACCTCACGCTGGCGGGCAGCGAGCCGGAGCGGAGGTAGCGCGAAAGATCGGTGGCTTCCTGTTCGCTGCCGAGATTGGTGATGCGGCCGGAATCTTCGATGCGCGCCTGAATCGTGGCCACGCTGACGGCCTGGTTGTCGAGGACCACCGCCAGGCGGTTGCCAATGTTGTCGCCGGTGTACCGGCCGAAACGCTTGCCGGCGTCGGGAGAAAGCGTGAAATCGGTCTCCCATTTGCGGAACTCGTCCTGGCCGGCGTGGGCGTTGCGCATCTCGCGTCCGGAGATTACCGGGAGCTTGCTCACCAGGTACCACTGCTCCCCTTCAGAACCGCCGCGCGGGATCGCCTTAATGGGCTTGGTGCCCAATGGCAGAACGCCGCCGTGCTGCGCGAGGAGGGCATCGCGGCTGGAGAAGGGACCGTCCTTGACGTCGTCGATTTCGAGAACCGCGGCGGTCCCGATCAACTCCTTCACGCGGGCGGGATCGTCCACGCCGGGCAACTGGACCAGAATCTGATATTCGGATCCCCCGCCGTACTGCTGGACGGCCTTCTCGGCCAGGCCAAGCTGGTCGATGCGGTTGCCGATGGTGTCCATGGTGCGCTGCACGGTATCGCGCTCGAGATTCACCAGCTCGGTGGGCTTCAACTTCAACGAGTAGTCGGTGGAATTCAGCGCGGTCAGCAGGTAGGTGTTGTAGCGCTCGCTGACCAGGCTGCGGAAGGCGGCGGTCTGGGCGACCGGAACACCCTTAACGGTCACATCGACCTTGTTGGCGTCGGAAATGTCGCGGGGTTCGTTGACATCCATGCTGGCCCAGGTGATGTTCTGCTTCTTGAGATCGTCCTTGAGCCGCTCCATGGTCTGGTCGGCGTCGGCCTTGACGGCATCCTGAACCTGCACGGTCATGACCAGGTGGCTGCCGCCCTTGAGGTCGAGGCCGAGGCGGATATTGTCGGAGAAGTTCTGCTTCAACTCCGACATTGACTTGGGGAAGTTGATAATGCCGTAGACACACAGCAGAATTGTCGCGACGATAACCGCGCCACGGACTTTTACATTCTTCTTCATGGGAGTTTAGAGCCTGCTTCTGATAATCCTACTTCTTCGCTTCACCCGACACCAAGCTCGAAACCGAGCTCCGCGTCACCTGGATCTTCACGTTGTCCGGCTTTACGCGTAACACCAGGGTATCATCCGGCTCAACGGCAACAATGGTTCCCACGATGCCGCCGCTGGTCACCACCGTGTTCCCGTTCTGCAGCCCCGTCAGCATCTTCTGCTGCTGTTTTCGCTGCCGCTGCATGGGGAGGAACAACAAAAAATAGAAGATTCCGAAGATGAGGAGGATGGGCAGCATCATGCCCAGTTGGGAGCCGCCCGACGGCGTTTGCAATAGAAGATTAAAGATCACGTTGTGACCAAATGGGGAGATCATCCGGCATCCTCAGACGCCGAACGAACACACCTCAAGTATTCTGGAAATGAACCCGATATTATAGCGTGCCTAATCTCACGCATGATGTCAAGGTACCGCCTGATATTGTGGCGGGTGGCCAGTACGGCATATAAAATCTCCCCGGACTGGAACAGGTGGCGAAGGTATGCTCGGGAGTAGCTTTTACAAGTATAGCACTCGCAATTCTCGTCGAGTGGGCGCTCATCATCCTTATACCGCGTGTGTTTGATGATGATGCGGCCCTCGGAAGTGAACAGGTATCCGTTGCGCGCGTTGCGTGTGGGGAGCACGCAATCCATCATGTCGACCCCGCGGGCCACGTACTCGGGCAGCTCTGCGGGCATCCCGACACCCATGGCATAGCGCGGGCGGGAACGCGGCAGGATGTCCTCCGTGGCTTCCACCACCTCCATGCTGAGGGGGCGGGGTTCGCCGACCGAAAGGCCGCCGATGGCGTAGCCGTCGGCGTCGAGATCGAGCAGCGCGGAGGCGCATTCCCGGCGCAGGTCGGGGAACATGGATCCCTGAACGATGGGGAAGAGCGCGTGGCGAGTGGGGCTCTGGGCGATGCGGCCGAGGAAGTGAGTGTGCGCCTGGCGCGCCCAACGCACGGTGCGGTGCATGCTTTCCCGCGCATATTCGTGGCTGACGGGGTATTCCGGACACTCGTCGAGCACCATGAGGATATCGCTGCCGTAGGCAAGCTGCACGTCTACCGTGGATTCGGGAGTGAAGGTGTGGAGATCGCCGTTGAGGTGGGACTGGAAGACCACGCCGTGGTCGGTGATCTTTCGCATACCACTGAGACTGAAGACCTGGAAGCCGCCGGAATCCGTGAGGATGGCGTTGGGCCAGGACATGAAGCGGTGCAGGCCACCCAGCTTCCGGATGAGCTCGTGGCCGGGACGCAGATAAAGATGATACGTATTGGCCAGCAGGATGGGGACCTCGAGATCTTCCGCTAAATCACGCTGGGTCAGCCCTTTCACCGTAGCCTGGGTACCCACGGGCATAAACACGGGGGTTTCGATGGTTCCGTGGGGAGTATGGAGCAGCCCCGCGCGGGCGCGCGTCGAGGAGCACTCCGCGACGACTTCAAAAGAGATCTGCCTCAATCCTTGATTGTAAAGGCAGACACGCGGCTTTATGACAGGCACCGCGCGTACTGAAGTTGCCGTATGTTCAAGCTGCTCCGGCGGGAGTAACGTCGAATTAGCCGCGATTGCGGCCTCGGGAGGGGTCCGTGAGGACAACATTCCTGCGGAATACAGCCGGGCTGGCGCTGGCCGCCTGCCTGATGGTCACCGCCGGCGTCGCGAAAGACAAGAAAGACAAGAAAGACAAGAAGAACGATCCGGACGAGATCGGCAATCGCGACGTAGGCAAGGGCGTCAACTTCTACTCCCTGGAGAGGGAGATCGCACTGGGCAAACAAATGGCGCAGGAGGTGGAGCGCCAGGCGAAGATCGTGGACGATCCGGTGGTGGCGGAATACGTCAACCGCGTCGGCCAGAACCTGGTGCGCAACTCCGACGCGAAAGTCCCCTTCACGATCAAGGTCGTGGACTCGGAAGAAGTGAACGCATTCGCGCTGCCGGGCGGCTTCTTCTTCGTCAATACGGGGCTGATTCTCAAAGCGAACAACGAAGCCGAACTGGCAGGCGTCATGGCGCACGAGATCGCGCACGTAGCCGCGCGCCATGGCACGCGGCAGGCGACGCGGGGAGAGCTGGCGAACTACGCCACCATTCCATTGATCTTCATGGGCGGATGGGCGGGGTATGCGATCTACCAGGGGGCGGGAGCGATCGTACCGCTGGGGTTCCTGAGGTTCTCGCGGGCATTCGAAGCGGAGGCCGACCACCTGGGGCTTCAGTACATGTACAAAACCGGCTACGATCCGACGGCATTCGTGGACTTCTTCGAAAAATTGGAGACCCTGGAGAAGCGGAAGCCGGGCGCCCTGTCCAAGGTCTTCTCGACTCATCCCATGACCGAAGACCGGATCGCGGCGGCGCAGAAGGAAATCCAGGACGATCTCGCTCCCCGGGAAGAGTATGTTCTGAACACCTCCGAGTTCAATGACGTGAAGGCGCGGCTGGCCGTGATCGAGAACCGCCGCCAGCCGGAGAAGCAGGACGATGGCCGGCCGACCCTGCACCGCCGGGAGGGCAATGGAACGCCCGGCGAGGATCCCGATGGCAATCCTCAAAAGACCGACCAGGACGAACGTCCGACGTTGAAGCGGCGGAACTGAGCGCGCGGATAGGGCAGGCCAGGAGGCCTGCCCCACATGCTACCCTAGAAGTCTAGGGGGCATTCATGGGACGCGACCAGCTGCAGGGCACTCTCGAACTTCTCATTCTGAAAACACTCGAGCGCGACCCGAACCACGGGTTCGGCATCACGCTGCACGTCCAGACGGCATCCGGCGGGCTTCTGCGAATGGAAGAGGGGTCGCTCTACCCGGCCCTGCACCGCATGGAAAAGCAAAAGCTGATCCGCGGCGAGTGGCGCACGACTCCCAACGGACGCAAAGCGCGATTCTACAGCCTGACCGAGGGCGGCAGGCGGCGCCTCGGGGAAGAGGAATCCAACTGGGCGGCGGTGGCCAAGGGCGTCCAGAAAGTGCTGAGGTTCGCATGAAGTGGATCTTCGGCAGGGGCAAACGCGAAGCCGAGTGGCGTGACGAAATCGAGAGCCATCTCGCAATGCGCGAGGCGTGGAACCAGGAGCGGGGAGCCGCTCCCGAAGAAGCGCGCGATGCCGCCAGGAGGCAATTCGGAAGCTCCCTCAGAACGCTCGAACAGGTGCGCGCGGTGCACATCAACACGTGGATCGAAGGCGTCGTGCAGGACGCGCGGTATGCCGCCCGCGGATTCCGTAAGGCGCCGGGGTTTTCGCTGGTAGCGCTCGCCACCATCGCGATCGGGGTGGGCGCATCGGCGGCGGTCTTCAGCGTCGTGGATCCGCTCTTGTTCCGCCCATTGCCCTATCCGCACGACGAGCAACTGGTCTCGGTGGGATTCTTCGGGCCGGTTGATAACAACGAATTCAACGTCGTGAGCAGCTACCTGGACTGGCGGCGGCGGCAGACGGCGTTCCAGTCGATGACCTCGCTGCGGCCCGAGGGACAGTGCGACCTGATCCAGGGGGACGCGCCGGAGCAGGTCACGTGTGCCCGGGTGGAGGCGAATTTCCTGAAGACCCTCGGCGTGGCGCCCGCCATCGGGCGGGATTTCACGGCCGATGACGATCGACCGGGTGCGCCTCGGGTGGCCCTGCTCTCTTATGCTCAATGGCAGAAGAGGTTCGGCGGCGATCCGAAGGCCGTGGGGCAAACCATCACGATCGACGATAGCCCGGCGCGCGTGATCGGCGTGTTGCCGCGGGGTTTCGAAATGCCGCAACTGGGCCCGGCGGACCTGATGCTGCCGGAGCAGTTGGACGCGTCGCTTCCGCGCGCGGCCAACGCGAATTCGTTTCTGCGGACTTTTGCGCGCCTGCGGGAAGGCGTTTCGATCGAGCAGGCACGCCAGCGGATGCTCCCGCTGTATGAGGAGAGCCTGCGGACGGACGTGCCGGCAACGCTGCGCTCGGAAGTGCGGCTGGTGGTGCAATCGCTGCGCGACCGGCAGATTCACGAAGTCAAAGCAGCGTCGTGGATGTTGATGGGAGCGGTGCTGGGGCTGTTGCTGCTGGCCTGCGCGAACGTGGCCAACCTGCTTTTGGCGCGGGCCGCGGCGCGGCGGCGGGAACTGGCGATGCGGGCGGCCATCGGCGCCGGGCGCGGCCGGCTGATCCGGCAGATGATGACCGAGAGCCTGATGCTGGGGCTGGCGGGCGGCGCGGCCGGATGCGGAGTGGCCTGGGCGCTGCTGCGGACTTTCGTGGCGCTGGCGCCGGACGGGATGATGCGGCTGGAGCAAGCCCGCATCGACCTGCGCGCGCTGCTGTTCGCGCTGGCGGCCTCGGGGGCGGCGGCGCTGCTGTTCGGCCTGGCGCCGGTGATCGAGCGGCCGCGAGCCGAATGGCTGTCGGGCGGACGCGCCACCGCGGCGCGCACGCTCTTCCGCAAATCACTGGTAGCGGCGCAGGTGGCCATCTCGCTGGTGCTGCTGACGGGCGCTTCATTGTTCGCGCGCAGCCTGTGGAAGCTGGAGAGCCAGCCGCTGGGCTTCCGTCCGGAGCGTGTGGTGACGGCCTCGTTCACGCTGCGGCGGCAGCGCTACCGGGCGGCGGGCGCGCAGGCGGCGTTTTTCCAGGAGGTGGAAGCGCGGCTCCGCCAGATTCCCGGCGGAGGGGAGTTCGCCCTCAGCGATTCGGTGCCTCCGCGCGGCGCCATGGGGCGGCCGTACTCGAACATCCGGATCGCCGGACACGGGCCGGTGGCGGCCAATGGCGGGATGGTGCTGTTCCGCTGGGTGACGCCCGGCTATTTCCGCGCGATGGGGATTCCGATTGTGGCGGGCCGCGGCTTCCACGAACAGGAGCGCGCGGCCGGAGAATCGCCGCTCATTCTGAGCTCCACGCTCGCGCACAGGCTGTTCGGAAGCGAAAACCCGATTGGGCAGCAGCTCGACCTGGAAGGGGGCGAAGGGCGTTGGTGCGAGGTGGTCGGAGTGGCAGCGGATGCCAAGAACAACGGCCTGGAGGGGCGGTCGGACCCGGAGTATTACCGGCTGCGGATGAACGGTTCCGGCCAGATGAGTCGCAGCATAGTGGCGGTGTTCCGGTCGCCGCTCGACGGAGCGACCCTCACGCGATGGATCCGCCGCGAGATGGCGGCGCTCGACCCGACGCTGCCCGTCGAGATCGGCACGATGGAGGCGCGGATCGGGAGATACAACGACCGGCCGCGATTCGTGGCGATGCTGATCGCGCTGTTCGCGGGCTTCGGCCTTCTGCTGGCAGCCGTGGGGCTATACGGAGTGCTGTCGTTCCTGGTGACGCAGCAGACGCGCGAGATCGGAGTCCGGATGGCGATCGGTGCGCGGCCCTGGGATATCGCGATGGCGATCGAGAGGCACGCGGGGGTCTGGACGGGCGTGGGCGCGGCGGCGGGGGTCGCGGGTTCGCTGGCGCTGGCCCGTACGGTCAAGGGGCTGCTTTTCGAAACGGCGCCGGGAGACCCGGTGGCGCTGGGGACCGCCGTGGTCGCACTCGCGATCGCAGCGGCCACCGCGGCGTGGATTCCGGCCCGGCGCGCGGCGCGGGTGGATCCGGCGGTCGCGCTGCGGACGGAGTGACATTCGTCATACGAGATCCCTGACAATCTCCACTGGGCGGCGGCCGGGGAGAAGCGCAAGATCGGCATTGGAGGTAACAACATGCCGGTCGCGGAATTACGCGGCGTCACCAAGAACTACGGGGACGTGGCGGCGCTGAGGGGAATCGATCTCACGATCGAGCGCGGGGAGCTGGTCGCCCTGCTCGGTCCGAACGGGGCGGGTAAAACGACGGCGGTGAGGATCCTGCTAGGGCTGGCCTCGGCGGATTCGGGGAGCGCGTCGATCTTCGGGCATCATCCGGCGAGCCACGCTGCGAAAGTGCGGCGCGGAGCGCAGCTGCAGGTGGCCAAGGTGCCCGAGACCATCAAGGTGCGGGAGCACATCGAGCTGTTTTCGAGCTACTACCCGCACCCGCTGCCGTTCGCCGAAGTCGTCGAAGCGGCGGGGCTGGCCGGGATCGAGAACCGGCTGTTCGGCGATCTCTCGGGGGGGCAGAAGCAGCGCGCCCTGTTCGCGCTGGCGATCTGCGGAAACCCCGACCTGCTGTTTCTGGACGAGCCGACCGTGGGACTCGACGTGGAGGCCCGGCGGGCCTTGTGGACGCGCATCCGCGCTTTCGTGGCGCGCGGCGGCAGCGTCCTGCTGACCACCCATTACATAGAAGAGGCGGACGCGCTGGCGAACCGCGTGATGGTGATCCAGAAGGGCCGGATCATTGCGGAAGGCACGCCCACCGAGATCAAGGCGCGCACCGCGTCGACCGGTCTGGAGGATGCGTTCCTTTCGATTCTGAAAGAAGAGGAGGTGGCCTGACATGCGCGTTTATTGGATGGAAGCCCGCAACGAGTTTCTGAAGCTGCTGCGGATGAAGCAATATTCGTTGTCCACGGTGTTGTTCCCGCTGATGTTCTACGCCTTCTTCGGGCTGGCGATGGGGCGCCGTCCGCTGGGAGCCGCGGCCATGCCGATGGCGCGCTACCTGCTGGCTACTTACGGCGCGTTTGCGGTGATGGGCGCGTCGCTGTATGCCTTCGGTGTGGGGGTGGCGGTGGAGCGCGGCCTGGGATGGCTCGAAGTGAAGCGCGCCAGCCCCATGCCGCCGGCGGCCTATTTTCTGGCGAAGGCGGCGGTGTCGCTGGCGTTCGGCGCGATTTCGGTAACCCTGCTGTTCAGCTTGGGCGCGGCATTTGGCGGCGTGCGGATGCCGTGGGACCAGTGGCTGCGGCTGGGCGGCGTGCTGGTGGCGGGCGCGGTGCCTTTCTGCGCGCTGGGCCTGGCGATCGGCTGCTTCGCGGGTCCCAACTCGGCGCCGGCCACGGTCAACATGATTTATCTGCCGCTGGCGTTCCTGGCGGGCCTCTGGATACCCCTGGATTTCCTGCCCGCCGGGATCCAACAGGCGGCGCCCTTCCTGCCGACCTATCATTTCGCGCAGATCGCGCTGGGGGTGCTGGGCGCCCCAACCCGGGGAGCCACCGTAGAGCACGTAGGCGCGCTGGTTGGCTTCACCCTGATCTTCGCGGGCGTGGCGTGGTTGGGAAACTCGCGCGAACGCGGGAAGATGTACGGATAGAGAAATGCCAAAGCGAAAGAAATGGCGGCTGCTGCCGGAAGAGCTGGATTGGACGCCGTACGTCTACCTGGTCTATTTCTTCGGACTGCTCTTGCCGCCGTTTCTGTTCCACGGTTCCACGCAAGATCGGGTGCTGGTGGTGGTCGAGATGGCGGTCGCGCTGCCGCTCTATTTCGCGGGGTATTGGCTGAAGGGCGCGCGCACCCTGTGGGTGGTCGGAGCGTTCGTGCTGCTGGGAGTGTTGACCTGCGGAAGCAATCCCGGGGGAACGGTGCTGTTCGTCTACGGCGCGTCGTACCTGGGCAAAGCTTTCGAATCGCGAATCGCCTACCGGTGGTTGATCGCGCTGCTCGCCGTGGCCGGGGCGGCCGCCTGGGTCTTGCGATGGGAGATGCCGGTGTGGATCTCGGCAGTCGTCTTCTCGGCGCTGATCGGCTCGACGGTGATCCAGCAATGCCAGCGGCGGCGGTTGACAGGGAAACTGCTGATGGCGCAGGAGGAGGCCGAGCACATGGCCAAGGTGGCGGAGCGCGAGCGCATCGCCCGCGATCTGCACGATCTGCTGGGCCACACGCTTTCGGTGATCATCCTGAAGTCGGAGCTGGCTTCGCGGCTGACCGCCACGGCGCCGGAGCGGGCGGCGGAGGAGATTCGCGAGGTCGAGCGGATTTCCCGCGACGCCCTGCAACAGGTGCGCCACGCGGTGCGAGGGTACCGCTCGGCAGGATTCCGCAGCGAGCTTGACGAGGCGCGGCGGGCGCTGGAATCGGCCGGGATCCGGCTGGAAGCGTCGGTCGAGGAAGCTCCGCTATCGCCGGCGCAGGAAGGGGTGCTGGGCCTCGCCTTGCGCGAGAGTGTCACCAACATCGTGCGGCACGCGGAAGCCACGGCGTGCCGGCTGACGCTCGCGCGGAGCGAGGCGTTCTGCGAGCTGACCATCGCCGACGACGGGCGAGGCGGCCGCCTCGAAGAAGGCAATGGGCTGCGCGGCATGCGCGAGCGGGTGGAGGCGCTGGGCGGCACCCTGGAGCGGGACGGCTCGAAGGGCACCAGCCTGCGCATACGGGTTCCGGCATGAAGATCCGGGTGGTGATCGCGGAGGACCAGGCCATGGTGAGGGGCGCGCTGGCAGCGCTGCTGGCCACCGAGCCCGACCTGGAAGTGGCGGGACAGGCGCAGGACGGGCGCGCGGCGCTCGAGCTGCTCGGCAAAGTGCTGCCCGACGTGCTGCTCACCGACATCGAGATGCCCGAGGTCACCGGACTCGAGCTGGCGGCCGAAGTTCAGCGGCGGCGGCTTCCCGTCAAGGTCGTGATCTTGACGACTTTCGCGCGAGCGGGCTACCTGCGCCGGGCGCTCGACGCGGGCGTGTCCGGATACCTGCTGAAGGATGCGCCGGCATCGACGCTGGCCAACGCCATTCGGCGGATCAAGGCGGGGGCGCGGGTGATCGACCCTGAACTGGCCGCGGAGGCGTGGACCGAAGCCGATCCGCTGACCGACCGTGAGCGCCAGGTGCTGCGTTACGCCGGAGAAGGCGCCACCGGCGCGGAAATCGCGGACCGGCTGCATCTGTCGGAAGGGACGGTTCGCAACTATCTGTCGGAGGCGATCAGCAAGCTAGGCGCATCGAATCGGACGGAGGCGGCGCGGATTGCACGGCAGAGAGGCTGGTTGTAGGGACTCCGCCAATGATTGGCGGAGGTTGCACAGATTCGAAAGAGGTTAAGCTTCGGCGCCGCCAATCATTGGCGAGAGCGGTATCCTGATTCTTCTATGGAACTGAAGCTCGTGCCGCTCGAAATCCCCGAGGGCGGGAACCTGATTCTCGGACAGACGCACTTCATCAAGTCCGTCGAGGACATCTACGAAGCCATCGTCAATACGGTGCCGCAGATGAAATTCGGCGTGGCGTTCAATGAAGCCTCGGGGCCGTGCCTGACGCGCGCGGAAGGCAACGACGACGCCCTCAAGGCCCTCGCGGTCCGCAACGCCTCCGCGCTGGCGGCCGGGCACATCTTCGTGGTCGTGATGCGCGAGGGCTATCCCATCAACGTGCTCGGCCGTATCAAGGACGTGCCGGAAGTATGCTCGATTTTCTGCGCGACGGCGAATCCCGTCGAGGCGGTGGTCGTGGAGAGCGAACAGGGACGAGGCGTGCTGGGAGTCATCGACGGAATTCCGCCCAAGGGCGTGGAGACGGCGGAGGATGTGGAGAAGCGCCGCGGGTTTTTGAGGATGATCGGATACAAGCGCTGAAGCGCCGAGTTACTTGCCGAGATCGATGCCGAGTTTCTTGAGCTCTTCCGAGTAATAGCGCCGGTGCAGCAGATCCCATTCCTCGGTGCCTTCGGGTATCTCCCGTTTCTGGCTTCGAATTTTCTGACGGGCGGCGCGATCCACTTTATCCTCGGCGGTCAGCAGCTCGGTCATCACACGCACGATTTCGAGCCGCACGGTGTTGGTGTCTTTGACCTTGAGGCGGAGGTCGCGGTTCTTGCGAAGCATCTCGACCAGTTTGTGCGACATGTCGGTCACCTTGTCGCGCGACAGCTTCATGGCGTCGCCGGTGTCGCGCCCCGCGGCCCGAATGACTTTTCGCTGGGAGATCAGGGTGTTCTTGATGCGCCGGAACATCTCCTGATAGCTCACGCCTTCCCGCCGCATGTACTCGCTGTACTGGCTCAGCAGGTCGCGCACTTCGTCGTTCAAGCGGTCTTCCACCGCCAGTTCTTCGGTGATCACATCGGCGACCCGCTCGGTAACGAGATCGGGCGAACTGGTCTCGATGGTACCCGGGCTCAGCCTTCTGACGAGTTGTCGCGAAAGATAGGCTACGAATTCTCTGGCAAGCAACATTCTGTAAGGGCGAAAGGGTAGTTTATCACGGAGCCGGTCCGAGCCGCTTCGGAAACGCAGCCCGGCGCGGCTAGGCGCGATGTCTGCTCAAAATGGCCGCGGGTCCTGCTAGAATAAAGGTTATCCACTCCCTGGGAGGAACAGCCTAAATTGAACACTGCAATCCTCGCCCTGGAAGACGGCACCGTCTTCGAGGGCAGGTGTTTTGGTGCGCCCACAGAGCGGTCCGGCGAGGTCGTCTTCAACACCGCGCTCACCGGATACCAGGAAGTATTCACCGACCCCTCTTATTCCGGCCAGATCGTGGTGCTCACCAATCCACAGATCGGCAACTACGGCACCAGCGCGGAAGACAATGAAGCAGTCCGGCCTTATATCGAAGGCCTGGCGGTCCGCGAGTTTTCCGCCATCGCCAGCAACTGGCGCTCCGACGACGAGGCTGACGGCTTCCTCAAGAAGGCCGGCATCCCGGTGATCGACGACCTGGACACGCGCGCTCTGGTCCGCCACCTGCGCACGCAGGGCGTGATGCGCGGAGTGCTTTCCTCGATCGAGAAGGACTATGGCAAGCTGGTCGAGAAGGCCCGCTCCATCCCCACCATGGCCGGCCTCGACCTGGCCAGCCGGGTCTCGACTGTTACGCCCTACGAGTGGACCAGGCCCGTGGAGGCGTGCTCGCCCTCCGAAATCGTTCCGCCGGCGCCCGAGCCGCGGTTTCACGTGGTGGCGTACGATTTCGGAATCAAGCTCAACATACTGCGCCGCCTGGTGCAGTCGGGATGCCGCGTCACGGTAGTGCCGGCCTTGACCTCCGCCGAGGACGTGCTGGCGCTGAACCCCGACGGCGTGTTCCTCTCCAACGGCCCGGGCGATCCCGAGCCGCTCGAGGCGCAGGTGGGAAATATCCGGAAGCTCATCGGAAAGAAGCCCGTCTTCGGGATCTGCCTGGGCCATCAGTTGCTGGGGCTGGCGGTAGGCGGCAAGACCTACAAACTGAAATTCGGGCACCGCGGAGCCAATCACCCGGTGCGCAACGAACTCACCAAACGAGTGGAAATCACCTCACACAATCATGGATTCGCGGTGGACCCCGATTCGCTCAATCTCAACGAGATCGAAATCACCCACGTCAACCTCAACGATCAGACGCTCGAAGGCTTCCGGCACCGCAGCCATCCGGTCTTCTGCGTGCAATATCATCCCGAGGCCGCACCCGGCCCGCACGATTCGCACTACCTTTTCGAGGACTTCGTGAAGCTCATGTCCGGGGAGCGCCGCTAATGCCGCGCCGCAACGATCTGCACCGCATCCTGATCATCGGCTCCGGGCCGATCGTCATCGGGCAAGCCTGCGAATTCGACTACTCCGGCACGCAGGCGGCCAAAGCACTGCGGGCCGACGGCTACGAAGTCATACTCGTCAACTCCAACCCGGCGACGATCATGACCGATCCGGAGCTCGCCGACAAGACCTACGTGGAGCCGCTGACGGCGCCGTATCTCGAAGAGATCATCCGGCGCGAGCGTCCCGATGCGCTGCTATCGACCGTGGGCGGGCAGACGGGCCTGAATCTTTCGGTGGAACTGGCGGAGCGCGGCGTGCTCGAAAAGTACGGCGTGGAACTGATCGGCGCCAAGATCGACGCCATCAAGAAGGCCGAAGACCGCCTGTTGTTCAAAGACGCGATGCATAAGATCGGCCTCGAGACGCCGCAATCGCAGCTGATCAACAGCATAAAGGGTGGGCTCGAGTTCGCCGAGCGGATCGGGTATCCGTGCATCCTGCGACCCAGTTTCACGCTGGGCGGCACGGGCGGCGGCATCGCCTACAACCAGGAAGAGCTGGTGGAAATCCTGGAGCGCGGCATCGCTCTCTCGCCGGTGCACGAGGTGCTGATCGAAGAGAGCGCCCTCGGCTGGAAGGAGTTCGAGCTGGAGGTGATGCGCGATCTGGCCGACAACTGCATCATCATCTGCTCCATCGAGAACTTCGACCCGATGGGCGTGCACACGGGCGATTCGATCACCGTGGCTCCCGCCCAGACCCTCACCGACCGCGAATATCAGATGATGCGCGACGGCGCGCTGCGCTGCCTGCGCGAAATCGGCGTGGATACCGGCGGGTCCAACGTTCAGTTCGCCATCAACCCGGCCAACGGGCGGATGGTGATCATCGAGATGAACCCGCGCGTTTCGCGCAGCTCCGCGCTGGCCTCGAAGGCCACCGGGTTCCCCATCGCCAAGATCGCCGCCAAGCTGGCGGTAGGCTACCGGCTGGACGAGATCCCCAACGATATTACGCGCAAGACGCCGGCGTGTTTCGAGCCGACCATCGACTACGTAGTCGTGAAGATCCCCAAGTGGGCCTTCGAGAAATTCCCGGGCGCCGACGCGACGCTCGGAACGCAGATGAAATCGGTGGGCGAAGTGATGGCTATCGGCCGTACCTTCAAGCAGGCGCTCTGGAAAGGCATGCGCAGCCTGGAGACCGGCAGGGCCTTCGGCACGGAGAAGTACGACCCGGCGCTGATCAGCCAGAAGCTGATCACCCCCACGCCTGACCGCTTGAACTACATCCGCTTCGCGCTCTCACAGGGCTACAGCGTCGCGGACATCCACGAGCTCACCTCCATCGACCCGTGGTTCCTCGAGCAGATGAAAGAGGTTGTGGATTTCGAGGCCGTAGTGGCGCAAGCTGGGTGGCCTGAGCAAGCCACTACCGGCCTGTTCCGCCGCGCCAAACGCTACGGCATCTCCGACGTGCAGCTTGCCCGCACGTGGGGCGTGGACGAGATCACCGTCCGCAACCGCCGCAAAGAGCTGGGCGTACGCGCCGTCTTCAGCCGCGTGGATACCTGCGCCGCGGAATTCGAGAGCTTCACACCGTACCTTTACTCCAACTACGAATCGGCCTGCGAAGCCAACCCGGTGGACCGCAAGAAGGTGATGATTCTCGGCAGCGGCCCCAACCGCATCGGCCAGGGAATCGAATTCGATTACTGCTGCTGCCACGCGTCTTTCGCGCTGCAGGAGATGGGCGTCGAGTCGATCATGGTCAACTGCAACCCGGAGACCGTCTCGACCGATTACGACACCAGCGACCGCCTGTACTTCGAGCCGCTGACCCTGGAGAACGTCCTCAACATCTACGACACGGAGAAGCCCGACGGCGTCATCGTGCAGTTCGGCGGGCAGACGCCGCTGAATCTGGCGCTGCCGCTGAAGCGCCTGGGCGTGCCCATTATCGGCACGGACCCGTCGAACATCGATCTGGCCGAGGACCGCAAGCTGTTCGGCAAACTGCTCGACGACCTGCGCATTCCCTGCCCCGCCAACGGTACGGCCACCAGCGTGGAGGAAGCCTGCGAAGTGGCCCGGCGGATCGGCTACCCGGTGCTGGTGCGTCCCAGCTACGTGCTGGGCGGCCGCGCCATGGTGATCGCCTACGACGAGGAGATGATCCGCCAGTACATGCGCGAGGCCGTGACGTTCTCGCAGGAGCGCCCGGTGCTGGTCGACCGCTTCCTGGAGGATGCCACCGAAGTCGATGTGGACGCCCTGGGCGACGGCGAAGAGGTGCTGATCGCCGGCATCATGGAGCACATCGAGGAGGCCGGCGTACACTCAGGCGACAGCTCCTGCGTACTGCCGCCGCAGTCGCTGCGGGAAGAGACGCTGCGCACCATCGAGGATTACACCGTCCGGCTCGCCAAGGCCCTGAACGTGATCGGGCTGATGAACGTCCAGTACGCCATCCAGAACGGCACGGTGTACGTGCTCGAAGTAAACCCGCGCGCCTCGCGCACGGTGCCGTATGTGAGCAAGGCGACCGGCGTGGCGCTGCCGAAGATCGCGGTCGGGCTGATGTGGGGACGCAAGCTACGCGACTACGGATACGGTCCCGGGAAGCTGCAAGTGGTCCAGGATTTCGTCAAGTCGCCGGTGTTCCCGTTCAACAAATTCCCCGGGGTGGACCCGGCGCTCGGCCCGGAAATGCGCAGCACGGGCGAGGTGATGGGGGTCGGGATCAACTTCGGTGAAGCGTTCCTCAAGGCGCAGATCAGCGCCGGAAGCCCGCTGCCCGAATCGGGGACGGTGTTCCTTAGCGTCAACGACCATCACAAGGCGGAGGCGGTGGACGTCGCGCGGCGCTTTGCGGAACTGGGATTCAAACTGGTTGCGACGCGCGGCACGGCCGCCGCGCTCCGCAATGCCGGACTGCAGTGCAAGACCATCTTCAAGGTGAACGAAGGACGGCCGAACGCGGTAGACCTGCTGAAAGGCGGGACGATCCAGCTGGCGATTTACACCACCACCGGGGCGCCGGCATTCTTCGACGAGAAGGCCATCCGGCGGGCGGCTGTGACGTATCGGGTTCCCTGCATCACGACCATGAGCGGAGCGCGGGCGGCGGCGGACGCCGTGGCGGCCAAGCTCCGCGACCCCATCCGGGTGTGGAGCCTGCAGGAAATTCACGAGCAGAAGAAGACGATGGCGTAGGCGGCGGCCCGCGGCTCTGTGTGGAGAACGAAAAAAACCCGGCGGGACCTTACGTCCCGCCGGGCCGCGTCGTTCGAAATTGACCCTGTATTGGTAACTTCCTGGTCCCCTTCGTATCGGGGAACCATTAATATAGCAGACTTTTTCTACTGAATCGTGGCCTTTTTGATGTAGTCCAGGCGCGGGAAGCGGCTGGCCAGATAATCGTTCCCCTGCACCATGATCTGGGAGGAATCGGGGCCCTCGCCGCCCAACGGGGCCAGCTCGCCGTAGGCGCTATAAAGGCTCTCCACCACGTCCATTCCGGTGGTCACCTTGCCGATGGGAGCGAACCCCTGCGAGTCGAGCGATCGGTTGTCCTTCATGTTGATGAAGAGCTGCGTCGAGCGGGTGTTGGGACCGGCGTTGGCGAACGTCACCGTACCCCGGACGTTGTGCTCCTGCACGGGATCGTCGGGGATGTTGGCGTTGGCCCATAACTGGTTGGTCTTCGGATCGCCGTTGATGCCGAACTGTACGACGAAGCGGGGCAGCACGCGGAAGAACCGATCTCCGTCATAAAACCCGGTCTTCACCAGGGAGTAGAACTGGTCGGCTCCGTGGGGGGCCCAATCGCGATGGACCTCGATCACTACCGGACCCTTGGAAGTATCCAGGTTGACCTGGAACACGGCGGGCGCCGGTTCCTCCTTCGCCGCCGCCTTCTTGGGCTCCGGATTTTTGGACGCCTCCGGCGAGGAACATCCGAGCATCGCGGCACACGCCGCGGCAGCCAGAAAAACAGCAAACCTTTTCCACATTCGATTAACAGTATGGCATGCTGGAATCGGTTCCAAGCATGGCAGCTTACGACGAGTTTGCGTGGTTCTACAACCGCTACTGGAACGAGGACTTTCACAGCCTGGCGTTCCCCATTCTGGAGCGTATCTGGCTGGAGCGGGTACCGGCCGGAGCAAGGGTGTTGGACCTCTGCTGCGGCACCGGCCACCTGGCCGGACTGCTCGCCGCGCAGGGCTACCGCGTCACCGGGGTGGACCTCTCGAGCGATATGATCCGCTACGCGCGGGAGAATGTTCCCGATGCCGAATTTCTGTGCGGCGACGCGGCCTCGATCCGGCTGCCCGGCCCTTTCGAGGCGGCGGTCTCGACGTTTGACAGCCTGAACCACATTCTGGAGCTTGCCGATCTGGAAGCTGCGTTCCGCAACACCGCGGCGGCCATGAGGCCCGGCGGATTTTTTGCGTTCGACATGCTGCTCGAAGAGGCTTACCAGACGCACTGGGGTGAGTCGTTCGCCCTGGTCCGCGACGACCACGTGCTCACCATCACCGGCGCGGGCTACGATTTTCGCCATCGCCTGGCGCAGTGCACCGTCACCATGTTCCGGCTGGTGGACGGCTCCTGGCGGCGGTCGGACGTGGTGGTGCGGGAGCGCTGCTACACCGCCGGCGAGATCGAGAAGGCGCTGGTGAGCGCGGGCTTCGGCGAGATTCTGTGCTACGACGCCGGCGACCTGGGGATGGGCGGCCAGCTCGGCGAGGGGCGGACGTTCTTCGTCGCGGTACGGGAGTGACGACGCTTACGATGCCAGCGCCGCGTGCAGCCGGCGATGGTTCCGGATGTAGGCGCCCATCATGCGGTCCGTCAAACCAGCGTGATCGGTGAGCCAGTGCACCAGGAATTCCACCATCGCCGGGAAGGCCGCGGAATCTCCCGCCTCGATCTTCGCGGAGAGCTCCTTGAGGCGCTTGCGGGCCGTATCGTGCTGCCGCTTGTGCCAATCGAGGGAAGGGTAGTGCGCCGAGCGCATCAGGCGCTCTTCGTGCCGGAAGTGGTCTTCCGCTCCTGCCACCAATGCGGCCAGCAGCGCGTGCACGTGCTCTCCGCCGCCGCCCGCCGCCACCGCCACGCGCAACTCTTCCACCGTACGGAAAAGGTTACGATGTTCGGCGTCCAACTCCGGAACAAACACCTCATGCTTCTTGTTCCACTTAAAGGGCTGCATGAGCAATATTTTACCGCAATTCAGATAAACAGGACTGAATTGCGTTATTGAGTGACCGGCTCAGCCTGCTGCGGGGCGGGCTGCTTGTGCTTGCACTCGGGGTTCGGGCATTGCCAGACGGCCCCGGCTTTCAGCCACTTTTCCACCATGTAAGGGCTGCCGCACTCCGGGCACTTCTCGGCCACCGGCTTTCCCCAGGCAACGAACTTGCAGTCGGGGTAGCGGTTGCAGCCGTAGAAGGTCTTGCCCTTGCGCGAGCGGCGTTCGATGATCTCGCCTTCCGAGCACTCCGGGCATTTCACCCCGATGGTCTTCTGCTTGACGTACTTGCAGGTGGGGTAGTTGCTGCACGCCGTGAACTCGCCGAACCGTCCGCTCTTCAGGACCAGGTGGTTGCCGCACTGCGGGCACGTCTCGTCGAGCGGCTGGTCGGCCTTCTTCTGCGTGCCGCCGATCGGCTTGGTGGTCTTGCAGTCCGGATACCCGGTGCACGCGTAGAATGTGCCAAAGCGGCCCTTCTTGAGGACCATCGGGCGGCCGCAGTTCTCGCAATACTCCTCCGCGCCCTGTTCGGAAAGGTCCGCTTTGTCGATATCCGGCAGGTCGACGGTCAGCTCGCGCGTGTAGGTGCAATCCGGATAACCGGTGCAGGCGATGAAGCTGCCGTGCTTGCCCCACTTGATCACCAGGGGTTTGCCGCATTTCTCGCACGTCAAGTCGGTGGGTCTTTCCATCCGCTTGATGTCGGTCATGTGCTCTTCGGCGTGCTTCAGGTCGCGGTCGAAGCGGTCGTAGAAATCGGACATGGCGACGCGCCAGTCGAGCTTGCCGTCTCCGATCTCGTCCAGCTCTTCTTCCATCCGCGCCGTGTATTTCACGTCGAAGATGTCGTCGAAGCTCTCGAGCAGAAGGTCCGTCACCACCATGCCGAGCTCGGTGGGAACGAAGCGTCCGCCCTCTTTCTTGACGTACTCGCGCTCCTGGATGGTGGAGAGAATGGAGGCGTAGGTCGAAGGCCGGCCGACGCCATCCGCTTCCAATCGCTTCACCAGGGTGGCTTCGTTGTAGCGCGGCGGCGGTTCGGTGAAGTGCTGGTCGGCGCGGACAGCCTTCAGCCGCAGACGTTCGCCTTCGGCCACCAGCGGCAGGCGATGGCGCAGCTCTTCGTCTTCTTCGTCGGTCTGGTCTTTGCCTTCCTCGTAGACTTTGAGGAAGCCCTGAAACTTCTGAACGGAGCCGGTGGAGCGGAACGTGTAATCCGCGCCGGTCCTGCCCGTGGCCGTTACGTCGATAGTGGTCTGGTCGTACAGGGCGGGCATCATCTGGCAGGCCACGAACCGGTTCCAGATCAGCCGGTACAACTTCATCTCGTCTTCGGCGAGATACGTCTCCACCACTTCCGGAGTCAGCGCCATGGACGTGGGGCGGATCGCCTCGTGCGCGTCCTGCGCCTCTTTCTTCGACTTGTAGACGATCGGCGCTTCCGGGAGAAAAGGCTTGCCGTAGCGCTCCAGGATGTAGTCGCGCACGTCGCGGATGGCGTCTTCGGAAACGCGCGTCGAGTCTGTGCGCATGTAAGTGATGAGACCCACCGCGCCCTCTTTTCCGATCTCAACGCCTTCGTACAGGCGCTGCGCCAGCATCATGGTGCGCTTCACGCTGAACCGCAGCTTGCGCGCGGATTCCTGCTGCAGCGTGGAAGTGATGAACGGCGCCACCGGGTTGCGCTTCTTTTCGCGCGTACCCACCGACTTGACGACGTAATCGGCGCCATCGAGGGCGGCCAGCACTTCATCGGACGACTGCTGGCTCCCGACCTCCGCCGGCTGATCGCCGATCTTGATCAGGCGCGCCGTGAGTAGCGGCGGCTTCTTGGCGTGCAGGTCCGCGTCGATGGTCCAGTATTCCTTGGGGACGAAGGCGCGGATTTCCCGCTCGCGCTCCACGATGACCCGCAGGGCGACCGTCTGCACGCGTCCCGCAGAGAGACCGCGGCGGACCTTATCCCAGAGCAGCGGCGAGATTTTGTAACCCACCAGCCGGTCGAGCACGCGGCGCGCCTGCTGCGCGTCCACCAGGTTGTTATCGACCTGCCCCGGCTTCTCGAAAGCCTTTTCGATGGCCTTCTTGGTGATCTCGTTGAACATGACCCGGTAGACCCGCGGAGCATCCTTCCGGTTGTCCCGCAGCTCTTCCTGCAGATGAAAGCAGATGGCCTCGCCCTCGCGATCCGGGTCAGCCGCCAGATACACGCTCTCTACCTTCTTCGCGGCCTGCTTGAGCTCGGTGATGAGCTTTCGTTTCCCTTCGATGACTTCGTAACGCGGCTCGAAGCCGTGTTCAATGTCGACTGCCAGATCGCGTTTGGGGAGATCCTTAATATGACCGAGCGAAGCTTTGACTATGTACTGCTTGCCTAGGTATTTATTGATGGTCTTCGCCTTCGCAGGCGACTCCACGATTACCAGAGCCTTTGGCATATGAGACTTTCAGAATCGAGCGCCCTCTCGTACGCACGAAACGATGAGATTACCCAGATGACGTTACCACACTTTAACAAAGTTCTTGCCCGGGAGTTGTTTGACAAGTCCCAGCATTTCCAGTTCAAAGAGTGCGGCAATCAACTCGGAGGTAGAGATATCTTCCAGCTTATCAAGCAGATCGTCCAAATGTACGGCTGCATCCACGGGCAGGGCTTCGAGCGCCTTTCGTGATGCTGCGTTCAACTGCGAAGCCACCTCCCCGGTCTGCATCGGGGAGTTACTAAATAATGATGCGGATCCCTCCCCCGGAGTTTCGCCGCTTTCTCCGAGGAGAATTTTTCTGGTCTTCTCAATTAGATGCCGGCGGGATTCAGGAGGAAGCTCGAGCACCACGTCGTTCCAATCCTGCACGAGGTGCGCGCCTTGCTTTATCAACAGGTTAGGTCCCCAACTCAGTTTCGAAGTGATGTTTCCCGGAACGGCGAATACTTCCCTGCCCTGGTCCATGGCGAGCTTGGCGGTAATCGCCGATCCGCTGTACTGCGCCCCTTCGACGACCAGCACTCCCAGGCTCATCCCGCTGATGATTCGGTTACGAATCGGGAAGTTCTGCGGAAACGCGACGGCGCCCATGGGGAATTCCGAGACGATCAATCCACGCGCCGCGATTTCGGCGGCCAGCTTGCGGTTCTCCGACGGGTATACAACGTCGGCTCCGCAGCCCAGCACGGCGACGGTCTCTCCGCCCGCTTTCAGGGCGCCCTTGTGCGCCGCGGTATCGATGCCCCTGGCCATGCCGCTGACGATAGTGAGGCCCGCATGTGCCAGGTCGGCCGCCAGCCTCTCCGCCACGGCGACACCGTAAGGGGTGGGCCGGCGGGTGCCCACCACGCCGAGCGACAGAGATTGCAGAAGCTCTACCCGTCCGCGGACAAACAGCACCGGCGGAGGATCGAAGATGTCGCGCAGCGCCTGCGGGTAACGGGAATCCCCCATGGTCACCAGCACCGCGCCGGATTCCGCCATCCTCTCCTGCTGCGTGACGGCGTCTTCGAACGTGCAGCCGCTCGCGATCGACTGCGCCACGGTGCCGCTGACACCCGCCGCTTCGAGCTCCGACCGCGAAGCGCGGAAGATCGCCTGCGGAGTACGAAAGCGTTCCAACAGTTTGCCGGAAGTTCGGGCGCCCAGGCCGGGAACCAGCTTAAGAGCCAGCCAGTGAAGTTCCTCTTCCCGGCTGAGGACGGATGAAGACATGGAGCGGCGCGTTTCGATTTCCACCGTAACACAGATCGGCAGCGCCCCGGCGCAGCCTTATAGCAAATCCCGCTAGACTGAAGGAAAAACCTATGAAGCAGGAAGCGTCATTCTTCGATGGCAAAGAACCGGTGCTCGTCTATATCGCGAAACGGCTGAAAGAGGCGATGCGGCTGGAATCGCTCTTTGATGGAGCGGGCCTCGATTACGGAGTGGAAGCGGACGAGTACCGCGGCGGCATCGTATTTCGGACCGTGCGGGCGGGCGCGTTCTTCTATGTGCTTCCCGAAACGGCGCCGGCAGCCCGCGAATTGATGCGCACGAACGGATATCAGCCCTACGAGGAAGCGCTGGAACGGCACTGACCGTGTCCCGGCTCACACAATCTTCGACCTTCCTTCGGTAGACTGGAAAGACCAGTGAAACCGGCGGAGCTTCCGCCGGTCTCGGTGATAACGACTGCCATGCGTGCACACCCTGACCTGATCCGCCGGCTGGCATCGGCTCGAGAGAAAACTGACGAGTTATTCCAGCTCGTCCATCCGGACTCCCTCTACGAACGGCCGATCCCCGAACGCCACCGCATCCTCTTTTACCTGGGGCATGTCGAAGCCTTCGACTGGAACCTGATCGCGCGTTATGCGCTCGACGTTCCGCCGTTCCACCCGGAGTTCGACCAGCTCTTCGCTTTCGGCATCGACCCACCGCCCGGCCGGCTCCCCTGCGACCAACCGTCGGACTGGCCCCGCGCGGCCGAGGTCGAGGAATACAATCTGCGCGTGCGCGCGGAACTCGACCCGCTGCTCGAGAAGGTTCCCGAACAGTTGCTGCATGTAGCCATCGAACACCGCCTGATGCACGCCGAGACGTTCGCGTACATCCTGCACCACCTTGCGTACGAGCGCAAAGCCGCGCTCGAAGCAACGCCGGAGCCGGAGGTCTCCGTACCCGCGCCCCGCATGGTCGAGATTCCCGGAGGCACGGCCCGGCTGGGGCGTACCGTCTCGGAAGGTTTCGGGTGGGACAACGAGTTCGAGGCGCACACCGAGCCGGTGCCGCAGTTCGCGATCGGCAAGTACAAGGTAACCAATCGGGAGTATCTCGAATTCGTCCGACAGGGCGCGGCGCCGCCATTCTTCTGGGTCGAGCGCGGCGGCCGGTGGCACTATCGCGGAATGTTCGCGGAGGTTCCCCTGCCGCTCGATTGCCCGGTGTACGCTACCTACCGCGAGGCCGAGGCCTACGCGCAATGGCGCGGCAAATCGATACCCACTGAGCCGCAGTTTCACCGAGCGGCCTGCTCGGCGCCGGTGTCCGGTAATCTCGATTTCCGCCATTGGGATCCCACGCCGGTGACGGCCGACGAGCAGGAATGGCACGGGCCTCAGCAGTTGACCGGCAACGGCTGGGAGTGGACTTCCACGGCATTTGCGCCCTTTCCGGGCTTCGAGCCATTTCCGTTTTACCGGAACTACTCCGAGCCGTTCTTCGACGGCGAACATTATGTCCTGAAAGGAGCCTCACCCCGCACGGCCGCCTGTTTCCTGCGGTCCTCGTTCCGCAACTGGTTCCGGCCATCGTATCCTTATCACTACGCGACGTTCCGGCTGGCGGATTCATGATGTACGCGCGGGCACTCGACAGCGAATTCGCGCAAGACGTGCGGGCGGGGCTGACGCGCACCGATCAGAAGACCCTGCCTTGCCGTTATTTCTACGACGAGCTCGGCTCGGCGCTCTTCGAAGCCATCACCTGCCTGCCGGAGTACGGGCTCACGCGCGCGGACGCCCGCATTCTGCACACGCACTCGGCCGCGCTGGCGGAGCTTCTGCCGGGGAACCTCGTCGTTGCGGAACTGGGCAGCGGGGTGGGGGTCAAGACCCGTCCCGTGCTGGAGCAGATCCGGCGTCGGCAGGCCGTGGTCTACTATCCGATCGACGTATCGGCCAGCGCTCTCGCGAAATGCGCGACCGACCTCGGCCCGCTTGGGACGGTTCTGCCAATCGAAGCCAACTACCTGGATGGCGTGCGCTCGGTGGTGGAGCGCCGCAGGCCGGGACAGACGCTACTGCTGCTGTTTCTCGGCAGCACCATCGGAAACTTCGAGCCCGGCGACGCCCTCGACTTCCTGCTGGCCTTGCGCGCGGAGCTTCGTCCGGGCGATGCCCTGCTGCTGGGGACCGACCTGGTGAAGCCGGTGAAAGACCTGCTGGCCGCTTACGACGACCCCACCGGCGTCACGGCCGCCTTCAATCTCAACCTGCTGGCACGCATCAACCGCGAGTTGGATGGAGATTTCGATCTCCGCCGGTTCGCGCACGTAGCCCGCTACCGCGAGGCCGAGCAGCGCATCGAGATGCACCTGCGGTCGCGGGTCCGGCAGACCGCCACGATCCGCGACGCGGGTCTGACCGTAGACTTCGCTCCCGGCGAGACAATCTGCACCGAGTCCTGCCACAAATTCCGCCCCGACCAGATCTGTGTCATCTCGCGGAAGACCGGCTTCCGGCTGGCCGACCAGTGGGTGGATGACGAGTGGCCCTTCGCGGAAAACCTGCTGGTCGCCGTCTAAGTCTGGCGGCGGATGGTTGACACCCCTTCGACACGCGGAGAAAATGGGGGCTACGCTCATGTCCTTTCTTCGAGTTGCGCTATCTCTGACGGCCGCCGGCGCCGCGATCCTGTTCAGCGGTTGCGGGGAGCAGAAGTTCCCGGTCCGCACCTACCCGATGGGTGAGAAGGTCATGATCGGACACTTGAGCTACACCGTATTCGAAACGCAGTGGCTCACGCAGCTGGGCGATCAGGCCGCACCGCGGATTCCGCAAAACCGCTTCTTCCTGGTGCGCGCGAGCATCGTCAACGGTGGCAGCTCGGAGGTGCTCTCGCCTAATCTGACGGTCGAGGACGACCAGGGACACGTCTACCGGGAATTGAGCAACGGCGATGGCGTGCCGCAATGGATCGGCTACCTGCGGCAGATCAAGCCGGCGGATTCGGCGCAGGGCTACCTGGTGTTCGACGCCCCTCCGGGCCACTACAAGCTACGGGTCCTGGACGAGGACTCGAATCACGCGGCGCTGATCGACATCCCGTTGACCTTCAACGCCGAGACCCCCGAGCTTCCGACTCCGGGCGACCTCAAGAAGTAGCGTCGCCGCCGTGTCCGGGCGACTCGGTAGAATAGAATCATGTGGGCCGTTGCGGTCGCGCTGCTCCTGCTGCAGACCCCTGACTACAATTCCGATGGGCTCAAGGCCCTGGACGAGGCGAAATACCCTGCTGCGGTGGAGGCCTTTACCAAGGCGATCGCCGCCGACCCCAAGGATTACAGCGCCCATTTCAACCTGGCCCTCGCCTATAGCCTCCTGCACAAGGACGCGGAAGGCATCGCGGAATACCGCAAGACGCTCGAACTGAAGCCCGGGCTCTATGAGGCCGAGCTGAACGGGGGAATTCTTCTGCTGCGTCAGAAGAACCCGGCGGAGGCCCTGCCGCTGCTCGAGAAGGCCGCGGAGCAGAAACCGAAGGAGTTCCGGCCGCGCTATTACACGGCCGAAGCGCAATTGGCCACCGGCGCCCTGGACAAGGCCGCCGATAGCTACCGGCTGGCGCTGGAGCTGAATCCGAAATCGGCCGATGCCGAACTGGGGCTGGCGCACGCCCTGGCGCAGCGGAATCAACTGGCGGATGCGGCGCCGCATTTCCGCCAGGCGGCGCAACTCGATCCGAAATACCGCGACAACCTGCTGGAACTGGCGGAGCTTTACGAAAAGGGCAAGCAGCCGGCGGACGCCATCGCGATCTACCGCGAATTCCCGGACAATCCCGCGGCCCAGGAACACCTGGGAGAGCTGCTGCTCGAAGGCAAGCAGTACGCCGAAGCCATTCCACGCTTGGAAACGGCCTATACCAAGAGCCCGACCGGGGCCAACCGCACGGCCCTGGCGATGGCCTACCTTTTTAATAACCAGTTGGAGAAGGCGCTGCCCCTGCTCGAGCAGGCGGTGGCCGCGGAGCCGTCCAACTGCGATCTACGCCTGGTTTATGCGCGGGCTCTCCGCGACCGCAAGCTGTACCCGCAAGCCGCGAACCAGTTTCTGGCGGCGGCGAAACTCAAGCCGGAAGAACCCAAGACCTGGGGCGAGTTGGGATCAATGCTGTACCTGATGGGATCGTATGAACAGTCCCTCGCGGCATTCGACCGGGCTCGCAGCCTGGGTGAAAACACCCCCGGGAACTGGTTTCTCCGTGCGATCATTTTAGATAAGCTGAAGCAAGTCAAGCCGGCGCTCGAAGCCTACCAGCAATTCCTCTCGATGAGCCAGGGCAAGAACCCCGATCAGGAGTTTCAGGCGCGGCAGCGGGCGCGGATCCTCAAGCAGGAACTGGAGAGACGGTGATGCGAACCGCGATGCCCCTGGGAAAGCTGCTGATCGTCGGGCTGGTCTTGGCGGGCACGCTCTCCGCGGACCTCCAGAAAGCCATGGCGGAGCCGAACCTCGAAAAGCGCTCCAAACTGGCCCTCGACAACGCCAGCGAAGCGTACCAGTCGGCACGGACAGATTACGAGAAGGGAGACGCCGCCCGCCTGACGGCCGACATCCAGGAGATTCAGGATTCCGTGGAGCTGGCCTATACTTCGTTGAAGGATACCGGCAAAGACCCGCGCAAACACTCCAAGTGGTTCAAACGCGCGGAGATCGAAACCCGCGACCTGCTGCGGCACCTGGATGCATTCCAGCGGGACATGAGCTTCGAAGACCGGCCGATGCTCGACAAACTGAAGGCCCGGGTGCAGAAGATCCACGACGACCTTCTCCTGGGACTGATGGAGGGCAACCCCAAATGAAGACCTTTTTGTGTTGCGTGCTGCTGGCGGCTCCAATCATGGCCCAGGTGCACCGCGATTTTCTAACGACCGCCGAGGTGGAACAGATCCGCGAGGCGCAGGAACCGAATGAGCGGGTGACGCTGTACGCCTCGTTCGCCAAGGACCGGGTGGAGATGGTCAAAAGCCTCCTGGCCAAGACCAAGCCCGGCAGGTCCACGCTGATTCACGACGCGCTGGACGATTACAGCAAGATTCTGGACGCGATCGACGACGTGGCCGACGATGCGCTCTCGCGGCACGTAGACGTCCAGAAGGGGCTGGCGGCCGTTGCGTCGGTCGAAAAGGAAGCGCTGCCGGTTCTTCAGAAGGCCCAGGAAAGCCACCCTAAAGATATCGACCGCTACGATTTTGTATTGAAGACCGCCATCGAGACCACGAGCGATAGCCTGGAAGCCGCCACGGGCGACCTGGGGAAGCGCGCGAAGGAAGTGGAAGCGCGGGACGCCAAGGAGAAGAGCGAAATCGAGGCGGCTATGACGCCCTCGGAACGCGAGAACAAGCAGGCGGACGACAAAAAGGCGGCCGAAAAGACCGCTGCCGCCCAGGAGAAGAAGCGCAAAGCTCCGACCCTGATGCGGCCGGGCGAAAAGAAGCCCGACCAGCAGTAGTGGCGGCCCCACCTCCGAACCTTCGGGACGCGAACAAATGAACGGGAACTGGAACCCGGAGCCGCCTCGACCATCATGCCGCAGAAATCCAGCGGAGGCCAGGGTTCGCAGTACCAATGGGTACTAGGGTCGGTCTCCGAAAAGGTAGCTGACTCCGAGCGTCGGCACGAAGTCGTAGATCCAGCCGTGGATCTGCGCGGGGAAGACCGTCCGGAACACCAGGTCAGGCGCAGGGGACATGTATGCGCGAAAATCCAGGCGTAGTTGCATGCCCTTACGCACCCGGTATTTGACGCCTCCGCCCACGCTGATCAGCGGCTTCACCTGGTTGCCGCGGGCGATCAAGGCGAAATCCTGCAGCGGGTCGGAGACCAGCAGCCTCCCCGGCCCGGTGTAGACTTTGATGCCGGCGCCTCCGGCGACGTAGGGCCGGATCTTGTCTTCCTTCCGCGTGATGTGCACCAGAAGGTCATAGTGAACGATGTTCGTATATCCGGAGCCACTGACCTTCGTATCGCCGAAGGTAAGTTGCGGACCGCCGGCGCGGAACAGGTAGCGGATCTCGCCTCCAATGTGTTCGTACATGTTGTCGCCGAACACCGCTCCTACCGCGGCGCTGGGTTTAAAGCCGGCCTCAACCGAGCCGGACGGATTCCGAATCGACGCATCCCGGTCCCAGGCGTAGCCGCCCAGTGCGCCGATTTCCCATTGCTGCGCCAGGCACCCGCCGGAGAGAATTAGTGTCAGTGAAGCCGCGGAGATCCAAGTTGAACGCATAAGCTCCCTTCGCGGCCGTCCGGCCGCAGTTGCGCCCCGAGCGCTTTGAAGGAAGGATGCGGACGGCCGTGCGGAGTCTCTAATTTATTCGTGCTTTTCGAGCTGCAGCGTGATGGTGCCGATGGTGAACTGCATGCGCACGCGGATCTGCACGGGCAGCTTGCGGCGATCGTCGGTGAGCCACACGTTCAGGTGGGCGGAACGGCGGTACAACACGTTGTCGAAGAGAAAGATCTCGTACCGGATAGTATGGAAAGTCCCCTCCGGTGTTTTGATGTCTTCGCGCTGCTGCGCCTCGACCTTGGCCATGGCGCTTTTCTTCCCGTCGCTGACGGGCACCTGCGCGGACTCGCCCGGTTCCAGGCTCAGTGTGCGGAGATAGTACAGACCGCCAACCACATCGTGGACGCAGCCCGAGGTGTCGGTTTCTTTCGCCAGTATCACGGAGTTCTTGGCCCGGTCGCGCTCGAGATAATTGGCCTTCCGGCCGGTGGTATCGAAACTAATGCGGGTTTCCCGCTGGCGGCTGCCTTCCTGCGACACGCTGTGAACATTCTGGACGCACAGCGAATCATTGAGCAGCGCTACGTAATCGTCTTCCACTTTGAACAGCTTGGAAACCAGCCCGACCGATTCCACGCGGAGGTTGACACGGGAACCCGCGGCCGGCCCCGGGTCGGACCGCAATTCCATGGTTGCCTTGCCCGCGGTAATCAGGCGCCACTCGATGTTGTAATGCAGGGTCTCATGTTCGGGCAGGCTACCGCCCACCGGCGACGCGAGCGGAACTAGCAACATGGCTAACAACGCCTTCAGGAACATGAACTGCCAGTGTCTCAGATCGGTGAATGCGGGCGCAAATCGCGGACATCCGCAGGGAGCCCACCCAGGATAGAATGGTCATTCCATGAGAGTCGGAATGATCGGTACCGGCGCGATCTCGCACAAGCACGCGCAGGTCTACAAGAAAATCGGGTTCGAGCTGACGGTCTGCACGGACATTTTCGAGCCTTCGGGGCGGAAGTTCGCGGACCAGTACGGCGCGGAGTTCGTGCCCACCTACGAAGAGGTGTGCCGCCACCCCAAAGTGGATTACGTGGACGTGTGCACGTTCCCGGACTTCCGCATGCAGCCGATCGAGATCTGCGCGCAGACCAAAAAGCACGTGCAGGTGCAGAAGCCGATCTCGACCAACCTGGAGACGGCGCGGCAGATGATCGAAACGGCGCGGCGCGGCGGCATCCTGCTCGGGGTGGTCAGCCAGCACCGCTTCGACGACGCCAGCCTGTTCCTGGCGAAGGCCATCGCCGGCGGCCGCCTCGGCAAGCTGCTGCAGGCCGACTGCTACGTGAAGTGGTACCGCTCGGCCGAATACTACTCGCGGCCCATCAAGGGAAGCTGGCAGACCGAAGGCGGCGGAGCGCTGATCAACCAGGCGATCCACCAGCTCGACATCCTGCGCTGGCTGGCCGGGCCGGTGCGCGAAGTATTCGGCGCCTGGCAGTTGGGCGCGCTGCACAAGATCGAATCCGAGGACGTGGTGAACGCCGTGGTTCGATACGCGAACGGGGCGACCGGCGTGGTCCAGGCCTCGACGGCGTTCTGGCCGGGCTATCCGGAGCGCACGGAATTTCACGGAACCAAAGGGACGGCGGTGATCACGGGCGATAAGCTTACCGCCTGGGACGTCGAGAACGACGCGGGCGATCCGGCCCCGGTGGCTCGCGAGGTGGCCTCCGGCGCGTCGGACCCGATGGCTATTTCGCTCGAGCCGTTCGAACGCCAGTTCCTGGATTTCGGCGACGCCATCGCCAAGGGACGGAGGCCGCTGGTGGCCGGAGAAGAAGGCTACCAGGCCCTCGAGCTGGTGGAGGCCATCTACCGCTCCTGCCGCAGCGGCGAGAAAGTCGCGCTCGGAGCGGAAAGCGCATCACTCTGAAACAGAGCCACAGGAGGAACCATGGATCATGTTCCGCAGGATCCTTTACACTGCGGCTGCGGCCGCGGCGATCGCCTACATCGGTTGGGCCGCCAGCCGCCCGGACGACATCGTCTTCGAACGCCGGATGATCGACGCGGGCGCCAGCGAAACCGTGGCCGTGGCGGACATCAATGGGGACGGCAGGCCGGATATCGTCTCGGGCGAATACTGGTACGAATCGCCGGAGTGGACCAAACACAAGTTTCGCCAGATCGACTTCACCAATAATTACGTGGACGATTTCAGCGATCTCGCGCTGGACGTCAACGGCGATGGAAAAGTCGATATCGTGAGCTGCGCCTGGTTCAGCCATCGCGTCTTTTGGAGCGAGAACCCGGGAAAGGCCGGGGTGCTGTGGAAAGATCATCCGATCGAAGCGCGTTTCCCGGTGGAGTTCACCTTCCTGGTGGACCTGGATAACGACCACCAGGCGAAGGAGGTGCTGCCGGAATTCGGCGATACGAAAGCTCCCCTTACGTGGTACGAGGCGCGCGGCGGGGCGTTTGTGGCGCACGTGGTGTCTGACCACTCATACGGCCACGGCATCGGCGCCGGCGATGTGAATGGCGACGGCCGCAATGACATCATCACGCCCGAAGGTTGGTTCGAGGCTCCGGCCGATCCGCGTTCCGGCACCTGGACCTTCCACCCCGATTTCCAGCTCGGCGAAGTCGGCTTTATCCACGTGCTCGACGTCAACGGCGACGGCCGGCCGGATCTGGTCACGTCTATGGCCCACAACTACGGCATCTTCTGGATGGAGCGGAAGGCCGATGGTACCTGGGCGAAACACATGATCGACGACAGTTGGTCGCAATCGCATTCCCTGGTGGTGGCCGATCTCAATGGCGACGGACAGCCCGACCTGGTGACGGGTAAGCGCTTCATGGCCCACAACGGCCGCGACCCCGGCGAGAAGGAGCCCTTGGGGATCTACTGGTACGAGCATTTCAAAACACCTTCCGGCTCCATCGAATGGGTCAAGCACCTCATCGATTACAGCTCGCGGGCGGGCGGCGGAATGCAGGTGACGGTCGCGCGGCTCGATTCGGATCCGTATCCCGAGGTCATCACGGGCGGCAAGTCCGGCCTGTTTCTGTTCCGGCGCGCGAAGGCCGGAGCCCCATCCTGGCAGGCGAGATGAATTTCCGACTGCCCGCTCTCCTGCTGCTGGCGGCTGCCGCCGGGGTCGCCGCGGCGCCGGCGGTCATCAAACCGGGCGAACCCTGGCCCGATAACCGCGGACGTCACATTCAGGCGCACGGAGGAGGCATCATCAAGCTGCACGACACCTGGTTCTGGTTCGGGGAAGACCGCTCCCAGGGGCTCGACCCCGCGCAAAGGTATGTCGGCTGTTATTCGTCGAAGGACCTGGTTCACTGGACGTTCCGCCGCAAGATCGTCTTCCCGGATCCGGAGGACCTGGGCCCCGGCTGGGTTCTCGAGCGGCCGAAGGTCTTCTACAATGCGAAGACCAAAAAGTTCGTCATGTACATGCACCTCGATGACGCCCGATACCGCTACGCGCGGGTGGCGGTGGCGGTGTCCGATACGGTGGATGGAGATTACCGCTTCCTCAAGAGCTTCCGGCCGCTCGGCCACGAAAGCCGGGACATCGGCCAGTTCCTCGATGACGACGGTTCGGCTTACCTGATCTTCGAGGACCGCCCCGTGAAAGGCTTCCATATCGCGAAGCTTTCCGAGGACTACCTGAATGTCGAGAAGGATGTCTGCCTCATTCAGGCGCCGCTCGAAGGAGGCGCAGTTGTGCATTACCAGGGGCTGTACTATGCCCTCGGCTCGGCGCTCACCGGATGGCGGCCAAATCCCAACAAGTACGCCACTGCTTCCAGGCTGGAGGGTCCCTGGTCGGAATTCAGGGATATCGCGCCTCCCGAGGCGAACACCTACGGTTCGCAATCCACCATGCTGCTGAAGGTCGAAGGCAGGAAGGGGACCGCCGTCATCTTCATGGGGGACCAGTGGAAGCCTCGCACGCAGTGGGACTCGCGCTATCTCTGGATGCCGGTCGAGATCGGCGGCGGACGCCTCCGGCTTCCCGAGCCTGCGCCGTGGACCCTGGATGTAAGAAGCGGAATCGCCGCGATACTGAAGTAACTCAAAAAAAGAAGTCTCGGTCTCCATCGTTGACATCAGGCTCCAAAGCATGCTTTCGGACCGGATGACCAATTTTCGCGGCCTCCCCCAGCGCGGATTGGCGGCCGCTATCGGTGAGGTGCACTCATGACCGGTGGTGGAAACACAGTGCCCGTAGCTTTCCTGGTAGGTGTGGACGGCACACTGCTCGACCATGACTCTGTCCAGCGCGATTTAGAGGATTATCTCGAACGGAAATATGGGGCGGCCTCCCGCGACCGCTACCGTACGATCCTCGACCAGTTGCGCCAATCCCTGGGCTATCCCGATTACCTCGGAGCCCTGCAGCGGTATCGCGTCGAGTACCGGCACGACAATCGTTTGCGGTCCATGGCGTCCTTCCTCCTCGACTACCCATTCGCCAAGCGTCTCTATCCCCATGCTCTCGAAGTCCTGAGGCGCTTCCGCACCTGGGGTCAGACCATCGTCCTATCGGACGGCGACGTGATTTTCCAGCCTCGCAAGATCGAGCGTTCCGGAATTCTCGACGCCGTGGAGGGACACGTTCTGATCTACATCCACAAGGAAGACGCGCTGGACGATATCGAAGATCATTACCCGGCCAGACATTATGTCCTGGTGGACCAGAGCCCGCGAACGCTGGCCACGTTCCGGGAGGCGTGGGGAAGCCGTGTGACCACGGTGCTCTCGCGCCAGGGGAAAGCCGCCAGGGTTGCGGCCGACCTGGGCCGGTACGCAACACCGGACATCACGGTGGAGCGGATCGACGAACTCCTGGATTATGAGCTTCCCTCCCTGCTGGCCCGAGGTGAAATCGAAGTGGCGGGGTGACGGCAGGCGGGCCGCTTTGGCCCTGAACGTGCGGCGCGCACTTGCGGATAAGGAGGGGAGTGGATGGAACTGGGAATGGTCGGCCTCGGCAGGATGGGAGCCAACATGGTCCGGCGGCTGTTGCGGAACGGACACCGCTGCGTCGTCTTCGATACGTCTCCGAAGGCTGTAGAAGAATTGGTGAAGGAGAAGGCGGCCGGCGCCGCCGGGCTGGACGATCTCGTAAAGAAGCTGAAAGCGCCGCGGGCCGTCTGGTTGATGGTGCCGGCGGCAGTCGTGGACCGCACCATCGCGGAAATTACCCCGCACCTGGAAACGGGCGACATTCTCATCGATGGCGGCAATTCCTACTATGTGGACGATATCCGCCGCGCCCACGAGCTGGCCGGCAAGAAGGTGCACTACGTAGACGTGGGGACCAGCGGGGGCGTGTGGGGCCTGGAACGCGGCTACTGCATGATGATCGGCGGCGAAACCGAAGTGGTCCGGCACCTGGACCCGATATTTAGCGCGCTGGCCCCCGGGCAAGGCAGCATCCCGCGCACGGAGGGCCGGCCGCGTCCGGGCGGGACCGCCGAATCCGGGTATCTGCATTGCGGACCGAACGGCGCCGGACACTTCGTCAAGATGGTGCACAACGGCATCGAGTATGGGATTATGGCTGCCTATGCCGAAGGGATGGGCGTGTTGCGCGACGCCAATGTAGGGAAGCAGCCACATGCCGCCGATGCGGAGACCACGCCGCTTCGCCATCCCGAGAACTATCAATACGATCTCAACGTGGCGGACATTGCGGAAGTCTGGCGGCGCGGCAGCGTCATCGCGTCCTGGCTGCTCGACCTCACCGCCGCGGCCCTCGCCAGGGACCCGGAGCTGGCCGAGTACGAGGGTCACGTTTCGGACTCGGGCGAAGGACGTTGGACCATCAAGGCGGCGATCGACGAAGCGGTGCCCGTGCCGGTGCTTTCGGCGGCGCTTTATCAACGCTTCACCTCGCGGGGAGAGGCGGATTACCAGGACAAGCTGCTCTCCGCCATGCGCTACCAGTTCGGCGGGCACCGGGAGAAAGTCATGGCCGGATAGGCCGGGGATGGGAGTTATGAAGATCGAAGTACTTGCGGACGCGGAGTCCGTGGCCGAGAGGGCCGCCGCGGTAATCGCCGCGGAAGCGCGCATGGCGGTGGCGGCGCGGGGCCGGTTCGTCATGGCGGTCAGCGGCGGCCATACCCCCTGGATGATGCTGCGGGCCCTCGCCAATCAGCGGGTGCCGTGGAAAGAACTGCAGATCTTCCAGGTGGATGAGCGGGTGGCTCCCGATGGGCACCCCGACCGCAACCTGACCCATTTGCAGGAGAGCCTTCTCGAGCACGCGCCGCTCGCTCCCAACCAGATCCACGCAATGCCGGTAGATGCTGCCGACCTCAAGGCCGGCGCCGCCGAATATGCGGCGACATTGCGCGAGATCGCCGGAGATCCCCCCACACTCGACCTGGTTCACCTGGGCCTTGGACCGGACGGCCATACCGCGTCCCTGGTGCCCGGAGACCCTGTGCTCGACGTTACGGACGCGGACGTGGCGGTGACGGGCGACTACCAGATGCGGCGCCGGATGACCCTGACATACCCGATTATCAACCGCGCCCGCATGATTCTATGGGTGGTGACGGGGAGCGAGAAGGCGGCCATGTTCGGGCGCCTGCGGGACGGCGACCCGTCGATCCCCGCCGGCCGGATCGAACGCGAGCGCGCCCTGGTGCTGGCCGACCGCGCCGCGGCGGGGCAACTCGCACGCTTCAACGAAGCCGTTCGCAGGTCGTCCGGGAACATCACTTAGCCGGGGTGCCGGAACTGGACCTCAGCGTTGGATTCAGCATCTATGCGCTGGTCGCCTCGACGTCGCTTCCCGAGTCGCCCAGAATGCGGTAGAGCGTGGCCCGGTTGATGCCCAGGACTTTCGCGGCTCGCGCCTTGTTGCCGCGCACGCGATCGAGGATCCGCAGGCAATAGCGGCGATGCACTTCATCGAGCGGCAACATCTCTTCGGCCGCGGATTCGATCTCCCGCTCCGCATCCAGCTCGGGCCTCGCTCCGGCTTCTCGAACGTAGGCCGGGAGGTCCCGGACGTCGATCCGCTCGCCGTCCGCCATCATGCAGGCCTCGCTCAGCACATTTTCCAGCTCGCGGACATTCCCAGGCCACCCATAACGGGATAGCACCACCTGCGCGCGGGGTGTGACGCCGAGAATCGTCTTGTGATATTCCACCGAGAATCCGTCCGTGAAATGCCGGACGAGCAGCGGCAAGTCCTCTTTGCGATCCGCCAGCCGAGGAAGCTTGATCTCGACCCGCGACAGGCGGTAGAAGAGATCTTCGCGGAACTTCCCCTGAGCCACCATCTGCCGGAGGTCGCGATGGGTTGCCGCGATCACCCGGACATCTACTTTCCGGATTGCAAGCGACCCCACCCGCTGGATTTCCTGGTTCTGGAGCGCGCGCAGCAGCTTAGCCTGGGTGGATAGCGGCATATCGCCGATTTCGTCCAGGAACATGGTTCCTCCGTTGGCATGTTCCATCAATCCCATCTTGTCCTGGGTAGCTCCCGTGAACGCGCCTTTCACGTGTCCGAACAGCTCACTCTCGAAGAGGGTCTCCACCACGGCCGACGAGTTACACACCACGAAACGGTTGGCGGCCGCCGGACTCAGGCGGTGCAGGGCGGAAGCCGCGAGTTCCTTCCCGGTGCCGGTCTGGCCCGTGACGAGGGCCGTGCGAAAATGCGGCGCCACGCGGCGGATCCGCGCGAACACCTCCAGCATCAGGGGGCTCCGGCCCACCATATCCTGAAACTGCGAGGCCCGCAGCAGTTCATCGTCGAGCTCGATGGTCTTCTGGCGGCGCCGCACTTCCGCCGCCAGCCTGCCGACCCGCTGCACCAGATCGTCCACCGAGACGGGCTTCGTGATGTAGTCGCAGGCGCCTTTCTGAATGGCTTCCACGGCGGCATCGGTGGAATAGTTCGCGGTAACCAGGATCACATCCGTCTCCGGGCACGCCTCGGCCACCCGCTCGAGAAGAGCCATGCCGTTCATCCCCGGCATGAACAGATCCAGCAGCGCGATATGGGGCCTCTTCCGCAGGATCAGGGCGAGGCCGCGCGCGGCATCGGTTTCGGTCAGGATCTCGAGACCTTCCTCGTCGAGGGCGGCGCGGATCAACTCCAGTGCCGCGCAGTCGTCGTCCACCGCAACCAGGGTCACCATATGCCGTTCAGATGCCATTGAACACCGTTTCGTTGGTTTGCCCGCCGAGGAAGGAGCGGACCAGGGCTTCCAGTTCCGCACCGTCGATCGGCTTTGTGATGTATTCGTTAAACCCGGAGCGCAGGGCCTTTTCCCGGTCGCCGCGCATGGCGAAGGCGGTCACCGCCAGCACGGGCAGGTTCTCGAAGCGCGGATTTTCCCGTAGCACATGCAACGCGGCGAAACCGTCCAGCACGGGCATCTGGATATCCATCAGCACCAGATCGGGCCCCAGGTCCGAAATCGCCTGGAGCGCGGCCTTCCCGTCGGGAGCTTCCAGAATCTGCAGGTCGGGAGCTTCCAGAACCTCACGAATCAATTCCCGGCTTACGGGGTTGTCGTCTACCACCAGAATTTTCTTCACTGGGCTTGAGCGCCCCTCGTGCGCCCTTCCGCCACTTCGATTCCGGCGGCCTTCATCGGAAGGGTAAAGCTGAACCGGCTGCCCTTGCCCGGCTCGCTGGCAAGCCAGATCCTGCCCCCGTGCAGCTCCACCAGCCGTTTGGTTATGGCGAGCCCGAGCCCCGTGCCTTCCTTGACTCCCTTGGTCGTGGTTCCAACCTGTTGGAACTCTTCAAAGACCACTTGTTGTTGCCCGGCCGGAATTCCGATGCCGGTATCGCTCACTGAAATCAGCATACCCCCCGGATCGGGCGAACATTCGATCGCGACCTTTCCCTGCTCCGGCGTAAACTTCACCGCGTTGCTCAAGAGATTGAACAGGATCTGCTTGAACCGGATCCGCTCGGCATAGATCAACTGATCGGCGGGGACGCTGGTCGAAACCTGGATCGATTTGTTGATCGCCAGCGGAGTGATCAGCGAGAGGACTTCATCCAGCGCCGCCGCCACGGAGAACTCCTGCGGTTCCAATTCCACCCGTCCGGATTCGATCTTGGAGAGGTCGAGGATGTCGTTAATAAGCTGCAGCAGGTGCCGGGCGGCGTCCTGGACGTGCCCGACAAAGTGGCGGTGCCTGTCGTTCAACGGGCCGCCCTTGCCGCGGGCCAGGAGGTCGGAAAAGCCGATGATGGCATTCAAGGGCGTACGCAGTTCATGGCTCATACTTGCCAGAAACTCGCTTTTCAGGCGGTTGGCGCGCTCCACTTCCTGGTTTCGCACGGCCAGCTCCCGGTTGACGCGGTCGAGCTCGGAGGTACGCTCGGCCACGCGCCCCTCGAGATCGCTGTTCAGGCGGCGGACCTCCAGTTCCGCGGCCTTGCGATCGGTAATGTCCTGCGTGATGCCGGCGACGCGGTAGACGCTTTCCGAAGAGTCGCGAATCGGAAACGCGCGGTCCCAGGCCCACCGCACGGTTCCATCCGGCCGGAGCAGTCGAAATTCGACGGTCGAGTCGCTGCCGTGACGGGCGCTCTCGAAGTATTCCGCGACGCGCGCGCGGTCGTCGGGGTACACCCACTCCTGATTGGTGCTCGCCGGCCTGCCCGAGATGCTGTCGCAGGGCCGGCCCCACAACGATTCGAAGGCGGGGCTGAGGTAGAGAATCCGCGAGGATTTCGCGTCGGCGAGCCAGAATACTTCCCGGACGTTCTCCGCCATCTGGCGGAACCGCTCCTCGCTCTCGCGCAGCGCGTGCTCGGATTCCCTGGCCTTCGTAATGTCCATCGAGTAGCCGATCATCCCGAAGGGCCTGCCTTCGCGGTCGCGCTGCAGCGATAGCGCCAGGTGCGCATAGAAATCGTCGCCGGATTTCTTGCGCATGCGGACTTCAGCCTCGTGATTGCCTTCCCGCTGGAGCGGCTGCATCAGGCCGTTCCGCAGAAACTCCTGCTCTTCGGCAGGATACAGAAACGAGATGTGCCGGCCGAGCGCATCTTCGGCGGAATAGCCGGTCAGCCTTTCCGCGCCCTTGTTCCAGCTGGTGACCACTCCTTCCATGTCGGTCGAGACGATGGCATCGTGGACCTGGTCGATGATCTGAGCCTGCGTTCTCAGAGCCTCTTCGGCAAGTTCACGTTCCTTCTGCCTTTGGATGTTGATCAGGGCGAAGGCCAGGTCGGAGGTGACCTCATCGAGCAACGCCGTCACACCCGGCTCGAAGATGCCCGGCTCGCCGCTGTACAACCCCAGAATGGCGGTCCAGACGCCTTCCATCCGGATCGGGAACACCGCCGCGCTGCGGAATCCCCGCCGCAGGGCATCGTCTCGCCAGGGCGTACCCCAGTCTTCCCGCCGGAGATCGTTGCAGATCAGGGGCGTGCCTTCACCCAGGCGGGCCGCGAATTCCTGCCACCGACCATCCGCTTCTCCCGACGGGGCCGGAGGAGCGGATGGGTCCGATGCGACCGGCCCGGGCGCGCCTGGCTCCGCGGATGCGATCCAGACAAATTCGAAGAGCCCCTGGGAGGCGGCAATCCTGCAAACCTCCTGCAACAACGGCCGGCTTTCCCGCGCGCGAACGATCGCCTGGTTGGTTTCGCTGAGCAGCGCGTACATCCGGTTGGAGTGGAGCAACTGGGACTCCGAAGCCCGCCGCCGCCAGATCTCCCGCGTCAGGCGGTAACACACCGCGCCCAGGACGAAGAAGCTGAAAAGCGAGCCGATCCACAACATACGAACCGACGCGGCCGCATCCGCCTGCGCGCGGTCGGTCCTGCTTCTCAACAGGGACTTTTCGTGGACCTTCATGCGGTCAATCAGCCCGTGCACCTGGTCGAATATCTCACTGCCCTGCCCGCCGAGGAACGACTGCGTAGCCGGGACGGCGCCCTGGTCCCGTCGAAGCTCGATCTTGGCCTGTTGAAGGCGCAGCTTCTCTTCGATCGGATTCCTGAGCCGGCCCATCAACGACAGTTGATCCGCATCGTCGGCCAGGAGATGGGGGAGCATCGTGAGCGTCCGGTCGAGTTCCGCGGCGGCAGTCTTCCGGGATGCCACGTACTGCTCATCGCCGGACAGGATATAGCCGCGCGTGGCGCTTTCGGTTTGCAGGACATCGGCAAGAACACTGTCGAGCCGCTCCAGCACTTCGTGAGTGTGGTCTACCTGCTGCTGGACGGCAACCAGATGTTCGGTGCTGCGATAGGAGAGGAAGCCGATCGTCGACAACACCGCGAGCGCCAGTCCGAATGCACCGATCAACAGCTTGTCCATGGCCTTGCCCTGGTCGGTTGGGAGCATCGTAGCACAAACGGTGCCAGTGTCAGGCCACACCCCGGGGCGCGGCAAACGTGTGTGCGGCCAGCGCCGGAAGGAGATGTTCCGCAATTCGCCTCTTTGGGTAACGGTGTACGTTATCGCGGCATCCTGACGCAAAACACGCCACGTGTCCGGGCAGCTTGGGCGGAATCCGGCATTTTCCCTACTGGCACGGCAGTTGCTCAATCTCCATGCGTTAGGGGCAAATGCCAGAACAAAACGTTGCTGTGGTGGTTTTCGCCGACCACGTCGAAGCGAAAACCGCGTGGGCGGCGCTTTCCGGCGCGGGATTCGACAAAGGCTCGCTTTCCCTGGTCTGCCGGAAAGGCTTGCCGCTGGACAATTCGGACGCCTACAGTGAATTCTCCCTACCCGACGTGGGGGAGATCTTCGTCCTCGGCCCCATGGAGGCCTGGCTGATCGCTGTAATGGCGAACGCTACTATTTTCGGCGAGTTGAGCGCATTCGGCGCGGGACTTTATACCATCGGGGTCAGCAGGCCCATGGCGAGGCAGTACGAGGCCGAACTGCGCGCCAACAAGTACCTGCTGATCGCGAACGGCTCGACCGAAGATGTCACCCGCGCGGTCCGTATCCTGAATGAGGCGAGGCCCTCCTAGGTTCCGGGGCGAGCATCGCAAAAACCATACGCGGGGATAACTCCCGACCGCGGTACTCTGAAAGAAAGCGAGATTTCTTACCGAGGGGACGGGATTATGCCAAGACCGGTGTTGCTCGCCGTAGACGATGACCCGGATGTGCTGAGGGCGGTCGAGCGCGATCTCAGAAAGCAGTACAGCGACCGCTACCGGGTGGTTTCCGCCGATTCCGGCGCGGGGGCGCTGCAGCTTCTCAACCGCCTGTCACAGCGCGCCGAGCCCGTGGCGCTGCTGGTGGCGGACTACCGGATGCCGCGCATGAACGGCATCGAGTTTCTCACTGCCGCGATTCGTGAATTTCCGGACGTGCGGCGCGTCCTGCTCACGGCCTACGCCGATACGGAAGCGGCCATCAGCGCGATCAACGTCGTCAAACTCGACCACTACCTGCTGAAGCCCTGGGACCCTCCCGACCGCAACCTGTATCCCGTGCTGGACGATCTGCTGGATGAATGGTCGGCTTCGTACCACCCGCCGTTCGAGGGCATCCGGGTGGTGGGCACGCGCTGGTCGGCGCGATGTTACGAGATTCGCGAGTTCCTGGCGCGCAACCAGGTTCCGTATCAATGGATCGATATCGAAGCCCCTGGCCCGAGCGCGGATGCGCAAAAGACGATTGCGCTCATCGGCGAGCGCAGGACCACACTGCCGGTCGTCATTCTCACGGATGGCGCGATGCTCGCGCAGCCGTCCCCGGGCGACCTGGCGGACCGGATCGGGCTGCGCACGCGCCCGAAGACCGACTTCTTCGACCTGGTGATTGTCGGCGGCGGCCCGGCCGGATTGGCCGCGGCTGTATACGGCGCTTCCGAGGGACTCAAGAGCGTGATCGTAGAGCGGGAAGCGCCGGGCGGCCAGGCCGGGCTCAGCTCCCGAATCGAAAACTATCTCGGCTTTCCATCGGGTCTGAGCGGGAACGACCTGGCGCGGCGCGCGGTGGCCCAGGCCAAGCGGTTTGGAGCCGAGATCCTGGCTCCCCAGGAGGTCGACAAGGTCCGGGTCGAGGGCCCGTACAAAATCGTCACGCTGTCCGACGGATCCGAATTCTCCTGCCACGCCATCGTGATCTCGACCGGTGTGCAATGGCGGAAGCTGGATGTGCCGGGCATCGAGCGGCTGCAGGGCGCGGGCGTCTATTACGGGGCGGGATCCACCGAGGCCATCTCCTGCCGCGATGAAGACGTCTACATCGTGGGAGGGGCCAATTCGGCCGGGCAGGCAGCCATGAATTTCTCGCGTTACGCCAAGCGCGTTACGATGCTGGTGCGCGGCGAGAGCCTGGGCGCAACCATGTCCCAATACCTGATTGACGACATCGCCCAGACCTCCAATATTCAACTGGAATTCGGGGCCAAGCTGGTCGCCGTGAACGGCGAGGAAAAGCTGGAAACGATTTCGATATCGTGCAGCCGCTCGGGAACGGTGGAGACAGTGCCGGCCGGCTCCGTTTTTATTTTCATCGGAGCGGCGCCCCGCACCGAATGGCTCGACGGCTTTCTCGAGCGGGACGATCTCGGATTCATCCTGACCGGGCCCGACCTGCCGCGCCATGACAAACGCCCGCGCGGCTGGCCGCTCGAAAGGGATCCGTTCCTACTCGAAACCAGCGTTCCGGGCGTCTTCGCCGTGGGTGACGTTCGCCACGGATCCATCAAACGCGTAGCGTCCAGCGTGGGCGAGGGCTCGATCGCCATCCAGTTCGTTCACCGGTACCTGGCGGAGGTCTGATATGGAATCGCAGACAACTGTTTTGGCCCAACAACTGAAGGCCGTTCCGGTCTTCTCCGACCTCGCACAGGAGGATCTCGAGTGGCTGGCTTCGCGGATGGAGCTGGCGCATTACCAGCCCGGAGAGGTCGTGGTGGAAGAAGGCTCGCCGGCCGACCGCATGATCGTCGTATTGGAAGGCGAGGCGCAGATTCAGCGCGAGCGGGGTTTCGGCGACGGCCGCATCTATTCCGCGCACGCCGGCCAGTTGACCGGGATGCTTCCGTATTCGCGGCTCAAGCAGTTTCCCTTAACCTCGCGCGCCATGACGGCGGCCACCGTGGCCACGCTAAACGTGTCGCACTTTCCGGAGATGCTCAAACGCCTGCCGGCGCTGGGGGGCCGGCTGGTCGGCTTGATGTCCGACCGTATCCGCGAGACGACGCGGAGCGATCAGCAGCGGGACAAGCTGATGGCCCTGGGAAAGCTGTCGGCGGGGCTGGCCCACGAGCTGAACAACCCGGCGGCCGCGGTGCGGAACGCCGCCGTCAACCTGCAACAGACGATTTCGACGCTCCGTTCCGCGAGCCTCCGCCTGGGCCAGAGCACTCCATCGCCCGAGAATCGCGTGTTCCTCGCGCAGATCGAATGCGACTGGCCGAAACTCCATCCGCCCGCGGCGCTCGATTCCCTGGAGCGCAGCGATCGCGAAGAAGAGATCGGCAACTGGCTGCAAGACCACCGCGTCCCGGATGCGCGCCAACTGGCGCCGGACCTGGTGGATGCCGGCTGCGAGATCGATACGCTGCAGCGCCTGTCGGGCCGTTTCGGCGATGCCAGCCTGGGCGATGCGGTGACCCATCTCGCGGCATCGCTCAAGGTCAACCGCCTGGTGGAGCAGATCGACAGCGGCACCACCCGGATTTCCGACCTGGTCCACGCCATCAAGCAGTATTCCTACATGGACCAGTCTCCGCAGCAGGAGATCGACGTGCATGATGGGATCGAGAATACCCTGATCATGCTGCATTACCGTCTGAAGCACGGCATCACGGTAGTGCGCGAATACGACCGTTCGATGCCGCGCATCTGCGGGAACGGCAGCGAGCTGAACCAGGTCTGGACCAACCTCATCGACAACGCGATCGACGCCATGGGAGGCGAAGGGGAGCTGGTGGTGCGAACCGCCTCCGAGTTCCAGCGCATGGTGGTGGAGATTCGCGACAGCGGGCCGGGGATACCGCCCGAAATTCGCGATCGCATCTTTGAGCCGTTCTTTACGACCAAGCCGGTGGGCGAAGGCACCGGCCTGGGCCTGGACACGGTGTACCGCATCGTGCACCAACACCGCGGCGAGGTGGACGTGGACTCGAAGCCGGGCCGGACTTCCTTCACGGTGCGCCTGCCGTTCGCCCGCGAATCGACGGCCGGGCGGTAACCGGCGGCCCGCTTCCAGCATTCATACCGACTCGGCACATCAGCGGACCGCTCCACCGGAGTTTGTGAATCGAGCCTGGCCGGCTCGCCGGTCAAAGCGATTGACGGAGACGCTGTTCGACTGGTCCGCGATAGGTACGGCTCAGCCGTACCCGTTTGCCACTTTTGAGAACGACCTCGAATTCTCCGTGAGAAATCGGCTCCAGATGCGCGACGCGTGCGAGATTCACAATCGCCGAGCGATGGATTCGTATGAAGTGGCGCGGGTCCAGTTTTGCTTCGATGTCGGTCAGGGATGAACGGTGCAGCAACTCTTTTCCGCCCGTATGCAACACGACGTACATTCCAGCCGCCTCGATGCACTCCACTTCCGTCACGTCCAGAAATCGTGTTGTGGCGCGTCCCTTGATGACGATCCGTTCGAGCGGCGGGCCGTTGACAACCTCAGGAGTCAACATCCGTCGTACTCTTTCCGCGAATTCCCGAAGCCCCCGTTCATCCAGCCGGGCACGCGCCCGGCTCATGGCCGACCGGAAACGCGCGTCGCTGTAGGGCTTTAGCAAATAGTCCAGCGCGTTCGCTTCAAAGGCGCGAATGGCATGTTCATCGTAGGCCGTCACAAAAATCGTGAGCGGCATTGCGGGAATTCCGACCGTGTCGATCACGCCGAGGCCATCCAGTTCCGGCATCTTCACATCGAGAAAGAGTAGATCCGGCCGGCAGGAGCGGATCAGATCGACCGTCATCTGACCATCGGCGGCTTCCCAGACTGAGGTGATACCGGGTTCCTGGCGCAACAGGTCGAGCAATCGCCGCCGAGCGGGCATCTCGTCATCCGCAACCAGAACACCCATGGCTCGTTCAGGCATGTTCCGGCTCCGACCTCCAGGAAGCTCCCTCCCCGGGTTGAATCGGGAGCAGCAGCTCCACCTCCGTCCCGCCTCCCGCGCGTCTCCGTACATCGAAGACACTATTCTGCCGCGGATAGAGAGCGGCAAGCCGCTGCGCGGTAATTGAGAGACCAAGTCCGAGCGACTTACCAAGACTCCAATCGGCGGGCAGCCCGACACCGTCATCTTCGACTGTGATCCGAATGTGTTGCTCGTCGGAGCGTCTGGCCGCCACTCGAACCAGTCCGCCCCTGGCCCTCTGCGACAAGCCATGGCGAATCGAATTCTCCACAAGCGGCTGGATCGTCATCGAAGGCACGAGAACGTGGCGAACGTTTTCTTCGATGACCTGCTCGAAACGAAGCCGGTCGCCAAAGCGAATTCTTTGAATGGCCAAATAGTGGTCCAGAAACGAAAGCTCCTCGAACAGGGGAACCAATTGACGATCATTCGTGTCCAGGGTCAGGCGAAGGAGGTTTCCGAGATGCTCGATCATGTTGCGAGCGCTGACCGGATCGGCCTCGACCTCCGAGGAAATCGCGTTCAGGGCGTTGAAAAGGAAATGTGGATCGATCTGCAACCGCAAAGATCGGAGCTGGGCTTGCGTGGACAAGCGTTCCGTCCGCTCCCGCTGTAACTCGCTCCTCCGGAACCGTTCCTGATATTGCTTTGCGAGCCACGCCCCCAGGATCATCCAGTAGATGATCCAAACCCATAGAAACATGCCACTGTTGACCGATTGCAAAAGCACGGCGGGATCAACAACCGCCTGGATGGGCCCAAGTCCGAGCACGGCCTTGAGTCCTGCTTGGACGTATAGGCACAGCGACGTCAGGACCAAACTTCCAGGGATGTGAGCCAACAACCGTCTTCCGATCTGTGGATCCGTGAACGGTAGCCGCCGGTCGAACTGCACAATCAGGAGCGCGATCAGCCCCCATGACCACCATTGAGCGAACGAGAGCAGCAGCGGAGGTCCCCAGCGATCACCGGTTCGGATGCCTGGAATCGAAAAGACCAGCCCGATCGCGCTCCAGCCGAGAACGCCGAAGAGGATGGGTCGAATTCTCCCACCGAGGTTATCCAGGTCCACGCTGCCCCGTCCCTCCATGATCACGCTTCTGTGCTATACCCGCAAAGCCCTTGAAATCCCGTGCCGGATTGCATTCTCCAGCATCGGGCCGGTCACTTTGCAGCCAGATGAACCCCTTCCGGATCAGCCAGGCGCATCATCATCCCCCATCCGAAGAAGTCGTTCGCGATGGCCACCGCGACCTCATTATCGCCCGCTTCCAGAGGCAACGTGAAGGCGCCATTCTCCAGCGAACATCGCGCGTCGGGAAATTTTCTTGCTCCTTCCTCCTCAAACAGGTTTTTGTCGGCATACACCAGTTTCCCGTTCACGAATACCCACAGTTCGCGCGTCCATCCAATCTGGACTTTCTTCGTCTGCTTCCTGTCTGAAGTGATCGTCGTCTTCAGCCATGCTGCGGCCCGGTTTGGTTCGGGCAGGGGCTTGCCGAAGACGCGGCTGATATTTACCAGGCCCCTCCGCTCCGCGCCGATCGTCTTCCATTCTTGCGAAGCGCCGGGCATTTCGTTATACACGGGGTCCTTGCCCTTCGGCAGCGCGGAAAACGTGGAGAGGCGCCACTTCCGGACCAGGCCGCGGTCCCCATCCAGGGGATCTCCGGCGGGCTCCGGAGAAAGGCCCTCCACTGCATCGGGAGTGATCACCATGTTTGCGAAAGTGGCGGGCCCCAGCAGGTGCAGGCCACCTTTCATCGCATCCCCCTCCAACCTGCCGACCTCCAGGGTGGGCGACGGCGCGTCGTTCACGAAAACATTCATCCGGCGACCGGATACGACCATCTTGATGTGGTTCCACCCGTTCTCCCGGAGCGGAGCCCGCGTTTGATATTGCGGAAAGAAGTCCCAGAGCAACACGCCATGCGTCTGAGGCGTGTACTGCATGCATGCCCGGAAGGCCGGACAGCTCGGATCCGGCCTCAGGTACAAGAGCTCGAAGTTGTTTTCGTCCTGCTCACGGAAGGCGATTCCGGGCATGCCACGCCCGATCGTATTGACGTCGAACTCGATCGTTCCGTCGCTGAAGGTGATGTCTTTGAGTGCCGCCCTGCCGCTGTTCAGCCGCATCAGGCCGTGATAGAAACCCAACTGCCGGAGGAATTCCGCGTTTTCCTTGGTCTGCCAGTGCTCAGCCGTCATGGTGATCGTGACCGGCTCCGCACCCCGGGCAACCGGAATTGCGGACAGGAAGCATACACAGAGCGCCATTCTGTTCAGGGCATCCTTGCTGACAGGTGTCTTCATGACCCCAGCGTATGGACCAGGCACCCGCTTTGGCGAGCTAAAGGTGACGAGACGGACGGGAGTGTTGCGAGGCGGTCCTGGACGTTGCGGGTTGGTTCCTGGCGACGTCCGCCGCGCCGCGCACCTCGTGGGCGCCGGCTACGGCGCCGGGCCGGAAACACCGATGTGCGATAATACAAACAGTTCTCCCCAAAGAGCGGCCACACGCATTGGCCAGCTGCTCCGTGCCGAGAATCAGGCGAAGCGGGAGCGTGGCATATCCCGTTAGAACCGGGCCCACAGGTGGGAAGTGGTGCGGCTCATCGTGCCGAAGGGAGCAGTTCATGGAATTCCGGTATTTGGGATTTGACCAGCGCGGGAACGCCCGTGTGTACAGGTTCGACGCTATTACAAAAGCCGAACCCACGAGGCATTTTATCGTGACGGCCGATATCAGCCTCTTCCTTCAGCACCGTGTAGGCCTGCAGGAGGGACCTGCCCTGTGCGCCCAGAAGCTCGCTGCCGACCTCGAAAGCAATACCGAAGGAGATCACGAGCTCGTCGGTGACGACCTGCGCCGCCACGTGGACAATCGCGTTCTTGCCGAGACGCGCCGGGCCGAAGCGCGAAGAGCCGCGCCCCGCCGGCCGCGGGACGACTCACAATCACACGGCAGTTCCATGTCCACCTGGAAGTGAACCCGGCCCAATTCGCCGGCTACTCCGAAGCCCTTCTCAAACGATCGACAACGCCGGCCCATTCGGGAGTTTCGGGCGGGCACTCCACCGCGATCCAATCCAGGTGCTGCGCATCCAGACGGTGCAGCGTTTCGTAGAGGACTGCCGCATAGTCGAGAGGGTCGGAGGGCATCTCTTTGCCGATCCGCAGCGTGGCGCCCGATCCTTCGGGCGGACGGTCGGCGGGGGATAACAGATACAGCGGCGTCGCAGGGTGGTAGTGTCTGCGGTGCATTCCGGGAGAAGGATGCGCACCTTCACCGAGGTCGCCGGCCGTTCCGATCGGGCCGATCAGCGCCTCCATCTCGGGCAGCGGAATCACGCCCGGCCTCAAGAGTTGGGGCTCATCGACCAGCGAGAGCACCGTCGATTCGATCCCTACCGTGGCAGGCCCACCTTCGAGGACATAATCCGCAATCTCCTCGGGCACGTGTTCGGCCGCGGTGGGCGAGAGCTCGGTGAAGCGGTTGGCGCTGGGCGCCGCGATAGGCACGCCGGCGGCGCGGATCAAGGCCAGCGCTACCGGATGGGAGGGCATGCGCAGGCCGACGGTCGGCAATCCGGCGGTGACGATATCGGGGATCGCGGCGCGCTTCGGCAATACCAGCGTCAGGGGACCGGGCCAGTAGCGGCGGGCCAGGATTGCGGCGGCCTCGGGCCAACCGGCGGCCAGGCTTTGCGCCATCTCCACGGAATCGACGTGCACGATCAGGGGGCTGGTGCGCGGGCGGCCTTTGGCGGCAAAGATGCGCTCCACGGCGGCAGGGTCCAAGGCGTTGGCGCCCAGGCCGTAAACCGTCTCGGTGGGGAAGGCCACCAGGCGGCCGGCGCGGATCAGGGCTGCGGCGCGCTCGATGCTCACTCCGGACTCTCGTCCTTATCGTCGCCCGCGGTCTTGCCGGTCTTGCGCCAGACCAGGTAGGCGTGCATCATGGGGTCGAGATCGCCATCGAGCACGCGGTCCACGTCGCCGATGGAGAGCCTGCTGCGAAGATCCTTCACCAGCCGGTAGGGCGCGAGCACATAGTTGCGGATCTGGCTTCCGAAATTGATTTCGAGCTTGGAGTCTTCGGTCTTGCGCGTCTCTTCGCGCTTCTTCTCCATCTCGTGTTCATAGAGGCGCGCGCGGAGCTGCTTCATGGCGCTGTCGCGGTTCTTGTGCTGCGAGCGCTCGTTCTGGCACTGCACGACAATTCCGGTCGGGAAATGCGTGATGCGCACGGCCGAATCCGTCATGTTGACGTGCTGGCCGCCGGCGCCCGACGCGCGGAAGGTGTCGATGCGGAGATCGTCGAGGCGGATGTCGATCTTGATTTCGTCATCCACCTGGGGGTAGACGAACACCGAGGCGAAGGATGTGTGGCGCCGCGCATTGGCATCGAATGGCGAGATGCGGACCAGGCGGTGCACGCCGATTTCCGATTGCAGCAGGCCGTAGGCGTTTTCGCCGTTGACCTCGAAGGTGGCCGACTTGATGCCGGCGCCTTCACCCTCCAACCGGTCGGTAATGACGGTCTGGAAGCCGTCGCGCTCGGCCCATCGCAGGTACATGCGGAGCAGCATCTCGGCCCAGTCCTGGCTTTCGGTGCCTCCCGCGCCGGGGTGAATCGTGACGATCGCGCTGCGCGCAGCGTTTTCGCCGGAGAGCAGCATGGCGGTCTCGAGGCGCTCCAGGAGCTCGCCATAGGCCTTCAGGTCGCGCGTGAGATCGGCGCCGACGTCCTCGCCTTCGCGGGCTAGCTCGAAGAGCGTATCCAGGTCCTCGGTCATGGCGCGGACGCGGTCGTCGTTGGCGATCGCCTCCTCCAGACGCTTGCGGTCCTGCATGACCTTCTGGCTCTTTTCGGGCTGGCTCCAGAAATCGGGCGCGGAGATCTGCTCTTCGGACTGGGCTAGTTTCTTTTTTTGCGCAGGGGCGTCAAAGATACCTCCGGACGGCCAGGGCCTGATCGCGGAGGGGCTGGTATGCGCGTTCTAATTCTTCGACTGTCATGTGGGTATCAATCTAATTCTAACAAATAGCCCTTTTTGCCGACGTTCCAGGCGCGGGTCTTCCCGATCTCCGCGGAGACGCCCTCGGCCTCGTGGATGTGGCCGCAGAAGAAGTACTCGGGCTGATGGTTCTCGATGAAATTGCGTACCGCCACCGACCCGGCGTGGAGACCGGGGCGGATCTGATCGAGCGCCGTCCCGTAAGGCGGAGTGTGGCAGATCAGGACCAGCGGGGAGAGTGCGGAAAAGCGCTCCAGGCGTTCGGCCAGCTGGGGCTCGCTATACTCGCCGGGAGTCTCGAAGGGGGTGGGGTTGGAGTAGCCGAGCCCAGCGACGTGCCAGCGGCCGACCTCCATATGCCGCTGATGGAAATCGTGCATTCCGTGGCGCGCGCACATCTCTGAAATCTGCGATGCCGACTCATGGTTGCCCGGCAGGACGTAGACCTTGTCGCCGCGGGTGCTCAGAATCTCGCCGCAACGCTCGATGCCCCGCCCCCAGCTCACCTGGTCGCCGGCCGCGATGTAAAAATCGGCATCCACGCCGAGGAGATCTTCGAGCGTCTTCCAATTATTATGGATGTCGGAAAATATGAGCAGCTTCAAGAGAAAATGGTAACTCAGGAAGCGTGATGAGCGAGTACGACAGCGAACTATCGAAAATTGTTGCCGAGTTGAACCGCGCGGCGCCCAGCCAGAAGTCGCCCGCGGCGCGGACGCCGCAATCTACGGCCTCGCTCGACCATCTGCTGCACACCGCGGCCGGGCGCGGCGCCTCCGACGTGCTGCTGATCGCGGGAGCTCCGGCGATGCTGCGGATCCACGGCGCGCTGGTCTCCGGCACCGGGCCGGCGCTCGATGCGGAAGACGTCCGCAGCCTGGTGCTGCCGCTGCTCGAAACCTGGCAGGCGGAGGAACTCCAGAAGAAACGGTCGGTCGACCTGAGCTTCATGCGGGAGGGGATGGGCCGCTTCCGGATCAACATCCACCACCAGCGCGGGACGCTGGCGGCGAGCATCCGGTTGCTGCCTTCGAAGATCCCGACACTCGAATGGCTGCACCTGCCGGCGTCGCTCGCGAAGCTGGCGGAGCGACGGCAGGGGTTTGTGCTGGTGACGGGGCCGACCGGCTGCGGGAAGTCCTCCACGCTGGCCGCGCTGATCGACCTGGTGAACACGAAGCGTGCAGCGCACGTGGTGACGATCGAAGACCCGATTGAGTACCAGCACGCCAACCGCAGCTCGATCATCGAGCAGATCGAAGTGGGACGCGACACGCCGGATTTCGGAGTGACGCTGCGCAGCATCATGCGGCAGACCCCGGACGTGATCCTGGTGGGTGAAATGCGCGACGCGGAGACCATGGCGACCGCGCTGACGGCGGCCGAAACCGGACACCTTGTGCTGTCGACGCTGCACACGAACGACGCCATCCAGGCGGTGGGGCGGATTCTGGACTCGTTTCCGGCGGCCAACCAGCCGCAGATCCGGCAGCAGGTATCGCTGGCTCTGGGGGCGGTGATCGCGCAGCAACTGGTGCCCGGCATGGATGCCAACTCGCGCTGGCCGGCCACCGAGATCATGGTGGCCACCGACGCGGTACGCGCCCTGATCCGCAAGGGCGACGACCATCAACTGCGCTCGCAGATCTCGGTCGGTAGGGCCGAGGGCATGATGACGATGGAGCAATCGCTGGCGGAACTAGTGCGAATGGGGCGGGTTACCCGGGATACGGCTTACGCCCACTGCTTCCGCAACGACGACCTCGAGCGGTACCTGGGGTAAAGATTTCCCGCACTTTTCTCTTGACTGTATCAGTCAACTAGTACATTATTATTCCAGATGAGCATCACAACCCAATCCGGCAAGTTCGGATTCCGGCTGGATCTGCACAGCGGAGTGCCGGTCTACCGCCAGTTGATCGACCAGGTACTGGGCGGAGTCGCGGCGGGGACGCTGCGCGGCGGGGACCAGCTCCCGACGGTCCGGCAGGTGGCGGTGGACCTGGAGATCAACCCGAACACGGTGGTCCGCGCCTACCGGGAGCTGGAGATCCGCGGCGCGCTCGAAACCCAGCAGGGCACGGGCACATTTGTGAGTCATCAGAAAGTGAAGCGGGACGAGGTGGAGCGCCGCCGCCAGCTCAGCCAACTGGTGAACGAGCTGGTGGCGCGCGCGGGAGCCGCCGGGTTCACCGTGAAGGACCTGCTGGAGCAGTTGAACGATCTTACGACCGATTCGATGAAAGCGAGGAAATGACGCCATGAAGCCCGATTTTTCCGAGATGCGGCTGAGCAGTGTGGGGGTAACGCTTCTGATCGCGTGTGCCGGCGCCGGGGTTGGCGCGTATGCGCTCACCGGATACGCGGCGCTCGCGGTGGCGGGTTTGCTCGCCGGGTTGTACTTCCTGTTCGCGATCCGCGTGGCGGATCAGTGGGAGAAGGTGGCGGTGCTGCGTTTCGGCCGTTACATCGGGCTGCGCGGGCCGGGATTGTTCCACATCGTCCCGGTGGTGGATTCGCTGAGCCGGTTCGTCGACCAGCGCGTGCGGGTCGAAAGCGTGTCGGCCGAATCGACGTTGACCCGGGATACAGTTCCGGTAAATGTGGACGCGATCGTGTTCTGGATGATCTGGGACGCGGAGAAATCGATTCTCGAGGTGCAGGATTTCTCGCAAGCCATCACGCTGAGCGCGCAGACGGGCCTGCGGGAATCGATCGGCCGCCACGAACTCCACCAGATGGTGGCGGAGCGCGAGATGCTGGGCCAGGAACTGCAGCGGATTCTGGACGAAAAGACGAATCCCTGGGGCATCACCGTGCAATCCGTGGAGATCCGCGACGTGCAGATTCCGCTGGCCCTGCAGGACGCCATGTCCCGGCAGGCGCAGGCGGAGCGGGAGCGCCAGGCCCGCATCATCCTGGGGCAGGCCGAGACGGAGATCGCCGACAAGTTCTCGAAGGCCGCCCTGGTATACCAGGACAACCCGGTGGCGCTGCATCTGCGCGCCATGAATATGCTGTACGAGGCGATCAAAGAGCGCGGCTCGATGGTGATCGTGCCTTCTTCGGCGGTCGAAACCATGGGCCTCGGCGGCACGCTGGCCACCGCCGCCCTGGGCGGGGCGAAGGCGCAATAGCCCCGATTGTTTCGGAACTCACAGTTTCGCGCGGGAAGGGTGATGCAGCACGCGCTACGATAGAAGTATGCGTTTTCTCACCCTCACACTGGCACTGGCGATGGGCACAGCGCCGCTCTTCGCAGCAGCGGATAAAACGAAGACGAATGAACGTCTGGACGATTCGGCATCCCTCTTTTCGGAGATCATGGGCGCGCCCGATAAGGCCATCCCGCAGGATCTGCTCGACAAAGCGGCTTGCATCGTGCTGGTTCCGGGATTGAAGAAAGGGGCGTTCGTATTCGGCGGCAAGTACGGGCGCGGGTTCGCGGTTTGCCGCAACGCGGGCGGCCAGGGATGGGGACCGCCGGCGGCGATCCGGATTGAAGGCGGCAGCTTCGGCCTTCAGATCGGGGTTTCGTCGAGCGACGTCATCCTCCTGGTGATGAACGAGCGCGGCATGCGGAAGCTCACCACCAGCAAGTTTACGATCGGTGCGGACGCGACGGCCGCGGCCGGCCCGGTGGGGCGCAACGCGTCGGCGCAGACGGACGCGTTCATGACCGCCGAGATCCTCTCCTGGTCCCGCTCTCGCGGGGCGTTCGCGGGTGTCTCGCTGGATGGCGCGACACTGCGCAACGACCTCGACGAGAACAACGCCATGTACGGGAAAGACTGGACCAGCAAGCAGATTCTGGGCAGCGGAGCCAAGCCGCCGGCGGGCGCCGAGAAACTGATCGCCGTACTCAACAAGTACTCGCCGAGAGAGACGAAGTAGGCGGCGCCACTCTTCAGATCGTCAGCGTGACCTTGCTCAGGGTGCGCGGCTTGTCGGGGTCCAGGCCCTTTTGGGCCGCCAGGCTGGCCGCGAAGAGCTGCGCCGGAACGACGTACGGGATCGGCGTCAGCACTTCCTTCACGCGCCGGGGCAGGCGGATCACGCGGGTCGCTTTCGCGGCGGCTTCGGGATTGCCGGAATCGGTGATGGTTACGATCTCGGCGCGAAGAGTGCGGAGCTTGTCCAGGGTCTCACTGATGGAAGGCCAGGTCGGCCCGGGAGGCGCGAACGCGAAGACCGGAAAACGCGCTTCCACCAGGGCGATGGGGCCGTGCATGAAATCCGCCGAGGAGAAGCGCTCGGCCACCACGTAACAGGTCTCCATGAGCTTGAGCGCGAACTCGTAGGCGTTCGCGTAGTTCAGCCCGCGGCCCACCACGACTGCGTTCCGCATGAAGCAGTAGCGTTCGGAAAGCGCGTCCACTTCGGCCTCGATTCCGAGCGCGGCGTGGACGGCCTCGGGCACGCGCTCCAGATCGGCCATACTCACGCCGCCGCCCAGGGCGTACGCCATGAGATAGAACAGGAGCATCTGGCCGGTATAGGTCTTGGTGGCGGCGACGCTCTTTTCCCGGCCCGCGCGGACCAGGAAGACGTGCTCGGCCAGGCGCGCCAGTGAACTGGCGCGTTCATTCGTGATCCCCAGGGTCAGCGCACCCTGTTCGCGCGCCCGCTCGAGCACCAGGTTGGTATCGGTCGATTCGCCGGATTGCGAGATCGCGGCCACCAGTGTGTCGCGATAGTCGATCCGTGCGTTGTAGAGCGTGGTGACGGACGGCGCCGCCAGCGAGACCGGAATCCCGGTGGTGATTTCGAGGAGATAGCGGCCGAACGTAGCGGCGTTATCGGACGTGCCGCGCGCTACCAGGACAATGAGCCGGGGCCGGCGTTTCTCCACCTCGCGCCGGAATCGTTCGACGCTCCGCATCCCGGCCGAGAGGGTCCGCTCGAGGGCTTCCGGCTGCTGCCGGATCTCTTCCAACATCCGCGACATAGTCTTCCACGATATCAGGCCGAGGGGGCCGTCAGAGCGTGCAGCGAAATCGTGTGAGAATCTGGGGAGGAGAGATCGAATGCTCTTGCCCTACGTCCGGCGCCTGTTGAACGATCCCATGCTGCTTCTGTCGCCCCTGATCATCTTCGCGGTGACGCTGCTGGTCGGGTGGGTCGTGCGCCGGGTGATCCTGAGGGCGTTGCGGGCGTGGACCAATCGGACCAACAGCAAGCCGGGGCTGATTCTGTACAACATGCTGCGCGGTCCGATGCTGATCTGGATCCTAATCCTGGCGGCACACCTGGCAATCCAGGGCTCGGCGCTGCCCGCGCATTACACGGCATGGACCTCCAAAGGATTGCTGGTCCTTTGGTTTCTGTCTCTTACGGTGATGTCCATGCGCATCGCCGGCGGCCTGGTGCGGCACTACGGAGCGCAGGTGCCGGGTGCGCTGCCGGTGACCACGCTTACCCAGAACCTGGCGCAACTGGGGGTCTTCATCCTCGGAGTAGTTCTGATCCTGGGAGCGCTCGATGTCAAGATCACGCCGATTCTGACGGCCTTGGGGGTCGGCGGCCTGGCGGTTGCCCTGGCGCTGCAGGATACGCTGTCGAACCTGTTCGGCGGATTCTATGTGGCGGTGGCAGGGCAGGTCCGGCTGGGAGACTATATCCGGTTGAATACGGGCGAGGAGGGGTACGTCACCGACATCGGCTGGCGGAGTACCTCGGTGCGGGCGCTGGCGAACAACCTGATCGTGATTCCGAACTCGAAGCTGGCACAGGCGATCGTGACCAATTTTCACCTTCCTGAGAAGCGCATGGGGACGAACCTGCAGGTCGGAGTGGACTACGAATCGGATCCGGACCAGGTAGAGAGAGTGCTGCTGGAGGTGGCGCGGCAGGGCGCGGAAGACATTCCGGGCCTGCTGGCCGAGCCGGCGCCCGCGGTGATGTTCGACCCCGGGTTCGGGGACTCCGCCCTGGGTTTCACCCTGCTTTTCCAGGTGGCGGAGTTTTCCAACCAGTACCGCGTGCGCCACGAGCTGCGGAAGCGGATTCTGCGGCGGTTCCGCGAGGAAGGCATCGGGATTCCGTTCCCTACGCGCACTGTGTACCTGGCCGGCGGGAACGCGCAGGCGGCGGAGGCCGGCCCGCCGGCGCCGCACCGCTAGCCTCTCGAAAATTTTCCGTTTCGCTTGCGCACTTTGAAATGGTTTGTTAACCTAGGCAAGTCAGCCGATCCAGACCGAAGTTCTGGTCGTACTCATCGAAATTTTCCGGCTCGCACCAGCGTTTGTAAAGAGCGCGTGGGCAGAGGCGCCGGCACAAGTTTCGAGGCCTGCAGCCGATCCCGGTATTTAGATGATGCCGGGGAGGTTTGCGCAGATCATTGACAATCTGGTTGGATGCAGTAAAGAAGAACTCGTCAGAACTCTGAGTAAACCGGAGCGATTTTTCAAACTCATTTAGTTCAAATGAGAGTTTGATCCCGGCTCAGAATCAACGCTGGCGGCGCGCTTAACACATGCAAGTCGAACGAGAAAGGGGAGCAATCCCTGAGTACAGTGGCGTACGGGTGAGTAACACGTGGGTAATCTACCTCTTAGTGGGGAATAACCCTGGGAAACCGGGGCTAATACCGCATAAGCTCGAGAGAGGAAAGCAGCAATGCGCTGAGAGAGGAGCCCGCGGCCGATTAGCTAGTTGGTGGGGTAAGAGCCCACCAAGGCATAGATCGGTAGCCGGCCTGAGAGGGCACACGGCCACACTGGCACTGAAACACGGGCCAGACTCCTACGGGAGGCAGCAGTGGGGAATCTTGCACAATGGGGGAAACCCTGATGCAGCGACGCCGCGTGAGCGATGAAGCCCTTCGGGGTGTAAAGCTCTTTCGGCAGGGACGATAATGACGGTACCTGCAGAAGCAGCTGCGGCTAACTACGTGCCAGCAGCCGCGGTAATACGTAGGCAGCGAGCGTTGTTCGGAGTTACTGGGCGTAAAGGGTGTGTAGGCGGTTGTTTAAGTTTGGTGTGAAATCTCCCGGCTTAACTGGGAGGGTGCGCCGAATACTGAATGACTTCGAGTGCGGGAGAGGAGAGTGGAATTCCTGGTGTAGCGGTGAAATGCGTAGATATCAGGAGGAACACCGGTGGTGTAGACGGCTCTCTGGACCGTAACTGACGCTGAGACACGAAAGCGTGGGTAGCAAACAGGATTAGATACCCTGGTAGTCCACGCCCTAAACGATGCATATTTGGTGTGGGCAGTTCATTCTGTCCGTGCCGGAGCTAACGCGTTAAATATGCCGCCTGGGGAGTACAGTCGCAAGGCTGAAACTCAAAGGAATTGACGGGGGCCCGCACAAGCGGTGGAGCATGTGGTTCAATTCGACGCAACGCGAAGAACCTTACCTGGGCTCGAACGGCTGGTCAACGGCGGTGGAAACATCGCTACCCCGCAAGGGGGTCCAGTCGAGGTGCTGCATGGCTGTCGTCAGCTCGTGTCGTGAGATGTTGGGTTAAGTCCCGCAACGAGCGCAACCCTTGTCCTGTGTTGCCATCATTCAGTTGGGAACTCGCAGGAGACCGCCAGGGATAACCTGGAGGAAGGTGGGGATGACGTCAAGTCCTCATGGCCTTTATGTCCAGGGCTACACACGTGCTACAATGGGCGGTACAAAGCGCAGCTAACCCGCGAGGGGGAGCCAATCGCAAAAAACCGTTCTCAGTTCGGATTGCAGGCTGCAACCCGCCTGCATGAAGCTGGAATCGCTAGTAATGGCAGATCAGCACGCTGCCGTGAATACGTTCCCGGGCCTTGTACACACCGCCCGTCACATCACGAAAGTGGATTGTACTAGAAGTCTGCAGGCTGACCCGCAAGGGAGGCAGCGGCCCAAGGTATGATTCATGATTGGGGTGAAGTCGTAACAAGGTAGCCGTAGGAGAACCTGCGGCTGGATCACCTCCTTTCTAAGAGAGAACGTGGGTGGAGTTTCCGAAAAGATCGTCCTGTTGAGTGTACACAGGGCGCAATAGTAGGAAACAGCCGTTCCACTCCAAACCGCCATCGGGGCTTCGGTCCTGGTGGTGAGCCCGTTCCGGATCTCCACTTAGAGTACTCGAGATTTTCTGAAGCGGCCGGAAGCTGGTCTTCCGGTCTCTGCATCCAACTGGCCTCGATTAAGATCCTTGGGGGCCGCAAGGCCCCCCTGAAGTTCTGGGGCTGTAGCTCAGCTGGGAGAGCGCCTGATTTGCATTCAGGAGGTCGCCGGTTCGATCCCGACCAGCTCCACCAGCGTGGCAACACCTGGGCCTGTAGCTCAGATGGCTAGAGCGCACCCCTGATAAGGGTGAGGTCGGTGGTTCAATTCCACCCAGGCCCACCAAAAGGAACAATCAGCAGTTTGTAAAGCCGGAAGGTTTTACTGATTGCTGAGGCAATCGAGATCTTTGACAACTGAATATTGACGGGCATTATAAACACAAGATGTAAGCGCAAAGAAAGTAGCGTGCACAAGTGTTGTGTGTGAAGTAGATTTTATGGTCAAGCTACTAAGGGCGTGTGTGTGGATGCCTAGGCGCAAGTAGGCGAAGAAGGACGTGGTCAGCTGCGATAAGCTTCGGGGAGCCGCTCACAGGCTGTGATCCGGAGATGTCCGAATGGGGAAACCCAACGGGTGTGAACACCCGTTACCGCCATCTGAATCCATAGGGTGGCGGAGCGAACCGGGGGAAGTGAACCATCTCAGTACCCCGAGGAAGAGAAAACAACCGTGATTCCGAAAGTAGTGGCGAGCGAACTCGGAAGAGCCTAAACCAGGTGATTCGAAAGGAGAATCTGGGGTTGCAGGACCACAATAATCAACTGGGCGTTTCAGCGATGGAGCGGTCAGTTGGTTAAACGAGGGATAGGAAAGCGTTAATCGAACGGTCTGGAAAGGCCGGCCATAGAGCGTGACAGCCGCGTAGGTGAAAATGCAATCCTCCTTCCAGTGGCTCCTAAGTAGGGCGGGGCACGAGAAACCCTGCTTGAATCCGCCGGGACCATCCGGCAAGGCTAAATACTCACTTGCGACCGATAGTGAACCAGTACCGTGAGGGAAAGGTGAAAAGAACCCCTGCGAGGGGAGTGAAATAGTACCTGAAACCACACGCTTACAAGCAGTGGGAGGGCTATGCTCCGCAAGGAGAATGCCTGACCTCGTGCCTATTGCATAATGAGCTGGCTAGTTATTCTCAGTGGCAAGGTTAAGCGCAAGCGAGCCGTAGCGAAAGCGAGTCTGAACAGGGCGATGGAGTCGCTGGGAATAGACGCGAAGCGGGATGATCTACCCTTGGCCAGGATGAAGGCCGTGTAACAGCGGCTGGAGGTCCGAACCAGTGTTGGTTGAAAACAGCTTGGATGAGCTGAGGGTAGGGGTGAAAGGCTAATCAAATTCCGTGATAGCTCGTTCTCTCCGAAATAGCTTTAGGGCTAGCCTCTCGTGGTCCGTCGCGGTGGTAGAGAACTGATTGGACTAGGGGCCTTCCCAGGTTACCGAATCCAACCAAACTGCGAATGCCGTGAATGTGTAGCGAGGGAGTCAGACAGTGGGGGCTAAGCTTCATTGTCGAAAGGGAAACAGCCCAGACCGTCAACTAAGGTCCCCAAATCCATGCTCAGTGGGAAAGGAAGTCGGGACGCTCAGACAGCCAGGAGGTTGGCTTAGAAGCAGCCATCCTTTAAAGAAAGCGTAACAGCTCACTGGTCGAGCGGCTCGGTGCCGACAATATAACGGGGCTTAAGCATGGTACCGAAGTTACGGATTTGTTTTTCTTCGGAAAAACAGATGGTAGGAGAGCGTTCTCAACAGCTGTGAAGATCTATCGAAAGAAGGGTTGGAGCGTTGAGAAGTGACTCTGCCAGCATAAGTAGCGAGAAACCAGGTGCGAACCCTGGTCGCCGTAAGTCTAAGGATTCCTGAGAAAGGTTAATCCGCTCAGGGTTAGTCGGAGCCTAACGCGAGGCCGAAAGGCGTAGCGGATGGACAGCAGGTTAATATTCCTGCACTACCTTGTTTCGATCAAGACCGAAGGGGGGACGCGGACCGTAAGCTCTGGTGCGCAATGGTTTCAATCCAGGGTGAAGGGAGATCCGGAAAGGCAAATCCGCCGGGTCGTCCGCCAGGAAAAGCCTCTAAGGAGAAGCAAGGTATCCGTACCACAAACCGACACAGGTGGACGAGATGAATATTCTAAGGCGCTCGGGTGATGGTAGGTTCAGGAACTAGGCACATTAGCTCCGTAACTTCGGGAGAAGGAGTGCCCACCTAAGACGTGGGCCGCAGTGAATTGTCTCAGGCGACTGTTTAACAAAAACACAGGTCTCTGCAAAGTCGAAAACGACGTATAGGGGCTGACGCCTGCCCGGTGCCGGAAGGTTAAAGGGAGAGGTCAGCGCAAGCGAAGCTTTGAACTGAAGCCCCGGTGAACGGCGGCCGTAACTATAACGGTCCTAAGGTAGCGAAATTCCTTGTCGGGTAAGTTCCGACCTGCACGAATGGCGTAACGATCTGAGAACTGTCTTAACCTGCCGCCCGGCGAACTTGTGGTCCCGGTGAAGACGCCGGGTGCCCGCCACTAGACGGAAAGACCCCGTGCACCTTTACTATACCCTTTCATGGAACTATGGGGCGATCTGCGCAGGATAGGTGGGAGGCTTTGATTCCGGGTTCTCGGACTCGGAGGAGCCAACGGTGAGATACCACCCTGATCGTTCTGTGGTTCTAACCTCCACCCGTAATCCGGGTGAGGGACAGTGGAAGGCGGGTAGTTTGACTGGGGCGGTCGCCTCCTAAACGGTAACGGAGGCGCGCGAAGCTTGGTTCAGGCGGCTTGGAAATCCGCCGACGAGTGCAAAAGCATAAACCAGGTTAACTGCGAGACCAACAAGTCGAGCAGATACGAAAGTAGGCTTTAGTGATCCGGTGGTTCTGCATGGAAGGGCCATCGCTCAACGGATAAAAGGTACGCCGGGGATAACAGGCTGATCGGAGTCAAGAGTTCACATCGACGCTCCGGTTTGGCACCTCGATGTCGGCTCATCGCATCCTGGGGGTGTAGAAGCTCCCAAGGGTTAGGCTGTTCGCCTATTAAAGCGGTACGTGAGCTGGGTTCAGAACGTCGCGAGACAGTTCGGTCCCTATCTGTGGTGGGCGTAGGAGATTTGAGGGGGCCTGCCCTTAGTACGAGAGGACCGGGGTGGACGAACCTCTTGTGATCCAGTTGTCCCGCCAGGGGCATCGCTGGGTAGCGAAGTTCGGTCAGGATAAACGCTGAATGCATATAAGCGTGAAACCTTCCCCAAGATGAGATCTCCCAAGCGTAAGCTAACAAGGGCACTGGTAGACGACCAGTTTGATAGGACGGATGTGTAAGCGTGGCAACACGTTGAGCTTACCGTTACTAATTGCCCGTTCGGCTTGACCATAAAATACTACTGCACACACAACATGTGCGCTGCTTTTCCGCTTTCCGCCGGCCCGTCAATGTTCAGAACCTCATCCACCCTTCTGGGTGACCTTAGCGAGGAGGACCCACCCGTTCCCTTCCCGAACACGGCAGTTAAGCTCCTCAGCCCCGATGGTACTGCACAGGCAACTGTGTGGGAGAGTAGGAAGTCGCCCGGTTTATTCCAAGCAAAGCCCCGGCCTTTACCCGCCGGGGCTTTTGCTTTTTGCGGTATATACTGGCCACCATGCGACGACTTCTCCTGTTCCTGGTGGCCGCGGCCGCCTGCTTCGCCCAGACCTCTCCCCTCGAAGAATTGATCGACGCCGCGCGCGGCGGCCCATCCGCCCCCGGCCTGAAGGACCAGATCACCAGCCACCCTCTCCGCGCGAGGCGGCACGGCCGTATGGGGCCAGGACTATCTCTTTGTAGCCGACTCCCCCGCCCCGGTCACGATCTCGATCGACCAGCAGCCGGCCGGGCCCATGTCCCAAATCCCGGGCACCAACTTCTGGATGCTGCTGACCAAAATGCGCACCGGAGTCACGCATTCGTATCAGTATTACGCCTCGGGCAAACCGCTCGGCGCCCGCGGCGATGCGGTCGGCTACAATCCCGATTCTTACGAAAAGCCAGGCGTCGCTCGCGGCAAAGTCAGCGAGAAGCACACCCTCACCAGCCGCATTTACGACGGCATGAAGGCCGATTACTGGGTCTATGCTTCCCCCGGCGTCGACCCAAACATGCCTGCCGCGCTGATGGTCTGGCAGGACGGCCAGGGACTCGTCGGCGAGTACTCGCGCATGCGCCTCTTTACCGTCACCGAGAACCTGGTCCATCAGAAGCTGATTCCGCCGATGGTGCACGTCATGATCGCGCCTGGCCAATCGGCCGAAGGCAAGGCCATGCGGTCGATCGAGTACGACACGATGAGCGACCGCTACGCGAAGTTCCTGATGGAGGAGGTGCTTCCCGAAGTCGAGAAGACTTACAAGCTGCGGCCGGACGCCTACAGCCGCGCCATCGCCGGTGAATCCTCGGGCGGCATCTGCGCCTTCAATGTCGCCTGGCTTATGCCCGATCACTTCAGCCGCGTGCATTCGGCCGTGGGCAGCTTTACCTCGATCCAGTGGCACCCGGAGGAGAAGCTCGACGGCGGCAACGTGTTCCCCTTTATGGTCCGCAAGCAGCCCAAGCGCAATATCCGGGTCTGGATGAGCGACGGCTCCGACGATCTCGAGAACAACCACGGCTCGTGGCCCATGCAGAATATCCAGATGGCCAACTCGCTCAAGTTCCGGGCGTACGATTTTCATTTCCGCTTCGGTACGGCGGCTCACGGGGGCGCGCAGGCGTCGCTCGATCTCCCCGAATCGCTTACGTGGCTGTGGCGCGGCTACGACCCTGCGAAGACCAGCCAGGAATACCAGATGGACCCCGCCGAGCTCGAGAAGCCGTTCTTCCGCGTGACGATTTCCAACCGGGATGCCTGGTAAGCGGCGCGCGACCCGCTAAAATCAGATGGAAGCATGAAGACTTTTACGATTGCGGTGATCGCGGGAGACGGCGTCGGCAAAGAGGTCGTCCCGCAGAGCAAGCGCGTGCTCGAGCGTGTCGGCAGGAAACACGACGTTTCTTTCGCGTTTCAGGATTTTGAATGGGGCGCCGACCATTATTTCCGTTGGGGCCGCATGATGCCCGCCGGGGCAATCGACCTGCTGCAGCCCTGCGATGCCATCCTGCTCGGCGCGGTAGGCCATCCCGAGATTCCCGACCACACCACCCTGAACGGACTCCTGCTGCCGATCCGGCGCGCGTTCGATCAGTACGCCAATGTCCGCCCGGCCTACCTTTATCCGGGCGTCCGCTCGCCGCTCGCCGGCAAGAAGGGCGGCGAGATCGATTTCGTCGTGGTCCGCGAGAATACCGAGGGCGAATACGCGCAGGTGGGCGGCTTCGTCTACCAGCACCAGCCGGAAGAAGTCGCCATTCAGACCTCGGTATTCACCCGCCGGGGCATCGAGCGCATCGTGCGATTCGCGTTTGAACTGGCGGTGAAGCGCGGCGGGAAGAAGCGCGTCACGTCGATCACCAAGTCGAACGCGCAGGGGTTCAGCATGGTCCTCTGGGACCGGGCGTTCGAGGCGGTGGCCCAGGAGTTTCCGGAGGTGGAGACCGAGTCGCTGCTGGTAGACGCCGCCGCCATGAACTTCATCCGCCGCCCGGAAAGCTTCGACGTGGTGGTGGGCTCCAACCTGTTCGCCGATATCCTGAGCGACATCTCGGCCATCATCATCGGCAGCATGGGCCTGGCGGCCAGCGCCAATCTCGACCCGCGGCGGCGCTTTCCCTCGATGTTCGAACCCGTACACGGCTCCGCGCCGGACATCGCCGGCAAGGGAGTGGTAAACCCGCTGGCCATGATCCTGAGCGGCGGCATGATGCTCGACCACCTGGAGATGGCGGATGCCGCGCGCGAAGTGGAGTCGGCCGTGGCCGAGGTGCTGGCCGAAGGCAGCGTGCGGACCCCCGATCTCGGCGGCCAGAGCAGCACCGAAGAAGTGACTTCCGCGGTACTGGAGAAACTGGCCTAAGGTGGCCAAGCCGCCGCAACGGGAGAGCACCGGGCGCCACGCGTTCCTGGTGGCGTCGGGCATTCTGCTCAGCCGCCTGCTGGGCCTGGTGCGGCAGCGCGTCTTCTCGCGCTATTTCGGGTTGTCGGACGAGGCGGATGCGTTCACGTCCGCCTTTCGCATTCCCAACTTCCTGCAGAACCTCTTCGGCGAAGGCGTGCTCTCGGCTTCGTTCATCCCGGTATACGCGCGCCTGCTGGCGGAGGGCGACGAAGAGGAGGCCGGCCGCGTCGCGGGCGCCGTCCTGGCGATTCTGGCGCTCACCACGTCGGTAATCGTGCTGCTCGGCGTGCTCGCCACGCCCGTGCTCATCGACGCGATCGCGCCCGGCTTTCACGGCGCCAAGCGCCAGCTCACGATCGAGATCGTGCGCATTCTCTTTCCAGGCGCGGGCCTGCTGGTGCTGTCGGCGTGGTGCCTGGGGATTCTGAACAGCCACCGCAAATTCTTCCTGTCCTATACCGCTCCGGTGTTGTGGAACATGGCGATGATCGCCACCCTCGTCGTGTTCCGCCGCCACGACCAGCGCAGCCTGGCGAGTCATTCTCGCCTGGGGATCGGTGGCCGGAAGCGCGCTCCAGTTCGGAGTGCAGGTGCCGGTGGTTCTCCGCCTGGCCCGGAAGCTCCGGATGAGCCTGAATGCGCGGGCGGCGCACGTCCGCGACGTCATTCGGAACTTCGCCCCGGTATTCGTCAGCCGCGGGGTGGTGCAGATCAGCGCCTATGTGGATTCGCTGCTGGCCAGCCTGCTGGGGGAAGGCGCGGTGGCGGCCCTCACCAACGCCCAGACCCTGAGCACCCTGCCGGTCAGCCTGTTCGGCATGGCGGTCTCCGCCGCCGAGCTGCCGGCGATGTCGAGCGCGCTCGGCGACGAACAGTCGGTAGCCGCCTACCTGCGCCGGCGGCTCAATTCCGGACTGCGCCAGATCGCGTTCTTTATCGTCCCTTCCGCCATGGGGTTTCTGACGCTGGGCGGTGTGATCACCGCGGCGCTATTTGAAAACGGCAAGTTCACGCACGAAGATTCGATGTACGTGTGGGGGATCCTGATGGGGAGCGCGGTGGGGCTGCTGGCGTCCACTCTCGGCCGCCTGTACTCCTCCACGTATTATGCGCTGAGGGACACGCGCACTCCGCTGCGGTTCGCCGTCGTGCGGGTAACCCTGACGACCGTGCTGGGCTATCTCAGCGCCGTCCCCGCGCCGCGCTGGATCGGTGTCGATCCGCGCTGGGGAGTCGCGGGGCTCACGGCTTCCGCGGGGATTGCGGCCTGGGTGGAGTACTCTCTTTTGCGGAGAACCCTCAACCTGCGGATCGGGGAGACCGGCCTGCCGGCAGCGCTCGCGGGCAAGCTCTGGATTGCCGCCGCCGCTGGCGCCGCCGCGGGCTGGGCCGTGAAGCTGGCGATTGGACCGCATGGCCCGATCCCCAGCGCGGCAGCCATTCTCGGGGCGTATGGCGTCGTTTACCTGGCGGTGGCGTTCGCGTTGGGAGTGGAAGAGGCCAGCGGCACGCTGCGGAGAATCATGCGTCTTGCCGGCTAATAACTCAGCGTTCCCGTCCTCGGCTGTTCTTCGGGACTCGGCAGGTACAGCGTCTTGCAGTGCTCGCAGCGGTAGATTTCGGCGTCTTTGCCGAATTTCCGCGCTACCTCTTCGCCGAAGAAGTACCAGCGCTTCAGATGGCCGGCGCAGAGCTTGCCCTTCTCGTCCTTTTCACTGCAGGCCCGCATGCGCGGAATGCGGCGCTTGACCTTGGTGCCGTCGCTCAGCGTATCCACCAGTTCCGCCACTGGCACGGGCTTGTCGGAAACCGCGTATTTCGGGTTCGCCATAGGAGAATGTCGAGTATATCAGGCCGCGGGAAGTTCCATCTCGACCTCCAGCCCCGGCTGCGCGTTGCGAGCCCGGATGCTCCCCTTATGAAGTTCGATGGAGCGCCGCGCAATGGAGAGTCCAAGCCCGATTCCGCCCCGTGAACGGTTACGATCCTCTTCCACCCGGTAAAACGCATCGAACAGGCGCGGCAGTGCCTCGTCGGGCACGCCCGGGCCGTGGTCGCGGACCTTTAGCACCGCGCGGTGATCGGCGTGGCGCAGCGAGACGTCGATGCTCGAATCGCGGGGAGAGTACCGGATGGCGTTGCGAATAACGTTTTCCATCGCACGGTGGAGAAGTTCCGGGTCTCCCTGCACGGTCGCGGACTCTTGCGCTTCGAGCACCAGCGAGCAGCCGTGCGCCTCGGCTTCGATTCGCGAGTCCTCCACAATCTGCTGCACCAGTTCATCCAGCCGAACGGGCTCCCTCTGCAACAGGTTGGGGTCGCCTTCGGCGCGCGTCACCTGGAGCAGCTGGCCCACCAGCGAGTTCAACCGGTCGGACTCCTTCTGAATCCGGTTGAGCGCTGCATCGAGATTCTCGCCCGAGCGCGCCAGCTCGACCGCCACGCCCAGGCGCGCCAGCGGAGAGCGGAGTTCATGGGAGATGTCGAGCAGCAGCCGTCGCTCGGCCGTCAATAGAGTTTCGATGCGGTCCGCCATTCGGTCGAAAGTCCGGGCCAGCTGGCCAAGCTCGTCGCGGCGGGTTGAAGCCGAGCGTGCCGAAAGATCGCCGCGGCCGAAGCGTTCCACGGCCCGCTGCAGCTTTCGAACGGGCTGGGTGAGGTGAAACGCCAGCCAGTAGCACAGCAGGACCGCTACCCCCATGATGAACAGATGATCGGGCTTGAGGAACCACGGCCCCGGGCTCTGGCGGGGCACGATAAAGAAGAACCAGTAGCGCCCGTCGCCGGCCGTACGCGCCATCATGTTGTCGCTCATGCGCAGCAGGCGGAAGGGCGCGTTGCGGCGGGCGCGGCGGATCAGGTCGGATCGGTCCTGCCCGGTGGAGAGGTCGCGGCCGCCGGCGTCGGTGAGGATGCCTTTTGCTCCGTAGACGTGGCGCAGATTGTCGAGAAACATCTGGAGCGCCGGACGGCCGCCGGTTTCATAGGTCGTGCGGGCCTCCTCCAACTGGAAGGTCACCAGTCGCGCCCCGGGCGACTGGTCGCTCGACATGTCGTTCACACTGAGAGCGGAAATGAATGCCGATCCCACCACGGTGATGGCCACCGTGCACCAGAACCACAACAGAATCTTCGCAAAGAGCGTTCTCATTCGGACCGGGCATCCTCCGGCGTCCGGCAGAACTGGTAGCCGATGCCTCGTATCGTCTTGATCAGTGCCTCGCCGTTTTCGAGTTTCTTCCGCAGATGGCTGATGTGCATGTCGATGGAGCGGTCGAAGGGCGTGGCTTTGCGGTTGTAAAAATTCTCCATCAGCGCATCCCGCGACAGCACGCGGCCGGCGGAGCGCATCAGCATCTCCAGGATGTCGAACTCGAAGGTGGTGAGTTCCACGCGCTTTCCGTCGCTGGTGACCTCGCGGGTGCCGGAGTCGAGGGCCACTCCATTGACTTCGATCCGGCCCGATCCCGAATCCGTCCGCGCTTCGTAGCGCCGTAGAATAGCGCGGATGCGCGCGGCCAGCTCGCGGGGGTTAAACGGCTTGGGGAGATAATCGTCCGCACCGAGCTCGAGTCCCACGATACGGTCTACGTCCTCGCCGCGCGCGGTGAGCATGATCACCGGAACCCGGCTCTTCTGGCGCAGGCGTCGCAGAATCTCGAACCCGTCGAGGCCGGGAAGCATCACGTCGAGCACGACGAGGTCGATACCCGGCTGGCCGGCTTTCTCCAGCCCGCGGTTGCCTTCATGCTCACATTCCACCGTGAAGCCCTCCCGGGTGAGAAACTCGCCCAGCAGCAGGCAAAGCTCGGCGTCATCATCGACCAGTAAGATCTTCACGGCTCGAATTTACCACGACCCGAATCCCGCGGCTGTAAGGCTTTTGAACGGGTTCGTAAGGCTTTGTAAAGCAGCGGAAGCGCGCGAAACCGTTGCGCAGGCTCCGGGTTTATCGGAGTGACGAGGAGATTTGCAGACCTTTACCGAGGATACATACATCCTTTACGGTGGGTCTCTAGAGTCGGAATTGAGGTACGCAACACCCATGAAACCAAACCTTATGAAAATCGCAGCAGCGGCCACCCTCGCGGTCGGCATGGCCTTCGCACAAAGTGCGGCGCCAACGCCCAAGACCGAGAGCCAGTCACAGGCCCGGCCCTTCGCCAGGGGCCCCTGGGCGCATGAACGGATGATGAATCAGCTCAACCTCACCGCCGCCCAAAAGGCACAGGCCAAGACTATTTTCGAGACCGCTCGCCAAAACGCCAAACCGCTTCGGGATCAATTGATGCAGAACCACCAATCTCTGTGGGCTGCCGTGAAGACCAATGACACGGCGCAAATCCAAAAGTTGTCCACCGAGCAGGGCAACCTGCACGGGCAGCTGGTGGCAAACCGCTCACTGGCCATGGCGCAGTTCTACCAGATCCTGACACCGGAGCAGCGCGCCAAAGCGGACCAGATGCATCAGAACATGCAGACCCGTATGCAGGAGCGTCGGGAGCGAATGCAACAGCGTCGCGGCACCGGCGCGGAATAACCCTGACGGGGCTTATCGCCTAAATGCACGGTGCCGCGGCTGTGAGGTCGCGGCCCTGTGCGTTTATTTGCCGAGAGAGCAGAGCGGATCGCCGAAAACGACCGCCTGCCAGCTCAAGTAAGGCAGCCCCATGTAGAAGCTCTCCGCGAGGTTGCGTCCGTGAAAGTACGCCGGCAGGACGTAGTCCGGACGGGCGCAGCCGGTGAGGTAGGGCTCGTATACGTTTCCGTACGTTCCGGTGGCGCCCTCGTTCAGAACATCCGCGCTTAACCCTTGCGGCGAGCCGGCAAAGAAGTTCGAGTGGTCGGCCCATCGCGAGTAGGTCCAATTATCCGGCGGCCGTTTTAGAGTTCTCGCACTGGTCGAGACAAACTCCATCGCAATGGCTCCGGGGAGCCACTGAAAGCCCAGGCGCCGCCGCGTCCGGTTGGGGTCGTTCGATCCCCATCCGGCATAGCCGATAACGCCGGGTAGATCATAGAGAACCTTCTTGCTCTCGTCCATGACGACACGGTCGGCCGGCAGCAGAATGCCCGCCGTACGGAGCCAGTCGTTGCCTTGCTCGTCGCTCTCGGACTTGAGGTCGATCACGAACTTGCCGCGATTGTGCGCCGCCAGAGACCGGTCGATCATGGATTTGACGGCGGCCACATCGTAGGCGGCGAGCCGGGTCACCAGGTATTCCGGAAAGCGAGGATGCTGGAACGGGGCGTCGCGGTTGCGGAACAACGGGTTCGGGACTCCGCCTCCCCGCGGGTATTTCACCCCTTTCATCTTTCCGTAGAGCAGCGCCAGCTCGGAATCGACTGCGCAGTGCTCGGCAGCCAGCCCGGAACCGCCTCCGGAGACTTTCAGCGGCAGGCCCATGGTGGTCACGATGTAGAGGACCTTCTCTTCGAGACGCGCCTTCTTCAGGCACGCGGAGACCGGCTGTTCGATCTCCCGCTCATAGGTTTGCCAGTCGATCTCCTCTTGCGAGTTCGTCTCGATAGAGCAGACGTTGGCCTGCGGAACCGACCGCCTCGGCCGGTAATAGGCGGCAATCTCGCGCGAGCCCGGGTCGCGGCTGTTCACCACCAGCAGAATATTCTCGCCGGTCTGGGCGCGTAGCGGAACCACGGCGGAAAACAGCAACAGCAGCAGCACCACAGCCCGATAGTAGCAGCGACATCCGGTGTCCGGCGTAAGCTCTGTTACAATACGGGGAATCAGCGTTTTACGGGACGGCCGGGTCGCCTCCTCCAATTTGCCGGCGCGGGGGCCCTTACCGGCAATTTATGGATTTTGATCAACTCCATACGTTTCTGGAAATCGTGCGGCTGAAGAGCTTTTCGAAGGCCGCCCAGACATGCTATCGCACACAGCCTGCGATCAGCGCACAGGTCCGCCAACTCGAACAGGAGCTTCGCTCGGAGCTCTTCGAGCGCTTCGGCAGCCGCATCTCCCTGACCACCGCTGGGAAGATTTTCGCGGACTACGCGGAGCAGATGCTGGACCTCCGCCGCCGCGCGCAAGACGCCATCGCAGAGCTCGAGAGCAACCCCCGCGGAGAGTTGGTGATCGCGGCCAATGAGGCCACCTGCATCTACGTGCTCCCCACCGTGTTTTCCCAGTTCCGGCACCTCTTCCCCGCCGTTCAGTTGCAGGTAAACCGCTCCTACGGCGGGCACGTGGTGGAAGCCGTGCTCGACAATTCCGCCGATTTCGGGCTCACGCAGCTTCCCGTCAACGAGAAGCGGATCCAGGTCGTTCACGTCCACGAGGACGAGATCAAGCTGATCGTGCCGGCCGGACATCCCCTCGCCGGGAAGGCCTCGGCCTCCCCCGCGGACCTCACGGAATTCTTCCTGGTGCTGCCCCAGCAGGGCAAAACAAGGACGCGGCTCAACGCCTGGCTCGAACCGGTCGAGGACGAGATTCAGATCTCGATGGAGCTGGATTCCACGGAAATGATGAAGCGCTTCGTCATGGCCGGGATGGGGATCAGCTTTCTGGCGGCCTCGAACTGCCGGGAGGAGGTGGCCGCCGGAAGGCTCCGGGCCATTTCGCTATCCCCGGAACCCATGGTGCGCCGACTCGGGTTAATCTATCGGAAGGATAAAGCTCTCTCCAAAGCGGCTCTGGGTTTCATCCAAGTCGTGCTGGATAATGTGGGAGACGAAGCCGGGGAGATGAAGAAGCCCCGGTCTCCCAGGGCCGTCGGACAATGATCTGCCATCGGTGCCGCAAGAATATCGAACCGGATGCCACGCGCTGTCCCTACTGCGGGGAGCCGAACCCCGATGCGTGGGAACTGTATCAGACTTCAACAGTGCTGATCGCCGCGGGCGCCACCCGCACTGTTTATCGCTCCGTGGAAGACGTCCCGCAGGGCCTCCGCAACCGGCTGTTGAAATCGACGAACTCGAGTAATTCGGCCACCATTCTGATCGCCGACCGGCGGGGCAGGCAGGAGATTGCGCGAGCCATGCGCAACTTGCCCGGGCCGTCCCAGCGCCGGCTGATGCGTTCGATTCTGAGCTCGGGGTCCGCACCGGGCCTGGCCGAATGGATGACGCCCGCGCGGCGGCGCGTGGTGCTCGGCGCGGTGATCGTGATCGCCCTCGCCGCCATCGGGCTCGTGTTCACGCACGCATGGTGATCCCGGAGAGTTACCGGATCTCTACAGTTTCACGTTTCCCTGCCGATAACAGAGGTATGGATCAACGCCGTGAAGCGCGGTTTCGGGCGGACGAACTCGTCAAGCTGACCGTCCTGGGAGATTGTGAATCTCCGATTCAGGCTCGCGTGAAGAACGTGTCGGGACGTGGCTTGGGGCTGGAAGTCGCCTCCGCGATTCCTCCGGGGGCCGCCCTAAAGATCGAGGTTGGCGACGCGATCATCCTGGCCGAAGCCGTCTTTTGCCGGCGCGATGACAGCAGTTACTTCGTCGGGGTCGCCCTGGAGCAGGTCCTTTCCGGTCTGGCCGGTCTTGGCCGGATTCTTCAGCAGTTCGCCGACGAACCCTCAGGAGCTCAACAACAGTACGCCATGGACGACCGACGCAAACAGAACCGCCAGCAGCCCCAGGAATAGTGCCAGGGCCGCGCGCTGTGCGACGCGCCCCCGCTTCATTTCCGGCTGGAGAAGCCTCGTCATGACGCACCCCCTTGTCTGTACCAATGAACGCGCTCCGGAAAGAGGTGGTTACAGGAATCCGGGAGACCTCTCAAGTTTGCGGTCGGTAGACCCTTAAACGTGAGGTATTCTGGAATTCCTATGAACCGCAGAGCGGTGGTATTTGGGGCCGCCGGCCAGCTCGGCGTGGAGCTGGTCCGTGAACTGAAGGCCCGGCGCTACGCAGTGACCGCTTGGGACCGTACCCAAGTAGATATCACGGACACGTCGGCCGTCGAGCGGGCCCTGGCGCAGACGGATGCCGAAGTCGTCTTTAACGCAGCGGCTTACAACCAGGTGGACGTGGCCGAGAAGGAGCCCCTGGCAGCCTTGCAGGTGAATGGACTGGCGGTCCGAAACCTGGCTTTGGCGTGCCGGCAGATCGACGCCCAACTGGTCCATTTTTCAACGGACTACGTCTTCGACGGATGCGCCCGCCATCCATATGTGGAAGACGATCCGCCCCACCCCCTGGGAGCCTATGCGGTATCCAAGCTGGCGGGGGAACTGTATGCCCAAGCCTATCTCGAGCGGGTATTGGTAGTCCGCACTTCGGGCGTGTTCGGACCGGGCGGGCTGCTGACGGCGCGGGGTAATTTTGTCGAGCTGATGCTGCGGCTGGCGGCATCCGGGCAGCCGATCCGGGTGGTGGAAGACCACGTCGCCTCGCCGACCTTCGCGCCGCTGCTGGCCGCACGCACCGCCGACCTGGTGGAACGAACCCAATCGGGAGTTTTTCACCTCGGAGGCGGCTCTCCGACTTCCTGGTTCCAGTTTGCGCGCACCATCTTCGAGGTTGCCGGCCTCCAGCCGATGCTGATGGCCACCAATGAGCGCGAATACCGCACCGCGGCGCGCCGGCCCAAATATTCCGCTCTGTCGAACGCCAAGATGGAGCGCGCCGGCCTTGCGCCGATGCCGCCCTTGCGCGAGGCGGTCGAGGCGTACTTTGCCCGCCGGCCGGCTATCGCGCGTCCGGTCTGACGGCGTAATAGCCCTTGCGCGCCTGGGCCTTCAGGTCCTTGCTGGACAGCTTGATGTCGATCTTGCGATAGCTGCCGTCCTTGGTGTCGTTGGTCGGGGTATAGCCGATCGCGTACTGGCTGCGCATCTCGTCCTGCAGCTCTTTGAAGACCTGGTCCAGGGTGTGCTTGCGGTCCACCCGGAACATGTGACCGCCGGTCTCCTCCGACATCTTCTTGAGAGCGCCTTCGCCTCCCCCGCCGCCGAAGGTGATGCCGTATCCAAAGCCGCCGCCGTAGGCGCCCGGATCGTAGTAGTCGATGCTGTAGATCACCGCATCCGACTTCTGCGCGGATTCGATGGCCTGGTTGATGCTAAGGCGGCTTCCCTGGTCCACCCCGTCCGTGATGACCACGATCACCTTGCGGCCCACTTCGGTCTTCAGCTTGTCGTTGGCTGCCAGGTACACGGCGTCGTAGAGCACCGTCCCACGGGGCTGGCCGGCTGTGGGGACCGGACCGGGGCCGATCCCGCTGACTCCGGAGCTTACCTGCAACTGTCTGAGCCCTTCCGAGAGCAGGCGCGGGCTGCCGGTATAATCCTGGAGCAGTTCGGCGTCCTCTCCGAAACTGATGAGGAAGGCTTCGTCCTTCTTTCGCAGCACCTGGGAGAAGAACTGCGACGCGGCGTTGCGTTCGATTTCGATCAGATTTCGCTGGCTGCCGCTCACATCCACCAGCAGGCCAATCGTCAGGGGGAGATCGGTCTCCCTCGTGAAGTACTTGATAGTTTGAGGTTTACCGTCTTCGAGGACGGTGAAGTCCTGCTTTTCCAGGTTCGAGACCAACGCTCCGCGCTTGTCGCGCACCGAGGTCAGAATGTTGACGACATCCACATCCACTTTGATGGGGGCGGGCAGGTCCTGGTCGGCCGGTTTGGTAAGCTGCACCTGCGCCGAAAGCGCAGTGGCCAGTGCAAATACAAGCGTTGTTCGCATCCCGATACAATAGGGGTGACGTATCCCCACGCGCGATTGTTTCAACATGCAGGAAGCCATACACCACCTCAGACGGTCCGACCCCATTCTAGCGGAGATTATCGAACGGGTCGGTGAGTATGCCATCCGGTTCCGCGAGCCGGATTTTGAAACACTGGTGAAGTCGATCGTGTACCAGCAGCTCAGCGGGCGGGTGGCGAGCGTCATCTTCGAACGCCTGGCCAAAGGGGCGGGCGGAACAATCACGCCGGAGAGCATCCTGAAGCTGCGCCCGTCGAGGATGCGGACGCTCGGGCTCTCCACGCAGAAGACGGCCTACATCCGCGACCTGGCGCGCCATACCCGCGACGGCGTGGTGATCTTCGAAGAACTGCACGGACTCAGCGACCAGGAAGTGATCGACCGCCTGACGAGGGTCAAGGGGATCGGCGTCTGGACGGTCCACATGTTCCTGATCTTCGCCCTCCGGCGAACCGACATCCTGCCGACCGGCGACCTCGGCATCCGTAACGCAATCCGCAAGGCTTACGGTCTGGCCGAACTGCCCACACCCGAGGAAATGGAGCGAATCGCCGGCTGCTGGCGACCGTATTGCACCGTGGCAAGCTGGTACCTGTGGCGCAGCCTGGAGCCGAACGCTAACCTTTAGCGCCCGCCGGGACACCACATTAAAGTTTTTCCACAATTCGACGTAAATAACCACAAAGAAGTTATAATTGCGATGTGGTTTAGGATTTTCAGGTTTTATATCCTGAAAGGCGAAGGAGATATCGAATGCGCGCACTGAAGTTGATTGTTCCCGCGGCGCTGTTGACGGCCGGCTTTATGATCTGCACCACGGCCTCCTACGGCAAGCCGGAATACATGAAGAAGGAAGGCGTCAAGTCCTGCACCGTCTGCCATTCCAAGATGGAAGCGAAGGATCTGATGGCGAAGAACCTCAACGCAACCGGCAAGTGTTACGCGGAGAACGACCACTCGCTGGCCAAGTGCAAGAAGTAGTCCGATAACGCCCGGGATGCGGCTCCGCCGCGGAGCCGCGTCCCGCCGCTAGGTCGAGTAGCGGCGCTGCCAGCCTGCCAATTCCCCCGCCAATTGATTCCGCACGGTCAGAAACTGCGGATTGTCATACTGGTTCGTGATCTCCCCCGCGTCGGTTCTCAGGTCGTACAATTCCCCTGGACCCTGGTCGCGCGCCACCAGTTTGTAACGTTCCACGCGTGCCATTCCGGTATTGCGCAGATGGCTGAAGACGGTGCTGCGCCACGGCTGCTTTTTCGGCAGGGGCCTGCCGGTGGCCATCAAGGCGTAGCTGCGGCCGCAGAGGTTCCCGGCGGGCGGCGCGATGGACAACAGCTCGCAAAGCGCCGGCAGAAGGTCGTACGAACTGACCAGCTCCGGGCGGGTCGCCTGAGCGGGGACGTGGCCGGGCCAGCTCCAGAGCAGGGGAGTTTCCACCGATTCCCGATACATGTTGGGTGGGTCGGAAGCATCGCCCGCATCCCACAGGCCGTGGCGGCCGAGCAGCGCTCCGCAGGTGGAGGTGAAAATCACCAGGGTGGTGTCGGTCAGGCGCCGCCCGGCAACGGCGTTCAGAAGGGGCAGCACTTCGTCGTCGAGCGCCGTCACGGCGGCGGCGGCCTTACGCTGACTGTTCACACGATCCGCAAGCAGCTCTTTTCCTTCCGCGGCGTTCCTGGCGGCGGCCTCCCTGCCGAAGCTCTCAAAGGTCACGGACGAATAGAGATCCAGGTACTTCTGCGGCACCCCGCTGTAGGGCGGCTTGAGGCCGCCGAAGTGCACCCGCAGGAAGAAGGGCTTGCCGGCCGCCTGCGCATTGAGAAACGTCACCCCCGCGGCCGCATCGGCCGCCTGACAGGTGTAACCGGCGCTGCCCAGCAACCGGTCCAGGGTCGCGGCTGTCGCGGGCGCCGATCCGCCGGGACCCAGTTGCATAGGGGTGAGACCGGTGAACATCGCGGCCAGGCTCGGCCCGGGCGCCGGCACGCACACGATATGGCGCTCGAACCGTGTGCCGGTCTGCGCCAGCCGGTCGAGATTGGGAGTGCGCACTTCCTTGTTGCCGTAGCTGCCGAGAACCCAGGCGGGCAGGTTGTCGGCCGTGATGAGCAGCACGGCGGGACGCTCGGGAGGCTTCTTAGCGGCCCGGGCGGGCAGGCCGAGAACCGGGGCGGCAAAAGTGCCTAAGAAGAAGTGACGGCGGGAAATCATGGCGAAATACAAGTATAGAATGCGGCGCCTGGTACCCGAGGGCGGCCTTTCTGGTATGCCGCATCCGAAGGATAGTTGTTGACGGGAGGCGTACCGCATTATATTTGGGTCAGGCGATGAATCTTCCGAATTCGTTGACGATTCTCCGGATCTTCTTCGTGCCGCTGCTGGTAGCGGTACTGATGCAGGAGAAACTCGGCTTCCAGGTCGGCTCGCTGGACGTCTCGAACGAGTGGCTGGCGCTGGCTATTTTTCTGGCCGCCGCCGGTACCGACTTACTGGACGGTTACCTGGCCCGGCGCTGGAAACAGGTGACCACCATCGGCACCCTGCTCGACCCGATCGCCGACAAGCTGCTGATTTCGGCCGCGCTGATCTCCCTGGTGCAGGTGCGGGTTCTACCGGGTTGGATGGCGATCCTGATCATCGGCCGGGAGTTCGCCGTCAGCGGGCTGCGCAGCATTGCCGCGGCCGAAGGCTATACCATCAAGGCCAGCGACCTGGGGAAGACCAAGATGTTCTCCCAGGTGGTGGCGATCTCCTGCATGCTGCTGGGCGTGCGGCACCAGGCGCTACGAATGCCCGGCATGATTCTGATGTGGGCGGTGATCTTCTTCGCGATTCTCTCGGCGATCAGCTACTTCCGCAAGTTCTGGCACAAGGTGGACGAGCGCGTCAAGAACCGCCGCCGGCGCGAGCTTCTGGCGTTGGAACGCCGCCGCCAGAGGGAGGCCATGCGTCACAGCGGATCGGGCGGCGGCGCCGAGGGCTTGGGCGGGGCGACCATCTGGAAGCCGCCCGAGGTGAACTGAAGGGTCCGCACCTGCCCTTTGGGACCGACGGGGCCGACCGGCTTTCCGTTCAACGTAATGTTCACCCCACCCGCGTTACCGAGGCGCAGCGTAAGAGTGCCGGCCGCCTCCAGTGTTCGCGACTGATTGGCGTCGATGGTCCCGGAGAACAGGAACTTCCCGTCGGCCCTCGCGAGCACCCAGACAGGCTCCGTCGCGGTCAACTCGACCTTCACCGCGGCGCCCGGATTCGCGGCATCCGCCTGGGCGGGGGCCGCCGCGCCGCCGGCGGACCGGACGGTTGGCGTCGGCTACCGGGGATTGCGCGGGCTGCGAAGCGAGTGCGGAGGGGTTTGGCGCGGAGGTTGCCACATCGCGCGCTTCGACCGGCTGCGGTTGGGCAGCCGCGGCAGCCGGAGGCTGAGCAGGGGGCGCCTGGGCGGTTTGCTGCTGGGCAGCCGGAGGGGAAGCGTGGACGGTCTCCATCGCTGCCGGCTTGTCCTCGTGAAGCAGGGCGACCCGCCGGCTGCGCTGCCACAAGGCGTACACTCCCGAGCACACCAGCATCGCGATCACTACCAGGGCCAGCGCGGGCAGCGACGACGACCAGTTGAAACGCCGCTCCGAGACACTCTGCCATTCCTCGACGCGGGGCAGCGCAATATCCACCGGAGCGAGCGGATGCGCGGGCAGGAACTGCGGGCCGGCGTGCGGTTCGACCACCTGCTGCACGGCGGCGGCATACTCGTCGTCATCCAACCCGAGATAGCGCGCATACTGCCGCACAAAGCTCTTTGCGAACACACCTCCGGGGAGCTTCTCGAAGCGTTCGTCTTCGATCGCCTCCAGAAATCGCGACGAGATTTTCAAGTCACGGGAGATTTGCTCAAGCTGGAGGTCGCGCTTCTTGCGTTCCTGGCGCAGGCTCTCGCCGATGGAAGTCATACCGGTGGTCTTCCTAGGCCCCTAAGTCTATATTACTACGGGGTATTCCCTTGAACGGGGAAGCAGTAGGATAATGTTGCAAAAGACCCCGGAAACGGCACACACCGGCCGGGCCTGCTAGCATATTCGGTTGATCTCCGTCGTTGTAGTGAATTGGAACCGGAAGGAATTGCTGCGTGCGTGCCTGAAATCGCTCGAACGCCAGAGGGATGTGGAATTCGAAACAATCGTCGTGGACAACGGCTCGGTCGATGGATCGGCCGATCTGGCTGAACGGGAGTTTTCCGCACGCGTGATCCGCAATCCGGATAACCGCGGATTTTGCGCCGCCAACAACCAGGGCATCGCCGCGGCGCGCGGCGAGTTTATCGCGGTGCTCAACAACGACGCCGAAGCCGAGCCCGGATGGCTGGCGGCGCTTTACCATGCCTGCGGGGCAGCACCCGAAGTGGGGATGGCCGCCAGCAAGGTGCTCGTCTGGGAAGATCCGACGCGCATCGACAAGGCCGGCCACCTGATCTTCCCCGACGGCCAGAACCGGGGGCGCGGCGCGGGAACGCTCGACCGCGGCCAGTTCGATCGCGAAGAGGAAGCGCTGTGGCCGGATGGCTGCGCCGCCATGTATCGCAGGAAAATGCTGGACGAGATCGGCGGGTTCGACGAAGACTTCTTCGCCTACGGCGACGATGCGGAGCTGGGGCTGCGCGCGCGCATCGCCGGGTGGCGGTGCATCTACACCCCGCAGGCCGTGGTGAAACACCATCGCAGCGCCACCATGGGGAAGGCATCGGCGGACCGGCTGGTTTTAATCGAACGCAACCGGGTGCTGCTGGCGCTCAAGCTGTTTCCGTGGAGCCTGCTATGGCTCAATCCGTTCTTCTTCGCCGTGCGCCTGGCGGCGGGAATAGCGGCAGCGGGACGCAACGCCGGGGATACGGCGCATTTTCCCGGCCTCCGCGGCAAGCTCTCGATGGCCTGGGCCCTGGTCCGCGGCGACTGGAGCGCGCTGCGCATGGCCCCGCGCATTCTCCGCAAACGGCGCGAGGTGAATCGCCTGCGCCGCCTTTCCCCGGCGGAGGTGCGCCGGCTGATTCTGGCGCACCGGCTCCCCCTGACGGAGGTGGCATGACCGCCTGCCTGCTGTGCGGATCGCCCAAGCACGCGCGCCTCTTTCGCGCATCCGACCGCCTGTACCACACGACGACCCGGCAGTTCGACGTGGTGCGGTGCGGCCAGTGCGGCCTGGTGAGGCTCGACCCCCAGCCGGACCCGCAGGAGCTGATGCGGTACTACCCCGACAATTACTGGTTCGCGCCGGACGAAAGCGCCGCGAGCCGCATGGAGGAAGCCTACCGGCGGCTGGTCTTGCGCGACCACGTGAAATTCGTGGAGCGGGCGCTGCGCGATTCGACCGCGCGCGGCCCGCTGCTCGACGTGGGCTGCGGCGGCGGCCTGTTCCTGGGAATGATGCGGGAGCGCGGCTTCCGGGTGCTGGGCCTGGATTTCTCGCGCGACGCGGCGGCCATCGCCTGGAGCCGGCACCGCGCACCGGCCGTCTGCGCCATGCTGGAGCATGCGCCCTTCCGCGCGGGAAGCGTGGCCGGGCTCACGATGTTTCACGTGGTCGAGCATCTCTACGACCCGCGCGCCTACCTGGCTGCCGCGCACGAGCTGCTCGCGCCGGACGGGCGGCTGGTGGTGCAGGTACCCAACGCCGCCTGCTGGCAGTTCCGGCTGCTCGGCAGGTCGTGGAACGGCGTGGATGTGCCGCGCCACCTGTTCGATTTCCGCGATCGCGACCTCGAGATGCTGATGACCGCGTGCGGATTCGAAGTGGTGCGGCGCAAGTATTTTTCGCTGCGCGATAATCCGGCCGGCCTGGCGAGCAGCGTGGCGCCGTCGCTCGACCCGATGGCGCGCCGGGTGCGACGCATGAAAGAGAGCCCGGGCGCGCGGCTCGCCAAAGACCTGGTGTATCTCGGGCTGGTGGCGGCGGCGCTGCCGTTCACCGCCCTGGAAGCGGCATTCCGGGCCGGATCGACCGTGATGATCGAGGCGCGCCGCCGATGAAGCACACAACGCCTCGCATATCGCCTGCCACGGCCGCTGCGACGGCACGTCCTGCATTTCGAAGCCGCCATCGAGGACGCGGTCACGGCGTTCGCCGCCGGGCTTCCCGCGGGCGCGAGGGTGCTCGACGCGGGCGCGGGCGAGGGGCAGTACGCGCACCACTTCGCGCGCCAGCGCTACTGCGGCGTAGATCTGGCGGTGGGCGATACCGCGTGGGATTACAGCCGTCTCGACGCGCTGGCCGACCTCACGGCGCTGCCGTTCCGCACTGGGACGTTCGACGCCGCGCTGCACATCGTCACCATCGAGCATCTTCCCGAGCCGGCCGGCGCGCTGGCCGAGATTGCCCGCACGCTGGCGCCCGGCGCGCTGCTGCTGATCGCCGCTCCGCACGAGTGGGAGGTGCACCAGGCGCCGCACGACTACTTCCGATACACTCGCTACGGCCTCGAATATCTGCTCGAGAAGAGCGGCCTGGAGGTGGTGGAGCTGCGCGCCGCCGGAGGCTATTTCCGGCTGCTCGCGCGACGCCTGCTGAACGGGTTACAATTCTTTACTGGCGGTGTTCGCTGGCTGTGTTTCCTACCTGCCGCGATGCTGCTGGTCCCTCCCGCGCTGATCCTGCCCTGGCTGGATTTTCTGGACCGGGATCGCAACTTCACACTCGGATATCTCTGCACGGCAAGAAAGCGGACCACAAACTTTGGACGGAGTCATCGTAGTCGATAAGCCCGAGGGCTGGACCTCGCACGATGTGGTGAACAAGGCGCGCCGCATCGCGAACACGAAGAAGGTGGGGCACCTCGGAACGCTGGACCCCATTGCCACCGGCGTGCTGCCGCTGGTGATCGGCCGCGCCACGCGCCTGGCGCAGTTCTACACGCGGAGTGACAAGATCTATGAAGGCGTAGTGCGGTTCGGCTGGGCCACCGACACCTACGACCGCGCCGGCACCGCGACCGGACCGAAGACCGAACCGGTGCTGGAGCGCGAGGCCCTGGAGGCCGCGCTCGAACCCTTCCGCGGAGAGTTCCTGCAGACGCCTCCTCCGGTCTCGGCCAAAAAGGTGGACGGAAAGAGGGCCTACGAGCTTGCGCGCCAATCGGTAGCGGTCGAGCTCGAGCCGGTACCGGTGCACGTGTACGAGCTCGTGGTTCTGGGGATCGAGGGCGCGGAGGTCCGGCTGCGGGCGCACTGCTCGGGAGGCACCTACATGCGGTCGATCGCGCACGAGCTCGGGCAGGCCTTGGGCTGGGGAGCGCATCTGCGGGAGCTGCGGCGGACGGCCAGCGGCGAGTTCGAGCTGAACCAGGCGCGGACGCTCGAGCAGCTCGAATCGCTGGCGAAAGAGGAACGCCTGCTGGACGCCCTGGTACCTCCGGCGAATATGCTGCCCGGAGTCCCCAGCGTCTTTGTGGACGATCTGACGGTGACGCAGATACGGAACGGGAGGAACTTTCCGGCCTCGCCCTTCCGCTCGCAGCCGGCATCGAGGTATGTGAAGGCGGTGGACCGGCAGGGCGACCTGGTGGCGATCGGAGAGGCCGTGCTGCCGAATCTGTATCACCCGGTGGTGGTGTTGTAATCCGCGCGCGCCTCCGGCGCGTGGGCAGGCCGGGAGGCCTACCCTACTGAACTGCGGACGCGGCGGATCAGGTCGGGGTCGCGGCTTTCCAGGCGGATCACTTCGAGGCCGTCCAGCTCGGCCGGCTCGGCGATCACCACGTAATCTACTACTCGCAGGGCCGCCAACAGCTCGGCGCGCGCACGGAGGGGCAGCAGCGCAGGCTCGGCGGGGAGCACGGCGGCCAGCAGCGGATGGCGCAGCGCGGCCAGCTCGTTCACCAGATCGGCGCGCAGGAGCGTGCTCGTAGTGGCTACTACGGTGAGCGGCCGGCCTAGCGCGCGAACGGCGGCGAGGGTCAGGATTTTGTCTCGTGTGTCCATTGAGGGGCGCCGGTCAAAAGGAGCGAGGCGGCGGAATAAACGGTCTCGGCGGTGACCCTGGTCATGCAGCGGTGGTCGATAGGGCACTCGCGCAGCAGGCACGGGCTGCACTCGGCGTGCTCACGGACCACCCGCGCGAGAGGGCCGGTCGGTCCGGTGGTGGTGTCGTCGGTGGCGCCGAAGACGGCCACGGTGGGCACACCCGCCGCGGAGGCTACGTGCATGGCTCCGGAATCGTTGGTCAGGAACAGCCGGCAGGCTGCCGCCATCTCGATAAATTCGCGCAGAGTGGTTTCCCCGGCCAGGTTGCGGACCTGGAAGCCCGCGCGCTCGAGCGGGGCGGCCACCACCTGGCACAAGGGCCGCTCGGAACCCGAGCCGAAGATCAGGACGGGCACACCGCGGAAATGGCCCGCCGTTTCGGCGAAGCGTTCGGGCAGCCAGCGCTTGGCGTTGCCGTAGGCGGCGCCGGGGCTGATGCCTACCGGCGCGGTCTCGATGCCCAACGCGGAAAGGTGGGCGATGCCGGCCTCGCGCGCGGCGTCGATTCCATCCAGCCGGATGGCGGCCGACGGCGGGAAGCGCTCGATCAGCCCGGCGCGGCGCAGCAGTTCCAGGTAGTAGAAACGCTCGTGGCGCGGTATTTCACCGGGCTCCGGCACGGCCACAGCGTGGGTCAGCAGCAGGCCGCGGGCATCGCGATTGTAGCCGATACGCTCCGGAATCCGCGCCATCCAGGCCATCAAGGCGGCGTCGAAGGCGTTCTGCAGGAGAATGGCGGCGTCGAAACGCTCGGCCCGGAGGCGGGCGGCGAACTCCCGCCGTGCCGAAAGCCCCTTCCGCGCGGTGTACGGGATCACGCAGTCGATGGCGCTTTCGCGCGCGTAGAGGTCGGCCACCCAGGGACGCGCCACCACGCCCAGGTGTGCGCGCGGAAAGACCTGTCGAACGGTCCGGATAGCGGGCAGCGACATAACGGCGTCGCCCAGCCAGTTGGTGGCGCGCACCATGATCCGTGAAACGGAGGATGGGTTGAAGGCCACTGTCCATAGCATAACAGTGGGGATCGAAGTGCCGTGTTCAGGGTGATGAAGTACAAAGTCACATTCGGGAGGCGGTTCAGCCCGGAGGGTGAACCGGCGGACGACCCCGCGGCGCTGGTCTCGACGGCGGAAGGCGTGGTAGAAGATGCCGAATTCATCGAGATCCTGGAGCCGGCCGGGCTGGGCGTGGCCGAAGACCTGAACGAAGGCACCGGCTCGCAGGAGAGCAACGACAACGGCTTCCTCGCTCTCGGCACCGAAAGCTGGGTGTACACGATCGCCGAAGGCCGCGAAGACGAGTTCAAGGCCGCGCTGGCGGAAAGCCGCGTGGTCCTCGACGTCGAAGAAGTGCCGGATGAATCGCTCACCACCTGAAGCCCGAAGTTCTGTCCCGGCCGCTGATAAGCTGTAGGGATGGGGTTTCGGTTGGCCGTCAACTACCGGCCGCGGGGTGACCAGGAGAACGCGATCGCCGAGCTGACGCGGGGCGTCCGCGAAGGCGAACAGCACCAGGTGCTGCTGGGTGTGACCGGCTCGGGCAAGACGTTCACCATGGCCAAGGTGATCGAAGCGGCGGGCCGCCCGGCGCTCGTCCTGGCGCACAACAAGACCCTGGCCGCCCAGCTCTTCCACGAGTTCAAATCGTTCTTCCCCGACAACGCGGTGGAGTACTTCGTCAGCTATTACGACTACTACCAGCCGGAAGCCTACATCCCTTCGAGCGACGTCTACATCGAGAAGGAAGCCACCATCAACGACGAGCTGGACAAGCTGCGGCTTTCGGCCACCAAGAGCCTGTTCGAACGGCGCGACTGCGTGATCGTGGCGAGCGTGAGCTGCATCTACGGACTGGGATCGCCCGAGGCCTACTACGGCATGCTGCTGATGCTCGAGAAGGGTCAGAAGATCTCCCGCAACCAGATTCTGGCGAAGCTGGTGGACATCCTCTACGAGCGCAACGACACCGATTTCCGGCGCGGCACGTTCCGTGTGCGCGGCGATGTCATCGAGATCTACCCGACCTACGAAGACAATGCCTACCGCATCGAGCTGTGGGGCGACGAAGTGGAGAGCCTTTCGCAGATCGATCCGCTGCTGGGCCAGGTCAAGCAGACTTACACGCGGCTGCCGATCTATCCCAAGACTCATTACGTGATGAGCGAGGAGACTCGCTTGAACGCCATGGAGAGCATCCGCACGGAGCTCGGCTGGTGGCACAAGGAGATGGAAAAGCAGGGGAAGCAGATCGAGGCGCAGCGGCTGTTCCAGAGGACCATGTTCGATCTCGAGATGATCAAAGAGATCGGCTACTGCCACGGAATCGAGAATTACTCGCGTCACTTCTCGGGCCGGCTGCCCGGGGAGGCGCCGCCGACGCTGCTCGATTACCTGCCGCACGATGCCCTGATGTTCCTCGACGAGAGCCACCAGACGGTTCCGCAATTGCATGGCATGTACCACGGCGACCGGTCGCGCAAGGAGGTGCTGGTGGCGCACGGATTCCGCCTGCCCAGCGCTCTCGACAACCGGCCGCTGACCTTCGAGGAGTTCGAGCATCGCGTCGGCCAGCTCGTCTATGTATCGGCGACCCCCGGCCCGTACGAGCTCACCAAGGCGGCGGGCGTCGTGGTGGAGCAGGTGATCCGGCCGACCGGGCTGGTGGATCCGAGCGTCGAAATCCGGCCGGTGAAGGGCCAGGTGGACGACCTGCTGGGCGAAATCCGCAAGCGCGTGGCCGACGGCCAGCGGGTGCTGGTCACGACGCTCACCAAACGGATGTCGGAGGACCTGGCGGAATACTACTCCGAAGTGGGCGTGCGCTGCCGCTACCTGCACTCGGAGGTGAGCACGCTCGACCGCATCAAGATTCTGCGCGACCTGCGGCGCGGCGAGTTCGACGTGCTCATCGGGATCAACCTGCTGCGCGAGGGGCTGGACCTGCCGGAGGTTTCGCTGGTGGCGATTCTGGATGCCGATAAAGAAGGCTTCCTGCGGTCGGCGGGGTCGCTGATCCAGACCATCGGCCGCGCGGCGCGCCATGTGGAAGGACATGCGGTGTTGTACGCCGACGTGATGACGGACAGCATGCGCAGGGCACTCGACGAGACAGGGCGCCGCCGCGAGATCCAACTGGCGTACAACGAGCGGAACCACATCGTGCCGCAATCGATCATCAAGCCGATCGACATGAGTCTGGTGGCGGTGGCGGAGGGCGACTACGTGACGGTGCCGATCGAGGCGGACGAGGAAGTGGAGACGCTCACTCCGGATCAGCGCGAGCGGTTCATCGGCGAGTTGGAAGAGAGGATGCGGGAGGCCGCGCGAAAGTTCGAGTTCGAGAAGGCCGCGCAGTTGAGAGACAGAGTGAAATCGCTGCGGCAGCCGGCGGCAGTGTAGGGGCGGCGTGAAGGCAGCTCGCGATACTGTTGACAAGTGATACTTGTCAGACCAAGCTTAAAAAATGTGATTCGAAGTTTCCGCGTTGCGATAAGAACCCTCCGCATCCTGGCCGCCTCGTAAGGCAGGATTGCATTGAGCCGCTTGGGCTGACGATTACGGCCGCAGCCAAGGCACTAGGCGTGACGCGGCAGGCTCTCAATAATCTTGTGAACGGAAAAGCCGGAGTTTCGCCGGAAATGGCGGTACGGCTCTAAAGCTTTCGGCAGTAGCCCGGAGATGTTGCTCCGGCTTCAGGCGAACTTCGATCTCGCCCAGGTGCAGCAGGAACAGATCGACGTGAAACGATACCGCCGCGCCTCGTAACAAGGATTCGGCACCGTCACCATTGGCTCGCCAAATGAGCTATGGTTCTCCGGAGCGCAACCGCTCGATGAAAGCTGCAGAATCAAATCCCTGGACGCCCTGCTCCATGGGAACACTGCGCCGACTTGGAAAACCAACGCTGCGGGTTCACTCCCCGCGCGCCAATCATCTAGCACTCCCGACTGAAACAGATATTGGAGCAATGCAGCACGAAAGCAGATGGCATTCACATCCGCACCTGGACCACACTGCTGCGAGATAATTCTCTCGTCGATGCCTACCCCGAGTCCGTGATCGGCGATTGCCTTCTGCAGTAGATGGCAGACGCGCTTCAAGTCGTCCGCGTTCACAAGAGGTATAGGAGTCCCAGATTCGAGCGATCCAGATTCGCTCACAAAGTCCATTTTAACGATGCCTCATTGAACCCTGTAGCCTTGCAGATGGCGAGCGATAGTGGGGCTTCCGGAAAATGACCTGTCCAAACCCGCCACACCCGGTCAAAGTCCGCAATCGCCGTTTCTCAACCCCAACCGTCCACATGTCATGCATTGCATATACAATGAAGGTGCGGTGTTCGACTGGGACAAGAACAATCTTCGCAAGATCAGGGCGCATCGGATCAAAGCCGAAGAAGTGGAAAGAACGCTATCGAACGATCCGATCCCGATTTATGAGCAAGAAGTTGAGGGCGAAATGCGCCACGTCTATTACGGCGAGACAGATACGGGACGACTGTTGGCGGTGGTACTGGTCGAACGGGGCGAAAAGATCCGGGTCGTGACCGCGTACGACCTGGATGCCGGGCAAAAGAGGGATTACCTTGCCAGGCGGTTGCGAGGGGAATAAGCGATGAAAAAGAAATCGATCGAGATTCCAAAGTTCACGCGCGAGGCGGAAGAAGCGGACTGGTGGGCCAGCCGTCAAGGCCGGGAGTTCGTAAAGCAGAACGCCGCCGGACCGGCAAAAAAGGGGATCGCCCCGAAGGGCTCGCGCCTTGTCGGGCAACTGAACCGGACCGCCAGCATTCAGATCGCGCTGCGCCTGCCTGAACCTGATGTGGCAAAAGCGCGGGAACTGGCAACGCGGAAGGGTATTGGATACCAAACCCTTCTCAAGATGCTGGTGCATGAGGGCCTTCGCCGCGAAGCGCGAAGGGCCTGAAGGGTCGATTGTGATAACCCCGCTTCAGAACCCTTATCTGACAGAACAGCGTCTTCGGGGGGCTAATCGGATCCCTTCGGCTGCCGCAAGACCGCTGGACGCTGGAATGTCACCGAAGCCATTTCTTGTGGAACACTGGGCATTCGCGTTCAGGCTCGAATACTATAGTCGATACGAATAGACCGGCGAGTCCCTTCCTGACTTCCCCGTAAACGTGACCATCCCGAGTCGCCTCCTGCCCGGTGACGATCAAAAAGTCATTCGAGAAAACAACGCTGCCCTCGCCAGTGCGCCGCCATGTTCCGTGGGTGCGCTCGACCTGTCCCGCCTTCTTAAGCTACTATTCAAACAGTTGATCCCGGTGCAAAATCAAGGTCGAGCGTTCTGATTCCTGCTCAAAGGTATAGGTGCCAGATACGGCCCTGTACCCGTAGTCAGCCGCTACGCAGTACCAAATCCAGAGGACGCCGATAAGAAGAGAGGCGAGGACAAGCTTCTTCGTACTTCCCCCTTCGACCAAATTACGAGGCCTGGTCTTCACCGCGGCGATTTTAACGTATGGCGTTTCGTGATTCCGAGGTGTACGGAGGCACGACAATTGCACGCTGTTTCCGATAAGCTCCCGCGAAGGGGCTTCCGGAGAGTGCGCAACCCGCGTCCCCTAAGACGCCTTCTCCTCGGCATAGGCTGCATACTCGTCGTACGAGCCTTTGAAGTCTTCGATGCGGCCGTTCTCGAAATGCCAGATCCGCGTGGCTACCTCCTCGATCAGGTCATGATCGTGGGTCACCAACAGCACGGTTCCCGCATACTTCTGCAGGGCGATGTTGAGGGCGTTGATCGACTCCAGGTCCAGGTGATTCGTCGGTTCGTCGAGCACCAGGACGTTGGGCTTCTGCAGCATCAGCCGGCAGAAGATCAGCCGCGCGGCCTCTCCGCCGGAGAGGGCGCTGGTCGGCTTGAGGGCGTCCTCGCCGCTGAACAGCATCTGGCCGAGCAGGCCCCGCAGTTCCTCCTGCGACGCCTGAGGGTCGAACTGGTGCAGCCATTCGATCGCCGTGGTCCCCTTCACAATCGAATCGGAATGGTCCTGGGCGAAGTAGCCCACCGCGACCTCATGGCCCCACACGACGATCCCCGCATCCACGTCGAAGTGCCGGTCGGCATCCTCGATAAAGCCGGTGGCGCTGCGAACCAGCGATTTCAGCAGCGTGGTCTTCCCCGCTCCGTTCCGGCCCATCAGCGCGATCTTCTCGCCGCGGGAGACGCTGGCAGTGAAGGCGTCGATCACCTGTAATTCGTCATATCGCTTCGACAGCCCCTTGACCTCCAGCGGATGGCGGCCGGAGGGTCGCTTCATGTCGAATCGGATGTACGGCCGCTGGATGTTCGACTTCGCCAGTTCCGAGGTCTGCAGCCGCTCCACTTCCTTTTTGCGCGACGTCACCTGGCTCGACCGCGTGCCCGCCGAAAAGCGCGCGATGAATTCGTTGAGCTGGGCGATCTTTTTCTCGCGCTGCGCGTTCTCGGCTTCGATGCGCGAGCGGACCTGGGTCTTGGCGAGCACCATGTCGTCGTACCCGCCGGTGTAGAGGATGACCGTTTCGTAATCGATATCGGCTACGTGCGTGCAAACGCTGTTCAGAAAATGCCGGTCGTGCGAAATCACGATCAGCACGCCCTGGTAGTCGCAGAGATAATCCTGCAGCCAGTGGACCGATTCGAGGTCGAGGTGATTGGTGGGCTCGTCGAGCAGCAGCGCGGGCGGGCTTCCGAAGAGAGCCTGGGCCAGCAGCACGCGGACCTTCTGGCCGCCCTGCAACTCGCCCATGCGCCGTTCATGCAGGGCGGATTCCACGCCCAGCCCGTCGAGCAGCACGGCGGCGTCGGCTTCGGCCGTGTAGCCGCCTTCTTCGCCCACGATGCCTTCGAGCTCGCCGAGGCGCATGCCATCGTCATCGGTGAGCTCGTCATGCGGCTTGGCGTACAGCGCGTCGCGTTCTTCGAGCGCCCGCCAGAGCGGCGCATTCCCCATGATGACGGTATCGATCACGCGAAATCCGTCGAATGCAAACTGGTCCTGGCGCAGAACGCCGAACTTCCTGGGACGCGAGACCGTCCCTTTGGGAGGCTCCAGCTCGCCCGAGAGGATCTTCATCAGCGTCGATTTTCCGGCGCCGTTGGGACCCGTGATGGCATAACGGCGCCCGCCAAGAAAGGTGCAGGTGACGTCCTCAAACAGAATTCTGGCGCCGAAGCGCATGGAGATGTTTTGAATGGAAAGCAAGGATATTTCTATAATACCGTAAGCTCGGCCCGGCCTACTCGCGAGCCTGAGCAACTGTCTCGTTCCGATACAATACGGAGCATGCCATTGGAGCAGGCAAGAACAGCTCTCGGCTGGCCAAAAGATTGGGCGTCGTGGGGAGGCTCGGCTTGTAATAATAGACACTAGCCGGGGAATATGGCGCCATATCGGAAGAAGAAGTCGCCACCAGGGGTATAGCGCATGTATATTCAGTCCGTCCGCCTGGATCTGGATGTTTGCGAGCCGGTGAACCGGCTCGCTCTAGATAGCCGGAGGACCGTAACGGAAGTGGTCAACGAGGTTCTCCGCGAGTATTTACGCACCAATCAGTACGATCCGGACCAGCAACCCACTACCGGGTAACGGGTTCCGGCTTGTCACCCGATTTGACAACGAACCCTCTATCCCGGTAGTCTAAATAGTTTGAACGAAAGAGTTGGAGACGTGTGTCAATGAGTACCGAGTTCCCCTCCAAGAACGGCATCAACCGCCAGTGGCATGTCATCGACGCCCAGGAAGCGGTTCTGGGCAAGCTCGCCAGCAGGGCGGCTATGCTGCTGATGGGCAAGAATAAACCCTCGTACACGCCGTTTCTGGATACCGGCGATCACGTGATCGTCATTAACGCGAGCAAAGTCCGGCTCACGGGCCGGAAAGAAGAGAGCAAGGTCTACCGTCATTTCACGGGCTATCCGGGCGGGCTGGTGGAAACCAGCTTCAAGCGGGTGCGCGAGACCCGGCCGACGCGGATCGTGGAAGAGGCCATTCGGGGCATGCTCCCGAAGACCAAGCTCGGCAAACAGATGTTCCGGAAATTGAAGGTCTACGCGGGTGACCGGCATCCGCACGCGGCCCAGAAACCGGCCGCGCTGGCCGTGAAATAGGGCAGGAAGGTGCGAGTTTAGTGGCAGCGACGATGGTTCAATATTTGGGTACGGGCCGCCGCAAGAAGTCGGTGGCGCGAATTTTTCTTCGTCCAGGCAAGGGCGAGATCCAGGTCAACGGACGCGCGTTCGAGAACTACTTTCCCACCGAGAGCGCGCGGGCGATCGTGCGGCAGCCCCTGGCGGCCACCGAGACCAGCGATAAGTTCGACCTGGTGATTCTCGCCGACGGCGGCGGGGTCGCCGGGCAGGCGGGCGCGGCCCGTCTGGGCATTGCCCGGGCACTGGTGGAGTTCAACGCGGAGTTGCGAGGCCGGCTGAAAAAGCTGGGCTTCCTGACCCGCGATCCGCGTGCGCACGAGCGAAAGAAGTACGGCCAAAAAGGTGCGCGTAAGCGGTTCCAGTTCTCCAAGCGTTAAAAGGATCCCACAACCAGGGGCCGGGCTTACCCGGCCCCGACGTGCGTTTGACAACCGGTCTTCCGTTACGCAGCCGCGGCGCAAATCTCGCTTTGGACCGTGCGGCGGCGGCGCAACCGGTAAAGGAAGACATAACCGAGAGGTTTCCCCTCTCCCATGAGTTGAGGAGGTAGTTTGCCTGCAATATCCATGAAGGAATTGCTCGAAGCCGGCGTTCACTTCGGGCACCAGACCAAGCGCTGGAATCCGAAGATGAAGGAATACATCTTCGGCGAACGTAACGGAATCTACATCATCGATCTTCAGAAAACCCTGAAGATGTTCAAAGACGCCGCCCGGTTCGTGGGCGAGATGGCCGCGCAGGGCAAGAACGTGCTCTTCGTGGGCACCAAGCGTCAGGCGCAGGAGGCCATCGCCGAAGAGGCCACCCGCTGCCAGATGTACTACGTGAACCAGCGCTGGTTGGGCGGGCTGCTCACGAACATGGCCACGGTACAGAAGTCGATCAAGCGGCTGAAAGAACTGGAAGGCATGTCGTCGGTCGAGGGCGGCTACGCCGGACGGCCGAAGAAGGAAATCATCCGGCTGGAGCGCGAGCGCAAGCACCTGGACCAGAACCTGGCGGGCATCAAAGACATGCCAGGCCTCCCCGACGTGCTGTTCGTGATCGATTCCAACAAGGAAGCGATCGCGGTGAAAGAGGCGCGGCGGCTGGGCATCCCGGTAGTGGCGATTGTCGATACCAATTGCGATCCGGACGAAGTGGATTGCGTGATTCCGGGAAACGACGACGCGCTTCGCGCCATCCGGCTGTTCGCCAGCAAGATTGCGGACGCCGTGATCGAAGGGCGCTCGCTGGCCACCGAGCACGACTTTGCGGCGGATAAGATCGTCGAAGAGGAAGCCCCGGCCGAGGAAGGCATGCTGGAATACACGGAATACGTGGATCCCAAGTATGCCGAGAAGATTATGGCGGAGAGCCTGAGCATGGAGGATGAGCCGGCGCCGGCTTCCCCGCGCAAAGGTCCGGCCTCCGAGACCGCCGAACCGCCGGCCGAGCCGGTTGTGACCGAAGGCGGCCACTAGAGAAATCCGCCCGCTCCTTCACGGTCGCGGCTCTGCTTAGCCGCGACCGTAAGGAAGCGGGCAGCAGAGGAAACAAAAGAAACAGTTATGGCGGAGATTACCGCGGCACTAGTGAAAGACCTGCGCGAGCGCACCGGCGCGGGCATGATGGAGTGCAAGAAGGCCCTGGTGGCGGCCAACGGCGATATCGGCGAGGCGGAAGTCCTCTTGCGGAAGTGGGGCCTGTCATCGGCCGGGAAAAAGGCGGGGCGCGTGACCAGGCAGGGCCTGATCGGCAGCTACATACACGCCGGCGGCCAGTTGGGCGTGCTGGTTGAAGTCAACTGCGAGTCCGACTTCGTGGCGCGCACCGCGGACTTCCAGGAACTGGTCCACGACATCGCGATGCACATCGCGGCCGCCGATCCCAGGTATCTGCGCCGCGAGGATGTTCCGGCCGATGTACTGGACAAGGAACGCGAGATTGCGCGTGCCCGCGCGCTCAATGAAGGCAAGCCCGAGAAGGTGGTCGACCGGATCGTCGAAGGCCGTATCAACAAGTTCTACGAAGAGGTCTGCCTGCTGGAGCAGCCCTTCGTGAAGGAAGCTACCCTGACCATCGATCAACTGGTGAAGACCAGGATCTCGAAGTTGAAAGAGAACATGTCCATCGCCCGGTTCATTCGCTTCAAGGTAGGCGACGTGGCCGCGGCGGAGGCCGGCGGCGAGCAGGCGGCCGCCGAATAGATGCCCCGTTACAACCGCATACTTCTGAAACTGAGCGGTGAAGTTCTGGCGGGAGGCGCCCCCTTCGGGATCAGCGCCGACCGCGTCAAGAGCCTGGCGCGCGAGGTGGCGGATGTAGCGGAGGCGGGAATTCAGATCGGAGTCGTGGTGGGCGGCGGCAACATTTTCCGGGGTGTCGCCGCCGCCGCGCAAAAGATGGACCGCGTCACGGCGGACCACATGGGAATGCTGGCCACCGTGATCAACTCACTGGCCTTGTCCGACGCGCTGGAGCAGATGGGCATCCCGACCCGCGTCATGAGCGCCATCGAGATGCACCAGGTGGCGGAACCTTACATACGCCGCCGGGCTATCCGCCATCTCGAGAAGCGCCGCATCGCCATCTTCGCGGCCGGCACCTCCAACCCCTACTTTTCGACCGACACCGCGGCCACTCTGCGCGCGCTCGAGATCAAGGCCGATATCATTGCCAAGGCCACCCGCGTGGACGGCGTCTACGACAAAGACCCGCTGAAATTTCCCGACGCCGTGAAATACGAGTCCATCTCGTATCTCGACGTCCTCGCGAAGGGGCTGGGCGTGATGGATGCCACCGCCATCGCGATGTGCCGCGACAACCAGCTGCCGGTCCTGGTTTTCAACCTGACCACGCCTGGGAACATCATGCGGATGGCCATGGGCGAGCCGGTCGGCACCATCATCCACTAGCCCCGATTACCACCCGAGCAGCCGCAGGAACGGACCCGCCCGGAATACCGCCAGCCCCATCGAGCCGATGAGAGCATAGACGGCGGCATAGATTGGGCGCCAACGCACCATCCTCAGAATCACCCAGGCCAGCAGGACGCTGTCGACCCGCATGAATGCGTAGGGTTCCGCCAGGATCTGGTGGCTCGACGAAACGGCCGCCAGCACCGCGGAAGGCAGCACGATCAGCGTGTCGTCCTTCCAGCCGCCTTCACGGAATTCGGCGAGTACCGTCTTGCCGAACCAGAAAAAGGCCCATAGCAGGCAGATGCACGCCAGCAGGTCGAGCGATTCGAGAAGCAGGTTGACGGCGGGCGAAACCGGCCGGGCGAATGGCTGCACCAGCCGCTCGATCTGCGGCCAGAGCGGGAACGAGAGCAGCCTCATTGAGGTCGAAGGCTGAGTGCGAAGGCCGGCGTACCACCACCAGGCGAGGGCGGGGGCAGCCGTTAGGGCGGCCCGCGCCGCGTGCCGGTACTCCCGGCGGACGAGAAGGGCCAATCCAATCCCCGCGTTGACGCAAATCAACGTTTCGCGGACCAGCGGGAGCAGTGCCGCGAGCACCCAGAGTGGGCGCCAGCGACACTCCCTGAAGAACAGCAGCGCTGCCAGGAAGCCCGCGACGGCCGGACCGTCCAGCACCATACGGTCGGCCGACGCGATCACCGCGGGAATGAGCGCGTAAATCGCCAGCGCCAGCGCAGTAGGAATCCCGCCGCCCGCCAGGCGCACGAAGCACACGGCTCCGAGCGCCAGCACGATATCGGTAATCGCGATGTAACCAAGATCCACGGCGCGGGTAGAGCCGCCGCCCAGGAGGCCGGACAGCGCCGGAATCAGGATGCGGCGCGAACGGAAGCGGGCATCGTCCAGATAATCCCAGTAGCCCTTCCGGTTCAACGGGTCATGGGCCAGCAGGCGGTACATCTGTCCGTCATAGCCGCGGCTATCGGGATATTGGTAGCTTCCCCAAAGTTCCGGGGGCTTAGGGAAAGCATCGCCGGAAAAAAATAGCCCCGCCGGATCCCGGCGGGTGGACGCAACGCAGTAGAAGGCCTGCCAGGCGGAGGTCAGGAGTAGAAATACAAGAAACGAAAAGACCAGGGGCTGGCGTTTCGCACTCGGGTGAACGCCGGACATAGAGATCCAGTCTAACAAGAGGAGGCCATCGTTACGTATAATCGTTACTTGGAACTCGTGCGCTATGAAAACAGAACAGCAACCAGCACCCAGCGGTCAAACATTCAACAATCTCAAAGAGGTTGAATCGAACCTGAAGACGCGGATGGACAAAGCCGTCTCTGATTTGCAGCACGAGATGGCGTCTATCCGGACCGGACGCGCCTCACTGGGCATTCTGGATCATATACGGGTGGATTACTACGGGACACCCACCCCGCTCAATCAACTCGCGAACCTGCACGTGCCCGAGCCTGCCCTGATCACTATCCAGCCGTGGGACGTCTCGCAGATCGGCCCGATCGAGAAATCCATACGCACTTCCGACCTGGGCCTGAACCCGGCGAATGACGGCAAGATCATCCGCCTGCCGATTCCCCCGTTGACCGAGGAGCGGCGCAAGGAGCTGGTCAAACGTCTGCACGCCGCCGCCGAGCACCATCGTGTGTCGGTGCGCAACATCCGCCGGGATGGCAATGAAGCCGTCAAGAAGCTTCTGAAAGACAAGAAGATCACCGAAGACGACGACAAGCGGGCGCATGACGAGGTCCAGAAGCTGACCGACACGTACATGCAGAGAATCGACCAGGCGGCCAAGACCAAGGAAAAAGAGATCCTGGAGATCCGCTGAAAACGCAGCTTCGAATACGCCCTATGCCCTGGTACACGTTGCGCGTACCGGCATCGAGCGCCAACCTGGGACCCGGCTTCGACGCACTCGGCCTGGCGCTCGGCGTGTACCTGACATGCCGCTTCCGCCGCAGTGATGAGCTGGTGATCTCGGCGGAGGGCCGCGATGCCGGGCAGATCTCGCTCGGGCGGGACAACCTGATCTGGCAGACCGCGGCGACGGTGGCGGAGAGCCACGGCGCCGAAATGCCCCCCATCGAGCTCCAGATCCGCAACGACATCCCGCTCGGCAAAGGGATGGGGTCGAGCGCCGCGGCCCTCACGGCGGGCGTGGTGATTGCCGATCGACTGCTCGACCTGCGGTGGAAGCCGCTGCGCATCCTGGACGAGGCCGCCCGCCTCGAAGGCCACCCCGATAACGTTGCGCCCTGCACGCTGGGATCGATCGTCGCCAGCGCCATCGATTCGGGCGGCGTCACGCGCGCGGTGCGGCTCGACCTGCCGCAGCGCTTCGGCCTGGCCGTAGTCGTGCCGGATTTCGACCTGCCGACCTCCAAGGCGCGCGCCGTTCTGCCGGATAGCTACAGCCGCGCCGATGCCGTGTTCAACGTGCAGCGGGCGTCCCTACTGATCGCGGCCCTGGCGGCGGGGTCCACCTCCGCGTTTCCGGCGGCTCTCGAAGACCGCTTTCACCAGCCCTACCGCGAGGCGCTGGTGCCCGGACTGCACGACATCCTGAGGCTGCGGGCGCCCGGGCTGCTGGGCTGCACCCTGAGCGGCGCGGGGCCCTCCATCCTGGTGTTTTACGAGCGCGGCAATGAGAGTGTCTGCGACCTGGTGCGCCAGATCTTCCACCTCAACGGCCACGATTCCGAGACGCTCTACGCCAACATCGCGCCGTGCGGTTTCGAGCTGAGCGAAGAGTCCGAAGCCTGAGCTATTCCTCGACCGCCAGTTCCACCCATCCCGGCAGCGTCGCCGGACGGTTGTTCAGGAAGACGATCCGGCGCGTTTTGGGGAACGGCAGATTGCTGGCCAGCGCGCGGTTGTATAGCGCAAACTGCTGCAGAATCTGGCGGTAGTCGGCATTCGTGGTGTCCAGCCAGGCGCTCTTGGCGGGCATGCCCCCGCCCCAACCCAGGCACAGCAGGCAGGTGCCGCGCTCGCGGGCCGCGGCCAGCCGTCCCTCGAGTTCCACCAGGCTCTGGTCGAGCACCCCGAGTCCGGCCCAGGCAGCGTATTGGCGCTGCAGCGTCAACAGGCCCGCGGCATAGACGTTGGCCGCTTCGAAGATGCGGGAACGGCTGAGCTCCGGCCAGCGGATCGAGCGCCGGACCTCGGGCTGCAGGAAGAAGGCCTTCTCGTTCCAATCGCCCTCGAAGGCGGTGCCGGGAGTCGCCATTTCGGCGAACGCCGGCGTGCTCTCCTCGGGACGCCCTCCATCCACGGCGCCGCGCGGGCTCTGTTTCCACCCGAGCGCCAAAGCCCCGCCGCGAGGCTGCAGGGTGGAGGTCCGCAGCAGGTAGATTTTGAACTGCGTTGTGGCCACCGGGTCCGAATCGCCCGCGCTCACGAAGCGCATCCGATTCGATCCGGCCGGTCCGAGCGCCTGCTCCTCCACACCCTCCGCCGGATGCCGGGGAAGCCGCTCGGTCTGCACGCGCGCCAGCAAATCCTGCAGCATGCCGTCGCGCCAGTGCGCGAAAACCATGCCCGTGCGAAGTCCGCCCTTAATGGCGGCGCCCGGCAGATAGGGCCCGGACGGCCCCGCCGAAAACGTGGGGATCTGCAGGCTTTCGCCCGAAGCGCGGTTCCAGTAGGCGGAATAGGCCGGGTTCTCGAACGGCACGCGTCGCCCCGCGAAATTCTGGGCAAACCCGCCCCAGGAGGCGAAATCCAGCTTGTCAGCCTTCTTCAACTGCGCGAGGTACCCTTCCAGACGAGGGCCCTTGGCCAGCAGCCGGAAGATGCGCCACTGGTCGAGCACGTTGACGTGGTCTTTCCAGACCATGTAGTCGATGGGGCTGAGCTTGCGGCCGTCCCCGACCAGCAAAGGAGTTACCACCGTGGCGCGGTATCGCATCAGTCCCCCTCCGGCAGCGGGATGGACAGCGCGAATCCGGAGCGGAACACGGGATGGGCGAATCCATCGGGCGCCACATCGGGCGCCGCCCCCCGCGGATGGGAAGCGGCCACCAGCACCGATCCTTCCGAAACCATATGCAGTTGTTTCTTCAGCTCGCCCGACCCCGCGGGACTCTCGACGCGTCCGCCGCGCGCCAGCACGGTGTAATTGCCGCGTCCCCAATCGACCGCGTCCGCGGCTCCCGGCGTAAACAGCGACAGCAGCCAGTGAGCGGCTTCTGAGGCCTTGGGGGCCGGGGCTTCTTCGGGGGCCGGGGGCCGGGGGTCGGGGGCCGGAGCTTCGGCCACCGTGTCGGGTGCGGCCTCAACAGATTCCTCAGCCGGCAGCTCTGTGAGAATGGGCTGAACCGTGGGCGTAGGCACCGGCGTTTCCCCGGCCCCTGGCCCCTGGTCCCCGGCCCCCTTCTCTGCCCCGGCCCCCAGCAAGATCATATCCGGCAGCAGGCCTTCTACGAATTCCGGTGTCTCCGAGCGGCCCCAGCCGCGCGAACGCTCGCCTCCGAAGCCGGAATCGGCAAGCAATCGGAATGCAGCTTTGACCGGCTCCTGCCAGCGCTCTCGCGCGGCTTCGCCGGCAAACGAAACGATCGTCCACAGGCCCGCCCCGGGGCGGAACTCCATGCACGCGGTGGAATGGCGGTCGCTGGCGCCGGTCAGGCGGTCCACTCCGGCGGCCCATCGCACCGAAGTGCGGAACGGACCCAAACGGCCGGCGGGCACCAGGCATTCGCTCGCACCGTCCACCGACCAGTGATTGGGGTCGAGCGTCTGGCCCGCGAGGATCGCCTGAACGATGCCCAGCGGCACAAAGCGCGCGCTCTTCCAGCGAACCTGCGCCGACATCAGTCCCGGCGAAGAAGGCGGCCAGATGGTGCGCGGCGGAACCACGAATCCGATGTCATCCAAAAACGGGAAGCACGAGCTGAAGCAAACAGCCGGCTCGGCCGCTCGCGCGGTGGCGTCCAGCCAGGCCTCGAGCGAACCTAACAGGGCCATGGCCGAGGTGACCGCCGAGTACAGTGAGTCGCTGTGGTAGATCACGTCCACGCGATTGCGGGCGCCGGAGTCGGGGCCGATGCGCCACGGACCGGCCGGACGGAGCTTGACAACCAGTCCGGGGTTCATTACTCCTCTTTCAGGAAGGAGAAGGCAGCTTCGGTGACGGCGGCCTGAATGTCGCCGAGCGTCGCGCCCGCGGCGATCTCCTTTTCGGGAGCGCCGGACGCGTAGTGGCTCTTTCCGCGCCATACCAGCCGCAGGCCGGAGAAGCGGACACGCCCGCTGCCGCGCGAGCCGCCGCCGCCCAGCGCGTCGTCCTCAAGCAGCCGCAGGCCTTCCAGCACGCGCAGCACGAGCGGCGCGTCTTCGTCGCACAGCACATCCACCACGAACCGCGTGCGGAACCGCGCGCCCGCCGGGACGCGCTCGAGCGTCCGCGGATTGGCCTGCGACGTGATGCGGTCGATGGCGTTCTCGCTCTTCACTTCCGTCAGCTCGTCGTCCAGGTTCTCACGCATCTGCGCCGTGATGCTCTCCGGATCGAGCGGCGCGTCGAACACGGCCAGGCGCGCGGGCGTGGCCTGGCTGGTGTCGAGGGTGTCTCCCTGCACGCGCTCCATGCGCCCGGGATTCCGCCCGAACAGCAGGCAGATTTCGTCGTCCGGACGGTCGCTCTGGTGAATACGCACTTCCTGCCCTTTGCGGCGCGAAAGATAGACGAGTTCCGAGGGCACGGCCAGCCCCGAGGACTGCTCGAGCAGCGACCGGATCTTGCCGCGCAGCGAACTGCCCGGCACGTACGGCCGGCCGAACGCGTCTTTGACCACCGGATTATCGGAGCCGCCGATCTCCAGCGAGCCCTTGCCGGCGCCCACGTGCAGGCCGGTTTCGCAGTGCAGCTCGCCTTCGAGAATCAGCTTGCCGATCAGTTTCAGCTCGGTTTGGGAGGTGTGTGCGCTCATGCTTTACTCGTTGTAGGCCACGATGGCCTCGAAAAGATCTTTGAACCGCTCGTAACCGCGGATGTCGTTTTTGCGCGTCACCTGCAGCAGCAGCTTTTCGAGCTGGTCGAGGCTGCGCAGCCCGTGGCGGGCAATGGTGTACGCAAGGCGCGCCCGCAGCATGACGAACTCATGCTGACGCTCGCCCTCGGGCGTGCGCACGGCACGCCGCACGGCGCTATAGAGGCGCCGCAGCTGGCTCTTGGTTCCCGAATCCATGTCCCGCATCCGGCTCACGATGGAGTGCGCCTGGTTGTCGAGGTACAGGGAGTCGCTGATCAGCTTCTCGAGCTCGATCTCGGGAGGCCCTTCCGGCCGTCCGCGGTCAAACCGCCGGTCGCCGCGGTCTCCACGGTCGCCGCCCGGCCGGTCTCCGCGCGGCCCGCCCGGTCCGCCCGGTCCACCCGGACCCCGGCCTTCCCGCGGGGGACGGTTTTCCTTCCGTTGCTCCTGCTCTTGTGCCATGTGCTAAACCTCTGTTACCAATCTGGCCCACTCCAGGGCCACCAGGCCCGCGGGCCGCAGCTTCACTTCCGCCGTTTTGCGCCCCACCATCTCGCTGATCAGGTGCGTGCGGAGCTTCTGGAATTCGCGGTCGCGGGTGCCGCTCAGAATGCGGTTGAACCGGCGGTGGAAGCGCCACGTGCGCTGTACTTCGTCGATTCCCTCGTTGTACGCCTCGCGCCGGTAGAAGCTGCGAAGCTGGTAGAGCAACTGGCGCGACATGCGAAAATCGTGGACCAGCCGCGTCACCGTGTCTTTGAGCTCGGCGGCGTCCGCCAGGTGCCGCCACTCCAGGATCCGGCCCAGCAGATAGATACAGTCCTTGTCCGCGGATTTGGCCAGGTCCAGGTTCCTGCCGGCCTCTTCGTAGACCGAAGCCAGCGGGTAATACGTCTCGGGCGCGAGGGCGATCGCCATGGAAATGGTCTTACCCTCCGGCCCCGGATACTCCTTCAGATTCTCTTCCGTAAAGCGGTGGAACAGGCGCTGCACCTCGCGGCCCAGCGCGATCAGGGCGTCCCAGGAACCGTACACCGCGAAATCGTCGCCGCCCGAATAGATGATGCTCACCTTGCGCCAAAACTCCGGCAGGGAGCAGAGCACCTCCAGCTCGCCGGCGAAGAACTGCTTGTAAAGCACCGAAAGCGGCACGTGCTCTTCGATACTGTGAACCCGGCGCAGGCGCACGCTGAAGTTGTCCACGTCGCCCCGCAGCACGCCCCAGATGGAGCGCCCTTGCGCGCGGCGCGCCAGCGTCTGTACCGGAGCTGCCGTCTTGCCGTCGTCGGAGGGCGCCGCGTGGCGCGCCACCATGATGCCGTCCGGCGAGAGATTCGAGGTCAGGGTCCAGCTGTACTTCCCTTCCCCGGGCACGACCTTGCCGGGATTCTCCGGCGACCAGCCGATCTTCGACGCCTCCCGCACCTTGGCGCCCAGTTCTTTGGCGAAATAGCTGTCGGCGTCGGATAGGTTCGCGCGCGTAAAGGGCTGGAACGCGGCCGGGTCGTTTGCGAGCGGCGCGTTCCGTTTGCGCTGCAGGTCTTCGTTGATGCGCTTGCGGATCACGGCCCAGTCGCCCAGGTTGTCCGTAACTCCCCAGACCAGGCGGACATATCCGCCGCTCAATTCGGCGATCTGGCGCTCGGCCGCTCCCAGAAACGTCTCCGCGGCCTCGCGCACTTCGCCGGGCAGTACCACCAGGAACTGGCCTCCGCCGCTCGAGCCGAGCAGGATCCGCGCGAGCCCCAACTCGGCCAGCAGGGCGCGCGGCAGCACTTCGCACAGAAGGGTAATCCACTGCGACCGGCCGGCCAGCAGATCTTCGCCCGCCGAACGCGCGGAACGTCCTTCGGCGGGTCCGGCCAGGAGGAACTCCTCCGTGCCCAGGATTTTTCCTTGCAGCAGGATCTGTTCGGGCATCGAACCAGAAAAGCCTTGAGAAACCCTAACTTTAGCACAGAATTCTGAGAACAACAGCCGCGCCGCGAAACCTTATTCCTATGGCTTCCATGCATCGGATTGCTCTCGTTGCGGCGTTCGCCGCGTTGGCTTTCGCCGCCGATCAGCGGCCGCCTGCCCAGCACCAGCGGGCGCTAGCGCCCAAACCTGCCACCGCCGCCCGGCTGTCGGATGCGCAGATCGAAGCGGACATCCGTGCCCGTCTGGCGAAATCCAAGATCGGCGCCGATGGCTTCAAGGTCAAGGTGCAGGGAGGCATTGCCACTTTCGAAGGACGCACCGATGTAGTGCAGCACAAGGGTGTGGCGACCCGCATCGCCCGAACCGCCGGAGCCGCAGCCGTGGATAACCGGATTCAGGTGAGCGACGCGGCTCGCAAGAAGGCAGCGGCCAACCTTGAAAAGGGCCGGCGGCGGGTACAGGTGAAGCGCAGCGAGGCGCGCCCCGAGAGCCGCTGATGGTGCGTGTTATGCTGGAAAATTCACAGATCCAGTCATGAAATTCCTTACCTCCTTTGCATTCCTTTGTCTATCCGCCGTCTGGGCGCAGACCGCTGCCGCTCCTAAGGCCCCGGCGTTTCCTCCGCTGCCGGATGACGCAGTGATTGCCGTCTTCGACGATGGCCACCAGCTCACCATGGGCGAATTCAAGAAGATCTATGCCGCGCTGCCGCCGCAGAATCAGCAGATGGCTCTGCGCGACCGCAAAACCTTCCTCGAACAGTGGGCATTTATGCGCAAACTGTCCCAATTGGCGGAAAAGGAGAAGCTCGACCAGCAAAGCCCCACCAAGGAAGCCCTGGATTATTACCGCATGATGATTTTGAGCCAGGCCAAGGTGAACGATGTGGTCTCTTCGACCATCGTGGAGCCAGGCGAAATCGTCAAGTATTACGACCTCAACAAAGACAAATACAAACAGGTCCGGGTCAAGGCTATTTATATCGGCTTCAGCAGCGACGCCTCGCACTCCGGCGGCAAGCCCTCGCGCACCGAAGAAGAGGCCAAATCCAAGGCGGAAAAGCTGCGTTCCGAGATTCATTCCGAAGCGGACTTCGTCAAGCTTGTGAAGGAAGACTCCGAGGATGAAACATCGAAGGCCAAGGACGGGGACCTGGCCGTCTTTCGTCCCTCCGACAATATCCCGGATGCCATCCGCACCGAGGTCTTCTCAATGAAGCAGGGCGATATCTCGGAACCCGTGCGGCAGCCGAACGGGTATTACCTGCTGCGCGCCCAGGAAGTGACCTACCGGCCGCTTTCGGAGGTCCGCGGCGAGATCTTCACGCAGTTGAAGCAGGAACATTACGCCGAGTGGCTTTCGAACGAAAATAAGGCCACCAAGGTCGAATTTCCGAACCCGGCGTTCCTGAACGAAGCGACGCCCGCGGCCGCACCTCACAAATAGGACCCCAACCCCGATATCATGGAACGTTGACGGTTCCATGCGCTCGCTCGGGTTCATCTGTATCCTTGGTTTCGTGCTGATCGCCCTGTTCTGGCCCGGCTCCGAAGGACGGCGTCCGCCTGGCGTCCTGGTTCCCGAAGAGCCCACCCAGGTGTCCATCCCGCAACCGCGGCCCTGGCAGGTGAAAGACTATCGGGTCACTCCGCTCGCGCTGTATCACATCCGCGCACGCGTGCTGCTCACCGAGCCCTACTGGTTCGGCCGCGAATCCGACTTGTCTCCGCTCGACCTGACCGTGGGCTGGCGCCTGATGTCCAACCAGGAGGTCCTCGACGGCCTCCGTCTCTACAGCCTCCATCGCGCTTACATGTGGACGGAACGGAACAACCGCATGCCCGCCAAAGAGGAAGATATCATCACCCACTCGGCCAATATGCACCTGATCCCCGCCAACCCGGATGTCGGCTCCGCCTTGAAATCGCTGCGCCGGGGGGATCTCGTGGAGCTGAACGGCTACCTGGTCCAGGTGGACGCGCCGGATGGCTGGCACTGGCGGAGCTCCCTGAGCCGCGCCGATACAGGCAACGGGGCCTGCGAGCTGATGTGGGTCGATAGCGCCGCGACTTTCTGAGAGCGAAAAAAGGCGAACCTGTGTCGATCCGGCAGCGCTCCGTTCGACGCATCAGTAGGAGACCTTAAACCATGAGATTCATGATGCTGATGATCCCGAAAGGGTACGAGAAAGCCGAGCCGGGCACCATGCCCGATCCCAAGGCCGTAAGCGCAATGATGAAATACAACGAGACCCTGCAGAAAGCCGGCGTTCTGCTGGCGCTCGACGGCCTGCATCCCCCTTCGATGGGCGCGCGTGTCTCGTTCTCCGCCGGCAAGCCCAGAGTGACCGACGGGCCTTTCGCGGAGGCGAAGGAAGTAATCGGCGGCTACTGGATGATCCAGGTGAAATCGAGGGAAGAGGCGATCGAATGGGCATCGCGCTGCCCCGCCGGCGATAACGAGGTGATCGAACTGCGGCAGGTGATGGAATTCTCGGAGTTCCCTGAGGAGATCCAGAACGCGGCGGCAAACCTTCCGGGGCGGTGACGGCGGGCTTGCCTCCACCGGCCGGTTGATGGTGTGATCGGTAGGAGTGACAGCTACCGATATCCATCGCACGATCGACGCGGTTTGGCGAATCGAGTCCGCAAGACTCATTGCCGGTATCGCACGGATAGTTCGCGACATCGGAGTCGCCGAGGAGCTCGCCCAGGACGCGCTGGTCGCGGCGCTCGAGCAGTGGCCGGAGTCTGGTATCCCGCTCAATCCGGGCGCCTGGCTCATGGCCGCAGCGAAGCATCGTGCGATCGATCACCTTCGCCGGAACAAACGGCTCGAGCGCAAGCACGAAGAGCTCGCGTATGAGCTGGAGGCCCAGCCGAAGATGCCGGATTTCGACAGCTCGATCGACGATGACATCGGCGACGACCTTCTGCGCCTCGTGTTCACGGCCTGTCATCCGGCGCTCCCTTCCGAGGCGCGCGTGGCGCTTACCCTGCGGCTGCTCGGAGGTCTGACGACCGGAGAGATCGCGCGCGCCTTCCTGGTCCCCGAGGCGACGGTGGCCCAGCGGGTGGTCCGCGCCAAGCGGACCCTTGCGGAGAAGCGGATCCCCTTCGAGGTGCCGCGCGGAGACGAGCTGGCCGTGCGGCTGGCATCGGTGCTCGAAGTCATCTACCTGATCTTCAACGAGGGCTACACGGCGACCGCCGGCGGCGACTGGATGCGGCCCGGCCTGTGCGAGGACGCCCTGCGCCTCGGACGCATCCTGGCGGAACTGGCCCCCCGGGAGCCGGAGGTCCACGGCCTGGTCGCGCTGATGGAAATACAAGCCTCGCGATCGAAGGCGCGGCTGGGCCGGTCGGGGGAGCCGGTCCTGCTTCTCGATCAAAACCGGGCGCTCTGGGATCACCTTCTCATCCGGCGCGGCCTGGCCGCGATCGAGCGGGCGGAAAAGCTCGGCGGCGTGCGCGGACCGTATGCGCTGCAGGCCGCCATTGCCGCCTGTCACGCGCGGGCGCGCACCGCGGCGGAAACGGACTGGGCGCGCATCGCCTCGCTGTACGCCGAACTCGCCCGGATTACGCCATCCCCCATCGTGGAGCTGAACCGCGCGGTGGCCGTCGCGATGGCACACGGGCCGCAAGAGGGTCTTAGGCTGGTGGATCGGCTGGCCGCGGAGCCGTCCCTACAGGGCTACCATCTCCTGCCGGCAGTGCGCGGCGACCTTCTGCAGAAGCTCGCCCGCCTGGATGAGGCCCGTCTGGAATTCGAGCGGGCGGCCTCGCTGACGCGCAACGAACGCGAGCGCGACCTGATGCTCGAGCGGGCGCGGTCATGCGGAGCCGCCCCAGGGAAGAGCGAGCCGTAGATTCTGGATCTGACCAACCGCTCCTCGAACGAGTGGACTAGCGGAATGATCAGGCTGTCTGCTCCCGTTTGACTTTTCTTGGCCGGGTGTTGAGAGTTATAAGATCGAAAAGAACGAGGAAATGCGCGATAGACGCTGCTGAACGACTTGGAAAGGAGCTCTTCCATAACGAGCACTCCATCTCACAGCCGGTTGATAAATTTCGCAAGGGATTTGTGGCGTGAAATTCAGGACGACCGCGTACTCGACGGTGCGGCTGTTCTTGCGTACTTCTTTTTGCTCGCTGTTTTCCCGGCGGCGATCTTTGTCCTTTCACTGATTCCTTTCCTCTCCATCCCCCATCTACAGCAGGCCATACTGGATCTTCTCCACCAGGTTCTGCCGGATCAGTCCGCAAACCTCTTCGAGGGAACCGTCCGGTACGTCGCGTCTGATGGAAGGAAAGGACTGTTGACATTCGGACTGATCTTCACGCTCTGGTCGGCATCCACCGGCGTCTATGCGATTATGGAGCAACTGAACGTGGTCTACGATGTCAAGGACCGTAGATCCTTCTGGAAAGCGCGAGGGACCGCGGTTCTTCTGATGGTGTTCTTTGTTCTGCTGGCGATCGGATCCCTCTCGCTGGTGATCTTCGGAGGGGCGGTTCAGTCGTGGCTGGCGTCGATCATCGGATGGAGCCGGCCGTTACTCATCTTCTTCGCGACTCTCCGCTGGATCATCATTGCCGTCGCGCTGCTACTGGCTCTTGCCGTGACTTACCGGTTTGGGCCGGATGTAAACCTTAAGTTCCGGTTTATTTCGCCGGGCAATGTGGTTGCCGCCACTCTGATCGCGCTGGCCTCAATTGGATTTCGATTCTACGTCGCCAAGTTCAGCAACTACGCCGCCGAATACGGCAATCTCGCCGCCATGATCATCCTGATGCTGTGGATCTATATGGCTGGCTTCGCCCTTCTGGTGGGTTGCGAAGTTAACACGATGTTGCGCCTAGATAAGTCTGAATAATCCGAACCGCGGTGCAATCATACTGTGCCGCGCGTCCGCCTGACCGCCCTCTGTTGACAGACGACAGGAACCACCGTAGACTTGTTGATAGCCAACAGGAGCCAGGCGATGAAAGAGACCAGACCCGAAGTGCCCTACGGCACGCTCGATCTGATGATTCTGAAGACGCTGGCCGGCATGGGCCCGCTGCACGGATACGGCATTGCCCGCCGCATCGAGCAGGTTGCCGAAGGCGCGCTGGCGCTGAATCAGGGCACCATCTACCCTGCTCTGTTGCGGCTGGAACAGAAGGGCTGGATCGCGTCGGATTGGGGCGTGAGCGACAACAACCGGCGCGCCCGCTACTATTCCATCACCCGGCCCGGACGGCAGCAACTGCGCACCGAGGAGGCCAACTGGCACCGCACGGTGGCCACCGTCACGCGGCTGCTGGAGAGCGCCGAATGAGCGCGGTAGGCATGTGGGCGGCGCGTTTCCGCGGCCTCTTCGGCCGCCGGCGCACGGGCCGCCTGTATGAAGAGCTGCAGGCGCACCTGGAAATGCTGGAGGCCGATTATATCCGGCGTGGCATGCCGGAGCCCAAGGCGCGCCGGGCGGCGCGGCGCGAGCTGGGCAATGTCACATTCATCGCCGAGGAATATCGGGAACAGGGCGGCATTCCGCTGGCCGAGAACTTCTGGCGCGATCTGCGATTCGCCCTGCGCACCCTGCGCCGCAGCCCGGGCTACACGGCCTGCTGCACGGCGACGCTGGCGGTCGGGCTCGGTTCGATGATCGCGGTGCTGGCCGTGGTCTCGGCCCTGCTGTGGAAGCCGCTGCCTTATCCCCACCCCGAACGGCTGATGGCGATTCAGGAGATCGATCCACGCGGGGGCACGTGGACCTTTTCCGAACCGGATCTGCTCGACGTGAAGCAGCGTTCGCAATCGCTGGCCGCCGTCGGCGCTCTGCAGCGCCGCGCTTCCGCGCTGACCGGCGCGGGCGATCCGGAGACGATTCCATCGGCCGCGGTGACGCCCTCGTGCTTTACGCTTTTCGGCATCCGGCCGGTCGCCGGCCGCGTGTTGGGACAGTCGCCGCAGCAGGTCGTGATCGGCCGCGCGCTATGGGAGCAAAAGTGGCACGCGGACCCCGCCGTCATCGGCCGGCCGGTGGTGCTGGATGGCGAAAGCTACACCATTGACGGTGTGGCCGATCTGCCGGCGGACCTGCTGCCCGGCGTGGAACTACTGCTGCCGCTCGCGCCCAAGGCCACGGAATCGCGCACGGCGCATGAAATCGAGGCGTTCGGCCGTATGCGGGCCGGCATCCCCATCGGACAGGCGCAGGCGGAGCTGAACGCGGTGGCACAAGCGATTGCACGCGACAACCCGCACAGCAATGCGGGCTGGGGCATGCGGCTCACCCCGCTGGCGGACTACATCGCGGGGCCGCGCACGGGCCGCACGGTCTGGATGATCTTCGGCGCCGTGGCGCTGCTGTGGGTGCTGGCGTGCGCCAACGTGGCCGGCCTGCAGGTAGCGCGCGGCATGGCGCGCCGCCATGAAATGAGCACGCGCATGGCGCTCGGTGCCGGCAGGCTGCGCCTGTTCGGACAAACGCTCACCGAAAACGTGGTGCTGGCGCTAGTCGGTTCGGTGCTGGGGCTGGCCGTGGCGCAGTATGCCACCGCTGCCATCCGGCGCCTGGGCGCGGAGGCGCTGCCGCGGCTGGCGGCGCTGCATCTGGACGTGCGGACCATCGCAGTCTCGCTCGCCTGCCTGTTCGCTTCGACGCTGCTGTGCTCGCTGCTGGCGGGGCGGCCCGCCGCGGTTTCAGGGCGGGCGCGCAATGGCGCAGCGCGGCCATGGCCGCGACCTGCTGATCGTGGCCCAGGTGGCGCTGGCGAGCGTGCTACTGCTGGCAGCCGGCCTGCTGCTGCATAGTTTTCTGCGCCTGCGCGCGGTAGATCCGGGGTTCGATCCCGACCGCATTCTGGCCGTGCAGGTGAACCTGGCCGGGCCGGGCTATGACGACGCCCGCCGCGTGGCCTTCTTCCGCGACGCCACGGCGCGCCTGAAGCGGCTGCCGCAGGTGGAATCCGCGGGGGCCACCAACATCGCGCCCTTTAGCGGCCAGGGAACGGCGAATCGCTTCCGCATCGAAGGCGAGCCCGGCGCGGCGGAATTTCGCTCCGCCGCATGGCGGGCCGTAACGCCCGGATTTTTCGCGACGCTCGGTCTGCCGCTCAAACGCGGAAGGCTTTTCACGGAACGCGATGCGGACGGGGCGCTCGAAACCGTGATTCTGAGCGAATCGATGGCGCGCCGCTTCTGGCCCGGTCAGGACCCCATCGGGAAACGGCTGCTCTGGGGAAGGTCGGGCAGTCCGAAGACGATTGTGGGAGTGGTGGGCGACCTGCGCGATCTGGCCGTCGACGCGCCACCGGCGCCCACCATGTTCCGCCCCTTCGCGCAGCTCTCCGATGCCCCGATGACGCTGCTGATCCGTACCAAGGGCAATCCCGCCGCTTCCGCCATTGCCGGTTTCCGCCAAGCCATCTGGGCAGCCGACCGCGATGCGGCGCTGGAATTTCAGCCGGTGCGGCAGGCTATGTCGGATTCCCTGATGCGCCCGCGCGTCAGCCTGGCGGCGTTCGCGATCTTCGCGCTGATCGCGCTCGTTACCGCCGGCTTCGGGCTCTACGGGCTGATCAGTTATCGCGTCAACCAGCGGCAGCAGGAGATCGGCGTTCGCCTGGCACTGGGCTGCCCGGCGGGCGCGGTGCGGTGGAGCGTGCAAAAACGCTGCCTGGTGCTGGTTTGCGGTGGCCTCGCCATCGGGCTGCCGGCGGCCTACGCGCTATCCACGCTGGTAACGTCGCTGCTCTACCAGACGCAGCCCACCGAAGCCGGCGCGTACGCGATGGTGGTGGTGGTGTTCGCCGCCGTCGCACTCGCGGCCAGCTATGGTCCGGCACGGCGCGCCTCTCGCCTGGACCCGGCCGCGGCCATCCGCCACGAATAAAATCGCGCGGGGTTAGGGGAACAGCGCTTCCGCGCCGCGCTGGATAACCGCCGCGCATTGGGGCCTGGATGGTTCCTCCCTCGTCGCCTGGCACGTATCTACCCTCGCTGAATTCCCTTCCCCTCGACGATGGTCACGTAACGATCGACCGGCACATCCGTAAATCGTTCCGTGCGGCCGCTGGGCTGCGGCCAGCGGATCTCCAGCCAGTCGATCTTCGCCGTGGCGCCGGCGCCCAGCACCTCGCGCGGATCGTGCGCGGAAAGATAGCTGCCGCCGCCGTTCTTTGTCCGCGAATGCTTCACGCCCCCTACGGACCACGTCAGCCGCGCGCCGACCGCATCGCGATTGCAGTTCGTCCCTTGGAGCTTGACCCCCAGCCAGTGGTTTCCCTGGCCTGCGTTGTTATGCAGCAGGACCGGCGCTCCGCCGTTGTTTCCCACCAGGACGTCCACGCGGCCGTCGTTGTCGTAATCGCCGATGGCCATTCCGCGGGCCGGGAACGACTTCGTGAACACCGGCCCCGATTCGGCGCTGACGTCGCGCAATTGGCCCTTCTCCTGGTGGAACAGCAGCAGCGGCTCCTTGTACCTGACCTGCTGGGAGTAGTTGTCGATCATGTCGTCCGGATGGCCGTTGGCGAGGAACAGATCGAGCGCGCCATCGTTGTCGTAATCGAAGAACCGCAGGCCCCAGCCGCTCAGCAGGCGGGTGGCCTGGGCCACGCCGTTCTTGAACGCCACGTCGCGAAAAGTCTCGTGGCCGGAGTTGCGGTAGAGCGAGAACATCTCCTGGTCGACATTTGCGACGAACAGATCCTGCAAGCCGTCGCCGTCGAAATCGGCGGCGTCCACGCCCATGCCGGAACGGGCGCGGCCGTCGTCGCTGAATCCGACCTCGGCGGCCAGCGCGATCTCCTCCCACCTGGTCTTGCCTTTGGCGTCCGGTCCGCGGTTTACATAGAGGTAATTCTGGACTGTGTCGTTGGCCACGAAGAGATCCATGCGGCCGTCGTTATTGATATCGACGGCCACCACGCCGAGGCCCTTGCCGGGCGATTTCTCGATGTCGGTGCCGCGGCCGACCTCGGTGAACGTGCCGTCCCCGTTGTTGTGGAACAGCAGGCTGGCGGTGGGTTTGAAGACCCGCGGGATGCAGTAGAACTTCCGCCCCATCTTGTTGTCGCCGCAAGAGAAGTGGCTCTGCTCGCCGTAATCCACGAAGCTGCAGACGAACAGGTCGAGCCGGCCGTCGTTATCGAAATCGAACCAGGCGGCGCTGGTGCTCCAGTGGCCCTCGAACACCTTGGCGCCCAGGCCGGCCTTCTCGCTGACGTCGGTGAAGGTGCCGTTGCCGTTGTTGCGGTAGAGAATCGGGCGGCCGTAGGCGGTGACGAACATGTCGGGGAAGCCGTCGTTGTCGAAATCGCCCACCGCGACACCCATGCCGAAGTTTCCGCCAGCCACCCCGGCCTTTTCGGTGACGTCGGTGAACGTGCCGTCGCGATTGTTCTTGTAGAGCGCGTTGCGGATGGGCTCTTGCGGTGTAAAGAAGTCGCAGGGGCCGCTGTTCACGAAGTAGATATCCATCCAGCCGTCGTTGTCGTAATCCAGGAATGCGCATCCCGGACCCATGGTCTCCGGCAGGTAGTGTTCGGCGGAAGCCGCGTTATCGTGGGCCCACACGATGCCGCTGGCCGTGGGCGGCACCTCTTCGAACGTCGGACGGGCCGTCTGGGTCGCGCCGCGCAGCAGCGTGAGTCCGGCTCCTCCGGCGAGAAGAAAATGGCGTCGGCTGAAGATGTTCTTTTCCATGGGTTCCTTGGTTCAGTTCGGGTACGGCTGGTTGGCGCGCACCACGCGAATCTGGTGATCGGTAAATCGTGCGTGCGAATCCGGCAGGTCGGTGGCCGGCATGTGGCAGGTCACGCAGTTCGCCTTGGCCACGGGGCACGTCCTGGTGTGCGCCGCGGCGGAATGGCAGGCGACGCACTTGGAATCGTACGCCGCGGGAGTTTCGACCAGGGCCCCGTGCGGATCGTGGCAGGCCGTGCAGCGAATCCGCGGATCGGTGGCGTCGTAACACTTGCTGTTGGCCAGGCGGTAGGGCTGGAAGCGTACGTTGTTCACGCCGCGCGGCCCGTTCAACGCGATCTGCGACCAGGTGCGGTGGCAGCGGCCGCAGAGGTTCGACATCTCCTCCGAGCTCAGGTCCCCGAGTTGGTGCAGTTTCGCGTCCGCCGCGTTCCCGGCGCGCACCGCCGCCACGTGCTTCTCCGCAGCCCCGTGGCACGCCTCGCACTGCACCCCGGGCATCATCGTATCCAGGTGCAGGCGGGCCTGCGTCACGCCTCCCGTGGAGTGGCACCCGAAGCAGTCGCGCGCGCCGATGCTGTCCATGCGGCGCCCGGCCGCGTCGTCGATGCTGCTGATCCGGCCGCCGACCGCCCCCATCGTGAGATCCAGCCCTTCGAGCGCCTGGTAGAAGCTCACACGGCTCTCATAGAACGCCCCGTTGCGCTCGAACACGTAGGTTTGCCCGGCCTTGCCGCGGCCGAACGCCCACAGCAATGGAACCGTCAGCGTCTGGCCTTCGCCCGTCACCGTCATCAGGCTGGTATCGCCTTGCCGGACGATCCGGTACCGGTATCCGCCGGCCTGATGCTGCAGGTCCGTATGCTTCCGCAGGATCTCGCATTCGGCTACCGGCACCAGGGCCCGCGACATGGGAGTCTCTTTGTAGCGGACGGCCTCTGCCCGGTGACACTCCGCGCAGACGCCGGCGCCGGCAAAAGGCGATGCGGCACGGAGCATCGACGGCGCCAGCAGCAGGAGCAGCACGATCCTCACGGCACCTTCGCCCCCGGTTCGGCGGCCTGCTTCTCCGCGTTCAGCTTGAGCACGATGGCGCGCTCGCGGTCGCCGTCTTCCTTGCGCTTCTGCCGGTAGTAGACGGTGGCCAGGGAGACGTGCGCCTCCACGAACTGCGGCGATTCTTTGGTCAGCCGCTCGAGAGCCACCCGCGCGTCTTCGATCTTGCCCGACATGAGGTCGATCGTCGCCAACTGGTAGCGGACTCCCGGGTCGTTCGGCCGCACCATCAGGGCCTGTTCGAAGCACCGGCGGGCGCCCTCGAAATCCTCATCCTGCTTGCGAAGCACACCGAGCTGCAGGTTGGAGACGAAATCGTTGGGGTTCGATTCCAGCTCCTTGCGGAAGGCCACGGCCGCTTCCGGCGTATCGCCCGTCGAAAGCAGGGCCAGCCCGTAGTAGGAGTACACGTCGGGGAGCTTGGGATTCAGCTCCACGGCCTTCTTCAGGTCTTCCAGGGCGCCGGCGAAATCCTGGACATTCATCTTGGCGGCGCCCATCATCAGGCGGGCTTCCGCGGAATCTCCGTCGCGCAGAATCCGGTCGACCAGCACCTGCCCGCGCGCCGCCTGGTTGTCGCGAATCAGAGCTGTTCCGAGCAGGTAGGCGAGCGCTTTGTCCTCGGGCGTCTGCGTTTCGAGCGGGGACAGGAGGTCGATGACCTTCTTATTTTCCCCGAGCCGCAGGTCGCAATCGGCCAGCAGGTAGACGGCCTGCCGGTTCTCCGGCTGCCGCTTGACGACCGTTTCGAGTTCGTCCGGCCGCTTCGCCGATGCGGGATGTCTTGTAGTAGGCCAGCGCCAGATTGAGCCGGACCGGCAGGTTAGCCGGATCCTTCTTCAGGGCGCGCCGGTACTCGACGGTGGCTTCCTCGTAGTGGCCGGAGCGCGAGAGGGCCGCGCCCAGGTTGGAGAGCGCGATGACATTCTCGGGATTTTGCTTGAGGTAGGCGCGGTATTCGCGGATGGCACCGTCGATGTCGCCGGCCTGGTGCAGTTCGATGGCGTGGCGGAGGATGGTTTCGGCACTTCCCGGAGCCTGGCTCCAGGCCGTCAGGCAGAGGAAGAGGCCGGCTGCCAACCGTGTTAGCGGGAAAGATTTACTGCACGGGCCCATGAGTTCCTCTTCCCGACAGGATCTCACGAATCGCGGCCTCGAAATCCGCGGCCCGGAAGTCCTGCTCCCCGAGGCGGCTGTCGAAAGCCACGCGGCCGTCGCGCCCGACCAGGTAGACGCGGCTGGGCCAGGCGCTGTAGGCCTTCTCGGCCGCGCCGTCCATGCCATCCACTACCGAGGGAAAGGGCAGGCTCAACTTCCGCAGGCACAACTCGGCATGGGCCTGTTTCTCCGCCAGATTGCGCGCCGGCTGGAGATCGACCCCTTCCTTCTCATTGATAGTGCTTTGCCAGTCGCCTTCCGCGTGGGCTTCGCGGATGTAGACCAGGCGGAAATCGACGCGGTCGTGGAATTCGGCAAAGGCGCGCTTCAGGTCAGAGGCGGAAAAGCGGAGCTTGGGGCAGGTGTAGCTTCCGAAGATGAGGACCACGGGCTTTGCCGGCCGGGTCAGGTCCAGGGTGGCGATCGGAGGCGCCGAGGATCCCAGGGGCACCCCGGCATCCGCCGCCGTGGGCGAAGCGGAGAATCCGTGCTCCAGGGCGGCGCGAGCTTCCGCGGAACCTGGCCGGAGTTCGACAGCGCGCTCGAGCAGCGGCCGCGCTTCGGCTGTTTTCCCCCGTTGGGAGAGGATGGCCGCAAGCTGGAAATTGGCATCGAAGTCGTTTGGATTCAGCGCCAGCTCTTTGTGAAAAGCCTCGACTGCTCCATCGGCGTCGCCTGTAAAAAGGAGCGCCCGGCCATAATAGGACTGGAGCGACGGCATCTTGGGGTTCAAGGCGGCGGCCTTGGCGAACTCCTGGACGGCCGCCGGGTAATTCCCGTCCATGAACAAGGCCGACCCCAGCAGGAAGTGCCCCTCGGGCGAATCTCCCCGGCTCAAGATGCGGTTTACGTGGACCTGCCCCTCAGCCGCGCGCCCTCCGCGAATCAAAGCCAATCCCAGCACATAATCCAGGGCATCCTGCTCCTCCCGTGGCGCGGTCAGGGGCGAAAGCAGGTCGATAGCCTGTGGAAATTGCCCGGTTTGCAGGTAACAATCGCCCAGCAGCAGGGCGATCCGCAGATCGTTCGGACCGGCGGCGTGCAAGGTTTCGAACTCATGGATGGCTTCCGGGATCTGCGACGACTTGTAGTAGGCGAGCGCGAGGTTGAAACGAAGCCGTTCGGCGACCCCCGGCGTGGCCAGTTTCATGGCGGCGCGGTACTGCTCGATGGCTTCCGAATATCGTCCGAGGCCCGCCAGCACCACTCCGAAGTTGGAACGGACTTCTACGCGGCCAGGATCGGCCGCGACGCAGGCCCGATACTCGCGCGCGGCACCCTCGAGATCGCCAGCCTGATGTAGGGAGATTGCCCGATCCAGGGCACACCCTGGGGTGGCCTGTTGCGCACACAGACTTACCGCGAGCAACGCCAGGCAGACAACATACTGCAGCAAAACGGACTTCCCCCCAGGACAAGGATTTTATCACCATCGCGACCGGCGAGGTCCGTTCATGCTGATAACTCAAAGACTTAGAAGTCCGATTCGCAGTTAACGCAGACGTAACCGGGTCCGTTAACCCCTTCGTCCGTTACCGGGATCCGGGGATCGCCTGTACGCGCTTGCACCAGGGGCTGCACCGCAGCCCTCTGATTCCGGACGGGTTCTTCGGGGCAAAAAATAGGCGTAGAACATCACGGCAGTTAATGCCTTGGCGCTGTGGTACTGTTCACCACAATTCCACTGCATTAGCCTTTTTTATTGCCAGTAGTAGGTTTATATTACTTGGCAAGTCCGCGATGGGATCTGTGCGGAAGCTCAATTGGGAGGGCTGGGTCGAATGAAGCAGTTTTTAAAACTGAAATGGTTGGGATTGATCGCCGGGATTGCGGCGATGACTTTGCTCGCGAGCACACTCGCTGCGCAGGGAATCTACGCGACGCTGACAGGCGTCGTCTCGGACCCGTCGCAGGCGGCCGTGGTCGGGGCCAAGGTGACATTGACCGATGCGCAATCCGGGTCGGTCCGCACTACGGTGACGAATAGCGACGGCTACTTCACCTTCGCATCCGTACCGGTTGGCACCTACGACGTCTCGGTCGAATCCAAAGGCTTTGACACATACAAGGTTGCAGGCTTTTCACTGGGCGGCGGCGACAAGCGCAACATCAACGCCACATTGAAGGTCGGCACAACCAATCAGACGGTGGAGATCGTGGGCAGCGCCGACACCATCGTACCGGTCGATTCCGGCGAGAAGTCGGCCACCCTCACGACGAAGGAACTGCAAAGCTACGTTTCGGTAGGCAGCAACGCCGCCGAGTTCATCAAGATCATGCCGGGCTTCGGCATCCAGAACGGGACTTCCAACAAGTCCAACTACACGGGAGAGACCATCGGCATCAACGCCAATGGCGACGCCGGCAGCCAGAGCCCCTTGAACAACGCGTTCTCATACAACGGCCTGCCCAGCAATTCGCTGGACATCACCGCGGACGGCGCTCACGTCTCCGACCCGGGCTGCAATTGCGACACCCCGGTGAACCCCAACTCCGACATGGTCGAGGAGTTCAAGGTGATGACGTCGAACTTCTCCGCCGAAAACCAGAAGGGTCCGGCGGTGGTGAGTTCGGTGGCCAAGTCGGGCGGAAAGGATTTCCACGGTTCGGGGTTCTTCTACGCGCGCAACTACGCGATGAACGCCAACGATGCCCTGTTCAACGCGAGCGGCCAGCAGCGGCCCGAGAACAAGTATTACTATCCCGGGTTTACGATCGGCGGCCCGGTTCTGATCCCCGGCACGAATTTCAACAAGAACCGCAACAAGCTCTTCTTCTTCACCGGGTTCGAGTACTTCTACCAGACGCTCGATACGGGATTGCTGCGCGCCACCGTCCCGACGCCTGGCGAAATTGCGGGCAACTTCTCGCCGTCCGAAATCGCCAAGGAAGGTAACATCACGGCATCCGGCGGCCCTCCCGGACAACTGAACGCGGCAGCCCTGCAGCTGGCTCCCGGCGGGATCCTGCCGGCATCAATGGTCGACCCGAATATGCAGGCACTGATGAAGCTGTTTCCGCAGCCAAACGCTGACCCGAACTCGAACGGCGGGTTCAATTACGTTCAGGCGGAAACATTCAATCAGAACAACACGCAGTGGATGTCGCGTGTGGATTACAGCATCAGCGACAACACGAAGCTGTTCGTCCGGTATAACCTGCAGCGGGAAACGCAACTGTTCCCAGTAGGGCTATGGTGGCGCAATGGCGGGCAGGTGCCGTATCCGACGCCGGTCCTGGGTAGGAACCGCTCGGATTCGATTTCCGCCTCCCTGACCCACGTTTTCAGCCCGAGCATGACGAACGAATTTGTCTTCGGCTACACCTTCATCGGCTTCCCCAACGTATTCCAGGATCCGTCCAAAGTGGATCGCACTAAGGTCGGTTATAACTACAAGGGGCTGTTTAAGAATGGCGTAGCCCAGATTCCGTCCTTCGGCGGATGGGGCGGCGGCGAAGCAGCGCTCGTGTTCAACCCCGGCGGTTTCGAGGCCGGCGGCCCCACCGCGGGACTGTATGCCAACAAGTATATGCCGAGCGCCAGCGACACCATCACGAAGGTAGTGAGCACCCACACGATCAAGGCCGGCGGATTTTGGGAATGGATTCGCAACGCGCAGCCCGCGAACAACAATACCAATGGGTTCATTGAAGCCAATGTCGGCAACCCGAATTCCCTGGGGAACGCGTATGCCGACCTGGTCACCGGCACACTCAACTCCTATAACGAGACTTCGTTCAACCGCATCAACGACATCGCCTACAGCACGTACGAGGGCTTTGTTCAGGATTCCTGGAAGGTCAGCCGCCGCCTCACGCTGGAACTCGGCCTTCGCGCTACGCACTTCCAGCCCTGGGTGGACCGGCTCGGCTACGGCTACTCGATCTTCGACTACTCGAAGTACAGCTCGACCTGCACCCCTCTGCAATACTGCGGGTTCGAATGGAATAAGCGCAATTCGAATGTTCCGTTGGGAGGGTTCCCGACTCGGGCGCTCTTCTGGCAGCCGCGTTTTGGCATGGCTTACGACCTCACCGGCAGCGGCAAAACGGTCCTTCGCGGCGGCTGGGGCCGGTATTACTACCATTCCGGCCAGTTCACCAACGGGTTGGACGTTGCCGCGGGCGTGGTGAGCAGGAGTCTGGGTTCCAACGTCAACGGTATTCCGGTTCTGGCGAAGAATCTCGATACCCTGAACGTCGCCGACCAGGCATCCAGCCCCTCGGCGGTGGACAGCAAGGACGACCGGCAGCCGTATACGGACAGCTACAGCTTCACGGTGTCGCGTCGAATGCCTTGGTCGAGCCTTCTCGAAGTGGCCTATGTGGGCAATTCGAGCCACGACTTGGCGCTCACCTCGGGAGCCGGATCGAATATCAACCTGGTTCCGGTGGGAGCGATGTTGAACCAGGGCGTGGACCCCAACAGCCTCACGGCGGACAATTTCCGTCCGCTGAAGGGGTTCTCCGATCTGAACCTTGCGACCAACAAGGGGTACGCCAACTACAACGCTTTGCAGATGACGTGGGTCCGCACCAAGGGCCGCTACACCGTCAACATGAATTACACGTACGGCAAGGCGATGGGAATCGTCAGCCCGACACTCGACCAGTACAACCTGTCCAACGATTATGGCGTGCAGCCGTCGAATCGGACGCACATCTTCAACATGGCTTACTCGGTCGAATTAGGGAACTTCGCCAGACAAAAGATCGCCGGGGGATTTGTCAACGGATGGCAGCTTTCCGGTATTCTGCAACTGGAAAGCGGCGCCAATCTCACGGGCAACAGCGGCGGGCAAAATTTCGGCCTGAACCTGAACGGCGCCAAAGTACCCGGCACGACTTATAACATCAGCAACGTGTCGCTGCTGGGGACGAACGACATCCAGCTCAACCCGATTCTGACGTGCAATCCGACGTCGGGCCTGGGAACGAATCAGTTCATCAATTCGAGCTGCTTCTCGTTCCCGACCGCCATCGGGCAGAATGGGCCGAGTGTTCTGCCGGCAATTTACGGACCGAGCTTCTTTAACTGGGATATGGGGCTCTTCAAGAACTTCCAGATCAAGGAATCGAAGAAGCTGCAGCTCCGGTTAAACGGCTACAACTTCCTGAACCATCCGCTGTGGTCGTTCAACGGGAGCAACCTGGGCCTGGGCTTCGATTCCGGCACCGGCAAGGTCAACACGCCGCTGTTCGGTTACGTCACCAACAAGCAAGGCCATCGCGTAGTGCAAGTGGCGATCAAGTTCTTCTTCTGATCGCCGGTTCCGGTCTGACCAAAGGCGGCCGTCCCGAAGAGGGGCGGCCGCCTTCTCTGTTTTCGGATAAGATACTCCTCAGGGATGCCGATTGCCGTGTTGGCCCTCATGATGCTTGCAGCCGCCGTCGGGGCGCAGAACGCTCCGCCCTCGTTCGAGGCTCTCTCCCGGCAGGCCGACGCTGCCCGCAACGCCAAACAAATGGAGAAGGCGCTGGGACTCTACCGGCAGGCGCTCAAGCTCAAGCCCGGCTGGGAAGATGGCTTGTGGAGCGCCGGATCGATCGCCTACGATCTCGACCGCTATTCCGATTGCGCTCCCTTATTCGCCCACCTGGCGGAGGTCAAGCCCACGAGCGCACCGGCCTGGACGATGGCGGGGCTCTGCGAATACCGCCTGCGGCAATACGATACGGCTCTCGGGAGCTTCACCCGGGTGGAGCGCCTGGGATTCGACGAAACGGCGGAACTGGCCCGGACAGCGCGGCTGCATTATGCGCTGCTTCTGACCAAGGCCGGCAGCTTCGAGAAGGCCGTCACGATACTCACCGAGCTGACGCGGATCGACCGCAAGTCGCCGGAGACCATCGTGGCCGCGGGAATTGCCGGGCTGCGCCAGCCGTGGCTGCCCTCCGAGGTTCCCGAAGCCAGCCGCGACCTGGTCTACAAACTGGGCGATGCCATGTCCTCCGGCATGGAGATGGATTACCAGGAGGCCGAACGCAAGTTCCAGGCCGTCGCCCAGCAATACGATTCCGAACCCAATGTGCACTTTCGCTTCGGCGCGTTCCTCAACATGCAGGATACGGACCGCGGTATCGAGGAAATCAAGAAGACGCTCGAGCGGGCGCCGAACCACGTGCTCGCCCTGGTCAGCCTGACGGTCATCTATCTCAAACGAGAGGACACGGCCACGGCGCTCACCTACGCCGAGCGGGCCGTCAAGGCCGCCCCGGAAGATTTTTCGACTCACCTGGAGCTCGGCCGCGTGCTGCTGGCCAAAGAGCAGCCGGCCAGGGCCGCGGCGGAGCTGGAGCTCGCCGTGAAGCTCGCGCCCGACAATCCGGACGCCCGCTACAGCCTGGGTTCCGCGTACTTACGGCTCGGACGCAGAGCGGACGCGACGCGCGAGCTCGGAGAATTCAAACGACTCACCAACGCAAAATAGGAGACCCCTCATGAAAATCGGCATCCGGCCCCTGGCTCTGCTGTGCGCCATCGCATCAGCCCAACAAGCCCCCCAGACTCCGCTCGTCAAGAGCACCGCCGAAGAGGTGATCCTGGACATCGTGGTCCGCGACAAAAAGGGCAAGCCGGTGACCGACCTCAAACCGGAAGAGCTGACGGTTTCCGACGACGGAAACAAGCAGACCCTGACCAGTTTCCGGCTGGTGCGCGGGGCCGAGGCGATCAGCCCCTCCGGGGCCACTACGAACCTCAACCCGCTGCAGCAGATCCGCCTGGTGACCTTGGCCTTCGAAGCCATGCCCGCGCCCGACCAGCGAAAACTGGCACGCAGCGCGGCGCTCGACCTGATCAAGGGAGAGCAGGGCGCCAACGTGTTTTATTCCGTGGTGGTGATCAACACGCAATTATCGGTGCTGCAGCCGTTCACCACCGATAAGGCCAAGCTTACGCAGGCGATCGAACATGCCACCGAGGGCCTGGGAGGACCCAAGCTCGCCTCCGAATCGGATGCCATCCTCGCAGAGCTCAAGCGCAACGTGGCCGGCCAAGTGAACCAGGACAGCGACGTGCGTGCGGCGGCGACCCAGTCGGCAGGTCAGACTGTCAGCAACGGTGGGCAGGCGCTCGATGCAAAGCTGGCTTCGGTGATGCTAGACATGCTGCGCATGGATGAGGCGGTCGGTTCGCAGGGCGCGCGGCTCACGCTCACGGCCCTCAAATCCCTGGTACAGGGACTGCAGTCGATGCCCGGCCGCAAGTCGGTCCTCTACTTCACCTATGGCATGTATCTCACGCCGGAGCTGGACGCGCAATTCGACGCGCTCACCAGCCTCGCCAATCGCGCCAACGTAACTTTCTATTCCGTGGATACCCGCGGAGTCATGACCTCGGCGCAAAATTCGGGCGCGACCGGGGAACTGGAAGGGGCAGCCGGCGCGAGCCACACCACGATCACCCGCACCGAGGGAGCTACCACCAAGGCTGAGATCATGTCGTCGGATAACGCGGAAGTCTCGGCACGCGCCAATACCCAGCTCAAGCTTCGCGATCTGGCCGAGGACACCGGGGGGTTCCTCATCGGCGACAGCAATGACCTGCGCAGCCCGCTGCGGCAGGTGAACGAAGAGATCGCCAGCTACTATGAGCTGTCGTTCAACCCCGGCATTCAGAACTACGACGGGAGTTTCCGCAAGCTGTCCGTCAACACCAGCCGCAAGAGTATCGTGATCCACGCCCGCAACGGATATTTCGCGCTGCCTCCGGAAGCCCGGGCATCGGGACTGATGCCCTTCGAACTGCCGCTGCTCAAGGCGATCTCCGACGGCAAGCTTTCCGAGGACGTGGCGTTCCACTCCGGGGCGGTCCTGCTTCAACCGAAGGCCGAAGGGACGGACGTAGCGCTGCTGGTGGAGGTGCCGCTGCATTCGCTTTCGGCCAAAGCCGACGAGCCGCACCATGCCTTCGACGTGCACTGCTCGCTGGCAGCGCTGGTAAAGGACTCGGGCGGGCAGGTGGTCAAGAAATTTTCCCGCGACCGGTCGTTTCACGTCACCGCCGAACAGTTGAAGGCGGGTAACTTCGTCGACAAGCTGACGGTCAACATTCCGCCTGGCAAGTACACTCTGGACGCGGCCGTGATGGACCGCGAGAGCGGCAAAACAGGTGTCGAGCGATCCACGTTCGACGTAGCCCCCAAGGCAAAGGGGGTCGGAATCTCGTCACTCACGGTGATGCACTCCTACACGCCGAATGCGAAAGGCCTGGCCCCGGACGAGCCTTTCCAGTTCCAGGGCGGGAGCGTCACGCCGACCTTGGACGCCGGCATTCAGAAGGGCGCCAATGCCATGCTGCGCCTGTTCTTTACGGTCTACCAGGATGCTTCGATCTCCGCCCGGCCGACGGTGGAGGTCCAGTTCGTGCAGGGAGGCAAGGTGCTCGCCAACGTTCCGATGGAACTGCCGGCAGCAGACGCCAGCGGCCGGATCCCCTACCTGATGACGATCCCCGCCGCGGCCATCCCGCCGGGCGATTATCAGATCCGGGCTACGGCCCGGCAGGGGAATACTTCGTCGGAGACCTCCACGATGGTCCGCTTCCTGCCATAGACGCCGGGAAAAGGCCGTTAACAGGCTTGAACGGCGCAACGTTAACGTAGTTGACGGTTACTCGCGAGTGCGTGTATACTGCCCTGCAGCCTCGGTGGGGATATGACGCACTCGGACGTGGGTCTTGAACTCGAAAAACGGGAATTAGAGCGGCGGGAACTGGAAACCGTTCTCCGCTCCGGCATTTTTGATCGGGCGCCGAACCTGGAACTCGTACTTACCTACGTTTGTGCCAAGTACTTCGACGGCGCGACGAGCCAGATCAAAGAATACAGCATTGCTGTCGACGCGCTGGGCCGTCCGGCGGAGTTCGATCAGAAGCGGGATTCGATCGTCCGGGTAGAGGCGCACCGCCTGCGGAAACGCCTTCGGGATTATTACGAGACCGAGGGCCTGGCGAACCCCGTCCGCATCGAAATACCTCCCGGCCAATATGCGCCGCGATTTGTACCGCAGCGCTCCGTAACGGAGAACGGGAGCACCCCAGCGCCGGAGCCGGAAGCTCCGGTGGCGGCGCCCGAAGCGCCGCTGGAAATGCCGCCGGCGACGGGAATCCGGACAACCGGCAGCTACCGGAAGACGCTGTTCGCCGTCACGATCGGGCTGGCGATCTGCGCCAGCGCGGCCGCAATCCATTACGCCGGTCCCGGCGTTCCCGGAAGTTCGGCTAAAAAGCCGGCCCTGTCGGTTCCGGCAGCCGCCTCGGGAACCCAGGAGGTTCGCCTGCTGGCCGGGTTTGAGAATGGAAAGTACTCCGACCGCTCGGGCCGCGTTTGGGAGGGCGACCGCTATTTCCAGGGAGGCTCCGTCTTCGATTGCGGAGACCGGCCGATCCTGGGAACGCGCGAGCCGCGGCTTTACCAGACGCGGCGGGAAGGCACCTTCAGCTACGACATTCCACTGGCTGCCGGCGTCTACGAGCTCCGGCTCTATTTCGCCGAGACGCTGTACGGCGAGAATAATGCGGCCGGAGGCGGGGAGACCAGCCGGATTTTCGATGTCTACGCCAACGGACAGCGGATCCTGCCGAATTTCGACGTTATCGGCGAGGTGGGGGCGACCACGGCGGATGTCCGCGCGTTCAAGGACATCGTTCCCTCAGCCGACGGCAAACTGCACCTGAAATTCGAAGCCGTAACCAACGCGGCATTTGTGAACGCGATCGAGATCATTCCGGGTACGCCGGGGAGGCTGCGTCCGGTGCGGATCGTGTCCCGCGATCACGGCTACACCGACAGCCAGGGGCAGACCTGGGAGCCCGACCGGTACGCTCACGGAGGCCAACTGGTGGTGCGGACGCAGCCCGTGGAGACGACCGGGGACCCGGAGCTGTTCCATGGCGAGCGGTTCGGCAACCTGCGATACGTGATCCCGGTGCCGCCCGGGCGATACGGAGTGACTCTCTACTTCGCGGAGGCGTGGTTCGGACCCGGGACGCCCGCCGGGGGCGGAACCGGCAGCCGGATCTTCGACATTCTAGCCAATGGAGCGGCGCTGCGGCGCGGCTTCGACATCTTCAAAGAGGCGCACGGCAGTCATCGCGCTGTTTCGTTCACGGCCCACGGGCTGGAGCCCGACGCACAGGGCAAGCTGGAGATTTCCCTGCATCCGGTGCGCAACTACGCCTGTGTCAATGCCATCGAGATGGTTGACGAGTCGTCGCTCGACGAGGCGCGGCAGTAGCCATCGTACAGAGCCGCGACCCTCACGGAGCCGGGCAGCCGAGCTGGCCGGTGGCGACGCGCCGGATCTCGCCGGCTTCGTAGGTCTGGCCGCGGCGCAGGTAGTTGTTCTCCACGTTCTGCGAGGCCGCGCAGATGTCTCCGTGGACCAGCGGGCAATCGACATTCAGGCTGGCGGAACCGCCCTCGTGGCTGATCGAGCAGCCTTGCGGGTCGATCTGCTGGTAGAGATCCAGCAACTGTGCGTTGAGCTGGTTCCGGCTGGGATCGACGGCCAGGGCTTCCACCATGGCCTGGGCGGCCTTGCGCGGCTCGCCGGCGGAACGATAGGCCCCGGCGAGATCCTCGAGCAGGTCGGGGTCGGATCCAAGCCTCCGGCCCTTCTCGAAAGCCGCCACGGCGCCGGCCGGGTCGCCGAGGCGCAGGTAGGTCCTGCCCAGGGCCAGGTACAGATCGCCCGGCACGGAAGTGAGCCCGCGATCGCGCCATTTCGGGTTCTCCGCGCGATACTGGGCGTTCCAGGCGAGCTCGATCCGTTCGCTGCGCAGAAGGGCCGCCAGCGACTTGCGGTACCAGAATTCGGGGCTCGTACCGGCCGCGGCCGATGCAGTCGGACCGTGGGACGCCAGCCTCTCGCCGATCTCCCGGTAGAGGATTCCGGCGTTGCGGTAGGCGTTGGGCGCATTGCGATCGTCCGGAAGTCCGTCGAGGATCGCCAGCGCCCGGTCGACCTCCGCGAGAGAACGGTCGCAATCCGCCTGCGTGAGAAGCCCCGTGGCGTTGCTGACGTTGAGGTGCGTCTTGTAGCTTCCAGGGGCGGCCTCCGCGGCGCTGCTCCAGAAACGCCGGGGCTCGAGCCAGTCGCTGTTGCGGGCCCAGGTGCGGGCGGAGGCGGCAATCAGCAGGATCATGGCCGCTACCTCGACAGCCTGCTTGCGGCGGCGCTGGAGCGCCAGCAGTGCATAGACCGCCAGAATCGCGAATCCAACCGAGGAGAGGTACAGAAAGCGCTCTGCCATGATGGTGCCGATCCGGATGACCAGGTTCGACACGGGCGAAAGCGTGACGAAGAAGAAGGCGACCGCGAAAAACACGGGCTTGTGGCGGCGGAAGGACCACACGGCCGCAACCACGGCGGCGGCGCACGCGATCAGCGACAGGATAGCCTGCCAGTCGTTCCACTGGAACAGAGGGATCTGGTTGTACGAGTAGTCGTACGACAGGCTCGCCGGCCACAGCCACAGCAGGAAATACTTTCCGATGACCTTGATGGCGGTCATGCGCGCGGTCCAGAAGCCGGCGCCCAGAAGAGGATTGTCGGCGAACTGCGTTCCCAGCAGCGGCGAACTGGCGAGCACGCGCGCGCGAATCAGCAGAAACACCAGGCAGGGGACGGACACAGCGACGTAGCTCGGAAGGCGCGATCTCCAGGATGCGGCGCGTTCATAGGTGAAATCGTAGATCGCCAGGACCGCCACCGCGACTACCGCGCTCTCCTTGGAGAACATGCCGGCCGCCACCGCCAGCGCCATGGCAGCGAGCCATGCGGCCTTCCGCGCGCCCGCCGCGCGCAAGGCTTGCCGGTGACAGAGCAAGGCCGCCAGCACGCCGAACGCGGCCACCAGGTCCGCGCGGCCCACGACATTGGTCACCGATTCGGTCAGGAGCGGATGCAGCCCCCAAATCCCGGCCAGCAGCAGGGCCGCCGGAATCTGCTCGAAGAGCGCCAGGCCCAGCAGATAGACCAGCACGATGTTGACCGCGTGCAGAATCAGGTTGATCCAGTGATAGCCTTCCGGATTGGCGCCGTCTCCCAGGATCGAGTAGTTGAAGAGATAACTGAGCGTGATCAGCGGGCGGTAGAGGCCGGTGGGAGCGGTCTCCCAATATTGCCCCTCCAGGATGCGGTGGATCTGGACGGACGATACCGTCTGGATGCGCGTGTCTTTCAGGACGATGTCTTCGTTATCGAGAAGAAGCGGAGCCTGCAGGGAATTCGCATACACCAGGAACGTGAAGCCGATCAGGGCGGCGAGCGGGAGCACTCCTAGCGCACGATGCCACGGGCCTCGTCCACTCTGAGAAACTGATCGGCGGCGAGTTTGCCGAGTGATTGTCTGGTTCCGCTGGGCCATTCGATTTCCACTGTAGCGGAATTCTCCCGCCCCAGGCCGAACGTCAGCGCCAGATCGCTCTGCGAGCAGTAGCTCGAACCGCTGCGGACCGTGCTCCACTGCTTCCCGGCCGCGGTCGTCACGCGCACCACGGCGCCGATTCCATCGCGATTCGACTTGGACCCCGAGAGGCGCAGGCACAACCAATGATTGCGATTGCCGCCGTCGTTGCGGTAGAGACAGGCCGGGCCGTTGTTGGTGGAGATCAGGACGTCGAGGTCGCCGTCGCGGTCGAAATCGGCGTAAGCGGCGCCGCGGGCCACCATGGGGCGGGCGAAGGCCTCGCCCATACTCTTGGAGACGTTCTCGAACTTCCGGGCGCCCAGGTTGCGGAACAGCAGGGGAGCTTCCTTATAGCTCACCTTAGGCTGTACGCGGCCGATCTCGTCTTCGATGTGCCCGTTGGCCGCGAAAATATCGGGGCGGCCGTCGAGATCGTAGTCGAAGAAGAAGACGCCGAAAGCCAGGGTCAGCAGGCTGGCCCGTCCCACGGTGGAGGCGGGCGCTTCGTCCACAAACAGGCCGTTGCCCTCGTTGTGATAGAGGCCCAGCATCTGGTTGGAGAAATTGCCCACCAGGAGGGCGGGCTTGCCGCTGCCGTCATAGTCTCCGGCATCCGCGCCCATGGCGCCGCGGGCCACGCCATCCTCGCCGTACGCCACTCCGGCGGTCATGCCCTCTTCGGTGAAGGTGCCGTTGCGGTTGTTGCGGTAGAGCTTGTTGGGCTGCGTATCGTTGGCGACGAACAGGTCGGGCCAGCCGTCGCCGTTATAGTCGAGGACCGTCACCCCGAGGGACTTGCTGGTCGGATCCCCCATCCCGGCCTTGGCGGCCACCTCTTCGAAACGGCCATTGCCGAGGTTGTGGTAGAGGCGGGATGCCGTGCCCTTGTAGGATTCGGGAGTGCAGTAGGACTTGGTGGCGCCGTCGAGCGAGCACCATAGGTCGTGCTTGGCATCCCACTGGACGTAATTGGCGACGAAGAGATCCACCTTGCCGTCGCGGTCGTAGTCCAGCCAGGCGGCGCTGGTTCCGAAGCTGGCGTTCTGGATGCCCGAGGCCTTGGTGACGTCGCGGAACTTACCGTTGCCCTCGTTGTGAAAGAGGTGGTCGCCGTCGAGCGCGGTGATGTAGACGTCGTCGCGGCCGTCGTTGTCGTAATCGGCGATGGCCACGCCCATTCCGTACATCTCCACGTCGAGTCCGCTGCCGGCGGTGATGTTGGTGAAGGTGCCGTTATGGTTGTTGCGATAGAGGGCGGAGAGCGACTTGCGGCCGCGCGGGGTGAAATCTTTGCTGTTGATCAGGAGGATGTCGGGCCAGCCGTCGCCATCGGCGTCGAAGAAGGCGCAGCCGGAGCCCAGAGTTTCGGGCAGGTACTTTTTGCCGGCGCGTCCCGCGTTGTGGGTGAAACGGATGCCGGCCTGGGCGGTGACATCGGCGAACTGGATGGGGGCGGGAGGCTGGGCGGCGACGAGGCAAACCAAGAGCGCGCCTCCGGCGGCGGGGCAGGCCAGGAGGCCTACCCTACTGAAAAACTTCATCGGAAGTCTCCTTTGACGGCGCTTTCGTGATCGTGGATGGGCTGGCGCTCGTTGTTGTCTTCGGGGCTCAGGGCGCGACGGCGGGCGGTGATGGCCTGCGAGGACTCCTCCGCTTTGAAACGGCGGAAGAGGGTCTCTTCGCGCGCGGCAGAAGCGGTATCGCCCAAACCGCGGGCGCACAACATCCAGGTGTAGTGCATCTGCACGTCCTCCGGATCCACCGCGGCCACCTGCTTCAGGGCGTCCACGGCTTGCGCGTACTGGCGCTTCAGGAAGAGAATGCGCGCGATCTGGTTGAGCACTACGCGGTCCCTCGGGTATTGTTGGCGGACGCGCTCGAGAGATTGCAGGGCGCCGTCGTAATCGCCGTCGGCCTTCTGCACGGCGGATTTGAAAAACCAGTTGCGGCCGAATTGGGGAGCGATCTCGATGGCTTTGGCGAGGTACGGCTTGGCGGCCTCGGTCTCCCCTTCCTGGATCAACGCCCGCGCCACGTTCAGCCAGCCATCGGCATACCCGGGCTCGGCCTCCGTGACCTTCTGAAATGCGTATTCGGCGCCTTTGAGATCGCCTTGCAGCAGCAGGCCGATCCCCCAGTCGTTCCAGCGCTCGCGATCCTGTTTGCGCACCACCGGGGTCCATGTGGGCTGCCCGAGGGGGATGGACGCTTCGGACTTTGCCAGGGTGACGATGGGAAGGTCCGGGATGCAGCCGCGAATGTTGCCGGAGACGTTGGCCGGAACGGCCTTCGGGTCGAAATCGTACTGCAGGCCGTTATGATCGGCGGAAAGCAGTGCCGGGTCCTGGCCGGGCTTCGGCACTCCGGCATAGGCGAATTGGGTGTAATACCAGGCGAACTTGCGATAGTTCAGTTTCGCCAGGAAGTGAATCGGGCCGCGCGCCTGCTTGGGCACCTTCACCAGGTAATGCGCCACATCGGCCGCCCCGGGAGGAATCAGGCGCACGTACAGCAGGCTGCGGGCCTGCCAGGCGTTGCGCTTGTCGATGGGGTTGCCCTGGCCATCGAGCTGGTAAGACTTGTAGAAGTGGGCGCCGGGCTCGACCGGGCCTTTTCCGCCGCCGGTCACGTCGCCGCTCCAGAAGATCAGGCGGCCGTCGGCATCTTTGGCCTCGAGCTCGAGCCATGTATCGAAGGCGTCCACGGTGCCGCCGGGGAAGAAGTGGCCGATCTTGCGCGTACGCACCACGACATCCACGCGCACGGTGCTGCCGGGTTCGAGGACCGCGGTCTCGACCGGGGCGGCGACCTTGCCCACGTCGCGGATTGTGACGGCGCCGGACTGCTCGGCCTCTTCGCCCACCGCGAACGTGGAGCTCGCCTGGACGGTATCGCTGCGGCGCATCATCTCTGTGCCTTTGCGGTCGCTCGCGGGAGAGACGGCGAAAATATCGACCGAGATGAAGCCGGATTTGAGGAAGTCTTCGGTAGCCTTGAGCTGCGCTTCGTCCTGGTTGGCATACGGAACCGCGGTATTCGCGGCAGCGAAGCGGTGCGAGTGCACTTTGCCATCGTGGTTGCCGGGATCGTGAGAGGCAATCAGGGGCATGTGGCAATCGGCGCAGACCATGCTTTTGGGCGGATAGTAAAACGACCGCGCGCCCTGGCCCGAAACGCCGCTGGCCTGCCAGTTGTCATAGTCGTTGAAGCCGCGCAGCCAGCGGTAATTGTTCACGGGAACATCGAGGTGCACCTTGTGGCACGTTGAACAGAATTCCGCGGATTGGTCGCGCATGAACGGCTTGAGGAAGGTCGCCTTGTGAGGCTTGGGATTGAGATAGGTCAGAAAGTAATCCATCGCGCGGATGTACTTGTTGTGGCTGGAGGCGAGCTGGTGCAGGGGCGGGTACTCCACGCGGAAATCGGCATTCCCCATGCTGCTGCCGACGTGCACGATGGCGTGGCAGGACATACAGCCAAGCCCGGCGTGGGCTTCGGGAGTATCGATCTGCTCCTTGATGGGCCGGTCGAAGCGGCCGTTGAAGAAGACGGCGTGGTCGTGACACCCGGCGCACCACTTGCTCGGACGCGTGCTGATGGTGTCCTGCATGTACTCGATGGCTTTCCGGTAGAACTGGTTGTTGAACGAGGCGAAGTGGTGCATCGAGCTTTTCCACTGGTCGTAGATATCCTTGTGGCACTGGCCGCAGGTCTCCGAATCCATGAAGAAGTTGGAGGGGATGATCTTGCCGGTGTTGGTCTGGGCAGATGAGGGAGCAAACGGCGAGTGCGCGCCGGCGCCTTCCTGGTCCATCGAAAGCGGCGGGCTGGTGGGGTTCACGATGAAGTTATCGGGATCGGGATGCACCGTGCGCCAGAGCGCGGCTGAAGCCGGCAACAGCAGAAGGATCGAGACGCACGCGGCGAAGGCGGCGCGGTAGCGGCCCGCGCCGAAGACCCGCCATCCGATGAGGGCGACCGCCGCCAGCGCGAGCGCGATATGGAGCCAGAGCGCCCAGCGATGCTGCAGGGTATTGCCGGCGACCGCCAGGTATATGGCGGGGATGGCAGCGGCTACGAACGCGCCGCATTCGCGAGGGTAGCGCGGGGCCCAGCGAATGGCGAGCACGGCCAGGGCCAGGCCGAGTCCCAGGTGCAGCAGGACGTTGGCTTCGTAGAAGATGCTGGCATGCGCAAACGCGGCGAGGTAGGCGCTATTGACGAGCAGAATGCCGAGGGCATAGGGGGCGTATCGTTTCATTGCGAGTTCTCGGGGCCGGCCGCCGATAAGGGGCGGATCAGCTTCAGGGCTGGGCGCGTGTTGTACTGGCGCAAATATTCCTGATGGATGGCGTCCTGAGGGTAGCGCTCTCCCGTGGGGTAGGGATAACTGGTCATGGCGTGGAAAGGCAGCGGGAGAACGGATTGCGAGAAAGCGGTATTGGCGTCGGCGTCCTTGGCCCAGCCATCCACCAGCAGCAGGAAATCGCGCTTCCATCCGGCGGGCAGGGGCGGCAGTCCGCCGGCGCTGAAACGCAGGCGGATTTCGTCGCCGGAGCCCATCACCACCATGCGGTCATCCGGATCGAGGAGAAGCGCGTTGACGTCGCCGTAGCGGGTGTAGTTGCCGGCGGTCGGGTTCCAGGACGATGTGTAGCTCACGGTTTGATAGTCGAACTGTTCCGGCTGTTTGCGGTGCGGGTCGATGGTGGGGCGGGAGAAGCCGCGGAATTCGAGACCCGCCGAGAGCGAAGGCAGAGTGGTGAGGCGGACGGGCGGCGTCGCGTCGCTCTCCACCAGGTAGGCCTCATCCCAATAGACGCACAGATTGGTCACGATGCGAACCTCGCGGGAGGCGGAGAGGAACTTGCCGCTGAGGTCCACCGCCATCGGCTTAGGCTTGCCGGAGGGGATGCCCATGTCTTCGATGACGGTTTTCCAATGGCCGGCGGCGTCCTTCACCTGGAGGTACGGGAAGGTCAGATCCTTGTGCTCCTGCATGGCGGAAAGAAACGTACTGCCGTCGGCCCAATCGACCCAACCTTGCAGGATGAGCACGGCGTGGTTGCCGGGCGCGGCCTTTCCGAAATCGAGATCGAGAGTGTGCAACTCGGCGACTCCGGCGGCATCGCGGCGGAACGAGTCGGGATACTTCGCGTCGCGGTGCAGCAGCGCCGGAAGCACGTTCGCACCCCGCTGGTCGCGCGCGGCGGAGGGATAGATGCGATGGTCTACGCCGAACAGGCGGAACTCGGGGAAGGGCGGCGATTTGAATTTCTCGTTCGTTACGATATCGATGCCCGCAGGATGGTCCACCGCCTGCAGGCGGATCTGGTCGATGTAGGAGACTTCGTGCAGCTCTTCGGTGATGCGCACGTCGTAGGCGCCGTCGCGCTCGCGGAGGATTTCGCCGGGGATGGAGACATACTCGTCGTGGTCCACGGGGAAGTAACGGCCGTCTCCGGAGCTCGCGCCGAGCGGGGCGACACCCAGCACGTCGGTGACGAACTGGAACCGCTGGCCGTTCCAGGTGAAGATCATCGGGCATGAGCCGGAGAGCCGCTGGGCTTCCGGGATAGTCACCAGCTTGTTGACCGGCTGGTTCATTTCATTCTGGATGAGGCCGTTGGGCCAGGTGATGCGGACCGTGTCCACCTGCGTGCGGCTGCCCAGCCGGAAGACCAGCGGGAGTCCCGCCCAGGTCTGCTTCTCGTAACTCGTGCCTGCCTTGACTTCGACCTTGGCGCCGATGGGCGATTTCAGATTCTTGACGCCGGTGAGTGCGATTTCGATCCAGTTGCCGTAGTCGGGAGTCACGTCGCGATCGATCGTCAAAGCGCCGTTCGAGATCGAGACGCGGTCGAGGCGGCCGTTGCCCTCGAAATCGGCGGCCACGGCGGGGGGCAGATTCGCGGCGGAAGACTTCTGAAATCCACCGGGGAGATTCAGAAGCACCAGCGGCGGCTGGGCCGCCAGATCGGTGCGGCCATCGTGGTTGAGATCCTTGGCAGGAAGAAGCGTCGAGGCCGCGGGCAGCTCCTTCAGGTCCACTGCCTGGTATTTCCCCGCGAGGCGGTCGCGATAGAGGACGCCGGGGCGGTCCTGGTAGGAGACGACCAGGTCGAAGCCGGGGGTATCGGGCTCGAAGTCGAACGGCACGGCGCTCAGGGCATGGCCCGGGACAAAGGGGAAGCGGCTGGTTTCGTCGCTGAAGCCGGCCGGGCCGTTGTTGCGGAGAAGCCTCGAATCGTCGCCGATCAGGAAGAGGTCGAGATCGTAATCGTGGTCGTAGTCGAGCCACACGGCCTGGCGATACGAGCCGGCGGGCAGATCGGCGTGCTTGCGGAACTTGCCGTTGACGTTACGATAGAGCGCCGCGCCGTGAGTGGTGACGACCACCAGATCGGGCAGGCCGTCGTTATCGAAATCGCCGGGAGCGATGGAGACCACGTCGCGCAGGCCTTCAAGGCCGGAATCGGGCACGGGCGTCTTGCCGTTGCGGAAGACGGCGGTGCGGGCGGGCGACCAGGCGACCAGGCTGGCGTGAGGTCCGCCATCCAGGCTGAGGGCGGTAACTCCAGTGAATCCCTCAGCCACCCGTTCGGCGCGGTAGACCGGCGGGGCGAGCGGAGCGGACGGAAGAGCGTCCACGGGGTCATAGATTTCGGCGTACCAGCTCCAGGCCATGTCCTCCGGGACGGCGGCGCCTTCCTGCGATTTCTTCAACTGCTGAAAGACGCGCAGCTCTTTCGCGGCGTCCGCGGGGCGCTGCGCCTGCCGGTACAGGCCGTAGAGCTGGAAATGAGGCGCGGCCAGCAGCGGGTCGATGTCGCGTGCCGTTTCGAACTCCTTCATAGCGGCCTGCGCATCGCCCTGCGCCTTGAGGATCGTACCCATCTGGTAGTGGGTGACCGGCTCATCGGGCACCAGGCGGGCCATGCCCCGAAACTGCACCAGGGCCGCGTCGAGGTCGCCCTGGTTCTTGTAGGCGATGCCGAGGTTAAACCAGGTGTGGGGCAGCTTGGGGTCGAGCTTTTGCGCCTTGAGCAGCTCGGCGATGCCGGCCTGGGTGTTTCCGGCGCGCAGGAGGGCCAGCCCGTAATTCACAATCTCGCGGACGGAATCGGGGGCGATGTCGAGGGCCTTGCGGAACTCGGTTACGGCCTGGGCCTGCGTGGTAGGATTCTCGTAGAACGCCTTTCCGAGATTCCGGTAGCGCCACAATTCGGCGTTGCTGCGCCCGGCGCTCTGAGCAAACAGCATCCAGGCGACCGAAACGGACAGTATCGCGGAGATCCAGAGGACACGCTGCAGACGGCTTCCCATATCCCTATTAGTGTGCACCGGCGGTGGCGCGGAGTGCTTGACAGCATATACCTAAGGCGGTGGGGCAAGGAATAGTAGGAATATATTAGGAGGGGCCCGAAGGGGCGCCAAATGGGGAGATCACCGACAATCCGGTTGCTGGCGGGACTGGCGATTACGCTTTCCGCAGTGGCGTTGTATACCGGATACACGGTGGCACAGTTGCGCCACCTGGAGCACCTGCAAGCCGACACGATCGACCGCAACCGCGCCGATTCCCTGCTGCTGCTGCGCATCCAGAACGATCTCAACTCGGTGGCTCTCGCCATGCGCGACATGACGGAGGGAACCGAGCCTTATCCGCTGACCGCCTGGAAGGCCCAGTTGCAGCGAATCCGGACGGACCTTGACGATGCCATGGCGCGCGAGACGGCGCTCTCGCCGGTGGGCGGAAACCCGGAGCAGAAGGGCTATCTGAAGGACTCTATCCGGCAATTCTGGGACGCCGTGGACCGCATGTTCGCGATGGCCGCCGCCGGACAGGAGGGCGAAGCGCGGTCTTTGATCCGGCTCTCGCTGCAAGCCAGGCAGGAAGCGCTCAGCACCGCGGTGGCCCGCCTGCTGGTGCAGAACAACGAGACCGAGCAGGACGCCGCCGCGCGAATCCGCGGCGTGTATGCGGGGGCGGAACGCAATCTGTACCTGTTCGTGGGCGCCATGCTGATCCTGATTCTGTTCACCAGCCTTTACCTGGTGCAGTACAACCGGCGCCTGTTCCGCGAGGAGGCGGCGCTTTCGGCGCGGCGCAGCGAACTGGCGCGGCAGTTGATTTCCATGCAGGAAAGCGCCTTCCGGTCGATCTCCCGCGAATTGCACGACGATTTCGGACAGATCCTGACAGCCATCGGCACGATGCTCCAGCGCACGGGCCGCCGGATGGCGCAGGATCCCGACTCGGTGCGGGCGGACCTTCGCGAGGTCCAGGAGATCGTGCAATCGACGCTGGAGAAGGTGCGGTCGCTTTCGCACGCGCTGCACCCGGTGATCCTGGACGAGATCGGCCTCGAGAGCGCGCTCGACCAATATTTGCCCGCATTCGAGAAGCAGACCGGAATTGCCATACAATTTGAGAAGTCCGGTGCGGGGCGCGAACTGGACCGGGGGGTGACGATCCATCTCTACCGGGTGTTGCAGGAGGCGCTGAACAACGTTGCCAAGCATGCGAAATGCAAGCGGGCTTCGGTGCGGCTGCGCTACCTGCCGGAATCGGTAGTGCTCGAGGTGGAGGATGAGGGCGTAGGGTTCGACGCATCGGAGGGACGGGGAATGGGGTTGATTTCGATGCGCGAGCGGGCAGAGCTGGTCAACGGACGTCTGGAGATCGAAGGGCGCGGCCGCGAGGGAGCAACGATACGGCTCTCGGTGCCGACTGTGCCGCGGGAGAGTCATGCCGGAACCTAACATTACGGTCCTTCTGGTGGACGATCACAGCCTGGTGCGGCGCGGATTCCGGCGCTTGCTGGAGGACGATCCGGAGATTCGCGTGGTGGGCGAAGCGGAGGACGGGCACCAGGCCGTGGAACTTGCGGCAGAGCTGAAGCCGCGTGTGATCGTGATGGATTTCGCGCTGCCGAGCATGAACGGAGCGGTGGCAACCCGGCAGATTCTGCGCACGGCACCCGACACGGCCATCCTGATTCTCAGCATGCACGCGGAGACGTCGTATGTGCGCACCTGCCTGGAGGCCGGAGCGCGGGGATACCTGCTGAAAAACGCGATGGATCTGGAGATGGTGAGCGCGGTGAAAAAGGTGGCGGCGGGACAGCGGGTGCTGGACCCGCGTCTGGACAAGGCGGCGGTGGAAGACGGCGTACAACCGCAACTGACGACGCGGGAGCTCGAAGTGCTGCAACTGATCGTGCACGGCAAGTCGAACAAGGAAATCGCCGCGGTGCTCGGCCTGAGCGCGAACACGGTGGCGGTGCACCGCGCGAACATCATGCAGACGCTGGGCATTCACAATACGGCGGAGCTGGTGGTCTATGCCATCCGCCAGGGGCTGGTAAGTATCGCGTGACGCGGAGAACGTTTCTACTCGGCGCGGCTCCCATTCTGGCCGCAGCGCCGGGCCCGGGCTTGGTGCTGACGGATGTGACGGAGGCGGCGGGCATCCACTTCCGGCACAACAGCGGAGCCTTCGGCGCCAAGTACCTGCCGGAGACCATGGGGCCGGGCTGCGCGTTTCTCGATTACGACGGCGACGGGTGGCTCGACATTCTGCTGGTCAACGGCACGAACTGGCCCGGCCGCGCCGGCGCCAGGAGCACGATGCGGCTCTACCGTAACAACCGCAACGGCACATTTACGGACGTGACGGAGCGCGCCGGGCTGGCGGTGGAAATGTACGGGATGGGGGTGGCGGTCGGGGACTATAACAACGACGGCTTTCCCGACCTGCTGGTGACGGCGGTGGGCCAGAACCGCCTGTTCCAGAACAATGGAAAGGGCCGCTTCACCGACGTGACGGAAAAGGCGGGACTTGGAGGACGGAACGCCTTCAGCACGTCCGCCCTGTGGTTCGACTACAACCGCGACGGCCTGCTCGACCTGCTGGTGTGCAACTACGTCAAGTGGTCGCCGACGCACGACGTATTTTGCAGCGTGGACGGCAAGCACAAGTCGTATTGCACGCCGGAAGCCTTTCACGGCGAAACCTGCTGGCTGTTCCGCAATCGCGGGGACGGCACGTTCGAGGACGTGACGGCGCAGAGCGGCATCTTCGACAGCAGCTCGAAATCGCTGGGGGCGGCTCTGCTGGATTACGACCGCGACGGGTGGCCCGACCTGCTGATCGCCAACGACACGCAGCCCAACAAGCTCTACCGCAACCTGCGCAACGGCACGTTCGAAGAGGTGGCGGTGCGGGCGGGCGTCGCATTCAGCGACGACGGCAAAGCGCGCGCAGGAATGGGAGTGGACGCCGGAGACTTCGATAACTCGGGCGTCGAAGGGATCGCCATCACCAACTTCGACAACGAAATGATCGCCCTTTACCACGCGGCGGCGGGCGGCGGATACACCGACGTGGCCCAGCGTACGGGGGTCGGGCAGGCATCGCGCTCGAGCCTCGGGTTCGGCTGCGCATTTCTCGACATCAACCTGGACGGCTGGCTGGACCTGGTGGCGGTGAACGGGCACATCGACGAAACCGTGCGGCGGATCCGGGGCAACGTGGGATACGCGCAGCCGCCGCATCTATTCCTCAACGGCGGCAAAGGGACCTTCCGCGATGTGGCGGCCCAGGTGGGGCCGGACTTCGCGAAGCCGAAAGTGGCTCGGGGGCTGGCTTACGGCGATTTCGACGGCGATGGCGACCTGGACCTGCTGGTCACGACCAACCAGGGCCCGGCGTATCTCTACCGCAACGACCTGGCTACGGGAAACCGCTCGCTGCGCCTGCGGCTGACGGGGACCAAATCGAATCGCGACGCGATCGGCGCGGTAGCGCGGGTGTATGGGCCGGAAGGCACCGAAACTCGCGTGGTGCGCAGCGGATCGAGCTACCTCTCGCAATCGGAACTGACGCTGACCTTCGGGCTGGGACGGCGAGCGGAGGCTTCGCGGCTGGTGATCGAGTGGCCCAGCGGCGCGAAGCAGGAGTTCCGCAATGTGCCCGCCGGGTCGCACCAATGCACCGAGGGCGGCAAGCTCACGGCCGCGGTTCGATAGTAAGCTGGGTTCAGAATGGATGACCAATTCCGACTGATTACGCTCGATCCCGGCCACTTTCACGCCGCCCTGATCCAGAAAGAGATGTACGCGGGAGTAGCGGAGCGCACCGCCGTCTACGCGCCGCTCGGAACCGACCTGGCCGCGCATCTGGACCGCGTCGCACGGTTCAACCTGCGTAAAGAGAATCCGACCCGGTGGGAAGTCGAGGTGCACGCGTCGCCCGATTTTCTCACGCGGATGAAGGCCGAGCATCCCGGCAATATCGTGGTGCTTTCGGGACGCAACCGCGCCAAGATCGAGTACATCCGCGCGGCGCTCGACGCCGGCCTGCACGTGCTGGCGGACAAGCCGTGGATCATCCGCCCGAAGGACCTTCCGGCGCTCGAAGAAGCGCTGGCCGTGGCGGAGCGCAAAGGGCTGATCGCATACGACATCATGACCGAGCGCTTTGAGATCACGACGATGCTGCAGCGGGCGCTGGTGAACGACCCGGAGGTATTCGGCACGATCGTCGAAGGCACGGAGCAGGACCCGGCCGTCTACATGGAGAGTGTCCACCACATCCTGAAGCTGGTGGCGGGAAGCCCGAACCTGCGGCCGGTCTGGTTCTTCGATGTCGAGGAGCAGGGCGAGGCGCTGGCGGACGTGGGGACGCACCTGGTGGACATGGCGCAGTGGACGCTGTACCCGGAGCAGGCCATCGACTATCGAAAGGACCTGCGGATCCTGAACGCGAGCCGCTGGCCGACTACGATGACGGCGGAGCAGTTCCGGCAGGTGACGGGCGAACCGGGGCCGGGGCTCGATTATTACTGCAACACGCGGGTGTCGTACACGCTGCGGGGGGTCCACACGAAGCTGGATGTGTTGTGGCGGTGGGAAGCGCCCGCGGGCGGCGGAGATACGCACCTTGCGGTGTATCGCGGGACCAAATCGCGAGTGGAAGTGAGGCAGGGCGAGGAAGAGAACTACCGGCCCGAACTGTACGTGGTGCCGGAGGCCCCCGGTGTTGGAAAGAGCCATCGAGAAGCGGGCAGCGGCGCTGGCGGCGGAGTTTCCGGGGGTCGCGCTGGAGCCGCAGGGGGCACGGATCCGGGTCACGATTCCGGACGTGTACCGGGTGGGGCACGAAGCGCATTTCGCGCAGGTGGCAAACCGGTTCTTCGAGTATTTGCGAAAGCCGGAGACGTTCCCGGCCTGGGAGAATCCGGGCATGCTGGCGAAGTACGCGGTGAGCACGCGCGGGGTCGAGTTGAGCCGCGGGGCGGAGGCCTAAGAGCCGAACACCCTTCGTGCCTTCTCGATGAACGCGGCGACTTTCACGCGGGGGTCGCCGGCGCCCAGTGTCTCTACTGGCAGAAAACCGCGATAGCCGTGCGCATCGATGATCGCTTTCACCTTGGCCAGGTCGGTGGGGACCTCCTTTGTACCGTAGCCGATGTTTTCCTTGAGCTGCCAGGAGACGGCGTAAGGAACGAGCTTTCGGATCTCCTCATAGGGGTCGCCGGTGCGCAGGCTCCCGATGTCGAGAATCGAGCCGAACCATTCGGAATCGACGGCGTTGATGATGCGGATGGCCTGGTCGGCGGTCTTCACGAAATCGTTGTGGTTCTGCAGGCCGACGATGACACCGTACTTCGCGGCATATGCGGCGCATTCGCTGGAAGAGCGGCACCATCCATTCCAGAACCTGGTCGAAGGTGTGGCCTTCGGGAGCTTTGGCACCGGAGAAGACCCGGATCACGGGCGCACCGAGCTTGGCGGCGACCTCGATCCAGTCCTTCACCAACTGCACGTCTTTGCGGCGGGCCTCGGCATCGGCCACGGCGAAATCGTTGCGCACGCCGGTGCCGCTGAGAGTGACGCCGTTCAGAAAGGCGCGCCGCTTCAGGCCGTAAATGTACTCGTCCGCCGGGACCTTGGGGTAACCGGGGAAGTAGTACCCGGTCGGGTCAACGGCTTGGATGCGGTGTTCGGCGCAGTAATCGACCACGTCCGCCAGCGTCATACTGCCGTCGCGCAGCGGGGCGTTGAACGAATAAGCGTTGAGGCCCAGTTTGACGCCGACGCCGGAGACCCGGGTGACGCTGCGCTGGGCGAATGCTGCCGCGGCGGGCAGAACGAGCGAGCCGAGAAGGATGCTCCGGCGGGAGTAGTTGGTGGTCATGACAATAATTTCATGAGGTTTTCATAGCTGACGCGGGCAGCCGCCATGGAATCGCCCCAATCGGCCGCGTTATCCTGCTCCACGCAGTAGTGCTTCATTCCGGCAAGCTCGGCATTGGCGAAGATCGTCTTGTAGTCCACTTCGCCCTGCCCGACCGGGACCAGCGTGGCGGCGCGCATACGCTCCGATTCGTTCATGTCCGCATTCATCAACCTGATGCCCCGGGCGTCTTTCACGTGCCACAACTCGAAGCGGCCGGGATTCTTCTTGAACATCTCGAGAATATTCTGCCCGGCCACCGAGGCCCATCCGATGTCCAACTGCATGGCGACCACGGCCGGGTCGGTCTCGGCCAGCAGGATGTCGTAGGGCCGCACTTTGCCGCCTTCGAGCGGCTCGAATTCCATGGTGTGGTTGTGGATCAGCATCTTCATGCCGAACTTTTTGACGATCGCGCCGTGGCGATTGATCTCATCGGCGGTGCGCTTGACGGATTCTTCGGTTTGCCGGGAGCGTCCGCCGCCCGAGGGCGGGCGGGCCGAGCGGATCTCGGTATATTTGATGCCCATGACCTGGAAGCCTTCGAGCTCTTTTTCGAGGCCAGGGCCGTCGGTGGCGGGAACGTGAGTGCTAGGCGCGCTCAGGCCGTAGCGGTCGAGCACGGCGCGGAACGCCTTGGGCTCGAGCTTGCCATAATCCGTGGCCGGTTCGACCTCCTTGTATCCGATCTCGGCGACCTTTGCCAGCGTGCCTTCAAAGTCCTTCGCGGTCAGGTCGCGAACCGTGTACAGTTCGAGACCGGGCTGTTTTTTCCAATCGGGGGCGGCCATGGCGAGTTCAGCGCCCCACAGGAAAGCGCCGCTGCCCACGGCGATGTTTTTCACAAAATTGCGACGGTTCATAGGTTCTGCCTCACTGTTTATACTGGAAACCGGCGCCGATTTCCAGCCTCAGGACCGGGTATTTTCACCAATGATTGGCGGAGGGTTCTAGGATTCTACAAGACTTACTCCCCCGCGCCGCCAATCCTTGCCCAACTTACCACTCAAGGTCGACCGGGCGCTTGCCACCGGCCGGCGATCTCGATAGACTCCGACCTGGGAGACTGTCTCATGCGAATTCAGCTCTGCCTCCTGGCCGCGATGGCGGCGCTTCCCTTTCCCGCCGGCGCGCAAACCGCTGTGACCAGCTCCGCTGTATCGGCCACGGGCGCGGCGATGCATGGAACCATGCGCATGTCGGCGCGCCGTTTCGCCGGCACCCCCATCACCGGGGCGCCTTATTCCGCGCAGCGTGTTACCGAACATGTCCTGACTGCCGCGGACGGCACGCGTTTCACGACGAACACCCAACTGGAAAAGCTCTATCGCGACTCGCAGGGGCGTACGCGCACCGAGCGGCCGTTGGCGATGGGGCCGAATGCACCCGATGCACCATTGCTCGTCGAGATCAGCGATCCGGTGGCCAACGTTGGATATACGCTGGACACTCAGAACAAAGTGGCGCATCGCGTAGCCTACGATGCGCCGCCTTCCCGATTTGGGGGTGCGGGAGTGGGGAGGACGCATCGGAATGCGCGAAGGCAGTATGGGAGGGGTGTTGCCGCCTCCCGGCGGCGCCACGGCTATAGGATTGGCCCGAACTACATCCGGCTCCGCCCGCCCTCATCCGGAAGTCACTGACGAAGATCTGGGCATCCAGTCGATCGAGGGAGTCATGGCCGGAGGCCACAGATTCACACAAACCTGGCCCACGGACAGCCAGGGGAACGACCGGCCGTTTCAGACCACGTCGGAAACCTGGTTCTCGCCGGATCTCAAGCTGACGGTGCTGAGTAAGAACTCCGACCCGCGCAGCGGAGAGAACACGATGAAGTTGATCCACATCGATCGCTCCGAGCCGCCGGCGGAGTTATTCCAGCCGCCGCCCGACTACAAAATCGTCGATGAGACAGGCCCCTTCGAGATTCAATGGACCGGAACGCCCAGGCAGTAAGGAGCGAGCCCTACTGAATTGCGAGGGCGAGCCGGACACGGTGCTCGGGCGATAGGAAGTGATCGGCTTCGCGGGCTGCTTTGCCGATGTCGATCTCTACCCAATTCACCTGGCCGTTGAATTTGCGCGCCGGGTAATCTTCCGTGACTGCCGAGCCGAATTCGGTTCCGATATCGAAGGTTTCATCGGCCGAGAACAGGGCGGGCTCGGTGCGTTCGATCCGCCCCTCGCCAACCTTCTTGCCGTCGATGTAGAGCGTGACGCCGCCGCCTTTGGCGATGCCGCCGCCATCGTAACGAAACTCGACGCGCACCTGGTGAGTCCCCGCCGGGATCGCGCTCCCACTCTCCACGTAGTACTGATCCAGGCCGAAGAAATTGTAGCAATGCTTGAGCTTGCCGCCTTTGGCGTAAAGGCTCCAACCTCCCGTGATGCCTCCCAGAGCAGCGATCACGCCCTCCGCGCTATCGGGCACGACGACCTCGGCGGTCACGGCGTACGACTTGTTGTGCGTATTGAGGATCGAGCTTTCGGTAAGCCGCCCCATGCCGCCGAACAGTAACTGGCGGGTGCCGCGGACCAGTTCCGGACGGCCGGCGCGCTCCGAATCCGCGCGCTCGATCATGCGGTCGTCGAGCGGCAGCACGTTGTATTTGACGGCTTCGATCAGCCACTGCCTCTGCAACTCGTGAAGTTTCTCCGGCTGCTCCCGGGCGAGGTCCTTCGACTGGCTCCAATCCTTAGAGGTGTCGTACAGCTCCCAGTTGTCATCATCGAAAGCGGGCAGCTTTGCGATTCCGGGCTCCCACGGCGTGCGGTGCTTGGTGACGGCGGTCCAACCCTTGTGGTAGATCCCGCGGTTGCCGAACATTTCGAAGTACTGGGTTTCCCGGCGGTCCGGGGCCGCGGCCTTGTCGAACGAGTAGAGCATGCTGACGCCCTCGACCGGCTTCTGCATCACGCCGTGCACGAAAGACGGCTCGGGCAAATGCGCCGCTTCCAGAATCGTGGGCGCCACATCGATCACATGATGGAATTGCGTTCGGATCTCGCCCTTCGCCTTGATCCCCTGCGGCCAGCAGACGATCGCACCGTTCCGGGTTCCTCCCCAGTGCGAGGCGACCTGCTTGGTCCACTGGTACGGCGTGTCCATCGCATGGGCCCAGCCGACGGCGTAATGGTTGTAAGCCTCGGGACCGCCGAACTGATCGAGGTGCGCGGTGAGAAACCACCGATGAATCCGCTGATGGGCGGTTGTATGGAGTTTTCAGGAGCCGTGCGAAATCAGACTCGGGGAGGCTGCTAGTAGGCGCCGTGGCCGCACAAGACGACGCGGACGGTTTTCAGCAGGATCTTCAGATCGACCAGGAGGCTCCAGTTGCGGATGTACTGGCAATCGAGATCGACGCGCCGCCGATAGCCGGTGTCGGCGCGTCCGGACACCTGCCACAAACCGGTGAGGCCCGGCTGCACCTGCAGGTACACGGAGAGATTGGGGCCGTACTTGGCAATTTCCTCTTCGACGATGGGCCGGGGGCCGATCAGGCTCATATCGCCGCGGAGCACATTCCAAAGCTGCGGCAATTCGTCGAGGCTGGAGCGGCGCAGCAGGCGGCCGACGCGGGTTACACGCGGATCCTGCTTCAGCTTGTGGCTGCGCCGCCATTCGGCGCGCTGCTCGGGATGGTCTTTGAGGTACTTGTGGAGAGCCACATCGGCATGGTTGACCATGGAGCGGAATTTCCAAACGCGAAACCGCTGGTGGTTCCGGCCGATCCGGGTGTGGCCGAAGAAAACGGGGCCACGGGTTTCGAGGACAATCGCGATCGCGATGGCCAACGCCAGAGGTAGGGCCAGGATGAGGAGGACGGCAGCAATCGCCACTTCGAACACACGCTTGACGGCCTGGTTCCGCGGCGCGAGCAGACCGGATCCCCAGCTTTTCTCGGAGGGCTCGACAAGAGGAATGGTTACCCAGTGCGAATCCACTTCAGGCAATCCTCCTGACCGACGCGGCTCTATCCAACACGGCGGCATACACGGTCTCGGTGTTCTCGATCATGCGCTCCAGGCGGAACCGCCTTTCAAATATGAGACGCCCGGCGGCGCCGAGACGTTGCCGGAGACCCGGCCCGGCCAGCAGCCCGGCGATGGCCTCGGCGAAGGCCGGAACGTCGCCCGCGGGCGCCAGCAAACCGGTCGAGCCGTGGACGACCGCTTCGCGCACTCCGCCCACATCCGCGGCCACTACCGGCAGTCCCGCGCGCATTGCCTCCAGGATGCTGCGCGGCAGCGCTTCGGATCGCGACGAGAGGACGAACAACTGCGAGGCCGCCAAAACGTCCGCTGCGTCCGCGCGGTAGCCAAGAAAATTTACACGTTGCGCGATCCCGAGCGAGGCGGCCAACCTTCGGATCCGCGGTTCCAGGGGACCGTCGCCAACGAGGTCGAGTTCCCAATCGTCGCCGGCAATGGAAGCGAGGGCGCGGAGCAGGGTGGCATGATCCTTGGGGGATTCCAGGCGGGCCACCGAGCAGATGCGCACGGGGCCGCGGCCCGGTTGGGCGCGCTGCGCGGGCGGAATGTCGCCAACGCCATTGTGCACCACGTGTAGAATCTTCGACGGCGCGACGCGCTTTTCGATCGCAAGGCGCTTTTCGTACTCGCAGACGCAGATAATCGCGCGGCACCAGCGGGCGGCCATCCGCTCGGCGGCGGTGAACAGCATTCCGTAGGCGGTGGAAATGCGTGAACCGATGACCCATCCGTGGGGAGTGTAGACCGACGGAATGCCGAGCCGGGCGCAGGCGGCGCGCCCCACCCAGCCGGCTTTGGCGGTATGGGTGGAGACCAGGTCGGGACCGAAGTAGCGGAGCGCCGAGGTCATCTCCTCGACCGCGCGCCAGTCGCGCAGCGGATGAATGGCGCGCCGCAGGAAGCGAAGGGGGCGGTAGGGCACGCCGGCCTGCTCCAATTGATCGGCTACGGGGCCGTCGCCGCCGAGCAGCACCAGAGGCTGGTGGCCGCGCTCCATCATCGCCGCCGCAAGATCGCGCACGTGGATGCTGGCGCCGCCCACGGCGTCCGCCCGCGTGATGACGTATGCGATCTTCACTGCGCTACCTTCTCCGAGAGGATCACCAGGAACGCCAGCTTGCGGAAGAGCGCCCGCGAGGCCGCCGCGGCTCCCGGGAGCCGGACCGCGCCGGCGATCCACTGTCTGCCGGGGCGGTCGAGAAGTCGAAACCGGATGTAGTCGGACTCGCGCATTTCACTTCGGAAGTAACGGCCAAAGGTTTCGACGATCTCTCGCCGGCTGCGATAGTGCGTATACCTGTCGATCCATTCCAGTTTGTCGACGGCCCATTGCCGGGCGGAAGGCGCCTGCTCTTTCCAGGTTCCAAAACCGAGACCGCGCAACGCCCACGTGTAATAGAAGCGAAGGCGCAAATCCCTACGGAACCAATGCGAAAACGGAATGCCGATGTGCCCTTCGCGAAACACGTCGCGAGAAGGGAAAATGCTCAAAACCCGACCGCCGGGCTTCAAGACACGATGGATTTCGCGCAGGACCGCTTCCAGATCTTCGACATGCTCCAGAACCTGGTTATTCACTACCAGGTCGAAATAGCGGTCCGGAAAGCCTATCCTGCCGCCTGTATTCTCAATGATAGCAGTCCCCAGCAGGCCGGATGCCTCCGCATCGGCCCGCGTTTGAGAGCCGCCATAATAAATGTCCGCGCCGTACATTTCGATGCCGGCGGCACGCCCGGCGGCCACCAGGCTCCCTGCTCCGCAGCCGAAATCGAGGACCCGCGCGCCGCGATGCCCGCGCGCGAACCCGCTCGAAAATTCGAGCACGAAGCGGTTGGTGATATCGAGGTTTTGCATGTGTTACGGTTCCAGGCCGGCGAGGCGCGCAGCCGGCAGCAATTCGTCGTACAAACGCTCCCAGAGCCCGGTGACGACCGGCAGGTCGAAGCGGGCCAGGACGTGCTCGCGGGCAGCGGCGGACATGGCGGCGCGGTCCGTGGGGGACATCGCGGTGAGGCGCGCCATGGCCACGGATAACGCCGCGGGGTCGTCCGGCGCAACGACAAACCCGGTTCTCTCGTGGATGATCGCCTCGGGCACGCCGCCCACCCCGGCGGCCACCGAAGGCAGTCCGCTGGCGCCCGCTTCGAGCAGCACCATGGGCAGTCCTTCCACTGCGGAGGAGAGCACGAAACCGTCGCAGGCGTTCATCAGATCGGGCATGTCGTCGCGCGGGCCCAGGAAACGGGCGCGAACTCCCAACTTCGCGGCAAGCGCCTTCAGGTCCGCGCCATCGGGACCGTCGCCGGCGATCAGGAGAGTGGCGGGCTGCCGGGCCGCGGCGTCGAGCATCACCGGATAGTTCTTCTTCCACATGAGGCGGCCGGCGGCGAGCCATGCGAAGTCACGGCCTAGTCCCAGGACGGTTCGCATGTGCTCGCGGCGTGCGGGATCGGGGCGGAAGCGGGCGGTATCGACGCCGTTGGGAATAATGCGGACTCGCACGCGAGAGACGGCGCGCGCGGAGACATGACGTTCGAGGACAGCCGCTGAAACGCATACCGTCAGGTCGGAAAGCGGGCCGGTCACGCGATACAGCCAGTCGCGTCCGCGGATGCCGGGCGAGCGGCGGCTGCTCTCCGCCATGCTGTGGATGGTCGAGATCACAACGGGGATGGGACACACCAGGCGGGCCAGCCGCGCGCACAGATTGGCGTGGAACATGTGGGCGTGCACGATGTGCGGCTTCAACCGGTTGAGGAGGGGGACGAGGCGCGCGACGGCGAGCCGGTTCCGGCCGGCATCGAGCGACCACACGGGAACGCCGGCGTCGCGGAGTTCCGTGTCGAGGGCGGTGGGCTTCAGCAGGGAGACGACATTCACGTCCCATCCCCGCAGGCGCAGGGATCGTGCGAGTTGGGCCACCTGCATCTCTGCGCCGCCGAGGGCGAGATTAGTCGTAAGCAGGACCACGCGGGTCATCGGGCACCTGCCACGCGCTCGAAGAGCTGCGCGTACGACTGGATCATCGCATGTACGCCGAAATTCCTGGCCCGCTCGCGGGCACGTCCGGCGAATTCGGCGCGGCGGCCCGGATCGCGGACCAAGGCGGCGAGCGATTCCGCGAGGGCCGCGGTGTCGCCGGGCGGCACAAGGAGGCCGGTGGCGCCGTGCTCCACCAGTTCGGGGATTCCGCCGACGGCGGTGGCCACAACCGGGAGTCCCGCAGCCATGGCCTCGATCACGGCCATCGGGCTTCCTTCCCAACCGGCCGCCATTGCGAAGAGATCGCAGGCGGAGAGCAGGTCGGGAACGTCGGTGCGGACGCCCAGGAAGTGCACGCGGTCGTCGACTCGGAGCCGGGCGGCGTGACGGCGCGCCTCTTCCTCGAGACTGCCCCCGCCGGCCAGCAGCAGACGCCAGCGGGGATCGTTCGCGAGGCCGCGGGCGAAGGCGTCGATCAGCCGCAGGGGATTCTTTTGCGGCTCGAGCCGGGCGACCGAGACGATCAGGCCGTCGTGGTCGTCGAAGCCGTTGGCGCGCCGCCAGTCAGCGGCGGGGTGGCCGAAGCGGTCGAGATCCACACCGTTGGGGATGACCGCCGCCGGGTCCGCGCCGTAGACTTCGCGGAATGACTTCGCCACTTCGGCGGAGACGGCAACGGCGGCGGCTCCGGCGCGAAAGGCGGCGCGATGAATCAAGCGGCCGAAGCGATCGACCTCGCGGAGCGCCAGATTATGAACGGTGTGCACCATGCGGGGCCGTCCGGCGATCAGACCGGCGGGCAGCGTATAGCGAAGCACGTAGGAATGCGTATGGATGATCGACGGGCGCCACGCGCGCATCACGCGGATCAGCCGGTGCACCATGCGCGGGTCGAAGCCCGGATGCTTGCCGAGGTGCCGCACGGGGATGCCTTGGGCGTTCAGCATGGGCTCGAAGCCTTCCGGATAGGCATCGTAGAGCGACACGACCTCGGTGTCGAACCGGTTGGCGTCGAGGCCGCAGGCCAGCGATGCGGCCATACGCTCCGCGCCGGCCCGCTGCAGCGAGGCCAGCACTTCGAGAATCCGGATCTTCACGGCTGCCGGCGCGCGGGCCAATACGACCGCGCCCACTCCGTCGTGATCAGCGCCACGACGAGCCACGTAGGTTTGTACTGCTCCCAGGTGAGGGTGGAGACGCCGACGGCCCACACTGCCAGCATCACGGCCCACAGCGCGCGCTCGGGAAAAGGCATGGCGCCGATGAAGATGACCAGGAAGACGGCCAGAAGAGAAAACAGCGCAAAGCCGATGATTCCGGATTCGACGAGCACGGAGAGGAACGTGTTGTGAGCCACGTACTGCGCGCCTGGGACTCCGGGCGTACCGAGCCACGGCGCCACTGCTTCGGGATACGCGCCAGAGCCGACCCCGAGGATGGGATGGCGCTTCAACACTTTCAGCCCGGTCTTCCAGATGCGTGTGCGGCCGTGGAAAGTGCCGCGGTTCAATTCGGCGGGAAGAGTCTGGAGACGGTTGCGCTGGGGGGCGGGAGCGAGCAGCAGCGGCCCGGCCGCCAGTGCGGCGACCGCCAGGGCCGATGCGACCTTATAGGCGGGATCGGCGGCGCGGAAGGTTACCAGCGCGAATACAAACGCTACGAAGGCGGCAACCATGGCGGTGCGGGAGGCCGTGAGCAGGATGGCCGGAATCACGACGAGGAGAGCGCACAGGGAGAACCACCTCAGCCAGCCGCGCTCCCGCCGCATCAGGTAAAGCGCCAACGGGACCGATAGCGCCAGGATCAGGCCGAAGTCGTTCGGGTCGAAGCCCGTGGCGGCGTAGCGTAAATAGTAGGTCTGCTGGTGGTGGGCGTAGCGCCAGAAGGCGATCGCGGAGGCCGCCACCGCGCCCGCGACATAGGCCGCGAGCAACTGCCGCTGCCGCGCCGGGCCGCGGCACTGGTCCCAGATCAGCCACAAGAGGGCCAGCAATTCGGCAAAGGTCTTCACGCGCATCACGGTGGCGGGACGGTCGAGGCTCCAGAAGTAAGTGAGGGCGAACCAGGCGACCAGCAGGGCGGAGGAGATCAGGACTGCGTTGGGGCGGCGAAGGGAGCCCCGCCGTACGGCGAGGATGGCGCCGGCGGCGAACGCGAGGATTCCGAGAAGCTGCGAGATGGTGCCGACGCGGGGGATCCACAGGCTCTTCTCCCACGGTACCGAGAAGACCAACAGGCATAGCAGAGCCCAGGCGATCCGCGAGAGCACTTTCAACGGGCCCACTCCTGGCGGCGCATCGCGCGCGCGAGGATCCAGAGCTCGCCGCCGATCTGGACGCAGGCGGCGGCCGCCAGGGCCATGGGGGCCCCGGAGAGGCCGAACCGCGGGATCAGCAGCCAGGCGGCCAGACCGCAGGTCGCGGCCACGGCACAGAAGAGCGGCAACTGGGCGTCGAAGGCGCGGGCACTGGTCACGGCATAGCCGAGAGCATTGGCGGCATAACCGAGGATCGCGGCGCCCATCACGGCGGTGAGCAGGCCGCTGTAGATCTCGAATTCCGGGCGATAGAGGAGCCGCAGCACCACGCGGCCCAGCAGGGACGCGCCGAGGACCCCGGCGACACCCAGCGCCAGCCCGAGTCCAACCAACTGGGCCACGAGGCGGCGGAAGCGCGGCCGGTCGCCCTCGCCGAAGTAGCGGGCAAGACGGGGCGTGGCGGATTGCCCGAGGGCGTTGATGACGGTGCCGCCCGCGGTCATGAAGGAGGCCGCCGCTGCGAATGCTCCCAATTCGCGGGTGCCCACGAAATGCTCGATGGCATAGCGGGGCAGGTTGGAGTTGAGCGACACGAGCATGAGAACAAGGCCCAGGGGCAGAGCGGTGCGGAAAATCCGAAACTGCTGGCGAACGGTGGAGCGCGAGAGGCACTCGCCGGCCGAGCCCACGGGGCGGTCGTACGCGAGGAGGGTCGTGAGGCGGCCCGTGGCCAGCGCGATCACGGCGGGAAGGATCTCGTGCGTCAGCCACAGCACGCCTCCGAGGAGGGCCACCGACAGAGCGGCACGCCCCATCATGGACCAGGCCACACGGTCCATACGCTCGCGGCGCTGCAGCGCCCCGTAGTAGATGTCGCTGACGTTTTCCGCGCTCTGCGCCAGGCCCACCGCGAGAATCACGGCGGCGAACGTCCAGGAGCCGGCCGTGGCCGGAGCGAGGGCCGCAATGGCCGCCATGCCGATGCCCGTGGCGGCGAGGCGGACCACGAGGTAGTCGCCAAAGGGATGTTTGGAGGCAACGTCGGTAGCGAGCACGGCGCGCAGGTTCAAGTGCGAGAGCATCACGACCGGCGCGGTTACCGCAACCGCGAGGGCATACTGCCCCAGCATCTCGGTGCCGCCGATTTTGGCGAAGAGGCTGAGAATGGCCCACTGGCCGGCGGCGTACACCGCGTTCCCCGCGAAAGTCCAGGCAAAATTCGAGCGCAGGGAAATGGGAGGCGGCATTCTCTTTTATCTTAACGGGTGATGTACGCTCACGTGAGGAGAGCTTGCGGATGGAGCGAAAACAGCTGGAAACGGTCGCGAAATTCCTGAAAAGCCAAAGCACGTTGATGGTTTCCACGAGGACGAAGGAAGGCGCGCCGCGCGCGGCACCGTTGTTTTACCTGCCCGGGGAGGGATTGCGGTTGTACTGGCTTTCTTCCGCGTCGAGCGAGCACAGCCGCAACCTCAAGCGGAATCCCCAGGCGGCCCTGGCGGTGTACCGGCCAACCAGGGACTGGAAGAAGATCCGCGGCGTGCAGATGCGAGGGACCGTGTCCGTGGTCTCCCAACGCGACCTGCGCGATACCGTGGTGAAACGGTTCCAGACCCACTTCAGCCTGGACCCGTCATTGGAGCCGGCGATCCGGCGCAGTACGGTCTATTGCTTTCAGCCGGAGTGGGTCCGGTACATCGACAACTCCCAGGCCTTCGGCTACAAGTTCGAAGTGCCGGTGCGGCAGGAGAGTGGTACGATCGGGGGAAAGCCCGCCGGCAAACAATGAATGTGCCTATCCGGATCATGGTGGTGGAAGATCAGTTCTTCTTCCGCGTCGCGCTCCGTAGCATCGTGGATGCGCGAAGCGACATGGAGATCGCGGGCGAGACCGACAACGTCCGCGAGGCTATCCAACTCCACGAGAAACTGCGTCCGGATGTGATCATCATGGATTTGCGGCTGCCGGGCGGCTCGGGCCTCGACGCCATCGCCGGAATCCGGCGGCAGGATCCGAAGGCCCGCATCCTGGTGCTGAGCAATTACGAGGGGAGCGAAGACGTCTACCGCGCCATGGAAGCGGGAGCACTGGCCTACCTCACCAAGGACGCCGAAGGCGACGAGCTGGTGCGCGCCATCCTCGCGGTCCATGCCGGGAAGCGCTACCTGCCGGCGTCGTTGGGGGCGCTGCTCGCGGGACGGATGCGCGGCGACGAATTGACCGACCGAGAGCTGGACGTGCTTCGGCTGCTGGCTCAGGGCTTCAGCAATCGCGAAATCGGCGACCGGCTGCGAATCGCGGAGAAGACGGTCAAGATTCACGTCAGCCGGGTGCTGGACAAACTCGGCGTGGCCGATCGGACGCAGGCCGCCATGACTGCGGTGCAGCGGGGCATCGTACACCTGGACTAAACGCACTGCTGCTCACTGGAGTGAGGCGGGCGAGTGGCTTTCGAAGATAGCAGTTCGGAGGTTGACTTCCGGGGAGTAATCCAGCGGTCCGGGGCTCCGGGCAACCGAATGTCCCAACTCTGATACATTTAGAGCCGTGCGCCCGGTCATCTTCCATCCGAAGGCGCGGGACGAGATCCGCGGGTGTTCTACTATACGGCATCCACAGCGGGTGTGCTCATCCGTTCGCGAAGAAGACCCGGGGACTCCGGCCCCGAGATCGAACTGGCGAGAAAACGTTTGAAGGAGCTTTTCGATGCATAAACTGAAACCGATCGTCGCCGCGACTCGCGAAGGCCTGGCTAGAGCGCTGGGACTGTCCTCGACAGAGGCCAGGGAATGGAAGGTTCAGCATACGCTGCTCACCCGTCTGAAGGGATCGTGCGTCAGCAGCAGTTCACTCATGCGGAGATTGCGAGGCGGGCCCGGACCTCGCGAACCAGGGTCACCGCCATTCTGAACGATGATCTGGAACACGTGTCGACGGATCTGCTGATACGCATCCTTGCCTCGCTCGGTTACCAAGTTAAGGTTTCGGTGGTCAAGACCAGGACCGCTGCCTGACCGGCCGTGCACGCAAAGCAAAGCGACGGGGAGAGAGATGGCGGGGGTAATCGGATCGGCGACATCACCGCCCCCGTCAGAACGCGATAAGATCGAAACGATGGACAATTGGAAGGAGCGCATCAGCGTCAATTCCGCCGTATGCCACGGAAAGGCATGCATCCGGGGCACTCGGATCATGGTCTCTGTGATCCTCGACAATGTTGCAGCCGGTGTTCCCCGGGCGGAAATCCTTGCGAGCTATCCTCCGATAAAGTCTGAGGATATTGATGCAGCCCTTGCATACGCAGCGGAATTGGTTCGCGAGGGCTCCATCGACCTGCCAACCGAGCTCACAGCGTGAAATTCAAGATCGACGAGAATCTCCCCGCCGAAGCAGCCGAGATTCTCAAGAGCGCCGGTTATGATGCGCATACAGTTTCAGATGAGAGCCTTTCTGGCGCCAATGACGAGACAGTTGCAGGCGCCAGCCGATCCGAGGATCGAATTCTCGTAACGCTGGACCTGGACTTTGCGAACATCCGGGCATACCCGCCCGGTGAGCACGCCGGAATCGTCGTCCTGCGGGTCAAACGCCAGGACAAACTGACCGTGCTCGTCCATCTTCGGCGGTTGACGACGGCACTGGCCCGCCGGGATCCCACCAGCGAACTGTGGATCGTCGATGGCAATCGCATTCGCTTTCGGCAGGGTAGTTGATCAATCCTGGGGCGGTCGGGTCGAGGACTGGCGCGGTGTTCCGAAGGTCTGGCCTAGCTTGTTGCTCCCCGTTTCCGTTGGGAGTGCCTCAATAGCCAAACCGTGAACCCGTTTCCAGCCCCCGCCACATCGCACCCAGCGTGCGGATTTCCCGCACTGGGCGCACCTGTTTGCTTGGTGCCAAGAGTTATGGGGCCTATCGTGCCGGGGCGACTTTCACACCTGACCATCGACGCAACTGGTAGTCGTTAAACAAACCCAGCCGCTCGTACAGCCATTCGCTACTCCACCGCTTCCAGCCGAAGCCTTTGCGTCCCCGGGTACGCATCAGATGCTGCCGACCTTCTTCTCTACCCAGCGTTTGACCATGAAGAAACACGAACTCGAATGTCCGACCCGAAAGTAGTTCACCCAGCCACGCAGAATCGGATTGATTTTCGCAATCACATTCTCAACGGGCCAGCTGACGTGTTGTCGGAAGATCTCCCTGAGCTTCTCAAACAGCGCTGTCCGCTTCTTCAGCTTGGGCGCATAGTAAGGCCGCCACTTCCGCCGAAGGCTCAGGATACGCCGGTACTCAAAACCCAGGAAAGTAAAGCTCTCTCCCTTTTTCAGATCTACCATCCGACTCTTGTCCTCGTTGATCGCAACGCCCAGCTTCGCGAACTCCTCGCGCAGCCGCCGGTTTACCGCCTTCACCAGCCAGTCACTCCGCCGTTCGGCGTCGATCAAGATCACCATGTCATCCGCAAAACGTGCATATTGGATGTTGGTGTACTTGCCTCGCCGCGTGGTGTCCACCGCTTTCTCCAGCATCCGGTCTACCTCATTCAGATAGAGGTTGCTGAGCAACGGCGAAATCACCCCGCCTTGGGGAACGCCTTTCTTCCCGGTCGCTTTCAGAATCATCTTGAGCAAATGCATGACCTCATCATCTCGGACCCGTCGCGCCACTTTCTCTAACAGCAGAGAATGCTGCACGTTATCGAAATAGGCGCTGAGATCCAAATCAATGATGCGCGTCTTCTCCTCGACAATCCCTTGGGCTACCCGGGCTACGGCTTCGTGCGCTGTCCGTTTCGGTCGATATCCATACGACCCTGGTTGGAAATCCGCTTCGAAGATCGGCTCCAGGATGAGCTTTAACGCCCCCTGGACCACTCGATCACGGATGGCAGGAATCGACAGGACGCGGACTTTCTTGCCCCCATCCTTGGGAATTTCCTTCTTCCGTGCCCGCATGGGCCGATACGTGTTGCTGACTAATTCCTCCCGAATCTGCCCGAGAAAACTCTCCGCGCCGCTTTCCTCGATGGCCTCGAACGTGACCCCATCAATACCTGGTGCCCCGTCGTTACTTCTCGCCATCCGGTAGGCTTCCCGCAAAGTCTCCATCTTGCAGACGTGGACGTATAGTCCCCAGAAACGCCAAGGCGGTTCTGCCTTCGCCTTGACATATAGACTCCTTCTCAGGTCCTGCAAACTGATGGGCGCTTTTATCATTTCACCCTTGCCTCCCGTTTTGTTAGAGCCGTTACAAACAGCAGGGCCTCTTCGCTCCACGGACGTTACCCCGCTTCCTCGCTACTACAGACCCAGCCGAATCCCTCTCGTCGTCCACCGACTTCCCGGTGCTGCCGGTTATACGGCTTCCCTGCTCCGCCGATTTCTCGACGGGACGAGGAGGGTTTCTCCAGTTGCTTAGCATGACCTTGTCACCGTGCTGTCCCTACCAACCCCGCCGAAGTGTTTCGCCGCATCAGTCCTTGCGACGCTCCATGCTGCCTTCGCCCGAGAAGTGAGGGCTCGGCCTTCGGGGTGCAGTACTTTCGAGGCCATATGGGTTCACTTGCGTTACGGCCCGGCGGCTCGCTCACCATCCTTTTAGATGGCTTTGTCAATAGGCTTCAGGATTTTCAGTTTCCTTCCTTCCTGCTACTCAAGCTACGGGGCTTTGAACTTTTACCCCGATGGGACTTTCACCCACTGTTCATGCCAGCCTTCGCTGGACGCACACTTTTCGTTCCTAATCCCCAAGATGTGCCCCGTTTGAGCCGGCGACACGCTCAAAAGCACTTTTTGCGCTTCCCGAACGCATTGGCTGCGCGAGCGCGCCATTTGTCCCAAGCATCCGGCGCTGGTCTGTGAGGTTCGGAGTGGACGAATGGAAAAGACCATATCAGCAGTGCATTTGAAGCACGACGATCTCCCGCGGCTGTATACACAGGTGCGATAGATTCTCAGATAGACTGACGAAGGAGCCGTCGAAAGGCAAGTGATCCGAATTCATGAAAGGACTTTCCCCCGGTACATCGCTTCGCCATGTCTTCTGCGCTGTTCTGACTTAGAGCGATTATGGCATTGCAGGTCGCTTGAAACCGGCGCAAGTCCTTACCCTGATGCGACACCAGATCGATTGCCATCGGATCTAGCTGCCAGTCGTCAACATGCCGAACAAGCTCATCATAATATGCTTGTCGCTGGGAGTAGGGATACCACGTCGCCCAGATGTGATCATAATTTACCCGATTTCGGACGGTAGAAAGCCATGAAGCAAGAGCAGAATTGTTGAAGCGTAGATTGCTGCTAATTTCGCTCAGTTTGCTCGATGTGCCCTGTGCTGTCTTCGCAGTAAGCGCCGGCAACTCTAAGAGCTTGGCGGCGACATCATCGAGTCTCTCGCAAAACAGCTTCCAAAAGGCTTCGTGTGGCCCGGCTTTCATGCTCTTGATCTGCGAACATTGAACCTTCCCCTTCGCCGGGTCGAAAACGACTTTATAGAGTCCACCTCCGATAGGGCTCGCGGGCCGTTGTCCAAACACGGTCGAGATCTTAGTCACAGAACGTAACTGAATCGGTTCAAGTGGAAGGCAACTCGTGCCTAATGTCCGAGTAATGGTGTGCGCTGCAAAGAACGCTGCATAATACGTTTGAATTATCAGCCAGGCCACGGACTTCTTACTCGGGGGTGTGGCAAGAATGCTCGCCATTGACTCAACGCTAGCGATAGATATACGGCTTATTTCCGCGGCATACGCTTGAAGCACAGGCAGTGGCTCAGCCACATTCAGGGTGAATGACGATTCCGTCGGCGCTTCGTAGACCTGAAAGTTCTCGTCGTTGATCCACCCCTTCAGTTCCTTTCGCTGATGACCGGACACATCATTAAGACCCGCGAGCCAGAAGGGCCGTAAAGCTTCAGCCAGAGGCGAAACCTCGTTCATAATGTGAAATTGACTTTCAGGGCCTTGACGAACTCCTCGTAGAGTTCTCGCGGGCTATTGCCCGGATGTTTGATGGAGTTGATCTTTGTTCGGCTGAACATGGGCTCGAGGATCTCCGAAAAATGTTCAGCGGTGTAGGCCTTGCCATAGCGGTCCTGAACCCTCTGCGCCGCATCCTTGAACAGCAGCATCGCCGCCCTAAACACCGTCGATCTTGTTATGACGCTGCCCGTCGTAAGTTGCTTGGTTCCCTCGATGAACGCGGTGAAATAGGCATTCAGGGCACCGAAAATCTCTTCCACCTCACTGCCGGAAAAAATCTCCAGCAGAGGCTTCAAGCCGGCATTGAAAGTCACTCTGGAGATCTTTGACCCGGATCTTTCGTGAGGAGTCATCAAGCCTATCAAAGCGCTCCCTGGATCTGAATGAAAACGGTCGAACACCTCGCCCATTAAGCTCTCATCACCAGTTTCGTATTCCGCCAGTTTCTTGATGTCCAAGAGGAGTTCATTCGGTACCGGTCGTTGTTTGGTGTTGATATCTATGAATAAGCTCGACTCGTCACGCGGCGAGAGGTTGTTATAGATAACTACAGGGACCCGCAACGAAGTCTTTGCGAGGGAGAATCCGAAGACACGATGCTGTCCATCGAGAATCAAGAATGCCTTGGGATGATCTTGAAACTGAAGCGTCTTCCCCTTCCCAATCACCTTCAACTCAGCTGACTTTTGTGCTGACAAGATGATCGACGTGGGTATGGTCCCGAGCCCGACATCAATGTAATCGGCGATCTGTTGTGCCCGTTTCTTATCCAACACACGCTGGAAACCGGCTTTCGGGTCGGCGTCCCGGCTGGTCACATAACACGTGTTCGCCAGTACGTCGCTCGGCAGGGTCAGCGTGTAGAATCGGTGCCGCCCTTGAGTCACGAGGCTAACGGAAAATCGGTGGGGTTCTGCGCTGCGATGGTAGGCCATGTTCGCTTGAATCAGCAGTATAGCGTGTTTATGCCCACGGCGCGGCGACGCTGGTTGAAACGGAGAATCTGTGGGATCCACTGGCCGTTTCCCTGAGAACCGTATCTATCACGTTGGAAGTTGCTGTTCACGTTGGGCATTCGTCTCATGAATGTGGCTACTGGTGAGCACGCGTTCTGAAAAGCGCGGGCGATTTGCCGCACCGGGAGAATGACCATGTAGGCTCGGAACCGGATTAGGACCCATAAACGGTCCACAGTCTCGAAAATCTCCGGAGCGTAAGGTCTCGTACCTTGGTTCGGCGACGTACACGACCATTTGCTCGATAGACCCGTCCGTCGCCCTGCGTTTGGCAAACTCGGCCGAAGATGATGGTCGGGCGCCTCAGCAAAGGCACAACGCCGATTGGTTCCGCTCTAAACGGAATGCGAGGCGGGCCGGCCCTTTCGCAGCGTCCGGATCAGCAGGAACGCCAACGGGTGCAGGAAGCCCATGCCGATGAAAACGGGTGTATATGAGTAGTGCGTGACCAGGTGGCCGATGAGGTTCGTAGAAATCATGCCGCCCAGGCCGCTGCCGGCGGCCACAATTCCGAACACTGTTCCAACGATGCGCTTGGGATAGAGATCCACCACGAGGGTGCTGAGGGAAGTCTGCCACGCCAGGTGGGCAAACGCCGCGGTGGCGGCGATCATGACCGCGAGCAGCGGGCTGGAAACACGCGGCACCAGCGGGCTGAGGGGCAATAGGACAGCAGCGATCGCCATGACCCGCACACGGCTGGCGGCAGGCGCGAAGCCGCGCTGAATCAACTTGCCGGAGAGCAGGCCGCCGAGGATGCAGCCGACATCGGCCGCGAGGTAGACGATCCAGGCGATGCGGCCGACTTGTAGCAGCGTCATGCCGCGGGCATCGCCCAGATATTTGGGGAACCAGAACAGGTAGAAGTACCAGACAGGGTCCGTGAGGAGCCTGGAGATCGTGAGCAGCCAGGTCTCGCGCGAGCGCAGGGCCTCGCGCCACGGATTCCCGGCCGGGGCGACAGCGGCCTGTTCGCTGCCGGCGCGAATCAGCCGGAGGTCTTCCGCGCCGACGAGGGGATGCTCCTCGGGGCGGCGATAGGTCCACAGCCACGGAACGACCCAGCACAGGCCGAGACTGCCGGTGCACAGGAAAACGATGTGCCAACTGAAGCGCGACGCGAGGAAAGCGATAACCGGCGGCGCGATGGTCGCGCCCAGAGTCGCACCGGCCGTATAAATGCCGATCACCAGCGCCCGCTGCTTGGGTGCGAACCACTCGGCCACCGCTTTGGGTGCGGCGGTATAGTTTCCCGGCTCGCCGATCCCCAGAAGAAAACGGAAGCCGCCGAGCATCCACACGCTGCGACTGAGCGAGGTAAGCATGTCGGCGACCGACCACCAGACGATGAACACCGCCATGCTGACGCGCGTGCCCAAACGGTCCGTGAGGCGTCCGGCGAGGAGGTAACTCAGTGTGTAAGCCAGCAGAAAGGCCTGCACCACGTTGCTGTATTGGATATCGGAGATGTGCAGGTCGGCCTGAATCGTGCGCGCCAGGATCGACAGATTCTGGCGATCCATGTAGTTGATCACCGTGGAGAGGAACAGCAGCACGACGATCCACCGCCGGATCCGCCGGGTCCTCGGGGAGATGCCGGCAGCAGCCGTTACTGGGTTAACGGAGCTCGTAAGTTTCACCCGGGACGATCACGAATTCGAAGGCGTTCCGACGCCACTGGCCGGTCACGGGACGCCCGCCGAGGGCCGTCACCGTGACGTTCTTCCAATCCGAGACGTTCAGGCGGACGGTGGTGCGGGTCACGCCATCACGGTCGATGAAGAAAGTCTCGGCGTGCGAGGCTATCGGATAAATTCTCGCCACCACGCCGACGCCGCTCTTCTCGGCGACGATTCCGGTGCCGCCGACAAACAGGGGGTCTTCCCCAACGGAAGGGCGAAGTTATGGAGTAACCGGGGGCCCTGGTAATGTTGACCGGTGTCGTAGTCGATCCAGGTGCCTCCCGGTAGATACACATCGCGCGTTTGCGCGGTTTCGTAATCGTTGCCGTAGAGAGGCGCGGCCAGCAGCGCATCGCCGATCATCCACTCGAAGCCGCGGACGGTCTGGTTTTCACGGCCGTAGACCTGGGGATCGTCGGGAAAAGCGACCGGGAGCGGCGCCATGGTCCAGGGGTAGCCGTCGAGATAGAAGCGCACGGCCTGGGTATAGAGATAAGGCTGCAGTCGGGCATGAAGGCGGGCGGCCTCGAGCATCACCTGCTCAACCTGGGGATCGCCCATGGTCCACGGGCCCTGGCCCATGCTCATCGAAGAATGGAGTGAGGCCCATTGCGCGTTGCGCATCATGTAAGTGCGCATTCTGGGTGTAACTTCGAGGTTGAAACGGCGCTCGCCGAAGGTACCGCCGACGATATCGGGATAGACCAGCGGAAGGCCAGAGTACGCCAGGGCAAGGGCGTTGACCGGACCGCGATCCTGGTTCTGGTCGTAGTTGAAATCGTTGATGCGGTGCAGGTCGGCGGGCGAGCCCAGGTAGTTGTTGCGGCCCATGACATACAACCCTTCGCGCATCAGCGCCCGGTTGACGGGATCCAGCTTGTCGTCGCCTAGTTGATACTTGCCGAAGCCGTAGACGTCTTCCTTGAAGCCATCGACGCCGAAGGCCGTCCAGCGGCGGACGAGATCGGCATACCAGGTTACAGCCTGAGGCTTAGTCCAGTCGAGAAAGTAAGTGGGACTTTTCGGCCAACCGAACTGAAATACCTGCGCCTGTCCGTTCTGTTCGACGAAATATCGGTCTTTGACTCCTTCGGCGCTGAACGGGCCGTCGGTAATGAAGGTGGTCCGGAGGCCCTGGAAGAACTTCAGGCCTTTGGAATGGAAGTGCGCGATGAAGCTCGCGGGGTCGGGGTAGAGCGTTTTGTCATAAAGCCCGAAGCTGGTGGTTTCGTGGAATCGATCGCCCTCGTGCGGCCAGAAGCCGGAGCCCACCACCATCCAGGCCAGGGGATATCCGGCCGCCAGGAAGCGATCCACGTTTTCCTTCACGGTCCGCTGATTGGTATCCCAGGCGAGAGCGCCGAAGGCCTCCCATCCGACCCCGAAGAACTCGTACTTCGGCTTGAAGACGGGGTAGCCGAACTGGTTGCGCGACTGCAGAAACTGGCGGTAGATCTCGCGGGGCGAGCCGGTGAAGATGGAAAAACGCACCTCGCCCTCCACGCGCCGCGCTCCCTGGGTGCATTCCGACGCGGTGCTGCGGACGATCTTGACCTGCGGATCCCAGACCAGAAAGGCGAATTTCTGTTTCGGGTAGATGACGAAGTTCGACACCATGCGAGTCAGGCCGGCGCCGGAGAGGAACTGGTCGTTGCTGTAGCCGGTGATGTCGGTATCGAAGGCCGGCCGCCCGACGACGGCGTGATCGCCGAGGCCGTAGCCGGGCTGCGCGGGAGCCAGACGCATGAGGACGGCTTGCGGCTCGCCCGGGAGGACCACGAAATCGGCCTGGTTGGGCGTCAAACTCACAGTCACACGCGCGGTTTTTCCGGACGCGGTACGCACATGGAGCACGGCGTGCCCCTGCGCGTCGAAGGATTCGCCGGCCAGGCGGGCCACCTCGGGATGATCGGGATCGCCCAGGAGGAGGCCGCCCTCGGGATGCACGCCGGCGGTAGCCGCACCGTGCACTTCGAGGCCGATTCCCATGGTTTCGCGTACGATCGTCAAGCGTGTGTCACCGGCGGTCAGGACCAGGGAGTCCGCTCCCGTGGCAACGCCCGCGAGGAGCAGCAACCATAGCAGGCACTTCCTCACTGTGCGGCCTCCTTGGAATAGAAGGCCGCGAAATCCACGAGCATACGGCCGGGCAATCGGGAGTCGTCGATTTTGCCGCCCCGCTCATAGCCCAGGGCTGTCAGCCAGAGGTTGGTGCGGTCATGTTCACCGGCCGAAGGCGGATACTCCAGCACACAGCGGCGGTCGCCATCCAGATACCAGGCGATGCTCTTTTCGGTCCATTCGAACCCGTAGGTGTGGAAGCCTTCGGTGGCGTCGAAACCCAAGGCAGTTTGGTAAACACCCGGCGAACAGGTCAGGCTGTGGCTCTTCCCAGGACCCTGCCACACGATCAGCCCCATGTGCCCTTTGGCGGGCGTCGCGGAATCGAACTCCATGCCGTCGATCTCGGTGCGCATCGATTCGGGATAGGTGGTGGAGCCGTCGGACGCGGACATCGCCCAGACCGCCTGATGCCAACCGGAGCCGCCGAACATCTTCACGCGCGCTTCGTAGTAGCCATAACGGAAGCGCTGCTTGCTGATGACGCCGCCACCGGTGTAAGCCTTGCCGCGATCCGGCTGTTTCTTCATCTCGATGACCAGTTCCCCGCCCTCGACCGAAACGTTTTCCGGGCGCTGGGAGCTTTCGGCTTTCACATCGGTGCGGTACATCCAGCGGGATTGGTCGAGCGCGGTGCCGTTGAAGTCGTCCACCCACTGGAGGGTGTAGCCGGGGGGCGGATGGGCTCCCTCGCGGGTTGCCTGCGCGGTTGCCGGTCCGGCGGCGAGGCAGCACCAGAGCAAGATTGCGGCGTCAATTCTCATAGAACCTCGCCTCGAAAATCGCGGCCGGTGCGCCGCGCGTCTCCAAGACCTCCACGTGAAGGGCGGAGGTGACGACGGTGGGCTCCAGCCGGATGGTGTTCCGGGTTTGGTGGTTGTCCGCGCACTCGAAATGGACCTTGCCCTGATCGTCCAGAATGCGGTATCGCTTGACGCAGAATGGAATCTCACGCTCCGGGTGGCCCATCAGCACGGACTCCATGGGGTGGTCGAAATCGGTGTCGAAGGTCAGCTCGATGCGGCCGATTCGGCGGGGTTCCGGCCAGCAGGCAGTGAGGCGCGGAGCGGGGTCGTCGAGCGCCGCTAACCAAGCGTTGGGCAGCGCGGTGGGACGGGCAATACCATTGCGCACGTTTTCGGCACCGTACAGATCGAGCGGTGGTTCGATGTGAATCGCGAGACTGCGGCCGGCCGGCCTGCGGGTGGGCAGCCAGAACTCGAACGAATCGATTCCGATCCCCGGCGGCGGATCCTGCCGGGCGCTCTTCGCGACGGCACGGTTCATGGATTGCGACAAGCTAAGCACACCGGTCACGCGCAGACTGCTGGTATGGACGGAGACGGCGGGGTTGCGCAGCAGGCAGTAAGCAAAATAACCGGCCGTGCCCGCGCGGGCGTCGGGGCGGATCCAAACCTCTTGCGCCATGCCGGGCTGAAGGCCCACCGTCTCCTGGTAGAGCGTGACATCCGGAGTGTAATTGCCTTCGACGGAACTGCCGCGCACTTCCACCTCGAGGCTGGTGGCTTCACGCGCATCCACCAGAAAGCGGACCATGGGCAGCGGACCGGCCTGCACGGGGAGCAGCATGGCGCGCGAGGCGTCCAACGGCAGCGGCTCGCCATCCGAGGGCAGTCCTCGCAGCACCAGCCGGCTGGAGGAACGGACGGCGCCCTGGGGCGCGAGATCGGCGGGATCGTCGAGCGCGAGTTTGGGAATGTACTGGCCGGACTGTAGCAGGCGGCGCTGCAAGGTCTGGAGCAGTGGCGGGCGTAGCAGATCGCGCGGCAGCATTCCCTGCTCGCGGCAGATCGCGGCGGCCATGCCCACCGCCTGGGCGTTGTGGCCGCAGGTTGCCATCACGCGGGTGGAACCGAAGGCCACGTGCGATACGCTGATGAGCCGTCCGGCCAGGAACAGGTTGTCGATGTTGCGGCTGTAGAGGCAGCGGTAGGGGATCTGGTACACGCCCTTGGAGTGCCATTGGGTGCACGGGGAGAGCTTGCTGTAAAGGCCGTCGGCGGGATGCAGGTCGATCGCCCAGCCGCCGAACGACACGGCGTCGGGATGGCGGCGCTGCTCTACTACATCCTGCTGGCGGAGGATGTAGTCGCCTTCGAAGCGGCGGCTCTCCCTTTTTCCGGGGATCGTCCCGACCCATTCCAGTGTCAGGTTTTCCGTGTCGGGAAACCGGCCGGAGTTCTTGATGTAATCCCAGACGCCGTAGACGACCTTCCAAAGCTCCCACTTGATGTCTTCGGTCTCGTGAATGGTGTCCATGCGGCCGCCCCACTCAAGCCACCAAAAGCGGCAGCCGGAATCGGACGCCTGGATATCGCGGTAGCGCGGAATCTGCGTGATGTCGCGCAGTGCGAACGATGGGGGCACGTAGCGCACCGGCCGCCCTGCGTCCTTGCTGTAGAAATACAGAGAGTGTCCTAGCAATTCGCCGTAGCCGTCCGAGGGGGCGAAGCCTTCGTCGAACTCGTGGCGGGCTTCGGCTCCCATGCGAAAGGCCGCTCCGGCCAGGAACCCGACGACGCCGTCGCCCGAGGCGTCGCAGAATAACGGCGCCCGGATATGGTATCGCGTCTGGTTTTGAGAGCAGTAACCGGCGATTGCCGAGATCGTGGCCGGGCCCGACTTTTCGACCTCGCTGACGGCGGTGTTCAGCAACAAGGTGATGTTCTTTTCGTCCCGGACCTTCTCGAGCAAAATGGTATCGAGGATGAGCGCGTTTCCTTCCGGGTTCCGGTAGAGATTCTCGACGAGGATCTCATCGACGACTCCGCCTTCGCGGGCCCAGCGGTTGTTGTTGCCCATGTGCGAGGTGGCGCCCAGGATCCAGAGGCGCACCTCGCTCGAGGCGTTGCCGCCAAGCACGGGGCGGTCCTGCACGAGCACGACCTTGGCGCCCGCGCGGGCGGCGGTCACGGCCCCGCAAACTCCGGCCATGCCGCCGCCGACGATTGCCAGGTCGGCCGCCAGAGAACTCGTCCGCAGAGTTCTTACGTCGTCGGTGCCAGGACTTTGGATCATCAGAAGATGAGTTTGAGCGCCAGTTGCAGGCTGCGCGGATCGCGTGCCGAGGTGATTGTCCCGAATGTGCCGCTGGCGTTCAAGCCATTCGCGCCCGGTGAGAAGCCGCCGCTTGCGAAGCCCAGGTTGACGTGGTTCATGACGTTGAACGATTCGGCGCGAAACTGCAGCCGCACCTTCTCCTTGAGCGTGATGTTTTTGACCAGCGAGAGGTCTACGTTGACGACTCCGGGATTCCGCACGTCGGGGAGCACGCGGCCGAGGTTGCCGTAGGTGTAGAGCGCGGGATTCATGAAGACCGAGGTGTTGAACCACTCGGCCGCAGTCGGATTGTCGAGCCTGGCGCTCTGGCCCGTGGAGTTCGGCCGGCTGGCGAGGTTGTTATTGGCCCCGGTAATCACCACGGGCACGCCGGTCTGGATGACGGCGATGGAATTGATCTGCCATCCGCCGATGACCCGGTCCGCGACGGCATTGTGGGCGGCCAGCGAGTGGCCTTTGCCGAAGGGCAATTCATAGACGCCGCTGAGCACCAGGCGCTGGGACACGTCCGTGGGGTCGAGCGAGCGCTCCGCGCGGCGGTTGTACAGCCCATTCTGGTAGCCGACGGTGGTCACCTGTTCCACATTGCCGAAGCCGATGGCCGTCGCGACGCTATCGCTGATGAGTTTGCCGTTGGTGTAGGACGCCAGGAAGGTCAGGCCATGGCTGAAATGCTTCTCGATGCGCAGCAGCGCGGCATGGTAGATGGAGTTTCCGAGGTGCGGGTTACGCACGGACACCGACGACTGGTACGGGAATGCATAAAGGGATTGCAGCAACGTGATCGAAGCCGCCCCCAGCGATCCGGGTACGATGCCGGCGTAAGGGTTCGGCACCGTGTTTTGCAGGGTCGTCCCGAGCGTCGAGTATTGCTGCGCAGTCAACTGGTTCAGGCTGTAGCCGCCGGCGACGAGGTGCGTGCCGTGGTTTCCGGTGTAAGTAGCTTCGATCACCCAGTGCCCGGGGAGCTCGCGCTGCACCGAGAGGTCCCATTGCTGCGACATCGGCGTCTTCTCGTTAGGCTGGTCGAAGCTCACACCCTGGCCGAGAAACGCACTCGAGCCCAGGGCACGGCCCTGCGGCTGAATGAGAGGGGTCGGCAAGCCCTGACTGAAGATCATCGCCGGCAGGTTGCTGTTGCCGCCAGGCGGGTTGTACGCCGTACTGGTGGTGGCAAACCCGGAGGTGTTGCCGAAATACTGGATGTTGAAGATGGATGGATAGTAGATGGCGTAGCCGCCGCGGACCACGGTCTTGCCGCTGCCGGAGACATCGTAGGCGAAGCCCAGGCGCGGCCCGAAGTTGGTGGTGTCCGAATTCAGGGCAGAGCGGCCGTAGTCTACTCCGGCGAACTCCTGCCGTCCCGGCAGGTGGGTGGCGGGATCCACGGCGGAGGGGTCGAAGTTGCTGGTTCCACCGTTCCTCTCATAGGGCGGCAACTGGAAGTCGTAACGCAGGCCGAGGCTCAAGGCCAGCTTGCGCGACACGTGCCAATCGTCTTGAACGAAGCCGGCCAGGGCGTACCCCTGCTCAGATTCGCCGACGTGGGTGGTAAAGCTGGCGGAGCCGACATAGCCCACCATGAAATCCGCATACGCACTGCCGGTGCCGCTCTGAGACTGCGGGTTTCCGGTCAGGCCGGCCGGAAAGTTATAGGATCCGGAGGGAGAGGAAGTCTGGTAATTGTTCCCGTAGAGCAGCCGGTACTCGAAACCCATCTTGATGTTGTGATTGCCGCGGACCATGGTCACGGTATCGCCCATCTGCCATGTGAGCGCGCCGCGCAACCCGACGGTTTCGGTCGGGAAATTCGTGAGGCCGTTGCTGACCTGGGGGAGAGCGGTAGACGGCACGCTGGCCGGAAGGCCGAGTTTCTGCGGCCATCCGCCGTTGTAGCTGGCCACCTGGAACGGGAAGTACTGGCGTGCCAGGCCGACCCGCACCTCGTTCAGCAGAGTCGGCGTAATGATGTGAGTTTCCGACATCACGAAGTTACGCGTTTCGAAGTTATCGTTGCGGTCGCGCGCTACGGGGTTCGGCCAGGGTGACTGGGCGCCGTTGTCGTCGTGATGGCGGAAGTAGGTGTAGCGGCCGAACATCGAGTCCTTGTCGGAGAAATGCTGGTCCACGCGCGTGGTGTATTGCTGCATAGCGCGGGCGTTGCCTACATAACTGATGAAGTTGTTGGCGTTGGTGAAGGCGTTGGTGGGCGTGCGATTCGGAAGCGGATAGAACGTGCTGGTGATATTGACCGCCACGGGATCGAGGCGGCTCTGAGGTATGATGTTGCCCGGGAAGACGGAGCGAACATAGCCGCTGCCCGATGCATTGACCGCGGTGGTGGAAGGGTCGTAGATCGGGATGAGCGCTCCCGTAGCGTTGAAGAGCTTCGAGAAGTCTCCGGTCCGCTGGGAGGCAATCGGCACCGTGGTGATTGGCTGGCTGTAGAGGCGATAATCCCACTGTTCCCAGTTCCCGAAGATGAACGTCTTGTTGCGGCCGTTGTAAACCTTCGGAATGACTACGGGGCCCCCGAGCGAGAGGCCGTACTGGTTATAGCGGAAAGGCGCCACGGTGGTGGCGAACGCATTGCGCGAGTTGAAAATGTCGTTGCGGACGTATTCGTAAGCGGTACCGTGATAGTCGTTGGTCCCCGACTTGGTCGCTACGTTGATCACGCCGCCGGCGGTGAGTCCGTACTCCGCGGACATGGAACCCGATTGCACTTTGAATTCCTGCACGGCATCGACCGCGAGATCGGCATTGAGATCCGGATAGTAGCTGTTGATGGCGACCATGCCATCGACCAGGAAGTAGTTCACCGCGCTCGGCCCGCCGTTGATGCTGAATGCGCTGAGGTTGGTGCCGCGGTCCGCAAACCCGCTCTGGGTGGGTCCGGCGTTGGACTTCATATTGATCGACAACCCGACCAGCGCGAAGGCGCTCCGGCCGTTGATGGGGAGCTCTTCGACGCGCTTGTTCTCGATCACCTGTCCCACGGTGGCGTCTTCGGTATTCACGAGCGGCGCTTCGGATGTGACTTTCACGGATTCGCCGACGGTGCCCAATTCGAGCCGGACGTTCAGCTCGGCTCGCTGGTCGACCTGCAGACTCACTCCGGTTTGGACGGCCTTCTTGAAGCCCGCATGATCGACCGTGACCTCATAGGTGCCGACGATCAGCGGCGGCGACGTAAAATAACCTTCCCCATTGGTCTGAGTGTTTACGGTGACGTTGGTTTGCGTGTTCTGGATCGTGACGGAGGCGCCGCCGACGGCCGCGCCGGTTTGGTCGGTGACGGTGCCGAGAATGGTACCGCGACCCTGCTGGGCGGCTAATGGCAGCGCAGCCATGAGTGTGACCGCTAAAACGAATTTCCACATAGACCCTCTCGAGACCTGGAGTTTCCGCACCTTTCGTGGGTAATTCCTTTTGTAATCGAATGCGGCCTCACCAGAGTCTGCCGATCGGCCTATATTCCTATAGGCCTTTGGACCTATGTGCAGGATGGGGTCCGGAGAGGATCGGGACCAGCGCATCGTACCATCTGCGAGCCATCCTGGCGGCGCCCGCGGCATTGGGATGGACGAGATCCGGCACAGTGTCGGAATGAAAATCGAAGCCTTCGGCCTGGTCCACGAGAATCACGGGCTGGCGACGGGTATTGAGCCGCGACGCGAGCCGCGCAAGTTCGCCATTGAGTTCCGGGAGGTACGAGTACTTGGGCAGCTTGCCGCTGGGGATCACCTGGGCGAGCAGCACGATGACATTCGGATTGATGCTCCGGGCGGTGCGGATGATCGTACCGGTTGCAGCGAGGATGCCGGGCACGGGATGTTCGTCCGCAAAATGGTTGTGGCCGGCGTGCAGGAGGATGATGTCCGCCGGATTGGCGCGGTAGATCCGCTCGATGTTGGCGGCCAGGAATTCGGCCGTTTTCCCGCTGTAGCCTTCGTGATGCATGGTCTCCGGCTCCCCCGGCGAGTGCCGCGAGCCGACGAAGCGGACTTTGAAATTCCCTTCGGCGAGCAGGCGGGCCAGAGGCATGCGATAGCTGCTGAAATGGTCCGAGCCTTCGGTGATGGAGTCGCCCAGCGACAGGATCGTCCAGGTCTGCGGGCGGTCAGCCGCCTGCAGGGACGATCCCAACGGCAGCAGGAGGGTGAGGCAGGCGCGGCGAGTGATTCCCACTTTGTCAGTTGTATCAGAATCCAGCGGCGTTCCGTTCGAGCGGAATATCGGCCTCGATGACCGTGCCTTCGCCCGGACAGCTGCGGACGTTGAGGCGTCCTCCGATCCGCCGCGCGCGTTCCTGCATGACAGTCAGTCCAAAGTGGCCGGCGCTCTCGGCGGTTGAGTCTGACACGGAGAATCCACATCCGTCGTCGCGAATGGCGGCGGTTAGCCGGTTCTCGAAGAAGGCCAACTCGACGGTCACGTTGGTTGGACGGCCATGCCGCACTGCGTTGGACATGGCCTCCTGGCAGATTCGCAGGACATTGTGCTGAAGCTCCGCAGGAAGCGCCGCCGGCTGGCCGGTAACGGTGACCGCACCGTCAATCCCGCGGCTTTGCTTGACGCGGGAGAGGGCGCTCTCCACCGCCGCACTGAGGGTCTCACCTTCCGGACGGCTGTCCCGCAGATCCCAAATGACTCGCCGCGCTTCGGCCCGGTAGTGATGGACCATCTTGCGCGCCACATCCAGAATTTCGGAGGCGCGGTCCGGCTGCTCTTTCAATCGCGACATGGCGGCTTCGAGCTGCAGGGAAATGGCAGAAAATCCGGCCACCAGCGTATCGTGCCATTCACGGCCGATGCGGTTGCGCTCTTCGAGCACCAGGGCGTATCGCTCATGGACCACATGCAGGTGCCAGCGGTAGATTCCGATCAACACCGACAGGAAAGCTAGCCCGAGCGAAAGGAGGAACCACCACGTCTGGTAGAAACGCGGCTGCTGCCGCAGTGAAAGCGAAGCGGAGGAACTCCACTCTCCGACCGAATCGCGGGCCTGCACTTCGAAGACGTGGGCGCCGGGTGGAAGCTGGTTGTAGCGGGCGCTGCGCTGGCCGCCCGCGTCGACCCAGTCGGGATCGAAATCGGCCAGACGGTAGCGGAACTTCACACCGCGCGGGTTGGACAGCCGGAGCGCGGTGAACGAGATCTCGACATTGCGGGCATTCGCTTTCAAGTCGACTCCCGCGGCAAGGGGCAGCGGGCCCGATTCCGTACGAATCTCTTCGATCACGGCTTTAGGAGCCGGACCGCTATGGGGCACCCTGGGGCGCACCTGAACGAACCCGTTGGCGGTTGGGAAATACAAGCTTCCGTCGCGGGCGCGCCAGCCCGAAGGCTGGGAAAGGCCGTGGCATTCGATGGTCCGCATGCCGTCGTTCTGATCGTGAACGATCACGTCCAACATGGCGCGGCTTCCGGCAAGCACCTGTGCAACCGACTCCGCCGTCAACTCGAGGATGCCCTTCGAAGAGCTCACCCAGAAGGAGCCGTCGGCGGCCTCGAGGATGCGGTACAGCGGCTGTCCGGGAAGGCCGTTTTTGCGATCGAGCACCACCGGACCGGCTGGCGTAATGACGAGCACGGCGCCCTCCGCGGTGGAGACCCAGATCCGTTTTCTGGAATCTTCGAAGATCGATTCCACGGCATCGGCGGGCAGATTCCGGAGCTCGACAAAGGAAGAGGGATCCGCGCCGCGGAACTCCCCGAGCCCTTTCGAAGTTCCTGCCCATACATTCCGGTGGGAGTCCTCGAGGAGCGCCGTGATTTCGGCATCCGGGAGAAGCGGGGGCGGAATGACCGCCTCCGGCCGCCCGTCGGGAAACCGGTAGACGCCGTGGTCAGCCGTTCCGACCCAGAGGCCGCCGGCATGGTCGAACAACAGCGCGGAGACTCTCCGGTAAGGAGCGTTCGGCTCGCTCGCGAAATGATGGTAGCGCGTGCCGTCGAATTGAAAGAGCCCTTCCCAGTTGCCGATCCATTGACGGCCGGACCGGTCGAAGGCGAGGGCGCGCACGGTGAAATACAAAGTGGGCAGCGGGGTCGGCTGGCTCTCGAGCGCACCATTTGCCAGCCGGTACAATCCTCCGCGCCAGGTGCCCAGCCACAAGTTTCCGGCTGGATCGGCGGCAACGGTAGTGGCGAAGCTTCCCGCGAGTCCCTCGGGAGGTCCCAGAGGAACGAGGCGGCTATCTTTCCACCGGCCGAGGCCGCCGCTGCGCATACCGATCCAAAGATCGCCCTCACTGTCTTCCGCGAGCGTGCGGACGAAATCCTCCGGCAGGCCGTCCCGGGCGGTCCAGCGATCGGTGCCCTGCTCCGTTACCCGAAACAGCCCTTGCCCCCAGGTGCCGGCCCAGACGTTACCGTCACGGTCTTCGAGCAGGCTCACCACGGGTCCTTTCACGCCGGCGATCGCAACCGGCGCGTCGACGCTGTTGGCGGCAAGCCGGAAAAGTCCTCGCGTGGTGCCGAGAAGGAGTCCGCCGCGACGGCGGGCCATGACAGTGAGGATTTCGCCGTGCGGGCCATTGGACAGCCGTTTGGAAATGCCCGACACAGAACGGGAGAACAGACCCGATGCCGTGACGATCCATATCCGGCCGGCGGGCTCACTGGAGAGCACGTTCCACGAAGTATCGAGAGGCGGACCCAGGCCGGGCACCTTCTGCGATCCCGCCCGATCCACCCGTAGAACGCCGTTTCGAGTGCTGACCCACAGCGAGCCGTCCGCGTCCTGGAGCAGGTCGAAAACAGAGCCGCCCGTCTGGTATTGCCGCTCGACTTTTCCGTTTCTCAGCTCGACCAGCAGCCCGTCGAAGGTTCCCAACCAAAGGCCGGAGTCCCGGGCGGACAGCATGGCGGAGATCCAGCTTCTCGACAGGCGGAGCGATGCATCCGAGGGCAGCGGCCGGAACGTAATGCCATCGAAGCGCGCGAGACCCTCGTCGGTCCCGACCAGCAGGTAGCCGCCGGCATCCTGGGCGATGGCCGTCACATAGCTGTGGGGCAGGCCTTGCTCCACTTCCCAGTATTGCTTGTGATACTGCGACACGCGGAGGCTGGGGTCGAGCGCCGGGAGAGCGCCCACGCACGAGAGGGCCAACAGGACCGCGCTGCTGCATTTTCGGAGCATCACCGGACAGCGAAACTCAACAGCTATCACGGCGGGGCCGGTTTCGGCAACAGACTCGCGGGAATTCGAGCGCGCCTACACTTCGGCCCAGCGGCGCAGCAGGTTGTGGTAGACGCCGGTGAGTTGGACAGCGGCGGGATGGTTGGGCGCGTCCTGACTGATCCTTTGCACCCCCATGTCGAGATCGAAGAGCAGGGTGCGCGCGCCGTCGTCGCGAACCATGCTCTGAATCCAGAAGAACGAGCAGGTCCGCGTACCTCGCGTGACGGGAGTGACGTGGTGAAGGCTGGTGGCCGGATAGAGGATCAGGTGTCCGGCAGGCAGTTTCACGGCGTGCGTTCCGTAGGTGTCCTCCACCACCAATTCTCCTCCGTCGTAGTCGCCGGGCTCCGTAAAGAACAAGGTTGCGGAAAGATCGGTGCGGACGCGGTGTCCGGTCGCGCTCACCTGGCGAATCGCATTATCGACATGCGTGCCGAACGCCTGGCCGCCCTGATAGCGATTGAACAGCGGCGGAAATACCTTGGCGGGCAGTGCCGCGGAAATGAACAGCGTACTCCGCCCGAGGCTCTCGAGGACCAACTCGCCCAGCTCGCGAGCGGCGGGATGGTCCTCCGGGATCTGCATATTGTCTTTGGCACGCGCGGATTGGTGTCCAGCCGTGACGCGGCCATCCACCCAATCCGCGCCGTCCAGAAGCCGCCGCGCCCGGCATAGCTCCTCGGAGTTCAATACCTCTGGAATTGGCAATAGCAAGGCGGGTATCCTTTCCTCTTCAGAATTTGAATTTGATACCGATCAGGGCGGAACGGCCGGGGCCTAGCACAATGTGACCCGGATGAAGCTGATCGTAGTAATACCGGTTCGCCAGGTTGTAGACGTTGGCCTGGAGATCGGCGTGTTCGATTAGCCGGTGGCTCGCCATCGCGTTGAAGACCCAGTAACCGGGCAGTTCCTTTACCAGTTCAGTCACGGGATCGAGCGGCGCGGTCGAACTTGCGGTCCGGCTGGAGACATAATTTCCTCCGATGCCGGCCCTCCAGTTGCCGGGAAGACGAACGTCGTTCCAGATATTGAAGGTATTGGCGGGTACGTTCGCCAGCCGCGCCCCCACGGCAGCCGGGTAATACGCCGACGCAATCACATGCGCGTCCAGATAGGCGTAACTCGCGAGGATCTCCCACCGGTTGAGCAGGCGGCCTTTGACCTCGAGTTGCGCCCCATTGACGCGCTGGGTTCCCGCCAGCACGTTCAACAGCGTGTTTTGCGGATCGGGTTCCCGGGCATTCAACTTGTCGGTCCGGAACAGCGCCGTGCGCAGCGACAGCCGGCCACGGTTCAGATTCCAGGTGGACCCGACTTCGTAGTTGCGGTTCTTCTCGGGCGGTAAATTCGCCGTGCCGGCGCTGAGCGAGAGGGACTCCGCGGATGGGTTGAAAGACGTGCTCGCCGACGCGTACAGGATGGCCGCAGGAACAGGCTTGTAGACCGCGGCGGCCCGCCAACTGACCATGTTGTCGAGCCGGTCAAAGGCCGAAGCCGGCGCGATCCACTGACGGTAATCCGCGTCGAACCGGTCCCAACGAAGGCCTCCGGAGAGCTCCCATTTCTTTCCGAGCTTGAACGTGTCCAACACATAGACGCCTGCACTGATCGCCGTAGTATTCACTTGCGACCGGACCGTGCCGGTCCCTGAGAACGGCTGATCCGGGTCCGGATTCAGCAGGCTGGTGGTGGGCACATTGTCCCATGTCAAACGCGTTGGATCGGAAGTCTCGCGCCCGCCCTCGGCGCCGGTTGCCAGGGCGTGCTCAATCTTACCGGTCCGAAAGCGCGCGGTCAGGTCGAGCTGGTCGTACAGGTATGTCTCGCGGCTATTGTTGGCCAACTGGTTGCGGGTAATGTCGATGTCGGACAGGGGCGTGGCCTGAGTCACCGTTGCGGCCACCTTCGGCTCGGTGATCTGGACGTGGCGAAGATAATCCGAATACCGCACCTGATTGCGCAGCGTGACTCGGGGGCTCAGATCGCGCTCGAAGCGGGCCGTACTGATATCGGCGTAGGTGCGCAGGAAGTTGCCATCCTTGAACCCATAGTAGTTATGCCGGTCGACCGGAGCCGGGCCGTTGAAGAGCCAGGGAATGCCGTAGTCGGGATTGTCGTCGGCGGTCTGGTGAAAGTAGGCGAACGTGAGGCGGGTGGCAGTGCCGAGCCCAAGGGCAAGGGAGGGCGCGACGCCGAAGCGCCGGTTCTCGGCGACGTCACGGCCGGCGACATTACCTTGGTGGCCCATGATGTTCAGGCGGAAGGCCGTACCGGTTCCCAACCCGGGCAGCGGCTGATCGAAGTCGGCGGCAACTCTTCTGGTGAGGTCCGAGCCGAACTCGACATCGGCAGTGAGGATCCGGTCCATGTGGGGGTACTTGCTGGACTGGTTCACCACGCCGCCAGTGGACCCGCGTCCGAAGGTCATGGAAGACGGGCCCTGCAGCACCTGCACCTCTTCGGTGTTGAAGGGGTCGCGATAGTAGCTGCCGAAATCGCGCATGCCATCGATGAACAGATCGTTGCGCGCGCTGAAACCGCGAATCGTGAGATTGTCACCCTGCGCCCCCCCTTCGCCCGCCGCCAGGCTGATGCCAGCCACGTTACGCAGGGCGTCCCTAAGCGTGTTCACCCCCTGTCCATCGATTACCTGCCGCGGAACGACGTTGATGGTCTGCGGAACGGTCTCCAGCGGCCCCATGTACTTCGGAAGGGAGACTCCCAGCGACGGGGTCTCGGCGCTGACCACGACCGTGGTGTGGACTTGCGCCAAGTCGATCGTCACCTTCCCATCCGAAGTGAAGCTATACGCCGCGCCGGTGCCCGCGAGAAGCACGGTCAATGCCTGCCCGGCAGGGTACAATCCGGAAACACCGGGCGACTCGACCGTTCGCAGGCTGGTATTGCGCATTACAACTTGCAAACCAGTTGCAGATGTGAATGCATCCAGCACGCCGCCGAGTGCTCCGGGCGGGATCTGGAAACGCAACAGGGGCAGTTCGCGCACCGTCTCCCGGGATTGATCCACAGGTACGGATGACGGCGCCTGTGCTGCGGCGACCTTGCTCATTCCCACGGCGGTATAGGCCATCAGAGTCCCGGTCGCCAGCCAGCGGTAGGCTACGGGCCAGGATGCGGAACGCACACCTTTCGAATCCACCGGTAGACCGCGCTTGTCGCGCGCAGCGTTGCTGCTCTTTTTTGCCGTTCGATTCCCAGCCACAGACGTCCTTCTTCCTTGGTTGAATTCGCACGACCGGCGAACCTACAATGTGGGAGGTCGCCAGCCGTCCAGGTTGTCGATCGCCCGCTACTTCCGTTTCATTTAATCTTATATGCAACTGAGTGTCAACTGAGAAATCGTACAAGGGCTGAAAATCGGGGTCGGATTGCAGACTATTTGCAATTCGGCGGGTGAGACCCTACAACTGGATCGACATCCGCACACCAGCCGCGAAGCTCCGCCGCCGGCTTCCGCCCGGGTTCACGACCTGCTGCAGGTCCGGCTGGAGGACGAGTTTCCCCATGTACCGAAGCTTGTAGAAGACCTCGCAGACGCTTTCGATATTTCCGGCTGCAGGCCGAACGCTGAACAGCCCCACTCCGAAGCCGCGATATACCATGCCGCCCCCGGCGTAAGCGCGGACTTCGTTACGCTCCGCCGGCGCCCAGCCCAGGCGAACGAAAACCGCCGGGATCCAGTCCCAAAGAGACACGGCGCGTGGGGGCCGCCCACGCGGCCACACCCAACTCCGGATCGGGATACGTAGGCATTGGCGCAGTGGGAAGCACGCCATAGGACGCGTTCAGGAAGTCGCCGCCGTTCTCGATCGCGCCGAACTCCGTGTCGGCGTACTGCCTGCCAGCCTTGATCCGCAATCTTCCCTGGAGATAGGAATCGGAGTACCAGGTTTCAATAAATTTGGCGAAGGACTTTTCATCGAGGTTGCTGGTGGCCTGAATCGCACCGATCAAGCGGTCGTTGATACCCTGCCCATGCAGGGTCTGCGCGCTGACATACACCTGTCCACGGCCAAATCCCAAGTGCGTCAGATCGAACAGAGTTGTGGACGCCAGACTGCCAAGGTATTGGGCGCCCGCGCCGTTAGTGGAAGCCTCGGCGGTGTATGACAGCCCGAAGGAAACACCTTTTTGCTCGAGGCGGGCCCGAATGCCGGTCTCCCCGTCGTCGCTCTGCTGCCCGAAGGCCCCCAGACAAACCGCGGCGCAGCACATAACTCGCAAGAATGGGCTCATAAACATGCTCTCCAGACAAAAAAAAGAGGCGCCAAGCAAACAGCGTCAAGCTGTCTGATTGCGCCTCACTTCCGGCTCTTCGCCGGCCGTAGGTCTCATTTTGCCGGTGTGGAAACCGGCGGGAGCGGCGGCCATGCCGCCGACTCTGCCCTCTTAGCCCTGCATCTCTTCCTGCAACACGCGGACGAATTCTTTCCGAAGCATCTCGAGCTGCCTGGACTTGAACGCTTTCCGCGTCTCTTCCAGGACGCGGACCGCTTCGATCAGCACCTGGCAGAGTTTGCGCCGGTGCCGGCAATCGGCCCACAAACAGCAGTCGGAGCCCGTCTCGGGGCACGCCTCGAACATGGTGCGAAGGAAGGTCTGATGGCGTTCCATCTGGCTCTGAAGCTCAGCCATGCTCTGCTCGAGAATCTGGCGGCTGGTCACAGGCTTAAATCCGATCGGTTATCCGGCTGCAGGCGCGCCGGGAGCCGCTCCGCTGAACGACTGAAGGGCCAGATAGCTCAACCCGAAGCGATTGATGTTATCGCGCTGCTTTTCGAACAGATCGAAGTGGCTTTCTTCGTCTTTCACCAGCTGCTCAAACATCTGTTTCGACGCGGCGTCCGCATTCTTACCGCACTCGAGCGCCGCGGCATTGTAGGCCCGCGCGCTCTCCTCTTCCATGGACATCGCCTTGGCTAGGATTGCCTCGGGGCCGGTGATTCTTTCGACCGGGCCGGCCGCCGCCATTTCGACGTCGCCTTTCAGGAACAAGATGCGTTCCGCGAGCAGTTCGACGTGTCCCATCTCCACGATCGCGATGCGCTTGAAGAGCATCGACAAGGGGCCGAAGCCCTGATCGTCAAGGTGGAAGTGGAAGTACATGTACTGGTGGACAGCTTGCAGCTCGTCGGCTACCGCCTGGTTCAACAGGCCGATACTCGTTAGCTTGTTCATATTCTGACGGTCCCTTTTGCGTTTACAGTGTTTCTTGTCTGAAACACTGAAATATTATTGTACTGCAACTCATTTGCATGTCAAGGGCTCGAGGACAGGACGAAGGCGCGGACGAATTTGCCCGCCCATTCCACGCCGGTTATCCCGACGCCGATCGGCTAACGAGCGGCATAGCAGTATCCTGGGAATACTCGAGAAGTCGAACATGAGAATCGGAATCTTCGGACCGGTATTTCTTTCGGCGGCGTTCCTGTGCGTCGTCACAGGCACCGTTTCGGGGCAGGGCGTGGCGCCTGCCGGCAAGATTGCGCCAAAGCCGCTCTATCGCGATCCGCCGTTCGACGCGCCCACCGACCCGGTGCTGTGCTTCAATGCCGAACAGAAGAAGTGGCTGATGTACTACACGGCTCGCCGCGCTACCGCGCCGAACACGCCCGGGGTCACCTGGGTTCACGGCTCGAACATCGGCATGGCCGAGTCGTCCGACGGCGGCGCGACCTGGACCTATCGCGGCATCGCCGATATCCGCTACGGGAAGGACAGCCATCCGAATGACTACACCTATTGGGCTCCAGAAGTGATCTGGTACGACGGCACCTACCATATGTTCCTCAGCTTCGTGCCGGGAATTTTCAGTGACTGGAATCATCCAAGAGAGATCGTCCACCTGACCAGCAAGGACGGAGTCAAATGGGACACCGCCGGCCCTGTGGATTTGAAATCCGATCGTGTGATCGACGCCTGCGTCATCCAACTACCCGACGGCACATGGCGCATGTGGTACAAAGACGAACGCAAGCCGAAGTCCCTTTCGTATGCGGATAGCCCGGACCTGTTCCATTGGGAGGCCAAAGGCAATGCCGTGACCGATCGCAACGGCGAAGGGCCGAAGGTGATCCATTGGAAGGGAAAGTACTGGCTCATCGCCGACACGTGGGCCACCGGAATGCGCGTGTGGAGTTCGAGCGACTGCCTGCACTGGATCCCGCAGGAGGAGACCCTGGTCGGGTCTCACGGCGACGTTGTGATCAGCGGCGACCGCGCCTGGTGGTTCTACTTTGGCGGCCCTGCGCCGGCAGGAATGCCCCGGCCCATGCCGCGGCGCTCCACCGCGATCAACGTCGTGGAACTCTCGGTGGTTGATGGCAAACTGATCGCGGGCGACCCGAGTCGGCCGGTCTTCATCGACCTCAAGCCGGCGCGGGAGGCGGAGAAGTAGGCTCTACCTGGCTTCGGCTTTCGTGACTCACTGTCCTTTTCACGTTTCCTGGAATACCCGTTCAAAACGGCAGGCAAACGGACACGTGGACCGCAGGTCATGAAATACCTTTGCACAATACACACGATCTCGCCCCATTCTCTTGATGTATATCGCCGCGGCCGTCAGCATCCCCAAACAGGGCGCAAGGAAGTAGATCCAGATGCCTTGCCATATCCAGGCATGCAGGGCTGACGAAAACGTCCTGGCCGGATTGACGCTGAAACCGGCGATGGAAGAAGACAGAGCGAAATAGAAGACGGTGAGTATCGCCACGAATAGCGGAGTGAAGCGCGTTAGGAGTCGATGATTGGAGCCATAGAGCACCACTCCCATCAGAAGCGCCGACAAAAGGAATTCACCGAGAAATGCGATAGGGCGCCCGTGGCTCCCCGGCAGGGTGACGAGATACCGCACAGGGGGTGCGGATAACCGCACACCGAGGATTTCGCGTGCGGCCAATACCCCCGCTACCGCGCCGGCGAAGTGGGCGATGACGTAACAGGCGGCGTCCCAGCGATGTACCCGGTCCAGCCAAAAGAAGGTGAGTGTGACCGCCGGATTGATGTGAGCGCCCGTTCGGCGGCCGAATGGTGACCGGATGATCACGAACGTGGTTGTCGCGACCGCCATTCCCATAAGGACCGCCCGGAAAGTACGCGAGAGATTCAGGTATTGGATGGGGGAGTCGCTGCTGTAAAGGAAGGTGCCGCAGATACACGTACTGATCATCAGCGCGCCGATCTCCGAGCCTTCCATCAGATACTCCCTCCAATGGGCGCGGACAGCATCTGCGAGGGAAGCGGAGGGGGAAAGTGCAGTTACCCGATAAGGAGGCGGGGTTGACATGGTGAGCCGCAAACCCCAATTTACCGGATCTCCATACGGGACAAAGTTCCATCGTCCGCCGAAACGGGTCATTTCCCACAGGCCGACCAACCTGGTTGTGAACGGACCAGCCTTCGCCATTACGCCCCGCCGGTTTCTACCAAAACAAATCCGCCGGCCTCCGGGATGAATCTTAAACCGGTGCCGCGGGGTTGGCAGGGAGACAGGGTTGTGCGGCTTCACGCGGGGAGGAAGGAGCGTACGGATGGCAGAGGCGCGCGGAAGGCGGGCGGCATTCGGAAAGCCAGGCATCGAACCCAAATGGACGCAAGGCAACAAGGACGGTGTCGGCACCGCATACTCAGGCAGCAGTCGGCTATGGTTCACGATCTTTCGCGGCGTCGTCACCGAGGTTTTCTATCCCACGATCGATCGTCCCCAATTGCGGGATATCCAATACATCGCGACTGACGGCAAGACGTTCGTGCACGAGGAAAAGCGTCACCTGGCTTCACGAATCGAGCGATCGGATGCGCACGCGCTTTGTTACCGCATCGTGAATTCTAACGACGAATGGCGGTATTCGATCACAAAGGACGTCATTGCCGATCCGCACCTTCCCTGCCTGCTTCAACATACGTCCGTGAAGGCCGATCCGGCGCTCTTGCAAGCGTTGCACATGTACGTCCTTTGCGCACCGCATCTCCAGGTGGGCGGGTGGGGGAACAATGCCCGTATTATCGAGGTGGGCGGCCGCACCATACTAACGGCTGATAAAGGCGGTACCTGGCTCGTCGTGGGCGCCACGGCCCCATTCTCGTGCGCCTCCTGCGGGTATGTTGGTCGCAGCGACGGGGCGACCGACCTCAAACAGAACCTGCGGATGGATTGGGAATTCGATGAGGCGCTGGACGGGAATGTCGCATTGACCGGGGAACTCGATTTGAGCGGTGGCTGGGAATTCACAACCGGTTTGGCATTCGGCGATAGTCTCTCGAGCGCCGTGACTTCGCTCTTCCAATCGCTGGCAACACCGTTCCGGCAGCACATGGAGCGATATGTCGAGCAGTGGAGCCGGCCCTGCAAACGCCTCCTCGCACTGGAAAGCGTGTCCGGCGATCGCGGCCATCTGTTTCACGGAAGCTACAGTCTTCTGCTGTCTCACGAAGACAAAACGTATCCCGGGGCGTTCATTGCGTCTCTATCGATACCGTGGGGCGAGGCACGAGGCGATCATGACCAGGGCGGCTATCATGTGGTGTGGACGCGCGACCTGGTGAACACGGCCACAGGGCTGCTGGCGGCCGGGAACAAGGTTACGCCCTTGCGAGCGTTGATCTATCTGGCGGCCAGCCAACTGCCCGACGGTCGATTCCCACAGAACTTCTGGGTGAATGGGACGCCATACTGGGGCGGGATCCAACTCGACGAAGTCGCATTCCCGATACTGCTCGCCTGGCGACTCCGGCAGGAAAACGCGCTGCAGGATTTCGATCCTTACGAATTGGTGAAGCGCGCCGCCTGTTATCTTGTCCGGCACGGTCCGGCAACCCAGCAGGAACGATGGGAAGATTCGAGCGGATATTCGCCATCGACCCTGGCGGCGTGCATTGCGGCGCTCATTTGCGCTGCGTGCTTCTGCCGCGAGCGAGGAGACGCCACCACCGCGCAGTTCCTGGCTGAATATGCGGATTTCCTCGAGGAGCACATCGAAAGCTGGCTCGTCACAACCCAAGGGACCTTGCTCTCGGACGTCAGCCGTCACTGGATTCGACTTCTTCCCGCCGATATCAACGATCCGTGCCCCGGCGAAGATCCGAATCGTGCCGTCGTCACCATCCCCAATCGACCCCCCGGAGAAGAGTTGAAACTGCCTGCCAGGGAGATCGTGGATGCGGGATTCCTGGAACTTGTGCGTTACGGGATACGACGGCCCGAGGACCCGGTCATCGTGGACTCGCTACGGGTCGTGGACGCCGTCCTAAAGGTGGAAACGCCGAGCGGACCGAGTTGGAGGCGATACAATCATGACGGCTACGGGCAAAGGGACGATGGCGGCCCATTCATAGGTTGGGGCAGGGGGCGTGCCTGGCCGCTGCTCACCGGCGAGAGGGCGCACTACGAATTCGCCGCCGCGCATGACGTCAGGCCTTTCGTGCGAACGATGGAACAGTTCGCGACCTGCACGGGAATGCTCACCGAACAGGTATGGGACGAGCCGGACCGGCCGGGGATGCATATGTTTCTCGGCAGGCCCACCACGGCCGCGATGCCGCTCATGTGGGCCCATGCGGAATACATCAAGCTGCTGCGAAGCATCAAGGACGGGCAGGTGTTCGATTTCATTCCCGAGGTGGCGGAGCGTTTTCGAAACGGTGCCGGGCGCAAAAAGCTGGAAATATGGAAACGAAACCGGCGCGTCCGATCGGTAAAGGCCGGGTGGACCTTGCGTATTCAGGCGTCGGAACGATTCCGGCTGCACTGGTCCGCTGACGGGTGGAGCACCGCGAACGATACGGACTCGGCTTCGACTGCACTGGAAAGCCACTTTCTGGATATTCCGATCTCACAGAGCCAGCGTGCACCAATCCGGTTCACATTCTTCTGGAGCCGGGAAGCCCGCTGGGACGGAAGTGATTACGAGGTGGCGATCGAAGTCAGTTGACGGATTCTAAGCGAGGCGACGCTCGCCTAAAATGAATCTCTCTTCCGCCGTGATTCATCATGTGAGTGGCAGCTCCCCGCAGAAATATGGAAGTAACGTGATGAAAGCAACACAACTGCTCCACGATCTGGGCCAGAGCATCTGGCTCGACAACATTACCCGAGATCTCCTGAAAAACGGCACCCTCGAACGCTATATAGACCAGCTCTCCGTGACCGGGCTAACGTCCAACCCGACGATCTTCGATCACGCCATCAAGAACAGCTCTGCCTACGACGCATCCATTCGCGACGAACTGGCCCAGGGGAAATCCGGCGAGGCGCTCTTCTTCGACCTGGCACTGGCCGATATCACGCAGGCTGCGGATCTGTTCCGGCCGATCCATGACCGGACTAATAGCGTAGACGGCTGGGTATCGCTGGAGGTCTCGCCCATCCTGGCGCATGACACGGCCAGTACGATCCGCGCAGCCAAGGATCTGTTTTCGCGGGCGGCGCGGCCCAACCTGTTTATCAAGATTCCGGGCACGAAGGAGGGTCTCCTTGCCATCGAGGAGGCGATCTTCGCCGGTGTGCCCGTCAACGTGACCCTCTTGTTTTCGCGCGAGCAATACCTGGCGGCAGCCGAGGCCTTCCTGCGCGGCATCGAGCGGCGACTGGACGCCGGCCTCAATCCCAATGTTGGATCGGTAGCATCGGTATTCGTCAGCCGCTGGGATGTCGCCGTCATGGACGCTGTGCCCGAAGGCCTGCGCGACCGGCTGGGCATCGCGATCGCCAAGCGCATCTATGCGGCCTACCGAAAGTTGCTCGGCTCTCCGCGCTGGGAGCGGGTTTACAACGCGGGCGCACGTCCGCAGAGGCTCCTGTGGGCCAGTACCGGGACCAAGGACCCGAAGGCGTCCGACATCCTCTATGTAAAGGCCCTGGCGGCGCCGTTCACCGTGAATACGATGCCGGAGGGTACTTTGAAAGCGCTCGCCGAACATACCAGCCTCGGATCGCCCCTGCCCGAGGATGGCGGCGAATGCGAAAAGGCATTGGATGAATTTGCGAAGGCCGGTATCGATGTCGATGCGCTGGCTGCACAACTTCAGGATGAAGGCGCCAAGTCTTTCGTCAACTCCTGGAACGACCTTCTGGGCGTAATCGCGTCGAAATGCGCCGCTCTCAAGGGGCCTGCACTGAAAGCGGGAGGCTAGCCGGTCGATTCCCGGGCTCAGGCCTTCAGCGTCTTGAGATACGCGACGCTTTGCACGGTGAGCTCCCAGTTCTGCTCAACGAAGTAGTTCTTCACGCCGCCGGTCTTGGCCGCCGCAAAGATTTTGGCCCAGTCGAGGCTGTCTTTTCCTACGGCTACACCGGCAACACGGCTGCCCCGTCCGCCTGGGTTCAGGTCCACACCTTGTAAGTGCATCGAGAGGAAGCGCCCCGGGTACTTCGTGAAGTACGTGACGGGGTCGCCGACCACCGGCATCGCCGACATCTGGAACTGCATCTTTACCAGTTTCGGATCGAGCATTTCCAGCAAAACCTCGTAAACCAGGCGGCCATCGACCTTGGCCATCTCGAACCTTTCGTCGTGCAGGAACTGCTGCATGCCCGCCGCGGCCACCACTTCGGCGATCTTGTTGTACTCGTCCGCCGCACGCTTGACGACATCCATTGTGGTGGTACCGTTATCCACGTGCCCGTTCAGGCTGGCCGTGCCCATCTGGGTCATGCCGATGTCGCGGGCCCAGGCGATCGACTGCTGCAGCCTGGTGCGAAGTTCGTGCAGGTCGAAATGGGCGCTGGGACATTTGAGGCCGTGATCTTCCACGATCTTCCTGGTTTGCTTCGCGTCCGTGAGGCCGGCGAACTCGGCGTATCCCGGAGAACAAAGCTCGATGTTGCCAACCCCAAGGCTGGCGAGGTCGCGGCAGAGACCTGCGAAGTCTCCGTCTTTGATCCGTTGCCGGTGGGGATACGTCTGGCTCCCGATTGGAAGGCCCAGCGGGCCGGCGCGAAGTGTCCGCACGGCGAGAGGCAGCAGGCCGGCAACGGCGGTGTTCTTCGCAGAACTCGTCAGAAACTTTCTTCTCGACATATCAGGCATATTGTTCCCATGCACGCACAAGGGTTTTCGTTGAAGACCTTTCGACTATAGCGGATCGCGGCGCCCGCATGCTTCGGCCGCCATGTGTACCGGGAACTCATTGCGCACCCGGCTTGTCGGGCAGTTCGCCGGCGTACTCGTGTCCCTGGTAGCTATTTCCGAGATAGCCCATATCGTCGTGAATTCCGATTTTCGAGGTGTAATAGCCAAAGATGGTGAGCGATTTCAGCTCGCGAAAAAAGATCTCCTCGGCGGTCGTGGGATTCCCCTCATTGCCCGCCATGCGAGTGAGAACGGCAGCGCACTGAACGCCCGAGCATTGGAGAAATGGAGCACCGTACATTTCCCGTGAAACCGTGTCGACCAGCGCCAGTCCTTTGCGCCAGGTATCGGGCTCCGTTTCTCCGAAGGCCTCGGCCAGCCGCGCGTCTATGTAGTCCGCGACTCCAGCGGCTTTTGCTCCGCCCGATTTTTCATCCGCCGGAATGATCGCCTCAGTCAACTCCCCCACGAGAGCGTACTCCCCGGGAGTAAAGAACCGCGGCTGGCCGGCGGCGCCGGCTCTCGCGGCCATTGCCGCTCCGGCCGTGAGCTTGATCAGGTCGCGCCGCCCGATTTCGTGGGCCATCACAGTTCTCCTTTCCGAAGCTGGCCGGCAAGGTAATCGCAGGATCGCCAGCAGAGAGCCATGATCGTCCAGGTAGGATTCTGGTTCGAAGCGCTCACATGCGTACTGCCGTCCACGACAAACAGATTTTTCACATCGTGCGACTGCTGGAACTGATTGACTACGGATTTCTTCGGGTCGGTTCCCATACGCGCCGTGCCCAGCTCATGAATGGACCATCCCTCGGTTAGAAGGTTCTTGCCGACGCGGACGATCTCGAAGCCCGCGCTCTCGAACATCTCGCGGGCCGTGTCCGCCATATCGGCGGCCATCTTGCGTTCGTTGTCGCCGAACCGGTAATGGAAGCGGAGGACGGGGATTCCCCACCTGTCTTTCACTGCCGGGTCGAGATCGACATAGTTCTCGTACCGGGCGAGAACTTCGCCGAAGCCGCCCATGCTGATAAATGCCCCGGCCTGATCGCGGACGGTTTTCTTGAATGCCCGTCCGAATCCCGGGGTGGACGCGGCGTGCTCCGGAAAAATCGTGGTTCCACTCTCGCCCTCGAACCCGTATCCGCGGATGAAATCGGTACGCTTCTCCGAAAGGTTTCGAAAACGCGGCAAGTAAAATCCGCCCGGCCGGCCGTCGTCCAGGGTGCGGGGCTTGCCGACCATGTCCTTGACCAGGCCGGTTACGCTCGGGCCCATCAGGTGTTCGCAAAAATTGTGACCGGCGTGATTGCTGGAATTGCCGATCCCGTTCGGGTGCTGGCGGGATTTCGAGAGAAGGATGAGGCGCGCGGATTCGAGAGTGGATGCGCCGAGAACCACCACCCGGGCTTTGGCGTGATAGGTCTTTCGCGTTTCCGTGTCGATGAACGACACGCCGCTGGCTTTCCCGGTATGCCCGTCTACGCCGATTTCGTAGACGGTCGCGTTGGTGCGGACCGTGAGTTTGCCGGTGTCCCAGGCAGGATAGATCAGCCCGGTAGGCGAGTCGAACGCCGCATGGATATCGCAGCCGCCGGCTCTGCGGTTGCAGGCGCCGCGGCCAAAACACCGGCTGCGGTACTTATTGTGTTTGAGGCCGTCGGTAGTCACCCCGGCGCGATAGGGAGTAATCAGGCGGCCCATCTTCTCGAGCGATGCGCGGAAGCGCATCTCGGCCGGCGTGAAGCGATTGGGCCGCTGAAAAAGGCTGTCGGGGAGTTGGGGCAGGCCCTCCTTCAGACCCGATATGCCCAGGTAGGTATCGACCTTGTCGTAATACGGCTCGATGTCCTTGTAGGAGATCGGCCAGTCCTCACCGTAGCCGTCGCGGCTCGCGGCTTTGAAGTCATAATCGGACAGGCGAAGCGCGAGGCGTCCCCATATAGCCGTCTTGCCGCCCAGGAGGCGCGCCCGCACCCAGGCGTAGTTGGTGCCGGTATAGGGATGATCTTTTTCGTCTACCACGATGTTCTTCGAGTAGTCGGAGCCGGCCCATGTCTGAACGTAGGAGTACACATGGTCGTACGGCATGCCGCGGGCGTACGGAGGCCGGCGTACGGTGTATTCATTCAGGGTGAGACCGTGGCTGGAAGGAGGCATCTCGCCTCGCCGCGGATGGTCGTAGGGCCACTGCATCGAGCGCAATTCCTTTTCGATGGGCAGTTTCCGGCCGGCTTCCAGCAGCAGGACTTCGAGGCCGTGGGAGGTCAAAACATGCGCCGCCATACCGCCGGCAGCGCCCGATCCGACGACTACGGCATCGTAGGTCTTCTTCAGATCGACGTGCGTCGAGGGATCATGCGCGTCGTCAAACATGACAGTATCCTTCAACCATACTAAGACACAATCGGGAACGCCCGATGACCACCACCAGCGCGGTCACGATATAATTCTCACTCCGAAGGAATCACGCGGCCGATGCCGATTACTCGACGACTCTTTGTCACGGCTTCCACCTTCCTGCCAGCCGTCCGGCGGCTGCCCGCCGCAGATCCGGCCCTGCGGTTTCCGGCGGCGCCCCGTGAGCGGCTGGCGATTGCGTCCTATTCTCTGCGCACACTGCTCGGGAACGAGCGCAACCGATCCGGTGCGGCGATGGACATCAAGGATTTTCCGGCATTTGTGGTCCGGAGGTTCAACGTGCGAAACGTGGAACTGCTGGGACAGCACCTGCCTTCGACGGAGGCAGCGTACCTGGAGGACTACCGCCGCACCCTCGCACACGCTGGAGTGAAGGTGGTGAACATTCCTACCGGGGTCGGCGCAAGCCTGTATGACCCCGACCCGGCGAAGCGCGCTACCGCCGTCGAGAACGCCAAGAGGTGGATCGGGGTGGCGGGCGCGCTGGGCTGCCCCAGTGTACGCATCCACATACAGCGCGCGGGCGACGCGGCGCCCGACGCCGTGCGAACGGCCGAAAGCCTTGCCGGCATCGCGCAGTATGGCGCCGCGAGGAACATTGTGGTGAACCTGGAAAACGACGACTTGTTTTCCGAGGATGCGTTCTTCCTCGTCAAGGTGATCGACCAGGTGAACAGCCCCTGGCTGCGGGCGTTGCCCGACTTCTGCAACTCCATGCTCAAGGACGATGAGAAGTTCAACTACGATGCCGTCTCGGCCATGTTCCGGCGCGCGTATAACATCTCTCACCTGAAGGATTCGGAGGTCGAGCGTGGGAAGGTGTTCCGGGTCGATGTGGCCCGCACGCTCGAAATCGCCAAAACCAGCGGGTACAAAGGGTATTTTTCGGTCGAATTCGAGGGGGAAGGCGATCCGGTGGAAGGGACGGCAAAGCTGGTAGAGGCGGCTGTCCAATACCTGGGTACGGCATAGCTTCACGTCATGAAGATGTTTGCGACTCGAATCCCCGCGGCCGCCGCCAAAGCGGTGTCCGGTGGGAGCAGAACACGCGTGACCGAGCCGCAACCGGTGGTCAGCGAGGTCAATGACCCACTGGAACACGAAGCGGATCGCATCGCCGGGCAGGTCATGCGCATGTCCCTGCCCGAGCGCGGCGAGACTGCCGCGCGGCCGCTAACGCCGGCGACTGGTGGAGGGCTGCCGCTCGATACGGCGACGCGGGCTTTCTTTGAACCTCGTTTCGGCCATGATTTCGGCGCAGTCCGGGTCCACACGGATGACCGGGCGTCGAAATCGGCCGAGGCTCTCGGGGCAACGGCGTTTACCAATTCGGGGCACATCTCATTTCGTGCCGGCCAATATGACCCCCGGAGCGCGAATGGCAAGCTCCTTTTGGCTCACGAACTGACGCATGTTGTGCAGCAAGCCGGTGCCCGCGCTGCCGGCGGCATGGTCTTCCGCAAGGTGACGAAAGATGACGAGGCCAAGAAGGCCAAAATGGTGGCCCATCACAAGAAGCAGCAGCAACTGGTGGTCGATTTCCTCAAGAAGGCGCAGGCTCTCACCACGGATCCCAAGGAACCTCTTGCGGGCGACAACCTCTTCCGTAACACTGCGGAGCTGGTGAACACGGGCAAGGCCAACTTGTTTGTGCTCACTCCGACCCACTACTCTTCGTCCACCAGTCCCATGTTTTTCGATGTGCGCGTTCCGCATCCGCAGATCGGCGGCGATTACCCGGTGGACCCTTCGGATCCGCCGGTGAACACTTATAGCAACGAGACCCTGAACGTCATTGGGTTGGAGCGTCCGGGACTGGAAGCCGGGGGGACAACCACGAAAGCGAAGGCCCCGTCGAAGCCCGAGCCTATTACCACAGTCCCGCCCAAGGAGGAAATCAGCCCTGGAGAACGAAAGGAGGAAGCACCGCCGAAGCCAAAAGCACCAGCCGCAAAAGGAACAACGGTAGCGTGGTCGCTTAGCAACATCAAACTGTACACCCCCGAAACGCCTATATCCGAAGGAGATTTGAAGAACACGTTTGTCCACGAAGGGCAGCACGTCGCCGATTTGAGCCAAATGAGCCTGGAAAGCACAAAGGATTGGGAGCAGATCTTTGAGCTGTACAAAACGGAGTTTCGAGCGTTTTGGATCCAGCCTCCGAATCCCACCTGTGCTGAGGGCATTTGCCTGGCGGTGCCCGACATCGACCGGCTTCCGGCTCCGACGGAAAAGCCGGATAACACGAGGCGGGTCGACAAGCCCTCCGGGTGCACTGTTTGCAGCCCCACCACGTCTTCCAAGACTCCTGCCAAGGGCCCGGCCGGAACCGAGACGCACCTGAGGAACAAGAGACAGGAGAAGATCTTCTGGCACTTGATCGACCACTATCAACAGGACCAGTTCGATTGCTACTACACGTGCAGCAAGGCTTTCCGGGACGCGGTGGATGCTTTTGAGATTCCGGAAAGCGTGAACCTGATCAACTCGGCCAGACTGCTGGAATTAAACCTCACCGCACAGAAACTCGAACGTTCGATGAAGCGAGGCGAGGTGGCCAAGACCGGGTTTGCGGCAGCCGTGGAGGCTCTTGATGCCGTCGACTGGGCATTTCTGCGGCAGCAGATCAAAACCGCGACGGGCAAGGGGAAGGCCTCGAAACCATTTTGGGCATCGCTGAAAGGCCACGCGCCCGATTTTGTTTACAAGGCGATGGAGGCCTGGGCAAGCAAGGAGAAGCCCCCGGAACCGGCAGAGATTCGCAAAGTGCTGCCAGAGTAGTTTGCCAGCGGTCCCGATCGACGATTCGCCATGAATGAATGCGGTGCGCAAACATAACAGCGGCAGCGGCTTGCGCATCGTGCTCGAAAATGCCTGTAAGCGATTACTTGAAATCGGGAGAAACGTGCGGGAGAATGGGGGCGCCGAATCTAGATTCGGATGGAGGTGCTCCCCGTGAAGAGCGATACGAATTTATCCCGCCGGCAAATGCTCGGGCGGACCGGTAAGGCGGCGGTGGGATCGGTGGTGATGACTCCGCTGATCCAAAGTGGGATCCTCTCCTGTGCCTCGGCGGCCGGGACCGGGTTGAAGGGCCTTGCGGGCATCGACCGGGTAACCATATTGCCGGGGAAGACCTATCTAAGAGGATGGGCGGGGTATGGAGATCCTCCGCAGTCGAACCAGAATCGCCGGCCGCAAGAGCCGCGTCCTTCCGCGCCGGCAGGGCCTCCAATCACGTCGATGTGGTCCAAAGATTCCGGACCTGGCGAGGTCGCATTCGCCGACGCGAAGGCGCTGATCACAACTGCGACGTTCTCGACTCCGGGGGCGTACGTGCTGCGGCTGACGGTGGACAACGGCCAATCCAAGGAGTCCTCCACGCTGAACGTGTCGGTGGAGACGCCGCCTCCGGCGAAGCAGCTCGATGCGGTCTACACGAAGAACTTCAAAATCGACAGTCCGTTGTGGAGCGCGCGCGCGAAGTCGCTGATGGTGAGCTGGATTCCGCACTGCATCGACCAGATCAACCGCACCGACCTGACGCAGGGACCCGGAGGAATCGACAATTTCGTCGAAGCCGGGAAGGCGCTGCGGGGCGAGCCGCATGGGGCGCACAAGGGATACGTGTTTTCCAACGCCTGGGTGCACCAGACAGTGGAGGCGATGAGCATCGCCCTGATGATCGACCCGCAGGGGGACCCGGAGATCATCCAGGCGCACGAAAAGATGCGAGCCACATTGGAAGACTGGATTCCCAAGATACTCGCCGCGCAGGAGCCCGACGGATATCTGCAAACAGCATTCACGCTGCCGCGGGTAGACGCGCGGGGCAAGATCGATCCCGGCCCGTTCGCGCACTGGGAACGGCGCGGAGACCACGAAGGATACACCGCGGGCTACTTTCTGGAATCGGCCATCAACCACTACCTGATGACCGGCAAGCGAGACGCCCGGCTGTACAACGCGGCGAAGAAACTGGCGGACTGCTGGTGCGCCAACCTGGGCCCGCCTCCCAAGAAGGCATGGTACGACGGACACCAGGAGATGGAGCAGGCGCTGGTGCGGTTCGGCCGCTTTGTCAACGATATGGAGGGGGGCGGCAAAGGCACGAAGTACGTCGAGCTCGCGAAGTTCCTGCTGGACAATCGCTACAACTCGGCGCGCAGCGATCGCGAGCGGCAGGAATACGATCAGAGTCACCTGCCGGTAATCCAGCAGTACGAGGCGGTGGGGCACGCCGTGCGCGCCATGTACAACTACTCGGGGATGGCGGACGTGGCGGTGGAAACGCACGACCCCGATTACCAGAGCGCGGTCAAATCGCTCTGGGACAACATGGTCAACAGGAAATACTATGTGACCGGCGGAGTGGGCAGCGGCGAGACCTCCGAGGGCTTCGGTCCGAACTACTCGCTGAGAAACGCGGCCTATTGCGAATCGTGCTCGAGTTGCGGCGAGATTTTCTTCCAATGGAAGATGAACCTGGCGTACCACGACGCGAAGTACGCCGACCTGTACGAACAGACGATGTACAACGCGCTGCTGGGCAGCACGGACCTGGCGGGCAGGAATTTCTACTACACGAACCCGTTGGATGCCAACGTAGGACGCGCGCCGTGGCATACCTGCCCGTGCTGCGTGGGTAATATTCCCCGCACCCTGCTGATGATGCCGACCTGGGTGTATGCCAAGAGCGCCGAGGGCGTGTACGTCAACCTTTTCGTGGGCAGCACCATCACGCTGGAGAACGTGGCTGGAACGGATGTCGAGATGGTGCAGGCCACCGACTATCCGTGGAGCGGAAAACTTTCGCTGACGGTGAACCCGAAGAAGGCCGCGGAGTTCAGCGTACGGATCCGGGTGCCGAACCGCGGCGTCAGCAACCTTTACCGCTCCACGCCCGACGCTGACGGCATCACGTCGATCGCGGTGAACGGCCGTAAGGTGAAGCCCGTGATCGAAAAGGGCTATGCCGTGATCACGCGAGCCTGGACGGCGGGCGATCGAGTCGACGTCGTGATGCCTATGAAGGTCCAGCGGATATACGCCAGCGAGAAGGTGCAGGCCACGCGTAACAAAGTGGCCCTGCGATACGGCCCGCTGGTTTACAACATCGAGCGCGTAGACGAGGACATCGACAAGGTCCTGAGCCCGGATTCTCCGCTTACCGCCGAGTGGAGAGGCGACCTGTTAGGCGGAGTCATGGTCATCAAAGGGAAGTTCGCCGATGGCAGCCCGCTGGTGGCGATCCCCAATTATGCGCGCACCAACCGCGATAAGGAGCTGCCGCTCGAAGGGGCATTGCCGTTAGGGGCCGATGGTGCGGTACGCCCGGCCCAGCGTCCGCCCACGTCGGTGGTCTGGATTCGGAAGGCGTGATGGAATCATGACGGGAGGGTAAGGGGATGAGCGGGACAGGCAACTCCGGCCAACTGAGCCGCCGGACATTCGCTGCGCTGCTGGCCGCCAGCGGACCAGCCGTCTCAGCGGCGGAAGGGCAGCAGCGCCCGGCTCCCCCGGCTCCGGGAAATTTCCAGCGGCCGCTCGCGCCTGACACCCCGGCCTTCGAAGGACCGCTCGAATTCGCGCGGAAGATTGTTACGCCCAAGGCAGAGCCGTTCCCGATGGCGGCAGTCCGCCTGCTGCCCGATAGCGTGTACCACGACGCTCAGGAGTGGAATCGCGGCTATATGGCGCGGCTCGAAGCCGACCGGCTGCTCTATACGTTTCGTGCCAATGCAGGTCTGCCGCTAGGACCGGCGAAGCCGCTCGGCGGATGGGAGCAGCCGGAAAACGGCCAGCGGTCGAGCGAACTGCGCGGTCACTTTGCCGGCCACTTTCTCTCAGCGAGCGCCCACCTGGCCGCCGGCGGTGACGAGGCCGCCAGGGCGAAGGGCGACTACATGGTCGCCGAAATGGCCAAGTGCCAGCAGAGACTCGGAGGCAAGTATCTGAGCGCCTTCCCCACTACCTGGTGGGATCGCCTGGAAAAAGGAGAGCGCGTTTGGGCGCCCTTCTACACCATCCACAAAATCATGGCCGGCATGTTCGACATGTACAGCCTGACCGGCAATCAACAGGCTCTTCACGTTCTGGAAGGCATGGCCGCGTGGGCGGATGAATGGACAACCCCCAAGACGGACCAGCACATGCAGCAGATCCTCACGATCGAGTTCGGCGGAATCGCCGAGACACTGTACCGTCTCGCAGCCGTAACGAATAACGATCGTTGGGCAGTGACGGGCGACCGGTTTCAGAAACGGAGCTTTCTGAATCCGCTGGCCGCGCGCCGTGACGAGTTGCGAGGGCTTCACGCGAACACCCACATACCGCAGGTGATTGCGTCGGCGCGCCGGTATGACCTCTCGGGGGACATGCGTTTCCACGACGTGGCCTGCTATTTCTTCGATGAAGTGGCCACAGCCCGTACCTATGTGACGGGCGGCACCAGCAACGCCGAGGCTTGGCTGGCTCCGCCGCGCCGGCTTGCCGCTGAACTCAAGCTGAGCGTGAATACGGCCGAGTGCTGCTGTGCGTATAACATGCTCAAGCTGGCCCGGCACTTGTACGGTTGGGATCCGAATCCGAGTTACTTCGACTATTACGAGCACCTACTCCTCAACCACCGGATAGGGACCATCCGCCCTAAGACGGGGAATACGCAGTACTACCTCTCTCTGGCGCCTGGCGTCTGGAAGACGTTTGGCACGGAAGATCAGACATTCTGGTGCTGCACCGGCTCGGGTATCGAAGAATACTCGAAGCTCAACGACAGCATCTACTGGCGCGACAGCGAGGGACTATACGTCAACCTGTTCGTTCCCTCGGAATTGGATTGGGCGGAGAGAGGCTTCAGACTCCGGCAGGAGACGAAGTATCCCGCATCCCAGACAACCGCCCTGACGGTGACTGCGGCGCGCCCGGGCGAGATGGCAATCCGGCTGCGAATTCCGGGATGGCTCCGGACTGCTCCGGCGGTTAGCGTCAACAGCAAGGCAACCGACGCCTCGGCGGCACCCGGCAGCTACCTCGCGTTGAAACGCGCCTGGAAAGCGGGAGACCGGATCGAACTGGAGCTTCCGATGCACCTGCATGCGCAGGCGATGCCCGACGATCCGGCCACGCAGGCATTCCTTTACGGACCGCTGGTGCTCGCCGGGGATCTCGGTGGAGAGGGGCTGACGGATGCGCACATTATCGGGCCCAACCTGCGGGTCGGGGCGCCGAACGCAGTGCAATTCGGTTCGCCGCTCGGACCGCCGAGTACGGCGCCACCTGTTCCGGAGATCGAAATCCCGACATTCCGGGCCTCGGGCGCGGATCCGGATGCCTGGATCCAGCCGGCTGGACCGCCCCTGGCATTTCGCACGACCGGCCAAAAGAAGAACGTGACACTGGTTCCGCTCAACAGCCTGTTTGACCGGCGTTATTCGGTGTATTGGCGAGTGTCGTAACTTACTGGCGCGCGGCCGCGGGAGCGCCTTCCACCAGCCGGTACTTGCTCTCCTGCGCCTGGCGCTCCTGTGCTTCCCGGCGCACTGAGTTGAACCGCTTCAGAAGGGCGGGGACCTCCGACTCTGCTTCCATGCGGCCGCTCGATTGAAGCGCCCGGATCAGCCGGTAGAGCGCCATTTCGTCGGAAGGATCGTCGCGCAAGGCGAGGCGGCACTGCCGGATGGCCTGATCCACCTGACCGGCTTGCAGATAGAGACGGCTCAGGACGTCGCGCGCGAGGACGAAGTCGGGTTTCAGACGGACCGCTTCGGCGGCCGCATCCACGGCCTCGCGAAACTCGGGGCTGCCGGCTTGCGCACCTTTCCGGCTCAGGAGTTCCGCTAACACGTAGTGGAGGAATGGGTCCCTGGAGTTGACCTTCAACTGCGCCCGGATGGTCACCAGCGCCTGATCGAGATTGTTCTGCTGAATCTGCGACAGGCCGCGGGCCACCGAACCGAGCGCCCGGTCTGGATCGAGTTGTTCAGCCTTGGCGAAGTCGGCATCCGCCTTGCCGTACTCGGCGGTTTGGACATACAACACTCCGCGTGCGAGATACAGCGCTCCGGAATCCGGCAACTGGGTGAGACCGGCGTTGATCATGTCGATACCTACCTGAAAGGACTGATGCGTGAAGGATAGGGAGGCAAAATCCAGGTACAGGTTCACGTTGCGCGGATCGAGGAGCACGGCCTGGCGAAGAAGAGCAACGGCCTGTGGTGTTTCTCCCAGAGCCTCGTGCGCAGCGGACATCAGTTCGAGCGCGATAGGATCCGGATTCTTTGCCTCGGCCAGGGGTTGGAGTGCGCCAATCGCATCGCGGGAGCGGGCCGCGTCCATCAGTGACACTGCCAGTGAATAGCGGGCGGAGCGGTCCTCTGGCTGGAGGGAAATCAACTGCCGGAAAACGCCCGCCGCTTCTTCCGGCTGCTTCATCTTCAACAGGCAGGCGCCGAACTCGCGGAGCGCATCGGGCTGGGCGAGAATCGCCGTCCTGGCCTGGCCGAAGTGTTGCACAGCAGCGGCGCAGTCGGACCGCTTCCATGCCAAGGCGCCCAGCATCGCGTGGGCGGTTTGCTCTTCCGGCCGCAAGGCGAGCAGGCGTTGTAAGTGAGCCGCTGCCTCGGGGCTGCCCTGCCGGTATTCGATTTCCGCGGCGGCCTCGATCGCTGGGACGTAATCCGGAGAGTCCTTCATCGCAGCCCTGAACACCGCGAGCGCCTCGGAATCCCGCCGCAGGCCGGTCAATGCCATCCCCTCAAGGACGAGGATACGGACGTCTTTCGGCGATGTCCGGCGAGCGGTCAGAGCCAGGTCCAACGCCTCCTGAAAATGTTTCCCGCGCAGAGCGGCAGAGATCGACCGCACGGTATCATCGTCGCTGGCTGTATACACGGGCGAGGCGGTGCACACCATCCAGACCACACCGAGCACTGCGAATCGGGCAAATCGTGGGATCCCGCACCTCCCTCCTTAGGAGAATAGCCCATCCGCCGAGGCCCGATCGCCGGTCTGCTGTATACTACGATTCACTTCAGTCGACCTATGAAGACCCATCGCCTGACCCGTCGAGGTTGCATGACTCTCCTGGCCGCTCCCCTGTTGGGGCGAGGACAGATGTCCACGCGGGGCGTGAGGCCGACGCCGCGAGCGAAGTCGTCCGGACTGCCGTTTCATGCATCGTTGACCGATGTGGCCGGCAATGCCGGGCTTTCCGCGCCGGTCATTTATGGCGGCGTGGAGCGGAATGATTACATCGTGGAGGCCATTGGCTGCGGCGCCGCGCTCCTCGATTATGACAACGACGGATGGCTCGATATCTTTCTGCTGTCCGGCACCCGGTGGGAAGACGCCCCAAGCGGCGCGACGAACCGGCTTTATCGCAACAATCGCGACGGCACGTTTACCGATGTAACGGAGAAGGCCGGCCTGACACGGACCGGCTGGGCCTGCGGTGTAACGGTGGGAGACTATAACAACGACGGCTTCGAGGACCTGTTCGTGACCTACTGGGGGCGCAACGTCCTTTACCGCAATAACGGCGATGGCACGTTCACGGATGTGACCAAGGCCGCGGGCCTCGAGGGCGACGAGGTTCGCTGGAGCACTGGCTGCACCTTCGTGGATTATGACCGGGATGGGAAGCTGGACCTGTTCGTTTCACGTTACATGCGATTCGATCCCAAGAAAATACCGGCAGCCGGACGTGCTCCGGAGTGCAACTTCAAAGGCGTGCTGGTGAACTGCGGCCCCCGCGGGCTGCCCACGGATACACACTCGCTGTATCACAACAATGGGGACGGCACGTTCACAGACGTCAGTGCGCATGCGGGAATCACGGCCGCGGGCGGCACATACGGACTGACTGCCGTGGCGGCGGACTTTAACGATGACGGGTGGCCGGATATCTACGTGGCATGCGATTCCACCCCCAGTCTCCTATTCCGGAACAATCACGACGGCACCTTCACGGAATGCGGCCTGGAAATGGGCGTGGCCTTGAACGAAGACGGGCAGGAGCAAGCCGGGATGGGGCTGGGAATCGGAGACTTCAACCTCGATGGCCAATTGGACATCCTGAAGACGCACTTCACTGAAGACACACCTGCCTTGTACGCAAACCAACGGAAATCAGGCTTCACAGATGTAACCATTCGGAGCGGGCTTGGAGTGGAGACGCGCTTTGTCAGTTGGGGAGCCGGGATTGTCGACCTGGACAACAACGGACAGCCGGACCTTTTCTGGGTGACGGGAAGCGTGTATCCGGAGGTGGAAAAGAAGCTGCCGCAGTACCCGTACCATACGCCGCCCGTTCTTTTCCGCAACCTGGGAAACGGGCGCTTTGAAGAACTCTTTGCCGAGGCCGGCCCGGGCATGGTGGCGCCGCACTCCAGCCGCGGGTGCGCTTTCGGCGATTTCGACAACGATGGCGATCTTGATATCTTGATCGTCAACCTGAACGAGCCGCCCTCTCTGTTGCGCAACGACGTCACGGGGCATGCGCATTGGATTAAGGTCAAGTTGATAGGGGTCAAGTCGAACCGCAGTGCCATTGGTGCGCGGGTCACAGTGAAGTATGGCGGCCTGATGCAGGCGCAAGAGGTGTTGGCGCAGTCGAGCTACCTTTCGACGAACGACCGGCGGCTGCACTTCGGTCTGGGCGATGTGGACAGCGTCAGCCTGGAGGTTCGATGGCCGAGCGGTCAGCGACAATCGTTCGCGAAGGTCGCAGCCGACCAGCTCGTCACAATCAACGAGCAATCCGGGGTAGTGCCGTCCCAAGGTTTCGATTCGCGCCCGGCGAAACACTTCTGAAAGCGATTGCGCGATCCTCGTGCGCGGATAACCTCCCCCGAAACCGGAGTGGCGCCAAATAGTGGGGAAATCTCAATACCTGGACGCCCAACTGCCAGGTTCCGACCGGCGATTGCAAGCGCTTAAGTTATTCGTTGACTTGTCCAAGGACTCATAGTATAAATTCACTAGTCTCAGAGGGCTCAGTGTTCATTCCACCGCCTTACGGCGCGCCGGTGCAGTTGGCGTCCGTTCGGCCACGACTGGGGGGAAGGTATGTCGCTACGTTTGCGATGGCTTGCGATTCGCTTGGCCTCTGTTGCCGTTGTGATAACCGCCTCATGTTGGGCGCAATTCAGCGGCAGCATTCAAGGGACAGTGCAGGATCCCGCGGGCGCCGTGGTGCCCAACGCGAAGGTTCAACTGAAGAACACCGAGACCGGCGTGGTTACGGCGACTACATCGGACGGGGAGGGCAATTACCGGTTCGTGAGCCTCGCCCCCGGTTCCTACCAGATTGCCGTGGATGCCAGCGGCTTCAACACCACTACCGTATCGTTCACTTTAGCGACCAGTCAGAATCTGAATGTTCCGATATCGATGAAGGTGGCCACGGCAACGCAATCCGTGGAGATTACGGGTGAGGCTCCCGTTCTGAATACGGCAGAGAGCCGGAATCAGATGACGCTTCCATCGACCGCGCTGTCTAACCTTCCGCTCGCCGGGCGCAACATGATCTCCCTAGTCACACTAGCGCCCGGGGTGATCGGGACCGGCACGGTTTCCGGCGGAAGCCCCGGGTCCGGCGTGGACAATTACTCGACGGAATTGCAGGTGGATGCGAGCGCCAACGGCGCCGGCAGCGTCGGAAACATGTACATGGTGGATGGGTTGGACGTGACCAGCGCAATCCGCCCGGGCGTGTTGAACCTGACGCCAAATCCCGATTCAGTGCAGGAGACCAGCATTCAAACCAATACGTTCAGCGTGGAATACGGGAGGGCAAGCTCGGTCCAGATGGCGATCACGACGAAATCCGGCACCGACGGCCTACATGGCACCGCCAGTGATTACTTCACCAACCAAAAGCTCTGGGCCGGTACGGAATTCGTTCATAAGTACGCTCCGTACCACAGCAACAACATCTCTGCCACCATCGGCGGGCCGATTATTCCGCACCACCAGTTCTTCTTCTTTTTTGCTATCGAGCCGCTACGCGCTTCCACGTCAACCGGGAACAGCACGCAGACCTACGAGGATCCCCAGTTCACCGCCTGGGCCAAGCAGAACTTCCCGAACACGCTCGGCACCAAGATTCTGAGCAGCTATCCAGCTTCAAATGCCACCACAACCGCGGTCGCGAGGACAGCGGCGGATGTGTTTCCGGGGACTTGCGGTACGGCGGCCACATTCAATCTGCCGTGCAACATGCCGCTGATCGACTCCGGCATTTTCAACGGCACTAATTTCCGCAATGGAAACCAGTTCAATGTCCGGATCGACAAGTATTTCAAGAATGACCGCATTTACGGCAACACTTATCGAACGGTTCTGGATTATGGAGGACCGGCGATTCGGCCGGCTTTCGCGGCTACCAACCACACCATTTTGAACGCGTATCAGTTCAGCGAGACTCATACCTTCTCGCCGAATACCGTGAATGAAGCCAATTTCGGCTATATGCGCGACGAAGGAATTACGCCGCAGACGGGACTGTTCAGCGTTCCGCTCATCAATGTGACCGGGCAAGGCACAGGTTTCGGCAACGGGTTCGCGCTGGGAGATTTCATCCAGCACAACTACCACTGGCGGGACGTCCTCACCCACATCCGCGGTGGCCACACGTTCAAATTCGGCTACGAAGGCTGGTTCGGCGACGATGTGGAGAACTTTCAGGGGCCTCACGCGCAGCCGACTTTCAACTTCAACAACCTGCTCGACCTCGTGCAGGATAAGCCTTTCACGGAAACGGGCGTAGCCTACAATCCGATATCGGGGCAGCCGGTGCTGTGGGATTGGAATGCCGCTTCGAAAACATTCGGCCTGTTCGCCCAGGACACCTGGAAAGTCATGTCGAACCTCACGCTGACATATGGGATCCGCTTCGACGACTTCGGGAATCCTTACTCCCGCTCACCCAACACGGTGTTCGGCAATTTCATTCTCGGCCAGGGCGGCTCGTTCCAGGACCAGGTAGCGAACGGAAAAGTGACACAGAAAAATGACGTATTCACTTCCGCGCAAAAGGCCTGGAGCCCGAGAGTCGGAGTGTCGTGGGATCCGAACAAGAAGGGCGACTGGGTGGTCAGGGGCGGCATCGGGATGTTCCACAACTGGGTGACGCCCGCCAATGCGCAGGAGGAGTTCCGGGGCAACCCTCCGGGACCGATCTATCCTACGTTCTTCTCGACCGGCGCCATTCCGCCGTTATTTGTCCTGGGCAACAGCAATAAGCCCCCGTTCGGGTTCACCTATCCGACGGTCGCTGGTGGCCAGCTCGATGCGCACGGCGGGATCGTTGGCCTGCAGCCCGGTATCGGCGCCATCGATCCCAATCTGTTGACACCGGTGTCCTACAACTTCACGGCGAACGTGGAGCGGAGGGTGGTCAAGGACACGGTAGTCTCGGTGGGCTATTCGGGCGCTCGGGGCAGGGATCTTCTGGCGGGCGGCGGCCAGCAGTTCAGCGTGAGCTACGGCGTCGATATCAACAACTACGCAGGCGACCTGGTTCAGCACAACAGCACGGTGCCGACCCGCCTGAATCCGAGCTTCGGCTCGATCTCCTACACGCAGAACGATCGTCAGTCGAGATTCGACGCCTTGATAATCGGCGTCCGGACGAGATTTGCCAAGAGTGGCTTTATCAACGCTTACTACACGCGATCGGCTTCGAAGGACGATACCCAGGTATATCCCGTGGCCACCAATCCCTATCAATACTACGGGCCTTCGATTTGGGATTCCCCCAACCGGCTTTCACTCTCCGGGACTTACACCCTACCCGGATTGAGTCAAGGCCGCGGAGTCGCGGGCCACCTGACCAGCGGATGGGCATTGAGCGGGACTACTATCCTGCAAAGCGGCCATCCTTTCACAGTGAACACAACCGCGACATTCCAACCGGTTCGCGACTCCAGCGGCAACATTACAGGACTCACCGCGGCGAGCGGCGACTACAACGCGGACGGCGTCAACAACGACTACCCCAATGTAGGGAGTTACAGCATGGCTACCGGACGCCAGGCTTATCTTACCGGCGTGTTTCCCCGATCGAACTTCACCGTGCCGACCCTGGGTACCGAAGGCAATGAGAAATGGGGTCAATTCCGCAACCCCGGTTTCGCGGAGACCGACGCCAGCCTGTCGAAGGACACCAACATCACGGAACGATTGCGCCTGGAGATACGGTTCGAGTTCTTCAATATCTTCAACCGCGTGAATCTGGGCGGGATCTCGTCGAACTTGTCGAGTTCGACGTTCGGCCGCTCGACCTCGCAACTGAATCCGCGATGGACTCAGATCGGCGCTAAGCTGATGTTCTGATGCAGCAGTGGTCCAGGTTGCGGCCGGCCCTCGCGCGGCGCGCAGCCATCCTGTTTGTTCCGCTGGGTCTCGCGGCGCATCCGTGTGAGTCCTGTCATCCGAGGGAGGTGGCGGGCTATGGGCATTCCAGCATGGAGCGGTCGCTGCGGCGTCCGGGCAATGAACCGGCGGGAGCATTCACGGACGCCCGCTCGGCCACCCGGTTTACGATTCACTCCAACAGCAAGGGCACCTGGCAGAGGATGGAGCGCGCGGGCCAAGTGTCGCAATACCGGGTTGCCTACGTGATCGGATCGGGCAGCCACGCTGCGGGTTACCTCATCCGGATCGGCGACCACCTGTTTCAGTCGCCGATCTGCTATTACACCAATCGCAGGGCTTACGATCTGGCTCCTGGATACGAGAACATTCCAGAACCTGACTTTACCCGCCCGGTGAACGAAGAGTGCCTGCTTTGCCATTCGGGGCGCCCGCTGCCAGTGTCTGGCACGGTGAACCGATACTCACCGCCTGTGTTCGCGGAAGAGGCAATCTCTTGCGCGCGCTGCCACGGCCCGGTCGAGGAGCATCTGCGGCGGCCGGTGCCTGGTTCTATCGTCAACCCGGCAAAACTGGCTCCGGCGGCTCGCGACAGTATCTGTGAGCAGTGTCATCTGGCAGGCGTGACTCGCGTTCTGAATCCGGGCAAGACCTTCGCTGATTTTCGTCCGGGCCGGCAATTGGAAGAAGTATTTACTGTCTACATCCGCGCCGGAGCACGTGCCTTCAAAGTGATCAGCCATGAGGAACAACTGGCGCTGAGCGCATGCGCCCGCAACAGCGCGGGCAAGCTATGGTGCGGAACCTGCCATGATCCACACCCGCAAACTACGCGGACATCCCGGACCTACAGCGCCCGGTGCCAGGCGTGCCACGATGGTAAACTGCCGAAGGCGCATCCCGCCGGTGCCAACTGCGTCAGTTGTCACATGACCAGCCGGCAAGCGCAGGATGGCGGCCATACCGTGTTTACAGATCATCGGATCACGAAGCGGCCGGAGCCGGATGAGCCGCTTCCACCGCAAGGGGACCTGGTGGCATGGAGGGATCCCGAGCCGGCGCTGCAGGCGCGAAACCTCGCGCTGGCTTACGTCAATGCCGGCATTGCGGGCCGCTCCCCGGTTCAGATCGTGCGGGGTTACCGTATGCTGACCGAGGTGCAGCGGGCAGCGCCCGAAGATATCGGCGTCCTCAAAGGAATTGGGAGGGTCCTGTTATTGGGTGAGCAGCCAGTAGAAGCGTTGAGGGCTTTCGAGCGCGTGTTGCAATTGTCCCCCGGCGACGCCGCCAGCGAAGAGGACGTGGGCGTCGCCTTCGTGGAGTCCGGCGAGTTGGAGAAAGCCGCGTCTCATCTGGAAAGGGCGCTGGAATTGGATCCGCTTCTTTTGCCTGCTGCGACGACGCTCGAGGAGGTCTACCGGAGGCGCGGAGAGGGCGAAAAGGCGTCGGCGCTGTCGGGTCGAATGCGTGCCATGCTGGACGTGCCAATTCCATCGGGTGGTGGGAGGTAGAATCGATGATGGTTCAGGAAGCCCCAAGTAGAAGCCCGGTGATAGGCGTTCCTGTAAGGTTTGCTATGAACTCACGAAACCGCAACAGCCTCTTTCTCATTGCTCTCTGTCTGAGCACGGCGCTGCCCGGAGCGGCATCGACCGCCGATCGCGTCAAAGTCGCCAATGGCCTCATCGAGGCGACAGTCCAGACGGGTTCCGGCACTCGCAGCTTTAAGGGAATTCCGTTTGCGCAGCCTCCGGTCGGCGACCTGCGCTGGCGAGAACCGCAGCCGGTGAAGGACTGGAAAGGCGTACGCAAGGCCGATCAGTTCGGCCCGCGCTGTATGCAGCGGACCTCGCCCAACGCAGACTATTGGTTCCGCAGCAATGGGATGAGCGAGGATTGTCTCTACCTGAACGTGTGGACCCCGGCCAAATCGGATCGGGAACGGCTGCCGGTCCTGGTGTATGTCTTCGGAGGCGGATTCCAGAACGGCGACGGTTCGGAGCCGCGCTACGACGGCGAGAGCATGGCCCGCAAGGGGATTGTGGCGGTCACGGTAAACTACCGGACCAACATTTTCGGGTTCTTCAGCCATCCCGACTTGACGAAGGAATCGCCTCATCACGCCTCCGGCAACTACGGACTCCTGGACCAGGTTGCCGCTCTCCAGTGGGTGCAGCGCAACATCGCGGCGTTCGGCGGAGACCCGAAGAAAGTGACGATTGCGGGCGAATCGGCGGGTTCGATTTCGGTCAGCGCGCTCATAGCTTCTCCGTTGTCCAGGGACCTGATCGCCGGCGCCATCGGTGAGAGCGGCGCGATGCTCTCGAGCCTGCCCGCGCGCCCGCTGCCAGAGGCAGAGAAGGAAGGAACCGCGTTCGCCGAGTCGACTGGAGCGCCTTCCCTGACGGCTCTTCGCGCCATGACGGCGGAACAGATTCAAGAGGCCATGGCCAAGAGTCCAAGGATGCGCTTCAGTACGGACCTGGATGGCTACTTCCTGCCGGAACCCTTGGGCGAGATTTATGCCGCCGGCAAACAGGCTAAGGTTCCGCTTCTGGCCGGATCCAACTCCGAGGAGCAGGGGGCACGGGCGGTGCTGGGGACGAACGAGCCGACGCCCGAGAATTTCGCGAATGCCGTACGGAAGTTTTACGGCGACCGGGCTGACGAGGTTCTGAAAGCGTACGCGCCGTCCACGCCGGCGGAGGTCCTGGAAGCCGCCACGGACCTGGCGAGCGCCCGCTTCATTGCCTATGGCACGTGGAAATGGGCGGTGCTTCAGGCGAAGACCAGCAGCAAGCCGGTTTACCGCTACTTCTACGCCCATCCCCGGCCGGCGTTCCTGCCGGCTGCAGAGAGGGGTGAGGCGCCGCCTGCTGCCCGCGGCGCGGTGCATTCCGCCGAGATTCAGTACGCGATGGGCAATCTCCCGCTCGACCCGAGATACGCCTGGGGGCCGGCCGATCACAAGGTTTCAGAAGTAATGCAGGCGTACTTCGCCAACTTCATCAAGACCGGAAATCCGAACGGTCCCGGCCTGCCCGAATGGCCGGCGTACTCCAGCGATGGCCATTACCGGCTCATGCGCCTCGACGTGGACTCGCACGCCGAGGCCGAGCCGCACCTGGACCGCTACCTGGCTCTGGATGCGGTTTACGCCAAACCGTGAGAGGACGCGCGGATCATTGCCAGCCGCCGCCCAGAGCCTTGTATAGCTGAACCACGCTCAACAGCTCGTTGAGGCGGATTTGCGATAGCGACAGCTCCGACTGAAACAGGTCGCGATCGGCGTCCAGGGCGTTCAACTGCGTATCCACACCGCCCCGGTAGCGGACGTAAGCCAGCCGTGTGCGGTCGCGAAGGGCCGCAACGAGCGCTTCCTGCTCCACACGGCTCTCGCGCGATCTCTGGTGCGCGATCAACGCGTCGGACACCTCGGTAAATGCCGTTTGGACGGTCTTTTCGTATTGCACCAAGGCTCCTCTTTCCTGCGCCTGGGCAAGCCGCACATTCGACTTGAGCCTCCCGGCGGTAAAGACCGGCTGCGCCACCTGTGGCACGAAACTCCATGCACTGTGGGGACCGCTGAACAGGCTCGTCAGTTGGCTGCTCTGGCCGCCCAGAAATCCGCTAAGGCTGATCTGCGGGAAGTAAGAAGCCCTGGCCACTCCGATGTTCGCATTGGCCGCGACCAGGCTCTGTTCGGCAGCTAGGATGTCGGGCCGTCGTTCGAGCAACGCGGAAGGCAGCCCGGTGGGCACCTCCGGCGGGATCTCCTCCTCCGTTAAGCTCCGCCCGCGCGCAATGCCCCCTGGGTTCTTTCCCATGAGCAGCGTGATCCGATTCTCCGTCTGTTCGATCTGCTGCTGAATTACGGGAATCGTAGCCGACGCCGAGTAAACCAGTTGCTCTCCCTGACGAAGATCAAGCAGCGTGGCCACACCGCCTCCCTGCCGCGAGCGGATCAGGCGGAGCGATTCCTGACGTGTTGCGAGTGTGCGTTTCGAGATGTCGAGCTCGGCATCCAGCTCGCGCAGGTTGAAGTACTCCGTGGCGACATCCGCCACCAGCGTGGTCACCACCGCTTTCCGATTTTCCTCCGCGCTCAACAGGCTCGCCCGCGCGGATTCCGTGGCGCGGCGCAACCGGCCCCAGATATCGATTTCGAACGAGAGTAGCTGCAGCGCTGCCTGTCCCCAGTTGCGGTTCTGCGAGGGCACAAACGCCTCCGACAACGGCAGCGACCCATCCCGCGAGAGACGATCGAACTGCAAGTTGCCGCCGGCGTAGACGTTGGGATATTGGTTGGAACGCGTCAGGCCAAGATTGGCCCGTGCGGCCTCTACATTCACGACAGCGGTCCGCAGATCATAATTTTGCGCGAGCGCCGTGCGGATCAACTCCTGAAGCTGGGGGTCTTTGAAAACGTCGAACCACTTCAGGTCGGCGAGCGATTGCGCTTTGGAAGGCGGAAGAGGTTCCGGGGCTCGAAAACTCGGCGGCACCGGCAGTGCGGGCCGGTGATAATTCGGCCCGACGGCGCATCCGGTGAAAAAGACAACCGCCAGAATGGCTGCGTGCTTCATCTCAATCCCCCTCCGCGGGTGCGGCGCTCAACCCTGGCGCATGCCTGCGGGCTCCCGACAACCTTTCCACCGCATAGAACACCGCCGGGATAAAGAAGATTCCGATGGCGCTGGCCGCCAGCATGCCGCCAATCACGGTCGTACCCATCACCTGTCGCCCGACCGCGCCGGCGCCGGAAGCCGTCCACAACGGAACGCATCCCAGGATGAACGCGAACGAGGTCATCAGGATGGGTCGCAACCGGAGGCGGGCTCCTTCCAGCGCTGCGTCCACCAGGTTCATGCCGTTTTCGTATTTGTCCTTGGCAAATTCGACGATCAGAATGGCGTTCTTGGCTGCCAGGCCGATCAGCATCACCAGTCCGATTTGCGAGTAGACGTCGTTCTCGATCTGGATTGAGTATGGCGGCACGAAATAGCCCAGGATCACGCGCCGGAGCCAGAGCACAAAAAACGCGCCGAACACGGCCACCGGGGTGCTCAGCAGCACGCTGAGGGGCAAGGTCCAGCTCTCGTACAGCGCGGCCAGAATCAGAAAAACGAACAACAGGGAGAATCCGAAGATCACGGTTGAAGACACACCCTCCTGCGCCCTCTTTTCCTGGAACGACATGCCCATGTAGTCGTAGCCCATCTCGCGCGGCATGGTTTTGGCAAAGGTATCTTCCAACGCCTGCATTGCTTGTCCCGAGCTATAGCCGGGCGCGGCGCTGCCCACGATCTGCGCCGACCGATATAGGTTGTAGCGCATGGTGAATTCGGGACCCGGGCGCGGTTCCGACCGCACGAGCGATGACAGCGGCACCATGTCGCCCTTGCCGTTGCGAACGTAGAACTGGTTCATGTTATCGAGGCTGGTGCGATATTTTCCTTCCGCTTCCAGGTAGACCTGCCACTGCCGGCCGAAACGATTGAAGTAGTTCACGAACAAGCCGCCCATGAAGGCCTGGATCGTGCGGTAGACGTCGTTCAGAGGAACGCCTTGCTTCAGGACCTTCTCCCGATCGACATCGACGAACTGCTGGGGAACGCTAGGAAGGAACGTGCTCACCATTCCGGCGATTTCCGGCCGCTTCTGGGCCGCGGCCATGAATTTGTTGAGATTATCGGCCAGAAACCGGACGTCCTTGCCGGAGCGGTCTTCCAGGACGAAGTTGAATCCACCGGAGGTGCCGACGCCCGGGATGGCGGGCGGCGAAAAGCTGAGGGCGAATCCGTCGGGAAGCTTAGCCAGTTCCTGGTTGACATGATGCAGGATCTCCTGATACTGCTCCTGCCGGCTGCCGCGGTCGCCCCAGTCTTTGAGGGTCACAAAAAAGAATCCGTTGTAGGTCGTCCTCACGAAACTGAGCAGGCTAAACCCGGCGACCGTGGTTGTGTACTCGACGCCGGGAGTGGCGGCCAGAATTTTCTCGATCTTGGCCGCAGCGTCCTGCGTGCGCTCGATCGAAGCGGCATTCGGAAGCTGAAGGTGAAGGAACATGTAACCCTGATCCTCATCGGGCAGGAAGCTCGACGGAACTTTCCCGGCGAACACCGCCGCTCCCGCACCGAACGCCACGAGCAGCGCCACCGCCACGGCACTCTTTCGAATCAACGCTCCCGACCACCGCACATAATTGGTGGTGGCTCGTCCGAAGATGCGATTGAACCGGTCGAAAAAGGCCGCCAGCGGGCCGCGTGTGCGCGTCTTCGGGCGCAGCAGCAGCGCGGCCAGCGCCGGGCTCAGGCTCAGGGCGTTGAAGGCCGACAGGATCACGGAGATGGCGATGGTGACTGCGAATTGCTGATACAGCCGCCCGGTGATGCCGGGGATGAACGCCGTCGGGATAAACACAGCCGACAGCACCAGTGCGATTCCAATTACGGGACCCGAGATCTCCTGCATCGCCCGCAGCGCCGCCTCCTTGGGGGGAAGGCCTTCTTCAATGTGGCGCTCGACGGCCTCCACCACGACGATCGCATCGTCGACCACGAGGCCGATCGCCAACACCAGTCCAAACAGAGATAGCGTATTAATCGAAAAGCCGAAGGCGGGGAAGAAAATGAACGTTCCGATCAATGAAACCGGCACCGCCAGCAATGGAATGAGGGTAGCGCGCCAGCCCTGCAGGAACAAGTAAACCACGATGGTGACGAGCACAATCGCGACCAGCAGCGTCACGACGATGTCCTTGATACCTTCCGTCACGGATCGCGTCGTGTCCAGCGAGATCACGTAATCCATGTCCTGGGGAAAGCGAGTCTTCAGCTCGGCCATGAGCTTCTTCACGCCGGCCGCCGCCTGTACCGCGTTGGTGCCGGGGAGCTGGTAAACGGCCATAATCGCGCTGGGTTTGCCGTTGAGGCGGCCGACCACGCTGTAGTCCTGCGAGCCGAGTTCGGCGCGCGCCACGTCTTTCACGCGGACGACGCCGCCGTCGGGCGTTTCGCGAACGATAATGTTGCCGAACTCCTCGGGCGACGTCAGCCGACCCTGTGCACGGACCGAATACGTATACTCCTGTCCCTTCGGGATCGGCGCTCCACCGACCTGACCAGCGGGGTTGACGGTGTTCTGCGACTGGATGGCGGAAACGATCTCGGGCACCGTGATGCCTAGCTTCGCGAGCTGGTCGGGCTTTACCCACAGGCGCATCGCGTACTGCCCTGCGCCGAAGACCTGGACGTTGCCGATCCCGGGGACGCGGGTCACCTGGTCGTTCATGTTGATGTACGCGTAATTCGCCAGGAACTGCGCGTCGTAGGTGCCGTGCGGAGAATACAGGCCGATGACCATCAGCGGCGCGGTGACCGACTTTTGAACCGTCACGCCGTAATTCGTCACGTCGACGGGCAGTTGGGAAGCCGCCTGCGTCTCGCGCATCTGCGTGAGGATCTGGTCGGTATTGGGATCGGATTTGACGTCGAAATCGACGATCATGGTCATCTGGCCGTTCGCCGCATTGAGCGAGTACATGTAGTTCAGGTTGTCGACGCCGCTCATCTGTTGTTCGATCGGGGTGGCGACCGATTGCTCGACGGTCTGCGCGTCTGCCCCGACGTAGTTTGCCTGGATCATCACTTCGGGGGGAGCGATGCTGGGAAACTGCGAGACCGCCAGGTTCGAGATTGTAATCGCGCCGACGATGACTGTGAGAATCGAGATGACCATCGCGACGATCGGGCGGTTGATAAAGAATTTCGACATGACTTACTGTTCCTTGGAGGCGCTGGGCTCGGTAAAAGGCTGCGGCGTCACTTCCAAGCCCGGGCGGACTTTCATGATGCCTTCCGCCACTACCTGCTGGCCGGGTTTCAAACCCTCATTGATCATCCACAGCGATCCGACGCGGTCGCCGACTTTGACGTTCTCGATGGAGACCTTCCGGTCGGGGTTGACTACCGCAACCTGATAGTTGCCCTGCAACTCCGTCACGGCGCGCTGCGGGACCAGCAGTGCGTTCTCCCTGGTTGCGACCACGGCGCGGACTCTGCCGTACTGGCCCGGGCGCAGAATATTTCCGGGGTTCGGAAACGATCCGATCAAAAGGATGGCGCCCGTGGCCTGGTTCACCTGCCGGTCGGCAAAGAGGAACTTTCCTTTGTGCGGATATACCGTACCGTCTGCCAGAATCAGCTCGAGCTGCAAACGTTTCATCTCTCCCGGTGTATGCCGTGTGAAGTTGAGGTATTCCTGCTCGCTGACCGTGAAATTCGCCTTGATCGGTTCCAGGGTGGAGACCGTTGTGATCGGTCCCCCGGCGGGGCTGACCAGGTTTCCCACCTGCACTTGGGCCTGTCCCGCGATCCCATCGATGGGCGAGGTGAGGCGCGTGAATCCGAGATTGACGCGGGCGGCCTCCACTGCCGCTCCCGCCGCCTGGACTGCCGCGCGGGATGCCTCGATCTGGGCTTTGGCCGTTTCCACCCGCGCCTTGGCCGCTTCCACCTGCGCCCTTGCCGAGATGTTGTTCTGAGTGGCGTTATCGAGGTCTTGTTGGGTGATCGCCTGCTGCTTCGCGAGGGGTTCATAGCGATCGACGTCGAGCTGGGTTCGGACCTGGTTGGCCTGCGCCTGTGCGAGCTGCGCCTGAGCTTGAACAACCTGCGCCTTGGCCTCCGTCAATTGCCCGTTGGCTTGCGCCAGTTGCGCCTCCGACTGGTCCACTGCGGCCTGAAACGGGCGCGGGTCGATCTGGAACAACAGCTGGCCCTTCTTCACAAACGAGCCTTCCGTGTAGTTTTGGGTCTGCAGATAGCCGGTCACCTCGGCCTTAATCGCCGCATTGACCATACCGTCGAGGGTCCCGATCCATTCGTGATAGACCGGCACGTCCCGCTGCTCGACGGGAACGACTTCCACCACGGGCGGAGCCATTTGTTGCGCTCCCGCGGCGTTAGTGCGAGAGCAGCCTGATGAAACTGCGAGGGCCGCCAGTAGCAGGGCCCCTGCAAGCCAGGCAAAGTTTGGCGTGCTAGAAATGCGTCTCATGTTTTCTCCGCTTGTATTCGCGCTTTATCGTCAATCGCTCAGGTGCGCGAGGAATCTCCGAAATGGGCGCTTCTCCTCGCTGTCCAGTTGATCCAGGATGTGCTTCATGTCGACGCCGCGGGCGACGAACCGTGCGCCGTCACGCTTCATGGCGCGCAGTAGTTCCTCGCCGCGCTCGTCAATCGATGTCACGTCGCCCAGGTCGACAATGTAGGCCGATCCGTTCGACTGGCGTTGACGACGCTCCCAGGTCGACTGCAGCTCTGCGACCCAGGGGCCGCTTAGCTGGCCGCACAAAGTCCATCGCTCTTCAGTCGGTGTGCCGTTCTGCGTGATCTTGAGCATCCCCTCGCCGTTTCCGCAAGTGGGGGATGCACTCGTCGAACCACTCTCGGAAACGCAGCGAGACTGTTCGCTATCAACGGGAATGCTGTGGATGCTCACGCCGGTGCCGAAACTCCGACTGCCGGGCGTTCGGTATCTGCCGATTTCTCGGCACCTGGGCTAGAAAATGAGTGGCGGCCGCATTCAGGCGCTGGTGCGAGCGACGCGAATGCCGAGCTTCTGCATTCGCGATTGAAGGGTGGAGCGCTTCAATCCGAGTAGAGCGGCGGCCCCATTCGGCCCCGCCACGATCCAATTGGCCCGCTCCAACGCTGCCTGAATCTGCTTGCGCTCGGTGTCCTCGAGAACGCTGCGCATGTCCTTGGATTCCGTTCCGGCGCCGTTCGGCGGGGGCGCCAGCCGTGTGCGAGTCTTCAGGTCGGCGAGTTGGACCTTGAGGACCGACCCGGTGGATAGAACGACCGCACGCTCGATGACGTTCTGTAATTCCCGGATGTTGCCGGGCCAGTCATAGCGGATCAGCGCGTTCATCGTCTCCGACGGGATGGTCTCGATATTTCGATTCGTGCGGCGGCTGAATTGTTGAACGAAATGGCGGACCAGCAAGGGAATGTCCTCGGGGCGCTCGCGCAAAGCGGGAACCCGAATCGGAAACACGTTCAGGCGATAATACAGGTCCAGGCGGAATTTCTGCTCGTCCACCATGGACGCAAGCTCCCGATTCGTGGCCGCAATCAGCCGCGCGTCGGTCCGAAGGGTTCGTGTGCTGCCCAGCCGCTCAAATTCGCGCTCCTGCAGAACCCGCAGCAGCTTGGGTTGCAGCTCGAGCGGGATCTCGCCCACTTCATCGAGAAAAACCGTGCCGTGATGGGCAAGCTCGAACCTCCCGATACGCTGGGTGATGGCTCCGGTGAAGGCGCCCCTCTCGTGGCCAAAAAGCTCGCTCTCGAGCAGCCCGGTAGGAATGGCCGCGCAGTTCAGTTTTACAAAAGCATTCGCCTTGCGCGAGCTGAGGTTGTGAACGGCGCGAGCGATCAGTTCTTTTCCGGTGCCGGTTTCGCCATAGATCAACACCGTGGAATCGGTAGGCGCGACGGTTTCGACCTGGGCAAGCACGCGGCGCAGCGCCTCGCTTTTGCCGATGATTTCCTCAAATTGCAGCTCCGTGCGGATCTCGTCCTCGAGGTACAGCTTCTCCCGCGCGAGCTGGTCCTTGAGCTCTTCAATCCGGCGATACGCGATCGAGTTTTCAACTGCGATTGCCACCTGGCTCGCAACCCGCGCCAGAAACGAGATCTCCTCATCGGAAAACGCGCTCTCCTGAAGGCTGCCCAAAGTGAGTAGGCCGAGAACACCCTCGCGGCCCGTCAGCGGGAGATGCAGGATAGTTTTTACGCCGACCGCGGCCGCCAAATGATCGTCCGAAAGCTCTCCACTGCCGATTCGCAGTGGACGTCCGATGCGAAGCACGGCCTGCGCGGAGGCCTCTTCATCCTCTGGAAGCAATCCCTCCTGAACGGCGCCGCCGCTCCCTGGAAAATCGAGCGCATGGATCCGAAGGCGGTTGCTTCCCGGCTCGGGCAGCAGGACGGCAACGCCGTTGCACTGCATCACGCGCCGGATGCTGGAGGAAACGGCGCACAGCACCTGGCGCAGGTCGAGGTTCGAAACCACGCTGTTGGTAAGGTCGAGCAGCAGTTCGAGACGCTCGTGCGCGCGCTGCGATGCCTGGAAATTCAGGGCATCGTCCATTGCGAGGGCGATCTGGCTCACGACCAGCGAGAGAAACCTGAGTTCCTCATCGGAATAGGCGTACGGCCGGCTGCTGGCGACAAGCAAACTGCCCAACCGGCGATGCACCGTGCTCATCGGCAGCGCACAGATCGACCGGATCCCACATTCCCTCAAACGTTCCATGACGCGCGGGAAACGAGGCTCATCGTCTACTGAGTGAATGATCAGGGGTTGCTGGTGATGCTGGACCCACCACTCGGTGGTTTCTTCCTTCGCCAGATCGCCGTTCGGCTTGCCGTCCGGCCGGCGGCAGACTTGCCCGAGGTGCCAATTGACTTTGTTCAAACTCTCGTCGAACTGGGCGACCGCGTCAAACTGCACGACCTTACCGAGTTCCTGGACGAGGACTTGAAACAACTCCTGCGGATCCCGATTGGCGCGAATCGCTTCCGCGAGTCGGATCAGCGATTCGTATCGCGCCACCGGCAACTGCCCGGCTTCGAACGAACTAGCCACCATGGCACCCTGCATCGTCCCCTCCAGGTTGGGACACACTCCAGTTTTTTTGGATGCCGCGGGACAGGCGCATGATTCGCGGAAAATACCGGACCGTTCCGTATACACTGTGGGAGACCGCGTTCAACGACGGGTTGCGAACCTCGGACGGAAGTTCAATTTCTAGAATGCGCCTGATTACCGTACTCCTGCTTGCAAGTCTCGCCGCGGTTGGGCAAACCGCCGTCCGGATCCAAGTGGACGCCGCGCACACTACCGGCCCGTTGAAGCCGATCTGGTCTTTCTTCGGCCACGACGAGCCCAACTATACCTACATGAAGGACGGGCGGAAGCTGCTGTCTGAGCTTTCGGAGCTCAGCTCGGTAACCGTTTACATGCGGGTTCACAGCCTGCTGGTGACAGGCGATGGACAGGCCGCGCTCAAATGGGGCTCGACCAACGCGTACACGGAAGACGCATCCGGCAAGCCGGTGTACGACTGGACCATCACGGATCGCATCTTCGATACCTATCTGGCGCGGGGCATGAAGCCGCTGGTGCAGATCGGTTTCATGCCGGAGGCACTATCGTCGCATCCAGAGCCTTACCGCCACCATTGGAAACCCGGTGACAACTACAACGACATTTACACCGGCTGGGCCTATCCGCCCAAGGACTACGGCAAGTGGGCAGAGTTGGTCTATCAATGGGTGACGCACTGTGTCCAGAAGTATGGCCGGGCGGAAGTTGGATCGTGGCTTTGGGAAGTGTGGAACGAACCCAATATCGCCTACTGGAAAGGCACTCCCGAGGAGTATTTGAAGCTATACGATTATTCGGCGGATGCCGTAAAGCGGGCGCTTCCGACGGCACAGGTGGGCGGAGACGATTCTACAGGCCCCGCCGGCAACAGCGCCGCGGCATTCCTTCGCGGATTTCTGGATCATGTCGTTCACGGCAAGAATTACGCCACCGGGAAGACGGGCTCGCCGCTCGATTTCGTCAGCTTCCACGCTAAGGGCGCGCCGAAGTTCGTGGAAGGCAGCGTGGTGATGGGCATCGAACACCAGCTACGCGATTTGGCCAAGGGGTTCGAAATCATTGCCGCCGTGCCGGAACTGAAAGACCGCCCGATCATCATCGGGGAGTCCGACCCGGAGGGCTGTGCGGCGTGCTCTTCTCGCGTCTATCCGCAAAATGCATACCGCAATGGCGTGATGTACGCGAGCTATACGGCCGCAGTAATGCCGAGGCATCTCGATCTCGCCTCCAGGTATGGCGTGAACCTTCGCGGTGCTGTTACGTGGGCTTTCGAATTCGAGGATCAGCCCTATTTCGACGGTTTCCGCGACCTGGCGACCAACGGGATCGATAAGCCCGTCCTGAATGTTTTCCGTATGCTCGGAATGATGACCGGAAATCGCGCGGTGGTGTCGGATGAAAGTGCGGCCTCACTCGACAGCATGCTGGCCTCGGGGGTCAAAGAGAGACCGGATGTCCACGCGATGGCCAGCGTGGACGCGCACTCCGCCTGCGTTCTGATCTCCAATTACCATGACTCGGACCGGCCCGGACCGGCCTCTCCTATCGATCTTACGATTTCCGGAGTGCCCCGAGGCCGCATCCTGGTGCAGCACTTCCGCGTGGATGAGGAGCACAGTAATTCATACGAAGTGTGGAAGAAGATGGGCTCGCCGCAACAACCTACGCCCGAGCAGTATGCGCAACTGGAGGCAGCCGGGCAGCTGCAACTGCTCGGGTCTCCGCGATGGTACACGGCGCCGGACGGGCGGGTCCACCTGACGTTTCCTCTGCCCCTCCACGGCGTGTCGCTGATTCGACTTACCTGGTGATCCGATATTATGATCGGTAGCTCTTCAGAAGACATCCGCCTGAAGGACAAACTGCAGGTCCGGTAGTTTCGACGCCTCTTATGTCGGGCTCTCTACGCTGGAGAATCGCGATGCTGATCGGCGCGGCGATCGCCATCAGCTACTTCGACCGCCAGACCCTGCCAGTAGCGATCACCGCGATCCAGCGCGAAATCCCGATTTCCAACACGCAGTTCTCGCAGTTGCAGGCGGCGTTTCTGACGGCTTATGCGCTAATGTACGCGGGCGGCGGCAAACTCGTGGACACTCTCGGGACGCGCAAGGGGTTCGTCGCGATCATGCTGTGGTGGTCGCTCGCCTGCGCGAGTCACGGGTTCGCGGCGGGTTTCGGCATGCTGGCGGCAAGCCGCTTCCTGCTGGGGATGGGAGAAGGGGGCGGATTCCCCGCCGCTACCAAGGCGGTGTCCGAGTGGTTCCCGGCGCGCGACCGCGCTACCGCGATGGGCATCATTAACGCCGGCACCGCGGCCGGGGCGGTGTGCGCTCCGCCGCTGATCGCCATCACGCTCGGCCTGCTGAACTGGCGCTGGGTCTTCTTTCTTTCGGGCGCCGTGGGTCTCACCTGGACGATCTGGTGGATGCGCGAATATTTCCCACCGTCCGATCATCCCAGGCTAACCGGCCAGGAGCGCGAAGCCATCGCCGAGGTGCTCAAGCCGCGCACACAGGCCGAACCGGAGGTTGCCTGGATTCGGCTGTTCGGCTTCGTCCAGGTGTGGGGACTCGTTTTCGCCAAGTTCCTGAGCGATGCGGCCTGGTATTTTTATCTGTTCTGGCTACCCAAGTATCTGTACGATGCGCGCGGATTCGATACCAGGCAAGTCGGCGCGTTCGCCTGGATTCCCTATGCCGCCGCCGGCCTGGGCTGTCTCTGCGGAGGCTGGTTTTCCAGCCGCCTGCTGCACGCCGGCCGCACTCTCGATTTCTCGCGGAAGCTGGCGTTGGGTCTCAGCGCCGCTGTCATGCCGGTCGCCTTTTTCATCACCAGGGCTCCCGTGGAACTCGCCATCGTGCTGTTCAGCATCGCGTTCTTCGGCCAGCAGTCCTGGTCCACACTGGTGATGATACTGCCCGCGGACCTCTTCCCCCGCGGCGCCGTCGGTTCGGTGGCCGGCCTCGTGGGATTCGGTGGCGCCATGGGCGGCGTCGTGTTCGGCCTGGTGGTGGGCTATCTGCTGGATCACGGATTCGGCTATGGCGCCGTATTCGGGATCGTCAGCACGCTGCACGTTCTCGCATTCTTCGTGATCGTTCTCAGCGTGCGCCGGGTTCAACCGGTGGTTTTAGAAGAGCATTCATGAAGATGCGAATAATGCGACTCATTCAACTGGCCGGCCCGAATGGGCGCCGCCTGGGTATGGTGGATGGCGAACGGATCCGGCTGCTCGACACTCACAACTCGGTCTTTGCCCTCGCCGGCGCTGCGCTGACCAACGGAGTGGCGCTTCGCGATACCGCGGACCGGGCGCTAACTGACGAGTCCCTGGACTACCCCGAGGTCTACTCCGGCGGCTCCGCCTGGCGTATTCTGCCGGCCGTCGATCATCCCATCGAAGCCGCCCGCTGCCTGGTCAGCGGAACGGGTCTGAGCCACATCCGGAGCGCCGCGAACCGGCAGGCGATGCACGCGGCGGGCGAACAGGTAACCGACAGCATGCGCATGTATCAATGGGGCGTGGAGGGCGGCAAACCGGACCCGGGCGTCCCCGGCGCGGCACCGGAATGGTTTTATAAGGGCACCGGCGCCATCCTGCGGGCTCACAATGAAGCGCTCGATGTGCCGCCTTACGCAGATGACGGCGGCGAAGAGCCCGAGATCGCCGGTGCATACATCATCGACGCCGCAGGCCTGCCTCGCCGCCTCGGGATGGTTGCCGGCAACGAGTTCTCCGACCACGTGCTGGAGAAGAAAAACTACCTGTACCTCGCGGCTTCCAAACTGCGAACCTGCGCAATCGGGCCGGAGCTGGTAATCGACCCCGAGTTCCACCACGTTACGGGCGAAGTCCGGATCGAACGCGCGGGAGCGGCCGTGTGGTCGAAGGCGGTCCAGACCGGCGAAACGGTCATGTGCCACAGTCTCGCCAACATGGAGCACCATCATTTCAAGTTCGAAGCGCACCGGAGACCAGGCGATATCCATATTCACTTCTTCGGAGCAGACGCATTCAGCTTTGGCGAAGGCATACGCCTACGGGACGGAGACTGGATGCAGGTGCGTTTCGAAGGATTCGGAATGCCGCTGCGCAATCCGGTCCGAATCGCGACGCCCGGCCAATCGCTGGTGCAGGTTCGCGGAATCTGATTCAGGGGAAGGGCAATGAAATCAGTGGCTGTACTGGGTCTTGGTACGATGGGGTCGGGAATGGCCCGCCGGTTGTTGGCCGCCGGCTTTCCGCTGACCGTCTACAATCGGACGCCATCCCGCGCGGAGGCTTTCGCAGCACAAGGAGCCAGCGTGGCCGCGACTCCTCGCGAAGCGGCGTCACGCGCCGAAATCGTCATCGCCATGCTCGCCGACGATAGCGCCTCGCGCTCAACATGGATGGGAGAGAGCGGCGCACTGGCGGGCGCGAGAGGCGGCGCCGTGCTGATCGAATCGAGCACGATCTCCACCCAGTGGGTAACGGAACTCTCCGCAGAAGCGAAGACCCGGGGCTGCTCCTTTCTGGACGCGCCGGTAACCGGCAGCAGGCCCCAGGCCGAGAGCGGCGAACTGTTATTCCTGGTCGGTGGTGAACCCGGGACGCTCGATTCGGTTCGCGATGTGCTGGCGCCTATGAGCCGCGGAGTGGTTCACCTGGGTCCGGTTGGGGCAGGCGCACTCATGAAGCTGATCAACAATTTCCTGTGCGGCGTTCAGGCTGCCTCGCTCGCGGAGGCGCTGGCCATGATCGAAGGTTCGGGACTGAACCGCGAGCAGGCGGTGGAGATCCTGGCGAATGGCGCCCCGGGCAGTCCTCTGGTGCGCACGCTAGCCGCCCGGATGGTCGCTCGAGACTACCGGCCGAATTTCGCCCTCGATCTGATGGCCAAGGACCTGGCATACGCAGTCGAAGAGGCGCGCCGGCTGGGTGTTCCGCTGGATACGGGGCGGGCCAGCAGGGACGTATTTAGCCGGGCTTCCGACGGGTGGGGCGACCAGGACTTGTCCGCCGTGGTCGAGCCTTTTCGCGCGGCCAATGGTAAAGCGTAAACTGGATCTCAGCAGAAGGAGGTCTCTCCATGGATCGCAGAGCCTTTCTGGCCACCGCAGCCGCGGCGACCCTCACCCCGGCGGGCGCCGCCCCGCAACTCGCGGCCGACGGCGGCACACCCGTCCGCTCCCAACCGCTGGGCACCGCCAATTGGGGTCCGCTTTATTACGATGACAAGGAACAGACCCAGCTCTCCGAGGTCCTCCAAAGTAGGAAGCCCTTCCGCTTCGCCAACCCGCTCGACAAGTCGAAGGTCGCCATCTTCGAGAATGAGTACGCCGCGCGCATGCAAACGAAGTACGCGCTGGCGGTCACGTCCGGCACCGCCGCCCTTCACACCGCCATGGCGGCGCTCGAAGTTGGACCCGGCGATGAGGTCATTATCCCGGCATGGACCTGGTACTCGTGCTACTCCACCGTGATCCAGGCCGGGGCGCTTCCGGTCTTTGCCGAGATCGATGAGTCATTCAACATCGACGCCGCGGACATCGAACGCCACATTACACCGCAGACCAAGGTGATCATGGCGGTGCACCTGCAAGGCTGTCCCGCCGACATGGATCCCATCCTGGCGATGGCCCGCAAGCACGGCCTCAAGGTGCTGGAGGACTGCAGCCAGAGCGTCGGCGCCAGTTACCACGGACGCCCCCTCGGCTCCATGGGCGATATCGGGATTTACAGCCTGCAACAAAGTAAAACGATCACCGCCGGAGAAGGCGGAGCGCTGGTCACCAATGATCCGTATCTCTTCGAGCGCGCCGTCCGCTTCCACGACGTAACAGTACGCCGCGATTTCCCTGCAAAGCTGCATTACATGCCCGGCCTGAACTACCGCATGAACGAGTTCACGGGCGGTGTCCTGCTGGCGCAATTGCGCAAGCTGGACACGATCATTGCCGATGTGCGGCGCAGCGCCCGCCGTGTTTACGGCGGCATTCAGGATCTTTCCGGCGCGCGCTTGCGCCATCTCCCCGATCCGGAAGGCGAACTGGGTACGGGGATTTTTCTCGGATTCCGGTCCAGCGACGAACGGCAGCGCTACGCCGATGCCATGAAAGCGGAAGGAGTTCCGGTTGCCGGCCCGGCCGGTTCAATCATCCTGCCGGTGGTTCCGGAGATCGAACAGAAAGTCACGGTCACCCCGCGATGGCCGTCGTTCGCTTCGGACCGCGGCCAATCCATTCGCTACGGCCGCGAGTGCTGCCCGCGGACCCTCGATATCCTCAGCCGCTTCGCCGGTGTCATGATGGGCCCGAAGTATACCCGGCGCGACGCCGACGATGCGATTGCCGCCATCCGCAAAGTGTATCCCGTCATCGTGCGTGCGTGAAGATTCAGGTCAGAATGCTGGAGACGAGCCTGAGCCGGAACGTGTTTCCGTCATTCAGCCCATGCCCCAACGCGCTTACCGCCCGCGGTCACGATCGAGCCGATTTAAGCTATGATTACCGATGTTTCGGACGGCAAGCCGGCCGAAGGAGGCACCATGAGCAAGATTTCCAGACGTGCATTCGCGACCCTCGCCGCCGGCGCACCGTTCGTCCTGCGCGGCCAGCCCGAAGCGCTGCGGGCCCGGGTGAAGGTCGATACCGAACGGGTGATCGGCGAGATCAGCCCGCTGCTGTATGGAAACTTCATCGAGCATCTCGGCCGCTGCATCGACGGAGGCGTGTTCGAAGAGCACTCTCCGCTTTCCGATGCCAATGGGTTCAGGAAGGATGTTCTGGATGCCGCGCGCAAACTCAACGTGACGCTGCTGCGGTGGCCGGGAGGCAACTTCTCGTCGAACTACCACTGGAGAGACGGGATCGGGCCGCGCGATGCTCGTCCGCCCCGGCTAGAAATGGCGTGGGGAACCGTCGAGAGCAACCGCTTCGGCACGCACGAGTTTCTGAACTACGCGGAAATGCTCGGAACGCAGCCCTACATCTGCGCGAACCTCGGCACCGGCACCTGGACGGAAGCGCAGCAATGGGTGGAGTACTGCAATTCGTCCGAGGATACGGCGATGACGCGCCTGCGCAAACAGAACGGGCGCGCGGCGCCATGGAAGGTCACCTACTGGGGGCTCGGCAACGAGATGGACGGGCCGTGGCAGATGGGGCATCGCAGCGCCGACGATTACGGCAAGTTCGCACTGGAGGCCGCCAAACTGATGAAGTGGACCGACCCGTCCGTCAAGCTCATCGCCGCCGGCTCTTCCAATTTCGGGCCGGGCTCCGACTGGACCTCCTGGAACCGGACCGTACTGGAACATCTCAAGCAGCACGCGGATTATCTGGCTATCCACATGTACGTGGGAAATCGCAATAACGACTTCGGCGACTTTTTGTCCAGCTCCGTCGAGCTGAATCAGCGCATCAAGACTACCGAGGGCATTATCGACGCGGCGCTTTCCGGGCAGCCGGGCGGCCGGCGAATCCATATCGCCTGGGACGAATGGAACGTCTGGTATCGGGCGCGAGGCGAGCAGCAGCGCGGACGCCGGATTCTGGAAGAGCGCTACAACCTGGAGGACGCGCTGGTCGTCGCGACCTTCCTGAACTCGTTCGTAAACCACGCCCACATCGTGAAAATCGCCAACATGGCGCAGCTCGTTAACGTAATCGCGCCGATTTTTACCGACGAACGGCGAATGTTTCTCCAGACCATTTACTATCCGCTCCAACTGTTCGCCAACCACACCAAGGGGAAAGCGCTGGAGTTGTTCGTCGATAGCCCGAAATACAAGAGCCCCCGTTTCGACGATGTTCCTTATCTGGATATCTCCGCGGGTTTTGACAACGGCACGCTCGTGCTCAACGTCGTGAACCGCCACCCGACGGAGGCGATCGGGACCGATATCGAGGCGGAGGACAAGCAGTTCGAAGGAAGCGTCGCCGTCTCCGAAGTAAACGGCCCGGACATCAAGGCTGAAAACGATTTCGACAAGACCAACGTCCGCGCGACCGGCCGCAGCGTGACCGCCGACGGGCGCCGCCTGCGGTATAGCTTTCCTCCGCACTCGTTCACCATGTTGAAGGCGCGCCTCGTGTAGCCAGACTTTACCATTGAATTAACGCCAGGGAATTAACGCTCTTGCGCTCCGATCTTTGAGTGTTATAATTCTGTAAAACTCAGTTGGGCGCTCCCAATATCACAGGTTAATCACAGGCCCTGTTGCCCGTAGCGAAGTCGCTTCGATCAGCGAGAGCGGTCCTCTCGCAATTCGTGTATTGCGCCATAACGCGCTGGTAACAAAGAAACTCGACCTGCGGTGTCGAGTGGGAGGCGTATGAAAACCTTGATCACAAAGTCCATCATGGCGTTAGCGTTGTTGTTTGCGCTCGCTTTCGTTCCAACGATCCTCAAAGCCCAGACAGGCCGAATGTCCGGCCAGGTGCTCGACGCAACACAGGCGGCGATTCCGGGCGCCATTGTCACCATCGACAATCCCTCCAACGGCGATCACCGGCAGGTGGTCACCGACAACTCGGGCCGGTACAATTTCCCGGATCTTCCGATCGGGCGGTACAGCGTTCGGGCCGAAAAGACGGGATTCCAGACACAGGTCAAACAGAATATCGGGATCAACGTCGGCGCGGCCATCACCGAGGATTTTTCGCTGCCCACCGGGCAACTCTCGGAGCAGGTGCAAGTGGTGGCCGAAGCGGGGGACGTGCAAACCGAGGGTTCCAACACCGGTGGCGTGATGGAAAACCGGCGGTTGACGGAGCTTCCCATCAACGGACGTGACTACGCGCGCTTCAGCCTGCTGATGCCGGGCGCCATTGCGCGGAGCAACTACATCGCCGACCTTGCGTTCAACGGGCTTCACACCGTGCACAACCAGTTTTCGATTGACGGCGTGGACGCCACGCGCGTCGATCAGCCTTACATGTCGAACGGCTATGAACGCGGAGCGCGCTTGCTGACCGGCAGCCTGGACACGATCGCCGAATTCCGTGTGCAGACGAGCAATTACCAGGCGGAATACGGGCGCTCAGCGGGTTCGAACATCAATATTGTCAGCAAATCCGGCGGCAACGACATCCACGGCACGCTTTTTGAATTCTTCCGGAACAGCGATTTGGACGCCAAGAACTTCTTCGCTCCGAAGACCTTCAAGCCGCCATTCCGGTTTAACGATTTCGGCGGAAACCTCGGCGGGCCGATCCGCAAAGACAAGACCTTCTTCTTTGCGAACTACGAAGGCTCGCGCCAGCGCATTGGGATCTCGGGCGCCGGGACGGTTCCAAGCGCTCTGCTGGTTCAGCAGGTGCTCGCGGCCTCGCCGGTTCTGGCTCCGATCCTGGCGCTGTACCCCATTGGAACCTCGCCGACCTCGAACCCGTTGGTCGACAACTACGTCACCGCCCAGACTTCGCGGGTCCGCGAGGACACGGGCAGCGTAAAGATCGATCAACGTTTTTCGGACACTGACACGGCTTACGTGCGGGTGAATGTAAACGACACGCATACATTCGGGCCGCTATTCGGGGTTACTCCCTCCGCGCTGGGCAACCTCGATTTCCAAAATGTACCAATCCGCACCAGCAACGTCGCGATCCACGAGCAGCACCTCTGGAACGCGCACATCATCAGCGATTTTCTGCTGGGCGCGCAGCGGTGGGGCAGTCACATCATCTCCAACGAGCCGTATCCGCTCGTCAGCATTACCGGGATCACGACCGTGACCGGCGACCGGGGTCGGAGCATCCAGAACGCGACGAGCTATCAGTTCGGCGGCAATACCACCATCGTCAAGGGCGCCCACACCATCAAATTCGGCGCTACGGTCTACGACATCTGGGTCGCGCGGCTGGGCAAGAACACGTCGAGCATGACCTATACGTCGATCCAGGATTTCATCAACAACTCGGTCGCCAGCGCCAGTTTCACGGTCGGCGATCCGGGTCATGTCACACGGGCGAATCAGATCGGGATGTTCTTGCAGGACACCTACAAGCTGCTTCCGAATCTGACCATCGATTACGGCCTGCGCTGGGACTACGAGACTGTGCCGCATGACAAGAACAACGCAACGCAGGCTTACGACGAACGGTTAGGGAAGCTTGGTCCTCCCGGAGATCCTTACTTCCGGGCCAACAAGAACGATTGGGGTCCGCGCCTCGGCATTGCGTGGCAGCCGACGGCCAAGACCGTGATCCGCACGGGGGCCGGTATCTTCTGGCAGGCTTACCCGGTCGGCTTTGGATCCTATTCGATTCCGACCAACAACATTCCCGGCAACACGTCACTGGTGCGCCAGACCATTCCGACGCTGTCCTACCCAATCGCGAATTTCCTGTCGCAAGGGACGGCGCCGGTGCCATCCGTTGCCGGTTTCGATTGGATCCGCCGGGACATCTACACCGAACAGTGGGATCTCAGCATCGCCCGGGTGCTGGCGTCCGGCACAGCCCTGCAGGTGGCCTACGTGGGCAACCGCGGACTCGATCTTCGCCGCGGCTACACGATCAACTTCTTCGATCCAACCCTCGGGCAGCGTCCGAATCCGCTCTTCAGCAATATCTCGATCGAAGGCAATACGGGGCAATCGACTTACAACGCGCTGCAGGTTTCCTTCCACCAGCGACTGAGGCGGGGCCTCGTTTTCCAGGCCGAATACGGCTGGGCCCACGGAATCGACGACGTTCAGGACCAGGGCCTGTTTTCCAGCCAGCCGCAAGACGACAACAACTTCCAAGCCGAGCGGGGAAACAGCTCCGGCGACATCCGGCACAACTTCGCCTACAGCCTGCTGTACACAATTCCGATGGGCGCCGGCCACTCCTTCCTGGGCAACTGGCACGGTGTCGCGGGCAGCCTGGTAAGCGGGTGGAGCGTCGCGTCGCTGGGGCTGATCCACACCGGCATCCCGTTCACCGTGTTCATCGGAACGAACACATTCGGCAACGGCAATTTTACGAATCAGCGGCCGAATGCGGTTGCCGGAGTGGATCAATACGCGGCAAGCCCCTCGGTGAACGGATGGCTGAATCCAGCGGCGTTTACCTTGCCCTTGGCCGGCACGTTCGGCAACCTGGGACGCAACACCGTCTATGGGCCCGGATTCACGAATGTCGATTTCTCTCTCTTGAAGAACACGAAGCTGGGCGAGAAGCGGAACCTGGAGTTCCGGGCGGAGTTCTTTAACGTTCCGAATCACCCGAATTTCGCGCAGCCGAGTTCGACGTTCAATACGTCCAGCTTCGGGCAGATTTTCCAGACGTTCGGCGCAACGTTAGGCCTGGGCACGTCGCGACAGATCCAGGCTGCGTTGAAACTGACGTTCTGAGTCGATTCCGCTTAGCCGTCCTTCGCGGACCGGTAGACCGATGCCGGTCCGCGAAAGGGACGCTCCCCAGCACAAGAGGCATCCAATATGAACAGCGCTTCAATGGTCTGCCTGGCGGCCCTCGTGGCATTCCCGGCTTTCGCGCAGGCGCCCTCGTCCTGGACCCCGGAACTCTCCATGGAGATCCAGACCGTCGGATCCGTCGTCCCTTCTCCGGACGGCCGGCGTGTCGTCTGGACGCAGACGAAAGCCCGCATGGATAGCGAACACAGCGAGAACGTCACGCAGATCTGGCTGGCCGGCAGCGACGGGGCGGACCGCGTGCAACTCACCCGCAGCGAGAAATCCTCCAGCAACCCTGCCTGGTCGCCTGACGGAAGATGGATCTACTTCACCTCGACGCGCTTCGGAAAGGACGACCTGTTCCGGATTCCGGTGAGCGGCGGTGAAGCCGAACAACTCACCAAGGTGAAGGGGGCAGTCGGCGTATTCGCGGTCTCGAAGGACGGCAAGTCGGTCGCCTATACCAGCGCCGAGCCGGATCCGGACGAGGAGAAGGCCATCAAAGAAAAGCGCGACATGCGCGTGCTCGATGAGAAGCCAAAGAACGCGGTGATCTACGTGATCCCAGCCGAAGCCGACTCGGGCGGACGCAAGCCGCGAGCCGTCACTACTCCGGACCGGCACGTGCAACAGATCGCATGGTCTCCGGACGGCGCGGATATCGCTTTTGTGTATTGGAATACGCCGGTGGTCAATGAATGGCGCAAAGCCAGGGTGGCCGAGGTGGCGGCGGCAACCGGCATCATCAAAGAAATCGGCTATGGCGGAGGGTATGCCGGCATTCCGAAGTATTCGTCCGACGGCCGCTATATCGCGTTCCCCCAGCCCTGTGCGGAGCCCCCTAATCCAGGCGCTGAACGGGTAGCTTTGTACGATCGCCAGACCGGGAAGATTCGCGCCCTGAAGCCGACTCCCGACGAGCAGCCCAGGCTTGCGGGTTGGATGTCCGGCAACCGCGCAATTGTCGCCAGCGAAGCAAAGCGCACCGGTAGCGCGTTGTACGAAGTGCCGCTGGACGGGCCCGTAAAGGAGATATTCGCCCCTGCGCAAGGGATCCTGGGCGCGGTTTCCATGGACGACTCCGGCACCGTTTTCGGCATCCCCCATGAGAGCAGCGACTCGGCTCCCGAGGCTTATGTGCTTCGCGCCGGCAGTCCGCGCCTCGTGCAGGTGAGCGCGGCCAACTCCACCCTCGCCAAACCTCCCCTTGGCAAGACCGAAGTGTTCCGATGGAAATCGAAGGATGGAACGGCGATCGAAGGCCTGCTGACGTTTCCCGTCGGATACCAGCCCGGCAGGAAGGTACCGCTGATTCTCAATATCCACGGAGGTCCGGCAGGCGGCTTCAATCAGAATTTCATCGGCCGCCCCGGGCTCTATCCGATCGGGACGTTCTCGTCGAAGGGTTACGCGGTTCTGCGACCGAACCCGCGCGGGTCAACGGGATATGGGAAGGAATTCCGCTACGCCAATTCGGCCGATTGGGGCGGAAAAGACTATGAGGACGACCAGGCCGGCGTGGACGCGCTGATTGCCAACGGCACCGCCGATCCGGATCGCCTGGTCGTGATGGGCTGGAGCTACGGCGGCTACATGACGGCGTGGACGGTGGGCCACACCAATCGCTTCAAGGCCGCCGCCACGGGAGCGCCGGTCATCGACCTGCTCAGTTTCACGGGCACCACGGATATCGCCGATTTTCTGCCCGACTATTTTGGCGGGGAGCCCTGGCAGAAGGAGGAATCGTATCGCACGCACTCGCCCATCGCTTATGTGGATCGCGTGTCCACTCCAACCCTGGTTCTCCAGGGCGACGCGGATGAACGCGTCCCTCTCAGCCAGGGACTCGAGTTCTACCACGCGCTGAAGCGCCGCGGCGTTCCTACGAAGATGGTGGTCTATCCGCGCCAGCCGCATGGCCCGCAGGAGCCCAAATTCGTCCTCGACATCATGCACCGGCATCTCGATTGGGTAGAAAAATATGTTCATTAGGGACCTGTGGAAACCTGCCGGACTGTGCGCGCTCGCCCTGGCGGGCATCCTCTTCGCCCAGGATTCGGTAGTTAACGGATCGAAGGCTGCCGGCGAGGCGGGCAAAGGGCTGCCCTTGAAGGCGGAGCGAAAGGTCGAGTTCACCACCGCCGAAGGCACTTGGATGTCGGTCGACGTTTCGCCCGACGGCAAGACGGTACTGTTCGACCTGGACGGCCACCTGTATACGGTCCCGGTGGAGGGAGGCACCGCGAAGGCAATCACGAGCGGACTCGAATTCGACAGCCAGCCGCGTTACTCCCCGGATGGACGCCGCATCGTCTTTCTCAGCGACCGTTCCGGCGATGATAACATCTGGATCGCGAATGCCGACGGATCGAATCCGAAGGCGCTCACGTCGGAAGACCGCTCCCTGTTCGCGTCCCCCTGCTGGAGCCCGGAAGGAGACGCCATCCTGGTCTCCAAAAAGAACCCGCATTTCTACAACTCCGGCTTCGAAATCTGGCGCTATGACCTTCTGGGCGGGGCCGGGCTACAGGTAGTGAAGAGCCGCGTGGGGAATGCGACACAGCCTACCATCAACGCGCTCGGCGTCGCGATCGCGGCGGACATGCGCTACATCTACTTCGCCAAGAAGATTGGCGCCCAGTTCAGCGGCGGCGGGCGTATTCTGCCATGGCAGATCATCCGGCGCAATCTGACGACCGGCGAGGAAGACGAAATCACTTCGCTCTCGAGCGGGGCTTTCCGCCCGGCCATCTCGCCGGATGGGAAGACGCTTGTCTACGCCACCCGGTACGATGCCGGCACGGCGCTGCGCGTCCGCGATCTGTCCACGGGCGCAGAAAAGTGGCTCAAATACCCGATCGATCGCGACGATCAGGAGTCCGCATTCACTCGCGACGTGCTGCCGGCCTACGGATTCATGCCGGGCGGCAGGGAGATCGTCATCTCCTACGGCGGCAACATTCACCGGCTCGATGTCGATTCGGGCAAGGATCGCGTGATTCCCTTCGAGGCCACCGTATCGCGGGAGCTCGGGCCGCGGCTCAATTTCCAGACGCGCGTCGATGAGGGGCCGGTCGAAGCCAGGGTGATCCATGATGCTTCGGCCTCTCCCGACGGCAGGCAGATCGCATTCTCGGCGCTCACGCACCTCTATGTGGCGGATATCGGGACCGGTGCGCCGCGGCGGGTGATTCGAGGAGAAGGGCGCCAATACGATCCGGCATGGTCTCCGGACGGAAAATGGCTGGCTTACAGCAGTTGGCAGAACGGCGACGGCGGAATCTGGAAAGTTCGCTCCGACGGCAGCGGATCGCCTCAACGCCTCACCAGCTCGCCCGCATACTTCCGTTACCTGGCATGGTCCCCGGACTCGCAGCGCATCGTCGCGGTACGGGCCTTTCCGTACCAGGCGATCAGTCAACCCGACGAATGGGGGCACGGGATGCAAGCCTCCGATCTTGTGTGGATCCCTTCCACCGGCGGCGCGGCATCCCTGATCGCCGGGGGCGAGGGACTCAGCTTCCCGCATTTCACCGACGACCCGGATCGCGTCTACATGACGGTCACGACGTCGCATGGCGCGCTCTCGGCCGATAGCGAGCTGGTCTCCATGCGTTGGGACGGCAGTGAACGGCGGACGCTGGCGAAATTGAAGGCGAAAGACGTCTGGGGGGCCGACTTTTCTCCGGTGGTCGAGTTGCTGGCCAGCCCGGACCGGAAGAAGCTTCTGATCGTTTTCAGAAGCCAGGTCTATATGGCGAGCCTGCCGCGGGTCGGCGGGGATCCGCCCGTGATCGATCTGAATACGCCCGCGACAGCGGTGGAGCGCCTGACCTCGGGCGGCGCCGACCAGGCGATGTGGGCGAAACAAGGCGCGATGGTGACATGGTCCGTCGGTCCCGCGTTCTTCACGCTGCCCGTTGCGGACATCGAAGCCGCCGGCTCAGCCAACACGGACGCAGGCGCGGAGAAACACAACTCCGCCCGATGGGCCAGGCAGCTCCATCCCCAGGAAACCCGCGTTCGGATCGAGACGCCCCGCCACAAGACCGAAGGGTCCATCGTGCTGCGCGGCGCGCGTGTCATCACCATGCGGGGCGACGAGGTGCTGCCGGCCGCCGACGTGGTGATCCGGAACAACCGCATCGAAGCGGTGACGCCCGCCGGGTCGGCCGAGGCCCCGGCGGGAGCGAAGGTAATTGACGTGGCGGGGCGGACCATCATCCCCGGGATGATCGATACGCACGCTCACTGGTTCGAAGTCCGGCGCGGCGTCCAGGACATCGATTATTGGGGATTTCTCGCGAGCCTGGCGTACGGCATCACCACGGGGCGCGATCCGCAGACGCTTACGAACGACATGTCTACCTACCAGGACCTGGTGGATGCGGGCGAAATGATCGGACCGCGGATCTATTCCACCGGCCCCGGCATTTTTTGGGTAAGCGACTTTCAATCGGTCGACGAAGCCGCGGACGTGGTAGCGCGGTACAAGGACTATTACCGCACCAATATGGTGAAGTCCTACATGGTGGGCAGCCGCCGCCAGCGCGAGTTTGTCGTAGAGGCGTGCAAACGCCTGCACATGATGCCGACAACCGAAGGCGCGGGCGACATGGCCCTCGACCTGACCCACGTCATCGATGGCTTCGGCGGCGCCGAGCACCAGTTCCCCCTCAATTCGATCTATAAGGATGTAACGAATCTGGTGGCGCAATCGGGAGTCTACTACACTCCTACCTACATAATTGGCGGATACGGCGGGCCGGGGTCCGAAAACTATTACTGGCAGACAACCGGGGTGCATGACGATCCCAAGACGCGCCGCTTCATCCCCCACAATATCGTCGACAACAAGGCGTCGCGGACCCTGTGGGTCCGGCCGGACGAGTATGTTTATCCGAAGGCCGCGGAGAGTGCGGCGGCGATTTTGAGGGCCGGCGGGAAGGTTTGCGTCGGCGGCCACGGCGAGTTCCAGGGAGCCAGCTTTCATTGGGAGCTCTGGTCCCTGCAGGCCGGCAAAATGACCAACATGGAAGCGCTCCGCGCGGCTACCTTGAACGGGGCGGAAGCGATCGGCCTCGCCCAGGATCTCGGAAGCATCGAGAAGGGGAAGCTGGCGGACCTGGTCGTCCTGCGAAAGAACCCGCTCGACGACATCCACAACACGATGGACATCGAGTACGTGATGAAGGACGGCGAGTTACTCGCCGGCGACACCCTGGACGAGGTCTGGCCGAACCAGAAGCCGCTGCCGCCCTTGTGGTGGTGGAACGACCGGCCGGACGCGGCGTCCCGGCCGTAGCCGGCTGCTCTCTCAATTCCGCCAATTGGGGTGTAACGTTTCACCCGCCGCGCGACTCCATATAGCATGTGCGCCAAGCTGCTGGTCAGGGTCATCGCGAACGTAGCGCCGCTGGCCCTTCTTCTATTCGCCGCCACCGGATGGCAGGCTTCTGCCCAGGGATGGGATACGAGTGGAAACAAACTGCTGAACGGAAAGTTCTATTTCCGCGAAGTGTTTTACGTGCTCCAGGACAGCTATGGCGATCTGGGCCGCGCCATCGCGCTTTACGGTACTGTCACGTTCGATGGGAACGGGAAGTACAACATGACCGCGACGGTTTTAGACTCCAGTAATGGCCTCGGGCCCATCACGCCTAGCGGCACCTATTCGATCTCGGCCTCCGGCTATGGGTTCATTTCCAACCCGCTTTCGAGCGGTGACTACGTCTATGGGCTGGTCTCGCAGCAAGGCATTTTTGTGGGCAGCAGCACGGAGAGCGGCTTTAACGACCTCTTCATTGCCGCGCCGTTCTCGTCCCAGACGGCTCTGAGTACTTTTAAGGGCTCCTACTGGATTGCGGACATGGATCTGTCAAGCGGCACCCCAGCCACCACCATCAGCTCGATGTTCCAGGTGAACCCGGACGGCGCAGGTAACCTGGGGAACATCACCGTCACCGGGTATGCCGGGCAGGGCGGCTCTACGCAATACACCCAAAGCATCAGCCGTGTTGCCTACGTCCTGAGCAACTCGGCCTTCAGCCTTTCAATACCGACCACGTCATCCGGACTGATCTCCGGGCAAAAGTTCCTTTATATTTCGCCGGACGGCAGTTTTGTTTTCGGCGGATCCCCCCAGGGATTCGATTTCTTCGTGGGAGTGCGCACCGGGACGGGTATGCCCGCCTTCGGAGGCCTGTACTACCAGGCCGGGATCGACGAGCCGGTGGATAGCAACGGGATCGGCTACCTCGACTCCTTTTACGGCTCGGTGAATGGCAACGGGGGATCGTTTGTAGGGCATCAGCGCTTGGCCGACGCCCTCTCCGCCAGTTCCTACGACTTCACCTATGGCGGCACGTATTCGGTCAAGTCGGATGGTACGTACAGCGACAGCACCGCGCGGTACGTGGTCGGCGCCGGCGGCGCGGTGCGGATCGGGTCCGGCATCGGCCCCTACCTGGGGGTGAGCGTGGCGGTGGCCGCCCCGTCGCTAACAGGGTCGGGCGTATTCCTCAACCCCGAAGGCGTGGTGAACGCCGGCAGTTGGGCGCCGTTCACGGCGGGTATCGCGCCGGGCGAATTCATCGCATTGGTGGGCACCGGGCTCGCGCCGGACGGTTTGCCGGTGGCCTCCGCAGTTCCATTCCCGACCACTCTCGGCCCGGTCCAGGTGATGATCAACGGTGTGGCGGCGCCGATCTATTATGCGACCCCCAATCTGATCGAGGCCATCGTGCCCTACGAGACGACCGGTTCGATCGCGCAAATCCAGGTGATCAACAATGGGGCCACATCCAACACGGTGACCACGTTTATCTCGCTGACCGCTCCCGGCGTGTTCACCCAAAATCAGAACGGCCTTGGTTACGGAAGCATACAGCACTCGGATTACTCGCTGGTGACGCCGTCGAATCCGGCGCAGCCCGGTGAGACGCTGCAGGTGTACCTGACCGGGCTGGGCGCGGTGTCCCCTGCGGTAGCGGACGGAGCGGCCGCACCGGCCGGCGCACTTACGACCGGCACTATTACCGCCAGCATCGGGGGGGCAACGGCGACCGTTTCCTATGCAGGCCTGGTGGCGGAGGCCGTCTCGCTCTACCAAGTCAACGTGCAGGTGCCCACTGCCGCCACCTCCGGGGACAACCTGTTGGCTATCTCGGGGCCCGATTCCTACTCGGTAGAGGCGACGATCCCGGTCGGCACGGCCTCCGGCGCCACGGCCACGCCGCCGCCCGTCACCCCTAGATTCACTAAACCCCGGGCGGCCCTCCGGCGGAATGTCCGGTAAAGAAGGAGCGCTATTCCATCGACGCGAGAGCGGTCCGTGCTCCCAGCAGATCGGGACTGAGCTCCACGGCCTGGCTTAGCTCGGTCTTGGCGCGAGCAGGCTCGTTTAGGCCGAGGAAACCTAGCCCGGCCACATAGTGCGCATTGGCCGAACGGACCCGCGACGATTGCGCCCGGCCCGGCCTGCCACCTCGCCCGGCGGCCGGCGCGGTCTGCGCCAGAGCGGCGGTTCCCGATGCCACCAGGGATTCGAACACGGCTTTGGCTTGGTCGTTCCGGCCTAGTTTCTCGAGCGCCAACGCGCGGTAATACGGCTGCGCGCCCGCCGGCACCGGCCCGCGCCGCCTTCCGCCGGTCTCTTGCAGAGCCGCCGCCTTGTTCCACGCCGCGAGCGCCTTCTCATGCTCGCCAAGCCCTTCGTAAGCGGCCCCGGTCCAGTATTCGACTTCCGCGCCCCGCGCACCCACGACATCGCCTAGTCCTACAGGCAGATTGGGCGGGATCGTGACCGCCGCTTCCAGATCGGCCAGCGCCTCCTGATACCGTTTGGCAGTAATTCGCTGCCGGCTGCGCAAAATGTGGGCATCCGTCCAGTGCTCCGAGACGTTCAGGTTGGCGCCCTCCGCCACGGCGAATGGCCGGCCTGTCATGATCCCGATCGCTTCGTCATACCTGCCCAGCGCGACCTTCAGCGCGATGGCGCGATTTTCGGCGTCGTCCCGCTGCTCCACCACCGCGGCGTTTTGTTCGAACAGGGGAAGCCGCTTTTCGAGCGGCGTTCCCGCCTGCTCATATAGCTCGTCCAGCTCGGTGAAATGCAGCGGATACTTGCGGTCTAGGGAAACCGCCTTCTCCAGTTCCGCGATGGCCCCGTTGAGATCGCTGCCGGACTTCCGATGCATGTAGGCCGTGGCCAGGTTCCGATGGACAATCGCAAAGGAAGGATCGATGGCTTCGGACGCTTCCCACATTTTGAGGGCCTCCTCCGGCCGCCAGTCGTACAGCAGGTTGCCCAGATAATACGCAGCGCGGGCATCGCGCGGATTCGCCCGCACCGCCTGCCGTAGTACGTCGATCTCCTCATTCTCGAACGGGAATACGTAATCCGGGGGCATCGCCTTGGCCAGCCCGTAATACTCCGAAGCACGCTGCGGCTGCCCCAACTTTCCGGCGAAATAGCCGAGGTAGTAGTAGGCCATCGGATGGATCTTCGATTTGTCGGACGCGGCGGCCGTCATCTGGAGCAGAACGTCGGTGCCATCCTGCCACAGGCCCGCGTCGAGGTACTCCGCGGCCGTCTCCTGGGCGGTTGCGGGATGCGCGTTCATGGTATACCCCAGGGTCGCGCCCGCCGCCGCGGTTTTCGACGCCAGCCAGACTTCCGCCATCGAGCGAACGTCGAGCGGATCGGCGCGGTGAGAAGCGGTCGCGACCACCCGGAGAGCTTCCTCCGGCCGGCCGAGGTGGCGAAGCACGGCGGCCTTCAAGTTCTGCGCCCGGATGTTCAGCGCGTTGGAATCGATCGACCGGTCCACCAAATCGAGCGACGCGGCCATGTCTCCGCGAGAGGCGGCAATTTCTGCCAGCGAATAATAGCCCGCGGCTTTCCACGCCTGGCTCCAGGTGGCTTTGTAGAGATATCCGTAGGCTTCTTCGGTCTTTCCTTCTGCTTTCAACGTGGCGCCCAGGTAGTAAATCGCCTCCGCGTCCTTGGGAGTCGTGTACCGGTCCGTAAGGCGATCGAGGGCTGCGCGCAGGTACTTCTCCGCCTCCTCATAGCGCGCTTTCCCGAAGCTGGTGATTCCCATTGCGGTGTTCACCCGGGCGTCGCCGGGATCGCGCCGCAAGGCCTCTTCCCAATAGGGAATCGGATCTACAACGGGATCGTGGAATTGCTGGGCGCGCAGCCCTGTCAGGTACAGCTCCTCGTTCGTTTTGATGTCCTTGGGAGCTGCCGGGGGCGTCACCGTCTTGGGAGTTGGCTGAGGCGTCAGACGGACGGGCCGGTAAGAGACCAGTTCGCGGCCGCCGTCTGAAATCGAGGCCACCAGGTCGTGCTGGTCGATGCCATCCGGCACGGCGACCTGCTTTACATACGGCTTGCCGGGGTCGATAGAGATCGTCTCGCGCAGCAGTACCCGCTCTCCCGCTTTCAACATCACCTCCGCCGCCTGGTGCGCGGATGTGGCGTAGAAGCCGACCTTGGCGCTGCCCGCGGCGACCTCGAGGTTGACCGCGGCATCCAGGTTGGCCTTCTTCACTCCGCCGATGTCGCGGAACGGGTACCAGTTCATGGAGAACGATCGCGTCTCGTAGGGTTGGAGCCAGCTATAGTCCGGCTGGTTGTCCGAGTAGCCGCCCACCATCAGCTCGATATAGGGGCCGTCGTCGTCGGTCAGGATCTTGTCCCACGATCGACCGCTGGGGCCGTTGCCCCACGTCCAGAATTTCTTCCCGGGAACAATGTTGTGGTCGGCCACGCTCATGGTGCCGGCTTCCTTGCCGTGGTCGTAGCCCGCAAAGAAATCGTCCTCATAGTTCCACGCGAACACCGAGTTGGCCTGAATGTGATTCTTGTACCAGCTGATATCCACGCCTTTGGTGAAGTCCGCGCCGCTATACCTGGTGTGGGAGACCGGCCACGCCGTAAACTCCCGCTTGCCGTGGTAGACGCCGAACTGCGTGCTCGGGGGAAAGATCACCTGGTAATTCTGATTGGTGTGGACCGCCAGGTTGGCGAAGCACAGCATGGTGTTCACCACCGGCGTGCGGTTCAGGATGCGAATGGACGCTTCCAGGTAGGCCTTCCCCGGCCGCAGCGTATAGCCGACAGCCCAACGCATGCGCTGCCGCACTTCCAGTTCGCCGACCCACACGGTCTTGCTGCCGTCCTGGTTCTCCTCCACTTTGTACTGCACGGGAAGGAAGGTGCTGGCCCGGTGGTGGTGCGGTATATTCCACTCCACGCCTCCCGATATCCAGGCGCCGATGAGGCCGATCAGGGCAGGCTTGATCACGTGCTGGCGATAAATGAAATTGTAATTGTTGGTCTTGTCCACGCCTTCGAAAATGCGGCCGCCGATTTCCGGCAGCACTCCGATGCGGATGTACTCGTTCTCGAGATAGACCACCGTGTATGTCTTGTCGACTTTCTTCCCGGTGAGCGAGTCGTACATCGGATAGGGATAGACGGGTCCCTGTGCTCCTTGCGATTCTCTGCCGAAAAAGAACATCGGGTTGCGCTCCGGCTCGCCGGCCAGATAGGTAGGGATCACGGTTTTCGTTTCCCAGACTTTCACCGGGGATGGGGCGGCACCCCAAGACGAAGGTCCAACCAGCAGAACCGCGGCCAGGGACAGGAACAAGGGGTTCAAAGCTTTCGCGAACATGATTGATTTCACTCCAAAGGATCTGAAACGCCATTGTAGCTCCCATCGCCCGGCAACCAGTAGAATAGACCGGACATATCGATGAAACGATTCTTGGTCATGCTGGGCATACTCGTCAGTTACGCCGCCGCCCAGGAGGGCTGGTGGATGCGCGATCCGATCCGGTGGGTCCAGACGAACCTGCGGCAAACCGATGCCGGGCTGGACGCGGCACACCTGGCGCAGCAGCTCGCAGGGATGCGCGCGAATGTCCTGCTGCTGAACATGGGCGGGATTGTCGCCTTCTATCCCACCACGACCCCGTTTCACTACGCGAGCCCCGATCTTCCCGCCGGGAGGGATCTGTTCGGCGACGTCCTGCGGGAGGCGCATGCCCGAGGCATCCGGATGGTCGGGAGATACGATCTGAGCAAGACGCAGAAGGCCGTCTTCGATGCTCATCCCGAGTGGTTCTTCCGCCAGTCCAATGGAGAGCCGGTGATTTACAACGGCCTCTACTCGACCTGCATCAACGGCGGCTATTACCGCGGGCAGGCCATGAAAATCCTGGCGGAAGGCCTCGAGCGATACGACGTGGACGGCCTGTTCTTCAACATGTTCGGCAACCAGGCGAGCGATTACAGTGGACGTCCCGTGGGTCTGTGTCACTGCGATGCCTGCCGGCGGAAGTACCGGGAGCTGTACCAGAAGGAGATTCCGGACACTCCGGATGACGACTACCGCAAATTCATGTCGTCTTCGGTGCGCGAAGTGGCGGCGGCGATCGGCGAGCTGATTCACCGCAAGCGGCCGCACGCCGGCTATTTCAACTATCTGCAGGAGTACACCGACGGAATCATGTCGGAATCCAACACGGCTCTGGCGCGCCCGCTCCCGCTGTGGCCCTATTCCGCCAGCGACCGCGTCAACCGCGCGCGAAACAGCCAGCCGGGCAAGATGTCCATCAACCTGAACATGCAGTTCGTGGATTTCTGGTGGCGCTTCGCTACGGTTCCGCGCGAGGAGATCGCGCTGCGGTCGTGGCAGAGCCTCGCCAACGGCGGGGCCCTGACGCTGGCCGTGAACGGCACGCTGGACCAGCAGGACCGGCAGGCGGTCGAGACCGCCCGGCCGATCTTCCGCTGGGCGGCGGATCACGAGCAGTATTTCGCCGGACAGAGCAGCGCGGCGCGTGTGCTGCTGCTCGGCAATGCCTCTCGCGAGGAATCCTACCGGGGGCTGTTCCGATTGCTCAGCGAGGAGCATGTTCCGTTTGCCGTGTCGGACAACCTGGACTGGGTGGGCAAACGCGGCTACGATCTCGTCCTCACGGCGGGCCGGGCGCCGGCCGCGCTGCGGGAGTACGTTACGGGTGGGGGCAAGCTGCTGATCGTGGGCGCCGCAGAGCCTGAATTCGAGGTCGCGCCGGTGGTCCGGACCGAAACGGACGTGAAGGGCTACATCCGTGTGCGCGATCATCGCGCGTTCCCTTCCCTCCAAGATACCGACCTGCTGATGCTGAATGGCCCTTTCACGGAGATCAAATCCGAGGGGCCGCTCTTGCTGACGCTGGTGCCCCCATCGATGATCGGACCGCCGGAGTTCGTCCATATCGATATGCGGGACACGGACACCCCGGCCATTGCCTTCCGTCAGTTCGGGAAAGGTTCGGTCGCCTGGATCCCATGGGACTTGGGCGGAATGTATTACCGACTCAGCCTGCCGGCCCACGCGGGCCTGTTCCGCGACGTGCTGGACCGACTGCTGCCGCAACGGCAGCTTCGGACCGACGCTCACCCGCTGGTGGAGATGACGATGATGCGGCAAGGCGGGCGCACCCTTCTGCACATCATCAATCTGAGCGGGCATGCCCAGACCGGCTATTTCGCTCCAATTCCCATGGGCCCCATCCAGGTCCGGGTTGCCGGGGCCTACCGGAGCGCGAGGACGGTGCGTGCACCCCGGAATCTGCAAGTCCAAGTGAATCAAGGGTATTCCGGGTTCACGGTGCCTCACCTCCTGGATTACGAACTGGTTGTTCTCCCGGGTGCCGGGCGGTAACCCGCGAGCGATCGCACGCGCCACTTGTTAAAGTACGCTACGAGAGCTCAAGCTGGCATCCAGTGTGGGCTTGTTATATTTTCAGAATTGACTACCTTTTTATCTGTGTATTCGGGCTATCAAGCAGCAGGGCTGAAAGGAATAGGGATGGAATTCACTAGAAGAGATTTAGGAAAGGTCGCGCTAGCGTCAGTGCCGCTTTACAGGGCGTTTGGCGCGAAGAGGATCGATTCGAAGTTCGGGGGCGTTCAGATTGGCGCTATCACCTACAGCTTCAATCGGATCGCCAGCCCCGACCCGGAGGCGATCATCAAGGCGTATGTCGAGATCGGGCTGGGCGAGGCCGAACTGATGTCGAACCACTGCGAGGCGCTGGCGGGCGCGCCGGCAATGCCGATGTTCGGCCGGGGACCTGGCGGAGGCCGCGCGCCGCTGACCCCCGAGCAGCAGGCCGAACGGCAAGCGGCCATCGACAAGCTGGCGAAATGGCGCGCCTCGACCGGCGCCCAGACCTGGAAAGCCGTCGCCAAGAAGTTCAACGACTCCGGGATCGACGTCGCTCTGCTCTGCTACAACATGCAGGACAGCATGAAAGACGAGGACATCGAGTACGGGTTCGGCATGGCCAAGGGACTGGGCGTGAAGGGCATCACGACAAGCACAACCCTCACCATGGCGAAGCGCATCGCGCCGGTGGCGGACAAGCATAAGCTGCTGGTTGGCTATCACGGCCACGACGCCACCAACGATCCCAACCAGACCGCTACTCTCGAGAGCTACGACACCCTGATGAGTTACGGCAAGTACAACGGGATCAACCTCGATATCGGCCACTTCACAGCGGCCGGCTACGACGCCGTGGCATTCATCAAGCAGCACCACGACAAGATCACGAACCTGCACATCAAGGACCGCAAAAAAAACCATGGACCCAACGTGGCCGTCTGGGGCACGGGCGACACGCCCATGAAGGAAGTATTACAACTGCTCAAGGCGGAGAAGTACGGTTTCCCGGCGAACCTGGAGCTGGAATACCCGATTCCTCCGGATTCGAACATCGTTGCCGAGGCCAAGAAGTGCCTCGCTTACGTCAAGAGCTGTCTGGCGTAGTCTGCGGACTACAGATTCGAGGAGTTTCGAATGGCAATATCGAGGCGCTACTTTTTCTATGGCAGCCTGTTGGCCGGCGCTGTTCCGGCCGTAGGTTTTGGCAGCACGCCTTCATTGAAATCCGCGGGATACAAATCCCCTAACGAGAAGCTGAACTTCGCGTCGATCGGTTCCGGCGGCCAGGCCGCCGCCAATATCGCGGCGGCCGCGCCGACGGAGAACATCGTGGCGCTGTGCGATGTGGACGACCGCCGCGCCGCCGGCATGTTCGGCCGCTTCGATAAGGCGCCGAAGTTCCGGGACTTCCGGCAGATGCTCGACAAGGAAGGCAAGAACATCGATGCCGTAATCGTCGCCATACCGGATCATATGCATGCCACCGCGGCCATGTGGTGCATGGAACGCGGCAAGCACGTGTACGTGCAAAAACCGCTGGTGCGGACGGTCTGGGAGGCACGCCAACTGCGGGAGGGGGCCGCGAAATACAAGGTCGCCACGCAGATGGGCAACCAGGGCTACTCCAACGAAGGCACGCGGCAGGCCGCGGAAATCATCTGGAACGGCGAGATCGGTGGGGTCACCGAGGTCCACGCCTGGAGCGACCGGCCGATGTGGCCGCAAGGCCTTACCGAAATTCCGAAAGAGGATCCGATTCCATCTACCCTGGACTGGGACCTCTGGCTCGGCATCGCCGACAAGCGGCCCTTCACGGCGAACGGCAAGACCGATCCCGACCGCAACGGCGGGTTCTTCTACCAGCCATTTAACTGGCGCGGGTTCTATGACTTCGGCTGCGGCGCCCTGGGCGATATGGCTTGCCACATCCTGGGCGCGCCGAACATGGCGTTGCATCTCTCGAACCGGAAGCTCCTCAGCGTCGAGTGCGTCAAGAAGGAAGGCGCGAGTCCCTTCATGTTCCCCAAGGGCTCGGTGATCCGGTTCGATTTCGCCGCCTATGGCGACATGCCGGCTCTCAAGGTGTTCTGGTACGACGGATTGAAGGAAGCTCCGAAGATCGCCGGCGTCCCCGAGGGAGAATGGCTGGGCGATCCGCCTATGCTCCAGCGTCCGGGGGGCGGCCGCGGCATGGGCGCGCCAGGTGCTCCGGGCGGCGCTCCGGCGGGAGGCCCCGGCGGCCGAATGGGAATGGGCATGGCCGGGATGCGCCCGGCCGGCAACGAATTCCGGTCTCCGGGCCGCGTTTTCAACTGGGAGGAGTTCGAAGCCCTAAAATCGAGCACCGCGCAACTCCGCTTCCCGCAACCGGACGGTAGCCTGTTCGTCGGCGACAAGGGCATGCTGACCACCGGCACGTACGGCGACATGACCCGCCTGATCCCGGTCGAGAAAATGAAGGACTACCGGATGCCGCCTCCGCTGCTGACGCGATCCCCGGGCCACATGCGCGACTTCATCCGCGCCTGCAAGGGCGGCGACCCCGCATGCTCGAACTTCGATGTCGCGGCGCCGTTCGTGGAGTGGATGCTCCTGGGTGTCATTGCCCTGCGCCACGAGGGCAAACTGGAGTACGACCCGGAGAAGATGCGCTTCACCAATAACAACGAAGCCAACAAGCTTCTCAAACCCACCTTCCGCAAGGGGTGGGAGTTCCACACGGTCAAGTCGTAGACTCAAGGGGTGGGTTCATGGCCGCATGCACCCACCCCCCTCCACTCACATCAGACTGGCAGCATTTCCCGCCGGATATCCGTAGTGTCGCCATCGCGTTCGCGACGGTCCGCAGCCTCCTGACAGGGAACACAATATGATGCCCAGGGCACCGCGCCGAGACGCTTCGGCTGGATCTCGGCGTCACAGGCCAGGCACACGCCGTAGGTTCCGTTCTCGATGCGGGTAAGAGCGCTGCGAACCCTCTGTAGGAGCATTGATTCGCGATCCAGATTGCAGATCGCTATCTCGCGTTCGCCGGCAAACTGTACCTCGTCGAGCGCATCGGCCGCCTTCTCGATCACAATACCATCCCGGCTCCGGAGACCGGTGGCAAGTTCAAGCCTCTTGGCTTCGAGTGCTGCCCGGTGTCGCTCGATTTCAGACCGGCGCATATCGTCCTCCTCCTTACTGACCCCGCCCAACCGCGGAGTTTCGGGAACCAATTCTGCACGATTCTGTTGTCGGGCGCAAGAGTTATCGGAGGTTAGGGTCTCGAATAGTGCGAAAACATAGCAGTGAGACTGGCAGGCTCCGGCCTCCGACCGGGCCGCAGCCGACGTACATTTCCATACGGAGCGAGGTCCGCGGGACAAACCTCGCGCCCCCTGTTTGTTTCAAATGCGTTTCGCCGACTCCCCCGGCTGGGTTATAATCGCGCCAAACCCGCTCAGAGGGGGGAGAAATGCCGACCAGGAATTTACCTGTAACGATTTTTGTGCGGGCGCTCAGCGCCTTCGCGCTTCTTTTAGCTCTTGCCAACCCGTCCGCGGCGCAGATCGACACCGGCGCCGTTGTCGGAACCGTTCGCGACTCCAGCGGTGCCGCCGTTCCGAAAGCGGTGGTCACGATTACCAACGGCGCCACCGGCGTCAAACAGAGCGTGCCCACCAACGACGCGGGCGAGTACCAGTTCACCGCCCTTCCACCGGGCACCTACTCGGTGAGGGTCAACGCTCCCGGGTTCGGCCCGCAAGAGCAAAAGGATATCGAGCTGCACGTTCAATCGCGGCCTTCCGTGGATTTCTCGCTCAAAGTCGGCGCGGTCACGGAGACCGTGCAAGTGCAGTCCGCCGGAGCGCTCCTGCAGACCCAATCCGCCGACGTGGGCGGCGTCGTGCAAGAACGTCAGATCCGCGACCTGCCGCTGAACGGCCGCCGCTATGCCGACCTGGCGCTGCTCGAGCCCGGCATCCAGAAGAATCTCACCAATCCGAACAACACGGCACCCGACCGGTTCAGTTCCAATGGCAATCTGGAAACACAGAACTACTTCTCTCTCGATGGCGTGGACAACAACTCCGGTTCCACCAACTTGCAGGAAGGCTCGGTGCAAACCGTGCAGCCGCCGCCCGACGCCCTGCAGGAATTCCGTGTGCAGACGCGCACCTACTCCGCCGAATTCGGCACCTCGGCCGGCGCCGTGATCAACGCCTCCATGAAGAGCGGGACCAACGCCTTCCACGGCGATGTCTGGGAGTTCGTCCGCAACAGCCGGTTCGATTCCAACAGCTTCTTCAACAACGCCGGCGGCGTACCGCGCGGCCACTTCAGCCAGAACCAGTTCGGCGGCACCATCGGCGGCCCCATCATCAAGAACAAGACGTTCTTCTTCTTCGACGCTCAGAACTTCACGAGCCGGAAAGCGACCACAGTGAATTCTGCCGTGCCCACGCCCCTGATGAAGCAGGGCAACTTCACCGAGCTGAAGGCCTCGCTGGCCAACCCGACGGTTCCCAGTCAGAACGGCTGCATTACCGGCAACGTCATCGCGACCGGGTGCCTCGACCCGGTGGGTCTAAAACTCCTCGCCTTGTATCCCAACCCGAATATTCCGTCCGCGGTCGCCCGCCTGGGGCAGCCCGGGAGTTGGACCGGCGCGCCCAACTATCAGTACCAATACTCGGTCCCCAACGACACCTACTCCTGGGACACCCGCGTCGATCACAACATCACCGACAACAGCCGCGTGTTCGGCCGCTTCAGCGACTATACGGTGGATCGCCAGGATCCGCCATGGACCGGCAATCCGCTCGCCGGCAACGGCAACTTCGCGACCCAGTACCGGATTCGCGGCAAGTCCGTGGCCGCCGCCTGGACCGACCTCCTGAAGCCCGCCATGTTGAACGAGCTGCGCGCCGGGTTCAGCCGGGATTACGCACACAGCGATCCCATCGGCCTCACGCTCGGCACCTCGAATGCGACCGACTACGGGCTCACCGGGATCCCCTCCGGACCGAACGACGCCGGCATCCCTCCCATCAACATCAGCGGTTTGCAGCGCCTCGGCTCTTCGCCCTGGCGTCCTCAATTCCAGGTCTCGCAGGTGTGGCAATTGCTCGACACGCTGAGTTGGCTGAAGGGCAACCACAGCCTGAAGTTCGGCTACGAGCACCGCCATACCAGCGACAATTTCCTCGATATCCAGTCCCTCCAGGGCCAGATCACCGCCAGCGGCATTTATAGCGGCAACAGCGGCCTGGGGGTTCCGGACTTTCTTTTGGGCGACATCAGCACCGCGGCCTTCACTACCCCCACGGTGGTGCACAACTACCAGGATTCCAACAACTTCTTCGCCCAGGACACCTGGCGCATCAAGCCCACGCTCACCATCACCTACGGTTTGCGGTATGAGCTGTTCTCGCCCATGCTGAATCATCAGAACGCGCTCTCGAACTTCACGCCGGCCAACGGCGGAGGCTTCGTTACTGCCCAGGACGGCGACTGGTACGCGCGCGGGCTGGTGCATCCGGACAAAAACGACTTCGCTCCCCGTCTGGGCTTCAGCTGGCAGCCGAAGGAGCACGTGGTTCTGCGCGGAGGCTATGGCATTTTCTACCAGCACGTCATCCGCATCGGCTCCGAGAGCATGCTGGCCATCAATCCGCCGTGGGTGATCGATGGATCGCTTGCCCAGACGCTGGGCAGCACCACTCCGGCGTTTCAATTGAAGAACGGCTTCCCCGCGGCGCAGTTCACGCCTGCCCTGGTCGACCTGACCAAGCTCCAGACGCGCGCTCAGGATCCCAACGAGCGCAGCGGCTATGTCAGCCAGGTGAGCTTCGGACCGCAAATCGAGATCTCGCAGAGCACCGTGCTGGATATCTCGTATGTCGGGAACTTCGGCCGTAAGATGAACCGCCTGCGTAACGCCAACCAGGGTTATGTCACCGGCTTCGATGCCACCGGAAAGCCCATCACGATCTTCCCGTACGCCAACCTCAATACGACCCTGAACTCTACCACCGGCAACCACGCCTTCCTGGAGCTTGCCACCAACGACGGCAACACCAACTACAACGGCCTGCTGGTCTCCCTGCGCCGGCGCTTCTCCAAGCGCCTCTCCTATGGCATCAGCTACACCTGGAGTCACAACTTCTCCGATTACGTGGACAACCTGACCGGCGGCTCCACGCCCGCCAGCGCCTATAACTACAGCCTGGAGCGCGCCAACTCGCCGTTCGACGTAACCCACCGGTTCGTTGCCAATGCCGTGTGGGATGTCCCGATCGGCAAGGGCGGTATGGTTCTGAACAGCGACCATCTGGCCAGCCGGCTGATCGGCGGTTGGCAGGTCAATTCCATCGTGACCCTGGAAACCGGCACACCGTTTACAGTCTCCGCGCCCGATGTCAGCGCCACCGGCGGCAGCCATGCCAGCCGCGCCAGTTGTATCGGCGATCCTTATTCGGGCGCCACCAGCGATCCGTCTCAATTTGTCGGCAGCGGCGCTACAGGCTTCTTCCTGAATCCCGCGGCATTCACCACGCCCGCCAGCGGCTACTTCGGCAACTGCGCCCCGCGGGCATTTCACGGTCCGGGAATCCAGAACGTCGATCTCAGTCTGTTCAAGCGTTTCCCGATCACCGAGAGCTGGCGCGTGGAGTTCCGCACGGAATTTTTCAATGCGTTCAATCACGCCAACTTCAACAACCCGAGCGCGAGCGTCGCGGCATCGTCCCTCGGCTCTTTCGGGAAGTCCTTCAGCACTGTGACCGACCCCCGCGAGATCCAGTTCGCGCTCAAACTATATTTCTGACCCCATGAGACTCCTCATCTCGATCGTCTTCCTGGCGTCTGCGTTCGCGCAGACGCCTTACGACACCTCCATCAAGCCGGCCGTGGCCGCGCGCGAAATCCCGGTCGACCGCGGCTCGGCGGCCCTCTGGCAGAGCCTCAAGAAACTCCATACCCGCGCCAGCCTCATCATGATCACCGCCCATCCCGATGACGAGGATGGCGGCATGCTCACCTACGAATCGCGCGGCAAGGGGACGCGCGTCGCGCTGCTCACGTTGAACCGCGGCGAGGGCGGCGCCAACGTCATGTCGGACGATTATTTCGACGCGCTCGGGCTGGTTCGCACCGAGGAACTCCTCGCCGCCGGCCGCTATTACGGAGTCGATCAGTACTGGACGCGCGTCATCGATTACGGCTTCTCGAAGACCATGGCCGAATCGATCGACCATTGGACGCGCGATCGCGTGCTTGCGGACGTGGTGCGCGTGGTCCGCATGGTGCGGCCCCTGGTGATCACATCGGTCTTCGTGGGAGGCCCGAGCGACGGCCACGGCAATCACCAGACCGCCGGGGCCATGGCCCAGGCCGTATTCAAAGCCGCCGGCGATCCCAATATGTTCCCGGACCAGATCCGCGCCGGGCTACGCCCCTGGTCACCCGTCAAGGACTATGCCCGCACTCCGTTTTTCGCACGCGCCGGCGTCAAGCCCGAAACCGTCAACATAGAAATCCCGGAGGGGACTTACGATCCTCTGCTCGGCGAGTCGTATGTCCAGATCTCGCGCGAGGGCCTCGGCTATCAGAAATCGCAGAATGGCGGCCCCAACATCCCCAAAGCCGGCGATGTGGCCAGCGCCTATCACCGGTATGCGTCCAGCGTCGAGGTTCCCGAAAAGGAGAAGGATTTCTTCGACGGAATCGATACCTCGCTGATGGGCCTCGCCTCTTTGGCGAAGGGCGGCGATGCCGCGTTCCTCACCGCCGGCCTCCGCAAGATCAACGCGGCCGTGGAAGAGGCGACCGCCCGGTTCTCCGGCGCAGCACCGGAGAAGTGCGCTCCCGCCCTGTCGCAAGGCATGAAGGAGACCGTCGCGCTGATCTCCGCCGTCGAGAAGAGCGCCCTCTCCGAAGAGTCGAAGTACGACCTTCTGCATGAGCTGAACATCAAGCGGGCCCAGTTCAACAACGCGCTCGCCCAGTCGCTCGGTCTTTCGATCGCGGCGTCCGTGGCGCCCGACAAGGAGCCGAATCCGCGCATGGCCCAGTTCCTCGGCGATCCCGAGACCTTCCGCATCGCTATCCCTGGCCAGACCTTCGGCGTCAAGGTCCACACCGTCAACCAGAGCTCCACGCCGGCGAGCCTGCAGAAGGTCAGCGTGGAATCGGCGAACGGTCCCGCCTGGAGCGTGACATCCGCCTCCGCAACGGCAGATGACACCAAGTTTACCGTCAAGGTCCCGGACAACGCCGCCTTCACGCGGCCCTATTTCACGCGGCCCGATATCGAGCAGTCTTACTACGACATCGAGAAGCCTCAATACTTGAACCGCCCGTTGGCGCCTTATCCCCTGGTGGCGTGGGCCGATTGGAGCTTCGACGGCGCTCCCATTCGCATCGGCCAGGTCGTGCAGACCGTAAAGCGGGTCAACGGGCTCGGAGCCGTGCTCGAGCCTCTGGCCGTTGCCCCGGCCATCGGAATCGCGATCTCCCCGCGATTCGGGATCGTGCCACTCGACGCCAAGGCATTCCCTGTCAAGACGGTCATCCACAGCAACGTCAAAGGCGCCGCAAACGGTACCGTCCGGCTCGATCTCCCGGCCGGCTGGAAGGCGGACCCCGCATCCGTGCCCTTCTCCACAGGTGAGGATGGCGAAGACCGCTCGGTTTCCTTCACCGTGACACCGTCCGGCCTCGCCGAGAAGCCTTATACCATCACCGCCGTTGCGGAATACGCCGGCAAAACGTATCGCGAAGGCTATCAGGTGACGGGCTACAGCGGCCTGCGTCCCTACTTCCTGTACACGCCGTCCAGCTATAAGACCAGCGGCGTGGACGTCAAGGTCGCGCCCGGCCTCAAGGTCGGCTACATCATGGGAAGCGGCGACGACGTGCCGGATTCGCTCGAGCACCTCGGCATCAAGGTGAACTTCCTCGCCGCTGCCGATATCGCGAGCGCCGATCTCTCTGCTTACGATGCCATCCTGCTGGGAGTTCGGACCTACGCCGCGCGGCCGGAGCTCGCCACCTACAACCAGCGCCTCCTCGATTACGTGAAGAACGGCGGCGTCGTCATCGTGCAGTACAACACGCCGGAATTCGACCACAACTTCGGCCCGTACCCGTACACCATGACTTCGAACCCGGAGGAGGTCACCGACGAGGCCTCCAAGGTGGAAATTCTGGCGCCCTCCAACCCGGTCTTCAACTGGCCCAATCGCATCACCGAAAAGGATTTCGCCGGCTGGGTCGAGGAGCGCGGATCGAAGTGGATGAAGTCCTGGGATTCGCACTACGAGGCTCTGCTCGAAGCGCACGACCAGGGACAGGAGCCGCAAAAGGGCGGCCTGCTCTACGCCAAATACGGCAAGGGCATCTACGTCTACAACGCGTGGGCTTTCTACCGCGAGCTGCCCGAAGGCGTCCCCGGCGCTTACCGCATCTTCGCCAACATCATCAGCCTGCCGAAGAATCCGCAGCGCTGATCACTGGATCAGGAACTGGAACGCCTGGACCGCGCTCTGTTTGCGCGCGGTCTCTTCGGATTTCCGCTCTTCCGCTTCCTGGCGCAGGGCCATCTCTTTCCGGGCCTGCCCGGCCAGGCCCAGCCGGCTGTAGACCAGGCCCAGGCGGTAATGGTTTTGTGGCGACGGGTCGAGCCGCACGCACGCCTCCATCTCCGTGCGTGCCTCCGCCAGTTGTCCGGAAGATTGGTACACCCGCCCGAGTTCGCAGCGTGCCACTGCGCTTCCAGCGGGCGCGCGCTTCAACTCCGCGATTGCCTGCGCCTCGAGCGCCGCATCGCCCTTCTCCCGCGCTGTGCGCGATTTCAACGCGGCGCACACCGTCGCTTCCCGCCGGCAGATCGCTTTGAGCGTGCGCTCCGGCGGCGCCGTCGTGGATTCCAGCGCCACCTGAGCCAGGTATCCGTACACAGGCTGCAGTGACGGATCGATCGCGATCGCGTCCGTGAGCGCCGCCTCTGCCTCGTCGTACCGCCCCGCGGCGTACTGCGCCACGCCCAGCAGCGTGCGGATCCTCGCCGACTTCGGAAACAGCGTCGCAGCCTGCGCCAGCACCGCCACCGCCGGCTCAAATGTGTGATGCTGGACCAGCTCGAGAGCCAGCGCTATCCGGTATCGCTCCTGGTCCGGCGCCAGCGCGACCGCCGCCTGATACGCCCGCGCCGCTTCCACGTACTCTCCACGCTTTTCCTGTATGTCTCCGATCAACACCTGGGCCACGGCCGTATTGCCGCCGGCGCGGGCGTGCGCCAGCGCATCGTCCAACCTCCCTGCCTGCAATTCCGCGGCGGCCGTCGCCGTGAGCAGCCCCGGATCGGCAGGCGCGAGCGCCAGCGCGGCTCGCATCTCGTCCGCCGCTGCCGCGGCCTCTCCCAGCCCCGAGGCAACCGCCGCTTTCAGCCGGTGGAACGCGATGCGCTGCGGAGTGCCGGTCGGCTCCTGCGCGCCTTCCAGAGCCTTGCGCGCCTCCGCATAACGCCTCTCGCGCGCCAGGGTAACGGCCTGTTCCAGCGGCGATTGTGCGGCCGCTCCCATTGCAGCCAGCAAGACTAAAATCAAAACCCGGCGTCTCGTACCCAATATGATACCTTGGACAATTGTCGCAGCCTGATTCCCCGCATCTCGTCCGCGGTATCGGTCTTCTCGGGGCTACTTCCGCCAACATGCTGGAGATGATCGGCGTAGGGCCGTTCATCACCATACCGATTCTGCTCGCCAAAATGAACGGTCCGCAGGCGATCCTCGGCTGGATTCTGGGCGCCGTGGTGGCGCTATGCGACGGCATGGTCTGGGCCGAGTTGGGCGCCGCCATGCCCGGCACCGGCGGCCCCTATCGCTATCTTTCCGAAGCCTACGGCCCGCAGCGCCTCGGCCGGCTCATGAGCTTCCTGTTCATCTGGCAGACCATCGCGCTAGCCCCGCTCTCCATCGGCTCGGGCGCTGTCGGTTTCGCCCAATACGCGCGGTTTCTCTTCAAAAACATGAGCCCGCTCGACGAGAAGCTGATGGCCGTCGGCGTCTGCGTGGCAATCACGCTCCTGCTGTGCCGCGACATTAGGTCCGTCGGACGGCTCTCCGTCGTGATGTGGGTGGTGGTCCTCGGCACCGTCGGGTGGATCACTGCCGCCGGCCTGCTGAACTTCGACCCGAAGCGCGTGCTCGACTTTCCGCCCGGCGCCTTCTCCGCCTCGCCCGCGTTCTTCTTCGGCCTCGGCGGCGCTACCCTGATTGCTATGTACGACTACGGCGGGTACAACAACGTCTGCTTCTTCGCCGGCGAAGTACGCAAGCCCGAGAAGGTCGTGCCCCAGTCGATCCTGCTCTCCGTCATCGCCGTCGCAGCCCTCTATCTCACCATGAACGTGACCATCATCGGTGTCGTGCCCTGGCGTGAGGCCATTCAATCCACCGCCATCGTGTCCGACTTCATCCAGCGGATTTACGGCCTGAAGGCGGCGGCCATCGTCACGGTCCTCATTCTGTGGACCACCTTCGCTTCCGTCTTCGCCGTCCTCCTCGGCTATTCGCGCGTCCCCTACGCCGCCGCAGTGGATGGCCGCTTCTTCCGCCCGTTCGCTCGATTGCACGCCACCAAGAATTTCCCCTACTTCTCGGTGCTCTTCATCGGGATCTCGTCGGCCGCCGCGTCCCTTCTGAAGCTCGACGTGCTCATCAACGGCCTGATCGTCATCCAGGTCCTGATTCAATTCATGGCGCAGGTCTTCGCCGTCACCCTCATTCGCCGCAACCGGCCCGATATCGCTCGCCCCTTCCGCATGCCGCTTTATCCGCTGCCCTGCATCATTGCGTTCCTTGGCTGGCTGTACATTCTGGTCGCCAGCGGCCCGGCCTATATCCTGGCCGGTATCGCACTGCTGGTGTGCGGAGTCGCCGCCTATCTCTGGCATGCGCGCGGAACCGGCGAGTGGCCCTTCAACGCGCGCCCGGCAGGTGCCGATGCCTGAGGCCCTCGACATCATGGTGGCCGGCGAACTGTATGCCGACCTCATCCTGAGCGGTTTCGAGTTCTGGCCCAGCCCCGGACAGGAGGCCTTTGCCAAGACTTATCACCGCGAGGTGGGGGGCGGCGCCGCCAACACTGCATGCGGCATGGCGAAACTCGGCTCCCGCGCGGCCGTCCTCGGCGTGATCGGTGCGGATGGCGATTGGCTGATCGATCGCCTGCATCAGAACGGTGTCGATACTGCGCAGATCGCCCGCGATTCCTCCGAGCCCACCGCCTTCACGGTGGCGGTCAGCACGCCGCAGGAACGCAGCTTCTTCACGTATCTCGGAGCGAACCGCGGCTTCCCCAACGCCCTCGCCGAAACCGCCGCCGCCAATCACCTGTCGCGTGCCCGCCACGTGCACCTGGCCTTCGCCCCCGATCTCGACACCGCGGCGGATCTCTTCGCCGCCATTCGCTGCAACGGATGCACCGTGTCCCTCGACGTCGGCTGGCACGAACCCTGGCTGCGGGATCCGCGCATGGGCGATATCCTGCCCCTGCTCGACGGATTTTTTCCCAACGAAACCGAGGCCCACGCGATTACCGGCCTGCAGGATCCCGAAGAGAACCTCCGATGGTTCCAGGACGTGGGCGTCCGGCGCGTCGCGCTCAAGCTGGGCGCGCGCGGCGCCGCGCTCCTGTGGGATGGCGACATCCGGTTCGCTGCCCCTCTCCCCGTCACCCCCATCGACACGACGGGCGCCGGCGACTGCTTCAATGCCGGCCTGCTCCATTCGTGGCTCCGGGGCGATCCGCCCGAAGTCGCGCTGAACGTAGCCAACATCTGCGGCGCGCTCTCCACCGAAGCCTATGGCGGCGTGGCCGGCGTCCCCGATGCCCGGCGTCTGGAACAATGTCTAAAGACACAGTCATGCGGAACGTAACTATCATTGGCGGCGGAGGCGTGCGCACGCCCCTCGTCATCTACGGGTTGTCCCAGGCGCAGCAACTGCTCCAGATCGGCCGGCTCACGCTCTACGACGTCGACGCCGAACGCACCGAGACCATCGCCCGGCTCGGCCGAGAGATCCTCCGGCAGTCGAAAACCGGATTCGAGATTCGCGTCTCCTCCCGCCTCGAAGAGGCCGCCGAGGGCGCCGACTTCGTCCTCAACAGCGTGCGTGTCGGTGGGATCGCTGCGCGCGCGCGCGACGAACGCATTGCCATCGAGCACGGCCTCGCGGGCCAGGAGACCACTGGACCCGCCGGCGCGGCCATGGCCCTCCGCACCCTGCCGGTCACCCTGCGCCACGCCCGCACGGTGGAACGCGTGGCGCCCGGCGCGTGGTTCATCAACTTCACCAACCCCGCCGGACTCATCACCCAAGCCCTGGTGCAGAACACGTCGCTGCGGGTGATCGGCATCTGCGACACGCCCATCGAGCTGTTTCACCGGATCGCCGAAGCCGTCGGGGCGCCGCCCGCCGAGATGACCTTCGACTACGCCGGTCTCAACCATCTCGGCTGGGTGCGCCGCGTCACCCTGCGCGGCGAGGACATCACCGGCCGCCTGCTCGACGACTCCAACCTCCTCCGCGGCCTGTACCCCGCCGATCTCTTCGACCCCGCCCTGATCCAGACCTTGCGGCTGATTCCGACCGAGTACCTGTTCTTCTACTACAGCCAGCGCAAGGCGCATGAGAACCAGCTTAAGGCCGGCGCCAGCCGCGGCGAAGAGTTGCAGCGCATGAATGCCGGACTCTTCGGAGCACTTACGGCCGCCGGCGCCCCCGGCGCGCTGGCCATCTATCGCTCCTACCTCCTCCAGCGCAACGCCTCCTACATGAAGATCGAAGGCCAAGCTGGCTCAGCGTTCGAGGCCGCCTCCGAAGACTACGATCCGTTCGAGACCGCCACCGGATACCACCGGATCGCACTCGACGTCATGACCGGCCTGGTCTCCGATGAGAGCCGCCAGGTGGTCGTCAACGTCCGGAACGACGGCGCTATCGAAGATCTCGATCCCGAGGACATCGTAGAAGTGCCTTGTGACATCGACCGCACCGGCGCACACCCCCGCCGCACCGGCCGGCTGCCCGATTCCGTCCGCGGCCTCGTGCAGTCCGTGAAGGCCTACGAACGCACCACCATTCGCGCCGCCCTCTCCGGATCCGCCGCGCTCGCCCAACTCGCCATGCTTGAATACCCCATCATCGGGCAATGGGAATTAGCGGGAAAGCTCAGCGCCTCGCTCGCGGCCGGAGATCCCGAATACCTTGGCTACCTGAAGTAAATCCGCCCGCACGACCGGCATAGCTCTTTTGAGCTACGCAAAGATAACTTGTGCCCGCGCACGGCCGCCACTAGAATACCTCCCATGATCAAAACTCGTGTTGCCGGTGCTGCTCTTGGATTGCTGCTTGTGGTCGGAGGGGTTGCCGTGGCCCAGAGGCCCAAGGAGAATGTCTCTGGCGGACGCCACCCGAACCTCGCCGCCGCCCAGCGGTTGAGCCAGCAGGCGTGGGAACGAATCGTCGCCGCCCAGGAGGCCAATGAGTTCGATATGCAGGGTCACGCTCAAAAGGCCAAGGAACTCCTGGATCAGGTCAATCGAGAGCTGAAGGCGGCGGCCGAAGCGGCGAACCGCAGGCGGTAGTCCGCCGCCCCTGGACGGTACGTTCAGAGCGATCGCAGAAAGTTCAGAATCGCCTGCTTGTCGGCGGCCGGCAGGGCGTCGAACTTGCGGATCACCGCCGTGGCTTCCGACGGCGGATAGTTGTTGCCGTGCAGGCCCTGGATGTTGCTGTCGCCTGCATTGTCCTGCCCGCTGGCAGAAGCGTGGGCCTCGATGGCAGCCAACAGGTCACTGGTGCGTCCATCGTGCAGGAAGAACAATCGCTGGCCGATTCCCCACAGCGGAGTAGTCCGGAACATATCGCCTTGCGCCAGGCCCTGCGTGACATTATCGGCCAGGCCTCGCCCCATGTGATGGATCAGAAGGTCGGAATAGAGGTGGGCCTCCAGGTTTTGCAGCGCTTCCGTCTCATGTCCCGGCCCCGTGACCATCACCGGCGTGTGGCAAAGAAAACAGCCGATCCCCGGGTTGTTGCCCCCCGTGCCGAACAGTTGCTGCCCCCGCTGGGCGCTCGGCGAGAAAGGCACCGGCTGCGGCGGGGCCAGTTGGCGCATGAAGATCGCGAATTCCAGCCAGTCCGGCAGGATGTGCAGTGGATTCTGGAAGCCTTGGTTGCGGAGATCGTTCGGATCCGTTCGCGTAATATCGTTCGGCTCGTTTTTCCCCTGGTTGCAGATTGCCGTTTCGTCCGTGCTGGTTGGGAACACATCGTTCGTCACGCCCATCTCGACGTTGTAGGCTTCGCCGGCGAACATGACCACTGACTTGTTTTGAGCCTTCCATCCAAAGCGCGTTATGGTGCCATCGTTGCCGCTCCGGTTCGGCATTCCGGCGATCCCCAGCGCCGCCCGTAACGAGGCCGTCGATGCCAGATTGCTCAGAATCGTCTGGTCCTGAATCGCTTCGACCAGTCCCAGCCCGAACATCTGCAGCGGGATGCGGAATGACAGGTTGCCGTTTCGATACTGAGTCTCGAAATCGGTGGGTGGAAGGTTCGCGGCCGTGCACCCCGGCGAACCGATGTCTGAACGCCCGACCACGGTGAACAGTTGATGCACGCCGCCGTCCGGCGTCCCGTCCGGCTTTCTTTGAAATCGGACTTCCCGGATCGGACCATACTGCGTGATGAACGACGGCACGTAGTTCAACCCGCCCTTGCGATGGGGAATCAGGTCGAACATGGGGTTTTCCGGCTTACGACGCCGGCCCGGCGGATCCTGCGGATTCGGCACCAGGAAGCCTCCGGATCCGCCGATCGCCGGCTGCTGATGGCAGACCGAACACTGGTCGCCGTTGAACCGCGCGCCCAAGCCAGACGAATTGGTCAATGTGGCGAGGTTGGGATCCTCGCCCGTATCGGAGCCGAGCGTCACGTCGTTGCAGTCGTCGCAAACGGATTCCAGCTGTACCGTTCTGGCCTTCCCCTCGATGAACAAAGCCAGTTCGTTGGGTTGAAGTCCTGGGATCGGCCCGCCGGCTCCCGGAGGTCCCCCGCGAACCCCCGGGTCCTTTTGAGCGAGGCAAAGCAAAGCGAAAGACAGGCCCGCGAACGCAAAGCGTCGCGGCAATCGAGAATTGATGGTCATTGGATCCCTCCGTATCAGAACGAAGGTAGGCCGGTGCGGAAGCCGCGTCACCCACCGGAATAGAGAGGGTACGTACCAGCCGGAAGGGGCGGGTCAGGATACCAGGCCGGTGCGCAGTGCTTTAGCCACCGCTTCGGATTTGGAGTGCACGTGCAGCTTGGCGAAGATCTGCCGGGTGTGAAACGAGATCGTGTTCACGCTGACTCCCAGTTCCGGAGCCGCGGTCTTGTAATTATGGCCGTCCACCAGCAGTTGCAGCACCTTCATCTCCTGCGGCGAGAGCCGGCAGTCCGGCGTCGGAGGCGGTGCGAACTCGCGAAACAGCCGGACCACCCGCCTGGCGATCTCGGGCGAAATCGGCGCGCCACCCTCTCTCACTTCGCGAATGCTATCCAACAGTCTGGCCGGGCTGGTGCGCTTCAGAAGGTACCCGCACGCTCCCGCGCAGAGCGCCCGAAAGACCCGCTCGTCGTCTTCGTACACGGTGAGCATCAGGATCAGCAGCGGCGGATGCCTGGCGAGCAGCAACGGAATACCGTCGATGCCCGATATCCCGGGCAGGCCGATATCCACGAGCGCCACATCGGGCCGGTCCAGTCCTACCCGTGCGACTGCCTCCTCCATATTCCGGAAGCGGCCGCAGCACCGGTAGCCCGGTGTGCCGTGGATCAGGGTAGCCAGTCCCTCTCGGATTTCCCGCTGATCCTCAATCACGAACACGCGAATTTCGCTGCTGCCGACGGCCTCCGCCATATCGAATGAGGTTGCAGTTAACCATTCTCAGGCATTTGGTCCGGTCGTGGACCTACCTGTTCAGGTAGGGGAAGAGCGACCCCCGTACCGGCACATCGATCCGCACGGTGGTGCCTGCGCCCGGACGCGACACGATTTCCACCACTCCTCCCAGTCCCCGTATCCGCCGCTCCATGCTGCGCAGCCCGTTCCCTTCCTCCGGCAGAGCAGCCCGCTTGAAGCCGCATCCGTCGTCGGCCATTTCGAACCCAAACCGCCCGTGTCCCGCCCGGACACGCACCGCCACGCGGGTAGCCCGGGCGTGCTTCACCACGTTGTTGGCCGATTCCTTGAAAACCATCAGCAGTTCGCGGCGCAAGTCCGGCCGTAGCGGTGATGTGCCGCCGTCCGCTTCCACGGAGAACTCCATCGGGAGGTCGGCGGCGGTGAACAACTCCGCAGCGGCGTGGCGCATGCGTTGGATCAGGTCCTCGCAATGATCGCGCGCGGGGTTGATTGCCCACACGATATCGCTCATCGAATCGAGCAACTCCCGCGAGAGCGCGGCAATCCGATCGATCGGCGCCTGTGCCGTTGCCGCCACGGGCTCCCGCCGGATCACTTCACTCAAGATCGAGATCTGCGACAGGCTCGATCCGATGTCGTCGTGCAGGTCGGCTGCAATCCGGTTGCGCACCCGCTCGATTTCCACCAGGCGTGCGACGCGGACCCGGTGAGCCGCCAGCCCCATGCCGGCCAGGGCCATCGAACACGCGAGCAGGAACCAGGGCCTCTGCCAGAACGGCGCCAGGACCGTAAAGTCGACCTCCGCCGGTTCAGCACTGGCCAGCCCTTCGGCATTCACTGCCCGCGCCAGAAAACGATAGGAGCCCGGCCGCAGTGCCGCGTAGTTCAGATTGCGCTCGCGCGAAGGTGCGCTCCAGTCCCGATCCACGGACTCCAGCTTCGTCTGGTAAAGCAGAACCTCGCCGGGCTCGAACGCGATCCCAGTTACCTCCACGCGGAGCGGTCCCGCTCCATAAGGTACGCGAAGGCCGGCCAGCCGGCGCTCGCCGAGCGGCGAAATTCCGCGAGCGACACCCGCAATCTCGAGCCTGCTGATCTGGACGTACGGTGTCATTGCGGGCCGGTCGGCCTTGGGAATCAGCCGCGAGACTCCCTGCGTGCTCCCGAACCAGAGCGCGCCCTCCCGGTCGCGGAGCGCCATTTGCACATCGCCTTTCACCAGGCCATCCGCGGTCGTATAGTGGCGGAATCGTCCGGAGGCGAGATCCAGGCGGTCGATGCCCCGGCCGGTACAGGCGTAAATCCGCCCGAGGCGGTCTTCTGTGAGACACTCGACATATTCTCCCGAAAGACCATCCTTGGACGTGTATCGCTGTGCTTGCGGGCGCTCGTCGCCGGGACGGTCGAACCGCAGCAGCCCCGCTTCGGCCGTCCCCACCCATAAGCGTCCCTTCGAATCCACCAGCAGGCTGCGAATTCCGCGATCGGCCGGCGGCGGGCAGTCGACCTGCCGCAACTGTCCCCCGCGATACCGCATCAAGCTTCCCTGGAAATACCCGATCCATACCGCGCCAGCCGGGTCCTCCGCGAACACGAACGGAAAGGACTCCGTGCGGCCTTCGGCCGGCGCAACGTTCTCAATCGAGTCCGACCGCCGGCTCCATCGCGCAAGCGCGAGGTTCCCCGACCTCCGGAACGCGATCCAGACATCTCCGCGCGAATCCTCGAATGCCTTGTACGGACCTGGAGCCCGGGAACTCACACCATAGGCCGCAACCGGCGCCTTGCGGTGCAGCCCAGATACCGACCCCACGGCGAGAAACCGGAAGAGTCCGTTGGCCTTCGCGATCCACCACTCTTTGTTCCTCGCCTGGAATGCCGTCTGCCCCATGCCCCAGCCGGCGCCCGGCGAGGGAAAGGCGGGCTGGAAGGGCTTGAACCCGTTGCCCCTCCATAGATTTAGCCTGACGTCGTCCTCCGTCTTCGCCACAACCACCAGTTCGCCCGCCTGCGATTCCAGAATGGTCGAGGGGCGTCCGGCCAGGCCCTCCGCTTGCGAATAGGTGGTGAAGCCGCCCGTTGCAATCTTGACCGCTCCGCCGCCGTCCGTCCCCACCCAGATATTGCCTTCCCGGTCCTCTGTAAGGGCTTCGATCCCATCGACTACCAGACCGTCCGCGGCGCCGATTCGCTGGCGCACCTGGCCCGATTCCAGCAGGGTCAGCCCGGCGGTTCCGCCCGCCCAGAGCGATCCGTTTTCAAGGCAGAGCAGGCTCGAAACATAATCAGCGGCCAGACCGCTGCGCCGGTCGATGACCCGGTCGATCCGGCCCCCCGCGATCCGCACTACTCCCTGCCAGGTGCCGGCCCAAATTGCCCCGGACCGGTCTTGCCGGATCGAACTGACCCCGTTCTGCGGCACCGTATAGCGAAGCAGCTTTTCGCCGGCCCGGTACCGGAAAAGGCCCCGGTCGGTGCCGATCCAGAGAGCATGAGCGCGATCTTCGTAGAGGTCGAGAACAAACATGTTCCGATCGGCATCGGACTGACCCAGATCGACTCGCTGGAAGCGGCCGTCGGAGGACGTGAAGCGGTACAGGCCGGAACTAGTGCCGCACCAGAGGGCCGGCTGCCCGGGCGCGGATGAGCGATCCTCCAAAAGCCGGGAGATCCAGCGCGCTCCCGCGGGAACCCGCTCATCCCTCACTACCTCCACCGTCGGACCGGTTCCGAGCTTCGAGAGCCCGCCTCCCGTGGCAATCCAGATTTCGCCGCTCCGGCTCTCGAGGACATCGTTGACCCGCCGGTGACTCAGCCCCTCCGCAACCCCGTAATTGACGAATCCATAGCCGTCGAAGCGCGAGACCCCCTCGCTGGTGCAGAACCAGAGGAAGCCGCGCGAGTCCTGTACGATCCGGTTGACCGAGTTGTTCTTAAGCCCGTCGGCGGTCGAATAAACCCGGACCGGCAATTGACTGCCGAATGACAGGCCTCCACCGATCAGGCAGCCCGTAAGGCCGAGCAGACCCGCCAAGCGCATCCTTGTCACGACCAACCGATTTTATCGCGCGGACGCGGACCAGTCCGTAGTTATGTCCGATCAGTTTTGATATCGTACCTGGGAGGCTGCCTGTGAGAATCCACCAAGTTGTCTTGTTCGCCTGTTTCGTCGCTGCCGCATTCGGTCAGACGGCGGCGCCGGTTGCCGAAATCCCCTACGACGCCGTCCCCAATTTCCTGAAGCTGCCCCCGGATCTGTACCTCGGTGAAGTTTCGGGCGTGGCAGTCGATTCGAAGAAACATGTTTTCGTCTTTTCCCGCGGCGGCACAACCGGACCCGCCTATGGAGCCGCTGCCGCGCAGTTGCTCGAGTTCGGGCCTGACGGCCGGTTCATGCGGGAGATCGGGAAGAATCTCTACGCCTGGTCCTTTGCCCATGCCGTCCGTACCGATAAGGACGACAATATCTGGGCGATCGACAAAGGCTCGGACATGATCATCAAGTTCAACCCCGAAGGCCGCGTGGTGATGGTGTTCGGTCGCAAGAAGGAAGCCTCCGACGACGCAGGACCGTGGACCCGGGTCACTCCGCCCCGGCCCGCCGTGGACGGGCAGTTTCGCCAGCCGACCGACGTCACTTGGGATGCTCAGGGTGACATCTTCATCAGCGACGGGTACATCAACTCGCGTGTGGCGAAGTTTGACAAGAATGGCGACTGGGTGAAGCAGTGGGGAGATCGAGGCACCAAGCCGGGTGAGTTCAACACACCGCACAGCATTGCCTCCGATAACAACGGCAACATCTACGTCGCCGATCGGGGCAACCGCCGCATTCAGGTATTCGATTCCAACGGCGCTTTCGAGCGCGAAATTACGATCGACGTACCCGTGCCGCCGGACGCCCACCCGTGGATGGGAAACCAGCCTGGTGCGGAAGCGGGCGCCCGGCAAAGCGGCGCGCCGTGGGCCATTTGCATCACACCAGGCCCGACACAGTACCTATACAGCGCGGACGCCTACCCCGGCCGCATCTACAAGCTGTCACTGGACGGCAAGCTGTTGGGCATGCTCGGCAGAACGGGGCGCCAACCGAAGCAGTTCGGCTGGATTCACGAGCTCGCCTGCCCCTCGGAAAATGAGATTTATACCGCCGAGCTATTGAACTGGCGCGTGCAGAAGCTCCTCCTGCACCCGCCCGGCGACGGCTCCGGCTCCAGGTCCGGTCAGCGGTGACCTTCGGGCATCATCCGGCTTAACCCGCGTCGAGGTGAAGAAACCTACGATAATCGTTTCATGGCGAGTTCCACCGCGACGAGTCCCCGGAGGGCGTTGATCACCGGTATTACCGGACAGGATGGCTCGTATCTTGCCGAGCTGCTCCTTTCCAAGGGATACGAGGTCTACGGCCTCGTTCGCCGCGTCGCCCTCGAAGATCCCGAAAACCGCCTTTCCCGCCTCGCCGGGATCCGGTCGCGGATCAAATTGCAGGCCGCCTCCCTCGAAAGCTACGCCAGCATTCACCAGGTTGTGGAGAAGGTGCGCCCGGAAGAGTGCTACCACCTGGCAGCCCAAAGCTTTGTCAGCTATTCGTTCGATGATGAGTTCACCACCATCCAGACCAACGTTCTGGGGACCCACTACCTGCTGTCGGCCTTGCGGTCGATCGTTCCGCAGTGCCGCTTCTATTTCGCCGGTTCCAGCGAAATGTTCGGCAAGGCGGAAACGGTTCCGCAGGACGAGCTGACCCGTTTTCATCCCCGGTCCACGTATGGCATCAGCAAGGTGGCCGGATATGAGCTCACGCAGAATTACCGTGAGGCCTACGGCGTGCATGCCTCGAGCGGCATCCTCTTCAATCACGAATCGCCGCGGCGCGGATTCGAGTTCGTCACCCGCAAGATTACAGCGGGTGTGGCACGCATCCTTGCCGGGAGGTCGAACGAGCTGCGCCTGGGGAACCTCGACGCCAAGCGCGACTGGGGGCACGCCCGCGAGTACGTCGAGGCCATGTGGCTCATGCTCCAGCAACCGGAGCCCGACGACTACGTAGTTGCCACCGGAGAAACCCATTCTGTCAGGGAGTTTGTGGAGCTGGCATTCGACCGCGCCGGGTTGGACTGGCAGGCGTATGTCAAGCCCGATCCGGATCTGTACCGGCCGGCGGAGGTCAATCTCCTCCAGGGAAACGCCGGCAAGGCCCGCAGAGTATTGGGGTGGAGTCACCGGGTGACGTTTCCGGAACTCGTGCGAGAGATGCTGGAGCATGATTGCCGCGCCCTGGGAATCGCGGATCGACTGCCTCGGAGTTGTGCGCCGATGCAGAGTGCGCCCCACCAAGGATCGTAACCCTGTCCGCCCCGATTCCGAGTGTTCTGTTTCGTACCGGGAATTTGCGTACGCGAACCGTCATTTTCCGGTTGACTCCATCGATAACTGGCGCAACATGTATCTGAGAGGGGTTGCGCCCTCCCTGGAAGGAGCGAGAACCATGAAAGTTCTTGATCGGAGTTGCGTGGACAAAGAGGACGTGCGCCACATGACCGATGCTGAGCTGGCAAAGCTGGGTGTGCGGCTGGTCGACAGGCAAGACCTCATCCTGCAATGTGTAGCGTGCATGGAAAAGTGGTCACCTCAACTCGACAGCAACGGCAAACTGCCGTTCGATTATTGGGCCTGTCCGGCCAACTGCAACCGGTAGTCACCGTGTGGCGGAGCGCGAGGGTGCACTCGAAGCGAATTGCCGGACGTCGCGGGTATAGATTTCGAAAGGACCCCAGTAGTACGGCCGGTGATAGCCCTGCGCCGAATGGATGATGCTCAGCTTCGCATTGCGTAAGGCATCGGCCGGATTCGCCCCGGACGCAATTTTAGAGTAGAGCACGCTCATGATCGCCGGAGTAGAACTGTCGGTGACGTCCCACAGGCCGGCGATCACGTTGCGCGCGCCCGCCTGCAAAAATGCCCAGGTGAAGCCGACCAGCCCCTCTCCTGAATAGGATCGGGCGCCCGCGCCCCGGCACGCCGAGATCGTGACAAGGTCCGCCTGCAAAGGAGTGTCGATAATACTCCGCGCGTAGAGTTTGTAATTGTCGCGGCTGCCCGACAGGATGATCGCGGAATTGAGCGGGCTCTCCCGGTTCGCGACGGCATGGGCGCTGAAGTGCAGCAGCGAAAAGCCGGCGGGGCCGGCTTCCCGGTAGGCATCCGGGCGCGCCGCGGAACCCGTGAACACCTTCTTCCTGGCCGAAGGGAATTGCGCCTCGATGGTTTGGATCTCTTTCGAGGCGAACTCCAGTTTGGGGAATTCCGGATCGGCTGATACCGGGTCGCCGATAATCAGCATGGAATCCGGAGCCCGCCGCATCTTCTCCTCTTCGGTGTTCAGCACAGCGAGAGAAGGTCCGAGGACCGGCCGCACGTCTTCAATCCAGTAGTGCGGTTTCTGCTTCGGTGCCTTGCCGTAGACCGGAAGAGTCTCGAAACTGAGCCAGTTCAGCGCATCATCGGGGAATAGAATCACCCGGGAACCGGGCGGGATCAATTCCGCGGCGGGAGCAATCAGGGATTCGTAAAGACGCCGGCCTGCTTCGTTCTCGCTCGCCATCGGATCCCCGATTCGCTGCTCCACAAATGCGCGGTAACGGTCCACCCAGCCGCGGATCTGCGCGGCCGGCGGCAATTGGAAGGGAGGGTAAATGCGGGCCGGAGTCACCACCCACAAATACGACTGCTCGGGCGCGATCCAATAGAACAGCAGAACGCTGTGCGATGCGCGGGCAATCTTGAGGTAATCGGAGGCTGAGGATCTTCTGAGAGTCCGGTGCGATGACAGGCGCTCCAACAGGATCCGCGCCCGGCTGGAATCGGCAACCTCGAGAGCGCGTTGGTAATCCCGCTGAGCCATCAGCGACTGCACGTAGTGCTGGTAGAACTCGATCACCCGCGAAAAGAAAGTCAGCCGGTAATCGGGGATGGAGATTTTGTCGGAGTTGTTATCGATAACCTCGATGGCTTTCTCGAACTCCACATTGGCTTTGGGATAGTCCTTTGTGGCCGTGTGCAGCATGGCCAGTGCGGCATACGATTCCCACAGAACGATGGGCGTATTCCGAGCGTCTTGGATCGTCTTGAGGTAGAGGTTGCAGGCCTCCTGATACCGGCCCCGGCCGGCCGCAATCGCCGCCGCGTTTTTTTCAACCCAGAGCCGCGACTGATCGTCACTAGCGTAGGAAAGGGCCGTATTGTTGCTTTTCTCCGCCTCGTCCCAATTCCCCATGTCGATGTACGCGGTACTGCGAGCGTCCGATTGGATCCTGGCCTTATCCCCACCATTTACCGCCAGCGGCATAGCCTGTCGGTAAAGTTCAATGGCTTTTTGGGCATCTCCTTCTTCGAGGTAAGTGTTTCCCATCTCGAAGGCCAGGTTCATGCGATAGGGCGCCAATCCGCTCTCGCCTAAAAGGTTGATTGCCTTTGCCGCGACTTGATCGCCTCTTCGATAGCTGCCCAATTGGGAATAGCAGATTGCGAGATTCTGGCCGGCAGCGACGATCAGTCGCTGCACCGCATCCCGCCTGGCGGCCTCAATTGTCTTTTGAAACCAGGGAATTGCCTCGTCGAATCGCCAATCCTTGAGGCGCATCATGCCGATGCCGTTCAATGCAATGCTTCATGATAGGCGTCCATGTCGCATAGCAGCCTGTTCGGCGACTTCGCGGAAGATCGTTTCGGCGCGCTGATCCGCATCGTGCCGGTGTAAAAACAGCAATCGCGCCAGGCTAATTCGGCATCGAAGCCGACATCCCAAGCTCCAGCCGAAGACGCCATCTTCACGGCTTTGGTCAAAAGCGCTTCTGAACGATCGGGGTGCCCGCGCGCGAATTCCAAGTCGCCGAGGAGCCAGGTTCGTCTTGCGGCGAGGGGAGCAAATTCCTGACGTTCGGGTGGTCCGCTTGCAAGCGCCGCCGCCGCCGCATCCTGCTGATCCGATCGCAGCAGGACTTCCGCTTCGAGGAGCCTGGCCGACCAATTACATGCCGTTCGCGCCCCGCATCGCTTCTTGGCCATGTGGGCAAGATCCAGTGCTCGAGGCGCGTTTCCGTCTCGCAGAGCGCGGACCGCTTCACGATATGGATCATCCTGGTCGGAGCCAAACCAGCAGCAGGAACACGCCGCGAGACAACGCGATGACCGCATGCACGGCCAGAGCCGTCGCTCACTGCCAGATGCCATTGGTATCGACCCCCGTGAAGTCCCCCTTGCCACCGGGATCTGAGCCCATCACTGACATGCGCCATGGTGATACGGCGGCTGAAGTCGTCCGCCACGATCAGGCCAAAAGAAATCGTGCCGAACCCCGGGGTGGTCAGCGAGTTCCCCGGGATGACCGTATCGCCCAGCCGGATTTGCTTGACGAACGACCCCAAAAAGTACCCCTGGGGGCTCCGCGGCAGTTTGTGCTTCCCAAAAACCAGCTTGGTCCTGGTATAGAAGCGGGGAGCGTGATCGTCGAAGAACTGGCGGTTCTTCAGGAACTCGTTGTCCATCTGCTCCATCGTATTCAGTGAGATCAACTGTTCATCGATGTCGAGCGCAACCGGCGTCAAAACATCGGGCCCCTCGGTCCGCGCCTGGTGGATCGTCATGCCGGCGGCCTCCGTCGTCTTAATGACGAAGGACGGCTGCCCCTTCTGGGGATGCGTCGACTCCACCTCGATCGAGAAATGGTCCGCCGCGAAGGTGATGGACCGCACGCCGGGAGCCTTGTCGCCATCCGACGGCGAGGTCGTCAAGCGCACGTTGGCGACGGTCGCCATCAGCGTCGTCACTGTCTTGTCCCCGACATGGCGGCCCCACACGAACGTTTCGCATGGGCCATAGCTGATGAATTCGGGATTGGCAAGCTCGGGTTGAACCTTCGAGCGAGAGACGCCGCCAACCAGGGGAAGGCTGCTCTCACCGTGGGTAGTCGCGACATTCGGGTCCTGCTCGACCGGCTTGCCGCTCCGCTTCGTGAGGAATCCTCCGGCTGCGACGGCATTGCCTCGAAATAGAAACTCGCGGGGGGATCGCGGTTGTAGAACAGGCATAGTAGAGTTCCTTTCTTTCAGGGTGCCCACTGGATGTGAAAACAGCTAGAACGCATTCTCTTATGCGCCGCTCGCCGGGTCAAGCGCGGTCTGTCCTCGAGAACTACTCCGGACGAACCGCAAAGCGGTAGTGTTCGAGCTCGGCGGCATCCCGGCCTGTGAATCCGAGCAGAACCACTTTATAGTATCCGGCGGGAACTTTGGCGGCGGGGATCAACAAGGTCAGGTTCGCATCGGGTTCGAGCCTGGAAACCGCGATCCTCAGAATGGCTTTGCCGGCGTCGGTTAAAAGTTCACACTCGTAACGGTCGGCCGGACGCACGGCGTCGATTGCCAGGGACAACTGCAGGAACCGCGCGGAGGCTGAGACGGGAATCGAAGGCGCCGAGGCGCGCGACGAGGGGGGCAGAACCATCGCGGATTGCACGACCATGGGCTGTTCGAGATCCGCGATGCGCGCATGTAGCGCCGGGAGCTCTACCGCGTTCTGATAGCCGGCGATGGCGAAGATGGCCAGGCAGGCCGCGGCCGGCACCATGGCGGCTGGGCGCATCCACGCGAACCAGGACCGGCTCTTCGCCGGGACCGGACGATGCGCCGGCTTCGCCTCCTCGTCGAACACGGCCTTGGCATTCTCCCTGAGCTGGTGGCCGAGACGTACTTCTTCGGCGCACTCCTCGCACTCGAAAAAGTGCTGTTCGAATGCGGCGCGTTCGCTTGCCGAGAGCTCTCCCATCAGGTATTTTTCCGCGGTGTGGCGTTTGATGCTCGCTTCGTGGTTCATAAGAGGCTCCTGTCGCATCACGCTTGTGCCTGCCCCGCTTCCGCATACCGTTTCAGCAGACACTCGCGAAACCGGGCCTTGGCGCGGTGGACGAGCACCCGCAGGTAATTGCGGTCCACTCGAAATGACCGGCAGATCTCGTCCGCCTCGACGTCCTCATAGAAAATCATCCTAAGCAGGTCGCGATCCTTGGCGGGCAGCTCATCCAGGACCTTTCGAACCTGCTGTCTGCGTTCCTCCGTCACCATCTCCGATTCGGCGCTCGAACGCTTGTCGGGAGGATCGTACCGTTCATCCAACTCGACGACTCGCTGCAGCGAGTTCTTGCGATATAGTTCCAACAGGACATTCTCGGAGACCGAATTCACGAACGCTCCGAGCCTCTCCGGAGATTGCAGGCAGTTCTTCGTTTTAATCGCCGTCAGCACGCGGACAAAGGTTTCCTGCCGGACATCTTCAATCGCCTGCGCGTAGCGCAAACGCGCGCGGAGCTTAATCAGCAGCAATTCACCGAAGTACGCCGTAAAGTGCTGCTCGGTTGCCGGGTCGCCGGCCCTCAGGCGATCGACATATTGCTGGTCAAACGAGCTGCGCTGAAAACCGCACCGGGCCGGTCGGAGATCCTGAGGACCGGGCCGTGATTCCATCGTGCCGGCGGGGTGCGGAACGTCTCGGGAAGACATGGCTTCGTACATTGAACTCCTCATACAACATCCCGATGAATGCGCCGAATGCAAGAAGTGGAGGGTGACTCGAGCTGTGCCGCGTCCGCGGTTTTCGGCTCACCGCCATCGTGGGTTCATCAAGGTAGTGTGCCGCGCGGACCCGACGTTTCTGCACAACCCCGGAGTTTTGTGAGAAAACGTCTACTTGTGCCTCAGGAACTCACCGGAGAAACCGCTTACTCGACCCTAATGCTGATAGCCGGCGCGATATTGGCCGCCTTCAGTGCCGGCAGGATGCAAGCGGCCACCGCGGTGAGCAGCAGGAACAGCGTTACCGAAGCGAAGGTCAGTCCGTCGGTGGGGCTGACACCGTAAAGCAGGCTGCCGATTCCCCGGCTCAAAAGGGCCGCCAGGGGGAGGCCCACAGCCGAGCCGGCCGCGGTCATTCGCAACCCTTTGCCGAGCACCCCCGCAAGAATCTGACCGCGGCGCGCGCCGAGCGCCATGCGAATCCCGATCTCCCTGGTCTGCCGGGCCACCAGGAAACTCACCAGCCCGTACAGGCCGGCGCCGGCAATTACCAGTCCGATCAATCCGGCAAGCCCGAAAAGGAAGGCGCCGGCCCGTTGCAGCAGCAAGGCGTTGTCGATCTGCTGTTGCATGGTACGGATGTCGAAAAGAGGCAGCCCGCGATCGACCTCGTGAATCGCGTTACTCACGGGTGAGACGAAGGCCGCGGGATTTCCGCGAGTCCGGACTAGGAGCGTGACGCCGGTGATCGAATGCGATGCCGCGGCGCCGGGCAGCGGCCGGTAAACGCTTGGCCGCGGCGCTTCCACCATCATGCGCGATTTGGCGGTAGCCACGACGCCGACCACCCGGAGCATCCGCCGGTCATCCAATTGCACCTGCCTGCCGATCGGATTGGCCCCGGGAAAGAGCCGCTCGGCGGCCGCCTGGTTGAGGATCGCCACTTCTCCACTGGCATCCGCAGGCTGGAAATCCTCTCCCGCGATGAACGGAATGCCCAGCGTTCCGAAGAACCCCGGGGAGATGTCGTAGAGATCGCTGTCCAGACCTCGGTCGGCCTGATCCAACCGGCCATCTCCGTGGACCCGCCCGGAAACCCCGGCCAGGCTCAGCGGCACGGTCGTGCTGATCGCCGCCGATTCCACGCCAGGCACACTCCGCACCCGGCGAAGGAGGGCATTCAGGCGATCTCCGCGGTCGATGCCGCTGCCCTCGAGAAACGGATCGAAGCCGATGAGGACCAGGTTCCGGTGCGCCATCCCCGTGTCGGCCGTCCGCGCGGAATTTAAGGTACGGAAAAACAGGCCCGAGCAGACCAGCAATACGATACAGATGGCGACCTGGCTGATCATCAGGATATTCCGGACGTTCCACCATCGCGACCGGCCGAGCCGGACCGGCTGATCCTTGAGGCCGCTCACCAGGTTTTGTCGAACCGCATGGAGCGCCGGAGTCAGGCCGAACACGATGCCGGTAAGAAGGGAGAGCGCCGTGCACACGGCCAGAACCCGGTAGTCGAGCGACACAGAGAAATCGACCGGAAGGGCCATGGGTAGCTGCATCCGGCCGAATGACCGTGCTCCGATGCCCGCGATGATGTATCCGAGCGCGCCCCCCATCAGCGACAGCAGCACGCTTTCGGTCAGCAACTGGCGCACCAGGCGCGCCGAGCCGGCCCCAATCGCGCGCCTGGTCGCCATTTCCTTGTGCCGCGCCGTAGCACGGGCGAGGAGCAGGTTGGCGATATTGGCGCAGGCAGTCAACAATACGAGGCCGCAGACCGTGAGCAACAGGATGAAGAACACCAGCATGGCCCTCCGCACCGGCGGCACCAGTTGGCCGGCCCTCTCCACGCGAAAACCGCGGTCCCTGTTAGTGGCCGGGTACGCGGCGGCAAGCCGTTCGCCGGCCACCCGCAACTCGGCATCCGCCTGCTCGCGGGTCGCACCGGTTGCCAGCCGCCCCAGGGTGAACAGCCACTTTGCGTCGCGGTCGGCGAACGGGTCCAGCCGGTTTGCCGGCAGCATCGGGATCACCAGGTCCCGCATCGACAGGGGGATCCAAAACTCGGAGACCATCCCGACGTCCGTGCCGCGGAACCCCGGCGCGGTTACGCCGAGAACCGTCACGCTGCGCCCGTTCACCATGATCGTGCCGCCGATCAGGGCGGGATCGCCGCCGAATCGCGAAAACCACAGGTGGTGGCTGAGGACGATGACCGGCGGAGCCCCCGGCGTGTCGTCGCGCACCCGGTCGAATCCACGGCCCAAAGCGAAGGCGGGGCGAACGACATCGAAGTAGTTCGCAGTCGCGATGGTTCCCCAACAGCGGTGCGGTTCCGTGCCGTCGAAGGAGAGCGCCGCGGGCGTCATCGGAAAATATGCCGCGGCATTCTCAAACGAACGGACGGTGGTGAGGTCGAGATAGTCGGGGTACGACATCGCGCTTCCCACATCGCCGGTCATGAGGTTCTGGGCGTCTATGCTCATGAGACGCGAGTTGTCGGCCACCGGCAGCGGCCGGAACAGCGCGACATTCGCGATTCCGACGATCAGAGAGCACGCGCTGATGGCCAGGGATGACGACAGCACCGGAACAATCGCCGTGCCGGGACGCCGGGAAAGAGTGCGCACCGCAATCGTGATGTCTTGAACCAAGTCGGAGATGGGCCTCATAGTTACCTCGAAATCATTCCTGTCTCAAGCAGGTTGTCCTCGCTCCCTACGCCGAAAATGAGGCTCCGGGCGGCTGCCCTGCTGCCTTCCGGCAGGGCATCGATCAGAGCCGGTATGACCTGGTCCGGCCGGACGCTTCCCCGCGATTCGTATGAGTAGCTGTCGATCGGCCCGGCCAGCCGGCTCATCAACGATCTCCCGGCGAGCCTGTCGAGCGACAACAGTGCGAAAGGCCCCTTGTTGTACACGAGTTCATCCCCGGTTTCGGATTCCGCCAAAGACGCCTCCCGGCTCCGCAGACGCGCGCGCGCCGCGCCGTATCGCCGTCGCTCGTTCTCGAGGGCATCCTTCTCACTGAGAATGCCGCGCCGGATCAGAAACTGGTAGGCGGCGAACTGGGGAAGCGATTCGAGAAGGAACAGCCGTCCGGGAGAACGCGTAGGCACTACACGGTATCCCCACCACTGATGGGCGATCTCATGAGCCATGACGAATTCGAGCAGGTTGCTAGCCGTGCCGGAGACAGGGCTGCGGCTCGCAATGATCTTGTCGCTGACCGCAATCGCACCGTCGAACGCCAGGGCCTCGCCCAGCGGTGTGGGGGTCTCAATGATATTCAGGTCGTGCCGTGAATAAGCCGGCCAGGCGCTCTGGTAAAAGGAGAGGATGCTCTTAGCCAGAGGCCCTTCCGGATCTCCGTCCGTAGCGGCCGGCGACCGGAAAACCTGGATCCTGGTTCCGTCGTTCAAGACCTCGGTCCTCTTCCGGAACGGTGCAGAGGCCACCATGAAAGACACCAGGCGAGGTGTCGGGATTGTAATCGAGTGCTCTCTGGCTCCACCGGCGAGTTGGCGGCTCGACTCCTCGCCGGCGCTCGCTACGCTGAACCGCTCGGGCGCGATGACCGTAATGCGGCCCGCGGCTCGATCGCTCATCAGATAGTTCTCCGAGGTGGAGCAGCCATTCGTCGAGGCAGAAGCCGTGAGACAAGAGGCGCGGCGCGCCGTCAAGAGGATATCGGAGTCGCTCAGGAAGAATGCGCCCTGAAGCACTTTCGCCTGAACCGCCAGGTCGAACGCGCCGGCCGGCTCGATCGATCCCGTATAAACGGCTCGCACCTGCTGCCGGGGCGGGACCGTTTCCGCGAACGTTACCTGAATGTATTTGCCCAGCGCGCGAAGCTTGTACTTACCCACTCCTTGAAACTCAATGCGATCGGGAATCATCAGGCCAGGCATTTGGAAATGCGCGGTGTGAATCGGCTGCGTCTCATTACTGAAGGTCAGATCGCCTTCCACCGCGACCTTTCGCTCGTCTGGCGCATAACTCAGACGGACGTTGAAGTGTGTCAGGTGCAGGCGCGCTTCCTCCCTGCCCGAAAGCAACGCGGTGTCGAGCGCAGCCTGTGACGGCGGCTGGTATCTCGCGGTGCCGTACCGTTGCAATCGCAACAAGCTTGAACCGGCAAGGATGCACAACGCGATCAGTGCCAGGCTGACGCCGAGAGGCCCCCGCCACCTGCGTTCCGGCTCTCGCAACCCACTCACCAGGGTGCGAAGAAGAGGTAGGGGAGGGCAATCGTTGCCGTAACGGATCGACAACATCAGCAGCGTTACGCATAGCCAGTATCCCCGTAACAGCCAGGCCGCTCCATCATAGAGCGGCGCGGTTGAGTAGGTAGTCAGCATGACCGGGACGCTCGATCCGAAGCCGATATAGGACGTGATGCCCCACAGCGGCCCCACCACCGAGACGGTGACGATGTAGAGCAGAAACAACAGCACGGTGGCCCAGAGCCTTCGCGTCAGCGCGTGGAGCGTGGTGATGAACACGCCGATCAGCGCGACATCGAACATCAGTTCGCCGGCGACCCACAGCAGCATTGCCGCGCCCGGCGCCGCCGCACGAACTCCGCAGACGCCGGCAACCGCGCCGGCTGTCGCGCCAACCGTCACGAGCGCGCTCCCTGCGCTCACCGCGACGGTGATGACCGTTCTGCGCCACGGCTGTACCGGCTGGGCCCGCCTGGCGAGGTTTTCGGTCAGCCGCTCACTCACCGGCGCGAGCAGCACCAGGAAGATCGCGGCCAGCATCGGACACACCTGCATTGCAATCTCAATGACAGTGCGGGGATCGTGGGAGATCGGAAAGCCATACACGCGAGCCGTGTTAGTGGAGAGTATCCAGGCGGTTGCGCCGGTGTACGCGGCTAGCGCGAGAACTGTGGCGGCCGTGCACAAACCAACCCGTCCGCGCCCGGCCCTGGAGGCCACCGCGGTCAACTCGACCGAGTTACAGATATCGAGACGATCTGAGAGCATAAAGATCCCTTCGCAGGACAAGAATGCCGAGCGCGATGGTCAATCCCAGGGCCGCGGCAAAGGACAGCGCCGATGTAGCGCCGAAGCCCAGCAAGTCCGCCGCCGGCGGAATGTCGCTGAATGATTCGAGATACCAGATCACCGCATAGACAGAGATACCGAGCAGTGGACGCTCCATCGCAGCGCAGCTCCAGGTGAGCCATAGAGCCGCGCCGAGGATGGCAACCGCAACATGGACGCTCCTCGCGGCCGGCAACTGGGCAAACGCCGGCAATACCGGGATTGCCGTGACAGCGGCGAGCACCAACGCCGTGAACAGCAGCGGCGAGGGCCTCCACAAAGCGGCCGTCGACCGCTCGAGTTCCCGCAGACGGCTCTCGCCGGATATGCGGCGCATGTTGAAAACCGTTAGAGGAATCAGCAGAGCCACTCCGAGGGTCAGGCGCGTCGAGTGTGGGGCAGCGAGCGAGATCAACAAACCGGCCGCGAATAACAGGCGGGTCCAGTTCGCCCGCAGAAACCAATGCTGCCAGAGAACCGGCGCGGTCGAAAGCACTCCCATACGCGCAGGGCGCATGCGCGGGAGATCCGCCCGCGGCTGCACGGGCGCCGCGCCCCCGCCCGGAGAGCGTTCCGGCCCTCGCGAGAGTGCTGCCTTCATGCCTGGCCCGGCCGCCATGCAAATCAGCGCAAACAACGGTAAGAGTGCGGCCATCAGAGACAACCGCGCCGCCACGAAGGACGGCGAGAGCACCACGGATGCCCAAGGGATCTTTCCCATGTGATCCGCGACAACGACCCCGACTGAAAACTGCAAGAGGGCGGATCCGGCGGGAGCGTTCTGCTTCAGGAGCAGCAACCCGAATACGTCCGGCCATGCCGCTATCGAACAGATCATGAGTACCGACCACAGGGCAATCATGACCGACGCCTTCTCGCCATCGCGGTCAGTCAGGTAGCGGTCCAACAGCGCCGCCGCCGGCAAACTGCATAGACCGCACGGAACGACAACGAGAATGTACGCCGCAACGGCGTCCGCGTCCGGGAGACTCTTGAACCGCGACGCGGATACCACGGCCACAAGGCACAGCGACATCAATGAAAACAAAACCACCAGGATGGCGTTGGCAATCATCCGTCCGCAGAGCAGCGTGGCTGGACTTACCGGCGAACTGGCCAGGACCGCGCCGGTTCGCAGCCTCCGGTCGCGGGAGCAGCCTACGCCCAGCCCTAACACGTAGACGGGAAACAGGAGCAGGCTCAATACCATTCCGGCCGCGACGATGGAAGTCCCCGCCGACATAACCGGCTTCATCCCGCCGAATGTGATCACCGCGTAGTTCGCGTCAGCCGGTGGAGTCAACAAAATGGCAGCGGCAGCCGCACAGATGAGGATGATCGGCGTGCTCGTATTCCGCAACCGGAGCATCAATTCCGTCCCGGTCACCGCCGGCCAGCGCGGCGCCCGCCGGTGGGAAGCGTTGGACTGGGCCGCGCTGAACCGCGGTAGCGATTCGACTAGCATTCCATCACCAGAGATCCGGCGGCAATCCGCGCGACCGCGGCCCCACGGGCGAGCATTTCGTCGACGTGGTGAGTGCTCACGATCACGGTTCGCTCCCCGCCGGGTTGGAACAAAAGGTCCGTCATCGCATTGCGGCTTTCGGGATCCACCCCGGCGAATGGCTCGTCCAGCAGATAGAGGCTCACGTCCAGTTGCATCGCATAGGCGAAGCCCAGCCGCTGCAGCATGCCCTGGCTATATGTGCCTGTCTTGGTTCTGGCGGCTTGACGGAGACCGACTGCATCCAGCCACGCGATCGCGGTGGACTTGGCCTGCCGCCTGCCGGCGCCTCGCAGCCGAAGAGAATATTCGAGAAATTCCTGCCCGGTCAAGTCCGGGTATGTCGAGAAGTTCTGTGGAAGAAAGACCAGCCGCTCGAGAAACAACCGCCGGTCGCGCGTGGCGTTGACCCCGTCCAGGACGATGGCGCCGCCGGCAATCGGGTGCAAGGTTGCGATGGCGCGCAGCAGTGTCGATTTTCCAGAGCCGTTCGCTCCGATCAGCGCCGTCACGCCGGGTTTGAATCGCGCATCCGACGGCGCAATCAGCAAACGTCCATCGGGCGCGGTGATACGCAGGGCCAGTACCGTGAGGCCGTCGAAGACTGTATCCGTTTTCATGACGCCTTCCGTCAGCACAATACACCGCCTGTCGCCATCTGGAAAGCGGATGGCACGCCCTCGGACCGCACCCGGCCGCAGTGCAGCACGATGCAATGGTCCACGTCGGATAACAGCGCTCCCTGATGCGCGATGATGACAAACGTCGTGGTGCCGCGGAGGTCGTCGATTACCGCCTTGATCGCCCGCTCGCTGCCGGTGTCCAGGGAGGCTGTCGCTTCGTCCAGGATGACGGTGCTCGGCTTCCCGGCCAAGGCCCGCGCTATGGCCAATCGCTGCCGCTGGCCTCGCGACAGGCTCTTGCCTGCCTCGTCGATATTGGTGTGGTAGCCGAGGGGAAGAGTCATGATGTAGTCGTGTATGCGGGCGGCGCGCGCGGCCTGTTTGGCCTGCCCTTCCCTGATGTCTTCCCTTCCGAAGGTGATATTCTCCAGAACCGTGCCGCCAAACAGAAACGGCTCCTGTGGGACGATCGCGATCCCGCGCCCGAGGGCAGCCGGCGTCAGGTCCGTGGGGCGGCCGTCGTTCGCAAGCAGCCGGATCGACCCGCGCTGCGGTTGGTAGATTCCGCTGAGCATCGCAGCGACCGTGCTCTTGCCCCCTCCACTCTCGCCGACAATCGCAGTCACTTTGCCCGGCGGAATCTCGAACGACAACTCCGAGACGGCGGGCGTGTCCTTGCCGGGATAAGTAAAGCTGACGTTGTGTATGTGGAAGCCGAAAGGCCCTTGGGCCGCGTGATGGGAACCCGGACCACGCGCCGCCTCGCCAGCCGTATCCTTCGCTACCGGGCGCGCCAGCATCCGGTCGTGCTTGGCGAGAATCGCACCGGCTTGCCGCAGACGGCCGGCCAGATAACCCGCTTGACTTACCGAGGCGACGACCACGGCGGCGAAGGTGAAATAGGATATCAGCGACGGGGCCGTGAGGTATCCGCTGCGAAGCTGCTGCATTCCATACAGGGCCAGCGCCGTCATGACTCCGGCAAACAGCACCAGGCAGACAGGGTTCATGCAGGCGACCAGAAGCATCTGCCGCCACACGCGGGAGAACATCTCGTCGAGCCATGAAACGAACCGGGCACTCATGTAAGCAGCGCGTCCGTACGCCTGAATGATAAATACATTCGTCGCGGATTCCAGGAGGAGCGTCATAACCTTCGCGCGGCATTGCTGAATGGTGATGAGCGACGCCGTCGCCCTGCGGATGAATAGCAGAACCACACCGGCCACCGCGCCGACGCCGGCCAGCGCGATCACCGTCATTCGGAAATCGATCAGGAACAGCGCGGTAAATGCCCCGATCGTGACCAGGCCGTGCCGGATGCAATCGATCAGCGTCGTCGAAAGGCCGTCCTGCACGAGGGAGAGATCCGAGGAGAACTCGCTGGCGATCTGGCCCAGGGCCTTCGGGGGACGGGCATCCAGGCGCTCGTTGACCAGGTTACAGAAGAACCTCGCCCTCATGTCGTTGATGATTCGCTCAGCCACATACGAGACTAAGAACGTGTAGATCAGTGCCGCGGCGCCGTGCAGCGCCAGCAGTGCCGCGCTCGCTATTACCGCGTTTGTGGCGGGTCCGGCGCTTTGGCCCGCCTCCAGGCCGCCGAGGGAGGCCATCAGCTTCCCGAGTTGGGGAGGGATGAAGAGAAATGCGGCCGAACCCACGACCAGTGCGGCGATCGCGATCGAATAACTTCCCGCATAAGCCCGGGTCAGCTTCAGAAGACGAAGTAAGTCTCGCAAGGTGTCCTCACGCAATCGCAGCCGTCTGCCACTGCCGGCGGCGCTCCGCTTCGGTGCGAAATAACCAAACCGCATTCACGGTCAGCGGCAGGTAGAGGCTCAGGTGTTGACCGTTCTCGAGCTCGGGGGACTCGGCGAACTGGTTGGGGAAGCCGTATCGTCCATCGCGTCTTCGCTGGAGCGCGATGAAGTTCAGTGCATCGGTCGATTCCGGACACGGTTCGCCCAACTGAAAGACCGCCCGAAGCAGCGTGCAGCCAAGGTCGATCCGGTAGTTCCGTAATTCCGCGAGCGCGAGCAGGGAGAGAATCTTCGTCGTCATGTCGTCCAGCGGGCGGCCATCGGCGGCGAGGTGATGCGGGATCTCGGCCAGCTCAGCCACCGTAGCCCCAAACCAACGGTCCGGCGAGCTAATAAGGCGCGCCATCTCTTTGGAGGGCCCGGCGGGACGCGCCGGAAGCCCGAGCGATGCCATGTGCGACGCCATATTGCGGACACGTCCGGCCCGCTGCGTTTCCGCGGGCTGCGCCTGCAACGCCGAGGCGATTTGCTCGAGCACGCGGTGCATGGACGGGACGGCAGCACCAGCGCGTTTCAGCATCTGATGGATCTCGATCAGGAGCAGGGGATCTAGGTCCAGCCCCTGCGGTTCCTGGTCGTTCAGAATCCGCTCGCCCAGGGCAGCCGCCTCTCCGCCCAGCGGCTCCATATTGTCGCCGTACCCGGCCGCCGCCAGGCAGCAACGCCCGAAGAGCGATTGAACACTTACCGGCACGTTGGGAAAACGGTCGGACAGCTCCCTTAGGTAAGTGGACGTTCGGGCCGCGTCCTCAGTCGAAAGCAATACAGGCTCGATCTTCGTCATGCAAATCTCCTAATGTGCAGAGCGAGAGGATGAGCGCGGCGGTGCTCCTGATACGCAGGCCGCGCTCCGCTCGTCCGATGTACTCGCTGTCGATTCCGACGCCGCGCGGCGCCGGCAGCAACTTCCCGCGCGCCGGCATCCTCTCGAGGATGCTCTCCAGCGCCGCCTTCTGTATGTCCTCGTCCAGCGAGAATGACTGCGCGCACACAAATGCGAGGACCGGCAGCCAGTTCGCATTGCCTGAGCGGATGGCTTGAACGAGCAGAACCTGGGGGTAAATCGCGGGCCGCTGGACCTGCTCCTCCATTCGCAGCAACTGTGCACACATCAGCACCACCAACAGGTCGTATTCGTCCGAACGGACGCGCAATACGCGCTTGTCGATCATCTTCATGAGGTCTCGCCGGCCTAGATCCCCGAAGTCCGTCTCGATACCGCAGCGTGTCAGATATGCCGCGATCAACCGCTGAGTCAGGACGGGAACTTCGCTCCGGCCGATCAGCCCACCTTCGCAGAGTCGTTTCATGACGGCCATATCGCCGGGAGAGAATCCCCGGCTGCGTTGCGCCAGGTATGCCAGAAGCGCCGCGGTGTAAGTGAGCTCCACTCGTGGAAAGCACAGGTCCTCGAGGACTCCCGATCTCAACCACCGGGCGGCGCTGTCACATAGAATCTGCCGGATGGGCTCAATCTCGGGAACGCCGTCGCCCAGAACTGCGATTTCCGCTACTGCCCCGATATCGAAGAGGCCGGAGGACGAGGGCGCAGCCTCGAAGCCGGACAACAACCGCCCAAGCTCCGCCTGGCATGTAACGACGAGATCGGACCGGTACTCAGTTAAGTTCATAGGAATCCGTTTCGGCCAGCAGCGTGAAAAGAAACGCGCCCACCAGTGTCGTGTGGTAGAGCTGTTGGAAGGTTGCCTGCCCTGCCCGGGCCAGTCCTGAAATGTGCGCCGTCGGGGCCACCGCACCCTCTTTCGTGGCAGCCGCCATCACCTGGTTGAGCGCGCCGTCGAAGATAACTCGGTTCACGAGACTGTCCGGCACGCCGCAGAACAGCCAGCAGAGCGCTAACTCGCCGAGGACATCGACGTTGTCGGCACGAAGCATCCCTGCGGTAAGATTAGGCAGCTCGCGAAGAAGGCGGGTGGATGTCGCGGAATCGAGCATGCTTTGGGCGCGTCGGAGACCTAGATCGGTGATATAGAAGATAGCGTGCGTGAGGGAATACAAGTCATCGATCGTGTACCGGATCGGGTGCTGCCGACGGCCGAATGCGGTGCTCCGGAACCAAACCGGTATGGCTTCTTCGTAGTGGGGAGCCACCAGCCGTCCGAGGTTGTAAGCGAGGTCCATATCCCGATAGGGCAGGCGGTCCATGCCCTCGAAGTATTCGATTTGATTCAAGAACCCGAAGAATCCCTCGTCGAATGGGGCGGGCCGTCCCAGCGAGTGGTAGAAGTCCGCGACGAGGGCCATGCCCGTGGCTGCCGACGGATCGTAGGCCGCCAGTTCGTGCCAGTCGAAATCGCCTCCTTCCGTAACCGCGGTGGCGCTCAGACGGTTAAGGGAGGCATTGCAGACGCCGTGCCGTTTCAACGCGGTTAGCAGGAACATCAGTTCCACGAGAGGCTTGACCTGCCACGGGACCGTCGCTGCCCGTGCGCGCGATATTTTGAAATTGCTCGCGTGGTCGCCCAGCCACCTGATCGCGTCTCTCCCGAGCCGCGCCGCGTGCCTTCTCCGCAAGGTGTTTTGAAGTGAACGAATCATGGTTAGTCGGTTGGGGCTGCTCATCGTACTGAAGGCACGATGAGCAGCCGGCGTTTTTGATTAGTCGGAACCCGCGAGAACCCAGTGGCTGCTGGCCAAAGCCCACCAACGCGGAACTGCAGTGGCATTCTGGTCGGCCGCGAAGCCGACGGAGATCGAGTCTTTCAAAAAGTTGAACATGGTTTGTTTTCCTTCCGAGTCAGATTCGAAGCGAAGCGTGTGAACCTTGGCGGCTGACCGCTCGCTTCATGGCCTACTAGTGCAGAAGGTGGTGGTGGCGTTGCAAAATTTCGCCCGCAAAGTTGTGTGACGGGGCACGCCTCTTTCGGCTCACCTGAACCGTACGATTCCGAACAGTGACATACAGAATACGATTTACTGAATCAAGCCCTGGCTATATAGTGAACTAGCTTCACTCGGAGGAATGTGAATGGCAACAGTCCCACCAACAATAGCTCTTAAGCATTTGTCAATCGCTGTCGACGAGGCGGTAAAGGCCGCGGTTACGAAACATCAGGCGAAAGTCGCCGCTCCCTTTGCTATCAACCCGGGGATCATCTGCGGACCTTTGCTCGATGCTGCCATCGACCTGAAGACTGCGCAGCAGATCGCGGAGGAGATTACCCAGCAGGTTCAGAAGTCGCAGGTCGGTGTAGCCGCGAAGGCGCCACTGGTGTCCGCGGTGCTGGCTAGTCACGGCCGGATCATCTGTGGCTTCTTTCCGTATCCGGCGCCGGTTCTAGACCTGGAACGGTAAGCCGATTCATAGCCGGGGGCGATTCGAGCGATGAACAACCAGACATTGCCGGCCGTCGTGCCGCTGCTGTGCCCCAGCGCCCAACCTGAGATGCCGGGCGGCCGGATCTTCGGCGTGATGGGTGGCACCGTCGAATCGCCGCTCCTGGGCTATCTGGATGAACCTACACCTGCCACTCCCGAATTGCTGGCGCTCTCCGGGCCGGTGAAGCCTACTGAAGTTTTTCGCCTGGCAGCCCCCTGCGTCGAAACCGCATGCTGCCACTTCGATGGCCGCGATTGTAAGCTGGTGACCCGGATCGTGCAGATACTTCCTGCGGTATCCGAGGCGTTACCCGCCTGCCGCATCCGCCACGACTGCCGGTGGTTCCAACAGGAAGGACGTCCGGCCTGTTTGCGTTGCCCCCAGGTCATCACTCAGAACTGCAGCCCGACCGAAGATATGGTGCGCGCCGCTACTCCCTCCGGCAGTGCCGATTTCACCGCCGCCTGAGAGCCTGGCATTGGCCTCCGCCGCGACTTCGCCCACATTGGCCGCAGTGCATCACGTTTGAAGAGACAGGAGGCTGGCGGGATCGAGGAACAAATGCCACGGCTGCGGCCGGCTCGCAAGCTCCGCCCAAAACTCGCGCGATATTTCGGCCTCGAGGTGCGCGGCTTCTCCTTCATTGGGCGGAGCGTGCAGCCGCAAATAGAGCGTCGTTTCGAATGGCGACTCTATCGAATCAACCAGCCAGCAGGGGAATGTGTTGTCCGCTGCGGCGTGGTTCACAATCCGAAGGTCGTGGGCGCGGATGCCAACATAGTCGGTACCGTCTGGAATGTTCGCTTCTACTTTGAGAGTGCAGTTCCAATCCGTCAGCAGGATATGCGGCGTCTTCAAGCGTCTCATTCGCGAGAAGTTTTTGCACCCCGTCAACCGCGCGACGGCCAGAGACCGGGGACGCGCGAATATCTCCCTCTTTGGACCGGCCGCGGCAACGCTGCCTTCCGAGAGCACAACCAGGTTCTGGCAGAACCGGAATGCCTCGTCGCGGTCGTGCGTGACAAACAGAGTCACACCGCGATAGTCTCCCAGACTTTCGCGCAGTTGCTCTTCCATCTGACGCCGCAGGTGGGGATCCAAAGCGGACAATGGCTCGTCGAGGAGCAGGGCTTCGGGCTCCATTGCCAGCGCGCGGGCCAGCGCGACCCTCTGTCGCTGCCCTCCGGAGAGTTCGCCGGGATAGCAGTCCAACAGGGATTCGATCTGCATCATCCCCGACCAATGAGCCACCCGCTTCCGCCGTTCTTCCCCGGTCTGACGGTATAGCCCGAACCCGATGTTGTCACTCACAGTGAGGTGCGGAAAGAGGGCGTAGTCCTGAAAGACCATCCCTATCCGCCGCTTCGCCGAAGAAAGATCGATTCCCCTGACGGTGTCCAGCAGGACTCGGCCGTTCAACAGAACGCGGCCTGTTTCCGGCCTTTCCAGCCCTGCGATGCAGCGCAAGGTCATGCTCTTTCCGGAGCCGGATTGCCCGAGGAGGCCCGATGCTCCGCTGCTGGTCGAGAAAGCGACGGATAGGTGGAAGTTCGGGTAGCTCTTGCTGAGGTCTACCGTCAAGCCGGAGCTGCCGCCGGCCGCCGCCCTCGCCGAGGACTCCCGGTGGGCCGCGATCAAGGGCTGGGTCATCATGCTGTCCGCTGCCGGGCCGGGGGCGCCCCGCGCCGGCCGCGGCACCCGCGGTTTCGGCACCCAGTAGTTCAACGCGGCAATCGTGACCAGCGACAGAACTACGATAGCCGCTACCCAGCCGAGCGCCCGCCGCATGTCGCCGCCCTCGGCAGCAAAGAAAATCGCGATGGGCATCGTTTGCGTCTTCCCCGGTATGTTGCCAGCCAGCATGAGTGTCGCGCCAAATTCCCCCAGCGCCCTGGCGAACGCCAGGACGGTGCCCGCCATGACGCCGGGGCGGGCGAGCGGCAGCAGGACGCGGCGGAACGTTCGCCATTCACTCGCTCCCAGTGTGCGTGCCGCTCCCAGAAGGTTCGGGTTGACCTGTTCGAAGGCTCCCAACGTAGCCCGGTACATGAGAGGAAAGGCCACAACGGTCGCAGCCACGACAGTCGCGGGCCAGGAGAAGGCAATTCTCAGACCGATATGCTCCAGCAGTTGCCCGAAGGCGCTCCGCCGCCCGAAGATCAACAGGAGGAAGAAACCGACTACCGTGGGAGGCAGCACCAGGGGCAGGTTGAATATGCCGTCCACAACGCCGCGTCCCCGGCCGCGGTACTGGCTCATGCCCGCTGCTGCCGCGATGCCGAGGAAAAAGGCCAGCGCCGTGGCGGCGATTGAGGTCTTGAGCGAGATCCAGAGCGGGGACAGGTCGAAAGGAGTCACGGCGCGACCGTCGTAAAGCCGTTGCGTGCGAACACGTCGCGCGCGGCATCTCCAGCCAGAAACGCCACAAATTCCTGCGCGGCGGCGGGATTTCGACTGTCCTTGAGCACGGCCACCGGATAGATCACCGGCCTGTGAGTGTCATCGGGGGCAGTCGCCGCCACTCGCACTCGATTCGATTCACGGGCGTCCGTCTCGTAAACGATACCCGCATCGACATTCCCCGTCTCGACGTAACTAAGAACCTGGCGCACGTCCTTCGCGAGCACCAGTTTCGGCTGCACCGCCTGCCATGCGTGAACCGACTCCAGCACCTGGCGGCCGTATTCGCCGGCGGGCACGCTGGCCGGATCGCCCAGTGCGATCAGCTTGACGCTGCCATCCGCCAGTTGCCGGAACGAGTTTGGGTGTGCCGCGCCGCTCGGAACCACAAGCACGATTTGATTGTGCAACAGGTCGCGTCTGGTATTCGCCCGAATGAGCCCCTTGGCTGCCAGATCGTCCATCGGCTTCGGAGCGGCCGCCAGGAACACATCCACGGGCGCACCGTTCTCGATCTGCTGTTCGAGTGTACCCGAGCCGCCGAAGTTGAAGCTCAATCTGACACCTTGGTGCGACCGCTCGTAACCGGGCTTGATCTCCGCCATGGCATTCTGCAGGCTCGCGGCCACCGAAACAGTCAGGGTCGTCCGGTTGCCCGGCTGGGAGCATCCGCAATTCAACCCCCAGGCCAGTACAATGAGGCCGATCCAAGACAACGGCCGTCGATTAAACAACCAGCGCCCCCGTCTCGGACGTATCGTAGCCTGCCAGCACTTCGAGCTTGCGCCGCAGCGTGGCTCGCTGCAAAACGTCGAGGAACGCCTTGACCGACGGCAGGTCGGTGGTCCGCCGGCGCATTACCAGGTCGTAGCGCTCGCTGTGCAGCGGAGTGAAATCCAGGCCAAAAGCCCGCGCCGCCGACCGGGTGGCCAGGCAGACATCCACCTCTCGAGACAGCACGCAGTAGGCCGCCGCAAGATGGCCGTAAGCCACTCGATCGTAGCCCTGAACCTTCAACTGGTCGATGGCGGCGTCCGCCAGCAGCTTGTCTAGTAGCGCGCGGCTTCCCGAGCCAGGCTCGCGATTCACAAACTTCACATTCTTCCGGCCCAGGTCTTCCACCTTGCGTACGCGCTTCGGATTTCCTGGCGCGGTCACCAGTCCTTCCTCCCAACGCGCGAAGGTCACGATGCTGAAGTCTTCGTCCGGGAACTCCCGGCGAACGAATGGCAGATTAAACTCTCCTGTCTTTGGATCTTCAAGATGGGACCCGGCGATATGAACCTTTCCTTCCTTGAGCCACGTGAGGGCCAGCTTACTGGACGCGGCGGCCGAGACGATTTCCACGCCGCTGACCTTCTCCACCATGCGGGAGAGAAGGCTCGTCGCCGGGTCGCACCCCGCCAGCACCAGCCGCTTCTGGGAGGCCTCCTCCTTCGCAAAAACGACCAGATTCGCCTTGTCTCCTGCGTGTCCGGCGTGCTGGATGATGCCGTCGGCTTCCGGCATGTAGTATGGGGAGGCGCTCACGGGCACGCTTACCCAGCGTGCGCCTACCTGCCCGATCCGCACCGGCTGGCCCTCGGCGGGCGCCGGCGAGCTCAAGACTTCGGCCGATAGCGTCTCACGGGATTTGTGAGTCCTTTCCGTGATAGAAAAGAGCTCATCGACCGTGACTTCCAGTTCGCGCGCAAGATGCAGCGCAACCTCGGTATTGGGAACGTAGGTCCCGGCCTCGATCGCGTAAATCGTCTGGCGGCTCACGCCCACGCGCCGTGCCAGGTCGGAGGCGCCCAAGCCCCTGCCTTTTCGAATCTGAGCCAGCCGGTTCTCGATGCGCGTCTTCACGGTCATCCCTTCCGGGCGTGTCGCGTATACAGGACTACTTCACATTGTATCGTCGCGATCAGAAGTGGATCTTGCCCACGAACTCGAACACCCGCGGATTGCCCGCGCTGGTGATCGACCCGAAAGCCGCGCTTCCGAAGCTCCCGTTGGGATCGTTCAACGGAGGCGTATTCGACACATTGAAAACCTCCGCGCGGCACTCCAGGCTCAAGCGCTCGGATATCCGGAATGTCTTTCCGATCATCAGGTCCGCCTCCTGGAGCCCGGGGCCGCGAACCGGGTTGCGCGAGCTGGTGCCGATCGCAAATTGCGGCGCCGCGATGAATGCGGCGGTGTTGAAGTACTGCGCCACGCTGCGGCCTTCGAACTCGTTGGGTTTGCTGATGCGGTTCGGCCGCTGCACGGCGAACCCCAGGCTCGAGTTGTTGTTCGTGGCCTGCGTCACCGCTACCGCATCCCCGGCTTGCACGCGGACCAGGCCGGCGATTTGCCAGCCGGAGAGTTTCCACAGCCGCGGGATCTCGTAGACCCATCCGATCGCGAAAACCCGCGGAATGTCGCCGCTCGACACGTCTTTTTCCAGGTGGCGGTTGTTGGCGTCCGCCGCGCCGGTATTGTTGAGAACCGGCCCGGTGAAGATCGTTTGCGAGAAGACGCTCGAAGCATCGTCAATCAGTTTGGAAAACGTGTATGACGCGTTGATTGTCAATCCGTGCGAGAGCCGCTTCTCCAGCTTGGCGGCAACCGCGTTGTAGCTGGAGTTGCCGACGTTATCGCGGAATAGCGCCACCGTCGTGAAGCGCGGGAGAGGCCGCAGGAGCTGCTGCTGTGCAATCGTCGCGCCGCCCAGGGACGACGATGCCGGTATCTGTCCCAGGTACGGATTCGAGACTTTCGTCAGCAGCGCCGGGCCCATCGGGAGGTATTGCGAGGGTAGCTGGTTGATGTTCGCATCCGGTATGCCCAGGCGCGTGTTCTTCGATCCGAGGTAGGAGATCTCGACGTTCCAGTTCGTTCCGAGCGTCTTTTCCAGCGTGGCGTTCCACTGCTGGGAATAGCCCGAGCCATTGCTGCGATCCACGCCGAAGACGCCCTGCCCGAGGCCCGAATTCGGGTTCGGCGCTCTCACCTGAACCGTGGGACCGTTCGACAGGTTGAACGCCGCAACCAGATTGTCCGGGGATTGCTGCCCGACCGTCTGAATGAACGGGAACTGCGGGATGGTGAATGGCGTCGTGATCCCGGATTGCTCGAAGTACATCATGCCGTAACCCGAGCGTACGACCCAGCTGTCGCCGATGCGATAGGCCAGGCCCACGCGCGGGCCGAAATCGCAGCATTCCAGCTCCCGGGCCGTATGCGGGAAGTCCAGCACCTGCGAGTTGAGATTGAAAACAGCTCCCTGATCGTGCCTCTCCGTGGATGGAAAGTTGAGCGTGTACCGGGTACCGATGTTGAGAGTGAGCCGCTGTGAAACCTTCCAGTCGTCGCCCACGAAAAACTCGGCGATATGCGCTCGGGGCTGAATCACGTTCCTTTGAATGTCGATACTGAACCCGTTTACCTGCCCCAGCAGAAGAGAGGCCAGGGCGCTGCCGCTTCCGGTGGCCGAGGAGCTGTTCGTGCCCGTGGTGGTGAACGAAAACGATCCGGTTGGATTCGGCGGATTCAGCACGTCCAGGGCTTCGCGCCGGATATCCGTGCCGAACTTGATCGTGTGCCGGCCGCGCAGCAGCGTGAAGGTGTCGAGAAGCTCTGTAACGGATGTCGTGAAATTCGAATTCGCGGCGGTGGTCGGGCCAATCTGCTGGAATCCGGCGATGGCGAAAATAGGCAGCACCGATGCGAAAGGATTATGCGGCAGTCCCGGTACGGTGATCCCGCCGTTCTGAAGCGAAGCCTGGTTCAGGTCGCGCCTGGAATAGCCGAAACGAAGCTGGTTCAGGGTGGAAGCGGAGGGCACCCAGTTGTGGTCGCCGGCGAACGCATCGCCGCGCGTGATCGCATGGCCGACCAGGCCGGACGTGAGGCTCCCGCTGCCATCGGGTAGCGGAGTCACGGGAGTGTCTTCGTCGCGGAAGAACGTGTATCGTCCAAAAATCCGGTGCTTCTCACCGAAGTAGCGATCGATGCGGAAATCCGCCTGGTCCTGATTGTCGGGTTCCGTCGCGGTTCGAACGAAGTTGTTGGCGCCTGAAACATTCGGCAGCGGATAATGCTGCAGGACCTGGCCGGCGATCGGGTCGATGCGGCTCGCGGGGATCGTGTTGTTCGGGAACTGAGTCCGCGGCGAGGTCAGCGGGTCGAAGATCGCCTGCGTGAAGATCCCCTGCCGCTGGGCGAGTGTGGGAACCACGCTGAACCGCGTGACTCCGGTGCGTAGCCGGGTGCCCTGCCAGTCCACGAAAAAGAACGTCTTATTGGTCTGGATAGGCCCGCCCATGGCAAAGCCGTACTGGTTCCGGCGGAACTCCGGCTTCGGTCCCGGCTGAGCGAACAGGTTCCGCGCATTCAGAGCCTCGTTCCGGAAGAACTCGAAGAGGCTTCCGTGGAACTGGTTGCTTCCGGATTTTCCGATCACCATGACGGTTCCGCCGTTCGACCGCCCGTATTCGGGAGAGTACGCGTTGATGTTGAGCTTAAACTCGGCCATGCCGTCGATAATCGGGTAGTACACCACTTGGCCGGGCTCCGGCTGCAGCACGCTGATGCCGTCGTAGATGTACTCGTTCGTGCGCGGGCGGCTGCCGTTGATCCTCGGAAGAAACTGGCCGTTCGGCAGCGCCACGCCCGGCGACAGCGTAACGAGCGGAATGAAGTTGCGCCCGTCCAGCGGTAAGGTCTTGATCCGGTTCTCTCCCATGTTCAGGCTCAACTCCCCGCTGGCCGTCTGCAGCAACGGCGCGGAGGCGGTGACATCGACCGACTGGGAGGGCTGGCCGACCTCCAGCTTCACGTCGAGAGACGTCCGGTCCGCAAGGCGCAGAACGATGCCCGACTGCCGGTATGTCCGGAAGCCCGGCCTTTCGACGGTGAGTACGTAAGCGCCGGAGGGTAGCCCGACGAGGTGATACTCGCCCCGCTCGTCGGAAAGAGTGGAGTACCGCGCCATCATGGCCTGGTCCTCGGCCTCGACTTTCGCCGTCTGCACCGCGCGCCCCGAGGGATCCTGAATGGAGCCGGATAATTCGGCGCGTCCCGCCTGCCCGAAACACACCGTCGAAGCGAAGATCAATCCCAGAGGCAGAATTACGGTATGAATCTGCATGGCCATGAGTCGTTTAAAAATAACTAGGTTATGTTATCACGACAGACTGGCTTGGACGACGATACTGTTCCACCTTAGGATCAGGGTCTCGCTGAACGGCGCAAGACCATGGACCAGCCAATTGGCGGACCATAAGGAAAAGAAAGAGTTTAAAAACAGCAAACTATCTTTTATTGATCGTTGAGCGGGTACGGAGTACAATAGCCCGTTCAGGAGCAAAGCCGGTGAGAGCTCAGTCAGCGTTTCGATTTTTGACCTACTCCGGCGCCGTCGCGCTTGCGCTGTGGTCTTGGAATGTGATCCCCGCAGCCGGTACCCAGGCAAGGATCGAGGGCGAGAATATTCGCCTGGAATTCGACAATCGCATGTACAGTCGGGTAGTCGCCCGGTTCGACGGGAAGGAAACTGTCATCGGGCCATTTTCGGCTTCGGAGACGCTCACTGCCGACGGCACGACGATATCCGAGTTTGCGCTGCACGGCGCAACCAAACAGAACGTCCGCGACGAGATCGGCGCCGGAAGGCAAACCACGCTCACAGGGACTTCGGCCTCCATACAAAAGACGGTCGTCGTTACCACGTACGACCGCTTTCCGGAAATGGCGTTCTTCAAGGTTCGTTACACCAATCGGGGCAAGTCCGACATACGGATCACCGGGTGGTCGAACAATCACTATTCGATTACGGCGGGTGCAGACGGTTCGTCCCCGGCGTTCTGGTCGTATGAGAGCGGGTCCTACCAGCGGCGGCCCGATTGGGTAGTGCCTCTCAAGGTGGGCTTCAAACAGGAAAACTACCTCGGCATGAACGCCACAGACTACGGCGGCGGCACTCCGATAGTGGATGTTTGGCGCCGCGATATCGGAATCGGCATCGGGCACGTTGAATTGACGGCCAAGCTGGTGTCCATGCCCGTGGAAATGCCCGACGCGGAACACGCCACTCTGGGACTGGGCTTTCATCCCAATGAAATCCTGCACCCCGGCGGCTCTGTCGAGACCTTCCGCAGTTTCGCGTCCGTCCATCAGGGCGACTATTTCCGGACCCTGCGTGCGTATAGCGACGTGATGCAGGCACAGGGTGTCCATCTGGCGGCCGCTCCAGACTCCGCGTTTGAGCCGATCTGGTGCGCTTGGGGATATGGCCGGACCTTTACACCGAGTCAGGTGCTCGGCGCCCTGCCGGTCGTCAAAAAGCTCGGCTTCTCGTGGGTGGGGGTGGATGATGGATGGCAGTCTCTGGACGGCGATTGGGGACTGGTGAAGACCAAGTTTCCGAATGGCGATGCCGATATGCGGTCCCTGGTCGACCAGATTCATCAGCAGGGTTTTCGTGCGCAGCTCTGGTGGGCGCCTCTGACCGCCAAGCCGGATTCCGAACTCCTCAAGAACCACCCCGAATACCTGCTCCTGAACGCAGACGGTTCGAAGCAGAAGATTTCCTATTGGAACGACTGGTATCTTTGTCCTTCGAACGCCGCCGTAATCGAATACCATCGCCAACTGGTAATCAAGATGTTCCGCGATTGGCATTTCGACGGGCTCAAGCTGGACGGTCAACATATGAATGGAGTGCCGCCGTGCTTCAATCCAGCCCACAAACACAAGCGCCCGGAGGAATCGGTCGAGGACCTGGCCAAGTTTTTTCAGATGATTTACGACACCGCTCGCAGCATCAAGCCGGACGCCCTGGTGGAGTGGTGTCCCTGTGGCACGGCATTCAACTTCTATAATCTGCCGAATCTGAACATGAGCGTCGCTTCGGATCCGCATAATTCGTGGCAGGTGCGCACCAAAGGCAAATCGCTCAAGGCCCTGCATGGAGACGGAACGGCCTACTTCGGCGATCATGTGGAGCTCAGCGATGGGCATCAGGACTTCGCGTCCACCCTGGGTATCGGCGGCGTCGTCGGGACACAGTTTACCTGGCCGGTAGGATCCGGCCGCCGCGCCACCTATGATCTGACGCCGGAAAAGGAAGCGACCTGGCAGAAATGGGTCAGCCTCTACAAGGACAAAATGCTGTCCCGCGGCGAATACCTCGGCGGCCTTTACGACATCGGCTTCGACCGCCCGGAGACCCACGCCATCCGCAAGTCCGGTGAGATGTATTACGCTTTCTATGCGCCGCAATTTCAAGGAAAAGTCGAACTTCGCGGCCTGGAGCACCGCACGTACAAAGTGCACGACTACGAAAACGACCGCGATCTCGGCACCGTGCGGGGACCCACCGGCTCGGTGGACGTTCAGTTCACCAGCCATCTCCTCCTGGAGGCGAAGCCGCAATGAGCCCGGCAGTCCGTGGCGGGATTGAGTTCTGATGTCCAGCCCGGCCACCACCCTGCAGCCCGGCCTGCGCCGTACACTGACCCTCTGGGACCTCATCCTTTACGGCGTCATCGTAATCCAGCCGACGGCCCCGATGTCGGTTTTCGGCGTTTTGAGCAATCGCGGCCACGGGCATGTGGTTACGACCATCCTGATCGCGATGGTGGCGATGCTGTTCACCGCCATCAGTTACGGCAGGATGGCGCGCGCCTATCCCAGCGCCGGGTCGGCGTTCACCTACGTCGGCCAGGAGATTAATCCCGCCCTCGGCTACGTAACGGGGTGGAGCATGGTGATGGACTACATGCTCAACCCTCTGATCTGCACAATCTGGATCAGCCAACAGGCACATGTCTTTGCTCCTGCGCTGCCCTATTGGGGCTGGGCCATTGTCGTGGTCATGCTGTTCACCGGATTGAACCTCCAAGGCATCCGTACCTCGGCTCGATTGAACGCGGCGCTTGCCGCCGGCATGGGGTTGGTGATCGTGGTTTTTTTGGTTGCCGCAGTCCGTTACGTCTTCGGCCATCCGCACGACGGAGCCGGTTTCTTTATCCGGCCCTTTTACGATCCGCTGACCTTCAACCCTAAGGCCGTGCTCGGTGGAACGTCCATTGCCGTCCTCACGTACATCGGGTTCGATGGTATCTCTACCCTGTCGGAAGAGGCGGAGAATCCCAGGCGAAATATTCTGCTGGCCACGGTCCTCACTTGCGCGGTGATTGGATTCCTCTCCGCCATCGAGGTCTATGCCGCACAACTGGCATGGCCCGCATCCCAGCCCTTTCCGGATGTGACTACAGCATTTGTATACGCTGCAGGCAGGACATGGGCGCCGTTGTTCGGAATCGTGGGCGTCACCTTGGTGATCGCGAATTTCGGTTCCGCGTTGGGCGCCCAACTCGGCGCCGCGCGGCTCCTGTTCGGAATGGGACGCAGTAACGCTCTGCCCAAGTCCTTCTTCGGCGCAATCGACCCGAAGCACCACGTGCCGCGCAATAATGTGGTTTTCGTGGGAATTCTGAGCCTGCTCGGAGCGTTCGTGCTGGATTTTGATCTGGGAGCGCAGATGCTGAATTTTGGCGCTCTCATCGCCTTCATGGGGGTCAATGTTGCAGCCTTCGTGCGCTACTATCTCCGTGAGCGCGAGAAGAAGCTCTGGAACCTGATCCCTCCCGCGGTCGGGTTTTCGGTGTGCCTGATCTTGTGGTTGAATCTGAGCCGCACTGCCCTGATTGCCGGCAGTATCTGGATGGCCGCCGGCATTATTTTCGGAGCATGCAAAACTCGTGGTTTCCGCGGTGAACTCGTGAACTTTGAAATCCCGGCGGAAGAATAGGCCGTTCCGGGCGGTTCTATGCGCTTCGATTTCGGGCCGCCCCGAGGATTCAAACGGTCAACAACTCGAGACCTTTGGCCCGCAACGATGCGGCCGTCTCTGCTGGAACGCGCAGATCGGTGATGATGCGTTGCGCGCATTCGACTTTCCCGATCAGGGAGAGGCTGCGGCGGCCGAATTTGCTCGCATCGGCCACAACGGTCACTTCGTTCGAGACACGGATCATCATCTGATTCAGCTGTGCCTCGAGCACGTCGGGCGTGGAAAAGCCGTCCGCCGGATGCAGACCATCTACCGCAAGAAACAGATGATCCGCGTGCAGATCCTGCAACATGCGTTCCGCTTGCGGTCCCACGAAAGAACTGGATGCGCGGCGGAGCAACCCGCCAATCATGATCATCGAGACGCCTTCGGTCTCAGCCAGCTCATAAGCAATGTTCAACGCATTGGTAATGACCGTCAGTGGATGAATTCGCGCAGTGCGGATCTTTCGGGCGATCTGTGCGGTCGTGGTGCCCGAATCCAGGATGACGGTTTGCTGCGGCTTGATCAGTGCCGCGGCGGCCTGGCCAATCCGAACCTTCTCGGCATGGTGAATGGTCTCTTTGATGTGCAGGGGGTAATCAACTACGGGATTCACTTGGCGGACCGCCCCGCCATGAGAGCGCAATGCTTCGCCGCGTTCCGCAAGGGCGTCCAGGTCTGCCCGCGCAGTCACCGCGGAAACCTGAAATTTGGCGACAATGGCCTCGATCGTGATGCGACCGTCCTCTTCGAGGACTTCGCGGATTTTCTGGCGCCGCTCCTCTGCTAACAGGCGGTGTTGGGGTTTCGACCTAGCCAACGTACTATCCACAACCATAGTTTAAGGTAGCGCGAAAGAAAAAGAAATACCTATAGAAACACCGGGTTTCTACCGGTTTTGCGGCACTCCCGCGTGCCCCGGACCGGCTAATAGACAGATAAAGGCGATTTACCGGTTTGGAATGAAAAGCAAACGACAAGGAAGATGAAAAAAGACCGACGTTTCGGTCTATAATGATGCTTCTATGACGGGTGAAGCGGTCAATCCCATCCCTTCCTCGAGTCCAGAAGTGGATCAGTGGCTTCGGGCGCTGGCGGGAAGCCCGGGAGATTTTTCCTCTTTGCTGGCCTCCGCTCTGGAGGTTGGATCGGGTGGTTATGCCAATACCGTCCGCGAAATATGCCAGCAACCTGCGACGTGGACCGAATCGGCGCGCCGGCTCATTCAATACCGGCCCTTGATGGCGGAAAGTCTCGAATCGTGCAGCCGGGTAGTACTAACCGGGTCCGGCAGTTCGCAATACGCAGGCGAATGCGTAGCGCCGGTTCTCCAGCGGCGCCTAGGCCTGAGTGTGGTCGCAGCGGCGGGAGGAGATCTGCTGCTTGGCCGGCGTGCCTCCATCGCGGGCGAGCAAACCCTGGTCGTATCCCTCGCCCGTTCCGGGGACAGTCCCGAGAGCGCCGGCGTCGTCAAGGTCTTACTCGAAACGGAGCCTCGGACCCGGCACCTGATCATTACTTGCAACTCCGCAGGTAAACTGGCGCGGGAATTCGCGGCAACGCCGCAGGTTTCCGTAGTATCCCTCGGGGACCAAGTCAACGACCGCAGCCTGGTCATGACGAGCAGTTTCACTAACCTCGTTTTGGGGGCGAAGTTCCTCGGCTGGCTCGACAGGACGGATGATTTTCTGGAGGCTGCGGAGGGCTTGAGCCACGCGGGACGGGAGATTCTGAAAGCGTCGCCGGATTGCCTTTCGCACATGATTTCCGGCGACATCCGGCGGGCCGTGTTTCTGGCCGATGACAGGCGATTCGGAGCCGCCCGCGAGGGCGCTCTGAAATTGCTCGAAATGACTGCCGGTAAGGTAGCCACCATGGAGCAGACCTACTTAGGCCTTCGGCACGGGCCGATGTGCTTCATCGATGACAAGACTCTGTTGGTTTGCTTCCGGTCTGGCGATCCGGTCATTCAACGCTACGAAGAAGACCTGATCCTTGAAGTGTACGCCAAACGGCTGGGCGCTCGGACTGTGTTCTGCGGGGCCGGCGACCCCGGCAAGGGGCTTTGCGGCAGCCGGGATCTCTCCGTCCCGTACCAAATTTCGAGCCATGCCTCGGAAGACGAATTAGCGATTCTGGATGTAGTGGTGTCGCAAATTCTGGGGTTCCATCGCAGCCGGTTGGAAGGATTGCCGCCGGATTCGCCCTCTCTGGATGGAGTGATCAGCCGTGTGGTCGGAGAGTTCGAGATTCATCATCCCGAGGGGAACGGCGCATGAGGACCTTGATCGCCGGAGAATTGAATCCGGACCTGATCCTTCGCGGCTACCAATTTTTCCCGACCCCGGGAAAGGAGGTCTTGGTTAAAGACCTCGAACTGACGCTCGGGAGTTCATCCGCAATCTGCGCCGTGGGGCTGGCGAGGTTGGGGAACTCGGTCAGATTCGCCGGGAATGTCGGTCAGGATCTTTATGGCGACTATTGCATGCAGATCCTGGAACGCGAAGGGATCGATACTTCTCTCATGAAGCGGCGGGCCGACTTGAAGACGGGAATTACTGTTTCCGTCACCTCCCCTGGCGATCGCGCGTTAATCACCTACGCCGGAGCGATCGCGTCGCTGACCGCTCAAGACCTTCCCGCGGACGTGTTTTCCGGATGCCGGCACTTCCATGTCTCGGCATATTTCCTGCAGGACGGGTTGCGAGACGGGCTGAAGGAGTTATTCCGTGCGGCGCACGAGGCCGGATTGACCACTTCATTGGATACCGGCTGGGACCCCACGGAACGCTGGGACGGGGAATTGATCGACACCCTCACGGAGGTTGATGTTTTCCTCCCGAATGAATCCGAGATCCAGGCGATCACCGGGTGCCGGGATGTACTCTCGGGGCTCGCGCATCTTCAGAACGGGCGGACCCTGGTGATCGGCAAATTGGGCGCGGACGGATGCATTACAACCTGCCAGGGCAGAACGATCCGTCTACCCGCATTCCCGGTCGAGGTAGTCGACACGACGGGAGCGGGTGATTCATTTGTGGCAGGATTCCTTCACGCCTGGCTTCGGCACTGGAGTTTGGAGGACTGTCTCCGTTTCGCCTCCGCGTGTGGCGCTCTCTCTACCAGAGGGATCGGCGGCACTACGTCCCAACCGTCATATTCGGAAGCCGAATCCTTCCTCAGCGCCCAAGCGGCCAATGAACTGCGGAGTCCCGGTTAAGCCAAGCGCTCCCTCCGAAAGGAATCCCTTCGAGGAACCGGAGTCATCGTACACAGCGCCGGGAGACCAGCGGGTTCAGTTCGCTTGCGGCCAGATCACCAGGTTTCAGGCCGGGCAACCACCTCTCGAGATCGCGCTGCCGGTTGAAGTTATCTGGTTCCAGCACCCTTGCCCCATCGGCATACCAGATCACCGTCATCACCTCCCGCGTGCGATCGGTGGCATTGGCCGGCGCGCCGTGCAGCGTCCACCCATGGTGGAAGGTGGCGTCGCCCGCTTTCATGGCGGCCGCCGGTGCAACTGTGTAGCCGCGATTGCGAATGTACTCCTCGAACTTTTGCTCCGAATCGTCATTGATCGGCGTATCACCGAGATAACCGTCCCGGTGGGATCCCGAGGCGAACCGCATGGTGCCCATCGCGGAGGATACATCCACCAGCGGCATCCACATTGTTACCGCGCTGTCCGTTTCCAGCGGCCAGTAGTGCTGATCCTGGTGCCATGGTGTAATTCCGCCGCCCGGTTCCTTGAACAATGCCTGATCGTGATAAACGCGAACACCGTCCACTGCGAGCAGATCGGCCGCGATCCTGGCAAACCGGCTCGCCAGGACGAACCGCCGCACTCCTTCGTCCTTCGCCCACAGATTCATCCCCTTCAAGAATGCCCTGCCGTACGTATCGCGCTCCTCCAGAGGCGTGCGTTCCGCCCCGAACAGTTCCCTCGCCGCAAAGATGACGGTCCGGTATGCCGCCATTTCTTCCACAGAGGCGACGTCTCGCAGTAGGATGTGTCCCTGGCGCTGGAACTCGGCGATGCGCCCGGCCGAAATGTAATAAGGCGCGGCAAGATCCGGCAGCATGTGGGCATTCATATGCCGATCTCCGCTGCATCGAGCACGCCCGCTCCGGGCGCGGCCTCGACCGGATAGGTCTCGGGGTGCACTCCGGTCGAGCGGTAGAACAAGTCCCGGACGGCGGCGCCGAAGTCGTCCGTACGCGCGGCATCCACCAGGGCGACCATGCAACCACCAAATCCCGCACCCGCTTGCCGCGCACCGATTGCTCCCGGCGCGGCACGCATCGCATCCATCATGGCCACCATCGCCGGCGAACAGATCTCGTACAGGTCCCTTGCGCCCGCAAACGATTCCGCGCAAAGCCGGGCGATGGCGGGCCGGTCTCCCGCCGTGAGAGCCCGCGCCAGCAGCTCGGCCCGCGCACTCTCGGCGACGATGAACCCGCATCGACGCGCGACGATCTCGGGAAGCTCGTGCGCTCTCGCCGTGAGCATCTCGGGCGTCACATCCCGCAGAGCGGTCACACCGAGCGCTGCGGCTGCCTGCTCGCACTGGTACCTCCGGTTGGCGTATTCGCCAACCGACAACCTGCGTGGACTCTGGGTATTGCACACAATGACGCTGATCCCGCCGGCAATCCACACCGCGCGGGTCGAGAGGTCCCGGCAGTCCAGGAGCAGCGCACATCCTCTGCGTCCCATGCAAGAGGAATACTGATCCAGAATTCCACACTTCACGCCAACGAACTCGTTTTCAGCCCTCTGACATAATGACGCCTTCCGCTCAGCCGCAAGGCGCCAGCCCCCTAGCGCCTCGAACATCGTCGCCACCGCGCACTCTAGCGCCGCCGACGAGCTCAGACCGCTCTCCAGCGGCACCGTGCTGTGGATCACCGCATCGCAGCCGGTCAATGCCAGACCCTCACCTTGCAGCGTCGCAGCGACGCCCCGAACGTAATTGCACCACTTTGAGTCGGGACTCGCCCCGATCGAATCCAGCCGGAACTCGTCTTCGGTATCCAGGTTCATCGAATGCATGCGCACGGTGTTGCCCGAAGTGCGTCTGGCAGCGACCCACGTATCGCGATCGACCGGCAGGGTCAGTACGAAACCCAGGTTGTAGTCCGTGTGGCTGCCCATCAAGTCCACCCGGCCCGGAGCGCGCGTCCAGAGTTCGGGTTCGTTCTGGAATCGTGCACGGAAGGATGCCGAGAGTAGCCGGGCGCGAGCTCGCCGATCCGGAGCTAAGTCAGCGCCTTGTTTCGTCGAAAGCATCGAGCATCGCCTCCACATTGCGGGCCGGGATATCCGACTGCATACGGTGGGAAGGACCTAGCAGCAGCCCCGTCCCCTCGGGCGCCAGGGCACGTGCGCACGCAACGCTGGCGGCTCGCACTTCCTCCACGGTGCCGCCCGGCAGCACACCTTGCGTCGAAATTCCTCCGTAGAAACTCAGCTTCGCCCCATACTCGTTCTGTAGCGACGCATGATCCAGCACCTCCGGCTGCACAGGATTCAGCGTTGTCAGCCCGATCTCAACCAGATCCGGCAGAATCGCCCGGATGGCCCCGTCGGAATGCAGGATCACCGGCAGCCCGGCGTCCACAAAAACCGCAAATAATTTGGCGAGCCGGGGTTTGATCAGCCTTCGCCACAGCCCTGGAGAGAACAGCATCGACTTTTGCGCGCCGTAGTCGTCTCCGAAATACCCGCCCGCCACACCTGCCGCAACGAATCGCCTGGAAAGACTCAATTGGATCTCCGTGATACGGTCCAGAAGCTCCTCGACCCATTCGGTACGTTCCACCATATCCATCAGCAGGGCATCAAATCCGCGCAGCGACCAGGCCCTTTCAAAAAGACAAATTCCAAGATTCGGTACGGTGAAGTAGTCCCCGCCATCCCGGAGAATCGTCCGCTCCGCTGTGCCCAGAATTGCGGCGCCGTCAGGATCCGGCCATGGAAACCGATCGAGGTCCAGGGAATCTCTCAAAGGGGAGAATGCGTTCCAATAGCCTTCTGTGCGCGTGTCCCAACCGGCGCCCCACCAGTCGAATTCGACGGATCCATCGTGGCTCGTGCGGCGCGGGTACTCGATGTCTACCCGCAGCAAGTGATTTCCCAAACGCTTGGGCAGGTCTGCCTCTGCGATTCCGAAATGGGTGGAGAGCAGCCGTCCCATCGCGCGCGTGTAGTTCGATTGCGTAGGAAGCCGGTCCACCGGCTCGCGCCTGAGGGCGCGGCGTACCCGTTCTTTTCGGGATAAACTCTCCGGCCCGATGTCAAACCTAGAGACTATGCTCATTGGATCTACCAGAAGATCAGATTCAAACTGACGAACACCGCTGCGACCAGTGCCGCCGCGAAGACGGGCTTTCGATATAGGGGTGCGACCGGCTCCGCCGGCATCGGTAACTGGCCTTAAACCAAGCCCCGTAGATCGGAAGCCGGCTTGGGCCTGGTCACGAGGCTGACCAGAATGGTCACCACAACGCACACTAGCCAGGACCAGATGAACCTGTACAAGTTCTCGGCCATCGGCCTGGCATTCGAGGAGAAGGCGAGAACCGCCAGGGCCGCGGGATGAAGTTTCACCACCAGCCAGAGCAGGACAGACGACAGAGTCCCACAGAATAGCCCCCAGAACCCTCCGGCGGGAGTGGCCCGCTTCCACATCATCCCTATGATCACCGTGCCGAACAGGGGAATAATAAAGAAGCCAAACAATGCCTGAACGTAATCCATGATGCTGGCGAATTGCATGACGAGATAGGCGGCGCCAATGCTGGCCGAGAGTCCGATAACCGTGCACCAGCGCCCGGTGCTCAGGCATTTCGCATCGCCGGCCGCCCGGTTGAGCAGTGGGCGGTAAATGTCGTAAGTCCACACCGTGGCGAACGCGCTGACATTCCCCGCCATCCCGGACATAAAGCCGGCAATGAGCGCGGTCACGCCGATGCCCAGGAAGCCAGGGCCGAGGTACCGCGCCATCATGAGCGGCACCTCGTTGTAGCTGTGGCCGCCCGTTGCGAGCGCTTCCGTCTCCCCCGTCAGCTTCATCGGTAGAACGGCTAGACCCAGCAAACCGGGCAATATGACAATCGCCGGCAACAGCATCTTGAATGCGGCGCCGATCGTTGTGGCGATCTTCGCGGACCGCAAATCACGCGCTGCCATCACACGCTGGACAACCAGAAAGTCGGTGGTCCAGTAACCGAAGGCGCCTATTAGGCCCAGGCCGAACACGATCCCGCTCCAGTGCACACCCATCGGGTTGTCCGCCGCCGATCCCATGTTCCGCCACATATGGATGTAGTCCTGTAAAGGGGCACGTTTGGCGATGCGGGCCAGCATGCCGCTCCAGCCCCCTGTTTCCATGAGCCCGAGAATGGGGATAGAAATGGTTCCGGCCCATATCAAGACGAATTGAACGACTTCGTTGACGATGGCGGAAAGCAGGCCTCCGAGTGCTACATAGATCGCTACGGTCGCAGTGGAGATCAGAATGCTGAAATGGATATCCCACCCGAGAATGACCTTCATCACCACGGCCATGGAGTACATGTTGATGCCGCTCATCAGCACCGTCATGACTGCGAAATCCAAAGCGGCAAGCAGCCGAGCCCCCTCGCCGTATCGAAGCTTCAGATATCCGGGCACGGAGTGTGCCTTGGATACGTAATAGAAGGGGATCATCACCAGCCCGAGGAACAGCATCGCGGGGACGGCTCCAATCCAGTACCAATGTGCGGCCAACATTCCGTATTGATAAGCCGACGCCGACCAACCCAGCAGTTCCAGGGTGCCCAGGTTTGCCGCAACGAAACTCAGGCCGGCTATCCAGGATCCGACGCCCTTACCCGCAAAGAAGAAGTCACGGCTTGCCCGTACACGGCGCTTCAGGAACACGCCAATGCCCAATACCAGCCCGAAGTACAGGCAGATGACAAGGAGGTCGGCCGGGGCCAGTGTCAGCAGCCGGGTCGGAACCCTAACACACTTCTGAAAGCTATCGACGATCTACGGTCCCGCCGCCCGTTAGCGGTCCTTCGGAGGCAGTGCCGGGCGAGGTGCGCGTCAAACTGCAGCGGTGCCGCTTGGACGCTTACGGTCCCGGCCGCAAAAACGCACAGCGCTTCTCGGTTGACCCTGGCCGGAAGGAGAGATTCCGACGGCCAGAGCTGCTTTGGGCGTTGTCGAAATGGGTTCATTGCTCCTTGCTCTCGTTTCCGGGTGGATGACCGCGTGGTCATTGAACCTGGAGCCGATATCTTCCTGGAGAACCGCAGATACCAACGGCTCTGGGCTACATACAAGCGGCGATCACCAGAAATATTTGGCGATGACGGTGGGCGTCGTGGCTTCGCCGGATATGACCTTTGTGTGAAGCACAAACTGGAGATTCCTGCTGCGCCAGCCAGGAGGTGCCCCCTTGAGGGCTTCGGCAACCAGATCGTTCGAAGTCACCAGGTCCGCCGCCGCCTCAGTCCCGTACTGCGTGATTCCTGCGATCTCAACGAGCATCATGTGAGTGTCCTGATGAAAGACGCGGCTCACGATTGCGTAGTCTTCGTTGGTTTCCCGGTTGGCCGGCAGGTTCGGAAGCGTCCAGCTCGTGAGTTTGCCGTTGTCTGTGATCCCGACCGGGTTCCTCGTACCGTCGATGAAGTACCGCATCTGGCTGCTGATCTCCCGCCACCGCGTGTACGAGTATCCAATCAGGATCGCCGGCGATGCCCGCAAATCGTAAAACGACACCGAATTGCCGAGCCGCACCTGGTACGGCCGCCGCATGCGGGTCAACATCGACGATACCCGCGAGACGGCCAGCAAGTCGCCGCCGCCAACGAACTGGTCTGAAAGCAGGAGAAAATCTCCGACCTTGGGCGGTGTCTTCTCGTTGGGGAGTCTGTCGCCCAACGAGTAAACCGGTACGTAAGCTGCACAGATCGAAGCGGGTACGGAAGTGCTGCCCACCTGCTCCCAAAACTGCTCGAGGGGCGACGGTATCTGGCTGGCGCGCCAAGCGAGCATCGCCGCACCCACCGCGACCACCATCAGGAGAGCCGCCGTCCCGCCCGCCAACAACCAGTGCGAGCGGTGGCGAGCAGCGGCCGGAACGGGCGATTCACCGGCCGGAGTTGCGCCGCCCACTTCGGACGGAGACTCGGTCGCCGTTCCCGGATGATGAAGGACGAACTCGGGGACGTAGGTTCCGCCGGGCAGGTCAATCCGGACAGAATCGCGCGCCCCCTCGGTGGCGTAGTACAAGGAGAGCCTCTTGCGCACCTCGCCGGCCTTCACCCGCACACTGGCGTCGTCGCTGGGATTGTAACTGGATGGCCGGCCGAAGACGTCGGTGGCGATGTTGCGTTCCTTGAGCCTGGAGGCTTCACCACTCAAGGTGCGCTCGACGACGTAGCGCAAGAACTCCTGGGATCGCTTGCTGGCGCGGAACTCGTGGCTGTTGAGGACACGAGACAGCGCTGCGCGGACCGCATCTTCCGATGGCGGGGTCAAATTGCGATCTCCAACCTGGATGGGATTCTACCACGACGCGTCCAGTTTCGACCCGCGTTGTTTGGTCCTAACCATATGAACAAGCGGATGTTCCGCGGCGTAACGAACGTGTTACGGCGGCGACTGCAACCGTTACGAACTGGACTCCTGCCGCCCCTCGGCGCAATGTTTGGACGCGGTCGGCCAGGGTACGGGGGCGACCGACAGGGAGAAAGCGCGAGTGAGAGTAGTTGCATGGTTGGTGGTCCTGTTGGCGGGCAGCGGAGTTGCGTCAGCCTCGAATTCCGCAGCACCCGCACTCATGCCATGGCCGGCCAAGTTGACCCTAGACCCTGGCGAACTCCCGATCACGGCGGATTTCAGCGTGCGCGCGACGCGATTCAGCGACGCCCGCCTGGAAGCCGCGATGCGACGCTTCGCGAGCCGGCTATCCTTGTCCACCGGCATCCCGTTAGTAACTCCGCGGGCCGTTGCACCGGGCTTGGTGATCGAGTGTTCCGCGCCTGGACCGGCGACTCCCGAGTTGGGGGAAGACGAATCCTACCGGCTCGATATTGCGCCGCCCGGCGCCAAGCTCACCGCAGCCACGGTCACGGGTGCCTTGCGCGGACTCGAAACGCTGTTGCAACTGGCGCGCCAGGACGCGCGGGGATATGGCTTTCCGGCCGTACACATTGAAGACCGCCCGCGCTTTGCCTGGCGGGGCCTGATGCTCGACGTCTCCCGCCACTGGATGCCTCTGGAGGTGGTTCTGCGGAACCTCGACGCCATGGCGGCGGTTAAGCTCAACGTGCTGCATTGGCACCTGTCCGACGATCAGGGGTTTCGCGTCGAGAGCAAGCGCTACCCCAAGCTCCACGAACTGGGCTCGGACGGGCACTACTACACCCAGGATGAGGCACGGCAGGTAGTCGCCTATGCCGCCGAGCGGGGCATTCGCGTCGTGCCAGAGTTCGACGTGCCGGGACATACCACGGCCTGGTTTGCCGGCTATCCCGAGTTCGCCAGCGCTCCCGGTCCTTACGCGATCGAGCGGGAGTGGGGCATATTTCAGCCCACGCTGGACCCTTCGCGCGAGGCGACCTATCAATTCGTCGAGGGCCTGATCGGAGAGTTGAGCGCGCTATTTCCGGACTGCTTCTTTCACATCGGAGGCGACGAGGTCGACCCGGAGCAATGGAACAAGTCCGCGGCTGTGCAGGCATTCGCCAAGGAGCGCGGGCTGGCGACGCCGCCCGCCATTCAGGCGTACTTCAACCGGCGCTTGCAGGAGATCCTGAAAACGCGGGGCAAGACCATGACAGGCTGGGATGAGATCCTTTCGCCCGAGCTGTCGCGCGACGCCGTGATCCAATCCTGGCGCGGGCAGTCCACCCTCGCCGAGGCGGCGCGTAAGGGCTACCGCTCGGTTCTTTCTTTCGGTTACTACCTCAACCACCTGCAGCCGGCACGTCTACACTACGCTAATGATCCGCTCAATGGCGACGCCGGGGCGTTGGACGCCGCGCAGGCCGCTCTGATCCAGGGCGGCGAAGCCTGCATGTGGTCGGAGTACGTGAGTGAGGAGACGATCGATTCGGTCATTTGGCCGCGCGCGGCCGCCATCGCCGAACGGCTCTGGTCGCCGCGCGAGACGCGCGACAGCGAGTCCATGTACAACCGCATGGAAGCCGTCAGTCGGACACTCGAATACACAGGGTTGACACATCGTTCCGGTCCTGAGCGCCAGCTCGAGCGGCTGGCCAACGGCGGCGACCCGGGACCATTGCGGGTGCTCGTCCGGGTTCTCGAGGCACAGGGCCACGACCCCCGCGCGAAGGCCCGGCACTATACCAGTCTCGTTCCGCTGAACCGTTTGGTGGATGCCGCCGGCGCGGAGAGCGGGTTCATTCGCGGATTGGAGAAATCCGCGCGGCGCGCGGCGCGCGGCAGCGCGGGCGATATGGAGCTTCTCCGGCGCAGTTTCACGCTCTGGGAGTCGAACCGGAAGGCGCTCGATTCCTTAATCGCGGCAAACCCGGCATTGCAGGAGATCGGGCCGGTGGCCGACGCGGTGGCGCGGACGGGGGCGCTGGGGCTGGAGGCAATGGATTATCTCCAGGCGGGCCGTGCAGCTACGGAGGGCTGGATCGCGAGACGGAAATCGGAATTGGATCGATGCGCCCAGCCGCGCGCCGAACTGGTGACCGCAGCGGCGCGGCCTGTGCGGTTGCTGCTCGATGCAATCGAACTTCGGACGCGAGGAGCGAACAAGCCGTCGGAAGGCGCGAACGCTTCCCGCGGCAACTGATGGAAACGAAGATTGGTGCACAAAGAACGGCTGGTTGCACGCCTCGCAGGAGCGCGCGGCCAGATCTGACCAGGGGTCTGAAAGGAGTCTCAATGAGGGAAAAGGCGATGCTTCGATGTCTATGCTGGATCTTGGGTCTGGCAGCGGTGGGTGTACTGGCGCCCCAGGCCGGATTCAGTCAGCAGGTTACGGCGGCGATAGGCGGCCAAGTCACAGATCCAACGGGCGCGGTAATTGTCCGGGCGACCGTCGTCGCAACGGAACTGGACCGAGGGACCAAATGGAAGACCGAAACCAACGTGGAGGGAATCTACACCCTTCCGCGGGTCCCGGTCGGGCGATACGAGGTCCGCGTGGAAGCGACGGGGTTTCAGGCGGCCGTTCGACCGGCTTTTCAATTGGAGATGAACCAGTCGGCGAGGCTCGACTTCACGCTGAAGGTCGGAGCGGTCTCCGAGGCGGTGGAAGTCAGTGGTGGCGCTCCATTGTTGCAGACGGAAACCACACAGATCAGTACCATTATCAGCGCGAATACGAACGAGAACCTGCCGCTTGCGTCCCGCAACTACGTCCAGTTAACACTGCTGGCGCCAGGCGCGGTCACGGTGTCGCCGGCGGGCTTCGTGAACGGCGTCACCACCGGTTTCGGCCCCGGCGGCGGCGACTCGTCGCGCCCCTACATCAACGGCAACCGCGAACAGGCGAACAACTTTCTGCTCGATGGGATCGACAACAACCAGGTCTCGGACAACCTTGTTGGTTATGCGCCCGCCTCGGACGCCATTCAGGAGTTCAATCTAATCACTCAGAACGCCTCGGCCGAGTTCGGCAACTACCAGGGCGGCATCATCAACGCGACCATCAAATCCGGGACCAATGAGTTCCACGGAACCGCCTTTGAGTTCTTCCGCAACGACAAGCTGAATGCGACTCCGTGGGAGGACAACTGGCTCGGCGTCGCCAAGCCCACGATGCGCTGGAACCAGTTCGGCGGCACGGCGGGCGGGCCGATCATCAAGAACAAGCTGTTCTTCTTCGCCGACTATCAGGGCTTCCGCTACGACATTCCCACTACGACCTCGGCCACCACGGTGTTCACGGCGGCCGAGCGCACAGGTGACTTCTCGGCGTTGCTGACGGCGCCGACGCCGTACAAGCTGACGAACCCGTTTGCCAACGGCGCGCCCTTCCCGGGCAATATCATTCCGCAAAGCCTGATGAGCCCGGTGGTGACGAAGCTGTTCGCCTCGCCGCTCTACCCGGCGCCGCAGAACGCCGATCTCATCAACAACTACTACAGCGCCAACGCCACCATCACCAACCAGAAGCAGGGCGACGTGAAGATCGACTTCAACATATCGGAGAAGGATCGACTGTTCGGCCGTTACTCGCGCCTATTCGCCGACGATCCTTCGACGAATTCGTTCCCCTTGTCCTCGGACGCGTTTGTCAACGACAACGCCCATAACGGCGTGCTGAACTGGACGCACACCATCAGCCCAGCGATCGTCAACGAGGCTCGCGCCGGCTTCAACTACCTCCTGGTGGAAAACGGCAACACTCCCCACAATGGAGTCGGCACTTTCGGCGAGGCGATGGGAATCGCCAACGCCAATGCCGGCGGGCCGGGGTTGCTGGCCCTCAACTTCAGCAACGGTTATGTGAGCGGCATCGGCAACTCCATTTCCGGGCCTCAACAGTTGTTCGCTTCGACCGTTATCCAGTTCGACGATTCGGTGATCATCTCCAAGGGCCGCCACGTGATTCACACCGGTTTCCAGTTCTACCGCGAGCGTATCAACATCTACTATGCGTCGAACTCCGGCAACCTCGGCAATATTGGCTTCAACGGGCAGTACTCGGGATCGGGCGAAAGCGACTTTTTCCTCGGCCTGCCCTACACGTTCGGCAAGGGCGGCGGCATGAACGGCACCTGGGGCCAGCGCGCCAACATCGCCGCAGGCTTCGTCAACGATGACTTCCGCGTCAGTTCGAGCCTCACGCTGAACCTTGGCTTGCGCTATGAGAACCACACGCCGTGGAGCGAGGTGAAGAACCGCCAGGTCAACTTCGGCCTCTACAGCGGCACGATCTACACGGCCGGGCAGTCCTGCCCATATTCCAACTGTGACGCGCTCTACAACTCTTACAACGGCGGGTACGACTTCCAGCCGCGCATCGGCTTCGCTTTCTCACCGCGGCGACTGGGCGGCAATACCGTCTTCCGCGGGTCCTACTCGACCTCGACCTACATGGAAGGCACGGGTACCAACCTGCGCCTTACGATGAACCCGCCGCTCAATCAGCCGGAAACGCTGGTGAACTACAATGTTTCGGCCAGCACGCCGCTGCCGGCCACCAACCTCTCCCAGGGTCTGATTCTGCCGCCGCCGGGCGACCCGTTCTACGGAGCCAGCCTCCGCGTCTGGTCGCCGGATCTGAAGCCGGCGCTGGTCCAACAGTGGAACTTCACCATTCAGCATCAGTTCAGATCCGGGCTGACGCTCCAGGCGGGCTACGTTGGACAGCACGGCACGCACCTGGTGGTGCCGCTCCAGCTCTCGCAGGAGCAACTTCAGGCCGATGGCACGTTCGCTCCTTCGCCCTACCTGTCGGGGAACCAGGCGCTCTACCACGACGTGCTCGATCATGGCGGCAACTTCAAGGACACCGCATCCATCGGCAAGCAGCGCTACGACGCGTTGCAGGTGGTGCTCCAGAAACGCATGGGCAATGGCCTTGAAGGCCAGGTCTCCTACACGTTCTCCAAGTGCATGACCGACTCGAGTGGATACTACGGCACGTGGGGCTCATCGGTGTCCGGCTTCGGCGCGGCGACCTACTGGCAGAACGTCTACGACCAGAGGTCGGAGTGGGGCCCCTGCTTCTTCGACCAAAAGCACACTCTGTCGGCGAACGCGATCTACAACATTCCATTTGGCAAGGGGCGAAAGCACGGCGCGAACGTGAGTCCCGCGGTCAACGCGGTGGCGGGTGGCTGGAACGTGTCGGCCATCCTCACCGCGCGCACTGGCATGCCCACCACGGCTTACACGTGGGCCACGCCCGCCGGCTTCTGGCTCACTCGCGCCGACTGCGTTGGACCCGCCCAGTACGGCTTGCAACCTTACAGCGGCGGCGGTCTCCAGTGGTTCGATCCTTCCGCGTTCGCCACGCCGGCCGCGGGCAAGTTCGGCAACTGCGGCAACTCCACAATCTATGATCCTGGCTCGAAGGACCTGGACTTGAGCCTCATGAAAGACTTCCCGATCATGGAGAGGCGAAAGCTCCAGTTCCGCGGCGACTTCATCAACGCCACCAACTCGAAGTTGCTGAACGCCGCCAGTTCCGGACTCGGAGGCGGCATGGGCGTCATCACCGGCACGCAGTTCCCGCGCCTGGTCCAGCTTGCTCTGAAGTTCTACTTCTGACCAAGAGGCGGCCAGACTCAGGGAAGAGCGGGGTCCCGCGGGCCCCGCTTTTGTTTATGTCAACATGATTCAAGAAATGAATAAGGCCAGGTTCGCAACTGCTATGGAGGGGGGCTCAACAGCGCGGATTTGCCGGCTGCTGGCGGTAGCGCTCGCATTGACGGCCGGGGCCCCAGCCCAAACCGCGGCGCCGGCGAAGATCGCGCCGCCGGACGCCGCCCAAGCCATAGCACTGGCGGGAAACGGGCATTGCGCCGAGGCGCTTCCCCGATTGCGCGCGGCCTATCTGCGCATTGCCGGGCGCGACCAGCGTCGGGCGGCAGGGGCTGCCGCAGTCCGATGCGCAATGCAGATGGAGCGCATCGACGAAGCGGTAAGCTCGCTGAGGACTTTGAACCGCGAGTTTCCGGGCGACCCCGATGTCCTGTACCTGGCCGCCCACGTCTACTCCGATCTCTCCCTGCGCGCCTCACGCGAACTGATGCGGACGGCGCCGGCGTCGCCGCAACTGCGCGAACTGAGCGCCGAGACGTTCGAAGCCCAGGGCCGTTGGGAAGAGGCCGCGCGCGAGTACCGCGCGGCGCTCGAACGAGACCCCCGCCGGGTGGGAATCCACTTCCGCATCGGACGGCTGCTGTTGTCGCGTCCCGGTGGCGAAGGCCACCCCGAAGAAGCGCGCGCCGAATTCGAGGCTGAGTTACGGATCAATCCGGAGGACGCCGGCAGCGAATTCGTCCTGGGCGAGTTGGACCGCCAGGCCGGCAACGACGCCGCGGCGCTTGCGCGCTTCGAGGGCGCAACCAAGCTCGACGCCGCGTTCACCGAGGCCTGGGCCGCGCTTGGCCGGATGTTGGTCAAACTGGGCCGGGGCACCGATGCGATTGCTCCGCTTCTCACCGCCGAAAAACACCAACCCGAGGACCCGCAGACGCATTTTCAGTTGGCGCAGGCCTACCGCCAGGCTGGCCGCAACGAAGACGCCGCGAGGGAATTGCGGCTGCACTGGGAAAGCACCCAGCGCATCGAGAAGATGGACGACCAAGTCCGGCGCGGGATCCAGGGAGTCCCCGACAAGCAGCCCTGAGACGGAGCCGACGCCGGGGCGCTGATGGAGATTCGTGGAGTCGCCGGCGATCCGTCTGCGCCGCCGGTTCACCATTCCGGGCGCAACGCCGGTTTTCACTAGCGGCGGCGCGGCGCCCGGCCATCTATAATCCGTTCGTCGGCAGCGGCGTGGGCTGTGCCCTCAACCGGGCCAGGCCGTCCACCAACTGCTCCAACTCCGTCTCCCGCTGCGAGTACGCGATGTACATCGAACGAACCGCATCGGCCTGGCGGTCCAACCGTTCCACGAGCGCGTCGGTCCTCGAAGAGAAAGTGCCGAGGGCCATCTTCAGGGCGGCGATGTCCTCCTGCTGAACGCTCAACTCTCTCGAGAGGCTGTCGATCCGTTCCGAGATCGCTTCCGAAAGCGCCTTCGTCTCGTCTCGCATCGCCGCGAGGTCGGCCACCCGCCGCTCCTCGGATTCCTGTTGCGCCGCCACCGTGCCATCGATCCGTTTAGATTCAGAGCTCGAAACGGCCCTGGTCTCCGAGCGCAACGCTTCCAGTTCCGCCGCCTGCCGGACATCGGAGTCCTTTAACGATGCCGCCGTGCTGTCGATCCGCTGGCACATCGACGCGGACAACTCCCGCGCTTCACTGCGCAGCGTCTCGAACCCTGCTGTCTGGCTGGAATCGACTTCGCGGAGGCTGGTCGTGAGTTGCTGTAACTGGCCCTGTACGGCCGCGTTGGTGGCCTGCTGCTCCCCGACGAATCTGGATAGATCCTGCAGACTGGTCTGGACCATGTCGAGCCGGCGGTCCACCGCATCCCCCACCTTGCGGGTCTCGGTGGCAATGTGATGCTCCAACTCTTTCACCGCCACGATCAGTCCTCTGGCGATCCCGTAGGCGATCTTGTCCACGAGCGGTGCGAGCGCGAAGTCGTCCGCGGCCCGTCCCGAATCCCCCCCGCCGGAGTCGAGCGCGCGCCCTCTGGCGGGCGTTCTCTCGAGGAGCCCGAAAACTTGGTCCCGGTCCCCCTTCTGCACGTGGAGTATCTCCTCATCGAGCATTGGCTCAGTCGTAATCTCCGTGCCGTTTAATCCCACGTTTCCGTCCTTTCCGGTGTCTGTCACCGTTGCCGTGTTTCCTCAAACCAGAAACTGTTCCGCCAGCTCCACGTTGCCGCGCAGAGCGGTTTGCCATGCGGCTTGTGCCTCTTCATGTTTCCCCAAGGTCATGAAGGCATGACCGAGATTCAGCAGCGCCTGCGGAAATCCCGGCCGCAGCGACAGCGCCTGCCGGTAGTAGCGGACGGCCTCCGCGGTGCGCCCGCGCTTCTGCAGCAGCAGCGCCAGGTTGTACAGGAAATCGCTTCCCGGTTCATCGAGCTCCAGCAATTGCTTGTGAAGCACCAGGGCCTGATCGTAGTCCTGCTGCTGCAGCGCGATCGCCGCCAGGCAGTGCAACGCCTCCGAGGATTTCCCCGCCGCGCTGAGACACTGCCGGAAGGTCTCCTTGGCCATCTCGATATTGCGCATCTTCCACTGGGCGATCCCGATATTCAGCGAGGCCTCCGGGCATCTCTTGGGAAAGGCCAGACAGGCTTCGAAGGCTTTGATGCACGATGCGAAATCGCCGAGTTGAAACCGGACATAGCCGAGCCGGAACCACGCATCCTGGGCATCCGGATGCTGGTCCACCAGCCGGGAATAGAGAGCCTCGGCACGCCGGTATTCCTTCCGCCCTTCGAACAGCAGCCCCAGGTTCCAGAGCGGCGTCCTCAGGTTCGGGACCAACGCCAGAGTTTTTTCGTAGGCCTCCTGTGCGGCTTCCCACCGGCCGGTTTCGTGCAGCACCGTAGCCAGGCAGAGGAGCGCTTCTACCGATTGCGGATCGAGGGACGCCGCGCGCGAATAAGCGTCCGCCGCTCTGTCGTACAGCCCCATTTTCTGGAGCGCCACGCCGCGGTTGAACCAACCCGCAAAGTGGGTGGGGTGTGCTTCGACCAGTGCGGTGCAGAGACGGACGGCCGCATCGAAGTCGCGCTTCGCAAATGCGGCCAGGGCGGCCCCCTCGAGCGCAACTACCGACTTGGGCTGAATCTCGAGCAGGCGTTCGGAATACAGCTCGAGCAGTTCGTAATCGGCATGATCGATCGCTAACAGGATCGCATTGCCCAGCAACTCTTCCGACCGGCCGTCCCGGGATAGCAGCATCTGGTAGGATTCGAATGCCTCCTGATCCCGCTGAAGCAGGTGCAGCGCGACAGCCCGGCCCCGTAGAGCCGCTTCGCGAAACGGCTGGCGTTCCAGGCATTTCTCGAAGGCTCCCAGGGCCTCTTGAGGCCGTCCGAGGTGAAGTTGGGAAATCCCCAGGCCGAGGTAGGCGCTTGCCCGCCGCCCATCCAAATCGACCGCCCTCCGAAACGCTCCGGCCGCCTCCTCCCAGAGGCCCAGTTTTTCCAGGCACACGCCGCGGTTGTAGTGGGCAGTGCTGCCCTCGCGATCCAGCCGCCCGGCCTCCTCATACGTGCACGCGGCCTCCTCGAAGTGCCTCAGTTCAAACTGCAGGTGGCCGATCGCGTCGTAGAGCTTCGCAGACCGGGCGCCCGCATCCCGCGCCCGGCACAGTTCCGCAAGAGCGCCGTCCTTCTCCCCGGCAACCGCGAGTGACGCCGCGTTCATCATCGATTCGGACAACCCTGCACTCATTCGCTTTCCTCCCGCCTGCATACGGCCCGCGGGTCCCATCCCAGCGGCGCGAGGCCGCTCCGCGGAATCTCTGGACTTGCGTCCGGCTTGAGCGCGTCCAGCAAAGTATCTGGAGCATCCGGACGATCGAGTGGCGCGCCATCGGGCTGCAGGAAGCCGGGCGCCGGAACGCGGTTGCGGCGTTCGATGGCAAGCCCGCTCCAGGCCGGAACCGAAGGGGCCAGTTCCGGTTGAAGCCATACCACGCCGTGCAGCGGCCACGCCGGCACGTCCATTGCAGCAGCCTGTCCGGTGACGAACGGTGCGGCAAACGGAGCCGCGTCGGACGCCTCACCGGTTCGCCCGCCGGATCTTTCGGACCGCTCCCGCTCGGCTTCGCCCTTTTTCGTGACCCGGTGCACGACACTTCCTGCCGCCCGCGGCCCGGCTGTCGCCCTTCCGCCAAAATCTGCGCCATTCATATCCGGAGGCTCCTCTTCACAGCAACCGCCAGGGCCGTAATGTCGTAGTGAGCGGGGCTCTGGGGAGCATAGTCCCCGATCCACTGGCCCGCTCCAAACGCGTCCACAAAAGCGGTCCGCTGGTGAATCGCCGGCCCTACGTTCTCGCCAAAACTTCGCACCTGCTCATCGATCCGCCTTCCGGCATCCGTCCGGCGGTCGATCTTCGACGGCACAATCAGGCATTTGGGGGCCCCGCCGCACCGCAGGACGCGCGCCTGCCGGATCAAATCCACCACGGCCTGCGTTGCCACGAGGTCCACGCCGCTGGCCGTCACCGGAACCAGAACCAGGTCGGCGATCTTTCCCGCCGCCTGCGCCGCGGCTCCCACGTGGGCCGGCGCATCGAGCACCACGTACCGCTCATTCCTTGCCGCCACCGCACGTACCAGCCGGTCGGCGTCCTCGTCGTTCTCCAGGGGCATGAATACGCCTTGAACCGGCAGGCGGCCATGCGACAACCAGTGGCTGGCCGTCCCCTGCGAGTCATTGTCCAGAAGCAAAACGGAATCCGCCTGCCCGGCGAGCTCGCAGGCTAAGTTGACGGCAATCGTCGACTTCCCACATCCGCCCTTTAGATTGATAACCGCGATAACTACCGCCGGGTCGCACGGCGTATAGCGCGCCCCGAATAGAAATCGCGTAACTTGACCTGTGATCTGGCTTACAGGATGACCGGACATGTTATTTGTTTCGATCTCCAAAGAGGACCTGTATCATCGCGGTGGTGGCGATCGGTCTGCCATTCAGCCTGGCGGGTTTGTATCTCCACTTCAGGACAGCGTTCCGTGCGGCCGTTGTCAGGACCGGATCGCCTCTCAACACGGTGACACTCGTCACGGCCCCGCGCTCGTCTATGAGGGCCTCCAGCCGGACGATTCCGGAGATGCCGCGCTCCCGGGCCAGCACGGGGTACACGGGCAGCGTGCGGTCGATGAGTTCCGCCGCTTCGAGCCTGCCTCCCGGGGCCGGAGGCCGTTTCGCTATCGGCGCACGCGCCGCGGGGGGAGGCGCGGGAGCATTGAAAGTCCTGGCCAGGCCCCCAGGCAGCCCGGGGGCTGTTTCCGCCGTCGTCGTGGCTTCCGCTCCGGGCGGCTGGAGCAGTACGGGATGCTGAGCTGGAATCTGCGTCCGCACGGCCTCCGGCGGAATGAACGGCCGCACCAGTGCCGTGCGCCGCGGTCGTATCTTCTGTTGGCCGGGACCAGCCGCGGTCGCAACCGGTTGCGGCGGCGTCTCCATCGGAATCGCTGCACTCGGACTGCCGCCTTCATGCGCAACGGACAGCGGCGCTTGGACCGTCGGTTGAGCGGCAGCCGGCCTGGCAACCGGTGCGGCATCGCGCGATATCATCCACGCCGCGCCGGCAGCGGCGCCCAACATCAGCGACGCGGCCCCGGCGATCGCCGCGCCCCGGATGCGCGAAGGGCGGACTTCGGCGAGGTGTACCTCCTCGAGGGCGCCAGCTTGCACTTCGGGCTGGGGCGCCGGATGGCCGCTCCCGGCAGGCGGAGCCACTTCTTGGGAACACCGCTCGACCCCGCTCTGTGCGGTCCTTAAGTCTCTCTCCAGGATCGGGTCGCCGGGAAACAGCAGGAGCAGGTTGCGAAGCAGATCCACCGCCTGGGCGAAATGCTCCCCCTGAATCAGTTCGAGGGCTTTTCCGCGGCCGCTCTCGTAGAATTTCTCTTCTTCCGTGGCGGCGCAAATGCCCCTCACGGCATCGAGCAAAGCGTGAGCCTCGGGCCGGTCGGGAGCGGCTAGTTGCTCCAGCACGCGTTCGGCTTCCCGCAGCCGGCGCTGCCCGAAAAGGACCTGGGCCTTTCGAAGCTCTTCGCGATACTTCGTTTCGATTTCCAGTTGCCGGCGCAGCGCTTCGAGGGAGGGCTCTGGCCCGAATGACTCGAGGCCTTCACGAATAGCGCGTTCCGCTTGCTCGAATTCGCCATCCGCCAGACACTGGCGCGCCTCTGCGGCCAGCGCCTCGCACTCCGAACGTCGCAGGCCGGCATCGACTTCGCGCCGCAGCAGACTCAATTCAGGTTCGCCGGGAAAGTCCTTCTGCGTACCCTCCAGCAGGCTGAGCGCCTGCCTCCAGGACTGAGCGGCGATCTTCTGCCCGATCAATTCCACCCGGTGCGCCAGTTTCTTCTGCCGTACGTCGTCCACCAAGCGGTCCCGAACCCGCTTGGAAGCTGCGATCAGCTCCTCGGAGTCGGGGTAGCTGTGCAGCGCCTCTTCGAGAATCGTCAGAGCCGCCTGCCACTGTCGGAGTTCTTCCAGCATCGCGGCCCCGTCCAGGGTTGCCTGAACACGACGTTCTCTCTCCCACCGGGGCAGCAGCGCTTCGAGCTCTTCCAGGTGGGAGATGAGCGCTGGCTGTTCGGGCAGTTTAGCGACTTTCTCTCTTAGGAACTGTGTGGCAAGATCGGTACGCCCCTGGCCCAGGAGCCATCCCGCCTCGTCCAGGGCCGTTCGCACCGCGGCGTCTCTGTGGATTGCGCTCTGCTCCTCCTCCACTTCGCGGCGCCGTGCAACCAGGATCGGGTCGGCCGGATAAGCCGCCAAGCCCGCATCCAGAGCCTCAAAAGCCTGATCGAACCGGACCTCCTTCAGGAAGTCCCCACACTCCTTGATCGCGCCCGCGATCACCTTCATGCGCTCCAGTGCCTCCCGGGTTTCCGCGAGCAGATTCGCTACCTCGGCTTGATCCGGCAGATCTCCGTGCGGAGCCTTCAAGCGAGCTATGGCGGTGCGGAGAAGCAGAATCGGATCGTCGCGCCCGGCCGGGGGCGTGACAATTGGCATTTCGGGATCGGCTGAAGAGATGGCCTCGCTTTCCCGGGCGCTAATCTGGCGAACTGCGCTCATGGAATTGTAGAGGTTGTAACAGACACCGGATCGGCGTGTCCACGACAAAGCTCGGCAGGCGAACTCTTTTCCACAACTTTCTGCGAGCGTGAAATCTGGCGCTTCGCGGATCCCGGTTGTTCAAAGAGTGTGAATAAAACAGGTAGGCGGGTTATTGTTATGACGAGTTTGAAGGACGGTCATCAATGCGGATTTCCCAAGTTACCCTGAACCGTATTGCTATGCACATTCGGCACACTACTACTTAGTGCAGTGACGGAATGAGTTGCAAAGGGACTGGCTCGCATTTAGCTACAGTTGCGTGGTCAGACCGAGTGTTACTCCTCGCTATATCTGTGCAGAAGTATACATAAGTCAGATTGAGGAGTCGTTTTGTTGGTTTATCCAACTGCCAGTACCAACGAACCATTACGGGTGACCGGCCCGTCCGCCGGCAGCCTTCGTCGGCGGACGGGTCGTCCCGTCAGAGCTCAGAACGTTACTTTGATGCCCAACTGTACCGCCCTGCCGCCGCCCGTACCGTTGACGCCTGTGCCGCTGCCGATGGTCCCCGTTACATAGCCGAACGTCGAGCTGGTGAGCGAGCTGCTCGGATTGCTGAACTGCGGCGTGTTGGTAAAGTTGAACGTTTCGCAGCGCAGTTCGAGCTTGGCCCGCTCGGTGAACTGGAAGCTCTTGAACAGCGAGAGATTCAGTCCGAACAGCCCCGGCCCGCTCATGATGTTGCGCCCGGTGGATCCGAACGTGATACCGGTAGGTTGCGAGAAGCTGGCCGTACTGAACCACTGGTTGCCGGTGTTGATCCCGTGCAGGACTTGCACGTCGCTCACCTGGTTGGCAGTCTGCGATTCGCCCGGGGTATTCAGGCTGCTGCCGCTGGCGGAAATGCTGAACGGCGTGCCGGTCATCAACGAGAGCACGCCGGCAAGCTGCCAGTTTCCTAGTACGTGGGCCGCCGGTCCGCTCCTCAGCCAGCGCTGTCCCTTGCCCCACGGCAACTGGTAGACATAGCTCTGGGTGAAGGTCAGGGTGCGGTCGAAATCGGCACGGGCGTAGTTGCGCCGCTGGTTGATCAGCCACATCAGGCCGCCGTCGTCACCCTGCTGGAACGTCATGGCTCTGCCCCAGCTGAAGGCCGTGGTCACCGTCAGATCGCTGAAGCGGCGGTCCAACTTCACCTGCAATGCGTTGTAGCTGGAAGAGTATCCCGCCCAGCGCAGCGTGGCCCCGGCCGTTTTGCCGTAGAGAATGTTCAACGGTTCGCTAGCGGTGCCTCCTCCCAGCACGCTCATGGGCGAGTTCATGTTGTAGTTGGCTACCGTATCCACCCCGTGAACGCCCAGGTAGGCCATATCCAGCGACCAGTGGCCCGGCAGCGATCGCTGCACGGCCAGGTTCCAGGTCTCGGTGTATGGATTCCGGAAATCGAGGTTGATGACGTCGAAGCTCTGGCTAAGCAGCGAGCCCGTCGCCGGGATAATTCCGTTCGAGGGGATCGCCACGGGCACAGGCAGGGGAAAACCTGCCTGGAAGGTCGCCGGCCCGCCGTTCGGCAGAAGCGTCGTGGCATATCCATTGCCCACATTGGTGTAGAAATTATTCGACCGCACCGGATAGTTGTACGCGTACGTGTTGTCCGGGAACGGCGTGTAGCTGGTGCCGAAGCCGGCGCGGATCACCGTTTTGTCCGTCAGCCGGTAGGCCAGCCCGATGCGCGGCGCGAAGTAGTTGTAATGCGTCTTCATCCCCAGGTTGGAGGGATTCGCGCCCAGGCCCGCCATCACCAGCGAGTTGGTGGTGGGATCGTAGTTCGAGAACCCGCCGGGGAACTGCGGCGTGGCCGGCGGATAGAATTCCCAGCGCACCCCGAGATCCAATGTTAGTTTCGGCGAAACCTGCCACTTGTCTCCTCCGAAGCCGAAGAATTCCCACTGCCGGTAGGCCGGGAAATAGGTATTGACATCGCGCCCGAGCTGGTACGGCACGTCAAGCAGGAAGCTGGCCATGTCGTTGGCGATTCCCAGCTTCGACGAGTTGCAGCTGGTGGCCAGTCCGTTTGATCCGGTCGCCACCGGCGTGCACAGCGCGGTCTGCTGATTGCCGAAGTAGTAGATTCCCCGCGGGCTGTAGGTCTGGTCCTGCAGCAGATCGTCGCGCAGCCGCTTCAGATCGAATCCCCACTTGAACGTGTGATTGCCCTTGATCTTCGTCCAGGTATTGACCAGGTCCACGTTGGCTTCTGCGCGAATCCACGGCAGGCTGGCCGAGTAGCCCACCACCGGGTTGGAGAAGCCGTCGTTGATCTGGATCCCCACCATGCCGCTCGTGAACTGGCTGATGTTCACGCCGGGGATGCCCAGGTTCTCGGCGTCGTTGGAGCCGTAGTCGGTCGGCTGCGCTTCGTTGTGATAATGCGAGACCGCCAGCCGCACCTCGGCCACCAGGGTCGGTGAAACGATGCGGTCGTAATTGATGCCGCTGACGTAGGTCTTCTGCGTGCCCGTGCCCTCGAACGCTCCCTGCGCGGCCCCGCCGGCGTTGCCGAACAGCGGCGCCTGAAAGATTACTGGCCGCGAGAAGCTGAAGCGCCCGGTCAGCCGGTCCTTGTCCGTGATGTTGTAGTCCAGCTTGGTATCGAACGAGTCGGTGGTCTTGGTGAAAGGCAGCAGCGCGAAATAATTGTTGCTCGGGCTGGCGATATTGAACGATTCATTCGTCGAGGGCAACAATCCCATAATCTTCGCCGAGACCGGGTTGATGCGGTTCGACGGAATCTGGTTGCCCGGGAACGGTGTTCGACCGGTGCCGTCCAGCGGATTGCCGGTCGACGGATCGTAGATCGTTGTCGCCGCGCCGCTCAAATCGCCCGTCCGCCAGGGGTTGGGCGGCTCCGTCATCTGGTTGGTGTTCGCTTCGTGGTCCATCACCCGCAAGTAGTCGCCGAAGATGAACATCTTGTTCTTCTTGATCGGTCCCCCGACGTTGCCGCCCACGTAGTTATACGCCAGGTGGCCCACCGAAGGATTGAAAAACGAACGAGCGTTGAAATCGCTGTTCTGTAGGAATTCGTAGGCCGCCGCGTGCCAGTCGTTGGTGCCCGATCTGAGAATCACGTTCACGACCGCACCGGAAGCCCGTCCCATCTCGGGGTCGTGGTTGCTCAACGATACGTCCACCGTCTGGATGGCCTCGATGGGTGGAATGTAGATCTGCAGCAGGCCCGTCCGCTCGTTGTCGTCCGACCCCTCGATCATGAAATTGTTGCCCATGCGCATCTGCCCGTTCACCTCGGTCTGCAGGGAACTGGAGGCGTTGAAAAACTGCGAGTGCTGCTCGGTCACCGGCGCGACGCCCGGCGCCAGGTTCAACAGGCTCTGGAAATTGCGGTTCGAGCTGACCAACGGCACGTTTGCCAGCACATTGCGGTCGATCTTCTGGGCGGTCGAAGCGCTGTCGGTCTGCAGCGTCGCGGCCGATGCCGTCACTTCCACCGTTTCGGTGACGCTGCCCGGCTGCAGTTTCACGTCGATACGCGTGCTCGTGTCCACCAGAAGCGTAATCTCTCTTCGAGATTCTTTCTTGAACCCGGTCGCCTCCACACCTACGGAGTACACCCCGGGCGGCAGGTTGGGAACGATCCAGTTTCCGCTATCGTTCGTCTGCGCCGTGTGAGCGACGCTTGTTTGCGTTTCCGTTACGGTGACCTTGGCATTGGGCACGACACCGCCGCTAACATCTGTAACCGTTCCGAGCAGCGTGGCGCTTACCGCCTGGCACCAGGCCGTGCCGGCGCTGAGCATGGCAAGGCACAGTACAACACAGATCGTACGTAGATCTTTCATAATCCCCCCAAAAGCTTGTAAGCCTTCGCGAATTCCGGCTTGCGAGACAAATAACCATCAGGGATTATAGCTCCAAAAGCCGCGTGCTAAAAGCAAAAGAATCCCCTACGCCGGAATCGCGCGGCGCGCGGAGGCAGCTACTTCGTGCCGCCCATCAGCTTCTCGATTTGTCCGAGCTGGTCCCGCACCCGCGCCCGGTCCGGCGCATTCGGCGCGAGTTTCATGTAGGTCTTCAGCTCTGCGGCCGCCCCTGCATAATCCCGCTTCTCGGCGAGTACGAGTCCCAGCAGATATTCCGCTCGCGGGTTGGCGTGCCTTGGGTCCAGGTTAACTGCCGCGCGCGCACACTTCTCCGCCGCGTCGTACTTTTTAAGGTTGTAGTTGGCGACCGCGTCGGCGTACCAGATCTGAGGAAAGTCGACGGGATCTAATTCGACCGCGCGATCCAGATACTTGCCGGATTCCTGCCAGTTCGCATCCTTCGCGGCGAGCAGACCCAGCTCCATGTATGGCGCCACCAGCTTCGGATCGGACTCCATGGCCTTCATCAGGGCGGCCCGGGCCGGCGCGACGGATTGCTGCGCGATGCGCAGCTTACCCAGTTCCACCCACGCGTCGGCATATCGGGGGTAGACTGCCACCGCTTTTTCGAAAGCCTTCGAGGCATCGCCGGGTCTGTTCTTCAACAGAGCAGTCAGGCCCTGCTCGTAAGCCTTCCTGGCGTTTTTCGGCGCCATCATCGCCGTGACGCTGATGGACGATCCTTCGACACCCGCGAGACGGCTGAGGACAAGAATGCCGATATCGGGATTATCGGCGATCCCCCGATTGAACAGCTTGACCGTGTCGGAGGTAAACCCCGCCAGGCTCGCGCGCAATTCGCAATTCAACATGCGGCTCCCGAATGGATCGGTAGCCAGGCCGTTGGCGCCGCCGGCGGATTGCGCATTGCCGAATCCGCCGGAGTCGCTGTTCCGGCTGGAGCCGGAGCCGGCGTCGGCGGCATCGGTCACGATTCGATTGCGGTCGCTCCATTGAAAGCTGAATCGCCCATTGGAGTCGGTATAGGCCACCGTCTTGGAGATCCCGCCACAGACTCTCTGGATGGCAATGTTCTGCAAGACCAGCGAACCGTCCTGCATGACCACCTTGCCGGAAATATAGATGGGCCGCGAGGTATCGCTTCCCCGGATTCCGCCGCCGGACCCCAGACCGGAGTTGGTTTGGCTGCCGGCTTGTCCACCACCGCCGGTGGTCGGCGTCGTACTGCCTATCCCCCCAACGACCTGGGCCGTGAGTTGAAGAATTGCGATTGCTCCAAGGAGCAGAAACCGCGCCGGACTCTTCATTTTCGTGCCCCCTCCCGGTGACTGAGGTTGCCCCAATTATGTCATGGATTTCAGAGTGTGACGGCAGCCCGGCAGGTCCGTTTCCCTGTCATTTCCAGTGCGACCACGCGGCGCGCCGACAGAATTATCAAGGCCGGCCAGCCGCGCGGTCGAACTTCAGTTGCAGCGTTCCGCAATGGGCGTGCGTTTCAGCATAGAGGCGGCCCGTACCTGGTGCGGCCCCGTTATGCTTATGCGCGTACAGCGACGACCTCGAGCCATTCAGCATCGACTTTGGTGAAGCCGCCCTGTGCCAGGTTGTGGCTCGACCAGAGAGCCTCCATTTCCTCTTGGAGCTTCAGTCTCCCCGCCCGGTTGAGCGAAGCGAAGGCGCGGTTGGTGGGTCCATGGTAAGTACGGAAAAAGCGCACCGCTTCACCGGGAGGGAATGGATAATTCAGCTCGGTATTGCGCCGCGTGAGTTGCAGGCCGGACACACCCGCCCCGAACCGCTCGCGAACCGTGCCTTCGTCTCCCCACAGGACCGGGTCAGGCATTCCGTAAGGAGCAATGAACTTCGAAACGGCTTTGAACATCTTGCCGACGAATCCCTGCTCGGTCCAGTTTGCCATGGCAATGATACCTCCCGGGCGACAGACGCGCAGGAGTTCACCGGCGGCAATCTCCGGACGAGGTGCGAACATAGCGCCGGCGAGACTGGTCACGACGTCGAAACTCGCGTCGGTAAACGGTAGAGCTTCCGCGTCCGCGACCCGGAAGCGCGCCCCCAGGCCTTCAACCCGCGCACGCTCACGTGCGCGCTCTACCAGATTCTCAGCGATATCGACGCCCATCGCGTCTACTCCGTTCCGGGACGCGATGAGGGCCAGTTGACCGGAGCCGCACCCGACATCCAGGAGCCTGGATCCCCAGGGTACGGACAATCGCCCATAGAAGCTCTCCGCACCGCCCACCATGTAGCGGGCAAGGCGGTCGTAGTCTCCCGCCATCCAGATGTTTCTTATCCGCGACTTCAGTGTTGCAACTTCCGGCGGTGCATCTTCCGCCGCCTCTGTGCGGGGCCAGGGGCAATAATCCCCGTCCCGCCCCCTCCAAAGCACTTCGTTGATTAGTCTCTCTTGTGCGAGTTCCATCGATGATCTCCTTCTCTTGAATTACGGTGCGTGAACCAGTTCCTATGCGCCGGTACACGCGGCACCTTTGTCCCCTTGGCCGGCTGCGGCATCTTTCGCTCTGCTCACCCCGATGCAGCCACCGGGAGCTATCTCAAGTTCGCATGAGGGGCGTTCTTGGAGCGTTCCGGGACGGCGTCAATCGGCGTTCCAGAGCTTGCTCAGTCCGCCTTCCGCAAGAGTCGGAGTCCAAAGGGATCCAGACCGACCTAAAGAGGCGAGCGCGGAAGTCCCGCCACGATCCTGTCGGTGGATTACGATGAAGCCGTCCGTCGTGTCGTCCGGCTATTCTGGCACAACATCCCGAATCACTCGCCCGCACTCTTCCCGGCAGACAACACTTTCTCCAGTTTCTCCGCCAGGTCGGCGCGTGAAAATGGCTTCTGGATAAAGTCGATTTCCGGCGCAATGCCGTGGAATGCCAGTACGTCGTCCGTATAGCCGGACATATAGAGCACCTTGGTTCCGGGACGAACCGCTTCCAGGCGCATGGCCAGTTCGTGCCCGTTCATCAGCGGCATGATCACATCGGTCAGGAGCAGATGGATTTCGGTGTTGCTTTCTTCGACTAGCTTCAACGCCTGGTACCCGTCGGTGGCCTCCAGCACGGTGTATCCCAGTTGCCGCAGCGTTTCCCGCACTAACGCGCGAACCGCGGGTTCATCCTCGGCCAGCAGGATGGTCTCGCTTGCCTCCGGCCTCGGCCTCGATTTCGCCGGCGCCGCTTCCTCGGTCTCTCCCTCCGGCACAACCGGAAAGTAAAGCTCGAAAACGGTTCCTTGGCCCGGCCGGCTGGACACGTGAACCGTGCCCTGGTTTTGGTGGACGATGCCGTAGACCGTGCTCAGACCCAGACCGGTCCCTTTCCCGATGCCTTTCGTCGTGAAGAAGGGTTCGAAGGCCCGCTCGCGGATACGTTCGTCCATGCCGCACCCGGTATCGCTGATGCTCAATCGGACCCGCCTTCCGGACTCGTCCGGGCTCTCGCCGTTCGTCAAGCGAACTGCAGCCGGCATACTGGTTTCGATTCGGAACAGTCCTCCGTTCGGCATAGCATCGCGCGCATTCACCGCCAGGTTCATGACAACCTGCTCCAGTTGATGAGGATCCGCCTTGATCAGTCCCAGTTCCGGATCGAGCACCGTTTCGATCGTAATCTGTTCGCCGATGATCCGGCCGAGCATGGCCTCCATATTGGTGACCAGGTTATTCACATTGACCAGCCTCGGCTGCAGCACCTGGCGGCGGCTGAAGGCAAGCAACTGCTTCGTAAGCAGGCCGGCACGATTGGCCGCGTTCAGAATCTGTTCCAGCTTGTCTCGTCTTGGATCTCCGGCACGGGTGCTTTCCACCAGCATCTGCGAATAGCCGCCGATAATCGTGAGCAGGTTATTGAAATCGTGAGCGACTCCTCCCGCCAGCCTTCCCACCGCCTCCATCTTGTTGGTATGGCTGAGCTGCTCTTCGAGCTCCCGTTGAGCTGTGATGTCCTCCGCGATTCCCGCCACACGGTATGGCTCCCCTTCCGGATTGCGCACGACAAACGCGCGGTCGTGAATCCACCGCACACCGCCGTCCGGACGGACGATGCGGTAGCACTCCTCGGCGGAGGCCGATCCCATCTTTGCGAAGAAGCCGGCGAGGCGGTCTTTGTCTTCCGGATGCACGGTCTGCGCCAGCCAATCCCGATTCCGATACAGGGCTGAGGTACTGGAGCCCCATACCCGCTCGAACGCTGGGCTGACGTAAAGCACCTGGTTCGCGGCGAGGTCGAGCATCCAGAAGACCTGGTCGATGTTTTCCGCAAGCTGCCTGAACCGCTCTTCGCTCTGCAGATCGGTGATGTCGATATCGGAGCCGATGTAACCCACAAAGTCTCCGCCCGGAGCAAAGCGCGGAACACCGCTGCACAGGATCCACCGGTATTCTCCGTCGGCCCGGCGCAGGCGGCACTCCAGTTGGAAGCTCCGGCGGGCGTCGAACGCCGCGCAGAAGGTTTCAAAGCAGCGTCCGCGGTCGTCGGGATGCACACCGCTGGCCCAACCATCCCCCAGTTCCTGTTCCAGGGCGCGGCCCGTGAAGTCCAGCCAGGTCTTGTTGAAAAAGGTAAACAGTTTGTCCGGGCCCGTAACCCAGATCATGACCGGGGCTGTGTCGGCCATGTTCCGGAAGCGCTCTTCGCTCTCCCGCAGCGCCGCCTCCGCACGCCGCCGCTGGCGAGCGGAGACAGTCCTCCAGATGATCACCGCCAGCAAAACGGTCAGGCCGCTGACCCCCCCGGCGAGCCAGCGCGCCCGTTGCGCGGCCTCGATCGAATCGTAGGCTGCCCAAGTGTCGTCGAGGCCATAGTAAGAGTATTTGGCCATGATGAGCGCCATGGTACCGTCGCGAAACATGCCTCCGATCTCGCGGCGGAGCCTCTCGGCCGCTCGGGCGGTCTCAAAGGTCGAAGCGACCGCGAGTTGATTGGTCAGGTTTGCAAGGATCTGGGTGCGGATCGCGACGGCGGCGCATTCGGGGAGCTTCGCCTGCAGCGTACCCAAAGCCGTTCGGAACTCCAGAAAGCCCGCAGCAACCGTGCCTTTGCAGACCTCGCTCAAAACCGCCGTCGCTTCCGGAAACTGAATCAGTTGTGCCGAAGGGAATTGACTCCGCGCCATCCGAACGTGCAGCGGCAATCGGAAAAGCGCGATACGGCCGGTAAACTCCCTGCCGGGGATCGTTGAGCCCGAGCGCACCAGCAGCGCGTGACCGCTATGCAGCCACGGCCTGGTAAAGTGGACAAACTTCCGGCGTTGGGGAAGGTCGGCCATTACCGGCCAGAGGTCGACCAGTCCTCTCCGGAAAGCTTCTTCCGAACTCAGGCCGGTTTCGACCCACTGAATCCGCAATCCGGCGCGTTTCGCGGCCTCGGTCAGCGTTTCCACTCCGAGGCCCGCCAGTCCGTCGGCAGTATGATATTGGAGCGGAGGATTCTGTTCAAAACCGATGCGGAGAGTCTGCCGCGGAAGCGGGGGCAGGCGGTTCGCAAAATACAAAAAGGCCAGGCCGCCCCCCAGCACGGCCGCAATCAGGATCGCGCCCGTTCGCTTATATCGGCCTGATATCGAGAACACGTCCGATTCTGCCTTTGGATTGGATTGCGATTCCTCCCGCAACCCTCCCCGGAATTGCCCTCAGCCCTTCACCGCTCAACTAACGGGCTCCGCCGTCGGGGCGGCACACAAGCGAAGGCTTTTGCGACGTTCAAGAACTCTCCTGCCCCCACTTCGAGGAATATTAGCAGATCGCGTTCCCGGTTGTGCACGTCTTTCGAACCGACCGCGACGCCCCCGATCAGAAATATCCGTAGGCGAGCCAGCCGCCATCCACATACAGCGAGTGGCCGGTAATGAAGCCGGCTTGCCCGCTCAGCAGGAATGACACGGCATCGGCCACGTCGGCTGGCTGCGCCAGGCGGCCGAGCGGGATACGAGACTTGATCTGAGCTTCGTTTACGTTGCCTGCTAAGATGTTGCGCTCCGTCATCTCGGTAGCGACATGGGCCGGGCCGACGGCGTTGACGCGTATGCGCTTGTCTGCCCACTCGATGGCCAGCACTTTAGTGAGCATGGCTACGCCCGCCTTGGCCGAGCAATAGGCGGCTCGTCGAGGGAAAGCGGCCTCGGCATTGATGCTGGTGACGAAGACGATCGCACCGCCCACATCCCACATGCGTTTGGCGCACGCTTGTGCAATGTAGAACGCACCGTTGAGTTGTACATCCACCATGTGCGCCCAGTCGGAGGGCGACAGCGAGATGGAGTCTTGCGGTTTGCTGATCCCCGCGCAGTTCACTACCCCATCGAAGCGGCCGAATCGGTCGATGGCGGCCTGCGCAGCGAACTCGCACATCTCCGGATTGGTGATGTCGCACGCTACGCCGATGGCCTGCCCTCCCCCGGCAACGATACCCGAGGCCTTCGCTTGGGCGTGAGCCGCGTTCAGATCGGCGATGACGACTCGCGCACCCCCCAAGGCGAGTCGTACGCTGACCTCAGCGCCAATGCCGCCGGCCCCGCCGGCGACCAGGATGACATTGTCTGCTTTGTCTTGCATGGCTGGAATATCAGAGCGTAACATCAGAACGAGAGCCTTGGGGCATCGCCTCGGCCAAGGGTGCCGCCGAAATCGAGGTCGCCTTCGGCCCGGACGACTCCGCCACGGAGGTCGACGAGTTGCCACCGCTTGTGAGATCGCCCTTTTGACCGTGCTCGCGTAGCCCACGCCCGTCGTAAGGCCCCGCAAGCCCCAAGTCCGGTTCTGGGAAGTTGCCGGCGATGGGGACCTATCAGGCCTGTATGGCGCACACCGCAAATCTGAGCGGCCCTGAGTGCATCCCTATTCACTGTTTTGATTATGAACGGGACTGCGCGATTCAGGTCAGAAGCGGTACGGGCGAATTATCGCGGTGGCAGTTCGCGATGTGGCCACGGCTTCACGGTCCTGCCGCGCTGGAATTTGTGTCGGCTCTGCACGCGCCCAACACGGATGAGATGATTAACTGCACCAACTGAGGGCCGGCGGTCGGAATTGCTGACGGACAGGATCTCTACAATCGAGGGCCAATTCTCTCGGCAACTTCTGCGGATGTCATGACGGGATGAACCTCGAATTCAACGATGTCCCTCCAGTTGTCCATCCAGCGATCGAGCAGGTGGCGCTCCTCCGTCTCCATGACCTGATAGCACCGTTCCAGCTGTTCGTCCACCCGGCTAGACACATACGTCACCCCGTCCGAGGCCATACGGCCGCTGGTATGCCGTGTATCCAATTGCCTCGCTGATGGACCGGTTCGATTCGTGCCAGGCGCTCTCAAACACGTTCGCAGGTAAAGATGACCGTGGGGTCGCTCTTATACGTCGCTTGACGATACTTGCGAAAGCCACACTTCCGCCTCACCGACAAAATCGCCGCTGGCTAGGTCCTCGATTGCCGGCCTCCCGCCGATGAAGCGGGTGACGCTGCGGTCCGCCCACATGGCGGCCGATGCGGCCAAGTCCTCCATGCGATGCGCCCGCAACCGTAGCCGGTCTGTCACAATCTCTGGAATCATCGGGGGGGAGGGTTGCGCCGCGTCGAGCATGCGGCCGGCAGACTCGTTGCTGCTCTTCAAGAGCCGGAGAAAGAATTGCCGGCCCTCATCGGTGGCGGCATCCTGCGCGTATGCCTCAATTGCAGCAGCCGCGCCGCCAAGGAGACTTTGGCGCGTCTAGTGTTTTGAGCCCTTTTCCCTCGATCACAGTGTAGATCCAATTGGCGTCGAGTTGGTTCAGGCGATCCATCTACTGCCGGCGGAGTTCGAGGCTAAGAGGCTTTGCGGTAGTTCCGCCAAGCTTACTCCATCCAACTCCCGGCAGGGTGCCCTCCGGCAGACACCCGCAAAGCTGCGGCACTCGCTTACTGGAGGTACACTGATTGCGTCCGGGGGCGTCGAAGCAAGGCGCCAGGCTCAACAACGAGAATGAGGATCTGAAAGTATGAAGGCCAACAGACGCAGGTTCATACAGGCACTCGGGACGAGCGCAGCCGGGGTCGCTATGAGTGTGCCGGCCAGCGCGGCGGGCCCGTCAAAGGGCACGGCGAAAGGCAACGAGGGGCAGCTTCTGCTCGTCGGCGACAACATCGCCCTCGCCACTACCCAATATGGAAAGGTCAGGGGATACGTCCTCCGGGGCATCCATTATTTCCTCGGCATGCCCTATGGCGCGGACACCTCCGGCGCAAACCGGTTCATGCCTCCGCGGAAACCCAAACCCTGGAGCGATGTATTTCCGGCGCTCTGGTGGGGAAACACGGCGCCGCAGAACATGGAGAACCGGTACGCCAACAAGTTCGCTTCCTTCCGCGATCACTGGAACTACGACGACGTCAGCGAGGATTGTCTCCGGATCAACGTCTTCACACCCAGCGTAAGCGACGGCAAGAAGCGGCCGGTCCTGTTCTGGATCCACGGCGGCGGGTTCACGAATGGCAACGGGATCGAACAGGACGGCTACAACGGCGAGAACCTTGCCCGCATGGGCAACGTGGTCTTCTGTTCCATCAACCACCGGCTGGGCCCTTTGGGCTTCTGTAATCTCGCCGGTGTAGGCGGAGAGAAATTCGCCGCGTCCGGCAATGTGGGCATGCTGGACATCGTGGCCGCCCTGGAGTGGGTTCGCGACAACATCGCGAACTTCGGCGGAGATCCGGGCAACGTCACGATCATGGGGCAGTCCGGCGGCGGAGCCAAGGTCTGCATCCTCACCGCGATGCCTTCGGCCAAGGGGTTGTTCCACAAAGCCGTGGTACTGAGCGGAGCCTCCCGGAGAGCCGCGGAAAAAGAGTCTTCCGAGAAGCTGGGCCTGGCGGTGGCGAAAGAGGCCGGGCTGGCTCCCGGCGATCTGGACAAGCTCCAGGCCATGCCCTGGAAAGATTTCTATGCCATCGCCACGCGCGCGCAGCAGAACCTTGCCAGGAAAGCCGGGCCCGGCGCCGGCCTGACGCGCGGCTTCAGCCCCGTCGTGGACGGCAACATTCTGCCGCAGCATCCGTACGATCCCGTGGCGGCGCCGACCGCCGCCGGCGTGCCGATGATGATCAGCTCCGTCCAGAACGAGCAGTCGCCCAGTTGGATGGATTCTTCGCTGGAATCAATCACTCTGGAAGAGGCGGCGGAACGACTTAAGCAGAGAGCTGGTTTCGGACCCGGGTTCGGCGACAAGGCCAGGGAGGTCGTCGAGGCTTACGCGAAGGCCTTTCCCGGCCGGAAGCCCGTCGAAATCTGGTCCTTGGCCAGCAGCAACCGCCAGTCCGTGGTGGCGCTCGCCGATGTGAAATCCAAACAGGCCGCACCGGTGTTCGTCAATTGGTTCACCTGGCAGCCGCCTTTGTTCGATAGCCGCATGCGGGCGTTTCACTGTGTCGACATCAGTTTCTGGTTCTACAATACCGACCTGATGCTGACCCATACAGGGGGCGGACCAAGACCCAAAGCCGTGTCGACAAAAATGGCCGGCGCTTTGGTCCAATTCATGAGGACCGGCAACCCCAATGGCGGCGGGCTTCCCAACTGGCCGAAGTATTCCGCCGCCAAGGGCGAAACCATGATCCTCGACGATACCTGCAAGGTCGAGAACGATCCGGACCGTGAGGCCAGAAAAGCTCTGCCGGTAGGCTGACAGGAGACCGTTTCGGGAGGCCCCGCCTTCGATGGCATACCTCCGCACAGTTTGGGCCTTTGCGCTGTTGTGTTATACGGCGAATGGGCAGGAGAATCCGGAGCGGATTCTCCAGCGGGCAATTCGGTTGCACCAGTCCGGCCAGGCTGAGCGCGCCATTCCGGAGTACCGCGCCTATTTGAAGCTTCGTCCCGACGCCGTGGACGCCCGCTCCAATCTGGGTGTCGCGCTGGCCAGCACCGGACGATATCAGGAAGCGATCGCCGAATACCGCGAAGCCCTCAAGCAGCGCCCTGGCGACTCGCACATCCGGCTGAACCTGGCACTGGCCTATTACAAACCTGGCCGGATCTCCGACGCCGCAAAACTGGTGGCGGAACTGCACCGGGAGCAGCCGGGCGACCGCCAGATTCTCCTCCTGCTGGCCGACTGCTGGCTACGCCAGGGCGATGACCGTAAGGTTATCGGCCTCCTTACGCCGCTGGCAGAGCGGGACCAGAGCGACCTGGCGTTTGCGTACCTGCTGGGAACCGCACTGTTACGCAACCGACAGATGGTTCGCGGGCAGCAGATGATCGATCGCATTCTGAGCAAGGGAGATTCCGCCGAAGCTCACCTTCTGCTGGGAACGGCGCGCCTGGGCGCCATGGAGTACGAAGCCGCCATCGCCGATTTCCAAAAAGCCGCGCAACTCGACCCGCACCTTCCGGAAGTCTACTCGTACCAGGGGCGTGCCCATCTACAGATGGGAGATACGGCGGCGGCACGGCTCGAGTTTCAAAAGGAACTGGAACAGAACCCCAACGACTTCGAATCGAACCTGAACCTGGGAGCCCTGTTGAAGCTGGATCAGGACTACGACGGCGCGCGCCGGCTCATCGACCGCGCCCTGCGGGTTCGGCCGGGGGATCCAGGCGCGCGGTTCCAACTGGCTGCGGTCAACCTCGGCGCCGGCCGGTTGGAGGAAGCCCGCGCGGAGTTGGAGGCTATCGCGAAGGAAGCCCCTGAGTTCGTCGAGGCGCACATCTCCCTGGCGACGGTTTACTATCGCCTCCAGCGGAAAACCGACGGAGACCGCGAGAAGGCGCTCGCGCAAAAACTGACGTTGGAACAGAGGGCCCGGCAGCCCCAGGAGAAACAGCCATGAACCGTGTACTGCTCCCGACGGCCGCCGCGGTCTGTGCGGTCTGGTTTCTGGCTCTCACTCCGGCGCGGCCCTATCAACCGGCAAAGCGGCCCGGTTTCGTGGACGTGGCTCCGCGATCGAGAATACCTTACAAGACCAATAATAGTTTTACCGGACGGAAATATTTCCCCCAACCGATGTGCGGCGGAGTCGCGACGTTCGATTTCGACAACGACGGCAGAATGGACATCTTCTTCACCAACGGCGCCAAGCTGCCGGAACTCAAGAAGACGGACCCTTCCTTTTTCAACTGCCTGCTGCACCAGAGAACCGACGGAACCTTCGAGGATGTCACGGCCAAAGCAGGACTCAAGGGCGAGCAGCTCGATTTCAACTTCGGGGTGGCCGTGGGGGATTACGATAACGATGGCTATGAGGATCTTTTCATCTGCAGCATCGGCCGGAACGCCCTCTATCACAACAACGGTGATGGAACCTTCACGGACGTGACCGCCGCCTCGGGCATCGGCGGCAAGCCGCCCGATACCTTGAGCATCGCCGCGGCGTGGTTCGATTTCGATAACGACGGAAAGCTGGACCTGATCGTTTCGGACTACACCGTTTGGAGCCCGAAATCCGATGCCCGCTGTATGATGAGCGATCGCGACTACTACTGCGATCCAAGGCGATACCCGAGCGTGCCACCAAAGCTGTATCGCAATCTCGGGAACGGCAGGTTCGAAGATGTGACCGCGAAAGCGGGGCTGGCCGCGGCGCCGGGCAAGGGAATGGGAGTCTCGATCGCCGATTTCAACGACGACGGCTGGATGGACGTGTTCATCGCCAACGACACCGAACCCAACTCCATATTCATCAACCAGAAGAACGGCAGGTTCGAGGAGAAGGGCATGGAACTCGGCGTCGCGTACAACGAGAACGCCCAAGTCGGCTCCTCGATGGGGTGCGACGCCAAGGATTTCGACAACGACGGGCACGTGGACATCTTTTATAACAACCTGATGGGACAGGTTTGGCAGTTGCTCCGAAATCGTGGCAACCTGTTCGACTACTACTCGTCGATCTCTAAGATCCAGAAACTGAGTACCGCTTATTCGGGCTGGAGCAATGGCTTCATCGATTACAACAACGACGGATGGAAAGACATCTACTCCTCGAACGGCGATGTGGATATGGTGAGCGCGAAGTCACCCCAGCACGACACGATGTTCGAGAATGTGGACGGAAAGTCGTTTGTGGACGTCTCGGAGCAGATGGGCGACGGTTTCCTGCGCCAGGGCTATCAGCGCGGATCGGCCTTCTGCGACCTGAACGACGATGGGGCCCTCGATCTGGTGGTCACGTCCCTTAACGAATCGCCGCGAATTCTGCTGAATAGCGGCGGCACCGGCAATCACTGGCTGTTGGTGAAGCTGGTCGGGCACAAGAGCGCGCGCGACGCAATCGGCGCTAAAGTCAAGCTCACCACGGCATCCGGCCGCGTCCTCTACAATCACGTCGCCATCAGCGTCGGCTTTATGTCATCCAGCGACAAGCGAGTGCACTTCGGGCTGGGCCGGGAAACGAAAATTAACTCTCTGGAGATCCGGTGGCCCAGCGGGATACGGCAGACGTTGAAAGACGTGGCCGTCGATCGAGTACTGACAGTGGATGAACCGGGGAAGTAGCCCGCTCCCTTCCCGTCGCGGCTCTGTGGGGAGAACCGCGACCGGCGGAAGCGGGCAATGCTCAGAAGATGAACTTCACGGCGAGCTGCACCACGCGGTGGCCCTGCTTCTGCGTGGTGTAACCGAAGGTCGGGGCGTTCAACTGGCCGGTAGTGCCGTTGAAGCCCAGCGTCAGGTTCGTGTTCCCCGCGAAGGACCACAACGGATGGTTGATGAAGTTGTACCCGTTGGCCCGGAATTGCAGCTTCATCCTCTCTTTAATCGGGAAATTCTTGAACAAGCCCAGGTCGGTGTTAAAGAATGCCGGTCCGTAGACCACCGGCAGTGTGGTCGGCCCGTTCTGCCCGATCTGCGTCGGGATCGCGAAACAATTCCCGTTGATGTACTGATGAGCCGCAAGGTTGGCCGTGGGATCGCACGTGACCAGCGGCTGCAGTTGGATGTTCGGAGTGCCCAACAGAGAAGTGTTGCTGACATTGAACGTCGTACCCGGAATCTTGTAGCCGTTCAGACTCAGGCCGAAGTTCTCCCCCCGGTTTCCCGTGAGATTGGCTCCACTCTGTACCTGCGTAATGCCGGAGATCTGCCAGCCGTTCAGGAACCCGCCCGCCAGCTTGTTTCTCACCGGGTTCCCCAATTCGACCGAGTAGGCAATGTTGAAAATATGTCTCCGGTCGCTGCCCTGCACCGTATAGTTGTTAGCGAAGTTGAACGAATCGTAAGACGGGTTGACGAATCCCATCGCCTTGGCAAACGCGTAATTCATGCTGAGGACGTAACGCCCCTTGGTGCGGGCCCATGTCACCTGCATCGAATTGTAATTGGCGTAGACGTTGTTAGTGGCGAGGTTGATGTTGGAATACGCCTTGATCGGCCGGAAGTTGTTGGCCGTGAGCCCATTCGGGTCGGCTCCGGCATTGTTGGCGGAGAGCATCGCTCCGAGAGGCACCAGGTTGACGTTCGAGCCTTGGCCGCCGGACGTGTTCAGCAGGTCGGTGCTCTCGTTGCCGACATAGGCCACCTCAAGCATGCTCGACCATGGCAGCCGCTGCTCGATCGTGAAGCTGTAGCTTCGGGTCAGTGGTTGCCTGTCGTCGACTTTGTCCACCCCGCCGGGAGAGAGTGCCGCGCTGGAGAAGTTCAGCGTGTCCAGAGCGCTGGCCATCAGCGGCGTACCTCCCGTTACCCAGGGTGAAGAACTCGGACCCTGGTTGCTGGTCAGGTTGATCACACCGACGCCGGCGGCGACGTCGAGCCCGGTAGTGAACTGCCCCGAATGGAAGTAGTACATGCCCCAGCCGCCGCGCAGAACCGTATTGCCGTTGCCGAAGACATCGTACGCCATTCCGAATCGCGGCTGGTAGAAGAGCCCTCGAGTCGGAAATCCGCCCATCGGAACACTGCTGTTTTTCTTGTTCCATATGAACCCGCAGTATTGAGTGGGCGTGCAGCCGGTGTTGTACTGGCTGGAATCGAAAATCGAGAACCCGTATCCGAGCCTGTCGATCCAGGGCGTGAAGTGCGTCAGTCGAATCCCGAGTTCCAGAGTCAGCTTCTTGTTCACCTTCCAGGAATCCTGTACGAACCCTTCGTACGTCTTGTAGGAAATGTCGTTGACGCGGTTGAAGGAATACTGCTGGAAGGTGTTCAGGTTCCCGATCAGCATGTCGGCGTAGTCGTTTCCGATGCTGTTCGAGTTCCCGTTGCTGAACCTCAGGTTGCCCATCGAAGCGTTGCTCGCGGGCTGGGCGTTCCGGATGTATTCAAAGAAAACACCGGCTTTGAACGTGTGCCTGCCCACTACTTTCGCAAGCGTATCGCTGAAGCTGGGCATCCACTTGTTGGCATACAGGCCGGCCGACGGGCCGCCGATTTCGAACCCGCCGTAGTTGTTGATCTGCGCCGCTTCCGATCCGCCGCCGAAGTTCGGGATCTGGGCGACGCCGTTCTTGTAAAGCAGCTTGTAGCTGAAGCCGACCTTGGCCGGATCCACCTTGGAAGGATCTTCGAACACGTTCGGGAATCCGATAAAGGTGTACCCGAAGACGAACTCGTTCGTCATGGTCGGGCTGAATACGTGTGTGAGCGAGGCGGTCACCGAGTCGGACCGGTTCTTGCCGATCACCGGCGTGGGGTAGGGAAGCTGCTGCGTCGTGGCGGTGGACCAGAGTTGCATCGGGAATGGTTGCTTTTCCCGCTGCAGGTTGTAGCGGACGAACAGCTTCGTGGAGTCGCTGATACTGTAGTCCACTCGCGTCATCCACTGGTGGTTGTTCTGAGAGAACGTCAGGTCGTTGGTCCAGTTGTACCCGCCGGTGGCATTGGGGTCGGAATTCGGCGCCGGATACAGCTTCATCAACGCGAGCATGCTCTTATCGATGGCGGAGGCCGGGATTATCCCGCCCGGATACAGCGCGGCGTTTTTGGCGTTGATCTGGCTCGGCGGGGAGCCCGACGCGGAGATTCTGCCCAGCTTCGAGAGTTCCGCGGGCGAGAAGTCTCCCTGCAGCATTCCCGGCGTGGGAACTTCCGCCCGCAGCAGCCCGGTGTCGAGAATCTGATAGAAGTACTCGTATCCCGTGAAGAAGAACAGCTTCTGGCGGCTCTTATTGAAGCGGGTACCGGGAATGATCAGCGGGCCCCCGAACGTGCCGCCCGGGTAGTAGTACTTGTTCTGCGGGCGCGGCGCCGAACTCACATTGGAAAGCCAGTCGTTTGCGTTCAGAACATAGTTCCTGGCGTAGAAGAAGCCCGACCCGTGGAACTGTTGCCCGCCCGACTTAGCCACCGAACTTAGGACCGCCGGACCCTTCTGGTTTTCGGCGCTGAAGTTGGACATCGTGATCTTGAATTCGGCCACCATGTCTGCGTTCGGATTCACGGGCGTGTCGCAATTGCATCCGGGATCGGAAACATGCGCGCCATCCGCCGTGATGTCTAACGTGTTGCTGGGAAGGCCGTTGTATGCATAGGCATTGTTCAACGGGCTCTGGCTTCCAGCGTTGCCATTAGCATTGATGCCGATCGTTGCCCCGTTGTAATTCGCGGCATTCTGGACTCCGTTCTGGATGCCGAAACCAGGCATCATCTTGATGTACTCGGCGGCGTTGCTGCCGACCTGAACGAAATTTTCCAGTTGCTTGACGCCCAGAGTCGCGGATTTTTCACCCGAATCGACAGGCGTGAGTTGATCCGAGGTGCTGGTAACCGATACCGTCTCGGTCGCGGCGCCGACTTTGAGCGTGACGTTGATATTCCGCTTCTCACCTCCGCCCAGGGCGACACCCGACTCCTTGTAAGTCTCAAACCCCGTCGTTTCGACGGTCAGTTCGTACGTGCCAACGGGAACGGAGGCGAACGTATAGTAGCCCTGACCGTTGGTAACTGTCTCGCGGAGAGAGCCCGAGCCCTCATTCCGCAAATGAACGGTTGCCTGGACGACGAGCGCTCCAGACGGGTCTGAGACGAGCCCGGTCAACGTGGCGTAAATGGATTGTGCCGGCAAGTTTATGGCGGCCGCGCAAAGCAGCGCGAGCGCAGCGGGGAACTTCCTCGAAAAAACCATACAATTCTCCCTTCTCCACCTCTCACGAGACGGTCAACGCGGGATCCGAATTGAAGTACTAAGCGATTCTCGTCTTGTTTCCGGCGGCTTTCAAGTAGAAAAGGATCTCAACACCCTAAAATCTACTGAGGTATATCCCTGAGGGCACAGGCGCCGCCGCCCTCGAGTGCGGTTCCTGGCTCACGCCGGCCGGCCATTGGTTTCGCTCCTAGTGGCCATATTTCTTCTCGCCCGCTTCGATTCTCACGGGCAGACGATTCTGCTTGGGAGGCAACGGGCAAGAAACAAATGGCGTGAACGCGCAAGGAGGATTGTAAGCCTTGTTGAAGTCCAAGACGACTTCCTCGTTTTGCGGCTCGATATCCAGAAACCGGCCGCCTTCGTACGTTTCTCTACCGGTAGTCAGATCGCGGAACACGAGGAGCAGGACCTTGGCGTTGGGCTGCTCCCTAAACGCATACAGCCGCTGTTCATGGCCAAGCAACCGGAATACGACGTACCCCGGGGAGTTCGAGCCCGCGATTCTCCTCTGGGCAGGAAAGAACCGGGCTGTGACTCGATACTCTTCCCGGGCTGGGTAGTAGTCGATCCCGTGAAACTCGCGGCGCAGGCGGCTCTCCGGATCCTTCATGCGAACCGTGTAGCTGCCCGCGGCCCCGAGTATGAACAGGGCCAGGCGCCCTACCCGGACCTCATCGCCGGAATTGGGCCTCACGGAACGGGTAGCGTTTCCTATTTTCACGGTCACCCTGTCGTCGTAGAGTGTGAAAGTGCCCGCATGTGGGGGGCCGTCAGGTAGAACGATGTCGTTGACTGCGGCCCGGCCAAAACGGTTGTCACCTTCGTGCAACGAGAATCGCCCGGCTACCGTGAGCCAACCCCATTCGGCAGTCAGGGCCGCCTCACGCCCGCGCCGCCACGCTGCTATTTCCGCCTCAAATGGGGTAGCCCCGAAAAGCGCCGCGTTGGCCAGCAACGCGAGCACTGCTGTTTGACGCATGAGCCTCCCATTTTCACGTTTAGCAGCCGCGACACTGCGGATAGATGAAGTTTAGCTGGTCGCTGATCTCGCGTCGAGCCGCGCCACAGCTGACACGACCTAGGCGTTGCATCTGAACGTGCAGCGACTTAGAATCCGGCTGCGGGACCGTTTCAGGGCGCGTCTGGCGATTCTTGGACGATGCGGCAAATGACCATGCCCATCCCGCCCAGGTGAAGGAGATTATCGAAACCATGAAAAACGTCTTCGGGAGGCGATCGTTCCTCAGTTCGGCCGCGGGTGTTGCCGCCGCCGGATTTTGGTCGGATCACTCTCTAGAGGCCTACCAGGACCACGTACAAACCGCATCCAAGCCCTCGGACTTGAAGATTACGGACGTACGCATGGCGTTCATCAATATCGGTGGCGGGCTCATCCGATTGGACACGAACCAGGGCATCTACGGAATCGGCGAGAACCGCGATGGGGCCAGCCGGAATTACGTAATGGAACTGAAGCGCCTCGTCATAGGCGAGAACCCCTGTAACGTGGACCGAATTTTCCGGAAGATCAAGCAGTTCGGGTATCACGCGCGCCAGGGCGGCGGCGTCTCGGGGATGGAGATGGCACTGTGGGACCTGGCGGGCAAGGCCTATGATGTTCCGGTCTACCAGATGCTGGGCGGCAAGTTCCGCGATCGCATTCGCGTGTACTGCGACACGCCGGAATCGGACGACCCCAAGGTGTTCGCAGAGCGGGTGAAAGCCCGGAAAGAGGAGGGCTTCACGTGGTTCAAAGCCGACGTGGGATTGCCGATGCTCGCCAACATTCCGGGAAGCATGAGCTACCCGGCAGGGGCGGACATCGGAATCTTCATGCGGCCTCCGGGCCAGCAGCCCGGCGGACCGGCGGCCCAGGGCGGCCGCGGCTCCGGCGGCGGAGGGCGCGGCGGATTTCCGCAGGGAGTGCGCAATCTGCCGGTCGAGCACATGTTCACCGGCCTCGAGTTGACCGACAAGGGGATCGGAATCATGTCGGATTACCTGGCAAGGATTCGCGAGGCGATCGGCTATGACATTCCGCTCTCCACCGACCACTTCGGGCATTTCGGCATCAATTCCGCAATCCGCCTCGGCAAGGCGTTCGAGAAGTTCAACCTCGCCTGGATGGAGGATATTATCCCGTGGGAAAACACCGAACTGCTGAAGAAAATCACCGACGCGATCGAAGTGCCCACCTGCACGGGCGAGGACATTTACCTCAAGGAAGGCTTCATCAACCTGGCTAGGAACCACGCTGTCGACATCCTTCATCCGGACATCGCCACGTCCGGCGGCATACTCGAAACCCATAAAATCGGCGATGCCATTCAGGAGTACGGCGTCCCGATGGCGATGCACATGGCGAACTCTCCCGTCTCGGCTTACGCGAGCGTCCACGTCGCCGCCGCGACAGAGAACTTCCTGGTGCTCGAAAACCACTCAGTGGACAATCCCAATTGGGATACGATCGTGGACGGAGTGGAGAAACCGGTCATCAACAAGGGCTTCATCCCGGTGCCGAGCGGGCCGGGACTCGGATTCAAATTGAACGAGGAGGCCTGCAAGAAGCTTTTGCGCGAACCAGGATATTTCGAGCCTTCCCCGCAGTGGGACAACAAGGAGCGGATTAACGACCGGCTTTGGAGCTGAACCGGTCCCTCTGTCCGGTTTGAAGCAGCGTTTGGCTCGAGTGTGCATCCGCGCAGTGCCAGGTACCTGCCCCGGCAAAGGCCGGCGGGCTCCTCAGGCTCAACTCAGGTGGTGAGGGACGGTCCCGCCGAGTGTACCGATTACGGACATATCTCCCTGGAAGGCCAGCTGCGCCAGGCTGTCGAGCGAAGTGGTTGGATTGCCGCCCATGTCCCGCGAGACCTGCGCGAACCAGGACTGGTACTTTCCTTGTAAGTAGCGATCGTGCGCCACGTGCCGGCCGACCCTTCTGGTGAGGTATTCGGTGACCCCTTCGAGTATGTTCGGGCTGTTCCCGCCCATTGCATAAAACTCCGGGTAGAAATTCGGGTGCGAGAGATAGTGAATGAACTCGTGATATAGGGTGCCGTTGGTAACGCCCGCATCCCGGTTGACGTAGATCACACGGTCCGTGACATTGACGGCCGGCGCGCAGAAAGCGGGACAAGCGAAATTGTCGAAAGCCGACTTGGAATCATTCGCCACCCCGATCACTTCCTTCGTCCCTCCGCAGGCGCTCACATTGATCGCGGCGAAGAAATTTCGAAACACCGCATCAAAGTAGGGTTCGTATTTGGCTGCCGGCAGGATGCGGAAAATCCTGGACGGATTCATGCTCCTGATCTTCGGCGCGAGCCCTGCGGGAAGATACGTTTCATAGCGGTCGAGCACCTGCTGCATCGCATCGCTGGCATCGAGAGTATTCGGCATAATCGAGGAACCTCCGTGGCCATCAGACTACCATGGAATTGTCAATACAGTCAGCTATGCGCTGGCGCCGCAGCCTCGTCGGGGGCGTGCCCCGTTGGTTCCATCCGCGCGAGCGAATACCGCGCTGCACCAAGATACACGACCGGCAATGCTTATATAGAATGGCTTTGCGATAGGCCTGGCCTGGATTAGGTGATCAGGACGCTGCTCTTTGGGGCCAGGGACTGCTCAACCGCCGACACAGCGGTGCGGGGCGAAAATGGCTTTTGGAGCCAGGTACAGTGCCTGGTCGGCACACAACACGCTCCGGTGCATTCCATGTGCAAACCGGACATCAACACGGACACGACGCCCGGCGTACGTGCGCGGATTCGACTAACGGTTTGATGACCGTCGATCCCCGGCATCGATACATCGGAGAGGACCGCATCGAACGTCTCGGTTTGGCAGATCGCGAGAGCCTGTTCGCCACTCGTGGCTGTAGTGACTTCGTAACCTGCCCTGGAAAATACAGCAGACAGGAGGCCGAGGATTGGGCTCTCGTCATCTATGATGAGAATCCGAGGCATGCTCTATTAAAGACTATCGTAGTGTATTGATAAATACAAGCCGCGCCGCAATCTCTCCCATTGAGCCGCCAAACCAGCACCGCGTCGATCTCCCGACGGCGCGCAGCCTCGATCAGTTGTCACGCGCGCCCCGTTTCGCTGCGCCCGGATCGAACGCCGAGCTTTAACAAGCCATCGAGAAGCGATGTTCAGTCAAAGTGTGAAATGGCTTTGCGATCCCAAGGTCTTCGTGTATACCTTACTGAACTCGGCACCCCAAAAGAATATTTGCGCCGAGTAATATACCCAAAGCAAAACCACAATGGGCGAGCCGGCAGCACTATACGTTGACCCGAAGCTGGTATGCGCGAAGTACAACTCCATAAACTGATTGCCAATGATAATTAGCAATGAAGTGATTGTGGCCGCGATAGATACGTCGCTCCACTTCAATCTGACGCCGGGAACGATTTTGTAGAGGGCAGCAAACAGCACCGTGATCACCAAAAATGACATCACGAACGTTGCGGCCCGCGGCAGAGCGATGCCCATCGCCGCGATCACGGCGTTCAGCACCAGGGAAACCAGCAGCAAAAAGCCGATGCCCAGCACGGTCGCGAAAGAATAGAAGCGATCTTTGATCAGGCGAACGATCGTGGCGACATTGCTTCGATCGAGGGGAAGGGGAACATCCCAGATTGTGTTCATCGCGTCGTGCAACTCTACAAACACGGAAGAGGCGCCAAAAGCGAGTGTGGCGAGGCCGAGCAAAGTCGCAATCACGCCTGCTCGGGGTTGGTAGGCGCCTATGATGATGTCCTGAATTGTCCGGGCTGCTTCAGGCCCGGCCACGCCCCGAATTTGCGACGCGAACAGGCCTTGGGCAGCATTTTGACCATAAACAACAGCGGCCACGGCGACGGCTATAACAACGACGGGCGCAAGCGATAGAAGGGTATAAAATGCGACGGCAGCGCCGAGACGCGGAGCATTATCGTTGAGCCAATCGCTCGATGCCTGCCTGGACACTTCCGGCAACGCCCTGAGTAGGAGCCATGCGGATCTCCAGATGCGGGGAGGCGTGTTTGGCAGTGGTGGCTTTAACTCTCCGCCCATTTCAATCCGGGTTGCACGGAGGCAAGCAGCTCAGGAGCCTGGAGTTGCCGTCTCCGCCCCTGCGCGCAGCGAGGCGATCCGGTTCTGCAGCGTCCGCAGGCTGATCCCCAACATCTCGGCGGCGCGTTTGCGATTGCCGTGTACATGCTCGAGGGTAAGTTGGATGTAAGCGTCTTCGATTTTCGTGAGTGGCTGGCCAGGCCGGAGCATAATAGGGTCTTCATGGTCGGGTGACCGCCGGGTATACGGATCCGGACACGCACCGAATGAAGGGGACGGAAGGTGCGTTAGCCGGATCAAGCCCTCACCCGCAATGATGATGGCCCGCTCCAGAACATTGCGCAACTCGCGCACATTACCTGGCCAATCGTACCGATGCATCAGATCCAGCACTTCGGCATCGACCCCAGTAACCCGCGTGCTGTGCTTCGTGTTCAGATTGTGCAGCATGGCATGAGCGATCGGCGGGATATCTTCTTTATGTTCGCGCAGCGGCGGAATTACGATCTGGAATACACTCAGGCGATAGTAAAGTTCTTCGCGCAAATGCGTTCCCAGTTCCTGACTGGTCGCGGCAAGAACCCGAGCGTCTACGGGGATTTCTTTTTTACCGCCAAGCCGTCGCACTCGCAAATCCTCGAGAACGCGCAGCAGCTTCGGTTGCGTAGAGTGCGGCATCTCGCCGATCTCGTCGAGAAATAAAGTGCCCCCGTGGGCCTGCTCAAAACAGCCGGCCGAACGCTCCATGGCCCCCGTAAACGCGCCTTTCTCATGCCCGAATAACTCGCTCTCAATCAGGGTCTCCGGCAAGGCGGCTGCATTGATCGCGACGAAAGGGCCATCGCTGCGGGGGCTGTTCTTATGAATCTCCCGCGCAACCAGCTCCTTCCCAGTGCCACTCTCTCCTCTGATCAATACGGGCGCTGAAGTGGGCGCCACCTGCCTGATGAGTGAGAAGATCTGCTGCATTGCCGGGGAAATTCCCACCATGTCCCCGAGCACGCCGCGGAGGCTCAGGTCGCGCTTGAGCTCATCGGTCTTCTGCAGACTTCTCTTGTAGCGAATCGCGCGTTCCAGAAGAGCCTTGAAGGCGCGCGGCTCTACGGGTTTTTCCAGGAACCAGAATGCCCTGAGGTCATGAACAGCTGACAGCGCCTTTTCCAGGCTGCCGAAACCGGTGAGTACGATCGCCGGAGTGAGGTCGCCACTTTCCTTCAGGTGCCGGAGCAGTTCAAAGCCGTCCATGCGCGGCATGACCAAATCCGCAACGATGACGTCAGGGTTGAAGGCCGTGAGACGATCCAGCGCTTCCTGTCCGTCGCCTGCGACCTGCGTCTCAAAGTCAGACTCGGACAGCATGCCAGCCAGGGCAATACATTGCCGCTGGTCATCATCGACGATGAGGATCCGACCAGAAACCGCAGGCTCTTGGCGCATCTCGTTCTATTCTAGCGTTTAACGAGCCTCGTGGAAAACGGGCTCAGCGATCCGGGCTAGACTGATCCGATCCATGGCCGCCGTCGTCCTGAACGAAGCTGAGGACGTCGAAGCGCTTCAGCGCACGATCCGGAAAGAAGCTGTTCACCGCATCCCGTTCATCATCGAAGAATTCAAAGGCGATGGCTAGCTTGGTCAACAAGAAGAGTTCCAGATGCGCCCGATTGAGGTTTACCAGTGCGAGCCTGCCGCCGGTTTTACGCAGCCTGGCGAGTCCAAATACCAGCGTCCCCAGTCCAGTGCTGTCAATTTCGCTGACGTCTTTGAGATTCAGTATGATATTGACCTTGCCGGATTGGTGCAGCGCAGGTAGTCTGTCGCGCAGTTCCAGATCTCCATGACCCAAAGTGAGTGGGCCTTTCAGGTCGAGAATGATGATGCCTTCGCTTTCCCGCTGTTCGATGTGCAGACTCATGGTCAACCTCTCTGGCGATATGCATGGTTCAGGGCTTTCGGCGCAGAATCTTCCGTTTGAGATCCGGCCAGAACTCAGAGCCGAAATTGCTGGCGAAATCGAACCCGAGCTGGAGGGATCCCTGCAGCACGCCCAGGCGCACGGTATTCAGGCGGTCCGGATACCACTGGTTCGAAAGGAAGGCGGCGCCGTACGCACTACCCAGACGCCATGTCGACAGCGTCTCACCACCGCGGTCGGTGCGTGTCAATATTGTTCCGCGGAGCACGTGGGCCGTTCGGTGCCAGAACCCTGTGCCGAGGGACCGGAAATACCGCGGGTCCTGGTGCAGAGTGGAATCCAAACCAAATGCGAGCCCAGAGTGGATTGCGGAGCAGGCGACGGTCGAAGCAAAACGCTTGCCGTAGGCGCCGGCTCCCTGTCCCCACTCTTCGGGCGTGCCGATAGCCTGCAGTATTCCCGCGTATGCAGCGGATCCCGCCATTGATAGCGGGCTATAAACATTTTCGGCATGAAAGCGCAGCTTTTCCGTCAGGTCGAGCGAATCCGTAGGCTGAGCCATACCTACAACCGGAATCGCGCACAGCAGAACCATGCCGAATCGTGTCATTAAGGCACCTGGCAAACTGCAACGGCTCATTGCGTAAACTTATAACTGGTTATACGCCCCCACATTCCAACAGCCTGCAGGACCCAAATTGCGACCGCAACCACCACTACCACATTCAGAATGGTTTTGATGCTGGAGGCCATAGGGATGAACGTATTGATGAGCCACAAGCCCACGCCGACTACGATCAGCGCGATGACGATGGTTATCAAAGGCATATTCTGTTACTCTCCTGAAATACCAACGTAGCAATCCGCTGCCCGATCGCCTGCTTGATGAACTTACTAACCAAGAATCCTGCGCCCTTGAACCAGGCGGATTACCAGTATCACCAAACCAACGATCAACAGGATATGAATCAGCCCGCCGGCGGTGTAGGAGGTCAGCATTCCCAACGCCCACAAAACCAGCAGGATTACACAGATTGTCCAAAGCATCTTCTTGCTCCTTCACGAAACAGAACTGCAGGTGCGGGTCCAAAGCGGCAAGTTGGAGCTAGATGAGGACTGCTGGCCGACCGGCGCTGCCGTTCCAGGGAACCGCATGGCGCAAGGTGCAAAACTTGCACGGAACCCGGCAGTTGCTGCATTCCGAACGCGCGGCGGCCGCGAGTTGTCTCCCCAGTTCCACTTCACTTGGCACCAGCCGTGCAATCAGACCCGAGACCGTCCGGTAGGCGAGGTACCAAGCCCAAACGGCGTGTAGAATTCAAGGGAAAGGCTGCGCATGAGGAAACCAGACAAGACGCTGGACCGCTTCTGGGATATGCCCCTGCGAGGCCTGCTTGACCAGCTTCAAGCGACTCCTGCCGGCCTGACTTCCACCGAGGCGGAACAGAGACTGCGCCTCCATGGCCCAAACAGCCTGGTGGGAGAGCCTCGCTTCGCCGCCCTCATTAATTTCCTCCGCTTTTTCGCCAATCCCCTTGTCCTCGTTCTCCTGGCGGCCAGCGGGATCTCGATCGTGCTGCGCGATCCGGTCGGCGGCACAATCATCATCGCCATTGTCCTGCTCAGCGTGATGGTGAACTTTTACGTGGAGTTTCAGGCTCGACATGCGGTGGAGGATATTCGAAAGCGGGTTGCCAGAACCGCCGCGGCGTTGCGCGACGGACACGAACTCGAGTTGCCGGTCGCGGAACTGGTCCCGGGGGATGTCGTACGGCTCAATGCGGGGGACCTGGCGCCGGCCGATGCCCGGCTATTGGACGCCAGGGACCTGCACGTGCGCGAGTCCGGGCTCACGGGAGAGTCTTTGCCGGTCGACAAGGCGGCGGCTGACCTTCCCGAGGGGCAGCACAACATTGCCGACGCCAGCAATAGCGTTTTCCTGGGGACGGCCGTTCAGACGGGAATCGGCACCGCAGTGATCGTTCGAACAGGCTCAGACACCGCTTTCGGCGAGATTGCCCAACGGCTGGCCATGCGGCCGCCGGAGACCGAATTCGGCCGCGGAATACGCCACTTCGGGTTGATGATCACGCGAGTGATCATGCTGCTGGTGCTCTTCGTCTTGCTGGTGAACATCCTCTTACATCGTCCGCTGCTGGAATCGTTCTTGTTCTCGGTCGCCCTGGCCGTCGGGATGACGCCGGAGATGATGCCGATGATCATCACGATTACGTTGGCGCAAGGCGCGCGCCGGATGGCCAGAGAAAAGGTTCTTGTCAAGCAACTTTCGGCCATCGAAGACTTCGGCAGCGTGGAGATTCTCTGCAGTGATAAGACCGGGACCCTGACCGAAGGCGAGATCGTGCTCGACCGGCACGTGGACGTTCATGGCCAGGACAACGAAAACGTCCTCCGGTTCGTCTACCTGAACAGTTACTTTCAGGCCGGCATCAAAAGTCCACTCGACACCGCCATCTTGAAGCATGAGCACCCCGCCATTGCGGAATATGCCAAGGTGGACGAGATCCCTTTCGATTTCAACCGCAAGCGCCTATCCGTGGTGGTGAGCCGCGGCGGCGAACACCTCCTCATTACCAAGGGCGAGGCGGAGAGTGTCTTTGCCGTCTGCGGAAGCGTCATCATCGACGGGGAACCCCAACCGTTCGACGAAGGCCGGCGAGCCCAAGCGGCAGAGACCTACAAGAAGTTGAGCGCAGACGGGTACCGCACCCTTGGGGTGGCAGTCCTGACAGTGGGGAAGCAGGACACTTATTCGCAGGCGGCCGAGCAGGAGATGACGCTGGCTGGGTTCGCGGCTTTCCTGGACCCGCCCAAGGACGGGATTGTTGCCATTCTCAAGGCGCTGAACCAGAACGGTGTTTCCGTGGTGATCATGACCGGCGACAACCAGTACGTGACGCAAAAGGTAGCCCACGACGTCGGGCTGCCTACAGACCGCATTGTCACCGGAAGCCAGGTCGACACGATGGACGATGCCGCCCTGGCTTACCAGGCGGAGCACGGCGCCATTTTCGCCCGCGTGTCTCCGGAACAGAAGGACCGGGTCATCCTCGGCCTGAAGGCGCGCGGGCACGTCGTCGGGTACATCGGCGACGGCATTAACGACGCGCCGTCACTGCACACTGCGGACGTCGGCATTTCCGTAATGAATGGCGTGGATGTGGCAAAAGATGCCGCGAAGATCATCCTGCTGGAGAAGGACCTGGCGGTTTTGAACGAGGGAGTAGTTGAAGGACGCCGATGCTTCGCCAACATCATGAAGTACATCATCATGAGCACCAGCTCAAACTTCGGCAATATGTTCAGCATGGCCGCGGCCTCGCTTTTCCTGCCGTTCCTTCCCATGTTGCCGACTCAAATCCTGCTGAACAACTTCCTGTACGACACGTCGCAGGTCGCCGTGCCGGGCGACAACGTCGATCCGGCCCTGCTGCACAAACCCAAACGATGGCAAATTTCGTTCATTCGCCAGTTCATGATGATCATCGGCCCCATCAGTTCCATCTACGATTTCCTCACCTTCGGGGTTCTCCTCTGGTTGTTCCACGCTTCCACCAATGCGCCGCTGTTCCGGACCGGATGGTTCGTGGAATCCCTCGCTACTCAGACGCTGGTCGTGTTTGTAATCCGGACCGCCGGCAATCCGTTTCACAGCCGTCCGAGTGGGCGGTTACTGATCGGGGTAATTGCCATCTCTGTTGCCGGAGCCGTGCTGCCGTACACCCGCCTCGGCGCCGTCCTTGGGTTTACGCCATTGCCGCTATCGCTGCTAGGTGCGATTTCGCTGCTTGCCTTGACCTACCTCCTCTTGGTACAGGGCGTCAAGACCTGGTTTTATCGCCGCCATGCGATGCTTTGACACGTGGGCCGGCGGCCCGGGGAACACACGGTATGCCGGCTACATGATGACCGTGATCGCAAGTCTAACGCTCGGATAGCTGCGGTTGTACAAGTAGTATCCATCGTCGTACCCAATGTAAACCTCATCAGCCTGGTACCAGTTTTCCGCCCAGTATTCCGGCCAGGGATCCACGAGCAGGAACGAGAAGCCGCCGTACTGAAAACGAGGATAACCCATGTATATGATGGGGCGGCTGTTGATCCGGAACCAGTGTTGACTTCCGAAACTGAGATTGAACTGTGCCTGAGGAATGTAGTAACCGCCGTAGCCTCCACGCTGTGCCCAAGTGCGATGATCGCTTGACCACCGTTGAGCACGGTCCTGCTGCCACGTGGCTTGCCCCTGCCACGCGCCCTGCTGATGCCATCCGCGCTGCTGCTGCCACGCGACTGCCTGCTCCTGCGTACGCTGCAGCTGCGGTTGTTGCCGGGCCTGCTGGGGGCGTTGTGCCTGCTGCTCCTGCTGTTGCCGAGCAGGTTGGGCGTGTTGCTGTTGCTGAGGCTGCTGCGCCCGCTGCTGCTCCTGTTGTCGAACGGGTTGGGCGTGTTGCTGTTGCTGGGGCTGTTGGGCCCGCTGCTGCTCCTGCTGTCGAGCGGGTTGGGCATGTTGCTGTTGCTGGGGCTGTTGAGCCCGCTGCTGCTCCTGCTGTCGAGCGGGTTGGGCATGTTGCTGTTGCTGGGGCTGTTGAGCCCGCTGCTGCTCCTGCTGTCGAGCGGGTTGGGCATGTTGCTGTTGCTGGGGCTGCTGCGCCCGCTGCTGCTCCTGCTGTCGAGCGGGTTGGGCATGTTGCTGTTGCTGAGGCTGTTGGGCCCGCTGGTGCTCCTGCTGTTGTCGAGCGGGCTGTCCGTGTTCCTGCGGCTTGCCCCCTTTTTCCTCTTGCTGGTCGTGCTGCGAATACGCGGGGACCATCGTCGCGAATAGCAGATAGAGGGCAGCGGTACTAGTAACTCGAACGAACTGCATAATCATTACCTCCGTTAAGGTCGCTACGGAGTATGCACGCAGGCGACCAGACCACCTAACCGGGCTTCAACGCTCTTGCCGTCTCGGCCTCGGCCCTGGTTTTGCGCACCGTCCGATCCGGATGATTAGTGAGGGCGGACCGGCCTCAGTGAAAGATACCCAATAGGTAGGCTACGAGGAGAACCAATAGTATGGTGCCTAGTCCTACGCCCGCACCCCCGCCATAACCCCACCGGGTATGCCCATAGTATCCTCCGCCAGCGCCTAGAACCAACAACAGAACGATAAGCAGTATTAGCATTTCCCTTTTCCCTTCCTCTAATTGTCAATCCGGCCGTGATTGATCATTTCCTGGTGTCGTCACTGGTGTATTCGACCGTCTGTTGGGCAGGCACTTCGCCACGATGCACCAGGACCGCCGGCGCCCTCTCCGTCGGCTTGTCCGTCGTCCCGTAGTCGGCGGCGGCCTCGGCACCGGAAGAGATGTTGCGGGCGCCTGTGTCTTTCAGGGTTCTCTTCGCCCGGTCACGCCACTCTGGACTGTCGCAGTGAACGGATAGGAGAATGCCGCCACTTCGGTTTCTACCTGCGTACCGCTTGGCAACATATTCGGTAAGACCCACGCCTGCCGCCAATCCCGCGATCCAACCCAGTGCCCCGCCGGCACCGGCGCCAGCCAAAGCAGCCAGCAGCGGTCCAGCCGCGACAAGTGGTGCTAAGACCGTGATGGCGATAGCCTGAGTGGAAACGGACCACGCCAATGCCGATCCCACCACCGCGCCCGCCGCCGCTCCCGTGGCCGCGCCTGCGAGTGCCTTGTTGTGTTTCTCGTGCGCGAAATCCTTTGAGCCTTGGTTGTCAGACGACAGGACCGAGATGTCCGGCGCCCGATACCCCGCCTTATGCAGGACGTCGATAGCAGCCGAAACGGTTGCCCGATCCGCATAAATTCCCATGACCGATGTATTCCTTGCCATTTAGCATTCCTCCTTATGGAAGTGCCTTGATTCTGTCTAAGCACGAGGCGGGCCAAGCGATGTCGACCGCCGCGGTGGAGGGATACGGAAGAAGGCAGCCGTGCGTACGTGCAGAAGTTGCCTCTCCACATGCACATTTCGCTGAACGAGAAGGTCGGCGAACGTCCTCGCGGCAAACGTCCCTACATCAAGCTCACGGTTTAAACGGCGGCAAACGTGCTGCGAAATGTGAGCCTGAGAACCTGAAGGCAAGACCTGAAGGAACCTGCGCGCGAAAGCCCCGGCGCCGCCATTTAGAAACCATGCGCCTGGGCAAGAGGTGTGGATCTCGATGAAACCGGCCCGAGCACGGATCGCGGATCTCTGGTGCAGGTTGATGCATACAGAGCCCATGTGGCCTTCGCACGGCCAGTACGAATGCCGGACGTGCGGACGGCGGCAGCGGGTCTGTTGGGAACAGCCTTCACCGGCTACGGTGGGCGTGACCGTATTGCCGTGCGAAACACAGATCCAACCACTATCGGGGACCATTGTTCGGCCGCTTGCCCGGATGGAACTGAGAGGTCAATTCAATGCAGATTGATGAAGATGCCAGCATTGCGGTCGTGGTTAAACGAACTTGGGCAAATCTGCATGGCGTAAAGATGTTTCTCCGCCCGCACGAGAATCCACAACCGGAAATTCGCGGGGTTGACGAAAGTCACATACTATTCGTCAGAGTCCTCGATTCCGACGACGCCAGGGGCGTCTGGATCGAATTGAATGCGGACAAGCGAAAGCAGGATTCTACCGTGGAGCGGCTAAGCCTCCTGGTTCCATGGAGCCAAGTCTTGGCCATCGTTGTTGCGAAGCAGTTTTCGGCTGCGATCCGGCAGGAGGCGCGAAAGATCGGATTTACAGGCGAAACCGAACCGGAATGAGTCGAGCAAGATGCCGCTCCTCCCAATCGCACATGATCGGCAGCCAAGCACGGTTCCGTCTAAGACTGGGATGTGGCCGTCAGGTTGCTTAAGAGTTAGCTGAATTGGCGAAGTAGCCTTTCAAACTTCCCCCTCTGTTGCAACCGGCAGGTAGAAAGATGAGTGGGCTATCGCAACAGCGTGCTTGCGGGAGCCGGTGTTCGATTTATTATCACCGTTCACTTGTCTCTCCCTTGTTTGTTGCTGCAGAGGGATCTTTGTCTTTCAAGGGACCGTGTCATTCGCAGCAATTCCTGCACCCTGAAAAGTAATACCTGCATGAGCCTGAAGGCAATAGGGAATGTTAGTTGGGGGAGATTCCCCAGTGTTGTTGGCAGGGCTTGTTTCTCAAGTCCCAGCAAGCATGGCCCTATAGCCGATAACAGACGTGTTCTTCGCGCAGTTTCGCTCCGATGGACCTCGGAATGCTTTCCCTCTTTCGTCTTGTGGCCGGCCAGCCGTTGCTGCAGGCATGGCGCCCGACGGAGCGGAGAGCCGGCCGCATACATTCGAGAAAAAGAGGAGAAAAAGCAAATGAGTGTCTTGAGAACAGTAACAGCAACGGCGTTTTGCGTTGCGCTGATGGGTGCGGCATTCGCACCAACCGCAAAGGCGGATGCGTGGGACCGAAAAACCGTCATGACTTTCAGCGGGCCTGTGGAGATTCCGGGAGTCCACCTCAAAGGGTGGGGGGTATTGCCAGCCGGCACCTACGTGTTCAAAATCCTGGACTCGCAGTCCGACCGCCACATTGTCCAGATCTTCAACGCGGATGAGACGCAATGCTACGCCACCATCCTGGCCATCCCGAACTATCGCCTCAGAGCGACCGGCAAGACTGTAGTCACTTTCCGGGAACGGCCGGCGGGCCAGCCGGAGGCGCTGCGCGCATGGTTCTATCCCGGCAGAAACTGGGGTGAAGAGTTCGTTTACCCGAAGGCGAAAGCAATAGAACTGGCCAAAGTGACCAACACACCCGTCCTCTTCGTGGCCGCCGAGATCCCGGTGGAAGTCGCGGAGCCGATCAAGACGGCGGACGAGCCAGTAGTCGTAGAACTAAAGCAGGCACCCATTATGGCGATTAAACCCACCGGAGAAGAGGTAGAGGTCGCCGAGGTGGTTACCCCGCCACCAGCGCAGGAAATGGCAGCGGAGAAGGCCGAGCCGACAGAGGTAGCGTCGAAGGAACTCCCGAAAACCGCGAGTCCCTTGGGTCTGATCGCGCTGTTCGGGTTGCTCGCTTTAGGCGGCGCCTGGACCCTCCGACTGGCACAAAAACGCGTTCTGTAGGGGCCTTAGCCCACGACGCGGCGCGTCTTTGTTCCGGCGCGCCTACGGCTGGGGGTGGTGCCGCTGAGGCGATATTGCCGGGCAACTTTCCACTGTTGGCCCGGCACGCGAAGGGGAATATATGAAAGCTCTGTTTTGGGTTGGAATGATGGTGCTGATTTTGGGTATCGGTTCGCTCGTTGTACCGATACCCCACTCCGAACGGGAAGGGTTCGAAGCTGGCGGTGTGTCCGTCGGCGTTGAAACCCGGCATAAGGAAAAGGTGTCGCCCTTTGTGAGTGCGTTGCTGATGTTGGCCGGGGTCGGCACAATGTTTGCCGTAAACGTAAAGATGAAGAGCTAGTGTCCGCCGTACAGGGCCGGATTGTCAGCGCGATACGTCGCCAAGTCGAGAAGGAGAGCAGCGATGAGAAGGTGGCTGTCACGGGCGGGAGAGCGTGGCGCGGTGAAAGCGATCGTTCTGCTGGTCCTTCTCGTGATTTGCCTGGCAGGCTACGCCAGGCCTCAGGCTCGCCCAACCAGACAAGATCACGACCCTGAATCCTTCCGAATTTCGGTGGACGTCGCCCTGGTGGTGTTGCACGCTACGGTGACCGACCGGGAAGGTAGCTTTGTCCACAACTTGGGCGAGCAGGATTTTACGGTTTATGAGGACGGCGTGCGGCAACCCATCCGGCTCTTCAGAAACGAAGATATTCCGGTCACCGTGGGACTGGTTGTCGACCACAGCACAACAATGCAGCCGAAACTTGCGGAGGTGACCGCCGCGGCCCGGACGTTCGTTCGGTCCAGCAATCGGGAAGACGAAATGTTCGTCGTCAACTTCAATGAGATCGTATCGCTGGGCCTGCCCGGCACGATCCGATTCACCAATAGCGTCGCCGAACTGGAGAACGCGATTACGACCGTACCTACCCGGGGCGAGACGGCTCTTTACGACGCGGTCGCCGAGGCGTTAGACGAATTGCAGGCAGGCAGCCGGGATCGAAAAGTGTTGATCGTCGTCAGTGATGGCGGTGACAACGCGAGTAAGCGCAGCCTGACCCAGGTCATGAAACTGGCGCAGCAGTCCAGCGCCGTAATCTACACCGTGGGTCTATTCGACGACGAAGATCCAGACCGGAACCCGGGCGTACTCAAACGCCTGGCAGAGGCGACGGGCGGCGAAACCTTCCTTCCTGACCAGTTCGGCGAAGTGGCGGCCATCTGCCAGCGCATCGCCCGGGACATCCGCCATCAATACACGATCGGATATGTTCCACGCAACCCCGGTCGTGACGGTACTTATCGGGCGATCCGGGTAGTCGCCCAGGCAAAGGGCCACGACAGAATGTTCGTGCGCACGCGCACCGGCTACATAGCCGGCGCGAGACCACGGCTTGATGAGAAGGGCGCCAAGTGAGGCTTGTGGTCAGGAAACAGCCACTCCGGCGGATTTTGACGTGGGTCCAGCGTGTACTCTTCGCCTGCGCCGTCTTGCTTCTGGGCTATTGCGGATTCGCGTTGGGGGACGCCTGGGTCTTCCAGAGGCGCGAGAGCCTGGATCTCGACCGCCTGCTGCGTGATCGGCGCGCGACGAGCGGGAGTGCACGTGCCTCCGGGACAGACGGCCTGGTCGGCCGCATTGAGATCCCACGTCTCCTCCTTTCCGCGGTGGTCGTCGAGGGGATCGACAAGACCACTCTCCGGCGGGCAGTCGAACATATTCCCGGAACGGCGCTGCCGGGACAACCCGGCAACGTGGGCCTCGCCGGGCACCGCGACACATTCTTTCGCCCGCTGAAGGACGTGAGGATCCAGGACGAAATTCAATTCTCGACGCCGGAGGGCGACTTCAAATACCAAGTTGAGTCGCTAAGGATAGTGGAGCCGGACGACGTAGGGGTACTCGCCCCCTCGTCAGAGAACGTGCTGACCATGGTAACCTGCTATCCCTTTTTCTATATTGGCGCCGCGCCCAAGCGATTCGTCGTAAGGGCCAGGCAGGTGGCACCGCAAAAAGCGTCACCATCAATTGTGGAATGATGAAGAGTGGGGGGGTGAGTTTGAAACACGCTTCGGTTGTTCGCGATGCCCGAATCCTTGTCATCGAAGACAACGACTCGGACGTGTTCCTGCTCGAGCGAGCCCTGAAAAAGCAGGATCTGCGATTTGAATTGGTTCACTTGCTGACCGGAGCCGAAGCTCTCTCGTTCATCGGCAGACAGGGGGCCTACACGGATGCGGCCACTCCGGACTTGATCCTGGTGGACCTGAACCTGGCCAAGTATACCGGTGAAGACATCTTGCGCGAGATCCGAACCGCCAAACATCTCGGTGGCGTTCCGGTGTGCGTGTGGAGTTCTTCCCGGTCCCGCCGGGACGAGGCTCTTCTCAAGGACCTGGGAGTTGCTCAATTCATCACGAAGCCTTCCGGCCTGCATCAATTCATGGAGATCGGCAAAATCATCAAGGATCTGCTCGCAGGCGCCCGAAGCGGCTGACGCCTGCAGGATGCCAGCCACGCCTCCCAGCGTCACGGCGCTACAATTCAGTCAGTTGGCTGCCCTAGCGCAAGATTGGCACGGCACGTGCCTGTAAGTGGCATTTCCGTTCCGGCGATGGCGCTCGTTCGTCCCGGGGAGAAAGGTAATGGTGGCGTGTGGCAAAGAAAACCGGCAAGCGCAGACCGGGTGATTCGCCAAGCCCAAAGCGACGAACTGCCTCGATTGAAAGGACCTCCAGGGCAGCCGCGGCTAAGGTGCAGCCAGTGGCCGGGGAACACCACGAAGCCAGTATATTCCCCACTGTTGTTGGCGTAGGGGCCTCCGCCGGCGGACTGGAGGCATTCACGGATCTGCTCAGCCATCTGCCAGACGATACCGGCATGACATTCGTGCTGATTCAGCACCTCGATCCGAAGCACGAGAGCCATCTGACGGAGTTGCTCTCGAACGCAAGCAAAATGCCTGTGTCTGAAGTGAAGGGCGAGACTCGCGCCGAGGCCAATCATGTTTACGTCATTCCGCCACGGTGCAATCTCAGCATTTCCGATGGAGTCCTTCTTACTCCTCCCCGTCCGGAGAGTGGCCGCAACATGCCGATCGACTCTTTTTTCCGCGCCCTGGCGGCAGACAGCGGCAGCAAGGCCCTCGGCGTCGTTTTGTCCGGAACCGCCTCAGATGGCACGCTGGGCCTCCAGGCGATCAAGGCTGCGGGCGGCGTCACTTTCGTTCAGGACGTGCGAACCGCGAAGTTCGACAGCATGCCCAGAAGCGCCATCGCCGCGGGTGTGGCGGATTTTGTGCTGCCGCCGGCTGGAATCGCACGGCAACTCGTGGCCCTCGCGCGCGATTCTCGTGTCCCGAGCGAATCTGGGGAGGCGATTGAGCCGCCGGGAAATGCCGAACTAGCCAAGGTCTTCCGTCTTGTGCGGAGCGCCACCGGAGTGGACTTCACGCACTACAAGCACAGCACCCTCGCGCGACGCATCAAGCGGCGCATGGCCCTCCGCGGGTTCGAAAAGCTGGAAGACTACAGCCGGGAACTCGAACAGAACCGCGAGGAGGCAAAGGCGTTGTGCGAGAACTGTTTTATCACCGTCACTGCATTCTTTCGGGAACCAGCGGTCTTCGAAGAGCTGAAAAGGAGGGTGTTCCCCGCTCTGGTTGAGAATAGAGGGCCCAAGGATCCGGTCCGGATCTGGGTGCCTGGGTGCGCCACGGGCGAGGAGGCTTATTCGATCGCCATCTGTTTGATGGAGTTTCTGGAAGACACGAAATTGAGCGTCCCGTTCGAGATTTTCGCGACCGATATCAGCGAAACTGCGATCGAAAAGGCCCGCGCCGGCACATACAAGGACACCGAGTTGGCCAATATCTCGCCGCAGCGACTGGCGCGGTTCTTCACCGGAACGGAACGCGGCCGCCAAGTTGCGAAAGCCATCCGGGACGTGTGCGTTTTTGCCGTGCACAACGTGGCGCAGGACCCGCCTTTTTCGAAACTGGACCTCATTAGCTGCTGTAACGTGCTGATCTACCTTGGAGCCGCCTTACAGCGCAAGGTTTTGTCCACCCTTCACTACGCCCTCAACCCAACGGGCTTCCTGGTACTCGGTCCATCGGAAAGCATCGGCACGCTTTCCGAGTCATTTCATCAAGTGGAGAAGACCCACAAGATCTATTGCATGCGGCCGGGCGCCAACACACCGGCGCCGCGCCTGAGCGAAGGCCGTAGCGCTACAGGACGGGGGGATCTCCGTGAGAGGATTCCCGAGGACCGCGCGGGGCTGGACGTGCTGCGAGAAGCCGACCGGCTGGTGCTGCGCGAATATGGCCCTCCCGGCGCCATCATTGACGAGGATATGAACATCGTTCAGGTCCGGGGCCGCACGGCTCCGTACCTCGAGCTTTCGCCGGGCCAGCCGACCCGGAATCTTCTGAAACTGGCACGAGAAGGCTTGATCACGGGTCTGGGTACGGCGATCCGAGCGGCCAGGCAAAGGAACGCCGCAGCCAAAGAAGACGGCTTCCGGATCGAAGACGGTGGCCAGTTAAGAGAGGTCGCAATCAAGGTAATCCCGTGCGGGGGTGAGTCCTCTTCCAAGGAACGCCATTTTCTGGTCCTGTTCGAAGACGGCGAGGCGCACGGCGGCCCAAGGGCGGCGCACAAGCCCACGATACAGGACAGCGAAGCAAGCGCCCGGCTGCGGCGGGAGCTGGTGGCAACCAAAGAGTATCTGCAATCGATCGTCGAGGACAATGCGGCCGCACTGGAAGAACGCAGGGCAGTGAACGAAGAAGCACAGGCGGCCAACGAGGAGCTGGAAACCGCGCAGGAAGAACTGGAATCATCCAACGAAGAATTGAACACGCTCAACGAAGAGCTGAAGACCAGTAACGTGGAATTCAGCAAAGTCAACCGGGATCTGACCAATCTACTCGAAAGCATCAGCATACCCCTTGTGATGGTTGGGCAGGATCTGCGCGTTCGCCGGTTTACGCGCGCCATTGAACCCATGTTAAATCTGATCGCCTCGGATGTCGGGCGGTCGATAACCGATCTTCAGCCTCAAATGGAACTACCGGACCTGCGGCGGTTGCTGTTGGATGCGATGGCAGGCGGCAATCGGCAACCGCGCGATGTCCGCGACGCGCATGGCCGCTGGTATTCCCTGCGCATCCTGCCGTCCGTTGGTCTGAACGGCAAAATCGACGGCGCCGTGTTGATGTTGATCGATATTGATGCCGCAAAGCGCGGTCTTGACTTCGCCGAAGCTATTGTAGAAACGGTCCGGGAGCCTCTGGTGACGCTGGACCAGAACCTCCAGGTTCTGAAAGCGAACAGGACGTTCTACGAAACGTTCCGGACCGCGCGGGAGGAAACCGAGGGGCGCCTCATCTACGACCTTGGGAACGGACAATGGAATATCCCGAAGCTGCGGGAGCTACTGGAGAACATTCTGCCGGCGCGCTCGACGTTCCGGGATTTTGAGGTGACCTACGAATTCGAACACGTCGGACGGAAGGTGATGCTGCTCAATGCCAGCGAAATCTTCAATCCGAATGCGCAGGCGCGAACGATCCTTCTGGCGATTGAGGACGTCACAGACCGCAAAAAAGCAGAGGAAGCACTCCGGACTACCAATGCCGAACTACAGCATTTTGCGTATGCGTTGACGCACGACTTGCAGGAACCTCTGCGGATGGTCGTCAACTTTACGGAGCTCCTGGGGCAGGAGTATGCAGGAAAGCTGGGCGAAGAAGGGGCCCGGTACATCGCCTATTCGGTGGAGGGGGCCCTGAGGATAGAGGCCCTGCTGAAGGCCCTGCTCGCCTATTGGGAGGTCACCGAGCGCGAACAGAACAGCTTCGCCTCGGTCGATTGTGGCGCTGTCCTTGCCAAAGCGCTGTTGAACCTCCATGTGGCCATCGCGCAGAGTGGCGCCATCGTAACCTCCGATCCGTTGCCAACTGTGGTGGCCGAAGAGGTCTCGCTGATGCAGCTTTTCCAGAACCTCCTTTCCAATTCGATCAAATACAGGAGCGCGGAAGCGCCGAACATCCACGTCTCGGCCGAGAGATGCGGGCAAGGGTGGCTGTTTACGGTGCGCGACAACGGAATCGGTATCGATCCACAAGACAGCGAACGGGTGTTCGGCATGTTCAAACGCCTGCATGGGAGCGAGATCCCCGGTACGGGCATCGGTCTTGCGATTTGCAAAAGAGTTGTCGAGCGCCAGGGTGGACGTATCTGGGTGGAATCGGAAATTGGGAGGGGCGCTACGTTCAAGTTCACAATTCCCGCCGGCCGCCCGGAGCCCGGACGGTAAGCAACGGGCTGAAAATGGGCACCTCTGACCAGAACCGCACCGAAGACGAAATCGAGCGCTTACGGATGGCGCTCGAGGCGGAGACGCGGCGATGTTTCGAAATTGAGATGCGCTTGGGCCGGGCAAACGGCGAATTTGAAGAGTTTGTCTCGATGGCGGCCCACAACCTGCGCGAGTCTCTCCGCGACGTGGCCTCGTTCAGCCAACTGTTAGCCGAGACCTATGCCGGCCGCCTCGATTCCGATGCCGAAGTAATCCTCGAGCACATCCAGGCGGGAGCGGCTGGAATGCAGTCGCTGCTCGCCGACATGGTGGACTACTGCGCCACAGGTAGTGGCGCAGTACAGTCCTCCCGAACGGACATGGAAGCGGTCCTTCACCAGGTGTTGCTCTCGACCGATGAGCAGATAGCAGAACGGAGCGCAATCGTTACCCATGACCCGTTGCCCCTGGTGTCCGGAGACTACGAAATACTCACTAAAGTCTTATATCATCTGATTCAAAATGCCATCGAATACTGCGACACGCCTTCACCGCGAGTTCACATTTCATCCAGACGAGAATATCTCGAATGGGTGTTTTCGGTGCAAGATAATGGTCCTGGCATAGACCCCGCATTCCAAGGGCGTGTATTCGAAGTGTTTAAGCGCCTGCACGGGAACGAACACCCAGGAAACGGACTTGGACTTGCATTTTGCAGGAAAGCCATCGAGCGGCATGGCGGTCGCATGTGGATGGAATCGACACCCGGGGCGGGATCAACATTTTACTTCACTCTTTCTCCGGCTGATTAATATTTGCCGCAGACGAGCGGAATTAGCCCACTCGGACTATTTCTTGTGTTCTTGCGCGCCGGGTGGCGGAACCCGGCTCGAACGCTTTTTCGTCCTGGCCCTTGCCTCGATCGCCGACAATCTCAGGTAGCCGGCAGCTGCACGCAAGCGCACCGGCTCTTTGTCGTCCTCCAGCAGGGGTTCCAGGTCCCTTTTCAAAGCGGGATCGTTTCGCAGGCTGATGGAATGCACTGCGGCGGCCCTGACGGACGAATCCTTGTCGGAGAGCGCATCTCTGAGCGCGTCGATCGTGGCGGGAGCCCTGTCCGCGCCCAGGAGTAAAGCCGCCGACGCGCGCCCCGAGACTCCCGAACTGGCCAGGATTCCCTGCATGGAAGCAATGCCCTCACCCAATCCAGGCAGCGGAACGAACCCAATGCCTTGCTGCACGGCAAACAGAACCGTGGTTCGCGGTGTGTGCATCATGCGCAGGGCATCGCGTTTCTCTTTGGAGAAGAAATTGGATGAGCTCTTGCTTTCCTTTGCAAGAACCGACAGCAGCGCGGCCCTGCCAACGGGGTCATGGCGGGCCCACAGCGCTTTGGCCGCCGCGAAACTAACTTCAGGCACCGCGTCCTCGAGGGCCTTGCGTAGCGCCGCTGTGGCGCTCGCACTCTTCACATCCGCCAGGCTGGCCACAACGGCTACCCGCACTTCGACATCTTTGTCCTGCAACATCTGCACCAGCTGGACAAACAACGGCCCGCGCTCAAACGCCAAACTCAGCGCGACCACCGCATCTTTCCGCGTCTCCGGATTGCTGGCAGCCAGTGCGCGCTGCAATATTCCGCTGCACTGTGCGTCAGTTGCCGCCAAACCGCGGGCCGCCAGAGCCGCTGTCATTGACACGATCACAATCCACTGCATGTTGTCTTCCGCTTCGCTGACGAACTATGGTATCCGAAGGTCGTATCGTGGCGCTGAAGCCGCCTGCAAGCCAAACGGAGTCCTTCACTCTGAAGAAGTCGCCTTTCGATTCTTCACCTGCAGTTCGTTCACTACCTGCTGAACGTTTGGAACGGCAGCCGCGACCCTTTCGACCTCCTGGCGCTTGGATTCGGAGTCGACCTCGCCGCTCAACGTGACGACGTGGTTCTTGACAGCGTAGCTCACGCCATCGTGCAGCTTGCTTTGAATCAGGGCGGCATCCAGGTTGTGCTCGATGCCCTTATCCAGATCCGAATTCATGGTTCGCGCGTCGCCTTCGGCGCCCAGGGGGACCACCGCAATCTGGTTCGACACAACTTGTCCGGTCGCGATGGAAACTGCAATCGCTTCCGCGTGTGCCTTGTCGCCGTCAGCCTCGACGTGTCCCCCCAGGGTCACAACGCCCTTGTCGCGATCCTGATCGACGGAGACCATTTTCAGACCTGCCTCGCTAAGTGCCTTGCGGATGTTGCCGGAGACGTCCGGTGATTTCACGGTCTGTGAGCACCCTGCAAGTACTCCGACGGCAACCATCGTCAGGAGAACCGGCCAATTCGTTAGAGTTTTGATATTCAAGGTCAATTCCTCCATTCAAGATGGAGCAGATTCGGGGCCGAACCAGAATGCATGGAGACACGAGTGACTGACCCGCCTCTTGCGGCGGAGCCGGCGGGTCGAGTAATGCACTTGAGTGCAGCTTTTGCCGTTATCCGGGTACCGGGCTTGTGGCGTGTCAGGTATTTGCGCATGGCTACGCACGTGCACTGCCCCTCGGAGAGTGGGGAGAATATGATCCAACCGAGAAAGGCACATCGCACTCTACTTGGGCTCGCGCTGTATTCCTCCTGCGCAATTGCCGCTTACGGCCGCCCCTCTTATTCGCTGCGTTCATTGACGGGACAAACCGAGACCATCTCGTTTTTGGCTTGGATCGTTCTCGGCCTGGTCGCCGGGTTCATCGGCAGCAAGATCGTAAATCGGAGAGGTGAGGGGATCGTGCTCGACATCCTGTTGGGCGTTGTCGGCGCTCTTGCTGGCGGCTGGCTCTTCCACATCTTTGGAGCTCCCGGCGTAAGCGGACTCAACCTCTACAGCCTCTTTGTGGCGGTAATCGGCTCAGTAGTCTTTCTGTTTCTCTATCACGCCCTTAGACGGAGAAGAGCCTGGTAATGCGCCTGACGGTGGAATGATTCGCAGTCGGGTAGTAAGAAAGGAATTGTGTTATGGTTCTTAAGCCATTGATCGGATTGGTCTTTGCGGGTGCCCTGGTTTTCAACGCCGCAGCGGCCGATATTGTGGTCCGCATCGCGCCGCCGCGGATGGTTATCCAGAAGCGGGATCATCGACCGGGCCGAGGCTATGTTTGGGTTCGGGGATATCACAACTACGATGGCCAACGTTATGCGTGGGTACCGGGCAGGTGGGAACAACCTCCACGGCCGCGTGCCCACTGGGTAGCGCATCGCTGGGTCCACCAAAGAGGCGGCTGGGTTTTGAGGGAGGGGCACTGGCGCTAGATGCCGGGCGCTAGGGAGCAACAGTGATTCGATTTGTATTCGCGATCTTGCTGCTCTGCCGGGTGCATGGCTATGCACAACCAGGGCCGCACCCGCCTTGCGGAATGGAACCTGTTCCTGCCTATCCCGTTCCGGATAATTCGCCTGTCGTGAAGTTCTGGAGCGAGTCTGAGTTCGGCCGCGACTGGAGACCGCCCGCATGCACGGGCTGGGCCGAGGTAGGCTTCTCTACGTTGATTACCACAGTCGCGCGATTTCGTTACACCGCGGGAGCGGAAGCCTTGTTACGACACATCGGGGCCACTTCAGAATTGTCGGGCATGCGCTATTGGTCGACCACTCACCAGCAGTGGAAGACCTTGATTGTGAGTGCCCACGCTTTGACCGGCTCGCAACCGGGTCGCCGCCGCCAGGACTTCACCCCCGGTGAGATGAAGCAAGGCAAGATGCTCTACTTTGAACAGGCCGATAATCTTTCCGGCGCGACCATCTACCGGATGCACGTTACCGAGGCCTCGGCGGACCGGCTCGTCTTCGATGTCGAGAATGTCAGCACCATGCGCTATCTCTTTGTGACACTCTTCCATCCGGGAGAGATGCAGTCGATCTACTTTTTGAATCGCGAATCGGAGAACATCTGGCGGTACTACAGCATCGCGCGCACCGGACGGAACGCGAGCCGGCTGGCCACGGGACATGAGTCTTCTTCGATCAACCGGGCCGTTGCGTTCTATCGTTCCTTGGCCGGAGTTCCCACGGACCAGGAGCCTCCGGCGGCGCGATGAGCGTAAGAGCGCCGTGTTTGCACAGCTTACGTTAGGCAAATAGACGTTCCGAGGGATAAGGAGAACACCTATGTTGATACTGTTAGTCATCGTGGTTGTTGTGCTGTTGCTTGGCGGCGGCGGTGTGTATGGCCGCGGCCGGTGGTATTAGGACACAGGCTCAAACTTGCAGGGGGTCTACTTTGAAGCTGTTGCGGCGACTAAAACGCATGCAGGTGGTCGCCCTGACGGTGGCCCGTAGAATTCGGACCAGCCGCCTCGCCGGACTGCCCTGGCGGCGTGGCATCGTTCGCGGCCTGGTTGGGACGGCAATCATTGCCTTCGCCGTGGCTGCAGCCGGAATTCATTACATCTATTTTGACCGAACCGACCTTCCTGACTTGCAGGCGTTTCTCCGGTTTGAGTTTCCCACCGTTGGGCATGTCTATGATGTCAACGGCAGGCCGCTCATCGAGATGGCCACAGAATACCGTCGGATCACCAGGTATGCGGAGATCCCGCCGATTGTTCGCGGCGCAATCCTGGCCGCCGAGGACAAGAATTTCTTCTCGCATAGCGGGGTCGACTACTCCGTATTTGCTCGTGTCGTCGGCAAACTCAGGATCCGGAATCTGATGGGACGCCTCACGAAGATGGGACGGCGGGACGCGCTTAATACCGCCGCGATCTTCCCGCAGGGCGGATCGACCATCACCCAACAGCTCGTGCGCGGCTATTTCCTCAGAACCATGACGACTCAGGAAAACAGCGATCAGCTCCGGCACAGCCAAGGCCTCGCCCGAGTGCTGTCGCGCGTGATCGGCGCGCGAACGGTCAACATGATGGTGCGAAAGCTGGAGGAAATCCGCCTGTCCTTGTGGGTCGAACGAGAGATGCGGAAGCAGTTCGGTTCGAAACGGCGCGCCAAGGAAGAGATTCTGGCCCGCTATGCAAGCTTGATTTACATGGGAAACGGTCAGTACGGGTTTGCAAGGGCGGCAGAATACTATTTTGGCCGTCCACTCGCCACGTTCACCGCACAGGATGCGGACGAGGCGGCGCTGCTGGCTGGCACCATCAAATCCGCGCGTTACTACGCACCCAGTGCGAGGCCAACTCAGAGAGTCTTCGAGCGCAGGAATCAAATACTGGCGCTGATGTCGGCGAGAGGGTTCATCTCGCTGGATCAGGCCAAGAAAGCCAGTGAGCGTCCGATCGAGACGGTTATGCAACGCAAGGACAAGGCGATCGGGGCGTCTGCTGTCGTTGACAGCATTCTGGAGGAACTCAAGGGCCGCCGCGCCGATCTCGGCGTAACAGATCTGCTGCAGGGACACATTCAGGTTTACTCAACGGTGGACGGACGGGTGCAGCAAATAGCGAACCAGGCCCTCGAGCACGGGCTCCTGGCATATGAGAAGCGACACCCCAAGGCCAGCGGCCTGACCCAGGGCTCGGTGGTCGTGCTGAGAAACCGCGATGCGAGTATCCTCGCCGAAACGGGCGGTCGCCAGTTCTATAAAGGCCGCTCCAGCGCTTATGGCGACTTCAACCGCGTGACGAAGTCACTGCGGCAACCTGGGTCCGCCATGAAACCCATTGTCTATCTCGCGGCTTTTCGGCAAGGCGCATTCAATCTCGACACCGCGGTGCCCGACGACCCCATCAGCGTTTCCGATGGCAGAGGGCAGAATGTGAAATGGATTTCAAACTACGATGGTGAATTCAAGGGAATGATCCCCCTCCGAGTGGCGCTGGCGGAATCCAGAAACGCCGTCGCCATTTGGATCACGGAACAGATCGGCATTGCCAGCGTCCTTCAGACGGCGCGCAAGCTGGGAATACGGACGCCGCTGCACCCTTACGTCACAACGGCGCTGGGGGCGTCCGAAGTGAATTTGCTGGAGCTCGCCAATGGGTACCGCACGATCGCGTCCGGCACTCTCATCCAGCCGCATGTGATCCGGCAGATCATCTTGGATTCCGGCGAGGTGATCGCCGCGGGCGGACGCGCGTCGCCTCCGGTCGATGTCGATAGCCGCGCGCTGTCGCTCATTCAAGAAGGTCTGCGCGGTGTCGTACGCCTACCCGGAGGCACGGCCCACGCACTGGATTCCCGCGGCTTTCCGGTCGCGGTTATGGGGAAGACGGGAACGACCAACGAGTTCAGGGACGCGCTTTTCGTGGGGTCCACGTACGGCCCCGAAGGAATCACCGTCGCCGTCCGAATAGGGTTTGACGACGACCGTTCCCTGGGCCAGAGAGAGACCGGCGGCAGGGTTGCACTCCCGGTGTTCCGAGAGATCGTTCTTGGCGCGTACGGCGGGAAGCTGGTCGGCAGCGCGCCGAGATTTCCGGCTGAGATGGAACAGAGAATCGACGTATACCTGGAAGGCGACCCGGTGGAAGCCGGCGCGGCGACCAACGCTCCACCGGCGCCGATGCCGATGCCCGAGGCCTTTTCGAACTTCGCTGCGATGCGCGGGCCAGGCGGCCGCCGGGCGCGCTGAGCCGGGGCCCGGAGCTCCTTGCAATCCTCAAAGCCCGGTTGCGGAGGTTCCGAACAGCGCTCCGACGCCTGCGGTCAAAGCCATGGCCAGAGCACCCCAAAACGTGACGCGTAATGCGCCCGGCATCACGCCCGCGCCCCCGGCGCGCGCCGCCAACCCTCCCAGAAGCGCCAGGAACAGCAGCGATGTTCCCGAGACGAGGGGAATCAGACCCGCCTCCGGGGCTACGGCTGTGACCACAAGGGGCAAGAACGCACCGACGGCGAAGCTGCCGGCCGAGGCCAGCGCGGCCTGAATCGGACGCGCGCTGAACGCCGCGGAGATACCCAGTTCGTCGCGGGCATGCGCGGCTAAAGCGTCATGTGCCATCAATTGCCCAGCAACCTGTTTGGCGAGCGCGGGATCGAGCCCGCGGGCGACGTAGATAGCCGCCAGTTCCTGGTGCTCTCCCTCGTCGTCGCGTTTCAATTCCGCGCGTTCCAGCTTGAGGTCGGCCTGTTCGGTGTCTGCTTGCGAGTGCACCGACACGTATTCACCCGCCGCCATGGACATCGACCCGGCAACCAGGCCGGCGACCCCTGCAACCATTATGTTGCCGTGTGTCGCATGCGCGGCAGCAACGCCGAGCACCAGGCTGGCCGTCGAAAGGATCCCGTCGTTCGCGCCCAATACCGCCGCACGCAGCCAGCCGACGCGTTCGGTACGGTGTCGCTCCGTTTGGGGCACACGCATTCCTGGCCTCCGCCTGGTGGTCTATCTGCGCTTCACTTGCACCGAGCGGATTTTGCCGCTGTCCAAGCTGACCGAGCAGCCGATCTCGAAGTCATAGGAACGCCCATTGTTGCCACGTTGCGCGCTGGCGGTTCCGGCGATCCAGTCGCTCCGGCGGTTGTCGGCGCTCAATGAACCGAATTGCACGTTCCGGTATCCGTCTCGCTGAATTCGCTGCTCAACCGCACGCCGGCACGCGGGGGTCGCATCGTCGCGGCCGGCATACCGATCGGCCGTCGCCGCATCCCGTCCCTGAGAGATGTCCACTCCCCGAACTCTGCCATCGGCCAGATTTATCGCGCACGAGAAGCGGTACGTGTCGCGGTCGTTGCCCCGGCGCACATCGAAGTAGCCCCGGATCGTGTCGTCCCGGCCCGGGTTGTCGTCAGCATTCCCGTTTCCGAAATCGATGTCGCGGAGACCGAACTGCTGATTCGCTCTTTCCCGGACAGCATCCCGGCAGGCCTGGATGACTCCGTTCGGCGAAGCCCGGCGGTCTCTACCGTCGAATGCCTGGTCCGTGCGGCTCGGGCCGGAGGCTTCTCCGCGCCACATCAGGTCGAAGGTGTAGCCTTCGGAGCCGCCATCGGGATCCTGGACCCTCACGACGGCTGCGCCACGGCCGCTTCTCGGGTCCTGGATCAGCTCCTGTCTTCCGCGCCCATCGACGCCGGTGAAGCGGAAATCACCCGGATTCGCCGGCATCGGTCCGGAGCACTCGAACCGGCGCCATTGCGCAGGCTGTCCGGATAGCGTTCGCAGGAAACCGCGGTCACCGCGGATTTCAACATCTGCGGATCCGTCCACATAAACCTCGATGGTGCACTTGCCGGTGTCGCCGCCGCTACCACCGGCGAGAGTGGCCCGGCGCTCCGCGGTCTGGGCGCTTCCCTGCCCAACCAGGACGGCGGTGGCAGCCAAGTGTCAGAAGATAACGTTCGAAGTTGTTCATATAGTGGAAACCAGCATTTTACTGGCCTGGTCCGAGCCGTGATGCAGTTTTCCCGGGGGTTACGCTCATTTGGAGAGTGATGCTCCCAGCGCGGCCACTGCAGGATGCCGCAGGTCCGCGTCCACCGCCTGCAACCGGTCGAGTTCTTTGAGTACCCGGGCCCAATCGTCGCCGTTAGTCTTGGTTGTAATGGGAGCGTCAAGGTCGTGGTAGAAAGCGAGAATATCACTCCGCAGTTCTTGCGGCATTTCAATGTAGCGGCCCTGCAACTTGTCCAGCAGCCGTGAGTAAGCGGTGTCCGTAAGTCTGTATTTTCCGGCCTTGGTGAACTCTCCCACGTCAAGATTGTCATTCGGCAGCTTGAGACTGCCCGTGCCCTGTTCGGAGAGCAGTTCGCGATAACGGGCAATAGTCGCGTTGAAGCTGGCCATGTACATCTTCTCAGTTTCGGGTGTCAACCTCTTAAAGTCCAGGGGCCGGAACGGACCTATCTTTGGCAAAATGCGCATCAGAAATGCCAGGATTTTCGACCTGATCCCCGGCCGCTCATAAGTCGAGCCCCAGTTCTTTTCATAGCTGGAACGAGATAAATTGTAGAGAAACGCTTTACGTGTAACGCTGGGAGCGTCCTTCCTGATCTCCTGTTTCCTGATTTGCCAGGCAACTCTAGTCATTGCCGGGAGAATCGTTCCGACCGCACGGCGATACGATCCGATGGCGAGATCGACATTCATGAATACCGACTCCAGCGTGATTCCGTAGGTGTTCTCGAACGCCCGTTCGAGCAGCGGTTTTGCCACTTCAAATCCGATGAAGTCTTTATATGCGGCGGACGCGTAGCGGCCCTTGGCCGCCTGAAAGACATCGAATGCGAATTCCGTCTTGCTGTGGGAGAACGGATCGTCGGCATAGGTTACCAGCTTTCCGAACTTCAGGCCAAGCTTCGGATAGAACAGAGGAACTGCCCGGTTAACGGCCATTGAGTGACCATGGTTATCGGCGGCATAATGCGACAATGCTCCCAGGGCGAAAGCATACTCATTCAGATCTTGGGAGTCGCGGATCAGGTTGAGGATGAAATCGCCGCTGCGGACGTAATGCGTCAAATCGCTGAAAAGCTTACTGCCGAACGGATAATACCCCAGATCCTGAATGATGCATCCTCCGTACGCGTATGCGTGTGCTTGCGTCACCTCGTCCGGGGTAGCAGCCGGGAATCGTCGGAGTAGCAGTGGTTTGATCGCGCTGTCCCAGGTCGAATCGATAATGGCTTCGTGGGTAAGAACGGAATAGGAGTAGGCAGCTGGGATGGGGAAGAGAAACAAAAGCCCTAGAGCCGCCGAAGGCCGGCGTGTTCGCAGCCGGCGCTGTGCTCCGAGAAACACCGAGACTGCGATCCGTAGAATGATTGGTTTCGTCTGCGGCATAACTTCCTGCTGACGGGTGAGGGCACGTTCGTGACCACCAGCGCCTGCGGGCGCTCTACTTAGATTGGAAGCGATATGCCGCGGCAAATTTCGCACTTTATGTGCAATTCCTGCATCTTGCTCCCGGGTCGGCTGAACCGCTCGTTATCGCGGTGCACATCCGCAATGACCAGGGAATTCTGTGGTCTCGAAATTGCTAGGTTGGCAGGTTCCAGACTCAGGAGATAGCTATGGACGAGAAGGCCATGCCCGGAGTTGTCCGGCCGGGAACGGAAGCGGACGAAGGAAACGCCTTCACCCCCGAATCTCCCGAAAACGACGGGGCAGCCCGGGCGGTCGTCCCAGTGGCTGGCATTGGGGCCTCTGCGGGAGGGCTGGAGGTCTTCAAGCTTCTGCTCGCCGAATTGCCCGCCAATACAGGCTTGGCTATCGTGTTCATTCAACATCTCGATCCCAGGCACCAGAGCAGGCTGGCCGAGATTCTTGCGCAAGCCACGACCATGCCTGTCAGTGAGGCGGCCGATGGCATGCCGGTGGAACCCAACCACGTATACGTCATACCGGCAAACGTCGAATTGACTATCGCACACGGCACGCTTCGGATGACCCCACGTACGCAAGCGCCGGGATCGCACATGCCCATCGACCGGTTCCTGCGGTCCGTGGCCGACCAGTGCGGAAGCCGGGCCATCGGGGTAATCCTGTCCGGCACGGGCTCTGACGGCTCGGCGGGCGTGGAAGCCATCAAAGCCGCGGGTGGCGTGACGTTTGCCCAGGAAGCAGCCACCGCGAAGTTCGCTGCCATGCCGCAAGCCGCCGCGGCCACCGGGTGCGTGGATTTCGTTCTGCCGCCTGGTGGCATAGCCGCCGAACTGGCAAGAATCGGCCGGCACCCCTATGTCGCGGATGCCCACCGCACCGAACCGGAGCGAACGCCAGCCGCCGACGAAGAGCGTTTTGGCGACATCATGGCCATGCTGCATGGGGCCGCCGGCATCGACTTTTCACTCTACCGGGAGAAGATGGTCAAACGGCGAATCCTGCGACGGCTCGCCTTGCGCAACATCAAAGGCCTCGCGGAGTACCGCGAGCGGCTGGAGAGCGATCCTGACGAGCTGTTGGCGCTGGAGCGGGATTTGCTCATCAGCGTGACCAGCTTTTTCCGGGATCCGGACTCGTTCGAATGCTTGAAGAAAGTCGTCTTCCCTCGCATTCTCCAAGCGCGGCTCGCAAACGAGGCAATTCGCTTTTGGGTGGCGGGTTGCGCCACGGGAGAAGAGGCATTTTCGATTGCCATATCGCTGCACGAATACTTGAACGAAACGGGCGCCGTCTTTCCGGTGCAGATCTTTGCTTCCGATGTCAGCACGGTGTCAATTGAGAAGGCCCGCGCCGGCAGATACCTCGAAAACATCGCGGCAGACCTTACCGATGAGCGGCTCAGCCGCCATTTCACAAAGATCGAAGGCGGTTACCAGATCAAGAAGAACCTGCGCGAGATGTGCGTCTTCACCAGGCACAACTTAATCGACGATCCCCCGTTTTCGAAGCTGGATTTGATCACTTGCCGCAACGTCCTGATCTACCTGGGGACCGTGAAGAAGAACATCTTCCCGCGATTTCACTATGCGCTCAAGCCGCATGGGTTTCTCATGTTGGGCGCATCGGAGGCGGCGGCTGACGACTTGTTTTCGGTGGCCGACGGGGAGCACCGGATCTATGCCAGGCGGGAAATGGCGAGGAAGCCCCGCTTGCTTCACGCGGTCGCCCGCGGTGTTAGCCAGGTGGCGCCGGCTGGCAGCGACGAGCCAGCTCGGGAATTGGGCGGCGTCGATGTACGGGAAGAGGTCGATCGGATACTCCTGTCGAAGTACAGTCCGGCCGGTGTGGTCGTGGACGACGACTTGGAGGTCCTCGAGATCCGAGGCAAAGCGAATCCCTACCTCACTTTGCCGGCTGGAAAGATCAGCTTCAATCTCACGAAGCTGATTCCTGACACTGGGTTGTTCCTTGAAATCGAGAAGCTGATCCAGCAGGCGCGGCAGAGCGGCGAGCCCGCGCGGCAGGAGCACGTACGTCGCGAGCCTGACGGAATCGCCGGCGGTTTGAACCTGGAGGTGGTGCCCCTGGGCTCCAATCAAAAGCGATCGACCTTAGTCCTTTTCGAACCAGTGCCGCGGACAGCCTGGCGTGAGGTCGAACCGCCGGACGCACCTCCCACGGGCGATACCCGGGATGGTCAGATCTCACGGCTGAAGCGGCAGCTTGCCGGCGCGAAGGAGCGGTTTCTCTCCGAGATCGAGGCGCATCAGACATCCAGGGAAGAAGGCCAGAACACGACCGAGGAGGCGCTTTCCGCCAACGAGGAATTGCAAAGCCTCAACGAGGAACTGGAGACGGCCAAGGAAGAACTGCAGTCCGCCAACGAAGAGCTGATCACAGTCAACGATGAGCTGCTCGTCAAAAACGCGGCTCTCTTGCAGGCGCGCGATTTCGCAATGTCGATCGTAGAGACTGTCCGCCAGCCGTTATTGGTACTCGACACGGATTTGCGTATCAGGATGGCGAATCGAGCATTTTACCGTACGTTTCAAACGTCACCGCTGGAAGCCGAGGGACAAGTCATCTATTCGTTGTCGCGCGACAGCTGGGACCTTCCGGGCCTGCGGGATTCCCTGGCAGGTCTTCTTCAGGGCGGCAACTCGTTCCCGGATTTCGAAGTCGAGCAGGATTTTCCAACCGTGGGGCCTAAGAACCTGGTGCTCGGAGGCTGCCGCATCAATCATCTGAAGATGATTCTGCTGGCAGTTGACGACATTACCGAGCGCAAACTAGCTCAGCAGGCCTTGCACAGGAGTGAGGAGCATCTTCGCCAATCACAGAAAATGGAGGCGGTCGGCAGGCTTGCTGGAGGCATCGCTCACGACTTCAACAACCTGCTCACGGCCATCATCGGATACAGCAGCATGCTTTACGAAAGGCTGGCCGGGGACGAGTCCGCCATCGAACAGGTGCTTGAGATCAAGACGGCTGGCGAGAGGGCGGCCTCGCTCACACAACAGTTGCTCGCCTTCAGCCGGCGACAGGTGCTCCAACCGAAGGTGCTCGACTTGAACGCCATCGTCGCGGACTTCGACAGGATGCTGCGGCGTCTGGTGGGCGAGCGGATAAAAGTCGTCGTCGGTTGTGAGCTCGCCCTTTGGCAAGTGAGGGCCGACCCGGGCGAAATCGGCCGCGCGATCATGAACCTTTCGTTGAACGCACGGGACGCCATGCCTGATGGCGGCACGCTGGCCATAGAAACCGCCAACGCGACCTTTTCGGGGGCCGATGCTGCCGGAGAAGACCTTGCGCCGGGCCGCTACGTGACGTTGACCGTGCGCGACACCGGTGTCGGCATGGACGCGGAAATGCGGGCGCATATCTTCGAGCCCTTCTTCACGACGAAGGAGACCGGCAAAGGAACCGGCCTGGGACTTGCCACCGTTCTGGGAATTGTCGAGCAAAGCGGCGGCGTCATCCGTTGCGAGTCGCAATTGGGCGAGGGAACGACTTTCAGAATCTTCTTGCCTGCAGTCGCCGAGGCTGTGGACCAGGGGGGCCGCCCGGCTGGAGGCCTCGCCAGCGCTCCCAAGGGCTCCGAAGTTGTTCTCCTCGTGGAGGACGAAGACGCGATCCGCAGGCTTGCCCGGATCATTCTGGTGAAGACCGGCTACGTAGTTCTGGAAGCCCGAAACGGGCGCGAAGGCCTGGCCCTGTGCGAAGCCCACCAGGGCCCGATCGATCTGCTTCTGACCGATGTGGTCATGCCGGAGCTCGGCGGACGCCAACTCGCCCAGGCGGCCCTCGAGCTGCGGCCGGCCTTGAAAGTCATGTTTATATCCGGACACACTCAGGATGTCGTCTTGAAAGAGGGTGTCAAGAAGGGGACCCCGTTCCTGCAAAAGCCTTTCACGCCGGCCGGACTCGCACATAAAGTGCGCGAGACCCTGGATTCCGCGGCCAGGTCCGCCGGGCAGTATTGATCGCGGCTCATCCAGTGGCTGCCTGAATGCTAAGCGGCATTCGCGGGTCGGTAAATCTCGCATCTGGCGTGCAGCATTTGCATCCAGGCTCCGGGGATTTCCGGCAGCCACCGGCGCGGGCTCAGCGCGTAAGCCTGCGATTAGCGGAAATCCGCTCTGGACCGTCTCGTGCTAGGGACGGTAGACGGCACGCATGGGCGAGGGAGATGCGCATGAAGATAGCACATAACGAGAGGGGCGGGATTCAGGAAGTCCTTGAGCGAAAAGAGACCGAATTGATTCGGGTATTGCAGAAGCGAGATGGCATCACCATCGAGAAGAGCGCCGATCAGATGGATGAGATTCAGTATGCGTCGGAACGAGATCTGGCGATTCGAAACGTAGACCGTGAGTCCACCCTGCTGCGCGAGGTGAAAGCCGCACTGCGCCGGATTCACGACGGCAGCTTCGGAACCTGTATTGAGTGTGATTTGGCGATCAGCGCGAAGCGCCTAGCGGCCGTGCCGTGGGCGCCGCGTTGTATCCAGTGCCAGGACACCGCGGATCGGAATGGGCAGGAGAATACGGAATCTCTCAGCGAGCCGCTCGTCAATGCCGCGTAAATGACCGGTTCTCCGCCCGCTGTTGCCCGAAGGAGTGAGTGGTTCAAGTTGAAAACAGCCTCCAACATTCGAACCGTCGCGTTTTTGGGCGACTATTTGCCGCGCAAATGCGGCATCGCGACCTTTACCTCCGACCTGCTTGGATCTGTGGCAGCTAGTCATCCCCACAGCCGGTGCTTCGCGGTGACGGTCAATGACATCGGTGGGGCCTATCGGTATCCGGAGGTCGTTCGCTTCGAGATTGAGGAGCAGGATCTGGGGTCCTACCAGCGCGCCGCCGATTTCCTAAATACCAACAACGTGGACATTGTCTCGGTCCAGCACGAGTTCGGTATCTTCGGTGGCCCGGCCGGCAACCACTTACTGGCGCTCCTCCGCGAGTTGAAAGCGCCGGTGGTCACCACTCTCCACACCGTACTTCTCAAGCCGAACGCCGACCAGCATCGCGTAATGCAGAGGTTGATCTCGCACTCAACCCGGCTGGTAGTCATGACGGAGCGGGGACGAACAATCCTGCAGGACGTTTACCAGGCGCCGCCATCGAAGATCGACGTCATCCCGCATGGAATACCGGATGTTCCATTCGCGGCCCCGGAATACTACAAGAGCCAGTTTGGTGTGGCCGGCAAGAAGGTGCTGCTCACGTTCGGACTGCTCTCGCCGAACAAGGGGATTGAACATGTGCTTCACGCTCTCCCGGATATCGTTGCTGAGTTTCCCGACGTTGTCTATATCGTGCTGGGCGCCACGCACCCCAACGAGTTACGCGCGCGAGGCGAAGCCTACCGGCTCAGCCTTGAAGCTGTCGTAAAGAGAAACAAGCTCGGAACCAACGTGGTCTTCCACAACCGCTTTGTGGAGCTGAAGGAACTGACCGAATTCATAGGTGCGGCCGATCTTTACATTACTCCCTATCTGGACGAAGCCCAGATAACGTCGGGGACATTGGCTTATGCGTTTGGCGCAGGCAAGGCAGTGATCTCAACGCCGTATTGGCATGCCGCCGAATTGTTGCGAGACCAGCGCGGCGTACTGGTGCCATTCGCAGACGCGAGGGCGATTGCGCGCGAGGCCAGTGCCTTGCTCCGGGATGGAACGCGCCGAAATTCCATGAGCGATAGCGCCTACGAGTTGGGCCGGGAAATGGTGTGGAGCAACACGGCGAGGCTGTACATGCGCTCCTTTGAATCGGCCCAAGCACAACGGACACCGCGGCCCCGCACATCTGTGGCGGCGAACGGGAACAGCCACCGGCCGCATGAATCGCCGGAAGTGAATCTGGACCATCTGTACCATATGACCGATTCGATAGGCATCTTCCAGCACGCCACCTTCACCACGCCAAATCTTTCGGAGGGCTACTGCACAGACGATAACGCCCGCGCGCTCATTCTGGCGGTATTGCTCAGCCAGTTGGAAGAAGCTCCTAAGCGTGTCCGGGGGCTTGCTCAAACCTACGCCGCCTTCCTGGCCTATGCCTTCGATCCGGCGACGACACGTTTCCACAATTTTCTCAGCAGTGACCGCTGTTGGCTCGACGAACGGGGGTCCGAGGATTGTCATGGCCGGGCGATTTGGGCGTTGGGCACGGCCGTGGGGCGTTCGACGCACTGGAGTTTGCTGACGCGGGCCGAACAACTCTTTGCGCAGGCGCTGCCGGCCGTGACGGACTTCACCTCGCCGCGGGCTTGGTCATTCAGCCTGATCGGCATTCACGAATATCTGCGCCGACTGCAGGGAGACCGCCTCGCTATGGCCGTCCGCGAGACTCTAATCGGGAAATTGGTGACGATCTTCGACACCGTCGCCGAACCCGGATGGACCTGGTTTGAAGAGGGTTTGACTTATGACAACGCGAAACTGGCTCACGCCCTGATAATCAGCGGATGCGCTACCGGCCAGAAGAGCGTCTACGAGCGAGGCATTGAGGCGTTGCGCTGGCTTGTGGGCGTACAGACCTCACAGCAGGGTAAACTGCGGCCCATTGGCAGTAACGGATTCTACAGGCGTGACGGCATACGCGCGAATTTCGACCAGCAACCCATCGAGGCACAGGCCACCGTCTCGGCGTGCCTGGAAGCGTACCGGGCCACCGCCGACCCGTGGTGGTATGAACAGGCGCAGAAAGCATTCGACTGGTTCCACGGCTGGAACGATCTCGGCCTGGAACTTTGCGCCCGCCAGACCGGCGGCTGCCGCGATGGGCTGCACGCGGACCGAAGCAACGAAAACCAGGGAGCGGAATCGACGCTGGCCTTCCTCCTGTCCCTGGCGGAAATGCGGTTGATACAAAATACCGCGACCCGGCATTCAGCAAGCGATTCTGGCAGCCCCGGTTACGCAATGAGACCGGGCGTGGAAAGCACGCGATAGAGGAGAAGAAAATGGCATCTACTACCACATCGTTAGACTTGAGTACGCGGCTCGAGGATGTATTAGCACACTTACCGATGTCCAACACGACAGAATACGGAAAGGGGCAGATGATTTACGGTCCGGACGTCGTGTCGAACAGAATCTACCTCGTCGTTACCGGCAAAGTCGGGGTCTCGCAGATAGCCGAAAACGGCACAGAGGTGCTGCTGGAAATCATACGGCCCGACGAGTTGTTTGGCGAGTCGGCCTTTCTCGGCATTGCGCCATCCGAACGCGCCACAGCCATCGAACGCGCCAAGGTCATGAACTGGGCAATCTCCGACATGGAAGACCTCGTGACGAAGCGCCCGCGTCTTGCCGTAGCGCTGCTGCAGATTCTTGCGCAGCGCAATGCTGAACTCACGCGCCGGGTCGAGAGCTTTTCAATCGACTCCATCGAACGGCGGCTCGCTCGGTCGCTTCTAAGGTTCTCCGAGCGGCTGGGGACTCCGCAGAAAGATGGATCCGTACGGATGATGCCGTTCACTCATGCGTTGCTGTCACGTTACGTAGGCACGTCACGCGAGATCGTCACGCTGTATATGAATCGCTTCCGGAAACAGGGCTACGTGAGCTACTCTCGGCAGAGCATCCTTCTCCATTGCGATACCTTGAAGACTGTGCTTGATAGAGGTGGTGTCCCTACGGCTGGAAGCGTCAGCTAGGCCTTTCACCTATAGCGCGGAACCACGACCATCGCTGGGACCACTCCCGAGACTCCAACCGGGATTACGATCGCAAACACGATCGCCAGGAACGTGCGTTAACCGGGTCCGGCGGCGCCAAAGGCAAAACCTGCACTTGCCGGAACAGAACCTGCATCTGACATAGCCTCCCTCTCTCCCTTTGCCGCCCTCCCCGCCTTCCGCGCATCTTCGGGTTCCCGCAAGGCCTTTGACTGCAAGCTTGCCGCAGTAATGCCGAAGACCGGCAGCAGATGGTGCCAACCGTGCAGTAGCACCGGGGTCGCGATAAGTACATGCGGCAGAAGAGGCACAACAAATGAAACTAGTAGTCGTCGTGGGTCTGGCCCTCACAACATCATTGCTTGCTATCGATAGGGAGCCAGCCAAACGGTTGGGAGAGGCGGCGTCGGTCTTCTCGGAGGTTATGGCAACACCCGACAAGGGTATTCCCCAGGATCTGCTTGAGAAGGCGCACTGCATCGTCATTGTACCGAGCCTCAAGACAGCGGCGTTCCTGGTCGGAGGAAAGTACGGGAAAGGCTACCTCTCGTGCCGTAACAAGGGTGGCGAAGGCTGGTCGGCCCCCGCCACGGTTCGCATCGAAGGCGGTAGCGTCGGCTTTCAGATCGGTGGCTCTACCACGGACCTGATTATGCTGGTCATGTCGCAACGCGGAGCGGAAAAACTGCTCGAGAGTAAGTTCACGCTGGGCGCCGAAGGTTCAGTTGCCGCCGGCCCCGTGGGACGGACCGCAACCGCTCAAACCGACGCGCAGATGCACGCTGAGATCCTTTCCTGGTCGCGTTCCCAGGGCCTGTTTGCCGGCCTTGCCCTGGAGGGAGCCACCCTGCGGCAGGATCTCGATGACAACGCTACACTTTACGGCAAGAAACTGGAAAACCGGGTGATCGTAACCAGTGGGATGCGTGCGCCCAAATCGGCCGCTCGCCTGATCGCCCTCCTGAACAAGTACTCCCCGCGAGAGCGCTCTGAGCGCACGGGGACCGAGCAATAGAGGACACCATGAAACTCATCGGCACTTTCTTGACTCTATGCGGGCTTATCGCGGCGCAGTCGTCGCAAGCTCCGAACCCGGTACAACAGCCAACCGAGAATACGGCCAGGATGGCCGCGGGCTCGATGCCCATCTATCGTATAACCGTGGTCGAGCGGACGACGAAAGCGGTCAATTACAATCACCGCGGCGGGGCTACGAAGATTGACTTTCTCGGCACCCCTCTGCTGCCCAAGGCGCACGGCGAAGCGAAAGTAGAGAGCAAGCAGGGCTATATCGAGATCGAAGTTGAATTCCGCAACCTTCAGCCTGCCACCGCCTACGGGGCGGAATACCTGACCTACGTGCTATGGGCTATTACCCCGGAAGGCCGGGCAACCAACTTGGGCGAAGTGCTGTTGAACGGAACCAACAGTAAGCTCGATGTCACTACCGAACTGCAGTCGTTCGGCTTGATTGTGACCGCGGAGCCATACTTTGCCGTGACCCAACCTAGCGACGTTGTGGTAATGGAGAATGTCGTCCGGCCGGATACCCGTGGAGCAGTCGAAGCGGTGGACGCGAAATACGAGCTATTAAAGAGGGGCCAGTACACTGTAAACGTGAATCCGGCCGAGATTAAGCCTCTGAGACTGGACAACAAGACTCCGCTCGAGCTGTACGAGGCCCGCAACGCCGTCCAGATCGCGCGCTGGACGGGTGCCCAACAATATGCAAGTGAAACATTCCAGAAGTCAGTCCAGGGCCTTGAAAAGGGCGAGGGCTACTTGAAGAGCAATGCCGGGAGGAAGTCGGTCATTACGGTCTCACGAGAGGCCGTCCAAATGGCTGAGGATGCCCGCATTATTACGGTTAAGAAGATCGAGGAGGAGCGGCTGGCCAATGAGCGCCAGGCAGGTGCAGACCGTGAAGCGCTCGCCGAAAGCGGGCGCGCCGCTGCACAGGCCGATGCCGCGCGTGCTACCCGGGACGCCGAGGCGGCGCGGGTTGCCGCAGTGGCTGAAGCGGACCGCTTGAAGCGCGAAAACGACGCGAAGATGGAGGCTGCTCAGAATGAGGCGGATCGGGCAAAGCGTGACAACGCAGCCCAGATGGCCGCGGCGCAGAGCGAGGCCGATCGTTTGAAACGCGAGAACGACGCTGCGACGGCTGCCGCCCAGTCCGAAGCCGATCGTCTGAAACGCGAGAACGAGGCTACGACGGCTGCCGCCCAGGCGGAAGCCGATCGTCTGAAACGCGAGAACGACGCTACGACGGCTGCCGCCCAGGCGGAACTCGATCGGGCTGCGAAGGACAAGCTGCAGGCGGAGGCAGAGAAGACCGCACTGCGAGCTCAACTGCTGCTCCAATTCAACACCATTCTGCAGACCCGCGATACAGCGCGCGGCCTGATCGTTAACATGTCGGATGTTCTTTTCGACACTGCTAAGTACTCGCTGCGGCCGCTCGCCCGCGAGAAGCTTGCGAAGGTGGCCGGCATCGTCTCCGGGCATCCAGGCCTCAAGCTGGACGTTGAGGGGTACACAGACAGCGTTGGCGGAGACGAGTACAATCAGCGGCTCTCCGAGCAGCGCGGCGCAAGTGTACGCGATTACCTGGTACAGCAAGGTATGCCGGTGGCTTCGGTCACATCGAAGGGCTTCGGCGAAGCGGCCCCGGTGGCATCGAATGAAACCGCGCAAGGCCGGCAGCAGAATCGGCGCGTGGAACTAGTGATCTCCGGCGAGCTCATTGGCACGGAGATCGGCACGCCGGTCGTAGCCAGATAATCGGAGGGTGACGCGGGGCGGAGGCCGTCACGCTGGTGGCGGCCCTCCGCAGCCATGTTTGCAGCGGCTGGGTTGGAGGAGTCAAATGGTTGACGTTTGGATGATCGTACCGGCCGTTCTCGTTCTCTACCTAATCTCTTCGATCAAGATCCTTAGAGAATACGAACGGGGCGTAGTGTTTCGGCTGGGCCGCGTCCTGCCCCAGGCCAAGGGTCCGGGCATCGTTCTGGTCTTCGCCCCGATTGACCGGTTGGTGCGCATGTCACTGCGCATAGAAGCGCTGGAAGTGCCTGCCCAGGATGTCGTCACGCGCGACAACGTCACCGTGAAGGTGAACGCCGTGATCTTCTTCCGCGTGGTCGATCCGCGTTTAGCCGTGCTCGAGGTCTCCAATTTCCTCTACGCAACTTCGCAACTGGCCCAGACCACGCTGCGCAGCGTGTTGGGTGAAGCGGAACTCGATGAACTGTTGAGCCAGCGGGGTAAGTTGAACCTCCGTTTACAGTCGCTCCTGGATCAACACACGGCGTCCTGGGGCATGAAGGTCACTCTGGTCGAGGTGAAGCAGGTGGAGTTGGCCGAGCAGATGATTCGCGCCATTGCCCGGCAGGCTGAAGCCGAGCGCGAGCGTCGCGCGAAAGTCATTCATGCAGAGGGTGAATACCTCGCGGCTGAGAAACTGGCGATGGCCGCAGCGGTCATCCAACAGCAGCCGGCGGCGATTCAATTGCGTTACCTGCAAACCCTGGTGGAGATCGGGGCCGAGCATAACACGACCATTGTCTTTCCGCTTCCGATCGATCTGATCACTTCCATGACGCAGGCTCTGAGTGGCGCGAAGACAAACGGAGCAGTGGCGGTCTAGCGGTGGGCTCCATCACAGGTACGAACGTCGCGCCACTTGAATTCCGTGGATGCCGAAGTGAACCTTGATACCACTCACGCAGTAAATTCAGTGTGATCGCCAGCGCAAGGAATACTTACCCATCCTCGCGGCTTCGTCAGATCGGCGGTTTGACGCCATGCTGTCCTTTAACACCGTCCGTGCCCGATACTGAGCTTCCTCGAACGACTGGGCAACACCGTGGTCGCCGTGATCGGTGGACCAGCGGAAGTCATCATGGCTGTCCTTTTCAGAGACGGTATACTGTGCCTGATTCCCGGCAACGTCGATGAATGTGAATGCCTGGCTCATTGGCATTCTGACTTCCCGCTCGAAACTCGAATTCGTCTTGCCTGGCGCTGTACTATAGTCGGGGCTTCTTTGCTTCCCGACCTCGGCTCTGTAGAACAGGCTGAAGGAAACGACTCGCCGCTGCCGTTCATCTCAGCAAGTGCCGCCTTGCCGCTCTCAACGGCCGTGGCTCGGTCACTACGTCGAATCGCTCTCACCATTGCCTTTACGTGCGGCATGGCCCGGTGCAGCCCCTCGGAATGCGGGATCTGCGTCGGCCACCTGTTCGAGCTCGTCGCTTTGTACGCCTGATACAGTGGCCGGGTCATCTGGTGCATTTCATAGAGGCATTCTTGCCCGAACTCGATCTGATCGTCCCAACCAGCTTCACCTGATGTTTCTAGCGAGTGAACGATCTTGACCAGGAGAATTTGCGTGCTTTCCTGTAACATGGATGGACCTCATTTCCCTCGTAAGTCGGTAAACGCCTGGAATCGGCGCTGATCGGCGGGCTTAAACCTGATGTTATTGTACCATGATCACCTGTCTGCCAAGATACTCGATGCCAAAGATTTGAGGGTTCCAAGCTCCCCGTATCGTCTGATTTGGAGAACATGTCGAATGCTGTAACCCACGGTGCAGCGTCAACGCCCTTGATGGTAGGCAATTGTTGTCACCCCGGCTGGACTGTTGGAGTCGCCAAAAAACTGACGGCAACACGTCCTGCGAGACGAGCAGGAATTCTGAGAAAGGAACTCCTCTATGCCTACGGAATTGGTCTGGATCGGTGGCATTTTGGTCGTTGCTGCTGGTGGTCTGGTGTTTCTATTTCTTCGCCGCCAGAAAGCAACCGAACCACTGCATTTTCGGTAGTCGGTCAGCGGTGTGCTGCCATCACCGCGTCGAATCCCTCCAAATGGCATCACCTGCCTCCGCCCGGGACGGCCTTTGCGGTAGATTCTCGGCGGTGATGCCTTCTTGCCGGGGTCAAATCGCGGCTGAGTCTCACTCGTGGATGTGCACGGTGTCGGGCCGTGGTCGTTGCTGAGTCTTCAGGGCGTCGCAGTTTCCCAACCACGCATTTGCAACTTCCGTTGCGAGAACCCCGGCGTTGATCTCCAGCACCCTGGACGACCCGTCGTTCCGGCAGACGTGCGTCACTGATCCGCAAGATGAGGCGCGAAAATCCGCTTTGGGGAGGATGGTTACCAACCCGCAAGTAGGCGGGCTCCATCACACGTACGAACGTCGCGCCGCCTGAAATTCCGTGGATGCGGAGCTGCACACTGAGACCGGTGTACTAATCGCATGCCTGTCAGGTAAAAATCCGCGACAGGCTTGTCACAATGGTCGGCTTCGACTGAGCCGCAGTTTGCTCGAAGCCCGAGGCATCGCGCGCCCAGTGGTTCGTCAAGCGGCCAGGTCGCGCATTTTCTGGGCCCGTTTGCCATTTGCGAGAGGCACAGTGTCGAACGCGTTTGAACGCCTCCGTGCGAAACTGGTAGTTCACACCCTCCGTGATCGCGAAGTTCTTGAATATCGACGAGGCTCAACCTGACGATACAGATTTGAACGGGCACCAAAGCGACTTCGTTAGAGAGGAGCACAGCACGATGACCGGCACGAGCTTAAACGGCGCCGGCGGGACCCTCTCCGTCGCCAAGTCGCTCGTAAATAATAGACAGCACAGCAGATTGTGTAGGGCTAGTGGGGACGTGCCGGCACCGACAAGAGTTGATGAGCGCTACGCCAATTCACAGGCCGCAACCTGTCTTTACAAGTCCTCCGAATTCATATTGTCTTAATTCTTGAGTTTCCCAAAGAACCGCCATACAATACCGCAACAGGCTTAGCACTGCAACAACTAAGGAGAGGGGACTCAAGCATGCAAAAGGCACTCTGCAGTGCCGTTCTCGGCCTCGCGCTCCTCTGCGCGCCCTTGGCGTCGTTCGGCCAGGCCGTCTATGGCAGTATCTCCGGGACCGTCACGGACTCCAGCGGCGCCGCTGTCCCGAGCGCCAAAATCACCATCGCCGACCTCGGTAAGGGGGTCTCGTACACCACCACCAGCAACGAATCTGGAAACTACACCCAGGGGCACCTGATCGCCGGCACGTATTCCGTCCGGGTCGAGGCGTCCGGATTCTCCGCATATGTGAAGCAGCCCGTCACGGTGGAGGTCGATTCCGTCGCTCACATCGACGCGCAGTTGAGCCTCGGCAGCGTCGGGGAAACCGTAAACGTCACGGCTGAAGCTGCCCTGCTCAAGACGGAGCGCTCCGACGTCTCCGATGTCATGACGACGAAGGCCGTGTCCGACCTACCGGTGCTGGGTCGCGACATGAGCCGCCTCTACTTCCTGGTCCCCGGAGTGCAGGCCAGCGGTACCACCGCCGCTAGCGAGCAGCCACAGGACATCTACCGCCCGAGTATCGGCGGCCAGTACTGGGGCGGTATCAATTTCCAGTTGGACGGCACGGATAACCGTGAGTCGGTGCTCGGTGAGCCCGTCATCACACCGAACCTCGATGCCGTCTCCGAGCTGAAGATCACCACCACCGCCTACGACGCTGAGTTCGGCCAGGCGAGCCAGGCGGTGATCTCGGCGCAGACTAAATCCGGCACCAACCAGGTCCACGGTAGCGGCTTCTGGTACCGCCGCGATCAGCACGGCGCCGCGCGCGACCCGTTCGCGCAATCGCAGCCGATCCCCGGCACCGGCGGCGCATTCCTGCCGCCCACGCTGTGGAACCAGTTCGGCGGCTCCGTCGGCGCCCCCATCCAGAAGGATAAGACGTTCATCTTCGGCGACTACCAGGGTTCCCGCCAAAAGAACGGCGGATCGCTATTGACGCGCGTCCCGACCGCCGCCGAGCGCAACGGCGACCTGAGCGACCTGAACACTTCCATCTTCGATCCCTGCCCCGGTGGCGACTGCAGCGCCGCTTTGGCCAGCCGGCAGCAATTCACGGGCGGGATCATTCCCGGCAACCGCCTGTCGCCGCAGGCGCAGGCGCTGCTGAAGTTCATCCCCCTCCCCAATGTCACCGGCGTGACCGGTGCGACTCCGAACTACGCCGCTTCTGCCGCCGGAATTGTGGGCAGTGACGCGTTTGACGTCCGGGTGGACCGCTATCAAACGGAAAAGCTCCACATGTTCGGCCGCTATAGTTTCCTGAAGACCGACCAGACCAACCCCGGCGCGTTCGGTTACGAAGCGGGCGGTCCGAGTTTCTCCACCATGGCGTTCGCTGGAGCTGCCGCCCTGCGCGACCAGAGCCTCTCCTACGGCGCCGACTATGTATTCTCGCCGCAGTGGCTCGCTGACTTCCGCTTCGGGTTCTTCCGCTATCGCGTGTTCGTCAATCCAAACGGGCTCGGCACGTCTCCCGCCACGGACGCCGGCATTCCCGGGTTGAACGTGGACAACTACTATACGTCCGGCATGCCGAACTTCCGGTTAAACGGCACCGGTGGTTTCCAGTTCGGCTATTCGCTCACTACCAACGCTTGCAACTGTCCCCTCAACGAGCAGGAGAACGAGTTCCAGTGGGTCGGCAACATGACGCGCACGTTCGGCAACCACTCGCTGAAATTCGGAGCCGATGTCCGGTGGCAGCAGAACCTGCGGGTCCCGAGCGATTCGCACCGCTCGGGCGAGGTGATCTTCGACCCGACCACCACGGAAGGTCCCAATGGCGGCGGCCTCAGCCTCGCCTCCTTCCTCCTCGGAAACGTTCAATCCTTCGGCCGCTACGTCAGCAATTCCACTGACGCCGCTGAGCGCCAGCACCGCCTCTTCACCTATGTTCAGGACACTTGGAGAATCACTCCGAAATTGACCGTCAACTACGGCCTTCGCTGGGAGATCTACTTCCCGCAATACGTCAATGCGAAGGATGCGGGCGGATTCCAAAACCTGGCGACGGGGGAGGTCATGACTGCAGGCGAGAACGGTATCGGGCTGAACGGCAACATCAAGACGTCTCTCACCCACTTCGCGCCGCGTCTCGGCATCGCCTATCAGGTGACGCCCAAGACCGTCATCCGCACCGGCTACGGCCGCTCGTATGACCTCGGCGTCTTCGGCTACTCCTTCGGCCACAACGTCACCCAGAACGTTCCCGTGCTGGCCAACCAGTCGCTGAATCCGGCCAACCCGTGGTACAGCGTCTTCACGCTCAGTAACGGTCCGGGCGCGGTGCTCGTCCCCAGCACCATCCTGGCGACGCAGCCGAAGGGGCGGAACGGCTTCCCGATACTGCCCAACGGCATCGCCCCGAACGTGCTGCCCCTGAGCGCCAACAACACTATGCGGCTGCCAGTAGTGGATGCCTGGAACCTCACCGTGGAACGGCAGATCACCCCCAGTACGGTGCTTTCCGTCGCCTATGTGGGTAACCACGGCTACCACGAGACCGCAGGCGGCACCAACTACAACGTCAACCAGCCGACCATTGTCGGCTTCGGGACGCTCAGCACCAATCAGCGCCGCTACTTCTACAACCTTTACGGCTGGACCCAGTCGATCAAGTATTTCTCCGGCGACGCCAGCGTCAAGTTCAACTCGCTGCAGGTCCGCGGCGAGAAGCGCTTCGCACAGGGCCTGATGTTCCAGGGCAACTTCACCTGGGCCAGCGCCTTCGACTTCGCCAACGACTATTTCTTCTGGAGCCACAATATCGACTACGGCCGCGAAAACGGCGTGCGGCGCTTCGTGTTCAACATGAACAACGTTTACGAGTTGCCGGTCGGCCGGGGCCGCCACTTCCTGAAGAATGCTGCCCGCCCCGTCGATGCGATCCTCGGCGGATGGCAGCTCTCCAACATCTGGCTGTGGCAGTCCGGCATTCCGTTTACGCCGTCTTATCTCGATTGCGGCAAGGACGAGGATACAGGTCCATGCCGGGCGAATCTGGTGGGCAGCGCCAGCATTTCCAACCCCGGCGTAAAGGCATGGTTTGCCACCGCAACTCCGGGAACCAGCGGCACGGGCTGCCTGGCCACCGCGGCCGCTACCGCCGAGTTGAATACGAACGGGTGCGCGCGCGGCCCGTGGAGCCGCCCCGCCGCCGGCACGTTCGGTAATGTGGCCCGCAACTCCTTCTTCGGTCCGCACGCGTTCAACATGGACGCCTCGCTGAACAAGCAGTTTCGCATCAATGAGCGATTCCAAGCGCAGTTTCGGGCGGAATTGTTCAATGCGTTCAACCATGTAAACCTCGGCCAGCCCAACGCGACAGTCGATTCGCCAACGGCCGGCCAGATCACCAGCCTCGGTCCGCTGACCCAGATGCGTAAGTGGCAGCTCGGATTGCGGTTAAGCTATTGAGGTGATCGTCCGGGCCCTTGCGATTTCGGCGGCGCTCCTGGCGGGCGCCGCCTTCGCCCAATCCACCCTCCCTCAACTGGAATCCCGCGCCCGCGATCTCAAGGCCCGCGGCGATGCCGCCGGCGCGCTTGCTGCCTGGGAGCAGGCCTCGGCGCTCGATCCCAAATCCGCCCGCATCCAGGACGAGATCGGTTTTCTCCTCGCCGTTCTAAATCGCCGCGACGAAGCCCTGCAGCACTTCGCCCGCGCCATCGCGCTCGATGGGAAGTTCGCTCCGGCACATTATCACCTGGGGGTCGCCTATTGGTTGGCGCAGGACGTGGCCCGCGCTATCCCCGAGATGCAGGCTGCCGTCGCCGCCGATCCCAAGAACTTCGAGTATCGTTTCCTTTTAGGCGACGCTTTCAACGCCACACAGCATTACCGCGAAGCCCTGCACGAGTTGACCGCCGCCACCGCCGCCAACCCCAGGCATTCGGAGGCATGGAACCAGCTCGGCCTCGCACGCCAGAATACCGCCGATCTCAACGGCGCGCTCGACGCCTTCCGTCGCGCCGTGTCGCTGAATCCCGCCAACCTCGATGCCCGTAATAATCTCGGCTTCATGCTGGTGGATACCGGGAAGGCGGAAGAAGGTGTCGCTCAGTTCCGGGCGATTCTCGCGGCCGATCCCGACAACCTCATGGCGCGCGTCAACATCGGGTTCGCCCACCTGCAGAAGGCCGAATTGGACCAGGCCGAACGCGATTTCCGCGACGTGCTCCGGCGCGAGCCCAACTCCGCCGTAGCGCATTACGATCTCGCCGTCGCCCTTAAGCAGCGCGACGAGCTCGAAGGCTCCAAGGCGGAACTGCGGCAGGCCATCGCTCTCGATCCCCGGCTCGCCGAAGCGCATTACACCCTCGGCATCATCTACTGGCAGAGCGGCGATTTCGACGCCGCCGCCAAGGAAATGGCCGCTGCCGCGGAGATCAGCCCGGATTACGCTGAGGCGCAATTCATGCTCGGCACCGCGCTCAAGCAGAAGGGCGACCTGGCCGGTGCCGAGACCGCGCTGCGCGCCGCTATCCGGCTGAATCCGGCCGACCCGGGGCCGTATAACACCCTCGGCCAGGTGCTGCAGCTCAAGGGTGACCAGACCGCCAGCAAGGAGGCCTTCGCCGAGGGCGCCAAGGTCAAGGAGCGGAAAGAGGCGGAGCTCGGCAAAATGCTCCAGAAGAAATAATGACAACGCGCCGCGGCTTGATCGTCAATTGTGACCGCGAAGGCCGCCTCGACCTGGGGCCGCCGCATCGCAGAGCAGCGGCCAGGATCATCCATTCCGTATAGGGACCCGCGATGTGAAATTCCAGCAGGCCGGCGCACCTCCCTTGCAGGCGCTGCAGCCCAGCCGGCGGTCCTGTCCCGGGGATCTTTCGTGCCTGTTCCACGATCCGGGTTCAGGCGCGAAGACCAGACCTCGAGCCCGGCGCGCGATCGGCCTCTTTAGTTGTAATTCGCGAAGCGCGCGGTTGACAGTTACACGCGAGGTCCCGACTGTGCTCACTAGGTCGTACTCGCTCGGAAGCCGTTGACCTGCGGCAAGACGGCAACTTGCGAGAGGTTGAGCAAGCGCTTACAATGCCTCTGAGGCGAACTCCGATGTGTGCCGGAACCAAGCCGGCGAGGCAACTGGGATAAACATGAATACGAGAATCCACCTTGTGCTAATGCCCGCTCTGGCGCTCACGCTGCTTGGCGCCGCTTTGACGATGGCGCAACAGGCCGGGCGAGGACGCAATGCCGCTCCGCCGCGGCCGCAGGGCCCATGTGACATCTACGGCGCCGCCGGCGACCCCTGCGTAGCCGCCCACAGCACCACGCGCGCACTGTACGCTTCCTACAATGGCCCGCTCTATCAGGTTCTGCGCCAGTCTGACGGCAAGACCCTGGACATCGGCGTGGTCCAGCCTACCGCCTCGCCGGTCCCGGATGCCGGCGGATACGCCCAAGCGGCCGCACAGGACGCGTTCTGCGCCAGCACCTACTGCTGGATCACCACCGTCTACGACCAATCGCCCAAGCACAACGACCTCACCCAGGCGCCCCGCGGCGGATTCAGCGGCCCCGCCATGGGCGGGTTTAACAACCTTCCGGTGGCCGACATGGCGCCGGTTACGATCATGGGCCACAAGGCCTACGGCGTCTTCATCGCGCCAGGCATGGGCATCCGGAATGACAATCCGAACGGCACCGCGGTCGACGATCAGGCGGAGGGACAGTACTGGGTCATCAACGGCCGCCATTACAACTCCGGCTGCTGCTTCGACTACGGCAACGCCGAGATCGATAGCCGGGACGACGACAACGGCACCATGGAAACGACCTACTACGGCACCGCCGGCGCCTGGTATCACGGTAACCCTCCCGGCCCGTGGATCATGACCGACCAGGAGAACAACCTGGTCGGTTGCGTCAACCCGGATGGATCCGACAAACACTGCGCCAACCTGCCGAATATCACCTGGCGCTTCGTGACCGCTATGGCCAAGGGCGAACCGCACCACTGGACTTCCATGGGCGGCGACGCGCAGAAGGGCGACCTGTCGGTCATGTTCGACGGACCGCGTGTCAATTCCACGTACGACCCGATGCGCAAGCAGGGGGCCATCCTCCTGGGCAACGGCGGCGACAACAGCAACGGCTCGCAGGGCACCTTCTATGAAGGCGCGATGACGGCCGCCGGCACCTTCCCGACCAACGCCACCGACCAACTCGTGCATGCCAACGTGGTGGCTGCCAGGTACGATGTGCCGCGGCTGAGCCTGGCGCCGGCGTCGGCAGTTGCCACTCCGCCGGGACTCCAGACGTTTTCACCGCGGTCCACCCAGGACACCACGGTGACGTTCACGAACACCGCGAGCGCTCCCGCCATCAACACCGAGTTGAGCATTTCCGTGCCTAGGGGGTGGACCGTCTCGGCCCCCGGCTCGCCAGCGACGTTCGATTCGGTGCCGCCCGGCACCAGCGTGAGCGCGACCTTCAAGGTTACCTCGGGCCCGGCGGCCTTCAACGGCGACCTGGTCGGCAACGCCTCGTGGACGACGAACGGCCGGAGGCAATCCGAGACGACGGCCGAAAAGGTGCGGAACGTCAGCCCGGTCAAGATCAACGAGGCCCGCGTGAGCGCACCCAACAACTCGACGGATTCGTTCATCGAGCTCTATAACGCCGGCGCAAGCGCTATCGACCTCTCCAACTGGACGCTGGCCGCGCACCCGACCCAGCAAGCCATCTTCTCGGCGGTGAAGATCCCGGCCGGGACGAGGCTCGCAGCTCGCAGCTTCTACCTGTTAGGCCTCTCCGATTCGGGGCTGGCGGCCGCCGCGCGCCATGGCGACACCACTATCTACGTGCGAAGCACGGCCGGCATGAACGTTGGCGATTCGATCGACATCGACACCGGCTCCGGCGCGGAGACCCGCAAGATCGCAAGCATCGGGACGGCGGCCGGCAACCATACGACGCTGTGGCAGCCCCTCCCCGAGGGTCCGGTGATCACAATCCCCGCCGGCTCGACCAACGTGCCGGTTGCGAGCGTGGCCGGCTTCGCGGTCGGCGAGAAGATCGCCCTCGGCTACGGCGCCACCTACCCCGCGGTCGCAAGGACCGTGGAGAAATACGAGGTGGCCACGGTCACCGCGGTCGGCCAGCCGGGCACCCAAGCCTACCTGGGAGCGGACGCACCCGCCGGCGCGACCAATATCAAGTTTTGGCAGGTGGGTCAACCTGGAGGAGGGACGAACGTCGCCCACATCTCAGCCGGAGACAAGATCGTGTTGGACATCGACAGCGTCGGCCATGGGATCGAGTCCGTCACGGTTACCAAGGTCGGCACGCAGTCGATCCGCGGGGTGCTCTCGGCGGATGCGAGCGCCGGTGCGGCCAGCGTCAAGGTCCAAGGCCGCGGCCCGGGCGGAGCGAACGGTTTCGCTGTGGGCGACAAGATGACCATTGGCACCCCCGCGACCCAGGAAACAGTGACCATCACCGCGGTCGGCGGCGCAGATCCGGGCGGCACGAGCGTGAGCTTTACCCCGGCACTCGCCAAAGCGCATCCCAGCAGGGAGGAGGTGATCGATCAGGGCATGGGCCTCGACCTGGCCGCCCCACTGAAGTTCAGCCATGCGGCCAACCTCCCGTTCAGCAATCGGGGAACGGGGATCAGCTTCAAACCGGCGACGGCCTTCGCCCGTTCGAGCAACGAGCCCGTGCAGGCGCTCGGCGCCGGCATCACGCTCGACAGCCCCCTGGCAAAGGACCACGGGATCGACGCCGTTGTGCGTGACGCAGCGGTGACCACCGCGGGCTACCAGGGGACGCCGGCGCCCAACCAGTGGTTCGGTGGCCCCGCCCTGTCTCCCCTCGCCGGCAACATGGTGCTGCGTGACGCCGCCGGCCTGGTGGTCGACAGCCTCAACTACGGCGGCCTCGTCGACCCATGGGCCGCCGAGGGTTACCAGGCCGCCTCCGGATCCGGACAGAGCGGCTGCCACGCGGCCTCGCCCGGCCCGGGCCGCGGCGGTTTCGGCGGGCGAGGCGCTCCGGTAGCCGAGACCAATCGGAGCTTAGGCCGCTTCCCGGACGGCGCCGATACCGACAGCAACTGCACCGATTTTCTGTTGCAGCCCGCCACCACCCTGCCCGCCGGTGCGTCCGCCGGCGCAGCCAATATCAAAGTCGCCGCCGTCGCCGGCTTTGTCGCCGGCCAGACGATTATGATCGACACCGGCGCGAACCTCGAGACCGCCGTCATCGCGGCGGTTGGTACCGCGGGCGCCACTACGGCGGGCGCCGCTACCAGCGTGGGCGCGACTGTCATTCCGATCACCAGCGGGATGGGCTTTGCCGCCGGCCAGACCATCGGCATTGACAGTGGCACGAACCAGGAGACGGCGGTGATCGCGTCCTTCACCGGCGGTAGAGGCGGCGTCAGAATCACCGTCGCCACGCCGCTCACTCATGCGCACGAGGCCGGCGCCCGGATCTCCGGCACCGGCATCACCCTCACCGGTCCTTTGACCAGGACGCACGCCGGCGGGGCACAGATCGCCAGCGACGTTCCCACGCCCGGTGCGCCCAACAAATATCACGGGAAGCGCGATTGAGGGCGCTTTTGCAACTCAATTGGTTGCCGCTGACCCTGATTGGCGCCGCGTTGACGGTTGCCACAGCACCCGGGGCTGCTCCGGCCCGGCCGCAGGGCCCTTGCGACATCTATGGTGCGGCGCGTACCCCCTGCGTTGCCGCCCACAGCACCACCCGCGCGCTGTACGCCTCCTACGATGGCCCGCTCTATCAGGTCAAGCGCCAGTCGAACGGCAGGACGCTGGACATCGGCGTCGTACAGCCCATCGCATCACCGGCCCCGGATGGCGGCGGATATGCTGACACGGCCGCGCAGGATGCATTCTGCGCCGACACGATCTGCGTCATCAACGTCATCTACGACCAGTCGGGTAACGGCAACCACCTCTATCAGGCGCCGCCCGGACCCAACTTCCCAGGTCCGGCCAAGGGCGGATTCGACACCCAACCAATCGCGGACATGGCGCCAAATTACAATCGGCAGCCACATCGACCTCTCCGGCAGGAGCCTGATCCACACGCCAAGCCAGTGGGCCCCCATCAAACTGGCGGTGATCCAAGCTGGGACGAAGCTCGCGAGCCGCGGCTTCTACTTGCTCGGCGACACGCTGACCGTAGGCACGGGCAGACACCAGGAACTCGTTAAGGTCGCAAGCGTCGATACCGCCGGTGCGAACGGCACGGACGTCGACCTGGCCGCCCCGCTCCAGTTCGACCACCAGTCCGGCGTTGACGTGTCGGATGTGGGACCGGGATCAGCCTCTCGCCCGCCACGAAATTCCCGCACGTGAGCGGCGACGCAGTGCAGGCGCTGGGCAGCGGCATCACGCTAGACAGCCCCATGGTCAAAGGGCACCCGTACGGGGCGCCCGTGGTCAACCCCCTGGCCGCGACGGTGGGCTACCAGGGATCGCCGGCACCCAATCAGTGGTTCGGGGGCGTGCTCTCCGCCCATGCGGGCTCGATCGCGCTGCTGGACGCCAGCGGCACGGTGGTGGTCGACGCCATGGTCTACGGCTCCCACCAGATGACTCGAGCGGTAATGGGACCATCGCCAGCCCCGAACTCGCCACGCTGGGGGCGGAGCAAGGCAAGGGTGGCTGCATCGTGGTTGTGCCCGGCCTGGCCAGAGGCTTCGGGCCGGCCGCCGCGGCAGCCAGTGCCGCCAACAGGAGCGTGGGCCGCTTCCCGGATGGCGCCGCCACCGACGTTCCCACGCCCGGTGCGCCCAACAAGTCTTACGGGAAGCGCCATTGAGGACGCCTTTGGAATTGTATTCAGTGAGCTTGGAGGAGCAAGATGAAAACACGCCTTGCCCTCCTGGCGGGGGTTGCTCTTGCCGCGGTCGTCGTGCCCGCCGGGCAGATAGACCATCGAAGGACTACAGCTTCATCCGCGGTGTCAACTACGGGATGAACGCCGATCAGGCCGTTCGCGAAGCGGGTGAATCTGAACAGCACTCGTATCTGGCTCAGCTATGAGGCCTACGAAAGGGATCCGCAGGCGTATCTCGACCACATCCGGAACTACATTCGCACGTCGCAACGGCTGGGCTTCTCGACCATGCCCATTTTGTGGAATGGGAACAACCTGAACCGGGACACCCTCAAGCCCGCATTCCGCCCGCGGGGCGAGGCCTACGTAAAGGCCATCGTCGAGGGAGTCAAGGACGAGCCCGGACTTCTTATGTGGGACATCATGAACGAGCCCTTCACCAACTCCTACTACGAAAGGGCTACCGCCGATGAGAAGAAACAGCGGGAATCGGAAATCACGGAGTTCGTCCGGTACAATCTGACCTACGTCAAGAAGCTGGACCCGGTGAACGCCACCACCGTGGGATACACGTTTTCGCGCGAGATGGAACCTACCGCCGACCTCGTGGACGTGCTGAGCTTTCACGATTACACCTGGCAAGCCCATGCTCAACTCGGAGACCAGGTGTATTGCCCGTGGCAATCCGTATGACATGGTGCTGGAGATCGCGCAGAAGCACAAGACGGGTTGGTATCTGTTCAACCTGATCATTTCCGGGTATTGAGGCGAGATCCACGGGCTCTTCTATCCGGATGGCACGATTCGCGACCCTGCGATCATCTCAGCCGTGATGGGATTCTACAGAAACCGCGGTCTGAACACGATGATTAAGCCGGTACCGAACCGGGAAGGCCACGCCGAGAGAGCGCTCAAGGCGATCGAGGCGGCTTTGCGGGACAACCAAGGCGCGTTCAACGCGTCGAAAACACCAATCGACAAGATCCTGGACGCAGCGGAAGCCGAAGCGAACCTGCTGGAATCGGCCGAGATGGTTCCTATGTACGAGCCCCCGACCGCTAAGATCCGGTTTTGGCGCGAGCAGCCGGCCGAGAAGCGCGACCGGGACGCGACCCGCGCGTTCGCTTATGACTTGGGCCTGACGCTGAAGAAGTACTGCCTCTTGTACTAACAGGATGCTGAAAAAGCCCCAGACCGCGTTACTTGTTGAAACAAAAGCGCGTCTTTATGTTTCAGCCTATGCGAGGAACCGATACCCAGCGGAGTTCGATGTTCAGCTACCTGTCACCGGAAGAGCGCGTGTGTCCTTTCGGTGAAGGTGCGTAGGTTTGCCAGAAGCAGGGTACCGTCGGTTCTATTTCGTCGTTTGTTCTACTCTTGGAGAACCTCGCGCTGCCGAACTTGTATGCATGCGGTCAGATTTCGGTTCCTCACGAGGATGTCTGAGGTCGTCGGGAGCTGGGGGCCGAGCCCCACCACGGTAGACGTGCACACAAAAGTGACGGAGACGATGCGTTGCCGTCGTCTCCATGCCGACGGCCAAGCACATAGTAAGAAAGAGGGCCAGTTGCGAAAATGGGAATAGAGGGATCCCGATGATCATCGACTGGCTGTCTGTAGATTCCAGCGTTTTCGAGGCGGTGGCATACCGGAGAGAGGAACGACGGCTCTATCTCAAATTCCATGGTGGTCGGGTTTGGCGGTACTTCGATTTTCCGGCACATGAATATGATGAGTTCCTGGCATCAGAATCCTTGGGACGACATTTCGGCAAGCACATTCGCGGCAAGTTCCGAGAAGAAGACGTTCAGGAAACGCCGTTGACGTATTCCTTGTAGCAGTCGGTCAGTCCAAAATGCGACGCACCGAGGTGCGGCCGATCTGCAGACGGCGGGCGATTTCGGATTTGCTGACGCCGGCGCGGTGCAGCTTCCGCACCTCTTCCGCATGGAGCCCTGCCGTCATCGGCCGACCCAGTTGTTTGCCGTTCTGCCGGGCATGAGCCAAGCCCGCCCGCGTTCGTTCCCGCAGAACCTCTCTTTCGAACTCCGAGAAAACCGAGAGCAGCCCGGCCATGGCTCGACCAGCGGGCGTAGTCAGATCCTATGCCTCGGTCAGTGACATGAAGCCCACGCCGAGATGCTCCAGTTCCTGGAGAGTCGCGAACAGATCCGTTACTGACCGGCCCCAGCGATCCAGCCGCCAGACCAGCACGACGTCAATCTCGCGGCGGCGGGCAGCCTCCATCAGTTTCTCACATGCCTCTCGCCTGGCTGCACCGGGACCGACCTCACGAACTTGCAAGGCGATCGTCCAGCCGCGCCGGGCGATATACTCCCGCATGGCGCGACTTTGCATGGGCAGCGTCTGCTGATCGTTCGTGGAAACGCGGGCATACAGGCCGGCGCGGAACATTTTCGTCGACTTTCGTGCCTGGCCAAATACGTTGTCGGATTTTGCCTTTGGAAAGGCCCGTTTGGCGGCCATTTCAGAGTGTCACCTAACTATGGCCGCAGTCGATCCTTTTCGGCCAGGACTTATGTGACCAGGAAGCGATCGAGAGGGCGAAGCGGGGCGCATCCGACAAGTTCCTGAGCATTGCCAAGCGGCACAAGATCAAGCCGATTTTCGTGATCTTCGATTCCTGCTGGGATCCCTATCCGGCGGTGGGGATTCAACCGCGGCCACGTCCGGGGGCTCTGGCGCTTAAAGACCCAAGCAGTACGACCGGTTCCTGGAATATGCCACCAACGTCGTACTGGCCTTTGCCGACGACGACCGCATTCTCGCCTGGGATGTGTGGAACGAACCCGACAATACCGACGATTCCAGCTACGGCAAGACCGAGCCGCCGAACAAGTTCGCGCTGGTGCAGGCGACGTGGCAGCCTACAGCTGGGGGTTACACGACCGACAGGGCGGGCGAAGTGGAGCGGCTTATCAGCATCGGTGCGACTCGCTATCCTTGGCGCTACAGACCGGGTGCTAACTTCGTTGTTTTGGAAGACCCCGATGGCAATCTGTTCTGCGTCGTTCAGGTCGCCGCGTGACGGCTACGATATTGCCAGTGCCACGACGTCGAGATAAAGGTATGAACGACTTCCCCGTCTTCTTGAAGAACCCGGCAAACAGGATCGCCGACGGAAATCAGGCGACTCCCGGCGTCGAAGGCTAGTCTTCGACGCTGCGGGTGATAGGCACCGGTGCCTACGGCCTGCTCGATGGCTCGCAGATTCGCACTCCGTCCTACGGGATCTTCACCGCCGCGGGCCGCAACATGGAAAATTACGGCGTTACGCCCGATGTCTTCGTGGACAACGGCCCCGCCGATTTCGCCGCCGGCCGCGACCGCCAAGTCGAAAAAGCCGTCGAAGTCCTGAAATCCGAAAATGTAGGCGGCCGAACGCCCGCGGCGAGAGCCTTCAGGAGAGCCGGACGTGGGAAATCCGCATCTCGGGCTCAGCGAGGGGAGGGGCGCCCTTGCGGTCCCCTCCCGCTCTACCGGCTCGGATCACGGGTGCATTACGACTCCAGCGCGGCCTGCAGCATGGCACGCGCATAGGCCACGTCGTAGACATCGCCGGTGTAACCGCCACCGCCTGGATAGCCGCGGATGGGGCGGCGTTCGCGATCGTAATCGAGCGCGCGCGGGTGCTCCGGATAGATGGTGCCATTGTACTTGTTGCGGACCAGTTCCTTCATGACCGCGAACATGTTCACCATACCCGCGTCGATGAAGACCTCGGTGTAGTGCTCGTACGGCTTGCGCACCATCACGTTGCGGAAATGCACGTGGTTGATGCGCTTGCGGCTTGCGAAATAGCGGGCGGTTTCCACCGGGTCCTCCCCCATTTCGCGGGTCACGCCGCAATCGAAGGTGATGCCGTTGGATGGGCTGTCCACGATCGAGATGAGATGCTTCCAGCCCGCCACCGTCCCCATGATCTGCTGCGAGCCCCGGCTCAGCGGCACCGGCGGATCGTTGGGATGCAGCGCCAGGCGGACGCCCGCCTTCTCCGCCACCGGCACCACGGCCTTCAAAAAGTACGTGATGTTTGTCGACATCTCCTCGAGTGTGTGGGCGCCCTCGTTGGGGAGCGGCGGCAGCGTGTTGGCCTTCTGGCCATCGACCTCGCGGTCGTAATCCATGGCGGTGTAGCCCGCGCCGGCGCGGCCGGTCTCCTCGTGGTAGCCCTCCATGAAGCGGTGGGCGTACCAGTTGTACTCGATCACCGGCAGCCCCGCCTGGCCCGCCGCCACGATCGATTCCTTGACCTTCTCGATATCCTCGTCCCGGCCGGGGCGTGCGTAGATAGCATTATCGAAACCGCCGATCATGATGTTGTAGAGAGTCAGGCCGGCGGCTTTATAGCGGTCGATCTGGGCCCGGATGTCTTCCGGTTTCCATGGGTACGGCCCATGCCGCCCATCACGTAATCGACCCCGACCTGCTTGACGCGGCGCATGGAGGCTTCGTCCCGCCCGCCCGGCAGGCAGATCTTGGGCGTGTCGGGCCCTTCCTGAATGGGCCATTGCGGGCCCGCCGGCGCGGCCGCCGCCCGGAAGCGCGGCAGAAACGGAGCGAGCCCCGCTGCCTGCATTAGTTTCCTTCTCGAAAGTGAAATCTTCATAAGTATCGGCCTGTTCTTTGAGCTGGAGACACAGAGCCGTGGAAAAGCCAAAGCGCCTCCGCGGCTCCGTGTCGCTGCATCGGGTCTGTTGCCTACCAGGTGAACTTCAGCGTCAGGTTCATGAGCGGCTCCCCGGCGAAGGAGGCCGTGGTCTGGTCGCCGCTGATTTTACCGAACAACTGCGGGTTCTTGAAATCCACCGTGGTGGACGGGTTGCTGAACCCCCAGTTGTGGAACGGGTTCTGGAAATCGAACCGGAACTGCACGTTATAACGCTCTTTGAACGCGAAGTTCTTGGACGCGGAAGCCTGGGAGTACATGATCCCCGGACCGGTGACGATGTTCCGTCCGGCATTGCCGGGGGTGAAGGCGGCGGGTGCGGCGAAACAGCTGAACGGCAGCACGGCGCCCGACTGGGCCGCGTTGAAGCGGTTGCCGCCGCTGTCGATGATCTTGCCCAGCCCGAATTCCGGCATGCTGATGTTATTGCACACCAGGTTGGGAACCTGGTTGCCGATGGTGGAGGAGTATTCGTTAAACGGGCTGTTGGTGAAGCTGAAGCTCATGGGGTTGCCCGTCATGAAAGTCTGAATCCAGGCGAGGTTGTAGCCGCCGATCAGGAAATCGAGCACCCGGTTGTGGTTCAGGAAATGGCGGCCCTTGCCCATGGGCAGCTCATACGTGGCGCTGGTGATGAACGTGTGGTGCCGATCGAAACCCGCGCGGCCCTTGTTCAGGTTGCGGTCGCTCAGGGGCGCCACGCCGGTGCACACTCCGGAATCGGAGTCACAGTCGTCGAGCGTCTTGGCGAAGGTGTAGAACGAACTCAGGACCAGCCCCTGCGAATAGCGGTGCTGGAACTGGATGGTGCCGGCGTGGTAGCTGGAATGTCCGGTGTTGGACATGTAATTGATCGCGCCGAACTGCGGATAGGGGAGATAGTTCTGCGTGGCGGCCAAAGCGGCCGACTGCAGCGCGGGATTGCCGGCGCCGAAATCAGTCGGGAATCGGTTGATGTTCCAGCTCTCCACCAGGTGGATGCCGGCCGAGCCCTGGTACATGATCTTCACCAAGTTGTTCGCGCTGACCTGGTATTCCACCGTGGCGTTCCAGTTGCCGACGTAGCCGGGATGCAGGTTACCCGCCATCCAGTATAGGCTGCGCGACCCGTAGTTGGTGCCCACATAGCGTGCCGAGCCGTCGGACTGCACATTGTAGGAGACCGGCGATGGTCCCTGGCTGAGCTGGAACAGCGCCCGCGGGTCGCCGGGCGCCCGCTCCTGCACCGCCTGAGCCTGATACTCATCGAACTGCTGGAGGGCGTTGGGGAACCGGATATCGATGGTGTTGATGCCGAAGCCACCGCGGAACACCCACTTATCCATGGGGTGGTAGGCGAAGCCGATGCGCGGCTGGAAATCGGCCAAACTGCGGGAGGTGAGGCTTCCGGTAGGATGTACGATTGCGCCCATCTTCCCGGTAAGCGGATCCACCGTGGTGGGACTGAAGTTACTCTCCAGGCCGTGGGCAGTATGGAACGGGCTTTCCGTGGACCAGCGCAGGCCGAGGTTGAGGGTTAGGTTATGGCTTGCCTTCCAGTCGTCCTGGAAATACAGGCTGTTGACCGTGTCGCGCGGCAGCCAAGTCGTGGTGTAGGTGCTGAAGTTGGCTGACCGTACCGATCCTAGTTCCAACGCCGCCAGCGGATTGCCCGGCAGGGAGGAGGAAACCGCGCCGCTCGCCTGCAGGGCTGCCGTCATCTGGTCGAAGGCGAACACACCGCTGGGTTGGCCCAACTGCCAGTAATTGGCGCGAAAACCCAGGATCTCGTAGCCCATTTTGAAGGCGTGCGCCCCCATCATCTTGCTGAAATCGTCACGCAGGGATAGCGTCTCGCGGATATTGCGCGACGGGCCGGGCACGGTCAGGCCGTACATGCTGGCCAGGACGGGTGCGTTGGTGCCGGAAGCCGCGGTGGAACTGAACGAGGGCATCAGCAGCGGGCTGACGTTGGGGATGCCCAGTTTCTGCGCCCAGCCCTGGTCGTAGGACGGCACGAACGTGTCGTTGCGCGCGCGGTAGTAGCCGATCCGGAAGTCATTAAAGGTCGTGGGGCTGATCAGGTAAGACGCGCCGATCGAGTAATTCTGCTCCGTGAACGGCGTCAGGTTGCCGTTGGCGCCGTCGAACACCGGGATGGCGACGCTGGTCGGCCGCCCGATGCCGTTCTGGTGGTTATAGGTGTAGCTGCCGAACAGTTTGAGCTTCTCGTTGACCTGGTGATCGAGCCGCCCCGAGTAGTCCTCGAAGAAGGTCCGCGACCGCGATTCCCAGGTGTAGTTGCCGGAGGGGCCGGTCGTGGTGAAAGAGCCCGGCTGGTTCGGTGGAACCCACGGATTCATGCCCAGGATCTTCGCCGCCGCTGGATCCATCCGGGCCTTCGGAACGATGTTCCCCGGCAGCGGGTCGCGGATCCAGTTACCATTCGCGTCCTGCCGCGTGCTGTATGGGTCGTATAACTGCGCCCCCAAGCCGCCGAAGGTGAAATCGCCGTTCAGTTCGTCCGGGGTGGGGGTCTGGCCGGTGAGGGCGAGCGCCTTTTTCTCGATCAGTTTCTGGTAGCCGACATACCAGAAGGTCCGGTTGCGCCCGTTATAGACGTGGGGAATCACCAGCGGGCCGCCGCCTCCGGCGTCCGGCTGCATGAACCATGCGGGCACCCCGTTAGGCGCGCCGGGCTGCGGATCCGAAGTCCGGTACTGGTTAAAGAACTGCCGCTGTGTCATGCTACGCGTCCGGCCCAGATCGGACACCATCCCATGGAAGCCGTTGTTGCCGCTCTTGTTGACCACCGTCACCACGCCACCGGTGGAATGGCCGTATTCGGCCGGCAGGGTTCCGGTAAGCACCTTGACTTCGTCCACCGAATTTTCAATGGGCTTGATGTCCGTGCCGGTGCTGGCCAGCGGATCGTTGCCCAGCATGCCATCGGAAAACACGGCCGTTCCGGTGGAGCGCTGCCCGGCCACGTTGAACCCGCCCAGCGACCCGCCGTAGGCGTAGCCGTTCATCTGCACGCCCGGCACTAGGTCGAGCGAGTTCAGCACGTAACGCTGATAGAGGGGCATCGAATACAGCGTCTGGCCTTCGGTGACGGTGCCCAGCGCGGAGTTCTCGGTCTCGAGCAGGGTGCCCTGCGCCGAGACCTGCACGGAATCGGTTAATTGCCCAATTTCGAGCGTGCCGTTCACGGGAAGGACATCCCCCACGTGAAGTTCAACTCCGTCATGGACCACCCGCTTGAATCCCGCGGCTTGGAAGATCACGCGGTAAGTGCCGGGATTCAGCGAAGGCACACGGTAGAGTCCGTCCCCGTTGGTGGTGGCCTTCGACTCCACGTTCGTATCAATTTTGACGACGGTTACTTGGACGTTCGGGACTGCGGCTCCGGATGGATCGGTGACGGTCCCGGTAATGGTTCCGTTGTTCATCTGGCCGATCGCGGCTATAGAAAACGCCAGGAAACAACCTAGCGCCGAATAGACAGTTCGAGCTTTCTGCATAAGTACCCCTTTATTCGAACCCCAAAATGCGAAGCAGGCAGAGTATATCTCCACGCCTGTTCGGAGTCCAGACCCTTTTTTTTCTGATGTCGTTAACATACGATCTGTCCGCTCGAATTAACGCACGATCTGTCCGCTTTGAGAAACGGCGGTGGATACGGGAGCCTGGAGGGTGAACGAGTCCGGGCGACAGTTTTCCGCTGCCGAGATGGAGCGGATGATGAAAGTGCAAGACGTGCTGTTGAAGGCGATGGCGAAGAGAATCAGCTGGTTGGCGGCGGCCGAGATCATCGGGGTGACGCCGCGGATGATGCGGCGGTGGCGGGAGCGGCTGGAAGAGCACGGCTATTCCGGCCTGGCGGACCGGCGTAAAGGGAAAGCGAGTCTCCGGCGCGTACCGCTCAAGACCGCCGAGGAGGTCCTCAAGCTGTACCAGGAGAAGTACTACGACCTGAACGTGCGGCATTTTCGAGAGAAGCTACGGGACGTGCACGGCATCGACCTGAGCTACACATGGATTTACCAGGCGCTGCTGGGGGCGGGGTTGGTGCAGAAGCGGCGGAAACGGGCGCCGCATCGGCGGCGGCGGGAGCGTCGGCCCCTTCCGGGGATGTTGCTGCACATCCCCGCGCCTGTGGCGAATAGGCCGCGATCATTTGGATCCCAAGCTCCCAGCTTCGGGATGTGGCAAGGGCGACTGCCGCAGGAGTTGCGGTTGGCGGGAATTTCGACGTCAGAGGAGGCAAATCGTTTTCTGCGAGCGGTACATCCAAGAGTTCAACGGGAACTTCAGCGTGCCAGCCGCGGAGAAGGGGACAGCGTTTCGGCGGCCCAGCCGGACCGACCTCAACTGGGTTTTCACCGTGCAGACGGAACGTGTGGTGGCCAAATACAACACGGCCGCGATCGGGAGTCGACATTGGCAAATCGAAAGAGCCCGGTTCCGGCATACCCTTGCGGGGAGCACAGTAACGATCCACGAGCATCTGGATGGGACGGTTTCGATCCGCTACGGGCCGCATGTGGTGGGGCGCTACATCAGGGAAGGAGAAAAGCTGGGCAGCACGCAAACGGAACAGCGCCGTGGAAAAGGCGCCGCGCCGACTACGGCTTGTACCCTGTCAAAGGCAAAAGCGACACCCAAGGTGGCGGCCTAACGGCCGCGCTTTATCCGGTAAAGCGGACAGATCGTGTGTTAATCCTTTGAGCAGATCCCTCGATACCTGTTGCGCGACCGGGATGGGGTCTTTGGCAATGAGTTCCGGCAGGGCGTGAAAGCCATGGGAATCGAGGAAGTCCTCTCAGCTCCGCGCTCGCCCTGGCAACGAGCCTACGTAGAATGTGTGATTGGCACGATTCGCCGCGAGTGCCAGGATCATGTGATCGTGTTCAACGAAGCTGCGCTGCACCGGCATGTGACGTCATTTCTGGCGTATTATCACGCATCTCGGACTCATCTGTCGTTGGGCAAAGACCCGCCGGAAACCCGGGCCGTGCAGCCCGCGAACGCCGGCAGTATAGTTACCCTCCCGCGAGTGGGCGGGCTCCATCACAGGTACGAACGTCGCGCCGCCTGAATTCCGTGGATGCGGAGGTGCTGCCCTGAGACCGGTGTGCTGATCGCATGCCTGTCAGGCAAAGATCCGCGACAGGCTTGTTTTAAACGGTTCTTGTAAATGGCTTTTGCATCCCGACGAGCTATCTACAGGCGATTGAATGAACTGGCACTCCACCCGCGGCAAGAGCGGACTGGTAAAGATGCTCATGCGGGAACATGGCATCTCGACACGGAAGGCCGGGAAGGCGGTCAATCAGATCTCTGATCGTCTCCCGACGGTAGTGCAGCCTGCCGCCCGATCCTGGAGCGAGGATCTGATGTGATGCATCTTGCCGGTAGGCAGGACCGGCTTTGGGCCCGGGGATAAACCGTCGTTAGGCTTTGAACCGTTTGCTGTACGAAATTGAAGATTTGCTCTGTAACCTACACTTTCTCTTCTACTTCTTGCCCTGATTCAGGCTGCCGCATTGCCTTTTCCAGCAAGCAGGCCGTTGGCAGATGATTTACTGGCTGCTCGCCTCGGTTGCATAAATGAGTTACAGGTGTGAAATTAGAGGTTTGCTCCGTAAAGATGCCTCTCCATTGAGCCTTACATCGGGATCTGAAAGAGCCTGGAGACAAGAACCGACCGTGGTGGCCTTTAGGAATGTCAAATATTGAACCGCTGACGTGCGCCTGCGGGTCGGATTGGTTTCGGTTGGCGACTTTCCGGAAGTCCTCGCTCACGCTCTTCTTGCCCGTATGCCTGTGTGGCACGATAGCTCCTGAACCAGCTAGAGAAGTGCTGCCGTTCGGTACTGTGATGGGCAGCAGCTTGGACCAGGCGATGACGGCCGTGGTGTCCCTTCCCGACGCCGCGGCCGGTGCTATCCTGGCCCACCGGATGATTCAACGGCGGCTCTTTCCCCGATTGAGAATCAGGCCGAAGGCGTGGCTGCCGGGTCGCCGGGTCGCCGGGCCCGCCACCCACGGTCTGGATGCCATCGCGCTAGAACTGCAGCGGACCGGGTTGCTGAACTTCCGCCAGGCCCGTAAAGTCGTCCGGGGCGTAATAGACGCTTGGAAGGCCGCCCTCGCCACAGGTGAATCCGTCAGAACACCGGCGGGAGTTCTATTGGTCCGCACGCTCGGGTCCGGCCAGCGGCGGATTGCTTTGAGACCCGCGGCACAGTTGCGGCTCGCCATTGAGACGGAACGGACCCACCAAATAGCCTCTATGCCCTCAATCCAGAATGATGAGTCGCATTTGCAGTGCTCCCATTGCGGCAACCAATGGTTCGCCGAACACGAGTACCGTCAGTACGCGAATCAGTCTTATCAATCCGCCATACGCGGACCGATGATCGCGATGTCCGACCCGCAGGTGGCTCGGGTATGCCCTTGTGGTATGCCTTTTCGCCCGAAGCGCGCCCTGCGCCTGGTCGGGCCAAAGCTCCTTGATCAGGCGCTCTTCGTCAGGATTCCCGGTGGTCGCCACGGTGGAATTCTTGAACTTCATGGTGACGCGATAACCCAGCGGCCGTCCTCGGTCGTGTGGTTGGCGGGCTGCTCGATCTTCACCGAGGTCATGCGGCCGCTCTCGACGATCTTCTTGAGCAGCGGATAGTGGTTCTTCAGGAAGAGCTGCAGGAACTCCTGCTGATGCCCCCATTGGACCTTGTAGTAATACTCCATGGTGTAAGGCTGGTCCGCAGCGCCTTGCGGCGGGGCGCCCTGGGCGAGCAGCGGCCGTGCCATTACAGAAAGCAAAAGCGTCAAAAGGATGTTCTTCATCGATCCTCCAAACTACCGGGTGATTTGGATTCTAGCAGGCTATGGAACTTCGAAGTAGCGGTGTTAGAGTGGAGCGCATGAGATTGCTCCTGCCCGCGCTGCTGACCGCGGTGGTAGCGGCCGCGCAGCCATTATCGTTGGATCCGGAGAATCCGCACTACTTCCTTTTCGCGGGACGGCCGACGGTGTTGATCACGTCGGGCGAGCATTATGGGGCGGTCCTGAACCGGGACTTCGATTATGCCCGCTACCTGGACACGCTGCGCGCTGATCATCTGAACCTGACGCGGACATTCTCGGGGTCGTACCGCGAGGTGCCCGGAAACTTCCAGATCGCCGGCAATACACTGGCGCCCGCGGCGGGGAGTTTCCTCGCTCCATGGCGCCAGCAGGACGGAAAGTTCGACCTGACGAAATGGGACGACGCGTACTTCGCGCGGCTGAAGGACTTCATGGCTTACGCGGGGCGCAGCGGAGTCGTGGTGGAGTTCGTGCTGTTCTGCCCGCTCTACGAAGACAGCATGTGGAGCGTCAGTCCCATGAACGCGCGCAATAACGTGAACGGCATCGGCGACGTTGCCCGCACGGATGTGCTGGCGCTGAAAGACGCGCGCCTGACCGAGGTGCAGGACGCCATGGTACGCAAGATCGTGAGCGAGTTGCGCGACTTCGACAACCTGTACTACGAGATCTGCAATGAGCCTTATTTCGGCGGCGTGACTCCGGAGTGGCAGGAGCACATCTCCCAGGTGATCGCCGAAACGGAGGCGCGGTTCCCCAAGAAGCACCTGATCGATCAGAACTGGGCGAACGGCTCGACGGCTGATCGACCGGCCGAATCCACTGGTCAGCCTGTTCACCTTTCCACTACTCGCGGCCTCCGGCGTCGGTCGCGATGAACTGGAAGCTCAACCGCGCGATCGGCAACAACGAGACGGGGTTCGATGGCAGCGCCGATGCCACCTACCGCATTCAGGGCTGGGATTTTCTGATGGCCGGAGGAGCGCTCTACAACAACCTCGATTATTCGTTCACGGTGGGGCATGAGGACGGCACGTTCGCTCCGCCCCCGGCCACTCCGGGCGGCGGAAGCCCGGCTCTGCGGCGCCAATTGCGGTACCTCCGGGCGTTCTTTGACGAGATTCCGTTCTGGCAAATGCAGCCGGCGCCCGAGGGTACCGTGCGCGGTCCGGAAGGGGCTTCGGTGCGCGCGCTGGAAGAACTGGGAAAGCTCTACGCCATCTACATCCATCACGGAACCGTGGTGAAGGATGGCAAACCGCGCTTCCAGGTGGACGAGCGAAAGGCGTCGCGACCAGTGACGTTGCAGCTACCACTCGGGAGTTACAAGGCCACGTGGCGAGATACGCGCAGCGGACGGAACGTGAAGGCGGAAACGATCGAGGTAACCAGCGCAGGCGAAGGAGCCGCGGTTAACTTCTCCCGGTTTACGCGGAAGACATCGCACTGATCGTGCGCGCAGAGAAAGCGCCGCGCCGCTGAGCCGCTACAGCCGTTCGAGGCGCGTGTTGGAGTCGCCGAAGTGGTCGATTTGCATCCCCATGCGATCCATGATCGAGAGGTACAGGCTGCACATCTTCCGGTTGTCTTCTCCGGCATCGAGATAGTTCAGCGTGCGGCCGGTCTGGAGCGTACCGCTCAGGCCGCCGGCGAGCACCACCGGCAAGCGGGTGTTGTCGTGCTTGCGGCCGGCCCACATGTTGGAGAGATACATGAGGCACGAGTGGTCGAGCACGGTTCCATCGCCTTCCGGCATGCTATCGAGCTTGGCGGCCAGATAGGCAAACTGGCTCAGGTGGAAGCGTGAGATACGCTCGTAGCCATCCGAGAGATTGTCATGGGACGCGGCGTGGTGCCCCTCGCGAACCTCGAGGAACGGATAGTAGAGCGCAGACAGGTCGCGGGCCAGCAGCAGCGACGCGACGCGCGTCTTGTCTGTCTGAAACGCGATGGCGATGATGTCGCACATCAGGCGTGTGTGCTCCCGCAGATCCTCGGGCAAGCCATTCGCCGGACGCTCCATCGTGAAGGCCGGACGGTTCCGCTGCTTCGCCGCATCATCCGCCTGATCCTTGGTCTTCCGCATGCCGTCGACGCGTTTCTCGACTTCCCGCACGCTGGTGAGATATTCATCCAGCTTGGTTTTGTCGCTCGCGCTGATCTTCCGGCTGAGCGTCTCGGCGCGATCCTTCACGCGGTCGAGAATGCTCATATTCCGGAAGCTGCCGCGATTCTCGAACAGGTTGTCGAACGCGAGGGAGGGGTAGACTTCCACGGGGACCGGCGAATCCGGAGTCTGCCAGGAGATGTGCGAGCTATAGGCCATCGAGAAGTTGGTCTCGTGGTAGCCCGTCATGGGCTGCTCGCAAGCCAGAACGATGCTGGACAGCGGCGTGTCCTGGCCGATGCGTTCGGCGATCAACTGATCCACGCTGATGCCCGACCGGATGATGGCCCCTTTCTGTATGTGCGCGCCGGAAAGGAGGCCTCCGGTCTGCGCCGGATGAATGCCCTGGCCGGTGGCCGCCTTCACGAAGAGTCCGTCGATCACGTTGATCTTCGACTTCAACGGCTCGAGCGGCGACAGAGTCTTGCTGAGCGTCATGGCGGCGCCCGAGCCTTCGGCGCTCCAATGATTCTCGTTGATGCCGTTGCCCATGAAGAGTACCGCGAAGCGCTTGGGGAAGGCGGCGGGCGATGCCGTATCGGCAAAAGCGGGAAGGGATTGGAGCAGCGGCAGGGCCATGGTGACGCCGGCGCCGCGCAGAACGGTGCGGCGGGAAATCCGGCGGGCCTGGCTTTCGGTCGATTGGGGCATCTTATCCACCCTTTCTGGATTGGGAATCTGGCTTGTCGGGCAAGTCGGAGCTTCGTTTGTTGAGGAACTGCGGGCTCGTAACGATCGTCTCGACCAGCGAAGAAAACCGGTAGCCGTTCGCAGCCAGCCTGGTTTGCAACTGCTGAATCGCGGGATCGTCGGAGGGCAGGAGCGAGCGGTTCAGCGCGTAGGCCAGCAGTTCCCGGCTGATATTTTGCAGGTATTCATCCTGGCGATGCTCGCGGATGAAGGTCTCCACACCCTGGAATCCGTTGCCCTGGCTGCCGCCGGGGAACACGGCGTTGGCATCGACAGTCCGCCCCCCCAGGTCCTTGGTGCGCGACTCCCCGACCGGCCCGTACCCTTCAAACGCCAGGCCGAACGAATCGAAGCGCGCATGGCAGGAGGCGCAGACCGGATTGGCCCGGTGCCTGGCCAGCATGTCGCGCACCGCCAGGTCCGACTTCGCTTCGTCGCTCGGCAACTCGGGCACCACCGGGGGCGGAGGCGGAATTGTTTCGCCAAGCACCCGCCGAACCACCCAGTTTCCGCGCTTCACGGGGCTGGTCCTCAGGCCGGGCGAATTCTCGGTCAGGAAGACCGCCATCGGCAGGATCCCGCCGCGCTGGTAACGGCCGGCATCGTCGACGCGAACCCAGTGGTCCTCGCCGCCTTTCACTTCAGGCATGCCGTAGTGCTTCGCGAGAACCGGATTCACAAACGTGTAGTTGCCGTAAATCAGATCGAGGACCGAGCGGTCGTTGTGGATGACATCCTCGATAAACCGGATGGGTTCTTCGAACATCGCCTCGCGCAATTCGTTATTGAAGCTGGGAAAGCGCTGGCGATCGACCGCGTTGTTCTGCTCGAACTGGCGGAAGTCCAGCCAGTTGCCCCCGAACTCGGTAGCCAGGCCGCGCACCTTGTCATCCTGCAGCATGCGGCGGGTCTCCGCGATCAGGACATCCGGCTTGTGCAGATCGCCGGCCGCCGCGTGAGCCAGTAGCTCCTGATCGGGCATGCTGGACCAGAGGAAGTAACTGAGCCTGCTGGCGAGTGCATAACCGGAGAGGGGACTTACGGCGGCGCCGGTCTTCATGGCGACAGGCTCCGCCACGACTCTTGAAGGGGCGCCCTGATCCATGCGGGCATCCAGGTCGAGGCGGTAGCAGAAGTCAGGAGACATCAGCACGCTGACGATCGAATCGCGGATGGCCTCCTCGTGGGTCAACCCGTCCTTCTCGCGCAGCGAGTGGTAGAACGCCAGGATATCCGCGCTTTCGTCTTTCGAGAGAGGCCGGCGGTAGGCGCGCGCCGCAAATTGGAGGAGCGCGTCCAGTTGGCGGGGCTCGGCCTCCGCCCGCATGCGCTCGACCCGCCGGATGGTATCGTTGACCCACTGGAAGTGAACGCGGATCGCTTCCATGGCGATCGGATTGTTGCTTGCTTCGGCCTTGGCGAGATACGCGTCCCGCAGTCCGAAAATCACGGCCGGATCGTTCACCTTCTTATCCAGTGGGCGCGCCCTGCCGGATTCGGCGCCCTTGCCGTCCACCTCGCCGCTCTCGTTGAAATAGTACTGATCCCAAGTGCGGTTCGTGTGGTCGGCAATGAAGTCGAACTCATCCCAGAGGCGGTTCAATTCCTTCTGCCCGTTGTCATCCAGGATCAACTCCATCAGCGGGGTATCGTCGCGCCAGTAGCCCATCACATTGTGGTAACCGGCGCTGAGCAGGCGTCCCTTGTCCTCGGAATCGTCCGGGAAGTAGCGGCCGCGCTCCTTGACATAGAATGTGTCCGGGAACACAGAAGCGAAGCGGGCAAACGAGGCTTCATAGCGGCTGCGCTCGGCGGCTGGAACCACGAGATCGGGATCGCTCGCGCGAGCCTTGGCCATGACGGCAGCCCAATGGGGCGCCGCTTCCCGGTGAAGTCCCGGGAATCGCGGGATTTCGGGCACCACAGGCGGCGGGTCCGTATCGTTGCGCAGAGCGGCCGGGTCAAAATCGCGCCGGTGGGAGTTGAACTGCAGGTACTTCCAGTTCAACAGGGGCTGCGAAGCGGCGGGCAATCCCCGCACTACCGGGGCCGCGAATTGCATGGCCGTGTGGTTCCGGATTTTGACCACGAAATCGCGCATCGCCACACACTTCGCGCGGACCTGCACCGCCTGGGACTCGCTGCCGGCCGGGGCGGGCAAAGAGCGCCACATCGCCTGCAGTTTGGCGATCGGGCCGACCTCCTGCTTCGCCTTGTCCGCAGGCTCTTCGAGGATCTGCCAGACCATTGGCAGGTACTTCGGGCTCACTTTGGAATCCGCCGCGATGTTCGCCAGGGTGGCATCGGGCTTGCCGAGCGCGGACCGGAACTTGAAGCGCCACGCAGCCTGAAAGTAATCGGCGTAGTCGGTAGGCTGCCGGTCATAGAAGGCGACGATCCGTTCGATGGTGTACTTATCGCGATCGGTCTCGACGAGCATCGGAAAGGGAGCGAAGTCGAACCCGTCGGGAGTGAGGACCATGTGATCGCCCACTTCGCGAGCCGCCTGCAGGTACTTCTTGAGCAGTGCAGGCGACATGGTTAACGACTCGCCCGAGTTATCGAAGCCGGCTGGGTTGGCGGGGTCTACCGGAAACTCGCGCGTGGGGCGCATGTCTACGCCGGTCAGGTCCCGGATGGTGTAGTTATACTCGGCGTTGCTCAAACGCCGGACCAGTACCACTCCCGGATCGCCTGCGTTCTTTTGCGCCTCGTCCAGGCGCATCGCCTTGATCCAGTCGATTACCTGCTGACGGCTCTCTTCGGTCGGCTGCGGCACCGGTGGAGGCGGCATCTGTTTAGCCGTCAGTTTCTCGAGCACGAGCGCCCAGCGGGAATAGTCCCGGACCACCATGTCTACGGTCGAATAAGCCTTGAGATCGAACTGGGCCGCGGGTGTATTGCCGCTGTGACATCCGAAGCAATACCGGGCAACAAACGGCCGTACGGTTTGCGCGAATTGTTGTTCCAACGGGGAGTGAGCGGCGTTGGCCGCAGGAAACGCGGAGATTACGATGATTCCCAGCGTCAAACGCAGTATAACGGGCAGGACCCAGCGTCGCATCAGTCTCAGAGCATCCCAGAGAAACGGTTCGGGACGATTATACAGGGGCGAGCAGCCGGCTGCAAACCCAGTCGACTCACGTGTCGCCGCAAAGTGATAATGTCCTATTTGCGCAAAGTAGAAATGTCCTATTGACGCCAATCAGGCTGGGGAGGTGGCAGAAGGACAAATACTGATGACGCAAGCCGAACGGGACCGCCTGGTGGCCCTGAAGAAGGCGAAGAAGAAGCTGATCACCCAGAAGGAGGCAGCCGAAGAGCTGGGGATCACGGAGAGGCACGTGAGACGCCTGCTACGGCAACTGAAGCGCCGTGGTGACAAGGTCGTGGCTCACGCGCTGCGCGGACTTCCGTCCAACCGCAAGATTAGTGCCGACACCGAACAGGAGGCGGTGTCGATCCTCTCGCAGTCGGTGTACCGGGGATTCGGTCCGACGCTAGCCGCGGAGTACTTGGCTAAGAAGCACGACATTGATGTGAGCCGGGAGACGGTACGGCAGTGGATGATCGGGGCCAAATTGTGGCGGGCGCGGAGACAGCGCGTGGAGAAGGTGCACGAATGGCGCCCTCGGCGGAGTCGATTTGGCGAACTGGTGCAGTGGGACACAAGCGACCACGACTGGCTGGAAGGGCGCGGGGAAGAGATCTTGCTGATCAACATGATCGATGACGCGACCAGTCGATGGTTCGCACGATTTGTGGCCAGCGATTCCACGGTGGAGAACATGAACCTGCTGGAGCGTTACACCCAGAAACACGGGCGGCCGTTGGCGTACTACACCGACAAAGCGTCGATCTTCCAAACCGCGGAGAAAACCAAACGGGACGGCAGCCGATTGGGGAAGAGCCGGGAAGAATTGCCACCGACGCAGATCGGCCGGGCATTGCAGGAGTTGGCAATCCCCTGGATAGCGGCGCACAGCCCGCAGGCGAAAGGGAGGGTGGAGCGGGGATTCTTGACGGCCCAGGACCGGCTGGTGAAGGGACTGCGGGTGGCGGGAGTGACCACTTTGGAGGGTGCCAACCACTATCTGGAGACCGAGTTTCTGCCGTGGGTCAACGCGACGCTCGCGGTGGTGCCCGCCAACCCCGACGATGCTCACCGGCCACTGGAGAAGCATCACGATTTGGCCGCGATTCTCAGTCACGTGGAGAAGCGGCGGGTGAACGCCGACTACACCTTCCCGTTGGGCGCCAAGACGTACCGGATCGCGCGCCGGGACGTCAGCGCTGGGCTCCGAGGGGCCTACATACGGGTGGAGCAACGGCGGGATGGTTCGGTTGAAGCCTGCTTTGGAGGACGGTATCTCAAGGTGGAGAGATGCGAGCAGCGGCCCAAAGTGACGCCTCCCCAGCCGGCGCAGAGAACCGCACCGCGCAAGGCGGGCCGGGGGAGCGCATGGAACCAGAACTTCGATCTAAAGAAGGGGCCGAAGGTCTGGCTGGCAGCGCAAGGCTCTGGTGCCAGGCGCGAGGAGCCGTGATGACCACAGGCACAGGGTTGCGGCGGTGGCGCGAAGGCAAAGTTCGCCCGATACCGGGAAACTCTCCGCCCGCCCAGCCGGTAAGCCGGGGTGTTTGTTCGTTGAGGAGAGTTTGCGACGATCCCTTCTCCGCCACTCCCTTGCCGCAGTTGCAAAGAACGATACTGGGCGCCCAGTATGCGTTTTGGAAGGCATGGCGGAATCTATCGGTCCGATGTGGTCGAACCACAACCAAACCCTGGGGCGGAACCGCGCCGCCTCCCGCCAGGCGGCCCCGTGCCCAGGTAGAAGAACGCGTCGGGAGGACCACGCTCTGCTCATCGTCCGCGATGAGTTCCGACCGGCTATTCCTTGATCGGGGTGCTCGCCAGCATTGCCCGTCTCCGCTTCACCGGCACGCTCAGACTACCACGCCCCCTCCCTCCGACTGGCGCAAACCGGACATTTCTACTTTGCAGAGAATAGGACATTTCTACTTTGCGTTGACACCCCAGTCGACTCACGTGGAGCCCTGATCGGTAACGATAAATTCAATTTTCACGCCATGTTAAAGGATTCTCTTGGAGGCAAACCGGAACATGATGAAAAGCACCTTTGTGGCCGCACTCATAAGCTCGAGTCTCTTCGCCCAGGGACCGGGACGCGGCATACCGGATCTCAGTGAACCGCAACGAGCGGCGCTTACGCGGATTACGGCGGAGCTCGCGCCGCAAATCGAGGCGGTAACGCAGGCTCGCGCGGAGTTGACGGCCGCCGCGTTCGCCGGAGCACGCGATGAAGCGGCGATCCGGGCCCAGGCGGAGGAGGTGCATGCCGCCGAACTGGCTTTGGCCAACGCCCGCGCGACCTATTCGCTAAGGTTCAAGCGTCGCCTGCGCGACTTGCGCCCAATCAGGTGGCGGCATTGGTCTCGGCGGGCGGTCGTGGCGCTCCAGGAACGGGAGGAGGGCGGGGCACGATCCCGGACATCCGGCAGGCGCAAACCGACGCGCTCATCAGGATGACCACCGATCAGCTGCCCCTGGTACACACGCTCACGGCGGCACGTTCGGCCCTGACAGCGGCCGCACTTGCCGAGCCGGGCGGCGGAACCTTCATCCAGATCGTGAACGGGCAGTTGATGGCGGTGATGGTGGACGACGATCCGGAATCGTCGAACAACCAGGCCGGGCTATTCGGGATAGAGATCGAGGCCACCACCCGGGTTTCGGTTCGCAACATCTGGGTAAAGAAGTTCGACTGAATGCCCGCGCTTGCCCTTGTGATAGACTGCCGTGTGCATCACACATGTAAACGGGCGAGGGGATTCCGCCCCTTGGGGGGAAGTGTTGCGGACGGCAGCATTGATTGTCTGTATTTTGATGGCGGAGGCAGCCGCGGCTCCATCGGTTCAGCCGATTGCGTACTCGCATAAGCAGCATATCGCGCTTGGGCTGCAGTGCATCGATTGCCACATTACCGCCGATACGGGTGCGGCGGCCACGATTCCCTCCGTCCGCCAGTGCATGCTGTGCCACGCCAAAGTGGCCGCCGCGAAACCCGAGATTCAGAAGCTGGCGGCATTTGCCGCGAGTAAACGCGAAGTCCCCTGGCAGCGCGTCTACGGCTTTCCGCCAGAATCGCTGGTGAAATTTCAGCACGGGCCGCACGCCCGGGCCAAAGTCGCCTGCGCCACGTGCCACGGCGATATGACGCAGGCATCCACCGCCGAATTATTGGTGAAGCACAACATGGGCACATGCGTGAGCTGCCACCGGCAATACAAGGCCACGGAGGATTGCGCCGCATGCCACTACTGAGGCGCCGCTGACCATGGATCGCCGCAACTTCTTCAAGATCGTCTCGGCCACTTCAGCCGGCGCACTGGGCGGCTGCGGCAAGAAGGCCGATAAGCTGATTCCCCTGCTGGTGCCGGAGCACGAAATCGTACCCGGCGAAGAACAGTGGCATCCCGCCGTGTGCGGCGAGTGCGGCGCGGGGTGCGGCACGCTGGTGCGCATCATGGCGGGTGTCCGCACGGTGGAGCGGAACGGCGAACCGTTCCGCGAGCGGGTAGCGGCGATCAAGAAGATCGAGGGCAATCCGCTCGACCCGATCTCCGGCGGCCGCCTTTGCGCGCGCGGCCAGGCGTCCGTCCAGTCCCTCTATCACCCCGACCGGCTGCGCGGCCCGATGCGTCGCACCGGCCGGCGAGGCGAGGCGCAGTTCGCGGCCGTCTCCTGGGAGGAAGCCATCGGACAAGCAGTGGAAACGATCTCCAAGGTCCGCGCCGCCGATCCCGCCCGGATCGTTTTCCTCAGCGGGCCGCACGCCGGGACGCGGTCGCTCGCGATCCAACGATTCACGCAGGCGCTCGGCGCGCCCGGAGCGGTGGTCTGCTCGATTTCGGATTACGCCGTCGAACGCAAAGCCGCGGAGATGGTGTTCGGCTGGAAGGGCCTGCCGGTTTACGATCTGGCTCGCGCACATTATGCGCTCAGCGTCGGCGCGGACTTCCTGGGCGGCTGGGCTTCGCCGGTCTACTACGCACGGCAATTCGGTGCTTTCCGGCAGGGCCGCCGCAACATCCGCGGACAGCTCGTGCAGGCCGAGTCGCGTCTCTCGATTACGGCGGCGGCCGCCGACCGCTGGCTGCCGCTCCGGCCCGGCACGGAGGCGCAGTTTCTGGCCGCGGCCGGACGCATGCTGCTCGATGCGGGGCTGGCGCGGAATCGCGAGGCGCTTCCCAAATCGGTCGCCGGCGCGTTTCAAGCGGCCGATGCCGCCGCTCTACTCGCGATCTGCGGTCTCGAAGAGAAGAAGGTCCGCCAGATCGTCCAGGAACTGGGCGAGTCGGAGGCTCCGCTGGTGCTCGCGGGAGCTTCGGCGATCCACACCAACTCGCTGGACGCGATCGCGGCGTCGCACTACATCAATCTGATGCTGGGCGTCGCCGGCAAGCCCGGCGGCATCCTGGCTCCCGGAGCCGACGCGGCTCCTCCCGATCGACGGAATCTGGTGGAAGCGCTGGGCAGCGCGCGGGTGGTGCTCATCGACGGCGCGAACCCGGTCTACACGATGCCGCGTTCCGCCGGTGTGGCGGATGCCCTGGCGCGCGCCGAGTTGGTGATCGCCTTCGGGCCGTTTCTGGACGATTCCGCCGCCTGGTCCGACCTCCTGCTGCCGGACCACCACCCGCTGGAATCAGAAATGGCAATCGTGCCCGCAGTCTCGGTGCAGCCTGCCGTCGCTGTGGGCACGCCCTTTGTCGCGCCGCTGTACGGTACGCGGGCCGTCGAGACGACGCTGACAGACCTGGCCCACAAGATCGGCGTCGAATACCAGCCGGCTGCGCCGAAGGACGTCGTCGAGCCGCTGCTCAACGGCGGCATGAGCTATGAAGATGCCGCGCGCCAGGGCGGCATCTGGCAGGACCCGCCTGCTCCGGCACCTCCGCGTCCCAACGCCGTCGCGCTCGACCTCTCACCGGCCCGGTTCGAAGGCAACCCCGCTCAATACCCGTTCCCTTTCCAGCCGTACCCATCGCTGCAATTCCAGGATGGCCGCGGCGCGAACCTGCCCTGGCTGCAGGAGCTGCCCGACCCGGCTTCGAGCTCCATCTGGGGATTGCCGGTCGAGATCGATCCCAAGACCGCCGCGAAGTTGCAGTTGGCGAACGGCGACACGGTCCGCGTGGAGTCTCCGCACGGGTCGCTCGAAGCGCCTGTGTATGTTCACCCGGGCGCGGTCCCGGGGGTGGTGAGCATGGCAATCGGCGACGGACATTCACACTATTCCCGATACGCTTCTGGCCGAGGCGCCAACCCGCTTTCGATCCTCGCGCCGGTGTGGGACAAGGCGACGGGCGTCCTCGTGCCGGGGGCTACGCGGGTCCGCCTGGCACGGGCCGGCGGTCCGCGCGGGTGGACGCAGTTTTCGACCGAAGACCGGCAGGAACGAAGGCTCGATCACAGGTAAGGTGAAGGAGACGTATGGAACACCGTTGGGGGATGGCGATCGATCTGGACCGGTGCACAGGCTGCGAAGCCTGCGTGGTGGCGTGCCACGCCGAGAACAACCTGCCGGTTTCGACTCCCGATCAGGCCGCCAAAGGCCGCACCGCGCACTGGATCCGGATCGACCGCTATTACGAAGGCGAATTTCCGGACGTGAAGGTCAAATACATGCCGGTGCTGTGCCAGCAGTGCGACGAAGCGCCCTGCGAGCCGGTCTGCCCCACTTACGCGACTTATCACAACCAGGAGGGGCTCAACGTGCAGGTTTACAACCGCTGCGTGGGCACCTTCTACTGCGCCAATAACTGCCCCTACACGGTGCGTTATTTCAACTGGTTCGCGCCGGAGTGGCCCGAGCCTCTCCCCTTACAGCACAACCCCGATGTCTCGGTACGCCCCGCCGGCGTTATGGAAAAGTGCACCTTCTGCATCCAGCGGATCAAGCGGGGCAAAGAGAACGCGGCGCAGGAAGGCCGCCGGCTTGCCGACGGCGAGGTTCAGCCGGCGTGCGTGCAATCCTGCCCGGCCGAGGCGATGGTCTTCGGCGATCTGAACGACCCGGAAAGCAAAGTCTCGCGACTCGCCCAGAACGGACGAGCGACGCGCCTGCTGGAGGAGTTAGGGACCAAGCCGAAGGTGTTCTATCTGCAAAAGGTGAAGTAACGCATGGCGACCGCGCCCGAGCTTCTGACTTATAACCGAATCCGCGAAGACCTGTTCCGTCCGCTTTCGCGAGTGAGCCAGCGCTACATGCTGGCGACCCTGATAGCCTTCATCGTGGGCGCCGCAGGCCTGGTTGCCTGGACTTTCCAACTGCGCCGCGGAATGGGCGTCACCGGATTGCAGCGGCCGGTGTTCTGGGGAGTTTACATCGTCGATTTCGTCTTCTGGATCGGCATCTCGCACGCCGGCACGCTAATCTCCGCCATCCTTCGCCTCACCGACGCCGCGTGGCGCAAGCCAGTGACGCGCGCCGCCGAGGCCATCACCGTCTTCGCGCTCATGATCGGCGGCATGTTCCCGATCATCCACCTGGGCCGCGCGTGGCTGTTTTACTGGCTGCTGCCATATCCCAACTCCCGTCTGCTCTGGCCCAACTTCCGCTCCCCGCTCCTGTGGGACCTCACGGCCATCGTCACCTATGTCACCGGAAGCGTCGTCTATCTCTATCTGCCGCTGATCCCGGATATGGCACAGCTCGCGGAGCACAACACGCCTTGGCGGCGCAGACTCTACCGCGCGCTATCCCTCGGGTGGACCGGCAGCGACCGCGAGTGGCATGCGCTCGAGCGCGCCATGAAGCTGATGGCTTGCATCATCCTGGCGGTGGCGGTTTCGGTGCACACCGTGGTCGCCTGGGATTTCGCCATGGCGGTGGCGCCGATGTGGCACAGCACCATCTTCGGCCCGTACTTCGTGGCGGGCGCCATCTTCAGCGGGATCGCCGCGCTGATATTGGCGATGGCGATTATCCGGAAAGTGCTGCACCTCGAAGGCTATCTGACAAAGCATCATTTCAACCGGCTGGCCAAGCTGCTGCTGCTCATGAGCCTGTTGTGGTTCTACTTCACGATCGCCGAGAACCTGACGGTCTGGTACGGCAACGAGCCGAAGGAAATGGCCGTCTTCGGCGCCCGCACGCGGGGCGCTTATGCGCCGTACTTCTGGACCATGATGTTCCTGAACTTCGTGGTTCCGTTCGTGCTGCTCGGCATCCGCCGGTTGCGCACGATCACCAGCGCCACCGTCGCATCGGTCTGCATCCTGATCGGCATGTGGATCGAGCGCTTCGTGATTGTGGTGCCGACCTTGACCAACCCGCGGCTACCGGCCGCGTCGAGCTTTTACAGGCCTACCTGGATCGAGGTCGCCATCACGGCAGCCACCTTTGCCGCGATGGCGATGTTGTACATGATTTTCGCGAAGCTGTTCCCGATCATCGCCGTCTGGGAGTTCCGGCCGCATCCCCAGGAGGACGACTGAGCCATGTACCTGATGGGCGAGTTCCGCGAGAAGGAGTCGGCCGCCGCAGCCATCCGGTCGCTGCGCGCGAGCGGCATCGAGGCAGCAGACCTGGACGTTTTCTCGGAAGAGCCGGTGGAGTTTCCGCGCGGCGTGCTGGACCGTTCCAGCCGGATGTCGCTCGCGTCGGTCAGCGGCGCCATCCTGTTCGGCCTGCTGGCCACCGCCTTCATCTGGTGGGCGCAGCACAACTACCGGCTGGTCACCGGCGGCATGCCGATCTTCTCTTTCTGGGCGACCGGCGTGATCACTTATGAGATGACCATGCTGGGTGCGATCGTAGCGACCTTTGGCTGGTTCCTTTGGGAGAGCGGCCTATTCCGCAAGCGCGACCGGAGCGCGCCGGTCCCGCAAGTAGACCCCGGCTTGATGTGCCTGCGAGTGCGCTGCCAGGGGAGCCAGGCCGCTCTGGCAATCGATTCGATGCGCCGCTCCGGCGCGATTCGGGTGCAGCAAGGGGGCGAGGCGTGATCCGTAGCTGCGTACTTGCTTTACTACTGGCAGCGGCCCTCTCGGCCGCAGACCGCCCTCCCATTCCGTGGGAAAAGAACCACCTGCGGATCGGGCAGGCCTTATTCCGCGAGAATTGCGCGGTGTGCCATGACATCGACCGGCAGCAATCGAAGAAACTCGGCCCGAGTTTCTACCAGCTTTTCCGGCGCGCCCGCATGCCGATCGCCAGCATGAAGCCGAGCCGCGACTACATCAAGGTACGGGTGAAGTTCGGCGGCTCTCTGATGCCCGCGTTCCAAAGCTGGCTGACCGACCGGGAGATCGACACGCTGATCGACTACATCGCATCCAAGTAGCGGCGACCGGTTCCGGGATTCGGTGACATTGCACACGATCAATGGCCCGCCCGTAAATACTGAGTCAGGGCCAGCCTGGCGACATCTGGTCTCAGGTGCAGCGAAGCATCCCGGTTCTGGCGGCCGCATTGTCGGTAGTCTGCCTCTGCGGCTGCACGCCGCGGCAGGAGGCGGTCCGCACCGGGACGGAGCGGCCGGTAAAGACGATGGTCGTGTCGGCCGGTGGTGAATCGTACCAACGGTTCTTCCCCGGAAAAGTTGCAGCCGCGAAAAGTGTCGAGCTTGCGTTCCAGGTGCCGGGGCTGGTGGTCAAGCTGCCGGTGAGAGAGGGACAGAAAGTCGCCCGCGGCCAGGTCATCGGTCAACTACGGCAGAGTGAATTCCAGGCCCGGCGCGAGGCTGCGCAAGGGCAGTTCGACCAGGCTCGAGCGGTTCTCGATGGCCTGCGGCTCGGGGAACGCCCGGAGGAGCAGTTGCGGCGGGAAACGCAACTACGCGCGGCGGAGGCGAAACTGGCGAACGCCCGCACGGAATTCGATCGCTACGCACGGCTCCTTCCCAACGGTGCAGTCTCCCGCTCGGAGTACGATCTCTCGCAAACGGCCTACCGCGTTGCCCAGGAGGACCAAAAGGCGGCGCGCCAACTGGTCGAGAAGGGAACGGTGGCACGCAAGGAAGACATCGAGGCCCAGGAAGCCCAGGTTCGTACGCTCGAAGGGCGGCTGCTCGAAGCGAAAGTCGAACTGGCCGACAGCACACTGCGCGCGCCATACAGCGGCGTCATCGCCCAGCGGCTGATCGATGAAGGGCAGCCTGTCACGGCCAACCGGCCCGTTGTGAAATTCCAGAACGTGGATGAAATCGATATCGTCGTGGATGTGCCCGAAGCCGTCATGGCCACGGGCTTTCGCCCGTCTGCCGTCAGGCAAATGGTCGCGGAGTTCAGCAAGGCGCCAGGCCAACGCTTTCCCGTGCGCCTTAAGGAACTCGCACAGGAAGCGGACCCGGCGACGCAGACATTCCAAGTCCGCTTCACCATGAAGGCTCCAGCGCGGGTCATGGCCCTTCCGGGCATGACCGCTACGGTCGCGGTCACCTACCGGCGGCCGCGCACCCGGGGCAGCCACGTCTTCGTTCCGATCTCGGCTGTCACGAAGCAGGATACCGGCCAGCAGGTGGTGTGGCTTATGGGTGCGGACGGAACCGTCCGGTGCCGCGCGGTCCGGATCGGCGAGGCGAAAGGCGGCGAGTTGGAAATCGCCGCCGGACTGAGTCCCGGCGACCGGGTGGTGGTAGCCGGCGCACCGTTCCTGCGCGACGGGATGAAAGTGCGCGACCTGGGCGGCGCCCTGGGAGCAACCCAACCGTGAACATCGGCGAGTTCTCGGTCCGCCGGAACCGGGTGATCTTCGCCTCCATCGTCTTTGTCCTATTAGGCGGCTTCGTCGCGTATCAAAGACTGGGGCGGCTGGAGGACCCGGAGTTCACGATCAAGGAAGCGCTGATCGTCACGCCCTACCCGGGGGCCAGCGCCGAAGAGGTCGCCCAGGAGGTCACCAACCCGATCGAGATCGCGTGCCAGCAGCTGGGGCAGCTCAAGCGCGTCGAGTCGGAGTCCACGCGCGGCCGGTCGGTGGTCTCGGCGGTGATCCAGGACCGCTATGACAAGGACAAAATCCCTCAGGTTTGGGACGAGCTTCGCCGGAAGATCGACGACATCCAATTCCGGCTGCCTCCGCCGGTGCGCGGCAAGTCGCTGGTGGTCGACGATTTCGGCGATGTTTACGGCATCTTCCTGGCGATTACCGGCGAGGGCTACTCACAGCCTGAGCTTCGCCGCTACACGGAATTCCTCCGCCGCGAGCTGCTGCTGGTACGCGACGTCAAGAAAGTCGATCTGTTCGGGGAACAACAGGAGCAGGCGTTCCTCGAGATTTCGCGGCAGCGGCTGACGGGCCTCGGCATCAGCGAAGAACAGATTTATCGCCAGCTCGAAGCGAGGAACCTGGCCTCCGACGGAGGTCGCGTGCGGGTCGGGGACGAACGGCTGACGCTCGATTCCACCGGGGGCTTCCATTCGGCCGAGGATATGCTCGGGCTGGTAATCGGATCGGACCGCACGGGCCGCCAGCTCTTCCTCAAGGACATCGCCACGATCGAACGCGGCTATGAAGATCCGCCGACGCGGCTGCTCCGGTACGACGGACGCCCGGCCGTGGGGCTGGGTATCTCGACGGTGCAGGGCGGCAATGTCGTGAAGATGGGCGACGCCGTACGGCACAAGCTGAATGAGCTGAAGCGGGATCAGCCGGTAGGGATCGAGATCGGCGAGATCAACTTTCAACCGAAGGCCGTGATCCAAGCCACCAACAGCTTCATGTTCAATCTGGGGAAAGCGGTCACGATCGTCTTCGTCGTGCTCCTGATTGCGATGGGCCGCAAGGCCGGCTTCATGATCGGTTTCGTCCTGTTCCTTACGATCATGGGCACCTTCCTCGTGATGTACGTGGACGGCAATCTTCTGATGGAGCGCATTTCACTGGGCGCACTGATCATCGCACTGTGCATGCTCACGGATAACGCGATCGTGGTCACCGAGAGCCTCAAGGTCCGGATCGAAGCCGGAGAGGACAAGCTGCATGTGATTCGCGACGTGATCGCACAGAACCAGTGGCCGCTGTTCGGAGCGACGGGCATCGCCGTGGTCGCGTTTGCGGCCATCGGGCTGTCGGAGGACCGGACCGGTGAGTATTGCAACTCCCTGTTCTGGGTGATCTTCATCTCCCTGGCCTTGAGCTGGGTGGCGGCGATCACGGTGACGCCACTGCTGGGCTACCTGTTGTTCAAGCCCAGGACGGGCGGAGAGGCGGAAGAGAGCGCCCACGGGGGCCTGCTATTCCGCAGCTATAGAAGCCTCCTGGTCGCTGCACTGCGCTTCCGGTGGGCGGTCCTGCTGGCGACCATCGGCCTGTTCGCCATCGCGCTGTACGGGTTCAGCCGGCTGGATCAGAGCTTCTTTCCGCCGGCGACCCGTCCGCAATTCATGGTGGACACTTTTCTGCCGGCCGGCACCGACATCCGCGAATCGGAGGCGTTCGCGGGCGGGGTGGAGCGATTCATTCAGGCTCAGCCGGGCGTTACACACGTGACCTCGTTCGTGGGCAGCGGCGGTCTGCGCTTCCTGCTGGTGTACACGCCGGAGCGGCCGAATCCGGCCTTCGTGCAGTTCCTGGTCGACGTGGATGACAAGAACAAGATCGACGGGCTGATCGCCACAGTTCAGAAATATCTCGATCAGAGCCGGCCCGACGCCAACTCCGTCGCCAAGAAGTTTCTGCTGGGTCCCGGCAGCGGAGGCCGCGTTCAGGTGCGGTTCAGCGGCCCGGATCCTGCCAGGCTGCGTGAGATTGCCGGCCAGGCGCAGAGGATCTTCGACGAAGATGGCGGGGCCATGGGGGTGCGCTCCGACTGGCGCGAGCCGGTCAAGGTGATCCAGCCAACCCTGCTGGACCTTCAGGCCAACCGCAACGGCATCACGCGCGCCGAGGTCTCGCAGGCACTGCAAGCCAGCTTCGAAGGGCGGGTGGTCGGCTTCTACCGTGAGCCGGGAAGTGCCGGCAGCGGGACCTTCCCGCAGGAGACGAGGCTGCTCCCCATCGTGGTTCGCCCTCCGCTGGATGAACGCACCGATGTCGATATGATTCGCAGCCTGCAAATCTGGAGTCCTGCCGCGGGGAAGATGATCCCCATGAGCCAAGTCGTGTCAGGCGTAGACGTCGGCTGGGAGGACCCCGTAGTGATGCGCCGTAACCGGAGGCCGACCCTGACCGTCCATGCCGACCCGCGCGCGGGGCTGCCCAGCCATCTGCTCAATCGCGTTCAGCCCAAGATCGAGAAAATCGCGCTGCCTCCCGGATATTCGAGGGAGTGGGGTGGAGAGGACGAGGATTCGAGGGAAGCCCGGGCCGCGCTGGCGAAGCCCCTTCCCGCGGCGCTGCTGCTGATGGTGTTCATCGTGGTCTGTTTGTTCAACTCGATCCGCTCCACGCTGGTAATCTGCCTGGCTGTACCGCTGGCGATCATCGGCGTGACAGGGGGGCTCATGTTGACCAGGCAGCCGTTCGGCTTCATGGCTTTGCTCGGAGTCATCGCATTGGGCGGCGAGCAGATCAAGAACTCGATCGTCCTGGTAGACGAGATCTATACGCAGCTCGGCGAAGGTAAACCGCCCTATCCGGCGGTGCTCGACGCCAGCGTCAGCCGCCTGCGCCCCGTACTTTTGGTCGCAGTCACGACGGTCCTCGGGATGATTCCACTCTTGCAGGACCCCTTCTTCGTGGCGATGGCCGCGACCATCATGTTCGGGCTGGCCTTTGCCTGCGTGCTGACGATGATAGTCGTGCCGGTGCTTTACTCGATCTTCTTTAAAGTCGGGCAAGACGCCGTTGAGACGACGTAACCCATACCGCTCCGAGATATTGAGCCACCTTCAGGCCGCTCGCATCATTTATTGGCGAGGATTGTGCAATCAGGCGGCTGGCGGGTTGGTCGCGTAAGCGGAGGAGTAAGCCATGACCACATCATCGGAACAAAAGTTCTCTTTATGGACATTATCCGCCATGGTGGTGGGCTCGATGGTCGGCGCGGGCATCTTCTCCCTGCCGCAGGCGTTCGGACGGGTAACCGGCGGATTCGGAGCGTTGATCGCCTGGGCCATCTCGGGCTTTGGCATGTTGATGCTGGCCATGGTGTTCCAGAGCCTGGCGAAACGCAAGCCCGATCTCGACGCGGGCGTCTATGCGTACGCCAAGGCCGGCTTCGGAAACTACTGGGGGTTCCTGTCGGCGCTAGGGTACTGGGCGGGAACCTGCATTGGCAATGTGTCCTACTTCGTGCTGATTAAATCGACGCTTGGAGCCTTCTTCCCGATCTTTGGAGAAGGCAACACAGTTCCGGCCGTCGCCATCTCGTCGGTGATCCTGTGGATCGTGCATTTCCTCATCTTGCGGGGAGTCAAGCAGGCGGCCGTGTTGAACACGATTGTCACAATCGCCAAGGTCATCCCGATCCTGATCTTCATCGTGATTGTCGCAATCCATTTTGATGCGGGGCTCTTCAAGGCAAACTTCTGGGGCGGCGAAGGGCACAACCTGGGAGGTGTGTTCTCGCAGGTTCGCGGCACGATGCTGGTCAGCGTGTTTGTCTTCCTCGGGGTGGAAGGCGCCAGTGTGTATTCGCGCTACGCCAAGAACCGGCGAGACGTCGGTATCGCCACGGTAGTAGGGTTTCTCGGCGTGCTTTGCCTGCTGATTCTCGTGACGATGTTCTCGTATGGCGTTCTGCCGCGGACGGACCTGGCGGGGCTGCGCAATCCGTCGATGGCCGGCGTGTTGGAATCGGTCGTCGGCCGCTGGGGCGCCATCTTTGTCAGCGCAGGCCTGCTCATTTCGGTGCTAGGAGCGTTCCTGTCATGGACGTTGCTGGCCGCGGAAGTGCTGTTCTCGGCGGCCGAAAACAATACCATGCCGTCGTTCCTGGCCCGTGAAAACCAGAATGGCGTCCCTTCGGCCGCCCTGTGGCTGACCAATACCATGGTGCAGATATTTCTGGTTCTGACCCTCTTTGCGCGTTACGCCTTCACCCTTGCGCTGGAACTCACAAGCTCGATGACGCTGATTCCGTACTTGCTGGTCGCCGCATACAGCCTGCAACTGGCGTGGAGAGGAGAGACTTACTCCGGGGAAGCCCGCGAGCGTCGGCGCGGCCTGGCACTCGCCGGCCTCGCCGTTTTCTACACGGCCTGGCTGATCTATGCCGCGGGACTGAAGTTCCTGCTGCTTTCCGCCGTGATTTACGGACCAGGAACCTTCCTCTTCTTCCTGGCGCGCCGCGAACAGCACGCGGCTGTTTTCACGTCCGGGGAACGGATCGCGTTCGGCGCCGCATCGGTCGCAGCGGCGGTGGCGATCTACGCGCTCGCATCCGGTCATATCGCGATCTAGATAAGGAAATCATCATGGCTAAAACAATCGTTGACGAATCGATCGAAACGAAGGAGACGACTCCCTCGGCATCCCCTAAATACGGAGTCTATTCCGAGGTCGGAAAACTGCGCAAGGTGTTGGTCTGCTCGCCGGGACTGGCCCATACGCGCCTGACACCGACCAACTGCGACGAACTCTTGTTCGACGAGGTCTTGTGGACGCAAAACGCCAAGCGCGACCACTTCGACTTCATTACCAAAATGCGCGAACGCGGCGTCGAAGTCGTCGAAATGCACAATCTGTTGAGCGAAGTCCTGGACAATCCCGCGGCCAAGAAGTGGATCCTCGACCGCCAGATCGTGCCCAACGAAGTCGGTCTGGAACTGGTGTCGGAGACCCGCAGCTTTCTCGAGAGCCTGGATTCCAGAACCCTCGCTGATTATCTCATCGGCGGTCTTTCGGCCATAGACCTCCCCGACAAATACAGCAGCGACTTCGCCAAGATGGCTCGCGAGGCCTCGGGAATCACCGAATATCTCCTGCCGCCTCTCCCCAACACCTTGTATACCCGGGACACTACCTGCTGGATTTACGGCGGCGTCACGCTGAATCCGCTCTTTTGGCCGGTCCGCCATGAAGAAACGCTGCTCGCGACCTCGATTTACAAGTTCCATCCCAGCTTTGCGAAGGCGAAGTTCGAAGTCTGGTGGGGCGACCCCGATGTGAATCACGGGTCCGCCACCCTCGAAGGAGGAGACGTCATGCCGATCGGCAAGGGGAACGTGCTGATCGGCATGAGCGAGCGCACGTCGCGGCAGGCCATCACACAACTCGCGGCCGCGCTGTTCTCCAAGGGCGCCGCGAAACGGGTGATCGTCGCCGGAATGCCCAAGCTGCGGTCCGCGATGCACCTGGATACCGTATTCACGTTCTGCGACCGGGACGTGGTCACGTTGTTCCCGGAGATTGTCAATCGCATCGTCACGTTCTCTCTGAGGCCGTCAGACAAGCCGCCGGGGATCGAGCTGACCCGGGAAACCAAGCCGTTCGTCGATGTGGTGGCGGAGGCGCTCGGCGTGAAGAAGATGCGCGTGGTGGAGACCGGCGGCGATGCGTACGCCGCGGAGCGCCAGCAGTGGGACAGCGGCAACAACGTGGTGGCCCTCGCTCCCGGGGTGGTGGTCGCGTATGACCGTAACACGTATACCAACACTCAGCTTCGCAAGGCCGGTATCGAGGTGATTACGATCGTCGGCGCCGAGCTGGGGCGCGGCCGAGGCGGCGGCCATTGCATGACGTGCCCGCTCATCCGCGATGCCGCCGACTAGGTCCGCGCATGAAGAGAAGGCCCCTCGTATCCCTCCCGGCCATTGCTCTTGTACCTCTGCTGTTGCTGCTGCCGGCATGCACGGTTGGCCCCAACTACAGGCGGCCAACCGTGAGCGCCCCGGGCGCATTCCGGGGAGCGCCGGCCGCAGCCAGGCAGGAGTCCCTTGCCGACCTGCCCTGGTGGGCCATCTTCAAGGACGAGACCCTGACCCAGCTCGTCAGGACGTCCCTCGTCAACAACTACGATCTGGCTGCCGCCGTCGCGCGCGTCGAACAGGCGCGCCAGGTCGCCGCGGAAGCCAGGTCGCTGTACTACCCGGCCATCGGCTATGCATCCGTTCTCAGCTACGGGCATAATCAGTTCGTCAATAGTCCCGCCTCCAATTCACCGAATGCCCAGGGGTTCTTTCTGGGCATAGCGCGCGCCGCCTGGGAAGCGGACGTCTGGGGCCGCATCCGCCGGACGAATGAGGCTGCCCGGGCGCAGTTCCTCGCGACCGAGGAAGCCCGGCGCGGCGTCATGCTCACACTGGTGAGCGATGTGTCCCAGGCTTACTTCGAGCTGCTGGGACTGCGGTATACGCTCGAGATCGCCAGGGAGACGACGGCATCGTACGCGGCGACGCTCAAACTGTTCACCGAGCGGTTCCAGGGAGGTCTTGGCAATGAACTGCAGACGTCGCGCGCGGCGGCCGACCACGCGGCCGCCGCCGCCACCATTCCGGAGCTCGAACGGCTGATTGCTCTGAAGGAGAATCAGATCAGCCTCTTGCTGGGCCGGAACCCCGGCCCGATCGAGACGAAGCTGAAGCTGCTGCAAGAAGCTCTGCCGCCGGACGTCCCCGCGGGCCTACCCTCCGCCTTGCTGGAGCGCCGCCCGGATGTGCTCGCCGCGGCGCAGCAGGTGCGGGCTGCCAACGCCCGGATCGGCGTGGCCAGGGCGGCGTACTTTCCGGCGATCGGCCTCACCACGTTCTTCGGCAAATTGAGCACGCCGCTGGCCGATCTTACCTCCGGCAATACGAATGCGTGGAGCCTCGCCGCGAGCGTCTCCGGACCCATCTTCCAGGGCGGCGCCCTCAAGGCCCGTAGACGGCAGGCGGTGGCCGATTGGGAACAAACCAGGGCGCAATACATGCAAACTGCGTTGAGCGCCTTACGGGACGTTTCCGACGCCCTCATTTCGCGCGAGAAATACGATGCCATACGCGCCGAGGCGATCCGGGCTATCGAATCCAATGAGAGAGCGGTCCGGCTGGCGCAGATGCGTTACCTGGAAGGGCTGTCGAGTTATAACGAGGTACTCGAGGCGCAGCAGAGACTCTATCCGGCCCGGCTATCTCTTGCGGGAACGGAGATCAACCGCAGGTTGGTCATCGTCCAGCTCTATAAGGCTCTGGGCGGAGGGTGGAATCTTAACGATGCGCAATGGACGGGCGCCCCGGCGAGCGCTGCCAGCGCGGCTACACCAGGCAAGAAGCGCTGATCTCGCAAAAAAGGGCAAACCAGGTACAGGCACGAATTTCGCAAGTGCGGCGAAATTTTGATGCCAGTCCCTGCTTTGCGACGGCGCTTACTCTACGGGGTAACGGTTGAAGAAGAAGGTCAGGCTCAACTGGATGCGGCGGGCGATCCATTCGAAATCGTCCTTTCGCCGGAGTGACGCGTAGATGTATTCGGCTCCGAAGAGATACAGCGGGGAAGGTTGAATGATGATATTCCCCGAAGCGTAGTTGCTGACGTGGTAGCTCGTCTCCGGATCTCCAGCGGGCCGGTTAATCCGCAGATACCCGTAAGCTGCTGTGGAGCGGATCTTCCTGGTCCAATAGTGCTGGTAGCCGGTCGAGGCCGACCATGTCGGCGTTGCCACGAGCCTTCCTCGCGCGTCGAAGCCGACATCCGCTCCGAGACCATAGTTGTCGTTGTAGTAATTTGCGATTCCTCTGCCGCCGATGCCTTGAAAGACGAGACTGTCTCTCAAGCGGCCCATCCGCCAGGCACCCGAGATCGATGCTCCGTATCCGTTTCGATGGATCTTGAGGTCCGGGATGGTTGTGTCCGGGATGAAGCCCCCGACCGAGCGGAAGATGCCCGCTGCGTGGATGTGCCCGTAGTTATTTTCATAACGGTAGAACCCGACAAAGTCCGGCCGTGTGGAAGTAGGTTCCGGCGTTCCGTACAAGGTGCTGAACGGCACGTCGGTGCCGGGCTTCTCGACCGTTCCGCCGATCCAGTGATGGTGATTCAGCGGATAGGTGTAGCGGAATTGCGGGGTGCGAAGCCCCATCATTCCAGGCGGTCCGTGAAAGTCGAGGGTATCGGGAAAGGCATCCGGATCTCCGAAAGCACTCCAGGTCTGCCCGCCGAGGAAGTTCTTGTACTGTCCCCAAAAGGACCGGACATTGGGCGTGTTCCGCCCGAACGTGCCGTAAAGATCCCAGTCGATAAACCCCTTGAGGGTGTCGCCGCCCAGCGGCTGACGGAATTCCACGCTGAAGCGCGATGGCCGTATCGATACAGTCGAGTCCCGCGAATCGGGTTGGGGGCTGGAGGGGAAGCTGGATGGCACCATGCCGCCGTACCAGAGGCCCGCAAAGCTGGTGTCGTAAAAGAAATCCGTCTTCACGAATCCGCGGAGCCTGATGAGTGTTTGGGTGCCCGGTAACCGGAAATAGCCCTTGAGCGTCGGATCGAGCTCCTCATTGTCGATGCGGGGCGCTTCGACGGGGAAATCGTCATCGGTTTGTCGTGTCCGTGTTTCATTACCTATGTAAGTGAGCGGCAGGCGGGGCGGTAGAGCGGTGCCCGGCGCCGGCTGGGGCGCCGGAGGCGGAGGCGCGGTTTTGCGGGCCTGCTCGACCGCCGCAATCTGCCGCTGCAGGCTGGCAACCATCGTCTCGAGCTGCTGAAGTCTTTGCTTGAGCTGCTGGATGTCGTCCGTGGAGGTCTGTGCAGCGCCCGGAGTGACAATGATCACGAACAAAAGCATTGTGGCCCACAACGCTGACAGTCGCATATGGTTCCTGCAAGGAGATGTCCGGTGGGGTGAAACGGATGTAGAGATTGTCGGCGAGGGCTAGAGCGTTGGTATTGTTTCTTCGGGAACGGCGGCTGGCGCCATGCGCTCGATTTTAAAGCCTGTGAACCCCAGAAAGATCGACACGATCGGGGCGGCGATATTAAAGACACAGAATGGCAGGTAGAGCATCGTGGGGACGCCGAGGGCCGCGGCCATGTATGCTCCGCACGAGTTCCACGGCACCAGAGGCGATGTGACCGTCCCCGCGTCCGCGCACACCCGCGACAGGTTTTGCGGCTTCAGGCCGCGTTTGCGAAACTCGACTCGAAACAGGCGGGCCGGCAGCACCAGAGCGATGTATTGATCGGCGGCGATGATGTTCAGGCCGATGGCCGTCGCGGCCACCGCGGCAATCAGGCTTCCGGTTGTCTTTGCACGGTGGTGAATCGGATCCACTAGTTTGGCAAGCAGGCCGAACTCTTCGAGCAGCGTGCCGAACGTTACCGCGCCGATAATAATCCACAGTGTCTTCAGCATGCTGCCCATACCACCGCGGGAGAGAAGGCGGTCCACCTCTGGGATGCCCGAATTCGTCTGGTAGCCATTGGCGAGCGCCATCCAAACGCCTTTAACGTACGCCACCGGCGTCGAAAGAGCGGAGTCATTGACCAGCCGCAAAACGGCTTGCGGCTGGAGCATCACCGCCATAACGCCGGCAAGCAGCGCCGCGCTCATGATGGCCAGCGAGGCCGGAACTTTGCGAAGCGAGGCTGCTACCAGGACAACCAGCGGGATCAAATTCAGCGGCGTAATCCAAAAGAGCTCATCCAGCCGGGCCAGTTCGCCTACGGTGTATGCGCCAGAGAGGAGGCCGGTCTCGCGGCTGCCGAGAATCGCGAAGACAATGAGCGCCACGAGAAAGGCGGGGCCTGCTGTCCAGACCATCGCGCGGATATGCGTCCGGACGTCCACCTCGGCGAGTTGGGCAGCCAGCACGGTGGTCTCGGAAAGAGGGGATGTCTTATCGCCGAGATAGGCCCCCGAGATGACCGCTCCGGCGGTGATCGCCGGCGATACGCCGACCAGGTTTGCGATTCCAATCAGGCCCACGCCGATGGTTCCGGCCGTCGTCCAGGAGCTGCCGGTGCCCATCGAGATCAGTCCACAGATGAGTGCCGCCGCGGGATACAGAAAGCGCGGCTGAAGCAACTGAATGCCGTAAAAGGCCAAGGTCGGAATGGTACCGGACATGTTCCATGTCCCGATCAGCGCTCCTACGGCGAGGAGAATGAAGATCGGGGTCACGATGGAGGAAAGCGCGCTCTTGCCTGACTCGATGACGTGTTCCCAGGTGTACCCATTCTTCAGGGCGATGAGCGCCGCGACCATGGTGCAGAGGATCAACGCCACCTGCATCGGGCCGTCGACTGCGCTGGAGCCAAATAGAAATACCGATCCCGCGATTAGAACAATCAGGGTAACCAGCGGAACGATCGCATCCATGTACGAAGGTTCCTTGACACCGAACGGCGGAATGAGGTCGGTGGCCATGTGGAATGGTTAGCGCCAGCGACCGGGAACGAAAGCCCATCCGCCGCGGCTGCGCCGCCATCGCGGAGAAACCCAGACCGCGCCGGAGCGCGGCGGCACTACCCACCGGCCCGGCACCCAAGCGTAACGTCCGCCGCGCCACCGATAATACCCGCCGGTCCAAACATATCGTGAACCGGGACGTCGCCCGACGGCTACCCTCGACCTGGGAGGCGGGGGCGGTCTTCTCACTACCATTGCGGCTGCCGGCGTGGTCATCGCCGGAACCAATAACATCACTGCGGTCGCAATACCTTTGAGGACTCGCTTTTTCAATTCCGGTAGGCGGAGCATCGGATCTGCCTCTACCTTTGACGATGTCGCCCTGCGGTTCGGAGGCGCAAGTCAAGGGGATGGCGAATCGCCGCCGCCGTCAAGCGCCGCCGGTCCGCGAGCCCTGCCGAAACGCCCGCAGCTCGCAGCCGAGTATGATTTCGAATAGTCCCAGGAGCAGCGCGTATCCGCTGATGATCCAGGCCAGACCTACGGCGCCGACAACCGGCCGTAACATCAGGATGATGCCGAAAAGCACCGTCAACACGCCGCTGAGAGCCAGCCAGATATCACCCGAGATCACCTTCCGAAGACGGATCGCCTCGGCGATTCTGAGAATGCCGGTCGCGATAGCCCAGATCCAAATCAGGAAAACGAGCACCATCGCGGTAGTGGAGGGGCTGCGCAGAGTGATGATGCCGGCGCAGAGACCGACGACGCCTTCAATCGCGAGGAGCAGGCGGTTCCTGCTCCGTCTGCGGCCGCCGATTGCGGCTGCCAGCGACAATGTGCCGTGCACGAGTGCGTACAACCCAAACAACAATATGAGTGTGGCAATTGTCACGTGAGGCCATGCGAATGCGATCACACCAAAGGCCACCGCGGTCACGCCGCGAAGGAGCACCGCCCACCAGCGTCCCACGAATAGCCCGTTGAGTTCAGAGGAAGAGTTCTCCGGCACGACACACCTCCTTAAGATTGAAGATGCGAGGTCCTGGTCCTGTCTTCGCTAATTCTTCAGACTGCGATCGACCCGTTCGCCCGCCGGTTTTCGGGAGGCGGCTCGGCGAGGATGACGTAGGAGGGGCTGGACCCCGAAGTGCTAGTGCCGACCCATTTGGAAGACACCACCCTCCCGTTCGCCCGCCGGATCATGCTGCCTACGTCGTGGATCAAGGCGCCGTCCAACTCCCTGACTTCGGACGCGGCGGGACGGGCATGCTCGCCCCGCGGATGGGCCAGGCAAATCAGGCCAACCAGCCGGCGCGCGTGCGAAAACATGGTCCGGACCACTTGCTCCGCCGTCTTCTGGTTCACATACATCAGGACGCCGCAGCAGAGCACGAGATCATATTCCCGGCCGCCCATGACATGTTCGGCGGCAGCCATATCCGCGGCGAACAACTTCACCTTGGACTGAAGCGAACCTAGGTGAGCGGTTCCTGCTTCGATCGCATGCCGGTCGATGTCGATGCCATGTAGAACGGCGGCGGAAGGGAACACTTCTGCTTCCAGGTGCCGGAGCAAATACCCCATGGAGCAGCCGATTTCGAAGACTGAGCGCACATCTTCCCGTGGATCGACTCCACTGGCGCTTAAATAGGCCAGAATGTCGCGGAACAAAAGATGCCTGGACGGATTGATATTGGGAGCGCCGAACCGCTTCGGGATCTCGTAGCTGGCCGCGTAGGCCAGGTGATTCGACCACAGGAAACGATGCAGGGCGTCAGGATCCCGCCGCCGCAGGTCGTCCAGCATCCCGACTGAAAATTCGAGCCCGCCCGGCAGTTTCCGGCGTCCTACCCGCACGACCAGGGCTTGGCGAAGGGGCAAAGGCAAGGTGCAACCCAGCGCTCCGCTCGCACTACGGATGGCCCAGCGAACGGCAGATTTGGCGCGACGTCTCAGTAAGCGGTACATACCCACCCTGCCGGATTCGCCGGCAGGCGCAGCGACACCAGAGTTTAGGGTTACGCGCCAAGTCCGTACTGCGCCGTACGTAGCCGGGGCATACCGGCCCGAAGCAGATTCGATAGAATCGTCCTGAGCTCGCCCCGGATGCCGCAGTTACCCATACCTTATGACCTGCCCTACGGCAAGACTCACCTCTCCGCGTGCATTCCGGGCGACCGGCTGGTTCCGCGCGAGGTCGATCCGGCCGATGATGAGACGCTGGCGGTCGGCCATGCGATCGATAACCCCATCGGAACCGGACCGCTTCGCGACATCGTGCACCGGGGCGAGCGCGTCGCGATCGTGGTCAACGACATCACACGTCTCACCCGCACCGACCTGATCCTGCCGCCCCTCATCGCCACTTTGAACTCCGCGGGCGTTCCCGATCGCGACATCTTCATCGTGTTCGCGCTGGGCATTCACCGGCCACAGACGGACGATGAGCGTAAGCTGATTCTCGGCGAGGAGATCTACGCCCGCATTCGCTCGTTCGACCACATCTCGACCGACGACGACCGCCTGGTGGAGATCGGCACCACGAGCTACGGGAATCGCGTCGAGATCAATCGCGAGGTGTGGGAGGCGGACCGGATCATCCTCACGGGCGAGATCATTTACCACCTGATCGCCGGATACTCGGGCGGGCGAAAGAGCCTCGTTCCCGGGGTCGCCGGATTTCGAACCACGACGTTCAATCACCGGATGATCTTCGACCCCAACTGCCGGTCCGGGAAGCTGGACGGAAACCCGGCGCACGAGGACCTGCTGGAAGCGTGCCGCATGGCCGATCCCGACTTCATCGTGAACGTGGTGCTCCGGCCCGATGGCAAACTGGTGCGGGCGGTGGCAGGCCATTACGACCTCGCGCACCGGGAAGGGTGCCGCACGGTCGATCAGATGATGCGGGTGCCGATCGACGCTCCTTACGACGTCGTGGTGGCTTCGGCAGGCGGCTTCCCGCTGGACATCGATCTGCGCCAGGCGCACAAAGGACTCGAGAACGCATGTCAGGCGCTGCGTCCGGGCGGGTCGATCCTGTTCTATGCGGAATGCGCCGGAGGCGCCGGCAACCGGTCCTTCGAGGACTACGTCCAGCGCTATCGCGACGATTTCGAAATGCGGGAGGCGCTCTCCCGCGAGTTCGTAGTGGGCGGCCACAAAGCCTTTTGGGTGGCGCGGCTCGGCCGCTTATATAATGTCCATCTGGTGTCCGGACTGGATCCCGATTTTGTGCGCCGCTGTCATTTCAAGCCGGTCTCTCCCGTGGATCATGAAGCTGCTTTGCGGGATCTGCTGCGGCAGGCCGGGCCGGACGCCCGCGTGGCGGTGGCGCCATACTCAGGCGTCACCCTGCCAGCGGTGAAAGTTCCTCAGGAGGTCAGATGACAACATCGACGGCAGTACCGCAGTCGTATCGAAATTTCGTGGGAGGGGAATGGGTTGACAGCGCGGAACACGAAGTGGTGCGGCTCCCATACGACGGCACTCCGGTGGGCGCGGTTCCCCGCGCCGGAGTGGAACTGGTGGAAGCGGCAGTCGAGGCCGCCCGCGGCGGATTCCGCGCGATGCGGGAACTGGCCAATTACGAGCGCGCCGATTTGCTGCTGCGCGTGGCGGAGCTGGTTCGCCGGGACCTCGCGGAGTATGGGCAGATCGTCTGTGCGGAAACCGGCAAGCCGATCAAGGAGGCCAGGGTAGAAGCCGCGCGGTCTATTGAAACTCTGATCGCCGCCGCCCACGAGGCGCGGCAGCTTCGCGGCGAAGTCGTTCCCATGGAATTTTCGGCTACCGGCAAAGGCCGCATGGCCATCACGGTACGGGAACCCATCGGCGTGATCGGATGTATTACTCCCTTCAACGTGCCGCTCAACCTGGCTCTGCACAAGGTCGCTCCGGCGCTGGCCGCAGGCAATGCCGTGGTGCATAAACCGGCCACCAGGACGCCGCTCAGCGCGCTGCGCCTGGCGCGCACTATGGAGGAAGCGGGGGTTCCTAAAGGTGCGTACAACGTCGTCACCGGCAGCGGCGCGGTGATCGGCATGGCCTTGGCGGAGCATCCGGGGATCGCGATGCTCACGTTCACCGGCAGCCCGGAAGTCGGCCGCGCCATCAAGTCGCGCGCCGGCTTCAAGAAGGTCACGCTCGAGCTGGGAAACAACTCCGCCGTGATCATCGAGCCTGGTTCGGATCTTTCGACTGCCATCGCCAGGACCGTTCAGGGCGCATTCGCGCACAGCGGCCAGGTCTGCATCTCGGTGCAGCGCGCCTTCGTGCATCGATCGATTGCCGGTGAGTTCGTCGAGAGGCTGAGGACCGCAACAGAGGCTCTGCGGATCGGACACCCGTATGAAGAGTCGACCGACATCTCATCGTTGATCGACGAAGCGGAAGCGGTCCGCATCGAGAAATGGATCGAAGAAGCGGTCGCCGGAGGGGCGCGAGTGGCGACCGGCGGCAAACGCACGCGCTCGACTGTGAGCCCCGCCATTTTGCTCGACGTGCCGGCGGCCTGCCGCATCTCCTGCCAGGAGGCGTTCGGACCGGTGCTTGCGATCTATCCCTACGACCATCTGGAAACGGCCATCGAGCAGGCCAATGCCACGCCTTACGGGCTGCAGGCAGGCATCTTCACGCCGGACATCCAGCGCGCCTTCCAGGCTGCCCGCAAGCTCGAAGTCGGCGGCGTGATGATCAACGATATTCCGATGTACCGGGCGGACCACATGCCGTATGGCGGCGTCAAAGACAGCGGCATCGGACGGGAAGGGCCGCGCTACGCCATCGAGGAAATGACGGAAAGCAAACTGATCTGCTGGAAGGTCTAAAAGATTTCCGGTTCCGGCGCGGCATGATCGTGCGCCAGAAAATCGAAATCGCAGCCTTCGTGCGCTTGTGTCACGCGTTCGCGGTAGAGAGCCAGGTAGCCGCGCTGCTCCTTCGAAACGGGCCGCTGCCATTGCGCGCGGCGGCTTTCGATCTCGGCCCCGGGCACCAGCAGGTCGAGCTTGCGATTGGGGATGTCCAGCGAGATCGCATCGCCATCGCGGACCAGCGCCAGCGGGCCGCCCACGTAGCTCTCGGGCGAGACGTGCAGCACACACGTGCCGTAAGCCGTCCCGCTCATGCGCGCATCCGAGATCCGCACCATATCGCGCACGCCACGCTTCAGCAGCTTGTTGGGAATCGGGAGCATGCCCCATTCCGGCATGCCGGGGCCGCCCAGGGGTCCGGCGCTTTGCAGGACCAGAACGGAATTCTCGTCGACATTCAGATCCTCGCGGTTGATGCGCGATTCGAGGTCGCGGTAATCCCGGAAGACGACTGCCGGACCGGTATGCTGCCAGAAGCGCCGGTCCGCCGCGACGGTTTTGATGACGGCTCCATCAGGCGCCAGGCTTCCGTACAGGATCGCGGTGCCGCCCGACTCGCACAGCGGCGCTTCGCGTCCCCGAATGACATTGCGGTTCACGATGCGCGCGCCCTCGAGATTCTCTCCGAGGGTCCTGCCATTCACGGTGCCGCAATCGAGCTGCAGGAGGTCGCGGATTTCCGCCATCAGGGCGCGCAATCCGCCGGCGTAGTAGAAGTCTTCCATAAGGAACTCGCCGGAAGGGCGGATATTCGCCAGCACTGGCACCTGCCGCGCGATTTCGTCGAAAACCGGGAGCGGCAGATCGAGACCCCGCCGCCGGGCCAGGGCCACGAGGTGAATGATGGCATTGGTCGAGCCGCCGATCGCCATATCGACCGCGATGGCATTCCGGAATGCCGCGAGCGTCAGGATCTCGTCGGGCTTTAAGTCTTCCCAAACCATCTGGACGATCTGGCGGCCGGTCTCTAGGGCCAGCCGCACATGGTTGGAGTCCGCCGCCGGAATCGACGACGCGCCGGGCAGCGTCATGCCGAGCGCCTCGGCGAGGGATGTCATCGTGGCGGCCGTACCCATGGTCATGCAGAAGCCGGGGGACCGGGCGATACCGGCTTCGATGGCATTCCAGTCGTCATCGGTGATCGTGCCGGCACAGCGCTCTGTCCAATATTTCCAGAGGTCTGTCCCGCTGCCGAGCGGCTGGCCGTTCCAGTTGCCGCGAAGCATGGGGCCCGCGGGAAGGAAGATTGCCGGAAGGTTGACGCTGATGGCGCCCATCAGCAGTCCGGGCGTGGTCTTATCGCAGCCGCCCATCAGCACCGCGCCATCGACCGGCAGGCTGCGCAGGGACTCCTCGGTATCCATCGCCAGCAGATTCCGATAGAGCATCGGGCTGGGCTTCATGTACGTTTCGGTGATCGAGAAGGCCGGAATCTCCACGGGGAAGCCGCCCGCCTGCCACACGCCGCGTTTGACCGCTTCGGCGCGCTCGCGCAGGTGGGCATGGCAGGGATTGATCTCGCTCCAGGTATTGACGATGGCGATCACCGGCTTGCCGATTAGGTCTTCGCGCCGGTAGCCGAGCTGCGCCATACGCGAGCGATGGCTGAAGCCGCGCATCGTGTCGGGCCCGAACCACCGGTAACTCCTCAGCTCCTCAGGTTTCTTTTTATTCATTCCGTGACACCTCGCGGGCAACTCGCGGCACGCGGATCTGCGTGGCGAGCGTACCCGCCAACAGCATGCAGCCGGCCAGGACCCACAATCCCGCATCGAACCGTCCCGTGACGGTTTTCAGATAACCGAACAGCCAGGGTCCCGCGAGCCCTCCCAGATTGCCCAGGCAGATCAGTCCCACGGCAGTGGCGGCGGCCGACCGCCCTAACAGTATGGTCGGCAGCGTAAAGAACGCGGGCAGGTAGGCCTGCGACGTAAATCCCGCCAGGCAAAACAGGCCCATCATCAACCACCCGGGTCCGGAGGACGCCCGGTCCGCCAGAATGGCGAGAGCCAGAGACACCGACGTCGCCAACATCGGAACGGCGGTGTGCCACCGCAGCGCGCCGGTTCGATGGGCCCACATGCCGTTGAGCAGAATGCCCACGGCGCTGCACGCGTACGGCAGGCCGGCGGCGATCGTGCGGATCACCACCGGAGTGTCCTTCATGGTTTCGGCGATCGACGGGAGAAAGAAGATCAGCGCCTGGTTGCCGGTCACAATCAGGAAGAAGATCGCGATCAGCAGGAAGGTCTGGGGGTTTCGCAGCGCATCGATCGCCCGGACGCGGCCCGCGGAGACTTTGACGGATTCCTCCGCCTTCAATTGGGCCATGAGCCATTGCTTTTCGTCATCCACGAGCCAGCCTGCATCCTTCGGGCGGTCCGTCAGATACCACAGGGTGACGACGCCCATGATCACCGGAGGAATGCCCTCCAGGATGAACACCCAGCGCCAGCCGGCGAGGCCGGCCCATCCGACAGTCTCCAGAATCCAGCGGGAAATCGGGATCCCGATGGCGATCGCCAGCGGCTGCGTGACCATGAAGTAGGCTTTGGCTCGCGCGCGATCCTCGGCCCTGTACCAGTGCGAAAGGTAGACGATTACGCCGGGAAAGAATCCCGCCTCGGCGACGCCCAGCAGCAGGCGCAGGCCATAGAACTGCGTGATGGGATGCACGGCACTGAACGCCGGCGTGCCCAGGAAGCCCATCAGTGCAGCGACCATTCCCCAGGACACCATGATGCGGGCGATCCACTTGCGGGCGCTCCAGCGCTCCACGATCAGGCTGCCCGGAATATCCAACAGGAGGTAGCCGACAAAGAAGATGCCCGCGCCGAGGCCGATCACGGCATCGGTGAAGCCCAGGTCGCTCTGCATCTGGAGTTTGGCCACTCCCACGTTGGCGCGGTCGAGGTAGGCCAGAAAATAGATGAAGACCAGGTAGGGGATCAGGCGGCGGGTGACGCGTTTCCGGGTACGCTCCGGCAACCCCTTGTCGAATTCGGACTTGACCCCAACTCTGGCCGGCTCTCCGGAGCGCATGCTCTGGTGAGTATATCGAAAACGGCAGGCCGGTCTGGACGGAGAAGCGGCAGCGCGCGCTGGGGCTCGGTGCAGGCTGATAGCATGAACCCATGGTCAAATCATGGCGGCTCGCCGCCGCCCTCACGCTGGCCGCGTTGTCGGCCCTTGCCCAGCCATACAAGATCGCGGTGATCGGTCTGATTCATGCACATGAGGGCTCTTATGTCCCCCGGATGGTGCACAGCGACCAGGTCAAACTCGTAGGAATCGCAGAATCGATTCCGGAGTTGGTGAACCTCGCCAAAGAAAGGCAGGGTGCGAAGGACGTCCCCTTCTTCGACGATTACCGGAAGATGCTGGATGAAACCAAACCTGATTTGGTCTGGGCCTTCGTAGAAAACAACCGCCACCTCGAGATCCTCAAGGAATGCGCTCCGCGGCACATTCACGTGATCTATGAGAAGCCGCTGGCTTCCACGTACAAGGACGCGCTGGCGATGGCGGAGCTGGCCAGGAAGTACAACGTGAAGGTGATGTGCAACTATCAGATGGCCTGGTGGCCGGCCAACCAGCTTGCACGCGCGGAAGTCGAAAAAGGCGTCATCGGGCGGGCCTGGAGATTGCGGGGGATTGTTGGGCACGGCGGCCCGGGCTCGACCGGCACCGGGAAGTACTTTTTCGACTGGCTCACCGATCCGGTGAAAAACGGCGCCGGCGCACTGGTCGATTTTGGCTGCTACAACGCGCTCTGGTCGCTCTGGTACATGGGGCGGCCCGAGAGTGTCTACGCCGAGGCGATTCATTTGCGTCCCGAGACCTTTCCCAAAGTGGAGGATTCGGCGACGCTGGTGCTGAAGTACAAAAACGGCATCAACGTCTTCGAGGGAAGCTGGGACCTCCCTCGCAGTTTCCAGGACCTGGAGATCTTTGGCTCCTCCACCGGACCCGACGGCACGCTCACCCGCGGCAGCATTTACATGACGCAGCAGAAAGTGGAATTGCGCATGGGTCGGGACACCAAGGAATTGCCCCTCGCGCCGCTTCCTCCCGAGAAAGCCGACCCAATCGCCTTTATGGTAGACGCCATAAAGAACAACAAACCGATTGAGGGGATTACTTCGCTGGATATCAATATTGGTGTCGTCCAGATCATTGAAGCCGCCAAGGAATCGATCCGCAGCGGCCGCGCGGTGAAACTGCAATAGCCGGGCGGCTTACCGTGCCGTCCAGCCGCCGTCGATGATCAGGGTCTGTCCGGTGATCAGGGAAGCGGCGGGGGACGCGAGGAATACGACCGCACCCGCCACATCCATTGGCTCGCCGATCCGGTGCAGCGCCGCGATCCGTTCGACTACATCCGCACGGAACGCCGGGTCACTCAGGCATTCGCGCGTGCCGGGTGTTCTGATAAAGGTCGGAGCGACGGCGTTCACTGTGATGTTGTGCGCTCCCCATTCGACCGCGAGGCATTTCGTCATGTGGGCAATTGCCGCTTTCGTCATGCAGTAGACAGACTCGGTCGGAAGCGCGACAAACCCCGCCTGGGAGCTGAGGCTGATGATCCGGCCATACTTCTGCCTGATCATGCAGCGTCCGGCGGCCTGGCTCGCAAAAAACGTTCCCTTAACGTTCACCGCCATCGTGAGATCGTAATCGTCAACGGTGACGTTCTCGGCGAGATTACCTGGTGCGATGCCGGCGTTGTTCACCAGGATGTCGAGGCGCCCAAAATGGGTGGCGGCATCGGCCACAGCCTGCTGAACCTGATCGATATCGGCCATGTCCATTTGCAGGGGGAGGGCCCGGCGGCCCATGGCCCGGATTTCGGCAAGCAGTCCGGCATCCGCACTGCGGTCCCGCAGCCCCAATGCTACGTGCGCCCCCGCATGGCCGAGCGCCAGGGAGATCGCGCGGCCGAGACCGCGCGCCGCTCCGGTCACGAGAGCGATCTGATCCGTGAGGTCGAAACTGGGAAACGGTTCCATTCCGTCCAGGATACGCCGTCCTCGCCGGATGGCGGGAGCCGGGGCTGGACTGGCGTTTGGCATCCATCAAAGGTGGAGAAGCGATGCGGAATCCACATCCAGAAACAGTTGTGCATTTGGGTGAGTGCGCAAAATGGATGCGGGGCAGGCTGTCGAGATCTCGCCCTCGATCGTCCTCCGCACGGCTTCGGCCTTCCGGAGGTCCGGTACGCAGCAGACGAGGTTCGACATGCCGAGGATCGCCGGGCACGTCAGTGTGAGCGCGCGCTCCGGGACGACGGAGAGGTCGCGGAAGTGGCCCTCCCCAACTTGCTGCCGGCGGCAGGGGTCATCGAGGCAGACGACCTTTACCGGCATTGCATCGGCGAAATCTGCTTCCTGCGGGTCATTGAAAGCGATGTGGCCGTTCTCGCCGATTCCGACGAATCCCAAATCGATTCGCCGTTCGCGGAGCAACGCGGCATACCGGCGGCATTCCGCCGCCGGGTCGACCGCATCACCGGCGAGGTAGCGCGTGGCCGCGAGTGGAACCCGTTCGGCCAGATTCTTCCTGACCCAGAGTCGGAAGCTCGCAGGATGTGTAGCCGCTATCCCCGAATATTCGTCAAGGTGGAACGCCTCAATTGCGGTCCAGTCGATACCAGGCGCCCGGACGAGGGCTTCGATAAAGCGCAGTTGCGAATTGCCAGTGCTCACCGCGATGCGCGCGCCACGGTCTTGGGAGATTGAGTCGCGCAGGATTGCGGCGGCGGCATCCGCTGCCGCTTCAGATGCCATTTGGCTTGATAGAAAAACCTGGACCCGAAGGTTGCCCGCGGAAAAGGCTCTCAGAGGAGTAGACATAAAGGTTCGACGAAATTGCGATTGTAGCCGATTGTGGCCGGGCAAGCGGCTTGGTGCGGAGGCAGAATATGAAGATGGCCGACCGCAACCGTTCCGTCGAAGACCGCCGTCTTACCCGTCTTTCGAAGATTTGCCTGGCCCTGCCGGAAGCCACCCGCCAGGATAGCGGCAGCCATGCCGCATTTATGGTCCGGAAGAAGACGTTTGCGTATTTCTTGAACGATCACCACGGCGATGGTATCGTTTCCATCGCCTGCAAGGCCCTTCCGGGCGAAAACGCGGCTCTCGCGGCCGCTCAACCGGGCCGTTTCTATCTTCCGGCCTATATCGGACCGCGAGGCTGGATCGCCCTCCGTCTCGATGTTGGCGAGATCGACTGGCAGGAGGTCCGAGAATTGGCTATCGGCAGCTATCGCCTCATTGCCCCCAAACGCCTCACAACCATCTGAACTGTTATTTCAGGTTTTCATTGAACCACTGGATCATGCGCAGCAGCACGTCTTTTTGATGAGCCGGGTTGTGAAAGGCGTGGCCTTCGTTGCGGTAGACCACCATTTCCGTCTTTACACCCATCGCCTTCAATCCACGCCAGAATTCGTACGACTGAGGCGCCGGGCATTCCCCATCGCGGTCTCCCACCACCACCAGCGTCGGCGTTTTCGCGCTCTTGATGAAGTCGATGGCGGACATCTTCGCGTAGACCGCCGGGTCATCGTAAACCGACGCGCCGAAATACGGAATCATCCAGGTATCGATTGCGTTCTCGCCATAGTAGCTCTTCCAGTCCGAGATACCGGCGCCGGCGACGGCAGCTCGGAATCGATTCGTCTGGGTTACCGCGAACATGGTCATGAATCCGCCGTAGCTCCAGCCAGTGATGCCGATGCGGTGCGGGTCCACGGGAGCGGTGCGGATGGCCTCCTCCACTCCGGCGAGGATGTCGCGCAGGTCGCCGCCGCCGAAATCGCGAATGTTCGCGGCGGCGAATTTCTCACCCTGCCCGTAGCTGCCGCGCGGGTTCGGCATCAACACGAAATAGCCCTGCTGAGAAAGCAGCGCCGGATTGTAACCGGGCCTTGGCCAAGCGGGCTTCACCGAAGAAGCCGGCCCGCCATGCACCGCGACCACCATTGGATATTTGCGGTTGGGGTCGAACTGGCTCGGGTAGAGCAACCAGCCTTGTATGTGGAAGCCGTCATTGGTCCAGTGCAAGCTCTTAGCTTCGCCCCACTGGGGCTTGCGCAGGCGGTTTTCACTGGTTACCGGTTTCCAGTCTCCGATGCGGCCGGCCCAGATTTCCGGCGGCTTCCGGAAGGAGTGGCGTATTACGGCGGTCGCCGATCCATCGGCTGTCATGGAGATTCCCGAATCTTCGAATGGGGGGTTGAGGCTTTCGTCGCCTTGCCACAGGCGTTCGGCCTGGCCCGTGGCGGGGTCGATTTGCGAGATGGCGCTGCCGCCGTCGAAGTGCTCGGTGAAGTACAGCCTCGGTGATTTCCGGGGCCAGCAGATGCTACTGGCCGATGACGCCATGCCAGGTGTGAGATCGCGGACGGCGCCGCCATCGCTGCGGATCATGAAGGCGTCCCCGCCGGTTGAGCCTTCGTCGCTCATCAGTCCGCCGATGAACACAATCGATTTTCCGTCCGGCGACCAGCGCGGCATCGCCAACTGCCGGTCGGCCGGCGGCCTATAGATGGATTGCATCGCGCCGGTCGCGGCGGAGATCGTATAGAGCTGGGCGATCCACCAGTTCGCATCGCCGTCGCCGGGTGCGGCGGTGGCGGCGATGCTTTTGCCATCCGGAGACCAATCGTATTCGTACACATACATGTCCTTCGGGGAAATCTGGCGGACGGCGCCGGTCGTGACATCGACGAGTGCCAGCCGCTGCTCGAAGATTTGCGATTGGAGGACGCCCGATTCGGGCGGAACCGGATCGAGCGGGCCCGCAGAGTGCGGCAGGTTTTCCGTGAAGAGGATTGCGATCTGCCTGCCGTCGGGAGACCACCTCGGCTCGGCGAGCAGCCCCTTCAGATGCGTTAACTGCCGCGCCGGCCCTCCGCCCGCGGGGGCCAGGTAGAGCTCCGGTTGATCTTTCTTCTCGTGGTCGGAAAGAAACGCGAGCTGTTTGCCGTCGGGAGACCAGGCGAGGGAGTGTTCATCGCACCCGGTCTTGCCGTCCCCTGCCGAAACCCGCGTGCGCGGAGCGATGTAGATCGCCGATTGGCCCGGCGCTCCCAGTGCTTCCACATAGGCTACGTGAGATCCATCCGGAGAAATGGCGGTTTCGAGGAAGCGATGGGTGGCGGCAATTTCGGCCAGCGCCGGTTCCACGGGGACCATCGTCTGCGCCTGGACGGCGGCTGCGAAGAGAAACAAGACGAGTCTCATAGCCAAATTGTGAGCTTAGCAAACAAGCCACGCGCATTCCGGGATCAGGCGATTGGCGGTCATTTACCGGGGAACGCGCCTGCGATTCCAAGAACGTAATACGTAAACCGGCCGCGGCGTATGCATCGAAGCACAACGGCTGATGGGTTTCTGTTTCCACTTCGGCAATGTCGTTTAGCCACAGTTCGACCGTGCCGGCAACCGCCGGTGCAAGGGGACGCGGCGGGCGAGACCTACCTGGCGCCAGTGACGAACTGTTTCAGCCAGTCCAACAACTGGCCGGCTTTCTCGGTTGTGTCGGCTTCCGCGGTCAGGCGCAGGACCGGCTCCGTGCCGGAAAAGCGCAGCAATACCCAGTTGTCATTCTCCAGATACAGCTTGGTGCCGTCCATGTACGATGTCCGGAGCACCGGATAACCGGCGGCGTGGCTGCGCGGCACCTCGCGAAAGGTTCTGGGCACCGCGATGCGCATTTCCGGCGTGGCGGGAATCGTCTCCTCGATCTGATAAAGCCTGCCCGTCAGCTCGAAGACGATTTGCCGCAGCTGCGAAATCCGCTTGCCCGTCCGGGCCAGCATTTCGACCGCCAGGGCCGACGCAAAGATGCCGTCCTTGCCCAGAATGTGGCCGCGGATGGTCAGCCCACCGGACGATTCGCCGCCCAGCAGCGCGTTGTGCTGCACCATGCTGGAGACGATGTGTTTGAAGCCCACCGGCACTTCATAGCACTCCTCGTGCAGGCGGTGCGCCAGTCGGTCGAGCAGGTGCGTGGTCGAGAGATTGCGCACCACGCCGCCGCGCTCACCGCGAACCTCGTGCGTGTACCAATAGAGCAGGAGAAGGATCTCGTTTACGGAGATGTACTCGCCCTGTTCATCCAGGATGGCGATGCGGTCGGCATCTCCGTCCATGGCCAAACCGAGATCGTAGCCGTCCTCGTGCATGGTGGTCGAAAGCTGCCGCAGGGCGTCCGCGTTGGGCGCGGGCGAGCGTCCGCCGAAGAGCGGGTTGTGGCGGTCGTGAATGAACGTCACGCGGCAGCGCGCTTCGGTCAGCACCGTTCCCAGGGTGAGCTGCCCCACGCCGTACATGGGATCCACGATCACGCTGAGGCCGGCGTCGCGGATGGCTTTGAGGTCGATGAGGGCCTCGACGGCGTCCACGTACTGGTTGTTGAAGTCGCCCCACTCGACGATTCCGGCTTCGAGCGCAAGATCGAGTTCCAGCTTGATCACGTCGTCCAAGGTGAGCGCGTTGGTCTCGCTTTCGATCTGCCGCGTCTCATCGTCGAGGAGCAGCGATCCGTCGCCGTGGAACACCTTGAGGCCGTTCCATTCCGGCGGGTTGTGGCTGGCGGTGAAGGCCAGGCCGTAAGCCGATCCCCGGATCGCCGTGGCGTACGTGATGAGCGGAGTAGGGGCATCCTGCTTGAGAAGCACCGCGGCGATGTTGTTGCCGGCGAAGACTTCGGCCGAGGCTTCCGCGGCCTGCCGGGAGAGGAAGCGGCGGTCGTAACCGATGATCACGCCGCGCTCCTCGCGGCCCTGGCGCGTGATTTCGTTGGCCAGCGCCTGGCTCAGGCGGCGCACGTTGTGCAGGGTGAAGCCCTCACCGATGATGGCGCGCCATCCGCCCGTCCCGAAGGCCACCTGGTTCTGCTCCTCCTCCCGGTGCGGGCGGAAGAGGCGCTTGAGCAGAACGAACTCGGCGTGGGCCAGGTCGGCGGCCGAGTTGATGCCCTGCACTTCATCCTGGTCGTACAGCCGGTAGCTCTCAATGCGAAGCGCGGAGTGGACGAGCTGGTGAACGCAGTCGGTGAGGCGGTACTGGCCGTCGCGGGGCGAAGGGGCCAGCTGGCGCAGGGCGGAGAAGATGGTGGGCGCATTCACCACGTAGGCGCCGATGTTGCGCTCCCGGATCTCGCGCACGTCCGGCGACGCCTCCTCCTCCTCGATGATCTCGAGGATCTGGCCGGAGGCATTCCGCACGATGCGTCCGTATGGCAGCGGCCGGTCCAGCATGGCCGTGAGCAGCGTCAGGTGCGCCCCTTTCAGGCGATGGCGGTTCACCAGGCCGCGGATGGTGTCCGGGCGGAATAACGGTGTGTCGCCGTAGAGGATCAGCAGGTCGCCGTCGAAACCTTCGAGCAGCGGTGCCACCTGCTGCACGGCGTGCGCCGTGCCGAGGAGTTCGTTCTGCACGACGTACTGGTAGCCCGCGCCCAGGTGTTCGCGGACCTCGTCCTCGCGGTATCCGACCACCACGTAGATGCGCTCCACCGGCGCCAGCTGCAGGGCGTTCCGCATCACGCATTCGAGCACGCTGCGCTCGCCCAGGGACTGCAGGATCAAGGGACGGCCATCCGGCGTGATGGCATCTTTGCCGGCGGCGAGCACGACTGCTCGCAGGCCAGGCTCGTTGGGGTGGATCGGCTGTGTCATGATCGGACGGCCACGCGCTCGAACCGTAGCGTATTGCACTGGGCGCGTCAATCCCGGACCACCCTGTCCCGTGTCCCCATGTTGTTCGTTGGAGCGCCGGAGTACAATAGGACCGCTTTCTCCTCGAGGAGGTGAAAAGTGTCGAATCGTCGCGAGTTTCTGGGCGGGCTGGTGAGCGCCGCCGTCGCCGCGGGACAGACCGGCGGGAGCCGCGTTCTCGGGGCCAACGACCGTATCCGCTTCGGACTGATCGGCGCCGGCGCGCGCGGTATGGAGGATCTGGGCAATGCGCTCCACTGCCCGAACGTCGAGGCCGTGGCGGTGGCGGACGTTTACACGGGCCGGTTCGCAGCTGCCCAAAAACTGGTTCCGGGCATCCAAACCTACCAGGACTTCCGGCGTCTGCTCGACGACAAGAGCATCGACGCCGTCCTGATCGTGACGCCGCAGCACCAGCACTGTCTGCAGTTCGTGCCCGCCATCCAGGCGGGTAAGGACGTATACCAGGAGAAAACCATGGCGTTCACGCCGGCGCACGCCCGGCGTATGAAGCGCGCCTTCGAAGGATCGGGCCGCGTGGTGCAGATCGGGATGCAGATGAACAGCGGACCCGGTTTTCAGAAGGCCCGCGAACTGGCCACCGCGGAGCACATGGGTTCCATCACCGCGCTGCAGGGATTCCATTTCCGCAACGCGCCCTACGGCGGCTGGAAGCGCAACGTTCCCGCGGATTGCGACACCGCGCACGTGGATTGGGGGGCGTTCCAGGGCGAGGCCAAGGCTTATCCCTTCGATCCGCAACGCTACATCAACTGGCGTTTCTACTGGGACTATTCCGGCGGCAACGTCTTCGAGAACATGGTCCACCAGGTCGGCTTCTGGTACGGCGCGCTGGGCTGGAATATTCCGGAAGCCGTGACCATGACCGGGGCCGACTACCTGGCGCCCGAGATGCACGTGCCGGACACCATGTCGGTGACGATGCGGCAGCCGGAGAAGGTCCTGTTCACGTGGAATTCCATGTTCGGCAACGCCTACTTCGGGGAAGGGTACGACCTGCTGTTCGGCAATTCGGCGACCCTGATCCACGACGAGGCGGACAATGTGACCCTGGCGCCGCAGCGCCGCCGGGGAGCGCCGGCCACAGCCGTCCCGGGCATCGGCGCGACTTCTTATAAGGATTACACCACCCAGCATTTTCAGAATTTCTTCGATTGCGTCCGCAGCCGCAAGGAGCCGGTATGCCCGTTCGATCTCGGGTACCGCGTTTCCATTGCCTGCCAGATGGCGATCGCCTCCTACCGGCAACAGCGCACCGTCCGCTGGGACCCCGAGACGGAAGAGATTGTCTAAGACCCTGGACGAGGGAGGACCGATCGCATGCGACGAATTTTTCCGGCCCTGCTGATCGCCGCTGCGCTGATCCCGGCCGCTCGCAATGACGGATGGCGGATCCTGGGCCCCGGCGGCGGCGGCGCGCAGTTCATTCCGACCATCAGCCCGCACGACGGGAGGCGTGTGCTGGTGGCGTGCGACATGACGGGCTCGTACCTCACCGAGGACGGTGGCGCCTCCTGGCGCATGTTCAACCTCGGAGGCACCACCCGCTTCTTCGCGTGGGACCCGAACCAACCGCAGGTTGCCTACGCCGGGAATCGCGGCCTGTTTCGCAGCACCGACGGCGGCAGATCGTGGCGGCTGCTCTATCCGGCACCGGACCAGGTGAGTGGAGCGGAGATGAGCGACGACCACGCCGATGAGTCCATCCTGGTGAATGGCCAGCCGGCCCCGCGGGTGGCCTCGCTTGCCGTGGACCCCGCGGATTCGAAGGTGCTCTACGCGGCCACCGGCAACACCCTGCGGGCGTCGCGGGACACTGGCGCCACCTGGACGGTGGAGCGTGAGTTTCCCGCGCCCGTGCGCCGGGTCTGGGCGTCGCGGGACCGTGTCTCGGCCGCCACCGAGCGCTCCATCTTCACACGCGAGAACGGGGCATGGAGCGAAGGCTCCGCGCTGGCCGCGCCGTGGGTGGACTTGTCCGCGGCCCCGCCCGTGGTGTATGCCGTCACGGGAAATTCCGGGGCGGTTTCCGAGGATTCCGGTAAGACCTGGCGCGGCTTCGAACTGCCGGGCTCGGGCGCGCGGTTGGAGGCGGTTGCCACCAGCCTGCGGCATCCCGATACGGCGTACGTCTCTTACGACCGGCTCAATCTCGACGGGCGAAGCTGGTTCGGCGTCGCCAAAACCATCGACCGCGGCCGCACCTGGCAACTGGTCTGGAAAGAGGCCGGCGCCGACGCCGCCCCGAATCTCCACGATGCCTGGATCACACAGCGCTTCAGCCCCGGCTGGGGCGGCAGGCCGCTGAACCTCGGCGTCGCGGCAGACGACCCGGACCTCTGCTACGCGAGCGACCTCGGCCGCACCCTGCGCACCACCGACGGCGGCAAGACCTGGGAGGCGGTCTACTCGCGGCGTGAGGGAGAGGGCTGGACCTCCACAGGCCTGGACGTGACCACCAACTACGGCGTACATTTCGATCCCTTCGACTCGCGCCGCATGTTCATCACCTACACCGATATCGGCGCCTTCCGCAGCGAAGACAGCGGGAAGAGCTGGGTGAGCGCCACCGAGGGCGTGCCGCGGCCGTGGGTGAACACGACCTATTGGATGGTCTTCGATCCGGAAGTGCGCGGCCGCGTGTGGGCCGTGGCCAGCGGCACGCACGATCTGCCCCGCCCGAAGATGTGGCGTCGCGCGGACGTCTCGCGCTACCGCGGCGGCGTCATCCGCAGCGATGACGGCGGCCGGACCTGGCGCCGCGCCAGCGAGAGCCTGCCGGAAACCGCAGCCACCCACATCCTGCTCGACAGCCGCTCCCCGAAGGATGCGCGCACGCTCTACATCACTGGTTTCGGCAAGGGCGTGTTCAAATCGGTCGACGGCGGCGCCACCTGGGCGCTGAAGAACGGCGGCATCGCCGGCAGCCAGCCGTTCGCCTGGCGGCTTTCCGAAGACCGCAACGGCGGCCTGTACGTGGTGGTGGCGCGCCGCACCGAGGACGGCTCCATCGGCAACGACGGCGACGGCGCGGTCTATTTCTCGCGCGACGGCGCCGAACATTGGACCCCGCTCAAGCTGCCCGCCGGCGTGAATGGCCCGAATGCGTTGACGGTCGATCCCCGCGACCCCAAGCGCCTGTATCTTTCGGCGTGGCGGCGGCGCGGAGCGCAGGGCGAGGGCAGCGGCGGCGTGTTTCTATCCACGGATGCGGGCGCCACCTGGCGCCGCGTGCTCGACCGCGACCAGCATGTTTATGATGTCACCGTCGATCCGCGCGACCCTCGTACGCTGTATGCCTGCGGCTTCGAATCGTCCGCCTGGCGTTCCGCCGATCGCGGGCAAACCTGGCGGCGGATCGCCGGCTACGACTTCAAGTGGGGCCATCGCGTGATTCCGGACCCCGCCGACGCCCGCCTGATCTACATCACCACCTTTGGCGGCAGCGTATGGCACGGTCCGGCGGTGGCCCAGTGACGCCGCTGCTACACCGCCCCGACGCGCCTTATTACAATGACCGGGAGGCCCCCGCATGGAACTTCGACTTTAATCGCAGCTCTGAGCCTGGCTCCGCTGGCGTTGTGCCAGACCGTCGTGATTCACCCGCAGCGTATCGGCGACGTGCTGGTGAACCCGGGAATGGGCATACAGACGTTCCAGCGTTTCAATGGCGATCCGCTCAATGCCGGGGTGCGCTGGTCGGAGGAGGGCCCGACCGCCGCGATTCCGCCGGGCGAGGCGCCCGATTTTCCGCGCTCCACCATCTCCTATTGCCGCTGGTTCTGGGAGACGATAGAGCCTTCCCAGGGCGACATCCGCTGGCAGATTCTCGACCAGGCATTGGAAGCCGCCGCCCGCCACGGCCAGACGCTGGCCATCCGCCTGATGCCCTACGACCAGCACCACCCGCTGCCGGAGTGGTATCGCAAGAGCGGCGCCAAGCGCGCCAATAAAGAAGGAGAAGCCATCTGGGAGCCGGACTTCTCCGACCCGCTGTACCTCCAGCACTGGGGCGCCCTGGTGCGCGCCGCGGGGAAGCGCTATGACGGCGACCCGCGCCTGGAATCCGTGGACATCTCCTCGGTTGGCTATTGGGGCGAAGGCTGGAGCAACTATATGCCGGCCTTCGACCACCAGAAGAAGCTGATCGATATCTGGTTCGAGGCCTTCCCCTCCACCCCGCTGTTAATGAACTTCGACGAGCCGGAGGCGCTGCACTACGGCACCGCGAAAGGCGCCGGGTGGCGCTTCGACTGCCTCGGCGACCTGCGGCCGAAGTGGGCGCACATGCTCGATTTCTACCCGCTCCAGATCGTGCGCGCGGGCATCGGCGATGTCTGGCAGCACGCCCACGTGTCGTTCGAAACCTGCGGCGTTCCGGAGTCCTGGCACCGCCAGGGATGGGACGCGCGTTACATTCTGGATGAGGCGCTGCGCTGGCATATCAGCTCGTTGAACGTGAAGTCCACCGCTATTCCCGCCGATTGGAAGCCGCTCTTCGACGACCTGCAGAAACGGATGGGCTACCGCTTCGAGTTGCGGCGCATCGAGTATCCCGAGGCAGTGCGCCCGGCCGCGGACGCCATGATCCGGATGTGGTGGGTAAACGCGGGTGTCGCTCCGGTCTACCGCCCGTACACGCTGGCCCTGCGCTTCCGCGGCGCGGCGGAAGCAGTCGTTGAACTGCCGGTGGACGTGCGCAAGTGGCTGCCCGGCGACGCGCTCTTCGAAGAACCCATCGGCATTCCGGACCTGCCGGCGGGCAAGTACCGCCTGGAAACGGCGCTCCTCGATCGCCGCACGCATCGACCCGCCATCGCGCTGGGAATCGGCGGGCGGCGCGAGGACGGCTGGTACGATCTCGGCGAGATCTCGGTCGCGCCAAAGCGGTAAATCCGGAGGAAAGGATCATCATGAAACGCAGAACCTGGTTGAACATCGCGACGGCGGCTTTGGCCGTTCCGAGTGGCCGCGCCCGCGCGCAGGCGGCGCAAACGCAGACGGAGGCGGCCCCCGCCGTCCTGCCGGTCGAGCAATATCAGCCCAAGAGCATGCTGCACGCGGCCGAAACGCACGTGCCGCGCGCCCGCTTTCCGCTGATCGATTTCCACACTCACATCACCGGCGGATCGGCCGACGGCACCCGCATCCGCTTCGGACTGGAGCCGTCCACCTGCCTGGCCGTGATGGACCGCAAGAACATCCGCACGATGGTGGACGTCACCGGCAGCTACGGCCCGGCAAACCGAGAGGCGATCGCGAAGCTCCCGGAGGCGCATCCGGGACGGTTCATCGTATTCGTGGAACCGGCATATGCCCGGACGTCCGACCCGGATTATCCGGCATTCCAGGCCGACCAGATCGCGGCGGCCCACAAGGCCGGGGCCCGCGGGCTCAAGGTGCTCAAGAACCTCGGGCTGGTCGTCCGCGATAAAGGCTCCAACCAGTTGATCCGCGTCGACGACCGCCGCTTCGATCCCATGTGGGAGGCGGCGGGCGCGCTCAACATGCCGGTGGCCATCCACACCTCCGACCCCGAAGCCTTCTTTCTCCCCATCGACCGCTTCAACGAACGCTGGGAAGAGCTGCACGCCCATCCCAACTGGTCGTTTCATGGTAAAGATTTCCCCAGCAATCGCGAATTGCAGGAGGCGCGCCGCAACGTCATGCGGCGGCACCCGCGCACGCAGTTCGTCTGCCTCCACGTGGCCGATTCGGAAGACCTGCCGTATGTCTCCGAGTGCCTGGACAGCCACCCCAACATGCACGTGGATATCGCCGCCCGCATCGGAGAATTGGGACGCCAGCCGCGCGCTTCGCGCAAGTTCTTCGACCGCTACCAGGACCGCATCCTCTTCGGCACCGACGCCAGCGCCGGTTCCGCCACGCCGCAGCAGAGCTTCGGCGACGCGCTCTACGAGATCTACTACCGCTTCCTCGAAACCGAAGACGAGTACTTCGACTACGCACCCGCGGCCGTTCCGCCGCAGGGCCGCTGGCGCATCTATGGCGTCGGATTGCCCGAACCCATCCTGCGCAAGGTCTATGCCGCCAATGCCGCGCGGCTGCTGGGGCTCTCCGCATGATCCGCCATTCCCGCTGGCTTGTACCGCTCGCCCTCGCGGCGTGCCTGTTCGCCGCGTCCAACCAGGCGGAAAGCCGGCGCGCGCAAAGCGACGTCCCGCCGGACACCGACCCGGGTTCGGCCTTCTGGCGCGGCGCCCCCGCCGTATTCCTCGAGAACGACGCCCGCGGCAATCCGGTCCCCGGCTTCCGCACCGAAGTGCGCTCGCGCTGGACCGCCTCGAATCTCTACTTCCTCTTCATCTGCCCGTACGAGCAGCTTTATCTGAAGCCGGATCCCCGCGCCGATGTCGAAACCAACGAGCTCTGGAACTGGGATGTGGCCGAGGTATTCATCGGCTCCGATTTCCAGAACATCCGGCGCTACAAGGAATTCGAAGTATCGCCCCAGGCCGAGTGGGTGGACCTGGATATTAACCTCGATGCCCCGCGCCACGAAGACGGTTGGACGTGGAACTCCGGCTTTCAGGCCTCCGCCCGCATCGACCGCGCCGCCAGGCGGTGGTATGCCTTCATGCGCATCCCCTACGCTTCGGTGGATGCCCGCCCCGCGGCCGCCGGCAATCTTCTGCGCGTCAATTTCTTTCTCTCCGAGGGCCAGCGGCCGAATCACAAAGGACTCTCCTGGCAGGCCACCGGCCGCCCCTCCTTCCATGTGCCGGAGGCATTCGGATCGCTCAAGCTAGCGCCATGACGGTCGCGGCTTTGTTTCGGAGCCGCGCGCGTTAGCAAGCCGGTAGAGCTACTTCAGAGACGCCATGCTCGCGCCACTGCTGTTCACGTAGGGGCCTTCGACAGTTTCCGAGCCGTCCCGCTCGCCACCTCAGCGGGTTGCGCGCTTATCCGTCAACTCAAGGCCCGCGCGAAGAGTTTCGTACAGTTCAAGGCATGCTTTTCGTCTTCGTTTTGACCCGGGCTTGATGTTTCCGCCCCCACTCACAGATCTTTTCCAGCACCGGCGCGAGCGTCATGCCATATGGTGAGATCGAATACCTGACGTGCGGCGGTACAGTTTTCTTGTCGTGCCTCAAAAGAATTCCGTCTTCCACCATTTCATGCAGATGACGGATCAGCATCCGCTCCGTGATCTCTGGTATACTTCGCCTCAATTCGCTGGTTCGCATCGGGCCGCTAAGCAGTCTCCATAAGATCGTGCCTTTCCAGCGCCCGTCGATGACCGACAGCATCGAGTCGATCGGACAAGCCGAAACCTCTTTTTTGGAAACCGACATATGCCTTTCATTTTCGCACTCGAAACTGACAAATTAGTCAGTACAACCTCTTGCGTCGCTACCCCAGTCCAACGCGTCCATAAGCCAGGGGAAAGAGATGCACCTTCTGAACATCGTTACGATTACTTCCGCGGGCTTGATGGTAGGCAATGAACTATCCGTTTCGGCCTTCGTGAATCCTGCTCTCCGCCGCCTGGAGAGCGGTCCGCAAGCGCAGGCGCTGTCCGTTCTCGCGCGTTCCCTGGGCCGGGCGATGCCTGTCTGGTACGGTTTATGTCTGGCGCTCCTCGCGCTGGAGTCGTTCCTGCATCTCCATCAGTGTTGCTGATGTTAGCCCTTCTTATCGTCGTCAATGCATTGGCCGCTTGACGCGTTGTCCCCATTCACGTCGACTGGACTGGAAACGGCCATCCAATAGAAACTCTTCACACAACAGCATGGTTCTTCTCCGCCCCGGGACCCCTTAACTGAACGACGTTGACGTCGGCGCCACGACCTCCGGTCCGCCGGGGGTTACAATGCACGCATGAAGCGCCACGGACAGCGCCGGCGGCCGAACCATTACGTCCTCGTGGTCTTCGATAGCTGCCGGTTCGATTCCCTGGTCGCCGCCCGGCCCCGCCACATCCTCAAGCTGGGCGAACTCGAACAGCGCTGGTCCTACGCTTCCTGGACCGCACCCTCGCACTTCAACCTGTTGAGCGGCCTCATGCCGCACTCTAGCCCCCAGAAGATCTTCGCATCGGAGTATTACAAGAAGGACTTCCTGAAGTACTCCGAGCGCCTCGGCATCGAGGGCATCTCCTTCAAATCCCTCATCCCCCAACTCTACTTTCCTGCCTTCCTCAAAGAATCGCTCGGCTACCGGACGCACGCCATGGTCTCGCTTCCGGTGATTAACCCGCGCACCGTCCTGAACCACGGCTTCGACACCTTTCGCCTGATGGACCGCCACAACGACATGCGGGCGATGCTGCCGGAGATGCGCTTTGCCGAGGACCGGCCGTCCTTCTACCTGCTCAACGTCGGCGAGACCCACTACCCTTACGCCCTGCCCGACGAGCCACCCGACCAGTGGCCGCGCATCAGCGGCGTCCACGGCGTCTTCAAACACCTCGACGACCAGGTCGTCGGCGGCAAGCTGAAGGCAGGCGCGGACCGGTTCTTCAACCGCGGCAAGCTGAAGGAACTGCGGGAGCGCCAGATCGCCGCCGTGCGCTATCTCGACCGCGTGGTGGAAGAGCTTTTCGACCTGGTCCCCCGCAACACCTACATCACCATCACCTCGGACCACGGCGAGCTCTTCGGCGAAGGCGGCTTCTTCGGCCATGGCCCCATCATGCACAAGAAGGTCTTCGAGGTTCCCTTCGTCGAGGGCAGGCTACGATGAGCCTTCACTTCACGCCCGTACTCGCGTACGTCGGGCCGGGGGCCGGGTTTGCGTTCATCGGGTCGTTCCTCAGCCTGCTCGCCGGATTTCTGCTGGGCGCGGCCTCCATCCTGCTGTGGCCGTTCCGCATGGCGATCCGCGCCATCACCGGCAAGCGGGGATACCGGCACGCCAAGGTAAAGAAGCTCATCTTCCTGGGGCTTGACGGCCTGGACCCGTCGCTCGCCGAGCGCTACATGGCGGAGGGCAAGTTGCCCAACCTCAGCCGCCTGCGCAGCCAGGGCGGCTTCCACCGCCTGCGCACCACCTTCCCGGCGCTCTCGCCGGTAGCCTGGTCCACCTTCGCCACCGGCGTCAACCCCGCGCGCCACGCCATGTTCGACTTCCTCAACCGCGACCTGCGATCCTACATGCCGGAACTCGCCTCCGCCCGCGTGCACCAGCCCGAGCGCGTGCTCAAAATCGGCAGGTACCGCATCCCGCTCAGCCGGCCGATCGTCGAGATGCGCCGTAAGAGCCGCACCTTCTGGCACATCCTCGGCGAACATCGCATCGCCGCCACCATCCTCCGCGTCCCCGTCACATTCCCGCCGGAAAAGTTCCACGGCCGCCTGCTCTCGGCCATGTGCACACCCGATCTGCTGGGCACGCAAGGCACCTTCGCGCTCTACACCACCCGGAACTCCGACGAGTACATGGAAAGCGGCAACCGCTATCCGCTGGTGGAGCGCGGCGGAGCCTGGCACGGCGAAATCGCCGGCCCCCTTAACCAGATGGAGGAAGGCGCCGGAGCGCTCACCATCCCGTTCACGCTGCGCCGCCGCGCCCACAACCGCGCCACCCTCGAAATCGCCGGCGATCGCTACCAACTGGAGCAGGGCGAATACACTCCTTGGATCACCCTCACCTTTCAGGCCGCGCTCGGCATCGGGGTGCGCGGCATCGCCCGCTTCCTCCTCACAGAAACCGAAGGCGCTATCTCTCTATACTCCACCCCGATCAACATCGATCCCGAGCGGCCCGCGCTGCCCATCTCCCAACCCTCCTGCTACGCCGCATATCTCGCCAAACTGCTCGGCGCCTACGCCACCCTCGGCCTCGCCGAGGACACCTGGGCCCTCAACGAGCGCGCCATCGATCCCGACGCCTTCCTCAAGCAGGCCTGGCTCATCTACGAAGAGCGCGAGCGCATGTTCTTCAGCGCCCTCGACCGCGCCCCCCGCGGGGTGGTGGCCTGCGTCTTCGACACCACCGACCGCCTGCAGCACATGTTCTTCGCCCAGAAGGACCGCGGCGGCCCCTACAGCAACACCATCGAGGACCTCTACCGCCGCGCTGACCAATTAGTCGGCCGGACCATGCAATACGTCGACGACTCCACCGTGCTATTCGTCCTCAGCGACCACGGTTTCGCCAGCTTCGAGCGCGGCTGCGACCTGAATCGCTGGCTGCTCGAGCATGGCTACCTGGCCCTCCAGGAGGGTGCGTCGGGCCGGAAGTACCTAAAGGATATCGATTGGAGCCGCACCCGCGCCTACGCCATCGGGCTGGCCGGGCTCTACATCAATAAGAAGGGCCGCGAGTCGCAGGGGATCGTCGAACCGCGCGACGCGCCGGCGCTCGAAAAGGAACTGGCCGGGAAACTCACCGGCCTCCGCGATGAGCCCTTGGACCGCCTCGCCATCCGCCAAGCCTGGCCCTCGCACGCGCTCTACAGCGGCCCCTACCTCGACGCCGCCCCTGACGTGATCGTCGGTTTCGCCGATGGCTACCGGCCATCCTGGGACGCCGCTGTCGGCAAGGTATCCGAGCAGGTTTTCGAGGACAACCGCAAGGCCTGGAGCGGCGACCACTGTGTCGACCCGCGCCTCGTTCCCGGCGTCGTCTTCTGCAATCGCCCGATCTTCGCCGAAGACCCGGGAATCGAGGACATGGCCCCCACGGCGCTCGACCTGTTCGGCATCGAGCCGCCTCCTCACATGGAAGGCCGCAGCCTGTTCCAGCGGCCCTCGGAACGCCGGAACGAGGCGGTCGCGTGAAAACCGCCGCGTTGTTCGCCCTCGCGCTCGTGGCAACCGGCTGCTCGCATCCGGTCGCGCGCCTCGCCGGCCGCAAGCTCATCGTTATCGGCGTCGACGGCATGGACCCGGTGTTCCTCGAAAACCACTGGAGCGCGCTGCCCAATCTCGATCGCCTCCGCCGCGAAGGCGATTTCAAGCGCCTCGCCACCACCATCCCACCCCAGAGCCCCGTGGCCTGGACCACCGTGATCACCGGCATGGACCCCGGCGGCCACGGCATCTTCGACTTCGTGCAGCGCAATCCCTTGACCCACATGCCCATGACTTCGATGGCGGCGATCGTCGAGCCCACCCACGTTCTGCCGCTCGGTCCCTACCGCATCCCCCTGGGCGGCGGCGGCATCCATACCATGCGCACCGGACGGGCCTTCTGGCAGCTCCTTGCCGAATCCGGCGTGCCGGCCGCGGTCATCCGCATGCCGGCTAACTTTCCGCCGGCCGATTGCGAAGCCGAATCGCTGGCCGGCATGGGTACGCCAGACCTCACGGGCAGCAACGGGACCTTCACTTTCTTCACCAGCGACCCGGCCGAAACCCGCACGGAAGTTTCGGGCGGCAGGATCGTCCGCGCGACGCTGGTCAACGGCCGCGCCACCCTCCGCATCGAAGGCCCGCCCAACAGCCTGCGCCGGGATCGCGCCGTCACCTCCGCCGAATTAAGCGTCCATCCGGACCCCGCCGAGCCCGTCGCCCGTTTCGATTTCGCGGACCGCCAGTTCGTTCTGCGGCAGGGCGAATGGTCGGACTGGCTGCACGCCGAATTCCCGCTGATCCCCGGCCTCAAACGCGTCTCCGGCATCTTCCGTGTCTACCTCAAGCAGGTGCATCCGCATCTCGCGGTTTACGTCAGCCCGGTCAATCTCGACCCGCTCGATCCCGCCCTGCCGATCTCCACCCCGCCGCGCTACAGCCGGCAACTCGCCCTCGCGCTGGGACCTTATTATACGCAGGGCATCGCCGAGGACACCTCCGCCTACCGCGCCGGAGTCCTCTCCCGGGAAGAGTTCCTCCAGCAGAGCAAAAAGGTGCTCTCCGACAGCCTCCGCCTCTTCCGCTACGAGCTCGACCGCTTCCAGGACGGCCTGCTGTTCTACTATTTTTCGAGCGTCGATATGAACTCCCACATGCTCTGGGGCCGCTACGATGCCGACCTGCTCGAAATTTACGAGGCGGTGGACGGCGCCATCGGCGACGCCATGCAAAAAGCCGCCGCCGGCGGGGCCGGACTGCTGGTCATCTCCGATCACGGGTTCGCCCGCTTCGACCGCGCCGTGCACCTCAATACCTTCCTCATGCGGCAGGGCTTCCTCGCGCTCGACGACCCCGCCGCGGCGGGCGGCGAGCTTTTCGCCCACGTGGACTGGAGCCGCACCATCGCCTACGCCCTCGGGCTGAACGCCATCTACCTCAACCTCGAAGGGCGCGAAGCCGGCGGCATCGTGACCGCCGCCAACCGCGACATGATGCGGCACCGCATCGCCGCCCGCCTCCGCGAGTTCACCGATCCCGCCACCGGCAAGAAGGTCGTGGACCAGGTCTACTTCCCGGAGACCGCCTTCCAGGGCCGCAACCTGAAATCCGCGCCGGACCTGCTGGTCGGCTACCGCCGCGGCTACCGCGCCTCGTGGCAAACGGCGCTCGGCGCGGCGCCCCCCTCCGAAATCGAAGACAATCGCGACGCCTGGATCGGCGACCACTGCATGGCCGCGGACGAAGTTCCCGGCGTGCTTCTGAGCAACCGCAGGATCCGCGCGGCGGCGCCCGCGCTGGCCGATATCACCGCCACCATCCTGGGTGAGTTCGCCGTGCCGCGGACACGCGGAATGATCGGGCATTCGGTGTTTTGAATGGACGGCATCGACCACATCGTGGACCGCGCGCTGGGCGCGTTCTTCGCGGCCTTCTCGCACGCACCCCGCGCCCTGCCTCTGGCCCTCGTGGCCGCCGCCGCGGGCGTCGGCATGCTTTGGGTGTTCTCGAAAACGTCGGACCCGGCGGCCGTGAAGGCTGCTAAGCGCCGCATCCACGCCGCGCTGCTCGAGTTGCGCGTTTTCGCCGATGAGCCTTCCGTCACCTGGCGGGCGCAGCGCGCTCTCTTCGCCGCCAATCTCCGCTACCTGGCTCTCTCATTGAAACCGGCCCTGTGGCTGGCGCTGCCGATCGCCTTCCTGCTCCTCCACCTGGAAGATTTCTACGGCCGGGCGCCGCTGCCTCTCCAAAGCGAAGCCATCGTCACCATGGGGATGGCGCCCGCATGGGACCCGCAATCCCCCGCCCCGCAACTGGCCGCGCCGCGCGAGGTGCAGGTCGAGGGCCCGCCGGTGCGCGTGGCCGACGCGCGCGAGATCACCTGGCGACTCCGGCCCACCAACGAATGCTCGGGCGAACTGCGCTTTCTTGTCGATGGCCGCGTCGCCGCCGCCCCTATCGAAGCCGGAACGCGCTGGCGCGGCGTGTCCGGACGGCAGCGCGTGCACGTGGCGCCTGCCGAGTGGATCGAGATCCGCTACCCCGAAGCCGTCCTCACCGTCTTCGGCTTTTCCGTGCACTGGCTGCTCTGGTTCGCCGCTGTTTCCATGCTGGCGGCCCTGCTACTCCGCAAACGCTTCGGCGTTGTACTCTAAGGCTGTCGTGATTTATGTCAGTCCCATCCATTAAACTCAACCCGGCCCTCTGGACCAAAGTGAAGAAGTGCGCCGCGGCCGGCGGGTATAGTTCCCCACAAGAGTTCGTGGAGCACGTGCTGGAGAAGGAATTAGCCAAACTCGACACCTCTGCCTCCGATGAGGAAATTGCCCGGAAGCTGCAAGGTCTCGGCTATCTGGATTGAGGAGGATTTACGCGGTTCCTACAAAGTGCAGTTGTCGTATGGGTGCTGCCAGCGGTCGTACTGGCGGCGTCCAAGCCCGCGCCGGCGCCGCGCTTTGACCCCTGGACCATCATAGGGCCTGGAGGCGGGGGGACCATGATCTCCCCCACCATTAGCCCCCACGATCCCCGCATCGTGGTCGAGCACTGCGACATGACCGGCGCCTACATCACGCTAGATGGCGCGCAGTCCTGGCGCATGTTCAACCTCCGCAGCGTCGTCGACACCTTCGCCTTCGATCCGCGGAACGCCCGCGTCATCTACGCCGGCAACCAGGCGCTCTGGCGCAGCCAGGATACCGGCCGCACCTGGAGCATGATCTTCCCCGACCCCAGACAGAACACCGTCGAACACCAGAACGGCGACCACGCGGAGTACTCGCTGACCACCGCCGACGCAAGCTTTCCCTCCGGCCAGTCCGTCTCCGCCATCGTGGCGGGCCAGGACGGCCGGATCTGGGTGGCATTTAACCCCCGGCGCGGCGCTGACGCCTCTCCTCTCTTTTCCTCTTCCGACCGCGGCGCCACCTGGTCGCGGGCGCGCGAGTTCCCCGGTGAGCGCATCGTGGCGCTCGAAGCCGGGCCGGATTCCCTGCTGGCCGTCGGCACGCGCCGGGTCCATCGGCTGGACGGAAACACCTGGACGGAAGTGGCCGCGCTCCCCGCCGGCGTCACCCGCGTCAGCGTGGGCCTCTTCGCGGGCCACAGCATCCTGTACGGCACCTCAGAGCGCGGCGAAATCCAGGTCTCCGAGGACGGCGGCGCCACCTGGCGCGTCGCCCAGACACCCACATCGGGCCGCTACCAGGCGATCGCCGCCGCGCCCGGCGACGGCCGCGTGGCCTATGCCGGTTTCCGCGGCATGAGAATCGGCGCCGAAGGCCGCGAGAACACCTTCAACGGCATCAGTAAGACCGCCGACGGCGGCCGCACCTGGACCATCGTCCACCAGGAATCCAACCGGCCGTCGAAGAACCTTCTGCCTTCCTGGATCGAAAGCCGCGCGCCCGAGGGCGGGCAGGACGTCTTCTTCGACACGCCCTGGAGCCTCGGCGTCGCCCCCACCGATCCCAACATCTGCTACGCCACCGACCTCTTCCGCACCTACCGCACCCTCGACGGCGGCGCCACCTGGGAAACCGTCACCTCCGTCCGGGTGGGCGAGAACACCTGGACCACCCGCGGCCTCGACGTCACCACCAACTACGGCGTTCACTTCGATCCTTTCGACCCGCGCCACCTCGTCATCAGCTACACCGATATCGGCGCCTTCCACAGCCGCGACGGCGGCGCCTCCTGGACCTCCGCCACCAACGGCGTCCCGACCAGGTGGCGCAATACCACCTACTGGGTGGTCTTCGATCCCCAGGTCAAAGGCCGCCTCTGGGGCGCGTTCAGCGGTGTCCACGACCTGCCGCGCCCGAAAATGTGGCGCAACCGCGATCCCAGGACTTACGTGGGCGGCGTCGGCGTCTCCGAAGACGGCGGCAACACCTGGCGCCCGTCCAACCAGGGCATGCCCCAGACCTCCGTCACACACATCCTGCTCGATCCCGCCAGCCCCGCCTCCGCGCGCACCCTCTACGCGTGCGCCTTCGGCCGGGGCGTCTACAAGTCCACCGATAACGGAGCATCCTGGACGCTCAAGAACCAGGGCATCGAGGGCGAAGCCCCCTTTGCCTGGCGGCTCACCCGCGCGGACGATGGAACCCTCTACCTGGTCGTGGCGCGGCGCAGCGAAGGCAAGTTCGGCGACGGCGGCGATGGCGCCCTCTACCGCTCCCGCGACGCCGCCGCGCATTGGGAGAAGATGGTGCTGCCGCCGTCCGTCAATGGTCCCGTGGGCCTCACGCTCGATCCCCGCGACAACCGCCGCATGTACCTCGCTGCCTGGGGACAGGGCCGGACCGGCGTCGATACCGGCGGCGGCGTGTACCTGAGCTCCGACGCCGGCGCCACCTGGCAGCCCATCTTCCAGGAAGGCCAGCACGTCTACGACGTCACCGTGGACCCGCAGGACCCGCGCGTGCTTTACGTCTGCGGCTTCGACGCCGCCGCATGGCGCTCCGGTGATGGCGGCGCCGCCTGGCAGCGCCTCCGCGGCTACACCTTTAAATGGGGCCACCGCGTCATCCCCGACCCGGTGAATCCCAAGATGATCTACATCACCACCTACGGCGGCAGCGTCTGGCACGGCCCCGCGCAGCCCGCCTCCTCCGTGCCCGAGGACATCCCGAATCCGGTCCCAGTGGCGCGGTAGGCCCGGCGCCGCGCTGTGCTACCGTAGGCGCATGTCGCCGAGCCATCGCCTCTGCCTCGTCGCCCTGGTCGCCCTCTGCTCGTGTAAATCCGCCCGCCCGCCGGCGCCGAAGCACTTCAATATCCTGCTCGTGACCATCGATACGCTCCGTGCCGACCACCTCGCCTGCTACGGCTACTCCCGCATCGAGACTCCCAACCTCGACGCCCTCGCCCGGCAGGGTGTGCTCTTCGAAAACGCCTCCGCGCCCGCTCCCCTCACCGGCCCCTCCCACGCCAGCATGATGACCGGCGTCTACCCCACCGTCCACAAGGTCCGCAACACCGGAGGTTTTGTCCTACCTCCGTCGCAGACCACACTGGCAACCATTCTTCAGCAGCAGGGGTGGGACACCGCGGCCTTCATCGGCTCCTCGGTGCTGAAAAGGCGGTTCGGCCTGAACCAAGGCTTCGCCGTCTACGATGACGAAATGCCCACCGCCGCCGGCGCCTCCGCCCTGGCCGAACCCGAGCGCCGCGCCGAAGAGGTGGTGACACGGGCCGTGAAATGGATGGATGCGCAGTCGGGCAAGCCCTTCTTCCTTTGGGCCCATCTGTACGATCCGCACTTCCCTTACGATCCGCCCGTGCCCTTTCGCGAGAAGTACAAAGATCGCCCCTATGACGGCGAGATCGCTTACACGGACCAGCAGATCGGGCGCCTGCTCGAAGCCGTCGCCCGAAAAGCCCCGCCGGCGGATACGCTGGTCGCAGTGTTGTCGGATCACGGAGAGAGCCTCTCCGAGCACGGCGAGTACACGCACGGGGTCTTTCTCTACGACTCCACCCTGCGCATCGCCTTCCTGTTGAGCGGGGGGCCGGTACCCAAGGGTGTCCGCGTGAAGCAGCAGGCGCGAACCATCGATCTGCTCCCCACCATCCTGGAGTTGGTGGGCGGTAAGGCTCCCGCGGGCGTGCAGGGCACCAGCCTGGAGCCCTCCTTCGGCGGCAAAGACGTTCCGACAACCTACTCGTATGCCGAGACCTTGTTCCCCAAGCTCAACATGGGTTGGGCCGAGCTGCGCGCGATGCGCACCAACCGCTGGAAGTACATCCGCGCGCCCAGGCCCGAACTCTACGATCTGGTTCAGGACCCCGGCGAAACCACCAACGTCATCGCCGCCCATCCGGCGGAAGCGCAGAACCTCGAGGCCAAACTCAACGCCATCGCCGGAAGCGCAGAGAAGCTCGCGCCCGCCGCCATGGACCCGCGCACGCTGCAGCAGTTAAAGTCGCTCGGGTACCTGGGCGGATCGTCCACCGAGGCGGCTGAATTGACGGGCAAAGGGACGGACCCGAAGGACCAGCTCGAAGTACTCCGCCTGCTGCACCTCGGGGTAGATTCGGGCGCGCCCGTCCCCGAGCGGGTCTCGAGCCTGCGCCAAGCCATCGCCAAAGACCCCGCCGACCCCGCCCTGTATAACGGCCTGGGCAACCTGTACGCGGAAGGCGGACGCCTCGCAGAGGCGATGCAACTGTATAACGATGCGCTCCGCAAAGGCGTCCATGCGGCGTGGCTATACTCCCGGCTGGGCAGTCTCTATTTGCGCCAGGGAAAGAGTAAGGAAGCCATCACCCTGTTGGAGACCGCGACCCAACTGAACCCCTCGGATTACGAAAGCCTCGAGAATCTGGCCGTGGCCTATCGCCAGGCCGGCAGGATGGAGGAATCCCAGCAAGCTCTGAACGCGATTCTGCAATCGGGCGAGGAATATGCCCCCGCCTATAACGAACTCGGGATGGCAGCCTTCCAAAAAGGCGACGTAGCGGCGGCGCAGAGCTATTTCGAGAAGGCCGCCCGGCTCGACCCAACCTATCAGTTGAATCTCGGCCGGTTCTACAAGATGGCCGGGGATAATGCGCGCGCCCGCGCGGCCTTCGAAGCGTTCCTTACCGCCCGGTCTGGGAGCCGGGAATACCGTCAGGTGATCCCGCAGGTTCGGAAGGAACTGGAAAGCGTGCGGTAATATCCGATTCGTCTGATTCCGCCTCGGGCGGTTTGCCAAGTGAGTGATTAGGTCGAGTTCCAGCAGGCGCAGCGGAGCCGGTCGCTGAGCTGGAAGTAGTCGTGGTCCGCGGCGGCAGGAGCGCAGCTCTATGACTTGGGGGCTTCACACTCATCTGGATTCCTTCCGAAATACCGACCATCTCGCTGGAGCGGGTTGTCATCGACCGACGCGAGCGGAGGCGAGCCGGTAAAATTCATAGCCATGCGGCTCCAGACTTGATCGGCCTGCACACTTCCATACATCGGCGACGCTCACATCTTTGAGTAACTCGAAACGTCGAGTCGCAAGATACGACCCAACTTTGCCAGGATCAAGCCCAAAGGTCCACGGCTCCCCGTAGGATCGGAGCCTGTCAATCAGCTTCCGCGCACCGAAGAAGCTTTCCGGTTTGTCGAGGACTGCGCGGTCGATGTAAGTGAAGAGGAGAATGCTCCCTTCGGCCGCCGTCTCTCCAATTTGCCCCAAGGAGCGGTCAACGGCTTCCGCGGTCAGGTAATTGGTGACGCCTTCCCAGATCCAACAGGCAGGTAGTGAGTCGTCGAAACCGGCGTTACGGAGGACCTCAGCGATTGATTGTCGATTGAAGTCGACAAAGATATACCGGATGCGCTCGGGCAGCGCTCGCCGTGCGCTCTTCAGGATTGCCTGTTTGGAAAGTGAAGTTTCCGGATGGTCCAACTCAAAAGTGCGGACGCGTGTCGCCAAGAGCAGGCGAAACGCGCGCATATCGAACCCAGCCCCGAGTAAGACGAGCTGCGTTGCGGTCTGCAGTGCGACCGTGGCTTCGTCGTCGATCCATTTGGTACGGGCCACGCCCGCTGCTCTTGCACCTGGGGATGCTCGATCAAGTAACTTCTCCGCAATCCGGCGCCCGGCTGGCAAGGTGGCCAATCGAGGGAGCCACTTCCGCCATCCGCACAGGAAGAGGGAAGCGTCCGAGTCACTAAACAAGCGCGAACCGGCAGGGCGAGACGATTCGAGGGCACGGAAAAGCGCCATGTACTCCGCAGTGAGGCTGGCACGATTGGTCAAGAAGGTTTCCTGTATCGATTGTCGGACGATGACGATGGCTCAGCAAGACTGCAGCGCCGCTGAAGCCGTGCCCTGATACAAGAAAACCCGGAACCGCCGAGGGCGATTCCGGGTTCTTCCAAGTACCGCTCGCGTCAGGCTACCAGCTCAGCCGTCCGGAAAGCTGCATCGTGCGCGGACTGTTCTGGTTGGTGTACGTAAGGGCCAGTCCGTCATCGCCGGTTGAAAAAGAGTTGCCCGGCACATTGAACACGTTGAAGAAGTCGATCTGGAGGCGGAACTTCACCCTCTCCTTGATGGAGAAAGTCTTGAACACGGATGCATCGACATTCCACAGGTTGGTGGTCAGCATCGGCTGGTTGTTCCAGGCAGATAGAGGGCTGCCGGCCGGGGAACCTGAGTTGTAGGGCGTAAGGTCTATCTGGTAAGGCGTGCTGCTGTCGGTCACCGGGAGGAAGCCGATGTTCGAACCGTAATAGTCATAGTTCGGGTCGGTATCCCCGCTACGGCTGTTATAGTCCGCCGGGTAGGGCCATAGCGGCGATGCCGCGGGCTTGTAATCCGCCGGGACCCCCATGACCCCGTTCGGCTTCCCGGTCGCTGGATCGTGGCTGTTGATCTGATGCGCCGGGATGTAGCCGTTCCACAGCAGGTAGCCGGGCAGGCAGCTCCCGCTGCGGCAATCCTGGATGGGGTACTTGTGGCCGTAGTACTGCACCGGCACGCCGGTCGGATACATATCCGTCGGCAGCGTGTTCCAGTTGGTGTTCCAGCGGCCCAGGCCGCTGACCTGCCAGCCGCCCACGATTTGATTGAGTACTCCGCCGGCGTTCCTGCCAAGCAGTTTACCCTTGCCGAACGGCAGGTCCACGAGCCAGTTCCACCGGATTTCGTGTTGCGGGACGGTGGTATCGCGCGCGTACAGGAGCAGCCTCATTCTCTGCTGGTAATCGGCGGGGACGGTGTTGGGGAGGAACGTGCTCACCGGGGTAACCGACGAATCGTAATACCAGCCATGGCTGCCGGCCTTAGTGGAATTGACGAACATGTACATCAGCTGGAATGCGACGCCCTTCGAAAACCGGCGCTCGGCCTCGAACTGAATGCCGTTCGACCAGCCCCAGCCATCCTTACCGAATTCGTTCAGGTCGCCATAGGGGTAAGTGGTACCGCTCAAGGGCCGTTTCTCGGCGCTGGCATTGTCATCAGTGGGCGGCGAAATGTGCTTGGTGGTCACCCAGACGTAGTCCGGAATCGGAGCGTTCGTTTGGGCGTAGCTGTCGAGGTGAGTGGAGTGATTACCCACATAGGCGATCCGCACGAGCGTCTCCGGCATGACCTGCTTTTCCAGAGTCAGGTTCCAATCCCATACCCGGGAGCTGGGCTGATGGGGACTGAAGTATGCGGAGCGGAAGGCATCTTCGCCGATGGTGATTCCCGTTGGGTTGTTGAAGTTGACTACGTTTGCGCTGTTCTTTCCGGCGACGACCGTGGGAACGCTGACCAGCCCATAGTTCGGCAGGTGGTCGGGCGACTGCTGGGCCACCGTTAGCGAGTAGTTCTGGTAAAAGCCGGCAAACGGCGCGTTGTTCCGCATGGTGTCATTCCAGCCGTATGCCGGAACCCAGAAGTAGTTCTCGCTCATCCCGCCGCGGAGGACGAAGCTCTTGGGTCCGTCGAAGGCACGGTAGGCGAACCCAAGGTGTGGACCTATGTCGTGGTAGTTGTTGTAGACCATCTTGGCGGGCAGGCCGGCCTGCTGCGGCGTCTCGAACTTGGCGCCGGCGGCAGTCAAGGCCGCAACCAGCGCCGGGCTGGTTGCTCCCACCCGGTAGAGCGTGTTGAAATCCTGGCCCATGACAATCGCCATGTTCTTGGGGTCGAAGCTGGAAAAGATGTTGTACTTGTCGCTGGGGTAAGGGGTAAACTGCCAGCGCAGGCCCAGGTTCAACTTCAGGCGCGGGGTGACCTGGTAGTTGTCCTGGATATAGGCGGTATTTTCGTTCTGGCGGAAGTAGTACCGGCCCTTATTGACGCGAACTTCGTAATTGGCATATCCCAGGTAGGCCGCCGCCGCCACATTGCCCGTGTTCAGCGTAGACACCCGATTGGTGGCGGTGCTCTTCTTGGGGTCGTACAGGGCGGTCGTAATGGCCTGGAAGGTCTCCGCGCCGGCGGTGCGCTGCTGCTGCGGCGTCCAGTTATTCCGGTCTTCACGCAGATGGATGCCGAACTGGATCTCGTGCTTCCCCTTCACCTTGGTGACGTTGTCCTCCAGGATGAAGTAGTTGAAATACCGCAGGTTCCAGTTCGTCGGCTGGAAGTAGTTGCTTCTCCCGGTGCCCACTCCGATGTTGTTGATCACCGGGTAGCCCGGCACGCCGTTCGGGTTGGGCAGGCCCAGTTTGGCGGCGTAATTCACGGTGGGATCGCCGGAGAATTGCGTCGAGACCGTCCGGCTGGCGCTGAACGTGAACTCGTTCACAAAGGATGCCGATATGGTGCGGGTCCAGTCCAGAGACAGACTCTCGTTGGGGTACGTGTCGGAGCGGGAATTGCCGAATCCATCGAGCGTGGGGACGCCGCCCGAAGCGGGGCGATAGGTGCTCCCGTCGGCCTTGGTAATGCGGCCGTACACCAGGTCCTTGTCCGTGATACGCTGATCGAACCGCATGGAATAGGTGTACTGGTTCTGGATGTTCGGATTGGGTGCGCTGTAGTTATTGGCGATCAGCGGATTTACGCCGGGTATATTCGGCTCCGGCAAGATGCTGTAGATGTATTTCATCAGCGGGCTGATCCGCGCGGGGTCGATGCTGTTGAGCTTGCCGTTGTAGTTGAAGGGCTCGCGGACATAATTGTTGGCCGCCGATTGAGTGGTGAGCGGATCGTAGATGACCGACAAAGTTCCGGCCGAGTTCACCAGGCCCGAGAAATCGCCGTTGCGCATGGCATCGGTGGGGACCTTGTAGTTGGCGAAGGCGCCGGTGCGCTGCTTAAAGCCTTCGTAGGAGAAGAACCAAAAGCTCTTGTTCTTGCCGTTGTACACCTTGGGGATGAATACCGGCCCGCCCACGGTGCCGCCATATTCGTTGCGGATCAGCTTCGCCGCGGTGTTGGTGAAGTTATCGCGGGCGCGCGCCACGCCATAGCCGTAGTCGCGGTTGGTCTCGAAGAGCGAGCCGTGTATCCCGTTCGTGCCGCTCTTGGTGGTCAGGATGACGTTCGTCGGCCGCGAGTACTTGGCGGAGCTCGAGTTGACCTCCACGGTAAACTCCTGGATGCTGTCCAGGCCGGGCGGACGGTTTACGGTGCCGCCGCCGTATACCTCGTCGGTCAGGGCGGCGCCGTCCAGGACGACATCGTGCGTCCCAACGCGGCCGCCAAAGGTCCGCAGGTTGCCGTCGGTATCGAACGTCACGCCCGGGACCGTGTTCATCAGGGTCATGACGTTCCGGCCGTTGATCGGCAACTGCTCGATGCGTGTCCGTTCGAGCGTGTATCCCAGGGAAGCCGTATCCGAGACGACTACGGGGGTCACGTCCTTCACTTCCACTATGGTCTTCGTTCCCGCTGGCTGAAATGTGATCGCCACAGAGGCAGACCCCTGCGTCTGCACCTGGAGAGTGGCTTCAAACTGGTTCATGCCGGCAAATTCGGCCGTTATTTTGTATGGACCGGCAATTACGGAGGGAAACACGTAGATCCCTGCCCCGTTGCTCACCGTTTTGAGCTCGACACCGGTTGCCGTATTGGTCAATACCACGGTGACATTTGGAATGACCGCGGTCGTCGGGTCTTGAACGATCCCGCGCACGCTGCCGTTACTGGATTGGGACCAACCAGCGGTGGCAAGAAGCACCACCATTAGAATCAATGGTATGGCGCCAACTGCAAACAGGAACTTCGGGTTTCCGCCGGAGTTTCGTTTCCGATACTCCCTCTTGAGGACTAACCTCATGCAATCCTCCCGTTAGGACCTTCGTTGCAAGGAATCTTCGCCAAGACGCTATCACGACGACGGGAGGAAAGCAAGAGAAAAGATAGAAATAGACGCTTTTGTCTGCTTGCGCCCGGCAACCCCCCGGCCGGAATTTCGGTCAAACGCATGTGATTCGGCTAGAATCAAGCCATGCGGAATACTTACGCAGTAGCGACTTTCCTGGCACTGGCTCTGGCGGGCGCCACTCTCGCGGAGCAGGCTCAGGAGCGCCAGCGGCCGCCAATGCCGGCAATTGCGCAACCCGTGCTCTTCGGGACGCCGGAGGCCGACCGCATCCTGAGTGCGCTGCAGGTCTTTCCTCCGGAGAATCCCTGGAACCAGGACATATCCAGGCTGCCGGTTCTCGCCAACTCGACCCGCATCATCGCCTCGATCGGCGCCGACAAGCACCTTGGCTACAACCTGGACATGAACTTCGTGATCGTGCCACCGAATCAGCCCCGCATCCCGGTGAAGATCCAGCTATATCCCGATGAGTCCGATCCCGGCCCCTTCCCCGTGGCCGAGAACGCTCCGATCGAGAACTGGCCGCTGGCCCATAACGAGGACACGGGTGCGATGGCACGCCCCGGCCAGACGCTCGACGACATTCAGCGCCACGGCTCCGGCGACCGGCACCTGCTGATCGTCGACCCCATCAACGGAAAGCTCTACGAATTCTGGCAGGCGCGCAAAACCGACGCCGGCTGGCAGGCCTCCAACGAGGCGACCTTCGACCTCCGCACCGGCGCCCTGCGCCCGGAAGGCCGGACTTCCGGCGATGCCGCCGGCCTCCCGATCTTTCCCGCCTCCGTGCGCTACGACGAGTGCGAGCGCGGCCTCGTCGAGCACGCCATGCGCTTCACCGTCCGCCGCTCCCGCCGCGCCTATGTACACCCCGCCACGCACTTCGCCAGCCGCCTCACCGACCCCGACCTCCCGCGCATGGGAGAGCGCCTGCGCCTGCGCAAGGACTTCGACACGTCGGGTTTCCCGCCCCACGCCCGCGCTATTCTGGAAGGCCTCAAGAAGTACGGCATGTTCGTCGCCGATAACGGCGGCGACTGGCTGATGTCCATCTCGCCGGACGCCCGTCTCAAAGGCCTCGAGACCCTCGAGCGCGTCAAAGGCTCCGACTTCGAAGTCGTCGACACCACCGTCAGATAGGGGCCCCGGAAACCAGCTTGCCGAAATCGCCGAGCAGCGCGTACTTGTTCTGCCATGTTGTGTAGCAGATCCCTTGCGCGTTCTGCGTCTTCTCCAGGTCCACCAGCCAAGCCCGCGGATTGTCCAGCGTGTCGGCGTCGTAGTAAGCACCGGCCAGCGTCCGAAATCCCAGCTTCGAAAAAAACGGCAGGCTCAGCGCGCGACGCTCGTAATACCACGTCACGATCCCCATCTCCTTGGGGATGTGGTTCCACGAGCCCGTGTAGTCGCCCTGCACCAGGTAATAATCCCCGTGCGCGTTGTGGTTGGGGTCGAGCATGTCGCTCCACACCCACACGTCCACTTTCGGATTCACCTCTCGCAGCATCTGGAACTGGCGCGTCAGGCACTCCCCGAGCAGTTGACCCATGTTGCGTCCCCGGCAGGCTTCGCACGTCCCGCCTTCGCGGATCTCGTCCATGCTCAGCACGTAGCGCGGCGGCGCCGCGGCCGCATGCATGCGCCGCGCCATGTCGCGCCAGATCTCGTAGGTCTTGGGCTCGCCCATGCAAACGGTGGTCTGGCCATCGTTGATCGAGAAGCCGTGATAGTAACTGACTCGCAGCTTTTCTCCGTCCTTGATCCGGCCGCCCGCCACCACCCGGATCGGGGGGCCATCGTGATCGAAGCGGAAGTTCAAGAGCGGGTCCGTCACCCGCTCGTAGTCGCGCCCTTCGGTATAGATCGTGCCGGAATCCGCGGCCCTCACCGTCATCGGCGTTCCGGGGCGGCGCAGGACGTTTAACAGCCCGACCTCCTCGACGCGGACGCTGTCCACCCAGGCCTTACCGGCAGGGGCGTTCGGCGCACCGATGGAGATCCGGACCTTGTCGTACCAAAGGCTGTTGAATCCCCAGCGCACCTCGCGCCAGTCGGTGGTCGGCGGGACATGCGCGTTCCACGGCGTGAGGTTTCTCCGGTCGCTGGTGCGCACGTCCAGGCGGAACGCTCCGGAACTGAACGGCCGCGTCGCCGGCAACCCCTCGGTCTTGGCGCGAAACGTAACGCGATAGCAGCGATACGGCCGCACCGCGACCTCCCTGGTCCACACGCCCTCCGCCGCGGGTCCGCCGTCCGCCACCGGAACTTCGGGCTCGATGCGCGCCTCCGTGCCCTTCACCACGTACACGGCGTCTTTCACCGGCAGACCTTCGGCGAGGTTCTTGTCGTGCGCCAGGATGCCGCCGCCGTAGCCGGCCGAGAATACGTTCGGGATCATCTCCAGGCTGTTCTCGCGGAAGATCTCTTTTACTTTCTCCAGCCGCGTGAAGTATTCGGGCGGCTTCAGGTCGATGGAGTCCAGGCCGGCCGCAAAAAGAACGCCGTTCAGGCCGTTCTCCGATGCGGTTCGGGCGATCTGCCGGATATCTTCGACATCCTGGTCCGAATGAAGGCTGCGGGAGATATACACCCAGCGCAGGGGAAGCGCCTTCTCCGCCGGCGAGGCGAATGCCGCCACAAGCAGGAGAGCGACGCAAAATCTAAGCATATGTAGATTCTGATTCGATTTCCGGATTTACGCCAGCCCGTCTGACACCAGGCCAGGGGGGAGCTCGGCTCAGAGGCGCGCGAACGCGCTGAAATCCCGTGCCCGTTCCTCCCGCTTCTTTCCGATTGACTCTTCTCCGTACTTTGGTTAATCTCCTCTTGACCTTCCGGCACGGAGCGCTGTTTGACAAATCGATTCCGCTGGTGGATCGGCGCCCTGCTGTTCGCCTCCACCGTCATCAACTACATCGATCGCCAATCCCTCAGCGTGATGGCGCCCTACCTGAAGGCCGATTACCACTGGACCAACGAGCAGTTCGCCATTGTGATCGTCGGATTCCGCGTGGCGTATACGCTCGGGCAGGCATTCGTGGGCCGCTTCATCGATCGCGTCGGCACGCGCAAAGGGCTGTCGCTCAGCGTGCTGTGGTACTCGCTGGCGGCCATACTGACGCCGCTCGCGAGCGGCCTGCGTTCCCTATGCGCATTCCGGTTCCTCCTGGGCGCGGGCGAATCGGCCAACTGGCCGGGCGCGACCAAGGCTGTGAGCGAGTGGTTTCCGCGCAGCGAGCGCGGCCTCGCGGTGGCCTTGTTCGACAGCGGCTCGGCCGTAGGCGCCGCGGTGGCTCCGCTGCTGGTGCTCGGTCTCTATCACTGCTTCGGCAGTTGGCGGCCGGCGTTCGCCGTCCCCGGCTTGCTGGGGCTCGCATGGCTGTTGGTTTGGCGCCGGGTCTACCGGAGCCCCGAAGAGCATCCCCGCCTCTCCGAATCCGAACGGCGCATGATTTTGGAAGATCGTGCCGAGTGCCGTCTCCAGCTGTCCAAGGCGAGTTGGCGCGACGTGTTGCGCTTGAAACAGACGTGGGGCATCATCCTGGGCAAGTCGCTCACGGACCCGGTCTGGTTCTTCATTACGGATTGGTTCGCGGTGTACCTGGTATCGAAGCATATCCGACTCGAACAGGGCGTGCTCGCGTTCTGGATTCCCTTTCTTGCCGCCGACGCGGGCAACTTCCTGGGCGGCGGCATTTCGAGTTGGCTGGTTCGCCGCGGGTGGCAGGTGGTAGACGCCCGCAAAGCCGTAATCGTCGTATGCGGCCTGGGCATGACACTGTTGATCCCAGCCGTCGCGACGTCGAACCTGTGGCTGCTCGCTGGTCTGTTCGGCATCACGACATGCTGCTATGCCGCATGGTCGACGATGGCATTGACGCTGCCTTCCGATCTCTACCCGAACAATTGGGTCGCGTCCGTAAGCGGCTACAGCGGCGCCGGCGCCGGTGCCGGCACTATTCTCTCGACGTTCCTGATCGGCTGGACAGCGGACCGCTATTCGTTCGAGCCGATCCTGATCGCCGCGAGCCTGGTGCCGTTGCTGGCTACCGCGCTGGTTCTTGTGTTAGTGAGGTCCGAGAAGTAAACCCGATGGCCCGGCAGGTATATACTGTCCGTCCAGGATTGAGTAGATGCTCACCGGATCACAGCGTGAAACGCTAGGAAGGTGCAATATGAGGATCACAAGATTTCTGTCCTTCGGCGCGGTTGTGGCTCTCGCCAGTGCCGGATACCTCACTGGCACGCGGACCCGTCTGGATGCACAACAGCCTGCATCGGTGAAACTCAAGCCCGACGAGATTGGCGGCGTGGTCTCGACCAGCAAGGGACCCGAAGCGGGCGTCTGGGTGATCGCCGAAACCACCGATCTGCCCACGCGCTACATTAAGGAAGTGGTCACTGATGATCGGGGCCGGTACTTGATCCCCGATCTGCCCAAGGCAAAATACACCGTCTGGGCGCGTGGCTACGGACTGGTGGATTCGCCCAAGTTCGAAGCCGAGACTGGTGTGTCGGTCAATCTGACACCTACCGTTGCGCCGGACGCCAGAACCGCTGCGCAACTCTATCCCGCGAATTACTGGTACGCCCTACTCAGAGTGCCCGACAAGAACGAATTCCCCGGTACTGGGCCTTCAGGCAACGGGATTTCGCTGAACATCCGCACTCAGGACCAGTGGATCCACCTGATCAAGACCGACAGTTGCGAGTCCTGCCACCAACTCGGGAACCAATATACGCGTACCATTCCTCCCCTGTTCAGCAAGTTCGATTCACCTGCCCAGGCATGGGCGCGACGGGTGCAGTCCGGACAAGCCGGCAGGGCCATGATGGGCGGCTTGTCGCAGTTGGGCCTTCGCCGGGCCACCGAACTGTTTGGCGATTGGACCAGCCGGATCGAGCATGGGGAACTGCCGGCGGTGACGCCGCCGCGGCCACAAGGAATCGAGCGAAACGTTGTGATTACGCAATGGGATTGGGCTGATCCCAAAGCCTATCTGCACGACGAGATCTCGACCGACAAGCGTAACCCGAATATCAACGCGAATGGCTTAATCTACGGATCGCCCGAGGAAAGCCGCGATTACTTGCCCGTGCTGGATCCGGTGCACAACATCCCGAGCCAATTGAAGGTCCCCTACCGCGATCCGGATACCCCCGGGCAGCCGAAGCCGCTGCAGCCCTCGGTGTTCTGGGGCGATGAAGCGATCTGGGACAGCCACACTACAGTTCACAACCCGATGTTCGATGAGCGCGGGCGTCTATGGTACACGTCGCGAATCCGTCCGCCTGAAGACCCCTCGTACTGCAAGGCGGGGTCGAACCTCGATTCGGCTAAGCTCACGCCGCTGGAGCGCTCCGGTCGCCAGCTCGCCGTATATGACCCCTCAACCAGGCAGACCTCGATGATCGATACCTGCTTCGGCACACATCACCTGATTTTTGCGCACGATGCCAACAACACGCTGTGGACCAGCAGCGGCGGGGGAGGCGGAGTGGTGGGCTGGCTCAACACCAAGGTATGGGACCAGACGCACGACGAGCAGAAATCGCAAGGCTGGACGGCGCTGATCCTGGACACCAACGGTAATGGCAAGCGCGACGCCTATGTGGAGGCCGAGCAGAGAGTGGTCACGGCCCCCAGCGGGGAAAGCCTCGGCACTTCATCCGCTGTCAACACGGCACCCGACCCGCGCAAGGATACGCGCCTCAACGCCGCGTTCTACGGTCTCGCCGTGGGCCCCGACGGTATGATCTGGGGCAGTGTCCTGGGATTCCCGGGCGGGATCGTGCGGCTGAATCCGGGGTCACATCCTCCGGAGACCGCTCTGGCCGAATACTACGAGGTCCCCTGGAATAATCCCAAGGCGCGGTTCCGGGGCTATTCGCCGCGCGGCATGGATGTGGATGGCAATGGTGTCGCCTGGGTGGCTCTGGGAAGCGGGCATCTGGCCAGCTTCGACCGGCGCAAGTGCAAAGGGCCGCTCAACGGGCCAAAGGCCACCGGGCAGCAGTGTCCGGAAGGATGGACGCTATACCCGACGCCCGGACCGAATTTCCAGAACCTGAATGAGTCCGGCAGCGCCGACTCACACTACTACGATTGGGTAGACCAGTTCGATACTCTGGGGCTTGGGAAGAACACTCCCATCGCCACCGGGAACGGCTCGGACTCGCTGCTCCCGCTGGTGAACGGAAAATTCCTGGTCTTGCGCGTACCCTATCCCCTCGGCTTCTTCGCGAAAGGGATGGACGGCCGGGTTGATGATCCCAAGGCTGGATGGAGAGGAAAGGGAGTCTGGACGACTTGGGGTACCCGTACACCGTTCCACAGCGAGACCGGCAAGGGCACTACCGCCAAGGTAGTCCGTTTTCAAATACGCCCCAACCCACTCGCGGATTGAGTTGCGGAGCCGTGCTTTCGCCGGCTACGTATCGACGGAGCCCGGATCGGAATGACCCAGATGCCGCGCTCATTTTGCCGGTCTCGCGTGATCCAGGCACAACGCGACCAGGTCGGAGACATTGGCTTCGCCCACACACATGACTGTGTCCGCGCCGCCCCAATAGATCTTCACCGTTCCATCGGGCTCCGCAACAGCTCCGCAGGTGAACACGACGTTGTGGACATACCCCGTGACTTCCCAGGGATCTTCCGGCTGCAAGATCCACGAGTCGCCCACGCCGATGATCTTCGCCGGGTTCTGCAGATCATGAAGAGCGACCCCCAAGCGGTATACTGACCCGTCCATCGTTCGGAAAACACCGTGATAAATGGACAGCCATCCCTGGTCCGTTTTGATCGGCGGCGCGCCCGGACCGATCTTCATCTCATCCCAGTGATATGGTTCGGGCCTCATGATGAGCTGGGACTCGCCCCAAAAGCGTAGGTCTGGAGAATAGGAAATCCAGATGGACCACGGCGCGATTTCCGAATGGGGCCGGTCCAGCCGGGCATAGAGGCCGCCAAACTTCTCGGGAAAGATCACCACATTCCGGTAGTCCGCCTCCGTAATGAGAGCAAGGCTTTCCAGTCTGCTGAAATCGTGCGTCTTGGCCAGTGCGATTTGCACTCCATCTCGAGAGTAGACGCTGTATGTGATCAGGTACTCGCCTCCCACCAGGGTCACTCGCGGGTCCTCGACGCTGAACTCTTCCGCCGCAGGAGTCAGAAAGGGCTCCGCATCGGCGGTGAAATGGAATCCGTCAGGGCTGCGTGCCAAGCCAATGATCGACCGTCCCGTGCGGAGATGGGATCGGAACAGCATAATGTATTCGTTCTCGCGCTTTACTACGGCTGCGTTGTGAACGGTTTCAACCGGGTAAGGGATGTCGGCTTTCGTGAGGATCGGGTTGTGGGCGTATCGTCTGATCATCTGTTCGCTTCCAATTCGAAAATCGTCTGATAAACCTGTTCGTACGCCTCCACCATCGTCTCGATCGAGAAATTCTTCCGGACCCGTTCGCGGCACGTGTGACGGTCGATTTCACCGAGGCGTTTCAGGACCTGCGCCGCCTCGTGGACATCATTGACCAGGAAGCCTGTCTGCCCGTCTTTGATCACCTCCCGGCAGGAGCCGAGATCCATGGCGATCACGGGCACGCCGGCGGCGTTGGCCTCCGCCAGGACGAGTCCGAATCGCTCCGGGATGGTGTTCAGGTGCAGCAGCGCTCGGGCACGCGCGAACAACTCGTTTTTGCCCGGCACGTCCACCGGCCCGATGTAGCGGATCGTCTCATCCAGGTGAGGCTCCACCTGCTCCCGGTAGTAGGTCCGATCCTGGATGATGCCCGCGATGAGCAGCGGCAACCCGCTCAGGCGGGCAACCTCGATCGCCAGATGGACACCTTTGTCCGGGTGAATCCGGCCGAGGAAAACGAGGTGATCGCCGCTGCGCTCCTGGAGCGGATACAACGAGAGGTCGATTCCGTTATAGACGGTCGCCAGATAGTTCAGCCCCGGCGCGCGATCAGAGTTACTGATCGAGACAAAATACCCATCGCGATACTTCTCATACACGGGCATGATTCGGGACGACGAGAATCCGTGGATGGTCGTGACGACCGGCGTCCTCACCAGGCGGGTGTACGAGAGCGCCATGAAGTCGTAGTGGCTGTGGATGAGGTCGAACTCGGAAGCGTGCTCGAACGCTTCGGAAATGTGAAGGTACTCGGCTACTTTGGGATCGATGGCTGGATCCTCTTCATACCCCCGATCAACTACAGCACGCAGGCGAGCGCGCGTCACGGAGTCGCGGGTGGCGAACAACGTTACATCCCAGCCACGGGAGACCAGTCCTTCGGTGATATTGCTTGCAACCGTCTCCCAGGCGCCGTATTGCCGGGGAGGCGTTCGCCAGGCGACGGGGGAGAGCACGGCCACTCGCTTGTGGGCGACGGTCATTCCATAGCCGCCAGGACCTCGGCGAGCGGGACGGTGGCGAAACCCGTGGCGTGATCGGCCAGACCATAAGGAATGATCAACTCGCCGTTGTGCACCAGCGCGCCGCAGGTATACACCACATTCGGTACATAGCCTTCGCGTTCGTTCTGATTCGGTTTGAGCAGAGGTTCACGCAGCCGCCCGAGGACCTTGGAGGGATCGTCGTGATCGAGGAGGAACGCACCGATGCAGTACTTTCGCATAGGGCCGACGCCGTGGCTGAGCACCAGCCATCCGGCATCTGTCTCGATCGGCGATCCGCAATTTCCGAGTTGGACGAGTTCCCAGGAAAAGGCAGGTTTGAGCAGGACCCGGTGCTCATTCCAGAAGTGGATGTTGTCCGAAAACATCAGGTCGATGTTTTCATTGTCCTGGCGGGAAAGCATGGCATAGTGGCCGCCGATTTTCCGGGGAAACAGGGCCATGCCCTTGTTTTCGGCGGCCGGGCCATTCAGGGTTCTGAATCGGAAGAGAAGGAAATCCGATGTTTCCACCAGTTCCGGCACCACAACCCTGCCATCGTAGGCGGTGAAAGTCGCATAGTAGACACAAGTGCCGTCCTCGTTCCGGAAGCAAACGAAGCGGGCGTCCTCGATGCCGTTGCGCTGGGACGGCGTGCCCGGGAAGAGAATGCGTTCGGACAGCTCCTGTTCGGGCCGAAATTGGACCTCGTAGTTGGACCGCGCCAGCATCCAGATCCCCTGCGACGTGCTTTGATCTTCCTGCGCCATCCCGTCCGGCAGCCGGAACTGTTCGGCCTGAAGCGCGGCGCGCAGCTCGTCCAGCGCGAACGTCTCCCCGACTTTATTCATAACGCGGCGCGTGAATTCGCCGGCCAAATTGAGTTCCGAGAGTTTCCGCTCAAACAGCGCCTTCTCGTACAGGGGGTTGGGGATCTGGCGCGGTTCGGTGAGGAATCCACCGGGGGGGAAAACCTCGATCCGCTGGTCCGGATGGATGATACCGGTTCGGAACGTGATGGAGGAAATGTGTCCTTCCCCTGTGGCGCGAAGGCTGAGAATAAATCGCAGGGCGCCGGGGCCGACTCCCGTCTGGTCAGGGTGCGGGACGATAGATGGATTGAAGAGGGCAGCGGATTCCAGGGAGTACTCGGCCAGGAAGTAGGAGCCGATCAAAAGCCGTCTTGGTTCGCACAATTCCTGATCTGTCGGTAATTGGTCGCGGATTTGTTCGAAACGTTCCAGAAAGAGGCCACGAATGTTCTGATGCCTCTGGGAGAATTCAGCGGTGACCTCGTCCAGGATCGGTCCGACCCGGTCTTCCGGAAGCGACATGATCCGGGCGATGATCCTGGCGACCCGCTCGGGACCCCCGGGATTGAAAGGCCGGAGAAGAACACGTGACTGGTCCGGGTTGAGAATAGTGGAGGTACGTTTGACGTGAATGGCCATAACTCTTTCTATAAGGCGGCGGCGATCGGTTCTTTAAAGCTCGTCACGATGTTCTGCGCCAATCGCATCTCCGCCAGGGAAAGCAGGAAGGCCAGTGTTGATTCGGCTCCCTGGTTCCCGTTGACCCGATCGACATGCAGCCCATCGCGGCAGCCGCCTGTTCCGGGAGAGTAGAGCTCCAGGCCAAGATCGTTCCAGCCGATGAACCAGTCGAAAGCGCGCTGCGCGTGTTCGTACCACCAGAAGTCCGATGTGGCACGATAGGCTTCGAGACAAGCCGAAACCGTTGCCTGCGCTTCAACGGGCTGCTGATCGAAGGTCGCCCGCGCGCCTCCGCGGCGGTAGAACCCATTGCTGCCAATCGGCCGGAAGTGACCCTTCTCGGACATTTGCAATTCGGTCAGCCAGCGCAGGGCCTCGAGGCCCCGATCGAGCACCGCTTGTTGTCCGGTTGCCTGTCCGCTCACAATCAAGGCTTGCGCCAGCTTCGCATTGTCGTACGACAGCTCCTCTTCGAACCAGCGCCAATCCGAATGTGCACTCGCGTCGAAGAGTTCCATGAGCCGGCAGGTCAGGGTCTCCCGGGTTTGGTTGACCAGGCTGTCGCCGCTCAAACGGCGCAGATATTCGTGGATCCCGATCAGGCCGAACGCCCAGGCCCGCGGCGACGTGAACTCTGTGATCGCGGGCAACGCCAGCGCGAACAACTGCCCTGCCATCATCTGGAAACTTCGGAATGGCGAACGTCCCACTCCTATTCCGAGGGCCCAGAGCGCCCTTCCCTGACAGTCCTCCGATCCGAGTTCATCCAGCCAGCGCCGGTCAAAACTCAGGTGGTTGTGGAAGCGCTTCGCTCGGAGGTCGAAAGCGTGGTGAAGGAAAGCAGCGGAGGTAGTGGCCAGTGCCCGCACGGACTCCGGGTCCTCGCCCAACTCACCAAGCAGTACCGCGAGGACGAAGGCGCGAGCATTATCGTCGGTGCAATAGCCTTCGGAAAAATTCGGCACGCTGAAGACAGCGTGTTGGAAGACGCCGGTGGAGTCGGTCATCCGCGAAAGGTGACTCAGCTTCATCGGTGGCAGCACCCGCGGCTTTTGGTCGAGCGTCTTGGTGGCCAGAAACTTGCGCGTTCGGGCAGCCCCATCCAGACGGGAACACTCGAACGAGCACATATACATCTGCGCCACGTTGCTCCAAACCATGTCGCGGCCGATCTTATAGGCGTTTTTGCGAATGGCGTGCCGGCGTGTGTCGTCCCGCAGCAACGCCGTCACCTCGCGCGCGATGGCGGGGGCGTCGCCGAATGGCACCAGCGTACCGCGGTCATCCGCCAGCAATTCCGCGGCGTGCCAGTACGGCGTGGAGACCACGGCTTTGCCCGCACCAAACGCATAAGCCAGCGTGCCCGACGTGATCTGCGCTTCGTTCAGGTAAGGCGTGATGTAAAGGTCCGCGGCGCCGATGAACTCCTTGAGACTTTCAAGATCTACAAACTGGTCGTAGAAGATAACGTTCTTGTCGACCTTGTTCTTCTTGGCCAGAATCTCAAGGCTGAGCCTGTAAGCTTCGCCGTGCTCCCGCAGTTCGTTGGGATGGGTGGCGCCGAGGACGATATAGACCACCTCGGGAAACTCGCTCAGAATTTGCGGCAGGGCGTTCAGCACGTTCTCGATGCCCTTGTTCGGCGAGAGCAGGCCGAACGTGAGCAGCACCACTCTTCCTTCAACCCCGAACTGGTCCTTGAAATACGTCGGATCGACGAAGCCGACATCGGGAATGCCGTGGGGAATTAGATCGATCTTGGCCGCCGGCGCCTGGTATACCTGCTGCAGCATCTGCCGTCCGCGCTCGGCCATGACCACAAGCCGGGTGGAAAGTGAAATCAATTCCTTCATCACGCGACGCTGGTCCGCTTTCGGCTCCTGCAGAACGGTATGAAGGGTTGTGACGACAGGCATTCTCAGTTCGCGCAGGAGCGCCAGGATGTGACCGCCCACAGTCCCGCCGAAAATGCCGAACTCGTGCTGCAGGCAGACGATGTCCACGTTGCTGATATTGAGGAAGTCCGCGGCGCGCAGATAGGACGATAGGTCCTGCTCCTCGATCTCGAAGCGAACCACCTCCGGGTATTCGTAGCCGCCTGGAATGTCGTTGACCGACACTGCGAGGCACTGGCTCTGGGGGTATGCGATTGCAACGGCGGCGAGCAGGTCGGACGTGAAAGTGGCGATACCGCACTTGCGCGGCAAATGGTCTCCGACAAAGGCAATCTTCCGGACTTTAGAAGCTTCTTTCATGAGGCATTTCCAACCCTTTCAGCCCTGACGATGGCTATGTGTATTCGTGAATCCCTCAGGATGCCTGGATGCGCCGGTACTCCGGCTGCCACATCGCGTCCTGCACCTGTTGGACGATGTCGGCGAGTTTGACTCCGGCCAGGCCCTCGGCATCCGCGGCCTCAGCGACCGCGACCGCGACGGTGGCCGATACGCTGCGCAGATCGTCAACATGCGGAAGAAGCGATGCGCCGGGCTGGCGCACAGTCACCAGGCTCGAAACGGCATTCGCCGCAGCCGCGAACATGCCGTCACTGATCCTGCCGGCTCGCGAGACGATAGCGCCGAGGACCAGACCCGGGTACAGCATGGCATTGTTCACCTGGGCGATGACGTAGGTCATTCCCTTAAACGTGACCGGCGCGACAGGGCTGCCCGTAGCGATGAGCGCCCGCCCATCGGTCCAGGCGATCAGATCGGCCGGGTTCGCCTCCGCTCGCGGCGGCGGATTGGAAAGCGCGAAGATGATCGGCCTCGCCGTATGCGCCGCCATTTCCCGAACGATCGATTCGGTGAAACTGCCGGCGGCTGTCGACGTGCCGATCAGCATCGTCGGTTTCACACGGCGCACCACGTCGGCCAGGCTTGCGCCCATTCCATTCCCGTCGTGCTTGCCGCTCTTGCTTTCGGCGGCCGGCCGGGCGTAAGTCACCTGGTAGTCGTGTAGTTGGCCGGCCATTTCGGTCGTGAGCAAACCCGCGCGGTCGACGCACCAGAAATGCGCGGTTGCCTCTTCATTGGAGAGCCCCTCACGTACCATCGCATCACGAATCTGGTCGGCGATTCCAATACCTGCCGTACCCGCTCCGAAGATCACCACGCGCTGGTTGCGGAGCGGCGTTCCGCAGACGCGGACGGCCGAGATGGCCGCCGCGAGCGTGATTGCACCGGTGCCCTGCATGTCGTCGTTGAACATGCAGAGCCGGTCGCGGTACTTCTCGAGGATACGCCGTCCGTTGCCGGGTGCGAAGTCTTCCCACTGCAGCAGTGCGTTTGGGAACAACCTCGTCACGGCTTCGACGTAGGCGTCGATGAAGGCATCGTACCGCTCTCCGCGGATCCGGGCGTGCCGGTTCCCGATGTACGTAGGGTCGTCCAGCAGATCTTCCCGGTTGGTGCCGACATCGAGCATCACCGGAATCACGCGGGTCGGGTCAATGCCTCCCGCCGCTGTGTAGATCGCCAGCTTGCCGATCGACACTTCGATGCCGCCGACCCCCCAATCGCCGATTCCCAGGATTTGTTCGGCGTCGGTCGCTAGGATCAGGTCGATATCGCCGGAGCCGGCGCCGAGGCTGGCAAACGCCTCCTCGATCGTTTCGACATGATCGATCGAGAGGTACACGCCCCGCGGACGGCGGCACTCGTGGTGATACTGCTCCATCGCCATGCCCACGGTCAGATCATTGACGATCGGGATCATTTCGCGGAGGTGCTCTGAAAACAGCCGGTAAAACAGCACCTCGTTGCGGTCGTGCAGTGCGGTCAGGTAGATGTTCTTGCTCAACGAATCCGTCAGCCGCTCATACTGGATGTAGGCGCGCTCGACCTGAGCCCCCAACGTGCTGATGTCCGGCGGGAGCAGGCCGGTGAGGCCGAGCGCCTTTCGCTCTTCCGCCGTAAAGGCTGTCCCCTTGTTCAACTGCGGTGAATTGAGCACGGTCAGCCCGCGAGCCCGGGTCTCGTAGCAACTGTCGCCATTCTGCCGGCGCTTGGTCTCTGGGGCCAATAGCGGGATCACTCTCTGTCGCATGCTACCTCCCCCCTCCTTTCTGATACGAGCCTCTCGCGTCGCGCCCCGGAGGTGGCGGCCGCGAGCCCGCACGAAGCTCAAACGGCCCAAAGCGGAACTGACCGTACGGGGTCATCTGACCGAATGTGGTCATGGGCACTAGCGCGTGAACCGGAAGTTGCTGGCGCTCCCCCATAGTCCGGTTGCCTGTAGCAGCCATAAGCAGACAATCACGACCACTACGACGTTCAGTATCGTTTTGATATTGGATGCCATTGGGATATATCGGTTGATCAGGTACAACCCTACTCCCACGACGATCAACATCACAACCAGGTTCAGCAAAGGCATTATTCTGACGCCCCTCGAATCGGAGGAGCAATTGATTGCCCGATGCAAGCCAGGCCCCCACGCCGCTTGGCACGATGCGTGCGTCAGCATGGTCTGTGAGGGCAAGTAATGGAAGATCGTTCGGCAGCCAAAGATCTGGTCTGGGAAGAACAACAGCGTTCAGACCGAACGCGGACAAAATTCGAACGGCGCGAGTGGCTAAAGAGCTTCCTGCTGGTATTTGCGTTGATCGCGCTCACGCTCGCTGCAACGACGGTGCTGGCCAGATAAGGCGCCCAGATGGACGAATTCGACTGTGAGGCCTAAAGATGATTGGGGACGAAACACAGAGGCTTGTGAACGAGTACGCGGCCACCAGCCGGCTATTCTCCGATGCCGTCGAGCACCTCCGGCTGGCCGGGAATGACGTCGAGGCGTTCATCCGTGCCCTGGATGCGGCGGGCACGGCCCACAGGGCATGTGAGCAGTCGCGCATCAGGCTGAATAAGCACCTGGCCCAACACCAGCCTCCTCCGGTGGAACGTCCCGGCCGGCCGGATTGACCGCACATGGTCAACTGGCGACAAGCGGTCAATCGTTGGACAACCCCAGTTCCTTCCTTCCGGGCCGCGACCCGTCTCCCGCGAGTCGTTTCAACAAAAGATGACGTTGGGCGGACTCGTGCTCTTATGGACGACTGGCCGTTTGTGTCCTGCCCTTCGGGGTTGGCACCGTCCCGTTCAGGCCATGAGAAAAGAGGAATACGATGCTCACCCCGGGTAGCGTTCTGATCGAAAAAGACGCGATGCGCCCACGATGTTTTCACATCCAGGACGACTCACTTCCAGATGCCTGGATGTCGGTTACCCACAATCTCACTCCTCACGAACTCGAAAGGGAACTCTCGAACACCGGATGGACGTTCTTCTACATGGCCAGCGCGATCCGGAGGAGCGCCTTCGGCTTTGACCGGGCGAAAATGATACAGGCAGCACTGAAGCGCGTGATGTCGAATGTAAGGCAGCTAAGGTGCAATTGCGTTGAAATCGACGGCGTGGCGACGCACTCGTTCTTAGGGATACCCTACGTGAGCGTTTCTGCGCACCCTCGTCATATCCAAAAGAACATGCTCTTCTCCGCCCTTTGACACACCGTAAGGCTGTGAAACTATCGGCCATCGCCTTCGTCATCGACCGAATATGGTCAATATCGTCCGCTCCGGGGCCCCCCAGGTGGTAGCATGTAGCCAGCGGCCCGTTCGGCGTCGACCGCCTGTAGTCAGGGCCAACGTAGACGTATTCCCGGGTCCGGCGCGCCTGGACGGGGCGAAGGAGAAGCGTTGGCATCTGAAGTCTCACCGGCGCACGACGCGGCTTGGCTCCTGGAAAACGGCCCGCGAGAGCTCGAGTTGCTGTTTCGGGCTATCGTGTATCACCCTTCTGTCCCCATTCTCATCACCGACGACGAACGCAATTACCGGGACGCCAGCGCCGGCGCCGGCAAACTCCTGGGGCTTTCCCGGGACGAGATTATCGGCCAGAGGATGGATGATTTTGCGGATCCCAGCTTCCGGCCCCAGATCTCAGAGCTTTGGCGGGCTTTTTTGGGACAAGGCAAGCAGGAGGGTACGCTTCGTCTGGCCGGCCCCGATGGAACCCTGTGGGACGTCGAGTACACAGCCAAAGGCAGCGTGTTGCCCGTGCGGCACCTCCTGGTCTTGCGCGACAAGACAACCGCCCAAACGGAGGGTATTGCCGAGGCCGGCAATGATCCGATCCCGTCCTGGGTTCAGGACTACGCGCTGTTCCTGTTGGATGCGGACGGATGCATCGCCAGTTGGTACTCCGGAGCCGAGCGCATTTACGGCTACGAAGGACACGAGGCCGTTGGCAGACACTTATCGTTTCTCTCTCCCGTCGAGGAGAATTCCGGCGCAGCTCCGCAGCGGGAATTGAGCCGGTCCGCAGCGGAAGGCCATTTCGGGTGTGAAGGCTGGCATGTGAGGAAAGACGCGTCGCGATTCTGGGCCAATGCCATTACGATGGCGCTCCGAGATGAACGCGGAGAATTGCGGGGCTTTGCGAGAGTCGTCCGCGACTTTAGCGATCGCCACGAGAGAGACGAGAAAATGCGGCGCAGTCGCGCCCGCATCCGTCCAATCCCCTCGCAGACCACGGTTGCCGGCGTCGCTTCCGGTGAGTTTGACCGTGTTCCTGAAGTGAACGATGCATTTCTGGAACTGGTCGGCTACAGCCGCGAAGATCTGGCCGCCGGCCGGCTGCACTGGCCCGATCTGACGCCGCCCGAATACGCTCCGCTGGATGAACTGGCGCATGAAGAGGGCTTGAAGTTCGGTGCCTGCACGCCTTTTGAAAAGGAGTTGATTCGCAAGGATGGGACCCGTGTGCCGGTCCTGGTTGCCACGGCGGTGTTGAAGCTCTCTCCCTTCCGATGGATCACGTTTGTGCAGGACCTACGGGAGCGCGAGCGGCTCGAGAATATCGAGGACGAAGATGTCGAGCCAAAAGAAGACTTCGAGGAGATCGTGGGCAGCAGCGCTGCCCTGCGGCGGGTTCAGCGACAGGTTGAAGTGGTTGCGCCTACCGATGCGAACGTGTTGATCCTGGGCGAAACCGGCACCGGCAAGGAGTTGGTAGCGCGCGCCATCCACAGGATGAGTCCTCGCAAGAACCTCCCTTTCGTCACTTTGAACTGTGCCGCCATTCCGACCGGACTTCTCGAAAGCGAATTGTTCGGCTACGAGCGAGGGGCCTTTACCGGCGCCTTGTCGCAGAAGATCGGCCGTTTCGAGATGGCGCACCGGGGAACTCTGTTTTTGGATGAAGTGGGCGATATCCCGTTGGACCTGCAGCCGAAATTGCTCCGGGCGTTGCAGGAGAAGTCCTTCGAGAGGTTGGGCGGCACCAAGACCATCCCCATCGATGTCCGGCTTGTGGCGGCAACCAACCGGAATCTCACCCAGATGATGGGCGATAAACTCTTTCGAAGCGATCTCTACTACCGGCTGAAGGTTTTCCCGATCACGACGCCCCCATTGCGAGATCACCCCGAGGACATACCGATCCTCGCCCGGCACTTCACCAGGAAGTACGCCGGGAAAATGGGCCGGCAGATTGACAAGATCCCGTCGGAGACGATGCGCGCTTTGGTGAGCTGGCATTGGCCGGGCAACGTAAGAGAGCTGGAAAACTTCATCGAAAGGGCCGTTATCCTCTCCCGGGGCCCCAACCTCCGCGCTCCATTGGCCGAAATACGGCCCGATTCCCTGGAACCAGCCGGCAACAGCACGCTGGAACAAGTGGAAAGAGAGCATATCCTCCGCGTGCTGCGGGAGTCGGGCGGGGTGATCAGCCAGGCCGCCGCACGTCTCGGAATGCCGCGGACGACCTTAAACGCGATGATGCGGAAGCTCGGGATTTCTCGCAAGGATCTCTAATCTAACATGATGCTGAAAAACATCCGAAATCAAGGCGCGGTCAGGAAACGGATGCGGCATCTGCCCAGGGAGCAGTGGGCCGTTCTCATCCGCGATCATCATCCCGGCTTCATCGACTGGGCAAGCTTCGAAGCGAATCAGGCGCGGCTCGGTTCCAACACCAAACCGAAGCCCCACCAGGCGGGAGGAGCCGTGAGAGAAGGCTCGGCGCTATTGCAGGGGATCGTCAGTTGCGGGCACTGCGGCCGCCTGCGTGTGCACTATCGCGGCCGGAACTCGGCTCCGGGTTACCACTGCTGCGGCAAAGACCTGGTCAACGGGCGCGGCGTCTACTGCCTCAACGTTGGTGGCACAGTGATCGAGCAGGCCGTCGCGGATGCGTTTCTCCAGGCCATCACGCCAGCGGCCATCGAAGCCACGCGGCTGAGCGTCGAGCAACTGCGCGCCAACCACGATGCCGCTCTGTCGCAATGGCGCTTGGAAGTGGAGCGTGCCCGCTACGAGGCGGAGCGCGCAGAGCGGCGCTATCGGGTGGTGGAGCCCGAAAACCGCCTGGTGGCGCCCGTCTCCCGCGCCTCGATCTGCTCGCTCGTGATGCCGTCCACCCCCGGTGCGCCCTGGTTGGCTCGCACCCGCCTCCACGCCTCTTCCAGTGTGTCCCGCCGATAGATCCGGTCATACAGCACATAAAACCGGAACTTCGGTTCCTGCTTCGCCTTCTGATGCAGCTTCTGTCTCAGCAAAGAGAGTTTCTCCGGCATTCCGACGGCGCTTTTGGCGGCCCCGGTTTCCGGTTCTTCCGTAATGGGTTGTCCCAAGCGGTTCTCCTTCCCTCTTACTTCTGCTTGTTTCCAGCAAGGCCCCTTCGCTCCACGGACATTACTCCGCTTCCCAGCTACTATGGGCCTCTCCGACTCCCAGCCTCGGCCGCTTGCAGTTATTTATTCCTGTTGGCGGCTGCCGCGTCTTTTCCACGCCGCTCCGAGACCGGGTCTCCCAGGTTCCTCGGCTGATCTGTCCCTGCGCGCTGCCTCCTCTCACCCCGGGAAGTCCGGCGATTGCGTTTACCCATTACCTCCTCGCCGGTTTCAGGCTTCATCCAAATCGGGCGGACTGTCCACTTCCGTCGCGTAACGAGGCCGAATTGAGTTTGCTTGCGCTGCGGCTCGCAGGTTCGCCTTTCGAGGCTTCGTCAAACGAATTGCTCCGTTCTACGCTCGATTGGCTACACGTCGAATGAGCAACTACATGGTGGGCTCCTTTCATCCCACAAGATCAACCGGGCTTGGCCTGGCGCACCCGATAAACGCGGATAAGTCGCTTGATTTTCAATCTGCGTTTATCGGCGGCCCATTTGTCTTTTTCAGCAGGCAGTTAGTTTAGTTTAGCCTAGAAGGTCAGGTGTCCACTGAATTGGATCTGGCGTCCGTAGAAGCCCGTCCGCTCGTCGATTACCTTGCCGAAATTGGGCGAGGTGATGCTCGTCACCGGGTCGGTCAGCGTCAGCGCGTTGAGCGTGTTGTAAGCCTCGAACCGCAGTTCGAACCGGACCCGCTCGGTAATCCGAAACTGCTTCCCCAGGGTGCTGTCTAGGTTCACGATTCGCGGCCCCACCAGGTCGCTGTATTGAGTCGGGTTGCTCCGCGCGGTGAAGGCCGGGAGCAAGGAAACGTCGCTCGTATTGAACCACTCGTTACGCGTGGGACCGGACAGGGCGGGATCCCCGTTGACCATCGCCCCACCCAGGCGGATCGGCGTGCCCGAGTTATACGTGAACAGGCTGCTCACCACCCAACCGCCGATCACGCCGTCCAGCACCGGATTCATGTGGCTCAGGAACCGCCGGCCTTTGCCCAACGGCAGTTCGTATACGGCGGCGCCGGTCAGGCGCATGCGCGCCGTCTGCGCGGGAATCCATGTCAGGTTGCGGGCGTAGGTCGCGATGTCGTCGTAGTATCCCTGGTCCAATTCGTTGTTGTAGTTGAAGCCCATCATGACGGTCAGGCCGTTTGCGTAGGGCCGCCGGACCGAGATCTGGAGCGCTCGGTAGTGATCGCCCGCGCCGCTCATCATGAGCTGGTTCAGAGCGCCGTACTGCGGGTACGGCACCAACAGCGAGGCGACCGAGACCTGGGATTGTGTCCGCAGCGTGCCCGGCATCTTATCGGCGGGCAGCACGTTATAGAAGGGATTGGAAACCTTGGCGGTCGTGGCGTTCTTGTAAGTGTACGCGATGTTCGGATCCGCCATGTTGAGATTATAGGTATACGGAAGGTTCCGGCCGAAGTTCATGAAGTAAGTGACGTCCGCCAGCAGCTTGCCCGGCAGTTCGCGCTGCAGGCTGAAGTTGATCCGGTCGTTCGTCTCCGGCTGGAAATTCGGGTTATACCAGTTCGCCGTGTTGCCGAGATTGGTATAGGTCCCATAGCCCTTCCCGATGGGCTGCACCAGGCCCGTGGGAAACGGATTCGATGCGGTCTCCTGCGGAACTCCCTGGAGGGGCGCGATGGCCGTGGTGGTGGCGCTGAATCCGTCGTAATATACGCTGCCCAGAATGTTGAGGGTGTCGGTAAGCGAGGTGGGCGTGACATACCGGGCATACCCGGCCCTGATCGCCGTCTTGTCGTTGATGCGAAAGGCAATGCCGACGCGCGGCTCCCAGAGCACGTGCGGCGTTGCCAGCACGCCGCGATGATTGGCGTCCGTGAGATCCATGCTCCGTTGAAGACCGGCGGCGCGGCGCGCAGCGCCGTGACGGCCGCCGGCATCTGCGGCGCGTTGGCGCCCGATAAATCCGGGATCGGCGTAGTCAGATTGAGCTCCTGCGTCAGCCGGTCTCCGGTGTCGGTCATCGGCCCGTTGTGTTCCGCGCGCATCCCCAGGTTGAGCGTCAGCCGCGAGCTGATCTTGAAGTCGTCCTGGAAAAACAGGGCGAAATAGGAAATGCGCGGATGCTGGAGCGGAATCGTCTGCACGGTGGAATTGCTGTCCATCGCGCCGAGGAGGAAGGTCGCCCATCCGTTCCCGCTGACGGCGGTGTTGGGCGAGAGGTAGGTGTTCGCCGTTGGGCCCGCATCGAAATAGAATTGCGCGAAGGCCGGACGCGCTGCATCTACGATCTCCCGCCGGAACTCGCCGCCGAATTTCAGGTAGTGCCGCCCCCGGTTCTTGGCAAGGCTTGTAGCGATCGTGTGAGTTTCCGGCGTCTGGTACCAGTAGTTGGAGATACTGCTGGAAAAGATGCTGCTGCTCGTGCCGCTGCTGCTCGTAACGTTGAGATATGGGAAGTAGATTTGCGGCAGATTGGCGACATACGGCTGGTACCAGTTGTTGTTGGGCCAAAGGCCGGCCAGCCCCTTCGAGCCGATCTCCGTCGGCGTATTCTGGAACGAGTCATTGATGCCTTCGTAGGAGGTACGGATGTTGAATACCGTGCTGGAGTTGATGGTCCAGACCAGGTCGCCCGCGGCGTTTTGCGCGTTTCGCGCGGATCCCTGGAAATAGCGCATCACGGAGCCGCTGCCTGTGTAATCGGACGTCGTTTCGGTAGTGCGCAGGTAATTGTACCTGGCGAAGAATTTGAGCTTCGGCAAGATGTTATAGTCCACCCGGTCCATGAAGTTCCAATATGGATAGATGTCGTAAAGCTGGCCCTTGAAGTTGTTGGCTCCGGTGATGCCGTCGCCCGGGTTGTTGGGCTGCCAGAGGCCTGCCATTACCTGCTTGGCAAACGGATCTATCCGCGAGGCCGGGATGACGTTGCCCGGGAAAGGCTGGCGGGTTACCGTGCTGCCATTGGTCTCGGTGGTCCACGGATCGTAGATGGTATCCAGGCCGCCCTGCGTGTTCATCTGCTGCGAGAAGTCGCCGCTCCGCTCGGCGGTCGTGGGCAGCGTCTCGATGCGGGTGGAGTATGGGTTGGCCAGGTGGATTCCTTCATAGGCGAAGAAATTGAAGATCTTGTCTTTCTTGATCGGAGATCCCAGCGTGCCGCCCCAGGTGTTTTGCCGGGTGAGATTGTCGGTCAGGGTCATGCGGTCCGCCATGGCGTTGAACGCCGGATTCCGTCCCGCATAGTAGGCCGTCCCGTGATACGCGTTGGTGCCGGACTTCATGTCCATCACGATGATGCCGCCGGCGCTGTGCCCGAACTCGGCATCGACCGCATTCTGCTGCACGCTAACTTCCTGGATCGCATCCAGGGGCGGCGTATAACTGGATTTCTGCGAAGTCATGGAAGCCGTGCCGTCCATGATAATGTCGTTCTTGTCGTTGGTCCTGCCGCCTACGTCGAACTGCGAGCCGGCCCAGAAGTGGAACGGCTCCTGTTGCGTCGTCGAGTGCACCACCACCGCGGGGTCGAGAGCGACGAACATGAACGGATTCCGGCTGATCACGGGCAGGTCGTTCGCCAGTTTGGTGTCCACCGTGTTGGACATGGATGCAGTGTTGAACTGCACCGCCACCGGCGACGCCTCCACCGTAACTGCTTCCCGTGTATTGCCCACGACCATGGCTGCATTCACCGTTACGTCGCCGCGCGTCTCTACGAGCACGTTTTTCTGCACGAAGACGCGGAAGCCGGGCGCCTCGATGGACAGCGTGTAATGTCCGGGTAGGACGAAATCGAAAAGGTAGTGGCCGGTTTCGTTGGTGACGTTCGCCGCACGGATACCGGTGCCGTCGTTGGTCAACGTTACGCTGGCGGCGGCCATTGCGGCGCCGCTCGTATCGCGGACATCCCCTTGAACCCGTCCGCGCGTCTCTTGTGCTGTAAGTGACGCCGCAAATCGGAGCAGCAGCGCAGAAGATCGTCGGTACATGGACATATCCCCTTCCCCTCCTTAGTGGATTAACCCAGGACCGGAATCGCGTATATATCCGAATCGCGCTGTCTGGTCATGCCTGAATTGAATTTATCCCGCTCATGATAGACTTGGGCCGTTGGAATCATCTATGCGCGTACGGCATTTATCGTATCTCCTGCTTTTTAGCCTCGGCGGGGCGCTGCTTGCGGCGGAGTCGACGCCCTCCCCCGCCCTGCTGGTGCTCTCCAAGAGCGACCTGACCCTCGCTATCGTGGACCCTGCCACGCTGAAGGTCGTTGCCCGCATGCCTTCGGGGCCTGACCCGCACGAAGTGGCTGCCTCCGCAGACGGCCGGTTCGCTTACATCTCCAACTACGGCTTCGGATCGTATAACACCATCACGGTGGTCGACCTGGTGGCGCAGAAGACGCTCCGCACGATCGACCTGGGCGCGCTGCACGGCCCCCATGGCCTCGATTTCGCGGGCGGCAAACTGTACTTCACGGCCGAGGCCAACAAAGTCATCGGCAGCTATGACCCTTCCACGGAGAAGATCGATTGGATCATGGGCACCGGCCAGGACCGCACGCACATGGTCTGGGTCTCGCACGACCTGAAGCGCATCATTACTTCCAACGTGAACTCCGCCACCATGAGCATTCTCGATCAGACCATGGGCGGCGGCCGCGGACCGGGTGGCCGCGGTCCAGGCGGGCCCCCGCCCGGGCGCGGCGGACCGCCCATGCCGAACTGGTCCCAGACCGTGATCCCCGTCGGCCGCGGCGCCGAGGGTTTCGATGTCTCTCCCGACGGCCGGGAAGTCTGGGCCGCGAATGCCCAGGACGGAACGGTCTCGGTGATCGACCTCGCCGCCCGCAAAGTGGTGGCTACCCTGGATGTCCATGTGAACGGCGCCAACCGACTGAAGTTCACGCCCGACGGCAAGCGGGTCTTCGTCTCCTGCCTGGGCGGACCCGACCTGGTCATCATCGACGCCGCCGGACGGAACGAAATCAAGCGGCTCAAGATCGGCACCGGCGCCGCGGGCATCGAGATGCAGCCCGACGGCGCTCGCGCCTACGTGGCCTGCACTCCGGATAACTATGTCGCGATCGTCGACCTGAACACGCTCGCGGTCACCGGCCGCATCGATGCCGGCGGCGGCCCCGACGGCTTGGCCTGGGCCGTCCGCCAATGATCGGTCAGCTTTTCGGCAGCCCGAAAGCGATGATACTCGGACCCGCGGCGGCGGCGATATACTGGCGGCCGTCGAATTCGTAGGTCATCGGAGACGCTTTCCATAGCTGGTTGGTCGGGAAACTCCATAGCGGTTTGCCGGTGGCGGCATCGGCGGCCATCAGGGACCCGCTCTCCTCGCCGAAGATGACCAGCCCGGTGGCGGTGGTGAGTGTGCCTCCCCAGGAGACGGCTGGTCCCGGCTGCGGCAGCTCCCATTTCACGGCGCCGGTCTGTATGTCGATGGCCCGCAGGATCCGCTCGTGCTGGCCGTCAGGCGCAGTGCGCTGCGTCCCGCCCAGATATTCCCGGCCGGGCCGCCACTCGCCGTTCGCGCGCTTGCTGTAGACGCTGCACTTCTCGAAGGTCTGCGCGTAGAGCAGTCCGGTGGCCGGGTTGTAACTGGGCGAGAACCAGTTGGTGGCGCCATCCTGCGAGGGACACACGCGCGTTCCGGCCGCGGTGGGCTCCTGGTTCGGATTCCGGATAGGCCGGCCGTCCGCCCCGATGCCTTTGGCCCAGGTGAGCTCGCGCACGAACGGCTTCGCCAGTAGCAGCTTCCCGGCGGCGCGGTCGAAGACATAGAAGAAGCCGTTGCGGTTGGCCTGCAGCAGCAATTTGCGCGGCTCGCCATGCCAGAGGGCGTCGAGGACGATGGGAGTCTCGGCGGCGTCCCAATCCCACAAGTCGTGCGGAGTGGTCTGGTAATACCACTTCAACCTTCCGGTTTTGGCGTCGAGTGCCAGGATGCAATCGGAGTACAGGTTGTCGCCGGCGCGGTCGTCGCCGTTGTATTCGGCGCTGGGGTTGCCGCTCGGCCAGTAGACCGTGTCGAGCTCGGCGTCATAAGTGCCGGTGAACCAGGTGGGCGCGCCGCCATGCTCGATGCCTCCGCCCTTCCAGGTTTCCGAACCCGGCTCGCCGGGCTTGGGGATGGTCCAGAAGCGCCAGGCCTCTTTGCCGGTGGCCTGGTCGAAGGCCGCCACGAAGCCACGCGCGCCGTGCTCGCCGCCGCCCACGCCGGCCACCACCAGGCTGCCCGCCACCAGCGGGGCAGAGGTGGCGAAGTAGTTCGCGTGCCAGTCGGCCATTTGAGTGTCCCAAAGCAGTTCGCCGGTCGAGCGGTCGAGCGCGATCACGCGGGCATCGTCGGTCTCCATGAAGACGCGATTCCCGGCGACGGCGGCTCCGCGGTTGACGCTCGCGGCCTGCTGCGGAAAGCCGGGAGTGGTGGGCCGCCGGTAATGCCAGAGTTCGGCGCCGTCTCCGGCGTCGAGCGCGAAGCACTCGTTGGTGTTGGTGACGTACATGATGCCATCCGCCACGACGGGGGTTACTTCCAGGCGTCCCGCATTGGGCAACGCGAAGATCCACCGGGGAGCGAGCTGCGCGACGTTGGCTGGAGTGATCTGGGACAGCGTGGTGTAGCGGTTGCCGCCCGGGTCCCCGTTGTAGCCGGGCCAGCCGGTTTGAGAGGTCACTTCACGGAAGCGCTCGCCGGCGCGGCGCAGCAGGTGGATGCGATGGTCGGCGGTGCGCAGCTGCAGGTCGTCGAACCCGCGGTTGAGGACTTCGCCTTCGAGCGTGAGTCCGCCGGTGGTTTCGACCTTCGCGTGCTCCACGGGGCGCGTGAAGGCGCGCCTCTGGATGGAGCGGAGGAAGCGGGTGAGCAGCGCGAGGTCGTCGCCGCTGAACTGGCTGGGCGGCATGCCGCGGGAGGGGATGCCCTGATGGATCAGGTCGGCCAACTGCTGGTCGTTGCGCGACGCCAGGCGGCGGGTGATGGCCGGACCCAACTCGCCGCCGTTGCCATCGGCGCCATGGCAGCGGGCGCAGCGGTTCTCGAACAGGCTACGGCCTGGGTCGGCATCCTGCGCCAATAAGGCCAGGGGAAAGAGGATACAACACACTACGAGTGCAGCTCGCATCTTGTGTTCCATTAGATCACGGGCGGGGTGTGAGACATGGACTATCATTCGGAGGTGGGCTTCTCTCGGCGCGAGTTCCTGGGGATGGCACCAGCCGGGCTCGCCGCGCAGGCAGCGGGCGAGCGGCTGGACCGGCGGCCTGTGGTGGAGCGGCATAACCCGGTACTCCGCGGGTTCGACGGACGCTCGCCGCTCTCCGTCGGGAACGGCGAGCTCGCGTTCACGGTGGACACCACCGGGCTGCAGACGTTTCCCCAGCTTTACGACAGCGGGATGCCGCTCTGCACGCTCTCGCAGTGGGGATGGCATACGGCGCCGGGCGGCGCGGGAACGCTGCGCCTCGAAGAGTATGACACGTACGGCCGCACGGTCGGGTATCCGACCAGCTCCAAAGGACAGAAGGAACTGTTCGACTGGCTGCGCGAGAATCCGCACCGGCTGCACCTGGGACGCATCGGGTTCGCGATCGACGACCCGGGCGAAGTGAGCGAAGCGGAGCAGAAGCTGGACCTGTGGAGCGGCATCCTGCACAGCGAGTTCACGTGGAAGGGGCGGCGGGTGGTGGTGGAGACGGCGTGCCATCCGGCGGTGGACGCGGTGGCGGTTACGGTGCGTAACGGGCCGGCGGTGCGGATCGAATTTCCGTACGGGTCCGGTGCGATGAACGCGGCGGACTGGGGGCATCCGGAAAGGCATCGGAGTACGCTGGCGGGGGACGTGATCGAGCGGGAGATGGACGGGACGCGGTATGCGGCCGGGGTGGGCGGGAACGGGGAGCTAAGGAAAGATGGGGAGCACCGGTTTCTATTGAGGGCGAAGAGCGAGAGGCTCGACTTCGTCGTCGCCTTCTCGCGGGCAGGCCAGAGGCCTACCCCACTGGAACACACCGCGGAGGCTTCACGGAAGTATTGGGGGAGATTTTGGTCCGGGGGGGCGGCTTTGGAGCTGCCGGGATGCGGGGAGTTGGAAAGAAGAGTCGTGCTGTCGCAGTATCAGACAGCGATCAACTGCGCGGGGTCGCTGCCGCCGCAGGAGACGGGGCTGGTCTGCAATAGCTGGTTCGGGAAGTTCCACCTGGAAATGCATTACTGGCACGCGGCGCATTTCGCGGTGTGGGGCCGCGCGGAGCTGCTCGAACGGAGCCTGGGGTGGTACGGCGCGATTCTGCCCTCGGCGCGGGAGAAGGCGCGCAGCCAGGGATATGCGGGCGCGCGCTGGCCCAAGATGACGGCGCCGGACGGGCGCGACAGCCCGTCGCCGATCGGGCCGCTGCTGATCTGGCAGCAGCCGCACCCGATCGTGATGGCGGACCTCTGCTACCGGGCGCGGCCGGGGCGGGAGCGGCTGGAGCGGTATCGCGACGTGGTGTTCGAATCGGCCGCGTTCATGAGCTCGTACGCGCACTGGGACGGGCGGCGGTACGTGCTCGGTCCGCCGGTGATTCCGGCGCAGGAAAACCATCCCTCGCGCGAGACCTGGAACCCGACGTTCGAGCTGGAGCAGTGGGCGTACGGACTGGAACTGGCGCAGCGCTGGCGCGAGCGTCTGGGAATGCCGCGGGATCCGAAGTGGGAAGACGTGCGGACGAAGCTGGCGGCGCTGCCGGTGAAGGACGGGGTGTACCTGGCTCACGAGAACTGTCCGCAGACGTTCACGGAGCGGAATCGCGACCATCCGTCGATGCTGGGGGCGCTGGGGGTGATGCCGGGGAAGAAGGTGGACCGGGAGACCATGCGGCGGACCTTGAAGAAAGTGTTCGCGGAGTGGAGGTGGGCGGACACCTGGGGCTGGGACTTCCCGATGGTGGCGATGACGGCGGCCAGCCTGGGAGAGAAGCAACTGGCGGCGGACGCGCTGCTGATGGAGACGCCCAAGAACACGTGGCTGGCGAACGGCCACAACTGGCAGCGCGCCAACCTGCCGCTGTACCTGCCGGGAAACGGCGGACTGCTGCTGGCGGTGGCGCACATTGCGGCGGCGGGGGCGTTTCCGGACGCCTGGAAAGCGCGCCAGGAGGAGCTCCCATCGCTGCCGCTCCATTGAATAAGGTGTGGCTGCGGCCGAGGACGCTCGCCTGGCTGCTGCGCCGGAGCATGCTGGCGGCCTTCGACGACGGCATCTTCGGGACCGCCAAAGGGGCTGCGTATTCCGCGCTGCTCTCGTTTTTCCCGGTGCTGACGTCGGCGGCCACGATCCTGGTGCAGTCGCACGCCGGGTTCGTCTCGGACATTCTGGAGCGCGCGCTTTCGGAGATCGTGCCGCCGGGGTCGGAAGACCTGGTGGTGCAGCAGTTCCGGATCTCGGGCGCACGGCCGATCGCGGTACTGATCGTGGCGGGAATCATCTCGGTGTGGGCGGCGTCGGGCGTGATCAAAAGCCTGATCGAGGGCTTTCAGGCGGCCTACCGGGTGCCACGCAACCGGGGGTTCCTGCACCAGAGCGGGGTGGCGATGGCGCTGGTGCTGGGGGCGGCGGTGCCGTTGCTGTGCGCCTCGCTGCTGGTGGTTTTCGGCGGGCAGGTGGAAACGGTGGTCTACAACTGGCTGAACGTGGACCCGGTGCTGCATCCGCTTTCCGGAGCGCTGCAATGGCTGAGCGGCATGGCGCGGTACGCGATCGCATTCGCCACGACGGTCGTGGTCACGGCCAGCCTGTATTACTTCGGGCCATACCGGCGGCAGCGCTGGCGGTACGTGTGGCCGGGGGCGATCCTGGCGACGGTGCTGTGGCTGGTGGCGACGTCGGTATTCGGGTGGTACACGAGGAACATTGCACACTACAACGTGATGTACGGGTCGGTGGGGGCGATCATCGCGCTGCTGGTGTGGATGTACGTACTGGCGCTGGTGGCGTTGATCGGGTGCGAATTCAACGCGGAATACGAGCGGCACGCGGAGTAGGACACTAATACCTGCTAGACTCAGTTTTTCCAAGAAACACATGGCGGCGATTCCGGAATCGGCAAGGATGTTTATGGCGGGGCTCATCGAGCGGGCCCGCCGGCTGAAGAAGACGATTGCGTTCCCGGAGGGGAACGACCCGCGGGTGCTCGAGGCGGCGGCGCGGCTGGCCAGCGAAGGGATCGTGAAGCCGGTATTGGTCGGAACGAAGCCGAACGGCGCGCCGGAGGGAGTGACGTTCGTCGATCCGGCGAAGTCGCCGCTGGTCCAGAAGTATGCGGCGCTCTATTACGAGCGGCGCCGGGCCAAGGGCATCACGCAGATGGAAGCGGCGGACATGGCGGGCAAGCCGCTGTATTTCGCTTCGCTGATGGTGGGGGCCGGGGACGCCGATGGAAGCGTGGGCGGCGCGGTCAACAGCACGGCGGAGACGGTGCGCGCGGCGCTGCATGCGGTGGGCACGGATCCGCGGGCGCGGCTGGTGTCGAGCGTCTTCATCATGGCGCTCGAGGACCGCTCGCTGGGGCACAACGGGCTGATGGCGTTCGCCGACTGCGCGGTGGTGATCGACCCGACTTCCGTACAACTGGCGGACATCGCGATCGCGACGGCGGAGAGCACGCGCGTCCTGATCCACGCCGAGCCGGCGGTGGCGCTGCTGAGCTTCTCGACCAAGGGGAGCGGAAAGCATCCGGAGGTCGATAAGGTAGTGGAGGCGCTACGCATCGTGCAGGCTCGCGCTCCGGAGCTGAACGTGGACGGCGAACTGCAGGCGGACGCGGCGGTTTCGGCGGTCGTGGGAAAGTCGAAGGCCCCGGGGTCGAAGGTGGCGGGGCGGGCGAACACGCTGGTGTTCCCGAATCTGGCGTCGGCCAACATCGGGTACAAACTGGTGGAGCGGCTGGGCGGGGCGATGGCGATCGGACCGTTCATGCAGGGGCTGGCGAAGCCGGCCAACGATCTTTCGCGCGGATGCTCGGCGGAGGACATTTACAATGTCGCGGTGGTGACGGCGCTGCAATCGGAACGCGCGTAACTGGAGACGAGCTTGCTGCCCTTCCGGCTGGTGTACCACGAGCTGTACGACCTGCATCTGGGGGCACACGTGTTTCCTTCGAAGAAATACCGGTGGCTGCGGGACCGGCTGATTCGCACGCGGTTCGCGTCGGCGGAGGACTTCGAGGCGCCGGAGCCGGCGACGGACGACGACGTCCTGCTGGTGCACGACCGGGCGTGGGTGACCAAGCTGCGCACGGGGACGCTGAGCTACCAGGAGATTCTGCGGCTGGAGATTCCGTATTCGCAGCAGATGGTGGAGGCGTTCTGGCTGCTGACGGGCGGAACGATTCTAGCGTCGCGGGAAGCGCTGGCGCGGCGTATCGGGTTTAACGTAGGCGGCGGATTTCATCACGCGTTCGCGGGGCACGGGGAAGGGTTCTGCGCGATCAACGACATCGCGGTGGCGGTGCGGCGGCTGCAGAAGGACGGCGCGATCCGCAGGGCGATGGTGGTGGATTGCGATGTGCATCACGGGAACGGGACGGCGGCGATTTTCGCGGGGGACCGGTCGGTATTTACGCTCTCCATTCACCAGTTCAACAACTACCCGTCGGAGAAGCCGCCTTCCAGCCTGGATATTCACCTGCCGGACGGGATGGGCGACACGGAGTATCTGAACCGGCTGGGCGACGGATATCGCGCGGCGCTGGCGATGTTCCAGCCGGAGCTGGTGCTGTACGTGGCGGGGGCCGATCCTTATTTCGAAGACCAGCTGGGTGGGCTCGCGATGACGTTCGAGGGGTTGAAGGAGCGGGACCGGTTGGTGATCCGGACGGCGCTGACTCACGGGGTTCCGGTGGCGGTGGTGCTGGCGGGCGGGTATGCCCAAAGCGTGGAGGACACGATCACGATCCACGCGAATACGGCGGCGGTGGCGCGCGAGGTGCTGGAGAAGAGCTGAATATGAATGTTCACCGCGGAGGTGCGGAGGCGCGGAGAAAAAGACGGGGCGAACGGGTCGGAGACCGAGGGGAGAAGGGCGCGTCTTCCCGGGAGAGAGGGGGCGGAGAACGGGTCGGGCGCCTTCGGCGCCATGGGCAGGCCGGGAGGCCTACCCCACCAAAAGACACTGCGGGTGACCGCTGCGGGGGCGGCCGGGGGTACTCGGACTTTTCGCCGGACGTTGTCCGGCCGCCAAGTGGGTCGAGCGGGATCTTCGAGGACCTAGGCGGGCTGGATGGCCCACCTTGCCGAAAAGGGGCGGCGGTACACTTGGGCAGGAGGTCCTATCGTGGACAATCCGGACTCAGTTCACGACCTCGTCGTGGTGCTGGAGACGAACCAAGAGGTCCCGCTTGCGATGGCGAAGGGATTGCTCGAGGACGCGGGAATTCCCTTCTTTGTGCTGGGCCAAATCGCCACGCTGGTGCAGGGGGTGGATCCATTCCTTCATAAGTGGGTGCGGCTGCAGGTGCCGCGCGACCGGGAGGAGGAGGCGCGGGAGCTTCTGGAACAACTTCAACAGCCGGAAGACAACGGCGGTTAACCGGCAAGAGACTCGATGGTGACGTCCTTGTACTCATCGAACAGACCGGCGTTGTGCATCTGCCAGGCGACGGGGCCTACCTTGCCCGCGGCGGAATCCTTGAAATCGAGCACCTTGACAGCCTGGCTGTCGGGCGGCTGAGCGACGGCCATGCGTGCGGTTCCGGCGGCGGCATCGGCCAGTATCTCGACGCGGCTCCAGGCGTGGACGTCGAAGCGGGTCTTGGTCAAGGAGGTAAATTCGGGCCCGCCGTTGTTGTTCATTCCGGGGCGGTAGTCCCAGTGTCCGCCGTTGGGAACCTGAAACTGGATTCCACCGAGGGCGTCGAGGGACTTCTCGCCGGGCTGCGGACGGCTGCAGAAGATGAGCACGCAGGCCTGATGGTCGGGATTGCCGGAGACATGCCGCATCGTAAAGATCAGGCGGTAACGGCTGTAGTCGTTGGCGGTATAGATGACGCCGCGGCCGGCGCCGGTGCTGGCCATGGCGCCGTCCTTCACGACCCAACCGGTGGTGACACTTTTCGCCAACTCGCCCGGATAGGCATCTTCGAGCAGGAGCTTATTCAGGCGCGCGAGTTGCTGGCCGTGGGGATCCTGGTGGAGCAACTGCGCGGTCTCGGGGCGCAGAACGACATCGTGGAAGCGCGCCTGGTCATAGATCGACGGCCCGGAAATCAACCGATTGACGTCCTTGACGAGCGCGGGCAGGTCCGCCTTGACCGAATCCTGCAATTGGCCGCGCAGGAAAACGGAGACCGCGTCGGACCCCTTGGCGAGCGCGGCGGCGAAGGCGGACGGGTCGGTGATGCCGGCTACCGACAGGGATGTGGCGCTGTTCTCGATCTGGATCCATCCATCGAGCGTCTTCCCATCGAAGAGAGAGACGGGAGGCGCCGCGTGGGCGGGAATGGCGAGCGAAGCGGCGGAGATGCCGGTCAGCCTCATCCATGCTCTGCGACTGAGAGGGGGCGTCGGGTTCGGCATAGGTTCGGCGAAAGTCTATCATAAGACCGGAGTCAGGCGGTTTGTGCGATTCTATTCCTATACTCGCCCTTCGGGTCAGGCCGCGCATCTGTTTTGTCGTGTCGACCGCTCTTCTCGCCTGGATAGGATTTCCCGCAAGCAGCCAGGACACATATTGGTTGAAGAACCACGAGCTTCACAACCCCGATCGATACGAGGGGCTGCTGGACGAGCCAAACGCTAAGTTCGAAGTCGATGTGTTGGGCTTTTTCGGATTTCGCGGAGGATTGGACGCCGGCACAGCCGATAAGCTGCACATCCTGTATTTCTCGGGCACCGCGGAGCCCGGCTTCATCCAGGTCAGAGAAATCAGCAGCGAGACCAATTACGTCATGCAATCCAAGGACGACCCGGGAGGCGGCGCGCGGTGGCGGGAATTCGCGTGGCCGGTCAAGCCCGTCATCCAAAAGAACGAGATCGACCCCAGAGACCTGGGCGTGATCGTCAGGCTTGGCAGCGACCAGGACTACGGTCCGGAGCTCGCGCCCGCTTTGTTTTTCGGTGGACAGGCACCCCGCTTCCCGGTTAACCCGGTCACATATGATCTAATTCTGAGAGTGCAGTACAGCCTGACAGACTTGCGGTACGACATAAGAACGGGCAATCAACTCAGAATGAGCTGCCATTACTCGCCGTCTCAACCATGCGGCCCTCCGCCGATTGGGAAGGAGTTACGGATCGAAGCCGAAAGCCCGATCCACGTCCATTTTACGCTGAAGGATCCGAACCCGGTTGACGTTAGCATTCACCTGGAGGGTACGCGCGTGAATTCCAGTAACAAGCTCATTGCGAACTACCGGTTCCATCATCAGCCGACGAGGTAATGGCGGCATTCGTGGAAGACCTGTTGAACTCGCGGCTCGTGAGACGGCACATGCCTGTCGCGGTCCTGGCGTTCGGACTGGTGCTGTGCGCCTGGCTGATGGGCAGCCGCTTGCGTGCGCTTACGCATTTTTCCGCCAGCATACACACGAGGAACATCTCTTTTGTCGCCGGGCACCGGACGAATACCGCGGGGCTCTTCAATTCCGGAAGCTACCCAGTCGACATCGTTCTTCACAGCCGCTGCCGGATCACATCTTTCGATGGCCCGATCCCCCGAGATACGGGTGAGACCCTCGCTCTTCGGAAAGTCAGACTGATGGGGTTGGACATTGCGGAAGGATCGCACGTCGACCTGGCGGTGATTGAGGGGTTCCTGCGTGTCAGGCTGACACGTCCAGCGATAATCAAAGATGCGATTGCCATCATCCGGCTCGACCGGGGCAGCGAAGTGCAGGGAGACGCATTACTCAATCAGTACGCTCACAGGGCTCTCCCGATGTCGAGTGGAGGCTTAGCCCGGCGGTTGACAGGACGTTCGAGATGTCGGTCTATTTTCTCGGGCAGTCTCCGGCCTCCGAGCGGATCGCACTCCAGGACGGCGAGCGGGTCAGTTTTGAGCGTAATGGAGCATCCGGCGTCCTCGACTCCGAAAGCCAGATTACGTTGTCCAAACGCCCGATCCGCTTGACGGAAGACCTGAAGCTGAATGACCTTCGCAACGCGATTATAGAGGCGTTAACGTTACGTCCATCTCCCGGCCCGAAGGCTCACCAGGACCCGGCGGCGTTACCTCTGGACTCGATGGACGTGGAAATCAGGGGAGATTCGGACGACATTCTTGCCATCGACGGCACCAGGCGGTCTCAAATGGCCGGGACTCTGTTGGATCGATTCTGGCCGGCAAGCCTGGCAAGCCGGACCAAGGTGTTCGGAGCCCTTTTCTGCGCATTCGCGACGGTAGTGTTCGCGTACATGAAGAGGAAGTGGTTTGACTCCGGGAGCCGGAAGAGGCGGCCCCGGAAGACCAGGCGATCGGGACGAGGCGTGCAACGCGGAGAGGGAGCGTCATGCGATTGAGGACGAGTTCGATTCTCATTTTGGCGTCATGCGGGAGTGTCTTCCCACAGACTGTCTCAGACCCGGTTCAGCGGGTGGTTCAGCAAAGCATGGCTGCCCGCCAGCAGTTGATAGAGACGCTGAAGCAGGGAATTGTCCGGGTCGAGGCTCAAAAGGATATGGACGATACGGGAACCGGGATCGTGATCTCCTCATCGCCCGAAAGGATCCGGATTTTGACGGCGTTACACGTTGTGGACGGCGCCAAGAGTATCAACGTCGTCTTTTATTCCGACCGCATGGTGCACGTCCCTGCACGAAGGCTGCCCGCGCAAAGCGACACGCTGGATCTGGCCGTCCTGGAGGTCACGCCGGGCTCGGGGACACGAATGCCGGGTCCCATCAGTCCCTATCGCTTCAGAATGAGTTCCACATTGCAGCCAGGAGATCAGATCTGGTCGGTCAACGGAGACTGGGCGCCGGTACCGAATACCGTTACCTTACTCAATCACGAAGCCGACATACGGAGGTTCGAGTACACCTCTACTTCAGTCGGACGCGGCTTTTCGGGCGGCCCAATCTTCGACAGTTATTTGAATGTGATCGGCATGCACGATGCCCTGACCGGCGATAAGCGCTTTGCGGTGGGAATCAAGATCGACTCGGCATTTGAGACGCTGAATGCGCTTGGCATTAATGTGCCCAAGGTCGAGTCATCCATTCTCGGGGGGCCTGGTACAGCCGATGTTACTCACCCGCCAGGCGGAGCCGACACAACCATATCCACCCTGACTATTAGCGGAGTGTTTCAGCCGAAAGGTCTCCCTTCGGCTCAAATGATGATCGTGGTTACGCCCGATTCCGGCGGCACTACTTATACCGCAAGAATGATGGGCGCGACCATAGCGACGTTTACGAACGGCGTAGTAGACGACCAGCAGCGGAGCTTTCGATTCAGCTCGGTCCAACCGGGAGTCGTATCCGCCGCATCATACGGCAGCTATTTGAGGTTTACGAGCGGGTCGTTGACGCTCACCTTCACGCAAGGCGCCGGATCTCAGGGAGGTCAAACTCAATCCGGCACGGTCCGAGGGGTTGCGGAGTTGTCCGGCAGTGTTCTCGAAGGCCGCAAAGCCGGACGGACGTCCTCTGACGGCGCGGGCCGGCCCGGTGAAGTTTCAGGAGAAATCAGCGGGACCTACACGGCCATCCTTGTGCCTAAAGCGACGCGCTCAAACTCGCCGGCCGAGCCCCTGGGCATTGCCGCACAGCCCGGAGCGCCTCCACCCTCGAGAGGGGGCCTTGGTTCCGGGGAGGATCCGCGGTTCCAGGCGGCTCAGAACCCTTGCATCGAAGGATGCAATGCAACGCTAGGCGACCTCAAGGTGACGGCGCGTTACAGTTATCCGCATCCGACCTATGCGAGCTTGACTTGCGAGGAGAAGGTATTCCATCTGCCCGCAAATTGGCCGGGCGGACCTTATCTGCACTCGATCGTCTGCGTGGGGCCTAATGCCAACGGGATACCCGTGAAACTGATCAACTTTCGACTGGCCGCCACGGATCGCATAAAGGATCAGGACTCAGTCATTGTCTTCTCCGACGGCAACGGCCACGGCTCGTTTCTCAGCGCCGGCAAGCTGTGGCGCGTCAAGATATACGGAATTGGCTCCCTTGAGTCTATGACCATCCAAGTGAGCAGGTGATCGAACGCTGGGGACGTGCTTCAAGACGAGATCGATCAAAAAGGGTAGGGGCGCGGCTTGCGCAAAGGGCAAACCGGGTACAGGCACGAGTTTCGCAAGTGCAGCGAAAGTCGTGCCAGTCCATGCCAGTCCGCGCTTTGCGGTGCATTCCATTGGCCGGGCGATGCAGTGTACGCTGGATAGTTCCTTATGAAACGTCTGCTGATTCTGCCGCTTCTCGCCTGCGCGTGCTTTGCGCAGGGCCTGGACTATATCAAGGCTCACTACACCAAGTACGAATACCGGATTCCGATGCGGGACGGAAAGCGCCTGTTCACGGCCGTCTACGTCCCGAAGGACGCCTCGCAGAAATTCCCCATCATGCTCGACCGCACGCCGTACAACGTGGGGCCGTACGGGGTGGACAATTACAAGGCGAGCCTCGGGCCGTCGGAGAAGTTCGCGCGCGAGAACTTCGTCTTCGTCTACCAGGACGTGCGCGGGCGGTACATGTCCGAGGGCGATTTCATGGACATGCGGCCGCAGATCGATCACAAACGCGGGCCCCAGGATGTGGACGAGAGCTCCGACACCTACGACACGATCGAGTGGCTGATCCACAACGTCCCGAACAACGGCAAGGTGGGGATGTGGGGGATCTCGTACCCGGGGTTCTACACCGCCGCGGGGATCATCGACGCCCACCCGGCGCTGAAAGCGGCCTCGCCGCAAGCGCCCATCGCCGACTGGTTCGTGGGCGACGACTTCCATCACAACGGAGTGCTTTACCTTCCGCACGCCTACCGCTTTTTCAGCGGCTTCGGGCATCCGCGCCCTGAGCCGGTGCTGCCGCCGGCGGCCGCTCCCCAGCCGAATGCCGCGGCGACGCGAGGATGCCTACAGCTTCTTCCTTTCGCTGGGCCCGCTCTCGCAATGTCAACGAGAAGCACTTCAAGAACGATGTACCGTTCTGGACCGAGATTATGAAGCACGGCACGTATGACGAGTTCTGGCAGGCGCGCGATTTGCGCCGCCACCTGAAGAACATCAAGCCGGCAGTCATGACGGTGGGCGGATGGTTCGACGCCGAAGACCTCTTCGGCGCACTGAATACGTACAAGGAGATCGAGAAGAACAGCCCGGGCGCGAACAACACGCTGGTCATGGGACCATGGTTCCACGGCGGATGGTCGCGCAGCGACGGCGACGGGCTCGGCAATGTGCGGTTCGGGTCGAAGACGGCCGAGTTCTACCGCGACGAGATCGAATTTCCCTTCTTCAACTACTGGCTGAAAGGGGCAGGGCGATCCAAAGCTGCCGGAGGCCTTCGTATTCGAAACCGGCACCAACCAGTGGCGGAGGGAGGACGCCTGGCCGCCCAAGGACGTGCAGGCGAAGAGCCTCTATCTGCACGCCGGCGGCTTGCTGAGCTTCGACCATCCGACGGAGGCCGCCGCGGTCTACGACGAGTACATCAGCGACCCGGCCAAACCCGTGCCGTACATCAACGGGCAGGCGCCCGGCATGACCCGGGAACACATGGTGGAGGACCAGCGCTTTGCGTCCACCAGGACCGACGTTCTGACCTATCAGACCGCCGAGTTGACTGAGGATGTGGTCTTCGCCGGACCGCTCACTCCGTCGCTGTTCGTATCCACCTCGGGGACCGATTCCGACTGGGTCGTGAAATTGATCGACGTCTATCCGGAGGACTACCCGGATCCCAATCCGAACCCGGCCGGAGTGCACATGGGAGGCTATCAACAGTTGATTCGGGGCGAAATCTTCCGCGGCAAGTTCCGCAACAGCTACTCGAGGCCCGAACCGTTCACGCCGGGCAAGGTGGAGAAGGTGGAATACACAATGCCCGACATCGACCACGCATTCCGCAAGGGCCACCGCATCATGATCCAGATCCAGAGCTCCTGGTTCCCGCTGGCGGACCGCAATCCGCAAAAGTTCGAGGACATCTACAACGCGAAGGCCGCCGACTTCGTGAAGGCGACGGAGCGCGTATACCGCTCGGCGGGCGACGCGTCGTGCCTGAAGGTCGGCGTGCGAACGGCTCGGTAGATACCCGTTGCACCACCTCGCAGTGGGCGTATAGTAGATCCAGAGGTGAAATTCATGTCTGACAAGCGGGCAGACCTCGCGGGTCCCGGCATCGGCGACTACGGGGAACTGGAGAAAGTCCTGCCACAGGACTACAACTCCCTGCTGAACCTCAAGGATACGCAGCGCGCCATTTTCGCGGCGAAGAATCACATCGAGAAGGGTCTTTGCGAGGCGCTCAACCTCATGATGGTGACGGTGCCGCTGATTGTGGACGTGGACAGTGGCGTCAACGACTACCTGGACCGGGACGGCTCGCGCACGCCGATCCAGTTCCACATCTCCAACGACCGGAACCTGCATCCGCTCGATGCACAGATCGTGCAGGCGGCCACCAAGTGGAAACGCGTCGCCCTGAAGCGCTTCGGGATGAACCCGGGCGAAGGGCTCTGTACCGACATGCGGGCCGTCCGCAAGGACTATTTCCTGGACCACGATCACAGCGTCTACGTGGACCAGTGGGATTGGGAGAAGGCCATCGATGCCGGGCAGCGCAACCTCGAGGTTTTGAAGGGGACGGTCAACGCCATCTGGAAGGTCCTGGTGGATACCGAGGAATACCTGCAGGATCTCTTCCCGCAGTTGAAGGACCCGCGCTATCCGAACCTGCCCAAACGGCTTCAGTTTTTGCACGCCGAGGACATTCTGGACATGTACCCCGACCTGCCGCGCAAACAGCGGGAGACGGCGATCCTGCAGGAGGCCCCGGCGGTCTTCATTATCGGGATCGGGTGGACGCTGAAGGACGGCTATCCGCACGAAATGCGCGCGGCCGACTACGACGACTGGGTCACCGAGACACAATCGATCGACGGACGCCCGGTACACGGGTTGAACGGCGACATCCTGGTGTGGAATCCCGTGACGCGGCGGCGGCACGAATTGTCATCAATGGGGATCCGGGTGAACGCCGAGACGTTGAAACAGCAGCTCCAACTGACGGGGCAGATGGATTTCCTGAAGTATCCGTATCACCAGGCGATCGTGAACGGCGAGATTCCGCTGTCGATCGGCGGCGGCATCGGGCAGTCGCGGACGTTGATGCTGCTGCTGCGGAAGGCGCACCTGGGAGAAGTCACGGTGAGCGTGTGGCCGAAGATCTTGAAAGAGATCTGCGCCAGGAAGAATATTCACGTGCTGGAGTAAGGGCGAGCTCCGCTCGCCTTGGGGGGCAGGCCAGGAGGCCTACCCCACCCTGACACGGCGGTCCTGGTGGTAGGCCAGGTTGGCGAGGTGCGGGGCGGAGACGGCGCTGGCGCCGACTTCCACCGGCGCGTTCGGCTCGTGGCGAGAGCGAACACAATCCAGGAAATTTTGGATGTGCGTCTCGATCGGGATGGGCGCGGCCATGGTCTGGATGGGCTCCGGATTCTTCGGTACCGGCTCCTTCCAGATACGATAGCCGGCGTTGTTGATGATCATGGTGGCTTCGTCGCCCTGGAACTGGATCGACCAGTCGTTGTCGTACGAGTTGCAGTAGTTCAACGTCCAGGTGGCCATCAGCTTCTCGTATTCGAAGACCGCGCAGAAAACGTCCGGCACTTCGGACCCGGTATTCTTCGCGAGCTGCCCGTAGCAGATCGCGGAGCGGACGGGGCCGGAGTTGGTGAACCATTGCACGACGTCCATGAGGTGCGTGCCCTGGTCGGTCATGTTGCCGCCGGAATAATCCCAGAAGTAGCGCCAGGAGCGGAAGCGCATCGGCTCCAGGTCGCGCTCTTTGGCGGAGCCGAGGAAGCGCTTCCAATCGAGCTTACCGGGGAGCGGCGAATTGTTGAGCGGCTTCGAGACGTTCCAGTTCCACATGGGCTTGGCCATCGTGATGCGGCCGAGGATGCCGCTGTCGAGAAGCTCCTTCGCCTTGATCACGGAAGGGGCGCTGCGCCGCTGCATCCCGATCTGCACGATCTGCTTCGTCCGGCGGACGGCCTGAATCATCTCCTGGCTCTGCTCGAGCGAATGAGACATCGGCTTCTCGAGGTACACGTCCTTCTTCGCCTCGAGCGCAGCGTAAAGCATGGGCGCGTGCTGATGGTCGGGAGAGGCGACCACCACGGCGTCCAGGCCCGGTTGCGCCAGCAGCTCGTGATAATCGACGTAGGGCTTCGCATCGGCGGCGGCCTTACGCGCTTCCTCCAGGTGCGGCTCGTACACCTCGGCGATGGCGACGCACTGCGCGCCGAGCTTCTGGAAATTCTGATTGAGGTAGCGGCCGCGGCCGCCTGCGCCGATCAGTCCATACGCCAACCGGTCGTTGGCACCCCAGGCGCGGCGCGGCACAAACAGCGGCGCGGTGAGCGCGGAAGCGAGAAAGTTCCTTCGGTTCGGGTCCACGGAGACCTCCCTTCGACTCCAGAGAGTATCACGCGGTGCCGCCGATCACACGACGCGCGGAATCTTCTGGCGGCGGTTGGTCCACTCCTCGCTGGTGAAGAGCCGCGGTCCGACCTGAATCATGCGGGGCAGCAGGCTGAAAATATCGCTGGGGGTCCATGGCTGCCCAGCGCGCGTCTGGTACCCGCGCTGATTGAGTTCCGCGGCGACCCGCGACAACGCGCAGTCCTCCACAACCATGTCGATCGCCATGGTGATGATCTCCTGCTCGTAGGGATTCTCCACCAACCCCTTGCAATCGTCGGAGACCCGCAGGCCATAGGGGATCTCTTCCTTAAACGGCTGTGGCTCGCCGGTCTCGGGGTGGATTTCCCGCTCCCACTCAACGACTGCCGGCCTCCAGCCCATTTGGATCCGCTGCTGGAAATACTCGAGCGTGGGCAGGGTGGTCAGCGCTTCCCGAATCCGTTCCTTGTTCGGCATGGAAACCTCCGGCCGGGGGCTGAGCACGCCGGCTTCCGAAGCGCGAGGCAGGGCCTGGCGGCGTTACCGCCCCCGCGGTCTCCCGGACACTGTTCGCCCGTGGGACGGAGTGTCCAGGCGCGGGACTACTGCAGTTTGCCGCGTCCTTCCACCTTCCAAACCTCTTCCACCTGGTCGCCGCGGAGGCCGTAGACCTGCTCGTGGAGGTTGACCGCCACGCAGATATGGTTGGGAACGATGTGCACTCGGTCGCCGATGGAAAATTCGCGTTCCGCCCGGGTGATGTCCACGTATCCATGCTCTTCGTTCATCTTGTGGAAGCGCGCCGCGGGCGCCTCCACCACGTGCCCGAACGTCGCTTCGGCGGGGTTGGCCAGGCGGTCGGAGGAGAATGTCTTCGAGCCTCCGTCCACGATCATCTGGCCGGGCCGGGCGGTGGAAACCACCGTAGCCAGAATCGACGCCGCGCAGTCTTCGAGCGAGCATCCGCCGCTGCGCACGGTGTTGATGTCGTTAAATACGTACGTGCCGGGGCGGATTTCGGTGAGGCCCTCCAGCTCGTGCGAGTGGAAAAGGGTGGGAGTGGAGCCGCCGCTAACAATCTTAACCTCCACGCCGGCGGCTCGAAAATCGGCCAGAATCGAGCGGAGGAGTTCCGCCACATGGGCGAAGGCGCGCAACCCGGTCTCTTCGAGATCCTTGACTTGGCCGGGATAGAACGTGATGCCCTCGAGGCGAAGGTGCGGCAGCTTTTCGATGCCCTGGGCCAGTTCGAGCAGCGCCCTTCCGGGGGATACGCCGACGCGGCCGAGGCCGACATCAGTTTCCGCCAGGACTCCAACCTCGACCTGCGCGGCGGCCGCGGCATCGGAAAGCTGGCGCGCGGCGAACAGGCTATCGAGCGCCACGGTGATGCGCGTCTTTCGGGCGAGGGCGGTGAGCCGCTCCAGTTTCGTGCGGCCGATGATGGGATAGGCCACGAGGAGATCGGGAGGCTCGGCCCCCATCATTACTTCGGCTTCCGAGATCTTGGCGACGGTGAGGCCGGCGGCCCCGAGTTGGAGCTGGCGGGAGCCGATACGGGTGGATTTATGCGTCTTGGTATGGGGACGCAAGCGCAGGGCGTGCTGCCGCGTATAGTCGGCCACGCGGCGCAGGTTGCGCTCCATCACGTCCAGGTCCACCACCAGCGCGGGAGTGTCGATCTCGGAGACATGCATAGGTTCCCTCATTTTAGCCTGCAACCCGTGGGGTAGCTGCATACGTCTCAGAGCGTAAGTGCCCGGTAGATCTCGCATGAAGATTCCAATCCGGCGGTTCGCCGCCACTGCGCCAATTGTGATCCTGTCGGTCTGCCCTCTCGCCGCTCAGCAGGATCGGGTACCGTCACGAATCGACCGCACCCGCAGCGTCGTCCTGCGGGGGCGCGTATCGCGAAGAGCCCTGGCGGGAAAGGACTTGGGGCGGGTTGCGGGCTCGTTTTCCATGCCCGACCTGGTTCTGATGCTGAAGGGTTCGACGGCGCAGCAGCAGGCTGCAGCCCAACTGGTGAGCGAGCAGCAGGACCCGGCCTCGCCGAACTACCACCGCTGGCTGACGCCGGAGCAGTACGCCGACCGATTCGGCGTAAGCCAAAACGATGTGGCGCAGGTCGTCCAATGGCTGCAGTCTCAGGGCTTCACCGGGGCGCGGGTGGCGCACAGCAGGCTGTGGATCTCCTTCCGAGGTGACGCGCAGCAAGTGACGGCGGCGTTCGCCACACCGATCGATCAGTACTCGGTGGGAGGAGAGGTCCATTACGCCAACACGGCGGACCCCGCGATTCCGGCCGATTTTGCGCCGGTCATCGCAGGGATTCGCGGACTTCACAATTTCCGGTTGAAGCCGCGCTATCACCGGGTGAACAACCCGCAAATGACTTCGTCGAACGGCTCGCACCACATCGTGCCCGACGATTTCGCGGTCATTTATAATGTCGCGCCGTTATACACGGCGCAGGTGGACGGCACGGGACAGAAGCTCGTGGTGGTCGGCCAGAGCGATATTGCGGTTTCCGACATCACGAGCTTCCGCTCGAAGTTCAACCTGCCGGCGATCGACCTGCAGCGCATTCTGGTGCAGGGGAGCACGAACCCGGGGGTGGTGTCGGGCGATCAGGAAGAGTCGGATCTCGATATCGAGTGGTCGAGCGCGGTGGCCCGCAACGCTTCGATACTTTTCGTTTATTCCGATGACGTCTGGAAATCCGCCATGTACGCCGTGGACCAGAACCTGGCGCCGGTCCTCAGCATGAGCTACGGCGGGTGCGAGTCTTACGACTTGGTGGACCTTCCTACTTTTCAAGCGGTAGCCCAGCAGGCGAACGCGCAAGGGATCACGTGGTTCGCGGCATCGGGCGATGCGGGCGCCACGGACTGCGAAGATCCGAATGCGACGATCGCACAGAATGGGTTCGCGGTGGATTCGCCGGCATCCATCCCGGAGGTGACGGGGATGGGCGGCACGGAATTCAACGAGGGGGGCAGTTCGTATTGGAACGCCGCGAACAACGCGAACAGCGCGTCGGCCCTCTCGTATATCCCGGAGCGCGTATGGAACGATACGGCGCTGGACGGCGCTCTCTCCGCAGGCGGCGGAGGCTCCAGCATCTTCTTCCCGCAACCTTCGTGGCAGACGGGTCCCGGAGTGCCCAATGACGGTGCGCGCCACGTGCCCGATCTGTCTCTCAGCTCGTCCGCCGATCACGACGGATACTACGTGTACACGGGCGGGAGCGCGTCGTACTTCGGCGGAACCTCCGTGGCTGCGCCCACCATGGCCGGGATCATCACACTCCTGAACCAGTACCTGGTATCGACCGGCGCGCAGAGCCAGGCGGGCGTAGGGAACATCAATCCCACCCTTTACCGGCTGGCGCAATCCACTACGGGAATCTTTCACGACGTCACCGTGGGAGACAACGGCTCTCCGTGCGCGTCGGGAACTCCGAACTGTGTGAACGGGACGGCCGTGCGGGCGGCCGGGCCGGGGTACGACCAAGCCAGCGGACTAGGGTCGGTGGACGCCGACAAGCTGATACACAGCTGGACATCGCAGGCCTCGGCGGGCTCCTCGGTAGTTGCGTCGATCGATCAGAATCCGGTATTCGAGCTGGCGAAGGCGGATGCCAAGGGCAACCTCTGGAGCTTTCAGCTTACGCTCAGCGAAGAAGCCGGGACCGGCACCACCCTGACCGGTTTCACGATCGACGGCACGAGCTACACCTCGCAGATCGCGACATTGTTCGGCAGCGCTACCATCGCGCCGCGCCAATCGATTTCGGCGACCTTGGGGTTTGCAACGCTGAACCCACACACGGTGGCATTCTCGTTCAGCGGGATCGACGCCACCGGTCGTACCTGGACAACGCCGCTTTCGATCCCGTTCACAGGACCTCGGACGGCTATCACGGTCGGCGGGGTCAGCAACGCCGCTACCGGACAGCAGGTGTTCGCTCCCGGCGAGATCGTGAGCGTGTACGGCACCGGCATGGGCAGCCTGGCGCAGGCGGCGGCGTCGACCCCGCTGCCCCAATTCCTGGCTGGCTTCGAAGCTTGGGTGAACAATGTGCCGACGCCGCTCTATTACGTCTCGCCGAACCAGGTGAATTTACAGATTCCGTATGAGACGCCTGTAGGCACTGCGCAGCTGATGATCGGCAATCCGTATGAGAACTCGCCCAACTTCCCGATCACGGTGTCGTCTGCCGGACCGGGGATTTTCGCCTTTCCGGATGGAACCATCAATCCGTTCCCCAGCGGTACGCGGGGCCAGACGGTCACGCTATACATCACGGGCGATGGAGCAGTGAGACCCAGCGTGACCACGGGCGATATCCCCGCAGCGGGGATTGTCCCCAAGCCGCGGCTCGCGGTGACCGTCACCGTAGGTGGTGTAGCTGCGACGACCACATTCATCGGCATTCCCAGCTGGTCAGTGGGAGTGACTCAAATCAACTACACGATTCCTCCGACCGCTCCGACGGGCAGGCAGCCCGTGGTGGTCACCGTGGGCACAGCGCAAAGCCCGCCGGCGTACATCAACGTGACGCAGTAGAGCCGGCGCCCTCCACCAGATGCAGGACGCGGTCCACGCCGGGGACCGCGAACCTCTCGGTTTCGCCGGTAGGCCACCGCACCGTCACCTCGGCGGCAGCGGCGTCACCCAGCCCGAAGTGCAGTCGCAGATCCGAAGCGGAGGTGAAGCTCGACTGGCTCAGGACCACCTGTCTCTGCAGCTTCCCGCCGGCCTTTACCGTAACGGAGGCGCCGATGGCCGCGCGGTTCGATTTCGTCCCGGTAAGAAGAACCTGCAGCCAGTGATGGCCGGACTTCAAGTCGTTGCGAAGCAGGCTGGGCGGTTCGTTGCGGTTCCAGATCGCGATATCGAGATCGCCGTCGTTATCGATGTCGCCGACGGCCATGCCGCGTGAGGAATGGCGCTCGGCCAGGGCCGGACCGGCGTCGACGCCCAGTTCCTCGAACCTTCCGCCGCCCAGGTTGCGAAACAGCAGCGCCGGGGAGGCATAAGGATAGGCCGGAAGCTGCCGCTCGGTGTCGGGATACACATTGCCGGTCACGATGAAGATGTCGGGCAGACCGTCGTTGTCGAGATCCGGCATGGCGACGCCCCAGGACACGTACCGTGTTTCCACCGCCAGCCCGGCCTTGAGCGTGACATCGTCGAACTGGCCCTTGCCCAGCCCCTGGTAGAGCGCGGGCGTATCGTCGGCGAAGTGCGTCTTGAGAATATCGAAGATGCCGTCGCCGTTGAAATCGCCAACCGTCACGCCCATGCCGGCCTGCTCCATCCCATCCGGATTGAGGGCCACGCCGCGCTCGATGCCCTCTTCGGAGAAGGTGCCGTCGCGATTGTTGCGGAAGAACAGCGACGGGGTGGAGTCGCAGGCCACGTAGATATCCTGCCAACCGTCATCGTCGAAATCGGCCGCGACAGCGGTGAAGGCGAACGAGGAATGCGCTTTCGCGACTCCGGACTTCTCCGAGACATCTTCAAACGTGCCGTCGCCGCGATTGTGAAACAGGTAGTGGCGGCCGGGAGCGAGGCCGCGCGGGCCGCAGGGGGTCGGCACGCCCTTCCAGTTGCAATTGGGATTGGCGCCGGGCTTGGGAACGCGGCGCAGGTCGTAGTCGGTGTAGGTGGCGACAAACAGGTCGAGCTTGCCGTCGCGGTCGTAATCCACGAAGGTGGCGCCCGAGTACCAGGTAGGATACGCGGGCTTCACCTTGGGAATCAGCCCGGCCTTCGCCGCGACATCGGTGAAGGTGCCGTCGCCGTTGTTGCGATAGAGCGCGTTGTCGCCCCAGTACGTGACGAACAGGTCGAGGTGCCCGTCGTTATTGTAGTCCCCGACCGCGACGCCCTGTCCCCACCCGGTGCGGCGCAGTCCGGCTTTGTCCGTGACGTCGGTGAATGTTCCATCGTGGTTGTTGCGGTAGAGACGATTGGTGGCTTCGGGCGGGGCTCCGTCCAGGCGTGTGCCGCCCACGACGAAGATATCGGGCCACCCGTCGTTGTCGTAATCGAAGAGGGCGATGCCGCCGGAGGAGGTCTCGGCGAGATACTGAACTCCGCTTTCGGCGCCATACACTGTGGGGTGGACCAGGCCCGCCTGCCGGGCAATGTTGGTGAGACGCGATGGCCAGGGACGTCCCGATGCCTTGGCGCGCGGCGCGGCCTTCACGTTGCGAGAGGCGATTCCCTGCCCGAACGCGGAGATGCAGCACAGCGCGAGGAGGAGAGCGGCCCGGCACGTCATGGTTGTTTCATGAGTTCATCGGATTCGACGCGCTGGCGATCGCGCTCGATGACGGCGGCCTTGAGCCGGCGCACTTCGGCGAACTCGGCTTTGGCGTCGGCCTCGCGGCCTAATGCCTGGTAGGTTCGGCCCAGCAGCAGGCGGATGGCCTCCTGGTCGGGCAGAAGGCGGCGCGCCAGCTCCAACTCGGTCTGGGCGCCCTTGTAGTCTTTGCGGGCGAATGCGATGCGGCCCAACTGATAGTGCGGGTCGGGATAGTTGGCGCGCAGCATGATGGCGCGCTTGAGCATGCGGGTGCCCTCGTCGGTTCGATCGTTGCGGTCGTAGAGGACGCCAAGCTGATAGGTCGATTCGGCGTCGGAAGGGTTCATGCGAGTGGCGCGCTCCAACAGCCGGATCGCTTCGGAGTCGTGGTGGTCCAGGAGCTCCAGCCGCCCCAAAGCGGTGATGGCGGGGGCATTGTCCGGCTTCAGCGCAAGGACCGCCTGGAACAATACCTTCGCTTCGGGGAACCGCCCGCGCCGGTATTCGATGAGGCCTTCGATCAATTTCGCCTGTGCCGGGTCGGCTTCCGAACGGCGCAGCAGGTCCGCGGCGCGATCCGCATCTCCGGCGCGCGCGTTCGCGTAGGCCAGGGAATAGAGGATGCTGGTGTCCCGCGGGTTCAGCTTGTATGACGACTCCAACTCCGGGATGGCGGCTGCGAGAATCGCCTACCTCCGTCAGGCACAGCCCGAGCAACTGGTGCGCCCGGGGCTCCTGCGGATAGGATTTGAGAAAGATGCGAAGATGGCGCGCCGCCGCATCATATTCACTGAGCCGGCCCAGCGCAATCGCCAGGTTGAAATGAACGGGCACGAGCTGGGGATCGGCCTTGAGGGCCTTCTGGTAGAGGCTGACGGCCTCCCGAAACTGCTCGCGCCGCGCGGAGATGGCCCCGAGATTGGACAGGGCCTCGGCCGAATTGGGGTGTTCCTGAAGGTAGTCGCGGAAGGTCTTCTCTGCGCGGGCGAGGTCACCGGCCTGCAGGGCCTGGCGGCCGGTATCGAGCAGGTTCTGCGGCGACGCGAAAAGCAGTCCGACAATAAGAAGGGGCAGGCCAGGAGGCCCGCCCCACTGAAGAATGCGCGGAAATGGCATCCACGCCCAGTATACTCAGAAGTAAAACTTCGCCGCGAGCTGAATGCGGCGCGGATCGGCCGTCCCGGTAAGGGCGCCGAATCCGAACCGTCCGCCCGTGCCGCCCAGCGCGCTCGGCGTGTTGATGAGCTGGCCGGCCTGGTTGAACTGCGCACTGCGGTTGAAGTCGTTGAAGCGAGCGTGGTTGAACGCGTTGAACATTTCCACGCGCAACTGGATCTTCATTCCTTCCCGCGGCAGCGGGATGTTCTTGAAGATCGAGATGTCGAAATCGTTGTCGCCGGGCCGCCGGATGGAGCGGGGCGCGGAATCGAAGCCCGCGCTGCCCTTCACCGCGGGAAGCGCGAGAATCCCAGGATTCATCCACTGGTAGATGCTCTTGGGATAGCTGGGGGATCCCGTCATCACGACGCGCGGGCCGACATCCGGCGAGCCGGTGTAGCGCTCGTTGAGGTTGCCGATGCCGCTGATCGAGAACGAGAGGTTATCCGGCTGCCCTGTCTGAAAGGTGGTGATGCCCGAGATCTGCCACTCGTTGGCGATCAATCCGCCTACCTTTCCCGCCACCGATTTGGACTTCACGAAGCTCGGCAGGTTGTAGACGTAGTTGAATACCAGCACGTGAGTGTGATCGTAGAAGAGCGGGCCGTACTCGGCCACGCGGGCATTGAACGGGTTGACGTTGACGCCATCATCGTTCGCGGTCCCCATCACCTTCGACCAGGTGTAAGCCATATCGAACGTGAAGTTCCGGCCGAAGCGGCGGTGTGCCGCCACCTGCAGGGAGTTGTAGTTCGAGTTGGCTCCGAATCCGTAGTCGGTGGTATTCGTATAGCCGAGGTAAGGCCGGTAGAAGTTCGGCTGGTTGGAAGTGGTGCCGTCGAACTTGGGATTGGCGTTGAGCGGATCCTGGTTCTGGGGCAGCCACGCGGCGCCCAGCGGGATCGCATTCTGATTCACGCGGTAAAGGTTGTGGTTCGAAGAGGAACCGACATAGCCGACGTCGAGAAGGAGGTCGAACGGCAACTGGCGCTGGATGGTCAGGTTCCAGTTGTAGGTCGTCGGAATTTTGCCGCCCTCGTCGAAGCCCACCACGCCGGCCGGGAAGAAGGTGCCGGCCGAGGCAGGCGGGATCGATGCCAGGTTGCCGTAATAGAACTTCGGAATGATCGTGGATGGCGGGTTCGGCAGCATGTCGAACACAGGGTTGCCTTGCAGGCGGTCGTAGAAGACGCCGCCGCCGGCTCGGATCACGGTCTTCGAATCGAACTGGTAGGCTATGCCGACGCGGGGTGCGTACTGAATACCGCGGTCCTGCATCAAGCCCTTGGGATAGCCGTTCTTTCCGGCCTGGCCCATCCCGTTGGCGTACACACCGTTCACAAATCCCTTGCCGTTGTTGACGATCGAGCCGATCAGCGCGGCTGGTCCGACCTCACCGGTGAGAGGATTGATGGAGACGCGGTTGCCGTTGGAATCGAGGCCCGCGGTCCGCAGCACGGCCTGCGAGGACGAGTTGTACAGTCCGGGGTTCCATGCGGAAGTCTGGAGAGCCTTGTCGTACTGGGGCTGCACCCAGTAGAATCGCATGCCGTACTCGAGGGTTAGTTTCGGAGTTATTCGCCAGTTATCCTGCACGTACCATTCGACGTTCCACGAGCGGTATTGGCCGTTCAGCACCTGATTGGACTGCTGCAGGGTGTCATAGTTCCCGAGCAGCGCATTCGAGAAAGCCCAGTTACTGTCGAGCGGATTGTTGGTATCGCGGTCGAAATTGATGATCCCGTTCACCGAGGTAAAGGCCGTCTGGTCTTTGAGGCTCTTATGCATGTAAATGCCGCCCTTGATGGTGTGGGTGTCGTGGACCTTCGCGACGCTATCGGTGATGTCGTAGGTGTGGTTGAAGTTCAGGAAGGGCGTGCCGGCAAAACCGGTGGTCGGGCCGTTGGAGACGCCGCCGAAATTCCAGTTCTGGACCAGTTTCAGCTTGTCGGCATCGGGGAACGGCATGGTATAGGAGACCCCGACTTTGCTGGCGTTGAACGCGTCGGTGATCGGCGTGATGTGGAGATCGTTGCGCGAAGAACCGAATACGAACTCGTTCGTCAGCGTGGGGTTGATGATCGTGGTCACGTTCGACACGAACGACCACCCGGGAGCGCCAAAGCTCATCGGGCCGAAGGGAATGTTGTAGCTGGCATTCCACTGGCCGTACGCCATGCTGGTTTCGTCTTTGTTGCGGATGTAACGCGCGTAGGCCTTCCACTTGTCGTTGATGTTGTAGTCGCCGCGGTAGATCTCCTCGCGCCGGGGGTAGGTGTTGGAATTGGAGGTCTGGTAGTTGTACGAGGGATCGACGCCGGCGGCGTTGGGCAGGGGATACCAGTTCAGGATCTTGGCGCCGTCCGCGTTGAAGCGGCTCTTGGGGATGACGTTGCCGGGGAAGGGCTGCTTGCCGTTGGCCGGATCGAAAATTATGACCGGGGCGCCGCCGCCGTCATGGGTCTGGGAGAAATCACCCGCGCGCTCGAGCGCGGTGGGCACCGTAACGTTGTGCAGTCCCTGCGGCACCAACTGCTTCTGCCATTCGATGCCCATGAAGAAGAACAGCTTTTCCTTGTTCCGGTTGAACTTTCCCGGGATGTACGCGGGACCGCCGATGTTGAAGCCGGCGGTGTTGTACCGGTAGTAGTCCTTCTTGCGGCCGTCCACATTATTACGCCAGGAATTGGCGTTCAGGTCTTCGTGCCGGTGGAAGAAATACCCGGTTCCGTGGAAGTCTTTCGTTCCGCCCTTGGTTACGACTTCGATCTGGGCTCCCGAAGACCGGCCGAACTCCGCGGGCTGCGAGTTGGTGATCACCTTCATCTCGGCGATCATGTCGATGTTCGTGGTGGCCAGAGTGCCGCCGTTCGAGCCCGTATCGACGTTGGTCACGCCGTCCAGCGTGAAGTTATTCTGGTTTCCGCGATTGCCATTGGCCTGGATTCCGCCGAGGCCGCCGGTGTACACAACGCCCGGCAGCACGCGCGTCAGGTCGAACAGGCTGCGCCCGTTCTCGGCCAACTCCGTCACCTGCCGCCCGGTCAGCACGCCTGCGCGTTCCGCGCTCGATGCCTGCACGGTGTCGCTCTGCGCCTCGACCGTAACCGTTTCAGTGAGGGCGCCAACGCTCAGGACGACATCGCCCAGACTCAGGCGGTCGTTTGCAAACACGCGGACGTCTTTCTGTTCAAACTTCTTGAACCCGGTCGCCTCCACCGCAATGGTGTAGCTGCCGGGCTGCAACTGGGTAAATACGAAGGAGCCATCGGGCGCGGTAGTAGCGTCGCGCGTGGTTCCCTGCTCCTGGTTGTTGATGCTTACTTTGGCGCCGGCGACGGCAGCCTGCTGGCTGTCTTTCACCACACCAGTGATCGATCCCGATATCTGTTGGCCATAGAGGAAGCTGGCGGAAAGCAGCGCGGCCGCCATGACTTGCATGGTCAATTTTTGCATTGTATCCCCTCTCGTTTCGACTCGTTACGTGATACCACCCTGGAAATTTGAATGCTTTCAAAAATTGGGAGAATTATATCAGATCCATCAGGGGACGCAAGCATTTTCTGCCCGGAGGAGTGCCGCTACACGCTAATTTGTTGTGGATGCGAACTTTAGCCTAAATGGCTGTCGCCTCTGTGGCTCTCGGAGCTCGCCGAAGAAGGGCACAGGCGCGCAGGGGACGGTCAAGGCTGGGGAACTGAAAGACGGGGAGGAGTTGGCTCGACTAACCGTGACTCGGCGGGGTTCGCTGGCGAAGGCGAGCGATATAGTCTCCGTGAAGGAGAGGCAGGATAGGCCTTTCGGCCGCCTATCCTGCCTCTATGAAACCGGCCGTCCCGGCATGGCCGGGCCGGCTGGACAGGCCGGGAGGCCTATCCTACCAGAAGAATTTAAAGCGGACCTGGATCTGCCTCGGCAGGATGTTCTGCGTCGATACGACTGACGGGATCACTGCGCCGAAGTTGATGTTGTTGGGATCGGTGTTGAGGTTATCGCGGCCGAAGTAGTTGTGGTTCAGGACGTTGAATGCTTCGAACCCGAATTGGAACCGCATCCGCTCGTTGATCCTCGTAGTCTTGAGGATCGACATATCCATCTGAACGGCGTGATGGACGCGGATGTTACCCGAGCGATATGGGGTATAGCGCGGAGCATAGCTGGCGGTTTCGAGCCAGGCGTAGTTGCCCCAATTGCCGGAACTAAAGTTGGTGCCGCAGCCGAGCGCGAGGCTGTTGGGTGTGGGCGAGATCGAGCCGTCGTTGAACTGCCGGAGCACGCAGGGGTTCCACTCGCGGACTGCATAGCCCTTCCAGTTCACGTCGCCGGTGAAGCCGCCGCCGGGCGTCCGCGGATCTTTCAGCATGATCGCGTTGCTCGGCAGGTTGGCGGGATACCCGGAAAGCGGGTCGAGGATGAAACTCGTGAGTTCCCAACCCGAGATCAGCCGGTCAACGAACCCATTGGCATTCGCGCCGAAGCGTTTGCCCTTTCCGAACGGCAGGTCATAGATCGGGGTGATCTTGATGACCTGCGGGCGGTCGAGGTAGTACGGCCCGTCCTGATACGTATTCGTAAACCGGTCGTTGAATCCCCACTCTTCCATCTGCTTGGAAAGGGTGTAGTTCGCCAGCAGCGTGAAGCCGCTGCGCGTGCGCCAGTTGTAATTGATCTGGAGCGAGTTGTACTTGATCCAGGAATCGTTGCGGCCCAGTTGCGTAAGAACGCCGCTGAACTGCGGGTACGGGCGCATGAGCTGGTAGTAGGAGATGGTGTTGGCCGTGTAGTAGCCGGTTCCATTGAATGCCGCAATCCCTTTGAAGGGGTTCGGAACACTTCTGTCACAATTCGCCGGGAGCCCGCCTTCCAGGAGGTTGCAGGTCTTGCGGACGGCAAGGCTCGGGATGTTGTAATCGGCGCTCATGTTCAGGTTATAGCTGCGGCTGCCGACGTACGAAACGTCGAGCATCGCATCCTTCCTGACCTGATATTGGAAGCCGAGCGAAAACTGCCAGACGCTGGGTACCACAAACCCCGGATCGAACCAGCTCGGGTTGTTCCCGACAAACGTCGCAGCGCCCCGGGAAGACCCGGAAGGCACCTGGACGCCGTTCGGATACGGATTCGAGAGGATATTGGCAATCGGAGTCCGGCCGCCATCAGTCGAGTTGACCAGCGTGGTGCTGGTGCTGAACCCGTTGGTCTGCTGGAAGTCGTTACTCGGATTGGACATGTACTCGCCGAAACCGCTGCGGATCACCAGCTTGTCGTTCACCTGGTAAGCGATGCCGACTCGCGGCTGGAAATTGTTCTTGTCGATCGGCCAGGGAGTGCTGCCAACTCCGCCTACGCCGGCAAAGCTAATGCCGCCCTTGAGATTGGCGAGATTGGCATAAGTCGATTGCAGGTCAGCCGGAATGGCCGAACCGAGGGCGGCAACGTTCGCTGCCACTTGAGAAGCGACCGGGCTTGCGATGGTCGGATTGAAAGGGCCATTCTGGCGGTTCCACTTCTCGTATTGTGGCGTCATCAGGTCGTACCGCACACCCAGATTGAGAGTGAGACGCCGGGAAACCTTCCAATCGTCCGTCAGGTAGGGAGCATAGTACATCTGCTTCCACCACGGGAACAATGGATAATTGGAACTGCTGAAATTATCGACCGAACCGCCCGCGATTCCGAGAAGGAAAGAAGCGTAGCCGTCTCCCGTACTGGAGTTGGCACTGGTCCAGGAATTCTGTGTCCAGGTGGACCTGCCGTTGTAGTACAGGATATTGCCGGTGTTCTGGAGTTCATAGTTGATCTGGCGGACGTCGATACCGGCCTTAAACGTGTGCGAACCGGCAACCTTAGTCCCGCTGAACGCCAACTGGTAGGTATTCGAGTAGTTGTTGCTCTGGCTGCGGCCCAGTGAGTTATAGTTTTCGAAATCCCACCGGCCGAAGTACACCGGGCTGGGCAACTGGCTCAGCAACGAGGACGAAATCCCGAGGCTGGTCAGGTCGAAGTTCGTATTGGCGGCGCCGTATCCCTTCTCGATGAATCGGTTGTAAGAGACACGGGCGTTCAGGATAAAGGTTGGAGAGACGGTGCCCACCCAGTCCGCGACGTACGCGTCGTTGATGCGCTGGAACGGCTGCTGTCCATCCGTACCGGGCTTGTTGTCGATGCCGTTCGTGGAGCGGTCCTCGGTGCGGTCATTCGACGCGTGCCGGAAGAATGCCCGGTTTTTGTCGCCGAAGTTCCAGTCGAACTTCAGGATCAGGTTGTAAAACTTGTCCTTATCGAAATACGACGGAAGGTACAGGTCGTTGGTGGAGTACCGGTAATTCGGAGGCGACGCCTGGTTCGGCAGCGGCATATACTTGCTGACTGCCGCCGCGATGGGATTGATCCGGGTGGACGGAATGACGTTACCGGGGAAGGGCTGCCGCGCTCCCGTCGTGTTGCCGCTGGCATCGTAGGTGGCGGTGAACGGGTCGTAAATCGGGATGAACTGGCCGCCGGAGTCCTTCATTTTGGAGAAGTCGCCGGTGCGCATCTCGGGTTGAGGCCAGGAGACGATTAGCGGGTTGGGCGTGCCTTCCCGGTAGTTCTCGAACGCGCCCATATAGAACAGCTTGATTGGGGCGTCTTTCTTGAGCAGTTTCGGAATCAGAACCGGACCATCGACCTCGAAGCCGTACTGATCGAGGTAGTGATTTGGCCTCGGGGCGCCGCCCGTCGGATTCGTAGCCGACGCTGCGATCGCGTTGTTCTGGAAGGTGTTCGCATCCAATTGCGTGCGGCGCATGAACTCGTACGCGGTCCCGTGATGCGACTGGGTACCGCTCTTGAGCACCACGTTCATGATGCCGCTGCCGGTGTGGCCGTATTCGGCGTTGTAGATGTTGGCCATCACGTTGAACTCTTGCACGGCATCCACCGTCGGCACGTAGGCGATATTGTTGCTGCCCATCTGGCCGTCGTTGGAAGCGCCGTCCAGCGTGTATTCCGACGACGAGTCGCGCCCGCCGTTCATGGACCATTGCGCGATTGCACCGTTATCGAACGGGCGCTGCCAGATGGCCGCTCCGTTGAAGTTCACGCCGGACATCATGACGCCCAGCATGAACGGGTTGCGCGCATTCAGCGGCATTTCGGCCACTTGTTTTTCGGTTACCAGGCCGCTGCGCGTGGCGCTCTGAGTTTCGAGCGCGACGGCGTCCGCGGTTACTTCGACACTCTCGGTAACGGCGCCGACTTCGAGCGTAATATCGATACCCATCGCGCGGGCCGCTTCAACAACAACACCGGCATTGACGAAAGTCTTGAACCCCGCAGCCGTGGCCGTAACCTTATAGTTACCTGGCCGCAACAGCGGGATGGTGTAAGCACCGGACGCGTCGCTGGTTGCCGACGTCGTCTCATTGGTGCCCTGGTTGATCGCCTCGATTTTCGCTCCAGGCACAGCTCCACCGCTCGAATCCAACACGTGGCCCGAGATCGTGGAGCGGAACTCCTGCGCCGTCAACGCGGTACAGAAGATCACCAAGAGAGAAACCACCAAAAACAGCTTGGCTCGCAAGATAAAGATCCCCCTTTTCGCAATCGGATTTCGGAAAATTTCAACCCACCTCTAACCAGGTGAAAGCGGTCCCATTTCACCGAAACCTGGGGACTACTATAGTCCCCTGCGCGTTTGAACGCAACCAAACTGCCGAAAAAAGATGCATATACGCGGGGACCGCCAGGGGGTTCCGGGACTTTGGCCATCCCAGGGGGGCATGGCCGGGTCGACTGGACAAACCGGGAGGCCTATCCAGCCAAACGGGGCTGCCTCGAAGCCGAACTGGAAGCGCATACGCTTCGGTTGAGCGGAGAGTTATACTTCAACAGCAGGAGGCGCGCCGTGCAAGCTACATTCCAACCGACCGGGATCGCTAAAGAATCCGCCGCCATTCCCCAAGCGGTTGTTCGCAACCTGGCGATCGACACCTACCGCGGCCTGGTCATGCTGCTCATGATGGCCGAAGTGCTGGAACTCTCGCGGGTGGCCCGCGCTTTCCCGGGAAACTGGTTCTGGGGTTTCCTGGCCTACAACCAGACGCACGTGCAATGGGCCGGCTGCTCGCTGCACGACACGATCCAGCCGGGCTTTTCGTTCCTGGTGGGGGTGGCGTTGCCTTACTCCGTGGCGCGGCGGATCGCGCAGGGGGGCACCTTCTGGAAGATGTTCAGCCACGCCTTGTGGCGCTCGCTGCTGCTGGTCGCGCTCGGCGTTTTCCTGCGCTCCACGCAAAGCTCGCAGACCTACTACACATTTGAGGACACGCTGAGCCAGATCGGACTGGGCTATCCAATCCTGTTCCTGCTGGCCTGGCGGCCGCCGCGCTGGCAATGGATCGCGCTGGGTGCGATCCTCGCCGGCTACTGGCTCGCCTGGGCGCTCTATCCGGGTGTGGGTCCGGGCGCCTACACGGGTTTCGCCGCGCACTGGAACAAACAGTTCAACCTGGGGAATGCGTTCGACCAGTGGTTCCTGAATCTGTTTCCGCGCACCTCACCGTACGTGGCCAACAGCGGCGGATATTTGACGCTCAGCTTCATCCCGACGCTCGGCACGATGATCCTCGGGCTCTTTGCCGGGCAGTGGCTGCGCGCATCCGCTCCTCGCATCCCGATGAAGCGACTGCTGGCGGCGGGCGCCATTGGCATCGCGAGCGGGCTGTTGCTGCACTTCACCGGCATCTGCCCGGTGGTCAAGCGCATCTGGACGCCAAGCTGGACCTTGTTCAGCGGCGGCATCTGCTTCCTGTTTCTGGCGGGCTTCTGCTGGCTGACCGAAGTGAAACAGTGGCGGAAATGGTCGTTCCCGCTGGTGGTGATCGGGATGAACTCGATCGCCGCCTACCTGATCGCGCACCTGTGGGAGCGGTTCACGATCGACTCGTTCCGCATTCACCTCGGGCCGCACGCCTTTGGGTTTTTCGGAACCGGCGTCGAGCCGCTGATGCGGGGCGCGGCAGTCCTGCTGGTGTACTGGCTGGCGCTTTACTGGATGTACCGCCGGAAGCTGTTCCTGCGGATCTGACGCCTCAGGTGTTGGGTCCCAGGGCCAGCACAAAATACTGCGCAGGACCGGGGCCGGGATTGGTCCAGCCGTGCATCTCGTTCGAGTGGACATAGGCCAGCGAGCCCGGCGTGAGCCGCGTGGTCTTTCCTTCGATCGTTACGTCCAGGTTCCCCATCTGCAGCATCACCATTTCCTCGCGCACATGCTTATGCGGGGGATGCGGCGCGGATCCGGCGGCCAGTTCCGTGATGTGCAGATCGATCGGGAAGTTGGTATGCGTCACGCCCTTGAACACATCGCGCGACTCGTTCTGCCCGTTCTTTTTGACCGGCAGGTCCTCGTATTTCCAAGCCTTCGACGGCAGGACTTTCGGATCGTCGGCCGCCGCCGCGCCGGCGGCCAGCGCGGGCAACAGCATCGCCAGTTCTCTTCGCGAATAAGCCATACGGTGATTGTAAGCCGGGTCAGGCCATGAATTCGCTCAAGAGGCCGTGGAAGTGGTGGACGCCGTTCTCGCGCTGCACCGAATACCGGCCCTGGTTGTAGTGAAGCGACTTTAGCCCGCGCTCGACCGATTCGCAGATCCGGATATCTTCCTGCTGGATCTCGTCGCTGAAATCGATGGTCGCCTGCGCCACCTCGCCCGAATAAGCGAACCACTCGAAAATCGTCAGGGTGCGGTCCGGCCCCAAGGGAACGATCAGGTTGCTGCTGAGGTTGTCCTGATAAACGTTCAGCATGAAATTCGGAAACAGCCAGTAATAGAGCGCCCTGTCGCCTTCCCGCCCGCGCATCGGGGCGATCTGCGACGAGTAATACCGGAACGTCTCGACCTTGTAATTCTGGTAATCCAACGCGCGAAAAAGGCTCGGGTGCGCGGCCGGCAGGTGGTACCCCTCCAGGTAGTTGTCCACGTACACCTTCCAGTTGCACTCGATCACATAATCGCGGCGCCGCGAAAACCGCAGCGCATCGATCGGACAGCCGATCTGCGCGATCTCTTCGGGAATCGTGCCCAGCACTTCGGCGAGAGGCGGCGCGCCGGTGTCCTGATTGGCGAAAGCGAACGGCCCCCACGTCTCCGCCTGGAAACCCGGCAGGCAGACCTGCGAACGGTCCCATTCCTCGACACCTTCGAACTCCGGCTGGCCCAGAAGCTTGCCGTCCAGCGTGTAGGTCCAGGCGTGGTAGGGGCAGCGGATGGCAGAAGCCTCGCCGGATCCTTCCGCCAACACCGCTCCCCGGTGGCGGCACACGTTCGAGAAGGCGTGCAGCTGCCCCTCCTTCGTGCGTGTGACGAGCACCGGCTCGCCCGCGATATCGCCTGCCAGATAGCTGCCCGGCGCCGCAATCTTGCCGGCGTGGCCCACCGCCTGCCAGGTGCGGCCGAACACCTTCGCGCGCTCCGCCGCCAGTATCGCCGGATCGGTGTACCAGCGCGCCGGAATGGTGGACGCTCGCGCAATGTCGGGCTGATACCAATAGTCGCTCGTGCTCATGACGATTGAGGCCCCGGCGCGACCTCCGTCGAAAATGTCACGTAGGGAAACACTTCCGGAATGTGCGAATCGTAGTGGCCGTGGCGGTTCCAGGTCCACCCCACGGACGGATCGAGCACTTCGCGGTTCCTCCCGATCTTTTCGAATCGCGAGCAGTCGATCCGCCACACGTCGCCGTCCCTGGGCGGCAGCGATCGTCCTCCGGCGAGCAACTCCAGCCCGCTCCACGGAAACGCCAGTTCGGCGGTCCAGCCGCGGTCGGTGTTCGCGCGGCTGTTGAGCGCGCCTTCCACGTGCACCCCCGTCTGCAGCCCCGGGAAATCCCAATCGAGGAAGCCCCAGCGCTCGCCGCGCGGATGCACGTGCCCGCCCACGCCGTCGAGCACCATGGTGCGCCGGGTGGAGGGGTCGAACTCCGGCCGGCCGTAATAGGGCGAGCCCGGCCGCAGGATGTCTTTCCAGATCCAGAACACCTCGTAGACGGTGTTCAGCGCGTTGATCTCGAACTCGTAGTAGGCGTCGCTGCCCCCGATGAAAACCTCGAGATCGTTCTCTTCCCAGATCTTGGAATCGCGCTCGGTGAGCGTGCCCCAGACATCCGTTTCTTCCGCCCAGAAGCCGAAGTAGAGGTTCTGGTCGTCCCAAAGCATCGCCACGCGCGTGTCGAACCACGCGGGCTCGCCGGTTACGATATCCACAAACGGGGTGGATTTCGGAGCTAGTTTCCAGGCCGGCTCATCGAGCTTTCCATCCACCCGAATCGGGCCCGCCGCGCGGTAGCAGGTGTACCGGGCAGGTTGCTGAGAGTACCGCTCAAGAGGATCGTACATTCACTCATAGCGTAGCGCGATCATCGGGTCTACCCGGGCGGCCCTCCGCGCCGGAATGTAGCCGGCGAGCGCAGTGATGGCCAGCAGCACGGCCGTGGAACCCGCAATGGTGAGTGGATCCTGCGGCGTCAGCCCGAACAGGAAGCTGGTGACGAGGCGGGTCAGCAGGAAAGCCGCCGGCAGCCCGATCAGAGTCCCGGCCGCGACCACCACCACGGTTTCCCGAAGGACCAGCCAGAGTACCTCGCCCGGTTGCGCGCCGAGCGCCATACGGATTCCGATTTCCCGCACCCGCCGCGCCACCGAGTGCGCCATGACCCCATACAGGCCGATCGCCGCGAGGAGCAGAGCCAGCGCTCCGAAAAAGCCGCACAGGGTCGTGACCATGCGCTCCTGCGAGATGTTGTTATCGAACTGCTGCTCGAGCGACAAGGTCTGCGTCAGCGGGATCGCGGCATCGAGTGCGGCGGCCTCGCGGCGGATCGCCGGAATCAGGCGGTCCGGCGGTGTGGCCGAGCGCACGCAAAGGGTTCGGGAGCCCGCCCCTGTCCGCCAGTCGGGAAGGTACACCATGCTCGTCACGGACTCGCGCAGCCCGAAATAGTTGGCGTCCTTCACGACCCCGACGATTTCGTACGATTCCTCCATTTTGAAAGTATCGCCGTCGCTGAAACGCATCCCGATGGGAGATCGATGCGGGAAATATTTTTTCGCCATGGCTTCATTGATGATGGCCACGGGCGGAGGCGGTCCCATCTTCTTGTCGGGCGTATCCGGCGAAGTCGCCGGGCTGTCCTGAACAGTGAAGTCGCGCCCCAGGATAATGGGAATCCCGAGCGTGTCGAAGAACCGGGGGCTCACCTCGTTGAAGTCGACCCAGGGTTCTTCGTCCGGCCTCCGCTGGTAACCCTCGACCGAGACATCGCTGTTCCATCGCGACCCCGCCAGCGGCGTGATTTCGGCAAGGCTCGCGGCGCGCACCTCCGGATAAGCCGCGACGCGGCTGAGCAGTCGTTCATAGTAGTCGCGCAACCTCTGGCCCTTGTACCCGCTCGCCTGGGGGTTCACGTTGACCAGCAGCACGCTTTCACGCGTAAAGCCTGGGTCCAGCGTCCGCAGGTTGCGCAGGCTCCGCACGAACAGCCCTGCGCCGATGAGGAGCAGGAGGGAGATAGCCACCTGTGCCACCACCAGCATGCGCCTCAGGTCGAAGCGGGCTCGGCCGACCGTACGCAGTTCGTTTTTGAGCGACGAAACAAGATTCGGGCGGGTGGCCTGAAGCGCCGGGACCAGGCCGCACGCCAGCCCGGTCAGCAGGGAGACGGCGAAGGCGAAGCCCAGGAGGCGGAAATCGGGCGTCAGGTTCAGGTCCACCGGGAGCGCCCGCTGCGGCATGAGCCCGACCAGCACTCGCACTCCCCACCAGGCGAACAGAAGTCCCGCGAGCCCGCCGGCCAGCGAGACGATGACCGTCTCCAGAACCAGTTGCATCACGAGCCGGAGGCGGCTCGCGCCCACCGCCAGCCGGATGGCAATCTCCTTTTGCCGGGCCGCCGCCCGCGCCAGCAGCAGGTTGGCGACATTGGCGCAGGCGATCAGCAGCACCATACCCACCACAATCATGAGGACCGCCAGCGGCTTCGAAAACTGCCGCCGGAAATACGAGAAGCCGTTGCCCGCGGGCAGTACCGTCATCCGCTCCCGCTTCTCGCGATCCTTCTCATACGAGGGCGCCGGCCGCCGTTCCGGGTCGCTCTTGAGAATCTGCTGGTAGAGGACATTGGCTTCCGGGATGGCCGCTTCCGCCGTGCCCCCCGGCTTCAAACGGGCGATGACGTTGAGCCACCAGAAGTGCCGCGTGTTCCACTGCCGCACGCCGCGATTTACGGAGGACATCATCATGATCGGAACGTAGAGGTCGGAGACCGTCCCCACGGAAGTCCCGGTGAACCCCTGCCGCACGACGCCGATGATGTTGAATGGCGACCCGTTGAGCGTGACCGGGCGGCCGATCACCCGCGGATCGCGGCCGAAGCGCCGCTGCCAGAAATCGTAGCTCAGGATGACGTAGGGACTCGCGCCTTCGACCTGGTTGTCGTCAGGCGTGAACAGCCGTCCGGCCGCGGGCGTAACGCCCAGGACGTCGAAGTAGTTCCCCGAGACCATCGCGGCGGCCGCGATCTCCGCCCGTCCCCCGCCTTCCGCCGGAACGCCGAACGCCAGGGCGGCGCCGCCGCCGTTGGTCGCAATGACGCCCGCATACGACCGGCTGTGATCGCGTATGTAGCGATAGTCCGGGTAGTTGAACGACATGCTCGGGTCGTCGGGATTGCGGGCCAGCACCACCAGTTGCTGCGGGTCGCGCACCGGCAGCGAGCGGAGCAGGACCGCGTCGATCAGGGTGAAGATCGCGGTATTCGCGCCAATTCCGAGGGCCAGCGAAAGGATCGCAATCGCGGCAAAGCCGCGATTGTGGGCCAGGATGCGAAATGCGTGACGAACGTCTCGGAGCATCGCTCGTTAGACGGACAGCCCGCCCCAAAAGTTGGCGGAATCGCCTACTGGTCGGAATCCCCACCGCCGAAGCGGCCGCCGGTACGCGCCGGCGGCGGAGGCGCTCCGGTAGTCTTCAAGGGATCCAGGCCGCTTCCGGCGATCCCCTGATTATAGGCCGGCACCTCTTTTTCCATCAGGCTCTTATACTCCGCCTGCACCCCGGCGAGCTGCTTCTCCAGGCCGAAGACCAATCCGATGGCGGTCTCCGTCGGACCCCAATCTCCGGTGCCGGCCACGTCGCCCGCGCCCGTCCCGATCTCACCGTTCAGCCAGATGAAGTTCTGGTACAGCTTGTAGGCCGTCTGGAAGTACTTGTCGTCGCTCAGCGCATCGGCCCGCGTGATCATCTTGTATTCCACGTCCTGCAGCTTGAGATCGATGGCGGCCATGGCTTTCAGCAGCGCGTCTTTCCCCGCCACGGTCTTCCGCTGGTCCTCCAACTGGCGGCGCATCCACTCGATTTGGTTGGTCATGTCGGAAACGGTGTTGATGTCGTCCCGCACCTTGAGCTGCAGGCGCACCGACGATTGCAGGTCGGCGTCCGAACCGTGGCTGTCCGGCGTCCGCAGGATTTGCAGGGGCTGCGTGTAGCTCTTGCCGTCCACGATCATCTTGACCGTGTAGACTCCCGGAGCAGCGATCGGCCCCACCTCGGCCTCCGCCAGGCCCCAATGGGTAATCGGGCGCGTCTGGGAATTCTGAAACCGGGGCGCGTCCCAGATATGGGGGTTTTCCGGCGGTGTGGTTCGGAGCGCCACCGTGCGGGGCGGCTCATAGCGCATATCCCAGGCGATGCGGTTGATGCCCGCCCGGCCCGTGCCTTCAGACAGTTTGCGCACCAGGGAACCCTTAGCATCGGAGATCTCGAATTCGATCGGGCCCTTGGCCGGCTCCTTGAGCCAGTAGTTCACGAGCGCGCGCCCGCCCTGCACCATGCGGTACGCCGGACGCGGCGCCGCCAGCTTCGCGGTCTCGGCCGCCGCCGGCCCCTCCATCACACCCTGCTCGAGCGGCGTGATGTCTTCCATGATGTAGAAGCCGCGGCCGTAGGTGGAGAGCACCAGGTCGTGGTATTGCTTCTGCACCACAATCCAGGAGACGGGAGCGTGCGGCAGGCCGCCCTGCAGGGGCTTCCACGCCTCGCCGTCGTTCATCGTGTAGTAGAGCGCGTTGCCGGTGCCGGCAAAGAGCATTCCTTTCCGGTTCGGATTCTCGGCAACTACCCTGGCATACGCCAGCGGCCCTTTGGGCAAGCCATCGCTGATTTTCCTCCAGGTCTTGCCGAAGTCGGTGGTCTTATAGATCCAGGGGTCGCGGTTATCCATCATGTGATAGTCCACGCAGACGTAGGCCGTGCCCGGGTCGAAGTGCGAAGGCTCGATTTTGGAGATCACGCCCCAATCCGGCATCCCTTTGATATTGGCCGAGACATCCACCCAGTTCTTACCGGCGTCGCGCGTGTACCACACCTTGCCGTCGTTGGTGCCGGCCCAGATCAGGCCCTTCTGAATCTCCGACGGCGCGATGGCAAACACCACCTCGCCGTAGAACTGGCCGAGATTGTCGCCCACAATTCCGCCCGAGGAGACGATACGGCTCGGATCCTTATGCGAAAGATCTCCGCTCAGCTCGGTCCAGCTCACGCCGCCGTTGGTGGTGCGCAGAATCATCTGGCAGCCGTAATACACCGTGTTGTGGTCGAAGGGGTCGATGGCCAGGGGAGGCGTCCAATGGCAGCGGTACTTCGCCTTGTCCGGCTCCGAATCGAGCGTGTGGAGCCAGGGGCTGACGGAGCGGGCCATTTTGGTCTTCGCGTCGTAGCGGGTGACTTCATTGCCGTAACAGGAGGCCCACACGATGTCCGTGTTGGTGACGTCCGGCAGCGTGAAGCCCGATTCGCAGCCGCCCAGCCCGTGTTCCCACTGTCCGCCGCCGCCGCGGCCGAAAGCCGCCGCGGCCGCCCAAACCCGGCACGTTCGGCCCGGCCTCCACGGTAGTGCTCAGGCCGCGCATGGTGCCGTCGTCCTGCATGTTGCCGTAGATGTGATAAGGCACGTCGTTGTCCACGGCCACGTGATACATCTGCCCGATGGGCAGCGTCACGCGCAGCGCGGTCGCGGGGCTCTGGCCGTGATCGGTCGTGATGTACATGCCTCCGTCGTGCGTCACGATGATGCGCTTGCCGTCCGGGTCGATCCAGATATCGTGCGTGTCGCCGCCCCACGGCACGCTGCGGAACGACTTGGCGCCGTCGGTGGAAAGCCAGAAGCTGCTGTCCGCCACCAGCACCTCGTCGGGGTTCACCGGGTTCACGGCGATCCGGATGTAGTACCCCGCGCGCCCAATCAACTCGCGCTGCCAGTTCACTACGGCCCAATTTTCCCCGCCGTCATCCGACCGCCATACCGACCCCTGGTCCGCAGTCTGGATCAGGGCATAGATGCGCCTGGAATTGGTAGGCGCGATCGCTACGTCGATCTTGCCGACAGGCGATTTCGGCAGCCCGTGCCCTTCGACGCGCCTCCACGTCGCGCCGCCATCATGCGTGAGGAACACACCGCTGCCCGGGCCGCCGCTGAACATGGCCCAACTGTGCATTACCACTTCCCACGTTCCGGCCACCAGCGTGTTCGGATCCGTGGCGTCCATCGACAGGCCGGAGCACCCCGTGTTGGGGTTCACGAACAGCACGCGCTGCCAGTTGCGCCCGCCGTCGGAGGTCTTGTACACGCCGCGCTCTTCCTGCGGACCGGTCAGGCGGCCCGCCGCGCAGACGTAGACGATATCCGGATTGGTCGGGTGAATGAGGATCCGCCCGATGCGCCCGGTCTCCGGAAGCCCCATGTGCGACCAGGTGTGCCCGGCATCGGTTGATTTGTAGACGCCGTCGCCCATCATGTCGCTGTCGCGGATGGCCCAGGCTTCGCCGGTGCCGGCCCAGACAATCTGGTGATTGGAATCGGCCACCGCCAGCGCGCCGATCGCCTGAGCGGGCTGGCTGTCGAAAATCGGGACGAAGCTGTGTCCGTTATCGGTGGACTTCCAGACGCCACCTGAAGCGGCACCGGCGTAATAAGTGCTGGGATCTCCCGGCACTCCGGCCGCCGCCGCGATGCGGTTGCCCACCGCGGGTCCCATGAACCGGAACTGCAGAGGTTCGGCCGGCGCGCCTCCACCGCCGCGCCGCTGCGGCAGGGCCGGCAAGACAAATAGAGTAGTGCAGACCAGCACCGGGAGCAGTCTCCCGAGCGGGCGGTCGATGGGCGCCATCCTGAATTTCCCCCTGAATGGAATCGTTTTGCAGTGTAAACGACCGGGACCAGACAGGTCAATTCCGTGCCACGCGGGCATGAGGCGGTATTAGGGGGAGTTACTCTTCCTTCTTGGCTTTCCGAATGCGCCGGAAAGCTTTGTATCCCAGGAAAAACGTCGCCGCGCCGAGCAGGGCGCCCGCGCCGATAACGACGCCCGCCGTGAGGCCGGTCGCCGCACCTTGGGCGGCCAGTTCCAAAACGCCGACCGTCGCCCCGCCGGCGCCTCCGACTCCCGCCCCGACACTCGCTACTGCAGCTGCCTCCGCCTTTTCCTTGCCGGATTCGGTCATTGCGGCCTCCGCTCCGGCACGTCTTTGTTTAATTGAGTTGCCACCTTTCTATTGTATTCCCATGTTCCAGATAACTGCGCTCGCTATCCTAGTCCTCGCGCAACGCCGCGGTTGGGTCGAGCGCGGCGGCGCGGCGCGCGGGAAGCCACGACGCCACCGCCGCAATCGCCAGAAACACCACGGTCATCGCGGCGAATGTCAGCGGGTCGGCGGGCTTGACGCCCACCAGCATGCTGCTCATCCAGCGCGTCAACCCCAGGGCGGCCAGCAGCCCGATGATAATTCCGGCCCCGCTCAACTGCATGCCGCCCCCTACCACCAGGCCGAAAATGCGGAGGGGCGCCGCCCCCAGCGCCATGCGGACTCCGATCTCCGCGGTGCGCTGCCGCACCACAGTCGCCAGGACGCCGTACAGCCCTACCGCGGCCAGCAGGGCGGCAATCATGGCGAATGTGCCGATCAGCAGCAGCGAGAACTTCGTGCCCGCCTGGGCCTTGCCCACCAGCACATCCATCGGCTGCAGCTCCGCAATCAACAGGTGCGGATCAAGCTGGCCGATCGCCCCGCGCACCGCCCCCGCCAGTGCGGCCGGATTGCCCGCCGTGCGGATGGCCCAGCGATTGGCAACGCCGTGCCTCAGAAATCCATCGGTAAAGTAGATCTGCTCGCGTCCTGTCTCCGCGAGCGAGGAATCCCGCTGGTGAGCCACCACCCCGATCACCTCCACCCATTCCGGTTCCGGCGTACGGATGCGGATCAGGATACGTTTGCCGACAGCCGATTGACCCGGAAACGCTTTCTGCGCCAACATCTGGTCCACCACCGCGAGGTTGCGGTCCGGTGAGTTGTCGGCATCGGTGAAGGTGCGGCCGGCGATCAGCCGCGTGCGCATCGTGTCGAAGTATCCGGGCAGCACGAGCTGGAAATCCACCGCCTGAAAACGGGTGGGGTCGGTGAGGGCCGGCTCGAGTCCCCAGCGGATCGGGCTGAATCCGCCGGAGAGGGGAAAGGGCGAGGCTGCAGTGACGCTCTGCGCTCCGGGCAGCGCCGCAAGGCGCCCGCGGATTTCGCGCATGAAGGCCGCACGGGCGTCCGGGGTAGGACCTCCGCGTCCGCCCAGCAACTGGAACGTCAACAGGCCACGCGAATCGTAGCCCGGGTCGATATTCTGCAAGGCGATGAAGCTGCGGACCATCAGCCCCGACCCGACCAGCAGCACGAAAGACAGCGCCACTTCCGCCACCACCACCAGATTGCGCAGCGTCCCGCCGCCGCTGAGTCCCGCGGTGCGTCCACTGCCTCGCAGAACCTGCATGATGTCCGGCCGCGAAGCGCGCCACGCCGGGGCCAGGCCGAACAGAGCGGCGGCCAGCAGCCCGGCCCCCGCCGCGAAGGCCAGCACAGCCAGGTTGATGGAGACTGTATCGAGGCGCGGCAGGTTCCCGGGCGCGATCGCCAGCAGCTCCCGTATGCCCGACTGTGCCAGGACCACTCCCAGCACGGTGCCGGCCGCCGCCAGCACCAGCGCCTCGGCGAGCATCTGCCGCACCAGCCGCCAGCGGCCGCCGCCGAGAGCGGCGCGAACCGCCAGTTCCCGCTGCCGCAGGGAGGCGCGCACCAGCAGCAGGTTCGCCACATTGGCGCAAGCGATCAGCAGTAGAAAAACCACCGCGCCGGTCAGTGCCAGCAGCGCCGGGCGAACTTCCGCCACCACGTGGCGCTGCATCGGCTCGAGGCGCACCTGGAAGCCCGCTGTCCGCTCGATCGTGAAACTCCGCCGCAGCTCGGCCGCCGCGGCATCTGCTGCCGACTGTGCCCTCTCCAGGCTCACGCCGTTCCGCAGCCGGCCGATCGCGCGCAGCGATACACTGTTGCGGTTGGCGTTATTGTAGGTCAGGCGCGCGGCGAACCACACATCGGGCACACGCTCCACGTTGGCATCCGAGGGGAACAGCAGCTCGAAGCCAGGCGCCAGAACCCCCACGATTTCAGTGCCTCCCTGGCCCGCGCCGGGCATTGGCCGGCCGAGGATCTTGGGATCGCCGCCGAAACGCCGTTGCCAGTAGTCATAGCTGAGAATCGCCATCGCCGGAAGCCTCGGCGGCGCAGGCGCACCCGCCCCCGCGGCCGGGTCCGGCGCCGCCTGAGGCAGCCCGTCGCTCTCCCGGAAATCGCGTCCGAGGGTCACCCGGGCGCCCATCATGCGGAAGAAGTTGGTCGTCGCATTCGCAAAGCGGATCTGCTCCGGCGTCCCGTCCTCGCGCGGCGCCACAAAGCGGCCCGTGAAGAGGGCTCCCATCTCTTCGAAAGCACTGGCGGTTCCCTCGCGCACGTCCAGAAAGTCCTCGTTGGAAAACGGGAAATCCTTAACGGCGCGCTTCGACATGTCCGAGATCGCGAAGACCAGCCGGTCCGGGTCGCGGTAGGGAAGGGGCCGCAGCAGCACCGCGTCGGTAACGCTGAAGATTGCGGTGCTCGCGGCGATCCCGAGCGCAATCGTGACAATCGCGGTGATCGCAAACACCGGGCTCTTGCGCAGTGTCCTCACCGCATAGGCCAAGTCTCGAAATGACAAAGGATGCCCCCCTTCGTGTTTCTTGAAGGTATCCAATTCGGCCTGTCACTTTCAAGACCCCCGGCCCGCCCGCGCTCATGCCACCATGAAACCATGCGTGACGCATTCCATCGCCTCGCCCGTAGAGCCGCGGACCTGATGGGGAGGCCCGGCACATTCATCGCCGCATTGCTGGTAATTGTCCTTTGGGCTGTTTCGGGACCGGCCTTCGGCTATTCCGACACCTGGCAACTGGTGATCAACACGGGCACAACCATCATCACGTTCCTCATGGTGTTTCTGATTCAACACACCCAGAATCGCGATGCCCAGGCCGTTCACCTGAAGTTGGACGAGCTCATCCGCTCGGTAGGCGCAGCCCGCACGCGCCTGGTGCATTTGGAGGACCTGTCCGAGGACGAGCTCAAGGGGCTGGAGCGGGAGTTCCAACGGCTGCACGAGAGACTGAAGGGCGACACGGAGCCGGAGAGCGGCGAGCGGGAGTGAAGCCTGGCTGCCCCGAAATCCTCCCGCTCGCGCGCCCCGTCAATGGCCGCCCGACGTCCGGGTCTTGGGCATCGGCCGGTCGGTATTCGCGAAATCGGCCCCGGCTTCGCCCGTGGACGAGATATCTTGAGCGCCCGTCCCCTTCATAACATCCTTGGCCCGGGACACCCAATCGGAATTGTCGCAGTGAACGGACATGAGGATTCCGCCGTTCCGGATGAGGCCCTCATAGCGCTTGGCTTCATACTCCGGGATGCCCATTCCGACCAGTGCGCCCACCAGGCCGCCCACGACTCCGCCGGCGCCTACACCGGCCAGGGCCGCCATCAGAGGCCCGGCGGCGATGAACGGGCCCACCCCGGGGATGGCGAGGGCGCCGATCCCGGCCAGCAGGCCCAGCGTGCCGCCCACGACTCCGCCCGCCGTCGCGCCGGTCGCCGTGCCTTCCGGCACTTTGGTGTGTTTCTCGTGCGCGAACTCCTTGGTGCCGGTGTTTTCCGGCAGCAGGACTGAGATATCCTCGCTTCGGAACCCGCCCGCCAGCAATCGGTCCACGGCGTGCTCGACCTGGGCCCTATCGTCATAAATGCCGTAAACGACTCTATTCTTTGCCATAAGTCTCCTCGAATCGTGCGTGCTCTTCCGATCTGCAACGCACCTATTCGAGTAAGCACAGCCATAGCCAAGGTGGCGTAAGGAACAGTTCTCCGACGCAGTTTCACGAGGATGGCCCGGATCGGTCACGGCCTCGCGGCTTGACCCATGTAGGTTTTGCGCGCTCCGGGAAAAGCTTTCCGCCTTCGACTAGTGGCTGCAACGGCAAAAGGACGGCCCCTCGCCGCTCAGGTTTCCGGCCAGGTAGGCTGTCACCTTCTCTTCGGCCGGGCCTGGCCCGGTCATGATCACGGTGCCGACGCCGCCCTGCTTCAGCGCCTCCGCGGCGCGCCATCCCATGCCGGCGCAAATGACCACGTCGCAGCCGGCCAGCGCTGTCAGGATGGCCGTGTGGCTGTGCGCTCCCTCCGCTTCCGCGTGATGGCCGCCGTCGCCGTGGCCGTGGGTGTGCTGCATGGTGTTGGCACGCGTCTCGCGAGCGGCGATCCGTCCGTCCTGGACCTCGAAAACAAGGAAACCGGCGCTTCGTCCGAAGTGCTCGGAGACCGAAAATCCGTCATTCGTCGGTACGGCAATCTTCACTGAGATTCTCCTGTTGCTGATTGAGCTCTAAAAAAGTGCCCCAGGCGTGGGCATACTCCTGGCCGGTCAGTCCCTCCAGCACGGCCTCAGTACGGACCCTCCTCTTCCGGCGCTCCAAAACCCAGCCGCGGATCCGCAGTTTCATCCCGGACTGCACACGGCGATGCAGGCGCACGCGCAGCGCGGCCGTAAGGGCCTGGCACGGGAGGGCGGCCACTGCTTTGGACATGGCTTCGTCCAGAACGGTGCTGACAATGCCGCCGTGAATGATTCCGGGAAAGCCCTCCCACCGGGAGTCCGGCGCCCACACGGCGAAAACCGATCCGTCGGAGGCACGTTCATATCGGATGCGCAACCCGCCAGGGTGCGTTGGCCCGCACACGAAGCAGGTAGATTGAGATTCCGTCCGGGGCGACGCCGGCGGACTCTCGAGAGAAGCCGGCATCAACCGGCCTCGAGGCAGCCGGGGTCAGACTTCCGGGCCTCTCGAATCAAACGATTCATGGATTGAGACATATGGTCCAGCACGGCGATCCATTCCCGGAGATGCTCTTCGCCTCGAGCGGTGAGCGCGTAGAACCGCCGCGCCGGCCCGCTGCCTTCCACGTCCCACGAAGAGGTCACGCAGCCGTTCTCCTCGAGTTGCCGGAGGGCGCGGTAGAGAGCCGCGGTCTCGATCTCGGCGTCGGTGAAGGCGTAGGCGCGCATCTCCCGGCCCAGATCGTAACCGTAGCACCGTACCTTCTTCTTCAGAAGAAACAGCAGCACCGGTTCGACAAACCGGGAGAGATTACCCATTGCGCAGGAGCAGGGGTGCCCGTTTCCGTGTCGTGGACAAGTGCGGCGAGGCATAGACTTCCGGATCCACCCACACGGTAGCATCTTTTCGCAGCTATGTGCAAATTACAGTCAGTGGGAGCCGAGCCTTAATCGCTCTTGCGGTCGGGGTCTGGAACCAGCACCCGCCGGAGAGCCGCGGCGATGTCGGCGGCGACCCAGGGCTTGGGGATTACCGCGTCGAACCCGTACCGCGCAAAGTCGGACATGACCGGCGCGTCGGAATAGCCGCTGGACACGATCAGCTTGGGGGCGCGGCGCATCTCCTTCAGCCGGCCGGCGGTTTCCAATCCGCCCATCCCGCCGCTCACCGTCAAATCCAGGATTACGGCGTCGAAGGGTCTCCCTGCGGCTATGGCTCCTTCGCACAGAGCGATCGCTTCCGCGCCGTCGCGGGCGCCCTGGACGTCGTAACCAAGATTGGCGAGAACCGTCTTGAGCAGGTTCCTCAGGGCCGGTTCGTCGTCCATCACCAGGATGCGCTCCGAACCCGGTTGCATCGGGGTAATGCCAGGCCCCTCGGGCACGACGTTCTCGCGCGAGGCGGGCAGTTCGATGGTTACCACCGTCCCCTCGCCGGCCTGCGATTCGACCAAGATGCGGCCGCCGTGCTTCGCCACGATGGCATGAGCCGTCGCCAGGCCGAGGCCGTTCCCGCCCTGCTTGGTGGTGAAATACGGATCGAATATCCGGGGCAGCAGCCCGGCCGGAATGCCGCACCCGTAATCGCGGATGGCGATCCTGACAAAGGGCTCCCCGTCCGCGCTGTCCGGGAGCATCACGTTCTCCGCTCGAATTTCGATGATCCCGCCCTCCGGCATCGCCTGCCGGGCGTTGAGGAGGACGTTGTGGAGCACCTGGCCGATCTGCCCCGCATCCACGTGCGCTGGCCGGAGATCCTTCGCGACGTCAGCCACAATGCTGGTGGGCGCGCCGGCCCGGGCCAGCTGAACGGCGTCGGTGATCAACTGGGCGATGGACGTCACGCGTCGAACCGGCGCGCCGCCCTTGGCGAACGTCAGCAGCTGAGAGGAAAGAAATGCCGCACGCTCGCAGGCATTAGCCGATTGCCGGAGGATCTCGAGAACCGGGTCGTCCGGCTGCAGGCCTGCCCTGGCCAACTCGAGGTTGCCCTGGACCACGGTCAGAAAGTTATTGAAGTCGTGGGCGATGCCACCCGCCAGGACGCCCAGTGATTCCAGTTTGCGCGCCCGCAACAGCTCTTCCTCCACTTTCTCGCGCTGCAGGATCTCCGCCCGCAATTGGGCGTTCGACTGGTGGAGTTCGGCGGTCCGCTCCCGGACCCTGATCTCCAGCGCCTGATTCAGAGCTTCGGTCTGGTTCTTGGCGGCGTGTAGATCGTCCACCAGCTTCCGGTTGTCGAATTGCAGCCGGAGCAGCGAGTCGATCGTGCGGTAAATCCGTCCGGAAGTGATCACCGTGGCGAGAGTGAAGACCGCGGCCAACAGCCCCATGGCCAGGTGTGTTTCATCTCCCTGGAGAAGGAAACGGACCGTGGGCGCCAAACCCGTCGGAATCAGGAATGCCAGGAAGACCTCCGGCCGGGGCGCCAGCAGGAAGGCCGCGCCCAGCATCATCCCCCCGAGGACGAAGACAAGGAAAACCTGGTTTTCCAGGCGAGACTCCGGATACAGCAGGAATGCGGCGGCCCCCCAGCCGGCTCCCGCCAGGCCGACTCCGGCCGCATACGCGGTGCGCCACGGAGCGGCGTTCGAACGTGCCGGCGATACGCGACGGTAGCGTCGCGAAAGCGCGTAGCGCAGTACCGATACGGCAACCATGTAAAGCCACCACCCGAGGATGACCTGGTCCGGAATGTACCGCCACTGCAGATACCCCAATACGGTGGCGGCGAGGATGGTGACGCTTACGCCGACAGTGGAATTGTCGTAGAGGAATCGGACCTGCTCCGACAGGATCTCCTGCCTCGGAGACCCCCACGGGGCCCTGGTTGTAGCGTTCGAAGAACTCGAGGGCATGGCAGTACCGGAACCAGACGGCACTTTACGCTAACACAATTTATCCGCGAGACGTCCCGGCTGACAGGCTGCCGGCATGGCACGTTTCGTGTCCTCGATTACAAAGGCGGATGCAGCCAACCGTTCCGCTACTGGTGTAGTCTAAGCTTCGATGGAATCGCTCTTCCGCGACGTTCGCTACGCCCTGCGCATGATGCGCGGCCACCCGTTCTTCACGGCCATGGCGCTGCTTTCCCTGGCGCTGGGAATCGGCGCCAACACCGCCATCTACAGCTTCATGGATTCGATCCTGCTGCGCGCGCTACCGGTCGCGAATCCGCAGTCGCTGGTGGTGTTCAACTGGCACAGCCGGGGCGATATGGCGGTGGCCCACTCTTTCAGCGGCGGCACGCACCTGGAGCCGCAGTTGGGCACGGTCAGCGGTAATTTCCCTTACCCAGTGTTCGACCTTTTCCGGAAGGACAATCCGGTCTTCTCCCCGGTCTTCGCCTTCAACAATGTGGGACGCGTGAATGTGCAAACCGGCGGACAGGCGGATCTCGCCCTGGCGCAGTATGTCTCGGGCCTCTATTTCAGCGGCTTGGGGGTACCACCCGCGGCGGGCCGGCTTATCGATGAGGGAGACGACCGGCCGGGAGCACCGGCGGTGGCTGTGCTGAGTTTCCGGTACGCGCAAAAGCGTTTCGGCGACGCCGCGAAGGCTGCCGGACAGGCGATCCGCATCGATAACCAGCCTTTCACCATTGCCGGCGTCGCAGCCCCGGAGTTTTTCGGTGTCAATCCCGAGGGCGCCCAGGATGTCTTCGTGCCGATGCACACCAGCGTGCTGCTGAACCGGCGCTGGGCGGAAGAAGAAAAGACCAAATACACCGACGGCAACTTTTATTGGGTGGAAATGATGGGACGTCTGCGCCCGGGCGTCACGATGGCCCAGGCGCAGGCCGCGCTGGCCGCGAGCTTCCACAACTACATCGCCGGCACTGCGTCGAACGACAAGGAGCGCGCCGCCCTGCCGGAGCTGCTGCTGCGGGAGGGCGCCGGGGGGCTGGATTCCCTGCGCCGCCAGTTCTCCAAGCCGCTCTATGTGCTGATGACGATGGTCGGGCTCATCCTGATGATCGCCTGCGCGAATATCGCCAACCTGCTGCTGGCACGCTCGGCGGGACGGCGGCGCGAAATGGCGGTCCGGCTCAGCCTGGGCGCCGGACGGCCGCGGATCGTGCGCCAGCTTCTGACCGAAAGCGTGCTGCTCTCGGCAATCGGCGGCATGCTCGGCGTGGCCTTCGCGGGCTGGGGCATTCGCGCGCTTACCCTCCTGATCGCCAATGGGCGCGAGAACTTCACGCTGCACGCCGCGCTGAACTGGCGCGTGCTGGGCGTAACGGTGGCCCTGTCGATGGCTACGGGGCTGCTGTTCGGGCTGGCGCCCGCGCTGCAGTCGACGCGCGTCGATCTGGTCTCGGCACTGAAACAGACGCGGGCCGGGGAGATCCGGCTGCGGCTGCGCTCGTGGCTGCGGCTGAGCCTGAGCCAGGCACTGGTGGTGTCGCAGATCGCCATCTCCCTGCTGCTGGTGGTGGCTGCCGGGCTGTTTGTCCGCACGCTCGCCAACCTGAATTCAATCCAGCTCGGCTTCAACAGCGAAAAGCTTCTCCTGGTGAGCATGGATGCGTCGCAGTCCGGATACAAGGACGACGCCTTGCAGCGTTTCTATCAGAACCTCAGGACGCGTATGGCGGCGATACCCGGTGTCCGCGCCGTCACTCTCTCGAACTATGCGCTGGTTGCCGGATCGCGAAGTTCGACCGGCGTCGTCATGCCGGGGGTGCCCGAGAAGAACCGCGGCACCTCGGTCTTGGATGTGGGGCCCGGATTCTTCAGCGTCATGCAGATTCCGATTCTGCTTGGCCGCGAAATCGACGAGCGCGACGGCAACGGCCCCACGCGGGTCGCGGTCGTCAACGAAGTGTTCGTGAAGACCTACTTCGGCGGCAGGAATCCGATCGGGCGGCATTTCGGGCTGCGCGACAAAGATCCCAAGGACGTGGAAATCATCGGTGTGGCGAAGACCGCGCGGCTCAATACGCTCAAGCAGGACACTCCGGAGGTAGTGTATGTGCCTTACCAGCAGGATCCCTGGAACACGGCAGGCCGGGTGGTCTACGAGGTGAAGGCCGCGGGCGACCCGCTGGGAGTAGCTGCCGCCGTGCGCCAGGCGGTTCGCCAGGAGGATGCCCGCGTTCCGATTTCGAATATCGTGACACAGGAGAAGCAGATCGACCAGACCATCGGACAGGAGCGGACATTTGCGATGTTGTGCACCTGTTTCGCGCTCCTGGCGGTGCTGATTGCGTGCGTCGGCCTGTACGGCACGATGGCTTACAGCGTGGCGCGGCGGACCAACGAGATCGGGATACGGATGGCGCTCGGCGCCGAGCGCCGCCGCCTGGTGTGGATGGTGCTGCGGGAAGTCCTGATCATGGCCGCGGCGGGCCTGGCGATCGGGCTGCCGGTGGCGCTGGCGGCATCGAAGGTTTTGCAGTCGTTCCTGTTCCAGATGAAGCCGAACGATCCGGCAACGATGGCCGGGGCGGCGATGGTGCTTCTCGGCGCGGCTGCAGCAGCAGGGTACGGGCCGGCGTGGCGGGCGTCGCGGATCGACCCCTGGACGGCCCTTCGGGACGAGTAGCAGACGGCCGGCGACTGTTCCGAAGGCGTCTGCTCGTACAATCGGTGAAAGGAGAACCGGAGTTCTCGAAAGATGGATGCCGCCGTATTGCACACGCCGGGAAAGCCTCCGCGATGCGGGCAGTTCCCGGAACCGGCCGCCGGCGACGGCGAGGTCATCGTACATGTACACGCCGCATCGCTGAAGCCCATCGACAGGCAGTTGGCCGGCGGGTCGCACTATGCCAGTCCGCGCCAGCTCCCCTTTATCTGCGGCACGGATGGAGTCGGGCATCTCGACGACGGGCAGCGCGTGTTTTTCGGCGGAACCCGGCCGCCTTACGGTGCCATGGCGCAGCGCACGGTCGTGCCGGGGGCCTTCACTTTCCCGGTCCCGGAAGCGCTGGATGACGAGACCGCTGCCGCCCTGCCCAACCCGGCCGTCTCCGCCTGGCTCTCCCTGGCCTTCCGCGCAAAGCTGGCGCCGGGCGAAAACGTCCTGATCCTCGGCGCGACCGGCGTGACGGGCAAACTGGCGATCCGGATCGCCAAACTCCTCGGCGCGGCCCGGGTTGTGGGCGCAGGGCGCAATCCTGAGGTGTTGAGCACCTTAAGCAAGCTCGGCGCGGATGCCGTCATTTCGCTCGAGGCCCCTGGCAAAGAGCTCGAACAAACCTTTGCCCAGGAGGCCGGGCAGTCAGGGTTTCAAGTCGTGATCGATTACGTCTGGGGCCCTCCCGCGGAAGCATTTCTGGCTGCCATCACCCGCAAGGAATTCGTAGTGATCCAATCCGAAACTCGCTTCGTTCAGGTTGGGGAAGGCGCCGGCCCGGTGATCTCGCTGCCGGCTGCCGTGCTGCGCAGTACCGCCGTAACCATTATGGGAACTGCCGGTATTCCGCCTCGCGATGTTCTCGTGAACACTCTGCAGCGAGTCATGGCCCATGCCGCCAAGGGGGAACTCGCTATCGAGACGGAGCGTGTCCCGCTGGCGGACGTCGAGGCCGCATGGCATCGCGAGCAGCGCGGCCGGCGGATCGTGATTGTGCCGTAGCCGGCGCCCGGATCTGGCGCTTCGCGTGCAGGATTATGGGCGAGGATCCGTCGATGAAATCTGCCCAGCGGAAAACCGTATTAGTAACGGGGGCTTCGAGCGGAATCGGCCGCGCCTGTGTGCTGCGGCTCGTGAGGGAGGGCTTCCGTGTGTTTGCGGGCGTCCGAAAGCCAGCCGACCGCGGTGTCCTGGCGGGCCCCCATATCCATCCGGTTGTTCTCGATGTTACGGATCGGGACGCCATTGAAAAGGCCGTAGGTGCCGTAAAGAACGAGAACGCGGATGATGGTCTCTTTGGGCTCGTGAATAATGCCGGCATCGGCGAAGCCGGCCCGATCGAATACATCCCCCTGCAGGACGTGAAACATCAATTCGAAGTCAACGTGTTCGGCCAGATCGCGGTGACCCAGGCCTTCCTGCCGCTGATCCGGCAGGCGGGCGGACGCATCGTCAACATCGGCTCGGTGGGCGGCCGGATCACCATGCCGTTCGGAGGGATCCTCTGCGGCTCCAAAAGCGCCTTCGCCTCGCTCACCGAGGCCTTGCGGCTGGAGCTCCGACCCTGGGGCATCTACGTCTGCCTGATCGAGCCGGCCATGATTTCGACTCCCGCCGTGGACAAGACCTCGGCCGAAGGCCGGAAGTTGCTGGCTACCCTTCCTCCGGAGGGGGCGCGCCAATACAGCACGATGTTTCGGGAGTTTCATGGACCTCGCGATGCGCCGGGAGAAAGAGGGAAGCCCGCCTGATGTGGTCGCGGCCGCGGTTCTCCGCGCGCTCACCGATCGAGCTCCCAAGACGCGGTATCCAGTCGGAAAGAACGCCATGCTGTTAACCATGCTTGCGCGGCTGCCGGATACCTTGCTGGATCGACTTCGCCTGCGGATGTTTCATCTTCCGACTGGATTCGGCGCCCTCGCGCGGCGGGGGTAGCGCGGCGGCGCCTGTGATGCGCCGAACGGTCGTGCTATTCTCCGGTCGATGTCCACATCCCCCGTGGCGGGCGCGGCCGCTTCCGCCCCCACTCCTCATCGCTGGGGGACCGCCGCCTCGGTCGGCATCGTAGCCTGTCTTTTGGCCGACATGGTCCATGAAGCGCTGGGCCACTGCACGGCCGCCTGGCTGGCGGGGGACCGGATTCTGTCGCTTTCGACGGTGGGCGTCCAAAGCGCCACGGCCAACCGCTTCGTGGCCGCGGCGGGCACCACAGCCAATTGCGTCGTTGGCGTCGTATCGTTCCTGCTCTATAGCCGCTCGAAGAAGCTGACGCCTTCGGCCCTTTTTCTGTGGCTTTTCGGCGCCTTCAACTTATTCAACTCGGGGTACCTGGTGGTTTCGGCGCTCCTGAACAGCGGCGACTGGGCCGGCGTGATTGCGGGACGGTCTCCGTCCTGGTTGTGGCGCTGCCTCCTTGGGCTGACCGGGGCTGCCTTATATGGGTTCTCCGTACGCTGGGCGGCAGGCTCGATGATTCGCACGGTGGAGAACGGAAGTATCAGCGTGCCGGACCTGCGGCGGCACATCCTTACTGCCTATGTTGCTGGCGCCTCGGTCATGACGATTGCGTCCATCTTCAATCCGATCGGCCCGGGCCTCATTCTCATGTCGGGGGCGGGGGCGTCGTTCGGGCTGAACTCCGGCATTCTCTTCGCTTCCGCGTTGATTGCCGGAGATGTCCGCGCGCAGTTCCCGGTTACCGATCCGATACGGCTGACACGATTCTGGATTGGCCTGGCACTTGTCGTGGGCGGACTCTTCGTCTTCGTGGTCGGGCCTGGCATTCGATTCCCTGGTTGAGGATCGCCCGGCTGCTGAACCCCGCCGGTGCTCGTTGCCCCATGTAAGCAGGCCGCAAAGTCGTGCGCAAATAGCCGCCCCGGGCGGGCTTTCTTCGGTAATATTCAGAGGTGGCGCCGATTCGTATTGAAATGCTGGGCACGCTGCGCATCACCTTCGGCGAGCGTCTGCTCACGTCGGTCAACACGAACCGCCTGCAATCGCTGCTGGCTTTTCTCGTGCTGCACGGCGATGCCCCGCAATCCCGCGAGCACCTCGCGTTTCTCCTGTGGCCCGATTCCGGCGAGTCCCAGGCCCGCACGAATCTGCGCCAGTTGCTCCACCACCTGCGCAGGGCTCTCCCCGTCGAGTGTTCCCTCCTGGCCGCCGACAACCAGACCGTGCGCTGGCGGCCCGACAGCTCTTGCGCCGTCGATGTCGTCGAATTCGAGGCGGCGGCAGCCCGGGCGGCGGAGGCCGAAAAGGCGGGCGACCCCGCCGGCGCGCGCGAAGCGTTTGAGGAAGCGGCACGCCTGTACCAGGACGATCTCCTGCCCGACCTGTATGACGATTGGCTGCAGACCCGGCGCGAACAGCTGCGCCAGCGGTTTGCGGAGGTTCTCAGCCGCCTGACGGCGCTCGTCGAGATGGCCGGCGATTACCCGGCGGGGATCCGTCATGCCACGCGGCTGGTCGCGCTCGACCCGCTGCGCGAGACATACTATCAGACCCTCATGCGGTTGCACCTCCGGAACCACGACCGGTCGAGCGCCCTGCGCGTGTATCACCAATGCATGCGCAACCTGCAGCGCGAGCTCGGCGTCAGCCCCGGCAAGGCGACTCAGGATCTGTTCACGCAGGCGCTGAAATCCGGAGATTTGCCAAGTGCTCCGGCGGAGCTGCCGCCTTATTCCGCCACAAGGCCGCTGCCCATGGTGGGCAGGAAGGCGGAATGGGAAGGCCTGCTCGGTTGTTGGCGCCGGGTGACGCTGGGCGAGGCGCACCTGGCCCTGATCCTGGGCGAGCCGGGGATCGGCAAATCCCGCCTGGCCGAAGAGCTGTTCGAATCCTGCTCGCGATATCCGAATCGCCCGGCAGCACGCGCCCGCTGCTACTTCGCGCAGGGCCAGCTCGCGTACGGTCCCGTGGCGGAGTGGCTGCGGTCGGAGCCGGTGCGGACCGCGCGAGCCGCGCTCCCCAAGCCCCAGCTCGCCGAATTGGCGCGGGTCCTGCCGGAGATCCTGGTGGAAAACCCGGAGATCGCGCCTCCCCAGCCGATCACTGAGAGCTGGCAGCGGCGTCATTTTTACGAAGCTCTGAACGCCGTGTTCCGCAATGCGCCCAAGCCTCTGCTGCTGCTGATCGACGACCTGCAGTGGTGCGATCACGATTCGTTCGAGTGGCTGCATTCGCTGTTCCGGTCCGGGGCGGCCGAGCGCATTTTGGCGCTTGGCACGGTCCGGCCGGAAGATACCGGACGCGATCATCCCCTGGCCGCCCTGATGCGTGAATTGCGTCAGTCCGGCCAATTGTCGGAGTTCCCGATCGCACCGCTGAGCGTGGACGAGACATCCGCCCTGGCCGCCCAGATTGCCGCGCGGGACTGCGATCCCGCGTTCCTGAGCAGCCTCTACCATTCGACCAAAGGGAACCCGCTCTTCGTCGTCGAGAGCGTGCGGGCCTCCCTCGAGGACCAGGCGTCGAAGGGCTCGGCGCCGCCGCGGGTACAGGCCGTGATCGCGGCGCGCCTCGGGCAGCTCTCGCCGCCGGCTTATGAGCTGGCCGGGCTCGCCGCGGCCATCGGCCGGCCGTTCTCCCTCGATCTGCTCGCCAAGGCCACCGACTGGGACGAAGACAGCCTGTCGCGCGCGCTCGAAGAACTGTGGCAGCGCCGCATCATCGACGGGCAGGGCGCGGGAGCCTACGATTACACTCACGACCTTTTGCGCGACGTGGCTTACGCGGAATTGAGCCCCATACGCCGGAGGTCTTTGCACCGCCGGATAGCGCGCGCCCTCGAAGAGCTGCACGGGCCCGATCTCGAAGGCGTCAGCGGATGGCTGGCCGCGCACTACGATGCGGCGGGTATGGCGGAACCGGCGATTCGCTATTACCGCGCCGCGGCTTCGGTGGCGAGACAGCGATTCGCCGATGCGGAGGCAGCCGACCTGATCCGGCGCGCGCTCCGGCTTTGCCGCGATTTTCCGGAAACCTCCAAACGCGACCAGGAAGAGCTCGAGCTGCTCGTGACGCTCGGCCCGTCACTCGTTAAGACCCTCGGCTATAGCATGCCGGAAGTCGGCGAAACGTATGAGCGCGGGCTGCTGCTGGCGAGGCGCTCCGGCCACCGGACGCACCTGTTCTCGCTGCTGAGCGGTGCCTGGATGTTCCACACCGTGCGCGGCCGGCTGGAAGAATCGAGGCGGCTCGGGCAGGATTGCGTCGATGCGGCGAGGCACGAGGGCGTTCCGGCACTGGAGATGGCCGGACATTTTCTCCTGGGAACCAGCCTCTTTCATCTGGGAGAGCTCGCCGCGTCCTGGGAACAAGTCGAGCAGGCTGCGCCGGCTTCGACCACTTCCAATCCCGCTCTGGCGCTCTTCGCCGGCCCGGATGTCGGGGTTTTCTGCCGTTCCTACCTGTCGCATCTGCTATGCCAGTTCGGCCATGCGAAGGAAGCCGCCGCGAAGAGCGATGAAGCCGTCGCCCTGGCCCGTGAGATGGCGCACCCTTTCACTCTCGCGATCTCGCTGGATTACGCGGCGTTGCTGGATGTCTTCCGCCAGGACGCAAAGCATACCCTGTCTCGGGCCTCGGAAGCGTCCGCGATCTGCCGGAAGCACGGATTCGTTTACTATCTTGCCTGGGCCGAGATATTGGCGGGCTGGGCCACCGCCGTGGAAGGGGACCCGCCTGCCGGCCTTGAGCGGCTCCGGCAGGGGCTCGACGCGCTGAAAGCCACCGGAGCGGAACTGCGCGTTCCTTTCTACCACGGACTCCTGGCGGAAGCCTGCAGCCTGGCGGGCCAAACAGGCGAAGCTCTGGCGAACGTGGCCAGCGGGTTTGCGTTTCAAAGCAAGAACGGTGAGTTTTGGTCCGCGCCCGAACTGCACCGGATCCATGGCGATGTGCTGCTGCAGAGCGGTGACACCGCCGAGGCCCGAAACAGCTACCGCCGCGCCGTGGAAGCCGCCCGGCAGACCGGCGCGCGTCTGTTCGAGCGCCGGGCGGAAGCCCGCCTGCGTGGGCTTCCCAAGCTCCGGGCAGGCGGTCCGAACGCCGCCGAACGGTGATCCTGCCGCCCTTAGAACGGTTTCGGAACGCCTCCCCTGTCAAAGTGGAAATCGAGAGGGAGGGAATTATGGAACAGGAAGCTGTCAATCAATTCAAAGGTCAGCTCCGGGGTGAGCTGATCGAGCCCGCGGACGCGCGCTACGAGGAAGCGCGCAAAGTCTATAACGCCATGATCAGCCGCAAACCGCGCCTGATCGCGAAGTGTGCGGACGTGGCGGACGTGATTACGGCCGTACAGTTCGGCAGGCAGCAGGATCTCCGGGTTTCGATTCGGGGCGGCGGCCACAACGCCGGTGGTTTGGGAGTTTGCGACGATGGCCTGGTCATCGATCTCTCCCCCATCAAGTACGTTCACGTCGATCCGGCGGCAAGGACCGTGCGTGTAGGCGGCGGTTGCACCTGGGCAGACGTGGACCATGCCACGCATGCCTTCGGGCTCGCCGTACCGTCCGGAATCATTTCGACCACCGGCGTCGGCGGCCTGACCCTCGGAGGCGGCATGGGACACCTGACGCGGCAGTACGGCTTGACCATCGATAACCTGCTGGCGGCCGACGTCGTCCTGGCCGACGGGACCTTTGTCGTGGCCAGCGCCGACGAAAATAGCGATCTGTTCTGGGCCATCCGCGGAGGCGGCGGAAACTTCGGCGTGGTGACGTCGTTTCTGTTCCAGGCGCATCCGGTCGGCATGGTGTGCGCCGGCCCCATGTTGTGGGATCTGGACCAGGCTGCCGACATCATGAAGTGGTATCGCGAGTTCATCGCCCAGGCGCCGGACGAGATCAACGGCTTCTTTGCCTTTATTACCGTCCCGCCCGGACCGCCCTTCCCGGAGGCTCTGCACTTCAAGAAGATGTGCGCCCTGGTGTGGTGCTACAACGGCGCGATGGAACAGGCGAACGAAATTCTCGAACCGCTGCGGAGCTTCCGGCGCCCCGCCTTCGAATTCTTCGTACCCATGCCGTTTCCCATGCTGCAAGGCATGTTCGACGGGCTTTACACGCCGGGCTTGCAGTGGTACTGGAAGGCGGATTTCGTGAACGAACTGGGTGACGAGGCGATCGCCCTCCACATCAAGCACGGCTCGGAGCTGCCCACCCTGCACTCGACGATGCATCTCTACCCCATCAACGGAGCCGCGCACAAAGCGTCGAACACCGACACCCCGTGGAGCTACCGCGATGCCGTCTGGAGCGAGGTGATCGTCGGCGTGGACCCGGACCCGGCCAACAAGGATCGCATTACCGCCTGGGCCAAAAACTACTGGGAGGCCTTGCATCCTTACGGCGCCGGCGGCGCGTACGTCAACTTCATGATGGAGGGCGAAGGCGAAGACCGCATTCGCGCCACCTACCGCCACAATTACGACAGGCTGGCCCGGATCAAGGCCAAGTACGATCCAACGAACTACTTCCGCGTGAATCAGAACATCCGGCCGGCCGCGAGCGCCAGGGGCGCGGACTGACGCGAGGCATCAGCCGATTGCGTTGAATCGCCGGCCTCAACCGGACTGCCGGCCCCGCGAGAGGTGCTGCAGCGCGATTGTGATAGCGGCGGTGCCCAATGCCTTCACCACGTTGGGATGCTTGGCATAGAAACCGCTGATCTGATCGACAATCGAAGGGTTGGCGCGTTGCGCGTGATCGGCGGCCTGTTGCACTTGGTCCGCCGAAACCTCGCTTGCCTGTTCGGGCGTCACACGCTGGCCGCCACCCAAGCTGGCGGCCAGGCCGCTCAACCCGGGAATACTCGCCAGCGCGCCGGGTCCAATCGCTCCGATGAGTTGGTTCAGCAGTCCCGCCCGTTGGTAGGGGTTCGACTCCTGATAGAGACTGGAAACCATCTCCGAAAAATTGGGAGTCTGATCCGACCGGAAGGTGTGCGCCAGCGCATCGGCCACTACCTGCGTCGGCGCAGTCTCGGCCACGTTGCAGAAATCCTTGTGCGGATCGGCTGGGGCGGCAGCCGCGCCGCCTGCCGCGCCGGAATATCGGTTTACGATTTCGTTAAGCTTGTCCATCCAGGCCATAGAGCCTCCTATTTTTCTTTCGACGCCCGATAACCGGCCGCGATCGCCTCGTGCTCGGTCATGAATTTCCCTCGCTTGGTGGCTCCGAACCAGCGGCCTCCTTTGTGATAGACACCGGTTTCCGTATTCACCCAGACCTTGCCGCTGGCTTTGGCCGCGGCGATCTCGGATTCCGAAACGGTCGGGACCGCTCGTTGCGCCGAACCGGTTGTGGCAGCCCGCGCTTTCCTGTGTGCGGGTGCCTCGGGCGCCGGCGGCGTTCCCATTCCGGTCATCCCGGTCGCCCCGGTGGTCCCGGTTGTCTCGCCGGGGACGCCGGACTTGCCGGTCATTTCGCCGGTTTCTTTAGCGGCCTTCTTCGCCTTCTTCCTGGCCTTCTTCTCTGCCTTGGCCGTTGCCGCGGCCTCTTCGGACTGGGAAGAAGGCGGCTGTTGTGCCTGCACGAGAATCACAGCCATCGCAGCGATACACACGGGGATAAATTTGAGAGCCTTCATAGTCCCTCGCAAAAACACTCCATTCCCCTGCTCCCGACCTGATAGAGACGATGTGGCCCGTGTGCGCCGGATGTACTGCTTGGGGCTGGATGGGGATGCGTGGCCGGCAGCCCGGTTTTTCCGGCGGAGCTCGTGTTGATTATCACATCTTGACAATCATGAGGAAGAGCACTATTCTGGACGGGACATCCAACTCCCGGAGCACCGAATGGACGAGCCGAACACCGACGTAATCCAGGGCACGCTGGACATGCTGATCCTGAAGACACTCAGCCTGGAGCCCATGCACGGCTTCGGCATCGCGCGCCGCATCGAGCAGGTATCGCGCGGCGTCTTCAAGGTAAACCCCGGCTCCCTCCTCACCGCATTGCAGCGCCTGGAGCGCAGCGGCTGGCTCGATGCCGAGTGGTGTCAAACCGAGAACTCGCGCCGTGCCAAGGTCTACCGGCTCACGCGCGGCGGCAGGAAGCAGCTCGAGAACGAGACGGCCGACTGGTCGCGCCGGGCGGGGGCCATCGCCCGGCTTTTGAAGGCTGAGGCCTGACGCCGTGTCGATCTGGCGCCAACTGGGCCGGGGATTCCGCGCGCTTGCGAACCGCCGATCCGCCGACCGCGATATAGCCGACGAAGTGGAAAGCTATCTCGACGAGGCCGCCGCGGCGTTGGTCGCGCGCGGACTTTCACCCGGCGAGGCGCGCCGTGCCGCGCGGGCAAGCTGCGGCAATGCGACCGTCGTCCGCGAGCAGGTGCGCTCCTACGGGTGGGAGAACGCCATCACGGCGCCGCTCTCCGATCTGCGCTACGCCGCCCGCCGGCTGCGCGGCAGTCCGGGTTTCACAGCGGTAAGCGTGCTTACACTGGCGCTGGGCATCGGCGCCGGCGCCGCGATCTTCAGCGTGATCGATGGCGTGCTGCTCAAACCCCTGCCGTATCCGCATTCCGAGCGGCTGGTGGCGCTCCGGCACACGGCGCCGGGCATCAACATCGCGGATCTCAACATCGCTCCCTCGCTGTACTTCACTTACCGCGAAGAAAACCGGGTGTTTCAGGACATCGGTATGTGGTCGGGCGATACGACGAGCGTAACCAGCCTCGCCGAGCCGGAGGAGGTCCCGTGCCTGGTGGTGACCGATCGTTTTCTCCCGCTCCTGGGCGTCGAGCCCGCGTTGGGACGCGCCTTCGCCGCCTCCGACGACGACCCGGGGAGCGAACGCACGGTGATGCTTTCGGACGGCTATTGGAAGTCGCGCTTTGGAGGGGACCGCTCGGTGATCGGACGGCGCGTGATGCTGGACGGCAATGCGTACAACGTGATCGGCGTTTTGCCGCCGTCGTTCCAGTTCCTGAATACCGAAGTTTCGCTGCTGCTGCCGCTGAGGATCCATCGCGCGGAGGTTCGCCTGTTCAACTTCTGCTGTCAGGGCATCGCCCGGCTCAAACCGGGCGTGACCCTGGCGCAAGCCAACGCGGATATCGATCGCATGCTTCCCATGGCTCCCGCGAAGTTCCCCATCAACCCCGGCCTTAACCCGAGCATGTTCGCGGATGCTCGCATCGGTGCCAATGTGCGGCCGCTGAAGGACGTTCTGATCGGGGACATCGGGAACACATTGTGGGTGCTGATGGGGACGGTGGGCATCGTATTATTGATTGCTTGCGCGAATGTGGCGAATCTGTTGCTGGTCCGCACTGACGGGCGGCGGCAGGAGCTGGCGGTTCGCGCCGCGCTGGGCGCCGGATGGGGACGCATCGCTCGCGAACTGCTGCTGGAAAGCGCCATGCTGGGCGTTGCCGGGGGCGCGCTCGGACTGGCGCTCGCTTACAGCGCGCTGCGCGTGCTCGCGGCATACGGGCCGGCGAACCTACCGCGCATCCACGAGATCTCGATCGATCTTTCGGTGCTGGCGTTTACGCTGGGCATTTCGCTGGGCGGCGGTTTGCTGTTCGGCCTGATCCCGGTCTTCAAATATGCTCGCCCGCATCTATCCAGTGCGCTCCGCGGCGGGGGCCGTTCGCTCAGCGCGAGCAAGGAGCGGCATCGCGCGCGCAGTCTACTTGTGGTGGTACAGGTGGCGCTGGCGCTGGTCCTGATGGTTGGCTCCGGCCTGATGATCCGGACCTTTCAGGCGCTGCGCCGGGTCGATCCCGGCTTCTCCGGAGCGCCGGGAATTCAAACACTGCGCATCTCGATTCCCGAAGCCCAGGTCAAGGAGCCGGAGCGCGTACTTCGAATGGAAGAGGAGATCTTACGGAAGATTGAGGCGCTCCCGGGTGTTTCCGCGGCCGCGATGGCGAACGCGCTTCCACTGGAAGGGGGCTCGAACAATTCGGTGTATGCGGAGAGCGCGGCCGCCCGCGAGGGTGCGACTCCCGCGACACGCCGCTACAAGGCGGTTTCACCGGGCTATCTGCGCGCGATGGGCAGCCGCCTGATCGCGGGGCGCGAGTTTACGTGGGCCGAGACCTACAGCCAGACACCCGTCGCGATGGTCTCGGAGAACATGGCGCGCGAGTTGTGGCAGACCCCGCGGGCGGCTCTGGGCAAACACATCCGGCTGACTCTCAAGGACGACTGGCGGGAAGTGGTCGGCGTAGTGGCGGATCTGCGCGACAACGGCGTGGACCAGAAGCCCCCCGCCATTGCGTACTGGCCCCTGCTACAGAGGCATGGTGGCAGCAGTCAACCCGGCGTCGAGCGTAGCGTGGTTTTCGTAGTGCGGACGCCGAGGGCGGGATCGGGCAGCCTGTTTCAGGAACTCCAGCAAGCCGTCGCAAGCGTGAATCCGAATTTGCCGCTAGCGGATGTCAAAACGCTGGAATCCGTATACGACCGGTCCCTGGCGCGCACCTCCTTCACGCTGGTTCTCCTGGCGATCGCCGGCGGCATGGCGCTGCTCCTGGGGCTGGTCGGCATCTACGGAGTCATCTCCTACTCGGTTTCGCAGCGGACCCGTGAGATCGGAATCCGGCTCGCGCTGGGGGCCCCTCTCCCGGATGTTACGGGCCTGTTCGTCCGTCACGGGCTGGTGCTCTCCGGCATCGGCGCGGCGTGCGGATTGACCGCGGCGCTGGCGATGACACGGTTGATGAAGTCGCTGCTCTTCGAGGTGAGCCCGGCCGATCCGCTGACCTATGCCGGGGTAGCGGCGGGCTTGATTCTTGCGGCGGCGCTCGCCAGTTACCTGCCGGCGCGGAGAGCCACACGGGTGGATCCGGTGGAGACTCTACGTGCGGAGTAGCGTTCCCGCTGGGCCCTACATGAACTCTATGCCCGCGATCACCATCTGCGGCATGGCCTGGTTCCAACTCTCAGGCACGTTGTCGAAGGCCAGCCGGAATGGCTTCGTTTCACCAGGCGCCAGCTTCCCCATTTTCGTGCTCACGATCGGTACGCGCTCCCGCAGTACCACCAGGCCAAAGGGGTCGTAGAAAACACAGTTGATCTCCACCACCTCCAGCACGCGGTCGCCGGTGTTCTGAATATTGCCCGTAATCTCGACCACCGACTGCTTTACATAGCTCTCGTGGGCCTCCATCTTGGGCGCTTCGGGAGCCTTTCCGTCGGCCGAAACGAACCGGAGATACTTCACGTACTCTTTGGCCGCGCCGGTCAGCGGGGGAGGGGGCGCGGGTGGGCGTTTGGCCGCCTGGTTGAGGTACAGGAAGCCGGCCAGTCCGGCGATCCCCATGATTCCGATCACGATCGCGGCCGGTGAAATCGTCGCCTTTTGCTTTTCTGGTACGGTCTTATTTGCCGCCAACGGTCATCTCTCCAATCTTGAGCGTGGGCGCGGCCATGGAACCGCGGAACTCCAGATCCGAACCGACCGCTTCGAGGCCCGCCAGCATGTCTTTGAGATTCCCGGCGACCGTCACCTCGGAAACGGCGTGAGTAAGCTCGCCATTCCGAATCCACAAACCGGCGGCTCCCCGCGAATAATCCCCGGTTACGATGTTGACGCCAAAACCCATCAGCTCCGTCACATAGAAGCCGTTCGTCACGCCCGCGATCAGCCGTTCCGGCGATTGGACGCCTTTTTCTATGAAAAAGTTCCCATGCCCGATGCCGGCATTGCCGGTCAGTCCGCGCGAAGCGTTGCCGGTGGTCTTCAGCCCGAGTTTCCGGGCGGCATAGGTGTTCAACAGGTAGCTCTTCAGCACGCCGCGCTCGATCACCACCGTACGGCGCGAAGGAACGCCCTCATCGTCGAATGGGGAGGTCCCGAACAGTCCGGGGATGGTGGCGTCGTCGATCACGGTCAGGTTGTCGTTCGCCATCTTTTCGCCGAGTTTGCCGGCCAGGAAAGATTCGTGGCGATAGATCGCCATGCCGTGCACCGCGTCGAAAATATTGTCCAGCAGCGATCGCGCCGTACTCTGGTCGAAGATCACCGGGACCTTCTGGGTCGGCACCTTCACCGGGTTGAGGCGCCGCAGGGCACGCGCGGCCGCCTTGCGCCCCACATCTCCAGCCGGCTCCAGGCCGCGGAAGTCGCGGGCCGTTGTGTACCAGTAGTCGCGCTCCATGGATTCGCCGTCGCGAGCTACCGGAACGGCGCTGAGGGAGCAGTAGCTGGTGCGGTATTCGCCGGCGAATCCACGCGAGTTGGCGAAGACGTGGCGACCCACGTGGCTATCGAAGGACGCGCCTTCGGAGTTGAAAATTCGCGGGTCTGCCGAAAGCGCGGCCTCCTCGGCCTCGCGGGCGCTCTCCACCTTCACGCCGGTTTCGAGTCCGGCCACGTCCGGCGAGTAGAGGCCCAGGTCGCCCGGGATGCTGCCCAGTTCCTCGGGATCGGGCAGGCCGGCGTGCGGATCTTCGGTGGTGATATCGGCCAGCTCGACGGCCGATTTCACCATGTGTTCGATGCCCGCGGCGGAAAGGTCGGAAGTGTACGATGAGCCGGTGTGTTTGCCGCGCAGGATGCGCAACCCGGCGCCGCGCGATCCGGCCTCCTTCAGGTTTTCGAGCTCGCGCATGCGCACATTGGCGGAGAACTCCTCGCCTTCGGCCACGGTGCACTCGGCGTCCGTCGCGCCCAGCACGAGCGCGCGCCGGACGACGTCGTTGGCCAGTTCCAGAAGGTTCAAGCGGTGCCTCCCACGGTCATGCGGTCGATTTTGATGGTCGGGATGCCGACACCGACAGGGACGCTCTGGCCCTCTTTGCCGCAGGTGCCGATCCCTTCGTCGAGCCGCAGGTCGTTGCCCACCATGCTGACGTATTTGAGGGCTTCGGGGCCGTTGCCGATCAGGGTGGCGTTGCGTACCGGGCGGGTGAGCTTGCCGTCTTCGATGAGGTAGCTCTCGGATGCCGAAAACACGAAGTTGCCACTGGTGATATCCACCTGGCCGCCGCCGAAGTTGGCGCAGTATAAGCCTTTAGGCACCGAGCGGATGATGTCTTCCGGCTGGCTTTCTCCCGCCAGCATAAAGGTATTGGTCATGCGGGGCATGGGGATGTGGGCGTAGCTTTCCCGCCGCCCGCTGCCGGTGGAAGGGGATTTCAGAAGGGTCGAGCTGAGCTTGTCCTGCAGGTAGCCGCGGAGAACCCCGTTTTCGATCAGGACGTTGCGCCGGGTCGGCTGGCCTTCGTCATCGACATTCAGGGATCCGCGCCGGCTCCCGATGGTGCCATCGTCGATCACGGTGCAGAGCTCGCTCGCGACCTTCTGGCCGATCCGGCCGCTGAAGGCGGAGACGCCCTTGCGGTTGAAATCGGCTTCGAGTCCGTGGCCGACGGCTTCGTGCAGCAGAATTCCCGGCCAGCCGGGGCCGAGCACCACGGTCATTTCGCCGGCCGGGGCGTCCACCGCGTCGAGCATGGCGATGGCTTCGCGCGCGGCTTCGGCGGCGAAGTGTTCGGGAGTCTTCTCGTTGAGGAAGAATCCCAGCTCTACACGGCCCCCGCCGCCCGCATGTCCGCGCTGCGGATTGCCGCCGTTTTGCCGTGCCAGGGCCGCGACACTGAGACGGGCCAGGGGCTGGCGGTCGAGCGTGAGGAGCCCCTCGCTGGTGGCTACCATGACGTGGCGCAGGTTGTCGGCGTACATGGCCTGCACCTGGAAAATGCGAGAGTCGTAGGCGCGGGCCGCCCGGTCGGCGCGTTTCACCAGTTCCACGCGCTCGGTAAATGCCGTTTCGGTGGGGGCGGTAAGTACCGGATACAGATTGTGGTGCCGGCCTTCCTGCAGCGAGAACTTATCCACCTTGCTCGGCCCGGCGGCGATGTGGGCGGCCACCAGGGCGGCCTTGCGGATCTTTTCCGGGGAAAGATCGTCGCTGTAGGCGTAACCGGTGCGCTCGCCGGAGATCACCCGCACGCCGACCCCCATGGAAACGCCTTGAGCCGCGCTTTTCACCATGGATTCGTCGATGCTGATGGAACTGGTCAGGAGATACTCGAAGTAGAGATCCGCGTAATCGCCGCCCTGCGACAGCGCTTCCGAGAGGTACCCCTCGAGGTCGTGGCGAGTGAGGTTGAAGCGGGCCGCGAAGATGGAATCGGAAAACTGCATACCTCCAGGCTATCAAGGAAGGGGCGGCAACACCTACTCCACCGCATTCGTCCGCGCATTTGCCATAATAGTAACAATTTAGACGGACCGGCGGAGAGGGGCCGTAGCGGTGCCGGCGTTGGCGAACGGTGTTTATAGGAGGTATTCTGTATTACGGTGAGGAGTCCGGGGGCGGTTTTTGCGTTTCCTTCCAAAGCTTTGTAACCTGTCTAGTTGCTGGTACGCCTATGCAGACGGAACAAAGGTCCGTTCACGGATGCCGGCCCTAATGGTGCGGCATGCTGGTTGATTTCGAGCTGATCAAGCGCGCGCAAAAAGGTGATAGCGCGGCGTTTAACGAGATCGTACTGGCCTACCGGAAGCGGATTCTGGGGACGATCACCCGTTTGATCGCCCGTCCGGAGGATGTCGAGGATGTCGCACAGGAAGTCTTCCTGCGGCTTTATTTTTCCCTCGATCAACTGCGGACGGCAGAGGTCTTTGAACCTTGGCTGTATCGCCTGACGGTGAACGCGGCTTACGATTATCTTCGGAAGCAGCGCCGGCGCCAGGAGTACCGGATGTCTGATTTATCCGAGCAGCAGGTGATCCTGGCTGACGCCCAGGCGGGCGGCAAGGCGGACCAGGACGAGCAGCACCAGAAGAAGATCCGGGAAGCGGTCGATTCGCTGCTGGGAGCGGTTTCGGAGGCAGATCGGATTCTGCTGATGTTGAAGGAAGTAGAGGGCCTTTCGTTGAGGGAGCTTGAAAAGATCTACAAGGTCAACGAAAATGCTCTGAAGGTCCGGCTTTTCAGGGCCCGGCAGCGGGTGTTAAAGGCTTTTGGCGCATCGGAGAAGGCAGATAAGAAAGAAGCGGCCAGGTGAAGTGGTAGGCAGTAGAGGAGTTATGGATCAAAATCGCGGCAGCGACGAACAAGAACTCGACCACCTGTTGCGGGCATATGCGGATGCGTGCCGTGCACCGGAGGCCAGCGTCAACTTCATGCCGAATCTCTGGCAGCGGATCGAATCGCGCCAGAGCTTCACGTTTTCTTTCCAGCGGATGGCCAACGCGCTGGCAACCGCCGCCGTTGCGTTTTCGATTGCGCTGGGTGTCTACATGTCCATGCCGCACAACAACCCTAGCTACGCCAACCAAAGCTATATAGAGGCCCTGGCGGACGCCAATCCGGTGGACGCCCCCGAAATTGTGGGACCCGTGCGCCTCGATCCTGGCGATCTGGGGAAATAGTCTAACGCGATGCCCAAATCAAAGGTTTCCGCGCTGCTCTCGCTTTTGCTTGTTTTCGCGAGCGGGGCGCTGGTCGGGGTCGTCGGCTATCGTCTTTATACGGTGAATACCGTCGTTACCGCTCCTCCGCCGCGTACGGGGCAGCGGCTCGATCCGGAAGAGGCGCGGCGCAGGCTGATCGCCGATCAGCGCGAAAAGATCGGGCTGGATGATCAGCAGGTGGCGCAGCTCAACCGCATCTACGACGAGACCCGCCAGGCTTTCGACGAGTTGCACAAAGAAGGAAGCGCCAAGAGCCGGGCCCTTTGGGATAAGCAGAAGGAAGAGGTTCGCGCCATGCTGCGGCCCGACCAGCTGCCGCGTTACGACAAGTGGCAGGCCGAGCGCGACGCGATGCACAAGCGGGAACGCGACCGCCGGCCGCCCGGCGAAAGCAAGAAATAGACTTTCCCACGCAAAAACAGAAGGGGCCGGACAACTCGAGCGGTTGTCCGGCCCCTTGAACTTTTTGGGGGAAAGGTTAAGTGGTCAAAGCCTTTTTGGCGCCACGGGTAGCTTTGTACTTCCTTTCGAACCGATCGACCCGGCCGGCGGTGTCAATCAACTTCTGACGGCCAGTGAAGAACGGGTGGCAGGAAGAGCAGATTTCCACACGGATATCGCCCTTGTGCGTGGAGCGGGTCTTGAAGGTGTGGCCGCAGGCGCAGATCACATTGATTTCGTTGTAAGCGGGGTGAATACCAGCCTTCATTTTCTTACGGGGAGTCCTTTCGAAAGCTCCAGTATAACACGAACCCCCGTGACCCGAAGGTCACGGGGGCAGGTAGCCTTGGATGAAGCCTGAGGCTGAGCTGACACAAGAGGCAGCCGGTCCACAGGAACGAGACCCCGCCACTGGACGGAGTCGGCTACGTTAGAAGGTCGACTTCAGCAGTCGGCCACCTCTCGCGGTCGTTTGCAACTTTCCATAATTTTCTGGACCACCTCCTTTTCCAGTGATGGAAATATGCTCGCATGGGTCCTGCCGGATTGTCAATATGGTTTTGTGGAGATCAGGAAATAAGCACCATGCATTGTTTAGGTTACGACATAGCCTAGGGGTACCGGGTCAGAGGTGGCGGGCAGCGAAACGGCACATGGCGAGTCCATCCATGAGGTTGAACGGGAATTGGCCGGTCGTGTAATGGCCGCAAGGCAGGGTGAAAACCTGGTGCGGCAATTCCAACTCTTTGAAGCTGCGCAGAACCTGTTGGGAATAGACCGGCAGGAACGTACTGTCGTGGCGCGCCCAGATCAGCAGGTTCTGCATGGGGCGGCCCCGCATGCGCTGGAGATAGCTGGCAGGACTGATGACGGCCCAGTAGCGGCGCAGATCGTCCTGGCTGACCTGCTCACCGAGCTTGCGGCGGATGTGCTGGGTGGAAAGGCCTGTCCAAACCACGTCGGAAAAATACATCGAGACATGGTTGAAAATTCCTACAGCGATGCGCGGGTCATGGGCTGCGGCGATGAAGGCAACGCACGAACCCAGGCTGGTTCCGAGGATCCCCAGCCGCTCATAGCCTTGCTGCTGGAGCCAGTCCAGGCAGGCGCGGGCATCGATAACCGACTGACGGCCGGCATGGATGGTGCGGCCGACGTTGCTCGAGACGTGATAGTCGGCGCGCTCCAGTTCGGGCGGCATGCGCTCGGCGTGGTACGCCATCGACATCCGCAATGCGCTGATTCCGAATCGGTTCAACAACTTGGCGAGACCTACGTGGCCGTCCGCCGCGGCGTTCCACTGGGGCAGCACCACAAGCGCCCGGCGGCGGCTTCCCGCGGCTGGAAACCAGGAGGCGTGAACCCGGTCATTGTTGGGGTATCGGGTCGGGACCGGGCTGGTGAAAGTCAGAAGCCCGTCTTTCAGGCCATAGTCGCGCACCGGCTCGTAGGAGTAGAAGCGGTCGGAACCGGCTACGGCTTCGGCGGCAAACTGCCCGACGCGTGCCCGGGCATCGCCGTTGGCGTCGGCCGGGCAGGCAGGGTATCCGATGGAATGAAGCCAATCGGTGCCCCACTCGAAGGGGCGAACCACGCGGTTTGTATCCCGTGTGGCGAGTTTCCGTTCCCACCCGTCCATCCACCGAGCATAAAGTCCCATGATGTCGTGAAGGAATCAGTGTATCAAAGTGCCGGAAAGGCCAAAAAAAAGCCCCACTCCGGTAGATGGAGACCGGAGTGGGGACGGACAAGCCCAGACGAGGCAACTCACCCAAAGCTTCTAAAAAATTCCCTGAACCAAACCCACTGCCCTGAATTGCAAGTGGCATGCCAACCGTAAATCACTGATAACACTGGATAACAATCGGGATTCCTCCCAAATTCGGGAACCGCGCTACGGTTTTCCACAGAACCCGGGGCACGGTACAATCGAACTCTGTGAGCTTGGCTCCAACTAACACGGCCGCCGACCCGGCAACGCGGTCGGAGGGGGGGAAGGCCCTGGCCGGATTCCTCCTCTCCGGGTTTCTGATGGCGCTGCTGGGGGCGATCCTGCCAGCCTGGGGATATCATCGGGATCCCGCCGATTTCACGGCCGTCGGCAATTACTTCCTGAGCCTGGCTGCCGGGATTGTGGCCGCGGTGGCGCTGGCGCGGCCGATCCGCGAGCGGAAAGGCCTTTCGTTTCTGCTGGTGTTCGCGTGCGCCCTGGCCTCGGTCGCGCTGATCTACCTGGCCCTGGTATCGCCGCCGCTTTCCGCGTGGTGGCGGGCGGGCGGGCTCCTGGTGCTGGGCATTTCCGCCGGCATGCTGAATGTGAGCCTGTTTTATGCCCTTTCGCCCAGCTACCAGGGCGCGGCGGCGGCGACCGTCAACCAGGGCGGCATCTGGTACGGATTGGGGTGCCTTCTGGCAACCCTGCTGGTCGCCGTGTACACGGTGCCGGGAATTCTGATGCTCCTGGCGGTCGTGCCGGCGATTTTTGCGGCGGTCTACAGCCGGAGCACCTTCCCTTCCCTGCCCGAACGGACACAACCAACCCTGCGGCAGGCCCTCCAGGACTTCCGAAGCCCGGGCGCGATTCTGTTCGCGCTGCTCCTGTTCATCCAGTTCGGCAACGAGTGGTCGATCGCCGGATGGCTCCCCCTGTTCCTGATCCGGCGTGTGGGGCTGAGTCCCAAAGCGGCGCTGCTAACCCTGGCGCTGTACTGGCTGTTCCTGATGGCCGGGAGGCTGGGGGCGGTGGCCATCCTGCCGCGTGTACGGCACGGCCGCCTGCTGTTGGGGAGCGTCCTGGCCGCCCTGTTCGGCTGCCTCATCCTCTATTCGACGAATAACTGGTTCGGCGCTGCCAACGGCGCCTTCTTCATGGGGGCGGGCTATGCGAGCATCTATCCGCTGGTGGCGGAGGCCATCGGCCGGCGGTTCCCCTACTACCATCCCGGCTTCTTCAACGGCATCTTCTCGCTGGCGCTGGTGGGTGGGCTGATCGCCCCGGCAACGCTGGGGTACGCGGCGGATCAATTCGGAGTCGGCATCGTAATCCTGATCCCGCTGGTAGGAACGCTCCTGGTGATGACCCTGCTGCTCCTGATCTGGCTGGAATCGAAGGTGACGGGAAGATGACGAGGACTGGCCGCCTGGCGGCAGCGGCCCTGGCAGCGGCGCTGGTCTCGCAGGCATTCGGCAGCTCCCTGGCCGAGAACATCGACCGGCTGATTTCCTCGTCGCTGGCGGCGAGGACCGCGTTCTGGGGCATCCAGGTGGTGGATCTCGAGAGCGGGAAGACACTATACGAATCGAACCCGGACCATTTCTTCGTGCCGGCCTCGAATACCAAGCTATTTACCACGGCGCTGGCGCTCGAACGGCTCGGCCCGGACTATACGTTTCAGACCAGGGTGCTGGCGGACGCCCCGCCGGACGCAGAAGGACGCGTCCACGGGCCGCTGCGGCTGATGGGCGGAGGCGATCCGAACCTCTCCGGGCGCGCGGTTCCTTACCGGATGGGTGCGGCGGCCGGCGATCCCCTGGCGCCGATCGGGGCGCTGGCGGACCAGATCGCGGCGCGCGGTGTGAGGCGCGTGGAAGGCGACATCCTGGGCGACGACACCTGGTATGTCTGGGAGCCCTATGCGGCCGGTTGGGGAATCGAAGATCCGCAGTCCGACGACGGGCCGCCGGTTTCGGCTCTGACCCTGAACGACAATATCCAGACCATCACGGTGCGGCCGGGGACGAGAGAAGGAGACCTGGCGGCGATCTCGCTCAGCCCGGCGATCGAGTTCTACCGGATCGATAATCGGGTCCGCACCACGGCGGCGGGAAGCGAGCGGAAGATCTACTTCGACCGGGTCCCGGGAAGCCGGCAGGCGCGCTTGTGGGGCACGATTCCGCTGCGCGACCGCGGGCTGGACATGCTGGCGGGGATCGAGGATCCGGCCCTGTACGCGGCGCGGGCGCTGCGGCGGGCGCTCGAAGATCGCGGGATCACCGTAGAAGGCGGCGTCGCGGCGCGCCATCGATACCCCTACGAAGTCGAAGATCTGACGCAGTCCCCGGCCCCCGGAACGGGGCCCGGGGTGGAACTGGCGAGGCTGGTTTCGGCGCCCATGATCGAAGACCTGCGGATCACCGACAAGGTCAGCCAGAACCTGCACGCGGAGCTGGCGCTGCGGGCGGTGGGACGGGCGCGGCGCAACGTTGGGAGCTTCGAGGCGGGGCTGGAAGAGTTGAAAACCTTCCTGGCCGAGGCGGGGATCCCGCCGGAAGCGTACAGCTTCCGCGACGGATCGGGGCTGGCGCGGCTCAACCTGGTGACGCCGGCGGCGGTGGTCCAGTTGCTGCGATACATGTGGAACACGCCGCAGCGCCAGGAGTGGCTGGGCCTGCTTCCGGTGGGAGCGGTGGACGGCACGCTCAGCTCGCGGTTCGGGGAGAGCCCGGCGGCGGGGCGGGTGTATGCCAAGACCGGCTCGCTCTCGCACGTCAGCGCCCTTTCGGGGTACATCGAGCGGCAGGACGGCAAATGGGTGGCGTTTTCGATCCTGGTGAACAATTACAACGCGCGCTCCCCCGAGGTGCGTGGTGTGATGGACCGGATTTGTAATCTAATATTAGAGTAGGAACATTCGCTATGCCCATCTACGAATACCGCTGCAAAGACTGTGGAACGAAATTCGAGAAGCTGGTGCGCCGCAGCTCCGACGTGCCGGAGATCGAGTGCCCCTCGTGCGGCCAGAAGCACCTCGACCAGGAGCTTTCCACATTTGCGGCGCATGCCAACGGCGGGACGAAGCAGTCGGAGATGCCGACGTGCCCGAGCGGCCGTTGCAGCAACCCGGGCATGTGCGGGATGAATTTCAACTAGCGATCGCGGCCGAGGAAACCGCTCTTATCGCGGGCGGCGGCTTCCCCGGTCGGGGCCGGCCACTTCTTTCCGGTGACGGGCGCCGGGCCAGCGGCGTTCAGGACGCGTAGGGCGGCCAGGCGGACGGGCTTCGGCATGTTGTCGCCGCTCAACTGGCCGTAGAGCTCGAGCGAGCGGGCGCGGTTCAGGGCCATGAGGTTCTCGGCGCAGAGCAGACAGGCGCGCGCGGCAACCGGAAAGACCGGGGGCCGGGTGCGGCCCAGGGCGGCCTCGAGCGCTCTCGCGGCCTGCATCCCGCCGATCATACCCACCGAAGCCGCCGCGGCGCAGGCGATTTCGGGATCGCCGTCGTCGATCAACCTGGTGAGCGCGTCGAGGGCCTTGGCGTCCTTGCGCACGCCAATGGAATTGATCACTCCGATCTTCAAACGGCCGCTGAGTTTCGGGAGCGCCGCGCGGAAGGCTTCGTCCACCGAGGGATCGGGATTCGGCTCCATGCCGAACCTTGCGTAGCAGGCAAGCTGCGGGTGATTCAGCAGCGCGGCCATCGGAGCGATCGCGTCCCTGCCCCCGACGAAGGCGAGTTTCTTGCACGCGATCGCCTTCTGGAAGACGGTGGACGACGGGTCCTTCACCATCGCCACCAGCTTCGGCGGCTCCATCTTCCAGATAGGCAGGGCGTCGAACTCGGGAGGAACGGTCGGAGGGGGCACGCGAGCAGGCGGGGCTTTCGGCGTCGCGGGTGTCGTCTGCGGGGCTCCGCCGGGAACGGTCTGTGTCTGTCCAGTTGTCTGTGGCATTGTCTGGCTCCTTATCCTGTTTGATCGCCTACATGCTGGTGGCCAGCGCTTCGGCGCGCCACGGTTCGCGATAGGCCCGGCCGCGCATGCGGTTGGCCTCTTCGTCGTTCAGGAACATCCGTTTGGCCGGGTCCCAGGTTACTTTGCGGTTCAACTGCGCGCAGATCCAGGCGGCGTGCGCAGCCACGTGCGTGTGGCAGGTCACTTCCGCATTGGCGCGCGGAGGGGTGCGCGAGCGGATGCACTGGACAAACTCGCGGATGTGCTCGGCGGTGGGGTCGTACCGGGTGCCCTGCCGTTTCGGCACGAGGGACTTGAGATTGTCGGAGACCTCGATCCGGCCGCTATCGCCGACCTCGACCCAGCCCTCCGTGCCCTCGAAACGGTTGCTGCACGAGCCCAGGCCGCCCCAAGTGTGATTGCGCAGGATGAGCTGCACGCCGTTGGCATACCGGCAATAAATCGTGTAGCGCTCGATCAGGCCGTCACCGCGGAACGTGGGGCCTTCGGGGATGTACTCGACGGGCTCGGTGTGCTCCATGTCGGCGGCCCATTGAGCCATGGCAACGGTGTGGGAGGCCCACTCGAGGAGGCCGGCATGGAAGTCCCAGAACTCGCCGCGGCCCCGGTCGGGGTAGTTCGAGTTCCAGGGCCGCCAGAGACAGGGGCCGAGCCACTTGTCCCAGTCGAAGACGAGCGGATCGGGTTCGGGAGTTTCGGCGGCCCACCAGCCGTGGCCTCCGGCGTCCACGGTGCCGAGTCCGATGGCGGTATCCGCGTGGACGGCGGTGAGCCGTCCGAGCTTGCCGCTGCGCGCCAGTCCGACCGCGAACTCGAACGAGAACTGGTTTTTGCGCTGGGCTCCCGACTGGTACACAACGCCATAGCGGCGGACGTTGTCGGCCATCTCGTAGCTCTCGTTGATGGACATGGCGCCGGGCTTCTCGATGTACATGTCCTTGCCTGACTGGGCTGCCCACATGGCCATCGGCCCGTGCCAGCGGTCGCTGGTAGCGATCAGAAGGGCGTCGATATCCGGCCGCGCCAGGATCTCGGCGGGATCGCGGTACATCTTGCAGTCGTTGTTCTTATAGTAGTTGTCGACCGTGCTCTTGACCATCTCGCGGGCGCTCTCGCGGACGTCGGCGATGGCGACGAATTTGACCCGCTGGTCGCCGAGCAGCTGCCGCAGGTCGCCCATTCCCCGATTGCGGATTCCGATGCCGCCGAAAGTGATCTGATCGAGCATCGCGTAATTGCCGACGACCACGGGGCCGAACTGGCCCGGTCCGGGCGACGCGATCTGCGCCGCGACGGGTCCCGCGGCGGCGGCCGCCACACCCGCCTGGGCGAGGGATTTGCCGAACCCCCTTCGAGTGACGTTTTTCTTCTCTTCCGCCATAATTCCTCCCTGACCGGATAAGACGATCCTGTATTCTCGTTGACTGTATCACCACACGCGGGCCGCCACAATGGAGTTTCGCTTCCGGGTGCGCCCCCGGGCCCCGTCAGGGCTTCGGGCGGGAGTCCGGCGCCGCGGCGGCCACGACGGGCCGCCATTCGATTTTGCGCACGGCGCCGACGGTGTTATAGGTCGCGATGCCGAAGGGAACCGAGTGCTCGATCTCTCCCTCGCGGAGGGCGATCCAGTGCTTACCGATCTTGAAGTCGATCGCCAGCTCGTCGTCGATCCACGCCGTGATCGCATCCTTGGTGACGCGGAGGCGGAGAGTGTACCAGCGGCCGAGTTCGAAAATACGGTCAAAGGTAGTTTCGTTCATCGACGCGTCGGCCCCGTCTATGCTGGACAGACCGACGACTTTACCGCCCCAACCGCCGTTGATCCAGGTGCAATACGAATCGCGCACGGGGAAGGTGATGCCGGCAAAGAAGTCCCCGCCTTTGATTCGCGCCGCCTCGACGCGGACTTCGTATCCGGCAGCGGGAAACGGCAGCGTCGCGCCGGCCCAGGAGATTCCGGTCAACGCCCCGGAACCGATTGTGATCACGCCGTCCTGAACCGTGATCCTGCCGGCGCCGAAGAAATCGGACTCGCGCCATCCGGCGAGCGATTTGCCGTCAAACAGCGGGCGCCAGTCGCCCGGCGAGGGAGCGTCGGCGCCGCGCGCCGCGAGCGCCACGGCAAGCACAAGGGCTGCAATGGCGGCCTGGGTCCTCATCCTACGCATTGTGCGCCGGCGCGAGGCGCAGCGCAATCCCTCGGCGCAAGGCCAATAGCGCTCTGCGCACGGCGCCGAAATCCGCGAGCAAGTCCGTCCCGATCCAACCAGTTCCGACGCGCGAGTTGCAGCGCCGGCACATTTGATCTACAATTCAGAACAAATATGCGGGACCACTATCTCGGAGAGTTCGAGCAGATCGTTCTGCTCGCCGTGATTCGCCTGGGGGACAACGCCTACGGCGTCCCGATCCGTCGCGAAATCGAAAAACGCGGCGGGCGCAAGGTCACCGTGGGCGCGCTGTATTCCACGCTCGACCGGCTGGAGGCAAAGAGGTACGTCAGCTCCTGGTTCGCCGATCCGACAGCGGTACGCGGCGGGCGGTCGCGACGGTACTTCCGGGTGGAACCCCCGGGGGCCGAGGCGCTGGCTCGAGCGAAAGAGATGCTGGAGCGCATGTGGAAGGGGGTCCGGCTTGCCTGAACAGCCACCGAAAATCGCGGAGAGAATCATCCGGCTTCTCGCGCCCGGAAGGGAAGGGGAGATCATTGCGGGCGACCTGCGCGAGGAATTTCAGGAGCGGGGAGGCGGCCGCCTGTGGTACTGGCGCGAGGTGCTGAGCTGCGCCGCGGTGCGGCTCTCGCCGCACCGGCTGAAGGTACCGGACCTGCGGCAGGACCTGCACTACGCCGTGCGCGTGCTGCGCCGGAACCCGGGCTACACACTCACGGCCATGCTCTGCGTGGCCTTGGGCATCGGCGTGAACAGCACCGTCTTCAGCTTCGTCAACTCGCTCTTTTGGGAGCCGCTGCCGGTCCCGCACGCCGATCGCGTGGTCGCGGTTGGCCGCACGGGCGAAGACATGACATGCTCGTATCGCGATTACCAGGAGATGGAACGGCGTGCGGCGGCGCCGGGCGGCAAGCTGTTCTCGGGGCTGCTGGCCGTGGACGATTCGTCCACGTCGCTCGACAGCGGCGGAGTCAGTCAGATCATCATGGCCGAAGCGGTCTCGGCCAATTTTGCCGATGTGCTGCAGCTCCCGGCACAGTCGGGACGCTGGTTCCGCCCGAGGATGAGCGGCCGGGCGCCGATCCGGTCGCGGTGATCAGCGATGCCGCGTGGTCGCGCCGGTTCGGCCGCAGTACGAACGCGATCGGGGAGCGCGTGCGCGCCGGGTCGCAGTGGTATCGCGTAATCGGAGTGGCCCCGCCCGGCTTCATCGGGCTGTCGCCGCCGCACAGCGCCGAGATCTGGATTCCCCTGTTGTCGCAGCCGTATGTGCGCGACTTCCTGTCCAACCCCGGCGAGCGCGAGCGGCCGCGAGTGCGGCTGGTCGGACGGCTCGCTCCGGACAGGGAATTGCGGGAGTCGGAGGCGGAGATGAAGTCCATCGACGCGCAGATCCTGCGCGAATTTCCCCGCGACAATGCACCTCGGGGAGCCATCACGATGGACGTCGCGGCCGGGGCGTCGATGCCGGCCGTTCGTGAATTCGCCACGGTCATGGCCATCATGCTGCTCTCGGTGAGCGGGGTGGTGCTGTTGATCGCGTGCGTGAACGTGGCCAACCTCCTGCTTTCCCGCTCGGCCGTGCGGCGTCACGAGATGGCGGTGAGGCAGGCGCTGGGAGCCGGCCGGTTCCGGCTGGTGTGCCAGACGCTGTCCGAGGGGCTGGTGCTGGCGGCCGGCGGCGCCGTGCTCGGCCTGCTGTTGGGATACTGGGCGAACGGACTGCTGGCCCGTTCGCTCCCGGCCCTTCCGCACATGGGGATGGTATCGCTGAATCTTGCCGTGGGTTGGCGTATGGTGGCCTTCGCTTTCGCGGCCGCACTCGCCAGCGCGCTGATTTTCAGCATCGCGCCTGCCATCGAGCACTCCCGGCCCGACCTGGCATTCGCACTGAAAGGCGAGGCGCCTCCGCGGCGCATGCGCCAGCGCGATATCTACGTGGTGGCGCAGGTGGCCTTATCGCTGGTGCTGCTGATCGCCGCCACCCTGCTGCTGCGGGGATTACAGCACGCCCGCGAAGTCGAGCCGGGCTTCGCCATAGACCACCGCCTGGCCGCGCGCATCAACGTTTCCGAGCCCGAATACACGCCGGAAACCGGCAGGACCTTCCTCGACCGGGTACTGGAACGTATCCGCGCGCTTCCCGGCGTCCGAGGCGCCACGATCAGCTATACCACTCCCCTGAACATGTCTGGTTCCGTCTGCGCGATGCCCGATCCCACCACGCGTCCCCGCCGCGTCACCTCCGATACGATCGTGCCCGGGTATTTCGACACTCTGTCCATCCCGATCGTTCGTGGCCGGGATTTCGGCCCTCAGGATCAGGCGTCATCGCCGCGCGTCGTAATCGTTAATGAAACCTACGCCCGTCGAAACTGGCCCAACGCCGACCCTATCGGCAAATCCGTGTGGCTGGGATGCGGTCCCGGCCGGCCGCGCGACCTCGCGCAAGTGGTCGGCGTGGCCAAGGACGCAAAATACGAATCGCTCGATGAGGCTCCGCGCTCGTACGTATATCGACCTCTCGCGCAGGATTGGGAGGGCTTCGTGGCGGTGATCGTCCACACCTCAGGCAACCCCAACGAGCTCAGTGCGCCCCTGCGCACGATGCTGCACGGGATGGACCCAAACCTCCGGGTATACGACATCGAAACCCTCGAGGACTTTGCTACGGAGTCGCTGTGGAGAGTGCGCTGGCAGGCCGCCCTGCTCGCGGTGTTCGGCGGGTTGGGCATGCTGCTGGCCGCGGTGGGACTATACGGTGTGGTCGCTTATGCGGTCGCGCAGCGGACGCGGGAGATCGGAGTGCGGCTGGCGATGGGCGCCCAGAAGGCGGACGTGATGTGGATGGTGCTGGGTCGCGGACTCGGGCTGACGGCCACCGGCATCGGCTTCGGCCTGCTCCTCAGCGCGGGCGTGACTCGGATGATGGGAGGTCTCTTGTATGGCCTGAGCCCGCTCGACCCGGCGTCGTTCGCCGCGGCCTCTCTGGTATGGACGCTGACAGCGATGCTGGCGAGCTACGTTCCGGCGCGGCGGGCGATGAAAGTGGATCCGGTAGTGGCGCTGCGCTGGGAGTAAGCGCGAGTGTGCGACGGTAGGCGCGTTCGCCCGGCGGCATCCGGCAGGTTTGCCGGCCACGAGCCTGTTCCGGTCGCGGTTATCCGACTAACTCGCCCCTCGGCGACCAGGCGTTCTTTATCGCCGGCGGGCAGTTATCACCATAGGCGACAGGACGGCCGGGTGGATCTGATCACACGTGCGAAGCGCGTTTCCCATTCCTAATCCCTGATGTTCGCCCGTGTGAACGCTTAAAATTACCTCAGAATGAGCAAGCGAGTCTACAAGTTCACGTCGGCGGAGTATGGCATCAGCAACCTTCGCGATCACCACTTGAAACTCTCGACCATAGACGAACTGAACGACCCGTTCGACCTGGGGCCGGTGGACACAACGGATCCGGAGATTCGATACGCCATCGAGAATCTCGTCGTGCATTTTCGAAAGACCTCGGCCATCCTGTGCTTCAGCCGGAATTGGGACAACCTCCTGCTCTGGAGCCACTACGGGGCGGCGCATACAGGTGTTTGCCTCGGGTTCGAGATACCCGATGGGAACAACCGGTACGATACCGACGTTTTGTACCGGCCGAATGTTCTTAGCGTCGGCAAAGAAGATGTCAATCTCGACTTCGTCGATCGAATGTTGCGGACGAAGCACGAAAGCTGGAGCTATGAGCAGGAAGTCCGCATGTTCGTCCGCCTCAATGACCCTCCCGACGAGAAGGGGCTGCGGTGGATGGCTTTCGGTCCGAATCTGGAACTCAAGGAAGTAATCATCGGTTCACAATGCAAGCCTGACGACAGTGATGCCGTCGTCGAAGCGCTTAAGCCGTACGGCGACTCGGTCAAATGCTGGTGGGCCGGAATGCGTCAGGATGCCTTTTTGCTTGTCAGGCTCGAAGGCGAGCCATGGTGGCACGCCGACGCGCGTCGATAGACCCTACTTCTTGGCGGCGACCGTCTTTGTTCTCCGGGCTCGTAGCCGACCCAAGATCTTGAAAACGTATCCAAGCGACTCTTCGGGACGTTGGCGAACAGGGTCGTTGACCGGATTAGGTGGGCCGCTGGTCAGGCGGACGACGCCTTAACGCCGGCGCCTACGGCAAACATCACAGCAGGCGACGACAGTGTGGAACAAGTGTGGAGTAGAATGTTCTTTTCGATCTCCTGTCATATTCTTGACGTATGCGGGTCTTGTTGGACACCAATATCCTCATCCACCGCGAAGCCAGCACCGTCGTCCGTCGTGACATCGGGAACGTGTTCTATTGGTTGGACAAACTGCGGCACGATAAGTGCGCGCACCCGGTGAGCGTGGAGGAAATCCAGAAGCACAAAGACGAAAAGGTCCGCGCGGCATTCCAGGCAAAGCTGCAGTCGTACCACACCCTCAAGACGACCGCGCCCATGTCAGCGGAAGCCTCGCAGTTCAGCGCGACCGACCAGTCAGCGAATGACCGGAACGACACGATCATCATCAACGAAGTCTTCGCGGGACGGGTTGACCTGCTCATCACGGAAGACCGTGGCGTCCACAAGAAAGCCGCCGTGCTCGGGATCGCCGATCGGGTGTTCACGATCGATGCGTTCCTGGAAAAAGTCTCAGCGGAAAACCCGGACTTGGTTGACTACAAGGTCCTGGCGGTTAAGAAAACCGTGTTCGGGAACGTCGATATCCCAGAGGACTTCTTCGACAGCTTCCGCCAGGACTACGGGGGGAAGGACTTCGACCGGTGGTTCGCGCGCAAAGCCGACGAGACCGCGTACGTGTGCTACGAGGGCAAGGATCTCGTCGCGTTCCTGTACGTCAAAGTCGAGGGACCGGACGAGAACTACAGTGACATCGAGCCGCACTTCACACCCAAGCGCCGCTTGAAGATCGGGACGTTCAAGGTCGAGATGAACGGGTACAAGCTCGGCGAGCGGTTCCTCAAGATCATCTTCGACAATGCGCTGCGCCAGGGCGTTGACGACGTGTACGTGACGATCTTCCCGAACACCCCCGAACAACGCCGCCTCATCCGGTTACTCCAGGACTTCGGCTTCACGGAGCACGGCGTGAAAATCGGCTTCACAGGGAAGGAACTCGTGCTCGTGCGGGGCATGCGACCACCAACCTTCGATGCCAGCGCGCCAGCGCTCACGTTCCCGTACGTGAGCATGGCATCCCAGTGCCACATCGTGCCTATCTACCCGGCCTACCACACCAGCCTCCTCCCGGACAGCATCCTCCGCACCGAGTCACCAGCGAATTTCGTGGAGCAGTTCCCGCACCGGAACGCGATACGCAAGGTGTACATCAGCCGGAGCATCAACCGGAACCTGAAGCCCGGCGACAGCATCGTGTTCTACCGGACCGGGGGGTACTACGCTGGCGTGGCCACTACCGTGGGTGTTGTGGAGCACGTGTACACGAAGATCCGCGACGCGGACCACTTCATCAGCCTGTGCCGCAAACGCAGCGTGTTCGCGGACAAAGAACTCATCGAGTACTGGAATTACAACAAGGACTACCGACCGTTCATCGTCGAATTCCTGTACGCGTACGCATTCACCAAACGGCCGAACCTGAAGGAGCTTATCGATCATGGGATTATCCGGGACGTCACGAGCGCGCCACGAGGCTTCGAGCCCCTCACCAAGGACCAGTTCCGCACGATCCTCCAACTCGCCCAAGCCGACGCACGCGGTTTTATCCATTAAGCCCGAATACGCCAATGCCATCTTCGACGGCAGGAAGCGCTTCGAGTTCCGCCGGAGCATCTTCCGGGAAGACATCAAGGTCGTGATCGTGTACATGAGCAGCCCCGTCGGGCAGGTCGTGGGGGAGTTCAGCGTGGAAGACATCATCACGGACGACGTCCACGCGCTCTGGAACCGGACGGAGGAGCATGCCGGGATCGACCGGGACGTCTTTTTGCACTACTTCGCCGGCAAGGACGTGGGGCACGCGATCAAGATCGGGAACGTAACGCGGTACGACGAGCCACGCGATCTCCGGGCAACGTACGGCGTGCGGCCACCACAATCATTCCTGTACCTCTAAAGAAAGGACGCTCACTCATCATGGGTTGTGGGCCTCACCGGAAGTACAAATTGCCTGCTCTGAGTGTTTCTTTTGCGGCCCGACGGGGTGACATCGGTGGCTTAACCGTTTCCGCCCTTTCTCTTGCCGTCGCACTCCTGAATTGCCCGCACCTGGGGAAGTAGCTTCGATATAGCGTTTACGGATGCCTCATCCGATTAGGACCCATAAGTCGGCATCGCGTCCAGAGTCGGGTGGTAAGTTCAGGGGGCCGGTCACTCGCCTTTCGGCCTGTCGCCGGCGGCATTCGCAACGGTCTGGTAGACTCGTGATGGAAGATGGCGCGTGATTTACAGTCCGCATTGGCGATGCTCCGCGCACACGAGCGTGATTTACGGCGACTCGGTGTCGCGCACGCCGGGGTGTTCGGGTCGGTGGCGCGGGGCGAGGCCAGCACAACGAGCGACATTGACGTTCTGGTGGAACTCGACGAGAGCAGGCCGATCGGCGTTTTTGAGTATGCCAGGCTGAAACTCTACATCAATCAGCTTTTCGACGGTTCGAGTGACGTTGTGAACCGGCGGACCCTGAGGCCTCTGCTGCAGGCCGGCATTCTGCGCGACACGGTCCATGCCTTCTAAGAATCCGGCGCAGCGGCTTTCCGACATCATCGAGAATATCGACGCGATCCGGGCTTTCGTCGCGGGACTCGACTTCGACACATTTTGCGCCGACCGAAAGACCGTCTATGCGGTGGTGCGCGCGCTCGAGATTATCTCGGAAGCAACCAGGCGACTGCCGGACGAGTTGCTGGAACGCCATGCGGAGTTGGACTGGCCGGCAATCGCCGCCGCCGGGAACGTCTATCGCCATGAGTACGAATCAGTGGACGAAGCCCTCGTCTGGCACACCGTCCAACACGGTCTCGATCGCTTGCGAGCGTGTTCCCATGAAGAACTTGCCAGGTTTTCGGCAGGCCCGGAGAGATTACTCCCCTGAAGTCGGCTTGCGGCATGTAGTCTTGCCACATGGCCGGATAAACGCCCGTTGCCGACAGATGCTGTGATGGGTCCTCCCTGAATGGCGCAGCGTTTGCCGAAGTACAAGGGGTTGGCCGCGTCGCTACGATCCCCCGATTTCGCGATCTGACTAACCCCAGGCGCTAACGACGGAGTGCAACTCGCGCAGCTTGCGCCAGAAATCGCCGAGCAGGTCGAGGCGTAAGGCGTTTGGGCCGTCCGAGAGCGCCTGCTCCGGGCGGTCGTGCACCTCCACGAAAATGCCGTCCACGCCCGCGGCGACGGCGGCGCGCGCCAGGGTCTCGATGAATTGCGGCTGGCCGGCGGAGGCCGCGCCCGCTCCACCGGGGAGTTGCACGGAGTGGGTGGCGTCGAAGACCACGGGCCAGCCGGAATCGCGCATCACTTTTAAGCCGCGCATGTCCACTACCAGGTTGTTGTAGCCGAAGCTCGAGCCGCGCTCGGTAAGGACCACCTGGCTATTGCCGGTGGAGGCGACCTTCTCCGCCGCATGGCAGATGTCGTGGGGCGCCACGAACTGGCCCTTCTTGATGTTGACGATGCGACCGGTGCGGCCGGCGGCCAGCAGGAGGTCCGTCTGACGGCAGAGGAAGGCGGGAATCTGCAGGATATCCGCGACTTCGGCGGCCGGTTCGGCCTGCGCCGGCTCGTGGATATCGGTGAGGATCGAATAGCCGGCGGCCTTCAGGCCGGCGAGGATGCGCAAACCTTCGCGCAGGCCCGGACCGCGGTAAGCACCCGCGCTGGTGCGGTTGGCTTTGTCGAAGGAGGCTTTGAAGACGAAATCGCCGGCGGCCGCGGCGATGCTCCGGGCCATGAAGTGGACGTGCTCTTCGCTTTCGATCACGCACGGCCCGGCGATCAGAACCAGCGGCTTGCCGGGCCCAAAGGCGCTGAACTCAATCGGCACGGGAGAAGAGAGGCTCTTCCTGGGCCGCCAGGCGCTTCATGTGGTAGTCGTACGCAGCGCCGATAAAGGCGCGGAAGAGCGGGTGCGGCTCCATGGGCTTGGACTTGAATTCGGGGTGGAACTGGCAGCCCAGGAACCACGGATGGTCGGCGATCTCGCAGATCTCGACGTAGGTGTTGTCGGGAGTCTCGCCGGTGATCCGCAGGCCCGCGGCCTTCAGACGTTCTTCATATTCGCGATTGAACTCGTAGCGATGGCGGTGCCGCTCGTGAATCTCGCGGGTTTCGTAAGCGCGGAACGCAAAGCTGTCGGGCGCCAGGCGGCACGGCCAGCTTCCCAGCCGCATGGTGCCACCCAGCTCGTCCACGCCCTTGAGCTCGCGCAGCTTGAAAATGACGCGATGGGGCGTGCCGGGGTTGAACTCGGTGGAGTCGGCGTCTTCCAGCCCGCAGACGTTGCGCGCGTATTCGATCACCAGCGTCTGCATTCCGAGGCAGATTCCGAAGTACGGCACCTTGTGCTCGCGGGCGTAGCGAATGGCGTTGAGCATGCCGTCGATGCCGCGCTTGCCGAAGCCGCCCGGAACCAGGATGGCATCGTAACCTTCGAGCTGCTTTTCCCAACCCTCACCGACCACGCCTTCGGCCTCGACCCAGTTGATCCCCACCTTCAACTGGTGGGCCAGCCCGCCGTGCAGCAGCGCCTCTTTCAGGCTCTTGTAGGAATCCTCGTACTCGACGTATTTGCCGACGATCGCGATGGAGACTTCGTCGCGCGGATTCTTCAGGCGTTCGAGCATGGCCGTCCAGCGACTCAGGTCGCGTGGCGGCGGGGAGTCGATGCGCAGGAGGCGGAGGACGATTTCGTCCACCCCTTCATTCGCGAACGATACGGGAACCTCGTAGACCGATTCCACGTCGCGCGCCGTGACCACGGCTTCCACGTCCACGTCGCAGAAGAGCGCGATCTTCTCCTTCATCTCCTGGGAAATGAAGCGCTCGGAGCGACAGATCAGGATATCGGGCTGGATACCGATGGCGCGCAGCTCCTTGACGCTGTGCTGGGTGGGCTTGGTTTTCAGCTCCTGCGCGGCGGCGATCCAGGGGACCAGGGTGACGTGCACGAACAGGCAGTTGCCGCGGCCCTGCTCGTGGCGCATCTGGCGGATCGCTTCCAGAAACGGCAGCGACTCGATATCGCCGACGGTACCGCCGATCTCGGCGATGACGATATCGACATCCTGCGCCACGCGCTTCAGCGCGGCCTTGATCTCGTTGGTGACGTGAGGGATGACCTGGACGGTCTTGCCCAGATAGTCGCCGCGGCGCTCGCGGGCGATGATCTGCTCGTAGATGCGGCCGGAAGTGAGATTGTTGCTCTGGGTAAGCCGGGCGTGCGTGAAGCGCTCGTAGTGGCCGAGATCCAGATCGGTCTCGGCTCCATCATCGGTGACGAAGACCTCACCGTGCTGGAACGGGCTCATGGTTCCCGGATCGACGTTCAGGTACGGATCGAATTTCTGGCACGTCACTTTGAGGCCGCGGGCTTCCAGGAGGCAGCCCAGCGATGCGGCCGCGATCCCCTTTCCCAGGGAGGAAACCACGCCACCCGTCACAAAAATGAATTTCGCCATCCTCAGCTCATCCCTCGTATCGAAGTTTCGAACCACAAGGACACCCGTTCGAGATCGGCGGGTGTATCCACCCCCAGGGAGTCGTACTCGGTTTCGACGACGCGAATCCGGTACCCGTTTTCCAGCGCCCGCAACTGTTCCAGCCGTTCGGCCTGCTCCAAAGGCCCGGTTGGAAGCGTCGGATATTCCAGCAAAAAGTCTCGCCGGTATACATACAGCCCGATGTGTTTGAAATAAGGCGGAGAGCCCGCAGTGGTACGGTCCCGCTCGTAAGGAATCGGGCAGCGCGAAAAATAGATGGCATCGCCGGTGCGATCGGTAACCACCTTCACGACGTTCGGATCGGCGATCTCGCGCGGGTCCTCGATCCTCTTCTTAAGGGTCCCCATAACGATCTCGGAATCGTGAGCCAGCGGCAGAATTGCTGCATCAATCGCGGCAGGGTCGATCAGAGGTTCGTCGCCTTGAATGTTCACAATCAGCTCGGCGTTTTCGGCGGAGGCCACTTCGGCCACGCGGTCGGTGCCGGATGCGTGGTCGGAACGGGTCATGCGCACGCGTGCTCCGAAGTTTCGTGCGACGGCGAATACTTCCTCGTCGTCTGTGGCAATAATCGTGCTAGTCAGGTACCGGGCCTGGGATGCCCGCTCGTAGACATGCTGGATCATCGGTTTGGAGGCGATGGGGGCGAGGACCTTTCCAGGAAAACGGGAGGACTGTAGGCGCGCCGGTATGACGCCCAGAATTTTACGCGGCACACGCGATCATACCATAAAACCCCTATGCTAGACTCAGAAAAGAAAGGCTGGCCAGCCGCTATGCTGTCCCACCACAAGCTGTTTCTGTTCAGCGCCATAAGTTTGTTTCCAGCGCTCTGGGTGGCCGCCTGGGCACAGGGGCCGGTGATACCACGGCCGAAACCGGGTGAGAAGCTGGAAGTCGGTCCGAAGGCCAATATCCGGGTGGACAGCACCCTGGTGCTCATCCCAGTCACGGTCACCGATCCGATGAACCGTTTTGTCACGGGGCTGGAGAAGGAAAACTTCAAGATCTTCGAGGATAAGAAGGAACAGGAAGTCGTGCAGTTTTCGAGCGAAGATGCACCGCTTTCGGTCGGGGTGATTTTCGATGCCAGCGGCAGCATGGGCCACAAACTGGAAAAATCGCGCCTGGCGGTGGCGCAGTTTTTCAAAACGGCCAATCCGGAAGATGAATTTTTCCTGGTGCAATTCAACGACGGCGCCGACCTGGTGCAGCCGTTCACGCGCAACCTGGAAGACATACAGAACCGCCTGACCTTCACCCAATCCAAGGGACGGACGGCGCTGCTCGACGCTATCTACCTGGGCCTGCACGAGATGAAGAAAGGCAAGAACCCGCGCAAGGCCCTGCTGATCATCTCCGACGGCGGCGATAACAACAGCCGCTACACGGAGACGGAAATTCGAAATCTGGTGAAGGAAGCGGACGTCCAAATTTATGCGATCGGAATCTATGAACCGATCGCGGCCCGCGGGCGGACTCCGGAGGAAGCCTCGGGCCAGGGGCTGTTGACGGAGATCGCGGAGCAAACCGGCGGCCGTCAGTACCCTGTGGACAACCTGAACGAATTGCCCGATATCGCCGCCAAGATCGGAATCGAGCTGCGCAACCAGTACGTGCTGGGCTATTCTCCGCAGAACCGCGAACATGACGGGAAGTACCGCAAAGTGCAGGTGAAGCTGATCCAGCCGCGCGGGCTTCCGCCGCTGCGGGCCTTTTTCAGAATGGGCTACTATGCTCCATCCCAATAAACGATATCTCCCCCTGGTGGCGCTGCCGCTGGCGGTTCTGCTGCTGCGCGGCCAACAGGCCCCGCCCGCGCCCGCTGCGCCCCAGGAGAATACCGGCGCCATTTTCCGCTCCGATACACGCCTGGTGGTCTGCCATACGACCGTAGTGGACAAGAGCGGACACCTGGTGACGGACCTTCCGCAGAGCGCCTTCACGGTCTATGAGAACGGAGTGCAGCAGCCCATACGGTCGTTCAAGCGGGAGGACGTGCCGGTATCGCTGGGACTGATTATCGACAACAGCGGCAGCATGCGGGACAAGCGAGCCAAGGTGGAGGCCGCGGCGCTGGCGCTGGTCAAGGCATCGAATCCGCAGGACGAGGTGTTCGTCGTCAACTTCAACGACGAGGCCTTCCTCGATAATCCCCACGGCAAGGATTTCACCAGCGATGTGAAGGAGATGGAAGAGGCTCTCACGCGCATCGATTCACGGGGCGGCACGGCCATGCGGGATGCCATCCGCATGTCGATCGACCATCTGAAAGAGAAGGCGCACAAGGACAAGAAAGTGCTGGTGGTGGTGACGGACGGCAATGACAATTCGAGCGTCATCAGCCTGGAGAGCCTGGTGAAGGCATCGCAGCAGAGCGAAGTCCTGATCTACTCGATCGGGCTGCTGGCGGAAGAAGAGCGGCGCGAGGCCAAGCGCGCGGAGCGGGCGCTGAACGACCTGGCGGTGGCCACCGGCGGCGAATCGTTCTTTCCGAAGGAGCTGGGAGAGGTGGACCGGCTCGCCAAGGTCGTGGCGCACGATATACGGAGCCAGTACACCATCCAGTACACGCCCACCAACCAGGCGATGGACGGATCGTTCCGCGCGATCAAGGTCGCGGTGAACGCTCCCGGCCACCTGACGCCGCGCACACGCAGCGGCTACTACGCGACTCCGGACCAGGGAGCGCCTCCGAAGACCTCTCAATCGTTCCAGAAATAGATGCTGCGAACACTGTGGCGGCTGACGCGCGGCTATCGCCTGACGCCGTGGCGCAGCCCCTATCTGCGTTGGCGCATCGAGACGTATTCGGGCCTGCACGCCGACCGGATTACGTTCCGCGACTTCTGGAGTTTCGTCTGGAGCAATCGCCGGGAGCTGGCGCGCTATGCGCGCTGGGCGGGGCGGATGGGGTAAGAGCGGGCTTTAGTAACTGTCGGATAGGTCGAGGCGCGTGACGGCTCGGACGGGGGCGTTCTCGAAGGTCACGCCCTCTTCCAGTTCACCGGCTTCGCGGGCGTCGGCGAGGCGGCGGCGGTTCCAGCGCCACGTCCATGCCATGGCCAGCGGCAGCAGCGCGAAGCGCCACGGACGATCGAGCATCCACTGTTCCATGCCGGCGCCGAACCGCGTGAACAGCTCGAACCCCAGAAACTGCATGAGGCAGAGCATCAGTGCGTTGTCGCGAAACCCGGGCATGGGGCAGGTCAGGGGCACTTTGCGATAGCCGGCCAGCAGGATCTCGATGAGGCACACGGAGAGCGCCAGCACATAGAGCGGGTGCACTACGGCCATCAGGGCGCCCCACCGCCACCACGAGTAGGCGGCCGCGGGCAGCAGGACCAGGGGGAACAGAAATGCCAGGATGAGCCGGCGAGCCACGCCGGCGGCCTCGGCTTCCCGCGAATCCACGATGGAGCGGAAAATCCAGTTCGCCGGGACACCCGCGGGCAGCTCGAAGGCCACACGGAGGCCGAGGATCAGGAGATACGCCGCAATCAGCGGCGCTTCCAGGCGGCCGGCGGTCTCGAGCGCGAGCAGGTATCCCATTCCGATCGAGACAGCGATCACCAGGCGGTGGGTCTCGGTCCGCAGGAGGGCCCGGACCGCGAACTGCGTGGCAGGCGCGCCCAAACCCGGGAGCGCGCGGCGCGAAGGCATCCAGAGCCCGCAGCAGCACGACTGAGACTCGCCGCTCGGAAGGACGCCGTGCTCCTTCCAGGACTCCGGCGAAGCGGCGGCGGTAGCTCGAAGCGTACGCCAGCACCATCACGGCGAAGGCGGCGGCGGCTCCCTCGAACGCGTAGGGCGCGAGCGCAGCCAGCGCAGGGGATGCGCGGTGCTGCAGCACCTGGTAGAGACTGAGGTACCACAGGGAGGGCAGCCAGCGCACGGCGGAATCGGGAAATTGCGCCAGCCTGGTGGAAAGCGCCGGCCCGGCGAAGCCGGAGAAGAGGAGCGCCATAAGCGCCAGCAGCACGGCGCCGCGGATCCAGGAGGAGCATACGCGGAAGACTTCACGCGGCAGCAGGGCCGAGAGGCTTCCCATCACGGCTAAGACGGCGCAGATCGAGAAGAGCCCGGCCAGCGCCACGCACACCGCATGGACGGCCGCGAACCGCACGAATTCCATGAAGGTGCCGTGGGCGGCAGCCGTCACGAACAAGGGGAACATCACCACGGGGATGGCATTCACCGCCACCGAAACCACCGAAACGGCGATCAGAATGGCCGCTGCGTTCGCCAGCAGGATCCGGCGCGGCTTTACCGGCAGGGGCGCCAGGTTCAGGTAATCCTGCGCGTCGGGCAGGATCTGGTCCCAGCGGAGCACGGTCACGATCCCGGTGACGGCCATGGCTACGGAAAGAAACAGGTACTTGTCCGGGAGCGAGGTCACGTAGAGGTCGTCGTGCAGCCGGCCCCGCATCCAATTGAGTAAGGCCGAATACTTGTCGAGCATTAGGAGGCAGGAGAAGGCTCCGGGCACGGCGAGCAAGCCCAGGAGGCCGCCCGCGCCAAGCTCGAGCTCACTCGATGAGGCGTCCTGGCCGCCGCGGACCATGCGCTCGAGGAAGTGCCGCACGAGCCGTCCGAAAGGCCGGCGCGCCGCCCGCCGCAGGGGCCTACGCACGAACCGCGGATACAATATTCTGCGCAATGCCGTCGGCATCCACCTGCTCCGTCATCTGCATGAATCCGGCTTCCAGGCCAAGGCCGGCGAACTCCGCGTGCATCTGTTCCATGGTGCCGCCGGCGATGAGCGCGCCGCCCTTCAGCACGGCGAGGTGGGTACAGAGCTTGTCGACCTGTTCCAGCACCGGCGAAGAGAAGAGGACCGCCTTGCCCTCGGCCGCCAGCCGCGCCACGACCCGCCGCAGCACGAGGGCGCTGGTGACATCGAGGCCGGAAAACGGCTCGTCCAGCACGAGGAGCTCGGGATCGTGCATGAGCGCGGAAATCAGCACGATGCGCTGCCGCATGCCTTTGGAATACGACCCGATCAGGGCGTCGCGGCTGCCGTATAGTGTGAACCCCTGCAACAGGGCGGAGGCCGTTTCGCGGAAGCGGCGGCGGTCGAGCCCCCGCAGCGTGGCTACCATCTCCAGGTATTCCCACCCGGTGAGGAAGGAGTAGAGGTCGGGCGCCTCAGGGACGTACCCCAGGCGCTGCTTGTACCGGGTAAGGTCCCCATCGATGCGCCGGCCGCGGAAGAGCACGGCGCCGCGCGAGGGATCGAGCAGGCCCGTAATCATCTTCACGATGGTGCTCTTGCCGGCGCCGTTAGGCCCCAGAAGGCCCAGTATTTCGCCCTCCCGAATGCGGAACGCGATCTCCCGAACCGCCGCCACGGGGCCATAGCGTTTCGTTAACCCGCACGCCTCCAGCACCGAAGGCGGTTCGTCGTGCCCCATGCTGAGGGTTGACGGCGGGCGCCCGGAGAAAGTTCCCGAGGCTTCGCGGGCCACAAAATCCCCAGGCGCGTCACTTGCGGAAGGTCCGCAAAGATCGCTAAAATCAACGCGTTCTCACAATCCCAGGAGGAATCATGGCAGTTGAGCAGAAGGTGAAGCAGATTATTGTCGAACAGCTCGGCGTAGACGAAAGCCAGGTCGACAGCAACGCGTCGTTTGTGGACGACCTTGGGGCCGACTCGTTGGACATCGTCGAGCTGGTGATGGCCTTCGAAGAGGCGTTCGAAATGGAAATCCCGGACGAAGACGCCGAGAAGATCACCACCGTGAAAGACGCGGTGGAATACATCGAGAGCAAAACTTCCAAGAAGTAAAGCTTCTCGTCAGGGGGGGTCTCTTGTCACGAAGAGTTGTTGTGACCGGCGTCGGTCTGCTGACGCCGATTGGGATCGGAACCGAAGAGTCCTGGGAATCCATCAAAGCTGCGACATCGGGCATCGGGCCCATCACCCAGTTTGACGCTTCCGCTTTTTCCTGCCGGATCGCCGGCGAGGTCAAAGGCTTCGATCCCGCGAACTATATCGAGAAAAAAGAAATCAAGAAGATGGGGCGGTTCATCCAGTTCGCCATCGCGGCGGCGGACTACGCCCTGAAGAGTTCCGGCCTGAAGGTAACGGAGGAGACGGCCGAGCAGGTGGGCGTATACATCGGGAGCGGAATCGGAGGATTCGAAGTGATCGAGCGCGAGCACCTGACCCTGCTACAGCACGGTCCGCGCCGCATTTCGCCGTTTTTCATTCCCGCCACCATCATCAACCTGGCGTCCGGATATGTATCGATCCGCAGCGGCGCCAAGGGGCCGAATTCCGCGACGGCCACGGCGTGCACCACGAGCGCTCATTCGATCGGCGATTCGTTTCGCCTGATCCAGCGCGGCGACGCCGATGCCATGATCTGCGGCGGCACCGAAGCTTGCATCACCCCGATGGGGATCGGCGGATTCGCCGCCATGCGCGCGCTGTCCACGCGCAATGACGAACCGGAGCGGGCGTCGCGGCCCGTGGGACCGGGACCGCGACGGGTTCGTGGTGGGCGAAGGGGCCGGCATCCTGGTGCTGGAAGAACTGGAGTTCGCACGGCGCCGCGGCGCCCGCATCCTGGCGGAGATGGTGGGCTACGGCATGAGCGCGGACGCGTTTCATGTGACCGCGCCGCCCGATAACGGCGACGGCGCCTATCGCGTGATGCGCAATTCGATGCGCGACGCAGGAATCGAACCGCACCAGGTGGATTACATCAACGCCCACGGCACTTCCACCGAGGTGGGCGACCGGGCCGAAACTGCCGCCATCAAGCGCGCTTTCGGCGAACACGCATACAAAGTAGCGGTGAGCTCCACCAAGTCGATGACCGGCCACCTGTTGGGCGGGGCCGGCGGCCTGGAGGCGGGCATCACCGTCCTGGCGATTCACGACCAGATCGCCCCGCCTACGATCAACTACGAGAACCCCGATCCGCTTTGCGATCTGGACTACGTGCCCGGAAAAGCGCGCCCGATGAAGATCGAGTATGCGCTTTCGAACAGTTTCGGGTTCGGCGGCACGAACGGCTCCCTGATTTTTAAGCGATACCAGGAATAGGGGCCGGCGTCGCCCGGCCCGCAGGCCCACTCTATGAAAATCGTCGTCGCGATCAAACAGGTTCCCGCGCGCGATTCGCAATTGCGGATCGCACCCTCCGGCAAGTGGATCGAAGAGGCGGATCTGAGCTACGAGATCAACGAGCCCGACGCCTATGCCCTCGAAGCAGGGCTGCAACTGAAGGAGAAGCACGGGGGAGAAGTCATCGCGCTGTGCGCCGGACCGGCGCGCGCCGCACAAACCATCCGCGAAGCGCTCGCCAAGGGCGCCGACCGCGCCATCCACATCGAAGAAGACCCGGGCGATTATGACCCGCTGGCCGGTGCGCGGCTTCTGGCCGCGGCCCTCCAGCCCGAGTCGCCCGACCTGGTGCTCACCGGACTACAGTCCGACGACCTGGGCTACGGGCAGACCGGCGTCATTCTGGCCGAGCTGATGGGACTGCCGCATGCCACCATCATCATGGAAGTGGAGAAGAAGGACGGCGCCATCCGGGTGAAGCGCGAGCTGGAAAACGGCTGGTTCCAGCACGTCGAAATGCCGCTGCCCGCGCTGCTGACCATTCAATCGGGCATCAGCAAGCTCCGCTACGCGACCCTGATGGGGATCAAGAAGGCCAAGACCAAGGAGATCAAACGGCTCACCGCCGCCGACCTGGGCGTGGCCGCGGCGGCTTCGAGCATCCGGCTCGAGCGCATCTACATGCCGGAGCGCACCAAGCGGACTCAGTTATTCGACGGCAGCCCGAAAGAGGCGGCCGCACAGCTGGTGGAGAAACTGAAGTTCGAAGCGAGGGTCATATGAGCATCCTGGCAGTTCTGGAACAGCGCGGCGGCGAGTGGAATCGCATGTCGTTCGAGACGCTCGCGGCGGCACAGCAGTTCGCGAAGGAACAGGGCGTTCCGGCCGCGGCCGCGGTGCTCGGCCAGGGAACCAGCGCGCTGGCGTCGGAGCTGGGAAAGCGGCAGCTGGAGAAAGTCTACAGCGTAGAGCACGACCTGCTGAAGGACTACACGCCGGACGCTTACTGCTCGGCGCTGCGGCAGTTGATCGCACAGGTGAAGCCGAGCCTGGTGCTCTTCCCGCATACCTACCAGGTGCGCGACTTTCTGCCCAAGCTCGCCACTTCGCTTGGCCGCGTGGCGGTCAGCGACGTGGTGGGGCACCGCGCGGATAACGGAGAGCTGGTGCTGGTGAGGCAGCTCTTCCAGGGCAAGGTGAACGCCGATCTGCGATTCGCGGGCGACGGTCCGCACTTCGCGTCGCTGCAAGCCGGAGCGTGGCGCGCCGACCTGGCGGTGGAAGGCTCGGCGCCGGTCGAGACGTTCACACCGACTCTGGCGGCCGCGGAGATCCGCACGAAGCCGCTCGACCTGTTCCGCGAATCGCAGCGGGCGGTGGACCTGAGCGCGGCCGAGATCATCGTCTCGGTGGGCCGCGGCATCAAGGAATCGGACAACATCCCGCTGGTGGAGCAACTGGCCCAGGCGCTGGGCGCCGAGCTGGCCGCGTCGCGCCCGATCTGCGATGCCGGCTGGCTGCCGATGGAGCGCCAAGTGGGCAGCTCGGGCCAGACCGTGGCTCCGAAGATGTACATGGCGATCGGAATCTCGGGCGCGATCCAGCACCTGGTGGGAATGAAGGGCTCGCGCACGGTGGTGGCCATCAACAAAGACCCCAACGCGCCGATCTTCGAAGTGGCCGATTATGGCATCGTCGGCGACCTGTTCCAGGTGGTTCCGGAGCTGACCGAGGCCGTCAAGAAGGCCAAGAGCTAAGTGGGACAGGCCTCCCGGCCTGTCCATGCGCAGGCCGGGAGGCCTACTCTACTACTCCTTGCGGAGGCGCACCCGCAGGTAGATGTTGACGCCGAAGGGGTGCTCGCCGTAATAGGGCTGGATGGCCTTGGAACCCGGTAGGCCGATACGTTCGTCCCGAATCCGGTTTCGAGGTAGGGGATCAGGCGCACGTCGCGCGTGTATCCGGCGGTGAACGCCGCGATGCGGAAAGTGCTGCCCGCCGTGCGGTCAAGGGTCTCCTCGATCTCCGGCGAGCCGGCGAAGAGCTCGTCCTTATCCACCAGCTCGATGCGGCCGGTCAGGAAGTTTCTCCGCCGAATGGGAAGCTCCGTTTCGAGCAGGTAGGAGTTCGTGTCGCGGTGCGTGAACGTATTGTGGTTGCGGCCCCAGATCAGGCTGGTGGCCCAACTGGTGCGGACGCCCATCGGCTTTACGTATTCCACCGAGGCGGTGGAGCGCAGCACATCGCCGGGCTCCTGCCGCTCGGGATGCGCCAGGCGGCCGAGCGATACCTGCGCCGCCCAGTTTGCGGTGGGGTAGAAGGAGAGCCGCGCGGCCCAGGAATCGATGCCGCCGTAGTCGATGTTCCAGCGGTTCTCGTTCGGTTCCATGCCGTGGAAACCGCTGGCCTCCAGTCGAACGCGGCGGTGCTGGATTCCCACGGTCACGACCTGGTTCGAGATGTGCGTGGAATCCTGCCAGTGATGACCGAGCGGTGCCTGCGGCAGTTCCATGGCCGAGGCCCGGTGCGGATAGGCTACGGGGCCCAGCGCCGGGTCGCCTACGGGCGCATAGTAGGCGGAGAGCGTGGTTCCGTCGCCGAGCGGCCGCGCGTATTCCACCGAGAGTCCCATGAAGAAGTCGTGCGGGTGCTGGCCGTCCACGATCGGAACTCCGAAGGCGGTCTCGCCGGTCTGGAACAGCAAGGGATATTGGCGGGAGGTGATGGTGGCCGGCTCCAGGCTGTTCATCATGCGGATCTCGATGGCGCCCTTTCCCAGGTTATGCTGGGCGGCGAACATGACCCAGTTCGTGGAGTAGAGCTTGCCGGCGCCGCGCGGCCCGGATTGCTGAGTGGCCACCAGGAATCCCTGTCCCATGAACATGAGGGTCCACTGGCCCACGGTGCGCGTGATCATGGGCATGGGCCAGGCGGCGGGATTGCGGCTCGTTCCGGACGCCTCGTTCATCAGAAACATGCCGGCCTGGTTCATCACCCCCATGTTCATCCCCGGCATGTGATGATGCGGCATCCCGGGCATGGACGGCTGCCCCTGCGCAAAAGCGGATCCGAGGCCGAGAGCCAGTAAAAGGGTCAGGCAGCGATAGAGTAGGCCCACGTTCCTGTCATTATCCCGCACGGAGGGCCGGCCAATTCCCGGGCTGGTTCGCCAGAGTACAGAATCTATATTATTTACCGGTAAAGAGAACTGGTATATCGCTAATAGATAGGCGTAGAAGGGGGTCTCTGATGTACCTGGCACGCATTGGCCCGAGGGAGGCGTGCTTGTCCCGTCTGCGTTCCGCGTGAGGGCGGTAATATCATGAAAAGAAAGCTTAGATCTCTGACGATCCTTCTCATTACTGGGTTTGGCCTCCTGGGAGCCGCCTGGGCCCAGACGGAGAGCGGAGCCATCAGCGGCCACGTGGTCGACCCCAGCGGCGCACCGGTACCGGGAGCCGACGTCTCCCTGGACAATCAGGCGACGGGCAACCGGCAGCACCTGGCAACGGACCCGGCGGGCAGTTTCGTGTTTTCGTCGGTGCTGCCCGGCGTTTACACGATCGGGGTCACAGCCAAGGGGTTCAAGGCGTTCCAGGAGAAAGACGTCGCCCTGACGGCCTCGGAACGATTCTCCACCGGCAACCTGACGCTCACGGTCGGAGCCGTGACCGAATCGGTCACCATCACGGCGGACGTGACGCCTGTGCAGAACGCCAGCGCCGAGCGATCGGGCGAGGTCAGCTCCAAGCAGACCGCGCAACTCCTGACGGTGGGACGCGACGTGACCAGCCTGGTGCGGATTCTGCCGGGCGTGGTGGGCAGTGAAGGCGGATCTAGCCTGGGCACCTTCGGGCTGCCGACGGTCAACGGAGTCCGCAACGAGTACGACACGGCGACGATCGACGGGGTGATCGGGAATACGCGCGGCTACAGCAATCTGGATACGCCCCCGAATCTCGACGCCGTGGCCGAAGTCAAAGTTCTGCTGGGCAACTATCAGGCCGAATACGGGAAGGCGATGGGCGCGGTAGTCAACATCGTGACCAAATCCGGAACGCAAAATTTTCACGGCACCGGCTACTACTATGTCCGCAATGAAGACTTCAATGCCAACGCCTTCTTCAACAACCGGAACGGACAGCCGCGGGCCCGCTATCGCTATAACACGGTAGGCGGCAACATCGGCGGTCCGGTCTACTGGCCGGGGAAATTCAATTCGCAGAAGAACAAGCTCTTCTTCTTTTACTCGCAGGAATACCTGCCGATCAAATCACCAGACGGCATCAAGTACTACACGGTTCCGACATCGTTGCAGCGCGAGGGCGACTTCTCGCAAACCTTCGATACGAACGGGAAGCTGATTCCGGTCAAAGACCCGTCCAATGGGGCGCAGTTCCCCGGCAACGTGATTCCGAAATCGCGGATCAACCCCGTTACGCAGGGCCTGCTGAGCATCTTCCCCCAGCCGAACTTCACCAACACGGCAATTAGCGGGTATAACTACAACTACGTCACCAACAACTTCTCGGATCGTCCTACCTCGCAGCAGATCCTGCGGGTAGACTATAACATCACCGATAAGTGGCGCATGTTCTTCCGCGGGATGAACATGGTGGTAAATGACGATGGATACAGCTCTCCGGCCAATGCCGACGCCTGGCTGGCTCCCGCCAATTACAAAACGCACAATCCGAACGTGGCGGTGAACGTAGTGTGGACCGCGTCGCCCACCGTGGTTAACGAGCTGACTGTGGGTACCGCTTTCTGGACCGAGGATCAGATTCTCACGGCCGAGAGCCTCAAGCTGCTTCAAAAGGACAACTATGGAATCGACCTCGGCCAGCTTTATCCGCAATTCAATCCCCTTGGACTGATCCCGCAGATGAGCTTCGGAGGCGTTCCGAATGCCGCCGGAGGGGGCCCCAGCGGGCGGTTCCCTCTGGAAGACGTGGTTTCCAATTACAGCGTGACCGACAGCGTGACCAAGGTCTGGAACAAACACATGTTCAAGTTCGGCGTGGATACCGAGCTCGACCAGTACCTTCAGAAACACACCGGAGGCAGCTTCGCCGGCAGCCTTTCGTTCGGCCGCGATACCAATAATCCATTCGACAGCAACTACGCCTACGCCAACGCGGTGCTCGGCAACTTCGACAACTATTCGGAAATCAACAACCGGCCGGACTATAAGCCGCAGACCCGAACCTTCGAGTGGTACGCGCAGGACCAATGGCGGATCACCAGCCGGCTGACGCTGGACCTGGGCGTCCGCTTCACCTGGGGATTGCCACAGACCATTCAGAACGGGGCGAACTTCATTCCGAACCTCTACCAGGCCGGTGGGTCGCCGGTGCTCTACCGCCCGATTAAAGTGGGCGGCAAGAACATGGCGGTCAACCCGCTTACGGGGCAGACGTACCCGGCGGTGTATTCCGGGCTGTTCGTGCCCGGCACCGGGACACTGGCAAACGGCTCGATCAGCGTAGGAACGGCGGGCTATCCGGAAGGCCTGATCTACGGAACGGGCGTACTGCCGGCGCCGCGCATCGGCTTTGCGTGGGATCCGTTCGGCGACGGGAAGACCGCGATCCGCGGCGGATTCGGGATGTTTCTGAATGCGAGGGCGCGCACAGGGCAGGAAGGAGACATGGTTTCCAATCCGCCGAACATTTTCACCTTGACGGAGTACTATGGCAGCGTCAACACGCTGGTCGGAGCGGGCACGCTCCTCGGCCCTCCCTCGGTAGGCCACGCCAATCAGTTGTACCCCGAGATGCCGGCGACCTATAACATGAGCCTGGGAATTCAGCGGAAGATCGGATTCGGCACCGTGCTGGACGTTGCCTACGTGGGAACGCTCGGGCGCCACTTGACTGACTATATGGCGCTCAATGAAATTGCGCCCGGCTCACACTTCCTGCCCACGAGCCAGAGCCCGATCGGCGGAGTCCTACCCGACAACTTCATGCGCCCCTATCCCGGGTACGGCAACATTAACCTCGAGACTTACGGACTCACTTCGAGCTACCATTCCCTGCAAGCGCAGGTGAACCGCCGCTTCGCTCACGGACTGCAGTTCGGCTCCGCTTTTACCTGGTCGCGTGCGATGGATTATACCGATAGTTACAACGGAACGATCGCCACTTACATCGACCCGCGGGTCTACAACTACGGGCCTGCCGGGTACGACCGCCGGCTCAACCTGACCTTCAATTACCTGTGGGACATTCCCAACGCCAGCAAGCTGTGGAACAGCCCGGTGGCGCGCTGGGGCCTCGATCACTGGGAGATCTCCGGCATCACGTCGTTTATCAGCGGCGGCCCGGCCGGCCTCGGGTTTTCGACGGTGGACGGCCAGGACATCACGGGCGGCGGCGACGGCGCGCGGGTGGTCCTCACGTGCAATCCGAACGCCGGCGCGCCGCGATCGTTCCTGCAGTGGTTCAACACCGGATGCGTACAGCGTCCGGCGCAGGGCACCTGGGGAAACGCTCCGCACGCGCCGCTGGCAGGTCCGGGCATCAACAACTGGGACATCGCGCTGTTCAAGAATATTCCGATCAAAGACCGTTTGACGATCCAGATCCGGGCCGAGACCTACAACACGTTCAATCACACGCAGTACTCGGGCCTCAATACGACCGCCCGGTTCGACGCCGGCGGCAACCAGGTGAATACGCTGTTCGGGCAGGTCAGTTCCGCGGCCAACCCGCGCTACATGCAATTCGCTCTGAGGGTGAGCTTCTGAGAGACGCTTAGTAGGGGCCGCGCGCGCCGCGGAAATCCATTACACTCGTGCTCATGCGATTTCCAGCGCAGCCGCACTTTACGGCAGCACGCAACCTTGTAACATGCTGCCTGCTGATGATCGGCATACCGCTTCTCGGATCTGGCCAACAGGCCGGGAGTGCCGATGCCGCGATGGACAAGGCAACGATCCAGAGCCTTCTGGTGGAGGTACACCAACTGAGAATGGCGCTTGAGCGATCCACCTCGCTGGTGCCGCGCATTCAACTGGCCATCCAGAGGTTCCAACTGCAACAGGACCGTGTGGACCGGCTGTCGAGGGAGCTGCGCGACTTCCGGGGGCAGATGTCGGGGCGACAGGCCAGCTCGGATAGAATAGCGGCCAGGCTGAAGCAATTGGAAGGGGAAGTTGGCCAGATCCAGGATCCGAACCATCGCAAAGAGGTAGAGGAGGCGATGAAGATGATGACTTCCGAACTGGAGCAGGGAGCGGCCCTCGAGCAACAACAGCGGACCCAGGAGGGCGACCTGATGAGCCAGATCCAAAGCGAACAAGCCAGGCTCAGCGATCTGTCCGATCAGCTCAACGCTCTGGATAAGGCGCTGCAACAGGGATCGCCCGCGCCTGGTGGGAATCGGTGAGTCCGGGTTCTAATTACTTAGACGTGATATACTGAAGCTGGCATCTTCCACCAAGAGCTGTGCAGTTGGCTGTTTCCCGGCCCTCTGAACTGTGCCCGCCCCTGATGTCTTTTGCCGGAAAGGAACAGGTTGTTCTGTTTCCCCACACTTTGCTCTCCGAGTCTGCCTCTGTCTCCCCATTTCAAGAAGGCGGCCCCGGCAAGACAACACCAGCACTAACCAAGGAGTCATTGTGAACAACATTATGGTTGGCAACCTGAATCCGAATGTCACCGAACAGGATATTCGGCCCTTATTTGAAAGGCATGGCGCGGTCCAGCGATTCAAGATGATGACCGACCGGTGGACCGGCCTGTCGCGAGGCTTCGGGTTTATCGAGATGAAGACCGATGCCGAAGCGGAAGCTGCGGTCATGGCTCTCAACGGCACGGATCTCAACGGCAAAGCCCTGAAAGTGAACCCGGCGCGTCCTCAATTGCACCGCCGGACCCGCCCGAAGCGGAGTTGACCCTTTTATGAAAGTACTCGAGCACTTACAGGGCACCGGAGTTGTTACAGCCCCGGATGGGTACGAGATGCGGGCGAAGTACGATGTCCAGATCACCCAGGATGAACCTGACGCGGGAGCCGGGGCGGTCGTCCGGTCCAAGCATATATCCGGAATAGTGTGGTCGGCGGAGGACCCGGACTTCGTGGTGGGCCACTTGCGGAAGGTCATGACACTCCAGATGGAAGACGGACGGAGATTCCGGTTCTTCCATCGGGACATCGATGGCAACATCGGTTTGGACAAGTGGCTCGGATAGACGCCCGCGATGGTTCATTCTCCGGACCGTGCTATACTTGGTTTGGTTTGATGTTCCTGCCAATTCAAGGCTGACCTCTTTAGCGCTCGATCCGCTACGTTAGTCCACCTTCCAAATTAGCCGCCTTCAAATCAGTAAAGGAAAAGTTAACTTGAAAAACATTTACGTTGGAAACCTCAGTTTTGGGGCTTCGGAAGAATCTGTCCGTGCTCTGTTCGAAACACACGGAACGGTCGATCGGGTCAACCTTGTGACGGACCGCGACACGGGCCAACCCCGCGGCTTCGGCTTCGTGGAGATGGCGAACGATGGCGAAGGCGAGAAGGCAATCGCCGCCGTCAACGGGATGGACCTCGACGGCCGTACCCTGAACGTTAACGAGGCGCGCCCGAAGACGGATCGCGCGAGCGGCGGCGGCGGCGGCGGCTTCGGACGCAAACGCTGGTAGGCATTTTTTGACAGCCCCGATTCCGGACAGACCGGAATCGGGGCTTGCCCCTTCTGGAGGAGTCCCGGAATGAAACTTGACAAGGGCGCAAGCGTCGCAGTCGTGGTCAATCGAACTTGGGCAAATCTGCACGGCGTCAAGATGTTTCTCCGCTCGCAGGAAAGTTCTCAGGCGGATATTCGCGGAGTAGACGAAAGTCACGTCCTGTTTGCCAAGGTGCTCGATGCCGAACAGGCGGCCGGCCTGTGGATCGAAGTGCATCCCGGCAAGGACACACAAGACTCAGCCTTGGAACCGGTCAGCATGCTGATTCCCTGGCTCCAGGTGCTGACGATTGTCGTCGCGCAGCAGTTTTCCCCCTCCACCCGGCAGGAAGCCCGCAGAATTGGATTCACGGGCGAGATGGATCCGGAGTAAGACGGACGTACTTCTATTTCCTTGTCATGCGCGACGGACAACCCGGTCCGTATCACTGCGCACTCGACAATCGGACCGCAGACTCGGAAACCGGCTGGTGGGCTTGACTCCGGTTTCTAACTGAAGGAAACTAAATCAGCTAATCATCTGGAGGGACCGGTTGAGGGGACCCATTGTCCTCGTGTCGTTTGCCGCAGTTGCCGCATTCGGGGTCTGCCCCGCATTGCATGCCGCCGATGCTCTTCCGGGAACGGCCGATCCGAACAATTTCCTGCGCCAGCACTGCGTGATGTGCCACAGCCAGAAACTGCACACGGCAGGCGTGGTACTGGAAGGAATCGATCTCTCGCACGCCGGCGCCTCGGCTCCGGTGTTGGAGCGCGCGCTGCGCAAGGTGCGCACCGGCGAGATGCCGCCGCCCGGCATTCCGCGGGCGCCGCTTGAGGTATCGAACGCGTTCGTGAAGGCGCTCGAATCCGCGCTGGACCAAGCCGCCGCCGAACATCCCAATCCCGGCCGTACCGCCATCCACCGCCTGAACCGCGCCGAGTACAGCAACGCCATTCGCGATCTGCTGGCGCTCGACGTCAACGCCGGCGACATGCTGCCTGTGGACGATTCGGGCTACGGCTTCGACAACATCGGGGACGTACTTTCCGTCTCGCCGGTCCTGCTGGAACGATATATGTCGGCGGCGCGCAAAGTGGCGCGACTGGCGGTGGGCGACCTCGCCATTAAGCCGGTGGCCGAAGAATTCACGCCCGCCCATACCCCGGGTTCCAAGCAGCGCAATGAAAATATCAGTGAAGATCTGCCGTTCGATTCCGCGGGCGGCATCGCGGTGCGGCACTATTTCCCGCTCGATGCAGAGTATGTTATCCGTATCAAGTTCGCGCCCCCGGCGGAAGGGCAGCCGGGACACAGCGAGGAATTGCGGCTTCCCATCCACGCCGGCATGCGCACTCTGGGAGTGACGTTCCTGCGCGAGTCCACCAAACCCGAAGTCGAAGCGCCTCCCGCGGCCCGGCGGGGGCCCGCCGGGCCGCCTCCTCCGCCCAGCCTGCCCGCGGAAGCGGATGTGCGGCTGGATGGTGTCAGCATCAAGCGCTTTCAGGTGCAGCCGCCTCGCGGCGCGTTGCTGCCGAATCTGGAGAAGGTCATCGTCGCCGGCCCGTACAATCCGACCGGCCGCGGCGAGACGGCGAGCCGCTCCCGCATCTTCACCTGCCGCCCGGCGACCGCCGCGCAGGAGGAACCGTGCGCCCGCGCGATCCTCACCGCGCTCACGCGCCGCGCATTTCGCCGGCCCGTGGCCGAAGCCGACGTGAAGCCGCTGCTCGCGTTTTACGAGAGCGGCCGTAAGGAAGGCGATTTCGACGGCGGCATCGAAAAGGCCCTGCGTGCGATGCTGGTTTCCCCCGACTTTCTCTTCCGCGTGGAACACGACCCGCCGCACAGCGCGCCCGGTACGGTATATCGCATCGGCGACCTCGAACTGGCTTCCCGCCTCTCGTTTTTCCTGTGGAGCAGCATCCCCGACGACCAGTTGATCACGCTCGCCCAGGAGGGAAAGCTGAAGGACCCGGCCGTGCTGGACGGGCAGGTCCGCCGGATGCTGGCCGATCCGCGGTCGGACGCGCTGGTACAGAATTTCGCGGGCCAGTGGCTCTCCCTGCGCAATCTCGCGGTGGCCACGCCGGACCCGGATCTCTTCCCCGAGTTTGACGACAGCTTGCGGCAGGCGTTCCTCCAGGAGACCGAGTTGTTCTTCGCCAACGTATTGCGCGAAGACCACAGCATCCTGGAATTGCTGGACGCCAATTACAGCTTCCTCAACCAGCGCCTCGCCGGGCATTACCACGTTCCCGATATCTACGGCTCGCAATTTCGCGAGGTGACATTCTCCGACCCGAATCGCGGCGGCCTGCTCGGGCAGGGCAGCATTCTCACGGTGACCTCGTATCCCAACCGGACCTCGGTGGTGCAGCGCGGCAAGTGGATTCTGGAAACGCTGCTCGGCACACCGCCGCCTCCGCCCCCACCCAATATTCCGGAGCTGAAGCCGGAGGGCAAGGACGGCCGCCAGTTGACCGCGCGCGAGCAGATGGAGCAGCATCGCACGAACCCGGTCTGCGCTTCGTGCCACGCCCGCATGGATCCGCTGGGTTTCGCGATGGAAAACTTCGACGGAGTGGGCCGCTGGCGCGCCAAGGATGCCGGAAGCCCTATCGACGCCTCGGGCAAATTGCCGGACGGCACCACCTTCGTGGGGCCTGCGCAGTTGAAGAAAGTCCTGGCGGGCTCGCACAGCGACGAGTTCATCGATACTGCCGTTGAAAAGCTTCTCACTTTCGCTCTGGGCCGCGGCCTGGAGTACTATGACAAACCGGCTGTGCGTTCCATCACACGCGAAGCGGCGCGCGATGATTACCGCATGTCGGCCCTCGTAACCGCCATCGTCAACAGCACACCTTTCCAAATGAGGAGAACCCCGGACCAATGATCGTCACGAAAAAACATCTGCCCCGGCGCACATTCCTGCGCGGTCTCGGCACGACCCTGTCACTTCCCCTGCTCGATGCTATGGTGCCGGCCTTCGCGGCAACGTCCAAAACTGCCGCCAAGCCCACGGTGCGGATGGGATTCGTCTACGTTCCGAACGGGATCATCATGGACCGGTGGAAGCCCGCCGCGGAGGGTACAGCGTTCGAGTTCACGCCGGCGATGAAATCGCTCGAGCCCTTCCGCGACCGCCTGAACGTCCTCACGGGGCTGGCACAGGCGAACGGCAACGCGCTGGGAGACGGCGCCGGCGATCATGCGCGGGCGGGCGCCACCTGGCTCACCGGCGTGCATCCCAAGAAGACCGGCGGCGCTGACATTCATGCCGGCGTCTCGGCCGACCAGATCGCCGCGCGCGCATTCGGCAAATCGACGCAGCTTGCCTCGCTCGAGTTGGGCCTCGAGATGCCGACGCTCGCCGGCAACTGCGATTCGGGCTACAGCTGCGCTTACACCAACACGATTTCCTGGAGCAATCCTACAACTCCGCTGCCGATGGAAGTCAACCCGCGCGCCGTTTTCGAGCGCCTCTTCGGCGACGGCGACAGCACCGATCCGGCGGCCCGGCTCAGCGCCCTCAAGGAACAGCGCAGCATTCTCGACTACCTCACCGGCGATCTCGACCGCCTGGAAACCGATCTGGGTTCTAGCGACCGCGGCAAGCTCACCCAGTATCTCGACGCGGTCCGCGACATCGAGCGGCGCATCCAGCGGGCCGAAGAGCAGAATGCCGCGGTGAAGCTGCCCGCCATGGAGCGGCCCAGCGGCGTGCCGGAAGATTTCGAGGAACATGCCCGGCTCATGATGGACCTGATGGTGATCGCGTGGCAGACCGATATGACGCGCGTGGTCAGCTTCATGATGGCGCGCGAGGGCAGCAATCGCAGCTACCGCGCCATCGGCATCTCCGACGGCCACCACTCCTGCACGCACCACATGAACGATCCGGTCAAGATCGAGAAGACCGCCAAGATCAACCAGTATCACGTGCAGACATTCGCGTACCTGCTGGACAAGCTGCGCTCCACGCCGGATGGCGACGGCACGCTCCTCGATCACGCCGAGATTCTCTATGGCAGCAGCATCAGCGACGGCAATGCGCACACCCACGTCAACCTGCCGCTCGTGCTGATCGGCGGCGCGGCGGGCCAGTTGAAGGGCGGGCGGCACATCATCTACCCGAAAGAGACGCCCATGACCAACCTGCTGCTCTCGATGCTGGATAAGTCGGGCATCCCGGCGCCGGAGAAACTCGGCGACAGCACGGGGCGGCTGAACCGGCTCACCGATATCTGATCATGTCGCGATCCGCGGTAATGATTCTGGCAGCGGCCGGCGCCGTGTCGTGCGTGGCCGCCACCCTCGATCTGCGCTTGATCGACGCCGTGAAGCGCCGCGATCACCACGCGGTAGCGGCTCTCTCCGCGGAAAAGACGGCGGTGAACGCCGCCCAGCCGGATGGCGCCACGGCGCTGGCCTGGGCCGCCTACCTCGACGACCGGGAATCCGTCGGCTCCCTGCTGGCGGCCGGAGCCAAGGTGAACATCGCCGATGAGTACGGCGAGACGCCGCTGACCCTGGCCTGCTCCACGGGCGATGCGGTGCTGGTCCACAAGCTGCTCGAGACCGGCGCGGATGCCAAGGCCGCGCGCTGGGACGGCGAGACGGCGCTCATGATCGCCGCGAATTCGGGCAGCGTAGACGCCGTCCGCGACCTGATCGCGCACGGGGCGCCCGTCAACGCCGCCGAATCGCGCAAAGGCCAGACGGCGCTGATGTGGGCCGCCGCGGAGGCCCATTCCGACGTGGTGAAGCTGCTGATCGATAAAGGCGCCGACGTGAAGGCCGTGTCCAAGCGCGGCTTCACGCCCCTGGTTTTCGCCGCCGTGAAAAACGACGCCGCCAGCGTTCGCAGCCTTTTGGCCGCGGGCGCCGATCCCAATTACGCGCTGCCGGACGGCACCAGGGCGCTGACGGTGGCCGCCTCCTATCACAGCGGCGCTGCCGCCGCCGCGCTGGCGGACGCCGGCGCCGATCCCAACGTCACCGACCGCTCCGGCAACACGCCCCTGCACTTTGCGGCGCAGGCAGGGGACGTGAAGCTGATCCAGGAACTCCTGGCCAAGGGCGCCAATCCGAACGCCAGGACGGCGAAGACGGCCGCCGGCGGCCGCGGCGCGTCGGCCTTTTTCCGCCAGGTGGGCGAGCAGACCCCGCTCATGATGGCGGCCAAGGCCAACCATGTCGAAGCCATGCGCGCGCTGGTGGCGGGCGGCGCCGATCCCAAGCTCAAGGACCAGGACGAGGGCACGCTCTTGATGGCGGCGGGAGGCAGCGGGCACCTCGAGCCAGTGAAGTACGCCTATGAGCTCGATCCTGAGGTGAAGGCCGTCAACACCCAGGGCACCACCGCGATGCACGCCGCCGTGACCTTCACGCTGACGAACTCGACGCAGCAGCAGGTTTGCGAAGTCGTCCAGTTCCTGGCCGACAAAGGCGTCCCGCTCGACGAGAAGGACGCTCGCGGCCGCACGCCCATCGCCATCGCCGACATTCTGCCGATCGACAAGGCGGTGGAGTTGCTTACGAGTTTGATCGTGAAGAGCGGCGCGCAGCCCAAAATCCCGTCCAAGCGCCAGTAATTTGGGGAAACCCGGGTCCGTCTCCCGGACCATTCAAAGCTGCGTTTTCTGGAACACGTAGAGGAAGACTGCAACACTCAGACTTGCCAGCAAATGGATTAGTGATTTCAACACCATCATCGGAGCAATGGCACCAGCGAGAAGAGCCGAGATGTCACCGATGAAGCCGACTGCACATACAACGGTTAGCAAAGTCATGCCGACAAATGCGAAGAACGCTGCACTCCTGAGAGTCATGCCGGGAGTATACACCCTACCGCTTCGGTCCCGTCAGCTTCCTTCTGACTCACAAGGAAAACGGCTGTAGCCGTCGCCAAGGATTATTGAACAGGTGGTTCGGGCGCAACCTGTTCGGGCGTCGTAACCGTGGTGGCCTCTGTCGTCGGAGGGGCTGGCGTCTTTGCTGCCTGAACCACTCTGACAGCTTTCTTGGCAGGGGCTTTCACCGCCGCCTTCTTCACCGGGGCTTGCTTCGCCACTTTTCGGGTGGGAGCCTTCGCCGCCTTCACGGGAGTGGCCTTCTTCGCGGTCACCTTTGTCACCGCCGCTTTCTTCACCACGGCTGGTGCCAGCTTCTTCGCCGCCGCCCGTTTCGCTGCCCATCTTTTCTTCGTCGCTTCCGAGATGGCTCTTCGACCAGCGGCAGAGAGCTTGCGTTTCGGTCTTGAGGATTCCGGCGTGGCCTTCGATGGGTGTTGAACACTCTTCGCAGGGGTGCTCTTTGCCGCCCCGGAAGATAATTGCACTGCGTTTTTCGCACGCGTGATCGCAGCTTCTGCATCTCGAAGGAGTTCTCGGATGTGGGGTGAAGATCGCTCCGTCATTTTCAACATCAACGATTCAATTTTGGCTATCTGCTTGAGAACCTTTTTCGCTTTCATGATCGCTCCTTCAAGCTCCAATGCTGCGCTGTCGCCCGGTGATTTGATTGACTAGCCGATCTTGAGAGCGGCTTCCATCTCCCCGCTCTTCTCAGCCCACTCGTGCCGCTCCAAATCATACACTGCAGTTCAACTGATATTACACAAGAGCCAACTGCTCTTCCGTAGGCTCCGCTCAACAGTACCAGGGCTCCGTCAGGTACGGGATCGTCGCGCGCGCCTGCAGCGGCAGATCCGGAAACTCGCCGGCCCCGGCAAGGTCCCAGATTTTGCGGAAGATCTCGGACCGCGTCGCCCGCCGGCGCTCTTCGCGCTTGACGGTTTCCTGAATGCTGCGCCATAACGCGTCCACTTCGGGATCCCGGTGATGCCAGGGATAGCACAGGCCGCGCGGATCGAACGGCTCGATCATCCGCCGCACTTCGGGGAGTTCCAATAACAGAGACCCTTCGGGCAGCAGGAGGCGGATCGCCAGTTGGATCGGCGCCACCTGGTCCACCAGGTTCGCTTCCGCCAGGGCGCGGAGGAATTCGCGGTAGCTCTCGCGCGTGGTCCACGGGTGAAACGGGATGAAGGTGGGCGCCATCGGAAGATCGTGCGCGGCCATCAGGTCGAGCGCTTCGAAGAAGCCTGCTCGGGTGTGACCCTTTTCCAGCTTTTCCAGGACCGCGTCGTCCAGGGATTCCACGGCGCTGGTGACAAACGCGCAGCCGGTGGCCTTCAACACCGGCACCAGCTCCCGGTGCTTCAGCAGGTGCTCGATCTTGATGGTGACATCGTACGAAAGGGCCGGCCATTCGCGGTGGAGCGCCTCCACGATGCGGGCGGCGTGGCCGGGGCCGTTGAAGAAGTCGGGATCGCCGAAAGTGATGTGCCCGGCGCCGGCGGCCACCTGCCCGCGGATGTCCTCCAGCACGACTTCGGGCTGCACGACGCGGAAGATGCCGCGATACACGGGGACCACCGGGCAATGGCGGCACAGGTGCTTGCACCCGCGGGAAGCCTCGGTATAGCCCACCGGCAGCGTACCGCCGACGGTCACCAGGTGCGCGTAAGCTCCCAGCGGCGGGAGGCCGGTCCGGTCCGGCACCAGAAATTGCTGCCGCTCGAGCGAGATGCCGGTGCGGCCGCAGCGCTCGCCGCGCGCGGTGGCCGCCAGCGCCTGCTCGAACTCGCCGCCGATGATCGAATCGACTCCGGCGCGGCGCAGCATGGGCTCGTTGAGCGGGGCATACAACCCGTACGCGCACAGGTGGGCCCACGGATTGGCGGCCTTCACGCGGTCCAGCACCCGCAGGAACAGGCGCGTGGCGGTGTGCATGGGCAGGTAGAACGCGATCAGGTCGGCCTGCTCGATGGCGGTGGGCGGGAGCGGGCTGCAGGCCAGGTCGGCCACCGTCACATGGTGGCCGTCGGCGCGCAGCCATGCCGCCGGCGACGCCAGCCCGAAAGGCTGCCGGCCCAGCTCGTAAGTCGAGACGAGGACGACCCTCACTTTTCCATTATGACGGGACTGGTAAACTGAAATCGAACGCTCATGTACGCCGCAACGACGATTGCCGACGAGATTCTGGAGCTCAAGAAGCAGCGTAAGGCCATCCTGCTGGCGCATCACTACCAGGAGCCGGAGATTCAGGACCTGGCCGACGTAGTGGGCGACAGCCTCGAGCTGGCCCGCAAAGCGCGCGAGTTCGAGGGTGACGTGATCGCGTTCTGCGGCGTCTGGTTCATGGCGGAGACGGCTAAGGTATTGAATCCGCAGCGTATCGTGGTGGTGCCCGACCGCGAGGCCAGTTGCAGCCTGGTGGAAGGCTGCCCGGTCGAGCCGGTCCGCGAATTCCGCCGCCGCAACCCCGACTACGCGATCGTGAGCTACATCAATACCTCGATCGAGGTTAAGGCCGAGAGCGACATCCTGTGCACGTCGCGCAATGCCGTCAAAATCGTGAACTCGCTTCCGCCGGAGCAGCCCGTCCTGTTCCTGCCCGATGTCAACCTGGGGAACTACGTCCGCAAGCAGACCGGCCGCGAGAACATGAAAATCTGGCAGGGCGCCTGCATCGTGCACGCCACGTTTCCGGCGCGGCGCGTGGCGGAGGCCAAGGCCGAGCATCCCGATGCCAGGGTGGTCGCGCATCCTGAGTGCCCGGAAGCGGTGCTGGCGATGGCCGATTTCATCGGCTCCACCTCCGCCATCATCGAGTGGTGCGCCTCGAGCGACGCCGCGGAGTTCATCGTGATGACGGAGAGCGGCGTCCAGCATTCGCTCGCGCGCGTGGCGCCCGGCAAGCGCTTCTACTTCGTGGCCAACGAGAACTGCAACTGCAGCGAGTGCCCGTACATGAAGCTCAACACGCTGGAGAAGCTGCGCGACTGCCTGGCTGCGCTGGAGCCCCGCGTGGAGCTTCCGCCCGATCTCATGAGCCGCGCGCTCCTGCCGCTCGAGCGCATGCTTGCGGTGAAGTAATGCCGGCCCCACCCCTTCTCGATTCCTTCGGCCGGGTTCACGACAACCTGCGCGTCAGCGTCACCGACCGGTGCAATATCCGCTGCTTCTACTGCATGCCGGAAACCGGCGTGCAGTTCGTGAAGCGCAGCGAGATTCTGGATTTCGAGGAGATCGAGCGCTTCGTGCGGATCGCCGTGGGCCTGGGCGTCACCAAGCTGCGGGTCACGGGCGGCGAGCCGCTGGTGCGCCGCGACCTCCCCGTGCTCATCGCGCGGCTGGCTGCGATACCGGGCATTGCGGATCTCGCGCTCACCACGAACGGCGTGCTGCTGCCGCAACTGGCCGCTCCGCTGTACGAGGCCGGGCTGCGCCGCATCAACGTCCACATCGACACGCTCGACCGCGAGCGCTTCCGGAAGATCACGCGGCGCGACGACCTCGACAAAGTGCTGGCCGGGGTGGATGCCTGTAAGCGGCTGGGCTACTCGAAGATCAAGCTCAACGCCGTGGCCGTGAAGGACCTGGTAGAGCCGGACATCGTGCCGCTGGCCCGCTATGCGCGCGAGAACGGATTCGAGGTCCGCTACATCGAATTCATGCCGCTAGACGCGCAGAACCTGTGGGACCGCGGGAAGGTGCTGCTGGCGGACGAGATCATCCGCGTGCTCTCGCGCGAGATCGCGCCGCTGGTGCCGGTGCCCGACCCCGACCCGCGCGCGCCCGCCACGGAATACAACTTTGCGGACGGCATCGGCAGCGTGGGCTTCATCGCGTCGGTCAGCCGGCCGTTCTGCCTGAACTGCAACCGCCTCCGCCTGACCGCCGACGGCAAGCTGCGCTACTGCCTGTTTGCCATCGAGGAGGATGACGTCAAATCCCTGATGCGCTCGGGCGCTACGGACGAAGAGATCGCGGCACTCGTGCGCCGCAACGTGGCGGGCAAGTGGGAGGGCCACGAGATCAACTCCGCGCGCTTCGTGGCGCCTCCGCGGCCCATGTATTCCATCGGCGGCTAGCGCCTACTTTTCGTTCACCTGCTGCGACAGGTAGCGCTCGTATCCGATCTCGCCGATCTGGTAAAGCTGCGCCTCCAGCCAGTCCACGTGCTGCTCTTCGTCCTTCAGCAGCTTCTCGAACAGCTCGCGGGAGGCGTTGTCGCCTTCCTGCCGCGCCAGCTCGACGGCCCTGTTGTACTGGCCCACCGCATCGATCTCGAGCTTCAGGTCGCTCTCCAACTGCGCTTTGACGTTCTGGCCCACATTGATCTTCAACAGCTCCGTCATGTTCGGCGTCCCGTCGAGAAACAGGATGCGCTCGATCAGGACCTCGGCGTGCTTCATCTCGTCGATCGACTGCTTCTTGATGTAGGCGCCGAGCTTGTCGTAGTGCCAGTTCTCGCACATCTCGGCGTGCAGAAAATACTGGCTGATGGCAGTCAACTCTTCCTTGAGCGCCTCATTCAGCGCCTGGATCACTTTCGGGTTGCCTTTCATGGCGGTCGCGATTCCTCCTTCGCTCACACAAGCAACGTAACATGTTTTTGGCGGGCGCGTGCCGGGGGCTAAGGGGCGGGAGTCCCGCGGCTTTCGGACCCGGACTCCGCGTCCAGCACCTCGCGCACCTTTGCCAGCAGCACGTCGGGCGTGAACGGCTTGTGCAGGAATGCCTGGGGAGCGGGTCCGGGCGCGCCGGCGGCGCTGTCGCGATAGCCCGACATGAAGAGGATTTTCAGCTCGGGAGCCTTCTCCGCGAGCTGCCGGGCCAGCTCAAAACCGTTCATCTGCGGCATCACCACATCCGTGAGGACCAGATCGATCTTGTGCCCGTTCTTCTCGTAGACCGCCAGGGCGGCGCTGCCGTTGGAGGCCTCCAGCACGTCGTAGCCGTTCGACTGGAGCACCGCCTGCACCAGCTTGCGGACGCCCTCCTCGTCGTCCACCAGCAGGATGGCTTCGGAGCCCTTGGGCGAGCGTTTCTTGGGGGTCTCCGGGGCTGCTTCCGTCACCAGCGGCAGATAGATCTCGAAGATGGTTCCGCAGCCCGGTTGGCTGTAGACCGTCACCTGGCCTTCGGCCTGCTTGATGGCGCCGTAGACGGTGGCCAGGCCGAGACCGCTGCCTTTGCCGGGTGCCTTGGTCGTAAAAAACGGCTCGAACAGGCGGGAGCGCGTCTCCGTGTCCATACCGATTCCGGTGTCGCTCACCGCCAGCATGACATAGGGTCCGGGCTTCACTCCGATATTCTTGCTGGCGGGCTCCTGCAGGTCGGCGTTGGCCGTTTCGAGCACCAGCTTGCCGCCGTCGGGCATGGCGTCGCGGGCGTTGGTGGCCAGGTTGATGACGACCTGTTCGAGCTGCGCGGGGTCGGCTTTGACCCTGCCGAGGCCCGGCGCGGTGAGCAGGATCAGCTCGATATTCTGGCCCAGGAGGCGCCGCAGCATCGGCTCCATGCCGGTCACCAGCCCATTCAGATCGAGCACTTTCGGCTGCGCGGTGGTGCCGCGGCTGAACGCCAGCAGATGGCGGGTCAGAGCCGCCGCGCGCTCGCCCGCCCAGATAATCTCGTCGGCAAAGCGGCCGTTCGGGCTGTTGGCGGGGGCGTCGGCGCGCAGCAGCTCGGCGTATCCAGTGATCACAGTGAGGACGTTGTTGAAGTCGCCCGCCACCCCGCCCGCCAGACGGCCGACGGCATCCATCTTCTGCGAATGCCGCGCCTGTTCCTCGAGCTGGCGCCGCTTGCCGATGTCGCGGAACACCAGGATGGCGCCGCGAACCTCGCCCGCATCGTCGCGTACCGGCGACGCGCCATGCTCCACCGGCACCTCCGTCCCTGTGCGTGAGATCAGCGCCGTAGGGCTGGTCATCGCCACCAGCACGCGCTCCCGGAGCGCCCGTGCGATCGGGTCGGGGATCGGTTCGCGGGTCTGTTCGTCCACCAGCTTCAGCACCTGGGAGATGGGCCGCCCGCGAGCCTCCGCGCGCGGCCAGCCGGTGAGGGTCTCGGCAACCGGGTTAAAGAAGGTGACGCACCCTTCCCGGTCGGTGGCGATCACGCCGTCGCCGATGCTCAAGAGCGTCGCGGAAAGCAGGCGGCGGCTTTCGCGCAGCGACGCGGTAACCCAGGTCAGCAGCGACCCGATCAGCACGAAGATCAGAACGTTGGCCAGCAGGCTGAAGGACGGAACCGGGGCGGCCGGATCCGGCCGCAGGAAGAAAAAGAGGATGCCGATCGCCGAGGCGGCCGTTGCCGTGAGCCCGCCGGTGCGCCCGTGGAACCAGGCGCTCAACCAGATCGCCACGAGAAACAAAGCGCTGAGATTCGGCTCCAGAATCCCCCGCAGCAACAGCGATGCGAGGACCGCGGTCGCAGAAAGGGCCAACGCAAATACGCCGCTGTAGAGGGGAGAGCGTGGGAATCGGTTCTTCACGGGGAGCCCAGCCACAGAATACTACAGCGCTCGGGACGCGGCGGGTACCCTTTCATACAGCGACGGCGCTCCGGGCGGCCGCGTCTTCCAGCGGCGGTGGACCCAGAGCCACTGGTCGGGGTGCTCCCGAATCACCTGTTCCAGAACCGATTGCACGGCCTGGGTGTCGCGCGCCGCATCGCCGCTCATCTCCACCGCGGGAAAGAAGCGCAGAATGAAGCGGCGCTCCGCTGTCGACCAGAGTGCGAACCCCGGGAGCACCGCGGCGCCGCTGTGCGCTGCCAGTTTCGCGAACCCGGTTCCGGCGCAAGCGGGGATGCCGAAGAAGTCGACGAATACACCGCTCTCGGGCGATGCGTTCTGATCGATCAGAATGCCCACCGCCCGGTTGGCGGCCAGCGCCTTCAGAATCGCGCGGGCCGGGTCGGTCTTGCGGATCAAAACGTTTCCCGATAACCCGCGGCGGCGCTCCACGAGCGCGTCGATATAGGGATTGTCGAGCGGGCGGACCACCACGTGCATCGGCTCCACCAACAGGCCGTAAGCGAAGGCGCTCAACTCCCAATTGCCGAGATGCGCGGTGGCAAACAGAATGCCCCGACCCCGCTTGCGAGCGGCTTCCACGTGTTCCATGCCCTCACACCGGATCCAATCGGCAAGGCGGCCTCTGCCAATCGACGGAAACCGGGCGAAGGTGGCGAGCATCCGCGCGATCGAGTGAAACACCCCATCCACCACGCGCTCGCGGCCGCCCGCATCCAGGCCAGGCATCGCCATCGTCAGGTTACGGATGGCCACGCGCCGCAGCCTGGGCACCGCCAGGTCAAGCAGCCGCACGAATTGCCGCGCCAGCCGGACGGCCGCGCCGCGCGGGACCCATTCGAGCGATTTCAGCGCCGCCAGCGCCAGGCCGTACTCAATCCCGTTCCGTATGGCGGAGCGCCGTCGCATTCAACCGCATTGTAACCGCAATCCGCCGCCCGGCATTCAAGCGAATAACTCCCCCTGCTCGGGCGCCAGCAATTCCGGCTTGTACTCGATCGGTCCCGACGCGAGGCCGTAGCGGTCGCGTATGCGGCGCACCTGGGCCGACAGTTGCTCCTTGTACTCGCGGCCCACATAGGCCGACCGCTCGAAGATCTGCCGGTAGCGTGGAGCGAGCGCTGGAAACTCGCGCTCGAGAAAAGGGAAAAACACCTTCTGCGCGGCCGGCATCAGGAATAGCGGTCCGCCGCCGAAGGAAACCGCGCCGGCGTCGCGCGCGGCCTTCGCCAGGCGGTCCAGCGAGCGGCCTCCATCGGTCAGCCCCGGCATGATGGGATTGGGAAAAACCGCTACGGGGATGCCCGCCTCGCTCAGCTTCCTTACGGCCTCGAGCCTCAACTGCGGCCGCGGAGCGCGCGGCTCGAGGAGCCTCGCGAGACGCTCGTCGAGCGTCGTAATCGTGACGTTCAAGGTGACCACATTGCCGCGCGCAACCTCTTTCAGCAGGCCGATATCGCGCAGCACCAGATCCGATTTCGTGGTGACCCCCAGGTAGCGGCCGCGCCCTCCCGCAAACACCTCCAGGATCGATCGCGTCCGCCCGTAGCGTCGCTCCGCGGGCTGATAGGGATCCGTAGCAGTGCCGATGGCGATGTGGTCCTTCGGGTCGATTCGCGCGAGCTCCTGCCGCAGCAGGTGCGCCGCGGCGGCCTTGGCATAGATCCGATCCTCGAAATCGGCGGCATCCATCTCCATAAACTCGTGGGTGTACCGCGCATAGCAGTACTTGCAGCCGAACTCGCAGCCGCGGTACGGATTGATCGTCCACCGGAACGGCATGTTCGGTTTGGTGCGGTTGAGAATGGACCGCGCCGGGATCTCGAAATACTGAACCGCCCGCTTGGCCTCGAGCAGTTCGCTGTGCGCCGCCAGCCGGGCGATGCCTACGAGTGCCATTCCTCATTTTCGCCTTTTATTCGCCATATTGCAAGCCCGGCAATGCGGGAGGGGGCCGGCTCGAATTTCGCTACAGTCGCGAGATCAGAGTGCGGGTGCGAGTAACTATTTACTAATAGTCGTATAACTATTGTAAGTTCCTACTTATGTCTGGTCGAAGATAGTTATCCTAATCCGCGATCCGGAGCCCCATTGAGCCGATTCAGGGTTTTGCGGAAGTCGACCTCGGGGTTATCCGATGCCAGACGCATAAGTGTATGGTTACTAACTCACGAGGGACATGATCATGCGTTCCCAGTACATGCAGCCGAAAAATAGTGGTACCCTCTAGCCCTATGGGGCCCAAACGCATACTCGTGGTGGATGACGAACCGTCCATCCGTACTCTGCTGCGTGATGCGATCTCCGGGCCCGGCGTCGAAATCATACTGGCCGAGGACGGTGAGCGCGCTCTCGATCTGGCGGAAAATCAAGGCCCCTGGGAGCTTGTCGTGACGGATATCTACATGCCCGGGATGAATGGTCTGGAACTGGCCGGACGCCTGGCAAAGCATGGAAGGGCCGCCCGTTTCCTATTCCTTTCGGGCTATTACGACGAGGCCCAATTCGAGATGCAGCTGATCCATTTCCAGTGCGCGGCCTTCCTGGAAAAACCCTTCTCCATCCCGGAATTGCTGAGGCTGGTCTGGAGTCTTCTGGCGCAGGACTCCGGCCCTCGCGCCGGAGTCGACCAGTCGCGCTGGACCGCCTGACGTCATCAATGCTCGCGGGGAGTTGCCAGCGGCTCGGGCTTCACGGCGCGAAGCTGGGCATCTTCCAGGCGCCTCGCTTCCTGCCAGGTGTAAATCATGCGATGGATCACGGTCAGGTTGGAGAACACCGCAATCACCCACAGCACCGGAGCCATGCGATCGAACAGCGCGCCGATAATGATCAGCACCACCCGCTCGGGCCGTTCTAGGAAACCCACCTTGCATTTCGGAATGGCGTTTTCGGCGCGGGCGCGGGTGTAGCTCACCATCACCGACCCGGTCATCACGATCGCCGTCAGCACGATGTAAAAGAACCGGTTGATCGAGGCGTAGTAAACCAGCAGCCCCATGTACAGGGCCAGGTCCGAGTAGCGGTCCACTACTGAATCGAAAAATCCGCCGAATCGCGTCACCTGGCTTGTGGCGCGCGCCACGCGGCCATCCACCATGTCGAACAGGCCCGCGCCGATCACCACCAGGCCGGCCCAGCGGAAATCCACCCGGGGGTCCGGCGCGCCCCCGGCGCGCGCAAACAGCCAGGCCGCCCAGATGTTGATCACCAGCCCGAAGGCCGTGAGCGCATTGGGGTGAATGCGGGAGAGCGCCAGCCAGCGCACAATTCGGTCGATCATCGCACCGAAGATCTTCCCGATCAGGCTGGTATAGGTCATAGCTCAATCGACTGCGTCATGAATCGTGCTTAACTTCAGAATCTCCAGGTCCTTCACTCCGCCCGGACTCTGCACGCGAACCGAATCGCCCACTTCCTTGCCGAGTAAAGCGCGGCCGATCGGCGATGTAGTGGAAATCCTCCCGTTCGCCGCGTCGGCTTCTTCGCTCGTAACCAGATTGTATGTCAATTCTTCTTCGCGTTTGGTATCGAGCACGACCACGGTGGAGCCCAGTCCGACTCTGCCGTGGGGAATCTTGGAGAAATCCACCATCGACATCTCGGCCAGCCGCTTCTTCAACTGGTTCAGCCGCGCATTCACAAACCCCTGCCGGTCTTTCGCGGCATGGTATTCGGCATTCTCGCTCAGATCCCCGTGGGCCCTGGCCTTCAGGATCTCCTTCGGCAATTCCACGTGCAGTTCGTACTCGAGCGCCGTGATCTCTTCCTGAAGTTTCTTTTTAATGTCGGTCATGGAACGGGGACAGCCCCCACCGTCACATTATACCGGAAGCGGTCCCGCTCACTGTCCCGTGATCGTGACATCCTTCGTAAGATCTCCAACCTCAATCCGGAATACGTTGGGCCCCGCTGCTATTCCCAGCCTCACACTCACCGTGAAGGAGTACGGCGACTGGCTGTTGATCGACAGCACCCGGGTCACCGACCCGCCGCCCGAAACCGTGACGACGGTCGGAGACACCTGGATGGGGATTCCGGACTCGTCCGTGACGCGGAAGAGCATTGCCTGGTTCACCACCGCACCGGCCAGCGCGCTCGTTGCGCTGTCGAGGATGGTAATGTGGCCGGGAGTCGTGGACTGCACTCCGTACCAATACGGCACCCGTGTCACCACGCTCGAGCGCGTTCCCTGGATTGTAATGTAGCCCTCATACTGCCCTGCCGCCAGTCCTCCGGCCGCAAACCGCACAGAGATCGCCGTGGACGCCCCCGCGGCCAGATCGATGGTGCCCGAGGGCACCGTGGGGCCGGCCGCTCCCTTCGAAGGCACAGCCAAAACGCGGAACGTATCGGCCGCGGTGCCCAGGTTCCATACCGTCAGGGTGAGGGTCGAATCGATCGTCCCCGAACCCGCTCCGAAGCTGAGTGAAACCGGCGCAGCCGCGGCCGTAGCGTTGATCGCGGCCAGCACGTCCAGGATGCCCGTGCCCCCTTGCTGCACCGTCGCCGGCGTGCCGGGCACCCAGAATGCCGCGTCCGCCGAATTGATCAGCAGCGAGCGGTATTGCGCCGAACTCAGGCCCGGATGCGCGGCTTTCAACAGCGCGGCCGCGCCGGCCACCAGGGGAGTCGAAAAACTGGTGCCCTGCTCGATCGAATAACCGGTCGTACTGTAGAGGGCGCCCTTCGGGTCGAGTTTTTGCGCCGCCGTGTACATGTTGACGCCCACCGCCAGCAGGTCCGGCTTGATCGAGAGGTCCACGTTCGGCCCCTCGGCCGAAAACGAAGCGATCCGGGCCGGGTTCACGTAAGCCGGTCCCAGCGCGAACTGCAGTGTCACCCTCGGCGATTGGCCGGGAGGCTGGCTGGGGAAACGGCGGCGTGCTTCGACCTCGCCAAGGCGTCGGGTCACCGTGGACGGGCGTCGGATTTGCTTCTTCAACGCCAGGCCGTCCTGGTAGGAGACGAACTCCGACGGCAGCGTGGCGCTTCCCATCGCCATGGTGACGAGAGGCTCCCCATCCACGTTGTCGTAAACCAGGCCTCCGACGGCGCCGGCAGCCTGCGCGTTGTTCAGCTTGGTCTCGAACGGGCACGTCCCCCGGACAATCAGTGCGATCGACTTCGTCAGAGAATTGGCCGGAAGGCTGGAGCATGCCAGTCCCGTACCATCGAGCGCCGCGACATCCGCCAGCGGCGCACTAACAGCCTTCGCCGACTGTGACGCCGACCCCGGCGCCGCCTGCAATGCGCTGCTGCCCGGCACCAGCACGGAGGCGGTGAACGCCCGGTCATTGGCCGAGGCTCCCACCGCAATTACCGAAGGCCCCGAGGCGGGCGTCCCGACCGTCACCGGATCGGGTCCGTTGTTTCCCGCCGCCGCCACCACGACGATGCCGAGCGAGGCCGCGTTTTCGAGGGACACGATCTCCGGGTCGTCCAGAGGCAGCGGGGAAACGTCGCTGCCCAGGCTGAGACTGATGACGTCCATGCCGTCCGCCACGGCATCGTTGATCGCCTGGAGGATGGCCCCTTCCGGAGCGCTGTCGTTCACGCCGGGGGTTCCGAAGACCTTATAGCTCCCGATGTAGGCACGCGGCGCCACCCCGCTGATGGTGGCCAGCGGACCTACGTTCTGCACGCCGGCCGCCGCCATCGCCGTGGCGGTGCCGTGTCCCACGTGATCTGCCGGCGACGGATCCGGGTCCGTCGTGCCGAACAGCGAAGCGTAGCTGCGCGCCACGATTACCTTGTTGTTGGCGTAGGCCAGATCGGACGGGGTATTGGCCTTCGGGAATCCGGCGGGCGCCTGGAACGACGCGTCCTGGAAACCCGGATGCCCGATATCGATTCCGGTGTCGATGACGGCGATCCGGATCCCCGCGCCCGCATTGGCGGCGCCCACCTGCGCCCAGGCCTGCGGGACGTGGTGCAGCGGCAGGGCGTGGTCCAGCAGCAGGTGAAACAGGCGCTCCGGGTAGACCGCGCGCACCCCGGGAATCGCCGCGAGCCGGGTTGCCTGATCGTCCGGAATCCGCACCGCCAAAGCGTTATCGACGTTCTCCACCGCGGCGGCAACCTCGCCGCCGGCGTCCTCGATGGCCGAGGTTACCGAAGCCTGCTCGGCGCGGATGCGCGTACGATGTTCTTCGGCGGCCGCTGAGTGCAGCGCCAGCCGTCCCGATGCCCGGGGCGAGGTCCGCACCACGCGGGCGGCGACGGATTCGCTCGAAAGCTCGACGATATAGCGGCCGGGAATAGTGCTCGCGGCAAACAGCGGGACGACCCAGGTAAAGAGGAGCCAGAGGCGCTTCATTTGACTTATTGCCCAGTGTAACTCGCGACCGGCTCCCCGGGCTAATCGCCCAGTAACGGCATGCGCGGCAAACAGGCATCGAATTTCGCCGCACTTGCGAAATTCGTGCCTGCTTTGCCCCTTTGCGAGATCAAAATGCGTGTTATCTGCGACGCACTGCTCTAACGAACAGCCTGCTGAAAAAGGCATTTGGGCCGTGGCCTGTCCTGGCGCACCCGATTAACGCCGATAAACGCGGATAAGTCGCTTGTTTTCAATCTGCGTTGATCGGCGTTCATCGGCGGCTGGACACACTTATAGGGTTTTTCAGCATCCTGCTGGCCAAGACCAGGCAGCGCGCATCACCCGGCTTGCGGCAGGAGGATGATCAGCTCCAACTGGGGATTGGGCAGGTCCGACGGCACGTAGGCCGCCAGATTGCGTCCGCGCTGGATAGCTTCCCAGGACGAGCCGGCCTGGCTCAGGCTGAAGTACTGGTGATTCATTTTCACTGGGATCGCTCCGGGAGGTGAGGGCACGTAAGTCAGCGGCACGCCCGCCAGGGCTTGCCGCACCAAGTGATCCACCTGCCCGACCGAGCTCACCTTGACCAGTTGGGGGGTCTTGCCGACGATCTCGGCCTGGCTGGTTTCCGCGCTTACCGCCAGGTACATCTTGGTATTCACCAGGTACTTGTCATTGTCGATGGAAGCGGCGTAGATGGAAGGCTGCACCAGCTTGAGCGGCAGGGAGACGAAATTTGCCGGGACCACGGTCTCGAGCAGCATGCGGAGTTTCTCGTCCAGGTCCGTGAAGCAGGCGCCCAGGTCGTCGTGATCGTAGATGGGCAGGTCCCGCGGGCGAATCGTGCCGGAAAACGTGGTGAGGGCTCCGGCCAGAGAGAGCATCGCGGAATACAACGTTTCGGGATGCCCGCCGCGGGTCTCGAACAGGTGCCGGAAAATCGGAAACGACGCGTTGATGGTGTAGAGCAGCCAGAAATTGGCGATATCGGCCGCGGTGAAATCGGCCAGGCTCTGGTTCTTCTGCCGGCGCATCCCGGAGATCGCCCCGGAGCGGGCGCTGAGGATCTCGACCAGGCGGCGCGCGATGGTGAGCAGGTGCTCGTTAGCGTTGAAATCGAGCAGCGGCGGCACGAACAGCGGGTCGAGTTGAAAGGTTCCTGCCTCGCTCTTCATAATCCGCGCCACGCGCAGGGTGGAGTAGCCCTCGCGGCTCTCGCTTTCCGTGAGGAAGCGGAGGTTCTTGTGGGCCACCTGGACGGGCTTCTCGGCCATGCCGCTATTTTCGTCGCGGAACATCTCGATTTCGGCGCGGAAGCGCGAGCCGGCATCGCGCAGCGAAGTGGCGACATTGAGGCCGCGATCGCGGTACTGGGGGATGGCCAGGTACATGTCGAGCGTGGTCTGGTCCGGCTCGAAACACTCGGCCAGCAGCTTGGGCGGAGGCGTATCGTCGGAATCCGGGATATCGAACAGCAGGCCATCCGGCATAATCCCGGACGCGCCGGAGACGCCGAAAGTACCGGCCGCCAAGGCCCTCCTGGGTGATCTGCAGCGTGCGGAATCCCCAGGGGCGGAAGGACAGGCTTTCAATCTGGAATTGCAGGAGGTTCTCGAGAAACCGGTCCTGGATCTGGAGATGCTGCGGGGTCAGGAACGTCCCCTTGGTCCAGATCACCTGTTGCAATCGCTTCATCTGGAATCACAGTACCAGAAGTCGAGAGCTTGAGGCGAATCTCTTTTCTTTCAAGAAGAGTACGGGGGTACTGGCACTCTGGTCCAGGGGTAAGTTCTGATTGAAATCAACTTGCAATCCGGTATAGACTTGACCCTGATCTACCAGTTTCCAGTTCCAACCCGTGGGGACTGAGACCACCCGTATGCGCCGCTGTCTATTTTTCCTGCTCATCGCCACCAGTCTCCAGGCGGGGATACTCGTCTCGCGTTCCGGCCAGGGACTCCAATTCGCAGAAGCCGCCTCCGTGTCCATCAACGGCAAGGACAAGGCGTTGGCCATCGGAAGCCAGGCGCGGATCGCCCCCGGCAAGCTGCCATCCGTACGCCTGGGCGGCACCCTGTTCAAAGACGCCGATTCGCACGCCCTGGGAGTGTGGGAGGAAGGGACGCTGGCGTTCCTGATCCCCGACGGCCTGAAGAATCCGTCCGGCGAGGCGGGGCCGCTGTGGCAGGCCGCGAAGATCAGTTACAAGAAGACCGAGAAGGACAAGGTAGCCACGGATGTTCCTCCGGCCGCGTTCGTGGCGTTTCTACCCGGCGGGGTGGAGGAACTGGTGCGGATTTGCAGGGACCCGGCCGCTCTACAGGTCCTGGGCGGCAAGGGCAAGGCGTTCGCCGAGCAGGTGGAGTTGTTCGCCGCCACGGTGAAAAGCTTCGCCGGCAACCCGGCCATCGCACCGCTCCAGAAGTACCTCGAACAGGCCATGCAGCAGCCGTACGAGCAGTTCGAAAGCGGCACGGTCGGTGTGGAAGTTCTGAACCGCGGGCTGGAGTACGCGGCGCTTTCGGCGGAGGTTTACCCGCAGGCGCCCGAACAGCAGAAGCTGCGCGACGCCCTGAAGCACCAGCGGGAGTGGGTGGACCGCAAGATAGCCGTGCTGCGGGCCTTCGACGCGGGCGAGGAGTGGGACGCCTTTCTGCTGGCCGACCGCGATTTCGAGAAGTACCAGCGGGCTTTTCCGGAGATGGCCGCCAGGCAGAATCAGGCGCTCAAGCAGAGCCTGCAGTTGCACGCGCGGGCCGGCAGCGAGCGCTTCGCGGAAAACGAATTCGGCGCGGCCTTCCGGGAGTTTCGCCTGGCGAGCCTCCGGCAGCCCACCAATTCGGAGCTGCAGACCAAGGTCTCGCTGGCCTGGGCGGAGTATTCCCGCCGCGTGGCGGTGGACCGGCAGGCGCAGCGCAAACAGCTCAGCCCCGGCCAGGTCAACGAGATCGACAAGGACCTTCTATTCGCCACGCGGTACAAGGAGCAGAACAAGCTGGACGACGCACTGAAGAGCGTGGCCCTGGCGGAGCAGGTGGATCCGGAAAACCTCAAAGTCCTGCTGAAGAAGGCCGAGATTCTGGGCGCCATGCACGAAATCTCGAGCGCGCTGGCAGTGCTCGACCAGTACGACCTGCACGCCATCGAGGAAGAACGCAAACCGGCTAACCAGCTGCGAAGCGAATTGCTCTTTCAAGTCACCAGTAACTTGAAGGACCTGAAAGTCGAGATGCAGAAGTTCTGGGGCGAGTCGAGCTTCAACCGGGTGCACTCCCTGGCGTTACAGGGCCTGCGCTCGAAGGACGACGACGCGGACCTGCTGTACTACGCCGGAATGTCCTCGCTGGTCACCCGCCACCCGGAGGACGGCAAGAAGTATCTCGGACGCTATCTGGACGTCTCGAACACGCTGGACGCCAACTCCGACCAGCGGGTGGCGGTGCGCCGCGTGATGTCCGGAATCGGGGCGGCGGCGCGTCCGACGCAGGGGTCGCCCAACTGGATGTCGGGCGCGAAGCTGCCGGAGAACGTCTACTACTGCCCGATCAGCCTGGCCTTCCAACCGAAGATCGAGCGCATCGACGCCTCCAACAAGCTGAAGGTGGCGTTCGAGTGGGAAGGCGAGAAGCTGCGCTCGATCATCCCGGCATTCGACAAGAACGAGCACGTTTCCGAAGAGAAGAAGATCTCGTTCGCCTACGAAGACAAGGTGCCGCAGGTGGCGGCGGTGGCGTACGACAACGACGCCAAGGCGCCCGCCGGGGCCGATCCCGACGAAGCCCTGAAAAGGGCCTCGCTGGTGCTGCTGAACAGCCCGTATGCCGACCCCGTGGCGGTGGCGAAACTGACCGGGCAGAACATCACGCTGGCTGTGGCTGGGAACCGTTACTTCCTGCCTTTCGTGTGGGACAAGATCCACTACTTCCGGCTCACTTACGACGATGCCGGCCGCGCCGCCACAGCGCGGGAAATCGCCGGGCCCAGGGGCGCGCCGGGCGACACCCTGCTGGAATTCCAGTGGGACGGCCTGCAGCTTCAATCGATCGAGGCGTACCAGATCTCGGGCGAGAAGCGCGGCGCCAAATTCTACGAGCGAACGATGGAGTACCAGGGCGGCCGGCTGACGGGCGAAACCGTGGAGAGCGCCGGCAAATCGTCGCGCATCAAATACACCTATAACGGCGGAAAGCTGATCTCGGCCAACTGCGAAAAAGATATGACGCTGGACGGACGCTCCAGGCAGGTAATGTTCCGTTGAGGAGACGATGATGCGAATCCCCCTGCTGCTGTGCGCGACGATGCTCTGCGGGCTGGCCGTGAATGGCGCGGCCGCGCCGCAGGAAGAAGGCAAGCGCGTCGCGCTGGTCATCGGCAACGACGCGTACCTGACGCGGCCGCTCCAGAACGCGATCAACGACGCGCGCCTGGTCGATAAAGTGTTGAAGGCCTCGGGCTTCAACACGATTCTCAAGGAGAACGCCAAGAAGGCCGAGATGGAAGAGGCGCTGGCGGAATTTCTGGGGCAGCTCGGCCCGGACGACACGGCGCTGTTCTACTACGCCGGGCACGGCGTTCAGATCGAGAACGAAAACCTGCTGGTGCCGGTGGATTTCGAGCCGGGCAGCACGATCACGCTCTCCAAATTCCGCTGCTTCCCGTTCAACCTGGTGATCGAATCGCTGAAGCGCGTGCGCCACAAGCGCAGCATCTTCATCCTGGATGCCTGCCGCAGCAATCCCATGACGGAATCGCAATCGCTGCAGTCGGGCCTGGCGATTCCGCCGGATGCGGGCGGCGATTCGCTGGTGATCTACTCGACCAACGCCAACAATGTGGCGGCCGATAATCCCGGCGGCCGGAACAGCTACTTCACGGAGGCCCTGGCCGACCTGATCGCGCAGCCGGGGCTGCCGATCAGCGACATCGTGGCGCGGGTGACCAAGCGCGTCCTGCAGGAGACCGACAACCGGCAGAATCCCACGATTTTCGGGAGTCCCACCAGCCGGTTCTATTTTCATCCGCCGTCGAATCTCGACAGCGAGAGCGATCCGACGCTGGTCGAAAAATGGATGAGCGACGCCAAGCTGCGCGAGCAGCACCAGGACTGGCAGCAAGCCATCGACTTGATGAGCCAGGTGGTCAAGAAAAAGCCCGGCGGCAGCCTCGAGGAGATGGCGTCGGCCAAGCTGCCCTACCTCGAGGCGCGGAAAGACGCACAGACCCGCTTCGAGGCGGAGGACTTCAAGGCAGCGGCAGGGCTTTACGACCAGGCTTACAAGCTGGACCTGTTCGCCATCGATGCGGCGTTTCAGGGCGTCGCCAGCAACCTTCTGGGCGACCGCATGGACGAAGCGGTCCGCCTGCTGAGAGCGATCCGCGTGCGCGGGACGACGGCGCAGATCCGCAAAGCCGACGCCATGCTGAAGGAACTGGCGGCGGTTTACCCGGATGCGGGCAAAGAGCTACAGAGTCCGCCGCCGCAGCCGCCGCCGATCACCGAGATCTTCAGCAGTGTGCGCTTCGGCACGCCCGATTTCGACGCGGGGCAGCGCTTCCTGGCGGCGACCCCGGTGGACCTGTCGCGCTGGGCCAAGGAGCTGAGCGCGGCGGCGACACCACCGCCGGCGCCGGTAGTCGCGGCGGCCGCCGGCGGAACTCCCGATCCGGCCGCGGCGGTCCCGAACTTCTTCCATGTCGAGGTGATCACTTCCTCGAATTCGCGCGATCTGATGATCCGCAAGGTAGGGGACGCCAAAGTGAATACCAGCAATGTGCGGCGTCCGACGGGGGTGCCGGTGAAGGTCACGACGGACCCTCCGGGCGCGAACCTAACGGTAGAGGGGGACCCGGAACAGAAGTGCCAGTCTCCCTGCATCCTCACCCTGAACGCGGCCAAGCAGACGATCCACGCCGACCTGGAAGGATTCCGCGCGGCCACCGGGACGCTGGATGTCAAACCCAGCGGCGACGAGCTGGCCCTGCGGCTGGAGCAGGAGACCGGGTTCCTGGAGTTCGACGGGGCCGGCGGCGAGACGGCGGTGGTGGTGGACGGCAAGGTGATGTCGAAGCAGGTGCCGGTGAAACTCGAGCTGCCGGTGGGCAAGTACGAGATTCGCACCGTGCAGGACGGTAAGATCCTGGCCAAACAGGATGTCGAATTGAAGCCCCTGAGCACGGTGGGGATGAAAGTGAACAAGGCCCAATGAGAACCATTCGCATCGCTGCGTGCGGGCTTACGCTGCTGGCGGCCCTCCACGCCGCGAACTGGACGGACCGCAGCGAGTACGACCTGGTGCTGACCATCCGCGCCGAGGCCGCACCCCAAAAGCGCGTGGCGCTGCTCGATCTCTGGAAGGCGAAATATCCGCAATCAGAGCTGCGCCAGATGCGCCGCGAACTGTATCTGCAGGCGTACCAGTCGCAGGGGGATAGCGCCAAAATGCTGGCTACGGCGGAGGAGATGATCGGCGAACAGCCGGACAACTTCGTGGGCCTGTACTGGTGCACGGTATTGATTCCCGCCGGCAAGGACGCGGCTCCGGACCGGCTGAAGATCGGCGAGACCGCGGCGCGCCAGCTGCTGGCCGGCCTCAATGGCTATTTCCCGGCCGCCACCAGCCCGGAGAAGACCCGCGCCGGACTGCTAGCACACCGCACGCTGGGCTGGGTCGAGTGGCAGCGCGGCGATTATCCGGCGGCCGAAAAGGAGTTCACGGAAGTTCTGCACCAGAACCCGAAAGACGGCGAGATGTGCGCATGGCTGGGCATGGTGATGGCGCTCCAGAACACGCCGGCCAAGCTGGTGCCTTCCTTCTGGTATCTGGCGCGCGCGGCTTCCCTGCGCGACGAGGGCGCGCTCGCGGAGGGGCAGCGCAGGCAGGTCGATATGCTGCTCGAGAGGCTCTACGTTTCCTACCACGGCGAGCCGGAGGGCCTGGAAAAGCTGCAGGTCGATGCGGCCGCCAATCCGGATCCGCCGGCCGGGTTCAACGTGGACTCCGCGCAGACCATCGCCGACCGCAAGGCGGAGCAGGAACTGGAGCGGACCAATCCGGAGCTGGCGGCCTGGAAGAAGCTGCGCAAACGCCTCGACGAGGCTGACGGCGACACCTACTTCTCCGGGTCGGTGCGCAACACTCAGCTACCTAAGCTGAAGGGCACCCTGATCCGCGCGACGCCCGCCAGGCGGCCGCAGGAACTGGTGGTGTGGATCGGCGCGCCCAACACCGAAGAGATCACGCTGAAGCTAAGCGCTCCGTTTCCGAACGAGGCGGACCCGGGGACGGTGCTGGAGTTCGAAGGCGTGCCGGACGCATTCACCAAGAGCCCGTTCACCATGCTGATCAATGTGGAGCGGGACAAGGTAGAAGGCTGGCCGGAGCGGCGCAGCCGGTAGAGTTAGCGCATCTCGCAAAAGGCAAACCAGGTACAGGCACCGAATGTTTCGCAAGTGCGGCGAAAATTCGATGCCTGCTTTGCGATCCTACTGGTGCCGGATCGTGACCTTGGTCATTACCATCGACGCGGGTTTATCCGAGGAGTTCACCACGTAGACCGAGAAGGGAGGCTCCTGCGAATCCTGCGGCTTATCGATCTTGTGGAACAGAAGGTCGCGCGTACCGTACTGGCGCGCCATGCGCTCCACCTCGTTGTTCACCAGTCGCGCACTGGCCAGTTCCATAGTGGCAGACTGACGGCGCTGCTCCGAAGGCGGGGGCTCAGAACCCCGTATGCCCTGGTTCAACTGGTAAACGTCGCGGGGGTCGCGGGACAGGATGACGGTCAGAACCTCGGACCCGGGAGGATCGCTGACCTCAAAGCAATACTCGGCCGGGATCCGCATCTTCTTCCCGGGGTCCAGGATATTGCTCTCTTCGCTCATTTCCGGGGTGGGGAGCATGGCTTTCCAACTGCCGCTCGACTGCCGGGCAAGCACATAAATATAGCCCGACCGGTTGGCCTCCAGCTGCAGCGCGAAACATTCGCCTTTGCGGAAGATGCGGTCGGGATCCACCGTCTGGGCCGCGTTCGTGACGGTGTTGACCAGCGCGAGGGTGTAGCGAAATCCCAGGTGCACGACGCCGTTGACCGGAGCCGATGCGGGGGGCGGGTCCTTGCGAATGGGCGGCAGCGCGTCCTTCTTGGTGACCGCGAAGTAATAAAGCTGGCGGGCGCCGGTTTCGTTGGGCTGCTGTTGCGGCTGTCCCAGGGCGCATCCGGCAGCGGCAACCAGAATCCACATTATCCGAGTTTTCATGTTTAACACCTCGCTTTGGAGGGGTTAGGGTATTATCGCAGATCGCGAGAGTCGGATAAAATAGGTCCAACGCCCGCGGAGGAGGCGATTCCAATGCCGATGCAAGTCTGTATGGGGGCCATGATGATGTGCAGTTTCGGGATGGCGCCCAGTTCCCTGGTGGTCCTGCCCACCAACAAGGTCTTCACGAACATGATGCCGGATGCCAATATCATGGACCACATCCCGCTGACCAACATCATGCCGTTCGGAATGTGCATGTCGCCGGCGAACCCGATCGTGGCGGCGGCCACGGCGGCGGCTTTGGGAGTACTGACGCCGATGCCGTGCATTCCGAATACGCCGGCGCCCTGGGTTCCCGGAGCCGTCACCGACCTGATTGCCAACATGCCCGCCCTCGACAACGTGTCGACGCTGATGTGCACGTATGGCGGCGTGATTCAGTTCACGACGCCGGGCGAGTTCACGGTCACGATTCCGTAGGCGGGTGATCAGTAGTTCGAGAGCACGTCGAACTGGCGGGACGGGTCGGCGTGCATCTCTTTGTATTCAGAGGTGCTCAAGGCGCCGCCGAAGAAGTCGATGGCGCGCAGGCACGATACCCGCTTCAGCGATTTGATGTGGTCGTCGAAGGCGCGGTTGGCTTCCACTACCGGAATCACTCGGCGGAAAGCGTCCGCCACCTCGGTGGAGCGGCGGCGGTCGGGATTGCGCACGGTCTGGTCGGCGGGATTATCGCCCCAGGTTTCGCGGCGCAGTCGCCGCGCGGCCCATCCCGGAAGGTATTCCGGATACCCGACCAGCAACGCCAGGTAGACCTTCACCTCGCCATCGATGCGCTGCGCGCGGTCGGGCATGGCGAGAATCCGCGACTTCATGGTATTGGCCTGCTCGGCGCGCGGAATCGTCATATTGAGCAGGGTCTGCAGGGCCTTCGCATCGGTCGGCGACGGGCCGGCGGCCAGCAGTCCGCTGGCGGCCGCACGCAGCGGCTGCGAGTCTCCTTCAGGGCCCAGCGCCTCGTAAATCGAGACGAGACCGGGCAACTCCGCGGCCGTGGCGCGCTGCACCAGGAAGCCCAGATACCCGGCGGCGAACCGGCGGTCTTCGGGCGAGCCCGAGCGGGCGATGGTGCGGGTGATGACGATGGACCGCTTCCTTTGGTCGGGTCCGGCCTCCCGGCCGTCCAGGAACCGGCGCAGGTAGGCGGCGACTTCGTTCAGGTCGTAGAAGTCGATCACCTTCTCGGCCTGCTGCAGCGCGTCGAGCGGAGTGCTGCCGTCCAGACGGGTCATGAGGACGCTGGCGACATCGCCCGGCTGCAGGCGGCGCGGAATCGCTTCCTTGGCGAACTGGTCGGGGTGGAAGACGAATTCTTCCAACTCGGGCAGGCTCGGTGGCGGAACTTGCGAAGACATGGCCGACATCAGATGACCTCCCAAACCGGCAAATGCAACCAGCAGACAGAGCCAGGACGCCTGTGATTTACCATGATTCGAGGATTCCCGCATTGCCGCCCTCCGTCCTCAGGCGCTGGTTGATGGGAAACGTCCCACTCGTTATGTTGTACTGCACGCCGCGGTCCGTCAACCGCTTGGACGCGCCCACCGCGTTGTTGCCGCTGACGGCCGCGGACATCAACTCGGTCGGAACGTTGAGCGCGTGCCCCAGTTCGGCGGAAACGTGTAGCATCTCATGTGCCAACACCAGAGGATCGGTATCGGTGCTATCGATAGCTGTCTGACGGACGAAAATCGAGAACTTAATCACGTCTACGCCATGAGTGGTCGGATCGGCATTCACAGCGTGACCGGACATCATGGCTTCACCCCGATCGAAATGGCCCGCCCCATCCGACATATCGATCACAGCGAAGACATCGACGCGGTCCGACCCGGTATCGTAATTCCGGCACATGATCCGCTGGTGCTGACTGCCCACCAGGAAATTGAAGCCGTCCCAGGATTGCTGAGGGTTCGGAAGCGGATTTATGCTCGCCACCGTCAGGGTTTGAGCGGTATCCGTACTGACGATCTGGTCGATCGTGACGAATTTGCCGTCGGTTCGGGTAATGACAATGTCCGCCGACCCCTGGGTATCATTAAACCGGCGAGGATTTCCGTCCGCAACCGCTACGAACGGGTCGGAGACAGCGGCGGCCAAGGCGTTGGCGGTTTGCAGCGGCGTAAAGCCAATCCCCGTCGAGGAATCGACGGGTGTGATCGGGACAATAGTCATGGAAGGCTCTCCCGCCGAGTTGAGCCGGAAGCCAAGGCGGCTGGGGTTCCCCAGGACATCGATACCAGAGGCGCTGGATCCACCCGCATTGGCGCCCGGGGGAGGATTGCTGGACCCGGCGTCCGACACCGCGATCATGTTCTCGACCGGGTCCCGCTCCTCGACTCCCAGCACCTTCGGCCCGATGGAACTCTGGGCTAGCACGCGGCGAAACCATTTAAGCGCACGCCGGCGCATATCGTCCTTCTGGACGATCGGCGCACCCCCCGGCGTTCTGCGCATCACATGAAGGAACATGCGCAGGCGCCGGCGGTCGTCGCCGATCGGAAGTTCCGCCGTCACTTTGCATTTGGGGGTACCGGGGCAGCGGGGAATCTCATACGAGGCGCGAACCCGCTGATCGAGGATCTCGACATCCGGCTCGCCCTGGTCCACCATGTCGGTGACCAGCAGGGACTGGGCAGGCTTGGGCGATCCGGCGCCGGGCGGGAAGGTGCCCGGCGGCACGGGGCCGACGGTGCCGCTTTTATCTGCCTCGTCTACTACCAGCCGAAGGTACTTGGAGCGATAGGCCACGCCGGAGCGCACCTTGGCGCACTGAACATCGAGCTTCCGCTTGGCCAGCTCAGCGCCGGTGAACTCCTCATGATGATCCACGGTGACGTGGTCGGCCTTGTATACAGGCTTGAGGGCCTGGAGCGTCACCTGGACGGTCGCGCCGGCGGCGGGATCGACCACCTGCACCTTGAAGGTGGCGATATCCACGTCGGCTTCGGCATGAAACTCGAACGCATCGGGAAGCGCCGCGGCTCCCGTGGGTCCGCCCTTATCCACCTGGAATTTGCTGACCAGGAGGAAGGTGAGATGGTCGTCGTCCAGATAATGCTTGTCGGGCGAGCCGTGCACGAAGCAGATGCTGACCGGCGGCGCATTCTTCTTGACGAAGACGTTGGTCGTGGTGGTGGATTTGCTCTCGGCGCGCGTTTCGATGTCGGGGACAGTCACCGCATCGCCGTCCCGCAGGGGGCGCGTGAGAAAATCCGCTCCGGGATTGGCGTTCCGGACGGGCTGGCAATCGTGAAAGCCGTTATCGATTGCGATTCCGCACAGTGTATCGCCGTCGCTAGCGACCACTACTTTCGGCACTTGAGCAGGCGCCTCCTCGCGCGCATTCAACTTGAGCGATGATCATCCAGCGGCTCACTTGGGATCCCAGACGGTTTTGTCCATGTTCGGAAAAGTGACCTTGCAGTTTCCCGGGTCCACACCGTCGATGCGTGCGAAGCCCTTGTCGTCCAGGGTCCCCTCGGCAACCGTCTGGCCATCGGGCAACGTCACTTTGTATGCTTCCCCGGCCACCGGCCGCCCTTCAGTATCTTCCAGCTTGAGTTCGATATAGGTCTTTTCCGGGGGTGGCGGGCCCGCCGGCGCGCCGGCAGCGCTCGAAGCGCCGCCGGCCGGCGCGGGAGCGGGCGGATGGAACGCCGCGGGAACGATGGTGCCGTAGCGCCCGGTCTTCTGCTCTTTCTGCTGCGCCTGCACCTGCGAGGACTGCCCGGGGTCGGCCACGTCGGCATCCTGCGCCGCCTTCGGGTCGGTCGGCGAAACCGGATTTCCTGCGTTGCCGCTCATGGCCGGAGAGCCGGGCCCGGAGTTGATGCGGGTCATCTGGCCGTCGAGAACGATCATGCTGCCTTTGACCGTCACTCCGCTGGGGTCGATTACGACGCAGTTGCTGCCGCACTTCAGGGTGATGCCGGTGCTTCCCTCGATGACGATCCCCATGCCGGCATCGATGTAGAGGTTCATGCTGGTCTTCTCGGAGTGATTCCCGCTGAAGACCTCGGTCACATCGCCCGTCACCTGGAACGAGTGGGTACCGGTGACCTTAATGGCCTGTTTGCCGGCGATGTTGAGATGGTTGTCCCGGGTGATCTTCACCACCTGGTCGTTGTCGATGGTGACGTGGTGGTCGTTCTTAATGTGCTCGTAGTGGTCCTGGCCGATGACCAGGTGGACGTTCCGGTCGATGTTCTGGAACTTGTCCTGCTTGACGCGGACGTCCATGTTGAGCTCGCCATGGACGAAGATCTGCTCGCTGCCCTTCTTGTCCTCGAAGCGGATCTCGTTGAATCCGCCGCCGCCTTTCGAGCTGTAGGATTTGAGCGCGCTCTTGGTCTGCTCGTCGGGAAGCGTGTAAGGCACCACCTGGTCGGCGTTATAAACCGAGCCGGCAATCAGCGGCCGGTCCGGATCGCCTTCCAGGAACGTGACCAGCACCTCCTGGCCGATGCGCGGAATCTGGATCAGGCCCCATTGTTTGCCGGCCCACCCCTGGGCCACGCGGATCCAGCAGGAGCTGTTCTCGTCCTTCGCCCCCTCCCGGTCCCAATAGAACTGAACCTTGACGCGGCCGTACTTATCGACCCAGATCTCCTCACCGGACTTCCCCACCACCAGCGCGGTCTGCGTCCCCTTCATCACCGGCTTGGGAGTGCGGCGCCGCGGGCGGTACACCACCGAGTTGGGGATGGCCTCAAACGAGTTGGAATACTCGAACTTCTGGTCCGATCCGGAGCGGTAGCTGGTGTTGAAACCGGTGTGGTCGAGGCTGAGGATGCTGTAGTCCTGATTGGTCTCGTCGCGGTAGTGGTCCTCGAGCGTGAACTTGTAGCCGCACTCGAAACCCATGCAGGTGCCGCGGCCGCGCACGGTCGCGATCTCGGCTTCGCGCTCCTCCAGGCGAACGCGGGCGTAGCGGTCGCCGTCGTCTTTCGTGATGTAGCCTCCGGGATAGTCGTAGAACTCGCCCAACTGGTCTCCGGACAGCGTGGCGAACAGATCGGTATTGGGCTTCTCGAAATCGTAATCCGTCAGCGAAGCAGTCCCGGTCGATACATGGTACTCGTGATGCAGGGCGGCGACGATGCCCTCGACGCGCGCCGCCCCCTCATCCGGCACATAGCGTGCCGTCGCCATATTCGGGCAGGGCGTGAAGGCGCTGTTGGCGTCCGCCAGAACCAGCGTGTGCTTGTCTTCCGATTGCTCGAAATAATAGAAGATGCCCTCGTCTTCCATGAGGCGCGAGATGAAGTTGAAATCGGTCTCGCGGTACTGCACGCAGTACTCCCGCGGATTGTACGAGCCCTGAAGGTTGAGCCGGTAGTCGGTATAGCCGCGGTCGCTGGAAGATCTTCTCGATGATGTCGGGGACCGACTTGTTTTGAAAAATGCGGGAGTTGTAGAAGTAAGTCAGGAACGAGAGCCAGGGCACCAGTTCCAGCTCATAGGCCGCCTTGCCGTCCTCGCCGTATTCGAGCAGCTTGATTCCGTTGACCAGCGAGTGGACATGGCGTTCCGTCTCGTCGTCCAATTGGAAGGTCAGCACCGCCGGCTGCACCAGCAGACCCTTCATGTCGATGTTCGGATCGTCGGAGAGCGCCTTGACGTTGAACCAGTAAGGCCGGGAGACGCCCTCGTGGCCGGTGAAGCTTTCGACCAGAAGGGCGTCGTCCCCGAGCGGAGTCTTCAGACGAAATGGACGGTCGGTTTGTGTTGCAGGCACGGCGTTTCTACCTATATTTCTTTACGAGTAAGTGAATGAGCCGTCCTCGGCGATACCCACGCGAATCGAGTCGGGCCGTTCTCCTTGCGAGATCTTCCCCAGAATCTGCTTTGAGATCTCGGGCAGCATGGTATTGGTCAGGATGTTGTCGACATTGCGGGCACCGCTTTCGACTTCGGTGCAGCGCTTGGCGACTTCGTCCACGACGGTCGGGTCGTAATCGAGCGTAATGCGGTGCGTCTCGTTGAGGCGGCGCTGGATCTTGCCGACCTTGAGCTTGATGATCGTCCTCATGGCTTCGTCGCGGATCGGATAGTACGGAATGATCACGAGGCGGCCGAGGAACGCGGGCTTGAAGACCTTGTCGAGCTCCGGCTTGAGGGCTTTGACCAGGCCGGCCGGCGTCGGCGCCGTCTCCGGATCGGCGGTGAGCTTCATCATGCTGTCGGTGGCGGCGTTGGAGGTCAGGATGATGATGGTGTTCTTGAAATCGATCTCGCGGCCTTCGCCGTCTTCCATCTGGCCTTTGTCGAAGACCTGGAAGAACAATTCGAGGACGTCGGGATGGGCCTTTTCGACCTCGTCGAGCAGCACCACCGAATACGGCCGGCGGCGGACGGCTTCGGTGAGGACGCCGCCTTCCCCGTAGCCGACATATCCGGGAGGCGAGCCCTTCAGGGTGGAGACCGTGTGGGCTTCCTGAAACTCCGACATGTTGATGCTGATCAGGTTGCGTTCGCCGCCGTAGAGGAGGTCGGAAAGCGCCAGGGCGGTCTCGGTCTTGCCGACGCCGCTGGGGCCTACCAGCAGGAAGACGCCGACCGGCTTGCCGGGGTCGTCCAGGCCGGCGCGGGCGGTGCGGATGCGCTGGCTGATCATTTCGAGCGCATGGTTCTGGCCGATCACGCGGCTGCCCAGGTGGGATTCCAGGGAGAGCACGGTGGAGATTTCGTCCTTGAGCATTTTGCCCACAGGGATGCCGGTCCAGCCGGAGACCACTTCGCCGACGATCTGGGCGTCCACGCAGACCCGCAGGAGCGGAGTTTCGCCCTGCATGGCGTCGAGCTCGGTATTGAGCTCCGCGAGCTGCGCCCGCATGGCCGCGGGATCGGCGGCCGGCTGGGTGGCCGGCTGGGCAGCGGCTCCGTCTCCACCGGCCGGGGCGGCAGCGGCGGCATCGGCCGCGGGCTGCGGCACGGTACCGTTCTCCAAATGCACACGCAGCTCGCGGATGCGGTTGACGAGGTCGCGCTCCTTGTCCCAACGGTCCGTCAACTGCTTGAGATACGTTTCGGTTTTGACGCGGGTCTCGGCGATGTTCTGAAGCCGTTCGCTGTGATCGGCACCTACAGCCGCTTCGCGCTCGAGCACGCGCGTCTGCACGGCCAGGTCGTCGAGGGTGCGCTGGGCATCCTCAATGGGCGGCGGGACGGAGTTCTGTCCCAGGGCCAGGCGCGCGCAAGCGGTATCGAGCACGCTGACGGCCTTATCGGGAAGCTGGCGGTCGGGCAGGTACCGGTGCGAAAGCTTGACGCCGGCCAGCAGGCCTTCGTCCAGAATGCGGACATTATGATGCTTCTCGAGCGTCTGGCAGACGCCGCGGAGCATCAGGGCGCACTGGGTCTCGGTGGGCTCCTCCACCTTGATGAGCTGGAAGCGGCGGGCCAGGGCCGGGTCCTTCTCGAAATACTTCTTGTATTCGGACCAGGTGGTGGCGGCGATGGTGCGCAGCTCGCCGCGCGCCAGGGCAGGCTTGAGGAGGTTGGCGGCGTCGTTCTGTCCGGCCTGGCCGCCGGCGCCGATCATGGTATGGGCCTCGTCGATGAACAGGATGATCGGAGTCGGCGAAGACTTCACCTCGTTGATCAGGCTCTTGAGGCGATTCTCGAATTCTCCCTTCACGCCGGCGCCGGCCTGCAGGAGCGCCAGGTCGAGCGTGCGCAGCGTGACGTTCTTCAGAACGGGCGGGACGTCGCCCTGCACGATGCGAGCGGCGAACCCTTCGACCACGGCGGTCTTTCCCACGCCCGCCTCGCCGACCAGGATCGGGTTATTCTGGCGGCGGCGGGTCAGGATATCGACCACCTGGCGGATTTCGAAGTCGCGGGCCAGCACGGGGTCGATCTTTCCCTGCCGCGCGTTTTCCGTGAGGTTGACGGTGTACTGATCGAGGTTGGGCGTCTTGCCTCCGCCGGCCGCGCGCGGCCCTTGCTGCGCCTCCGCCGCGGCGGCCGCGGCCATATCGGCATTCTCCGCGGAGGCCGACACGATGTTCATGAACTCGGCGCGCAGGCTGTCGGCCTGCACTTTTTGAAGCTCTTTGCTGACATCGCGCATGAGGCGGGCCAGCTCTTCGTCGTGGACCAGCGCGAGAATGGTGAAGCCGGTCCGTACCTTGGCGGCCCCGAAATCGATGGATCCGATGGTCCAGCCTTTCACCAGCATGTCGCGCACGGTGGGGCTGACGGAGGGAGTGCGGGCGTTGCCCGTCTTCAATTTGTCCAGGCTGCGGGTGAGTTCCGCCGCCAGCCGGGATTTGTCCAGGCCGAAGTGCTTCGCGATGCAGGCGAAGTCGCCATCGCTCGAATCGAGCAGCTTCATCAGGTAGTGCTCGATTTCGACGTCATAGTGTGTGCGCGAGAGGCTCAGTCCCAGCGCGCCTTCGAGCGCGGCTCTCGCGGAATCGTTTAACTTTCCAATCAGCGATCGGTCGTTCAGTCTCATCAAGCCCCCAGAGAATTACTTAACTCAAGAAGTCTACCCCAAAAGGAAAACCGTGTCGGCTGGGGCGCGGTCGAATTCCGAGCCCGATTTCATCCATGTGAACCAGCCGAGCCGCGGCCCGGCAACGCCGGGATCGCCCAGATTACAGCGGGGCACCTCATCCCGCCGGAGGACGAGCTGGACCTCGACTTCGAGGTCGGACCCGCAGAAAAAACGCACCAGGTCGCGCAGCGGAGCGGAGGCCGCGCCGGCGGGCAGGAAGCCGAGATACTGTTCCGCGGTCAACGGGCCGAGCATCAGCCGGATGCGGGACTGCTGGTCCCAGATTTCGTCGCCCACCACAATGCCCACGCCCAACTGTTCGGAATACGAATCGCCGTCCTCGAACACGCACTGATTCGACGGATCGAGCGACTGCCAGGCGCCGACGAACTGCTCGACGTCGGCGGGCACGCCGAAATAATCCTCCAGGATCTGGCGGAGCCCCGACGCCGACCGGGGCTGCAGCGAAAGCAGCCCGGTATAGTAAATCAGCGACTCGTCGCGGACCACCAGGCGGTGCTGCAGACCGCCGGTTCCGAGGCCGACCAGGCACATCAGGTACCGCGAGAGCCGGTCTTCGCCATCCCGTTCGTAGGCCACCGCCGACCGGTGCTTCTCCCACGCCTGGTAGAACAGCGAGATCATGCGGTGGTTGAAAATATCGAAGAACGCCGCCATGGAGCGGTCGCGATCGCGCAGGCGCTGCGTGACCAGCTCGGAGTAGCAGTACGGCAGAACTCCCTGGGGTCCGGTAAGCCCCATGAAATTCACGGTCATCCTGGGGACGGCGCCATCCCAGTCGATGGTGGAGATTTCCGTGGGAGGGAACGCCAGCGAGTTATGCGCGCCGAAACGGATGGCTTCGTTCTGGGGCCTGGCGAACGTGCCGACTGCTTCACGGTCGCCGGACAGGCGGAGCATAATTCGCACGGCCTGGAAAAAATCGAACAGGCCGGGGCGCTCGCGCAGCTCGACGCCGACTTCGGTGAGCGGATGGGATTCCGGTATCGCCGCCGTCATGAGAGAATCCTCAAACCCGCGCGGGGCGGCCATTCCTTCAGCACCTCCCGCCGCTGGCGCGTCTTAGCAGCCAACTGGGTGAAGCTGTTGAGGGAGGCGTAGAGGGCCAGGAAGTGCTCGAGGACGCTGGCAAAAAGGTAGACGCCCCCGCCGACGAACTGCTCTTCGTCCAGCTCCATTTCGACCCGGATGCCGCGCGCGAAGGCGATGCCGTTTTCCGAAACGACGCGCGCGAAGTGGGGCTTGCTTTCCAGGCTGACGATGGCTTCGATCATGCGCTGGGAAAACGGGGATTCGGTGAAATCGTACAGCCGCAGGATCTGCTGGAGCGCGCTGCGTCCGCCCTGCACCAGCGAGAGGTAGTTCAGCGAAAGATGCGAGATCAGTTGCCAGAGCGCCATGCGGTTGGTGGGCGGGCGCAGAGGCAGGGTGGGCTTGGTCAGAGCGACGATGCGCTTGATGGGCGCGTTGCCCTCGAGCTCGAAATCTCCGTCCTCGTTGCCCCACGGCAGGCGCGACGGCAGGTTGCGGTTGGTGCAGGTGGTGTGGACCGTGAGGGTATCGGTCTTGGGCAGCGCGGGACGCATCGAGCGGTCCACCAGCGCGAGGTAAATGTCCGAGCCCTCATCGTTGAGCCGGCCCGACATGCGGCGATTGGCGATCCAGAAGCAGTCCTGGCTGACCTCGGTTTCGTGCCGGTAGGAATAGAAGGGGCGGAAATTCACGATCTGGCGCGTGGAGGGGTCGATGGTGCTGACCTGGTCCACGGAGAAAACCTCCACGGCCATGGGGCGGCGAATATCGGGGCGCACCGGGTATTCGTACTTGTGCTGGTCGAAGAGAATCGGCTCCGCCGTCTGCGGAAAGAGATTGATGATGGGAACGCAGCCCAGGCGGAAGACCTTGGGCGAGACGCCGATCTCCAGGCGCTCGCGCCGGTCTTCGTCCACCACGCTGGAGAAGAGAAACACGAACTCCGCCTGGTTGGTGAAACCGGAATCGAAGATCTCGCCGAGCGGCCGCGGCTTGCCGTCTTCTCCGGGCGGCCCGGTGAGGTCCAGAAACAGGAACTTGGCTGGAAGTGTGAAAAACTCCTGCAAGGTCCGGTAGCCGGGGAACGAGCGGCGCGGGTAGGGGAGCATCGCCTCGTTTTCCGCGAAGCCCGCCGGCCGCAGGCACGAAGCCGGAAGCGTGATGGCTGGAAGCCGGGGATTGCCGGGGTCGCGCACGACGATTCGGGTGAGCTTGGAGCAGAATTGCTCGTAGAGGGCGTGCACCAGGCTGTTCTCTCCGGCCAGGTGGAAGCGGAGGCTGCCGATCTCGAGCTTGGGCAGGGGAGCGTCAGGATTGCTTGTAACGGCCACGCGGATGACGAACGGCTCGGATGCCTTGAGCGATGGCTTCAAGCGGTCGGGCGTTCTCCATTCGGCCGCGGAGACCATCATCGGCCACAGCGTAAGATCGGAGCAGGTTCGGAACTTGCACGGCACGCCTCCCACCGGGCGCGAATAGAGCACCGTGTCGCGCGGGATGGGAAGGCCCGTAGTGAGCTTGCCGCGTTCCAGGTCGACCTCGAATTCGGCTATCGCCATGGACGGGATGGGCCGGATCAGGTGCGGGTAGACGATGCCGAGGATCGCCTCGGTAATCTCCGGAAAATCGTCGTCGAGCTTCAGATGGATACGGCCGGCCAGCAGGGCGAAGGCCTGCATCAAGCGCTCTACATGCGGGTCGGCCGCTTCATTTACGGGGTCGATCTGCAGGCGCGAGGCGATCTTCGGGTACTTTTCGGCAAACTCCGCGCCCATTTCGCGAAGGAAGCTGAGCTCGCGTTCGTAGTAGAGGAGCAGCTCATCCCGCATTCTGAACCTCGTACTGCCCGCTGGTGAGCTGCAGCACGGTATCGAAGGAGACGTGCTCAGGCTCGGGATCCATGAGGAGCAGCCCTTCGATGCGAAAGCGCAGGGTGCGGGTGCCGGCCGATTCGGCTTCGAGCGGAATGATCCGCGCCTTGGCGATGCGGGGCTCGAAAAGCTTGACGGCGTTCTGAAGCTGACGGATCAGCCGGGACTTGTCGCTCGGCGTAGCGATGCTCAAACCTGTGAAATCGGGCAGTCCGTACACATAGGCGGAGCGGTTGAGCTCCTTGAGACCCTCATCCGGGGGCACGGCGATGCGCCGGGTATTGAGCAGCCACTCGAGATCGCGGCGAACGGCGTCGTGCAGCATGCGCTCCGATTGAACGCGGGTGGGCGGAACCTCCTTGGAATTGCGCGGATCGAGATCGATCAGGCGGTCCAGAACCGAGAGGGTTACAGCCGTATCTGTAGCGGAATGCGCCATGGGTTCAGATCAGAAGCGCCTGCACGGGATCGAGGCGGCAGATGCGCTCGAAGATGGTCTGTTTCGCTTTCGCGTCGCCCTGGATCTTCTTGCTGTTCTGCACCAGGAACAGCAGGGCGCCGGCCACCATTTCGCGGTCTTCCCAATCTTCCAGCTTGTGGGCTTCGATGGCCGCGGCGATGTCGTCGAGGAGCGGCTGGGCGATCGTGTCCTTGCCGGCCGCAATGCAGATCTGGGCGAGCTGGAGCTTGCGCTGAAAGCGGCCCCGCCCGCTGAGCTGCCGTTCGACTTCGTGCTGGAGAATGGTCACGGCCTTGGACGCCTTTCCGCCGCGCATGGCTTCGAGCGCCAGGGCGTGTGCATCGACGAAGTTCTTTTGCCAGCCGGGCGTGCGGCCGTTATCCATCACCGGCATGCGCGGCGGCTCGGCCTGCGGCGCGGCGCCGGCGGGCTCGGCGAGGATCTCTCGCAGCCAGTCCTGGGTTTGCGGATTGGCGGCAGGGGTGTCGTCGGTCAGAGCGGCGTCCAGCAGGTGCGGAAGGTCGCGCAGCAGCGTGCGCAATTCGGAGCGGATGGCGATGGCGATGGCGCGGTAATCGTCGCCGAGCGCGACACAGGCTTCCACTACGAAGCGCTGCAGATCAAGCCAGGCGCGCCCGCACGGCAGGGCCATGACCGCTTCGGCCAGCTGCAGCAGCTCGATCCACTTGCTTCGCAAGGCGAGCGCCTTGATCTGCTGGCGGACCTCGCCGGGCGGCGCTTCGAGAATGGCCGGATCGTTGGACGCCCGCAGCTCGCCCCAGCGCAATCCGCGCAGCATCAGGTACGGGGCCGGGCTGAAGGGCTCCTGTTTGCGCAGATACGCGGCGGCCGCGGCCACGCCGGCGACGGCCTCCTGGCGGCCGGGCGGCTCGGCGGCGGAGCGGAGCGCGAAAAGCGCATTCATGCCCGATCCCGAGACAAAGCCGGTGGCCTGCTGCGATTCGCCGCCTTCGGCGCCGGCCGCCGCGGCGAGTGCTTCTTCGGGAACCGGCGGGGCTTCCTCCACCGGATCGGGCTCCGTCTCGCGCTTCTTCTGCAGGAGGGAGTGAATTACCTGACGAACTTCGGCGATCCCGTCCTTGAGCGGACTCAAACCCGGGGCGTCATCCTGCATCTTCTCCTGGCAGATGCCGTCAAGCGCTTTGATGCTCTCGAGGGTCGAATCGATCTGCTTTTCGAAGTTTGCGTAAAACGCCTTGGGTGTCTCGACGAAAGCCTTATCGAAGAGTTCCGGCGCGAGCCGGCCCTCCTTGAGCGCCTTCTCCCTGGCAGTCTTTTCCTCTTTGCTCTTAGCCTGGTCCTCGTACTGAACTTTACGCGACTGGGTGTACTGGAACCAATCGTAGCCCCCATCGCAGAGCGGCAGGGATTTGATGGCCGGAGGCATCTTCTTGGGAAGGAAGTCCAGCACAATCGAACGGTCTTCGAGATCGCCGTCTTCGGCAGCCGGATACAAAGTATCCCAGAAACGGCCGACCAGGCCGGTGCAAAGCTCTATGCCCTCGCGAAAGCCCGCAATCCCTTCCTTCTTGATCAGCGCTTCACACAGCCAGACCGCCAGCTGGAGATCCTTGCTTTGGGTCGCGATCGTATCCTGGGCAAGCTTGATCACCTGGCCGTAATCGGCCACTTTCCGCTCGTGCTGCCAGGCTCCCTGCGGCAGTTCGTCGTCCTGCCGCCGGGCCTCTTTGATCTTGTCGTATACGGGCGCCGAGCGCAGGTTTTGCCCCGACGGGTTTTCGCCTGGGACCGGCTCAAGGATGTCTTTACGAAGCGGCATTGGAAGCGAACTCCAGCGACCGGATTTCCAGCAGCGGCACTTCCTCGCCATCCACGACGAACGTCTTCTGCCCCACGGGGAATTGTTTCCCCTCGCTGTCCGCGACCCACTCGGTGCCCCGGCCGAGCCAGAGCGAGGTGTCGTCGGACTTCCAGGAGAAGGGATATACAGCGGGAATAATGACCTGACCGATATCGGTGCCTTTGAAGCTGGGGCCGGTCAAAACGAAGGCGGGGGTCCAGAGGGTATCGCGTAGCATGCGGGGCGGATCGATGTTAACGGACGCGATGTGCTCGAAGGGGATCCACAGGTACGCGCCGGCCGCATATACCTCGAGCCGCGCCCCGATATCCGGATCGGCATCGGCAATCGATTCGAACGGCTTGCCGTTCAACTTGCCCGGGGGGGACGGCGCCGCGGGGGCCGACGGAAACTCCTGTTTCTGAAACATCTCGTGCCGCAGCTTTTCAGCATGCAGGGCGGAGAGATAAAGGACGGCTCCCATCTCCGCTTCGCGGCTGGCTTGCGCCAGCACCCCAAGCTGCTTTTCGGCACGGCCGTACTGCCCGGAAAAACAGAGCAGCTCAAACAAGAACGTGCGCTTCGCAACGTCGGTCGGGTTGTCGCGGAGAGCGACGGTCAACGCGCTCTCCGCTTCCCGGATCTTCCCGGCGTCGAGAAGTTCCTTGGCTGTCATCGGTGCCCTATTCGAGGTTCGTCTCAGCAGCGAAATTCGCGGTCAGCAGCTCGAGATCGTAACCCTTGCGGATGGCCGCATCGAGCGTACCGTCGTCCTTCTCCGGGCGGTAGGCGATTTCCACGCCCTGGAACGCGAATGACACCGACTCGGTCGGGTTCTCATTGCTGCCCGACAACTGGACCGAAGTGATGAGCGCATCCTTCAGATAGATGCGGAAATAATCCTGCTGTTTGTCCCCGACCGGCTTGTCGTACAGGATGTAGACCTTCTTCAAGATGTCGCCGGTCGCGCAGTGGTCGCACAGCAAGGGGGTGGTTTTGTCGAGAACCTTCATGATGGTGAGGTTCGAAAAATCGGCCCGGCCTGCCTTGGCTTCCTTTCCGGAAGCTCCCGCTCCGTAGACGGCCGTCTGGCTCACGCCCCAACTAAATGACAAGACGTCGATAAAACCGGTTTTGCTGGTGCTCGGTCCTTGGACGCCGTCAACATACAAGTATGCATTTACAGCCATGTGCTTCTCCTCTCTTCTCTCTCTTCTATTTTCTTAAGTGCCTGGACTGAAGTGCGGCACCCCGGGCGACACTACTTGGCGGGTGCCGGCAAATCCGCAACGAGCCGCAGCGACACAGTCAGCTCTTCCAACTGGAAGTGCGGCCGTAGAAACGCAACTGCCCGGTATACTCCGGGCTTACCTGGGACCTCCGTAACATCCACGCGCGCTTCACGCAAGGGGCAGCGAGCCTTCATTTGAGGCGACGCAGTGTCGTCCGGAATGACGTAGCGCGTAATCCAGCGGTTCAGGAAAATCTCCGCGTCGGTACGCGACATGAAGCTGCCGATCTTGTCGCGCATCATCGCCTTCAGATAGTGCGCAAACCGGGAGACAGCCATGATATAGGGGATCTGGGCCGAGAGACGCGCATTGGCGTTGGCCGCGTCCGTATCGTACAGCTTGGGCTTCTGACAGGACTGAACGCTGAAGAACGCAGCGTAGTCGGTGTCCTTGCAGTGCACCAGCGGAACGAAGCCGAGGTCGGCGAGCTCTTTCTCGCGGCGGTCCGTGATGGGCACCTCGGTGGGGCACTTCATGGTGACGTCGCCTTCGTCGGTGTAGAAGTTATGGACGGGAAGGCCGGTAACCAGGCCGCCGCCTTCTACTCCGCGCATGGCCACGCACATACCAAATTGCGAAAACGAGTTAGTCATCCGGGTAGCCAGCGTGTAAGCCGCGTTCATCCAAAGATACTTGGAATGATCGCTACCATCCACGTGCTCCTCGTAACTGAACTCTTCGACCGGCTTAGTATCTTTACCGTAAGGAAGGCGCCCGAGCACGCGCGGCAGAGTGAGCGCGGTGTAGCGGGAATCTTCCGACTGGCGGAAGCTCTTCCACTTGGCGTACTCGGTGGTGTCGAAAACCTTCGCCAGGTCGCGCGGGGCGTCCAGGCTGGTCCAGCTCGGCAGGTTCAAGAGGTCGGGGGTGGCGGCCGAAAGGAAGGGCGCGTGGGCCGCGGCGGCCACGTGAGAGACCTGTTCCAGCAACTCCAGGTCCTCGGGATGCTTACCGAATTCGTAGTCGCCGACCAGGGCGCCGAACGGCGATCCGCCGAACACGCCGTACTCCTCTTCGTAAATCTTCTTGAACAGCGCGCTCTGGTCGAATTCCGGCGCCCGCTGCATATCCTTCAACAGCTCTTTCTTGTTGCAGTTGAGGATGCGAATCTTGAGCGTCGTGCCGGTTTCGCTCTGATCCATCAGGTATTTGACGCCGCGCCAGGTGCCTTCGAGCTTCTGGAACGACGGGTGGTGCATGATCTCGTTCAACTGGATGGAGACGAGATGATCGATCTGCGCGATGCGCGCGTTGATCATCATTTCGGCGTCGCGCGCGATGGTCATGGAACCTTCGAGCACCTGCGCGACAAACTCCTTCACCAGGTTTTTGCCGCGTTCGCGGGCAGCCGGTTCGGCGCCGAAACGGCCCTCATCCACGAGCTGATCGAGCAGACCTCTTTCCTGGACTTCGCTGGTCGCGGCCGACGGTTGGGCTTTTTGTGGATCAGCCATTGGACTAGTCTTCCTTTCCCTTCATTTCGCCCTTCAGCTTCGCCAGCTTGTCGGCGTTGCCCACGGATTCGAGGAGGGCTTCCTCGAGCTTGTCGTTACCCTGTAGGGTTCCCCGAAGGTCGGAGAGCCGTGTTCGCAGGTCCAGCAGTTCCTTCAGCGGCTTTACCTGGCGCGCGACATTCTGCGGCTCGAAATCTTCCATTTTGGAGAACTTCAGATCCACCTTGAGGTTCGGCGCGTCCGGCTCCTCGCTGAGCTTGTTTTCGACCGTATAGGCAAGGTGCGGCTTCATTCCTTCCAAGACGGTATCGAAGTTATCGGGGTTCACCTCGACGAACTTCCGCTCCTTGAGTTTGGGGAGCGGCTGTTCGGGCTGTCCGGTGAAATCGCCCAAGACGCCCACCACAAACGGGAGCTCTTTCAGTTCGATCGCGCCGCCGACTTCGACGTCATAAGTAATCTGAACGCGTGGGGACCGAACCCGGTCCAGTTTGTGTTGTGTGCTCTCTCTTCCCATTCAATTGCCTCCCTGAGAGTTCTCCCGAAACTATATTCCGGCTGAGGACTCTCGTCAAGTTTACTACCGTCTGTACTGATATGCGGTCTTATGCACAAAGAGTGTGACAGCCGGTCAACACGTCTGTACTAAAAAGTACACTAATCTGTAATGCTTTGATTTACAAGAGCCTGCGAAGATGAGCAACGGCTCCGGGACGCACCTAGAGATAGCAAGAATCGGCCAGCGGAGCAGTACTAGTCGGCGCGTGGAAGCGGTACCGCCTCTAGGACCCGGCGGTAAAAAAGTCGTTAACCCTCGGTCACGGTTTGGTGACCGGCACCGGTCAACGGACTGGGGGGTTCACCCGCCAAATGTCGCCGCCAAATCGTCTTGAACGCCGATTCGAGGTTCCGCGTGAACCGGCGGCTGTCGAAGAGCGGCACGGCTCCCCGGTTAGACTGAAGCCGTCTCCGGAGAATCCCCAGTTCCGCCGGATCGCGGGCCAGGCGCAGCGCCAATGCCTCGTAAGAGGAAAGGGACTCCGTAACCAGCTCGGGCAGCCCGGCCGCGCGCAGGATGCTACCCGCGACCCGCGACGGGAACGTCTCGCCGCTGCAGGTGATCACCGGACATCCACCCCACAGAGCATCGCTGGCAAGCGTGTGCGCGTTATAGGGCAGCGTGTCCAGAAACAGGTCCGCAACCGCGAAGCGGGCGAGATGTTCGGGGTTGGGCAGCGAGGGTGCGAATACCAGGCGGCCCGCGCTCCCGGCGAGCCGGGCTTCGGCTTCCCGCTTGAGATTTCCGGCAGCCAGGTCGTTCGATGCGAGAATCCACAGCACGCTCCCCGGCACCGCTCCCAGCAGGCGAATCCAGACATCGAAGACCCTGGGCGTGAACTTGTACGATGCATTGAAGCAGCAGAACACGAACCCGGATTCCGGTAATCCGCACTCCCGGCGCGTGGGGATGCGCTCCGCGATGGGCCGCGTGGAATCGTTCGCCTGGTAGCTATCCGGAAGGTGCACGATGCTCTCGGCATAGTTCGGCTGCTGGTCCGCGGGAAGGACGAAAGGGTCGGCAATGATGTAGTCAAGGGCGTTGGTGCCCATCGTTCCCGGATAACCCAGGTAGCTGACCTGAATCGGAGCCGGACGCATCGCCACGATAGTCGGCCGCGCGTCGCGGGTGTATCCTTTCAAGTCCACGAGGATATCGACGCCATCGTTGCGGATCCGCTCCGCGCCTTGGGCGTGCGAGGCCGTCTCGAGATCCACGAAATCGTCGAAGGTGTTCGCCAGCCGCCGCCGCATCGGGCTGCCGTCGTCGGCGCCGTAGGAGTAGCCGATTACCCGAAACCGGGAACGATCGTGGAGCGCAAACAGTTCGGCCGTGAGGTGCGCGGTGGCGTGTTCCTGGAAGTCCGCGGAGAGGTACCCAAGGGTGATCCGATCGCCCGGACGGGCGTGTGCCCGGCGCGCGGGCGGTCTCGCACCGGGGACGTCCAGGTGCTCCTCCGCCCACCGGCGGGCGCACAGGAATTGCTGGCGTGCCGTCGTTTCCAGCGAGAGGAAGACAAACGGATTGACGGCCGCCGACCGCGTCTCGACCACTTCCACGAGTTGCGCCGTCAGAGCGTCCACCAGTTCCCAGTCGCACAAGGACCGGACTTCCTGCACCAGCTGCGTGATGGCATCCGCGTAGCGCGGGTTCAAAGAGACGGCAGATCGGAAGCAGCCGACCGCCTCACTGAGCCGGCCGAGCCGCCGCAGCGCGCTCCCCAGATTGCGATAGGCCTCCGCATAAGCCGGTGACAGGCCGAGGGCCTGCCGGTAACAGCCCACCGCGTCTTCCAGGAGTCCTCCTATCTGGCAGGCATTGCCGAGGTTGTTGTGCGCTTCCGGATATGCGGGTTGGATTGCGATCGCCTGCCGGTATTGTGCGATGGCCTCCGCGGTGCGCCCTTCCTCCATCAGGAGGTTGCCTAGATCGTTGAACGCGGCGGCGAAACCAGGCGCGGATGCCACGGCCTTTTGCAGGAACCGAATCGCCGCGACGCGGTCGCCCCGGCGGCGGGCGGCGATTCCGAGAAGGTGGAGCGCCGGCGCGTACCGTGGATCGGCTGCAACAATCCTGCCGCAAACCGTGCGCGCGTCGTCCCAACATCCGCGCTTCACCAGGTCTTCCGCCAGAGCAAAGGCTTCCCCAATGGTCAGAGCGCGCGACACCAGCCGAGTATACCCCAGCCTGCTTTTGACTTTGGATGGGTTGGTGTGGTGGGCGGTCGCAGGATCGAACTGCGGACCTTCTGCTTTTAAAGGGCCGAGCTCACTTCACCTTTTGACTACGCACAGGCCTTGTCTGTTATATCCAATACCGCCGAGGTGATGACGACCTGATATTCCGGGTGGCGGAATTCCAGTCGCATTCCCCTCCCGATGTACGCGGTACGCATGACCGCGCCGCCCCAAGTCGAACCATGCAGTTTGACCAAAACGGGCTCGGGGCAAAACACCGGATGACCGGAAATCCACACCTTCCCCCCACCGCAACACTGGATTCGATAAGAACGGTTCTCGGTGCGAACTTCCAACTCGGTCCCCGGGGGAAGATTCTCCAGGTAGACTCCGCCCTCGATTTCCGATCGGATGAAGTCCCGGTTGATGACTTCGTCCAGGGCACAATGCGGAAACCGCGGCGGGCCGTTCTTCTGGCGGTCTCGGATCTGCACGTTAGGGTCAAGTATACGACAATTCGCAGGGACCAGACAGGCGATTAGCCGAAAACCGCCGCAAGTTATAGGACTATTTGAGCTTTTGCAATCATCCCGATGTTCCCGGCAGCCTATCTTAGAATATAATCGTTTTCACGATGTTCCCCGGGCTAAGGGGCCCGTGTGCTCGATCATGGCAGAGGGGAAGCCGAAACAAATTGGCAGGTACGAGATCGTGGAGGAATTGGGCCGCGGCGGCTTCGGCCTGGTTTACCGCGCCTTCGACCCAACCGTCAACCGATCGGTAGCCATCAAGGTCCTGACCCAGGCCAGCAAAGACACCCTCACGCGTTTCCGCAACGAAGCCATGGTTGCCGGCAACCTTCGGCACGAAAATCTAGTCACGGTCTACGAGTACGGTACACACGAGAATCTTCCCTTCATTGCGATGGAGTACCTGGAAGGCGAAGACCTGCACCATATCATCAGCTCGCACAAGCCGCTGAGCCTGCTGGAAAAGTGCAACATCATGTCGCAGGTAGCCGAAGGGTTGTACTGCGCCCACAAGAACGGCGTTGTGCACAGGGACGTAAAGCCGGCCAATATCATGGTGCTGCGCGACGGCACCGTGAAGATCATGGATTTCGGGATCGCGCGGCTGATGAACGACCGCGACGCGACCCGCCTGACGCAGCAAGGCTACCTGATCGGCACGCTGCTCTACATGGCGCCGGAACAGCTCGCTGGCGCCGACTTCGACTCGTTATGCGACATCTTCGCGTACGGCGTCATTTTCTACGAACTGATCACGGGAAAGCATCCGTTCGAGGCTCCGGACGCTCGCAGCATGATGTACCGGCTGACATTCGAGGATCCTCGCCCCCTTAAAGAGTTCGTACCGGACGTTCCCGAAGCCCTGCAGCAGATCGTTTCGAAAATCGTTCAGCGGGACCGCGAACTGCGCTACCAAAGCCTGAAGGAAGTGCTGTTCGACATCCAGCCGCTCGTCCTCGATCAGCGAAGAGAGCGCGCCTCGACGCTCCTCGCGCAGGCACAGGAGCTGATCGAAAAAAAACAGCTCGAGCCCGCGCAGACCGTTTTGCAGGAATCGCTCGGCCTGGACCCCGGCAATCGCGCGGCGCGCGCCCTAAGGGAGCAACTGCTCAAACAACTCCGCCAGCGGTCCCTGCAGCCGAGAATTGAATCGCTGCTGGGTTCCGCCGAGGACCACCTGGTCAAGCGCCGGTTTACCGACGCGGTCCAGGCATTCGAACTGGCGCTGAAACTGGATCGGGAAAACGACTACATCCAGGCGCGAGTCGAGCACGCAAAGGGACTTGCGGAGCACGCCAGGCAGGCATCCGAACTGCTGGCCGAGGCGCGACGCGAGTTTGAGGGCCGGAACCTCACGGCCGCCTACCGGACGGCTACAGAGGCATTGCGGCATGACCCGGAAAATCCGGAGGCGGCGGAGTTTCTGAAGACCGTGAAATCGGAGGTGGAGCGCCGCCAGGCAGAACAGCGAATCGACGAAGCCATACGGAAGGCGCAAAGTCTTCTGCTGGTGCCCGCGTATGACGAGGCGCTCGCCCTGCTGACAGGACTTGGCCCCGAAGCGGACTCGCCGAAGGTGCGCCTCACCATCGAATTGGTCCGCAACGAGAAGACTGCGCAGGAGCGAAAGCAGCGGCTGCAGAATGAAATGGCCGGCGCCACAGATCTCCTCCAGGACCAACGGCTGGAAGAGGCGGCCTCCCGCCTGGAAGACCTGCAGCGCGACTACCCGGACAACAAGGAAGTCGCTCACCTTCTCGCGTATGCGCAGAAGGAACTGGCATCGCGGGCACGCGCCCTGGCGATCGAGACTGCGGTCAAGGAAGCCGGCACGCTTGCCGCCTCCCGCAACTACGAGGCCGCTCTCACGCTGCTGGATCGATCGCTCGAAATATTCCCCGGCGAGACGGCCCTGATCCGCATCCTCGCCCAAACGATGTCGGCAAAAGGAACGTGGGAGCGCGAACAGGCGGTCCAGGCGGTTCTTGCGAGATGCGAAGCGCTCCGCGCTGAGCAACGCTTTGCCGAAGCTGTAGAAGCTGTCGAAGGCACTCTTCAGATGTATAGCTCGGAACCGGCACTGCTGCGCCTGCTCGAGCAACTCGAGACCGAATGGAATGAGCAGCGGCGGAAAGAGGCGGTGCAGAAGGTCCGGGAACAGGCCGAGGCGCTACTCGAACAGAAGCAGCCGGAGAAGGCGGTTGAAAGGCTGCGGCAGGTACTGACGAGGTACCCGGACGAGCCGGTGCTTTCGGAACTTCTATCCCGGGCTGAGCAGGAGGCGCGCGAACGGGAGCGGGCACGCGCAGTGGAGGCGATCGCCAGGGCGGTCGCCCAACGTACCGGAGCCCGGGACTTCGAGGGAGCTCTGCGGGTCGTCGACAAGGGGCTGGAAGACTGGAAGGAGGACGGCTACCTGCTTCGTCTGCGCGGAGAGGTGCTGGGCTCCAGGCAGGCGTGGGAGCGGCAGCAGGCCATCAACGGAGTCCTCGCCGCCGCGAAACAGCTTCTGTCGGGCGAGCACTTCCTGGAAGCTCTGAGCACAGTCACGGCGGCTCTTGAAGAGTATGCCGGCGACCCCCAATTGACGGAGCTTCAGAAGGAAATCGACAAGGCCTGGGAGGCCTACAAGCGCCGGCAGGCGATCCTGAAGGCTTCCAGCGACGCGCGGAAACTGATTTCCGGGGGCCGGCTGGACGAGGCCGTCGCGATGCTCGAACAAGCTGTCCGCGAGTACCCGGGCGAACGCGAACTCGGGACTCTCTCCGGGCGAGCCAGGGAAGCGCTTCGCGCCCGCAACAGGGCGCTCGCGATCGAACGTGCGATCAAGGAGTCCCAGGAACTCGCGGACGGCAAACAGTTCGAGCGCGCGCGCCGGATTCTGGAGCAGGCGCTCGTCACTTATGTGGCGGAAAGCAACCTGATTCGCCAACTGGAGGCCGTGGAGAATGCCGAGTCTGCCTGGCAACAGGAACTGGCGATCAAGCGCCTGCTGGAGCAGACAGACCAGCTGGCCCGGGACAACCGGTTCGAGGAAGCAATCAAACTGCTGGCGTCGTCCAACATGAAGTCGCCCTTGCTGGAAACTGCCCGAAAGGATATCGAGAACCAGCAAGCGGAGTACCTGCGGCGCAGGTCGATTGCCAGCGCCGCCAGCGGGGCGAGCCTTCTGCTGGACCAGGGACGCCTGGAAGAGGCCATTCAACTCCTCCGGAGAGCCACCACGAGCTACCCCGGCGAGAGCGAGTGGGAACCTCTGCTGGCGCGCGCACGGCGCGACCTGGCCGCGCGAAGGCGGGCCGAAGACATCGCCCGCGTGGAGAAAGATGCCGGGGCTTTAGCTTCGCGGAACCAGTTCTCCGAAGCCTTGGAGATGCTGGCACGCGGCCTCGAAACCTGGCCCGGAGAAGCTTCGCTGTTGAAGCTCCGGGAAAGTGTAGAGGGCGATCGTGCTGCGTGGGAGCGAAAGCAGGCCTTTGAGAAGATCCTCCGCGAGGTAGAGGATCTGGCGAAACAGCGTCAATTCGAGAAAGCCCTGCAAACGGCCGGCGAAGGACTGCGGGAGTACCGCGAAGCGCCCGCGCTGGTCGAATTGCGAAACCGGGTGGAGAGCGAATGGTTGGCGCAAAAGCGCTCGCAGGCAATCGAAGCGGCCGCCGCGCAAGGTCGAAGCCTGATCTCGGCCGGCCGGTGGAACGAGGCCCTGGATCTCTTGCGCATCTCCTGTTCCGAGTACGCTGGAGACCCGGCTTTGCAGGCATTGCTGTCCGAAGCCGAAAACGGGTTGAAGCAGAAGGAGCGCCGGGATCGGTCAGTGATCGATGCCGAGGCGATGCTCGCGGAGGGACGAGACGAGGACGCGATCGGGTCGCTGGAACCCGTCGCTGCTCGCTTCCCCGACGATCCGGAAGTGGCTGCCCTTCTGAAGCGGGGCCGCGAACAACTGGAAGCGCGGCGGCTCGGGGAGGCCGTCGATAAACTTGCGGACGAGGCACTCGCGTTAGCCAGCCGCTCCGAGTTCGACCGTGGCCTGGCACTCGTGAACCGCGCTCTGAAGAACTGGCCGGGAGAGAGCCGCCTCCTCGAAGTCAGGGGTTCCCTTCTGGCGGCCAGGGAAGAATGGCAGCGCGCCGAAGCCCTCAAGGCGGCCATCGAGAAAGCGCGGAAGCTCGGGAGCGGGAAGCGGTACGCGGAGGCGATCGCCGCGGCTGAAACGGCGCTCAAAGAATATCCCGGCGACCCGGCACTCAGCGATCTGCTGAAGGAATTCCAGTTCCGCCAGACGCTCGCCAACGCACGGCGGCTCATCGAGACCGGCCGGCCGGACGAAGCCCTGGAAATGCTGTTGAGCTTTCCCCCCGGGAAAACCGCCGATCCCGAGTTGGCGGCGGTCCTGGACCAGGCGCGGATAGGCGTGCGGGCCGCGGCCATCGACCGGCACGCGCGCGAAGTCCGGAGCCTGATCGACGCCGGGGATCTTGACGCCGCCATGTCGCGCGTGGACGAGGGCCTGAGGAAGTGGGCCGATGCTCGGTCCCTGCAAGAACTGCGTCACCTTGCGGTGTCCCGGAAAGCGGCGTGGCAGAGGCAACAGGCAATCGACACCGCCGCGCAAGAGTGCCGGCGGCTGGAGGAGAAAGGCCAACTCAAGGAGGCGATGCGGCTCGTCGAGAAATTCCTGGGCGAATATCCCGACGCTCCTCCGCTGACGGCGATCCGGCTGCGATTGAGGGACGAACTGGCAGAGCAGGAACGGCGCCGGCAACGCAGCCGCGATCTCAAGGAACTGGGAGCGATTCAGGCCGCGGCCGTCAAGGCGCAATCGGCGGACGAGATTTCCGAATTGCTGGCCAGAGCAAGGGAAATCGGCCGGAAATACTCGAGCGATCAGGAGGTCCAATCCTCAGCCGCCGAGCCGCTCCGCCACCTCTCGGATATCGAGCGAGCCCACCAGGAAGTTGCGGATGGCGCCTTCGATTCGGCTCTGGGGATTTGTGCGCCGTACCTGGCGCGGTTTCCCGACCATACCCTGTTTGGCGAACTCAAGCGCAAAGCGGAGTTGGGACGGAAAGGGGCCCACCTGGAGGCGTTGCGGCAGAGTGCGGCCGCTGAACCGGATCTGGCGAAACGCGCCCTGATTCTGGAAGAGGGTTTGCAGCGCTATCCCGGCGAGGCCGCCATTGCGGATGAACTGCGGTTTATCCGGAAGAAACTCGCGCTCGCCGATTCGATTGTGGAGAAGGCCCGTGCCGCCGAGCAGGCGGGAAGGTGGGACGAAGCTCTCGAACAATGGACCAGCCTGCTCACGATCTACGATCAATATCCGGAGCTGAAGAAGGAAATCGAACGGGTTCAGCGGGCCAGGGATGCGGCGCGGGCCGAGGCCATCGACCATTGGGCCCGGCAGATCGAGCAGATGCTCGGCAGCGGGGATGTGTCAACCGCCCGCGAACTGCTGCGCCAGTCCCTCGCCGAGCATCAGGGTGCTCCCCGGTTGCTGGCACTCGAAAGCCGCCTGCGGGAGGCCGAACAGAAGAAAGCCCGCGCACGCGACCTTCTGGCCCAGGCGCAGGCCGCAAGAGAGAAGGGCCGGTTCGCCGAATGCCAGGCGTGCCTGCGCGAAGCCTTTCAACTGGAGGAGTTCGATCCGGCTTTTCGAAAGTTGGTTCTGACCAAGCTCATCGATCACGCGGAGTCGGTCGTCCAGACGGACTGGCGGCAGGCCGAAACGCTGGTCATCGAGGCCAATTCTCTTGAGCCCGGCTATCAGCCGCCGGAGGCGATGCTGCGCAACATTTCCGACCGCAAGAAAGATGCGGCGGTTGCGGATTGCCTGGCCCAAGCAGACGAATTTCAAAAGAAGGGCGATCTGCAAAGTGCGCTGGCCGAATTGGAACGGGGGCTTCAGAGCTATCCGGACGAGCAGCGATTGGCAGCCCCGCGATCCGCGCTTGCGGGGCAGATCCGGCAAGAGCGCGAGGCGGTGGCCGGCGAATTGCGGCAGATCGACGAATCGGCAAAGTCCGCCGGACAAGCAGCCGAACTCGATGCTTTGAGGATCCGCGCAGCCGGCATCGCGGCCGAGAACCAGGCGGACCGCGAGATCGCAGACCTGGCCGCGGCCACAATCCGCGTCCTGGAGCATCGAGCCAAGGAACTCAGACGCGAGCATCTGCGCAGCCTGGTTGCCGCGAATCGGAAACGGCTGCTGATGTTCGCCGGTGCGGCAGGGGTGCTGCTGGCTGCCGTCGTGGCCGTACCCCCGCTGCTGCGGGGCCCGGCGAAAATTCCGGTGAAGATCACCACGGATGTCGCGGGCGCTTCCGTTGAGATCGGGAATGAAAAGTGCACGACTCCCAACTGCACTTTGAAGGTCGGTCCGGGCAGCTATGCGCTGCGGGTCGCCAAGGCCGGATACAAACCGATCACGCGTGAGGTCAAAGTGACGGCCGGCCAGCCGCCGGTAGAGATGGCTCTGACCCTCGAACCGCTCTCGCAATTGCTTTCGGTGAATACGAACTTCGATAGCGGCCAGGTCTATATCGACGGCAGGCGGGCCGGCGCGTTGCGCGATGGCCAATTCACTGCTTCGGGGATTTTACCCGGGCGCCACACGCTGCGGGTCACAGGCGGGAGCGCCGAGTTCGAAGCCGGCTGGAATAGCGCAGCCGGATCTCCGCCCGGACTGATTGGGCCGATCACAGCCAAAGAGGTGCAGGCCACCGTGGTGGCGAACGCCGGTGGCGCCGGGAGCATCGCCTGTAATTGCGGAGTGGAGGAGATCAAAGTAGATGGCGCCTCGGCAGGGAAGACGCCGGCGGCGTCCGGCTCCTCTGCCAGTCTGCCCGACCTCAAAGAGGGCACGCGCCAGATCGCGATCGGCGACCGCTCGGTGGTGGTGGACATCCGGCCGGATCCGGCATTGAACGTCTTCCTCAACCTGGATCGCAACGTGGGCGTCTTGACCGTCGAAACCGGCGAGGACAGGGTCAAGGTCTTTTTGAATAATCAGCAATACCAGCGAACGACCGAGCATGGCAAGCTTCGAATTCCGCTGGATGTCGGTACCTATTCGATTCGGGTGGAGAAGGACGGGTTCCAGGCTCCGCCACCCCAGCAGATCATGCTGAAGAAGGGTGAAGAGAAGCCGGTGGTGTTCGCCCTGAGCCGGTCTCCGGCATATCTGGAGATCTCCGGCGCCGTTGCCGGCTCGTCCGTGAAGTTGGACGGCCAAACCATAGGAGAAACGAACAGCGCCGGAACGTTCCGGCACGAGGTACCCCCGGGGCAGCACACCGTGCAACTGACAAAGGACGACTATAGCCCGGTGCAGTTCAGCGAGCAGTTTACATCCGGTAAGACGACTCAGCTCGAGCGTGCTCGTGTGACCATGTCGAAACTGACCAAGGCTCCGCCGCCGCCGGACCCGAAACGCATCGAAGCTCAGGACTGGGCCCGCATCGCCTCCAGCACGAACCCGGATGATTTCGATACGTTTGTCAAGAATCATCCCGGCGCCGGAACCCTGGCGGGTCAGGCACGCGCCCGGGCCGCGGAGTTACGGCAGCAGGCACAGGCCAATGCTTCGCGCCAGGCGGAGCAGGCAGCCTGGAATAAGGTGGATCCGAACAACAAGGGACAGTTGGAGGACTACCTCTCCCACTTCTCGACCGGCCAGCACGCCGACGGTGCACGCGCCCGAATTGCGGAACTAGACCGCCTGGCGGCGGAAGCAAGCGCTGCTCAGACGCTTCGAGACAGGGAGCAAAAGAAGCGGGCCGACCAGCAGGCGGTCGTCAAGGTGCTGAAGGACTTTGAGGCCGCGTATAACAGCAAAGACATTGGAGCGCTTCAAAAGATCTGGAGCGGACTTCCGGTCGCAACGTACCGCCAGCAATTCGCCGATGCCAAAGAGTTGCGCTTTCAACTCGAACCAGTCGGACAGCCGTCGATGAACGGCGATTCGGCTAGCGTAACCTGCACTCGCAGGTTGGTCTACAGACCCCGCAGCGGTCCCGCGATGACTGCTGCCGAGCCGGTTACCGTCACGCTTTTCCGCAGCTCGTCAGGCTGGCAGATCGGCTCAATCGATCGTCATTAGCGGCTTACTTCCCGCCAAATGCGTACGAAAGAGCAATGAGGGGCGTGATATTCTGCCGCAAACCCTTATTGTCAAGGCGAAACAGAACATCGGCCGTAAGCAGCAGGTTTCCGAAGAGGTTCAACTTGATTCCGGTGGCTCCGCTGCTCAGGCCAATATCGTCCTTCCCGCCGCTGATTGTGTTGAGTAGCTGAGAACCGGTCCCGCCCGGAATATTCTGCGTCGGGTATACAGTTGAGAAGACTCGCGGTGCGTTGAAGAGTGCCTGACCGAGGTAATCGAACGCAAAAGTCAAACCCTTCGTGACGCCTACGTCAGCGCCGAGCGTGTAAAACAGCTGCGAGGGCAGGTTCTCTTTCATGGCCGGCCCGTTCTGAATGACTACGGCTCCGGTCGAATCTTCCGATACGGTGGTTCCGGTCAGATTTCCCGCAAGAATCGACTGGCCGTTCCACTGATATCCAAGGTTGAGATGAGGCGAAAAGCGTCTGCCCACTGTCGAGATCGCGATGAAGGGCTTGATACCCATAGCCCCCGACCCCAGAAACTCCTGGGCATTCCCCGACGGTGTGCGCACGTCAAGGCCGACGGCCATCCCCAGGCTCTTGCCCTGCCAGACATTTCCCTTAAACCTCAGAGTGATGTCGCCGATCCCTGATGCGCTGCCTGTGCTGGCGAAGGAGGCTGTCAGGCTGTTCGGATCCGCAGTGAACTGGTGCGGATTGGGGAACGTTCCGACGCCCGGGACGGTGAAGCTCGGCCCGGAAACCCGCACAATACCTGCATTCGAGTTCACTCCCATCCGCACGGATACCAGGGGCACCGCCACGGAGACGTCTATGCGATCGGTAATTCCTACGGTGCCGTACAGCATGGTCTGGTCCATATTCAAATCGATATTGTTCGACGTTTGAATGACATCCGCCTCATAAGTCTCGGGGGCGCCGCCCGGCCCTGTATCCGGGACATGAGAGAAGACCGCGGGAATGTTATGGAGGCTTGTGCCGTCGATGCTGCTGAAACGAAACCGCTGGTAGGAAATGCCGAACGCCACTTTGCCGCGGCCGATGGTCTCCGCGCGCTCTGCGTAAATCGGGCCGAAGCTCGTGGTGGTACGGACGAAAGCGCCCGCCTCGCTGCTGTATTTGTAAGTGAACCCGGAAGAGGGCGACACGATCGGCAGGGTGGTCAACTGAGTCGCAATCGCGCTGCTCAGAGTCTGATTGAGGGTCGTCTGCGCCGACCCGATGAAGTGTGCATAATGGGGAAATCCCGGATTGGGGTACAGGCTGAGCCCGGTGGAACCGAACAGGCTCGGTATCACACAACCCGGTTGATTCTGGTGCCCCTGGCACTGACCCGTTACGATGGTGCCGGGTGTAAGAGCCTGAGAGCTTTGGCCGCGGCAAACGGAAGTGGCGGCAATAGACAGCAATGAGAAGGTAATCCCAGCTCGAAGAAAGTACACAGGGGAGTTCTTCATGTGTGTGGATTGTATCACGCTAGGTTTATTCAAGTTCTTACAACATTTCATGGCTAGTTATAGAACCTATGGTCAAAACTGTTTAGCCAAGGGCGGGGCAACATGAATCCCGTAATGGAACCTTCGTCCCAGCAATTGTCGGTTATAGGGACAGCGGCCGCAGACCATGAAGAGCGGCAAGTGCCTGGACAGACGACTGGAGTGGTGGGCGGTCGCAGGCTCGAACTGCGGACCTCCTGCTTGTAAGGCAGGCGCTCTGACCGGCTGAGCTAACCGCCCACAAAGTGCGGTCTCCATTATTCTAACAGGTCGGCCGAAAATGCCCGGCTGCTGTGGCACAATCGTCGAATGAATTGTCGAGGACTCGCCCTGGCGACCACACTCCTGTTCGCCGGGGCTGCCGCTGCCCAGACCCAGGCGCCCGCCAGTGGGAAGCGGGTTCCGCGCCTGCTGATCCACAATGCCACCGTGATCGACGGCAACGGCACCCCCGCGAAGGGCCCCATGGATATCGTCATCGAGAACAACCGGATCGCGGACGTGATCCCTCTCGACGCCGTGGCGCGGGCCCGCGGTGGCTCGCACGCGCCGCAGGCCGACGCGGTGATCGACGCTACCGGCAAATACGTCCTGCCCGGGCTGATCAACGCCCACGCCCACCTGCAGGAAGAGCGCGGCGGCATGCCTCAGCCGATTGAATACGAGCTCGATATCTGGCTGGCCTGCGGCATCACCACGGTCCGCGACGTAGGGAGCGATACGAAGCGCGCCCTCGAACTGCGGCGGCTGAGCGCCGAAGGCGAGATCGCGGCGCCCCGCATCTTTGTCTACCCCATGCTGGGCCGCGTGCGGGATGCCGAAGGAGCGCGGGCAAGGGTCCGCGAACTGAAACAGATGGGCGCCGACGGCATCAAAATCCTGGGGATCGACCGCGACGAAATGGCCGCCATGGAGGACGAAGCGCACAAGCTGGGGCTGCGCGTCGCGCATCACGCGGGCGTCGAGGAGACCAACGCCTGGGACGACATCCGCTTCGGCACCACCAGCATCGAGCACTGGTACGGCATACCGGATGCCGCCATCGAAGACGGCGTGCAGAAGTTTCCCTCCGGCTACAACTACAACAACGAGACGGACCGTTTCCGCTGGGCCGGGCGGCTGTTTCGCGAAGCCAACCCGGAGCGCCTGACCCAGGTACTCGAAGCGATGGTGAAGGCCAACGTCGCCTGGGACCCCACCATGGACATCTACGAGGCCAGCCGCGACCTGCAGCGCGCCCAGAATCAGCCGTGGTTCGCCGGCTACCTGCATCCGGCGCTCGAAGAATATTTCCGGCCCAACCCCGCCAACCACGGATCTTACTTCATCGGGTGGTCCTCCACTGACGAGACCTATTGGAAGGAGAATTACCGCCTGTGGATGGCGGCCCTGCGCCAGTTCGACCGCCTGGGCGGCCTGATCGGCATGGGCGACGACGCCGGGTTCATATATCAGATGTATGGCTTCGGCCTGATCCGCAACATGGAACTGCACCAGGAGGCCGGGTTCCATCCTCTCAAGATCATTCAACAGGCGACCGGGAACAATGCCCGGATCCTGGGCCAGGAAAGCCGGCTGGGGCGCGTGCGCGCCGGCTTCGCGGCGGACCTGATTGTGGTGAACGGCAACCCGCTCGAGAATCTGAAGGTGCTCTACCCGACCGGCGTGGACGAGATCCGCGAGGGCAAGGTCGCGCATACCGGAGGCGTGGAGTGGACCATCAAGGACGGCATCCCGTACCATGCGCCGGAGCTGCTCGCCCGGGTCAAGGAGATGGTGGCGCAAGCCCGCAGGGCGCGGCCTTAAAGCGCTTCCTCCACCTGCTCGGGCAGCGGGCCGGCCATGTCGCGCAGCTTCTCGAACAGCGCATCGTAGAGCGCCGCGTACGCCTCGATCGAGGGATCGCTCTTGCGCGCCGTCGCGAACGTCCGCCGCATCTGGCGCACCGCGACTAACAGGAGCTTCAGTTCGTCTTGGTTGAAACCGAACGCCTTCGCCATAAGAGAATCCACAGTACGCCGCCCGCCAGCCCGGCGCCGCTCAAGACGCGGGCCGCCAGCAGTTCCATGCCGCCATCCCAGGTGAGCTCCACGGTGCAGGGACCGTTGCACAGCGGTTCCACCACCATCTGTCCCAGTTTATCCTTCCACACTCGCCGCGGACGGCCGCCGACCAGCGCATGCCACCCCTGGTCCCACGTGATCTGTACGGAAAGCAGGTATTCCGGCCGGAGGTCGGCGGTGATGGACGCGCTGCTCTCACTGGTCCAACGGAACGCCGCGCGCGGCAGAGCGGGGTCGTCGAGCGCCGCGAGATATGGGGCCAGGGGCTGCGAATCGTAGGCCGGCGGGGTGACCCGGGGGAGGTCGGAAGCGCGTACGGCGTGCGCCAGGGATCCGCTCGCACCAGGCACGGCGTAGATCACGTCGCCGCCTTCGCGCCATAACTCGGGGAGACCCTCCAGCTTGGCTGGATGGTTGTATGGGTGATAAATTTCGCGGCTCTCCGGACTGCCGCCGATCACCGCGTCGCAGCCATAGGCCTTCAGCCAGTCGAGCGCGACTTTCTGCTTGTCGCCGTAATAGATCTGGAAGATGACGTCTTGCAGGAACACGTTGCGCATGCCGTTGTCGAATCCTCCGGTGAGCATCGGGGTGTCGCTGAACACGTTCATCCAGAAGCCGATGGTGCCGGGCGCAAAGACGCGGCGGCCGGGCATGTGCTCGCCCAGCCAGCGGGAGATGCGGTACTCCACAGTAGATTCGATTCGGACAGGCTGCTCGAGCCGGCGCGCCAGGGAGCGCTGGTGGACGAACAGGGGAACGGCCAGTACGGCCGCGGCGCACGCGGCCAGGACGGCCGTCCGGGAGCGGAGAGGAATCAGGAAGGCCGCCGCGAGCCAGAACGCCAGGTCCATCTCCAGGTGATAGCGGTGCGGCTGCGGTACGAGGATGAGATTGAACCAATACGCGGGCAGGACCACCGCCGCGGTCGCGCACAGGAACAGGAGGCCGAAGCGAACCTGCCCCGGCCATTTCGCGCGCCGCATTCCCCAGGCCAGCACCAGCAGGCCGGCGACAAATGCCAGGGCATAGATCCGCTGGCCCAGGCCCGGCTCGAATTTCCCGCCCACCAACGGGGCGTTGGCGCGGATCGTCGCGATGGTCGAAGGCGAGAGCCACGGCATGGCGATGGCGTATGCCCAGCAGCCGAGCCCGGCGGCCGGCATCCAGCCGCGGTCCCAGCGGGCGAGCAGGTAGGCCGCCACCATCAGGGCCAGCGCGAAGGAGCCGAGCCAGTTGCTGAGAGCCACCGCGGCCAGGGCCAGGGCCGCGCCGAAGTAGCGGGCAGGCGTGCGCTTCTCGAGTGCTACGTGCAGCATCCCGATCGCGACAGGCAGCAGCAGAAGGGCCAGCAGGTGCGGACCTTCGCCGTAGCGCACCAATGCCACCAGGCGGCGCGGGCCGAACCAACCACCGGCGTCGGCCCGGATCTCGGGGATCAGAAAGCATGCGGGCGAGACCAGCGAGTATCCGAGCGCCGCGGTGAACGCGGCCGCGCGGCCGGCCCCCAGCCGCCAGGCGGCCCAGAACAGCGCCGCCGGACCGAGCGCAAACACTGCCGCCGTGACTGCATGGTAGGCCAGCCCGGGCGAAATCCGGCCCGCTGCCGCTACGAGCGCAACGATCCAGTGCAGCAGGGGCGGATAGGTGTCGGGATACGGAATGCCCCCATACCATAGCGGGAACCAGCCGAGATGCGGAAAGTGATCGCGAACGTAACGCGCCAGTCCGATGAATGCGGCTTCGATCGAACCCATTTCGCGCGTATAGGCGAGTGCGAACAGGCGCCACGCCAGGGCGGCATTCAAGGCGGCGATGGCCGCCGCCGCGGCCGCCGTCTTCAGCCTCTCAGAGCGCATAAAAACGGGCTGCCGTGCCACCCAGCAACTCCTCCCGGACCTCGACCGTCTGCGCGCCGATCGCCTGTGTAAATGCGGCCAGGGCCGCTTTCCACGAGTGCTCGGGCAGTGTGTTCGGCCAATCGCTGCCGAACATCAGCCGGGCGGATCCGAAGACCGCGAGCGCGTGACGCACGTATGGGACGGGCGACGGCGCAATCCGCGTAAGGCCGCTCAGTTTGCAGAAGACATTCGGATATTGAGCCGCCGCCGCAAGCCGCTGCGCCCAGTCGCCGGAAAACGGCGCGCCCAGGTGATCGAGCGCAATCCGCAGCCGGGGGAACTTTTCGGCGATGCGCGGCAGCAGTTCCAGGCCGGAGATCAGGTCGAGCGGAATGGCTCGGCGCTCCAGTTCGGCGAAACCAGCGGGAACCCCGCCAACAGCAGGCTCATAGCAGATCCCGCGGAATTTGGGCTGCCGCTGATACTCGTCGAGATCCCGGGGGTCGAGTCTGCCGGTGCGGACAATCACGCCTTTGACGAATTCCTGGGCCGGCCAGAAGGCCTCGCCGACCAGGATTCCCGCGTCAAAGCGGTTGCGCTTCAGAATGGATTCCAGGTAGCCGAGCGGATAGCGCTCGGAAAAAGAGTGGTGGGAATCGATCCGCAATTAGAAGATGAAGCTAAGTCCGCCGCGGAAACTGCGCGGCGTCTGCACCAGAATCGCCTGCTGCCCGTTGCTCATCAGGAGGGGCAGATAACCCTGCGCGAGCAGGTTGCGCAGGTCCGCGGTCGCTTCCATTCGCCAGGGAAGCATGGCAATTCTCGGAATCGGCTGGCGCACGTATATGTTCAAGCCAGGAATGGGCCGGATGCTTTGCGTGCTGTACATGTTCCCCGGCATGGCCCAGCCGTGCTCGGGCGTGAACTGGTAGCTTGCGATCATGTGCGTGCCGGTCCACGGCGACGTCGCCGCGATCCGCAGAGTGGCGGCGTGCTTGCGGCCCGCGCGGATCATGGACCGCAGTTCGTCCGGGCTGCTGCTCACCAGTTCCCGCTGATCCACGGTCAGGGCGCCCATCGAGCCGTAGCTCAAAGTGGCGCTGACGTTTTCGCCGAGATCCTGCGTGACCATCGCCGAGTATCCGCTGCTTTGGTAGTTTCCGGCGTCGAAAGTCGAATTGCCGGAGAACAGGTCGGGGAGCAGGTCCCCGCCGCTGTAGAGCCCGGGAGGCGCCACCATCGAGACCGCAGCGTTGGTGACGGCCTCATGGTAGGCGGAGACACCGTAGACCCGGGATCCCACCTTGCGGGAGTAGGCCACCTCATACTCCTCGCCGCGCTGGATCTTTGGGTGCGCATCGCGGAGCGAAATGCGCGGGAACATCGCCAGGGTATTGAGATCGCGCTGCAGATCTGAATCCTGCGCATCGTCCCCCAGATCGGGCCGGGCGTTGCCGGAGGTGTAGGTAAACTCGAGGCGCCCGTCCTTGCCCAGATCGTAGGTCAGGCGAGCATAGGGGCTGAAGTAGTTCAGATGATCCAGGAAGGTCACGCTGTCCATCGTGAAGCCGTACTGGAACGAGACATTGTCGCTGATGCGCGTACTATCGTCGAACGCGGCCGACATGGTACGCAGCATCGGCAGAGCCGATTCGTTTCCGCCGAGCGCCAGCCCGAGGCGTTCAGGCAGGTAAAGCTGTCGCATAGTGAGCGAAAATTCCGGAGATCCGCCCGCCACGTTGCGGCTGTAGCTCGTGCGGAACGCCGCACTGGGAGCGCCCGACAGCGAGCCGTAGCCCACGTTGCCGCTCACCTGCAGCATGTTGCTGCCGTAGAGAGAGGTCGCCAGGGCGAAGGCCGTCCCCAGGTCGGCTTCATTTCCGACGCTCGAAACCAAGGCCCCGTCTCCAGCCGAAACCCTCAGCATCCCCCGCGTTTGGGAGAACGCCGCGGGGCGTTCGGTTTTGACGTCGGCAAGTTTGCGCTCCTCGGTCGAACCGCAGCACCGGCCTGGTGGATGCCGCGCTGCGGAGCACCCATTTCCAGTCGTCGCTCATCAGGTTGCCGTTTTTAATCGGCGGATAAGTGAGCTGGATGGAACTGAACAAGCCGCTCAGGCTCACGTTCAGCACACTCCGCATTCCAGGCTGCACCAGGATGTTCTTCTTGAAAGCGGGGACGAAGGTTGCCAGAGTGATGCGGACGGAGTAAAAGTCGGGGAAAAGGCCAAGGAATCGGAACTGGCCGTTCTCGTCGGTAAGGACCTTTTGGAAGACGCGATCCTGGTGGTTCAGCAGGAGCACCGTGGCGCCCATCTGCGGAACGCCGCCACCATCGCTCACCACTCCGGCGATGGCGCCGAGAAGCTTAACGGGAGCCGCCGCCCGGGAGACTTGCGGCGCGACGAGACACGCCACTCCCATGACCAGCGAAGCAATCGTCTTGTGCGCCTTCGGCTTCAACATCCGACGCTCGTTCCGAGTCTCGGGACGCAGCCCGCTACCCCCTAGGTTACCGTAAAGTCGGCCGTGGGTGTGAGTACCTGATTACGCATCTTGTCGGTCACTTTTAGCCTGAGAGTGTACTGCCCAGGAGGTATACCGTTCAAATTAATATACTTCTCAATCGTTGCCTGGCTCCCGGAAGCATCCGGAAGCTGGGAGAGATCTTCTGTTAAATCAGCAATCTTTTCATTGCTGCCCCGCTTCAGAACCTCGAATTCCACCTGGCCCACCGGCTTGTGCGTCGTGTCATCGGCGCTGAGGTTGTAAAGCTTCAGGTAAATCCCCATCTTCTCGCTTTGCTTGAAAACCTCGCCGACGCGCGGCCGGACCTTCGATCCGCCGATCACAAACGGACCGGCGCCGATGCTGCGGGGCGGTACCTTTTCTAATTGATCGGCCAGGATGAGGGTGCTCTGCCCGACCTTGTCCGGGTCGAGCCGCGGAACATGGATCGCGACCTCGTAGTTGTTCATGTTGCCAGCGACGATGTCCTTGGCCACGACATTCAGGCGATAGGTGCCCGGAGGAAGCGGCAGGGCCTTCTGGTAGATGCTCTTCTGGCGGGCATATGCCTGCAGCATCTCGGTCGGCGCATCCACGGTCACGGTATTTTCAAACGGGCTGACTGCCCGGCGGCGCGTCATGGTGGTGATGCGTCCAAAAATGTTGACGACCGCCTTCTGCACTCCGTCCTTGGATTGAAACTGCAAATCCTTGTTCTCGAACTGTACCGTGATGTACGTCATCACCGAGGCGTCGGTGATCGGAACGTAATCCACACGGACCTGCATCGGCAGAATGTTGTAGCTGATGCGCGTGTCGACCGCCGCTTCGAGATCCTTGAACTTGATGGCCGGCGGACGCTGCAGTTTGGCAAACTGCTCGATGCGGTTGAACTCGTTCATCTTCTCGGTCTCGCCGCCGAACGGGACGCCCAGGTGCGTGCCGTCGGTGCGGTTGAACCGGTCGGTCTTATCCGAAAGACCCAACTGCTCCATCATGGTGAGACCGGCTCCGGGAACGTAAAGCAGTGCGTCCTTTTCCGAAGGATCGCTGGTCATCCGATATTCGCCCGACATGGTAGGGTCCACAAACTCGATGGTGATGTCGGTGCCGATGTCCTCGATGTAGCGGTAGCGCCACTGTTCGAAGGGAAACGTGGACGTGGTGCCGCCGCCCTCTTCGGGAGGCCTCTCGTAGGTGCCGCCGGAGGGATGCGAATCGATTTCGTCGGGAGGGCCGAACGTGATGTAGATGCGGCCGCGATCGGTCTTCCATCCCGGAATGCCGGAAGCGTAGTGTTCGTTGGCGTACGCGATGCGGCGGTAGTGCTCTTCCTTATATTCGTTCTCGACGGTATCGGGGGTGGGGTCGCGCCGCAGCCAGAACTGCTCGATGAACTGCTCGCGCTCTTCGTCGGTCTGGAGTTTTTTGAAAGCCGCGCGCTCCTCATCGGTGATGATGTAAGCAACGTCCTCGTTCAACCACTTCCGATACGGCGTCTCCAGCTCTTTGCGAAGCTTCTCCTCGCGTTTCCGGCGCTCCTTCTCGGTGAGGGGCTTAGCTACGGTTTCGCGTTGTTGAGAGGCCTTCTTGGGCTGGTCGCTCTTCTGGTCCGCTGCGAAGATGCAGATGGCCAGGGAAAGAGAGACGCAGGAAATCGAAAGGCGTGTTGCATTCATACGGCACACCGTTTCCAGGACAGGGCTAATCGGCTGAACTCCATTGTAGATCCGGGGTTTCGCGGGGTCAATCAGTGAATCGAAGCCACAGGTGTGAACTGTGGCGCACAAGCGACACAAACAAAAAGCAAAAGCCCCGGCGGGTAAAGGCCGGGGCTTGCTTGGAATAAACCGGGCGACTTCCTACTCTCCCACACAGTTGCCTGTGCAGTACCATCGGGGCTGAGGAGCTTAACTGCCGTGTTCGGGAAGGGAACGGGTGGGTCCTCCTCGCTAAGGTCACCCAGAAGGGTGGATGAGGTTCTGAACATTGACGGGCCGGCGGAAAGCGGAAAAGCAGCGCACATGTTGTGTGTGCAGTAGTATTTTATGGTCAAGCCGAACGGGCAATTAGTAACGGTAAGCTCAACGTGTTGCCACGCTTACACATCCGTCCTATCAAACTGGTCGTCTACCAGTGCCCTTGTTAGCTTACGCTTGGGAGATCTCATCTTGGGGAAGGTTTCACGCTTATATGCATTCAGCGTTTATCCTGACCGAACTTCGCTACCCAGCGATGCCCCTGGCGGGACAACTGGATCACAAGAGGTTCGTCCACCCCGGTCCTCTCGTACTAAGGGCAGGCCCCCTCAAATCTCCTACGCCCACCACAGATAGGGACCGAACTGTCTCGCGACGTTCTGAACCCAGCTCACGTACCGCTTTAATAGGCGAACAGCCTAACCCTTGGGAGCTTCTACACCCCCAGGATGCGATGAGCCGACATCGAGGTGCCAAACCGGAGCGTCGATGTGAACTCTTGACTCCGATCAGCCTGTTATCCCCGGCGTACCTTTTATCCGTTGAGCGATGGCCCTTCCATGCAGAACCACCGGATCACTAAAGCCTACTTTCGTATCTGCTCGACTTGTTGGTCTCGCAGTTAACCTGGTTTATGCTTTTGCACTCGTCGGCGGATTTCCAAGCCGCCTGAACCAAGCTTCGCGCGCCTCCGTTACCGTTTAGGAGGCGACCGCCCCAGTCAAACTACCCGCCTTCCACTGTCCCTCACCCGGATTACGGGTGGAGGTTAGAACCACAGAACGATCAGGGTGGTATCTCACCGTTGGCTCCTCCGAGTCCGAGAACCCGGAATCAAAGCCTCCCACCTATCCTGCGCAGATCGCCCCATAGTTCCATGAAAGGGTATAGTAAAGGTGCACGGGGTCTTTCCGTCTAGTGGCGGGCACCCGGCGTCTTCACCGGGACCACAAGTTCGCCGGGCGGCAGGTTAAGACAGTTCTCAGATCGTTACGCCATTCGTGCAGGTCGGAACTTACCCGACAAGGAATTTCGCTACCTTAGGACCGTTATAGTTACGGCCGCCGTTCACCGGGGCTTCAGTTCAAAGCTTCGCTTGCGCTGACCTCTCCCTTTAACCTTCCGGCACCGGGCAGGCGTCAGCCCCTATACGTCGTTTTCGACTTTGCAGAGACCTGTGTTTTTGTTAAACAGTCGCCTGAGACAATTCACTGCGGCCCACGTCTTAGGTGGGCACTCCTTCTCCCGAAGTTACGGAGCTAATGTGCCTAGTTCCTGAACCTACCATCACCCGAGCGCCTTAGAATATTCATCTCGTCCACCTGTGTCGGTTTGTGGTACGGATACCTTGCTTCTCCTTAGAGGCTTTTCCTGGCGGACGACCCGGCGGATTTGCCTTTCCGGATCTCCCTTCACCCTGGATTGAAACCATTGCGCACCAGAGCTTACGGTCCGCGTCCCCCCTTCGGTCTTGATCGAAACAAGGTAGTGCAGGAATATTAACCTGCTGTCCATCCGCTACGCCTTTCGGCCTCGCGTTAGGCTCCGACTAACCCTGAGCGGATTAACCTTTCTCAGGAATCCTTAGACTTACGGCGACCAGGGTTCGCACCTGGTTTCTCGCTACTTATGCTGGCAGAGTCACTTCTCAACGCTCCAACCCTTCTTTCGATAGATCTTCACAGCTGTTGAGAACGCTCTCCTACCATCTGTTTTTCCGAAGAAAAACAAATCCGTAACTTCGGTACCATGCTTAAGCCCCGTTATATTGTCGGCACCGAGCCGCTCGACCAGTGAGCTGTTACGCTTTCTTTAAAGGATGGCTGCTTCTAAGCCAACCTCCTGGCTGTCTGAGCGTCCCGACTTCCTTTCCCACTGAGCATGGATTTGGGGACCTTAGTTGACGGTCTGGGCTGTTTCCCTTTCGACAATGAAGCTTAGCCCCCACTGTCTGACTCCCTCGCTACACATTCACGGCATTCGCAGTTTGGTTGGATTCGGTAACCTGGGAAGGCCCCTAGTCCAATCAGTTCTCTACCACCGCGACGGACCACGAGAGGCTAGCCCTAAAGCTATTTCGGAGAGAACGAGCTATCACGGAATTTGATTAGCCTTTCACCCCTACCCTCAGCTCATCCAAGCTGTTTTCAACCAACACTGGTTCGGACCTCCAGCCGCTGTTACACGGCCTTCATCCTGGCCAAGGGTAGATCATCCCGCTTCGCGTCTATTCCCAGCGACTCCATCGCCCTGTTCAGACTCGCTTTCGCTACGGCTCGCTTGCGCTTAACCTTGCCACTGAGAATAACTAGCCAGCTCATTATGCAATAGGCACGAGGTCAGGCATTCTCCTTGCGGAGCATAGCCCTCCCACTGCTTGTAAGCGTGTGGTTTCAGGTACTATTTCACTCCCCTCGCAGGGGTTCTTTTCACCTTTCCCTCACGGTACTGGTTCACTATCGGTCGCAAGTGAGTATTTAGCCTTGCCGGATGGTCCCGGCGGATTCAAGCAGGGTTTCTCGTGCCCCGCCCTACTTAGGAGCCACTGGAAGGAGGATTGCATTTTCACCTACGCGGCTGTCACGCTCTATGGCCGGCCTTTCCAGACCGTTCGATTAACGCTTTCCTATCCCTCGTTTAACCAACTGACCGCTCCATCGCTGAAACGCCCAGTTGATTATTGTGGTCCTGCAACCCCAGATTCTCCTTTCGAATCACCTGGTTTAGGCTCTTCCGAGTTCGCTCGCCACTACTTTCGGAATCACGGTTGTTTTCTCTTCCTCGGGGTACTGAGATGGTTCACTTCCCCCGGTTCGCTCCGCCACCCTATGGATTCAGATGGCGGTAACGGGTGTTCACACCCGTTGGGTTTCCCCATTCGGACATCTCCGGATCACAGCCTGTGAGCGGCTCCCCGAAGCTTATCGCAGCTGACCACGTCCTTCTTCGCCTACTTGCGCCTAGGCATCCACACACACGCCCTTAGTAGCTTGACCATAAAATCTACTTCACACACAACACTTGTGCACGCTACTTTCTTTGCGCTTACATCTTGTGTTTATAATGCCCGTCAATATTCAGTTGTCAAAGATCTCGATTGCCTCAGCAATCAGTAAAACCTTCCGGCTTTACAAACTGCTGATTGTTCCTTTTGGTGGGCCTGGGTGGAATTGAACCACCGACCTCACCCTTATCAGGGGTGCGCTCTAGCCATCTGAGCTACAGGCCCAGGTGTTGCCACGCTGGTGGAGCTGGTCGGGATCGAACCGGCGACCTCCTGAATGCAAATCAGGCGCTCTCCCAGCTGAGCTACAGCCCCAGAACTTCAGGGGGGCCTTGCGGCCCCCAAGGATCTTAATCGAGGCCAGTTGGATGCAGAGACCGGAAGACCAGCTTCCGGCCGCTTCAGAAAATCTCGAGTACTCTAAGTGGAGATCCGGAACGGGCTCACCACCAGGACCGAAGCCCCGATGGCGGTTTGGAGTGGAACGGCTGTTTCCTACTATTGCGCCCTGTGTACACTCAACAGGACGATCTTTTCGGAAACTCCACCCACGTTCTCTCTTAGAAAGGAGGTGATCCAGCCGCAGGTTCTCCTACGGCTACCTTGTTACGACTTCACCCCAATCATGAATCATACCTTGGGCCGCTGCCTCCCTTGCGGGTCAGCCTGCAGACTTCTAGTACAATCCACTTTCGTGATGTGACGGGCGGTGTGTACAAGGCCCGGGAACGTATTCACGGCAGCGTGCTGATCTGCCATTACTAGCGATTCCAGCTTCATGCAGGCGGGTTGCAGCCTGCAATCCGAACTGAGAACGGTTTTTTGCGATTGGCTCCCCCTCGCGGGTTAGCTGCGCTTTGTACCGCCCATTGTAGCACGTGTGTAGCCCTGGACATAAAGGCCATGAGGACTTGACGTCATCCCCACCTTCCTCCAGGTTATCCCTGGCGGTCTCCTGCGAGTTCCCAACTGAATGATGGCAACACAGGACAAGGGTTGCGCTCGTTGCGGGACTTAACCCAACATCTCACGACACGAGCTGACGACAGCCATGCAGCACCTCGACTGGACCCCCTTGCGGGGTAGCGATGTTTCCACCGCCGTTGACCAGCCGTTCGAGCCCAGGTAAGGTTCTTCGCGTTGCGTCGAATTGAACCACATGCTCCACCGCTTGTGCGGGCCCCCGTCAATTCCTTTGAGTTTCAGCCTTGCGACTGTACTCCCCAGGCGGCATATTTAACGCGTTAGCTCCGGCACGGACAGAATGAACTGCCCACACCAAATATGCATCGTTTAGGGCGTGGACTACCAGGGTATCTAATCCTGTTTGCTACCCACGCTTTCGTGTCTCAGCGTCAGTTACGGTCCAGAGAGCCGTCTACACCACCGGTGTTCCTCCTGATATCTACGCATTTCACCGCTACACCAGGAATTCCACTCTCCTCTCCCGCACTCGAAGTCATTCAGTATTCGGCGCACCCTCCCAGTTAAGCCGGGAGATTTCACACCAAACTTAAACAACCGCCTACACACCCTTTACGCCCAGTAACTCCGAACAACGCTCGCTGCCTACGTATTACCGCGGCTGCTGGCACGTAGTTAGCCGCAGCTGCTTCTGCAGGTACCGTCATTATCGTCCCTGCCGAAAGAGCTTTACACCCCGAAGGGCTTCATCGCTCACGCGGCGTCGCTGCATCAGGGTTTCCCCCATTGTGCAAGATTCCCCACTGCTGCCTCCCGTAGGAGTCTGGCCCGTGTTTCAGTGCCAGTGTGGCCGTGTGCCCTCTCAGGCCGGCTACCGATCTATGCCTTGGTGGGCTCTTACCCCACCAACTAGCTAATCGGCCGCGGGCTCCTCTCTCAGCGCATTGCTGCTTTCCTCTCTCGAGCTTATGCGGTATTAGCCCCGGTTTCCCAGGGTTATTCCCCACTAAGAGGTAGATTACCCACGTGTTACTCACCCGTACGCCACTGTACTCAGGGATTGCTCCCCTTTCTCGTTCGACTTGCATGTGTTAAGCGCGCCGCCAGCGTTGATTCTGAGCCGGGATCAAACTCTCATTTGAACTAAATGAGTTTGAAAAATCGCTCCGGTTTACTCAGAGTTCTGACGAGTTCTTCTTTACTGCATCCAACCAGATTGTCAATGATCTGCGCTCACTTGCCCCGACGTAACGAACGCCGAAACCCGTGGCAGGCCTCGAAACTTGATTCGACCGTAGGTCACCCCACAGCCGAGGAGCTATTAGAACTTTAAAAAGAACCAAACAGGAAGGCCGTATTCCGCCCCATCCGGTGGCCCGGACAGAGTTTTGTTACCATTCCTTACAGAGGACCTCTACTACTTATATCATCCGCCTTGCCTCTTTGGCAAGTGCCGTAGAGACACGCGATTCCGCAAAGACCCTCAATTCGGCGACTTGTTCAGAATAGCATTCGCTTCCATGCGGATGCAAGGCTTTTGTCCGGAAAAAATACGGCTCCTCATATCCGAAATTATAATGGATTCGTAACATCTTTAAATTCAGCTCCTTACGATTTGTCTCGCGGAACCGTTTAGAATAGATCGAGATGCCGCTTCGCGCGATCGTGCTATTCCTCACCCTTCATGTGCTGCCGGCCTGCGCGCAGATCAACCTGGCACAGATGTTGTCCCGGGTGGCGGAAGAGGCCGAGGTTTTCCAGCAGAACATGCCGAATACCTTGACCCAGGAGGTGCTCGTCCAGCGGACTATCCTTCCGCCACCCCGTTTCCGCCCACGCATCGGCGGCGCGACCGTGGCGTCCGCGAACGTGCGCATTCAGGTTCGCGAGGTTGTATCCGAATACACGGTCGCCCCCCTACGGAAGGCCGACAGCTCCAATCTGGTGGAATGGCGGCAGATCGTCGCGGTGGATGGCCGCACCATTCAGTCCCAGGAGTCTGCCCGCCATGCGCTCTCGCTCAACCTGAAGTCCCCCGACGAGCGCCTCCGCAAACGGATGCTCGAAGAGTTCGGACGGTATGGCCTGGTGGACGTCGCCACCGACTACGGCCTGATCCTGCTGGCCTTCACCAAGAGGGGTCTGGCGCAAATGAACACCTCCGAAGCCGGCGAAGCCTGGATCGGCGCGGAGCAGGCGGCGGCCATCCACTGGCGGCAGACTTCGCCCGAGGGGGGTGAGCTCGCCTTTCGCGGCCGGCAGGTCGCGCGCACGCCCCTTGAAGGCATACTTTGGGTGCGCAAGGACGACGGATTACCCCTACGGGTGCAGGTCTGGGCCGAGTATTCGGCTGGCGACAGAACTATCCGCGATCAGGCCAGCATCGATTACGTGCTCTCGCCCCACGGCTTCCTGACCCCGGCGTCGGTGCTGCACCGGCACCTGGTCGACGGCAAGCTTATGACCGAGAACCTCTACCGGTACGAGCCGTTCAAGGTATTCAGCGCCGATACGGAGCTCAAATTCACCGACCTGCCCGAGATGCCTCCCGCTCCGGAGAAGAAGAAGTGACCCGCATCCTCTACCTGCACGGCTTCGCCTCCGGTCCGTCTTCGACCAAGGCGCGCTATTTTCGCGGCCTGCTCGAACGGGCCGGCGCGCAGGTGGAAGTTCCCGACCTGGCGGCCGGCGATTTTGAAAACCTGACGATCACTGGACAGTTGGAGGTGATCGCCCGAGCGGCCGCCGGAGAGCCGGTTTCGCTGATGGGCTCCAGCATGGGCGGATACCTCGCGGCCCTCTATGCGGCCCGGCACCCTGAAGTGCAGCGGCTGGTGCTTCTGGCGCCCGGATTCGCGTTCGGCCGCCGCTGGCCCGAATACCTGGGTCCAGAGACCGTGGACCAGTGGCGCCGCACGGGCTTTCTCGAGGTTTTCCATTACGCCGAGAACCGGCAGCGTAACTTGCGCTACTCGCTGCTCGAAGACGCGGCGCGCTACGAAGATTTCCCCGACTTCCGGCAGCCGGCTCTGATTTTTCACGGGACGCACGATGACGTGGTACCGGCCCGCCGGTCCGAGGAATTCGCGGCGGCGCATGCCAACGCGCGCCTCGAGATCCTCGATTCCGGCCACGACCTGCTCAACGTAACCGACTACATCGCACCCCGAGTCGTCCAGTTTCTGGTTTGATGCCGGACGTTCGCGCCTATTCCAGCCCGTGGCCGGAGCCGCAGACAGACACCTCCAGCCCCATATCCCGGAACATCGCGGCCTTGGCCGCGAGCGCACGGTTGGCCGCGGCGGCATCCGGCGCATATGCAACCTGCACGTGGTTGGATTTGTGCCGCGCCATCAACTGATCGCGGCTAACCCCGTAGAGCACCGCGTGCATGATGGGCCACTGCGGCGTGGTGATGCGCCAGCGCCGTTCCGTCTCCTCTTCGGGAAGTTCGACCACCCGGGCGCGGCCGACATCCACCTTCAGGCGCCCGCCATCCACAAAGATCCGGCTCCACACGATCTCCCCCGGCTTGCTGACGCCTTTCAGGCTGCCGCCGCCCAGGCGGAAATACATGGGAGGCTGGCGCTCGCTGCTCGCGCCGGCGTATCCGCCGATGAAGTGGGCCGGAGGCACGGCGCCCGAGATCTCGAAGACCCATACGAACTCTTCGCGCCCGTTCACCGGATATGACTCGCCGTAGCGTACGTCGTGGAGGGTCGTTTCAGGATCGTAGCCCAATTCGGTCCAGATCCGGTTGGTCACCAGGGCGTCCAGCCCGGCGCACTCGTCCACTTCGTTGAAGTGCGGCAGGGCGCGCCCTTCATACAGCACACGGCCATTGCCGCGCGCCGTCACGGGAGGGCGGTCCACGTTGTTCAGCAGCCCTTCGGCCAGGTCGGATGCGGGCGCCAGGTCCTTCAGGCCCTGCTGGTATTGGATCCCGATCGCGTCGCAGCCGAAATCGTCGGCGATGCGCAGCGCCGCCGCGTACATCTTGCACTGTTCGAGAATCTGGTCGTCGGTGAGGTCGGTCTCCGGATTCGTCCCGGTGCGGAATTGGACGCCGCGTTCATCCAGCCACCGGCGGATTCCGCGCGCCTCCACTTCGCCCACCTGCCGCATCTCGGCGAACAACGCCGACTGGCTGAGCCGCTCCTTGAACACGCCGGTCGCGTGCAGCAGCTCGTCCGGGATGATGGCGTTGTACATCCCCATGCAGCCCTCGTCGAAGATGCCCATGATGGCTTTGGCACGCCGCAGGTTCGCGGCCTGCCGCGAGCCGATCGCTTCGGCATCCGCCGGGAGGCGGAACTGTCCGAGCGGCTTGACGTGGCTGAGGTCGTGCTGCAGAGTCTCCCCGGCCAGCCAGCGGCGTAGGCCCGAGAGAAAGAACTCGTCCGTGAAAGCCTCGCTCCAAAGCGTGCTGTAGGCGACCCCGGCCTTGGTGAGCGAAGCATTCAAATTCAACATGCCGACCAGGCCGGGCCACTCACCGCTCCAGTTCGCGACGGTCAGGATCGGCCCGCGATGGGTGTGAAGGCCGGCAAGCACGTGGTGACTGTATTGCCAGACAGCTTCCACCACGACCAGCGGCGCCGCTTCCGGGATGCCGCGGAACACCTCCATCCCGTATTTCTGGCTGTCGATAAAGCCGTGGCCCTTCTCCGAACTGCAGGGATGTCCGCGGCGTACTTCATGGCCCTCGCGACGGATGGCGTTCATGACGGCTTCTTCAGCTCGCGCCTGCGCCGGCCAGCATTTCTGATTGGCGGACAGGCGAAGATCGCCGCTAGCAATGACGATTACGGTCTCCGGCATGAACACATTCTTACACCGCGCAGCGCCGGAGTCCAGCGGTACTCACCCGTTTTTAGCGATAACGATGGCGCGCGCCGGGGGTCATTCGGAAGCCGGCCCGACGGTCGTGACCTGGTCGAAACCTTCCGCGGGCGACGGCGGCACGAGCTTGGCAGCCATCTTCTCCATAGCCTCCTCCGGCACCACGCGGTGGCGCGCCGCGTTCCGCCGGCGGCAGACATCCAACGGCACGTCGAAGAAGATCGCTTCCACCCCGCATCCGTAGGCCCGGCCGATTCCGAGGTAGGGGGCCCGCTCCTGCGGAGTCAGGTTGGTTGCGTCGATATAGGTAGCCGGCCGCTCGATCGCCAGGCGCTGCCGCAGCAGGTAGCGCAGGGTCTGAAAGACCCGGTCGTGAATGGACTGGTCGGTTTCATCATCGGCCAGCAGGCGCCGGATCCCGTCGGAAGAGAGGCCCGACAGGCCTCTCTCGGCGAGGTACGTGGATTTGCCCGAGCCCGGCAGCCCTACCAGCACCACGATTCGTGTCCCCGGCATCTGATCGAAATCACATCATGACACAATCGGTTGTGAATGCCGGGCCCGCGGCTATCCGGCGGTTTTGCGATCGCCCCGGCAGCTCCGGACGCGCCTTATCGCCCGGCGGGCCTGATGGCAGCCGCGGCGGCCTCGATTTCGGGGATTCGTCTCGCCGCGGCGGCCGGAAGCACGCCCCGGTCGCGCAGCCCGATGTAGGCCCGGCGTGCCTGCTCGTATACCGCCACGGCGCGATCCTGGTTGCCGGGTCCGCCGAGAGCGGTCAGGGTCTCGGCCGCGTCCACCCGCACTTCCGCCAGGCTGCGCACCGTGCTCCAGTCGGCGCCCGGACGCCGTGCCAGCGCCTCGTACAGGGCGATGGCCCGCTGCAATTCGAGAAGCGATCCCTGGAGATCGCCCATTTTGTGGAGCACCGTTCCGATCCGGTCGGTGCTGCTGGCCACCGCAACCGCCGCCCGGAAATCGTTGGGATCCGCCTGCGCCGCCTCGTTCCGCAAAGCCAGCGCGCGGCGGTGCGATGCCAGCGCCTCTTCGTAGCTGCCGAGCCTCGCCGCCACCCAGCCCAGATCGCTGTAGTCGTACGAGAGGTCCAGGCGTGTGCGCTGGTCGGACGCGTTCATACGGTGGAGCTGCTCATCGATGACACGCGCCTGGTCGTACGCGTCGCGGCACTCGCGGTAGCGGCCGGTTACGCCGTAGAGCGCGCCCAGCCGCTTCCCGGCCACCGCCAGCGTTCGCTGCGCTTCCGGCTCGCGCGGCCGAAGTTCCACCAGCCGGCGGGCCAGCGCCAGCACCTTCTCGCGCACCTCGATCGCTTCGGCGTAGCGCTCCTGGTCGGTGACCAGGTCCGCGAGGGAGGACTCAGTCGCCAGAAGGTCGCCGATCGCCGCCGGGTCGGCCGGACGCCGGCGCAGCACCGCTTCGGAGACGGAAACGTTGCGATGCGCGAGCTCTCCCGCTTCGCGAAACCGCCCGGCGTTGGCGTAGGCAGATGCCAGCTCGTTGGCCACGCGGCGGTAGTCGCGCCGCACGGAATCGTCGGCCTGGTCGCGGTCCAGCAGCCGGCGCAGAATCTGCTCCGCGCGGCGGAAGCTCTCGAGCGCCGCCGGCACCCTACCGAGGCTCGATTCCGACATATCGCCCTCGACCGCGCCGACGCGTTCGTATCCCAGTGCCACCTCGCGCGACAAATCGGGATTAGAGCCCGCCTCGCGCGAGAGGTTCTCGAGGTATTCGAGCGCCCGCCGTACCAGCAGCTCGCGCGCCGCGGTGGACCCCGGCACGCGCGCAATGGCGTCGTGCAGTTCGAAGAGCACGGAGTGGGCCAGGCCGCGCACCTGATCGAATCGCCGCTGTGCCCGCCGCGCCTCCCACCAGGCGGAGCCGCCAAAAGCCAGGATCAGCGCCAGCGCCAGCGCGCTCGATGGAGCGGCCACACGATGCCGCCCGAGGAACTTCCCCGCACGGTACCGCAGCGTTGCCGGACGCGCCGAGACCGGCAGCCCCTCGAGATGGCGGCGGACGTCGGACGCGAAATGCTCGACGGTGGCGTATCGCCGCCGGGCGTCTTTGGCGAGGGCTTGCGCGGCGATGTTCTCCAGGTCCCCCGCCAAGCGGCGTTTCAGCCGCTCCGGCCCGGCCGCGCTCAGGGGCAGCGGATCCTGCTCGCAAATCACCTGCGCCAGCTCCGCCAGCGATCCGGTGGTGACACGGTAGGGCCGCCGCCCGGCCAGGAGTTCGAAGAAAACCACGCCTAGCGAGTAGACGTCTCCGGACACCGTGTAAGGCTCGCCCCGCACCTGCTCCGGGCTGGCATAGGCGGGCGTCATGAGCGGAATGCCGGCAACCGTAATATCCTCGGCGGGACCTTCCCCGTTCAGCGCGCGCGCCAGTCCGAAATCGAGCAGCTTGGGAACGCCGCCGGCCGTCACCAGAATGTTGCCGGGCTTGAGATCGCGGTGCACGATCAGTCGCTGGTGGGCGTACGCCACCGCATCGCAGACCGCCAAAAACAGGCGCAGGCGCTCCGCGACATCCAGCCCTTGGCGCTCGCAATACTCGATCAACGGCAGGCCGTCTACGTACTCCATGATGAAGTACGGCTGCCCGTGTTCGGTAGCGCCGCCATCCAGCAGCCGCGCGATCCCCGGATGGTCGAGCTGTGCCAGGATCTGCCGCTCGCGCCGGAAGCGCTGGTCCAGGTCCGGATGGCGCAGGGTGCCGGTGATGACTTTGATAGCGGCCTGCTTGTGGAACTCGCCGTCGGCGCGCTCTCCCAGGTAGACCAGCCCCATGCCGCCGCGGCCGATCTCGCGCAGCACCCGGTACGGCCCGATGGTTTCCGGCACACTCGCCTCGGCCCGCAGCGCGGCTCCCGGCAGGGCCGCCGAATGGAGTGCCTCGCCGGCCTCCGATTCCAGCGCCAGCAGCGATTCGACCGATTGCCGCAGCTCGGAATCCGTTCCGCACAGGCGGTCGAGGAGCGCCGGGCGGTCGTCCCGGTCTGCATCCAGGAGGCTGCCCAGCACCGCTTTGACCTCGGGCCATCGTTCGGCGGTCATTGCACTGCCTGGCCCCCGTCCATCTGCTGCATCAGCCAGAGCCTGGCGGTCCCCCACTCGCGCTTAACGGTGGAGGGGGATATCCCCATCACTTCCGCGGTCTCCTCGATGGAAAGGCCGCCGAAATAGCGCAGCTCCACCACCTTGCCCTGCTGCGGGTCGATCCCGGTCAGCCGGTCGAGCGAGCGGTTCAACTCCAGCACATCCACCCGGGGGTGGGTAAAGACCCCCAAGGCGTCCTCGAGGGCGACGATCTGGGCGCTTCCCGACCGTTTGGCCGCATTATGCGCCTCCGCATAGTTGATCAGGATGCGGCGCATCATGCTGGCTGCAAGTCCAAGAAACTGCGCGCGATTCTTCCAGTCAACAGCCCTTTGGTCGATCAGCCGGAGGTATGCCTCATGCACCAGGGCGGTCGCCTGTAGGGTGTGGTCGGGGCGCTCGGCGGAGAGGAAATGGCGGGCCAGACGGCGGAGTTCCTCGTACAACACCGGTGTCATGGCATCGAGCGCGGTCTTGCTTCCGTTTCTCCAATCGATGAGGAGTTGAGTTACATCCACCGGCCCGGACAAGCAGTTCCCCTGACGAACTTCCTTATTCTACATGACCCGGTTTGCTCTGTTTTCCTGCGTACAATTGCATGAGTACCAGAAGAACCTATCTCCACACCGCACTCGTGGGAGGCGCCCTGATGCTGTGCGCCGCCCTCCCGGTCCAGGCACAAGCACCCACAGGACTTACGGTCAAGGCCGCCACCAGTAAGCGGGTAGATCTCGCCTGGAGCGGGACCGCCGCCAGTTACTCCGTGGAAAGGCGGGTGTTGGGCGGCATCTACGCCGGCATCGGAACCGCGTCCGCCACGACCTTTTCGGATACTCAGGTGGATCCCTATACGACCTACCAATACCACGTCATCGCGAATGCCGTAGCCGGCGCCAGCAGCCCGTCCAGCGAGGTGACCGTGGGCCCGCCTCCCTCGGGATTCTCGACCGCGGCAACTGCCCCAGGGCCGGCTGATTCCTACATCGCTCAAAATTTCGCCTACGATATCTCACTCGCCCTCGATACCAATGGAGACCCTGCACTGGCCTGGGTGTTCGAGGATCCGAACGGCGACTCCGACAGGTCCGATACCAAGGTCGTATTTCGTTCCTGGAGCCGGGCGCTTTACAGGTGGAACGACATGACCACGGTGACCGTGGCCGGGGACATCGCCACCAGCTTCCGCCCCAGTATCTCGATTGGCTGCGACCCATCGACCGGCGTGTTTGCGATCGCCACGGAGTATGGCGACGGCAGCATGCGCGTGTTCGTCTCGAACGACACCGGCGTCACCTGGAGCCAAAAGGCCGCTTTCACGAATGAAGGGAGCAGCGCGTCCGGCCCTTCCATCGTCCTCGCCGGCGGCAATATTCACCTGGCGTACACGGTGGACTCGCAAGGGATCCAGTATGTCACTGGAAAGCTGGGATCCGATTCGAGCACCTGGATCGCAAAATCAGCCCCGCAAGTATCGGGAATCGATCTGGCGGAGGCTTCGGTTGCGCCATCGCTGGCACTGGACAGCTCCGGCAACCCTGGAATCGCCTGGTGGGCCCGTGACTTGAACAGCGACTATAACGTCGTCCTGATGTATTGGAAGCCGGCGGGCGGATCGGCGCCTGTCAAAGTCATGGACAGCCAGAACAACCAGTCCGACGAACTGGCGGTGAAACTGGCCTACTTTGGTCTGAATCCCCGAGTGTTAGCCTTCGTGATTCGGAGCGATGCCGACTACGGCGTCGGGCTTCATTCCACAAAGTCGGATGACGGCGGGCTGTCGTGGTCCACACCCGTGGTGATTCCTCCGGATGGCGATTCCAGCACCGACTACCCCTTCGACCTGGCCGTGGACTCCCAGGGACGGGGGGCCGCCTTCTTCGGCGAAAACGGCAGCTCGGGGAACTACCAGTGCGGCAACCCCAAGTTGTCGCGATCGGATGACTTTGTCCAATGGACCACCTGCGCCGCCGGCCCCCTGGACGTCACCGCCGGCTACTCCGTGTATCCCGCCGCTATGGCCGCGGCCTTTGGAGGCAACGACCGGTTGTACCTCTTCTGGTGGGACACTGGCGGCATCGCCATGTACCGCGAGCCGCCCGCCGGGGCCGCCGCTGGGCCCACCATCTCGAGCGCAGCCAATGGAGCGACCCACCAGGACGGGATCGTGGCCGGCTCCTGGGTCGAGATTAAGGGCGCCAATCTTTCCAGCGCGACCAGGACCTGGGCCGATAGCGATTTCACCAACGGCGACCTGCTTCCCACTTCGCTGAGCGGCGTTCAAGTGAAAATCAACGGCCTGCTGGCTCCCGTGTATTACATCAGCCCGACGCAGGTTAACGTTCAGGCCCCGGCCAACCTGTCCGGCAACGTTTCCGTCGTGGTCATCAATAATGGTGTTTCCAGCAACACCCTGACGGTCGCCGCGGTGCCGAGCGCCCCCGGGCTCTTCTACTACACCTTGAGCGGCAGGAATTTTCCGTCGGCGCTGTATAACGGCACTTACACGATCGTCGGCGACCCGGCGCTCTACCCGCAGCTCGCCAAGGCCAAAGCGGGCGACATCATCCAGCTTTATGGAACGGGCCTGGGAGCATCACCTGCAGGCAGCCTGGTCAATTCGCCGGTTGTATTCTCAAGTCCAGTGACGGTGTCGATCGGCAGCGCGAGCGTTACGGCATCCTACGCCGGACTGGTAGGGGTCGGCCTGTTTCAGATCAACTTCACGGTGCCGGCCCTCGCGGATGGCGATTATCCGATCGCCATTCAGACGAGCGGCAAAACCTCCGAGAGCGGAGTGATCCTCCCGATCACGCATTGAACCAAGTGGGGCGGGCCTCCCGGCCTGCCCTCCGTCACCCTACCCGAACATCCCCGCAAGCGCCGACTTGCCGAGCACGAAGACGCCCCACGGCAGCACCACCGCAAACAGTGCTTTGCCGAAAGACATCCGTTTGCCTGCCGCAGCTTTGATTCCGGTGGCGATGAGGAAGATGTTCCAGAAGACGAACAGGTCGAGCGAACCGGCGAGCGAATACAGGAATTTCGGGGTGCTGAGCGGATCCATGAACGCCCCCGGATTGAAGACCAGGGGATTCTGCATGTTGAAATCGTCGGGATTCTTCAGGAACATCACCACAATGGTAAGAATCGCCGATACCAGCCCGGTCAAGCTGGCATAGGCCATCACCGCAAAGATCTGCTTGAACTTCACCGACGCCGACATCATACCGGCCACGATCGCCAGCAGGACGGCCGACGATACAAGCAGGTAGATCGGTAGGCCCACAACCGCTCCCACATAGCCGGCAATCGGAGCGAAGCGGGCCTGCGTCGCGATCGCCTGCTCCTTCTGCTCGTTGGTCATCTGTGCCGCGCGGGAACTGGTTTCCATCTGGTGGCGCATCATGCGCTCCCACCCGACGTGCTGCGTGTAGAGAACCATGTACACAATTGACACCAGGATGATCAGCACCACAGGGACGACCCACCGGGGCCGGTCGGCGATGTCCTGAAACGTCTTTCCCGGCTCGAAGAAGACGCCGGTAATCCGCGCGAACTCACCCATTCCCGCGGGGGAAGGCTCGGGGGCCTGTACGCTTTCTGGAGTCATATCAGGTCGATTGTACTCCCAGTGTCAACTGGTTCGCTCGGATATGATGAGGGGTTCATGTTACAGCGAACCGTTTTGATTTTCATGGTCTTCGGGCTATGCGCCTGCAAGCCGCCCGGCGGAGGCCATACGGAGGCGATCCTGGGAGCCGTTCTGATCGACGGCAACGGCGGGCCGCCGCTTACGGATTCCGTGGTCATCGTGTCGGGCGACCGCATCGCCGCCGCGGGCCGGCGCTCGAACGTGCCGATTCCAGCTGAGGCGGACAAAATAGATGGTTCCGGCAAGTATCTCGTTCCGCAGCCCATCGATATTCTGGCGCAGGCCAAGACCTTGCGCGCGACGGTCCCCGCCGAGGCGCGCTCTCAAGTGTCGGCAATGGCCGCTCAGCACGTTCCGCTGATCGTGCTCGACAGTGTCTCCGTGGAGACCGCCGATGCGGCGCTCGAAACCGCCCGAACGTCCGGAACCCCCGTGTTCGCCCGCATCTCTACACTCGCGGAAGTCCGGCGCCTGGTGGATTCGGGCGCCGTTGGCTTCGTCGGGATGATTCGCGATACCGAAGACCTGGACCCCGTGTTGATGGCCCACCTACGCGATCTTCGTATCGTCTTCGCTCCCGCGCTGCGCTCCGCCGGTAGCGGGCTTGAAGTCGCTAAGCGCAACACGCGGAAACTATTCCAGGCTGGGGTACCGCTGGCGGTGGCATCCGGGGGAGACGTTCAGGCCGAACTCGAGATGCTCGCCGATGCCGGCGTGCCTCCGCTCGACGTGCTGGTAGCCGCCACCCGCAACGGAGCGGCCGCGCTCCGCCAATCCGACGCCGGCACCATCGAGGAAGGCAAGCGTGCCGACCTCTTACTGCTCTCCGCCAACCCGGGCGAGGATATCCGCAACCTTCGCCGGATCGCGATGCGAATCCCCGGCGCGCCCTAAGAGCGCCGTTTTATCGCGAACCTTCCGTGCGGCTGTGCAGCGTCGGATGAAAGAACTGCATGACGCGATTCATCAGCCCGCCAGTTGCAGGTGGCGTCCCGTCCTCCTCCCCGCCGGCCGTCAGTGCGAACCGGCGCAATAACTCCGCTTCGTCATAATCGATGGCGCGAGCATACTGCCGGATATAACTGCGAGCGTAAATACCAGGCGGCAGTTTGTGGATCTCTCCACCTTCAATTGCCTTGAGGTAGAAGAGACCGATTCGGGTCGCGTCTGCGATCTGGCGCAATGAAACCCCTCGGCTTCCCCGTATCGCCGCGAGGTCCGGTATGCCCTCGAGTACGCCTCCCATACCTTCAGATTAGTTGGCCGGCCATGAAACCGTCATCCCCGAAAGGGTTTAGGATCAAGTGTGAAACGGGCTAGTCCGCACCAACCTGAACAGGAGGCACGTTGAAGAGACGAACCATCCCGGCCGCCGCGGCATTCGGCGCTTTGCTTTGGGCGGCGGCACTGGCGCAGAATCCTTCGTCCGGCGAGCGGGTGAACTCCATCGGAATCCGGATGCTGCGGATCCCGGCTGGAACATTCCGCATGGGCAGCGACCAGCCCACCAACCCCAAGCAGCTGAAACAGTTCGCGCTGCTCCCGGACGGCGACCCGGACGAGCGGCCGGTTCACGAGGTCCGGATCACGCACGACTTTCTCATGTCCGAGACCGAGATCACCGCCGAACAGTTCGCCCGCTTCCGTTTCGACGAGCAGGAAGGCACCGGCCGCTTCGCTCCCTACGCCACCGGCGTCAGTTGGGAGGATGCCGTAGCCTTCTGCGAATGGCTCAGCCGTAAAGAGAAGAGGAGCTACCGCCTGCCCACCGAAGCGGAATGGGAGTACGCCGCACGCGCCGGATCCACCGGCCTGTTCCCGGGTGGCGGCCAGCCGCCCTCCAGCGGACAGCCCAACGCCTGGGGCTTGAAGAACATGAATACCGACGCGGCAGAGTGGGTGCTGGACTGGTACGGTCCCTATTCGCCGGAGCCGCAGGTGGACCCGGTGGGGCCGCGCACCGGCCTGGCCCGCGTGGTGCGCGGCGGAGGCATCATGGGGCCGGGAAAAGAGCCGACCGACGGTACCCTGCCCTACTATCGCCGCTCCGCCAACCGCGCCGGCGTGCCGCCCGGGTTCCGCGGCCGCCACAACATCGGCTTCCGCATCGTCGAAGCACCCATGCCCGCGACCGCGCCCGCCGATCCGCAGCCGAAATTCACCGAGCAGTTCGTCAAGCCGCGCGGCGAGCACGTCGCGAACGCGCCCGATCCGCGCAAGCCCTGGTTCCGGCGTCGCTACCTGCTGCCGGTTCCCCCCGAAGACGAAATGCCGGATACCATTCGCGCCGCCGGCCTCGACCCCTCCATCCTCGGCCATAATCATTCCGCGGGACTCACGGTCTGCCCGAACGGCGACCTGCTGGCGGTCTTCTTTTCCGCCTCCACACCCTCCGACGAGTACCAGGCCAACACCAGCTTCGTGGCGACCCGCCTGCGCTTCGGCAGCGACCAGTGGGATATGCCGGCTCCGTTCTACGACCTTCCCGACGTCAACGACCAGAGCGCGCTGCTGTGGACCGACGGCGGCACGGTCCACTTCTTCGGCGGCGGCGCCGGCCTTACAGGCGTGCCCTTCCGCTGGCAGACCTCCACCGACAGCGGCGCCACCTGGAGCCCGATCGTTCTTCCGATCCTGACCGGCCCCATCGGCGGCTACTGGCCGCAGCCCATCACCAGCGCCTTCCGCGGCCAGGAGGGAACCATGTACGTGGCCTCCGACGCGGTGGGCGGCGAATCCCTCCTGTGGGCCAGCCGCGACGAGGGCAAGACCTGGCAGGACACCGGCGGCCGCACCGCCGGGCGCCACACCACGTTCGTGCTGCTGAAGGATGGAAGCATCCTGGGGATCGGCGGCAAAAACACCAACATCGACGGCTTCATGCCGCAAGCGATTTCGCACGACGGCGGCAAATCCTGGCAGGTCTCGAAAACGCCGTTCCCCGCCCTGGACAGCAACCAAAGGCCGGTGGTGCTGCGCCTGGCGAGCGGGCGCCTCTTCTTCGCCGCCGACTGGCAGAGCCGCCAGGGCAAGCAGCCCGCCGGCATCACCGGGCATGGCGCCTTCGTCGCGCTCTCCGACGACGAAGGCCGCACCTGGAAGCAAAAGACCCTCCCCGGCACTCTCCCGCACGAAGCCTTCACGCTGAAACGTCCGGGCTGGTCGCGGGCCTATCACGGCGAGGGCACCCTGGGATACACGGTGGCCGCGCAGGCGCCCAACGGAGTGATCCACCTGATCAGCAGCATGAATCACCCCTCGCTTCACTGGGAGATGAACGAAGCCTGGATCCTTTCGGACTCCACCGGCGAGACGCCCGCCGGCGCGCCATCGGGACGCATTTGGCAGGAGTCCACCGCGTGGCCGGATGGCAAGCCGCGCGCCTGCTGGTCGGGCCGGTCGGCGGACGGCGGCCGCTACGTGCTCGACGGCCCCGAGACCTGGTACGCCGAGGATGGCGCCAAGCGGTACGAGGCCACCTGGCGCGACGGACGCAAGACCGGCAGAGAAACCTGGTGGTCTGCGGCAGGCGTGAAGATCTGGGAATGGGACCACCGCCCGGACGGCTCGAGCACCTGGACCCAATACTGGCCGAACGGCCGCAAGAAACACGAATCGCAGTGGAAGGACGGCAAGTGCACCGGCGAGGCCACCGCGTGGGATTACACCGGCGCGGTCGCCGGGCGTTACCGGTTCCGCGACGGAGAGCTGGTGCCGTGAGCCGGCCGCCCGAATGTCTGCTGATCGCCGACGACCTTACCGGTGCCTGCGATGCCGCCGGGCCGTTCGCCGCACGCGGCCTCCGCACCCGCGTCTTTCTGACGGGTAGTGGCGCTGCCGAAGTGCAGGCATATTCCACCGGTACACGCGATGCCCCGCCGGCCGAAATCTGCGAGCGCATTGCGGCCCTTGCGGCCTGTTTGCCGGTGCGCGGCGCACGCACCCTATTCAAGAAGATCGATTCCACGCTTCGCGGCAGCGGCGAAGTCGAGATCGCCGCCGCGCTCGAAGCGTTCAGCTGCGACGCCGCGGTGATCACACCGGCGTTTCCCGCCATGGGCCGCATCGTCGAAGCGGGTGTGCTGCGCGTGCTTCACGATTCGGATTTTCCGCCGGTCGCCCTAGCGGAGTGGCTGCGCGCGCCCTGCGCTTCGATCCGGCCCGGAGCCATCGCGGGCGCCGTCGCTTCGGGCGCCCGCCTGATTTCCGTGGACGCCGCCTGCGACGGCGACCTGGACCGCATCGCCGCCGAGATTCTGGCGCTCGACCGCCGCATTCTCTGGGCCGGGTCCGCCGGATTGGCCTCGGCGCTCGCCCGCACCTTTCCGAAACGGACCGCTCCTGTGGAACCGGCGTTCACTCCCGGACCGGTCCTCTTCGCCATCGGCTCGGACCATCCTGTCACTGTCGCGCAGCAGGCCGCCCTGCTCGCCGCGCGCCCCTCGCAGCCGGTCCTTCACCTGCCTCGCGGGCTCATCGAACCCGAGCAGGTGCGCCAACGGATCGCCGAAGTTCGCCCCGCGGCGCTGTTCCTGTCCGGCGGCGATACCGCAGCCTTCGTCTGCCGCGCGCTGGGCGCCGAATCGATCGAGCTGCACGGCGAAATTCTCACCGGCGTCCCGCGCGGGACGCTTTGCGGCGGTGATCTGGACGGCCTGCCGGTGGTCACCAAGTCAGGCGGCTTCGGCGACGCTCGTGCTCTGATAGAAGTCGCGGATTATTTTGCATGCCCCTGACACCAGACCTGCCAACCGTCGTGCTCACCATGGGCGACCCCGCCGGAGTCGGCCCCGAAGTCGTGCTGAAAGCGCTCGCCGACCCCGAGGTCGCGCCGCTTGCCAACTGGATCGTCGTGGGCGATTCGACCATTCTCGAGCGGGCCTCCCGCGTTACCGGGCTTCCGCTCTCGCATGCCCGCCTGCACGATTCGCCGGCCCTTGGCTCCCGTGAGGATTTCTCTTTCGGAAAGCTGGATGCCCGCTGCGGAGCCGCGGCCGTCGAGTATGTCCGGATCGCCACCATGCTGTGCCTCGATGGCGGCGCCGACGCCATGGTGACCGCCCCTTTGAACAAGGAGGCTGTCACGCTCTCGGGGCGCCAATTCTCCGGCCACACCGAGTACATCGCTGAGCTGTGCGGTGCCACCGAATCCCGCATGCTGCTGGCCAGCGAGCGCCTCTCCACCATTCACGTCACCACGCATGTCGCCTTGCGGCGCGCCTGCGAGCTCACCACGGCGCGCGTCCTGCGCACGATCGAGCTCGGCGACCAGGCCATGAAGCTGCTCGGCTTCGCGCAGCCCCGTATTGCCGTCTGCGGACTCAACCCGCACGCCGGCGAGCACGGCCTCTTCGGCAGCGAGGATGCGCAGGTCATCGGCCCCGCTATTCAGGCCGCGCAATCGGCCGGCATCCAATGCAGCGGGCCGCACGCCGGGGACACCATTTTCCTTCAGGCCTCGCGCGGCGCCTACGACCTGGTGGTGGCGATGTATCATGACCAGGGCCACATCCCGATGAAGCTCATCGATTTCGAAGGCACCGTCAATATCTCGCTCGGCATCCCCATCATCCGCACGTCGGTGGATCACGGCACCGCCTTCGATATCGCCGGCCGCAATCTCGCCGACCCGCGCAGCATGAAGCAGGCCATGCGCATGGCCGCGCGCATGGCTCGTACGCGTCGCGCCGGAATCTGAAGATGGGGAACGCCCGCTGGCTCGATGTCCTGGTCATCGTCGCGTACATGGCGGCGCTCGTCTCCCTCGGCATCCGCTTCTCGCGCCGCCAGACCTCCACCGAACGCTACTTCGTCGCCAAGCGCAGCGTGCCTGCCTGGGCCATGGGCCTCTCGCTGCTCGCCACCCTTATCAGCAGCGTGACGTTCATCGCCTACCCCGGCTCGGCCTATGCCGCCGACTGGTCGAACCTGGTACCGGGATTCATGGTGGTGGTGACGCTGGTGCTCACGGGGTTGGTCATCATCCCGTTTTTCCGGCACGCCGTCGGAGTCAGCGCGTACGAATACTTCGGCAAGCGCTTCGGCTACGGCGCCCGCGTATACGCCTCCATCGCGTTTGCGGCCGGCCACTTCTCCAAGATGGGGTTCGTCTTCTACCTTCTGGCGCTAACCGTCAGCAGCATGACCGGGTGGAAGACCGACAACGTCATCATCCTGGTCGGCATCATCACCGTGAGTTATACGCTGGTCGGCGGAATCGAGGCCGTGATCTGGGCGGACGTGCTGCAGGGCTTCGTCCTCTGGATCGGCATTGTCATCTGCCTGGGCTACCTGTTGTTCCTCGCCCCCGGCGGTCCCGCGGCGCTATTCCACCTCGCCTGGAGCAGCCACAAAATCTCCCTCGGCAGCATGGCTCCCGACTTGAGCCGGCCCACCTTCCTGGTGCTCTCGCTCTACGGCTTCTTCTACTACCTGCAAAAATATACCGCCGACCAGACCATCGTGCAGCGGTACCTGGTGGCCAAGTCGGACCGCGACGCTCTCCGCGGCATCGCGCTCGGCGCGGTGCTGTGCGTCCCGGTGTGGACCCTCTTCATGCTGATCGGCACGCTCTGCTGGTCCTACTACCGCATCACCGCTGAGAAGCTTCCGGCCTACGTGACCAAGGCGGACCAGGTCTTTCCGCACTTCATCACGACGCACGTTCCGGCCGGACTGGCAGGCCTGTTTCTGGCAGCGCTATTCGGCGCGGCCATGGCGAACCTCTCTTCCGATTTCAACAGCCTCGCCGCCATCGGTGTCGAAGACTATTACCGCGTGAGACGCCCCCGCTCCACCGAGAAGCAGCGCCTGGTCGTCGCCAAGTGGATCGTCGCGGCGTGCGGCCTGCTGTGCGTACTGATTTCGTCCGCGTTGGCCCACACCAGCGGCTCGGCGCTGTCGCTCTGGTATACCGTCGCCGGGATCGTGGCCGGGGGCCTGGCCGGCCTTTTCCTGCTGGCCTTCCTGTCGGAGCGGGCCAGCGCGGCCGGCGCTTACATCGGGATCGCCGCCAGCCTGCTGTTCACCGCCTGGGCCACCCTCACGCTGGACGGCGGCAAGCTCTGGGATCTCGGCCGCTTCAATTTCCCGCTGCACAGCTACATGATCGGCGTCATCGGCCACCTCGTGCTGCTCGGCCACCGGCTATGCCGCCAGCTTCGTTTTCCCGAATCGCAACGAGAACACCCGCGACCTCACGCTCTGGGGATGGCGGAGGCGGGCCACCGCCAAACCTGCAACAGTCTAATCGGCCCCTCCACGGCCACCGTTCCCACGCAATCCCCGAATGGCGGCAATTCCGCAAACGTCCATCCCGGCACTGGACCCGTAGTATCGAAAGAAGTCAACGGAATCGAAAGCCCCCCGCCCACGCCCTTGATATAGGCCTCCTTCCGCGTCCAGCATTCGAAGAAAGCCCTCTCCCGGACTGCCGCCGAACGGATCTTCTGCGCTTCTCCGGCCGTAAAGAAGCGCCCCACGATCGCGTCGATCTCCTCCACCGTCCGGATGCATTCGACATCCGCGCCGATCCTGCGCCCCCGCGTGAATGCGCACACCGCCAGGTCGCCCGAGTGCGACAGGTTGAACTGAATCTCCGCTCCCGCCACGAAGGGCTTGCCGTGCTCGCCCGTCTCGATCTCCAGGGCCGCCGCGCCGGTCCCCAGGTAATGCCCCAGCACATCCCGCAGGAACCCGCGTCCGATGATGTACCGGCGCGTGAGATGCTCGAAATGGAAGCGGCCCGCCCGCTCCCGCTCGGCGGCGCTCAATACGGCGCGGCAATGCTCCACCTGCGCGGCATCGTCCAGCGCGGCGCTCCAGACATGCACCGCATCCTTTTCCAGCTCCTTCACTTGTTTTTCGTGTCGTAGAACTCGTACGCCACGCGCCAGTGGACTTCCTGGCCCGGCTCCACCCGCAGGTGATTGTAGGCTTCCGGGCAGGCCGTGGTCCGGATCGACCAGTAGTACAGGCGCGAGAGAGGCTGGTCGCCTGTCTGCCGCACACCCGCCCCGGTCTTGCTGTTCTCCACCCGGAAATCGTAATCGGCAGCGGTCGCGCCGAAACCCTTCATCTCGCCGAAGACGGACTGCCCCTGCTGCAGCTCCTTCAGATACACGAACTGCTTGCCGCGCGTTTCGGCCGCGCCCGGCCACTCGTGGTCGATGTGCACTTCGAAGGGAAACGTCACCGATACGTCCGGCCCGGTCGGCTGGCCGTCCAGCATATAGAAGTCATGATTGAAGACGTTGGTCTCGATCACTTTTTTGCCGGTGTTCCGCAGGCTGTGCTCCAGCACCAGCACGGGTTTCTTCTTCTCGAGACGCACGGTTTTGCGATAGACGTACGTGCCGGCCAGTTCCTGCGTCATCTCGACCGAGTCGTCCCTGGTGCGCGTCTTCCACTTGCCCGGGTCTACGATGTCGTACGTAAAGAAATCGTTCACCTTGCGGTCGTCCGGCCGGCGCAACACGCCTACTCCGATGCGGACGAACGTATCGCCCGGCTTGGCCTCGTCGAACCACAGCGCGCTGAAGGATTCCACCGGACCCGTGATCGAATCGTGCAGTTTCGGGTCATAGCGTGGAAACCACACACCGAAATAGCTGTGACCCTTGTATTCCAGGCTGGCGATCACGCCCGACCAGTCGAACCGCGTGGCGCGGTAGTAGCCGTTCTGCGCGTCCGGCAGATACAGCTTGGCGCGAACCATGCCGTTCGCGATTTGGGCCTGCGGAAACTCCGCCGCCCCCAGGGCCGCTGTCAATCCCAATGCAATCAAAATGGTTTTCATACTCGCACCCGCGCTTTGTTGAAACATGTTAAACCCATAAGGCAGTGAGGATTCATCTTACATGAAACAGGCCATCGCCCTGCGAATCGCCGCGGCTGCCACAGCCGGCGCCGCCCTAAGCTTGATTCTATCGGTTGCCGGCTCCGCCGCCTCCAATCCGAAGCCCCTGTCGTCCTTCGATCCTCAGGTCAAGGAACTGCTCTCCAAAATGACCCTGGATGAGAAGATCGGGCAGATGACCCAGCCGGAACAGAGCGCCCTCAAAGATCCGGCCGATATCGAGAACTATTTCGTCGGCTCTCTGTTGAGCGGCGGCGACTCCGACCCCAAGGAGGGCAACAGCCTCCAGGCCTGGACCGACCTGTACGACCGGCTCCAGAAGCACACTCAAAAGACCCGCCTGAAGATTCCGATCCTTTACGGCATCGACGCCGTTCACGGCCACAACAACGTGCTCGGCGCCGTGATCTTCCCGCACAATGTCGGCCTGGGCTGCACCCGCAATCCGGCGCTGGTCGAGAAGGTCGAGCGGATCACCGCCGAAGAGATCCGCGCCACCGGCATCCAGTGGGCCTTCGGTCCCTGCGTCACGGTTCCCCAGGATATCCGCTGGGGGCGCACGTATGAGGGCTTCTCGGAAGACCCCGCGCTAGTTCGCGAGCTCGGCGCGGCGGCGGTCCGCGGTTTCCAGGGTCTCGACCTCTCCGACCCGCTCGCCGTGGTCGCCAGCGCCAAACACTATGTGGGCGACGGCGGCACGGCCTACGGCTCCACGAGCAGCGGCCGCGGCCTGGATCAGGGCGATACCCGTGTGGATGAAGCCACCCTGCGCCGCATCCACCTGCAAGGCTATATCTCCGCCATACAGGCCGGTGTCGGAACCATCATGCCGTCCTATTCCAGTTGGAACGGCGTGAAGTGCTCCGCCAGCAAACAGCTGATGACCGACATCCTCAAAGACGAGCTGGGCTTCCAGGGCTTCCTGATCTCCGACTACAACGCCATCGACCAGATCTCGCCGAACTATAAGGAAGACATCCGCATCTCCATCAACGCCGGCATGGACATGGTGATGGTGCCGACCCGCTATCGCGAGTTCTACACCGGCCTCAAGCAGCTGGTCCAGGAAGACAAGGTGCCCGTGTCGCGCATCGACGACGCCGTCACCCGCATCCTGCGCGTCAAGTTCGCCATGGGCATGATGGATCCGAAGCGCTCGCAGCTGGCCGACCGCAGCCTGCAGAAGAGTTTCGGCTCGCCCGAGCACCGCGCCGTCGCGCGCCAGGCTGTTCGCGAGTCCGCCGTGCTCCTCAAGAACGACCACCAGGCGCTGCCCATTTCGAAATCGGTCAAGCGCATCCACGTGGCCGGCAAGAGCGCCGACAACATCGGCAATCAGTGCGGCGGCTGGACCATTACGTGGCAGGGACGCACCGGCGCAGTCACGGAAGGCGGCACCACCATCCTCGCCGCCATCAAGCAGACCGTTTCGAAGGATACCCAGGTCACCGTATCGCGCGACGGCACCGGCGCGGAAGGCGCGGATATCGGCGTCGTGGTGATCGGCGAGACTCCTTATGCCGAAATGATGGGCGACCGCGCCGACCTGTCGCTCTCCGCCGAAGATGTCGCCGCCGTCAACAACATGAAGGCCGCCGGAATCCCCGTGGTGACGGTCCTGCTGTCCGGCCGCCCCATGATCGTCAGCAGCATTCTCGACAAGACCGATGCCCTGCTCGCCGCCTGGCTGCCCGGCACCGAAGGCCAGGGCGTCGCGGACGTTCTGTTCGGCGACTACAAGCCGACCGGCAAGCTGTCGTTCTCCTGGCCCCGCAGCATGTCGCAGCTTCCGCTCAACATCAACACGCCGAACGCCGACCCGTTGTTCAAGTACGGCTACGGCCTGAGCTACTAGCGCAGCGCGCGCGCTCTGCCGCGTTATTGCACGGCGAGGTTCAACTGCTTGGACGTCGACTCCGTTCACCGATACCACAAGCGGTTGCGAACCGGTCGGCGCATCCGCCGGGACTACTGCGTTGATCTGATACAGCCCGACGAACCCCGGGGTTAATCCACTGAATACGACCTGCGCGCTGCTCCCTCCGATCTTTACAACCGGAGTTGCGCTGGTCATCGCCAGAGGTTGGGCCGGACTGGGGTCGCCCGACGCCGGCTGGTTCGAAACGGGGCCCAGCCCGTTGGCGTAGATGATGATGGTATCTCCGCGCTTCGCCGGGTTCGACGCCGTGATCAGTTGGTACTTACTGTCCTGCACCGCCGGCCCGGGGAACACGCCTGGCGAGTACGCCAACAGGGGAACCGTGATCAGGTTGCTCTCGAGCCCGCCGAAGTTGACCTTCAATGTGACCGAAGATTGGCCCGCAAATTCCCATGGGATCTGCACATTCACCTGCCCCGGGCTGGCGTATGAGAGGTGCCCCGGCAATGCCAGGCCGCCGCTGAAGAAGCTCACGCTCACCGTGGAAAGCGAGAGGGGAAGCGCTATTGGCGAGGAATTCGCCTGTGTGGAATCCGCGAAGCCCGTGCCATAGATCGAGATGTAAGATCCGGGCGCCAATCCCTTACCGACTTGATTGGTCGCGGCGTCCACCGCCGCCGCCGGACGCCGATCACCGGGAAGGGCATCGTCACTCCGTCCCATGTCTGGGTCAGTGCCCCACTGGTCCCGGTGATGGTCTGCTCCCCGGGCGTTGAATCGAAATCGATCGCCACGTAGCCGGTTCCCAGCAGGTCCGTTATGGAATCGCCCTGGTCGATTTTGGCCGTCCCTTTGGTGACATTGAACAGCAGGGGCGCGCCCGCCACCGGCACTCCGTACGGGTCGATGAGCCGCATCGGGAACAGCCTCTGCTGCAGGCCGGTGTTGAACAGGAACGTGCCGCAGCACAGCGGGAACACGTCGCTCGCAATCCCGCTGCTCACCAGATACTGATAGGGCAGGTGCAGATCCTTCTTCCCGGACGTGCTGACCACCAGGAAGCCTTCGTAGGATCCCGGGTTCGGCCGGGTGCCGCTGACCGTCACCGTCACGCTGTTCGACTGGCCGGCGGGCAAGGTCAACGCCGAGGGGCTGACCTTCACCAGGCCATTGGAATCGTTGACGGTGAGATTGAACGTGGCGCTCGCACCCGTCATGTTCGTAATGACGACGGTGCGGCTGTCGCTCACCGTGGTCGGCGTGAGCTTTCCGAACTCGATCGTGTCCGGAACCAGGGTCGCCGAAGCATTCACCGCGTCGCCGACGTTGAGCTTGCCGGCGCCCGCGGCATCGACGCCGGCGGTAGCGCCCTGGTCGGTCACATCCTGTGTCGCCGTATCGACTACCAGGGACTTCAACTGGGCCGGAGTAACGTTGGAGCCGAACTTCTGCTTCAGGATCGCCACCGCCCCGGCCACCATGGGGACCGCATAGCTCGTGCCCGTCACACCCGCGTATCCGGACGAGTTGTAGACCGGGCCGTTGAAATCGTATTTCTGAGCCGCCGTGTAGAGGTCGGCGCCCGGCGCCACCAGTTCCGGCTTGATCACTTTGGTCGGGGTGTTGGCGAAAGTCCCGATCGAGGGACCTCGCGATGACGACGGCCACATTGCGCTCGCCGTCGTGTTCGATGCCTGAAACACGGGGTCGAGCGTAACGCTGGTGTTGGAGTTCGACGCCAGGTAGCTCTTCAGAGCAATCCCGTCATTGTTTCCGATCACTATCGTAGGGATGCCGGTATCCTGCACGCCGAGCGATGAAAAGGGCGTGTTCTGGCCGCTCGCCAGGTACAGGACCACGCCGATGGCGCCGGCACTCTGCGCGTTGATGATCTTATTGCTGTCGAAGCAGCCTCCGCGCTGGATCAGCGCGAGCGCGCCGCTCAGGGAGCCGGCGGCGAGAGCAGTGCAGGCGAAGCCGTCATTCCCGGACGCCGAAACATCGCGCAGCGGGGCAGTCAGCGCTGACGCGATATGCGGTCCGTCGCCAAAAATCCCGTGAATGTCCGGCTGCCCGGAGACCTTTACAGCCTGGTAGAGCACGTGGGAGTTCATCGTGGCGCCGACCGTTATCGCCGAGGGCGCCGTCCCCGGCGTGTGAATGGTCGTGAGGGTGTGCGCCTTGCCGCTGATGTTTCCGTCGTTCCCGGCCGCCGCGACCACCACCACACCGTTCTTCACGGCGCTCTCTACAGCCTGCACCAGCACGTCGCACTGGCCGCCGCAAGCCTGTTGATCGACATCGAGCGGGCCGGCCCATTCCGGGTCGCCCTCGTGCAGCGAGAGCGTCACCACATCCATGCCGTCCTGCACGGCGTCCGTCAATGCCTGGATGAACGCGTCTACCGTGCCGTAGTAATTCACGCCCGGCGTGCCGAAGATCTTGTAGTTCCCCAGAAACGCTTTCGGCGCGACACCCTGAATCGGCCCGCGCGGGCTGCTATTCTGCACCCCGGCGGCGATCATGGCGATCGCTGTACCGTGTCCCTGGCGGTCGCGCGGCGAAAGGTCGTCGGGCCACGCCGTCCCCATCGGGTCGGTAGAGTCGAAGGGCTGGGCAAGGATGCTCACATAGCTCCGCGCCACGATCACTTTGTTGTTGGTAAAGGCGCAATCCGCACCCGTGCAGCGTGGAAAACCGGCCGGCGGAGTCAGTGACGGATCCTGAAATCCGGGATGATTCTGGTCGATCCCCGAATCGATGATCCCGATCTTGATTCCCGCTCCCGCATTGGACGCTCCGCCCACCGCGCTCCACGCCGTCGAAACGTTGGTCAGATCGAGCGCCGTATCGAGGTCCATATAGAGCGGCGGTGTCGGAACCACGTGAGCCACGCCGGGAATCTGGCGCAGTTCCGCCGCGGTCTCCGGGTTGGCGCTCACGAATATCGCGTTCACCAGCAATTGATTCGACGAACTGACCGGCACCTTACGCCGTTTCAATTCCGCCATCACGCCGGCCTGGGCGGTTTGGATCTTCGCAAGCTGCGCCTTGGCCTGGGAGCCCTGAAGGGCTATCCTCGAATGGGTCGTTTGGGCTACCGGGGAATCCTGAAGAATGACTGCGTACTCAGCCCGGCGTCCGCTGGGCTGGCTGAACGCCGCGAGCGTCAGCGCGAAAAGTATGGGAACCGCCTTTTGCATAGCACCGCCTTGGACGTCCACAGCGTATGTTCTGTTTCAGACCGCCTAAGTATCTTTCGTACGGAGAATCTCATCCGCCAGGTCGGCCGCCACACGCATCTCGGGAACGTCGTGAACCCGTAGAACGTGCGCGCCGTTCAGAATGCTGGCCGTCACCGCCGCGGCCGTCGCGTAACGAGTGTGTTCTACGCTCTCGTGCGCCAGAAACGACTTCCGCGAAGGCCCGATCATGATTGGGACATCGAGCGCCGCCAGCATCCCCAGTTTTCCGATAATCAGCGAGTTCTGTTCTTTGCGCTTGCCGAATCCGATGCCCGGGTCGATCACCAGCCGGGTCTTGTCGATACCCACCCGGCGGGCCCGGCTGACGGCGGCGTCGAGATCGCGGGCAATCGTTCCCATCGGATCCGGCATGGGGCTCAATTTCGCCCACATCTCCGGCTGCCCGCGCATGTGATTCAGGATCAGCCCCGCGTCATGGTTCGACACCACGCGCGAGAGCTGCGGCTCGAACGTCAGCCCGGACGGATCGTTGATGATCTCGACTCCCAGCTCGAGCGCCCGTTCGGCCACCTCGGCTTTATAGGTGTCTACTGAAATGGGAATCCCTACCTGCCCTCTCAACCGCTTGAGCACCGGGATGAGGCGACGCATCTCCTCCGCCGCCGAAATGCGAGCTGAACCGGGCTTGGTCGATTCGGCGCCGATATCCAGGATGTCCGCGCCTTGCTCCTCGAGTTCCAGGGCGCGCGCAAACGCGCGGTCCGGATCGGTATATTTTCCGCCATCCGAGAACGAATCCGGCGTCACGTTCAGGACGCCCATCAGCACCGTGCGTTCGCCGAGCTTGATCTCGCGTTGTTTGAGCTTCCAGAAATAGAGCTTTCTCACTGTCCTCTACAGGTTCGCATATCATTCGTAACGCAGGCACACGATCGGGTCGAGGTTCGCCGCGCGGTTCGCCGGGTAGTATCCGAAGAACAGCCCGACACCCACCGAGATCGCCACCCCCATCACCACCCAGAACAGCGAAAGCGACGCGGGGATCGAGAGCAGCCCGCGCACCGCGAAGGAGATCAGGCCTCCGACCAGAATCCCGATTACACCCCCCGTGCCCGAGAGCATCACCGCCTCCAGCAGGAACTGCGCGCGGATGTCGGACTTGCGCGCGCCGATCGCTTTGCGGATACCGATCTCGCCCGTCCGCTCGGTCACCGAAATCAGCATGATGTTCATCACGCCGATGCCGCCCACCAGCAGCCCGATCGAGCCGATCGCGCCCGTGAGCAGAGCCATCGCGCCGGTGAGCTGGTTCCACAGGTTGGTGAAAAAATTCGGATCGGCCACGTCGAAATCGTTCTCGGCGCGGTACGGCACGCGGCGCCGGCGCCGCATGAAATCCACTACCTGGTCGCGTACGGCGCCCAGGCTGGCGTCTTCGCGAACGGTGAAGATCAGGAAAATCTCCCGCACGTCGGGGTAATTCTTGTGAAAGTTCGAGAGCGGGATGACCGCGAACTGGTCTACGCCGAAGCCGCCGAACAGCCCCGGGTCTTTTTCGAAAACGCCGATCACTTCGTAGATCCTGCCGTTCAGCCGCACCTCTTTCCCGATGGGGTCCGTGTGCGGAAACAGTGCATCCGCGATGGCGTTGCCGATCACCACCACGGGCCTCTCGTGCTCCTCGTCGAACGCCGAGATGTAGCGCCCCGTCGCCACAGTAAACAGCGGCAGGGCGGCGGCATAATCCGGCTCTGTGCCCCGCAGGATCATCCGCTCGACATGCTCGTTGCCGAAGGAAATCGAATCCGCCTGCTGCCCCAGGTTGATGCGCTGGGCGAAGGCCGTCGAAACGTCCAGGCCCGGCACGTTCTCCTTCAGGTACTGCGCATCGGAGATTTCGAGGTACTTCCGCGTGCGGATCTTCGCGGGCAGGCGCCCGATCCCCGTGAATCCGGGCGGAATCCTCGTGATGAAAAATGAGCGCGAGCCGAACGAGTTGATGCGGTTCAGAATGTATCCGTTCAGTCCGTCGATGATGGCGGCCACCGCGATCACGCTGGTCACCCCGATTACGATCCCCAGGATCGTCAGCAGCGACCGCGCCTTCCGCGACCGCAGCGTGTCCACCGCCACCAGCAGGTTTTCGTGCAGTTCCGAGCGCGTCATCGGCTACTCCGTCCGCAGCGCGACCACCGGGTCGAGTTTGGAGGCCTTCATGGCCGGGTAAATGCCGAAGAAGAGTCCGATGATCGAGCTGAGCACCAGCCCGAGAATCGCCACCCAGGTCTGCACGGAGGCCGGGAAGTCGGTAAGCTGCCGCAGCGCCAGCGCGCACAGAAAGCCGATCGCCACGCCGATCGACCCGCCCACCAGGCACTGCAGCACGCTCTCCGTCAGAAACTGCCGGAGCACATCGCTTTGCGTCGCTCCGATCGCGCGCCGCACCCCGATCTCCTTGGTCCGCTCCGTGACGCTTACCAGCATCACGTTCATGATCACGATGCCGCCCACCACCGCCGATATCGAGCTGATCATCACGAACACGGCGAAGAATGCCGAGCTGATGCTTTGCCACAGAGAGATATAACTCTGCGCCGTGCCGATAAAGAAATCGTCGTCCTTGCCCGGCGCCACGTGGCGGCGGGCCCGCAGCACGCGGCGGGCTTCATCCTGGGCCATGTTGAAGATGCGGTCGCCGCCCCCGGCCTGCACGCTCATCACCAGGCTGTTGCGCTGCCCGCGCAGCTTCAGGTAGGTGCGCATCGGAATCACGATGAAGGTGTCCTGGTCCTGTCCCAGCACGCTCCCGATCTTCTCGAAGGTGCCGATCACCGTGAATTCCGCGCTCCCCGCCCGGATCACCTTCCCCATCGGGTCGGCGTCCGGAAAGAACTCCTGCGCCACGCGGTCGCCGATCAGGCACACATCGGCATCGTGCCGGTCTTCCAGTTCGGTGAAATAGCGGCCGCGCGCCACCGTGCGGGTATCGATCACCGCCATGTTGGGCGTGTGGCCGTACATGGTGGCGTCCTCGAGTTCGTGATCCTTGTAGCGAAGGTCGATGCCGCTGTTGAGCACGGCGCCCACCGCCTGGCAATGCGGACAGCCTTCGGCCACCGCAGCCAGATCGTCGGTATAGAGATTCTTGTTGCGCTGGGCTTTGCTGAGCACTGTAAAATCGGTGACCGCGAAGGGCAGGCGGGATACCCGGAACACGTTCGTGCCCAGATCGGCGATCTTCTGTTCAACGTAGAGATTTGCGCCCTGCACCAGCGTCATCACGGTGATCAGCGTGGCAACCCCCATAGTCAGGCCCAGCACCGTCAGCGAAGCGCGCAGCTTATGTGCGCGAATCGAGTCGGCTGCCAGCGCGAGGTTATCAGCGGCCCCGATCATTGCAGACTGTGATTTTAGCAGGCGCGCCCAATTTCGGCGCCCGCCCTCGCCCGCCCCCTCTTTCTAATTCGGTGACTCTAATTCGGTGAGACTCTAATTCGGTGACAGGCTACGAATTTCCTCAAATCGCCGGGGGCTTCCGCCGGCGGAGGCCCGCCAGACTGGTCGGACCCGAGCCATAATTGGGGATCATCTAGCCTGTCACCGAAATTTCCCGAAGAGACGGCAACTCGACGATCCGAACCAGTTGCAATTAGGGGTTTCGTAGCCTGTCACCGAAATAGGGGGTGCTAACCTGAACTATTGCGCCATCACCCACTTTTCAGGCCCTATCTTGCCCTGATCGCCGTCTGCTTTTTCTGGGGAACGACTTATCTCGGGATCCGCATGGCGCTCGAGTCTTTCTCTCCTCTCCCGCTGGTCTCCATCCGCTACATCATCTCCGGATCGCTGCTGGTGCTGTTCGCCAGGCTTCGCGGCGCTTACCTGCCGCGCGGCAGGGAACTGGCCGCCATGTGTTTCAGCGGATTTTTTACGCTTGGGATCGGCAACGGCGCCCTGGTATTCGCGGAGCTTACCGTACCTAGCGGCATCGCCGGGCTCATCATCACCATCTCACCGTTCTGGATGGTCGGCATGGAGGCGCTGCTTCCCGGCGGCGAGCGACTGCATGCCCCCACCATCGGCGGCATGGCCATCGGGCTGCTCGGCGCCTGCCTGCTGTTTACCCCCGACCCCGGATCCCATGCCGTCGGCCAAAACCTGCTCCACGGCTTCCTGCTGCTCCAGTTCGGCATGGCCGGCTGGTCGTTCGGTTCGATCTACCAGCGGCGCCAGACCGGCAAGACTCACCCCAGCATCGCGGGAGGCGTCCAGCAACTGGCTGCCGGCCTGATCCTCGCGCCGTTTGCCCTGGCCTTTCCCGGTCACCCCGTACACTGGAGCACTCGCGGAGTGTCGGCGCTCCTGTACCTGGTGTTCTTCGGCTCGGTGGTCGGCTATAGCGCCTACGCCTACGCCCTGGACCGCCTCCCGGTCGCCATCGTCAGCATCTATCCGTACGTCAATGCGACGGTCGCGGTGTTTTTAGGCTGGCTGTTCTACCGGGAGCCGTTCGGCCTGCGTGAAGCCGTGGCCATGCTGGTCATCTTCGGGGGCGTGGCCCTCGTCAAACGTTATTCCCTAGCCCCGCCCGACAAGCTTGGCGCCAATCGCGCCGCCCGCCATGCTCAGGCCGATGATAAATAGGAAGAACGCCGCCAGCGAGAGGAATAGAACGAAGAAGATGCCTGGCCCGGTTTGAAAGAACCCCATCATCTGCTGCACCATCGGATCCTGTGCGGGCAATCCCTTCAACTGTTCCTGCAAGACCGTGCTCAGGCGCCCGTTGAGGGCCGCCGGCACCTGCTGCGCGGTGAACAACACAGTCCACAGCCCGAACATAAGCAGTCCCGTGATCCATCCCAGGCGCGCGCCGGCCCCGACATTCAAAAGGCTGCCGGTCTTGCGCCGGTAGAAGAATACGGCGAAGAAACCCGCCGCGGTCCAGTTCAGGAAGGGCAGGAAGCTCAGCACCGTGGCGCTTACCGCCACCAGCAGGGCGATCCGCACCGCCACCGGATTGTGAAAGTTCAGCGGCAGCGCTTGAGGCTGAACCTGTGGCAGCGGGACCGGCGGCGCCGGTGGAAGCTCCGCGTGCTGCCAGTTGCTGGTATCGGGGACGACGATCTCCCGCTGCGGCTTTCCGCACTTATGGCAGAACAAGGCGTCCGGAACGAGTTCTGCTCCGCATGTGCAAATTTCAGGCATTGTCGCCCGTAGGCATCTTCAGTTTGACGCAGCCGGCCTCCGGCAGGCAACTACCGAAATCGAACCTTCACGTCCGGCCGGTTCTCCAGCCGTGTGCTGTCGAGGAAACGGACGCGCGCCGGCTGCGAGGTCATGACCACCGATTGCGTGTGAATCCCGTCCCCGGTGAAGCGGACTCCGCGCAGCAGGTTTCCGTCCGTAACCCCGCACGCCGCAAACACCAGGTTCCGGCCGGGCGCCAGCTCCGGCGTGCTGTAAATGCGGTGAATATCGCGGATTCCCATCTCCTGCATACGCTCCTTCTGTGCGTCGTCCTTCACCACCAGCCGGCCCAGGATCTCGCCGTTGAGGCACTTCAGCGCGGCCGCCGTCAGCACGCCCTCGGGGGCGCCTCCCGAGCCCATAACCGCATGTACTCCCGTGCCCGCCACGGCCGCCGCAATCCCCGCCGAAAGATCGCCGTCGGAGATCAGGCGGATGCGTGCGCCGCCTTCGCGGATGTCCGCAATGAGCTGCTGGTGCCGCGGTCGGTCGAGCACCACCACCACCAGGTCGTCCACGCCGCGCTGCAGCCGGCGGGCGATGGCCTTGAGGTTCTGCTTGACCGGCGCGTCCAGCTCCACCGCCCCCTTGGCGGCCGGGCCGACCACGATCTTCTCCATGTAGCAATCCGGAGCGTGCAGCAGGCCGCCGGGCTCCGACGCCGCCAGCACGGTAATTGCCCCGGCGCCGCCGGTGGCGCAGAGGTTGGTCCCCTCCAGCGGGTCCACCGCGATGTCCACGGGTATCGTGGTTCCGTTGTTTTTGCTTCCGACCCGCTCGCCGATGTACAGCATGGGGGCTTCATCCCGCTCCCCTTCCCCGATCACGATCGTTCCATCGATCGCGATCGTATCGAGGCACCGCCGCATCGATTCCACGGCCGCCTGGTCGGCTGCATTCGGGTCGCCCATTCCCATCGTGCGGGCCGATGCAACTGCCGCGTCTTCAACGACGCGGAGCAATTCGAGCGAAAGGTCGAACATGTGGTAGCTTTCTCCTCATGAGCAATCACACAATCCTGGTGCTGGCTAATCCCACGGAGCCACAGCTCGCCATGCTCGAACAGTTGCCGCCGGAAACCGGGATCGCTGTCGGAAACACGGTCGAGGCATTCGAGAGAGCCGCTCCCGAGGCCACTATTATTTTTAACTGGTCGCTCTCCGGAGCGCTGCTGCGCGATGTGTTCGGGATGTGCCCCCACGTACAGTGGGTGCATACCCGTTCTGCCGGGCTGGATAACCAGTTATTCCCCGAGCTGGTGGCAAGCCCGGTGACGCTCACCAATGGAAGCGGGGTTTTCAGCCAGTCGCTGGGCGAGTTCGCGCTGGCTGCCATCCTCTTTTTCGCCAAGGACCTGCGCCGCATGGTGCGCAACCAGGAAGCCGGCGTCTGGGAGCAGTTCGACATCACCGAAGTCGCCGGCCAGACCGTTGGAATTGTCGGCTACGGCGACATCGGACGCGCCGTGGCCACGCGCGTTCGCGCCATGGGCATGCAGGTCCTCGCCATGAACCGCAGAGGCCCGTCCGTTTACCACCTGGACCCTTTGGTCAGCCGCATCTACGGCGCCGCCCAGCTCATGGAGATGATCCCGGCTTGCGACTATATCGTCGCGGCTGCACCACTCACACCCCAGACGCGCGGGATGATCGGTGCGCCGGCGTTTGCCGCCATGAAGCCTTCCGCCGTGGTGATCAACATCGGCCGCGGCCCGGTGATCGACGAGACGGCCATGGTGCAGGCCCTCTCCGCCGGCATGATCAGGGGCGCGGCGCTCGACGTCTTCGACCAGGAGCCGCTGCCTCCGGGCCATCCCTTTTACTCCCTGCCGAACGTGCTGCTCTCCCCCCACTGCGCGGATCATACGCCGGATTGGATGGACCAGGCGATGCGCTTCTTTATCGAGCAGTTCGAGCGCTTTCGCAGCGGCGTGCCGCTCCAGAACGTGGTGGAAAAACACCTCGGTTACTGAGATTCGAGCAGCACTTTGAGCGTCCCGCGCGACCCGGCGCGCTCGAAGGCCCGCGCGGCTTCCCGCAGGGGAAAGCGGCACGCGATCAGATCCTCTACGGGAATCAAACCGTGCTCGAGCAGCGGCAGGGCCGCCTCGAAACGGCCGCAGCGCGAGCCAACCAGCGTGATCTCGTTCACGATGATTGGGGCCGTATCCACCCCCACCACGCCGTGCACGGTGGATTTCAGAATCAGGGTGCCGCGCGGCCGCGTCATGGCCACGGCCTCCCGCAGCCCTTCGGGGCTCCCGGTGGCGTCCACCACCCAGTTGTAAGCGGCCGGGGGAGCGGCTGCTCCGATTTCCGTGGCCACCCCCGCCTTCGCGGCAATCCGCAGTTTCTCGGCGTGCCGGCCGAACTGATGCACCCGGAAGCCCCGGGCCTGCAGCACCATCGCGATCAACAGCCCCAGCTTGCCATCCCCCAGCACCGCCACCGCCTCGCTACACGGAATCGTCACCTGGTCCAGGATCTCGCACGCCGCGGCCAGCGGTTCGACAAATACCGCTCGCTCCAGCGGCATCGCGTCCGGAAGAACGTGCAGGTTCCGCTCCGGCAAAGTCAGGTACTCCGCGAATGCCCCGGGGTGCTTCACGATGCCGAGCACCGCGCGGTGCGGGCAGTGCCGCCCGAGACCGCGCCGGCACCAGTCGCAGTCCCTGCAGGCCAGGTTGATCTCGCCTACTACGCGCTTGCCGACCAGTGCCCGCGCGTCCGCCTCCACCACCTCCCCTACGAACTCGTGCCCCGGAATGCCCTCGAAGCCGTAGTAGCCCCGCTGCAACTCCAGGTCGGTGTTACAGATTCCGGCAGCCAGCAGGCGGAGCAGCGCGTACCCCTCCGGACGCCGCGGCAGTGCAGTTTCCCGCGCGGTCACCGCGCCGTGTTCCAGGTGGACGGCCAGCATCCCCCTATAATAGAACTTCATGCCAGCGGAGCTTGCCTGTTTCGAGGAACGGTGCCGCGCCCGTTTCCCGATCACCGAACTGATCTACAACTGCCCCCGGTGCGGCGGCCTCCTGGAAGCCGTCTACGACGCCCCGGACCGTCCCGCCGCCGACTGGAAGCGGCTGTGGCGCGAGCGCCGCATGTCGAACGCGCCGCTGGACCAGAGCGGCGTCTGGCGCTACCGCGAGTTCTTCCCGTTTCTGGACAGCTACGACCGCGTCGTGACCCTGCGGGAAGGCGATACCCCGCTGTTGGACGCCCCGGCCGCCGCCCGCTACGGCGGGCTCGACCGCCTGACCTTCAAGCACCAGGGATTCAACCCGACCGGGTCGTTCAAAGACAACGGCATGACCTGCGGGACCGCCCAGGCATTGCGCCTCGGGTGCAAACGCGTGGCCTGCGTCTCCACCGGCAACACCTCGGCGTCCATGGCGGCTTACGCCAGCGCTGCGGGACTCCAGCCCGTCATCTTCATCCCCAACGGAAATATCTCCTACGGAAAGCTGGCCCAGGCTCTGGAATACGGCGCCCGGACCCTCCAGGTGGAGGCCAACTTCGACCAGATCCTGGCCCTCGTCCGGCAGATCGCGGACAAGCTCGGCATCTATCTGCTGAATTCGATCAACCCCTTCCGCATCGAGGGTCAGAAGACCATCATGGTCGAACTGATGGACCAGCGCGATTGGAGCGTTCCGGATTGGGTCGTGCTGCCCGGCGGAAATCTCGGCAACACCTCCGCGTTCGGCAAAGCCCTGCGCGAAATGAAGGAGTGGGGATTGATCTCCCGCCTGCCGCGCCTGGCCGTCATTCAGGCCGAGGGCGCCGCGCCATTTTACTCACTGATGCACGGCACGGACCGCTCCCGGTTGAAACCCGTAGAGCATCCCGAGACGCTCGCCACCGCCATCAAAATCGGCGATCCCGTCTCCTGGCCCAAAGCGCTGCGCGAGGTATGCGCTTCCAATGGAGTCGTCAGGAAAGTCACCGAGCAGGAGATTGCGGACGCCAAGGCCATCATCGGCCGCTGCGGGATCGGTTGCGAGCCCGCCTCTGCAGCGACCCTCGCCGGAATCCGAAACCTGGTGACCGAGGGCGTCGTGAAACCCGAGGACGATGTGGTCGCCGTGCTCACGGGCAACGTCTTGAAAGACCCTGATTACATCTATCGATATCACACAGGGGTACTACGGGATACACCTGGCGAAGAGATACGCTCAACATACGGTAACCGCCCTACTGTCGTCGCCAATGACATCGAGCAGATTATTGATTTATTAGCCAGTTGATATCTCATACCCTCATTTGCGGGGAGAACCTCGGCCCGCAATTTAGCATAAGGACTTTCTTGTAATTTCTATTGTCTATTCTTAGACCTTCTGGTACATCTGTACTATGTTGTGTGTGAAGAAGCCGACCACCAGGGCAAATGCGACACAGGGACTGCGTAGGGAGTTGGAGTGTCTTTATGCGCGCAGGTCAGCTATTGACGCTCTCATCGAGTCGCTGGAAAGTTACAATCGGTCTCGCGCGAGGATCCTGGCTGAACTGCGAAAGCGAAAGACAGCCTAATCTCCGGTGAGCGCCCTTACACGCGCGGAAAGATCGCTCTCGGAGAGGACGCCGGGGTGGTACATCCGGACGACTCCAGCCTTGTCGATCAACACCAGAGTCGGCGTCGTGCTGGCGCCGTACGCGCGGAAATTGGCAGCGCTCAAAGGCACGGGTACAGGACTCAGTTCCGGATAATACTGCCGGCGCACTCGCTCGATATACTCGCTCTCCTCCGCGGGAGCGGCGTCCTTCCCGCCGGCCACGTAGCCGTAACGCCGCGTGGGCGCGATCACCACCAGACCCTTCGGGCCGTAGGTCCGCAGAATCGAGGCAATCACCGGCCCTTCGGCTTTGCAGTCCGAACACCAGTGCGCCCAGAAGAACAGCAACACGGGATGCCCGCGGAGCGCAGCCGCCGCGGGAGGTTTCGGACCCAGCCAGGCGCGCGTCTCGAGGGATGGAGCCGGCTTTCCCTCCAGGCTCAACAGGTTGATGTTCTTCTGAATACGCTCGTGGATCGAGGTGGCGCCGAACAACGCCAACTGCTCGCGCAGATAACTCACCGCTTCGCCGCGGCCTTCGCGGGCCGCCAGGACCGCCGCCTGCACCTCGATCGACGCGCCCAGCGCGGTGGGCAGCCAGGGGTCGTCATCCAGCTTGCGGGCCTTCAGAAACTCCAGAGTGGTCTGGCGCGCCCGCGCCGCATAACTCTCTGCGTCGCTGTACTGCCGGGTGGCCAGCGCTCCGCGCGCTATCCAGGAGTAGGCAGCCGCCAGTTCCGGCGTGGAACCGGAAGCCGCCCGGTAAGCCTGCACGGTCCGCTCGGCCGCCGGCAAGTCGCGCTGGTTGAGGAGACCGACGACATCGTTCACCAGCGAGAAGTAAGCGAGGAAGATCGGCAGTATCATTCGGCAAGAGCCAGCTTGCGGATGCGCCGGTAGAATTTCCGGTGGCACGCGCGGCATCGGAAGGGCCCGCGAAACGCAGCCCAGGCAAAGCGGTCGATCAGGTTCTCGACCGGCAACGGGAAACTGTCCGCCCGCCCGCACGCCGGACAGCGGATACTCTCGACCGGCTCAAATTCATCTGGCTGCGCGTAGTAGGCCACTCGCTGCATCCACTATACAATGGAAATGCTCCTGCCCCGCGGCTTGTAAAGGAGAGACTTAACCATTGATAACGACTGAGGAAATGAGCGCTCTGCGCTCCGGTCTCGAGCGGCAGTTTCGAGCCTTATCGTCCGACGCTGAATTGACTTCCCGCGCGCTCGATTTCGTTGAGGAATGGCTCTCATCCCCACAGTACGCCCCGCTGGCCGGCGCAATTCGCGAGCACATCCGGCACGGGCAAGCCGCTCTCCTGCTCGACTCGTTCTATCAACTGGTCCCATTCGGCACCGGCGGCCGGCGGGGACGCGTGGGGTTCGGACCAAACCGCATCAACCGGATCACCGTGTCGATGTCCGTGCAGGGCCACTGCAACTTCCTTCGGGAGACCGGAGCCCTGGAGCGCGGGCGCCGCATTGTCGTAGCATTCGACACCCGCCAGTTCGCCGACATCGCGGGAACCTACTCGTTCCTCGGATCGGACAATCCCCTGCTCGGCCTGACCTCCCGCGACCTCGCGCGCCTGGCCTGCGAGATTTATGCCGCCAACGGCTTCGAAGTGTTCACGGCCGGCCTGAATGCGGAGCGCGAGTACCTCTCCACGCCGGAACTCTCTTTCGCTATACGCCACCTGGGCGCGCTCGGCGGCATGAACGTCAGCGCCTCGCATAACCATCCCGACGACAACGGGTTCAAGTTCTTCAACCGGCAGGGCGCCCAGGATGTCCCGCCAACCGATCAGGAGATGGCCTCCTTCATGAGCGAGGTGGCGGAGATCCGCCGCACCCCGTTTGAAGAGGCGCGGGCCGCCGGCAGTATCCAGCCGCTCCCGGCAAGCCTGCATGCCGCCTATCTCGAAATCAATCTGGGCCTTCGCAGCAAGCCGGCCATGCCCCTGACCGTCGTCTACACCCCGCTCTGCGGAACGGGCGACGGAAGCGTGGGCGACGTGTTGCGGGCCGCCGGATACGACGTGCAGGTCTACCCGCCGCACAACACCTACGACGGCACCTTCGCCTCGGTGCCCCTGCGGCTTCCCAACCCGGAGGTGCCGGCCGCGGCCTCCCCCGCCCTGCCCTTTGCCACCGAACGGAACGCCGACCTGGTGCTGGCGACCGATCCGGACGCCGACCGGCTCGGGGTCTACGCCCGGGATGCCGGGGGAGCCTGGCGCTACGTGAACGGCAACGAGATCGCCGCCCTGCTGGCTTACTACCTGTGCCTCGACGCGGAGTTCGGTCCGCGGCGCTCCGGGCTGCTCATCAAGACCATGGTCACCACGCGGACCCTGCGCCGCATCGCCGAAAGGGCCGGCTGCCGGATCGTCGGGGACCTGCTGGTGGGCTTCAAGTACATCGCCCACGTCCTCGACTGCCTCGAGCGCGACGGCCGCTACGAGGATATCTCCGCCGTCCCGTCGGACCTCGTAATGGCCGGGGAGGAAAGCCACGGCGTGCTGCTGACCCCCGCCATTCGCGACAAGGATGCCGCCGGCGGAGCCCTGGTGCTGTGTGAGCTGGTGGCCCAGTTGCGCGCCCGCGACCGGCTGCTTACCGATTACCTGGACGCCTTCGAGCTGGAATGCGGGAACCATCAGAACGCGGCGCGCAGCATCGTCATGAAGGGCATACGTGGCGCCGCGCTGCTGGCGGAGATGATGCGCTCCCTGCGCGATCAGCCTCCGGCCGAGCTGGGCGGTATGCCGGTGCTGCGGGCGCGCGACCTGCTGGCCCCCGAATTCGGCCCCCTGCGCAGCGACACCGAGAGGCTCTCGCGGAACTTCCTGGTATATGACCTCGAGGCCGCGCAAATCGTGGTGCGCCCTTCGGGAACCGAGCCGAAGGCCAAGATTTACGTGGATGTGGAGGGCTCCAAGCTGCCCGGCGCGGCCGCTACCGCCCGCGCCGCCTCCGCGCAATTCGCCGCCGGACTGGCCGCCCGGATCGCCGCCGAGTGCATCGCGAGGGTTGGCTATCATCTTTCCCCCAGCGCCGCGCTGCTGCCGGACCACATCGACCTCGACCTCAAAGCCGCCTTCGATACGAGTTTTCGCGCCGACCTCATCGCCTCTGCCGAAAGCCTGCGCTCCCTGCCGCCCGCCGGGCAGCTCGCCTGGCTGCGCCGGACCCTGGCGCCCTACGGATCGGGCTCCGACCCGCTGGCCTCCGCAGGCCCGGCAGTGGCCCACCTGGTTCGCACACTGAGTACTGAAGGCGTGGATCTGCCGGGATTGGCGGATGTGGTTGTAGATGCCCGAGCTTGAACGGCGACGGATCCGCGCCCGCCGCTGAGATTGGCGAACGATTTCTGCGGGCGCTGGTCCTATTCGGCACGGCACTGGTTAGTGATCGCCGAGTCGCTGGGGGCTTTCGATCTGGTCCGGCGCAGCCCACTCGTCTGGTGTTGGGGCAGCGCCCTGGCGATCGCATTGATCGCGGCCCGCAGGCAAAGATTCCGATTTACGTTCCGCCCCCCTGACTGGCGATCCGGTGGTGTGGGTCTGTTGGGCCGGCGTCGCCCCATCTGGCCAGTCTCACGACTTCCTTATTGATTTCGTGCGGGACGACACAAACTCCTTCGTCAGACGCCGGGCAATTGTATAGGACCTAATCGCGCTGGGCGCTTTGTCTGCCACTTCACGTGTCCCGCGTCATGTACTGGGCGGAGGGGGCGCGAGCGTACCGTACTTGCGCACCCCGTACTTCAACCAGGTCATGCTGCAGCCAGTAGCCGAATACCCGCTTCTGCCTTCGTACATGCTTTCCGGGGGCGATCTACCTTCGTGAATTTCGGAGAGTGGTTCGGTTCACTGGCATGCATCGCCCGCGTGTCTGCTATCGCGGGCATACTCGGAGCACGTAAACGTAGGGAAGGCCCGAAGCCAATCAGACGAGTGATCTCTGTTAGCGAGTGCCAAGTGCGTCTGCACAATCGCAACGAAAGGGCGCTATCAGCCATCGCCTTGTTCATGCGACAGTCTGAGGAATGATTCTCTCAAGCTAGAAAGCTACGAACGACCACTCTCTGACAATGTGCTAGTGGCCTCGATGTACTTCGCTATCTGTTTTTCGAGGACCCTGCGACATGTCGATGCCGTGTTCCTCGCAGGCGCTTTGATCTGGCACTGCTCACCAAGGCAACCGCCTATCTGTTTGTTACCCTGGCTCCTGGCGGCGATCTTCCTCGTGCGGGCGAGCCGCTCCAGAAGGCGGCTTGCTACAGGCGCCTTGTTCGTACTGGACGTCGGATTCTCAATTAAAAATCCGGCAGTACGATCGGGAACCATGCGTTGAGCGAGTCGATCCTCGGTTTCGATTCCTCCCACGGCGACGGATTTTTCCGCTTGCGGAATGATAGTCGTTCGGCTGGAAAGAGACCGCCTCAAACGTGCTTCGGAACCTCTCGGAGCAGTTCGGCTCGCGCTATCCCCGGATGAAACCAACATTCACTGTCAGCCTTCCCAGAATCGGTTTCTGAAGAACCACGAAATCTACACCGACTATGACGGCTGCCATCGCCACCAGGTAAACCACGACAGCTACCTGTCTGCCCATTACAGAGTCCTACATCACGTGATCTTGTCGCTGCCGGCAGGAGCGCGAGCCTCCTGCTACCACGCACTCGCGCTCATCTACGCTGTCTGCCGGCATTACTGCGAGTACCTCATATGCGCGCGAGCCGCTCCTTGGCGGCGGCCCCCTCTCTCCCGCCCTTTCTGCCCCCGGCGATTCCACCGGGACCCGATCCCTGTCCGGAACTTTCCCGCGCGTTGCCGGAAAGAGGCGGCGGCGTCCAGCATTGTCCCATTTTCTCAGGTTTTGCCTTTTGTGAGACGGCCAGCCCTGCATGAACCGGCAAGATAAAGGCGATCTGGGAGGCAGTCCTCGAAAGTTTGCCCATGTCAATCGGGTTCCACGCTTGCCTTTTGTGAGACGGCCAGCCCTGCATGAACCGGCAAGATAAAGGCGATCTGGGAGGCAGTCCTCGAAAGTTTGCCCATGTCAATCGGGTGGAAAACGCACGTTCCGCCGATTTGGTATGGTGAAGCGCCTCGGAATACCGCGGCAAGCGCTGTTGCGGGATAGACAGCCCGGCACCAGTTTCCCCATACCGGGGTGCAGAACGTCTCGGCCCGGTAGTGCACATCGACAAATTCGTCGTCTTTTTGCAGAGGTCGTAGGATCAGCAAACCTCGCGGATTTTCCAAGAGGACCGCGCGGATTGTACACTTGTCGAGGTGGCCGGCGAGGCCGGCCTTCGTGAGAGGGGAACTTCGGAATGCGAATTGGGATCGGTGTGGCCGCACTGTTGCTGGCGCCCCTGGCGGGCTTCGCGCAGCCGGCGGCGGGAGCGAGAGAGGCCTTTCTGAAAGTCTGCGGCGCCTGCCACTCGGTGGAGACCGTCACGTCGCAGCGGCGCACCCGCGCACAGTGGCAGGAGAGTATCAATTCGATGATCGCCCGCGGTGCGAAGGGCACCGACCAGGAATTCTCGCTCATCCTGGATTACCTGGCGGGTCAATACGGTCCGGGATCGCCCGCCGCACCCAGCGCCGCACCAGCAGCCGGAGGGCGGGGCCGGGCCGCAGCCTTTTCCCCGGGCCCGGCCGATAAGCAGGTGATCGACGAAGCCGCCGCCCTGCGCGGCCGCAAGGTCTATGCCGCCGAGTGCATCACCTGCCACGGGACGCACGCCCGCGGCTCGGAGCGCGGCGCCGACCTGGTCCGCTCCGAGATCGTTCTCCACGACCGCTACGGCAGCACCATCGGTCCCTTCCTCAAGAAGGGGCACCCCACCCAGACCACACCCGCCGGCCAGCTCACCGAGGCGCAGATCGTGGATCTCTCGCACACCATCCACCAGGAGGTTTACAACACGCTGCGCGCGGCGCTCCAGATCCAGAACGTGCTCACCGGCGACCCCAAGGCCGGCGCCGCCTATTTCCACGGCGAAGGCCGCTGCTCGACGTGCCATTCGCCGGAAGGCGACCTCGCTCACATCGCCTCGCGCATGGATCCGCCGGCATTGCAGCAGCGCTTCCTCTTCCCGGGCGGACGGGGAGGAGGCCGCGGACGCGGTCGCGGCGGGGAGTCGGCTGTCCCGGTGACCGTCACCGTCACTCCGCCATCGGGTGCGGCGATCACGGGCACGCTGGTGCACCTCGACGACTTCAACGTCTCATTCCGCGACAGCGCCGGCGAGTACCATTCGTTCAAGCGGACGCCGGCCCTGAAGGTCGTCACTCACGACCCCGCCCAGGCGCATCACGAGCTGCTCGACCGCTACACCGACCGCAACATCCACGACATCGTCGCCTACCTGGAGACCCTGAAATGAAGGCCCTCGGCACACTCTTCCTCACCTCCGCCGCCCTGCTCGCGCAGGGCGGTCTCAACCCCGCCAAGCTCGGGGCGCCGCCCACCGACACGTGGCCGACTTACAATGGCGACTACTCCGGACGCCGCTACAGCACGCTCTCGAAAATCAACCAGTCGAATATCAACTCGCTGTCCTTGGCGTGGATCTACCGCGCCAACGGAGCGCTCGGCGGAGGAGGCGGCTTCGGCGGCCGCATCTCCTCGACCCCTGTCCAGGTGAATGGGGTTCTTTACTTCACCATGCCGGACCACGCCTGGGCGGTGGACGCGCGCACCGGACGCGAAGTGTGGCACTACCAGTGGACCTCCCACGGCGGCGACCACATCGGCAACCGCGGCGCCGCCGTGTACGGCAACTGGCTGTATTTCGAGACGCCCGACTGCCACCTGGTGTCGCTCGATCTGAAAGACGGGAAGGAGCGCTGGCACGCGCCGATCTGCGATCTCGATCAGTATTACTTCGGCTCGATGGCCCCGCTGGTGGTCAAGAACCACATCATCACCGGCGTCAGCGGCGACGATCTCGACCGCCCCGGCTACATCGAATCCCACGACCCCGAAACCGGCGATCTGCAATGGCGCTGGTACACCGTCCCGCAGAAGATGGGCGACCCGGGCTCGGAAAGCTGGCCGAGCGAAGAGGCCATGAAGCACGGCGGCGGGATGACCTGGCTCACTCCCACCTACGACCCCGAGCTGAACATGATCTACGTGCCGACCGGCAATCCGCAGCCGGTGATCGCGGGAAAGGCCCGCCCGGGAGCGAACCTGTTCACCGCGTCGGTGGTCGCGCTCAATCCCGACACCGGCAAGATGCAGTGGTACTTCCAGAGCTCACCGCACGACACACACGATTGGGACGCCACCCAAACGCCCGTGCTGTTCGACGGTGAGATCAATGGCCAGAAGCGCAAACTGGTCGCACAGGCCAGCCGCAACGGCTACTTCTTCGTCCTCGACCGCGCTACCGGAAAGAACATCGTGAGCTCCGAGTACGTGAAGGTCAACTGGTCGAAGGGGGTCGATGCGAAAGGCTCGCCGATTCCGAATCCCGAGAAGCAGCCTCAGCTCGATGGCGCGCTGGTCTCGCCGAATCAGGGCGGCGCCACCAACTGGCCGCCTCCCAGCTTCGACCCCGACACCGGCCTTTTCTACGTAAGCGCATCCCGCGCGTTCAGCGTCTATTACATCTACGATCCGAGCGACAAGCCCGAGGGCTGGGGCGGCAACGACCGCGGCGGCTGGAGCGAATCGATGATCCAGGCGCTCGACTACAAGACCGGTAAGGTGAAGTGGAGCCACAAGTGGGAAGACGGCGGCCGTTCCGGCCTGCTATCGACCGCCGGCAAGCTCCTCTTCGCCGGGGATGGCTCCGGCAACCTCGTCGCGCTCGACCCCGCCACCGGCAATCCGCTGTGGCACGCGAATCTCGGCAACTCCGTCACCAACGGCCCGATCACTTACGAACTCGACGGCACTCAGTATTTGGTGGTCGCCGCGGGCGACACTCTATTCGGCTTCGCGATGCTCCGCTAAGTTCGCCGGGACGGAATTGGGCGTCGTTACCGAGACACCGGCCGGCGGCGGCGCCAAAGCCCTACCGTCACCAGGCCGCCTCCCAGCAGCAGAAGCGTTCCCGGCTCCGGAGTGGCGGTAGACGCGCCGGCATAAGCGATTCCGTCGAGCGGACTCGAGTAGCTGTAGGTCGTCCGCGAGCTGAAGGTCGCGTCGTAGTGGTAGAACGCCGAGTTCCATGAAGCGACCCAGTAGGAATTGGTGTTCGGATCGTAAGCCACGCCGTTGTCGTTCACATTGAAGGATCCGCCAAACGCGAGGGTCGTGGCGCCGGTGGCCCGGTCGACTGTATACATCTGGTCGGTTCCGGCCTCCAAGACATACAGTATGTCGGACACGGGGTTGTACACCAGGCCGCCGGGATAAGGACCGCTGTTGCTGCCCAGCACTGTCGCCGCGCCCGTGGTCGGATTCAGCGTATACAACACGCTGTCGGCGGCTTCGGCGTACAGGACGTTGTTCTTGGTGTCCCAGGCGAGGGCGAACAGGTCGTCGATCCCGTGGAATCCCACCAGAGTGGCCAGTCCGGTGGCCGGGTCGATTGTGTATAGATTGTCGTTGTCCCGGCCGGCCACCCAATACAACTTGCCATCCGCCGGATTGTAGCTGAGATCGCCGAAGTCCCCGGCACTGATGCCCGTGGGCCCAACAACCGTGACCGCCGCGGTAGTCGGGTCGATCCGGAGTAGAGTGTTGGTATTATCGTCAATCATGTAAAGGACGCCGGCCGAGGCGGTGGAGAGGCTGAATGTGACGGCCGCTGCAACTAACAGTATCTGTCTTCGCAAGAAGGTACATCCTCCGATTCACTCCAAGCGTCGTCGAAGCGGCGCCTTCGCAACAAGTTGTCTTAAGGAGCTTGGTTCTCTTAACTTCCGTTATTGGTAGTTAGCGAACGCTAACCCCCGCCTCCGGTTTGGACCCCGGAAGGGAGCCGCCGTCGTCGCGCGGGTCGCCGCGCCGTGTTGTATCGTGGGCTATGCCCGCAAGGGGGCGCGAAAAACTCATGATGAAACGCCGTAGTTTCCTGGAAGGTCTTTTCGCGGCAAGCGCCCTTCGCCCGCTCGCCGCGGCCCCGTTCGTCCCGCAGGAGCCGGCACCAGCCGCGCCCGATCCCGCCGTGAAGCGGGTCCTGGTGATGTTCAAGTGCCACCTCGACGTGGGGTTCGTGGATACCCAGGCCAACGTAATCCGCAAGTATTTCGACGTGTATTATCCGCAGGCCATCCGAACCGCCGCGGCCCTCCGCCAGGCAGGCGAGGACCGTTATGTGTGGACCACCGGCTCCTGGCTGCTCTACGAATACCTCGAGCGGGCCGCCGGTGCCGACCGGAAACGCATGGAGCAGGCCGTGGCCGCCGGGGACATCGCGTGGCACGCCGTCCCCTTCACCTGGCAGACCGAGTTGATGGATCGCTCGCTGATCTCCGGCGCGCTGGGACTTTCCCATTCGCTCGATCGCCGCTTCGGCCGCGTCACCACCGGCTCCCGCATGACCGACGTGCCTGGACACACCCGCGCGCTCGTGGCGCCGCTGGTCGAGCACGGAGTCAAGCTCTTGAACATCGGGGTCAATTCCGCGAGCACCCCGCCCGACGTTCCCGACATCTTCGACTGGAAGGACCCGGAGGGACACTCCATCACGGTCGTGTACCACCCCCACGATTACGGCGGAATCGTGCGCGTGCCGGGGTCCGACCTGGCGCTGGCCATGGAGATGCGCAACGACAACTCCGGCCCTCATACCGTCGAAGAGATTCACAAGATTTACGCCGGCCTGCGGCGGCAGTTCCCGAACGCGAAGGTGCAAGCCTCCAATCTTTCCGAAATCGCCAACGCCGTCGAGCCGTATCGCGGCCGGTTCCCCGTGGTCACGGCTGAAATCGGCGACACCTGGATCTACGGCGTCCCCAGCGACCCGCTGAAAGTCGCGCGCTACCGCGAGCTGGCGCGCCTGCGCACCGAGTGGATCGCGGGCAGGAAACTCGCCCCCGGCGATGCGGTGGATCTCGCCTTTCTGCGCAGCTTCCTCTTGGAAGTGGAGCACACCTGGGGCACCGACACGAAAACCTGGCTGGATTTCGACCACTACACGCCGGGCGCTCTGGAATTGATGCTGACGGCGCCCAAGTACAAGGTGGTGCAGGCAAGCTGGGCGGAGAAACGCCAGGACCTGTTCGATGGAATCGCTGCGCTGCCGGCGGCGCTGCGCACCGAGGCTTCGGAGCGGATGCGCCTCCTCGAGCCGGCGCCTCCCGATACTAAGGACATGAGCCCGATGCGGGAGATTGCAATCGACGCTCCGCACTTCGTGGTGGCGCTCGACCCCACGACCGGCGCCATTATCCGGCTGCGCGCCAAGGCTGCCGGCCGCGAGTGGGCCTCGGCGGAAAACCCACTGGCGCTGTTCGGCTACCAGACACTTTCCAAGGCGGACTACGACCGTTTCTTCGAGGCCTACCTGAAGAGCCACGCGGATTGGGCCCCCAAGGATTTCGGCAAGCCCAATATCGAGCGCTTCGGCGCGCAGAGCCGCACCTGGCATACGGAGCGGGTCGAGGCCTGGCACCAGCAGGATGCGAACGGGCACCGCATCGTGGCGCGTTTGGCCATCGGCGCCGCCGCGGGCCCGGCCGCCGCCCGCGTGGCGTGGCCGCGGCAGATGTACCTCGAGCTGTTCCTGCCGGATGCCGAGCCCAGGCTGGAGATTGCCTTCTCCTGGTTCGGCAAAGCTTCCAACCGCATGCCCGAGGCCCTCTGGCTGACCTTTCAGCCCGCCGCGCCCGATCCGAAAGGATGGATGCTCGATAAATGCGGCGCCTGGGTCTCTCCCTTCGACGTGGTCACCGGCGGCAACCGGGCCATGCACGCCGTAGCCGGAGGCGTACGCTACCGGGACACGCAGGGGACCCTCTCGATCGAGACGATGGACGCCCCCGTGGTCGCGCTCGGCGCACGCACTCCGCTGTGCTTCACGCGCCAGGAGCCCGACCTCTCGAAGGGGTTGCACTTCAGCCTGTTCAACAACGGCTGGGGGACCAATTATATACAGTGGTTCGGCGAAGACATGCGCTTCCGTTTTGGGATCTCGGCATAAGAGGGCGGGCAAATCGCCTGAAGTGATATACTGCTTCCCGTTGGCACTCAACCCCTTCCGGGTTCCTGGGCAATTCTAACGATGGCTTTCCTTCTCGATCGTTTCCACTCCAGCGTGCTGGTCTCTGCGGTGCTTCTGTTGGCCGCATCTCTCGCCTCCGGGCAAGATCCCAAGGCCGCCGAGGCCGAACGGGGCGGCGGGCTGTTCCTTCAGCAGTGCAGCTTCTGTCACGGCCGCGACGCCGGCGGCGGCGAGGACGGGCCTGACCTGACACGCTCCAAACTCGTCGCGGAGGATGCCGGCGGCGACAAGATCGCTCCGGTGATCCGCAACGGCCGGATGGAGCACGGCATGCCCCGCTTCAACCTCTCCGATTCCGAAATCGCCGGCCTCGTCGCCTTCATCCACGCCCAGAAGATCAAGGCGGAATCCCAGAAGGGTGGCCGCCGCGGAGTCGATGCCGCCGATCTGCAAACCGGCAACGTGGACGCCGGGAAGCAATACTTCAACGGCGCCGGCAAGTGCGCGTCCTGCCACTCGCCTACCGGCGATCTGTCCGGCATCGCCGCGCGCTTCGAAGGGTTGAAGCTCGAAGAGCGCATGCTCTATCCGCGCGGCGCCAAATCCAAGGTCACCGTCACGCTTGCTTCCGGCCAGAGCCTCTCCGGCGAGCTGGCCTACCTCGACGAGTTTACCGTCGCCATGCGCGACTCCGACGGCCGCTATCGCTCCTGGCGCGCCGGCGACGTGAAATACACGGTGGATGCGCCCGCCGAAGCGCATGCGGAACTGCTCGGGAAGTACACCGACCAGGACATCCACAACCTCATGGCGTACCTGCAGACCCTGCGCTGACCGGAAAGGCATTGATCCGATGAAGCTTCCCGCAATCCTGTTCCTCGCTCTCTCCGGCCCCCTGTTTGCGCAAGGCGTGAACTCGGAGATGCTCCTGAGTCCGCCTCCCTCCACCTGGCCCGGGTATCACGGCGATTACTCCGGCCGCCGGCACAGCGCGCTGACCCGGATCACGCCTGAAAATGTCGGACGGATGGGCTTGGCGTGGGCATACCAGACCGGCCAGGTCGGCCAGTTGAAGTGCTCCCCGCTGCTGGTGGACGGCGTCCTCTATATCACCGTCCCCAACAACGTCTGGGCCGTCGATGCCCGTTCGGGCCATCAGATCTGGCACTACGCCTATCCCCCCAACAAGGGCTTTCACATCGGATCGCGCGGCGTCTCGATGTACAAGGACTGGCTCTTCTTCATGACCCCCGACGCGCATCTGATCTCGCTCAACGCGAACGACGGCACCGTGCGCTGGAACATTGCAGTGGCCGATTCGGAGAAGGGCTACTGGACCACCATGTCGCCTCTCATCGTGCGCAATCACGTGATCGTCGGCGTCTCCGGCGACTTCGATAACCTTACCGGCTTCCTGAAATCCATCGACCCCGAAACCGGCAAGACGCAGTGGCGGTGGGACAGCACTCCGCCCGCCGGCACCCCCAACGCCACCACCGGCGGCATGACGTGGATGACCGGCACCTACGACCCCGCCCTCAACCTGATCTATTGGGGGACGGGCAACCCAACCCCCGTGCTGACCGCCAAAACGCGCCCCGGCGACAACCTCTACACCTGCAGCATCGTGGCCCTCAACCCCGATACCGGGAAGCTCTCATGGGCCTTCCAGCCATCGCCGCACGACACGCACGATTGGGACGCCGTCGAAGTCCCTGTGCTGGTGGACGCCGATTTCGGCGGCAAGCCGCGCAAGATGCTGATGCAGGCTTCGCGCAACGGCTACTTTTTCGTTCTCGACCGGACCAACGGCCAGAGCCTGCTCACCACCGCTTTCGGACCGGTGAACTGGAGTACGGGAATCGATCAGAAAGGCCAGCCCGTTCCCAATCCCGACAAAGAGCCGGCGCCCGACGGCCGCCTCATCGCGCCCGACGAAGGCGGCCTCACCAACTACCGCTCTCCGAGCTTCGATCCCCAGACCGGCCTCTTCCTGGTCGATGCCCATCCCGCCTATGGCATCTATTTCGCCAAGCCCGCCGACGGCACTTTCGGCTGGGCCGGCGCCGATTACGGCGTCTGGGGCAAAGGCGTGCTCGAAGCCATCGACTACCAGACCGGCAAGATCCGCTGGAGCCACGAGCTCGGCCCCAACGGCTCCGGCGCCGGAGTGCTCACCACCGATTCCGGCTTGACCTTCACCGGCGACAGCCACGGCAACGTTCTCGCCCTCCGCACCGCCGACGGCAAAACCTTGTGGCATGCGGGCGCCGGTGTCTCCATGCAAAGCTCCCCCATCACCTACGAGCTGGACGGCCGCCAGTACGTAGTCACCAGCTCCGGCGGCGTACTGTTCGCTTGGGCGTTGCCGGAGGAGTCACAGTAGGTCGAGTCAATCCGACGAATCGGATTGTTATATCCTGAATCGGGAGACCGACGTGAAGCTGCGAGTGACCGGTTTGCTGATTCTGACCTGCTTTGTTGCCGCCGCGCAAATGAAGGATTACGAGGGATACAAGGACCCCACGCTGTTTACGCGCATGCCCCACTACTTCCTCTCCACCAAGGACTCGGTGGTAGAAACCCCATTTGATGCGTATGAATTCACGGTCAAGAACGGTACCCAGCGAGTCGAAGGGCGTCACCTGCACTACACGTACGACTTCGATGAATCCGCCGGGACCTCCGCGGGATTTCTGCAGATCGTGCGAAATTACGAGGCGGCCGCAAAGAAGATTGGCGGCGAGGTCCTCGCCGGCGACGTCCGGCGGACCACCATTCACGTCGCAAAGAACGGGCAGGATACCTGGGTGGCCCTCGAAGCGTTCAACGAGGGGCGCGAGTATGAGCTGCACATCATCGAACGGCAATTGATGAAGCAGGACGTCGTGGCCGATGCCGCCGCCCTCCGCGGCGGTCTGAAGGAAAACGGCCACGTCGAAGTGCCCGGGATCTTCTTCGATTTCGGTAAGTCTGAAGTGAAGCCCGAATCGGAGCCGGCCCTCAAAGAGTTGGCCGCGATGCTCCAGGCCAACGCGGCGCTCAAAGTCTGGGTGGTCGGCCACACAGACAACGTGGGCTCGGTGGACGCCAACCTGACTCTCTCGGGCGCGCGGGCCGCCGCGGTCGTCAAGGTTCTCGTGCAGCGGGGAATCGGCGCGGGCCGCCTCGCGCCGCACGGGGCCGGGCCTTATGCCCCCGTGGCTTCCAACGCCGCCGACGAGGGTCGCGCCCGCAACCGGCGTGTAGAACTCGTGGCTCAACCATAGGCGGGCCGGCGCTGGATTCTCCGGCCTGAGTTATACTTCTGCGCATGAGGATGATGGTTGCGCTTGCCGCGCCGGCTGGCTGGAGCTCGTGATCCGACCTGGCATGAAACCATCGCCGCGCCGCTGGCTCATGATCTCGCTGGCCTTCTGGGCGACCGTCATCAACTACCTCGACCGCCAGACCCTTTCGGTCGCCGCGCCCGTTCTGCGCGAACAGTTCCACATGAGCAACGTGGAGTATTCGCGCGTGATCTTCGGATTCATGCTGGCCTACACCATCATGAACGGCGCCTCCGGCGCGATCATCGACCGCCTCGGCACGCGCCTGGGCTACGCGCTGTGCATGCTCTGGTGGTCCGCGGCGGCCGTACTTCACGCCCTCGCGCGCGGCGCCTGGAGCCTCGGCTTCTTCCGGTTCCTGCTGGGCATGGGCGAAGCCGGCAACTGGCCCGCCGCCATCAAAGTGGTGGCCGAGTGGTTTCCGGAAAGCGAGCGCGCCCTCGCTTGCGGCCTCTTCAACAGCGGCTCGTCCGTGGGCGCCATCCTGGCTCCGCCCGTCGTCGCGTTTCTCCTGATCCGGTTCGGTTGGCCCTCGGCGTTTCTGGCTGTCGGCATCGCCGGCTTCCTCTGGCTGGCGTTCTGGTGGCCGGTCTACCGCACGCCGGAACATGCCGGGCATCTCGCCAAAAAAGAGATGCCGGTTCCCGTCTGGACCCTCTTCCGCACCCGCTTCGTCTGGAGCTTCACGCTCGCCAAGATCTTCATGGATCCCGTCTGGTACTTCTACATTTTCTGGTTCCCGGAATATCTCAAGCGCGCGCGCCACTTCGACCTCGCGCAAATCGGCGAGTTCGCCTGGATCCCCTTCGCCGTGGCCGGGCTCGGCAACCTCATCGGCGGCTGGCTGTGCGGCGTGCTCCTGCGCCGCGGATGGTCCGTCACCGCCGCGCGCAAGACCACCGTCACCTTCTTCGCGATCCTTATGACGTCGGCCATTCCCGCGGTGCTCACCGCCGACGTGCGCGTCTCCATCGGGTTCGTCTCGCTCGCCATGCTCGGCTACACCGGCAGCCTCGCCAACATGCTTTCCATGCCGGCCGACGTGTTCCCGAACCACGCCGTCGCCTCGGTCTACGGCCTCGCCAGCATGGGCGCGGGCTTCGGCGGCATGGTCTTCACCCTCGTCACCGGATGGGTGGTAGACCACTACTCCTACACGCCCGTCTTCATCGGGTTCGGACTGCTGCCGCTGGTCTGCGCTTTTCTGCTGTGGGCGCTGATCGGACCCCTGCGCCGCGCTACTGCTTGATGATCGTGCCGTCGGGCCTGCGGATCTCGCCCCAGCCGCCGTTCAATTGCTGGTGCCCGCCGCGCTCTCCGTAGCCGAATGGATATTTGGCCGCAGCCTTTTCGTCCACTTCGATGCCCCATCCCGGCGTGTCGTTCGGATAGAGGTACCCGTCCTTCATCACCGGGCAGCCGTGGAACACTTCCTGCAAGCGGTCGTTGAACGGCGAATACTCCTGTATGCCGAAGTTGTAGCAGGTCACGTCCAGCGTCGCGTTGGCGGCGTGCCCGATCGGCGAAACGTCGCCCGGCCCGTGCCAGGCCGTGCGCACTCCGAACAGTTCGCCCATCGCCGCGATCTTGCGGCACGGCGTGAATCCGCCGGCCTCGGTCACGTGGATGCGAATGTAATCGATCAGCCGCTCCTGAATCAGCGGCGTCCATTCGTGCGGGCTGTTGAACAGCTCGCCCATCGCGATCGGCGTCGCGCACTGCTGCCGGATCTGCCGGAAGTAGGCGATGTCCTCCGGCGATAGCGGGTCCTCCAGGAAGAACAGCCGGAGCGGCTCCACCGCCTTGGCGAACTGCACCGCCTGGTTCGGCGTGTAGCGCTCGTGCATGTCGTGCAGCAGTTGCACCTCCTCGCCCAGTTGCTTACGCGCTTCTTCCAGCAGCTTCAGAGAATAGCGGAATTGCGCCGCCGAATCGAACACCGGCCCTTCGTGGAGCGCCTGGATCTGCGCGGTGCCCCCGCCCGAGCCGTAGCTCGCCATGCCCGGCACTCCCACCTGCACGCGCACGTGGCGAAATCCCTGGGCCATCAGCCGCTTCGCCGATTCGATGCAGCGCGGGATGTCCGGCCCCGCGGCGTGGCTGTAGCAGTCCGCCGCCTCGCGGCACTTCCCGCCCACCAGGTCGTACACCGGCATGCCCGCCTGCCGGCCCTTGATATCCCACAGCGCCTGGTCCACGCCGCTGATGGCGTTGTTCAGCACCGGGCCATTGCGCCAGTAAGAGCTGTTGTAACAGGCCTGCCAGGTGTCCTCGATGCGGTCGGCCGGCTTGCCGACCAGGAAGGGCTTCAGATACCGTGTCACTGCGTCGTTCACCAGGTCGGCGCGCTGGGTGAACGTGCCGCAGCCGTAGCCGTAGAGGCCGTCCTGGTCGGTCACGATCTTGACCACGGTGAGCCGTAGCCCCGCGGGCGCAGTGGCAATCACCTGGACGTCCTTGATCTTGGGAGAGGGCATGCCGCGAGTGGCCCGTGCCACTTGCGCATTGGCCCGCTCTTCGCGAACGGTGGCGAGGGCGGCGCCCCCGCCGAGTACTTTCAAAAGGCTCCTGCGTTTCATCGCTTGTCACTATATCCCACTTCGCGCAGCAGCGTGCCGCCCCGATCCGATGCACAATGAAGCTATGCACCGTTCGATTCCAGCGGGTCTCGCCGCCATGGCTCTTGGCGCGCTCCTGCTCATGCCCGCCGCTTCCCAGCCTCCGCAGGTGAAGCGCAAGAAACTCCTCGCCTGGGGAGACACCCTCACCGCCTACCAGCACGACTCGATTTCGCACGCCCTCGCGACCATCGAGAGGCTCGGCCGCGAGTCGGGCACATTCGATACCTTCATCCGCACCGATTCTCAGTGGATCACGCAAGAGCCGGTCCCCGCCCCCGCGCGGAATACGCACAACCTGAAAGATTTCGACGCCATCCTCTTTTTCGGCACCGGCGACAACCTCAGCGAGCAGCAGAAGAAGGACCTCATGTCCTTCATCAAAGACGACGGCAAAGGCTTCGTCGGCGCTCACACCGGCGACGACGCGTTCTTCGACTGGCCCGAGTTCGGCGAGATGATCGGCGGCTACTTCGACGGCCACCCCTGGGGCGTTTTCGACGCGCCCATCATCGTCGAAGACACAAGCTTCCCCGCGATGAAGATGTTCCCCGCGCGCTTCACCATCCGCGACGAAATCTACCAGCACAAAAGCTGGGAGCGCTCCAAGGTCCACGTCCTCGCGCGTCTCGACGCGAGCAAGCTCGATTACACCAAGCCCAACATTCACCGCACCGACAAAGACTTTGCCGTAGCCTGGGCCAAGATGTACGGCAAAGGCCGCGTCTTCTACTCGACCTTCGGCCACGCCGACGAAGCCTGGGACAACCCGCAAGTCCAGAAGATGTACATCGAAGCCATCAAATGGTCCATGCGCCTGGAAGGCGACGACATCAAGTAGCGTTGCACTTCTCCGCTCCCTCTCCTACGGGAAGATTCCCTCCGCGCCCCCGCGTCTCCGCGGTGAGTTCCCCAGTCCCCGTCAGCCCACCTCCACCCACGCCCCAGTCTCCGCCGCCCGGAACACCGCGTCGATCACCCGCATATTCTTCACCGAGTCTTCGAGCGGCACCGGCGGCGGCGTCCCCTCGCGGATCGCCCGCGAGAACAGGTCGCCCTGGATCGTGTACTGATCGCACGCCGCGAACTCCTCCACCGTGATCCCCGAGCCGTACACATCGCGCCCGTCGTCGATGCGGATCCGCGATGTCCCGCCCGGCCGCGCATTGTAAGGGATCTCCAGCTCGATCCGCCCCGTCGTCCCGAAGAACTGCATGCTCTGGTGGGCCACCACCTGTGTACTGCACGAGAACACGCAATGCCCCGACGGATACTCCAGAATCGCCGATGTCAGGATGTCCGTGCCAAAGCCCGGATCGCGCTCCAGCGTCGCCGAGACGCGCACTGGCTCCTCGCCAAACACCATCCTCGATGTCTTGATCGGGTAGCACCCGATGTCCATCAACCCGCCTCCGCCATACGCCTGCACGTTGCGCACGTTCTCCGGGTTCTGCTGGAAGTATCCGAACGAGCCCATCGCGAAGCGCAGTTTTCCGATCCGTCCGCCGCGCACCAGTTCCATCGTCCGCACCCATTGCGGATGCGTCCTCACCATGAATGCTTCACCGATCGTGACGCCCGTCCGGTCGCGCGCTTCCAGCAGCCGCCGCGCATCCGCCGCATCCAGGCCGACCGGCTTCTCGCACAGCACGTGCTTCCCTGCTTCCGCCGCGCGGATCGAGAGCGGCACGTGCAGATGGTTCGGCAGCGGATTGTAAATCGCCTCGATCTCGGGATCCGCCAGCAGTTCCTCATACGAGCCGTAAGCCTTGGGAATCCCCAGTTGCCGCGCCGCGGCGTCGGCCTTTTCGAGGTCGCGCGAGGCAATCGCCGCCACCTCCGAGTATTCACCCTGCTGCATCGCGGGAATCACGCGGTTGAGGGCGATCCGGGCCGCGCCCAGGACACCCCAGCGAACTTTGCGCATGTCCTGGATTCTACCGCGCTATATTGAGGGTTCATGCTCCGTTTTCTGGCATGCCTGCTTTGCGCATCCGCCGTCTGGAGCGCCGGGCGGGAGATCGTCCTGTTCGACACGGACTCCGGAATGTTCGGCGACGACGGCGCGGCCCTGGTGATGCTCGTCCGCAGCCCGTCGCAGGTGCTCATCCCCGCCGTCACCGTGGTGCCCGGCAATGTCTGGGCGCCGCAAGGGGCCGAGTACATGCTGCACATCCTCGACCTCCTCCACCAGCCCGAAATCCCCGTCTACCTCGGCGCCGAGGCTCCCCTCATCCACACCGCCGCCATGGCCCTCGAAGCCGGCCGCCGCTGGGGCAAGCTGGATTATACCGGCGCTTTCGCACAGGACCCGGCCCCCGTGAAAGCCGCCCCCGGCGCGCGCTTCAGCGCCCGCAGGCCGCGCCGCGGCGCCGTCGAGTTCCTCATCTCCGAGATCGAGCGCCACCCCGGCCAGGTCACCGTCCTCGCCATCGGTCCCATGACGAATCTGGCGCTCGCCCTCAGCCTGAAGCCCGAGATCGCCACCCAGATCAAGCGTGTCGTCTTCATGGGCGGCAATATCCACGTACCCGGCAACGCCTCCTCCGCAGCCGAATTCAACTTCTGGTTCGATCCCGAGGCCGCCCGCATCGTCCTGCGCTCGCGCATCCCGCAGAAGGTGATGTTCGGCCTCGACATCTGCAACACCGCGCCGATCCGCAAGCCGCAGTTCGACGAAATCGTGGCGGTCCGCACCCCCATCACAAGCCTCTTCCGCGAAGATCTCGGAAACCGCTACCCCGGCTTCCTGCAGCATCCCGAAGCTACCGCCTACCTCTGGGACTCCCTCGCCGCCGGTTACCTGATCGACCCCGGTTTCGTCACGAAGTCCGAGACCTCCTATCTCGACGTACTCTCATCGTGGGGCCGTTTCTACGGCTCCACCGTGCCCCTCGACCGGCGCGTCGCGCCCGACGCCACCCCCGTCACCGTCGCCACGCAATTGGATTTCAAGCGCATCTTCGGCCTGTACCGCGATCTCCTCACGCGCCCCAACTGACCGCCCCGGCATCGTCCCGGCTGTATACTGAAATCACTTGCTTTCGCGCGCTTTCTGCCTGTTGATCTTCGCGGTTCCGCTCCTGGCTCAGCAAAGTACCGGTGAATTGCGCCTGTCCGTGAAGGACGCTACCGGCGCCGGCATCCCCGCCGCCGTGGACCTCGTGAATCAATCCACCGAGACGCATATCGCGGTCCAGCTCGCTTCCGGGGGCCGCTATATTTTCAAGAACCTGCCCTACGGCTTCTACCGTCTGCAGATCGCTCAAACCGGATTCGTTTCGCATTCCGAGCTGGTCGAAATCCGCTCCGCCCTGCCGGTGTCGCGCGAAGTGACTCTTGGGATTCAGCCGGTCGAATCCGCCGTCCAGGTGACCGAATCCGCCACCCTGTTGGACCCGAACCGCGTCGGCACCGCCTACTACGCCGGGTCCAGGGAGATCGAGGAGCGCAAACAGGGGACGCCCGGCCGCGGCCTGATCGACCTGGTAGCCGCACAGCCCGGCTGGCTGCTCGAGGCCAACGGCGTGCTCCACCCGCGCGAGTCCGAATACGAAACGCAGTACGTCGTGGACGGCTTTCCCGTGCAGGATAACCGCTCGCCCTCCTTTGCCCCCAGCATGGAAGCCGACGACGTGCAGTCGGTGAAGGCCTATACCAGCGGCATCCCCGCCGAGTTCGGCCGCAAGCTGGGCGGCGTGGTGGAGGTCAATACCACCCGCAACACCTCGCCCGGGTTCCACGGTACCGCATCCGTCGATGGCGGCAGCTTCGATACGGTGGGCGGGTTTCTCTCCGCCCAGTACACCGCGGGCCGCACGACCGCCAGTGCCGGCGGCAACGCTTTTGCGACCGATCGCTACCTCGACCCTCCGGTACTCTCGAATTTTACGAACCACGGATCGAGCACCTCGTTCACCGGAACGCTCGAGCGCGACCTCAACGACGCCGACCGCGTGCGCTTCTCCGCCAGCCACAGCGAAACCTGGTTCCTGGTACCGAACGAGCAGATCCAGCAGGCTGCCGGACAGCGCCAGGACCGCAACAGCGCGGAAAGCGTGGGGCAGCTTTCCTGGCAGCACGTTTTCTCACCCTCGCTGCTCGGCGCCGTGCGCGGCATGTTCCGGGATGTGGGCGCCGACCTGTGGTCGAACCCGCTGGCCACCCCGATTTCCGCCTCGCAGGACCGCGGCTTCCGCGAAGCCTACCTCAACGCCAGCCTCGCCGGCCACCACGGCCGCCACGACTGGAAAATCGGCGCGGAAGGCGACTTCGCATCGCTGCGCGAGCAATTCGGCTACGACATCGTCGCCTACGACGTGAACGGCACCGGCATTTTCGATCCCGATACCCCGCCCTCGCTGCGGTTCAACGGACGCGCCCAGGACCGCGAGCAATCCGCCTATGCGCAGGATTTGATCCGGCTCGGCAGCCTGACCCTCAGCGCCGGCCTGCGCTTCGACCATTACCGCCTGCTGGTTGACGAGCATGCCTTCAGCCCGCGGTTCGGCGTCTCTTACAGCCTGCCCGGCGCGGGTCTGGTGCTGCACGCGTCCTACGACCGCATATTCGGCACACCGCCGTGGGAAAACCTCCTGGTTTCGGCCGCTCCGCAGGTGGTCTCCCTGAACGACAACGGCTTCTACCTGCCGCTGCACGCTACCCGCGCCAACTACTACGAAGCGGGATTCACCAAGGCCATCGGACGCATCGCCCGCTTCGATGCCAGCTACTTCCATCGCGATATCCGCAACTACGCCGATGACGACCTGCTGCTGAACACCGGCGTGAGCTTCCCCATCGCCTTCGATCGCGGCCAGGTGCGCGGCGTCGAGGTCAAGCTCCAAGCCCCGCACTGGGGGCCGCTCTCGGGCTTCCTCAGCTATACCAACATGATCGGCTTCGGCCAGTTACCGATCGCCGGCGGCCTGTTTCTGGATGACGGCGCCGCGGACCTCTTAAACTCCACCGGCCGGTTTCCCGCCACCCAGGACCAGCGCAATACGGCGCGCGCGCTGCTGCGCTGGCAGATCTCGAAACGCCTCTGGACTTCCTGGAGCGGCTCCTACAACAGCGGTCTACCGCTCGAGACCCTCGATCAAAGCGTGGACTTCCTCGTGGCCCAATACGGCCGCGAGATCGTCGATCGGGTCAACTTCGGCCGCGGCCGAGTGCGGCCCTCGTTTTCCCTCGATTCTTCCGTCGGCGCCGATTTGTGGAGGCACGAAAAGCGTTCGGTAAGTGTTCAGGCCGACGCGCTCAACCTCACCGATCGCCTCAACGTAATCAACTTCGCCGGTCTTCTTTCCGGCACCGCGATCGCCCCGCCCCGCAGCTTCGGCATTCGCCTTCGACGTCGAGTTCTAGTCCCAGCGCAGCGCCAGCATCGGATCGATGGCGGTCGCGCGGCGCGCCGGCAGAAATCCCGAAATCGCCGCCACCGACGCGATCCCCACGGCCGCCGCGACCATTGTCCGCGGGTCGGCCGCCTGTATGCCGAACAACTGCGTTTCCACCAGCCGCGTCACGGCCCACGCCGCCGGGCCGCCGGCGGCCACCCCGATCCCCGCCAGCAGCAGCACCTCGCGCATCACCAGCCACACCACCGACCCTCCGCTCGCTCCCAGCGCCATGCGGATGCCGATCTCGCGCGTGCGCCGCGCCACCACGTAGGCCATCACGCCGTATAGGCCCACCGCCGCCAGCAGGGTGGCCAGGCAGCCGAAGATCGTGGAGAGCGTCGCCAGCAGCCGCTCCGTCATGAGCGATTTGTCGACCTGCTGCTCCAGCGTTCGCATTCCGAAGACCGGCACGTTAGCATCCACCTCGTGTACCGTCTGGCGGATGGAAGCGAACAGGTTGGCCGGGTCGCCGTGCGTTCGCACGTATCCCGTCATACCGATGACGAAATCCACCTGGCGGTAAGGCCGATAGAGCTCGTAGGGCACCTCTTCGCGCATGCTCTCGTACTTGGTGTCGCGCACCACGCCCACGATTTCGATGTCCAGCTTGGTCCCGGGATTGCCGCCCATTCCGACGTGCCGGCCGACCGGGCTCGCGTTCCCGAAGTACCTCCTGGCGAACTTTTCGTTGATGATCCCCACCTTGGGCGCTCCCTCGTCGTCGCGCAGGGTGAAGCCGCGGCCCTGCAGAACCGGAATGCCCATGGTGTCCAGGAATCCTTCGGTGCAGAACTGCATGTGCGGGTCGATCCACTCGCCCTGCTTGGTGTTGTAGCCCTCCACCGAAACCGAGCTGTCCCATTCATTGCCGTCCAAAACCGGGATCACTGCCAGTCCGGCCGACGTGACGCCGGGCAAACCCTCCAGGCGTTCCTGAAGCTGACGGTAGAACTGCAGGCTGCGGGCCGGCTTGTAGCCGTTGAGCGACGGGTCCACCGAGAAGGTCACCAGGCTGTCGGTGCGGAACCCCGGATTGAGCCCTTTCAAATTCCTGAGGCTCTGGATGAACAAGCCCGCGCCGATCAGCAGCAGCAGCGACAGGGAGACCTGCAGCACTACCAGGGCCTTCCGCAATCCGACCGAGGTCCCACCGGCGACCGAGCCCGCCTGGTCCTTCAGCGTGCCGGCCAGTTGCGGCCGCGTGGATTGGAGCGCGGGCACCAGCCCGAAGAGCAGTCCGGTGACGACCGAGATTCCCGCCGTGAACCCCAGCACCCGCAGGTCCGGCGTGCTCGAGAGGGTGAGTTCGGAAACGCCGGCCGGCAGGAAGCTGATGAGCGTCTTCACCATCAGGATGGCGAGCGCCAGCCCGGCCACTCCGCCCGCCACCGATAGCAGCAGGCTCTCCTCGAGCAGTTGCAAGATCAGCCGGCCTCGCGAGGCGCCCAGCGCCAGCCGCACCGCGATCTCCTTCTGGCGAGCGGCGGCCCGCGCGATCAGCAGGTTCGCCACGTTCGAGCACGCGATCAGCAGCACCAGCGCTACCACCGCCATCAGCGCGAACAGAGGATTCGCGAACTGCCGCCGCAGGAAAGACCGCCCGTTGGCCGCGGGCAGCACATCCATCCACATTTTGAGGAATTGCTGCTTGGTGTACTCGGTGGCCTTGGCGAACGCCTTATCCTGCACTTCCATTTGCAGAATCTGGTGAAACAGCGGCTGCAGCCCGGCCTTGGCGGCCGTCAGCGTCTCTCCAGGCTTCAGTCTTCCAAACGCCTGAACGAAGCGCCCCCGCCGGTCGTTCAAGCTGTACCACGGGCCCGGCGTCACCTCCCGCTTCATCATCATCGGGATGCGGACCTGCGGCGCGGTTCCCGGTTCCACTCCCTCGAATCCCTCCCGGCTCACCCCGACCACCGTGAACGGATATCCGTTCAGCACGACGCGCCGGCCGATCACTCCGCGGTCGCCCGCGAACCGCGTCTTCCAAAAGGTGTAGCTCAACACCGCCAGCGGATGGCTATCCTGGTAGAGATCGTCCGACGCCGTAAACACCCGCCCGATCGCGGCCCCCACGCCCAGCACCGGGAAGTAGTTGCCCGATACCAGCTCGCCCGACACCAGCTCGGTGTGTCCCTCGGTGCTCAGGCTCATGGTCATTCCGTAACGGCAGAACATGCTGCTGAAGACCTGGTTCTTGTCGCGGAAATCCTGGTACATCGGGTACGAAATCGCGTTCGACCCGGTGTTGCTGCCATAGTGCGATCCCCGGCTCGTCAGCAGCACCAGCTCCTCGGGGTGCTGGACCGGCAGCAGCCGCAGGATCAACTGGTTGATGAGCGTGAAAATGGCGGTATTGGCGCCGATTCCCAGGGCCAGCGAGAACACTGCAACCGTGGTAAACAGCGGCGATTTCCGGAGCGTCCGGCATGCATAGCGGAGGTCCTGCCACAAGGGTGCCATCGATCTTTTATACTGTGGATCCCGGAAATGGTTACGCGCCGTGATAGCATCAAGCCAGAATGGCTCTCGGCGAATTCACCAAACAGATTGCGCAGCAGGCGATCCTCAGCGCCACGTCCAAGGACCCGGCCCCGCCCGCTCAACCCTCCGCGGCGGAGAACCTCACAGCCGTCTTCCTCGGCCAGGTGAACGCCATGCAGAAGGCGCTCAAAGAGGACGAAGAGCTCGCCGTCTATTACCAAAGCGGCCCCGAGCGCCTGCGCGTGATGGAGATCTTCGCGCCCTCGCGGCAGGTGGCGGTGCTTACCGGAACCGATGCCGATCGCAACCTGACGCGCATCATCGCCTCCGCGGAGTCGCTGCAACTGGTCTGCAAAGTGACCAAGGTGCAGCCCGGCGCAAAGCCTTCACGCGTGGCGTTGATTACTCCGAAACCGAAAGATTCCAACGGGTGATGACCCGGTTTTCCCGCTCGTAGCCCAGAGTGCTGATGGACGCGGTATCCAGCGCAAACAGCCTGCCCGCGGCCGGATCGAGTCCCAGCCACACCGCGGTGAGGATCCTTAGCAGGTGGCCGTGCGCGAACAGCGCCACATCGCCCCCAGCACGCTCCGCCCGGTCGATCACGCGGGCCGCGCGCACTCCCACCTGGTCCACCGACTCCCCGTTCCGCACACCATCCTTCCAGATCGCCCAGCCCGGATGCAGTGCTCGGATCTCGGCCGTGGTGCGCCCCTCGTAGTCGCCGTAATCCCACTCGCGAAGATCGGGATCGGTTTGTGCTACGCCGCCGTATCCCGCCAGCCGGCAGGTTTCGCGTGCTCGCTCGAGCGGGCTGGTCAGCACCAGGGCGAAACGCCGCCCTCTAAAATACCGCCCGATCTGTTCGGCGCGCGCGCGGCCGGAGTCGGTAAGGGGAATGTCGGTGCGGCCGGTGTGAGCGCCGGAAAGGCTCCACTCCGTTTCGCCGTGACGGATCAGCCAGATTTCACCGGGCATCGGCAAGCCAAGGATATCACGACACCCCGCGTTCCGATTTGCGGCTCGATACACTGAAGGAAGATGTTCCGAAATCTGCTCTTGATTTCGCTGGCCGCCGCGCAGGCAGCCGTCGCCGCTACGCCTGCGCTGATGCCCCTGCCTGTCAAGATGCAAGCGGGGCAGGGCCAACTCACGGTCGATGTCAACTTCTCCGTCGCCGCCACGGCCTATTCCGGCGAGCGCCTCGACGGCGTGCTGCAGCGCTTCGTCGCGCACCTGGCCCGGCAGACCGGCATCCCCATCCTCGACGTCAAGCCCGCGGACCCCTCGAAAGCCACCCTGCGCGTGCAGTGCGCGGCCGCCGGCCCCGGGTATCCCCAACTGGGAGAAGACGAATCGTACACGCTCGACGTCACTCCCGATGGCGCGCTGATCCAATCCGCCGCGATCGCCGGAGCGCGGCGCGGCCTCGAGACCTTCACTCAATTGGTCGGGCCTGGCGCGAACGGGTTCGCCGCCCCTGCCGTCCACATCGAAGACCGGCCGCGCTTTCCCTGGCGCGGCCTGATGATGGATGTCTCCCGCCACTGGATGCCGGTCGCGGTGGTCGAGCGCAACCTCGACGCCATGGCCGCCGTGAAGCTCAACGTTTTCCACTGGCATCTCTCCGACGACCAGGGTTTCCGCGTCGAAAGCAAGCTCTACCCGAAGCTCCAGGAGATGGGCTCCGACGGCCATTACTACACGCAGGACGAGATGCGTCAGGTGGTGGCCTATGCGCGCGACCGCGGCATCCGCGTGGTTCCGGAGTTCGATATCCCCGGCCACACGTTGAGCTGGCTCGTCGGTTATCCCGAGCTGACCAACATGCCCGGGCCGTTCACCATCGGGCGCACCTGGGGCATCTTCGACCCGGTGATGGATCCCACCAGCGAATTCACCTACCAGTTCCTCGACGGCTTCATCGGCGAGATGGTGCAGATCTTCCCGGACCCCTTCTTCCACATCGGCGGCGACGAGGTCAACGGCAAGGCGTGGAACGAGTCGCCGCGCATACAGGCCTTCGCCAAAGCTCACAATCTCCAGGGCCCGCAGGGGTTGCACGCGTACTTCAACCAGCGCATCCTCAAAATCCTCGACAAATACGGCAAGACCATGATCGGCTGGGACGAGATTCTGCATCCCGACCTGCCGAAAGCCGCGGTAATCCAGTCGTGGCGCGGGCCGAAGTCGCTGGCCGATGCCGCCATCGCCGGGCATCGCGGCATTCTCTCGTCCGGCTATTACCTCGACCACCTGAGTCCCACGAGTTTCCATTACAAGAACGATCCGCTGTCCGGCCCGGCCGCGCAGCTTACTCCGCAGCAGGCCTCCCTGATTCTCGGCGGCGAGGCCTGCATGTGGGCCGAGTATGTCAGCCAGGAAACCGTGGACTCCCGGATCTGGCCGCGCATGGCCGCCATCGCCGAGCGGCTCTGGTCTCCCAAAGACGTCACGGATGTCGATTCCATGTACGATCGCATGGAGCAGGTAAGCCGCCTGCTCGACTGGACCGGCGTCCAACACCGCACCGGTTACCAGCCGATGCTCGATCGCATGGCCGGCGGGCGCCTCGCCGAGCCTCTTCGGGTGCTCGCCGATGCGTCCGAAGCCCTGGGCTTGGGACCTCGCGCCCGCGCCATGAAGTACACCAGCCTGATTCCGCTCAACCGGTTCGTGGATGCCGCACGCCCCGAGAGCGAAAGCGTACGCGCCCTCGAGCAGGCTGCCGCCCGTGTGGCCCGGGGGGCGGGTGGCGGCGACCTGGCGGCGCTCCGCGATCGATTCTCCCGGTGGGCGGCCAACGACGCGAAGTTTCAGCCCTTGGCCCAGGGAAACGCCCTGCTCGAGGAGGTGAAACCCCTTTCGCGGAACCTCTCCGCGCTCGGCGCCATGGGCCTTCAGGCGCTCGACTACCTGGCGCGCACCGGACCCCCGCCTTCCGCCTGGCTGGCGCAGCAGACCAGCGAACTGGCCCGCATCGCCCCCGAGATCATGGGGGCGCGCAGACCCAACGGAGAGGTGGTGTTGGCTGCCGCGCGCCCCGTCAAGACCCTCATCGACGCCCTCTCAAGTCGCCAAAAATGAAGATGTTCCAAGCGGTGGCTCCGCCGCCACCCCTTAAATTGCGACTCCCTTTCGCAGGCCCCATCTCCATTAACAGACCATAAGGTGTGAAGGGTCTGGTCTCGCCGCGGCTGGAAGGAAAGGAACTACACCATGGCGGATTCGCTCTTCTCTTCATTACTCGCTTCGCTCGACAAGCAAAGTATCTCCGGAATCGCCGGAGCGCTCGGGGAACCGGATCAGCTGGTTTCCCATGGCCTGCGTTCGTCCATCGCCACCTTGCTGGGAGCCATCGCCAGCAAGGCGGATGACCAGAGCATGCTGCGCAGCATCCTCAACCTGGCTCCCAGTACGCCCGACGTCTCCTGGTCTCAAGGCGGTGCCGCCATCGCCGACCCCAACTCCCCTCTGATCGCGGGAGGCAGGCGGGCGTTATCGGCTATCTTCGGAAGTTCGGAAAGCGCCGTCACCAGCGCCGTCAGCAGGGATTCCGGCCTGCGGTTCGGCGTAACCTCCAAGCTGCTTGCCATGGCGGCGCCCGTGGTGCTGGGCTTCCTCGGCCGGCGTGTCCGGGATTACGGATTGAGCATGAGCGGCCTCAGCGAGGTCCTGCAACAGGAAAGCAGCACCATCCGGAACGCTCTTCCCCCAGGCTTGGCCGAGATGTTCTGGCCGCGCCAGACAGCCGGCGCTGCGCCCGTCTTCGCGCGGGCCATGGAAGAAAAGAAACCTTCTTACCGGTGGCTCGGCGCGGTGGCTATCGCGGCCGCGGCGCTCGGTCTCTTCTGGATGCTCAATCACGCCCGCCGCCCGGGCAACGAGGTCTCGTCCAACCCCACCGGCACCGCCAGCAGAATGGCCACCGGTAGCTACATCCAGGCCACCTTGCCCAACAACGTGAAGATCAACATACCGGAGCGGGGAGGTGAAACCCGCCTTCTGACGGTGATTCAAAGCCCCGGTTCCCCCGGTCCGAACGCCTGGCTGACCTTCGACCGCGTCATGTTCCAAACCGGGACCGCCACACTCCGGTCCGAGTCGGACGAACAGCTCAAGAATGTCGCGGCGATTATGACGGCATATCCCAACGTCCACCTCAAGATCGGTGGGTTCACCGACAACCAGGGTGACGCCGACCGCAACCTCAAGCTCTCCCAGGCCCGCGCTGACGCCGTCATGGCGGAACTGGTTCGGTTGGGGGTTTCCTCCGATCGTCTCCAGGCCGTGGGTTACGGTGACCAGTTCCCCGTGGGGGACAATGCCACCGAGCAGGGCCGCGAACAGAATCGGCGGGTGTCGATGCTCGTGACACAACGGTGATGATAGACTGCCCTCTGGGACGGGCGGTAACTGCTTCCTAACGCCTTGCGCGATCGCCCGTCCTTCGTTGCATGCTGCCCAACCCGCGCTACGCCTTCCGCATGATGCGGAAGAGTCCTGGATTCACCTCTGTGGCCGTCCTGACGCTGGCGTTGGGAATCGGCGCGAATACCGCCATCTTCAGCGCCGTGAACGCTCTGTTGCTGCGCCCCCTGCCCCTTCTCCACCCGGATGGCCTGGTTGCCATGTCGGCCTCCGATCCCCAGCGCGGCATCCCGCGCGGCGGCGGCTTCTCCCTGGCATCGTATGAAACCCTCCGCGACCGCGGGCGGTCTTTCGCGGGCATCGCAGCCTGGTGCGGCGACAGCTTCACCCTGACGGGCGCCGGCGACCCCGAGCAGCTCGCCGCCGCCCGCGTCTCTCCCAACTTTTTCGAGGTACTCGACGCCCCGCCGTTGCTGGGGCGCGGCTTCCAGGCCGCCGAAGGCGAAGCCGGAGGCCGTCCCGTCGCCATCATCAGCGCTGGGCTGTGGCAGAGCCGCTTCGCATCCGACCCCGCCATCCTCGGCAAGACCCTCTCGCTCAATCAGGAGGTCTATACCGTGATCGGCGTGATGCCGCCCGGCTTCCCCTTCCCCTTCACCGGCGCCGACGTCTGGGTCACCCGCCTCATGAAGTACCCGGTCTTCCAGCCCGAACAGATCCGCAGCGGGGCGGGCTACCTCACCGCCATCGCACGCCTCAAACCGGGTGTGCCGATCGAGCGGGCGGAGGCCGAGACCGAGGTATTGAACCGCCAGTACCGTCGCGAGCACCCCTCCGCGCCGGATGCCGACCCCAACCGGCGTCTGGCCATCGAGCCGCTCCACGAGACGCTCACCGCCGGCATCCGCCAGACCCTCTGGGTGCTCGCCGCCGCGGTGGGCCTGGTGCTGTTGATCGCCTGTGCCAACGTCGCCAGCCTGATGCTGGCGAGGGCTACCGGCCGCGCCAAGGAAATCGCCCTGCGCACTGCGCTCGGAGCGTCCCGCGGCGCGATCATCCGGCAGTTGCTCGCCGAGAGTGTTCTGCTGTCTGTCGCTGGGGCCGTCATGGGCGGGTTCATGGCGTGGTGGGGGGTCGACGCCCTGGTGCGGGCCGATACCGCCGGCAACCTGCCCGGCTTCCAGCCCATCCGCGTAGACCTCACCGCGCTGGCCTTCACCCTCGCCGTGTCGCTGCTCACCGCGATCGCCTTCGGCCTCGCCCCCGCCCTGCAGGTGTCGCGGCCCGATCTGAACGCGGTGCTGCGCGATGGCGGCTGGGGAACCACCGGCGGAGCGCGCCGCCACCGGGCGCGCAGCCTGCTGGTGGCCGGCCAGGCGGCGCTCTCGGTCGTGCTCCTGATCGGCGCCGGCTTGCTGGTCGAGAGCTTTCGCCAGCTTCAATCGGTCAGCCCCGGCTTCGACCCGAGCCACGGGCTCACCATGAGCGTGGCGATGTCCCCGGCCAAATATCCGGACGCCGGGCGTCGTACCCGTTTTCTCCACGACGTGCTCGACCGCCTCGGACGCACCCCGGGCGTCAAATCGGCCTCCGCCTCGCTCGGCCTGCCGCTGGTCACCCGCGTCATGTCGCCCGTACTCGCGGAAGGACAGTCGGTGGTGCCGCCCGCCCAGCGGCCGCTCGCGCAATGGAATTCCGTCACCCCGGAGTACTTTCAAACCCTCGGCATTCCGCTCCTGCGCGGCCGCGACTTCACCTGGGCCGATGACGAGGAGTCCCCGCTCGTCCTGATCGTCAGCGAATCGCTGGCGCGGCGATTCTGGCCCAACCAGAATCCACTGGGCAAGCACGTCACGTTCACCCGCCTGCAAACGCCGTTCGAGATCGTCGGCGTGGCCGCCGACGTGAAGACGCGCGGCCTCGCCGCCGGCTCCGACATGGTCATCTACAGCGTCTACCCGCAATGGACCTGGCCCGCCATGGCCGTCACCATCCGAACCGCCGGAAATCCCGCTCCGTTCGCCAACGCCGCCCGCGCGCAGGTATTCGCGGTGGATCGCGACCAGCCCGTCACCGGCGTCCAGACCCTCGAGGATCTCGTGGCCAACTCGCTCTCTCAGCAGCGTCAGACCATGTACTTGATTGCCGGCTTCGCGCTGCTGGCGCTGGTGCTGGCCGCGGTCGGGCTGTACGGCGTAATGGCTTACTCGGCGGCGCAGCGCACGGCCGAATTCGGTATCCGCCAGGCCATCGGCGCCCAGCCCGCGGACATCCTGCGCATGGTGCTCGGGCAAGGCCTGCGGCTGGGCGCACTGGGCGTCGCCGCTGGGGTCGCCGCGGCCGCCGCCCTGACCCGCCTGATTTCCGGAATGCTCTTTCACACCAGCGCCACCGACCCGCTCACCTTCGCCGGGATCGCGGTTCTCTTCCTGGCCGTCGTTCTGGCCGCCAGCGGCATCCCTGCCTGGCGTGCCACCCGCGCCGACCCGCTCGACGCCCTCCGCCACGGTGCACCCCGCTAATTTCCCTTGCGGACGGCGACCTTCCGCCGTAAGATGTTCTCGGTAACCGAGAACATGCGCAAGACGTTTCTACGCCTCCGTTCGATCTTCCGCCGGAATCGCGTCGAAGAGGAGCTCGACGAGGAGCTCCGGTTCCACCTCGAATACCAAACCCGCGAGAATAAGGCCCGCGGCATGGAGGAGCGCGAGGCGCGCCGCCAGGCGTTTCTGACGCTCGACGGCCTCGAGCGTTGCAAGGAGGAGTGCCGCGACATGCGCCGCGTCAACCTGATCGACGATCTGTTCAAGGACCTCGCGTTCGCGGGACGGACCCTGCGCAAGAGTCCGCTTTTCGCGGCAGCCGCCGCGGCCACTATCGCGCTGGGCATCGGGGCCACCGCCGCGGTCTTCAGCGTGGTCAATGCCGTGCTGCTGCGGCCCCTTCCCTACCGGGATTCGGCCCGGCTGGTCCTGGTGCTCCGCAACAATCCGGCAGATTCGGTCGGGGTGGGCAGCTTCCTCTATTCCAACGCCGATTTCATAGACCTGCGCCGCGGCACGACGGGCCTCTTCGAAGACATGGGCGGCGTCGCCTCGTTTCGCGCGTTTGTGCCCCGTGAAGACGGCGCCACCGAGCAGATCGGCAAGGCCCTGGTGACCGCCAATTTCTTCCGCCTGCTGGGCGCCAGGATCGTCCTCGGCCGCGACTTCTCGGAGGCGGATGCCGTACCCGAGCCGCCCCGCCCCGGCGTCCTCATCCCCACGGGCAGCGCCGCCATCCTGAGCTACGAGTACTGGCAGCGGCGCTACGGCGGCAACCCCGGCGTGCTCGGCACGGAAATGCCGGGCTCTGGCGAGGGCGGCCCGCGAATCGTCGGAGTCCTGGCGCCCGGGTTCCGGCTGTTCCTCCCTCCCGCTTACCGGGTGGATGCCGCGCCCGACTTCTACGTTGCCAATAATGGCGGCTACGACACCGCGCACCGCAATCTTCTGCTGGCCGGCGCCATCGCCCGCCTCAAGCCCGGAATCACGCTGCCGCAGGCGCAGGAGCGCATCCGCGCGATGTCTCCTGAGCTGCAAAAGGCCGCGTTCGATCGGAAGGCGGTCCTGTCGCTCGAACCCATGCGCGGGTACCTCGTGAAACAGGTGCGTCCCGCCATCCTCTCCCTGATGGGGTCGGTGATCTTTCTGATGCTGATCGCGTGCGCCAACGTCGCGAATCTCCTGCTGGTGCGGACTTCGCAGAGGGAGCGCGAGCTGGCCGTGCGCGCGGCGCTCGGAGGCAGCGCCTGGCGCCTGATGCGCCAGATGCTGGCCGAAGCGCTGCTGCTTTCCGCGGTCGGCACATCGATGGGCGTAGCTCTTGCGTGGGCCGGCGTCCGCGAGTTCCTCCGGGTTGCACCGGCCAACCTGCCGCGCGTCGAGTCCACCGCCATCGACTGGCACGTGCTCGCGTTCGCAGCCCTGGCCGGCCTGACAGCAGCCGCAGTCTTCGGCGTAATGCCCGCGTGGCGTGCCGTGAGGCCCAATGTGATCGAAATCCTGCGGGGAGGCGGACGCACGTCCGGCTCCGGCTCCGGCCGCCTGATGCGCAACGCCGTGGTGGTCGCCGAGGTCGCGCTTTCCTTCGTGCTGCTCATCGGATCGGGTCTGATGTTTCGGAGCTTCCTCGAATTGCAGCGCGTCGATCCGGGCTTCGATCCGCACCGTCTGCTCACCCTCTTTGTGACCCGCGACTGGCCCCTGATGCGCCAGGAGGGCCGGCTCGCAGTGTTGCGCGAAATGCAAACCCGGCTGCGCGCCCTGCCCGGAGTCGAGAGCGTGACCGCCGGCCTGTTCCTCCCGCTCACCCGCAGCGCGCAGCCCGGCCGCCCGGCGGCGCCGCAGCCGCTTCCGGGTCCCCCTAGTTCCGAGGGCGCCGACTTCCAACAGGTCCTGCCCGGTTACTTCGAAACGCTGCGCACACCGCTCCTGGCGGGACGCAGCTTCACCGAACAGGACAACGCACCCGGCCGCAACGTCGTCATCATCGATCAGTTTCTCGCTGCCCGAGCCTTCCCGAATCAGCCGGCCGTCGGGAAGCGCATCCTCGTGCCATTCCCCGATATGCCCGTGGCCGAAGTGATCGGCGTCGCAGCGCCGCAGCGTTCCTTCTCCCTGGCCGATCCGGGGCGCGAAACCATTTACTTCCCGGAGGGCGCCGTGGGGATCGGCGTCTCGCGATCGTGGGCCATCCGCACGGCCGGAGATCCCTCCGCTATCGCGCCCGCCGTCCGCGCGACCCTGGCACGAATCGACCCGGCGCTCGTGATTTCGAAAGTCCAGACCATGGAGACACTGGTCGAGCGCGATCAGTCGGGCACGCGCTTCTCCCTGCTGCTGATCGGCTTCTTCGCGGCCATCGCCGTCCTCCTCTCGGCCGTCGGAATCTACGGCGTGCTGGCGACCGCCGTCCGCCAGAGAACCGCCGAAATCGGCGTCCGGATGGCCCTGGGCGCCGCGCCCGCGGGAATCTTCAAAATCGTAATCGCCCAGGGCATGGCGTTGAGCGCCACGGGCGTAGCCATCGGTCTCGCCGCCGCCTTCGAAGTGACCCGCGCACTCACCAGTATGCTCGTCGGCGTCCACCCGGCCGACCCCGTGACCTTCGCCGCCGTCACCGTGCTGTTCCTTCTGATTGCCGCCCTGGCCTCGTGGGTGCCCGCGCGCCGCGCCGCTGCGCTCGACCCCGTCGATGCGCTGCGCGCCGAGTGACCGCCAATTTGAAACAGCGTCGCCCGCCGTGCTACGCTCGCCCACATGCGCAACTCGTTGGTTGGGATTGGGGCGGCGCTCGGCGTCTGCCTGTTGGTACAAGCGGCCGGGCCGGAAAAAATCGATCTCGGTGTGCTGCACCGGATCAAGTCGGAAGCGTTCGGCACGAACTCCCGGGTCATGGACACTGCGTTCTATCTGACCGATGTCCACGGCCCCCGGTTGACCTTCTCGCCCGCCGCCAAAGCGGCCGGCGAATGGGCCATGAAGAAGATGACCGAGTGGGGCCTCTCGAATGTCAAGATGGAACCCTGGGGGCCTCCCGGACGCGGCTGGACGTGCACGCACTTCTCCGCCGAGATGAAGGAGCCCGAATTTCAACCCCTCATCGGCTTCGCGCAGCCCTGGTCGCCGGGCACCGAGGGCGCGGTCAGCGCGCAGGCCGAGCTGGCCGTCATCACCGGCCCTGAGGACTTCGAAAAGTATAAGGGCAAGCTCAAGGGCAAGATCGTACTCACCGCGGCTCCGCACCCGTCCGAAATGATCACCAGCCCGATGATGCACCGGCTCACCGACGCCGAACTGGCGGATGCCGCCGAGGCGCCGGACCCAGTATCCGGCAACCCCTCCGCACTGCCTCTCGGCTTCATCCGCCCCGGAGCACTTCCCGCCGCCGGGCGCGGCGGACGTGGCGGGCGGGGCGGATTCAACCCGCGCGCCTTCCGCAACCAGCTCAACCAGTTTCTGAAGGAGGAAGGCGTACTCGTCGTGCTGACTCCCGGCAACGGCCCGGATGGCGGCACTGTGATGGGCTCCGCCGCCGGCTCGCAGAACCCCGGCGATCCGCTTCCTCCACCTTCGGTCATCATCACCAACGAGCACTACAACCGCATCGCGCGCCTGCTCGAAAAGAAGATCCCCGTGACCCTGGCATTCGATATCGGGGCCAAGTTCACCGAACCCGCCGATTCGTTCAATATCACCGCCGAGATTCCGGGCACCGATCCGGCCGCCGGCGTCGTCATGCTGGGCGGCCATTTCGATTCGTGGACCGGCGGAACGGGCGCTACCGACAATGCCGCCGGATCGGCCGCCGCCATGGAAGCCATTCGCATCCTCAAGACGCTCGACCTGAAAATGAAGCGCACCGTCCGTATCGCGCTCTGGACCGGTGAGGAGGAAGGCCTGCTGGGCTCGCGCGCCTACGTCAAAGAACACTTCGCCGATCCGGCCGACATGAAGCTCAAGCCTGAGCACGCCAGGCTCTCCGGCTATTTCAACCTCGACAACGGCAGCGGCAAAATCCGCGGCGTCTACGTCCAGGATAACGACGAGATGAAGCCGATTTTCGAGGAGTGGCTGGCGCCGTTGAAAGACCTCGGCGTCACTGCCTTCACGATTCGCGCCACCGGAAGCACCGATCACGTATCCTTCGATTCCGTCGGCCTTCCCGGCTTCCAGTTCATTCAAGACCCGCTCGAGTACGGCACCCGCACCCACCACTCGAACATGGACCTCTACGACCGTCTGCAGCCCAACGACCTCGAGCAGGCCTCGGCAGTCATGGCGTGGTGTGTCTACAACACCGCCGTGCGCCCCGAAATGCTTCCGCGCAAGCCGCTGCCGAAGCCGCGACCGGCCGGAGGGCGGGGTGGCGAAGGGCGAGGCGGCGAATAGGCCGCCCCGTCTGTTGAGTTTAACTTAACAAGTACGATTCCGTACCGGCGTTCGGGTCTTAAAGCCCGACGCCGGTGGATTGAGGATGCGGGCGGCGGTCTCTGCGCACGGCGACTTTCATTCCACGTGCTGAGGTTCTGCCCCAATAACGGCCGCGCCTCCCGTAGGTCAAGGTGTGGAGTGTCACGAGCGCAAGAGCGCCCAACGCTAAAGCTCCCATTCCTAAGGTCAGCATATAAGGCTCAGTCACGAGCTTATCACCCTGCGCTGTTGAAAAGGTTACAAACCGGTAACTCCGGTGACGAAGGTAACCGTACCCGTCAACCTGCCGGCCAGTAAATCTCCCGTTTGACACTCCCTTTCGAATATCCCGCCCGCTCGAGAATGCCCTCCATATTCCGGATCATGTGCGGATTGCCGCACAAGTAGACGGTGGTCGAGACCGGCCCGAATCCCTGTGAATCCAGGTACTTGCGGGCCACATCCTCGGCGCGGCCTGTCTCCCCTTGCCACTCGGGGTCGAGCCACGCGCGGCTGATCGTCGGGACATAGTCGAGCCAGTTCGCCCGCTCCGCTTCGCTCGTCAGCTCCTCCCGGTAGGCCAGTTCGCGCGAAACACTCGCCGATTGCAGGATCACGATCTTCTCCGGAGGCGGAACCCCTTGCCCGGCAAGAGTCCTGACGATGCTGACGAAGGGAGCGACTCCCGTCACCGTCGCCACCATGAAATGATGCCGATTGCCGCTCTGTGTATCCAGCTGAAATCTGCCCTTGGCGGTCGGCCTGATCTGCACTTCACCCCCCACGGGCACGTCGTGAAGTTGCGGGCTCAGCCTCCCGCCGGGCACGACTTCCAGAAAGAACTCGAGTTCCCGATCGTTCGTCGACGACGCCACCGAATACGGCCTCTCGATGAGCTTGCCATCCAGGGGCAGCCCGATCGTCACATACTGTCCGGCCGCAAAGTTGATCTTCTCCTCCGGACGGAGCCGTACAATCCAGAGCTCGTCCGTAATCGCGCGGCGCTCCGTAACCCAGCCCTTGAGGTGCTTCTGCGGGTACATGCGCCCCTGCTCTTATTGTCGGCCGGATTAGTGCGCAAGATCGGCGGGCACAACACCAAAATTCGTACGCCTACCGGCGCAGCCCGCCGGCCGCCGATAGAGTGTCGCACTCCGCCTGGCCCAAGGCATGGATCCGTTGAAGCATCGCATGCCCTACCGCTTCCGGGCTCAACGCGGTTCTCACGAAGGCGCATCCCGCATTCGAGACCCGCACTCGCAGGTCCGCGTTCCCGGCGATCGCCGCCATGTGGGCGGCCGCCTGCTCCACATCGGGATCCGCCCACAGGCTGCCTGGGTCGTAGGGCTCGCAGTTGCGCCCCACTGGTATCAGCTTATAGTCCACCAGCAGCGAATTGTCCGGCCGCGTGAAATCCGTATTCCCCGAATAGTTGGTGACGATCACCGGCTTTCCGAGGTACATCGCCTCGGCGATCAGCAGGCCGAATCCCTCCGACCGGTGCAATGACACCACGCAATCGGCACATTGCGTGAGAGCGTACATCTCTTCGCGGGTGAATGTGGAGTCGATGATTCGGATCCCATCCGAGTAGCAAGCCTCCCGCAGCGTCTCGACGCACTGCGGTCGCGCTTCCGTATTGTTCAGCTTCAGCACCAGTTGGCAGCCGGAGTCCGGTCCGAACGCCTTCTCGAATGCACGGATGGCGGCGATCGGATTCTTCCGCTCCATGATGCTGAGCACGTCGAACGCGCATAGGAACACGAACCGGCCCGGCGCGAGCCCGAAGTACTGGCGGTCGATGCCTTTGGGAACCTCCGGCGCGACCGTGTACGGCACCGAGAACACCGGAATCGTCGCCTTTCGGCCGACCGCGTTCCGGCAGAAGTTACTCGGGGTCCAGATTTCCTGGTACCGCGAGAAGGCCTTGACGTACCGGTCCGGAAACTCCTCCAGCTCCCAGGTCCAATAACCGATGTTGTGCCGGTTTCGGTAGAACGCCTCCCCCAGGTCCTCGCTCACGTTGAGAGTCTGGTCCGCATTCACATAGAACAGGTTCGTGGAGTACGGAAACTCGTTGGATACCGGAGACACCGTCGAATCCGCCGGTCCGCTCGCGCCGCGACCGCCTGCGGAATGAACGCTGGTGGGTACCGCCGCCGCCCGCAGGGCCTGGTACGCGCCGCGCACCGACTGTCCCACTCCCGTCGCCGCGTCAAAGTATCCCACCAGGTTCACACCGAATTCTCGCGGCTGCGCGGGCCCGCCGGCCATCCGTCCGGCCCGGGCCGCGGCCCGCGCGCCGGTGAGCTCCCGCTGCGCCCGCCGTAACGGCGTCAACACCTGGGGCAGGCGCCCCAGAATGCCTCGCACCCGGACTGAGGCCGACATCCCGCCGAGAATCAGTTCGTGCCGGAGCCGCGCTCTTGCGCTCGGCAGTGAAGCCATCGCCGAGCGCCACTGCTTCTTAAACGGGGCCGTATGATGCGCCGAAAGACTGTGCTCCTTCGTCCCATAGGTCAACAGCCAGGCCAGAAAACGCACGCTATCGCGTCCGTTTGGGTCGGGAAAGAAGCGCTGCAGCTCCGGGCGGGATTGGTAAATGGCCGCCGCCAGCCGCGTCAATCGCAGCCCACCGCCCGCCGCCTGCGGCGCGGGGACGCCCTCCGGTTCGGTACCGGCCGCGCCCCTCCCCGTGGTATCCGGCCAAGCCGGGGAGTCGCGGTGATCTTTGCACGTCCGGATCGCATCCGGTATGCTCGCCAGAAAAACCTCTCCCAGTCCGTGCTCCCGCTTTCCGCTGACTAACATCCACTCCAGAAACCGCCGGTAATCGCCGCCGAAGATATCCGGCATGGCGGATTGAACGTCGCTCCGGGTCCGATAGATCCGGTACGCCAGCCGGGAAATGCCGGGGCGCCCGGTCCTTCCCTCCAACACCGGGCTGTTCCACGCTTCCACGAATGCCTTGAATCCGTCGTCCGAAAACGGATCGTCGATTTCATCGAGCACTTCCGGCGCCTCGTGATGAATCGGCCGGCCCATGTCGGGTATGGGGACGCCGTTTCTAAATGCTCCAAAGGCATACGGCCAGTTCCGGCACTCGAAGTAACCCGCTGTCAGTAGTTCCTCGCGGTAAGACCGCAGCAGTCCTTGCGTCGCTTCGGGAAGGTCCTCCATCCGAAATCGGTTTTGGTGCCGGGAAAGATTGTCCGGCTGATCCGGATCGTAGCCGCTGTAATGAAAAAAGACCAGCGGAAAGCCCTCCACGTGATAACCGTCCCGTGTACGAGTTACTACGCGATGCGATAAGTTCCAGTAAGCCACGTTGTAGCCGGGATGGCGAAGAATGGACACGCCTTCGAACATACCCGGAGCCAGGTCCACCCACTTCTGGTCGACAAATAGCCCGCGCGCCAGGTCCACGATGCAATGGTCGTATAACCTCTGCTTCCACCACTCGAGGAATGACGCTGACTCCCGGCTTTGGGCGATCCCGATAAATCCCAGGTTGTATGTGCCCGATCGGAGGATGTCGATCTCGGCCGGCCGCTTGTCGTCGTCCAGCCATCCCGTAAGATGGGGCGTCAGCACGATGTTCGCCGACTCCAGCATCTCCGCGGCCCTGCTCATCGGCGAATAGATATGGATGTCTGGATCCAGGTAGAGAATACGATCGAGCCTTTGCCGTTCGAAAAGATATTGGAAGGCGTATGGTTTCACCGCCGTGCTGAGTTCCAGGATCGTGTACTTGAAGTGGAACCAGCGCGACCTGGGTATCCTCAGGTCGCGCGAAAGGATAATCTCGAAATCCTCCGCCTGCGGTTGGAAATACCCGTCGATTTGATCGGTCAGAATGACAAAACGCCGCCATCCCGGATGATGTTCCGCGACGGAGCGCATCAGCACGCGGGCGTATGGAAGATAATTTTTCGCGACTATGGTGAATACGGCTGTAGCGCCTGGCATACCGGCTTCTGGAAACGCCCCCCTCATTCTCACACCCGGCGTCCGGGCGCCGCCGGTTCGCCGGAATTCCTCACGGCGCTGATGGTGCGCCTCAATACCCTTCGCATGGCGCTCACCAACCCTTCTTCGAGGCGCCGGTTGTGTTCCAGCAGGCTGATCGCGTAGCGCTCCGCCTCGATGGCCGTCTCTCGCAGCCGCTGGTTGTCTTCCTTCAAATAGCGCAGGAACGGCAATGAAGAATCGACATCCTCGTAGTCCCCGAACACCATCGGAAAGCGCGTGCCCGTCAGGGTGTTGAGCGTCCTTCCGTCCATGTAGCACGCGCTCAAAGCCCGGCGCGGACGGTCGGTGTGGTTGATGTCGCTTCGATGCAGCAGCCAGTTGTGAAGCAGCAGGCCCTCTCCGGCTTCGAGTTCCAGGTATTCGGCCGCGCCGTCCGGGCAGTACTGCCGGACGTGCTCCGGGCCGAGTGTACTCCCGTTCTTACTCAGCAGCCCCAACCGGTGGCTTCCCGGTATGACCTGCACGCACCCGTTCATCCGGGTCGCTCGATCGAGCGCAATCCAGGTGGTAACCAGCGGATCCCGGTCGAGCTTCCAGACATCGCCGGCGTCCTGGTGCCACGGCAGGTACGTTCCCTGGCCGGCGGGCTTGTTCATCACCATCGCCCGGAAGATCGAGATGCCGGCGTGCTTCCCGTAATGCCAGGCGCAAATCTCGCGGAACAGATCGCGGCGGATGAACTCCAGCACCAGCGGATCGGCCTCCAGCCCCTGCAGTTTCCGGTATGCCAGCGTCGCTTCCGGATGGCCCGCCACCGGATCCGGCAGGTCTTCGTACGCCCCGCCCGTATCGAGCTGCATCTGCAGCGTGGGATACCGCACGCGGCCCAGCATGATCCCGTCGATCCGCTCTTGCAGTGCGGCTAACTCCTCGTCGTCCAGTACCCTCCCCAGCCGCAGGTAGCCCTTCTGCTCGTATTCCCGCCACTGCTCGTCGCCGATGGCCGCCGCCGCCCGTTCCCGCGCATGGCACGTCGCAGCGGACCGGGTCATCTCCGCCGGCTCGGGGAGAGGGTCCGCCGCGCGCGGCTTCAGGTTCAACACTCCGCAGATCTCGCCCCACCGCTGCTGCTCCTGGGGCCAGGCCTCCCCGCGCAATCGCACGAGCCGTTCGCACACCTCCCTCCTCCGGTGCCATAGCTCCATCGCCAACGCCAGGAGTGCCCCGCGGTCCGCCTCGGCCAGCGGGACGCACCAGCTTTCCATGCCCGCGTGCGCCAGCGCGCCCCGCAGCTTACTCCGCGTATAGTCGTCGGTATAGATCCCCAGCGGCGCGACCCCCGCGGCAGTGGCAAAAACCAGCCCGTGATACCGCGTCGAAATTACCATCGCCGCTTTCCCGGCCAGCCACCGGACTTCCCGGGGCTGCCACAGGTCGAGCAGCACAAGTTTCGAGCGCAGCCGCTTCGCCAGCGCCTCTCCCGCGGCAGCATCGCAGTGTCCGTGGCTCGTCTCCCTGCCGCCCACATGCGGGGCGAAGACCAGCGCCGCGCCCAGACAATCCGCCAGCGAATCCAACTGGCTGGCCAGCACTGACAAGGACTGCTCCCGCTCCGCTGCGCCGAATGAGGCGTCCAGCGTGACCACGATCCAAGGCCGCCGCTCCTCGCGCAATGCCGCTGCGCGCTCGTCTTCCACGGCTTGCGCGCCCAGGAAGAAGGCGTCGTCGAACTGCTTGTGTATTCGCCCCGCGGAAACCCCCAGGGCCGACGCCAGCGCGGCGGAAGAATCCTCGCGGACACCCAGCCATCCCAACCCGCGCAGCGACGTCCCCAGCAAACGGCGCTGGTCGGGCGTCAATGCCGGTCCGATCGTCTGGCACGACATCGCCGCCGGAATCCCGGCCTCGCGCGCGTATTCGACAATCGCCGCGCGTTCCAGAATCTTATCCGGCCAGGTCGCGCACAGGTTCCCGCCGCCCGATATCAGGACACCCGTCGAGTTGCGCAGACTCTCCGTGATCTCGCCGCCAAGCCAGTCCGTCCACCGCCTGCCGGCATCCGCGGCGTCTGCCATCTTTCGCAGCCAGCCTTCGGCGGTTTGGCCGTGCGGAACCCGCGGGAAGGCGACCGACTCCACACCGTAGCGTTTGCTCGTCCATGCCGGATCGCCGGAAGGCACGGTAAACTCGATGCCGGGGATGAGCTGTCGAAGCGCATGGAGATTGGCCTCCAGCATGGCTTCGTCGCCCAGGTGGTATTGATCCGGCCCGCTTACGTCGGCAACTACGAATAGCCGTGGATTCACCGCGCCCCCGTCGCCTCCAGGTTCCTCATGGGGTAAATGATAGCAATTCGCTGCGGTCTTGCTTCTCGCCATCTCGCGAGGCCGGTGAGATCATAGTGCCAAGGCACCGGATTGCTGTCATGCGCATCGCCGTCGTATCCGATGTCCACGGGAATCGAACCGCGTTCGAGGCGGTCCTCGCGGACCTGCGCCAAACCGCGCCCGACCTGATCTTCCACGGCGGCGACCTGCCGCACGGCGGATCGAGTCCCGCCGAGGTGGTCGATCGTATTCGCGATCTCGGCTGGCCGGGCGTGCTGGGCAACACGGACGAAATGCTCTTCCGGCCCGAGTCGCTGGAGGAGTTTGCCGCTCAAACGCCCCAGATGCAGCCCCTCCTTACCGTGATCCGGGAGATGGCCGCGGCCACTCGTGAACGATTGGGAGAAGAGAGGCTCGCCTGGCTGCGCGGCCTGCCCCTCGTTCAGCTTCACGATTCGATGGCGCTGGTGCATGCCGGCCCGCGAAGTACCTGGCGCTCCCCCGGCCCGGAAGCCGCCGATGCCGAGTTGGAGTCCGTTTACGCCCCCCTTTCCCGCCCCGTTGCCGTCTACGGCCACATTCATCGGTCTTTCATTCGCAATCTTCCGGGACTGGTGGTCGCCAACAGCGGCAGCGTAAGTCTCTCCTACGACGGCGATCGCCGCGCCGCATACCTCCTGCTGGATGACTCCAAACCCTCCATCCGGCGAGTGGAATATGACGTGGCCAAAGAAATCGATGCTCTTGCCGCCAGCGCTCTCCCCCATTCCGCCTGGATCGCGAAGACCCTCGAGGCCGCCACCCCCCAACTGCCCTAACCCAGCGAACCGCGCAAAGTGGGGACTGGCATCGAATTTCGCCGCACTTGCGAACCGCGCAAAGTGGGGACTGGCATCGAATTTCGCCGCACTTGCGAACCGCGCAAAGTGGGGACTGGCATCGAATTTCGCCGCACTTGCGAAATTCGTGCCTGTACCCAGTTTGCCCCTTTGCGCAAATCCCCCCTCCACCACACCCCCCACTGGCGCACTACGCTTGGTTGGCATAACATCAATGTTCGACCACCGAGGGGGTCACCTGTGAGAAGCAGACGAGACAACTTTTCAACGAGCAGGATCCTGCGCATGGCGCTCATCGCTTGGTTGCTACTGTCCCTGCAAGGCGCCTGGGCGCAGACTGGCAATGCCCCGCTGCCGCCGGGCCAGAACCCCGCCGGGATGCACATCTACATCTGGGGCGGCCTCAAGTCCCACATGCCGGGACAGCATGACTACCCGCAGTTTCTTGCGGATTGGAGCAAGATTCTGACTGAGCATGGGGCCGTCGTCGATGGCGCTTTACATCCCCCCGCCGGCGCTGACCTGGAACACACCGATGTCGTCGTCATTTACAAAGGCGACGCAGCCTATCTGAGTGACAGCGAGAAAATCGCGCTCGAGGCGTTCGTCAAACGGGGCGGCGGCCTGGTCAGTCTGCACGACTCCCTGTGCGGCCCCGACCCCGCTTATTTCGCGACCCTCGTGGGCGGCGCCAAGAAGCACGGCGAGGTGAATTACACCCTGGATGCGCCCATCCACTATGCCGTCGTCGACAAAGAGAGCCCCATCATGAAGGACATGTCCGATATCACGATCTGGGATGAAGCGTTCTTCAAGATGACCTGGGCGAAGGATCCCGGAATCCACATCCTGGCGACCGCGGAGATCCCGCCGACTCATAGCGCCGGCGATCACAAGGGCGAAGTCGTGCCGCAGATCTGGACCTACGAGCACACGCTCCCCGGCGGTTCGCTGGCTCGGGCGTTCGTGTGGATGCAGGGCCACACCTACGCCAACTACGCCAATTATCAGGTTCAACGGATGTTGCTCCGCGGCATCGCGTGGGCCGGGAACAAGCCCGTGGATCAGCTCGTGGACTACGTGGCCCCTCCCCGCCCCCCTCGCCGCGCACCGCCTTCGGCCGGTGGTCCGCAATAGCCGGCAAAGCCTCTCGCGATCCCTACTCGTCGCGCAAAGCCGCCATCGGGTCAACCCGCGATGCCCGCCGGGCTGGGAGGACAATCGCGATGGCGGCGATGCCCAGGAACAATGCCGAGATCCCGATCAGCACTTCCGGATCGGCAGGCCGGATTCCATAAAGCAGCCTCGTCAGAAGCCGGCTCAATGCCAGCGTGGCGGCGAGCCCCGCGATCATCCCCAGCACGACCGGTGTCCCGCCCTGGCGGCCGACCAGAAGCAGCAGGTCCCGCTCCTGGGCGCCCACGGCCTTGCGAATCCCGAACTCCGCCGTGCGCTGCGCCACCAATTGCGAGAGGACTCCGTGAAGACCGACCGCCGAAAGCAGTAGAGCCGATATCGCGAAAAATCCCAGGACCACGGCCCGGAACCGCGGATAGGCCAGGACTTTCGCAATCCCTGTTTCCACCGCCCCCACATCGTTCACGGGGATCGAGCCGTCCAGGGCCGAGATCTGCTGTTGAATTTCGTGTTCCAGCGACGGCGCGCCGGGGGCTGCTCGCACCGCAATCTCGATGCGCGCCGGCGACACCTGCGCCAGCGGGCGGTACAGGATCGGCGTTGCGATCCAGCTCATTTCGTTCATCAGCTCCGTGTGCTTCAGATTGCCCACTACCCCCACGATCGTCAGCCACGGCATGGCCTCGTTGGCCGCCCTGGCGATGCGAACCTGTTTCCCCAGGGCGTCACCATCGGGAAAATATTCCCGGACCAGCGCTTGATTGACGAGCGCCACCGGCGCTGAACCGTCCCGATCCGTGGGATCCAGGCCTCGACCTTGAAGCAGCGGAACACCCGCGACCCCAAAGAATCCGGGACTGACCGTGTTCGAGCCCACGTCGTGAGGTTCGAAGCCCGCCGGCACGGGACGGCCTTGGATTTCGAGAGCATCGGTTCCACCATCGACGGCGTAAGGCGGCACTCTCGATGTCAGCGCCACGCCCGCAACGCCGTTGACGTGGTTCAGTCGCTCCAGCAAGGTATCGTAGAACTGCGTGCGGCGCGCCGGCTCCCGATAGCGGGGCATCGGCAGAATCGCGCGTGTCTGAAACAGGCCGACCGGATTGTAGCCGAGATTCTCGGAACCCATCCGCAGCGCGCTGCGCAGCAGCAGCCCTGCCCCCACCAGTAAGACGAACGAGAGCCCCATCTCCAGCGCAACCATGGTCGCCGCCGTTCGGCGCCGCAATCCCCCGCCGGCGGTTCCCCTGCCCGCTGCCTTCAATCGCTCCGACACGTCCATGCGGGATGCGCCGGCGGCCGGAAACAATCCGAAGAAGACGGTCGTCGCAATCGACACGCCGGCCGTGAACAGCAGGACCGGCACATTGATGCGTACGTCCGCTCCCGCCGTCACCTCGATAGGGCTGGCATACCGGAAATAGCGGATTGCGGCGCACGCAATCAGGATTCCCGCGGAGGTCCCGATCGCCGAAAGCAAAAGGCTCTCCGTGAGCACCTGCCGCACCAGCCGGGCCTTCCCGGAGCCCAGTGCGGCGCGCACCGCGAACTCCCGCTGCCGTTCCGCCAATCGCGCCAGCAGAAGGTTGGCCACGTTCAGGGCCGCAATCAGCAATACCAGGAGCACAGAGGAGAAAGCCACCAGCAGTGTCACGCGCAGTGTGCGGCTTGCCAGAAACGTGAACTCCCCGTGCAGATCGTACACCGCGGGTTCGAAGTCGTGCCAGAATCCGCCCGGGTGAGAGGCGTGATGGAGAGCGGTCACCTCGGCTTGGGCGCGCTCTCGCGTCACGCCCGGTTTGAGTCGCGCGAAGATGCCGACCGTCGCCGTTTCGCGGGGCGGCTGGAAATCCGGCCCGAGCAGGATCCACCCTTGCGTCGCGGGCGGGTAGAAGCTGAAGCTCGAAGGCATCACGCCGAGGACCGCGCACGCGCGCCGGTCCAGCGTCAGGCTTTGACCGGCAATCGAGCGGTCCGCGCCCAGCGATGTAGACCAAAAGGCGTGAGACAGCACCACCGCGCACCCGTGCCCTTCATCGCCACGGGTGAAAGTGCGGCCCAGTGCGGCATGAACCCCCAGAGTATCGAAGAACGTCGCACTCGCCGGAATGATCAGCAGTTCCTTGGCGGGTCCGCGCCCGGTCCAGACGCGCGTGGGCGAATAGGCCCAGGTGGCCGCGGCGATGCTTTCGAAAGAACCGGCCCGCCGGCTCCATACTTCGTAATCCGTGTAGGGCGCAAATACTTTTTCGAGTCCCTTCTCCCGAAGGCCCCGGTCCCAGATGGCCACCAGCCGGCCCGGGTCCCGGTATGGCAGCGGCCGTAGGAGCACCGCCTCGACGATGCTGAAAACCGCGGCTGTCGCGCCCGTACCGAGAGCCAGCGTGATCGCGGCGACGATGGTCACACCGGGCCTCTTCCTGAGAAGGCGGGCCGCAAATCGAAGGTCCTGCCAGCCGCCTTCCAGCCAGCGCCCAATCATCGTCTCCCTCCCGTAAACATTCTATGTCCGCCTTGCAGCCGGCACCGTGGTCGAGTCGGAAAAACGGTGACAGGCTTCGAAATTCCGCGCCGGTCATCTGCTGAAAACAGAGAAAGCGCCCGGCGGAATTTCGTTGCCTGTCACCGCTTTTCCAGCGCCGTGTCCTTCTGCCACGGTACGTGGATCGGTACCGGCAGGGAGTGAACGTGGTTCTGCTTGAACCGGAACTGGCCGAGGCGTTTCCGGACTCGAAGTCGGTCAACGACGCACTACGGGCGCTTCTTGCCATTGCGACCCGAACTGAACATCGGAAACGCACCTGACAACATCGCTCTTTCAGATACCCGGCTATCTGGCAGAACCAAATGTGCACTTGCCAGCGACGAGGACCAACCAGCCAGGTGCGCCCGAAACGTCTCCTGCCTCCCGAACAAGTGCCAACTCGCCACTCTACGTTAACGTTTTACGTCACAACCGTGTATTCACTTCTTCCGGCCTCCCGGTACGTGGAGGATCTCATGGAACCGTTCGCTATCCCAGACGAAGTAGTACGTGTCTGGAACATTGGCTTGCTGGCGCTCCGAATAGTTCAGGCCGCACCGCAAGACCAGCAACCGACTGCTCACACGGACATCCACTCCAGAGTTCTCGTATGCGCTCTGGCAAACGCTGAAGTGCATAGCGGGCGAGTTCTCATTCGCTAACGGCGGCGAGAACACCTTGCCCGTTTCGAGGTCGATTATCGCTCCAGAGATGCACTCTGATCCGCAACCCCACGTTGCGAGCCTATAGTGCCCGGCAAAATTGGCTGGTTCCTTCGCGGCGTTCGTCAGCCTCGTCCGAAACGTCCGCTCGGCTGGTGTGGTGGGCTTTAGAGTCGGCTGCTGCCCTTGCCACACCTGCGCCACTGGATAATCCTCAAACCGAGGAATATGGGTATCGCGAACCTGTGCCGATAAGACGAGTCCCAATCCGATACCGATGAAAACCGCCGTCCTCACACCAGCGATAATACCGCTCGGCATCGGCAATTTCCGTAAGCGGTCTTGAAGTGGGCTTACCGTAGAAGTGCGGCGACCGATCTCACCGACCGAGAACTGTGAAAGGCGAGCGCATCGCACCAGTTGACCGTATCACGCCCGACACTGACCCGTGCGCCCGAGTCTCCTAAACCCGATTAGGCCGGAGAGCCACAGCCGCCACCTCTTCGTTCCTGCGCCGCGAACCTGGACCACGACTCCGAAGGCCGGCTAGCCGTGGACCGCGTGCATTAGCCAGCCGCCACCCACGACCGCCGCCACGCAGTAGACGAAAATCCTGGCCGCCGCGACCCATCCACGCTCCCGCGGCGGGCGATTGTCCATCGCCGCCGTCACGCCCGCCACCAGCGCCGCGCACAACAGTGTGAACATGAAATGCGACATTCATTCCTCCCGTTGGTCCAGCGCGCTCGAGACGCCGAGGATGTTCATCACCCCGGCCAACATCAGCAACACGCTGCCGTACTCGTGTACGCGGCTGCTTAGAAAGCCGCCCGCATCATGGATCGCCAAGGCCGTCAGAAACGGCGCACCTGCCAGGAACTTCACAGCCGCTGCCGCCTGGAACACCAGCGCCGTGAATCCATCCAGCCCGGCCAACTCTTCCGGCCGCGGCCAGCCCGATCCGCCCTGGAGCGCCACGCCGGCGATCACAGCCGTGTCACCGCCGACGCGAACACAGCGAACTGTACATACCTCCGCATCAGCAGGTACGCACCGCCCGGCATCAGCCATCCGAAGACCACCAGCACTGCTTTCTTCACGGCCGCTCCTCCGCGCTCTGCGATTGTGGCACCAGGAACACCCGGTTCCACCTCGTCTTCGTGAAGAAGTGCGTGGCTACATCTACCACGTGACCCAGGCTCCACTCTTTCAGATCCTCGCCCGGCGCGTCGAACGACCAGTACACTACCAACGGCTTTCCGATCACGTAGCTGCGCGGCACGAACCCCCAACACCGGCTATCCTCGGAGTTCTCGCGGTTGTCTCCCAGTGCGAAGAGTGTTCCGGGCGGCACCTCCACTTCGCCATTGACCACGTGGTGTTCCAGCATGTCCCGCCCGCGGGGAAAGGCGGACACGGTCGCCGCCCGCGGGAAGTTGTCGCGGTAATTGTCCGGATACGTGGCGATGTGCTGCGTGTACGGTTCCACCAATCGGTGTCTGTTGCGGATGACCTGCCCGTGCTCCATGCGGATCCGGTCTCCCGGTACACCGATCACGCGCTTCACGTAGGTCTGGCGTACATCCTCTGGATACGCGAACACGATAATGTCGCCACGCTGGACGTCGCGGTTTCATTCACAGCATTTCAAAGTTTAAATTTCCTCCCGAATCAACAACTTCTCCGCGCGCCCTCCTTGATCCGCCGCGATCCGCCTTTATCCTGAAGTCGCATGGCAACCCCTTCCCAGATTCACGCCAATCGCCTCAACGCGCTGAAGTCCACCGGCCCGCGCTCCGTCGAGGGCAAGGCCGCCACCCGCTTCAATGCCCTGAAGCACGGCATCGACGCCGGCTCCCTCCTGGTTCCCGGCGAAGACTCCGCCGAGTTCGAGGAGCTCCGCGCCGCATATTACGAGCAGTTCCAGCCCTCCGGCCCCGTCGAGACCGCTCTCCTCGACACCATCGTTCGCTGCGATTGGAACCAGCGCCGCTACGCCCGTATCGAGGCCGAAGTGATCCGCACTCTGGTGGCCGCGATGGAGCCGTCCGACTCTTCCATCGGCGCCGCATTCCACCAGGATGCCGCCGGCGCCAATGCACTCCAGAAACTCTTCCGCCGCCAGCAGGCCGCCCAGCGCGATTGGCGCCAGGCCATCGCCGAGCTCCACCGCCTCCAGGACGAGCGCCCTCCCTCCGCTGACCCCGCTGACGCTACTCCTTCCATCTCCGCCCCCGCCCTCTCACAGAGCCACGACTGTCAGGAAGCTGGCCCTCAACCGATCCCCACAAAAGGAGGGAATTGGCTTGGTTCCGAACCTCTCTCATGGAGACTTTGAAGCACCGTGCAGCGGAGCAATTCAGCCACGCTCCAGGCCTGTGCGATGCACCCGCCCGGCCGGTGGGGCGCGTCGCCGTCGAAGACCTCCGGAATCTGCCCGAGCCCTTCGTCCTGGACGAACCTGCGAAATTCCCCCAGCCACTCCGCTGCCCACCGCCCGTTGACGTTCAGGTAGGCGCTCAGGAACGGCCCCATAAGCCACGGCCAGACCGTCCCCTGGTGGTACGCGCTATCGCGGCTGGCCGGATCTCCTTCGAAGCGGCCGCGGTATTGAGGATCGGAAGGCGCCAGGCTGCGCAGGCCGTAAGGCGTCAGCAGGTGCCGCTCCACCGCCGCCACCACGCCCTTCGCCTGCTCGGGCGCGAGCATCGTGTGGAACAGGCTCACGGCGAGCACCTGGTTGGGCCGGATCGAGCCATCCCGCGCCTCGCCGTTAACGACATCGAAGAGACAGCCCGCGGCATCGTTCCAGAACAGCCCGGCGAAACTCGTCCGCGCGCGGCTGGCCATTCCCTGGTAGTGCGCGCGATCGGCATCCTTCTCGAACCGCCGCGCGAGATCCTCCATCACGCGGAGCGCGTTGTACCAGAGAGCCTGGATCTCCACCGGCTTCCCGTGGCGAGGCGTGACCACCCAGTTGCCGACCTTCGCATCCATCCAGGTGAGCTGCACGCCGGGCTCTCCGGCTTCGAGCAATCCATCGTCCGCCACGCGGATTCCGTACCGGGTACCCCGCTCGTGCCACGAGACGATGCCGGCCAGCACGTCATAGAGGTGATCTCGCAGGAAGCCGTAATCGCCCGTGTAGACGGAAAAGGCCCGCACGGCTTCGAAGAACCAGAGCGTCGCATCCACGGTGTTGTATTCGGGCGCCTCGCCCGCGTCGGGGAAGCGATTGGGCAGCATGCCGCGGTCGGCGCTGGCCGCGAAAGCCAGCAGGATGTTTCGCGCGTCATCGTAGCGTCCCGTCGCCAGCGTCAGGCCCGGAAGCGCGATCATCGTGTCGCGCCCCCAGTCGCTGAACCAGTGATAGCCCGCAATGACGGTGCTTTGGCCGCCGCGGCGCACGATGAACTGATCGGCCGCCTCGACCAGCGTCCGAACGAACGGGTCGTCCACCGGCGCGGCATCGCGGATCGCCGCGCGTCGCGCGATCTCCGCCGATCGCAGCCCGTCCGCCTCCGCGGCGGAATGAAGCTCGGTCGAAGCGATCACGGCCGCGCGCGGCGAGTCCTGGAGATCCAGGCGCAGCACCATCGGATTGAACAGGTCTTCCCGATAGTCGAGGCCGCGCTGCCGCTCAGCCTCGTACTCGAAGTTCCGATACCAGTCTCCGGTCTGCCGCGCTTCGCCCGTGGTGTGCGCCAGGCGGAGTCTCGGCAGGCCTTGATAGGGCTCGCACGTCACCAGCCCCGGTTCGATCTCGATGGCCGGGTTGATCGCGCCGTTCTCATGGGTCGTAGCGTGGTAATCGCGGAACGCGATCAGCGGCCGCAATTCCAGCACGCACGGGCCGGAAGCCGCGTACTGCACTACCGTAGTGTTCTCCCCGTGCACCATGAATACGGACTTCTCGATCTCGATGCCGTCCACCTCGTAGACGAACACAGGGAACGGGTCCTGCCGGAACTGCTTCAGGTGGACGTGCCCTTGCGGATGGATCGCGCCCGGATACCGGTTGCAGGAGAGCTCGATGCGCCGTCCGTCCGCCACCAGCGTTTCCTCCAGCTTCGAGAGCAGGACCATGCGGCCCACGGGAGGCCTGGTGGCGGCCGTGAGCAGCCCGTGATAGCGGCGCGTGTTCATTCCCGTGATGGTGGACGAGGCGAAGCCCCCGATCCCGTTGGCCTCGAGCCATTCGCGGCGCCCGGCCAGTTCCAGGTCGCGGCAGACGGATTGATCGTATACGCTCATGCGGGCCGCCGCTACCATTCGAACACGGGCCTCGCGTTGGGTACAATGAGTCCCACTGGAGGAGATATGAGCGCTGGACAAGCCACTACGCCGCACGCCGGACTGGGACAGGCGGTCGTGCCATACGCCACTTTTCAGGAAGCGTTCGCGGAAGATCCGGGTCGTTTGCACGATGCCGTCGAGGCGGCCACGGCCCAGGCGGCAGGAGGCGATCCGGGGGAGCAGCAGCGGTTCCTGGCCGCCTGGAACGACGCCATGGGAGCTTTGTCCAAAGACGCGAAGCCGGCCATGGCCAAGGGCAGCGACGGCGCCGCGATTCTGCGCACTCCTCAAAACGCCCTGGCCTCCCGTGTGCAGTCGCTCCTGCTGAAGCAGGCGGCAGCCGCCGGGCAGACGGGCACCATCCAGCTGCCGCAGACGGTCAAAACGCCCACCGGAGAAAGCTTCACTCCGGGAGTCCTGTTCGTCAAGTTCGACAACGCCGATGTCGCCGGCTGGCTGCAAATGGTGCCCGAGCTGATCTTCAAGCCGCCCAAGGCCGCCTGGATCGACCCGCCCGCCGTGCCCCAAACCATCCCCGATGACGCGCGGATCGCGGTATTCGGCGACTGGGGGACCGGCCTCTACGGCGCTCCCGCGATCGCCAAAACGATCGAAGGCCTGGACCGCTGCGACGTCGTGCTGCACGTCGGCGACACCTACTATTCGGGCGAAGACGGCGAAGTGGGCGCCCGCCTGGTCGGCAACTGGCCGAAGCGTCCGGCCGGCACGCTGAACCGTTCGCTCAATGGCAACCACGAGATGTACTCCGGCGGGAACGGCTACTTTCAGGCCCTGCGCGATTTCTTCCGGCAGCCCGCCAGTTGCTTCGCCATGCAGAACTCCAAGTGGATTCTGGTGTGCCTGGACACCTCCTACAAAGATTTCGACCTGGACGAGAAGCAGGTCGCCTGGCTCAAGACCATGGTGGACTCCGCGGGCACCCGCAAGCTGATCCTGTTTTCCCATCACCAGCCGTTTTCACAGCTCGACGACCAGGGGCCGAAGCTGCAAGCGGCTTTGACGGACCTATTGAGCAAGCAGCGCATACACGCCTGGTTCTGGGGCCACGAACACCGCCTGGTTCTCTACGACGCGCACAGCCTGTGGGGTTTCAAGGGCCGCTGCATCGGGCACGGAGGCTTCCCCGCGTTCCGCGACGATTTTGCCAACGCTCGCGGCAGCCTCTACCAGTTCCTGACACTGCCGGCCCAGCCGCACGTCCCGAAGGCGCAGCTCCTCGACGGACCGAACTTCTGGATCCCGCAGGACCCGGAAGGGTTCAGCCCGCACGGCTATGTCTTCCTGGAGTTCGAGGGCGACACGGCGTGGGAAATCTATCGCACGCCGGACAACATCGGTCTGTTGAAAGCGCAGCTCTGATCCGGTTATTTCATCGGGTGGTGCGCACCGTGACCGGTGGCACCTTTGCGATGTCCGCGATAGCGCGGGTCCCGGGAGACCTTCGGCGCCGGCTGCTGCGCCGCGTATGGGGAATGCAGGCCGTAGACATTGAGTCGGTCGGAGAAGGTCGCCAGGTACACCTTTCCGTTGGCCACCGTGGGCGGAACGTTCTTCGCGAAATCGAAGTTGTCGGATGCGTCGTTCCCGTCGGTGCTCCACAGAAGCTCGAGGGTGTCGGCGCGGAATGCACGCATCGACCCGCGAACGATCTCCACCCAGGCGTCGTCCTGGTAGGGAATTGCCGCCCAGAGGATTCCGTCGCGGCTGCCGTTCGCCGAGATCGACAAAAAGCCTCCCGGCATCCCGCGATTGCCCATCATCCCCTTGATCGGCCTGGTGCGGAACTGTCTCCGGACCGGATCGTAGGGGAAGGCCTTGACGTTGTCCTCCTCGGGCCACACGTAGAGCATGGGCCCGCCCGGCCCGTTCCAATAGACCGGCGAGCCGTGTATGTGGTGGTAGCCCACGTTGAACAGCAGCGGAAACCAGCTCAGCCCGCTGATGCGCCAGGGCCGCGACGCCTGAAAGAACTGGTCGGGAGGACCGGTGCCGTCGCGCCACCAATGGTGCGGCTGCCGGCCGCCCGGGTTCGACCGGCTCACAAAGAAAAGCTTGCCGTCCTTTCCGCCGCCGACCACCAGGTTCGACTCCGGCAGGACCATCGGCCCCGCCGAGCCCAGGTCGACATCCAATGCATTCAGGGCGTCCACGTTGGCCGGCGCGAACCAGCCTTCCGGAGTGAGGCTGGGGCTCAGCTTGAGCAGCGTGCCGCCGAACTGCTTGGCTTCCGGATCGAACGTGCCGTTTCCGGTCATGAGGTACAGATTGCCGGCCTCGTCCACGGCCGGGCCATTCCCGGCCTGCCAGATGCCGCCCATCTCTCCACCGGGTGTGGTGCAGAAAACCGGATCGCGCGGCAGCAAGGTATCTTCATCGAAAGACATCAGCCAGCCCTGGAACGGCGGCGCATCCTGATGGGCGCCGAACGCTGCGTAGACCCTGCCGTTGGCCAGAAGCAGAGCGGCGCGCTGCAGATGGCGGCGGGCCACATCCCGGGCGGGCACGTTCGGATTCTGCATGGGAAGCTGGATATCGGCCTTGCGCACGACCTCGCCGGTCACGATGCTGATCGCGTGTATGCGATTGACCACGGGGCACGCCGCGGTTGCCTCGTCCACCCCCGGGCATTGCGGCTCCGCGATCTTGGCGACGACGAACATCAGCCGCTTCGCGCGGTCGATCACGGGAGTGCTGGTAATGCCGATGTACGGGCGAATGTTGTACTGGCCGAGGATCGCTCCGCCGTCCTTGGGAATGCGGTCGTACGGCATGGGGGAGCCCAGAGAGGTCTTCCAAAGGGGCGACGGGTCGCCGCCATCCGCGTCGAACGCGTACACCATGTTGCGCATCGTGGCCACGAACACCACATTGCGGGGACCCTTGCCGGGGATCTCGAGCCCCGTGACTACCAGCGGCTGCGCGTAGATCTGGCCATCCACGATGAAGGAGAAGAGCCTGCCGAACGCTTCTTCCTTAAGCGAGCCCGGAGAAAGAGTGGTTTCATCCAGCACCGCGCCCGTCCGCGCCGGGTTGTTGTGATGCGTGAGGACGTCAGCGGCGAGCGCCGGGAGACCGTAGCCGAGTAGCACCAGCGCCAGGAATCGCATCCCGGTAGCTTACCACCCGCGGGCGACCTCAGCTTCGGGTGGCCAGGAACTTGCCGATCTCCGCGGCCGCGTCGCTCACCACGCGCTGCAGGTTCCGGTCGAGCGATTCCACCACGTCCGGGACCGTCTTGCCGCTGACCGGCTCTTCGTGCTCCGCGACGTAGTCCCAGACGTTGAGGTTGGTCTTGCGGCTGACCAGTTCCACCTCGAGGGAAATCCTAGTCTGAATCGACCCGGTATCGACTTCGCCGAATTCGTGGATCTTGCCGCGCACCAGGTAATCTCCAGTTGCCGAACTGCCGGCTTCCAGCACGCGCCGGTACTTGCCCGAGGCCCTTAGCGCGCCTATTAGGGAGTCGCGGACCATCGTGCCGGGGCGCTCCGCCCAGCGGTGGTATTCGTACGCACCCTCCGCATTCGGGCCGATGCGATAGCGGATCCGGCCATCCTGCAGCGCTTCCGGAGTGGCGATGTAGCCCACCAGCAGAATGGGTCCGTCCGGCTTCCCCCGATCGGCGGGCGGCGAAGCTTGTCCGATGCTGTAATAGTGAACCGGCCTGGTGCTGACGCAGCCCGCGCCGAGCAGGCCGCCGGCCATCACCACGCAGAGTGGCATCACGGATCGCATGGTCTGCGGCCTCATTTCGGAATCTCCCCGGGCTTGCGGTCCGCCACCTTCATGCCGCGTATGAGGCTCGCCGGAGATTGCTTGAGGGTCTCGGTCAGCGCCCGTAGATTCTCAGTCGTCATGCGCATGTTATCGAGTAACTCGTCGATGTTGTCGGAATTCTGACTCAGTGTCTGGCTTACGCCGTTCAGCAGCACAGTAGACTTCGCGAGGGTGTCGCGCAGCCCTGTCACGGAGGCGCGGATGTCGGACCGGTTCTCCACCAGCGTGGAATCCACGTGGGCCAGCGTCTCGTTGGCGCGCGCGGTCGTGGTTTTGAGATCGTCCAGCAGCGGCCCCAGCTTGACCGTCAACTGCTGCATGTTGGCGAGGCTGGCGGAGACCTTGGGCCGCGCGTCCAGCAGCAGGCCGTTGAGATTGTCGAGGGACTGGGTGGCCTTGGGCCGCACCTCGGCCACCAGGTGCTGGAGATTATCCAGCGAACTGCCGACGTTCGCGCGGTTGCGGTCGTTCAGCAGATCGTTCGCGCGCGCCAGCGTTACCTGCAGGCCGTCGAGGTTCTGATTGAGCTTCTGCAACGCGCTGTGGACGTCAGGCAGCATGGCCTGCGCCGCGTCTCCCAACTGGGGCAGCCCGAAGGCCTCCTCCGATAGCAGCGCCGAGCCGGGCGGCGCCAGGGGAGCCTGCCGGCTCCCGGTCGTGATCTCGATGTAGTTATCGGTCAACGGGCCGAGCGTGGAGATCTTGGCTACACTGTCGGTCTTCAGGGGCGCATCCCGCTCCACCTTGAGCTGGATCTCGATCCGCGTCGTGTCTTCGGGATCCACACGCACCCGCTCGACCTTCCCCACCAACATGCCGCCAAAGCGTACGGGCGCCCCTTGCTGTACGCCTCCGGCGAACTTGAAGTAGGCCCGGTGCGTCACGGAAGCTCCGCCCATCCCACCCGAGATCACGATCATCGTCCCGAATAGCAGGCCTCCCGCAACCAGAACAAACAACCCAACCAGGGTGCGCTCGCGCATCGGCTCCATCGTCTTACCTGATCCCTTCCGTGTAGATTCGCAAGTGGTCCACTTCGTCGTCCTGCGTGTTATCCGCGATACGGTCCAGAAACTGGCGGACCCTCGGGTGCTGGCTATTCCTCACTTCCTCGGCGGGCCCCATAGCCGCGATGTTGCCGCGGTCGATCAGAATGATCCGGTCGGCAATCAGGAAGGCGCTGGCGAGCTCGTGGGTCACCACCACCATGGTGAGCGCGTAGGCCTTCTTGAGGCTGAGGATCAGTTCGTCGATGCCCGCCGCGGTGATGGGGTCGAGACCCGCGGAAGGCTCGTCGAAGAACAGGATCTCCGGATCGAGCGCCATGGCCCGCGCGAAGGCCGCGCGCTTCTTCATGCCGCCGCTCAACTGCGACGGGCTGTAGTTCTCGAACCCGCTCAGACCGACCTGCTCCAGCTTGATGCGAACCATCACGTCGATCGTGCTTCGCTCGAGCGAGGTGTGCTCGAGCAGCGGCAGCGCGATATTCCCGCCCACGGACATCGAGCCGATCAGGGCGCCGCCCTGGAAAGCCAGGCCGATGCGTTTGCGGATGGCGTCCATCTCGCGAGCGCCGGCCCTGGCGAGGTCCACTCCCTTGACCAGCACCTGTCCGCCGGAGGGCTTCTCGAGGCCTACCAGAGTCCGCAGCAGGGTGCTCTTTCCCGAGCCTGACCCCCCGATCACCACCATCGTCTCGCCGCGCCGGACTTCGAACGTGAGGCCGTGGAGAACCTCGCGGTCGCCGTAGCGAACGCGCAGATCGGAGGCCGAAATGATGGGATCGGCCATATCGCCTATGCGCCCCCCTTAGCCACGTAGAACAGCGCGGTGAAGAGAAGATCGATCAGGATCACCAGCAGAATGGATACCACGACAGCCGAAGTGGTGGAGCGGCCGACCTCTTCCGCGCCGGCGCCGGTCGAAAAGCCCTGCTGGCATCCCACCGCGGTGATCACCATGCCGAAGACCAAGCTCTTGATGAAGCCGCTGGTGACGTCGCGCATCAGCAGGGCGTCGCGCGTAGCGATCAGGTAGCCGCCGAAGGTGAAGCCGCCTCCGATCACTCCGAAGAGGCTTCCGCCCAGCACCCCCATGAGGTCCGCCCAGATAGCCAGGCTGGGCATCATCACGGCCATCGCCAGGAATTTCGGCACCACCAGAAAAGCCACCGGGTCGAGCGCCATGGTGGTCAGGGCGTCCAGCTCTTCGGTCACCCGCATGGTCCCGATCTCGGCGGCGAAAGCCGAGCCGGACCTTCCGATCACGACGATGGCGGCCACCAGAGGCCCCAGTTCCCGCGTGATGGAGATGGCCACCAGGGGCGGCACTAATTGCATGGCCCCCAGCCTCTGCAACTCGTAGGCGCCCTGCAGCGCGATGATGACCCCGACAAAGAACGTGATCAACGAGATGATCGGGACGGCGCCTACGCCGACGGCCATCGCCTCGTGGACCGTGCGCTGCGCCAGGCGGTCGCGCTTCAGAGGAGAGAGGAAGAGGAGCCGCACGGATTTACCGAAGATCTCGGCCAGCCCGCCGACATACGCGACGCTCCGCCCGGTGGCGGCGCCCACCTCTGCCACCCACTGCATCAGGCCGTCCCCAGTGCCTCCTGCTCGGTCGGGAAGACGCGGAAAATCCGGATGACGTGCGTGAGCCGGAAAACCTCCAGAACCGCGGGGCTCAGCCCGAACAGCACGAACTCCTTGTTGAGACGCTGCGAATCCTGCAGCACCTCGATGAGGGTGGCGATTCCGGAGCTGTCGATATATCGGATCGCCTCCAGGTTCAGAGCCAGCTTCGCCGCGCGGTGCAGGGTCTCGAAGAGGGTCCGTCGGAAGACCGGAGACGTCCCCAGATCCACGTCTCCTTCCACTTCCACCACCTTCGCGTCTCCTACATCACGAACCGAGATCTTCACGGCGTCTTCCTCAGTAGCTTGGTCGCCACAAAACGGTTTCCCTCGGGTGAGACCTCGTAGGAAACACTGTCCATGACCTTCTTGATGATGTGAGTTCCCAGGCCGCCCGGCTGATCGCAGTCCATTTCGCGTGCACATATCTTTGACTTGTCCGGCGCATCGCCGGCGTCCAGCAGCGTAATTCGCAGCCCGTCCTCGCACTCCCGGCATTCGAGGTGCATGAGCCCGTCCGCACGCCCGTGGTAGGCATGCCGGATGACGTTGGCGAGGGCCTCGTCGAGCGCCAGCGTGATGGCGCGGCACTCGGATTCGTCCCACCCGATCGCCGCGGCCAGAGGGCCGATGGCGCCGCGCACTACGGGCAGATATCGGGGGTCGCTCGGGATGCAAAAGCTCATCGCGAGATGTTGAGGGCTGCCCATGGTCACACCGGATCCGCGCGCCGCTGCAGGGCGATCACGGTTTCGTCATCCGCCGGAGGCACGGTACCGCGAAACCGCGCCACCGCCGAGACCAGCTCTTTGCCGGCCGCGACTGCGGAGTCCGTGGGCAGGTTTCGCGCGATGGACGCCAGGCCCTCCAGCCCCAGTTGCTCCCCCGATTCGTCGGAGGACTCGACGATGCCATCGGTGTAAAGCAGCAGCAGGTCGCCCGGCTCCAATTGCACGGCCGTCTGGCGATATGAGGTCCCCGCGATCAGGCCCAGCGGCAGATCGACAATCTCTTTGCTGAGGGGCGTTGAATCGTACAAGAGGCTCCACTCCCCGGTAGCCGTACGATACCACAGCGGAGGGAGGTGTCCGGCGTTGGTAAACAGCAGTTCGCCGGTATCGGAGTAGAAGCTGGCGAGCAGGGCCGTGGCGAACTGAAGCCCCTGCGCGCCCTTCAGAAAGCTGTCGTTGAGCTGGCGGATGAGGGTCGCCTGATCCCAGTGATCGACGTGCTGCCGGAGGGCGTCATGCAGGCGGACCGCGGCGGCACTGACCGCCTCCCCGTGTCCGGCCACATCCGCGAGCACCACCCGGGCGACGGCGCCGTTTCGGCAAACCGAAAGGTAATAAAGGTCGCCACCCCGCGGAGAGGGGCGCAGGGGACGGCAAGAGACCCATCCCGCCAGACCGGCCAGTTCAACCGCATACGAGGCTAAATGATTGCCGCCTCGCAGTTCCAGACAGGCCAGCCGGTAAGCCTCACCCGCTTCTTCAATCAACATGCAGTTCACCCTGACCTATTGGAGTGTCGGAGCGGCCGGAGGGATTCACGAACCACCTATTTCCTCGCCGGCGTGATGTCGGTAACCGGGAGATCCCAGTGGCTCAACAGAATTTCGAAGCGCCGCTGCTCCTCGCGCTGGTAGGCGTGGTCGCCTACTGGCATCGGCAGACCAGAGCTTTCTGGAATCCTGGGAACAGGTACAGAAGTATCTTCGCTTGCAGAGCGATGCCGAAGAGCGCATTGGAAAGCGGCTGCGGGAAGTCGTGAATGCCGAGTATGTTCAGCAACTCTTGGCGCGGGTCGAATCTGCCGAGCAAGAGGTTGTCCGGCTAACGGCCGAACTCCAGGCCCGCCACCTGAAGCCCAGGCGGAAGGCTCGCCGGCGCCCATAGAGACGTCTGGCCGGCATCGGTTGGGCCAGCTGTGAAGTGAAGCTGGCCGGCCTGCAGGTCACCCGTCGACCCCCTGCCACCATGCGTGCCCGGACGCCGTACCGTTTTGCGATTTCAGACCGCCTGGGCGACCGCAGCGGATTACCGGGCCATCTGGCTAATCCCGATCAAACCTGGTGCGGCTTGGCCGGGCGCCAGCTCCTGCCAAAGCCTTCAATCAGTCCACCCTCCAGAAAGCCGGTTTCACGGCCCCGATCCCGTTGGCGAACCCCGGTGACAAATGTATAGGTAAACCCTTCGCGACAAGGCAGGATCTATCGCGCCACGGACTGGCGAACGGGCGATGGCATCATGTGCGGCCCGTAGTCGCGTCGCAGTTCCGAAACCGGACCCACGGTGGCTGACCCGTTGCGCCTCTCTTCACTCAGCCAACGTCTTCGGGCACCAATCCCGTCTTGTGATTAACTCTAGGAAGGACCAGCGCATGGCGATCAATCTATCGAAGCGGCAGGCTCTGAAGACGCAGATGCCGGTCATACAGTGGCTGTTTGATTCTGACCCTTCGATTCGCTGGCAAGTAATGCAAGACCTAATCGGCGCTTCGGCAGACGACGTCGCCGCCGAGCGTGCGCGGGTTGCTACCGAGGGCGCTGGCGCGACGTTGCTTGCACTCCAAGGGACCGACGGGCGGTGGAGCGGTGCAGCCTGGAACCGCGGGTGGAACTCAACCATGCACGTCCTGATGCTGTTGCGGGACATCGGTCTCGATCCCGCAAGCCACCAGGCGTGCCGCGCGGTGAACCTCGTCCGCGATCGAGTAACTTGGAAGGGATGCGGCCCGAAGGACTGTGACGGTAATGCCTTCTTTGAGGGCGAACTGGAGCCTTGCATCAACGGACAAGTCGGAGCGGTCGGCGCCTACTTCGGCCAAGACGTCCGGGGCATTATCGACCGACTACTCGCCGAACAACTGCCGGACGGCGGCTGGAACTGCGAGGCCGCCAATGGCTCGACGCGGTCGTCGTTCAACACCACGATCTGCGTACTCGAAGCCCTGCTCGCATACGAAAGTGCCACTGGGGACACTCCGAAGGTGATCAAAGCCCGTCTCCGCGGGCAGGAGTATCTTCTCGATCGCCGCCTCTTCCACCGCCTGTCGACCGGCGAGGTGATCGAACGGGATCGCAAGAGTGGCTCCGCGTGGACGCGCTTTGCCTTCCCGACGTGGTGGCACTACGACGTGCTGAGAGGTCTAGAGTACCTGCGCAGCGCTGGCGTTGCGTACGATGAACGGATGGCCTCGGCGATTGACCTGGTGGCGTCGAAGCGCGACGGCGATGGGTTCTGGCGGCTCGATGCTTGCTATCCGGGCGCGATGCTCATAAAGATGGACGCGGGTGAAGGCCACCTGAGCCGCTGGAACACGCTGCGCGCCTTACGTGTATTGGACTGGTTTCAGCGCGACTAAGGACAGAACCTGCCTGACGCTAGAGTCCTTGTCCAAGAGATTGTAATTCGAATGCGTCAAGTTTAGGCGGCTAACCGCTGCTCCTCGACACATGCGTCGATTTCTGAGTTGAGCCGGTCGAACGCGGTTCGTAGCGCGGAATTGATTGGTGGAGCCTCGGGCATGATCTCGGCGAGTTTGGGGCGCAGGAGCCGGGCGTAGGTTCTGGAGAAGAACAGCGCGATGCGCAAGCCATCCGTTGTGAGTTGGTAACGATGGGTATGCGGAATGCGTTCGATGATGCGATGGAGGCGCAGTCGACGAAGGTCGTAAGTCATCCGCCCGATGGGATATGTGGCTGGATCGAATCCCAGCAGTTGTGCCAGAAGGGCACGCATTTCCTGATTATTGAACCCACGGACTTGGAGACTGAAGACGACCAGGACAGCGAACAAGGCTTGCACTCGTTTGTCACCGAACCGCAATGCCGACGCTCTTTGGCCATCCACCTCGGCAGGACGGACTACCCGATCGAAGGCATCTTCGCCGATCGAGCAATCATGGGAAATCTTTTGGACGTCGAGAAGACGTCGGTTGGCTTGGAAGCCGATCTGCCGAAGAGCCGGCAGGTTCTTCAGTAGCTTGCCGATTCCGAAGTCGCGCGTATTGTTGATGGTGGTTTCAGTGCGAAGGGCGCGCCCCTCCTTGTGATACTGCTTGATTCTGGTGTTTTTGTAATCGACATGAAGGGATGGAATCACTCCCTCCGTAATGACGCGGGTGCGGAAGCGGCCCGGCGTGGTCTTGTTCACGCGACGGTCGAAGATCAACTGCACTTGACTGGGTCTGCCGATGTCCAGATTTTCGCGGATAACCTCTTCGAAGAACACCCGGCCGGTTACGGGACGATTCAGAACCTGGGTCAGTGAGAACTCCGCCTGGAGAATGGAAATCTGGTAGCGGTAGCCGGCCTTGCGATCCCTGGCCTCATACGGATGCGGCAACAACCGCAGCCATTTCCGTAATAAGGCATCGATCTTCTCCGCGCTGAGCCCATCACAGATGGCTTGCAGCCGTTGGGGATCGTCGCAGCTCAAGACCCCATTGTCGAGCGCTTCAAATCCGATCCCCTTCCGCGCCAGTTGCCGTTTGGCGTATTCGTGTCCGTTGAAGCATAGCTTGGCGTTGTAGGGGAAGTACGTGCTGAACTTCAGAAAGAACGGTCCAAAGTCGCGATCCACGCAGTAGATGTAGAAATGGTTCACCATAGCTGTTGAGCGAACCAGCCACGGATAGGTCCCTCCAGTCTTCTCGTTTCGGCGCCGCTCTGTCCGAAACACCGGCGTCTTCTCTTGCGCCTTGCCGATGAATACCACCCCTTCGGTCTTCGGGAATTTCTTTCGTTGCCCGGCCGCTACGTCATCCTTGCGTTGACCCTTGCGGAACGCAATGACCGGGATCTTTTCTTGCCGGGCAAAAGCTTCCAACGCCGCCACGAATGTCTTGCTGATCGGATCCATCAGGGCGCTGGAGGCGAACTGGTGGCCGTGATGAAATCGGAAGAAGCAGGCCACACCTTGTTCCCGCTGCAAACCCGGCACGTAAACGTTCAAATACATCCGGTCGATTCCTTCCACTTCCAGGGTGACGTGGTCGGCCAGCACTTCGGCAACACTTCGTGGTACGCTCATTTCGGCTCCGGTACGACTCCGATCCTTCGGGATCGACTGCCGCTTCGGCGGCCTAAATCATTGGCGAGAACTGCATGCGGTTCTCCATTGTCGACCGGAGCCATCTCTCGAATTATGCGCAATCCTCACACACGGCGGAAATACAACTCGTCGGTCTGAGGCGGAGCCTCGTTAGAGATTCGGTATGGCTACTTACTCAAAGCCCGCCGTCTCTTTACGCCTTTCCCTCAAACGTCCTCTCCGCATAATCCCGGCTTCGACGCATGTTCTCTTCAAGCGAGCGCGTGATCTTGGTGTCGTTGGCGTGCCCCAGCTCAACTGACAGCCACCCGTTGTATTTGATCTCCCTGAGGATTTGGGCCATTCCCACGTAATCCACTTCGCGGCAACACCGGTTCGGTGATCCGCATCAGCATCCATACGTCGGACACCTGCTGGCCGGACTACGTGATCCTGCAGTGTAGGCGCTGGAAGGCGGTAGGAGCCGGGCACGTCCGGCCCGCCGCCCAACCTACTCCGCTCTTAGCGCGGTCGCCGGGTCCACGGCCGTCGCGCGATGCGCGGGCAGGTAGCTCGCCAGCAGCGTCGCCGCAGTAAGCACTAACCCCACCGCCGCGTAAGTCATCGGATCCATTGACGCGACTCCGAACAAGAGTGACGACATCCAACCCGTCAGCGCCGCCGCCGCCGGGAACCCGATTGCCAGGCCGGTGCCGGCCAGCACCGCTCCATGCCGCACGAACATCCCACGGACCGTCCCGACCTCCGCGCCCAGCGCTATGCGGATGCCGATCTCCCGCGTGCGCTGCGCCACCGAGTAGGAGATCACGGCATAAATCCCCACCAGCGCCAGCAGTAGCGCCATCGCGCTCGCGATTCCCAGCATGATCATGGTGAACGAGGTCCGTGCCATCGAGCGGTCGATCACATTCTGCATGGTGCTCACCTCCGTCACCGGCAGCGTCGCATCCACCGCCCGCACCGCCTGGCGCACTTCCGCAAGCAGGGACGGCGTTGCCGCCCGCGAGCTGCGCACCGCGTAAGTGAACGAGCCGCGGATGGCGGGGAACGCGTCGCCCCACATGTATTCGTTGATCATCGGCCAGTACACGATCTGGGGTTTTGGCTTGTCTATGCCGCTGGCATGCTCCCCACCCACCACTCCCACGATCTCCCGCCAGTCCGCTTGCGGTGAATTGCGGATGCGTTTGCCCAGCGCCGCGGCCGGGCTCTTCCAATACTGCCGCGCGAAGTTCTCCGACACCAGCGCGACCTTCCGCCTCTGCTCGATCTCCTGCCACGTGATGTCGCGCCCCGCCAGGATCCGGTTGCCCGCGGCCGTAAAGTAGCCCGGCGAGACGAACCGGTACAAGCGCAGGGCCGGCAGCTGGCCCGCCGGGGTCGGAAACTCCTCCACCAGAATCGGATCGTGCTCCCCGCTGTCGCTCAGGTTCATTTCCGACGCTGCGGCTGCGTGCGTCACGCCTGGAAGCTGTCGGATCCGTTCCAGGATCCGCTGGTGCGTGCGCGCGATCTGGTCGGCTGTCACACCCTTCGGCATCGGCGTCGGAATGCGGAACGTGAGAAGCTCGCTCGGCCGGGTGAATCCCGTATCGATGTGCCGCAGCGCCTGAAACGTCCGCAGCATCAACCCGGCGCTGACCAGCAGTACCAGCGCCAGGGCGATTTGCGCCACAGCCAGAACGTTGCGCGCGCGGCGGCGCCCCCTGGCGTCGCTCAGCGCCCGCCCGCCCTCCCGCAGCGCGGTGCCGAGGCTGATGTGGCCGAGCTTGAACGCCGGAACCGAGCCGAACAGCGCCCCGGCGGCAATCGAGACCAGGAGCGTAAACACCACCGATCTGGGGCCGATGCCGATGCTCCCCAGGCGCGGCAGGTTCGCCGGAGCGAGCGCCACCAGCAGCCGCAGCCCGGCATACGCCAGCCCGATTCCCAGCGCGCCGCCGGCGATCGCCAGGGTGATCGATTCGGCAAGCAGTCCACGCGCCAGGCGCCCCCAGCCGGCCCCCAGCGCCGCCCGCACGGTGAGCTCCTGCTGCCTGGCTTCCGCCCGGACCAGAAAGAGGTTGGCCACGTTGGCGCACGCAATTAGCAGCACGATCCCGACCGTCCCCATAAGCAGCCATAGCACCTTGCCGATGTCCCCCACCACGTCTTGCTGCAGCGGGTGGACATCGGCCCCCATGCCCGTGCTCTCGAACATCGCGCGCGTGAAGCCCGCCGGGAACGGATAACGGTCCATCACCATCGGGATCATGCGCGTCACGTCGGCATTGGCCTGCGCCATAGTCACCCCGGGCTTCAGCCGCGCCAGGCCCTGAAAGCTGAAATTGCCGACGAACAGCTTGGAGCGGTCGAACCGCATGGGGAGAACGAGGTCCGCGTTGAGATCGAGGAACCGGAATCCCTGCGGCATCACTCCGACGATCTCATGCGCCTTGCTGTCCACCACCAGCTGACGGCCGATGGCGCCGGGATCGCCGCCGAAATGCCGCTGCCAATACCCGTAGCTCAGAATCGCCACGTCCGGGCTGTCGACCTCGTCGTCCTTGGCGCCAAAGATCCGCCCGGCGGCCGGCCGCACGCGCAGGATCGGGAACATGCCGTAGGTGACGTGCAGAGCATCCACCCGCTCCGGATCGCCTTGCCCGGTCACGTTAACGGCGCCGTCGTCCCACATGGCGATCTCTTCGAAGACCCGGTTTTCCTGGCGGTAAGTGAAATGCGATGACGGAGAGGTGTTCAACTTCGGAATGCCGATGCCGGACGCCTTGTGCCACACGCCCACCAGCCGCTCCGGCTCCGGATACGGCAGGCTTTTCAGCAGCACCGCGTCGATCACACTGAAAATCGCTGTGTTCGTGCCAATCGCAATCGCCAGCGTCAGGACCGTGACCGCCGTGAACATGGGCGCGCGGCCGAGCCGCCGCGCGCCGAGCCGGAACCGCGCCGCCAGGGTGAGCATACTTGGAATACGATCGAGCGCCGCTTTTGTTCCCTTCGAGAGCCACTCGTGCGGCGCCTCCGGCGCGGCCAAAGCGTCCAAGCACGCGTAAAGGTACTGGCTCCGGATGGTCAAATGCTTCTTAACGTCCCTGCGGTTCTCAACTTCCTGTTTGCCGATGATCCTCCGATCCAGCCGACTGCGAGGACCCTGGACTCGAACTGGGCCGCTGTGGTCGCTGATTTGGTACAGCGGATTAAGGCGGCCAGCCGGGCAAGCCTGTCCGCGTTCATGGATACGTGGCGATCCCGACGGACGACCGAGAGAACGCCGGGCTCGCGCCAGCCCCGTCGGGGAGCGCAGGGGCGATACCGGAATTCGAGAGCACTCGCCATGCCGCAATTCCAGCGCTTCGGAATTGCCAGGCGCTGAACGATCGCGAGGCGTTCTTCACGCAGATCTCGACCATGATCCCGCAAGGCCGGACGCCCTGCAGGGTTGACGCCATCGCTACGGCGAGCGCGGATCGCCGGCGGATCGTGAGTCGCCGTGGCCGAGATCCAGGCGCAATGATGGCGTATTGAACCTTGGTCTTGGGAACTCACCTGCGGGCGTGTGGTCCAGATTAGCGCGGGCGATCCTTGCCGAACGAGAACTGGCGTAAGATGATTTCAGCCGCTTACCACCAGTTCAACTGAATGTGCGACGCCCTCATCGGCTCAAGAAATGAGCCAGAGGAGAGCCGATCAGCAACTGGGGCTGGAACGAGCCACCACGATTCCGCCCCAATGCACAGGAGCGCATATGAAAACGTCCGCAGCTTTTTTGTTCGCCGGCTTTACCGGGATCATACTGAATGCCCAGCCGGTGTTCTACGACAGCAACGCTCCCCAGGTCTCCTTCGCCGCGTCCGAGATCCGTCATGCGTTCGCGCCCAACGCATCCTCCGCCGACCACGTCATCCGCGACCTTGCTTCTGATCGCAGCCCGGTCCGCTTCGTCATCGCCGGAGATGCGGCCGAGTGCAACGCGCTTGCCCAACGGCTCGGCGTCGTTTCTCTGAAGAATGCCGGTCCGCAGTCTTATGCCATCCGCCGACAAGAGCAGCGTGGGCGCCTGACAATTGCGGTTCTCGGCGCCGATCCCTCGGGAGCCATGTATGGCGGGCTCGACCTGGCGGAAGCGATCCGCCTGGGGACCATCAAGGACACGCGGGATTCGGATCACTCGCCCCACATTGTCCAACGCGGCATCAAGTTCAATATTCCGTTGGACCGCCGCACCCCGTCCTACTCCGATACCAGCGATTCCGGGCAAGCCAATATTCCAGAAATGTGGAGTATGGAATTCTGGCACACCATGCTCGACGAGATGGCGCGGCACCGCTTCAATGAGATTTCCCTTTGGAATCTCCACCCCTTTCCGTCGATCGTGAAAGTACCGGAGTATCCAGACATCGCGCTGAACGACGTGTGGGGCAACCGCGAGCCGTTCGATCTCAAATTCAATATGAACAGCAACGCCATGTCTCAGGCTTTTCAGTTAGGTAATGTGGCCATCGTGAAACGCATGACCATTGACGACAAGATCCGTTTCTGGCGCGAGGTCATGCAGTATGCGAAGGACCGCGGCATTGACGTCTACTGGTACACCTGGAACATCTTCGTGTGGGGCACGGAGGGCAAACACAATATTACGGAGGACGGAAATAATCCGGAGACGATTGCTTATTTTCGTGCCAGCGTTCGTGAGACGGTCAAAACGTATCCGCTCCTGGCCGGCATCGGCATCACCGCCGGCGAGAACATGAACAGCAAACAGGGCACGTTCGATCACGAGGAGTGGTTGTGGCGGACATACGGGGAAGGCATCCGCGATGCGCTCAAAGAGCAACCGGGCCGACAGTTCCGCCTCATCCACCGCTATCATCAGACATCGCAGTCCAAATCGATCGAAGCATTCAAGGACTATCCCGGGCCCTTCGACTTCAGCTTCAAATACTCGGTAGCGCACATGTATTCCGAGCCCAATCCGCCGTTCATCGCGCCCGTGCTGGAGGAGATGCCGAAGAACCTCCGTACCTGGCTTGAGGTCCGAAACGACGATATCTACAGCTTTCGCTGGGGCGATCCGGACTATGCCAGGGCCTACGTGAAGAACATCCCCGGCCCGGACCGCGTGGCCGGTTTCAACATGGGACCTGACGGTTACACGTGGGGCCGCGAATTCATCGACAAAGAGCCGGAAACGCCGCGACAACTCGTCATCCAGAAGCAGTGGTACAGCTTCGCATTGTGGGGCCGGTTGAGCTATGACCCCGATTTGCCCGATTCACTGTTTGAGCGGATGTTGGCGGTTCGCTTTCCGGGCGTCCCAGCGCCCAAGCTCTATGCGGCGCTTGCCAATGCTTCCAAGACCATGTCTCAGATAACCCGGTTCTTCTGGCGCGACCTCGATTTCAAGTGGTTTCCGGAAGCCAATATCCAAAAAGGGAATGGCACCGGATTCTTTTCGGTTGCCGATTTCATTAACGGCCAAACCATGCCTGGAAGCGGCATCCTCAACGTTCGCCAGTGGCGGGCTCGGTTGCTTAAGCGAGACAAGATGGAAGGCATCACGCCGCTTCAGGTGGCCGAAGAGTTGAAGAGGGATGCCGCCGCGGCGCATCGCGCCATTGAGGGACTTCGGCCTCTTCCCAGCAAAAGCAGGGAATTCCGCCTGACCTTGGGAGATGCGGAGGCGATGGCCGATCTCGGCGACTACTATAGTGAGAAGATTCTCGCGGCTGCCGATCTGGCCATGTTTGACGCCGATCCCAAAACGGAACGCCAGGCGGCTGCAATCCGGCATCTGGAAGCTGCCTTAACGCACTGGAAGGCCTATGCCGACGTCGTAACCAGCCAGTATAAGCCGCAATATCTCGGCCGTCTCAATCGGCTTGTGGATCTGAACGCCCTGACCGCATCCGCGGCAGCCGACATCGGCGTGGCGAAGGATTGGCGTCCCGGCACGATCACGGATGACGGCGAGGGTCCCGTCAAAGGGGACACGAATTTCCGGAAATGAGAGTCCTGGATAGTGCTATGAACAAAACCCCGAGACGGAGTTTTCTGAAGCAGGCCGGCCAGGCAACGGCGGCCGGTTGCCTGGCCGGCGGACTTGCGGCAGCATCCACGCGAATCGCGATCATTCGAGACGACTCAGACAAACCGCCGTCAGCGATCCCTGTCGGGTGGGCGATCGGCCAACTGCGCCACGCTCTGGAAGGCAAAGGCGCCACATGCGCGGTCGTTGCGTCCAGGGCGCAGGCGGGGGAGTTTCAGGCAGCCGTAATCGTTGGCGGGCAGGAGACGGATCTGCCCAAAGAGGCCTTCCGGCTCGCACCCGGCAAGCAGAACGGAAAGCCAGCCGTCCGTGCGTCCGCTTCCGAAACTCGCGGTCTCGTCTACGCCCTTACGGAACTGGCCGACCGGGTGGAACATAGTGTCGATCCGGTGGCGGCGCTGACGCTCGCAGGCTCCATCCAGGAGAAGCCTGCGAACGCCATCCGCAGTGTCGCGCGGGCGTTCGTCAGCGAGGTCGAGGACAAGAGCTGGTTCTACGATCGGGACTACTGGCGCGACTACCTTTCGGCTCTGGTAACGAATCGCTTCAATCGCTTCAGTCTGGCTTTCGGTTGGGGCTACGATTTCCCGCGAGGCGTGGTCGGCGATTACCTCCACTTTCCATATCCCTACCTGCTCGACGTTCCGGGATACAAAGTCCGCGCCGTGCCGCTCCAAGAGGGTGAGCGTGAGCGCAACCTGGAGGCGCTCCGATTCATCATCGAGCAAGCGACCGCATGCGGGCTGGATTTTCAACTTGCTTTGTGGACCCATGCCTATCAGTGGACCGACAGCCCGCGCGCCCAGCATCGCATCGAAGGACTCACGCCGGAGACGCACGCTGCGTACTGCCGCGACGCTCTCGCGCTGCTGCTGAAAACCTGCCCCGGCATTCAAGGGCTCACCATGCGGGTGCATGGCGAGAGCGGTATTCCGGAAGGAAGCTACGATTTCTGGCGAACGGTATTTCAGGGGATCGTCCGCGCGGGGCGGCCCATCGAGATCGATATGCATGCCAAGGGAATCGATCAGAAGATGATCGACGTGGCATTGGAGACCGGCATGCCGGTTAAAATCTCGCCGAAATACTGGGCCGAGCACCAGGGAATGGGCTATCACCAGGCAGCCATCCGGGAATTGGAAATGCCGCGCGATGGAGAACGAGTGGAAGGGATTTTCAGTCTCTCCAACGGTTCGCGGCGTTTTCTCCGTTATGGCTATGGGGACCTTTTCCAGCGGGGGCACCGCTATGGTGTGCTCTTCCGCATGTGGGCCGGCACGCAGCGCATGCTGCTCTGGGGCGACCCGGCCACCGCCGCGGCGTATGGCCATGCGTCCCATTTCTGCGGAGCATCCGGTGTGGAGCTCTGCGAGCCTCTCTTCTTCAAAGGACGTCAAGGCACCGGCCGGCCGGGAGGCCGCTGCGGCTACGCAGACGCGTCGCTGAACCCGACCGGCGGCGACTGGCGCAAATACGAATACAGTTACCGCGTCTGGGGACGGTTGCTCTACAACCCGAATGCGGACCCGGACCAGTGGCGGCGCTATTTGCGCTCCACCTTCGAACGTGCCGCCGCACCGGCCGAAACGGCTCTCGCCAATGCGAGCCGCGTGCTGCCTCTGCTGACTACCGCGCATCAGCCCTCCGCCTCGAATCTGGGCTACTGGGTCGAGGTGCCCGCCAATATGCCCATGATGGAAGGCGGCGCCCCAGTGCCCTACGGCGACACACCGGCGCCGAAGAGGTTCGGTACCGTGAGCCCACTCGATCCCGAGATGTTTTCCTCCGTCGAAGAGCACGCTGCCGAGTTGCTGGGCGGGAGTGCCAGCGGCAAGTTCTCGCCCATCGAAGTTGCGCAATTCTTCGAGGACTCGTGCGACAAGGCCGCGCAGGCCCTGGAAGCGGCGGCCGGCGCCGTGCCGTCGCGCCGCGATCCGGCTTTCCGCCGCTGGGAAGAAGATGTCCTGATTCAAGTGGCCCTCGGACGCTTCTATGCGGACAAGCTCCGTGCCGGCGTGCTCTTTGATCTGTATCGCCGGACCGGCAATGAGTCCGCGCACCAGCGCGCGGTTACCGCTTACCGTCGGGCCCGAGGGACCTGGGCGGCAATGGCCGAACGCGCTCGCGGCGTATACGTGGCGGATCTGACCTACGGCGACGCTCCGGTGCGGCGCGGCCATTGGATAGACCGCCTGCCTGCCATCGATCAGGATCTGGCGGCGGTCGAGAGCACCCGGTTCGATGCCACGCCGGAACTACAGGAGCGCCTGAAAGAGGCGATGGAGCGCGCTTCAGGCCGTCCGTCCCGACCGTCTTTCTCGTGCACTCACACTCCTGTCGCCAGCTATCAGCCCGGCAAGCCAGTGCCGGTCGCGGTGCGCGTGAATGGCACTCCAACGGCGGTTACCCTGCGATATCGCCAGGTGAATCAGGCCGAGCGGTGGCAGTCGATTGGCATGCAGCCGGACGGGCAGGTTTATCGGGCCGCAATACCGGCCGCTTATACCGAGTCGCCGTTTTCTCTCCAGTACTATTTCCACCTGCGGCAAGGACCTGCGGCAGCCTTGTACCCCGGTTTCAACGAGGTGTTTGCCAACCAGCCGTATTTCGTTATGGCGCGGGGATGATGGAGCTTACAGCTCGCCGATCAGGTGCGGGATGTTGGCCAGCGGTTGGCCGCCGCCGACGCTGATCGCCACCTTGCCGTTCGGAAGGTCAGCCGAAGGCACCGAAAAACTCACCTGCCGGCTCTCGCCCGCGCGCAAGCGAATACGCTGGAAGCCGCGGAGATTGCGGATCGGAGATTCCTCTCCGGGGCCGCCGGCGACGTATAGCTGTACGACTTCATCGCCATCGACCTTCGAAGTATTCTTGACCGTCGCGCGGATGTCGGCGCCCTTCTCCGTGCGTTTCGCGCTCAGGCCCGAATACTGGAACGTCGAATAGCTCAGGCCGAAACCGAATGGGTAAAGCGGATCGCCTTTGAAATAGCGATAGGTGTGGCCCTTCATGTTGTAGTCGGTGAACGCGGGAAGCTGCTCGGTGCTCTTGTAGAAGGTCACCGGCAGACGGCCCGCGGGGTTGTTTATGCCCGCCAGAGTATCGGCGACAGCGGTGCCGGCTTCTTCGCCGCCGTACCAGGCAGAAAGAATAGCGGCGGCGTGCTCCGCGGCGTAGTTCACGGCCAAGGCGCTGCCGCTGGTGAGAACGACCACGACCGGCTTGCCGGTGGCAACCATCGCTTGGAGCAGGTTCTCCTCCGTCTCGGGGAGTTCAATGGCTGTGCGGTCGTGCCCCTCGCCCTCCTGCGACCCGTTCAGGCCGACGCAGACGATGGCCACGTCGGAATCTTTGGCAACCTCCTCGGCCTCGGCGATCAGGACGGGGGCCGGCGGAATCCAGTTGAGTTGTGCGGAGCCTTCGGGGCCGGCCTGCTGGAACTCGACTCGCACAGCATACCGGTGGCCGCCCGCCAATTGCAGCGGCGGAGGACCGGCGCGCCGGCCGCCCTGGCCCTGCCCTTGCCCCGGCCCGAGTCCGGTGGGCCTGAAGCCGGCGGGTCCGCCAGGGTTGACTTCCTTGTCGTCGAGGAACAGTTTGATCTTCCCATTGCGATTCCACTGTCCGGTGCGCGCCGCAACGACATAATCGCCGGTGGCCGGCGGCGTGAGCGTGCCGGTCCAGCGAATCGAATACTGGTTGCCGCTGATGGCCGCCATCACGGCCGGCTCTTCCATGAAGGAATCGAAGTACACGCGCGGCTCGCTTCGGCGGAGCTTTGGCTGGCCCTGGAATTCGGGGTTATCCCAATACTCGGCTAGAAGGCCCGGCGCGCCGTTGGGCGAGGTTAGAACATTCGAAGACACCAGAGCCGGCGTGCTCGAGGTGTAGGTTGCGCCCAGGGCGAATTGCACTTTGGCCTGGGCGAACTGCCTGGCGATGCCTTCGAGCGGCGTCACCTGCTTGGACGAGATGCCGTTGTAGTTTCCCAGGAGAGCAACGGGATCGTCGGCGGACGGGCCGATTACCGCGATCTTGCCGATCGTGGATCTCAGAGGCAGGATGCCGCGTTCGTTCTTCAGCAGGACGATGGCTTCCCGCTCCGCGTCGCGCGTGAGTTGCCGGTGCGCCGCGGAATCGTTCTCGGAGTATGGAATTTTCGTATACGGCACACGTTCCGGCGGATCGAACATGCCCAGACGGATGCGCGCCACGAAGAGGCGTTCGGCCGCTCGCGTGATCTCGGCCTCGGTAATCGTACCGGCTTTGACTTCATCGAGGAGGCTTCGATATTCGCCGCCGCAGGTCAGGTCCGTGCCCGCCTTCACGGCAATCGCGGAAGCGGCACCCTGCGTGGGGGCGTATTTGTGGCTCCTGTAGATGTCGCCGATGGCGCCGCAATCGCTGACGACATAGCCTTGGAATCCCCACTGGTCTCGCAAACGTTTTTGAAGCAGGTCCGTGCTGGCGCAACCGGGCACGCCGTCCACGGAGTTATAGACGCACATGACGGAATCAGCCTTGCCTTCGGTCACCGCCGCCTTGAACGCCGGCAGATAAGTGTTGAGCAGGTCATATTCGCTTACCTTGGCGTCGAAGCTGTGACGCAGAGGCTCCGGACCGCTATGCACGGCATAGTGCTTGGGCGTGGCGATGACCTTCAGGTATCGAGGATCGTCGCCTTGCATCCCCTTGACGAATGCCACGCCCATGCGGCTGGTGAGATATGGATCTTCGCCGTAAGTTTCCTGCCCGCGGCCCCAACGGGGATCCCGGAAGATATTGATGTTCGGCGACCAGTAATCCAGATACGCGATGCGGCCCGGAGCCGCACCCGGGCCGACCTCGGCGACGGGGGGACGGCGCTGCGCCTCATGAAATTTGGCCCGCGCTTCGGTGGAGATGGCGTCGGCCATCCTGCGGACCAGGTCGGGATCGAAGGTCGCGCCCAGACCGATCGGCTCGGGAAAGACGGTGGCGCGGCCCTGGGCGACGCCGTGCAGCGCCTCGTTCCACCAGTTGTAGACAGGGATGCCGAGACGCGGAATGGCGGGAGCGCTGTTCTGCATCTGGAGCACGTTCTCTTCGAGGGTCATTCGGGAAACGAGATCCGCCGCCCGTTTCTCAGGCGATAGGCTGGGATCGAGGTATGGTGCGTTGGCAGGCTGCTGGCCGAACGACGCGGCAGACAGCGCCAGGAATGCAACTGCGAACGTGGTGGATCTCAATTCAATCTCCTGTCGGGATTCGCGCGGGCAACCCGTTCGACCCAATCGAGCGGCTTGCGGCGGCCCAGCTTCAAGTGGAACGCCACTGGCTTGTTCTCAGGCAAGCGAACGTCGATAGTGCTCTTGCCCGCCTGGAGGGGCGCCGCCAGCACGCCGGCCGGCGCGGTGATCGCTTCGATGCCGTATCGCGCGATCAAGGTGACGTCCTGCTTTCTGAAGGAGGTGACGATCAGGTCCACGGTGCGGGCTTCGATGTCCCAGACAAGTTTGTCGAGCCGCGCAAAGGTGCGGAGCAGCATGCCGTCAATCGAGCCTTTCACCAGCGACGCGGGAAGGGCAGGCAGCACTTCGATCACGCCCGGGCGCGCGTAGGCCAGCATCTCCATAATGATCGCGGGAATTCCGCCCTGCGCATCCGGCACCGGTGGGCCATAAGGCTCGCGCGAACAGCTTAGGGCCGCGCTGATGTAGCCCAGCTCGATCAGTTGCCGCAGTTGGACGTCGACGATGACGTTGTCTTCCAGCCGCGCCCCGGCCAAAGCGCGATGGCAGCGAGAATATGCCGCCAGAGTTTCGCCCGCGACTGCCGTGGCCATCGATGTTCGGCGCCTCGAAAGGCCTCCTGTACGGCAGGAAAAGGCTTTCGTGGCGGAAGATGATCTGCTCCGCATAAGGATCGCATGCCGCCTCGATGCCCATGGCCCCGTTGCCGGAGATGAGGAGGGCATCGCTATGGGGCGCGATGCTGCAAAATCCGCGGCGCGGCACAATCCTGCGCCTGACCCGCTCGGCCAACGGCATCGGCGAAATCCGCGCCTCAGGCGACCGCAACGATTCCGCGAGCATCGGCGGCTTCGGCAGTAACTGGTCCTGCCGCACACGCCGAAGATAATCGGCGGAACGATTCTCTTGCGCCGCCCCCGCTTGGGGACCGCTTTCTTCCGCCGCCAAGCCCCGCCGTTTCTCCAGCGAGCCCGCCAATCCGGCGGCGATGGCACTTTTCTTAATGAAGCCTCTGCGATCCATCTGCTTCGCTCCTGCGGAACCATTCAAACGTGACCGTGTACTCCCTTCGCGCTTCGAGCCTGACCTGCCAGACACCGCCGGATTCAGTCGCCTGAACCTCCTGGCCGCCGGACACGACCCTGGCAATGCGCTGGCCATGCGGCGGCCGGAGCTTGAACTCACCCGCGGCCGCCGGCCGCAGCTTCCCGGACACTGCTTTACCGCCCTTCCAGGACGCGTCTACCTCCACGTTGCCGCGAGCGCGCAATCCGAGGAAATGCCCCTCGGGCCAGGCCGAAGGAAGCGCCGGCAGGATCGCGATCACTCCCGAGTGGCTCTGTAGGAGCATCTCGGCGACCCCGGAGGCCCCGCCGAAGTTGGCGTCGATCTGGAATAGCCGCCCCGCGTTGAGCAGGCTTTCGGCGGCCGAGTTGATCAAATTGCGAACATGCTGATAGCCGCGATCGCCATCTTCGAGCCTGGCCCACAGGTTGGAATACCAACCCGAGGACCAACCGCTTCTGCCACCGCCGTTCTGCACCCGCCGCTCGAGCGATACACGCGCGGCTTTGGCCAGCTCCGGTGTGCCGCGCAACGTGATCTCGTCAGACGGATACAGCGCAAACAGGTGGGAGATGTGGCTCATTCCGGGGCTAGGCTCGTCATAGTCTTCGCTCCATTCCTGCAACTGCCCGAGTTTGCCGATCTTGAGATTCGGGATACGCTTTAGCGCCGCGTCCAGTTTCGCGCGGTAGTCCGCATCGATGCCCAGAATCCGCGAGGCGTCCATAGTCGCGCGAAAAAGCGTATCGATGATCTCGTAATCCATCGCCGCGCCAACCGTCTGCCGGCCTACCGTGCCGTCCGCCATGCGATAACTGTTCTCCGGCGAGTAAGAGGGATTCGTAACCAGATGGCCCTTGCCATCATCGATCAGAAAATCGAGAAAAAACAGCGAGGCTTCCTTCATGATGGGATAGGCCTCGCGGCTCAGAAACGCGCGATCCAGGCCGTACAGATAGTGCTCCCAGAAATGCAGCGCCATCCACGCGCCGCCCATCGGCCAGATGCCGCAGTAAGCGTAGTCGACCGGAGCGGTATCGCCCCAGGCGTCGAGGTTGTGATGGAACGCGAAGCCGCGCGCGCCGTACATCTGCCTGGCAGTCTTGCGGCCGCTCTCGAGATTCGCCTTGACGAGGTCGAAAAGCGGGCCCGTGGTCTCCGCCAGGTTACCGACTTCGGCCGGCCAGTAGTTCATTTCGACGTTGATATTCGTCGTGTACTTGCTGTCCCACGGAGGCGCCATCTGCTCGTTCCAGATGCCTTGTAGATTCGCCGCCATCGTTCCCGGACGGCTGCTGCCCATCAGCAGGTAGCGTCCGAATTGGAAGTAGAGCGCAGAAAGGCCGGGGTCTTCCCCGCCTTTCTTGAGGCGGGCTAGACGCTCGTCCGTGGGCAACATCTCGACCGCAGGATCGGCCGCCGGCATCTCAAGCTCAACGCGGCGGAACAGCTTCTGGTGGTCAGCCAGGTGAGCAGCTTTCAACGAGCCGTAGGGCTTCGAGGTGTAACTCAGGTACTGCGCGCAGGCGGCGGTCGGATCCCCGCCGCGATAGTCCGTCGCAGCCACCACCAGCAGAGTCACGGCGTTGGCTTTGGTGACGACCAGATCGCTGCCGGCAACCTCGACCTTGCCGCCTTCGGCCATGGCGCGCAGAACTCCGCGGAACTTTACCCCGGTCTGCTCCAGTTGATCCGTTTCTTTCTTGCGAGCTTCGGGGCTCTGATTCGGTCCCATCCAGAAAGTCGAATGGGCAATCGCCTCGCCGGTCAAGATCACGCGATCCGGCTTGGTCACCGACGTCTGGCTGTCCTGCGAGCGCGTGAGCGTCGCGTGCAACGATACCTGGCCCGGCTTATCGCAGGAGACCCGCACGACAATCGCCTGATCGGGCGCGGATGAAAACACCTCGCGCGTGAAAGCCGCGCCGCCGATTTTGTAAGTGACGCGCACGATGCCTGTCGCGAGGTTCAGTTCCCGGTGGTAGTCAGCGGAGTTCTCGTGGCCGGAAAATTCGATCTTCAGATCGCCCAGCGGCTGATAGGGTGGCTGCCGGTTAGGGATGCCCATCATCGATTTCTCTTCCAGCGCCTCCGCCTCCCGCGGCTTGCCTTCGAACAGCAGGCGCCGCACCTCCGGCAAGGCTTTCAGGGCCTTCGGATTGATGCGGTCGCGTCGCTTACCGTTCCAAATCGTATCTTCGTTCAACCGAATGCGTTCTTTGTCGACGGCGCCAAAGACCATGGCGCCCAGCCTGCCGTTGCCAACCGGAAGCGCGTCGCCCCACCGTTGAGCCGGGTGACGGTACCAGAGAACGGGATCCGCGGCGGATAGCACCTGCGCGGCGAAGCCGAACAAAACCGGTAGAAGGAAAGACTTGCGCATGACGCACCCTCGCTTCACACGGGCCAGGGCCGGGCCGCGATGCTGGCGAAATCAACTTATCTGAACAGAAGCTGCGCAAACGTATACAGGCTTCGCCTCCACGTCTGCCATTCGTGCGTGGTGCCGGGAGAGATGTAAACGTAGCTGTTGGTGATCCCGGCGGCGATCAGTTGTTCCTGGTGCCGCTTCAAGCCTTCCGGATTCTCCAGCGGCCGCTCCGAGCCGAAGCTCATAAAGAGCACTTTGACTTTCCTGTTGAACTCCGCCGGATTAGCCATGGCGCCGTTGTAAATGGTCTTGATATCGAATGGCGGAGGCGTTGCTGGCGCGGCCCCGGATGCTCCGCGCGCGCCCCCGCCGAAGCCGATCGCGGGCCCGCCGCTGAACAAGCCGATGTGAGAGAACTTATCGAGGTTGGCCATGGTGACGGTCGCGGTCTGCATGCCGCCCATCGACAGGCCCGCCATCGCGCGGTGCGCCTGATCCGCCAGCGTGCGATAGTTCGCGTCCACCCACGGAATCAAGTCGTTCACCATTAGTTGCCCGTATGCTCCTCCGGGAGGCCCGCCCGGCCCGCGGCCCGCGCCCGGAACTCCGCGACCGGCACCCGGAACTGCACTGGTCTCCATCACCACGATGAACGGCTTGATCTTGCCCGCGGCCAGCAGATTGTCCAGGATCAGGTTGGTGTGGCCCATCTCCGTCCAGACGCGCTCGTCCTCGCCGCCGCCGTGCTGCAAGTACAGGACCGGATAGCGAGTCTTCAGGCTGGCGTCATACCCAGGCGGCGTGTACACGAAGACATGACGCCAGGCGCTGATCGATTTCGCATAGTAGTTCTTGATCCGGATATCCCCGTGCGGCACGTCCTTCAGGTCGTACCAATCGACACCCGCCTCCGGGATCTCGAACCCGTTGCACATGTGGCTGTAGCCGATGAATCCGTTCGTGGCGGGATCGAGTACCGGCGCGCCATCGACGAACATCCAGTAGTTGTGATAACCGGGGCTTTGTGGAGCGCTGGTGTAGGTCCACACCCCGTCGGCGCCCTTCTCCATATCCACCGGAATTGGGCTGAGGCTATTCTGCCCCGGAGTCACAAGGCCCACCTGCACCTTCTGCGCATTCGGGGCGGTGAAATGGAAGGTCACCCGATTGTCGGCCTCGATCCGCGGATACTGAGAGCCGTAGAGGTTCAACGGGTTCGCATGCGCCGTTCCGGGAGGCGCGTTCGCAGGCGCGACCGGAGGCGGCGACAACTCCTGCCTCCCAGCCGGCTTCCCGGCCGAGGCTTTTTTCGGCTGACCCAGACCGATACCACAGGCCAGAACAGCCATGCTGAAACCGAATAAGAATTGACGATTCATAAATGTGTCCTCCCGCGAATCTCGACTCTACCCGGGTATCGCGCGCCGGTTTCCGTTTACGGCTCCTGCCGTTCCCGGCGAGATAGCGCTTGCAACAAAGCGCTTCTGGTGCGCCATAGATCCGGAGTTTCCTCTTTCCATATACCTGGAACGCATCAGTATACAACCGTTGCACGAGAGAACGATCGCTGGTCCATAGTTCGCCTTCCGCCGCACGCGGGCGGCATTTGCAGCCCGCCGTGGCCGAGGATAGCCCGGCTGGACATTCGGCGTGCAATCGCATACATTAGCGCCTTGAAGGGACTGCCCATGAACACTCCCCGGAACACCGCGTTGGCGGCTATCGGACTCCTGGCTGCATTTGCGTTTCAAGTCTCCTCCGCCCCGCAGGGCCGCGCCGCTCAACCCGCCACCCCGGATAATGCTCCGCGCACCATTGCGCCTTACTTCTCGCCCGCGACAACGACCCCCAAGGCGCCGGACCGCGACGGCTTCCTCCAGCGATGGCTGCTCCTCGAGCCCATAAGCAAGCCGAACCGCACGAACACAGTGTTCACCGACAGTTATGTCCGGAATGCCTTTAACACCGAGTACTTCCCCAACCAGTTCACCGTCATTCCCCACGACGGCGACAAAGTGAGAGTCGGCGACCAGGAACTGGCATGGCATGCCCTGGATTCCACGAACTTCAATGTCAAGCTCTTTCGCTTTGCTTATGGGCTGAACAAGCCGACGTACGGCGTCATCTTCTGGGCCGTTACCGTCGTCAACAGCCCGCGGGAAATTCACAACGCCCGCGTCGCCGTGGGCTCCAACGCGGCCTCCATCTGGTGGTTGAACGGCAAGGAAACCGTCGACCTCTTTACCGACCGCCGTATGGTGATGGACGACGTCGTCTCCAAACGGCTGACCTTGAATAAAGGCCGGAACGTCCTTCGCGGCGCGGTCATCAACGGCCCCGGCTTAAGCGATTTCTGCGTTCGCTTCATTGATGAGAACGACAAGCCGATCAAGGATCTGACCCTAACCCTGGCTGCAAACTAATTTGCATCGCGTCGGAGCGTTTATGAAATCCCCTCTCTTAACGGTAGTGGTTGTTCTGGCCGCGGCAATTCCCGCGCTGCTCTCCCAGGTTGCGTCGAGTTCGCCGCGGGCGCTGAATGGCGAACCCTACATCCACGATCCCTCAACGGTCATTTTCTGCGAAGGCAAGTATTACACTTTTGGCACCGGCGGCGGCGGCCTGATCTCCGAAGACGGCTGGACCTGGCACGGCGGAGCCCAGCGACCCGGCGGCGGAGTCGCGCCCGACGTCATTCGCATCGGTGACCGCTACTACATGGCCTACGCCAGGGGAGGAGGCGGAATGAGCGGCGGTCACGCCAGCAATGTGTACGTTATGTGGACCAGGACGCTCGACCCCAAATCGCCCGATTTCGGATTCAAAGATGAAACCGTTGTCGCGTCGTCTGACGGCATCGAAGATTGTGATGCCATCGACCCGTCCTTCCTGCTGGATCCCACAACGGGGCGCCTTTGGCTCACCTACGGGACGTATTTTGGCTTCATCCGCCTGGTGGAACTCGACCCCAAAACGGGTCGCCGCATCGCCGGCAACCAGGCCTTGAACATTGGCATCGACATGGAAGCTACTGGCCTGATCTATCGCGATGGCTGGTACTACCTCCTGGGCACTCACGGAACATGCTGCGACGGCGCCAACTCCACCTACAATATCCGCGTGGCCCGCTCCAGAAAAGTGACCGGCCCGTACGTCGATAACGTGGGCATAGACGCGCTCAAGGGAGGCGGCAAGCTGGTCGTCGCGGCCAGCGGCCGATTCGTCGGCCCTGGCCACTTCGGCCGCATGGACCTGGGCGATGGCGTCGAGAAATTCTCTTGTCATTACGAAGCCGATCTGGACCGCGGCGGCCGCAGCGTACTGGATATCCGCCCGCTGCTCTGGAAAGACGGATGGCCGGTAGGCGGCGACAATTTCCAGGAGGGCACCTACGAAATCGAGTCGGAGCGCAGCGGTTTTGCGCTGGAGCTGGGGGTGGAGTTCGTGCGGATGCCACGCGTCGGAGGATTTGGAGGCTTCGGCGGAGGTCGCGGCGGCCGGGGCGCGGCTCCGGGCGCTCCCGGCGCTCCTGCTCCGGCGCCCGTGCCGCCTCCAGTGACACCGGTCGCCGCGCAGCAACTCTCCGACGTTTCGGCTAACTGGCCCGCTGGAAACCTCGACATTCGGCTCGGCGACTACATGATGCGCCCGCATCAGAAGTGGACCATCGCGCCTGTCCCCGACGCCGGCGGCTATCCCGGGTCGCCCTATTTCAGGATCATGATTGCCGGTACGGATCGCACGTTAGCCGCGACCGCCGAGGGTGAACTTGTGGCGCTGCCCGCGTTTACTGGCGCTCCCGAACAACTGTGGCTCATCGACCAGTTGACCGACGGAACTTACCGCATCATGCCCAAGGCGGTCCCCAATTCCAAGGAGCCGTTGGCCCTGACCGCGGTGGGCCACAGTACGCCTACCTTGGCCAAATTCGACCCCAAGAGCGACAAGTCGCGCTGGAACTTCAAAAAGCCCTGAGTCTGGTAAATCGAACGGGCTTATACCCTTTCGGCGGCTCGCCCGGTCAGGTAGACAGTCCAGGTGCCGCGGCTAGGCTCTCCACCGACCCACCATGGTGTCGAGAACGGGCTTCGCCAGTTGCTCTCCCCATTTGCCGGCTGAAAAGCCTACATCTCCGATTCAATGAGGGTTGACTTGATCGAAGGACTTTTCGTAAACATCCAAGGAGATAACATCGGTCCATGCGTCTGAGTAACGCCGCGCGCGGAACGCGCGATCGCTGGCGCGCTGCCTTGGATCCAATGCGGCCTCAACTCAGCAGCATTCTGCGCAATTCTCCTTCGGGATCGTCTACCATGCGGCAGCGATTGTCCCACACCATCGTTTGATTTCGGACCGGATCGCTCGGGGTCCAGGTCAATCCGGGCTGGCTCGGATTTCCCGTGCGCGCGAAATTTACCCATGCCGTGGCCATCTTGTTCGCCAGCGCTTGCGCCTCGGGTGTATGGCCGGTGCCCTGCTCGCAGCGCTTCGTGTTGTCGAAGCAGAAGGCCAGTTCGGCGGTGTGCCACGCGCCCGCGTCCTCCAGCATCGGCGACTGCCAGGTAAAGTAATACTGATACACGGGCGCCGCCTTGAGCTCACATTTCAGCTTGGCCATGCGTGCGATATTGTTGCGGACCAGGAGCCCGCTCACGCCGTACGACAGCGTCCGGATGCTCTTTTCCGGGTGTGCCTTCTTCATGGCCTCGATGAGTGCGGTAGCCTTGGTATCGCCGAGCACGCCCGCGAGCGTAGCGTGCCACTCCGCTTCGGTCGGCCGCGACGACATGCGATTGCCCTCTTCGCTCACTGAGCCAATCAGCATCGGTACGTTCCTGGAAATATCGGGAGCGGCATCATAGAACGAGCGCATTGTAATGATCTTGCCGTCCACGGTAGGTCCGGCTCCGACGCGCGGCGTCGTTCCGGCGGGCGAGCCCATTCCGAGCGTCCGCTGCGCAGGCGGATTGATTTTGGCCGCGGCTGCAGTTGCGGCCGCGTTCAGCTTCGCCCACTCCATCTTCTGCAGCGAGGCGAGGTCGCGCGGTCCCAACTCCAGCTCCTTCATGACTTGCCGGGCAAACTCCCGGGATTGCTCGGCGCTGGGGAAATTCCCGCCGCCGCCCGACTGCACAGACGCACGATGGAACAGCCCCGCCGCCGAAGGCATCCCCATCAGCGCCGTGACTTTCGAACCACCGCCCGATTGGCCGTAAATCATGACGGCGTCGGGATCGCCGCCGAAATTCGCGATATTATCCCGCACCCAGCGAAGCGCCGCGACCAGGTCCGTCATACTCACGTTCACGGAATCGGCGTACGCCTGGCCGCCGACCTCGGACAAATCGAAGAACCCGAGTATGTTCAGACGATGGTTGACGGTGACCGACACGGCGTCGTGCCGGCGCGCCAATTGCGCGCCTTCCTGTGAGGGCAGTTCATAGGAGGAGCCAAAAACGAAGCCTCCCCCGTGGAAATACACCAATACCGGACGCTTGCCCGTGAGCGCCGGAGCCCACACGTTCAGCTTGAGCATGTCTTCGCTCGTGTAGCCGTCGTCCCAGTCCTGGAGGAACGATTGTTCGATCGCCGTGTAGTCGTGCAGGCGCTGCGGGCAGTTGGCGCCGTAGATCAGGGCAGGGTATTCGCCGTCCCACGGCTTCGGTGGCTTCGCCGGTAGCCAGCGGTTCTCCCCACCGGTGTTCTGGGCATATGGAATTCCCTTGAACGTGAAAACGCCGGCATCGATGTAGCCGCGCACTTTTCCGTATTGTGTTTTCGCGACCGCCGAACGAGCCGTGGAGCACCCGCCGGCGGCTTGGTGCGCAGCGGTCTTGGTGCTGTCGGCCGCTTCGGCGGCGAATGCGGCACCCATTCCGGCCGCCGGCATCAGCAGCGCCTGGCGGCGATTGAATTTCCCCCGATTATCTTCTGATTTGGACATTTCTCTCTCCTGCTACTTCTCGAACTCGTAAATCGAAATGCTGATGGGCGCAATGGTCAGCGTATTCGGCAGGGTGTTGATAGCAGACTCCCGGATCTGCACGTCCTGCCGGTTCAGCCCCGTCGCGGCGTCCAGATTCGGACCCGTCATCAGCCACATGCACCCTCTTCGCGGCGTCATCCCCTTGATGCTGAGCGCGAGTGTCTGGGCGGATTCCGTGGCATTCACGACCGCCATCGTCAGGAACCTGCCGTCGGCAGTCAGCGCGGCCGTCACATCCAAGGGATAAGTCGGACTACCGGCATTCACTTTCGGCTGGTCGGCCCCCACCGGGTACAGGGGCGCGGGCACGGGTGAGTTGCCGTCCACCAAAACCGGCACGATCCCGAAGTGGTCCCGGTAGAGCTTGAACAGAAGCCCGGTCGTGTTGAGGAACGCTTCCGTCGCGTTGTAATCGATCTGGGCCGTCCCCATGGTGTGGCCGGCCATCTTGATCACGTCGCTGTGCCGCAACATCTCCTGGAGCACCATCGCGTTCGCCAGGCTCCCTTTCAATGTATTTCCGGCGCCGGTATAGGCCCATTCGTCAATGACCATGGGGATGCGCCTGGCTTTGAGCGCCGGGATGCGCGCGTAATACTCGTCGTACGCTTCGATTTTGTTGCGTACCCGGTTTGCAGGACGGCGCGCCCATTCGACCAGCGGTTCGTCCACCTTCACCATGTAGTCGACGCGGTTGAATGCGCCCGGTTTCACGCCCGACTCATGACCGAACCTCTGACCGGCATAGGAATAGAAATGCTCCGACATGATGTCGATCGCGTCGAAGCAGTGAGTGAACAATCCCCAGTCCCAATCGCCCGCCGACCCGTAGTCCGGAATCAGTTTCCCGACCACCGGCAGCGCAATCCCGTAGATCGTCATCTCGTCGGGCGTTGCGCCGGTTGCCAGAAGCGTGATCGTGGGATCGACCTGGCGCATCGCCTTGGCGAATAGGTTGTGCTTGAGCACAAACTGGTTGAGCGGCATCACGCCGAACTGCCAGGGCCCGTACATCTCGTTGCCGATTCCCCACCACTTGATGTGATAGGGTGCCGGGTGGCCGTTGGCCGCACGCAGGCGGCCCATGGGAGTAGTCGCTGCGCCGTTGGCGTATTCGACCAAATGGGCGGCCGACCATGCGTCTCCGAAACCGGCGTTCACGCTGATGAAGGGGTCTACCCCGAGCAGTTCCATCAGGGTCATGAACTCGTCGGTGCCGACGTCGTTTGGCTGGAAGCCGGAGCGGACCAAGTCGGCGCGCGGCGGGCGCTTATCGGGATCACCGATGGCGTCACGCCATTCATGCGCGGACAGGTAATTGCCTCCCGGCCACCGCCACATCCCATTGCGCTGCTGTTTCAGGAGGCCGGTCGTGTCCGGGCGGAAACCGTGGATATTGTCGGCGGGCATCAGAGATACCGCCCCTATATGGAACGAACCCCGGCCCGTGCCGGCGATTTCGATGCGCGCGTCGTTGCTATCTGCGCCGGCGGTGAACTTGAGGGGGAACTTCGCATAAACCCGGCTGAGTGGAGGGATCGCCACGCTTTGCCGGCTGCCTTGTCCCGCTCCCCAAACCAGGCCGACCGTTACCTTGGCGCCAGCTTCGCCTGCCAGCACGATGCGTCCCGTATAAGCTTTCCCGTATCGCACCGCGAGACCGCCCTGTTGAATGCCTCTGGGGGCGCTGCCTGCCAACCGGACCAGCGGTGTGTGCTCGCCGACATATGGATCCCGGCGATCCATGGTCACCGACTCATCAGGCCCGATCGGCCGCCACAAAGCCGCATGCCTGCCGCCTCGCCCGAAACCGCGTCCGCCGCGCCCCGGCGCCGCTTCGCCCGGCTTCGAATTGATGTCGTTGTAGAACTTGCGATCGTCGAGCATCTCGGCCCACAAGCTCCGGTTGATGAGATCGCCGATGTGCTCGATGAACTGACCGTATATGTATGGCGAGATGGGAACTCCGGTCTTGCCGGCGTCGATGTTAACCGCGATGTTTCCGGTCCGGGCGGTTGCGGTCTGAGCGTGGGCGGCATGCATCAGGAATGCCGCGGCGGCTATCGCTGCGAATACGTTCTCACGCATTGTGGCTCCTTCCAACGGTGCGGCGCGTCCTGGATCCTCCAGGGTCGAGACTGAATCCTCATCGCGCCTGACGCGTTGTCTCCAGCGCTTTCCCGAACACTGTGAACTCCGTAATGCCCAGCGGGGCGTTCGCGATGTGCGGCCAATCCGTGATCGTCAGCCGCACGAAACGGCACTGAGTCGGGGGCAGTTCGTCAAATTCCGTGTACTTCGTGGTGGTGTTCCCGGTTTTGTCCAGAACCGTGTCGAAGGTCGCGCCGTCGCGCGAAGTCTCGATCTTGTAGCGGAACGCCGGGCTGCCCGTGGGCGGCTGGGGTTCCGGCTGCTGGCCGCGCCCGCCGAAGCCGCCTCGAGCGGTGAACAGGATGCGGCTCGAATCCACGGTGAACAGTTGCTCGGGCGCCCACTCGGTGGTCGAGCCCAAGTCGATGGTGAGCGACGGCTGCGCATCGTCCTCCGCCGGCTCCCACCACGTGCCGTTGGAGTCATCGAGCGCGTAGGCCGCATCGTGTCCGGGCCGCTGGCTGGAGAAACGACCGCGCTGGTTCAGATTTCGCAGCTTGTGGACGGTCAGCGGTACGGAGCCGGAATCGCCGTTGCGCGGAGCCCATTGCGGCGTCTCGCTGGCGTGGACGAACATGTTGCCGTTTGCGTCGAAGCCGACGGGGTCCATGCCGATGCGCCGCCCGCCGGGCGGATTCGAGTAAACGATCGTGTAGAACTGCCACCAATTGCCATCGGGGCCTCGAACCACGCAGCCGTGACCGGGACCGGTGACGATGCCGGATGTCTTCCGCAGCACGGGATTTCCCGGCGCGTAAGTAAACGGTCCCAGCGGGCTGCGGGCCGTGTAGACACCCGTGGCGTAAGAAACCCACTGCGTGCCGCTGCCGCTGTATTCAAGATAGTAGATGCCGTTGTGCTTGAACATCCAGGGACCCTCGATCCAAGCCTCATGGGAGTATTCGTTGAACTCGCCCCAGCGTTCCCACCGATGCTCGGGGTCGAACCCGAACAGGTGCTTGGGTGCCGCGGCAAATCGGTTCAGTTCGTCGGGCTTCAGCGGCATGACATAGACGCCGTCCGTCGATCTGCCCGGCGCATACAAGTATGGCTTGTTATCGTCGTCGATGAAGATGTCCACGTCGAAAGCGCCGGTCCAGGGATGGCCGTTCGACAGACCTTTCCACGGCTCCCCCTTTTCGTTCATCCAGGGGCCAACCAGTTCGTAGGGTCCGAGAATTTCCGCGGCCTTGTACAGCGGCGCGCTGTTCCCGGACATATAGAACGCCCCTTTGTACTTGGTGACATGAGGCGCGACCGGCACGCGCGCGCCGCGAACCTCGACGGCATGATACTTCCAGTTCACGAAGTCGGAGGACACCCACGCGCCGCCGCCCGTAGTGAACATGTAGTACTGCTCGCCCTCGCGCACGACGGTCACGTCGCCGAGGTTGACACCCTGCGGCGACCCATCGCGCGACGTGGCTTCGATAGGGAGGGGATTGCAGTAGCGCACCGATTTGCCAACGATGGGCGCCGTTTTCTGGGACTGGCTCCACAGCAGGGCGGCCGTGCCGATCGCAACGCAGACAACGATGATTCGAGACATTTCGATCTCTCCCTTCAATGCAACGTGGACGGCGGCCGCCCTCGCCGCGGATCATCGGGCGGCAGTTGGAACGGCTCGAGGATCGCCGTGTACTTCTCGACGACGGCGCGCAGCGCCGCGAGATCCGGCGCTCCTCTCCTCAACAGATCCACTTTTCGGGTCGGCGGGTCGAACATGGCGATCAGTTCACCGGCTTCCAGGAGGTTGGCCGAGATCTCGGCCAGATCCAGCCCGGCATCCCAACCGGCGTTGGCATCCGCGAGCCACTTTCTATTGTTGGCCACGGCGCGGGTCACCGCGCCCTCACGATCGGGCGCCGCGGGCATAACATTCTCGTCGCGGTCGCGGAACATTCCGAACAGCGCAGCCACGATCGACGGATCGCGTATGGTTCCGTTGGGATGAAACACGCCGTGTACCGTGCCCCATTGGTGCGTGATCATCAGTTCCCAGATGTACCAGCCCACCTTCGCCTTCATGTGCTCTTCGAGAGTGACGTCGTAAGGGTTGGCGCGTGCAATGCAGCCGATCTCGGTATTGATCAGCGGCTTATTGACTTTGGCTGCGTACGCTTTCGCCTTCGCGATGTCGGCGCCAATGGCGGCGCGCGTCGGGAGGTAGTTGTGGAACGAGAGCACGTCCTGCGCCTCGCCCATCTCGATCATATTCTCCGAGAAGGTGGCCCCGATGGTGACCGGCGTCACGGCGTCCAACTCACGGAACATTTTCGCCATGTAGACCGCGTGTTCCATGCGCGTTCGGTTGGCAGGAGTGGGCGGCAGTGCGCAACAATCAGGCTCGTTGGAAACGTCCCAGAATGCGAGGCCCGGTTCTTTACCGAGGGTTGCGATCAGGTCGGCGACAAACTCCTTCGATGAAGGCCATCGGTTCTTGTCCATGGACACTCCGCGCTCGTATTGAAGGGTCGGCATCACGCCCATGCCGCGCTGGTGCGCCGCGCGGACGAGGTGCACCAGGTTCCTGCGGAAGGCCTCCTTGTCCTGCACCCATGCCGCGTAAGGAACGAATACGCGGACCTGGTTCAACTGAAGACGCTTGGCGAAATCGAAATCGCGTTCGGTCTCCGCAGCGCTGTACTGGAGCCAGTGCTCGGTGTGGCCGGTGGTGGGGGCAGACTGGTAATTGAAGCCGCGGACCCCGGAGAGGTCCTTCGGGATGCGGCGCTGCGCGTAGGAAGAGGCGGCGAAAAGGAGTGCAACCGCTGGCAGCGCGGCGGCGCGGAATCGTGCCGGGGAGATCATGGAGTACCTCCGGGCCGCTCCCCGCTGGGCCGCCGCTTATCAATGAGAGCCGCGGCCGCCGGGGCACTATCTTGCGGCGAACCGATATCGTACGCCTTGGCGAGGCCGGCTGCAACCGATTACATAAAGAGTGTCAACGCAAAGTAGAAATGTCCTATTCTCTGCAAAGTAGAAATGTCCGGTTTGCGCCAGTCGGAGGGAGGGGGCGTGGTAGTCTGAGCGTGCCGGTGAAGCGGAGACGGGCAATGCTGGCGAGCATCCCGATCAAGGAATAGCCGGTCGGAACTCATCGCGGACGATGAGCAGAGCGTGGTCCTCCCGACGCGTTCTTCTACCTGGGCACGGGGCCGCCTGGCGGGAGGCGGCGCGGTTCCGCCCCAGGGTTTGGTTGTGGTTCGACCACATCGGACCGATAGATTCCGCCATGCCTTCCAAAACGCATACTGGGCGCCCAGTATCGTTCTTTGCAACTGCGGCAAGGGAGTGGCGGAGAAGGGATCGTCGCAAACTCTCCTCAACGAACAAACACCCCGGCTTACCGGCTGGGCGGGCGGAGAGTTTCCCGGTATCGGGCGAACTTTGCCTTCGTGCCACCGCCGCAACCCTGTGCCTGTGGTCATCACGGCTCCTCGCGCCTGGCACCAGAGCCTTGCGCTGCCAGCCAGACCTTCGGCCCCTTCTTTAGATCGAAGTTCTGGTTCCATGCGCTCCCCCGGCCCGCCTTGCGCGGTGCGGTTCTCTGCGCCGGCTGGGGAGGCGTCACTTTGGGCCGCTGCTCGCATCTCTCCACCTTGAGATACCGTCCTCCAAAGCAGGCTTCAACCGAACCATCCCGCCGTTGCTCCACCCGTATGTAGGCCCCTCGGAGCCCAGCGCTGACGTCCCGGCGCGCGATCCGGTACGTCTTGGCGCCCAACGGGAAGGTGTAGTCGGCGTTCACCCGCCGCTTCTCCACGTGACTGAGAATCGCGGCCAAATCGTGATGCTTCTCCAGTGGCCGGTGAGCATCGTCGGGGTTGGCGGGCACCACCGCGAGCGTCGCGTTGACCCACGGCAGAAACTCGGTCTCCAGATAGTGGTTGGCACCCTCCAAAGTGGTCACTCCCGCCACCCGCAGTCCCTTCACCAGCCGGTCCTGGGCCGTCAAGAATCCCCGCTCCACCCTCCCTTTCGCCTGCGGGCTGTGCGCCGCTATCCAGGGGATTGCCAACTCCTGCAATGCCCGGCCGATCTGCGTCGGTGGCAATTCTTCCCGGCTCTTCCCCAATCGGCTGCCGTCCCGTTTGGTTTTCTCCGCGGTTTGGAAGATCGACGCTTTGTCGGTGTAGTACGCCAACGGCCGCCCGTGTTTCTGGGTGTAACGCTCCAGCAGGTTCATGTTCTCCACCGTGGAATCGCTGGCCACAAATCGTGCGAACCATCGACTGGTCGCGTCATCGATCATGTTGATCAGCAAGATCTCTTCCCCGCGCCCTTCCAGCCAGTCGTGGTCGCTTGTGTCCCACTGCACCAGTTCGCCAAATCGACTCCGCCGAGGGCGCCATTCGTGCACCTTCTCCACGCGCTGTCTCCGCGCCCGCCACAATTTGGCCCCGATCATCCACTGCCGTACCGTCTCCCGGCTCACATCAATGTCGTGCTTCTTAGCCAAGTACTCCGCGGCTAGCGTCGGACCGAATCCCCGGTACACCGACTGCGAGAGGATCGACACCGCCTCCTGTTCGGTGTCGGCACTAATCTTGCGGTTGGACGGAAGTCCGCGCAGCGCGTGAGCCACGACCTTGTCACCACGGCGCTTCGGTTGCCGTAGCAGGCGTCTCACGTGCCTCTCCGTGATCCCCAGCTCTTCGGCTGCCTCCTTCTGGGTGATCAGCTTCTTCTTCGCCTTCTTCAGGGCCACCAGGCGGTCCCGTTCGGCTTGCGTCATCAGTATTTGTCCTTCTGCCACCTCCCCAGCCTGATTGGCGTCAATAGGACATTTCTACTTTGCGCAAATAGGACATTATCACTTTGCGGCGACACCGATTACATAAAGAGGGGCGCCCGATTGATGCGGCTGGACGCGGCGTGACGAAGGACCAGGACGCAACCGCTCGATCACAGGAAAGGGTTGGCGACTACGCTCATGTGCAATACGAGCGTGCAGCCGCAGCGCATTTACTTGGAGCGGGTAACCCAGCGAGAGTGACTGCCACCGGAACATCCCGCGTGCCAGCCGGTGCCAACGGCTACAATCGGCTGGAGAAAACCGATGCCGGTGACCGTGTACGTCGATGGAAGCGGAATGCACGACGATTCTGACGTTTTGACACTTTCGGCATTTGCCATGGACTCGAAACTGATCGACCATTCAACAGAGACTGGAACGAAACGGCTGATTCCAAGACGACTCCCGGACTGCAGGTAGCAGACTTGTTCGCCTGGGTGCTCAACCGGCAGGAGCGGTGCCTAGACCAGCTCCATCTCGCGTTCATCTCCTTCATGACCGTGAGGCACCTGGCCTATCGATGCACGGGCGCTCCCGACTTTAAGCCCAGGCGTTGCACTTGGTCCTCTTCCGGTCGACTGGTGTGCTATTACCGGGAAATGGGGTACATGAAATAGACTCAGAGTTCGGTATCGAGAGCAGGGAGGCGACTTGAATGAGGACGGCTCTTCTGATTACGATTTTGGCGGGTGGGCTGGCGATGGCGCAGCCGCCAGCCCCGGTGAAAGTCGAAGCCGGCTTGCTCCAGGGGACTGTCGAAGACGGCTTGACGATCTATCGCGGGATTCCATTTGCCGCGCCACCGGTGGGCGACCTCCGTTGGCGCCCGACCCAGCCCGCGGCGAAATGGGAGGGAGCGCGGCAAGCCGCGAAGTTTGGCCCATCGTGCGTGCAGGGCCGTCCCCCTGGAGCCGCCAATCAGGGGCCCGGCATGAGTGAGGACTGCCTGTATCTCAATGTGTGGACGCCGGCCAAATCTTCGCGTGACCGCATCCCCGTGCTGGTTTGGATCTACGGCGGCGGATTCAACGCCGGCGCGACGTCGGACCCGAATTACAGCGGGGAGAAGCTGGCGAACAAGGGCGTGGTGTTCGTCAGCATCGCCTACCGCGTCGGGCTGCTCGGCTTCTTTGCGCATCCGGACTTGAGTGCCGAGGATCCGCATCATGTTTCGGGCAATTATGGCCTGCTCGACATGATTGCGGGCCTTCAATGGGTGCAGAAGAACATTGCCGCATTCGGCGGCGACCCGCGAAAGGTGACCATCTTCGGAGAATCGGCGGGCGGCATTGCCGTCAGCATGCTGTGCGCGTCGCCTTTGGCGAAAGGGCTGTTCCAGGGCGCGATTTCGCAGAGCGGCGGATCGTTCGGTCCCCCGCGCCCAACCACGTTCCCCGGCGAGAATCTGAAACGCCTCGCCGAGGCCGAGCGCTCCGGAGAAGCTTACGCAAGGAACGCCGGCGCCTCCACCATCGCGGAGTTGCGCAAAGTGCCCGCCGATCGACTGCCGGCCGTCCGAGGGCTGGCGTGGCCTATTATCGATGGCCGCGTGATCCCCGACGATCAGTACAAGCTGTACGAAGCGAAGCGTTACAATGACACCCCGATCCTGGTCGGCTACAACTCCGACGAAGGCGCAAGTTTCAATCCGCCGAAAACGGCGGAGGACTACATCACGGCCGTAAAGGCGCGCTACGGTCCGTTTGCCGAGCGTCTTATGAAGGCCTATCCAACCGATGCCGCCGCCGTGCCGAAAACCGCGCGCGATCTCACTCGCGATGCCGCGTTCGGCTGGCACACCTGGATCTGGGCGCGGCTTCAGGCGAAGACCGGGAAATCGAAAGTCTTCTATTACTACTTCGACCAGCACCCCGATTATCCGGCCGATTCACCGCGCGCCGGATATGGCGCTCCGCATGGCGCCGACGTGCGCTACGTGTTCCAACATCTCAACCCATCGAATCCCCAGATCACGAAGGCGGACCTGGCGATCTCGGAAGCGATGGCCACCTATTGGACGAATTTCGCGAAGCACGGCGATCCCAATGGCGAGGGTATGCCCCCATGGCCGGCATTCAGCGACTCACACCCGGAAGTAATGTACTTCGGGCAGAGTCCCCACACCGGGCCGGTTCCCGGTGGAGAAGGGCTGAAGGCGCTGGATGCCTATTTCGCCTGGCGGCGGACGCCGGAGGGCGAAGCGGCCGTGAAGTAGCGAAAGGCATCAGGTGGCAGCCGCGCTCGAACGGCAGGCGCAGCAATGTCTGCAGCAGCAGAAGCCACAGCTCGCCATTCCGGTGCTGCGCGAAATCATCTCCCTCGATTCGAAAAACGTCAATGCGCAGGCAAACCTCGGCGTGCTTCTCTTCTTTCGAGGCAGCTACGCCGAAACAATCCCGAATATGCGCGCCGCTTTGCGGTCTCACCCCGAGCTGTAGAAAATCCAGGCGCTGCTGGGAATCGCGGAGAAGCGGACCGGGCATCCCAAGGAGGCACAGGAAAATCTGGAGCGTGCATTCTCCAACCTGGACGACAAAAAGATCCAGATTGAGGCCGGATTGGAATTGATCGAGCTCGATTCCGCTTCTGTGGCGGCAAAGCCGGAGGATCTGGCGCCGGAAGTCGTCCACCGCCACCCATCGTTTCATAGTAGTGCCCCCGATGATCACGCGCCCGACCACAGCACGGCCAGCGAGTCGCTCGACACGCCCAGGCGAGTGCTATTCCAGCACGCACTCGACCGTTACGCCTTCCTTGGGGAGGCTGGCGGGTATTGTCTTGGACTTGCCGCCGCTTCTGACTTCGATCTCGTAATTACCGAGGAAACCGCGAGTCGTGAACGTCCCGGATGCCGCGGTCTTCCCATCCGCATTCGTCCACCATCGCTTGAACACGAGTTCCTGGTACGCCTCACCGTTCGGCTTGAGCGACCAGTCGCGCCGCAACATGGCGCCCCTCGGTCTCCAATGAGCGCCTTCCCAGAAGCCCCACATCAGGAACGCCTTCACGGAAGGCTGGCTGAAAGCGGCGGTCATGAAGTCGCGGGTGTAGTCGCTTTGCGTGGCTTCGTCGGAAGTGTCGATGTCGAATTCGGTGATCTCCAACTCCTTGCCGAATGCCGCGAAACGATCGAAGCGTTTCATCAGCTCGTCGATAGGCGTGACCCGCGCGGGGAAATGGCATTGCAGGCCGATTCCGTCCACCGGCGCTCCCTGCTCGATCAGGTACTGAATGGTCGCAGCGTAGTCGTCCTGGTGCGCCTTGTCCTCACCCTCCAGGATGTTGAAGTCATTGATGTACAGCTTCGCAGCCGGATCGCCTGCGCGCGCCGCTTTGAACCAGTCCACCATGGCGTGCCGGCCGAGGATGTCCATGAAATCGTGATTGGTGAATGTCTCGTTGATCACGTCCCAGTCCACCAGGCGTCCGCGGAATGCAGTCGTGGCCTCGGCGATGTGGTCGGTAATGACCTTGGCCAGCGCGGCGGGGTCACCCTTGGCGTCCTGCGCGGCTTTCACATTCGTGTTGTTCCAGGAGGGCCACACCAGGTTGTGGCCGCGTACCTTAAGCCCGCTGTCTCGCAGCCAGTCCACTGCCGCCATGGTAGCCGCGCGGGACTCTACGCGGGACCACTGGGGCCATTTCATTTCGTTTTCCATCACCGCGAAATTGAATAGACGAACGATCTCCTGCTTGTATCTCGCCAGGTTCTCGGCGCTCAGGCGCTGGCTGGAAAGCGCGGTCGCGTTCACCGCCGTGCCGAAGAGGAACGCGTGTTTGCGCATCCGGACCGCAACCTGCGCCCCGCGAACCGGCTTGCCGGACTTGTCCTTTACAACGATCGTGAGATTGCCTTTGCGGATCTTCTCGATCCGAGCTTCGGCGGCTTTGCGCCAGGCGGCGTTGGGCTGGTTGCCCGCATATCCGAGCTTCGTGAACGGCAGGTCGGCGACCTTCTTGCTCGTGCCGTAATTGACGAGTCCGATGCCGCCGATCTCCACGATCTGCTCTCGTATTCCGAGAGTGAAGAAAACCTCGGCCTCTCCTTTGTCGTACGCCCGCGCCAGCGCGAAGGGGAATTGCACCTTCTTCCATGACTTGCCGGCCACGGCGGACGCATTCAGCGCCGGCTGGCCGACGAACATTCCTCTTCCTGCTCGTCCCGGCGCTCCCGTGGCGCTTGGGACGCCTGCTCTTCCTGCCGCTCCGGGCGCGCCTCCAGCACCTGGCATGGGGCGGAATCCTGCGTCAAGCGCGGCCTCTCCCGGCGTGGTGGACCGCATCCAGAACGAAACCATCAGGACGTCGCCGCCGGCCGTCGCGGCTCCTGCGGGAGCGGAGATCTGCACGTCGGCAGGCCGGCGCGGCTTGGCGCTCACTTCGATCCGGAGGGCGCTCGAGAACGGCTGGCCTTTTACCGCCACCGTCGACATCTTCGCGAACTCGCCGGCGGCGCTGCTCAATTTGAATGCGAACGCGGAGTCCGCCGGAAGAAGGGCGGTGCCTCCCATATCGGCGGCGTATGCCGCGCAGCAGATGGCAGCGAATCCGGCGGTCAGTAGGGTGATTCGAGCTCGATTCATGATGTCACTCCCAATCATGGAGCCTGCATTGTAATCGCTTGCTCGATCCTGTGCAAATTACAATCTGGAGGACATTTGCCTTTGAATTCACCGTCGCCGCGCGGTATAGTTTCCTACTGTCGCCTGCAAGCGATTACACCTAAAGTTCGGCAAGTGAGTATAAGCGTATGAAATTTGCTTTTGGCATGATACTTCTCGCGCTGGTATCTTCTGCCTTTGCGCTGGACGGCCAGGTCGGAATCCATGACCCCTCGACGATTGTCTTGTGCAACCGGAAGTTCTACACCTTCGGGACCGGCGGCATGGCCCTTGTGTCCGACGACGGCTGGACGTGGCGCGCGGGGACCAGGGCCTCGCGCGCCGGAATGGCCCCCGACCTCATCCACATCGGCGACCGCTATTACCAGTACATCGCCAGGAATGTCGGGGCGCAGCCCAAGGCCGAAATCAACATGATCTGGACCAGGTCGCTCGACCCCGAGTCGCCCGACTACAAGTGGGAGGAGGGTGGGGTGGTGGTTTCGTCCGACGGCGTCGAGGACTGCAATGCCATCGACCCGGGCGTTTTTCTCGATCCCAACGATGGCCGGCTGTGGATGGTTTATGGCTCCTATTTCGGCTATATCCGGCTGGTCGAACTCGATCCCAAGACAGGCAAACGCCTCAACCCCAACGACAAGCCGCGCGACATCGCCATCAACTGCGAAGCCTCCGACATGATCTATCACGATGGCTGGTATTACCTGCTGGCGACGCACGGCAGTTGCTGCCGGGGGGCCGACTCCGGCTACAACATCCGCGTCGGCCGCGCGCGGAAGGTCACCGGTCCCTTCCTCGATAACATGGGCGTCGATATGATTCAGGGCGGCGGTAAGCTCTTGATCGGCTCCGGCGGCCGCGTGATCGGGGCCGGCCACTTCGGCCTCCTCGATCTCGGCGAAGGTGTGCAGAAGTTCTCCATGCACTGGGAAGCCGACCTGGACAGGGGCGGCGCCAGCGTGCTCGATATCCGACCGTTGCTGTGGAAGGACGGCTGGCCTGTCGCCGGCGAGAACTTGAAGGCAGGCACGTATGAGATCGAATCCGTACGCACGGGCACGGCGCTCGAGCTGGCAGTGGAGGGGGTGCCGGTCGGCGGCCGCCGCGCCGGCAGAGGAGGACGCGGGTTTGGTGGACGGTCGGGCGGACCTGGGGCGGGACGCGGCGCGCAACCCGGCGCTCCCGGAGCGCTTCCCGGCGGCGGGCGGGGAATGTTCGGCGGCACGGGTACGCCAATTCCGCCGCAGGACGTGGCAGAGGTTTCGACGAACTGGCCCGCGGGGAACATCGATGTCCGCATGTCGAATTACATGTGCCAGGCCCAGCAGAAATGGGCGATCACCGCTGTCCCGAACGCCGGCGGCTATCCTGGGTCGCCGTATTTTAAGATCACGATCGCCGGCACGGACCGCACGCTGGCCGTGGGCGAAGATGCCGAACTGGTGGTACTGCCGGCCTTCACCGGCGGACCCGAACAATTGTGGCGATTTGACCAGCTTGCGGACGGGACGTGGCGCATCATGCCGAAATCGGTCCCCAACTCCCAAGAAGCCCTGGCTCTCTCGGCCGTGGGCAGCAGTTTCGCGACGCTGGCCAGATTCGACCCCAGGAGCGAGAAACAGCGATGGATCCTCAAGACGCCTTAGACACCGAAAACGACAGACAAGGTCGAGAGTCCTACAAGAGATTTCTCATGATCACCCTCCGCCAAATCCTCCTGTCGGCCGGTGCCGCGTTGGCCGGCTCGGCGCTTCTTGCGGTAGCCGCTTCCGGCCAGGAGGCTCGCCCGCCGGCGCCCACTCTGACGAGTCCCAGATCGCCCGAAAAGGCACCGAACGCCGACGGCTTCATCCAGCGCTGGCTGCTGCTGGAGCCGATTCCGTTCAACGATCTAACGGAAAACGCCGTCCGAGCCGGCCTCAGGAAGGAATACTTCCCTAACCAGTTCACGGTTATTCCGAAAGATGGCGACAAGGTGACGGTCGATAGCAAGGAACTCGCCTGGCATGCCGTGGACACCACTCTTTACAACGTGAACCTCTACCACTTCGCGTGGGCGCTAAACAAGCCTACGTCGAACGTGCTGTTCTGGGCCGTAACCATCGTCGATTGCCCGCGCGAGATGCCCAATGTACGGCTGGCCGTGGGTTCCAATGCGGCCTCGCTGTGGTGGGTGAACGGCCAGGAGGTCGCCGGCCTTTTCAACGACCGCCAGACGGTAATCGACGACGGAGTCTCCAAACGCATCACGCTGAAGAAGGGGGCAAACCTGCTGCGCGCGGCCGTTATCAACGGCGGCGGAGCGACCGACTTCTGCGCCCGGTTCCTCGACGCGGACGACAAGCCGCTGAGAGGGTTCACCGTAATCTTGACGGATACCGCCAGGTAATCCCGGCAGACCAATAGAATGACCAGTCCATAAAATGTTGACGATTCGGAAAAGGAGATTCGCATGACCCGCTTTCGTGACGCCTTCATAGCGTTTCTGGCCGCGGCAGGCCTTGCGCTTGCCCAGGTTCCCCCGTCGGGGAACGCCCCCGGCAGGGGGGCCGGGCGCGGAGGTTTCCCGCCCGTCGTAATCGGTCCTTCGGCGCCAGTGCCGGCGGAGGTGGCGACCCCACGTCCAACCGCCGCGGAGTTGACGCAGGTCAACGAGGCGGTGAAGCAATGGATCGACTCGGATCAGTCCCCGGCCGGCTCCCTGCTGAAGAAATTCGAATCGCTGCTGATGCTTCAACCGCCGCGGCTGAATGTCGCGGCGACCTACACCCAGACCCCACAGCGGATGGGGCCCCGCCACGAGGGTTTCATCGAGATCGCCAAAAAAGGCAATATCGACCTGCTCCTGGAAGGAGACTCGATCACCGACTGGTGGGTACAGGGCGAAGCCAACAAGACGATGTTCGACAAGTATTTCGGCGCTTACCGTACGGCCAACTTTGCCATTGCCGGCGACACGACCCAGGGAGTCCTGTGGGGCCTCAAGAACGGAGAAGGCCAAGGCTTTCAGCCGAAGGCCATCATGCTGATGATCGGCACGAACAACACGGGCGGGACCGATAACGCCGGCACCGCCACGGCCGCGGAAATTGCGGAGGGCGTGGGTGCCGTCGTCCTGGAAATGCGGAACGATTTTCCCGGTGCCAGGATTCTCCTGCTCGGCATCTTCCCCCGCGGGATGCCCGGAGATTCGGTTCGCGGCAAGATCGCGGAGATCAACAGACGGATTTCGAAACTGGACGACCAACGCCATGTTTTCTATATGGACATCGGCAAGAGTTTCCTGGATGAAAATGGCAACTTCCTCACAGACGCATTCCGGCCCGATAACTTGCACCCGGCTGCCAAAGGCTACGACATCTGGGGCGCAGCCGTAAAGGACAAGTTGGCCGAACTGATGCAGGAAGGCTCGCGGGCGCAGGCGCCCTCCGGCCGGGGGGCCGGACAAGGCGCCCAGGGCGCCGGCAGAGGACGGGGCGGGTACGGCGGACCGATCGAGTTGGGTCCGGACGACAAGCCTGCTTTCCCCGATCCGCCCGCGGGGTTCAATGCCAGGCGCGACGACATTCCGCACGGCGAACTGACGGCCATCGAGTACGACTCCAAGTCGCTCGGTACGCGCCGAAGGATGCGCGTCTACACGCCGCCGGGTTATTCGACCAGCCGGAAGTACCCGGTGCTTTATCTGCTGCACGGCATCGGAGGCACGGACACCGAATGGACGGCATCGTGCCACGCGAATGTCATCATCGACAACCTGTTGGCCGAGGGCAGGATTCAGCCGATCGTGATGGTTTTCCCCGACGGCAATTCAAGCAGAACACTGGCCGATCTTGCGGCTGGAGGCCGCGGCGCAGGCGCAGCCGGCGGGCGTGGCCGGATGAACATGGAGCCCTGGCTTACGCCGTTCGAGAACGACTTGCTGAAAGACATCATCCCGTACATCGATTCTCACTATTCTGTGTACACCGACCGCGATCATCGCGCCCTTGCCGGCCTCTCGATGGGCGGCGGCCAGACTTTGAATATCGGCCTGATTCACCCCGAGACGTTTGCCTATGTGGGTGGGTTCTCCTCGGCGCCTGACACCAGGCAACCGCCCTCGGCGCTCGTGCCCGATCCTTCCGTGCCGAAGCAGTTGAAGCTGGTATGGCTCGGATGCGGCAACAAGGACGGCCTCATCCGCATCAGCCAGGCCGTTCACAATTACCTCAAGAAGAATGGTGTCCCGCACATCTGGCACGTAGACGGAAACGCCCACGACACCACCGAGTGGGACAACAACTTGTATCTGTTCAGCCAGCGCATTTTCGGCGCCCAGCCGCCTCAGGGCGCGGCCGTGGCCCAGGTGACGCCTGCGGTAAGGGGTGCTCAGGCAGGCCGCCCGCCGGTGGAGATAGACAAGACTCTCCCGATCGAAGATTTTAAGCCCTCCGCACTGAACGCGGCAGTCAACGGGCAGATCAGACAGTATCCCGAAGTCAATTCGCAGCGGCGTGTTCGCACCCGTCTGAGAGCGCCGGACGCCCAGAGCGTAAACCTAGATATCGGCGCTGTGCGGTATCCCATGACGAAGGGCGAGGACGGTTGGTGGACCGGCGTGTCGAACGCCCAGGACGAAGGCTTTCATTATTACCAGCTTTGGGTGGATGGCGTTTCCGTGCCGGACCCTGGCACGCTCATGTTCTACGGCGCGAGCCGTTGGGGCAGCGGCGTGGAAATTCCTGCGCACGATGCGGACTTCTATGCCATGAAGAACGTGCCTCACGGCCAGATTCGGGAAGTTCACTTCTTTTCCAGGATCGCCAACGCCACCCTGCGATGCTATGTCTACACCCCGGCGGGTTATGAGAAGGGGTCGAAGCGGTATCCCGTGCTATACATTCAACACGGCGCTGGAGAAGACGAACATGGGTGGGGCGGTCAGGGGCACGCCGGATTGATCCTCGATAACCTGATCGCCGAAGGCAAAGCAAAGCCCTTCATTATGGTGATCGGCAACAGCTATATCCCGGGCACAGGTGGCGGCCGCGGCGCGGCTCCCGCTGGTGCTTCCGGCCGTGGCGGCCCCGGCGGTCCCCGCCGTGGGCCCGGAATGGCGTTGACCAACACGCCGTTCGAGCATGTACTCATCGAGGAGATGATCCCCTTCATCGACGCCAGCTTCCGCACACTCTCCGATCAGCCGCATCGCGCCATGGCCGGACTTTCGATGGGCGGGATGTACACTCACGGGATCACTCTCGCCCACCTGGACAAGTTCGCCTATGTCGGCATGTTCAGCGGCGGGAGCATCGCGCCATCGGAGATCAAAGACATGGCCGAGTTCAAGAAGAAGGTCAGGTTGGTGTTTGTCGGCTATGGCAGCCGTGAGAACGGCGCCGCCGGCAAGGCGAACGTGGAAGAGTTGAAGAAAGCGGGCGTTAACGCCGTCTACTATGAATCGCCGCTCACTGCTCACGAATGGCTGAGTTGGCGGCGCGACTTGCACGAATTCGCGCCGCTGCTGTTCCAGGGCAAATAAGTTGCGCATCGCAGCGTGGGGCGTGTACGGCGCCCGGGTTGAGAAGCGCGTCTCACGGTGAGAACATCGTACCTTATGCAGCGTGCTGTTCTCTCCATCCTCGCCCTCGTAGCGTTCTGTACGGCGGCGGCAATCCTGGTCAGCGCGGAACAATCCTCGCATTCCGGCGACCTGGTTCGCCCAGCCACAACGTACTGTAATCCGCTGACGATTCCGGACTACCCCTTGGGCAAACGCGCGCGCGATATCGTACCCGGCACGCCGGTCGGCGCGATCGATCTGTGGTTGCAGGACCATATGGAGCAGTTCCGCGAACTCGCCGATGTCACAGTCCTCTGGCACGACGGCAGATGGTACATGTATCCATCGGTCGATATGGCCTGGGTCAGCAGCGACGGCGGTATCTCATGGCAGCACCATCCGCTCAACATACGCGATATCGGATACGCGCCGACCATCGTGCGTCACAAGGGCAGGTTCCTTCTGATGGCATCCGAATCGGAGGTCTACATCTCCGACTCGCCGCTTGGACCGTTCAAGCCCATAGGCAGAATCGCATTGCCACCCGGCCTCCCCTCACAGACCGACCCCATGCTGTTTTCCGACGACGACGGTCGACTGTATTATTACTGGGGCTGCACCCCCACAGACGGTATTTACGTTGTGGAACTGGATGCGGACAACCCCACGCGCCTGCTTGGGAAGCCTGTGAAGCTTATGGGATTCGAACCAGAGCGCTTCCCGTGGCAACGCACCGGCGACTGGAATGAAGACCCGAACCAGGGATGGATTGAGGGCTCTTGGGTGCTCAAGGGGCGGCTTCTGTTCGACCGGGCGGCGATTCGGCGTATCCTTTTCCAGGGAATCGTGAACCCTGTCGTCGTGATAGTAGCTCACGTAGTCGCGGATCAGTCGGCGGAGGTGCTGTTCGTTCCAGGCGATGACATGGTCCAAGATCTCGCGCCGAATACTTCCCACCCATCTTTCGGCGATCCCGTTTTGCCACGGCGCCCGGACGCTCGGCCGTTTTGGTTCCAGACCCGTCGCCTTCAAGAACGCCATCACGTCAGCATCGAATTTCGAGTCGTGGTCGAGGATTACGTATCGATACGGGGAAGCTTCGGGAAACGCTTCGCGCAATTGCTGGATGACCCAATCCGCCGTCGGGTGCTGGGTCACGTGGAAGTGCAGGATCCTTCTTCGCCCATGCTCGATGACGAAGAAGCAGTACAGCAGCTGGAACGTCAGCGTGGGCACGGTGAAGAAGTCGAAGGCCGCGATCACCTCGCGGTGGTTCTGGAAAAAGGCCAACCAGCGTTGTCCCGGATCACCTCGGCCCCGTATCCGGCGCAGATACCGAGCCACGGTTCGTTCCGAGATCTGGAAACCGAGCGCAAGCTGTTGATTTCAAAACCTCGCGGAGTTTCGGCTACACACAGTCGATCGTTCAGCCGATGCTGAGAATCACGAGCGACGTGATCCCCAGCGCAATGCCGCAGATCCCGTAGGCGCCGACTCGCTCGCGGAACATGACGATTCCCGCGATTGCCACCACGAACAGCGATCCGCCGGTGGTCAAAGGGAACGCCACGTGTCCCGGAACGCCGTTCGCGAGCGCCATCGCAGTGAAACTCTGGCCGCCCAGGCTGCACGCGCCCATCAGTGCGCCGATCACGATGTCACGGCCTTTGATCCGCGACCGGCTCAGGATCAGAGCGGCCACGGCGAACAGCAGTCCGCCCAAATACCAGTAGAGGAGATACTGCGATTGGTGCGCGCCGAGGTTCCGCGCTGTCAGCACCTTCAAACCGAACGGCCCGAGGCCGTTGGCTGCGAACGCCACCAGCATCAGGCGCAGCCACGTGCCGGTGTCGCGGCTCTTCGCCGTCTCCGTTGCGGCCTCAGCCACGAGCCTTCTCCGCTTCCTTCTTATCTTTCCAGAGCAGCGCCATCGAGATTGGAATCAGGCAGAGAGCGAAGGCGCGCTTCCCGTCCAGATGCTCCTGGTAGATCAGAATCGAGGCGAGCGTGGGGATGCCGGACGAAAGATTTATGGCGAGCCAACTGGTGGCGATATCGCCGTGCCGGATCCCCGCCTGAAATGCGAGGATCGCCACGGACGCGCAAATTCCGAAGGGCACCGCGATAGTCGAGACGCTGGCCGGCGCTGCGAACGCCGTGTGACTTACCGACATGCTGACGGCCAGAAACGCGCAGGACCACGCATACAACAGCGCGTTCAGACTGCTGGGGCCGCATTTCAACGTGTCGCCCAGCTTATGGAAAACGCCCAACGCGCCGAAGCTCAACAGGCCCAGCAGAGCATACCCGTAACCCGCGTTCATCATTTTCCCATTCTCGCCGAAGCGGGATCGCCGGCCCTGACGCAGCCCTGACGCTTTCCAGGTAATCGGAAAATTAGGCGCTACATCAGACCGGCTGAATGGCCGCGCGTCGCCGGCAGGAACGGGTGCGGTGACCATCCCAGCCGCAGAGACATCTCGAACGCCGTCTCCTGCACCAGCGACGCGAGACGTGCTATGTTGCCGTCCGAGATCTGCTCCACAGAGCCCGAGATGCTGATGGCGGCCTCCGCGTCTCCCGCAGTGCCGAACACCGGAGCACCGATGCAGCGGACGCCGATTTCCTCCTCCTCGTCATCGAGTGAGTAGCCGCACTGCCGTGTGTGCGCCAGGTCTTCTTTCAGCCGCGCCAGTGTGCAGATGGTGTTTTCATTGTGGCGCAGCATGCGCCGCCGCTTCACCATGTCGGCGACCTGCTCTTCGGACCGCCAAGCGAGGAGCGCCTTGCCCAGGCTGGTGCAGTGGCAGTCGATATGCTTGCCGACCCAGGTTGCGACCGGCGATGTTCCGCAGGGCTCCACCTTGGCGATCAGGACGGCTTCATTGTCCTCGACAATCGCCATATGGGCCGTCAAACCGGTGCGCTGGGTCAGTTCGCCGAGCAGCGGTCCGGCTTTCTGCCGCAGCAGGATGCCGTGCGAAGCCGTGTTGGCCATACGCATGAGGTTCATACCGGCTACATAGCGGCCAGAGGAAGCGATTCGCTGCAGATATCCCAGCCGCTCAAAAGTGACCAACAGGCAATGGACCGAACTCTTCGGAAAATCGAGCTGCCGGGCCAATTGCGAAAACGTGAAACCATTTTTCGAATTCGCCACCAGCTCCAGGATTTCCATCCCTCTTTCGAGCGCGGGCACGTTTGGCGTCTTTTCGGTTGCCATGGCTAGCCCCCTTCCAGCAAATTTATGACAATTCTATCAAAACTGGCTTACGGACCCGGCAGTAGCGCCGTTTCACTCTGCCTCCAGCCGCCGCAGATCCTTTTCCGAAAATTGCCCGGACGGCTCGAAATCGCTGCCCGCGGCGTAGCGCAGGAAGCCGTCGAAGGCGGTCATGGCCTCGGGATAGGCTTCGTCGAAGCGATCGCGCAGTCGCAGAGTCGTGATCAGCAGTTTCCCGCCGTCCGCCTTGCCTTCGATAGCATAGGCGACGCGGGAGAGACCCTTCGTTTTGCTGAGGAATCCGGCCGTGGTGCGAATGCCGCCGACGATCGGCGCGAATGAGGAAGGCCAATCGTCGATGGGCAGCGGATAGGCGCCATCCAACAGGTTGAACCACTCGAGGTCGCAGAAATCCGTGTGCGGGAAGCCGGCCAGCGCCCGGTGGCCCGCGACCAGCGTTCCCTGCGCGCCGCCCGATGCGGGGAAGAAGGACGCTCCGCGCCGATCGAGACTATCGCCGAGCATCAGCCAAACGCGTCCGCCGGCGTGAAGATGCGCCAGGGCACGGTCATCCAGACGGCCGGTGAGGAGCAGATCGTCCGGCGCCGTTTCGCCCGCCTGCCGGCGAATCCACGGATAGGAGCGGCGCAGGCCGTCCCACCGCAGATCTGAGACGACACGCGCTTCGGGCGCGACCGTCGGGTGCAGGCGCGGGTAGGCCCAGAAGCTCCAGCGATTCGTGTAGGCGCCGTCCTCCGTCTGAAGTGTGAGGACGAATTCGAGGCGTGCCGCAGCGGTGAGCGAGGAGGCATCGAGCGCGATACGGCCGAGGCTGGACACGGCGGCGAGCGGCGCCGAGAGTCCGCGCAGTTCGCCCCAACCGACGCGTCGTTCGCCCGCCAGCAGGGACCAGGAGAGCGCGCCATCGCGGATCGCGGCGGGCCCGTAGTTGGAGACTGAGACCTCGACCGGCTTCGATTCATCCGTCCATAGGGAGCGATCGTCGACCTGGGAGTCGATCAGCAGCAGCACTGGGCTGTTCCACGCGCGGCCTTCCTGCGGAGCGGTCTTGGGACGCCAGAAATAATCGAGCCAGCCCTCTTCCCAGGAATCGCCTTCGCCGGTGCCGCCGGGGTAATCGACAAGCAGCCAGTAGTCATAGCCGGAGACGCGGTTGTCCGCTCGCGCGCGCTCGATCTGATACTTGTGGCCGAGTTGCTGGAGCCGCGTGGAGTTGTGCAAGTAGGAGAGGTACGCGCCCGCGAGGCCTTGGCGCTCGACCCAGTCGCGTTTCTCTTCGAGCCAAGTTGGCCGCATGACGCCGGTGAAGCGATCGATCAGGCCGATGTCGGGGAGCGAGCAATAATAGGCGCCGAACTCGTGCCGGATGGTCGGGCGGTCGGACGCGGCTCCGCGACCCTCGCTGACCATGTCCGTGGGGCGGAGGTCGAAACCATCATTGGACATGATGAGGGTCGCGGGCGCAAGCGTCTTAGCATAGCCATAGAACTCGGCGATGGAGTTGGTGAAGTCGCGCCGTTCGGCGTCATCTTTGAGCCATCGCAGATTGAACTCGTTGCCGAACCCGAGGCTGAGTAGGGAGGCGTGGTTGCGATAGGCGAGCAGGGTATCCTTCAGATCCGCTTTGAGATGAGCGCGGTGCGCGTAGAAGTACTGCGTGTAGGCCGCGGGCAGTTCGGCCATGACCAGGATGCCGGCCTCGTCCGCGGCCTCGAAGAAGGCCTCCGGAGGCGTCATCGAGTGGAAGCGGACGGCGTTGAATCCGAGGCTTTTGGCAATCGCCAGGCGTTTCAGATACACATCTTTCGACGCGGGAGGGAAGCCGGTGAGAACCTCGACGTCGTCATCGCCATATCCGCGCAGGTAGATCGGCTTGCCGTTGAGCAGCAGGCGATTGCCCTCGGTCGCGATCGTGCGGAAGCCGAAGCGCAGGTCGGTGCGATCGGCGACCCTGCCATTGCGAATGAGCTCGATCGATGCCGTTGTGAGGTTAGGATGGTCGGGTGACCACAGCGGGGCATCGGGCAGCGCGAGCTCAACGGCCACGTCCGCCGCGCCCGAGGCTGGAACCTTGACGGGCGCCTCGGCCTGGTACCCGCGCGCTGCGATCCGCACCGTCGCCGGGCCCGCGGCAGCGCCTTCACTCGCGACGTGGACGCGCACGGAGATGCGGCCGTTTGCCACGTCGCTCGTAATGTATGTGGATTCGATCCACGCACGCGGCCCGCTTTCGAGCGAGATATCGCCGTAGAAGCCGCCCCAATTGCCGATGTAGTTCAGCATGCCGGTGGGCATGAGCGGCGGCTGCTTATCGGGTGAGGTCGTGATGGGTGCGGGAGGATTTTCGACACGGAGGACGATCTGGTTGGACGCGCCGGGACGGATGATGCGCGTGATGTCGAGCGCGAAGGGTGCGTTGAAGCCGTCATGCGTGCCAATGGCGACGCCATTGACGTACGCCCGAAGGCTCCGGTGGACGCCGCCGATCCGCAGCCGCACAATGCGTCCGCGCCAGTTCTCGGGAAGGGCGACGGTGCGGCGATACCACGCGGTGCCGGCATAGTCGTGGCGCAGGATGCCCTCCGGCTTGCCCACGCCCTGGGCCTGCCATGCGCCGGGAACCTGAATGGTCTGCGGGAAAGGCGTTGTGCCCGTGTACCAATGACCGGCGTCGCCTGCGTTGCCGGGATCGACCCGGAACTGCCACGCGCCATCAAGCGCGATCCCGTCGCGGGGCGCTGTGGCGGCGAGCCCCGGAGAGAGCAGCGCCAACGCGAGAACGCCCGCGTGCAGTCCCGTCCTGAATAGCCCTCGAAACATATGCTTGGATTATGCGCGCGACCGGGCCGTGCTGGCGTGCCGCTTTCCGATTAGCTGGAAATTCGTTCGGTGCGCCGGGCTCTCCCGCGTGCCGCACCGGGTCGTTTTCCTATAATTCCGAAATAGGTGCCTATGCGAATCACCGGGATAGTTTTGCTGACCGCGGCCCTTCTTGCGGCATCCGCCGCGGCCGCTGACCGCCACTTGAAAGTCCGCCTGAGCTGGGGAGAAGAGGCGCCCCAAAGCGAGCCCTACTACGTCAAGCTCATTCCGGAGACTCCGGGATTGCAGGTCGCTGATGCAACCGGCGACTCACTCGAGACCGGCGACACGATCGAGAGCGGAGTGTGGCATACGCGCGCCGGGCACGGCGACGTCGATGGCGCGAATTTCACCCTGAATTACCCCGATGTCCCAGCCGCCACCCTTGACAACATGCACGTCATCTGGGCGGACCTGATCTCACATAGCGACGCCGACACCGCGCGCCGCCTCTCGCGCGACGCCGCCATCCACCCGGATTCACCTCGCCTGACGGTCGAGATGAACCCCGAGGGCACGCGCGGCTTCACCGTCACACTCGATCAACTCGAAACCGAAAAGGCGATCTGGATCCCCTCGCTGCACGTCTATGTGACGGCGGGCGACGACCCCATGCCGTTCGCAGAACACCAGAGGCGGCTCGCGGCGTGGAAGGACGATCGCATCCTGGACCGCGTCAATCGCGACCCCGAAGCCAGTTACGCGCAGTATACGGCGCTATGGGAAGACATGGGCGACCCCTCCTATGTCAACCCGCAGCCGCACGGGCCCGGGCACATCGTTTGCCTCACCTGGGATAGCGCCATCCCCAAGTTCGGAATCGACCGGGGTGCCGGCGTCTGGAACGATTACGGCAATCCCGACCGTTTTCGCTTCTGGTTCGGGTTCGGCGATATCAACCAGGGCATTGCGCATACCTGGAAAGGCCAACATCTCGACGACGGCCTGCCGGTGATCACCACGGTGTACGAAAACGACGGCCTGCACTACACGGTCGAGCAGTTCGCCTATCCGCTCGACGGGCTGCCCAAGGACCGCCGGGGCGATATCGCCATGGTCCTGATGCAGCAGGTGCGGGTGACGAATCTGGAGAATCGCGCGCGGCGGGTGCCCATGACCTTCAGCCACCAGCGGCTGCTGCCCTCGTATATCCACTCCCCGATCTACACCGAGCCCATGGGAGGCGCGGTGCTGTTCCGCGAGCGTGCGCACGGACGCGTTCTGCTGGCCGTGCACGGCGCGGCGGAAGGAGTGGATTGGAGCGGCGTCTCGGATTACCAGCACGAGATGAAGCGCGTCGATGGCACGGTGTATCTCGACCTGCCGGCGCGCGGCGAACGCAGCTTCGAAGTGACACTCGCCTCGCCCATGGCGGCCGCGGAGGACGCCGCTAAACTCGCCGCCCTCGATTATGCCGCGGCGCGGCGGCAGACACTCGACTTCTGGTCGCAATACGTGGCTCGCGGCGCGCAATTCGTGACGCCGGAGAAGGCCGTTAACGATCTCTTCCGCTCCACCCTCTGGCACGCGCTGCGCCTGCCTCGCCGCCACGGTGGGCCGGGTCCGGACATCCGGATCGACCTGCCGTATTCGAACTTCGCCTATAGCCAGACGGGCACGCCCTGGCCGGTGAACCAATCGGTGTACGTGGATTACATGCTGTACGACCTGCGCGGGTACCACGCCATCTCCGCCGAGGAATTGCTGGCGCAGTTCCGCAATAATCAGGAGGAGAACGGCCACGTCAACGGCTTCGCCAACTGGGGCGCCTACACGCCCGGCATGCTGTACGCCGTAGCCCAGCACTATCTGCTCTCGCACAACCGGCACGAGTTGGACATGCTGCTGCCCTACAGCCTGAAGGCGCTCGATTACTGCATGGGCGAGGTCCGTCAGGCGGCGCTGCGGCCGGGCGAGACACAGGGCCTCGTCGAGGCGCCGCTCAACGACGGCACCGGCAACGGACTCTGGGCATTCAACCAGGCCTACATGTATGCGGGGCTCGACCTGTTCGGCCGCGTGCTGGAGGAGATCGGCAATCCGCGCGGCGCTGAGATACGGCGTGCCGCCGCGGACCTGCGCACCGCCATCGAGCGCGGCTTCGGCGCGGCCAGCATGCGATCCCCGATCGTTGAACTGCGCGATCATACCTGGGAGCCCTACCTGCCCTGCGAGGCCACCACTTACAGCCGGCTCATGTACGACTGGTATCCCGCCGACGTAGACACCGGCGCGGTCCACCTGATCCGCCTCAAGGCCATTCCGGCCGCCAGCCGCCTCGCCGACCTGCTGCTCAACGACCACGAGGACAATCTCTATCTCCACGGCTGGGGAATCGCCAATGAGCCCGTCTACAATCAGCAGGCCACCGCCTACCTGCTTCGCGACGACTCTAAGGCTGTGATCCGCACCTTCTACAGCTACATGGCGAGCGCCTTCAGCCACTCGGTCTACGAGCCGGTCGAGCACCGCTGGACGCATGGCCAATACTTCGGTCCGCCCTCGACTGACGGCGCGTGGTTCGAGCTCTTCCGTAACATGCTGGTGCACGAGCGCGACGACGGGGCGCTGGTGCTCGGGATGGCGACGCCGCGGGCGTGGCTCGCTGACGGTAAGAAGATCGTGGTCGAGCGCGCGCCGACCTATTTCGGTGACTTGTCGATGACGCTGGAGAGCCATGCCGCCGCCGGGCACATCGACGCCACCGTCGAGATGTCTCCGGGCGAGCGTCCGCGGACGCTACTGGTGCGGCTGCGGCACCCCGACGGCAGGCGAATCCGCAGCGTGACGGTGAACGGCCGCAACTGGACGGATTTCGACACCGCGAAGGAGTGGGTGCGGATTCCGTCGCCGTCTGAGGGGCGGTACACGATCACGGCGAGTTATTAGATCCGGCGGAAGGGTTCCATTGGTTCCATTACTGTGGAAGAAATTCCGCTGGACGGCCGCTCCGCCGTTGACGGGGCCGGTGCTGTGCTCAAGAATGAGATTTCGACATCCGGCGGGTCTGCCACGCGCGTGCGCGGGACGGCCCGCCGGGGAAAGGCTAGACCTTGTCTCCAACGACCAAACGACCTACGCGACGGGCCTCCGGGAGGACGGTTGCGGCTGCGGACCTGGAAATGTTTTCGCACATTGAGAGGGATCTTTACACAGCCGTAATCTGCGACGCCCTCGACGAGATCGGCTTCCGGGACCGCGCCATGCGGGAACACCTTCGGCCGCTTGCTCCGGACTTCGTCTTCGCCGGGTGGGCGCGCACCATCACCTGCATGGACCTGCACTACGAGCACGAGGACCCGTACGGCCTCGAAATCGAGGCGCTCGATAGCGTCCTCACCGGTGAAGTGGTGGTGGTCGGGACCGGGGAGTCGAAGCGCAACGCGCCGTGGGGCGAATTGCTCTCGACCGCCGCAATGACGCGGGGCGCCCGCGGCGCCGTGGTTGACGGGCTCACCCGCGACGTGAAGAAGATTCTGGCGCTCGGCTTCCCCGTTTTCGCCGCCGGCATCAAGCCGGTGGATTCGCGCGGGCGCGGCATCGTCACCGATTACAACGTCCCCGTGGAGTGCGGCGGCGTGGTGGTGTCGCCCGGCGATCTGATGGTGGCCGATTATGACGGCGTCGTGGCTATCCCCGCCGAAGCCGTTAGCGAGGCAGTCCGGCTCGCCACCGAGAAGGTAAGCCGCGAAAACTCCACGCGCCAGGAGTTGATGCAAGGGGCGTACCTGCGCGACGTGTACGCCAAATACGGAGTGCTCTAAGACTATGATGGTTGACGTCCACACGCACGTTTGGGAATGCCCCTGCCACATCGGCGAGCGCTTCATTGATGACGCCCGCCGCACGGCCGGCGAGGGCTATAAGGACATCCACGTCGATCTCGACAAGCACTGGGAGGCGATGCAGGCGGTCGATCGCGCCGTAGTGCTGGGCTTCCGCGCGCGGCACGTCGGGGTGCTCGTGCCCAATGAGTACGTGGCGGAGTACGTTGCGCGCCATCCGGAGAAGCTGATCGGCTTCTGCTCGGTCGATCCGCAGGACCCGGACGCGGTCGAGCAACTCGACGACAGCGTCCAGCGCCTGAAAATGCAGGGCCTGAAAATGGGGCCGATCTATCAGAACGTGGCCCCCGGCGACTCCCGCTTCCGGCGCATCATGAAACGTGCCGAGGAACTGCGCATCCCGATGTTGATCCACCAGGGGACAACGTTTTGCGAGAACGTCTCGCTCGAAATCGCCAACCCGATACAACTGCAGCCGCTGGCGCAGGAGTTCCCCAACCTGCGGATGGTGATTGCGCATCTCGGACACCCGTGGATCGACGAGACCCTGGTGCTGATCCGCAAACACCCCAATCTTTACAGCGACATCTCGGCGCTCTACTACCGCCCGTGGCAGTTCTACAACGCGCTGGTCTCGGCCATGGAATACGGCGTGCTTGACCGGCTGCTGCTTGGCTCGGACTATCCCTTCACCACTCCGACGTCCACCATGGAGGCGCTGCGCAAGGTGAACCAGATGGTCGAAGGCACCCACCTGCCTCGCATCCCGGAAGCGAAGATCGAGGCGATGATCCACCGTGACACTTTGGACTTACTGGGAATCGGATGAAGTATTTTGGACTTCTACTTATGGCGGCGATCGCCGCCGCGCAGCCGCGGACCACTTCAGTGCATGTCTCGTTCGCAGACACGCCCGTCAAGATGAACATCGAACGCATGGCGCTGGGGCAGGGAGGACTCTCGGAGGACACGATCTGGGGCGACCGCATGGTAGAAGTGCGAGCGCTCCATCCGCAACTGATCCGCCTCTTTCTGCAGGAGTACTTCGACCTGCTGCCCGCCGAAGGCAGATATCACTTCGACACGCTCGACCGCTCCGTCGATTTGATCCGCCGGACCGGAGCCACGCCGCTGATGACGATCGCGTTCAAACCGAAAGTGCTGTTCCCCAAGATCGACCAGAATGTCGTCGCTCCGAACGACTGGGGCAAGTGGGAGGACCTGATTGAGCAGATGGTGCGCCACTACAAGGAGCGCGCCTCGGGAATCCGCTATTGGGAGATCGGAAACGAAGGCGATATCGGCGAAGACGGCGGTTGCCCGTACCACTTCACGCCGGAGAATTATCTGACGTATTACCAGCACACGGCGGCGGCGATCCTGCGCGCCGATCCTGACGCGCGCGTCGGCGGCCCGGCGGTGGCCAATTACCGCTCCGCACTACTGCCTGTCCTGCTGGATTTCGGTAACGCCGGCAAGGCCCCGGTGCACTTCGTCTCCTGGCATATCTACAGCAGCGATCCAACCGCGGTGCGCCACACGATCGACTACGTCCACGAGTTGCTCGCGAAGCGGCCGAACCTCAAGGTGGAGACCTTCCTCGACGAGTGGAACATGTCGCTCTCGCATCCCGTGCAGGACCCGCGCTTCCAGCCGGCCTACGTGGTCGAAACGGCGTGGCAGATGGTGGACGCAGGGCTCGACCACTCCTGCTACTATCACATACGCGACTACTACGTGGATGTTCACAGCTTCTCGCAGTTCATGTCTGCGCGGGGCGCAGCCTTCATGGCACGCTGGTGGAACCGCATGCCGCAGTTCGACGGCCTTTTCGACTATCAGGACACGGTGCGCCCGGCCTACTACGCCTTCAAGCTGCTGAGCCGGCTGACGGGCGACAGGCTGAAGCTAGATTCGTCGGACCCCACGGTGCACGGACTGTTCTCGTACGATCCGTTGTATCTGACACACAACCTGCTGGTGGTCAATTATTCCGACAAGCCCGTGCGCCTCGCGATCGACGCTCCGGACGCTCCCGGCAAGCTGTTGATGCGGCCGGAACTGCTCGACGCCGCCGCGGCCTCCTACGACGAGAACGCGCGCCTGCGGCCGCTGGAGCCGGTGACGGTCGAGAGGGGAGCGTTCCACACCGAAATCGAGCTCGGCCCCTGGGGAGTGGCGTTCTGGAGCTTCGAACCGACCCGGTAGAGGTTCAGGCGATCCGGTACTTACGAATCGCCTCTTCGTTCACCTCGACACCGAGGCCGGGCCCTTCAGGCACAGAGAGCCAGCCGTCGGTCATCCGAAGCGGCTCGCGAACCAGTTCGCGGCTCAACGGCCCCTGCGACGTGTTGAATTCGATGAACACCGCCCGCCGCATAAACGCGTTCAGGTGCAGGGACGCTGCCGTTAGCAGGTCCGAGGACCACGAGTGCGGAATCACGAGGACGTTCGCCAACTCGGCCATGTGGGCGATCTTGCGAGCGACTGTGAACCCGCCGCAGCGCGTCAGGTCCGGCTGCAGAACGTCTACTTTCCCGCGCGTGATCAGCTCGTGGAAGCCCCACTCCGTCGCTTCCTGCTCGCCGCAGGCCACCAGCGTATCCACCGTCTCAGCCACGTGCCGGTAGCCGTCGTAATCTTCCGGATGCAGAATCTCTTCGACGAAAAAAGGACGGTAGGGCTCGAGCGAGCGGATTACCTGGATCGCCTGTTTGGGCGTGCGTTCGACGAACCAGCCAGTGTCCACCAGCAGATCGCAGCCGTCGCCCATCTCGCGGCGCGCGGCTTCGACCAGTTTCACGTCCTGCTTCGGGTCTTCGCCGAAAACGCCCCAGCCGAATTTCACGGCGGTGAAGCCGGCGTCGAGATAGCGGCGGGTGGCTTCGCGTATCGCCTCGGGCGTGGGGCGGAAGAGCGTGCTGGCATAGGCGCGGACGCGGTCGCGCCACTTCGCTCCCAGCAGCACGCAGACGGGCTGCCCGTAAAATTTACCCATAATGTCCCAGAGCGCGATGTCGATGGCGGACATCGCCTGGATGGCCGCGCCGCGGCGGCCGTAATAGATGCTGCCGCGGTACATCTTGTACCAGAGGCGCTCCGGCTCGAGCGGATTTTCGCCGACGATCAGCGACGCCAGGCCGTCGAAGTACGACACCCCATCCTCGCTCCACGGCGGCGCTTCGACCGCGGCTTTGGCCACCGGCGCGGCTGTTTCCATGTCCGAGTAGCCGGTAATGCCGGCGTCCGTCGAGACGCGCACCAGGCCCATGTACGTTGGCCCCAGCGGCTCCTCGGAGCCCTCCGGCCGGTTGTACAGCCCCGGCGACTTCAAGACGAGAACTTCGACGTTGGTGATCTTCATGCCCGCTTCACATCCTCGCCGATCACGTACAGCGTCAGACCCTTGTGGCACAGCGCCGCGAAGTACATCGCGATGATCACGCCCGTCTTGTGCGCCCGCACCTCGACGGGCGCCGAGCTGTGGTCCGTAAAATCGTGCAGCCGCCCAATGAGGTCGCCCACGCCGACATCGTCTCCGGGCGCCACGGCGGGTTCCCAGATGCCGGTGCCTGGTGCGGGAATGTAGTCGGCCAGATGCGGCGCCTGCACCATGCGAGGCGGCGCCTCGCGGCCGGTGGCGATGCGCGCGATCTCGCCTTCCAGCATGCGGTAGTGCCGCAGGATGTTGCGGATTCCTTCGAAGGCGTGCCGCACGCCGCGAGGAGCGCACCCTTCGGCGTGGCCGAACTCACCGCCGAGCGCGATCTTGCCTTCGTCCTCCGCTTCATCAGTCAACAGCCCGGCGGCCATCTGGCGCGAGTAGACGAAGAGAAAGGGCGTGTCGAACAGGCGCGCCACGGCCTCGGTCTCGGCGAATTGTTCCGGATCCGGCAGCGGGTGGAAAGACGCGCAAAGGGGGAACACCGCCTCCCTCCCGCCGGCGTGAATATCGAGCACGACCCGCACTTGCGGGAAGATGCGGGTCTTGACGAAATTCGAAATGCGGTATGACACCGTGCCCCGCGGATCGCCGGGGAATGCGCGGTTCATGTTGACGCCGTCCTCCGTCGAGCAGCGCTGGTGCGCGCGGCACGCACTCTCGCTCAGCTGCGGGATGAGGATCACGCGCCCGCGCATCCGCGCCGGGTCGAGCTCGTTACAGAGGCGCTTGACCGCAACCTGCCCCTCGTACTCGTTGCCGTGCGTGCCGCCGAACGCCACGACGCCGGGCGTGTCCGGCGCCGCCGCTCCCGCCGTGCCGTTGATTACGGTCATCGGCACGAGCGAGTAGCCCCAGCCCGAATCGAGATGAAACGCCACCTGGTAATGATGTTTGCCTGGGCGGTTGAAGTCGATTTCTCCGGGGTCGCGAACCACCGTAGGCGCGCTCATTGAGGTTCTCCTTCCGCGAATTCGGCAAGCAGCGAGCACGGGGCGCTGTCCAGCCCGACAAAGAGCCACGGAGCCAGAATGAGGCGCGACGGCACGGGCAGATCCATTGGCAGACGCGCGTCTTCGATCAGCAGCACCGAGCGGTCGCCATACCCCGCGCACCCGAGGAACACTCGATGTGCCTCGCATCCCTCTTCCATGTGGGCCACGGCGGCGGCGGAGATGAAGTCCATCGCCAGCGCGCGCAGCGAGGGCAGCCTTTCGAGGATATGGCGAGCGGCGGCGCCTGAGAATCCCGGCCCCTCGTTTACGTAGACCTGCGCGTCTCCGCGGCACGCGCCGAAGCCGCTCCTCAGCAGCAGGATGTCGCAATCGGGGCGCACGGTGTCGAGCTCTGCGAGCGCTTCGGGCATAATCAGTTGCGAGGGCGCGAGGGGCGCATCGAGAATCGCCGGCCGCGTAAATACCAACTCGTTCATGTCGTAATCGGCGATCTTACGGCCGGCCGGATTGAAGTGAAACGGCCCGTCGACGTGCGTGCCCGCGTGGTTGCTCGAGGTGAAGTAGAAGGAGTTGCAGGCGTGCCCCTTGCCGAGGTCATAGATCTGCTCGATGCGCGGCTTCGCGAGTCCTTCGTAGAACGGGGTATTTTCGGACAGCGGCCAGGCGAGATTGAGCATCGTCATTTCGATGTCCAACCTCCATCAACCGGCAACGTTACGCCGGTAATGTAGGAAGCCTCATCGGAGGCAAGGAACAGCGCAGCCCAAGCCACCTCTTCAGGAGTCCCGACGCGACCGAGAACCGTGTTGTCGCACTGCCACCTGGTGTGGGGCGCGTCGGCAGGCGGCGAGATGCGCGTACGGATCGGCCCCGGGCAGAGGGAGTTGACCCGCACGTTGTGCGGACCGTAATCATAGGCGGCACTGAGCGTGTAGCCGAGTACCGCCGCCTTGGTCGCGGTGTAGGCGGCCGATGTCATCATGCCGGCCATCGCCTGAATCGACGCCACGTTAACGATCGCGCCCTGCTTCTGCCGCACCATGTAGGGCAGCGCCTCCCTGGTGAAATGGTGCGTTCCCAGAAGCGCGATCCGAATGCACTTGTCCCATTCCTCTGCGGTCGATTCTACAACGGCGTGTGCCGGCCCGAGGTAGGCCGCGTTGTTGCACAGAATGTCGACACGGCCATTCTGTGCGGCGGCCTGCGCGATTGCCCGCGCCGCATCCTCCGGCCGCGCCACGTCCGCCCGCTGATACTCCGCGCTCCCGCCGCTCTGCCGGATAGCATCGACCGTGGCGCAGCCCGAGTCGTCTTCGATATCCGTGACCAGCACCCAGGCACCTTCGGCCGCGAGCCGCTCGCTGATGGCACGTCCGATGCCATTCGCCGCGCCGGTCACCACAGCGATTTTGCCTTTGACCCTGTCCATAAGTCCGCTAATTTAGCACGTAGAAATTTCGTAGTTTGCCAAAGACGTACCGGGCCGGACGCGATGCGTCCGGCCCGGCAGCAGTTGCGGAGTCGCTTAGAATGTGAAGCGGAGCGCCAGTTGCATGTAGCGCGCCGTCCCTGCCGAGGTGATTCTTCCGAATAGCGAACTTGACACGTTGGTGCTCGGGTTGTTGTAGTTAACGCGGTTGAGAGCATTGTAAGCTTCCCACCGGAACTCCAGGCTCTTGCCTTCGGTGACGCGGAACTGTTTCGAGAGCGCCGTGTTGAACTGCAGCAGCCCCGGCCCGGCCAGGATCCATCCCCGCGTTGCCCCAGGTGTAGAGCGCCGGCGCGGCGAAAGCCGACCTGTTAAACCACATCGCTGCACTCGGGTTGGCGATAGACGGATTGCCGATCACGTCCGCGCGCGTCCATTGCCGTTACAGAGGTTCGACGTTCCGCCCGAGATCGAAAGCGGAGCGCCCGAGCGCGCCTGCTGGGTAACGCTTAGATTCCAGCCGCCCGCGATGGCGTCCAACACGCGGCCTGCATCGAATAGTACCTGCGCCCTTGCCCGAACGGAATCTCCCACAGCACGGTGGCGAACTCGACGTGGCGATAGTCGAGAGATGTACGGCCGCGGTTATACCGGTCGGAGAGAACGGCAGGATCGAGGTGCCTTCGTCGGCACCGCCAGAGCCCTGTCCCATGCTACGCGAGTAGGAATACGCGAAGGTGTAGGCCAGGCCCGAGGCGAAGCGGCGCTCGATCT
>CAWIIF010000003.1:0-301884 GCA_963836015.1 Bryobacterales bacterium | reverse complement strand
AAAACCACAGGGGCAAGGATTCATGGCAGCAACGAGAATGAAGACCGACGGGAAGCAGAGGGTCATATTCGACCTGGCAATATTAATGCAGCCATCTTCGAGCGGCTGGCGCAGCATTTCGAGCACGTCGCGGGGAAATTCGGGAAACTCGTCCAGGAATAGCACTCCGTGATGTGCCAGACTGACCTCTCCCGGTCTTGGCATGCCAGTACCTCCGCCAATTAAGCCGGCGTCGCTGATAGTATGGTGCGGACTCCGAAACGGGCGATCATGCAAGAGGCCTCCCCCGCTCCGCAAAAGACCGGCGATGCTATGGACCTTGGTGGTCTCGATGGCCTCGCCAAAATCCAAAGGCGGCAGGATCCCTGCGAATCGTTTCGCGAGCATTGTCTTGCCGGAACCCGGCGGCCCGATCATCAGTATGTTGTGCGCCCCGGCCGCCGCAACCTCGAGCGCGCGCTTCGCCATCGTCTGCCCGCGGACATCGCGGAAATCCGGAGCCGACGCCGATTCGGCCGCGTGCCCGTTCGCCGCAGGCACTACCGGTGTGAATTCTTCCGGGCGCGTCAGCAGCGCCACGACCTCGGCCAGGTGCCGCATCCCGTAAACCCGGACGCCCTCCACCACGGCCGCCTCGGCCGCGTTCTCCGCCGGCAGGATCAGGTTCGGAATGCCCTGGTCGCGCGCGCAGACCGCCACGGAAAGCGCCCCGCGCACCGGACGTATGGCGCCGTCGAGCGAAAGCTCTCCTACCAGGATGTGACTATCCAGGCCTTTCACCGCGCCCATTGCGCCCAGAATTCCGAGCGCCATGGGAAGGTCGAATCCCGCGCCCTCTTTGCGCACGTTGGCGGGAGCGAGGTTGATGGTGACGGCTTTGTTGGGATAGCCGAAGCCGGAATTGAGGAGAGCCGATTTGATGCGCTCGCGGCTCTCGCGGACCGCGGTATCGGGCATACCGACCATGACGAAGTCGCGCGCCGAGCCTGACGAGTACATGTCGACTTCGACATCGATCAGGTGAGCATCGATGCCATAAACGGCGGCGCTGCGTGTTTTGAACAGCGCCATAAGAAGTGAAGGGCCTTTAAATCAAGTATACGTTATACTGAAGATTCGCCGCAGATTCCCCCGCTGGAGTGGCGGAACTGGCAGACGCACGGGACTCAAAATCCCGCGCCCTTCACTGGGCATGTGGGTTCGACCCCCACCTCCAGCACCATCCGATAACTTTGTCCCGCCACTCAAGAGGTAACACCCAAGGACCATTTGGCGCACGGCTTCCAAAACGCCGCCCTGCTCCGTACGCTGCCACGCACTCAAAGCCGGGGTCCGGCATTGGAGGTCGAAGCGGTACGAAAACATTTCTGCCGCTCGACGATCATTGCTTGTCGGGCGGAACCTTCTTCGCAGCGTCTTCCTTCCCGGTGTCGTCCGCGCTGCGGTCCGCCGAACCAAATGCCACAGTCGATTCTCCGGTGTATTCGCGGCATTGTTCCAGCTTCACCAGGTTCACGCTGTAATAGCTGCCATCGTACGATACCGACAGTTCTGAGGTTTGCGGGGCCAGGAACTCCGAGGTGGTGGTCTGGACAATCTGGTAGCGCATGGTCTCCGAAACTGAGTCGATGCCTATCCGTGACGGGATGTGCTCGGCTTTGATCTCCAGTCGTACCAGGTCGAGCGTCTCGGCGTCCACCCAAAACGATCCTTTGTAACCGACGATGCCTTCCGCGGCATCGTGCTTCACCAGGAAGTTACTTTTCTCCTGCGGCATGCGAAAGTCGAAGCGATAAGTCTTGTGCCCTTCCTTCTTGCCGGATCCGGCGTATTGGAACTCCGCGCGGTCCGTGCGGAAGAGGCTCACCATGTGCGAAGCATATTCGCCGTCACTGATGGTGCCGTCGTTGACCAGCCGGCTGGCGTGGCCCTCCTGGAACTCTCCGCCCGGGCGCGCAAACAACTCCCGGTTCCCGACGAATGCCACTTCCAACTCCACCCGGTCCATGCGTTGGAGCCCGGTCGAAGGCCGCCGGATGAACCGGTCGATCACTTCGCGGCAAGTGTAGTTCGGTAACTGCGACAGGCGCGCCACCACCTTGGCGCGGATGCGCTGCAACAGCTCTGCGGAATCGACTGGCGGATCGCCGGCGAACACGGAAGCAGCCGGGATCAGAATCAAGGCCGCAAAGGCCGCTCCGGCGGCCTTGCGGAACATCTGAGGTGACATTGCACCGCCCCCCTCTGGAGCAGTCGGGGGAGCTGAATATCAGACCCCCGGCCGCTGTTATGGGGAGATTCCACGTGCGGGGCGGCGGTTCAGAAGATGGGGTTTGCGCGGTCCTTTATAGCGCGGCGAGGACCTCTTTATAGAGGTACTTAGCTCCTTCCACGCCATCCCAGGGGCCGTCTTCGTACTCCAGCGCGAACGTGCCTTTGAATCCGGCGTCGTTCATGATCTTCACCGACCGCTTCACGTCGTTGTCCTTCCACCGGTTCCAATACTTGGCGTGGACGTTGGTGTGGGCATACGGAGCGAGCGCCCTCAGGCCGTGATACATCAGGTATTCGTGCTCCCAGTTGCAGAAGTCGGGCGAAGCTTCGCAGTAGGGGCTGTTCACTTCCTCCACGATGATCCGGATGTTGATCGGATTCGCGGTCAGGCCCCAGTGGTTCTCGAGCGTCACCTTCACGCCCACCTTGCTGCCGTGATCCGCCATCTCTTTAAACGATTCGATGCACCGCCTCAGGTACGCGGCCAGCTCGTCGTTCTTCGGATAGTCTCCCTGGGCCACCACCGGCCCCGGCGGAATCCGCGGCCCGCCGCTGTTCACGCGCATGGATTTCGCGCCTAGGATCTTCCCGCCGTCCAACCACTTTTTGGCGACCTCGATGCCGGCCTTGCGCTTCTCCTCGTCCGGCTCGCAGATGTCGCGCGGAGCGTTGTTGGAGATGTGCTGGCATTGGGTGCCGGTGGACGCCATCTTATTCGCCATCTGCTCGAGCCAGCGCTTTCCGGAGGCGCTCGACGGGTCGAACTCCCGGGTTACGCGGGTCGCCGTGCCCACCAGCAGCGGGACCTGTACGTACATGCTGTCGTCAGTAATGTCGCCGAAGAGACCGGAGAAAAGGTCCATGTGGGTCACGCCCGGAAACGTGTCCTTGGTGAATTGGGGAAAGTCCAGCATCGTGAGCTCCCCGTACTTCTTCTTCATCTCTTCCGCATGCGGGTTGCGGCCGAACCCCATGCGGCTCTTGAAGATGTAGCGGATGGGCCAGGTGTTGGAGGCGATCCGCGCCAGTTTTTCCTTCTCCGTGAGCGGGCTCGCCGCGGCCGGAACCGCGGGAGCCATAAGCATGCCGGCGGCGCCCAGGCCGGCCCCCGTGGCCTTGAAGAAGTTTCGCCGGTCGATCTGGGATTGGCCCTGTTTTTCGTCCATGTTCGTGCGTCCTCCTGACAACCGTTTCAGGATAGCAAGCCGCCGGGTGTGATATGTTGACGCAACAGAGCCGCCTCCAGCAGGGGAGCGTCGATAGGAGAGCTTGCTATGAAAGCATCACGCGTATGCCGGTCGGCCGTCGTGCTCGCGGGAATCGCAGCGGCCTTTGCGCAGGGACAGGAGCAGGCGCCCAACCCCGACATCCATTACCAGCTGGGACCCGACTCCCTGCCGCAGGAGGGAGTGCCAAAAGGAGAGATCCGCGGCCCGTTCACGCTGCCTAGCAGCGCCTATCCCGGCACCCAGCACACTTACTGGGTATATGTCCCCGCGCAGTACGATCCGTCGGTCGAGACCAGCCTCATGATCTTCAACGACGGGCAGGCTTTCATGCACCCCGAAGGCGATGCCCGCGCGGAGAACGTGATGGATAACCTGATCTACCGCCGCGAGATTCCGGTAATGATCGGAGTCTTCATCAATCCCGGCCGTCGCCCCGACCAACCCGAGCCGGATCTCCACGAATGGGGCGACCGCACTACCAACCGCCCCACCGAATACAACTCGCTTGACGACCGTTACGCGCGGGTCATCGTCGATGAGTTGCTGCCCGTCTTGTACAAGGAATACAACCTCTCGAAGGACCCCGACCGGCACGGAATCGGCGGCGCCAGCTCGGGCGCTATCGCGGCGTTCACCGTGGCTTGGGAACGGCCTGCGCAGTTCCACAAAGTCCTCAGTGTCGTGGGCAGCTTTGTCGATCTGCGCGGCGGCAACGCCTACCCCGATATCGTTCTTAAAAGTGAGAGAAAGCCCATCCGGATCTTCCTCCAGGACGGCCGCAATGACAACCGCGGCATGGGGCGCGGCGGCGCCTACAACCAGGCCCGAGACTGGTTTTATCAGAATGTCCGCCTGATGCGCGCCCTCACCGAGAAGGGTTACGAGGTGAATTATGCGTGGGGCATGAACAAGCACGGCCAGAAGATGGGCGGCGCCATTCTGCCCGACATGATGCGCTGGCTGTGGCGCGACCACCCGGTATCGACCGACCCCAACGACACGGTGGAGCGCTCTTTCTTCGAACCTGTGAAAAAGAGTACGGACGCCAAAACGGCCGCCTCGCCCGCCGCCAGGAAGTGAAGGCTTGACGGATCGCCCCATCGGGCGTGAAATGAAGGCGAGCGGGTATCCGCGGAAGGAGGTTTTCATGAACGTTTTGAGCCATGAGCCTCTCAACCTGACAGGCGAGGAGATGGCGATTCTCGGAGAGTTGCTGGAGACGGAACGCGCCACGCTGCTGGTTGGGATCCGCCACACGGATCATCGCGCCTACCGGGACGAACTGCGCCGGCGGCTGGGCGTGGTGGAAGTCCTGATCGAGCGCTTCCGGAGCACCTGAAAGTCCAGATGGCCCGCTCCTTGACATCGCACAGAGCCGCGGCTGTGAAGGAGCGGGTCGAAGGCGCTACGCTACGTTGGCGTTGATAATCGAGCCGATTTTGGTGAAGACCTGGTTCACCGCGCCACTGAGCCCCGGCATGCAGGCCACCGCCGCAACCGCCACCAGTCCCGCCGCCAGCGCATACTCCACCAGGTCCTGGCCCCGTGTGTCGTTCCAAACCTGTGCCCGTAATGCGAGTTCCTTCAGTTGCTTCATTGAGTTCTCCTTCCGCCAACGGCCCTGAGGCCGCCTAGCCCACACTCGAATTGATGATTGAGCCGATTTTCGAGAACACGGTGTTGATCGTGGTGCTGAGCGCCGGCATGGCAGCCACGGCCGCTACCGCAACCATTCCGGCTGCGAGAGCGTATTCCACCAAATCCTGACCTTGTGTCTCGTTCCAGAACCGAATCCAAAACGTCTTCATGGCTCCGTTCCGTTCCGACGCGGTTGCGTCCTGTCATCGACACTATCATCCGCACCGGCTCTTGAATATGGAATGAAACGCTTAAGCGGTTGGTTATTCTGACCGACAAATTGCGGTGCAACCTTACTTTCGCAGATGCAGGAAGCCTCGCCACGCCGCGCTTTTCTGGTCCGCGGCGGGCTTGCCCTGGAGCTGCAGCGCGAGCGCCGCTATGCTGCTCCGGAAGCGCGACCCCGCGGCGGCCGGCTTCCCGTCCAACAGGGCTTCCTGCACCGTGTCGTAATCGTTGCTCAACACAGCGTAGGGTTCCAGGTGCAGCGCGGCTTTGAGATCGTCGCGCTTCAGGCCGGTGGCCGGCGTGTAGCGGTTGACCACCAGGTGCACGCGCGCACGGTCGGCGACCGTCGCGTCGAGATACTCGATCGCGCGCCTGGTGGCGTGCAAGGCGGCCAGCTCATTCGTGGTGACCAGCAGGATTTCGTCCGTTTGCGCCAAAAAGCCGGATTCCGCGGCCACCCGCAGGTCGGGTGCATCCACCACCACGGTGGCGTACCGCTCCCTCCAGAAGTTCAGAAGCTCGCCGGCCAGCGCGCGCCCGATTTCCAGCCTAGCCATGGGAGTTTCCGGAGCCAGGAGCACGTCGACTCCGGAAAACGGAGCCGTCAGCCGTGACCACAGGTCCTCGTCCATACGCTTCCAGTCGCGCACGACATCGCCCAGGTGAAACTCGGACCTCAGCTTCAACATGAAGCCGATGCTGGCGCCCAGAAGATCGGTGTCCACCAGCAGGACGCTGCCGGCCCCGCGCATCTGCAGCGCCAGGTGAACCGCCACGGTGCTCGACCCGCAACCCGGCTTTCCGGGCACCACGCAGTACGCCATCCCGGCCTTCCTGGCGCTGTGTGGAGCCCGCGCCCGGGAGAGTCTCTCGAAGATCGCGCGCACCGTATCCGCGGCCGGCGCCGAAAGGAATTCACAGGCCCCCCGCCGCAGGCACCGCAAGATCAGGTCGGCATCTTTGTGCGGGTTTAAAGCCACCACCGGCATGAAGGCGGATGCCTCGGAGATCAACCGCAGCGCGTGTTCCTGGTCCGAGACCACATCCAGGAAGCAGATATTGGTCTGCTGCCGCGACGCGATCGCTGCGATTTCCCCGGCATGCAGATATTCTCTCGCCACCTGTGCGCCGGCAGCCCCGGCTTCGACCAGCGCGCCGCGGATCCGCCGCTCGAGATCCCCGTCCGGACAGATCACCAGCGGCTTCCAGACCACTGCGGCATCGGGCGGCATGGGTTCGATCGACCTCCGTCCGCTTGATCGGCAATTCCGCGGGAAAAGATTAGTCTGGCCGATTTGCGGCCCTCAGGCCCGGGTGGAGGCGCCGGCGGCCTTGTTCAGCAGCCCGATTACGCGCTCGTAGAGCCGGTTTCGCACCTCGAAGCGCTCCGAGGCCCGGGTGACGTAGCGGACCACGATATTGATCCCTCCGGCGCCGGGCCGCATTTCCACGGCGGGGTCCGCCGCGAACTGGCTCAAACCCACGTGCCGGGAGCTGCGCTTCCACTCCGCTTCGGCGAGGTGCGCATCTTTCTCGGTTTCCTTGAGCACTGCGGCATGGATGAGTTCGATCGTGGCGTAGTTTTCTTCCGCCGCGGGGATGCTGAACCGGATCTCATCCCACATCCACTGGCCCGTAGTCGAGAAGTTGAAATACTGACCCTTGATGGCGAAGCTGTTGCTGAAACTGACGCGGCGGCCTGTAGGGTGGCCCTGATCCGTCCAGTTGCCGGTCTCGAGCACCGTCGTGCGGAAAAGGCCGATCTCCGCAATCTCGCCCGCGACGCCATTGATTTCCACCCAATCGCCGATCCGGATGCCGTGCTTCCCCATCAATACAAACCAGCCAAAGAACCCGACGATGAAATCCTGCATGACCACTGTGAGTCCGGCGGTGGCGAGGCCGAGGATGGTAGGCATCTCGCTGGGGGTGCCGAAGATGACGAACAAGATGCTCAGCACGCCGAGGAATTGGATGCCGAGTTTGAAGATGATGTGCAGGGTTTTGACCCGGCCCCGGTCGAGCTTTGGACGATCGATGAGATGGCGGGCAATCGCGTCGAGGAGGATCATGCAGATCAGAATGAAGGCGATCGCCGCGAAAGATCGGAGCAGCAGATGCAGCACGATTCGATGCTGCAGAAGTATTTGCGTGGACCATTTGCCGTAAACGCCCGCCAATTGCTGCTGACTCTGGATGCGATCGTCGGAAATACCGAGGATCTCGCTGAGCGCGCTCCGCCTCTTCAAGCTGGCGAGCCTTGCGGATTTGTCCAGCCCGGGAGCGGAGGCGGCGGCCTTGAGCTGGTTTGTGAGGTCCTGATGCCGGGCCGTGAGAGAGACTACATCCGCTTGAGCCTGCCGCAGTGCTTGTTGAACCAACTCGTAGCGGGTGCGCTGATCGAACCACGCGTTCGGCTGGGCTCATCTCCGCCGGCGCGGGTGAGATCCTGCTGTGCGTCGGCCAGCAGATCGGAGTCGAGTGCAACTCGCCGGCGGCGATGCCCGGCCGACTCCCGTTAGTAATCGGCGTCGAGCAGCTTCTGTCCCTTCTTTTCGGCCTTCCAGTGGGGAGACTGTCCGCCGACCACGACGATGTCGGTGCGGTGGCTCACGCGGTCTTCAGCCGTGCCGCCCGCGCGTCGCACCACGCGCCTGGCCCCGGCTCGCGGCTGCTCCCCGTGGCTAGCGACTCCTGCAGTTCCAGTCCATTTCGCGGGAATCGGCGACGCGCTTCCGCCGGTCACCGAATCGCGGACGTGTCTGTATGCTTGTAACGCGGCGAAGTGACCCTCCGCCCAATTTCCCGATTGGCGTAAACCACGAATCAGCCCCGGATTACGGGACATCGTTATGGACGGAGTGAAGGGTCGCCCGATTCCGTCGGCGATTCGCTATGCGTCGGACGTCAATGCCGCTTCGAAGGGGCCGCGGGTCAATGCTGTAACCTCTGGCATGACTTCGAACTGCTTCATCGAAATGTTTCGTATGGACGTGAGCCCTCTAATCTGTGCCACCAATGGACCGTGCAGGTATGCATCCAGGGACGCCTGGCTATCGAATAGATAGATGCCGCCAGCCTCCTGAGCAGCCGGGTTTAGAAGCCAGATCTTCCACCTTAGTCCAGGCACATCGAGAAAAGCATGCGCGACAGAATCAGCCATCTTCTGATATTCCGCGACAGGCGCATTGAGATTGAAATTGATCTGCAGAATCATGTGAAACGCGTCTCCTCTTAGTGGGCCGGCGGCATGGACTGCATGCCGCCGGCGAATGGTCCTCTCAAACCCGGGCCTCGAAGATCAGATTGAATGGTGTTTGCGCGGCTCGGCGGAATAGGCCGAACCCTGAGTTGGTGACGACCGCTCGAAGACGGGCCTCGCCAGCCTGCGCTCCCAGCGCAAGTCCCCCTTCCTGTGACAGTGAGCAAGGCGTGCAAAGCAGCGTCGAGGCCGAGAAGTACGCGCGGCCAACCGGATTGAAGTTCGCCTCCAACCGGTCCTCGGCATAGGGCTCAACGATCATCCAGGCTCCGTCCGGCCTCAGGGTGGAGCGGACATGAGCGGCGGCGCCAGCCGGGTCTCCCAGGTCGTGGAGAGCATCGAAGATCGTAACCAGATCGTAGCCCGTCCCCGGAAAGTCCTTGGCTTCGGCGACAGCGAACTGGACCCTGTCTGACAGACCCTTGGCCGCGGCCCGCTCCTGTGCCGCTTCAATGGAAGCCGCGTGGGAATCGAAGCCGAAAAACCGCGAGTTCGGGAATGCCTGCGCCATCAGGAGAGTGGAGGCCCCATGACCACAACCAATATCTGCCACCGAGCCACCCCTCGTCAGAGATTCCTGAGCTCCGGCGATCGACGGTATCCAGTTCGAGATCAGGTTGGCAACATAGCCGGAGCGATAGAAGCGCTCCGTACCATGAAAGACCTGGTGGTCGTGCTGCCGCCAAGGTAGCCCCTCTCCGGTTCGAAACGCGTGTTCCAGCGCTGGGCGGATGGCCCCCGCGCCCGTCGCCGCCTGGAAGGCGCCCACGAGGAACGCAGGGCCGCCTTCCTCGGCGAACAGCATGGACTGCTCCGGCGACAGCGAGTATGTTCCATTTTCCGGGTGATAGTCGACATAGCCCGCCGCCGCGTGTGCATTGAGCCATTCCCGGACGTATCGTTCGGCCGTGTCTGTTCGTTCTGCGAGCGCGGCCGGAGTGGTCGGTTGGCCATCCCGCATCGCGCGGTACAGGCCGAGGCTGTCCCCGATCAGGATCAGCGGGGCTTGAAACACGGCGCCGAAGTCCGACACAACTTTGCCCAGCAGCGCGTGCAGTTTTTGTTCGTTGATATTCATGACGTATCCTCTTTCATTCCCTTCTGAGCGGAATCGCTTTACACTGTCAGTTTGGGGCGAGTTGGTCCCAGCGAGCATGAGGCTGGGATGAGATCGGGATGAGAAATCAAGCTCACTGATAACTCCCTGTATTTCAATGGATTGCGATGCTGTATGAGTACCATCAAGGACAGTCTTGAGCGCTCTCACGCTGACCGTTTCAGCGGGCGGGAGCGCGAGTTGGCGCGGCTTGCCACGCTGTTCGATCCCACGGGACCGCTCATTGTGCTCCTGCATGGCGTTGGTGGCATCGGGAAGACAAGTCTGGTGCGCGTATTTGAGCGAGAATCGGCTGCTCGGGGCCGGCAGGTGCGCCTGCTCGATTGCCGCGGCGTCGAGCCGGTTCCGCTCGGCCTTTTGGGCGCCATCGGAACCTCGCTCGGCGTGGAATTGAGAAATGTCTCCGAAGTGGCGGCTGCGGTCGGTGCCTTAGCCGAGCCGGTAGTTTTTGCCTTGGACAACTACGAAGCCCTGCGCCTTCTGGATGGTTGGTTGCGCACAGAGTTCCTTCCGGCCCTGCCCATATCGGCGAGGTTCATTATCATGGCGCGTTCGCTCGCTACCGCCCCTTGGATAGCTGCTCCCGGTTGGGCGGACCATGTGCTGAGTTTGCGGCTGGGTCCTCTTCCGGAGGCAGATATCGCATCCTTCCTGGCCAGCCGCGGGTTCACCGAGGCGGTCCAGGACCGGATTGCCCGCTTCTCTAGAGGAAATCCTCTTGCTCTCCAGTTGTGTACGGCCAGTCTTGCGGACAAACCCGACGCTCTCAGCGGAGACCTGGAGCTCAATCAGGTTATCGATTACCTGGCGCTCACGTGCGTTAACGAGATCGCCGACCCCGTGCTGAGGGAAGCGATCGAAGCCGCATCTCTCGTTCGCCGGGTTACCAGACCCGTTCTCGAAGCGATGCTGCCGGACCGTTCCGCCGAGACCATTTTGGCGAATCTGCGCCAGCTTTCATTCGTCGAGGCGGCGGCCGACGGGCTTGTGTTCCACGATGCCTTTCGCCTGGCTATTGAGTCCCGCGTGGCGGCGATGGACCCTGTCCGAACCCGGAAGCTGAAACGAGCAGCCTGGCAATCTATGCGAGATCAGTTGGTGGTTGCGGGACCACGAGATACCTGGCGGCACACAGCCGACTTGTTGTTCCTGTTGGAGCGCCCGGTCCTACGCGAGGCGTTCTTTCCTTCCGGGGCTACGCTACCCGTCGAAAGGGCCAGGCCCGCCGATCGCGACCCGATTTTGGACATAGCACGAATCCATGATGGCGACAGTGGCGCTGCCATCATGTCCGAGTGGTGGAAACAAGCCGCGCACATGTTCTCGGTGGTTCGAGGGAACGCTGGAGAAGTGGTCGGATTTTACGTCATGGCGCGGCCTCAGGATATCCCGCGATCTCTGGCCGAGTGCGATCCGCTGCTGGCGGTTTGGCTTAGTTACGTGCAGGCTCGCGGAAGCGATCCGCGACGGCCCTACCTTTTGATTCGCTGTCTGCTGTCGCGCGCCCTGGGAGAACGCCAAAGTCCGGAGTGGGCGGCTTGCGTTTTGGATGCCAAGCGAGCGTACCTGGAGAATCCGCGAGCAGTGGGGGTGTTTACGGCGATCCGGGAACCTGCGTCGGTTCCACAGGCTGTGATGGACCTCGGGTTTGAACTCGAACCAAGCCTGGCTGTCTCGATCGGTCAGTCGCTCATTCACACCGCCGTGCTTCCGTTTGGGCCACAGGGCCCGGTGCATTGGATATTGGAGTTCGTCGGCCGCGACCTGTCGCGGGAGTCGGTTGATTCTTCGAAACCTCAAGTCGAGCTGGATGTCTCCCGCCGTCAGTTAGCAACCCGCGACGGCGGCCGGTTCGATCTCACAAAACTGGAGTTCGAGTTGATATCTTACTTGTCACAGCGTCCCGGCAGCGTGGTGACACGCGACGAATTGCTGCGTGAGGTTTGGAAGCAGCCTTTCGGCGGAAGCAATGTTGTCGATGTGGCCGTTCGAGGCCTTCGCAGAAAACTGGGCGGCAACGCTTGGGTAATCGGCACAGTGAAAGGCCACGGCTATCGGTACAACGATACCGAATCGTGAGAGCCGCAAAGGGGAGAAAGCCGACCTCATGTGCCGCTCCAAGTGTGTGGTCGGCAAGCTAGTGAATCATGGAAGGGAATCAGACCTTGCAGGCGCAATCCGCAGGTGGTGAACGGGCCTCTGTTTCCGTGCCTCTACCGAATGGGTCGAGCACCCGTGATCAGGATATCCACGAGTCTCCTGGCGCTTGGCTGCCAGTCCGGGCTGGTCGCGACACTGGCGACGCCGATCAGAGCCCGCAGCAGGTCGATCGGATCGAGATCCTTTCGGATGTCGCCGTTTTCTATCGCGCGTTTCACCAGTGCGCGAATCGCGTCCCAGATCCGGGCATAAGAAGCTTCGAACACCTTCTTTGGATCTCCCAGCAGCGCGTTGAGTGCAGGGGCAATCAGTTGCTTCTTGGCGATGTAGTCTACAAACAACAATAGCCACGCTCGCAATGCCTCGATCGGCAGCAGGTCTTCCGCGAACTTCTGTTCCGCCGCGGCAGTTTTTCCATCTCAGAACGATACCGTCAAGGTCACGGATTCGCCACGCGAACGGGGCGGAAGGGGAATACAGCATACGTGTCTTTGTTTCCGGGGCTACTGGCTTTATCGGTTCCGCCATTGTTGCGGAGCTCTTGCGGCACACGGTGCGCACGTCCTGGGAGCGGCTAGGAATTTGGTAAAAGCCGGAGCGGCGACCGCGCAGGTGCAAAAGGATGCTGCCGCGAACGGTGGCAGCTTCGAGTTGGTCGCGCTTGATCTTGCAGATCTGAAGAGTGTCCGCGCCTGTGCCGACCAGTTGAAGGCCACGGCAGAGCCTTTTGACCTGGCCATAGCCAATGCGGGAGTGATGGCAGTACCATTCGGGCATACCGTGGACGGCTTTGAGACGCAGTTCGGCACCAATCATCTCGGCCACTTCGTCCTGATCAACCGGATTGCCTCCCTAATTCGCACCGGTGGGCGGCTGGTAAACCTGTCGTCTGCCGGTCATCGTTATTCGAACGTGGACCTTGAGCGGCCCCTTCCAGTGGAAGACGATTCCACAGGGCGCGGCGACTTCGGTGTGGGCGGGTGTGGTAGCTCCGGCTGACGGGATTGGTGGCCGGTATTGCGCGAATTGCCAGGTGGGCTCCATTGTGCCAGACGACGCTGACATCACGGCTGCCGCCGAAGGGGTGCGTGCGTATGCGCTCGATCCGCACAACGCCGCAGCACTCTGGAAGAAGAGCGAGGAACTCGTCTGAGAGTCTTTCTGAGTTCTGCAAGTGATACGAGGGGGATAAACGCGATGAGAGAAGAAAACAATGTCGGCCGCAGCTTTACCTTCCCGGGTACTCTGCTGACTGTGAATCGGATGGGTTACGGAGCGATGCAGCTCGCCGGACGGGAGGGCGACAAGCTTGTGTGGGGCCCGCCGCGCGATATTCCCGGTGCGATCGCGCTTCTGCGCGAGGCCGTGGCCTCGGGCTTGAACCACATCGACACCAGCGATTTCTACGGTCCGCATGTAACTAATCAAATCATCAGACAGGCGCTGTATCCTTATCAGGATGATCTGGTCATCGTGACGAAAGTCGGCGCACGGCGCGGCGCCGACGGCTCATGGCTTCACGCACGCTCTCGCCAGGAGATTATTGACGCTGTACACGACAATCTGCGGAACCTGGGCCTCGATACGCTTCAGGTAGTGAATCTCCGGCTCGGCGGATTCGCCGCTCCGGAAGACGAGCCGTTCGAAGAGCCACTCACAGCTCTCGCTGAACTCAAGCAGCAGGGGCTCGTTCAGCATGTCGGCCTGAGCACAGTCTCTCCGCGGCAACTGGCCGAAGCGCAGGCGATCACGGAGATTGTCTGCATTCAGAACTTCTACAACCTCGCCCAGCGTGGCGACGACCGGTTCATCGACGATCTGGCCGCCCAGGGCATTGCCTACGTGCCTTACTTCCCGCTTGGAGGCTTTTCGCCGTTGCAGTCGGTCGCCCTCAATGCAGCGGCAGCATCGCTTGAGGCGACGCCCATGCAGGTCGCGCTGGCATGGCTGCTGCGGCGTGCTCCCAACATTCTCCTCATTCCCGGGACATCGTCGGTCAATCATCTCCGCGAGAACCTCGCGGCGACGGCGCTTCAACTTCCACCGGAGACGATCGCCGAACTCGACCAGATCGCCCTCGCCCCGAAAATAGCCCGCCCAGACTCGATGGCGCCCGAACGGGATTCGTCTCAGCGGAGCGGGGGGCTCTGAGGGCGACGAATAGGACGTTCGGCGTGTCCACGTCAGCCCCGCCGCGCTGCCTCGATGGCGGCGATGTCGATCTTCTGCATCGACATCATCGCCTCGAAGGCACGCTTTGCCTCACCGCCACCAGCCGCAAGTGCATCGGTTAGCGCGCGCGGGGTGATCTGCCAGGAGAGGCCCCAGCGGTCCTTGCACCAGCCGCACGCGCTTTCCGTGCCGCCATTGCCGACGATCGCGTTCCAGTAACGGTCCGTCTCTTCCTGATTCTCCGTCGCGACCTGGAAGGAAAAGGCCTCGGTATGCCTGAACGCCGGTCCGCCGTTGAGACCGAGACAGGGAATGCCCAGGACGGTGAACTCCACCGTCAACACATCGCCCTTCTTGCCGCCCGGGTAGTCGCCGGGTGCCTCGTGAACAGCGGTTACTTTACTGTCCGGAAAGGTGACGGCGTAGAAGCGCGCCGCCTCATGCGCGTCTTTGTCGAACCAGAGGCAGATCGTGTTCTTCGGCTTCATGTTCGTGTGCTCCTTGTGATCGTCGGGGCGAACGCTGCGGCCGACGTCTCAAAATGCTCGCCACCCGTCCTACCCTTCTGAATCATATCGCTGGTAGGATCGGCAATCTGGACTGGAGCGGACCATGGGGGTCGACAGAGGAAACCACTCCTGACACATTTAGAGAAGTCGGGTTGACTGCAAGCGTTCTCTAGCTCAACATCTCCGCCGCCGTCAGCGCGTAGATCAACGCACATTGGGCAATGTTGCGGATTGGAACGAACTCGTTCGGCCCGTGGGACACCGCCAGCAATCCGGGTCCGTAGGCGTACGCGGGAATGCCGCGAGCCGCATAGAATCGTGTTTCGAGCAGGCCCGGGCACATCTCGAAGGCCGGCTCTTTACCGGTCACGCCGGCAATGTGGCGCGACAGGATTGCGCCGAGCGGATCTCCCGCCGGAGTCGCCGCCGCGGGTTCCCTCTGAAGTGTCTCGATCTCGAAGCCTTCCAGCGTGTCGTGCAATCGCCGCTCTTCTTCCTCCAGCCTTTCTTCCGGATTGATGCGGCGGTCAATCGTGAAGGAACAGCAATCGGGCGTCACGTTGAAGTTCGTGCCTCCCTCGACCCGGCCGCCCAGCAGCAGAATGGATTTGCGCGCTGCAGCCGGAGCGATGTTGTATCGCGTTTCCCGAAGCTCTACGTCCTTTTTGATCTCGGCGAGCCGCGTCATTGCCGGCAATGCGCGCTCGAACGCGTTCACGCCTTCGAACTGCCGGCCGACGTGCGCCGCTTTCCCACGCATGGTGGCGCGCAGCGAAATGGCTCCCCGGTTGGCGTTCCAAACCACGCCGCCGGTGGGCTCCGGCGTGAGCATGCCGGCCCCGTCTCTCCCCAGCAGCCCGCGTGCGTCCAGATCGCGAGACCCGCGCGGGCCGGCAGTCTCTTCATCGGGTACCAGCACAATTCCGATACGGCCGGATTTGAGAAGCCCTTCATCGCGTGCCGCGGCCGCCGCGTGAATCATCGCAGCCAGCCCGCCCTTCATGTCCGACGAGCCCCGGCCGAACAGATTTACGCCTTCCACACGCGGCTGGAACTGATCGCGGGTCTGCGCGGGAACAACGTCGTAGTGGCCGCTGAAATAGAGGGTTCGCGGGCCGGTCCCGGCAGACGCCAGTACACACGCGCCTTCCCGTCTCACATCATCGAAGCCGAGTCTCTCTAATTCGTTGGAAAGAGTTCCGGCGCATTCCTCATACTGGTTTCCAGGCGGATTTTCCGATGGAATCGCGATCAGCCGCCCTGCAAGATCCAGCATCGCAGCTTCGGAGAGCCGTTCCCGCAATCGGGAGGAAAGCTGCTGGATCTTTTCGGTCTCCACCCCTTGATTATTCCTTACCTGTCGAATGGCGGACACCGGCCTTCCCGTCTGCCGTTGGCTGCCACGCGGGAGTGCCGTCTTCCCATTGGTTATCGGTGAGCTGCTCGACCCCTGTGCCGTCGTACCGCATGACAAAGAGTTCTCCGTATGGCTGCGGCGCATCGGTGTAAACGACTTCATCCTTGAAGCCCATTCTCGAGCTGGCGAAGGCGATGTATTCTCCGTCCGGCGACCACGCCGTATGCGCGTCGTTGCCCCGCGTAAATGTGAGCCGCTTGAGGGAGCTTCCATCGGGCTTGATGGTGAAAACCTCGTAAGCCTCGTCCACTAGGCGCGAAAACAGGATCAGATCACCGCGCGGCGACCACAACGGGAAGTTGTCATACTCCCGGGTGAGCGTGGATACAGCCTTTGTTTCGAGGTTCATGATCCGCAAACCGTAGCCGGCGGCGTCGAACGAGCGGAAGACGAAGCGCTTCCCATCGGGGGCGAAGGAAGGGAAAGCATTGTTGCCGGATCCGGCGGTCAGTTCCTCGAAGCCCGTCCCGTCGGGGTTGACGATCGCGACTTGCGCTCCGCCCTCCACTCGGTCCGCAGGCTTGAGAAAGGTCTCGCGGAAGCCGTTGAAGAACGCCCCAAACGCACCGATGCTGAAGATGATCCTGTCGCCTTGCGGCGACCATTGAGGGCCGAGCACATTGCGGTTCTTCTCCTGGTGGACGACTTCCGCACGTCCGGTCGCGGTGTTCGTAACCAGGAGGCTTGCGCCGAGCGGATTTGCCGAGGGGCGGCTATTCGTGACGAATTGGCTGCCGGAAGGGCTGAACGCCGGCAGGTAGGTGCCTGTCAGGCTGACTTTGTAGTTCGGGTCGCGACTGAATGTCTCCTGGAGCGCCGCCAGCGACACGGTAAGCCGCTTCTGAAAAACGACGTGCCGGCCGTCGGGCGACCATGAAGCCGTCCGTATGTCCCCCGAAGGTCCTCGTTTGTCGTTCAGGTAGTAGATCCCTGCCCCGGCGTCGGCCTTATCCTTGCGCACATAGCCGACGTCGTTTCCTGGAAGCGGCGACGGGTTCATTTTTACGCCGGGACCGGCCGCGATATCGGTGGAGACCCCGGCGGCCGCATCGATCGACACCAGCCGCGTGTCGTTTCCGGGCTCGGGATTTGACATGCGATTCGCCAGCGTCTGCTGCGCCGTCATGCAATAGGCGATCACGTGGCGGCTGTCTCCCATCCATTTCGGACTTCCGCAGAAATTCCCGCTTTCTGTGATTTTTTTCAGCCCCGAGCCGTCCGGGTGAATGACGTAGACATCCACCAACTGAAGGCGCTCCCACCGTCCGTGGCTAAAAGGCATCGGGTTGTTGCGGCCGGATGAGAACGCGATCCACTTTCCGTCCGGCGACCAGGAGGGCCGAAAGTCTCCCCCGGTTCCCGCAGTCAGGGCTCTCGCGCTGTGCGTGGACAGATCCATAATCCAGAGCGTCGCCCTTCCTGCGCCGCGGGTGCTCACGAATACAAGCTGTTTCGCGTCCGGAGAGAAAGCCGCCTGGTCGTCGTATGCCGGATCTGCCGTCAGCCGCTCGAGACCGCTGCCATCGGGCTTTACACGGTAGAGATCCGCCGACCCCGCACGGTCGGAAGTGAAAACGATGGATGCCCCGTCGGGAGCCCAGACCGGATCGTAGTCCGTCTGGGGCGATGCGAGAAGCGGCCGTTCACCGCTGCCGTCGGAAGCGGCAACGAACAGCCCCACCTGGCCGGCGTTCCCGAACGTGCGCGCGACCGCGATTTTCCGTGGAGCGGGTGTCTCGGCGGCAAGCGATGCAACCGCGGCGGCGGCGATCAACAGATAGCGCATAGGCATTGAGTCTAACTCGTTCCTCAGGCGCTATGCGGCCGATCTGGCTGGCAGGTCTTCCACTCGGACGATCCGGATCGAGCGAGACGGTCACTGTCCCGAGCCCACCGAGGCGAGCATGGAGCGCCCCTCGGCTTGAGGAATCTCGCGGACGTAGACGTTGCGGAAACGCACCGGCGAGCCGTGCGTCTGCAATTCAATCGATCCCGTGGGCAGGACCGGCTGGGTGCGATCGAAGAAGTTGTCGAGGACCTGGCCCACCACAACGTCCTTCCCGTTTAGCGTGACCCACACCCTCGTGCCCACCATTTTGATCGCCATGGTGTTCCACTGCCCGATCGGATTGTCCGCTTTCACTAACGGCCATTTGCCGGGGTTTTCGGCATTGTCGTTCCACAGCCCGCCGGAACCCCGGGCGGCTCCATTCCGTTGCTCGTGCGGGCACGCCGGATCCCAAATCTGCACCTGGGGATAGTCGCGGAGGTATACGCCGGAATCGCCGCAGGACTGCGTCAGCATCCAGTCCACGCGGAACTCGAAGTCGCCATACGGCTTCTCGGTCGCAAGGTGAACCCCCTTCCCGTCCGAGATAATCTCGCCCGTCGCGGCATCTGCCCGCCAGTGCAGATCCCGATCGGCGTTCCACTCGGCCGTCTTTGCGGCACGCTCCTCGGGCGTGAACTTCGCCTCGACGTAGGGACTGAACACGCCGCCTCCTCCCGGGCGGCCCCGCCAGCCTCCCAGGTCCCTGCCGTTGAACAGACTGGTGAAGCCGGCCGGAGGCGCCGAACTCACCGGCTGCGCTGTCGCGGACCCCGGCAGGCCGGCGAACGCGACGAAAACACCACTCACGAGCATAGATCTGTGCATTACAAGGTCTCCCTGTCCTTCTCCTGAATTATATTGCCGCTTCTCGCAGCCTAAGCCGAAAAACCATCCGGATCGCGGGCTTCCACCAATCGCGCTGGAGCACCGGTGGGGCGTAAGTTCAAGACAAAGGCTGTAACATGCGCGCACCAAGGCCTCCAACCCGCCCCAGGCCGGCCAATCGTGGATTTGTCTTGATCACCACGATGCTGGCGATGGTGGTTCTCCTGGCATTCCTCGGGCTTGCCATCGATGTGGGCTACGTGCAGTTCGTCAAGACCCGCATGCAGACGGCGGCGGATGCCGCAGCCCTGGGCGCGGCGCAGGAAATCAAAGCGAGCGGCACCTCGGGCGTCGCGGCGGCTGCGCGTGGCGATGCCGCGCTCAACGGGTTCACGAACGGGCAGCGCGGCGTCACCGTCGCGGTCAGCAACCCGCCCTCCAGCGGCTATTACCAGGCCGACCCCACCGCCGTCGAGGTCACACTCTCGCAGACCGTGCCCCCGTTTTTCCTGGAGCTGGTGGGCGCCTCCTCCACTACCGTGCGTGCCCGCGCCGTCGCGCGGCAGGGCAGCGGAAGCTCCTGTCTTTATACCCTCGACCCCACCGGTTCGAACTCATTCTCGGCCAGCGGCGGCGCTACCGTCCAGGTCAGTTGCGGGGTGGTGGTCAACTCGAGCAATTCCCACGCCATGTCCGTCAGCGGCGGTGCGACCGTCACCGGCGCCTACGTGAGCATCGTGGGAAACTATTCCGCCAGCGGCGGCGGCAGCATCTCTCCGGCGCCCACCACGGGTGCCACGGCTGAGAGCGATCCGCTCGCCTACTTGCCGGCGCCCTCAGTGGGAGGCTGCAACCAGACCAATCTCAGCATCTCGGTCGTGACCCGGACGCTCGATCCCGGGGTTTATTGCAACGGAATCAGCATCAGCGGCGGCGCCCGGGTCACACTGAACCCCGGCACCTACATCCTCAAGGGCGGCGGCCTCAGCGTGAGCGGCGGCTCGACCCTTTCGGGACCGGGCGTCACGTTCTACAACACGGCCGGCGGGGGCTATGGCTACGGCGCGATCAGCATCAGCGGCGGAACGTCCATCAACCTGGTGGCGCCCACTTCCGGCTCGCTGGCGGGCATCCTGTTCTACCAGGATCGCAGCATCGCTTCGGGCGCGGCCAGCTCCATGTCCGGCGGCAGCAATGCCGTCTTTCAGGGCACCCTGTATTTCCCCACCACCACACTGAATTACTCCGGCGGCAGCAGTTCCACCGCGGCCTACACGGTGATGGTGGCCAAGAGCGTCAACTTTTCGGGAGGCACCATCCTCAATAACGACTACTCGTCCCTGCCGGGCGGATCGCCGGTCAAGGGAAGCGCGGCCCTGAGCGAATGACCGATGCGGCGGTTCCATCCATCCCGCTCTCGTGGAACCGCGGTGGTGGAGTTCGCCCTGGCGGCGCCGCTGCTGCTCCTGCTGGCAGCGGGCGTACTGGATTTCGCCATGGCTCTGCGGACTGCGACCGCTGTGGCGGACGCAGCCCGCGCAGGAGCGCAATACGGCAGCCGCAGCACGACCAACGCTTCCGACACCGCCGGAATCCGCGCAGCCGCCCTCGCCGCGGCGCCCGGTGTCGCGGGGATGACCGCGAGCGTTGTGAAGTCCTGCCAGTGTCCGGGAGGCACGGCGGTCAGTTGCACGGGAAGCTGCACCGGCCCCATGCAGGTGTACGTGCAGGTGACCACGCAAGCCACGGCGGTGACCATGTTCCGGTATGCGGGTGTTCCCTTTTCCGGGGCCGTGACTTCCAGGGCCAGCATGCGGGCGCGCTAGGATATGTGGAACGCTCTCATCACCGCGCGCCGCCGCTCCCGACGGGGCAGCATGATGGTGGAATCGGCGCTGGTGGCGACCGTCTTCCTGCTGCTCCTGGTCGCCATCATGGAATTCGGCCGGCTCGGCTTCGCGTACAATTCCGTTTCCTTTGCCGCCCATCGCGCCGCCCGCTTCGCCGCCCTCCGGGGCAGCACCAGCGGACATCCGGCTTCGGCGGCCGAAGTCACCTCGGAGGCCCGGTCGCTGGTCGTCGCCATGGACCCCGCCAATATGGCCGTCACCACTACCTGGACGCCCGACAACCATCCCGGCAGCACAGTGCAGGTCCGCGTCTCCTATGGCTTCCGGACGCTCCTGGTTCCCCTGTCGGCCGGCTCGATGACGCTGGCCACCACCTCCCGGCAGGTGATTACCCAGTAGCGCGCGCCACCGCCAGCAGGTTCCATCCCACGCACACCACGAATAACAGGTTGATGCGCCGCAGCAGTTCGATGCGGTTGCGTCTCCACGCCAGGTATGCCAGACCGCAGGCGGCTGCCTTGAGCAACGCCAGTGAGACCGCCGGATGCGCGGAGACGCGGATCAGGGCCGCCACCAAAGGGTTGCCTTCTTCCACCCCGCGGCTCAGAAACCAAAGGGTCGTGCCCAGGTCGCAAAACTGAAGGGCGAGGAAAAGTAAGAGGTTCGGCATAGTGATCTGCTGCGAATACCTTAGTCTTTCGCTGCCCCGGGCTCCAATGGTACGGGTTCCAGTACTCAAGAAATGGACATTCGCGGTCGATCTGTTGAACGGTAGCGAAAATGTCGGCATTCGAAGCAGCCTCCGCGCTCGTCGTCCGGCCGGTCCACAGGTGGTGGTCGCCTTCGCTCGTGGATCTGTTCTTCGTCTTCCTGCTACTGGCCGCGTTTGCCCAACCGGGCGGCTGGCAGGCGCTTCTGGCCGATGGCGATACGGGGTGGCATGTACGCACCGGGGAACTGGTGCTGGCCACCGGATCCGCACCCCGTGCGGACCCTTTCTCGTTCACTCGTCCCGGCGAGCCGTGGTTTGCCTGGGAATGGCTCTCCGACACGGCTTTCGCCGCGGCGTACCATCGCGGTGGTCTCGCGGCCGTGGCCAGGTTGTGCGGAACCGCGCTCTGCCTGGCGGCGGCCCTGTTGTTCGCCTGGCTCCTGCGGCGCGGCTGTGGGCTATGGATCGCCCTGGGAATCACGCTAGCGGCCGCCAGCGCATCGAGCGTACATTACCTGGCGCGTCCCCACGTCTTCTCGATCCTGTTCTATACGGCATCGCTCTGGATCCTGGATGAAGTCCGCCGCGGGCGGCCGGCGCTGATCTGGGTGCTGCCGCCACTGTGCGCGCTGTGGGCGAATCTGCACGCGGGCTTTGTCGCCCTTCCCGCCACGCTGGTGCTGGCAGCCGCGGCGGATGCGCTGCGGCGCGATTTTCCAGGCGCGCGGTGGCAGGGTGCTGCGGCGCTGGCGTGCCTCCTCGCGAGCGGCCTCAACCCTTACGGGTTCCGCCTTCATCAGCACATTCTGGTGTACCTGAACGCGCCGTGGATCCTCGACCATGTGCAGGAGTTTCAGTCTCCCAACATACGCTCGGAGGGCATGCTGGTATTCGCCGCCCTGCTGCTGGCGGGCGTGGCCCTGGCGTCCCGCGCCATGAGCCGCGGCGCATGGACCGAAGGCGTGCTGGTGCTGGGCTGGTCGTTCGCCGCGCTGCGCTCCGCGCGGCACGTTCCTTTTTGCGCGATCGCGGCGGCGCCCGTAGTGGCCTCGGAGTGCGCCCTCCTTTGGAAGCGTGCGGCCGCATCGGCGCCCGCGCGCGCGCCGCGCCGGATTCTATGGGAGCTGGGGCGCGATCTGGGAAGCCGGCCCCGTGCCACCTTCTGGCTGCCGCTTTTGGGAGCCGCCGCCTTGGCCGCTTCGCCCGGCCAGACGGCATTTCCTCAGACAAGATTTCCCGTCCAGGCCGTCGAGCGGAATGGTGACCTGCTCGGGCCGGGCTCCGGGAGGCCGCGCATCCTGACGTCCGACCAGTGGTCCGATTACCTCATCTACCGGTTGTACCCCGGAGTGCGGGTCTTCTTCGACGGTCGCAGCGATTTCTACGGCCCCGCTCTGGGCGCCGATTACCGCGAGTTGATGATGGCATCGGCCGGATGGCGCGGGACGCTCGCGCGCTACCGCTTCGACCTGGCGCTGCTGCCCCGCGATTGGCCCTTGAGCGCGACTCTCGACCGGGAGCCCGGCTGGCACAGGGTTTACGAAGATTCCGTAGCGAGCCTCTACCGTCGCGAGGGAGGTGCGCCGCGATGACCGCCTGTGAATGCTGTGCACTTGCGCTCGGCTGCGCGGCAGTGATCGACGACCTGCGCCGCCGCCGCATCTCCAACCGAATCACCATGGCCGGCCTCGCGGCCGGGCTGATCCTGGGCGTCATCCACGCAGGGTGGCGCGGCCTGGGGATCGCGTTCGCCGGGGCGGCGCTGGGGTTCGCTTTATTCCTTCTCTTTTATTGTCTCGGAGGCATGGGCGCGGGCGACCTGAAGCTGATGGCCGCTTTTGGAGCACTGCTGGGGCCGGCCGGAATACTGCTGGCGGCCGTGCTGGGTGCCGCCGCCGGCGCGCTCCTGGCCGCCGGCGCCTGGCTCTTCAAGCCGCGCGCCGCGGCGATCCCGTATGCTCCCGCGATTGTGGCGGGGGCCTGGCTGGCCCTTTTCGGGCGGAGGTGAGCAAATGCGCATGGACCGGCGTTTCTGGATTGTCTTGTCGGCCAGCCTCCTCTGGGGGCTGGTGGTGGCGGGCTTCTTTTACCGGGTGGCCGCGGGATCGGGCCGCCGCCCGCGACTCGGCCCGGAAAAGGCGATGGTCGTGGCCGCGCAGGCGCTGCCGCTCGGCGCCACCCTCACCCGCGAGTCGGTCAAACTGCGGAACGTGCCGGAAAGCCTCTTTCCGGCGGGAGGCTTCTCGCGAATGGAAGATGTCGTGGGCCGCCCGGTGATCAGCACCATACAGGCGGAGGAGCCGGTGGTGGAGGCGCGCATCGCGGCGCGCGGCAGCGGGCTTGGCCTGGGGCCGCTCATCCCTCCGGGCATGCGCGCCATGGCGGTGCGGGTAAATGACGTGGTCGGGGTGGCCGGGTTCGTTCTGCCGGGCATGCGCGTGGACGTACTGGTGACGGGACGTCCGCCGGGCCGCGCCGAGGCCTATACACGAACGGTGCTGCAGAACATCACGGTGCTATCCGCCGGGCAGACCATCGATACGGATGGAAAAGGCCAGGCCATCAACACGCCGGTCGTGACCCTGCTCGTGAGCCCCGCGGACGCCGAAACCCTGACCCTGTCGAATAGCGAAGGGCACATCCAGCTGGTGTTGCGGAACTCCTCCGACCAGCAGGTGGCCGGGACACGCGGCCGGCAAACCCTCGAACTGTACGGAGCGCCGGCGCCCGCGGAACCTGCCGCGGAGCCGGCTCCGAAGCCGCGGCGCGCTGCTCCGGCGGCCGTGTCGAGACCGGTGGTAGTGACGCCGCCGGTCCCCGCTCCCCCGCCGCCGCTCCAGCCGGAGCAGGTGATGATGATCCGCGGGAACGTGAAGACCATCGAGGCGCTGCCCAAGCCCGGAGAGTCGAAATGAAGGCATGGATGCTGGCCCTCCTGCTCGCCGGAGCCGCCGCGGCGCTCGACACCGCGCGGGCACCGCTCACCATACCCCTTACGGTGGGTCGCGGCACGGTGATCGACTGCCCGGAAGGAGTGGCGCGCGTGGCCACCAGCAATCCGGAAGCCGTGGACGCGGTCGTGGCGAGCGAGCACGAGGTTTTATTCCAGGCCAAAGCGTTGGGCCAGGCCACCCTGATCGTCTGGTCGAAGAGCGGGGACCGCCGGACTTACGAGGTCACGGTGCTGCCGAATCTCGAGCCGCTGCGGGAGTTGCTGAAGGAATCGTTCCCCGGCGAGGCGATCGACCTGCGCGCCACCCGCGAATCGCTCGCGCTGGTGGGGCGCGCCAGTTCCCGCGCCGTGGCCGAGCGGGCGCTCGCCCTGGTTGCGGCCTCGGTCAAAGGAGCCGTCAGCAACCTCGAAATCGCGCCGCCGCCTCCCGAGCGCCAGATCCTGCTGCGCGTGCGCTTCGCCGAGTTGAACCGGTCGGTCACTACCGAGTTTGCATTCAACCTGCTCTCCACCGGGGCGTTGAACACCATCGGCCGGATTAGCACCGGGCAGACCGCCTCGGGGGCACTGGCCGAGATGGCCCAGGGCGCCGACAGGAAATTCGCGCTCTCCGACCTGTTGAACATTTTCGCGTTCCGTCCGGACCTGAACCTGGGTGTCCTGATTCAGGACCTGGAGTCCCGCGGCATGCTGCAGATTTTGGCCGAGCCCAACCTGGTGGCCACCAACGGCAAGGAGGCCAGCTTCCTGGCGGGCGGCGAGTTTCCGGTGCCGATCGTGCAGGCGGGGTCGAGCGCCGGAGCGATTACCGTGCAGTTCCACGAATTCGGCATCCGCCTCACCTTCCTCCCGGAGATTACGCCCAACCAGAGCATAAAGTTGCACGTGAAACCGGAGGTTTCGAGCATCGACCCGGCCAACGGCGTGACTGTGTCGGGTTTCCGTATCCCGGCCCTCTCCACGCGGCGCATCGAGACCGATGTGGAGCTGGCCCACGGCCAGAGTTTCGTGATCGCGGGCCTGCTGGACGAGCGCGTCATTGAAAACCTGTCGCGGCTGCCCGGCCTCGCCAATATTCCCGTGCTGGGCGTGCTTTTCCGCAGCCGCTCGCAAACCAAGTCGAAAACCGAGCTGGTGGTGGTGGTGACGCCGGAGATCGCCTCGCCGCTCCATGGCCCCGCGCCGCAGCCGCCCATGCCCGAGCCGTTTCTGGGACCGCCCAAGGAGGGCCGTCAATGAGCGCCGCCGAAACTGCCAACAGCCCCGAGTGGGAGCAGCGCCTGCTGCGGTATTCCGCGCGCCCGGTGCCGCTCAAGCCCGAATACCAGGAGCTGAAATTCACACTGCACCACAAGCTGCTGGAGAGGATCAACCTCGACGCGCTCGCCAATATCGACGACGACCGCATACGGGGCGAGGTGCGGCAAGCCGTGCTGGCGATGGTGGCGGACGAGCCGAACCTCCTGACCGCGGCCGAGAAGCAGCAGATCAGCGACGAGGTGCTGCACGAGGTGTTCGGCCTGGGGCCGCTCGAGCCGCTGCTCGAGGACCCGTCCATCTCCGACATCCTGGTGAACGGCCACCAGCAGGTCTATGTGGAGCGCAAGGGCATCCTGGAGCTCACCAGCGTGCGCTTCCACGACGCCGGCCACCTGCTGCGCATCATCGACAAGATCGTGTCCCAGGTGGGCCGCCGGGTGGACGAGTCGAACCCCATGGTGGACGCTCGATTGAGCGACGGGTCGCGCGTGAATGCGATCATCCCGCCGCTGGCGGTGGATGGCCCGCTGCTTTCGATCCGGCGCTTCGGCACCGACAAGCTGATGCCGGAGGACCTGGTGGAGAAGCGCTCCATGACGCCGGGCATGCTGCGGGTGCTGGAGGCGGCGGTGCGGGCCCACCTGAACATCATCGTCTCGGGCGGCACGGGCGCCGGAAAGACGACACTGCTCAACGCCCTCTCGGCATTTATCTCCCCGAAAGAGCGGATCGTCACCATCGAAGACGCGGCCGAGCTGCAGCTCAAGCAGCCGCACCTGGCGCGCCTGGAGACGCGCCCCGCCAACCTGGAGGGCCAGGGCGTGGTGCGGCAGCGGCAGCTCCTGATCAACGCGCTGCGCATGCGGCCCGACCGCATCATCGTAGGCGAGGTGCGCGGCGAGGAGGCGCTCGACATGCTGCAGGCCATGAATACCGGCCACGACGGCTCGCTCACCACGGTGCACGCCAACAGCCCGCGCGACGCCATTTCGCGGCTGGAGGTGATGGTCACGCTGGCCAACGCCAATATGCACCTCACGGCCATCCGGCAGCAGGTGGCCTCGGCGGTGCACATCCTGGTGCAATGCTCGCGGCAGAGCGACGGATCGCGGCGCGTCACCCATATCACCGAGGTGACCGGGATCGAAACCGATATCGTGACCCTGCAGGACATTTTCGTCTTCGAGAAGCGCGGGATGTCGCCGGAGGGGCGCGTGCTCGGACGGTTCGCGGCCACCGGAATCCTCCCCAAGTTCAACGAGAAGCTGCTGGCGTCGGGCATCCGCCTGCCTTCCTACGTCTTCGACGAAACGGTGGAAGTGGGAGCCGGTGAATGACCTGGCTGTTCCTGGTGGCGGTTGTGAGCAGTATGGCCGCTTACCTGGCGGTCTCGGCCTGGATGGACCGCCGCGAGACGGCCGCGGCGGTCCGCCGGGTGGCGGGGCGGCCGGGGCCGGCGGCGGCGCGCCGTTCTTCGCGGCCCATGCTGATCCAGGCGGCCGGCGAGGTCCGTGGGCGGATGGCGGCCGGGCTGCTCGAAAGGCTGCGGCTGAAGCAATCGGCCGAGCGCCTGCTCGAATCGGCCGCGCTCAAATGGGGCGCGGCGGGGCTGCTGCACCGTTCGATCGCCATGTTTCTGGCGGGCTTCGCGGCGGTGACGCTGACCACCGGCAACCGCATGCCGCTGGCCGCGCTGGGGGCCGGCTCGGCGATGGCGCTGGCTCCGCTGTGGTACGTGCGCCGCAAGTCGCGCCGGCGCATCTACGCGTTCGAGGAGCAGTTTCCGGACTGCCTGGAGTTCATTTCCCGCTCCATGCGCGCCGGCCACGCGTTCTCCGTGGCGCTCGAAATGGCGCAGCGGGAGTACAGCGATCCCCTGGCGGCGGAGTTCCGCCGGGCCTTCGAGGAGCAGAATCTGGGCCAGTCGCTCGAAGTGGTGCTGCACAAGCTGTCTCAACGGGTGCCGTCGATGGACGTGCAGTTCTTCGTTTCGGCCGTCCTGCTGCAAAAGCGCACGGGCGGCAACCTGGCGGAGCTGCTCGATAAGCTGGCCAACCTCATCCGCGAGCGGTTCAAGCTGCGGGCGCGCATCCGCACGGTCAGCGCGCAGGGGCTGATGTCGGGCCGCATCATTTCCGCTATCCCGGTGGGTGTGGCGGCGCTGATGTTCGTGGTGAATCCTCAGTATGCGCGGTTTTTCATCGACGACCCGGCCGGCCATGAGCTGCTGGCGGCGGGCTTCGGCCTGCAACTGCTGGGCTACCTGATCATTCGCAAGATCGTGACCATCGAGGTGTGACGTGCTGGGATTACTTACGTTCGCGGTGTTCGTGCTGGTGTCGGCCGCGACTGCACTGTTCGCGGTACGCAGCCGGTCGTCGCGGTCGCGCGCCCTGGACCGTCTCTCGGTCGGGACGGCCCCTTCGGAGGCGCCACTGCCTTCGCCCGCCCTGTTGTGGCGGGAGCTGGTCAGCCGGATCGGCTCGGTCCTGCCGGCGGCGCCCCGGGACCTGCCGCGGGTAAAGCGGAGGCTGGTCCGCGCGGGGTTTCGCAATCCCGCGGCGGCGGCCTTCCTGCAGGGGGCGCGCATGGTTGGGTCCGTCCTCATGGGCGTCGCCGGCCTCGCGGCCGCGCTGCACTCAGACGCCCCCATCGACAAGCTCCTGATGGCCGCCGCCGCGGCTGCCGTCTTCGGATACATGGCTCCCAATCAATACGTTTCGCTGCGCATCGCGCGCCGCCAGCACGCCATCGAGCGGGGGTTGCCGAATGCGCTCGACCTGATGGTGGTCTGCGTGGAATCGGGCCTGGGAATCGACCAGACCATCATTCAGGTCGCGAAGGAGCTGCAGGCCGCCCACCCGGAGATCTGCGACGAGTTTACCGTCATGAACCTGGAACTGCGGGCGGGGAAGCGCCGTCCCGAAGCCCTGCACAACCTGGCCGATCGCACTGGCGTGGAGGATGTCCGGAAACTGGTGGCGGTGCTGGTGCAGACCGACCGGTTCGGCACGAGCGTGGCGCAGAGCTTGCGCGGCCATGCCGACTATTTGCGGACCCTGGCGCGGCAGCGGGCCGAGGAGCGCGCCGCCAAGCTGGCGGTGAAGCTCGTGTTTCCGATTTTCTTCTGTGTATTGCCGTCGCTTTTCCTGGTGACGGTGGGGCCGGTGCTCACGCGGCTCATCCGCGACCTGCTTCCGATGATGGAAAACCTGTGAGCGGCCGATAAGAGGGAAAGGAAAGGACAGTTGCCGTATGGATCAGACAATGATTCGCGTGGTTTGCGCCGCCATGGCGGTGGTTTTCGGGATCGTTCTCGTGCTCCGGCGCCGCAGCCGGAAAACCGAATAGCGGGTGGGGCACCCGTAAGGCTCTTACGGGTGGCCCTTGCAGTTTCAACCGGTTACGCGGCCCGGGCGAGTTGTAGCATAATAGTCCGGTAGCACTCTCATGAATCGCTCTGGGGTCCCGGGAAGCCTCGGCCTGGCTGCGGCGCTGCTTCTGGTTTCATCGGCGCGCGCGGCTACGCCGGTCACCTACTATCAAAAGATCGCGCCGATTATCTACGAGAACTGTTCGCCCTGCCACCGCCCGGGCGAATCGGGACCGTTTCCGCTGCTGACCTATGAAGACGTGAAGCGCCGGGCAACCCTGGTCGCGACCGTCACGAAAAGCCGCTACATGCCGCCGTGGCTGCCCGAAGAAGGCTATGGGCACTTCGAGGAGGAGCGGCGGCTCACCAGCGCGGAAATCCAGCTGATCCAGGACTGGGTGCAGCAAGGCACGCCCGCCGGACCGGTAGCCGCGGCCCCCAAGCCTCCGAAGTTCGCCGGGGAATGGCAGCAGGGGCAGCCGGATCTGATTCTGCGCGCCGGCCAGCCCTACCATCTGGCGCCGGACGGCCAGGAAATCTTCTGGAATTTCATCATGCCGGTGCCCATCACCACCAGCCGATGGGTGAAATCCATCGAGGTGCGGCCCGGCAACCCGCGTGTCTTCCACCACGCCAACGTGATCATCGACCGCTCGCGCTCCTCGCGCCGCAAAGAGATTGCTCCCGGCGCCGGGTTTCAAGGAATGGACCTCGCGATCGAAGAGGACACCTTTGACCCCGACGGCCACTTCCTCTCCTGGAAGCCCGGCAGTGAGCCGGTCGTAGAGCCTCCGGGAATGGCGTGGCGCGCCGACCCGGGCATGGACCTCATCCTGAACGTCCACATGCGGCCGGACGGCAAGCCGGAAACGGTGAGCCCCGAGATCGGCATCTACTTTACCGACAAGCCGGAATCCAAGTACCCCATGCTCGTCCAACTGGAGCACGATGCCGCGATCGACATTCCTCCGGGCGACAAGGATTTTCTACTGACCGATGACATCACGATCCCGATGGATGTCAATGTGCTCGCGGTCTATCCGCACGCGCACTACCTCGGGAAGCTGATGGAAGGCTATGCCACCCTGCCAGACGGCACGCGCAAATGGCTGGTGCGGATTCCGAACTGGGATCTGAGCTGGCAAGGCGTGTTCCGCTACAAGCAGCCGGTGTTCCTGCCCAAGGGCACGGTGGTTTCGATGCGGTACCACTACGACAACTCGACGGACAACGTGCGCAATCCGAACAGTCCGCCGAAGGAAGTGCGGGGCGGGAACCGGTCGATCGACGAGATGGGGCATCTCTGGCTGCAGGTGCTGCCCACCGTCGAGGGAGACCACCGCGCGGTGCTCGAAGAGTCGTTCGTGAAGCAGCGGTTGGTGAAGCACCCTGACGATTTCATCGCCAACTATGACATGGGCGACCTGCTGCTGAACAAGGGCGACACTGCCGGCGCGATCGCGCATTTCGAGACCGCCAACAAGACCAACCCGGCAAGCGCGATCGGGGCTACCGAGCTGGGAGTCGCGCTGTTCACGGCGAGCCGGCTGGCGGAAGCCGAGGCGCAGTTCCGGCGCGCGCTCCAGCTCGACCCGGCATATACCGACGCCCTCTTCGACCTGGCCAGCGTGGAAGCTGCGGGCGGGAAGTGGGAAGCCGCCGCGGCCGATTTCCGGGAAGTCTTGAAGGCCCGGCCGGACGATGCCAAGTCGAACGAGCATCTGGGCGAAGTGCTGTTTCTTTGGGGCAAAGCCCTGGCGGAAGCGGGAGATGATGCGGGTGCGGCAGCCAAGTATCAGGAGGCGCTGCCGTTCCGTCCATCGGACGCCGAGTTGCACGGGCGCTTGGGCGTGTCGTTGGGGCGCACCGGGCGGTTCGCGGAGGCCGAAGTGGAGCTCGAGACGTGCCTGAAGCTGAACCCCACGCTCGAGCCCGCCAAAGCGGCCCTCAGGGCCGTGCAGGAGCGGCTGCACGGAAAGTAGCTGCGGTTAACGGCCCCGGCCGCGGCCGGCGGGCTGCGACATATCGACTCCGGCGGCTTTCAATACCTGGGCGGCGCCGACATAAGTCAGCTTCGGAGCCAGTTTGCGAATGCCGTCGAAAACGAAGAACCGCGCGGCGTCGTCGATGCCCACAGTCCCGGAACTGACTCCGCGATCCTTCAGGCCGCGGACGATTCGCTCGTAAGGGCTTTCGTCCTCCTGCCAGACACGGATGTCGTCGTTGCCGAGCCGGATCAATTCGCGTGCGCGCATCTCTTCGAAGCCGGGCAACACCCAGACCGGCTCCCCCTTGGCCGGCAGCACGACCGCAAAGGTGCGCTCGCTCTTTCCCCAGCGCACACCCGTGAGATACATCATGGCGGGGCCGGGCTCGAGCACCACGGCCTCCAGGCCGAACTCTTTCATCGCTGTCTGGAGCCGCGCGATTCGCTCGTGATACTCGGTGGTCTGTGGCATGGTTTATCCAAATGGCTGGTCGATAGCCGGGCTTTGTTTCGTGAACATGCGGGCGCCGCTCTCGGTGATATACATGCAGTCCTCCAGGCGCACGCCGAACTCCCCGTAGATCGCGATGGTCGGCTCGTCGCTGAAACACATGCCGGGCTGCATTCGGGTCTTGTTGCCCTTCACCAGGTAGGTCCACTCGTGGCCGTCCAGGCCGATGCCGTGGCCGGTGCGATGAGGCAGGCCGGGCACCTTGTAGCCGGGGCCGAAGCCGGCGTCGGTGATCACTTTCCGCGCAGCCGCGTCCACCGATTCGCAGGGCGCGCCGGGCCGGGCGGCGGCCAGCGCGGCGTCCTGCGCTTTGCGCTCGAGGTTCCAGATTTCCCGCTGCCGGGCGGTCGGCTTGCCGAATACGGTAGTGCGCGTGATGTCGGACTGGTACCCATCGACCGTGCAGCCGTCGTCCACCAGCACCATGTCGCCTTCGCGCAGCGCCTGGGGCTGGATAGACCCGTGCGGAAACGCGGTGTACTTGCCGTAGATCACCATGGCGTTGCCCGGCGCGCCGAGCGCCTGGTAGGCGGCCGCGATGTTGGCGCTGAGGTCGCGATTGGTCATGCCCTCGCGCAGGGTGGCGAAGGCAGCCTTGTAGGCGGCGATGGTAATGTCGTTGGCGCGCTGCATGAGCGCGATCTCGGCGGGCGACTTGATGACCCGGCAGCCCACCGTCACCGGGTCCGCGCTCGAAAACTCGACGCGCGGCAACTCCCGGCGCAGTCCGTCGAAAGTGGCGAAAGGCACGCGCTCCTCGATTCCCACCCGGGCGGATCCGGCCAGCGCCTGTCCGATACGCGCGTAGGGGCCTTCCGAAGCGCTCCAGGCATGGACGCTGCCCCCCATGCGGATCGAGGAGTGCGCGCGCTCTTCATCGGTTTGGGGCACGAACCACACCGGCTCGCCCTTGACGGGCAGGATCCAGATGCCTTGGCTGTAGCGGCTGCCCGTGTAGTAGAACAGAGTGCTGCCGGCGGCGCACAGGATGGCATCGAGCTTGCTTTCGCGCATGAGGCCGCGGGCCTTTTCCATGCGCGCACGGCGCTCGTCGTCGGTAATCGGCCGGATGCCCTCGGTCATCGGCTTCAGATTGCGGATGGCCTCCGGTACGGCCGCCTGCGGAGTCTCCGCGATTGCCGGCCCGGCGATGCCGGCTGCGGCCGTGGCCAGAAAAATGCGTCGGTTCATAGCGTCCCTCAACTGAGCTTCGGATGCTTCTTGTGCCACCCGGTGGCACGTTCATAGGCGAGCGCCACGCGCAGCGGAGCACCCTCGTCGTAGATCTTTCCGAGGAAGCCGATGGAGCGCGGCACCGGAGTTTTGCCGCCGCTCTCGAGGGTGGCATCGATAAACCCGCATTTGAGTACGACCTGCGGGTTGCCGGTCAGGTTGGTGGTGGTGAGCAGGGCCGACGAGGGGATCACGATCACGTCCCAATCGGCCATGAACTTCTCGAACTTCTCGATCAGCAAGGTACGGGCGCGCTGGGCGCGGATGTATTCCACCGCCGGGATTAGCCGCGAAGAGCGGAAGGTGTTCGGCCAGTCGCCCTGTCCCTGGCCTTTCAGGTTGCGCACCTGCCCGTCGCGGGTGATATCGTCGAACGCCGCGGCGCCTTCGGCCTCGAGCAGGAAGCGGATCATCGCCTGCTCTTCCTGGTAATCGACCGGCTTCATCTCAACGCCGGCTTTCTTGAGATCGGCCAGCGCCTGGTCGTAGACGTTCTTGTTCTCGCCCTGGAAGCGATCGAATGCGGATTGCAGGACGCCGATTCGCATGCTGGAAAGTGGATGGTGAGGCTCCCAGTGGAAAGGGTCGGAGGCGACGCTGCGGTCGCGGCCGTCGGGTCCGTGGATCGCCTGAAGGACGAGCGCGCAATCTTCCACACCGCGGCAGATCGGCCCGATCTTGTCCATGGTCCAGCTCAATGCCATGGCGCCGTAACGGCTGACGCGCCCGTACGTAGGCCGGAGCCCAACGGTGCCGCACTGCGTGCTGGGCGAGACGATGGAGCCCAAAGTTTCCGTGCCCAGCGAGAACCCGACCAGGCCCGCGGAGGTGGCCGAGGCCGAGCCGGCCGATGAGCCGCTCGAGCCCTGTTCGAGATTCCACGGATTCTTCGTGCGGCCCTGGAACCACAAGTCGCCCTGGGCCAGCGCCCCCATCGAGAGCTTGGCCATCAGCACGGCGCCGGCGTGGTGCAGCCGCTCCACTACGGTGGCGTCCTGGTCGGGCACGCGTTTCTGGAACGGCTCCGCGCCCCACGTCGTCAGGATGCCCTTCGTATCGAACAGGTCTTTGACGCCAAACGGGATGCCGTGCAGCGGCCCGCGGTAATGCCCGCTGCGGATTTCGCGATCGGCTTCGGCGGCGCGCTCGAGCGCGAGCTCTTCGGTGAGGGTGACGACGCACAGCAGCTTCGGGCCGTAGGTCTTCAGCCGCTCCAGGTACATCTTGGTCAGCTCGGTGGAAGAGACGGCGCGCGAGCGGACCATCGGCGCCAGTTCGGTGACGGGCAGGAAAGCCAGGTCTTCGAGCGACTTCGGTTTGACAGCCCGCTTGTGCCGGATCGTGGTAACAAATCGCTGCGGCCCGGCCGGCGGCTTGCGGCCCGGCAGGCCCGGCTGGAAACTGAACGCGGGCTCGGTTCCGTAGGGCACGTCGGACTTGCGCAGCGCTTCGTAGCTGTAGAGGGCGTTGTTGACGCGCCGCAACATCATGTCGAGCTCGGCATCCTGGAATTCGAGCCCGAACAGTTTGAGAGCCGCCGCAACCTGATCTTTGGTAATGCGCATCGGCTGCTGCGGGAAACCGCGGCCGCCCCGTCCGCCCGGTGGTGGGTTAGCCGGCTTCTGCTGGGCTCCGGCGCCGCGGGCGGCCGATAGGACGCCGAGAAGCTGAAGCCAGGTCCGTCTGTCCATAACTTGCCATGATACAACGCGCTCGCGGCACCCCATTCCTTGAGTCGCCCGCCGGCGCGCTGAATCCCAGGGGTTATGAGAGCTTCGAAGAGCGCTGTCCTGCTGCTGCTGGCTGTGCTGCTGCTGGCCGCACAACAGACTCGCGTGGTAGCCGGCACCGTGAGAGACCAGGATGGCCATCCGCTGGCGGGCGCAGTCGTACAGATGAGGGACCTGAACACGCTCAACATCCGGTCCTGCCTGACCCAGAAGGACGGAACCTATCATTTCGGGGGCGTCAGCACCGAAGCAAGCTACCGTTTACAGGCGAAATATCGCGACTATCCCAGCCATGTCCGGCACGTGAGCCAGTTCGACGGGCGCCGCTCGGCTGTAGTCAACCTCACGGTGGATCTCGACCGGTGGAGCAAACATCGCTGACCGCCATTCCTAAAAATGAGTCTCGCAAGTTATGGAGGAATCTTTCACAACCCCGTAAGCAGGGCCGCGCCGGGCACAATCCAGGCGGCAGCCCGGAAAGGCTGGCCTCACCACCTCCGGAGGCGGCCTTTTGGGCTGCCGCCCGGCTTTTGTCCGGCGCCCTGGCCGTTTTACCAGTCCCCTACCCGCCCGAAAAGCCGATGTGCGATTCCGCGCCGGCGCGCCATCCTGAAAACATCAGGAGGCTTTCATGGCAAACGAACTGGCCGCGCTTTCCACCGAACTTGCGGCAATCGTCGAACGCACCGGCCCGTCGGTAGTCGCGGTCCACGCACGGCCGCGCTTCTCGTCGGGCGGTGTTTTCTGGCGGCCCGGCGTCATCGTGACCGCCGAGCACACCATCCGGCGCGAGGAGGAGATCACCGTCACCCTGCCGGATGGGTCGAGCGCTTCCGCCGCGCTCGCCGGCAGCGACGCCGGCACTGATGTCGCGGTCCTCAAGGTCGATTCGACGGCGCCGGCCATCCCACGCGCTTCCGGCGATCCGTCGCCCGGCAACCTGGCGCTGGCTCTCGGACGCTCCGAGAATTCGGGCGTCAACGCCACCCTGGGGATCGTCAGCGCCGTCAGCGGCGAGTGGCGCACCTGGCGGGGCGGACGCCTCGACCGGTACATCCGGCTCGACCTTACGCTCTACCCCGGGTCGTCCGGCGGCCCGGTGGTCAATACCGCCGGGGAAGCCCTGGGCATCGCCACTTCGGCACTTTCGCGCATCGCCGGCCTGGCCATTCCGGCCACCACGGTCGATCGCGTGGTCGACGAGATCCTCGCGCGCGGCCGCGTGGCCCGCGGCTACCTCGGAGTGGGACTGCAACCCGTCGAGTTGCCCGATCATCACAAAGGCCTGATCGTGCTGTCCCTCGAACCCGAAGGGCCGGCCGCGCGGGCCGGCGTGCTCATCGGGGATATCCTGGTCGAGCTGGGTGGCAAGGCGGTGAGCGACACCGAGGATATCCAGGCCGCACTCGAAAGCCGCGCTGTCGGGCAAACCGTCGAGGCGGATTTCCTGAGAGGCGGAGTCCTGAGGAAGGTCACAATTATGGTCGGGGAACGGCCCCGGAGGAGCTGACATGCGCGGATTCGGAGAGGTCGCGGAGCGCCTGCGGCGCTCCACCGTCCAGGTGTTTGCGAAGGGCCACAGGGGCGGCGGCTCGGGCGTCGTCTGGGACGCCGCGGGACTGATCGTCACCAACGCCCACGTCGCCCGGTCGGACGAAGCCCGCATCGAGCTGTGGGACGGCCGTAAGCTCGAGGGCCGCGTCACGTCGCGAGACCAGCGCCGTGACCTGGCCGTGCTGCGTGTTCCCGGCGCCGGCCTCGAGGCGGCTCCCCACGGCGATTCGGACGCTCTGCGTCCCGGCGAGCTGGTGATCGCGGTCGGCAGCCCCCTGGGATTTGCCGGAGCGCTATCGACAGGCGTAGTACACTCGATCGGCGAGCTTCCCGGCATGGGCCGGCAGCGCTGGATTCGCGCCGATGTCCGGCTGGCTCCAGGCAATTCGGGCGGTCCGCTGGCCGATGCCGAAGGTCGGGTCATCGGCATTAACACCGCCATTGTCAACGGGTTAGGCGTGGCGGTCCCGTCCAACGCCGCAGCCTCGTTCCTGCGGCGCGGACCCCGGCCGGAGCTGGGCGTGGTCATGCGCCCGGTCAGCCACGGCCTGCTGCTTCTGGAAGTGAAGCCCGAGGGGCCCGCTGCGGCGGCCTCGCTCAAACCAGGCGACGTGCTTTTGGGTTCGTTCGACAGCTTGAGCGACGCTCTCGAATCCGGGCAGAGCGTCCTCCGCCTGCAGTTCTTCCGTGGCGGCGACTATTACCGCGTCCGGGAGACCCATGTCCGGCTGGCGGCGCAGGGCGGAGGCGGCGTGATCCGCCTGCTGATCGCGGCGGAATCCGCGGTCGTGCGCGCCGGGCTGGAGGCGCTGGTTGCCTCCAGCCCCGGCGTGCAGGTTTTGGGTTCGTTTCCCGACTACTCCCAGGTCGAGGCTCTGCGCCCCGATGTGGTGCTGGCCTCGGTTCCCTCAGAGGATCTGCCTGCCACCGATGCCGCAGCCGTCCTGCTGACCGGCGAATCCTGGACTGCGGAGGCCGTCCGTGCCGGTGTCCGTGCGATCCTGCCGGCGAACGCGTCGGCCGCCGAGATTCTGGCCGCCGTGGAATCCGCCGCCGCCGGTCTCGCCGTGTTGGACCCTCGCGACCTGGACGCCCTGCTGGCCGCAGCGCCTGCGGTCCCGGTCTCCACGGATTCCTCGAACCTGACGGCCCGCGAACTGGAGGTTCTCCGTATGCTGGCCGAGGGTGCCGCCAACAAAACTATAGCCTGGAAGCTCGCTATCTCCGAGCACACCGTGAAGTTTCATGTGGCGTCGATTCTGGCCAAGCTGGGCGCCTCGACACGCACCGAAGCGGTCACGGTCGGAATTCGCAAGGGATTGGTTCTGTTGTAGTTATCCGTACTTCTTGCGGCATTCCTCGGAACAGAAATACACCAGCTCCCCTTTGTTCTTAGTGGTGATTCCGGTCAGCGTGGAAACGTATGTGCCGCACACCGGGTCCTTCTTCAGTTCGCCGCCGGCGGGAACGCTTGGCTGGTGTTTCCGGGGGGGCTGCAGACCGGCGAAAATGCCGCGAAGGACCGAGCGCACAAGGAGGAACAGGAGTACGGGAAGGACGATACGCAGGATCAAAAACCGAATCATGTAGTCGGGGCGGGGGATCTGGTCCCCCGCCCGCTTAATACCAGCTTACTTCTTCTTGGTCTTCTTGGTGTTCTTGGCGTTCGGATCCTGGAACTTGGTCTCGACCGCTGAGCCGAGCGTGGTCAGCATGTCCTTGGCCGATTGGGCGAACGCGCCCGTTGGCTGCAATTCCAGGTACTTCTGGAAAGCCTCTGCCGTGCCCGGGACGGGCGTCACCTTGCCGTCCGCGCCGATTGCCGCCTTGCCCACCAGGGTGACGCCGTACTGATAGTAGGCGTCCGCGTAAGTCGGGGTCAGCTCGATGGCCTTCTTGAACGCTTCGCCGGCCGCGTCGTTCTGCCCGGAATTGACCAGCAGCGCTCCCAGATTGTAGTAATACTTTCCGCCGTTGGCGGGGTCGAGGTCGGCTGCCTTCTTCAACTCCGCCTGCATCTCCGGGAACTTTTTAGCCTTGGCCAGGGCCAGCGCGTAGTTGTTGTGGCTGGCCGGGTCGTCCGGTTTCAGCTCGATGGCCTTTTCGTAAGACTGCAGCGACTTCGCGATGTTCTCGTCATGCTCCGCCCCGGTCTTGGTGCCGGCATTCTGGACGTAAGCCTCGCCGAGGTTGGCCCATACGGCCTGCTGAGTCGGATCGAGTTCCGAGGCCTTGGTGAAAGAAGCGATCGCCACATCGTACTGCTTGCCTTTGAGCGCGTCCATTCCGGCGTTGAACGCATCGTTCAACTCCCGGTTCTTCTTCATCTTCTCGGACTGATCTTTGATCTGCTTCTCCATCGCCGCCTTCTGCTCCGGCGTCAGGCTGCGCTCCATTTCCTTGGACATCTGGCCGGTTTCGACGGCCTTTTGCATCTCCGCACTGTGCTGTGCCTGTATGGCCGCGGAGTTCTTCAGATCGAAGTTCACGGGAATCGGATCGCCGGGCCGCGTCGTGATGCCGCTGACCGAATCCACCTTCTTGCCGTCGATGTAGCACTCGACCGTGTACTTGCCCATCGGAAGGCCCATGTAAAGATAGTGGCCCTTCTTGTTGGTCTTGGTGTCGTAGTTGCCCTTGATGTCCGTGCGGATGATTTTGATTTCCGCTTTCTGTGCCGGATTTCCATCCGCTCCCTTCACGTCCCCTTCGATGGTCGTGATCTGGGCGAACGCGCTGATTGCCAGGAACGCTATCCCGGACAAGGCGAGGGCCAAGGTGCGCAGCTTCATAGAACCTCCAACGAGACTAGTATGTATTAAATTACAGTATACCCCCAACAACCTTTTTGGAGTCACTCATCGAAGAGCCCGATCTGCTCCTTCGGCGCGGCTTTGGCCTTACGCTTCTTGAGCGGACTGCCTACCACCCCGAGCACTTCCACGGTGAGCAGAGATGCGCGGGGTACGAAGAATCGCTGGCTGTTGCCGACGGAATCCGGAGGGATCACCGAAAACCCGTAGTGCTCCACCTGCAGCAGGTTGTTCGGCATCACGCCTTCCATTACGTCGCCATCCCGGAACTGAAGGCTGACCCACAAACCCTCCATCTTGGGGCGGGTATTGAAGATGCGGCGATCCGGTTCCCCCGCTCCTCCGAAATCGCGGACGAAAGCAATGGCCTTGATGTCGCCGTAAGGCACGGTGGCCACGTTTCCGTCGGCCGAGAGCAGTTCTACACCGGTAGGTTGCAGGAAAGTCAGGGGATTCAGGTATCCCGCCAGGGATTCCTTGTCGTAACGCCTGACGATCGCCTTTTTGGTTGTAGACGCGGCCAAATGTTACCTCGTCCCGCTAACTATGTTTCAAACATTTAGGCGCTTATTGTATCATTGGCTCGATGTCCGACGCGCTTGCGACAGATCCGGCGGGGATTCCCGGTGCCATCACCGGGTACCTCGACTTCTGTCGTATCGAGAAAGGTCTCGCCAGTTGTTCGTTGGACGCGTACTCCTCTGATTTAGCGAAATTTAAGGCTTTCTGGCCGAACCATGACGGGTTTCCGGACGCGGATGACCTGCGCCGGTACCTCGATCATCTATATGATTGCGGGTTGGGCGCCCGTTCGGTCGCCCGCCACCTGACGACCCTCCGGAACTTCTATGCCTTTCTGCTGAGGGAGGGCCGGATCGCCGTCGATCCGACCGAACACCTGCGCAGCCCCCGGCAGTGGCAGACGATCCCTAAGTTTTTGAATCTAGAGGATATCGAACGTTTAATTCAAGCTCCGGACGTGGCCCGGCCGAACGGCCTGCGGGACCGTTCCATGCTGGAGCTGCTCTACGCGACCGGGTTGCGGGTTTCCGAGCTGTGCCGGCTCGGGGTGGGCGACCTCAACCTGGAAATGGGAGTGCTGCGGACCACCGGCAAGGGCAACAAGCAGCGGCTCGTGCCTGTCGGAATGGCGGCCGTCCGGGCCGTGCGGGATTACCTCGAGAACGGCCGCGGGGAGTTGCTCAAGGGCAAAGCCAGCCGCTACCTCTTTGTGACGGCGCGGGGAGGGTGCCTGACTCGCCAGGCCTTTTGGAAACTTCTGGCCGGTTACGGCCGGAAGGTGGGCATCTTCCATGGCCTGACTCCTCATGTGCTTCGCCACAGTTTCGCCACCCACCTGTTGGAGGGGGGCGCCGACCTGCGAAGCGTTCAGGTCATGTTAGGTCACGCCGATATCTCGACCACCCAGATCTATACCCATGTCCTCCGGTCGAGACTTCGGAGCACGGTACAGAAACACCACCCCAGGGCGTAGCTTCCGAACCCTGGGTACAGGCTCCGGCTCTCGCGGCCGGGGCAATTTTTGGAGGTGGAAGGGCGCATGCGATGAGCGATTACATCTACATGCTGGAGAGCCACTTAAGCCCTGCCCAGAACCGCGTCGTGGAAGAGGTTCAGCGGGCTGCCGGGGCGGCCAACGTCAACCTGTTCCTCACGGGCGGCGCTATGCGGGATATGCTGGCCGGACTCCGCATTCGCGATCTGGATTTCGTGGTGGAAGGCGCGGCCCCCAAGCTGGCCAAGGCCATTTGCGACCAGGCCGGCGCCGTGGCGACCTCGACCGATGAAAACCGTAAGGCGGTGGAACTGGTGTTCCCCAGCGGGGTGACCGCCCAGATCGCTATGTCCCGGCAGGAGAAGCACGGGCGCCCGGGAAGCAAGCCCCAGGTTGTGGCCGCCACCATCCAGGAAGACCTGCGCGGCCGCGATTTCACCTGCAACGCGATCGCGCTGTCGCTCAACAAAGCCTCTCGCGGACTACTGCTAGATCCCATGAACGGCCTGGCGGATATCGAACGCCGCGAGCTTCGCGCCGTCCATCCGTACGGGTTTTACGACGACCCCTCGCGGCTACTGCGCCTGGTGCGGTTCCGCAACCGGCTGGGTTTCGTGGTAGAGGAACGCACTGCATCGCAGTTTGCCAACGCCCGCCAGGCGGGAATGGAAAAGAGCATCCCGCCTCGCCTCCTGGGCGAGGAACTGAAACATACCGGCACCGAGGACAATCCCTCCGAGATCCTGAAGGACCTCGAAGCGGAGGGGCTGCTCCCGCTGTTCTCGCCGGCCCTGGCGGGCCCCAAGTTGAACCTGGCGGGGGTGGCCAAGCTGGAGAAGCTAGGGCGCCTGCTACCCGACGACGCGCGCACGCGCGCGGCCCGTCTTGGCCCTTTCCTGTACGCCCTGACGGAAAAGCTGACGGCCAAGGAAAAGCAGACCCTCATCAAGTCCCTGGAACTCGGCAAGCCGGAAGTCGACCAGTGGCAAAAGCTGGAGTTGCGCTCCAAGAAGCTCGAAGCCGCCCTACGCTCGCCGCGCATCCGGAAGGCTTCGCAGGTCTATCACCTGGTGATCGGGGCGCCTCCGGACGAGCTGCTCTTCCTGCTCTATCACTCCGCCCTCAAACCGGTGCAGGAGCGGATCCGGAACTATTTTCAGAAGTATCTCCCCGCGGTCCAGGAGGTCACTCCGGAAGAGTGGGCGGCGGTGGATGCGAAGGCGGGCCACCGTCAGGCCAAGGCACGGGACGAGTTCATCACGGCGTTGCTGGACAGGCGTCCGAAAAAGGTGGAACCGGTTCCCGAGCCGCCGCCGGTCGAAGTCGGCGCGGTCCGAAGGGCACGCTGACCCGGGCGCGGGTTAACTCGGTTTCGGAAAGGCCGACACGGCGCTCGCGGCCACGAAGAGCCTCGGCACCGGCGCGGCGGCCAGCGCATTCCGGTCGACGGGGATGCCGGTGGTTCGGAATTCGTGCTGCGCGATGCGAACCCCTACGAGCGTGCCGTGGGCGCGGACAATTTTCCCGCTGACTGTCAACTGCATGGGCGCCACGTTGTGCAGAAGCGCCGGCCAGGAGATCGACAACTCGACGTTCAGGCCCGCGGGCAAATGTCGGCCCGCATCAAAGAGAATGCCGCCGCTCGAGAGATCCATCGTGCGGCCTGTGCCGGCATCCAGCACCTTGCGCCGGCGTATCAGTTTCCAGCGCAAATCGAGGAGAAGCGAATACCTACGGTCTCCGCGGCGTTCACCGGCAATCCCCGGGTCCTGTTTTCGTTCGAAGGCACTCATCGTGAACTCTGCCCGAAACTGCCAGGCAAGTGTCTAGTATGCTAGGGTTCTTGCCTGCTTGGTAGATGTTACGGTACTTGTAGGGTACCGCCGGTCCTAGTCCGCCGGGCAGCGGTTAATTAAACCGGAGGACGGTTGCTCCCTGGTATTCTCAGAGAAGTAGGAGAATCGACCGGATCGTGAGAAGTATACGCATTTTCAGCAGCCTGCTGCTGGTTTCCCTAGCCCTTCCAGCCCAGGATCTCAAGCAATTCGAAAAGAAAGTCACCGAATTCACCCTGCCCAACGGTTTACATTTCATTGTTGCCGAACGGCATGAAGCGCCCGTTGTTTCCTTCCACACCTACGTGAATGCCGGCTCGGTGGACGACCCCTCGGGGGAGACCGGGTTGGCCCACATGTTCGAGCACATGGCCTTCAAAGGGACCGAAACCATCGGCACCCGCGACTGGCCGGCAGAAAAGAAGGCCCTGGAGGCCATCGAGACGGCCTACGATAAGCTGCAGGCCGAGCGCGACAAGGGCCCCAAGGCCGACGAAGTGCAGTTGACCTACCTGGAGTCGCAGGTCAAAATCATGATCGACCGCGCCCAGTCCTTCGTGGTGCCCAACGAATACACCCGCGTCCTCGAAGAGAACGGCGCCGTGGGCCTGAATGCCAGCACCGGGCCGGACGCAACGCAGTACTTCTATAGCCTGCCCTCGAACCGCCTGGAGCTGTGGTTCCTGATGGAATCGCAGAGGTTTCTGCATCCCGTGTATCGCGAGTTCTACAAAGAGCGCGACGTGGTGATGGAGGAGAACCGCATGCGCGTGGAGTCGAGCCCGCAGGGCAAGCTGTTCCAGACATTCACGGCGACGGCCTTCATGGCGCACCCCTACCGCAACCCTCCGGGCGGGTGGCCCAGCGACATCGCGAACCTGCGGCGAGGCGAGGCGGAGGCGTTCTTCGCCAAGTACTATGTGCCCTCGAATATGGTGATGACAATCGTCGGGGATGTTGACCCGGCCGAGGCCAAACGGTTAGCGGAGCGATACTTCGGCCCCATGAAGGCCCACCCGCAGCCGCCAATGATCCATACCACGGAGCCTGCCCAGGACGGACCGAAGCAGGCCGAGGTCATCTCTCCTTCGCAGCCGCTGGCCATCCTCGGATACAAGCGGCCCGATCAACACGACAAGGACGATCCGGTCTTCGACGTGATTCAGCTGATCCTCTCGAGCGGACGCACCGGCCTGATGGATAAAGAGCTGGTACAGGACAAGAAGGTGGCGCTGGCGGCCGAGGCGGCCTCGACGTATCCCGGCGGGAAATACGCCAACCTCTTCGTCTTCTTTCTGGCGCCTTCACTCGGCCACACGACCGAAGAAAATATCAAGGCGTTCGACGAACTGTTGGCGCGCTTCGAGTCGCGGCCTCCGGATGCCGAGCAACTGGCCCGCGCCAAAACCCAGGTGCGGGCGTCGTTGATCCGCCGGCTTGCGAACAATGCCGGGCTCGCGGAGCTGCTGGCGTCGGCCTACATAGACTACGGAGACTGGCGCAAGCTGTTCACCCAGATCGACGATCTGAACAAGGTCACGGCCGCCGACGTACAGCGGGTGGCGGCGCGATACTTTACGCCGTCCAACCGGACGCTGGCGTTTCTGGTGCCTGGGGGAGGCCCGGCGCCGGCAAGGAGGACGCAGTGAGACGCACTTCCGCAGTTCTCGTGCTGCTGGCGGCGCCCCTGCTGGCCCAGACCACCGCGCCGCCGCGGCCGGCGCGCGCCGTCTCCAGAGTCGCGGCTGCCCCGGCGCCGGCCGAGCCTTCCTACAAGGATCTGAAGTTCCCCGCTTTGCGCCCGGTCCAGATTCCCAAGGTGGAGACTTTTACCCTTCCTAACGGCATGAAGGTCTTTCTGCTGGAGGACCACGAGCTGCCCATCGTTAACGGCACCGCGCTGGTCCGGACCGGCAACCTGTTCGACCCGGCGGACAAAGTCGGACTGGCCACGATGACGGGCATGGTGATGCGGACCGGCGGCACCAAAACCAGGACCGGAGAGCAGCTCGACCAACAGCTCGAGGACATCGCCGCGAGCGTGGAAAGCGGGATCGGCGAAACCTCGGGCTCGGTTTCCTTCTCGAGCCTGAAGGAGAATGCCCCGGAGGTAATGGCGGCTTTCAAAGACGTGATGACCGCTCCGGAATTCCGGCAGGACAAGATCGACCTTGCCAAGAGCCAGCTTCGCAGCAGCATCGCGCGCCGCAACGACGACGCGGGGTCGGTAGCCGGGCGCGAGTTCGCGAATCGCGTGTACGGCGAAAACACTCCCTACGGCTGGCAGATCGAGTATGCCACGGTGAACCGCATCGCGCGCGGCGACCTCGAGGCGTTCTACCGCCGCTACTTCTTCCCCGCCAACGTCATGCTGGCGGTGCGCGGCGATTTCGATTCGGCCCAGATGAAGGCGCAGCTCGAGAAGCTCTTCGCGGACTGGACCGTGCAGCAGCCCGCTGTGCCCGCTTTTCCGAAGGTGGAAGGCAAGCCCGCCGCCGGCATCTACCTGGCCGTGAAAAAAGATATCACCCAGACATTCTTCAGCATCGGGGAGTTGGGGGGCGAGCTGCGGGACAAGGATTTTCCGGCGCTCGAGATTATGGCCGACATCCTGGGCGGTGGATTCCAGAGCCGCCTGGTGCGCCGCATCCGCACGCAGATGGGCGACGCCTACAACATCAGCGCCGATTGGGGCGCCGAATTCGACCATCCCGGGCTGTTCGAGATCTCGGGCAGCACCAAGTCGTATTCCACGGTGGAAACGATCCAGGCGATTAAAGAGGAGCTTGATCGCATCCGCACCACCCCGGTCAGCGAAGAGGAGTTGAACACGGCGAAGCAGACAGCCCTCAACAGCCTGGTGTTCGCATACGACACCAAGGCCAAGACCCTGGGCCGCATGCTCACGTACGAATATTACGGCTACCCGGCGGATTTCATCCAGCAGTATCAGAAGGCGCTGGCCTCGGTGACCCGGGAGGATGTGCTGCGCGCGGCGCGGGAACGCGTGGATCCGGCGAAACTGACGATCATATCGGTGGGGAACCCCACCGCGTTCGGAAAACCCCTGGATAGCCTGGGGGCCGTCACCCCGATAGACCTCACCATTCCGGAGGCGAAATCGGAGGCCGCCGGCGGCAACGCCGCCTCGCTCGCCAAAGGACGGCAGCTTCTGGCACGCGTGCAGCAGGCGGTCGGCGGGGCCGAGCGCCTCGCGGCGGTGAAGGATTCGACGATGATCTCGCAGTTCACCCTGTCGTCCGCCGCCGGCGGCATGAAAGTGACCGAGACCGACCGCTGGATCGCTCCCGACCATTTTCGGCAGGAGAGCCAGTTGCCGCAGGGTAAGATCACGGCCTTCTACACGCCGGGCCTCTCCTGGATCGCCACTCCGCAAGGCGACGGTCCGCTGTCCGGAGCGCAGCGGAAACAGGTGGAGGGAGACCTGTTCCGCGTGTACTGGCAGTTCCTGCTCAGCGACCGGATCGCCGGCCGGACCGTGAATGCGGTGGACGATGACACGGTCGAGGTCGCGGGCCAGTCGGGTGAAGTGGTCCGCCTGGTGGTGGATCCGCAGACGGGGCTGCCCAGCCAGATCCAATACGAAACCGCGCCGGTTTCCGGGCCGCCGACCGCGGTCCGGGAAATGTGGGCTGATTTTCGCGACGTGGCGGGCGTGAAGGTCCCCTACAAGATCACCATCTTTCAGGGTGGCCAGAAGTTCGCCGACGTTGCCGTCAGCGAGGTGAAGGTGAACCAGGGGCTGAAGCTCGAGGAACTGCAGAGGCGGCGATGAAATTCGTAGTCTGGATTCTGCTGGCGTCGATCGCGCCGGCTTCCTTCGCGGCGGAAACCGCCGAGCAGCGCGGCAAGCGGGTGGTTCATGAAGCCTTGCAGGCGCTGGGCGGGGACGCCTTCCTGCACATGCAGGACCGCGTGGAAACCGGCCGCGCCTACTCCTTTTACCGGCAGGAACTGAGCGGGCTCTCGCTGGCCAAGATCTACACCCGGTATCTCACCCCTTCGGGGAAGCCCGGTGAGATTGCGGTGCGCGAGCGCGAGGCGTTCGGCAAAGACGGGGCAAGCGCGGTGCTGCTGACCGAAAGCGGCGGATGGGAGATTACTTTCCGCGGAGCGCGTCCGCTCGATGACGTGCGCTACAGCAATTACAGAGACTCCACGCTGCGCAACATCTTCTATATCCTGCGGCAGCGGCTGAACGAGCCGGGCCTGACGCTCTATTCGCAGGGCTCGGATTTCTACGAGAACCGGCCGGTGGAGATTGTAGATATCACCGACGCTGCGAATAACACGGTCACCGTATATTTCGACCAGCTCAACAAACTGCCGGTGCGCCAGGTCTTCAAACGCCGCAACGAGCAGTTCAAGGACTTCGATACCGAGGTCACGATCTTCGCCAAGTACCGCGACGTGGGCGGCGGCGTGAAGTGGCCCTACGACATCCGGCGCGAGCGCAACGGCGAGAAGATCTACGAGATGTTCTCCGACTCGGTGGAGATCAACCAGGACCTGACGGACGATCTCTTCAGCCTGCCGGGCAGTATCAAGATACTGCCGAAACAGAACTGATCGTGGAATCGCTGGAGCGGCTTTACCGCCGGCGCGCATCGCGTCGATGGACGGACCGCCTGCGCCGCGCGCTGGAGCCGCCCGCGCCTTTCGTGATGAATCCGCGCGAGCCCAAAGATTATCCGCTGGGCCGTTGGAACCTGTACGTCGGCGGCGCAGGGCGTGCCGTGGCCGGGTACGTCAACCTCGATCTGTTCGCCGTGCCCGGCGTGGACGTGGCGGCCGACGCCCACCAATTGCCCTTTCGAGACGCGCTGTTCCAGCGGGTGGAATGCGATGCCGTGCTGGAGCACGTGCGCCGCCCGGAGCAAGTGATGGGCGAGATCGAGCGCGTGCTGGCGCCCGGCGGCTACGTCCACCTGGTGACGCCGTTCTGCCACCCCTTCCACGAATACCCCAAGGATTTCCGCCGCTTCACGATCGACGGGCTGAAGGAGTTGGCGGGCGGCATGGAGGTGGTGGCGGAGGGTTGGCGCACGGGTCCGGCCGCCACGCTGCTGGTGTTCACGATCGAGTTCTGGAAGGGGTTGCTGCCCTGGCGGTGGTGGCGTGCGCTGGCACACGGCGCGCTGGGCTGGGCGCTATTTCCCCTGCGGTATCTGGACCTGCTGCTGCTGCGCTCGCCCGGGTCGCGCCGCATCGGCAATCACTGCTATGTGTGGCTGCGAAAGAGCGCCTGAAGCCGGCGGGCCCGATCCGGAGGACTTCCATCGATAGGCCCTGCGAGGAAGGCGTGGCGGCAGCTTTAATGTCCATTATCGAACGTTGTTCCGGACACTGACGGCGCGAAACTGATAGGATACGTCGTCATGAAGCCGAAATTAGCCCTGTGGATGCTGACGTTCTTCGTCCCTGCGGCGAGCGCGGCAGATATCACGTGCAACGCGGGCGCCGCCTCTATCCCGGTTTTCAATCCATCCAGCATTTCGGGGGCGGTTGGCGATTACACGCTGGATTGTACCGGCGGGACGACGGGAACCCCAACCCTGATGAACTTCAGCTCCTTTATGAACGTCTCGGTGCTCAACACCGGCGGATGGATCTTGACCGATGGAGTGAACAACTTCGCCGGTACGCTGGTGCTTTCAAACCTGGTTGAGTTCCTGAGTGTTCCCGTAAGTCCGCCGGGGGTCGGGCATCTTGACTTTGAGGTCGAGGGCATCTTCGTGAATCCGAGCGTACTTCCCCCGGGTGCGGAATTCAGGGAGGACCTGACTGTGTCCGGTCCGCTTTCAATCACAATCGTGAATCCTATCCAAGTGGTGGCGGTGAATGCTCCTGAGCTTTCCACACTGCCGCTGACCAGTATGGCCCTGGGCGCGATTATGTGGCTATGGAGCCGTCGTCGACGTGTAGAATTCCGGCAGCGGGTAAACTGAGCGCGGAGTGATGGGGACGCCCCTCGCCTTGCGGGCACGATCGAAAGACGGGCTTTCTGAAATCCGGCCGAGTCACCCGGTCTCCCCCGATTCGGTTGTGAGAGAAAGGGTCCATTGACCGATCGGCTAACCAAAACTGACTCTGCCGAGATATACCAGCAATTCGTTGCCGCCATCAATCGTCACGACGTAATGGCCCTTACGGCGTTGATGACAATCGACCATGTGTTCGTAGACTCAGCAGGAAACATGACGCGCACCGCCACATCCATGGGGGTTGGATGGCGCGGTTACTTCGTGATGTGTCCGGATTACTGGATTCAGCCGGACCATGTACTGGCGGAACGTGACGAGGTAATAGCGACGGGGGAGGCGGGCGGGACCGTAGACGGCGTGTTGTGGCGGACGCCCGCGGCCTGGAGGGCCGTGATTCGCGACGGCAAGGTTGCGGAATGGCGGGTGTTTGCGGACAACAAGCCGGTTTACGAGATCCTGGCCAGGCGGCAACAGTAGCGCTCCGCGCGGATACGAGAACAATCCACTCTCCGTCAATCTGAAGGCCTACACTCATCAATTGCGGTCGAATCACGCGGCGAGGGTCAGCTACGCTCTCGCAGGCGCGGTCCTGATAGTCAGGGTGGCCGCCGTGAGTCCTGGAGCAGTGGCGTTAAGGGTGAGGGCGCCCGCCGTTCGTGAGGTTCGGATCACGACGAGCGCCTTCCCGTGAAACAGCCTGCGCTGATCGCCGTGGTACGGTTCCTCGCTGGTCATGTCTCCGCTCCCCACCGCCGCGATGGCCCCAGGGCCGTCGAGACGGAAGGTCACCTGGTGCTGCGCGTTGGGGTGCGGCTCACCGTGTGCGTCCAGGGTTTCACGGACGGATGATTGCGGTCGCGGAGGACCATGGCTTCGATGTCGCGCTGCCGCCCGGGTTCAACGCGGTCCGGGCCTCGCACAACCCGCCGTCTCCGGCGTTCCTCGATGCCTGCGACCGCTTGGGGATGCTGGTGATGGTTTCCTTGAGGATCTGGACGCGGCGCTCCTCGGCGCGGTCGAACGCGGCGGCGCCGAGCGGTCCGTTGTCATGGTGGACGCAGCCGCCGGCCATTTTCAACGGCGTCCCATTCAACAGGAAACCCTTCTCCGCGGACCATTCGATGGAGCGGATGCCAAACGGAGTGGACACTTCGTCGACCGTTTTGCCGTCCTGCATCACACGCGTGACGGCCCGGTACAGGTTTGGGGATTCCGGGGTCCAGAGTGCCGGCTTGTCGACTGCGATTTCCTGGCTTGCCACAATCGAGCCCCCGGGCTCCAGCGCGGCGCCGGCGTCCGAGTGGCCGATGGCGTCTCCGGAACCGGAGTAAATCACGGTGCGCAACACGAACCTGGACGGATCGCCGGATTCGTTCGCGATCCGGGTCTTCACAGATACCTTGGCCCGTGCCGCACTCACCTCCGGAGTCGTGACGAAGACTCCCCAGGGAGCGATGTGCACCGGGCCGGTAACGTTCAGCCATACGTGGCGATAGATGCCGGAGCCGGCGTACCAGCGTGAGTTTCGTTGTTTCGACTGATCCACCCGGACGGCCAGGACGTTATTCGCGCCGGGCCGGAGGTGCGGCGTCAGATCGTAGAAGAAGCTCGTATAGCCGTAGGGGTGAGCGCCGAGGTTCGACGCCCGGCGCAAGCTTGCCGGCTACAGGCATTCTGCATATAATCGAAATACTCATATGCCGGACGCCTTGAAGCCAGCCGAGTTTCACATCCTCCTTGCGCTCGCCCAGGGGCCGCGCCATGGGTACGGGCTAATGAAAGAAGTCGAGCGCGAATCCAACGGCAGCGTGCGGCTGGAGATCGGCTCGCTCTATCGCATACTGGCGCGCATGCTCGACGAGGGTCTGATCGAGGAAGCCGACGAGGACGAACGCCGGCGCTACTATCGCATCAGCCGGCTGGGCCTGCGCATCCTCAAGACCGAGGCGGCGCGGCTGGCCGGGCTGGTGGAGCTGTCGCGCGCGCGCAAACTGATTCCCGAGGGCAGGGCATGATGCGCCGGATCGTCGCCGCCCTCCTGCTCCTGTTTCCGGCGGGGTTCCGCCGGAGGTTCGGGCGCGACATGCTCGCCACATTCGACGCCCGCTGGCAGGAGCGGCCGGGCTGCCGGGCGGCCGTCAGCACCGCTGCCGATTTGCTATGCGCGGCAGTGAAGGAACGGATGTCTCAAAGGCACGTCGCACACACTCCGCCTCGCACGGGAGACAAACTCATGAATATTCTGCTGCAGGACCTACGCTTCGCCGCGCGCACGCTGCTGCGTCACCGCGCCTTCACGGTCGTCGCGCTGATCACGCTGGCGCTCGGAATCGGAGTCAACACCGCGATGTTCAGCATCGCTCACGCCGTGCTCTGGCGGTCACTGCCGTATCCTAATCCCGATCGCCTGGTGCTGGTCGGAGAAGTGGATGCCCACGATGCCCGGAATTACTGGGGGGTCTCCTATCCGAACCTCCAGGACTGGCGTGCCCGCGCGACTTCGTTCGAGCATCTGGCCGGCGTCATGCAGGTCGGCCACATTCTGCGAGAAGGCGGTAATCCGGCACGGATCGTGGGCGCAGCGGTTTCACCCGATTTTTTCGAGACGATGGGTGTTGCGCCGCTCCTCGGCCGCGTGTTCGGAGAAGCTGAGGACCGGAAGGGCGCGGCCGGAGTGATCGTGCTGAGCCATCGCCTGTGGGAGGAACGGTTCGGCGGGGATCCCGCGGTTCTCGGCCGTTCCCTCCGCTTCGGCCGCACCGACTTCACGGTCATTGGGGTCATGCCTGCCGGGTTCGAGTACCGGCAAGCCGAGTTCTGGACTCCGCTGGAACAGGAGATCGACCCCGGCCTGGTGACGCACCGCAACATTTGGATGCTCGATCCGGTGGGCCGGCTGCGCCCCGGCGTCACTGCGGAGGCTGCGACTAAGGAAGTCGAGGCGATAGCGGTGCAGATCCGTCAACAGTATCCGGAGACCCGCCGCGGACTCACAGTTCGGGCAGCGCCGCTACGCGCGGAGTTGAGCCGCGATCTTCGGCCGGCGCTGCTTATCCTGCTGGGTGCGGTCGGATTGGTGCTGCTGATCGTGTGCGGCAACCTGGGCGGGCTGATGCTGGTGCGTGGAACGGCGCGCGCCAGGGAAATGGCCATACGGCGCGCCTTAGGGGGCGGAAACGCGCGGCTCGTCCGCCAACTGCTCACGGAGAGCGGCGTGCTGGCCTGCGCCGGGGGCCTGGCGGGAATCGCCCTGGCGTTTCTCGCGACCCGCTCGCTCGGGCTGCTAACACACGATCCCCGATTGGTGAACGTGCCGATCGACGGCGCGGTGCTGGCCTTCGCCGCGGCGATCACAGCGGCCGCCACCATCCTCTTCGGCATCGCACCGGCGATCCGGGCGGCGCGCACCGGCACCGGTCAGGCATTGAAGAGCGGTTCGCGGGTGGGAGGCTCGAGGGAGGGGACTCTCGCGCAACAGGTTCTGGTGCTGCTCGAGGTCGCTCTTTGCCTGGTCCTGCTCGCCGGGGCAGGCTTGCTCATCAAGAGCTTCCGGCGCGTGATGGACGTGAATCCCGGCTTTCGCGCCGACGGGTTGGTCACGGCGCGTATCGCCCTGCCTGTGAGTTACGATTCGGACGCGAAGATCAATCGCTTCTACCGTGAGTTGGAGGAACGGCTGAGGTCAGTGCCGGAAGTGAGCGCGGCCACCATCGTCAGCCAGTTGCCGATCAGTGGAGGCGAGGGCAACGGTGACATCGAGATTGAAGGCAGGCCTTCCGCCGAAGGGGAACTTGGCGCCAGTAGCGTCCGCGGTGTGGTCCCCAATTACTTCTCGGTGATGGGCATTCCGCTGGTGCGAGGCCGTTTCCTGGAGGACCGGGACGAGGGTTCGAGCCTGCGGCCCGTGCTGATCGATGAGGGTTTTGCGCGCCGCTTTTGGCCCAATAGCAACCCTGTCGGCCAGCGCTTCAAGGTTGGTCCGCGCGACCGGGCGCCATGGTTCACCATCGCCGGCGTAGTCGGGGATGTGCGCCAGATCGGCCTCGACGCTTCGCCGCCTTTTTCGACTTATGTACTGCTGTCGTCCGGTCCATGGTCGCGATTCGAAGTGGCGCTCCGCACCGGCGGGAACCCGAACCGCGTGATGGCGGCCGCCCTGGGAGAGCTGCGCCGGATGGATCCTGCGCTGCTGATCGATCGAGCGCAGACCATGTCGGAGCGGATCGACGCCTCGGTCTCGCCGCGGCGGCTGAACGTTGTTCTCTTCGATTTGTTCGCCGGGCTGGCTTTGCTGTTGGCCGCGGTGGGTCTCTATGGCGTGGTGGCGTATGCCGCCGGCCAGCGTTCCCGTGAGTTCGGAATCCGCATGGCGCTCGGCGCCCAGGATCGTGATGTCCTGCGACTGGTGATGAGCCAGGGCCTGAAGCTGGCGCTGTTGGGAACGGTGGTGGGAATGGCGGCGACCTTGTGCGCCTCGCGCCTGATCGCAGCTCTGCTTTACGGCGTGGAACCAACCGACCGGTGGACGCTCCTGTCGGTGGCGGGGCTGCTCACCGGTGTTGCGCTGCTGGCCTGCTGGATTCCGGCGTACCGCGCCACGCGGATCGCGCCGGTCGAGGCTCTGAGAATGGAATGAGCATCACTTCTGAAATACCAGCGGCTGAATTTTCGTAACCTTTTTGCTCGGGAGAAGTACTTCGATAGTGGAGGCGCTTTGGAGGAGTGCACTCTTGCGCAGCACCATTCGATATACCTTGAGGCAGTTTCGGATGTCGCCGGTATTTACGGCGGCTGCCACATTGACCCTGGCCTTGGGAATTGGGGGCACCACCGCGATCTTCACGATGATCCACGCGGTCATGCTGCGGTCGCTGCCCGTATCGGATCCGGCGCTTCTGTATCGTGTGGGCGACGGCGACGATTGCTGCGTGGAGGGCGGCCCGCAGGACCGGTGGGGGATGTACTCCTTTCCGCTCTACGAGCGGCTCAAAGCACAAGCGCCGGAATTCGAAGAAGCGGCTGCCTTTCAAGCGGGAGGGGAGCGTTTGAGCGTTCGGCGTGAGGGCAGCCGGGACGCCGCCAAGCCGCTGCGCTCGGAGTACGTGACGGGCAACTATTTCTCGACGCTGGGCGTGAAGGCGTTCGGCGGCCGCATGCTCTCTCCGGATGATGATAAGCCCTCCGCCCGGCCGGTCGCCATTTTGAGCCACCAGGCCTGGCAGGCGGAATATGGGTCCGATCCCTCCGTGGTGGGCGCGAGTTTCGTTGTGGAAGGGCATCCATTCACCGTGATCGGCGTAGCTCCGCCCGGATTTTTCGGCGAGACGCTGCGCAGCGATCCGCCCGACATCTGGATTCCCGTGCAGCAAGAACCCCTCATCGCTGGCGATGGCGCCCTGCTGCGCCAGTCTGTCGCCGCCTGGCTGCGGGTAATCGGCCGCTTGCGTCCGGGCGCTTCCACAGCCGGCATGGCGCCCCGGCTGACCGGAGTCCTGCGGCAATGGATGGAACACGATTCCGGCTATCCGTCGAACTGGATGCCGGACGTGATTCGCATGCTTCCCAAACAGGTGATCAACGTGGTTCCGGCGGGCGCGGGAGTCGCGGAAATGAAAGAAGAGTATGGCCGCAGCCTGCAGATTCTCCTTGGGGTTTGCGGCATGGTGCTGCTGATTGCGTGCGCCAACGTCGCGAACCTGCTGCTGGCCCGCGCGGTGTCCCGGCGCGCACAAACCGCCCTCCGTCTCGCCCTGGGTGCCGGCACACGCCAGATTATCGGACAGGCCCTGATGGAGGCGATCCTCTTGGCGGTGGCGGGGGGAATTGCCGGACTCGCGGTCGCACTATTGGCCGGGCGTCTTCTGCTGGCGCTGGCATTCGGAGGGTCACACTTCATCCCCATCAGCACTCTGCCCTCCCCCATGGTCCTCGCGTTTGCGTTTGCAGTGGCCCTGGCGACAGGCATCATCTTTGGAGCGGCTCCAGCCTGGTTTGCCACCCGAACGAGTCCGCTCGAAGCCCTGCGCGGCGCAGGGCGGAGCACGAGCGATCACTCTTCCTTCGCTCGCAGGGCGCTGCTGATCGTGCAGGCGGCCCTGTCGGTTGTGCTGGTTGCCGGCGCCACCATGCTGGCGCGAAGTCTCGACAAGCTCGAGCACCAGCATTTCGGGTACCTCACGCAAGGGCGGGTGGTGGTGTCGTTGAACCGTCCTCCGGCGACCTACACGCAGCCTCAACTGGCGGCCCTCTACCGGCAGATTGAAGATGGATTGAATCGCCTGCCGGGCGTAACCGGATCGGGACTTGCGTTATACAATCCGCTGACGGACAACTGGGGAGAACTCATCCTGGTGTCCGGCCATCCCGCGCCCAAAATGAATGGAGAGGCGGGCGCCTCGTGGGACCGTGTGAGCGCCGATTACCTTCAGGACCTTGGCGTAACCCTGACTCGCGGACGATACTTCGCCAGAAGCGACAACGAAACGACGGAGCCCGTCGCCATTGTCAACGAAACTTTCGTGAAACGCTTCTTCAAGAGCGATGAAGATCCGCTCGGGCAGCACTTCGGCCTCGACCTGCCGGAGAACGCCGGCACATTCCGCATCGTCGGCATCGTGCGCGACGCGAAGTTCGCCGGCTTTGGGCTACGCAGGCCGGCGCGTCCGATGTTCTATGTTCCGCTCGCGCAGAACGTCCCCTATAAGGACCCGTTGATGAAGAGAGTGGAATTGCAGTCCCACTTCATCGGCGGGTTGCTGCTGGTCACGAACATTTCGCCGGGGACGCTGGAACCGCTGCTCACCCGGATCCTCGCAGGAGTGGATCCGAACCTGACGATCAACAGCGTCAGGACCTTGCAGCATCAGGTGGAACTCACGTTCGATCAGGAGCGGGCGGTCGCCAGCCTTGCCGGGCTGTTCGGGTTTGTAGCTCTGCTGCTCGCCGCGGTCGGGCTGTACGGCGTCACCGCCTACACCGTGGCACAGCGTACGAACGAGATCGGAATTCGCATGGCGCTGGGCGCTGACCGCACCAGGGTGGTTCAATACATACTCCGCGGAGCTTTGATCCACGTGGCTGCCGGGCTTGGACTGGGAATTCCGCTGGCCATCGCCGCGGCACGGTTGATCTCGAGCCAGCTATACGAAGTCTCCTTCTGGGACCCGGGCGCGCTGGTCGTAGCAGCCGGAGCATTGGCGATTTGTGCCACTGCGGCGGCTATGATTCCAGCCAGCGTGGCCGCGTCGATTTCGCCCATGAGTGCGCTCAGAGCGGAATAATGACCGGGTTGCCAGGAGCAGCACCACCATCGCGCAAGCGGTAGAGTTGCAGGAGCGCGAAGGCGAGCGCCGCGAGCGCAAACCAGGCGAACCAGTCGCCCAGCAGAAGAAATACGGTGGTGTCGTGCGCCGCGGGGACCTCGACTACCAGGTTGGCGAAAGGCGCGGAGTCGCTCCGGGTCTCCGCGAGGATGCGGCCGCGGTCGTCACTCACGGTGAGGTTGCCGTCGCGGGAAGCTCGCGCGATGCTGAAGCCATCTTCCACGCCGCGCATCACGGCGATGTGCCCATGCCACCAGCGGTCCAGCCGGAAATCCCAGCCCGGCACCAGCATCAATCCCACGCCCGCCTGTCCATAGCGGCGGGAGAGCGGTGTGAAATCCATGTCCTTGCAGATTGCTACGCCCCAGGTCCCGGCGTTCTCGGACAGGAGGGTGAGAGCCGTGCCCGGTCTCAGGCCGGATTCAAACGGCGGCAGAAGATGGTGTTTGTCGTAGGTCAGCACCGCAGCCCCGGGCGCATAGACGCGTGCCTGGTTGTACTTCACTCCCCGGGACACGCGAATCTGACCCACGACGATGGTGGCGCCGGTCTTATCGGCCAGACGCTGGAAGAGGCCGTCCGTACCTTCGAGATCGGGATCCACGACGACCCCCATCTTTTCCGGCAGCACGATCACGCGGGCTCCACGGGAGGCGAGTTTTTCCGCTTCGAGGGCGTAGTCGCGCAACAATCGCGCCGTCGGAGCGCCTTCGCTCGCGACAGGTCCGTAGGCCGGTTGATCGGATGCGACGAGTCCCACCGTTACCGTGGGGCGGGAATGCGGCACTGCCATGCGAATGGCGCCGAAAGTCAGCATTAGCAGCACCACGCCTACGCCCCCGGCAGCCACGCGCAGCGCCTGCTTCGGGTGGGAGCGGCGCAGGTGCAGTCCGATGGCCAGCGCGGCGGGGAATAGCATGATCAGGAAGCTCATGCCCCAGGGGCCGGTAATCGAGGCGACCTGCAGGAAGGGCAGGAAGTTGAGCTGCGAATAGGCGATACAGCCCGCCGTCCCGTGCGGCGTCGCCAGGTTGCGGGCATATTCGTAGGAGACCCATGCGGCGGGAAATGCCAGCAGCGCGCTCCATACGGCTCCACGCCGTACCAGCGCGCGGAAGAGCAGCACGGCCAGGGCGAATACCAGCGCGGCGATGGAGAAAACGGCCAGCCATGCTGAGAACGGCGTCTGCTGCGCACGGAAGTAATGCCATAGATTGAAGTAGCCGGCCAGCCAGGAAAGGGCCGCGATCAGGGCCGAACTCCCGCGGGAATTGCGGAGGGCGAAGACCAGCACGGGGAGCGGCGCGAACCAGAGCAGCGGCCACCAGGGATCAAGGCCGTTGCCAAACCAGACCAGGGCCGCGGTCGAGGCAACCGCCGCAAGTGCCGGGACTATCCGCCTGTAGCTAGCCGCGAATGCCATTGATATACCTCCAGATGGACCGGTGGCAGAGGGCGCGAAAGCCCGCGGCCGACAAGTTGAGGCGGCTCCCTGGTGTCGTCTTTGCGGAAATAGCCGGTCTCCATGCCTTTTTGTATCAGATCGGCCGATAGGATTGCCGTGGCGGGAGCGTTCGGCTTTGATGCCGGGCGGACAACGGCCCTCCTTGCAGCGCAGTCCGTTACCCGGCTAGCCCATGATCCGGGCGACGGCCTGATCGAACTTGGCCATCTCTTCCTGCGTGCCGACCGTGACGCGCACCTTGGTAGGCCAGACCGGCCAGATGCGGCCGATGATGATTTTCTGCTCGGCCATGGCTTTGGCAAAATCGACGCCGGGCTGCTTCACTTCCATCATGAAGAAGTTGGCCTGGCTGGGGATGAACGAGATGCCCTTCTTTTCTAGAAAGGAGAACGTGCTCTCGCGGATCTGCTTGCAAAGCGCCCGGCGCTCGGCCACCAGGTTCCCGACCCGCATGCTGGCCGTGGCGCAGGCCAGCCCGGTGACCGGCAGGAAGCCGCTGCCGGAGTAGCGCCGCATTTTCGCCAGCAGATCGGGGCGCGCGATCGCCATGCCGGCGCGCAGGCCGGCCATGCCGTAAATCTTCGAGAACGTGCGCAGGACCACTACGTCCTTGTCGGCGGCCACCAGGCTGATGGCCGATTCGGCGTCGTGTGAGAAATGGATGTAAGCTTCGTCGACCACCACCACGGCATCCGGCTTCTTGTGGGCCAGCAGGTATTCGATGTCCTTGATCGGAGTGAGCGTGCCGGTGGGGTTGTTGGGATTGCAGACGTAGTAGGCGCCCGCCTCCGGGTCGGCCTCGATCATGGCTTTCACGTCGTGCGAGTAGTCGTCTTTGAGCGGGACGCGCACCACCTTGGAGCCGATGAATGCGGGCGCGCCCCCGCCGTAGCCCGGATTGGCCATGACCCAGCTCCGGGTAGGCGAGGTGAATGCGCAGCTCGAACGATGAAGCGGATCGCTGGAGCCGGCCGTGGCCTGAATGTATTCTTCCTTCACGCCGAGCAGCTCGCTGGCTGTTTTCGAGAATTCGCCCTGCTCGTTGTTGGGAGAATAGCGCCAGCCCTTCGGCGCCACTCTGGCAATCGCTTCCAGCCCCTCTTTGCACGGCCCCATCGGGTTCTCATTGGAGCTGATGCGGATTGCGTTCGGATCGATGATGCGCCGCGCGCCGCCGCCGCGCTCCATGCGCCGTTCGGCGTCCTGCGCCATGGCGAATTCGTTGTAGAACGGCAGTGCCGCCCCGGCTGTCAACAGTGTGGCCATGCGGCCGATTTGCCGGCGGGTGAATCCGCGGTCCGTAAGTGATTCGGCTTGCTGGGGAGCTAAGACCCCTCGCTCGGTGGTAAGAGCCATTTTGTGTCTCCTTGATTTAGTCAGAGGACCCGGGGAATCGGAACCACGCGGACCAGGCGAGAGAGTGTCCGCAGCACGGCGGAGCGTCAAACATGACTACAATACGCAGATTGCGGAGGGGTGTCAAGCGGGAAGCGCCCGCTGCTGCTACAATAGAATCTACTGGAAGTTGATCCGCAACCCCTTCTCCCCTAGCCGGTAGTCGGCTCGCCGATTCTCATCCTCGAAAGTTAAATGAAAAATTTCTCTGAACTGTCTCTCTCTGCCCGGCTTAAGGGCAATCTTCAAAAACACGGCTTTGCCGTACCAACCCCCGTCCAGGCGCAGGCGATTCCGCCGGCACTCGACGGCCAGGACCTCGTCGCGACCGCGCAAACCGGAAGCGGCAAAACCCTCGCGTTTGTCCTGCCCCTCATTCACCTTCTTGAACAGGACACCGCCGCGGGCATCCGCGGCCTGGTCCTTACTCCTACCCGGGAACTCGCCATACAGATCGAGGAAACGTTCGCCACGATGGCGGCGGGTTCCGCGATCCGCGCCGCGGTCGTCGTGGGCGGAGTCAGCGAGCGGACCCAGCTCAACGCCATCCGCAAAGGCGCGCAGGTGCTGATCGCCACCCCCGGGCGTCTCTACGATTTTCTCAGCCGGAAACTGGTGAACCTGTCCGGCGTCCGCATGCTGGTGCTGGACGAGGCCGATCGCATGCTCGACATGGGATTCCTACCCACGGTGGACCGCATCCTGGCGGCCGCCGGGCCCTCGCGCCAGACGCTGCTCTTCTCGGCCACCATCGAAAACTCGGTCAAACGGCTGGTGGAAACACACGTTAAGAACGCGGTGCGCGTCGAGGTGGGCTCCACCACGCGGCCCGTCGAGACGGTGGACCTGCACCTGTACGAAGTGGAGCAGGATCGCAAACTCGGCCTGCTGCAGAAGATGCTGCAGGAAGAGGAAGGGTCGTTCCTGGTATTTGCGCGGACCAAACGCGGTGCAGACCGCCTTTCGAAGAAACTGGCGCGCGACGGTGTAAAGGCCGCGGCGATCCACGGCGACCGTTCCCAGAATCAGCGCAACCAGGCGCTGCGCGGCTTCCAGGAGGGATCCTACCGCGTGCTGGTGGCCACCGACGTGGCTGCCCGCGGGATCCACGTGGAGGGGATTGCGCACGTGGTGAATTACGATCTGCCGCAGGCTCCCGAGGACTTCATCCACCGCGTGGGGCGGACGGGCCGCGCCGGCGCCGCCGGCACCGCTTCGACTTTCGCGACTCGATCCGAGCGCACGGAGATCGCGCGCATCGAGCGGACGATCAACACGCGTCTCGTCCGGCGGGCGGTTTCGTCCGACGTGGAGCGAGAAGACAGGTCGGCGGCTCCGGTGATCGTGATGCCCGCGCCGGCAGCTCCCCCGCGCGTGCGCTCGTTCGGCAAGCGCGGGCGCTACGGACGTCGCCAGCTTTCCTGCGTGGTCTGAGCTAACGCAGTTCGATGCGGTGGCCTCGGCCGTCGTCTCTGAGGCGGGCCGTCGCCGCGCTGGCCTGCCGATTACCATCGATCATCGTAAACACCAGGTCTCGTGGGCCGGGACGATACGTTCCTTTCGGCGCACTCACGTCGATCTGGTCCCCACCAGGTGTGTGCCTGTAGGTTACGCTGGTCTGGCGGAAGATGCCCTGCCGGTACGCATCCGTAAGGCCGTCGTCTTCATACAGTGATGCAGAGGCCTCGCCCCGCGCATCGGGGTAGATCTCGAAATGCATCGGGTCGGCGGGCTTCTCACCCACATAGTTCATCTCCGGGCCCAGGGGAAGAATGGCCCCGCCCCGGACAAAGAGCGGCACGGTTTCGAGCGGCGCTTCCACCCGGATCATGCGGCCTCCCTCGTGTTTGGCGCCGGTCCAGTAGTCGAACCACACGCCGGCCGGCAGGTAAACGAGCCGCGCGGTCAGGTCCGGCTTGAGGATCGGTGCCACCAGCAGATCGGCGCCGATCATGAACTCGTCGTCGATCTCGAGCGTGTTTTCGTCGTCCTGATAGTTGAGCAGTAATGGCCGGAACAGGGGCATTCCGGTGCGGTGCGATTCCTCGAGCGTCGTGTAAAGGAACGGGAGCAGGCGGTACCGGAGCTTCAGGTATTTGCGGATGATGTCCTCGTAATACTTGCCATAGCGCCAGGGCTCGTGATCCGGAGAGTCCAAAGCGGCGTGATTGCGGCAGAAGGGCGTGAGGAAGCCGACCTCGTACCACCGCACCAGCAGCTCGGGACCGGTGCGGCCGACGAAGCCTCCGACGTCCGCTCCCACGAACGGCTCGCCCGAAAGGCCGAGCGTCATGAACATCGGCAGGCTGAGGGCGAGCGCGTCCCAGGTGCTGCGGTTGTCCCCGGCCCACATGGTGGCGTACCGCTGGATTCCGGCGTAGGCAGCGCGGGTGATGACGTAGGGGCGCTGATTGGGTAGCAGCCGCTCGAGGCCCTGGTAGGTGGCGCGGGCTTCATTCAGTCCGAAAACGTTGCGGTTCCCGGCATATGGCGAGTAAGTTCCGCCATCGTACGTCACCACGTCCATCTGCGACTTACCGGTCTGGTCGTTGAAATCCGACGGCTCGTTCATGTCGTTCCAGATGCCCGCCACTCCGTTGTCCGTATAGGCGCGGTGCAGGTCTCCCCACCAGCGAGCTGCCGGCTCCAGTGTGTAGTCCACGAAAACCGATTCACCGGGCCAGACGCGGGCGATGTACGGGCGGCCATCTTTGCGTTTGAGGAAGAAATCCTGCGCATGCCCCTGGTTGTAGGCGTAGTAACTCTGATCCTGCGGCGCCAGCTCGGGGTGGCTGGCCGCGTCGTGGGCGCCTACCACGGGAGGCTGATACTTGATGCCGGGGTCGACGATCGTCACCACTTTGACGCCCTGCGCCCGCAGACGGTCCGTGAAGGCCTTGGGGTTCGGGAAGCGCTGCGTGTCCCAGGTAAAAGGCCGGTACTCGTTCATGAAGTGAATATCGAGGTGGAGGACGTCGAGCGGCAGATCGTCGGCGCGGTATTTGCGGACCACCTCTTCGGCGACGGATTCGGGGTAGTAGCTGTACCGGCTTTGTTGATTGCCGAGCGCCCACATGGGCGGCATAGGCATGTGCCCGGTGAGATCAGCATAGCGAGCCAGGATCTTTTTGATTGATGGCCCCTGGAAGAAGTAGTAATTCATCTCGCCGCCCTCCGCCGAGAACGCGGCGTACTCCTGGGAAGACGCGCCGAAATCGAAGTGGGTCCGGTAGCTGTTGTCGAAGAAAATGCCGTAGGCCGCGCCGCGCTGCCAGCCGATGTAGAACGGAATGCTCTGGTAGACCGGATCGGTGCCTTCCTGGTAGGCATAGGTGTCGGAGTTCCACATGGTGAACTCGCCGCGGCGCTTATCGAGCCGCGTGGCCTTCTCGCCCAAGCCGTAGAAATGCTCGTCGAAGCCGAGGGCCTTAGCGGCGGCGACCAGGCCAGATTGGGGGTCGAATCGCATTGGCTGCTGGTCCGCATTGATGGTTTGATGCGTCTTGGCGTCGCGAAATTCGATCAGGAGCGGAGAGCGGTGGACTACGACCTCCAGGTCGCTCGTGGAGATGTGCAGCGCGCCGGGGTCTTCGGCGAGATCCCAGCTTGTCGCGTCCCAGGAGGTCTTCTCGATGGCCCAGGAGTGATCGCGGGCGGACAGTTTACCGAGAAATGCCGCCCGCACGCGGATCAGATCCGGGGCCAGCACGGTAATGCGCACCTCGGAGCCGTCGGCGCAATTCAGCGTGACGCCCGACTCGGTTTTACTGAAGGCCGTCACCGGGCCGATGGATCGCAGGCCGGCCAGATCGATGGCCGCCGCGCCGCCACAAACCAGCAGGGCGCAGAATGCCGACACCAGTAGTTTCCTCATGCACCGTCTATAGTAGTACCCGGCTCGCGGATTGTAACAGTTGAAGAATCGCGGTTGCGTCTTGTCTAATGGGAGTAGCCTGGACGCCTCGGGGGAGCCGGAGAGACTACGAATGCGTGGATGCATAGTGTTACTGACCATCACTTGGGCTGCCCTCGCGCAAGATCCAGCGACGGTCGCTTCGGGTGTCCCCCTGCGGGTTGCGCTCGACAAGCGCGTCGGCATTAAACGCGCCGGCCAGGCGATCCGCGGCACCCTGGTGGAACCGGTTTACGTCTACGACCGGATGGTGCTTCCGGCCGGCAGCCTGGTTGAAGGGCACGTTGCCGAAATCGGCGGCGTCCCTGTGAAGAGGCGGCTCCAGGCGATCCTCTCCGGCAACTTCACGCCGCGCAGGGATGTTCGGGCGCAGTTCGATGCCGTGGTGCTTGACGACGGCTCGAGGCTCGCCCTACGCACGTCGCCCTCCCGCGGCACGGCGCACACCGCGCGGGTCGCGAAGCAAGGGAAGAAGCAGGAGGGGCATAAGCCCTCACTGCTGTCCGACGGCGCGATTCGCGCCTTCCGGACGCCGGGCAAGTTGAGCCGGATCAAAGGCGCCCTGCTGGGCATGCTTCCCTACCACCGGCAATCCTGGGCGACGGGGACTCTTTTCAACGCCGCGTTGCAGGATCCGCTGGCCGTGCCGGCGCGGGCGCACATCGCGGCGTCAACCGATCAACCCGCGGCCTCGGGGCCCGAGGGGCAGGAAGTCCGCGCGCGCCTGGTGACTTCTCTCAGCTCCGCGACTGCGCGCCGGGGAGCGCCCGTGGAAGCCGTCGTTACCCGGCCGCTGTTCTCGGCCGATCACCGGTTGTTGATTCCCGAGGGCAGCCGCCTGGTGGGAGACGTAGTGGAGGCGCGGCCGGCCCGGCGCCTGCACCGCAATGGAAAACTGCTCTTCGTGTTCCGCAGGATCGAATTGCCACAGGGCGCGCCGCGGATTGTACAAGGCTACCTGGAGGGAGTGGAGGCGGATTTCGACGCGCACCTGGCTCTCGATTCCGAAGGAGGCGCGCGGGCCACCAGTCCCGAAGAGCCGGTTCATCTTTCCGGCCATTGCGGCGGCCGCGGCCGGCCTCTCGCTTCACCAGGATTACAACTCGGAAGGGGTGCCCGATCAGGACATCGGAGGCCGCGCCGAATCGGGGGCCGTGGGCCTCGGACTGATCGGCACACTGGTGGCGCAGACCTCCCGTACCGTGGCTTCCAGCATCGCCTTTACCGGCGCCGCCTTCAGCATCTACTCCACCTTCATTGCGCGCGGAGAAGACGTGGTACTTCCAGTGAATACGCCGGTCGATGTCAGTCTCAGGACTCGCGCGGAGAATCAACTTCCGGCTAAGTAGAGGTCAGTGCCCTTTCTTCAAACTGGACGGCGACGGTAGCTGCGAGGCGTTCCATCCGCCGCCGAGGGCCAGGATCAGTTGCACAGTAGAAGTGAACCGCCGCCCGGCTGCCTGCACCTGGGCCCGCTCGTCCGCGAGAGCGATGGCTTGCGCAGTGATCACGTCCAGGTAGGAGACGGTTCCTGACTTGTACTGCTCGCTCACCACCCGCACCGATTCCCGGGCAGCCCGGGAGGCCGATGCCAGTTGGGCCTCCTCGATTTCCAACTGGCGTAGGGACGCGAGTATGTCCTCCACTTCCTGAAACGCAGTCAGAACAGTCTGGCGGTAGGTGGCGACCGTCTGGTCGTAGGCGGCCCGCGCCTCCGCCTCCTGCGCGTGGCGCCGTCCGAAATCGAGCAGGGTCTCGGCCGCCTGCGTTCCGACGGACCAGAAGTGGCTGGGCCAGCTGATCCAGTTCAGGATGCTGGTACTCTCGAGTCCGCCAATTGCGCTCAACGTCACTGTCGGAAAGTAGGCGGCCCGCGCCAGCCCTACCTCCGCGTTCGCCGCGGCCACCAGACGTTCGGACGAGGCAATATCCGGCCTTCGCTCCAGCAATTGCGAAGGAAGTCCCGGGGGGATTGGCGGAGGCGCCCCGTCCATCCTGCCGGGAGCCAGCGAAAGCTGGGCGGGCGGCCGCCCGGTCAGCACGGCGATGGCGTGCTCGAACTGGGCCCGCGAGATGGCCAGGTCGCTGAGGGCGGCGCGTGCGGAATCCAGTTGCGCCTGCGCGGCGGCGACATCGCCCATCGACGCCACCCCCTGTTGAAAGCGGGCAGTCGTCAGCCGGAGGGCCGCTTCGTAAGCCTGAATCGTGTCGCGGTAGAGTCGCTCCTCCATGTCCACGGCCTGCATTGCGAAATAGTCGGAAGCGAGATCCGCCTGCATGCTCAGCTTGATGTTCTCGAGCTGGGCGGCGCTGGCTTGTGCCTGCGCCACCGCGTTTTGCACGGTCAGGCTGATGCTCCCCCAGAAATTCGGCTGCCAGGAAACGCTGAAGGGCAGGTTGTAAAAAGCGATCGGTCCGCTCGTTCCACCGGAGGAGGAAGTGGTTTGGGAGATGGCGCCCCCGCCGAGATTGGACGAGCCCTTACTGCCCGAGATGCTGGGTTGGGTCGTGACCACCGGAAAGTAGCCGGCGCGATTGAAGGCGACCAGTGCCCGGGCCTGCCGGAATGCCGCCTCCGCCTGCTTCACGTTCTGATTGGCCACCACTACCCGCCCCTCGAGCTCGTTGAGGCGCGCATCTTCGAACTCTTCCCACCAGTTCGCCCGCAGCGCGCCGTCGCTCGGATTCGCGGTCTTCCAACGATCGCCGGCTGGAGGCGGCTCCTTGTAAGCCGGGGCCACGGGCGCGGAGGGCCGCTTGTATTTCGGACCTACACTGCAGCCCGCAAGGCCAAGCAATACACATGCCGCGATCGCTCTTCGCATGGCTCAGCCTTCCGCCGGACGGGCTGTCGCCGGGGCGGATTCCCGGCGCCGCGCAATCCACAGCCGCGCGCGGTCCAGGTACAGATACACCACCGGGGTGGTGAAGAGCGTCAACATCTGGCTGACAATCAATCCGCCGACGATGCTGATGCCCAAGGGACGCCGCAGCTCCGATCCGGTTCCCGTGCCCAGCGCCAGCGGAAGAGCGCCTAACATGGCCGCCATGGTGGTCATAGTGATCGGCCGGAATCGCAGCAGGCAGGCCTGGTAGATCGCGTCCCTCGAGGTCATCCCTCCGCGGCGCTCGGCCTCCAGCGCGAAATCGATCATCAGGATCGCGTTCTTTTTGACGATTCCGATCAGAAGAAGAATGCCGATGATCGCGATCACGCTCAGCTCGGTGCGGAAGAGCAGCAGCGCGAGCAGCGCGCCGGCGCCCGCCGATGGCAGCGTGGAGAGGATCGTCAGCGGATGTACCAGGCTCTCGTACAAGACTCCGAGAACGATGTACACGGCGACCAGCGCCATCGCGATCAGAGCCGGCTCGCCGGCCAGGGAGGACTGAAACGCCTCGGCCGTTCCCGTGAATCCGCTTTGGATCGCGGCGGGCATCCCCATTCCGCTGGTTGCCGCGCCGATGGCATCCACCGCATCGCCGAGCGAAACATCGGGCCGCAGATTGAACGAAATCGTGACCGAGGGGAATTGACCCTGGTGGTTCACGACGATCGGCGTGGTGGACTGCCCGAAGCGGGCGATCGTAGAGAGTGGAACTTCGTTGCCTCCCGGCCCGGCCGGCGGGGGCGGCACACGAACGTAGGTGATCTTCAAAGCATCGGGAGACTGCCAGAACTGAGGCGCCACTTCCATCACCACGTGGTACTGATTGAGGTCGGTGAACATCGTGGAGACCTGGCGCTGTCCGAACGCGTTGTACAGCCCGTCGTCGATATTCTGCACCGAGAGCTGCAGCCGGGACGCGGTGTCACGGTCGATCGCGATCTGTGCCGCCAGGCCGCTGTTCTGCAGGTCGCTGTTGACGTCGGTGAGCATCCGCATCGTCCGCAGGCGCGCCAGGATGCGCGGCCCCCAGTTCGTGAGCAGCGGCAGGTCCTGGCTGGTCAGCGTGAATTGATACTCCGCCCCGGTGAGCCGGCCGCCCACCCGGATATCCTGGATCGCCTGCATGAACAGCGCAGCTCCCGGCACGTTCGCAGTCTTGCGACGGATCCGCGCCATCACGTCGGCAACCCCGACCTTCCGCTCGCTGAGGTCCTTGAGCGACACGAACATGCGCCCCATATTGGTTCCGCCGGATCCCCCGGTGAAGGCGACTACGTGGGCGACGGCCGGGTCCGAGCGCACGGCCTCGACGAAGTAGGCGACCTTCTGGCGCATCGCCTGAAACGAGATGTCCTGCCGCGCTTGAACGATTCCCATCATGCGGCCGGTGTCTTGCTCGGGAAAGAAGCCTTTGGGGATCCTCACAAATAGGTACATCGTGACCGAGACCGTGCACAGCAGAACGGCCAGCGTGAGCCCCGGATGCCGCAGCACGGCGCGCAAGGCAGCGGCATACGTGTCTCGAATCCAGTCGAAGACCGTCTCGCCGGCCCGGTAGAACCACCCGTGCCCGGTCTGCCGCCGGAGAAAGCGCGCGCTCATCATCGGCGTCGTGGTCAGGGACACCACCATCGAGACCAGGATGGTCGCCGAGAGTGTCACGGCGAACTCGCGGAACAGGCGCCCCACGATTCCGCCCATCAACAGAATCGGGATGAACACAGCCACCAGCGAGGTGCTCATCGAAAGCACCGCAAAGCCGATCTCCTGGGAGCCGCGTAGCGCGGCCTCGTAAGGAGTGAGTCCCTGTTCCAGGTAGCGCGCGATGTTCTCGATCACTACGATGGCGTCATCCACCACGAATCCGGTGGATATGGCAAGCGCCATCAGCGAGAGGTTGTCGAGGCTGTAGCCCGCCAGGTACATGATCCCGACGGCTCCCAGCAGCGAGAGCGGCGCGACCACGCTGGGAATCAACGTGGCCATTCCGTTGCGCAGGAACAGAAAAACGACGAAGACCACCAGGCCGATCGACGCCAGCAGCGTATATTCCATGTCGTGCACCGATGCCCGGATGGTGACGCTGAGATCGATCATGACCTCGAGGTTGACGGCCGCGGGAATGGACGCCCTCAGCTCCGGAAGCATCGCCTTCACGCGGTCCACGGTCTCGATGATGTTGGCGCCCGGCTGGCGGAAGATGACCAGCAGCACCGCGGGCTTGCCGTCCGCCAGGCCCGCGTTGCGAAGGTCTTCGACCGAATCGATCACGTCGCCGAGGTCGGAGAGGCGCACCGGCGCGCCGTTTTGATAGGCGACGATCAGAGGTTTATACTCGGCGGCCTTGAGCAACTGGTCCGTGGTCTTCAATTGGAAGGCCGTGTCGCCGTTCTCGATCTGACCCTTGGGGCGGTTGGCGTTCGCCGTGCCCAGAAACGTACGGATCTGGTCGAGGCTGAGGCCGTAACGGTTCACCACGGTCGGGTTCAATTCCACCCGCACCGCCGGCAGCGAACTGCCGCCGGCGAAGACCTGGCCGACGCCGCTCACCTGCGAGACCTTCTGCTGCAATACGGACGAGGCGGCGTCGTACATGCTCGCCTGGTCCACCGTATCCGACGTGAGGGCAAGGATCAGAATGGGCGAATCCGCCGGGTTCACTTTTCGATAAAGCGGGGCGCTCGGCAGATTGGTGGGGAGATAGGTGCGGGCCGCGTTGATGGCCGCCTGAACGTCGCGAGCCGCGGCATCGATGTTGCGGCTCAAGTCGAACTGCAGAACGATCAGGGTGGAGCCGAGATAGCTGGTAGAGGTCATCTCGGTCAGGCCGGCGATGCGTCCGAACTGGCGTTCGAGCGGCGTGGCGACCGAGGAAGCCATGGTCTGCGGGCTGGCGCCGGGCAGGCTCGCCGTGACCTGGATCGTGGGATATTCCACTTGCGGGAGCGGAGACACCGGCAACAGCCGGAAGGCGACGATGCCCGCCAGCACGACCGCGGCGGTCAGCAGCGACGTGGCGACGGGCCTTCGGATGAACGGCTCGGAGAGGTTCATTGCGGCTCTCCGAGCGGCAGCGGGAGTTGCACCGCCGCGGGGGTCCGGCGGCGGCGCCGCAGCCGCTCGCCCACTCGTTCAAACTGCAGATAGATCACCGGAGTGGTGAACAGCGTGAGCAGCTGGCTCAGCAGAAGCCCGCCGATGATCGTGATTCCCAGGGGGCGGCGAAGCTCCGAGCCCATCCCCGTGCCCAACGCCAGCGGAACGGCGCCCAGCAGGGCGGCCATCGTGGTCATCATGATGGGACGGAACCGGAGCAGCGAAGCCTGGTAGATGGCCTCTTCCGGCGGCTTACCTTGCTCGCGCTGCGCTTCGAGCGCGAAATCGATCATCATGATGGCGTTCTTCTTGACGATGCCGATCAATAGGATCATCCCGATCAGCGAGATGATGTCGAAATCCTGGCCCGTCAGGAGCAGGGCGAGCAGCGCGCCGACGCCCGCGGAGGGCAGGGTAGACAGGATCGTGATGGGGTGGATGTAGCTTTCATATAGCACTCCGAGAACGATGTACACAGTCACGATCGCGGCGAGGATCAGCAGCGGTTCGTGCGCGAGCGATGTTTCGAAGGCTTGTGCCGTACCTTGAAAGCCGGCGTCGATGGCGGCCGGCAGGCCGGTCTGCCCGGTGGCGTTCCTCACTGCCGTGACCGCCGCGCCCAGCGAAGCCCGGGGCGCCAGGTTGAACGACAGGGTGACGGCCGGAAACTGGCCCTGGTGGTTGATCGCGAGCGGCGTAGCAACGCGCTGCGCCCACGTCGTGGTTCGCAGCGGGGCCTGCCCGTTCGTGCCCGGAACGTAGATGTTCTTCAGTGATTCCGAGAACTGATGCCAGCGCGGCTCGGTCTCGAGGACCACGTGATACTGATTGAGCTGCGTAAAGATAGTGGAGATCTGCCGTTCGCCGAAAGCGTCGTACAGCGTATCGTCGATCACCTGCGGCGTGATCCCCAGCCGCCCGGCGGTATCGCGGTCGATCGTCAAAAGCAGGCCCAGGCCGTTGTCCAACTGGTCGCTGGCGACGTCGCGAAGCTCCGGCAAGGTCCGCATCCGCGCGAGTAAACGCGGAGCCCACTGGTTCAAGACGGCGGCGCTGGGCGCCTCCAGCGAAAACTGGTACTGGGTCGCGCTTACCCGGGTCTCCACCGACAAGTCCTGCACCGGCTGCATGTAAAGCTCGATCCCAACGACGTGAGCCAGCCGCTGCTGCAGCCGCCGGATGATGTCCGAAGCGCTGGCGCGCCGCTCTTCGATGGGTTTCAGGGTGATCTGGATCCGGCCGGTATTGGGCGTCAGGTTGGTGCCGTCCACGCCGATGAAAGAGGCCAGGTTCGATACCGCGGGGTCCTTAAGAATCGCCGCGGCAAGCTGCTGTTGGCGCTCCGACATCGCGGCGAACGAGATGCTCTGCGGAGCCTGGGAAATGCCCAGGATCTGTCCGGTGTCCTGCACCGGAAAGAATCCCTTGGGAACGATCCAGAACAAGGCCACCGTCGCTGCCAGCGCCGCCACCGCCGCCAGGATTGTCGCCGGCTGGTGCCTGAGAACCCACCGGAGCATGCGGCCGTAGGTGCGGATCATGCCGTCTAAGAGGCTTTCCGAGAGCCGGTAAAAGCGGCCTGGCCGCCGCGACGCCATGGGACGCAACAGGCGCGAACACATCATGGGAGTGAGGGTCAGAGAGACCAGTGCCGACATGATGATGGTGACTGCCAGCGTCATCGCGAACTCGCGAAACAGCCGTCCGATGATGTCGCCCATGAACAGCAGCGGGATCAGCACCGCGATCAGCGAAACCGTCAGCGAAACGATGGTGAATCCGATCTCCTCCGACCCCTTGAGCGCTGCCTGCAAGGGCGGGTCGCCCATTTCGATGTAGCGCGTGATGTTCTCGATCATCACAATCGCGTCGTCCACCACGAAGCCGGTCGATATCGTGAGCGCCATGAGGGACAGGTTGTCGAGGCTGTAGCCCAGAAGGTACATCACGCAGAAGGTGGCGATCAGGGAGAGCGGCACGGCCACGCTGGGAATCACGGTGGCCGAAGCGCTGCGCAGGAACAGAAAGATGACCAGCACCACCAGCCCGATGGTGAGCAGCAGTTCGTATTCGACGTCCATCACCGAGGCGCGTATCGAGGTGGTCTGATTCGCGACAATCGAAACCTTGACGTCGGCGGGCAGCGAAGAGCGCAGCCCCGGAAGGATGCGCTCAATGCCGTTCACGACCTGGATGGTGTTGGTCCCGGGCTGACGCCGTACGTTGAGGATCACCGCGGGAGTCGTATCCATCCAGGCGGCCTGCCGGGAGGTTTCCGTTCCGTTGATCACGCGCGCCACATCCGAGAGCCGCACCGGGCCTCCGTTCCGGTAAGCGACGATCAGGCTGCGGTACTGGTCCGCGGAGAGGAGCTGATCGTTCGCCACGATCGTCCATGCCTGTTCTGGGCCGTCGAAACTCCCCTTCGCCTGGTCGACGTTGGCCTGCCCAAGAGCAGTCCGCAGGTCTTCCAGGCTCATACCGTAAGACGCGAGTTGTGTGGGGTTTGCCTGCACGCGGACCGCCGGGCGCTGCCCGCCGCTGATGCTGACCAGCCCGACGCCCGGGGCCTGGGAGATTTTCTGGGCCAGACGCGTCTCCGCCAGGTCTTCCACCTGGGGCAGCGGAAGAGTTGACGAAGTAAGCGCCAAGGTCAGGATGGGCGCGTCGGCGGGATTGGTCTTGTTGTAGATCGGAGGTGCCGGCAGGTCCCTGGGAAGGAACGTCGCCGCGGCGTTGATGGCGGCCTGTACCTCCTGTTCGGCGACGTCGATACTCATCTCGAGGGTGAACTGAAGGGTGATCGTCGAACTGCCGAAGGAACTGATCGATGTCATCTGTGTCAGCCCCGGGGTCTGCCCGAACTGCCGCTCGAGCGGCGCCGTCACCGAAGTGGCCATCACCTGGGGGCCCGCGCCGGGATAGAAGGTTTGCACCTGAATGGTGGGGTACTCGACTTCGGGGAGCGCGGAAACGGGCAATTGGTGAAAAGCCGCGATGCCCACCAGCACGACTCCGGCCGTCAGCAGGGACGTCGCCACCGGCCGCAGGATGAATGTCCTGGAGGGATTCACTTCGAAGCCTCCGCTCCCGGCCCGCTCTCCATGCCGCTCGCGCTGCCAGGCGGCGGAGGAATCCCGGGCCGGATCGTCACCTTACTGCCGGGTTGGAGGTTCTCGAATCCGTCCGTCACCACCGTCTCGCCCGCCGCCAGCCCGTGAGTGATCGAAGCCCTGGTGCCTTCGATAATCCCTACTGTGACCGGCCGCACCGCTACCGTCCCATCCGCCTTCACTACCCACACAAACGTGCCTTGCGGCCCATGCTGGATGGCCACCTGGCGGATGATCACCTGCCTCGGCAGCATTTGCGCCAGGACGCGGGCGTTTACGAACTGATTCGGAAACAGGGCCGGGCCGCGGTTCGGAAAGACCGCCCGCAGGTTGCCGGTCCCCGTGTTCTGGTTGATCAGGTTATCCGTCGCCAGAAGGTGGCCGGAATCGAGCTTCTTGGCCATGTCGCGACTGAGCGCGTCCACTCGCAACGCTTCGCCCGCCCGCACCTTTCGGACGACTTCCAACAGTTCGTCTTCCGGCAGCGCGAAGATGACGGTGACCGGCTGCATCTGGGTGATCACCATCAGGCCGTTGGTGTCGGCGGCATGGACGATGTTGCCCGGATCCACCAGGCGCAGGCCGACCCGGCCGCTGATCGGCGAAGTGATGCGGCAGTACACGAGTTGCAGCTTGGCGGCGTCGATCGACCCCTGGTCGACCCTGAGGTTAGCCTCGTCCTGCTTCACCAGGGCGATCTGCGTGTCGTACTGCTGCCTGGGGATCGCGTTCTGCTGCACCAGGGCGGCATAGCGTGCCAGGTCGATGCGGGCATTCGCCAGCAGAGCCTGGTCGCGTTGGAGTTGCGCTTCCGCCTGTTCCAGTTGCACCTGAAAGGGGCGTGGATCGAGCTCCGCCAGCAGGTCGCCGGTGTTAACGAACTGGCCCTCCCGGTAATGTACGGACATCAACTGTCCGTCCACCCTTGTATGCACCGTGACTGTGTAGTAGGGAGTGACCGAGCCCAGGCCGGTGTAGTACACGGGCATGCTGCCGCGGACCGCGCGGGCTACCGCCACCGGGACTGCGCGGGCTGCGGCAGGGGCAACCTGGGTTCTCGACCCGCCCGCTGCCGCCCGCCCGCGCATCCACAAGACCGCCCCGGCGGCGACCGCCGCGGTGAAGAAGAAGATGCCGGCCCAAACCCATTTGCTCTTCATCGCCGCGATCTAAGTACCGTGGAGAAACCAACGACTGCGGGCCGCTGTCCCGGGTATGTCGCCGCCCGTGGCTGCATCGTCATCGGTTCTCCGGCGGGCGAGACATCGAAGCTGCGCGACCCGCTACTTAGAGGTTAAGCCGGGTTTCCCCGCCAAAACGGGCTGTCCGGTGTGGACGAGAGGCACTCTCGCATCGAACCTTACGCTTTGAGAGGCCCCTTGCGGCAGAAGCGTGAACTACGCCACTTTGCGTTACGCGAAGAGGTCCTGGGCGCGGCCGACCCGCTCCCTGGCCCGGACGCCGTTGGGGCAATCCACCGAGCAGGATGTGCAATCGGCGCAGCGGATGGAGCGGATGTGATCCGGCAGTTCCAAAAACCGATCGCGCGCCATCGCGAACTGCCCGTAGCCTTCGGCATAGCTCAGGAAGCGGAGCATGTCCGACACGGGCACCCCCTTCTCGCAAACGCCGTGCCCAACTTCCGCAGGCTCGTTTCCAGGTCCGTCAGAGCGTCTTTTCCCGCCCTGCCCTGGCTCTTGCTGGAGATGACCACCTTCTGCCGCCTGCTCTTGAGTGCCGCGCCCACCATGCGTTCGTTGTTGCCGCCGTGGTAGGATCGCGCGGTGTCGAAATGAACGACCGCCGCATGTTCGATCACGCTGCCGTCCGACGTGGTCATGCAGCCGAACGATAGCGGAGTGACCTTGACCCCGCTCCTTCCCAGCTATCGATGGCGGAGCGGCGGCGCCCACTGCCGGCAGTGCCAGCCCGGCCGCAAGGAATCGCCCTTGAGAAGAAGATAGCAGCATCTGAAATTCTCCCTGCCCGGAGTATGGCTTGATCCAGAACGCGGCCAATCGATGTGGCGGAGCGGCCAGATCGTTGCACGCGGCATCAGTTCAGGCTCATAATCCTGTCTATACCTGGGACGCCAGTTGGAGGGTGGATCGATGAGCAATATCGCACTCAAGGTGAACGGCCGTACGCACACGCTGGATATCGAGCCGGCAACGCCGCTGCTCTATATTCTCCGCAATGACCTGGGGCTGCAAGGGCCGAAATTTGGATGCGGGCTTGGCCAGTGCGGCGCGTGCACAGTGATCATCAACGGGGCGGCAGTTCGTTCCTGCATCATGCCTGCGTCATCAGTCAGGGGTGAAATCACCACACTGGAAGGGCTTGCTTCGAACGGCAGATTGCACCCCCTGCAACAGGCCTGGATCGATGAGCAGGTTCCGCAATGTGGATTCTGTCAGAACGGACAAATCATGACGGCGAAGGCCATGCTGGACAAGAATCCGCATCCGACCGAAGCGCAGATCCGTGAATCGATGAACGGGACGCTGTGCCGCTGCATGAGTTACTACCGGGTTCAGACGGCCATCAAACGAGCGGCCAAGACGCTCGCCGGTGCTTCGCCCGCTTCCGGAAAGGAGGTCGTGGCATGAGTGCCTCTGACAGGATTCCGAAGCAGATCGAAGAAGTCCTGGTAATGCACCGCAGGGGCTTCCTCAGGAGCGCGGGATTGCTCGCGGTGAGCTTCGGAGCATTCGGAGCGGCCGGACTCACGGAGGCGCAGAGCAACGCCGCGCCGGAGGGACCAGGTCCGTATCACGATCCCGATTTCCGGCAAATCGACTCGTGGATTGTCATTCATCCAGACAACACGGCCACGTTCTATGTCGGCAAGACGGACCCCGGCCAGGGCACGGGAACCGGTTTCCGCCAGTTGATGTCCGACGAGCTGGACATCGCCTTCGAGCGGACCGCCTGCATCATGGGGAGCACGGACATCACCGTCGACCAGGTCGGGTCGGGTGGCTCGACCGCCATGGAAAGGGATTCGTGGCCGATGCGCCGCGTCGCCGCGGAAGCGCGTCGTGTGCTGCTCGAAATGGCATCGGCGCGCCTCGGAGTGCCGGTCGATCGACTGGCGGTCAGCGACGCGGTGATCACGGTGAAGGACGATCCCTCCAAGCATGTTACGTATGGTGAGCTGATCGCGGGAAAGAAGTTCAATGTCACGCTGAACGGCACCAACGTCAACTCGGTCACGGGCCAGGCCAAAACGAAGACCGTGCAGGAGCTCAAATACACCGGCCAGCCCCTGCACCGCGACGACATTCCCGCCAAAGTGGACGGTTCTCTGAAATGGGCCGTCGACGTAAAGCTGCCGGGCATGGTTCATGCGCGCAACGTCAAGCCTCCATTCGCGTGCGCGAAGCTCACGGGCATCGACGAATCGTCGGTGAAGAGCCTGCCGGGCTTCATCAAGGTGATGAACAAGGGCAACTACGTCGCCGTTGTGTGCGAACGCGAAGAGCAGGCCATCCGCGCCGCCCGCCAGCTCAAGACGACCTGGGAGAAGCCGTCAACGGCGCCCTTCCCGGCGTCGGAAGACCTTTTCAAATACATGCGCGCCACAACCCCTACGGCGGCGTCCAGACCCATGGTGTCGGGGGACCCCGATGCGGCATTTTCGGGCGCGGCAAAGGTAATCGAAGCCGAGTACGAAGTGCCCTTTCAGGGTCATACCGCGTTCGCCGGCGCTCATGCCACGGCGGACCCGTCGAACGGTCAGATGACCGTCTATTCGAACGACATGAAGTCCTATGGCATGCGGAGAGGCGTCGCCGCCTTCCTTGGCATGGCGCACGATCGGGTGCGTGTGGTCTGGATGCAGGGCCCGCAAGGCTTCGGCCGCACAGCGGCGGAGGACGCCGGTTGCGAGGCGGCATGGATCGCCCGCGAGATCGGCCGGCCCGTTCGCATGCAGTGGATGAGGGATGAGGAGACGGCTTGGGATACCAAGAGCCCGGCCTTTCTAGTGAAGGTGCGCGGCGCTCTCGATGCGGAGGGCCATCTGATCGCCTATGACTATCACGCGCGTTCGTGCGACTACAACCACCTCGGATACAACGAGCCGGATACCGTGCTGATTGCACAACTGATGGGTTCGAGGCGCGCCAGACCTGCCGCCGGCAGCGCCGCGACCCCTTCCGACATGTATGCGATCCCCAACCGCAAAATGACTGGCGAGGTCGTCGGCCTGCCGGTCGTGTGGGAGACCCCGCTTCGTACCGGCAATCTTCGCGATCCGAATGGCCCGCAATCGACATTTGCCGCCGAGTCGTTTATCGACGAAGCAGCGGCGGCAGCGAAGGCCGATGCTCTGGAATTCCGCATGAAGATGATCCAGGCCGGCACAAATGATGACAGCGGATTCCGGCGCGCACGATCGCTTGCGGTTCTCAAGGCCGCCGCGGAAGAGTATGGGTGGGACCCGCGGCCTTCACCGAAACCGCTCGGCAAAGGAGATATTCTGACCGGACGCGGTATCGCCTACTCGTTCCGCGGCCAGACCGTGGTTGCGCAGATCGCAGAGGTCGAAGTGAACCGCCAGACCGGCCATGTGTGGGCGAAGCGGCTGGTGTGCGCACATGACTGCGGCCTGGTGGTCAATCCTGAAAGCCTTCGCCACACGGTGGAATGCGCCACCCTTCACGGCCTGAGCCGCGCCATTCACGAGGAAGTCCGGTTCGACACCGAGAAGGTGACGAGCCTGGACTGGTTCTCGCATCCGACTCTCCGCCACGCCGACACCCCGGAGCGCATCGAGATCGTCCTGGTGAACGGCGATCCGAATCCGAACCGCCCCGACCTGCCGCCCTACGGCGCTGGTGAGGCCTCGCTCAAACCGATGCTCGCTGCCATCGCCAACGCGATCCACGATGCCACCGGCGTTCGTATTCGAAGGGTTCCTTTCCGGGACGAACGTGTGCTTGCCGCGCTGAAAGCTGCCGGCGTGTAATTCGAAAGTCGGCGCGCAATCCTAATCCGCCGCCGCACGCAGAATCGCAGCCGCGCTGCGTTCTACATCCTCATCTCGTGTCGCCCACGACGAGACGCTGATGCGCATCGCGGTGCGTCCCTGCCATTCTGTCGGCCCGCACCAGCAGGTGCCATCGCGCTGCACCCGCTCGATCACCTGCCGGGTACGGGCAGCGTCTCCGAACGAAACCAGAACCTGGTTGAGCACCACTTCATTCAGAACCTCATAGCCTCCCTGCTGCAGCACCTCGGCGAAACGGCGGGCAAGGCGGCAGGTCCGTTCGATCAGATCCGCCAGGCCGGAGCGGCCCAGCGATTTCAGCGCCGCCCAGATCTCCACACCGCGTGCCCGTCGGGAAAGCTCCGGCGTGTACTGCGAAGGCTCGCGATGTCCGCCCTGCGGCAGATAGGCGGCCGTCAGAGACATGGCGCTCTTCAGCGCCGCCGCATCCCTCACGAATGCCAAACCGCTGTCGTACGGCACGTTCAGCCACTTGTGGGCGTCGGTGGCCCAGGAATCGGCATCGGCTGCGCCCTCCACCAGGTGAGCGGATTCCGGGCTTGCGGCCGCCCACAGCCCGAAGGCGCCATCGACGTGCACCCACGCACCTGCCCCGTGAGCTCTCGAACAGATCTCTGCCGCCGGGTCGAAGGCTCCCGTGTTCACGTTTCCCGCCTGGATGCAGACGATAGCCGGTCCGCTCAGCGCGGGCATTTCAGCAGCCAGCATGCGGCCCTGGCGGTCAACCGGAATCCGGACCACGCGCGAACGCCCCATGCCGAGCATCCCCAGCGCCTTGATCAGCGACGGATGCGCCTCGTCTCCCACCACCACCGTGACCGGCGGAGCGCCGAACAACCCGTCGGCTTCAACGTCCCATCCGCGGCGTGCCAGTACCGAGTGGCGCGCGGCTGCCAGGGCGGTGAAGTTAGCTACAGTGGCGCCGGTCACGAATGCACCGCCCGAGCCCGCCGGAAGTTTCAGCGCGTCGAGCAGCCAGTTCAGGGAGACTTCTTCCAGCACGGTCCCGATCGGCGATGCCGCGAACAGGCCCGGACACTGATCCCAGGCGCCGGCCAGCCAGTTGGCCGCCAGCGCCGCCGGAAGCGAGCCGCCGATCACGAATCCGAAGTAGCGGCGCCCGGCCATGCCCATTGTCGCCGGGGAACCGATGCGATCCAGCGTCTCGAGCACGCATGCGGCATCCATCGGCAGTTCCGGCAGAGGCTCGTCCAACTCAGCCAGCCCCGCCAGCGCCTCGGGCGATGGTGCCACTCTGCGATCCTCCAGGCCCTGGAGGTAGCGCGCCGCAGTCTCCGCCGTCAGGTTCAATAAGGCTCTCATCTTCTCGATGGTAGCGCCGCTGTCTCAAAACGCCTTCAGGCTCAGGATCAGAGTGATGATGCCGAAGCCGCCGATCGCCATGCCGGCGGCGCGGTTCATCCAAAGCATCATGCGGTCGTTGATCTTCTCGCGGAAGTGATTGACAGCGGCGCTGAGCACAATCCACCAAGTCATTGACCCGAGGAAAATCCCAGCCACCAGAAACACCGTTTGCCCCCAGGGCCGGCTCTCGTCCATCCGGAGCGCGGCCAGAACGGCGAGGAACGACAGCACCGTGGTCGGATTCATCAGGGTCATCAGAAACGCCGAGGTCACATCGGAGTGCTCGGCGCCGTCCTTGCCCGTGTCAAGAGGCTGAGGCGACCGGCGCAAATACATGACGCCGATTCCGATCAGGAGAATGCCGCCGACCAGCCGGACCCAGAAGATTTCGCGAATGAGCAACGCGATAACGAAGCTGATACTGAAGCCGGCGACCGCGCCGTAAATGGTATCGGCGGCGGCCGCTCCGAGGCCGGCGACTACACCCGCCTTCCATCCTCTTTCGATCGTCCGGTGGATGCAGAACACGTTTACCGGCCCCACTGGAGCTGCGATGACAAACCCGGTGATCAAGCCCCGGATCAGCAAGTTGAGTTCGTACATGTGATCTTACTGGATTGTAAGGGAAGTTGAGCAGGCGGGCGCCAGGCCGGAGCCGATCCTACGCCCTGTTATACTGCACCGATGGCCGTCTTTCTGATTCGTAGTCTCACCGATCCGCGTGGTTACACCGAACTCAATGCTCCCGGCGGGAAACTCCCGCGCACGAAGGACGAGAGCTACGTGCCTTGGGGCATCCTGGGCGATAGGGTGGTGTACGCTCTGACAGGTCAGCACACCAGTTGGCGCGCCACGGGAGGCGTGAAACCGTACGATACCAACGTCAGCCAGCAGCGCCGGCGTGTCTGTGAATCCTTGCTCGGAGCGTTCGCGCTTCGCAACCCCGGTTATACGGCCACCGCCGTCGGCACCGTCAGCGCCGGCGTGAAGAGGTACCTGACCACCGCGCTTTTCCGGGACAACGAAGCTACCGTCAAGATCGTTTACGACGAGATTGGCCACTATTTCTTCACCGGCGGCGGCAAAGGCTTCGGCCGGATTTCGGAAGTAGATAAGAAGACCATGCGCCCTACCGATGTCTTCACCGCCATCGTCGACGTCCTTTCGATGGGCCGCCTCGAACAGAAACTGGCCGTACACGACGCGGTCGGCAGGAAGGTCCTCCCGAAGATCGGCGGCACGCCCACCACTCCCTACGACCATTGGGGTCCCATGCTGCGCGGCGACTGGTTCGACGACAAAGACCGCCGCGGCCGCGTCAACGCTCCCGGCAGAGCCGCCGCCACCACGGTCGCCGGCACCGTCCCCGTGTCCGATTCCTCCGTGGTCGGCACGATCGACCAGACTCGGAATCGCGGCGTCGACATGTTCGTCCGCGATCACCATCGGAAGCGGCACGACGAGGCCGATGCCTACTACGATGACCTGGATGCCCGCAACCTCCTCTTTGGCGCGGGGATCTCCGGCACTACCGGCAGCCTGCTGCAGGCGGCGATTGCCTTCGGCGGCCTGGGCGGCGGCGAACTGCTGAAACAGTACACCCTCGCCATCATCGGCTACCTGGTCGGCGGCGGCATGCACAGCTACCACGAGTCCATGGTCATCGCCGCGAAGGCCGGCGTGCCCTACAATCCGGGCGCCTTCATCGATTCGCTTCCTGCGTCGTTCACTACTTCGGCCGAGTTCCTTACCTGGAGCGCCGATTACTACGACGTCGTCTACCTGGGCGCGATCCACTGGCGATACAATCCGGGCGTGCTCCCCTCGCACTTGAACCAGCAACTGCGCGCCTGATTCCCCGCGGGACCGGCCCATGAAGAATCGTCCAGGCAGAAAACAACGGGACCTGGTCGTGCTCTACGAAGACGATGCCGTCGTGGCTCTGAACAAGCCCGCCGGTCTTCCGGCCGTGCCTGTGAAAGGCTCGGATGCTCCGTCCGCCTGGTCGCTCCTCTCGGCGGCCCTGAGAACCAGGAGACAACGAGCGTTTGTCGTCCATCGTATCGACCGCTTTACGTCCGGTGTTTTGCTCTTCGCAAAAACCGAGGCGGATCGCGATGCACTCGTGCGACAGTTTCTCGCCCATTCTCCGGAGAGGCAATATCTCGCGGTAATCCGCGGGAAGGTCGCCGCCAAAGATGCGACGCTGGTTCACTGCTTCCGGCGGGAAGGGATGTTTCAAAAGTTGACGACGGACCGGGACCCCCAAGGGGCTCGCGCCGAACTTCGCTATTCCGTAGAGCGCCCCTTGTCGGCCGCCTCCCTCGTCCGAGTTACGCTGGTGACGGGATTGCAGAACCAGATCCGCGTGCAGTTCTCGGCGATCGGACACCCGGTAATCGGCGACCGGAAGTACTGCCCGGCCGAGGCGTCGGAGCGGCGCATCGCCCGCGTCGCCTTGCACGCGGCGCATCTCCGGTTCACTCATCCGCGCTCCGGGGAGAGCGTCTCCGTCGACTGCGGACTCCCCCCGGATTTTCAATCGCTTCTTCGGGCATTATCGCCGCCTTCAGTGCGATGATTGGAAATTCGGAGTCGGAATGCCGCTGCAGAACCGCGTGGATCCCTTCGGCGTCATCTTTCGTACGCCCGCCCGTGGGACGATGATGGGCAACCGCGGCGGCGCCCTGCACGACGATCGACGGGAGATCGTCCGCCCGTTCAAAAGCAGGTGTTGGATCGCTTGCGTTTTGGAATTCAAGGGCCGGCACCGTTCCGTGATGTCTCCGGGGCACTATACAGAGCTTTTCTTTCTGGACGAAGCCGTGGCGTTTGCTGCGGGGCACAGGCCGTGCGCGGAGTGCCGCCGGGAGCGCTTCAACGCATTCAAGGACGCATGGAAACGTGCGCATCAGACGGCGCCGGGCGAGTCTCCCCGTGCCCCTGAAATCGACGCGGAACTGCATCGGGCCCGGGTGGGCAACCAGCGGAGGAAACTGACTTACGAGGCGGATGTGAACTCGCTGCCCAACGGCTGTTTTGTACAGACCGACAGATCCGCCTATCTAGTATGGGACGACGCGCTCCTGCTCTGGACGCCGGAACGCTATGCGAAAAAGGAGCGGCGGCCTAAACACCGGACCGTCACGGTCTTGACCCCGCAACCGGTCGTTCAATGTTTCCGCCACGGTTACGAGCCTCAAACGCACGACTCAGCCCTGTTCCAATCTTAGGAAGTCCGTCCCGGGACGACGTCGATCTGCAGCATAGGGTCGGCCGCCGGCACTCGTGTTTCCGGCAATCCCAGCTCCCGGCGCACGATGTTGGCCCCCTGCGCAATCGCCGCGGCTTTATAGAACGCGATCTCGCGGTTGCATCCCTGCCGGCCGAAGCCGCAATCGCTCGATACGATCAGGCGGTCGGGCGGAATGTACCGCAGCGCGGCGCGGATTTCGGCCGCCACCTCTTCCGGCCGGTCCGCCTGAAGCACCCGGTGGCTCACCACTCCCACTGCGATCTTCTTCTTCAGGTCGTGCTTGAAAGGTTCGAACAGCTCCAGATCTTTGCGGTTGCGGTCCTTCATTTCGAGTGTCCAGACGTCGCCGCGGCAGCGCTCGAGGTAGATCTCGATCGAGTTGGCGTAGCTGGTATCTTCCATCACGCGCTGCATGTTCGGATTGCCCCAGCAGGTGTGGATCCAGAGCTCGACATCGTCCAGCCCCTCGACTTCGCGGTTGAAGGCGTCGATCATGAATTTCACTTCCGCGTGGTCCTTGCCGAACGTGTTTGCCATGAAGTGGAAAGTGGGCTCCTCGATCTGGATGCACCGGCAGCCCGCCGCGCGCAGGGCCAGCAGTTCTTTGTTCATGGCTTCGGCCATGTCCCAGATGACTTCGCGCTTGTCCTTGTATTTGGGAGTGTGGATATCGAGAAACAGCGCCATTACCTGGGAGCAGCAGGTCCCGAATTTGACCGGCTTGGAAGTCTTCCCCTGCGCCAGGCGCCACAGCTTCGGATAGTCGAGCGGCCGGTGCTCGATCTTATCCACCACGTGCGGCCATCGCCACCCGGTGTAGATTTCGTTGAGCAGCGTACCGGGCGGATAGTGCAGCCACGGCGCGGTCGTCTCCTCCGGCTGCAGGTGGTCACCCTCGAATCCGGCCCAGCGCTGCAGCGGATAGTGGTGCCAGGCGCGGCCGGCGAGGTCCTCGTCCACGTGGAAATCGCCATGGTTGAGGATGTCGAGGCCGGCGCGCTCCTGGTCGCTCATCACCACGGCGAGGGCGTCCTGGAACTTCTCGCGGAAGCGGACGTCGAGCATGCAGGTATCGAGCGGCCTGCCCCACATGCTGACGTCGAACCAGCGGGGGCGCGGGAAAGATCCGGTGACGGTCGAGGGCAGAAGCAGGTTGGCCGTGGCGGTGAACAAGGGTTTCCTCCACGGGCATTGTATCGCGCCAACCGCATCCGCCTTTCGAGACCGTAAGGGCGCAGGCCGGCTAACCGGCCAGGGCCGGTCGAACAGCGGCGCCTTCGGACGCTCCTCCGCCGCGCCGGATGGCGCGCAGCAGGTCGAGGGCTTCGGGCAGGGCGAACTGCTCGCCCACGAAGGCCGCGAGAAAACGGCCGCCGCGGATTTCGCCGCGGGATTCCATGCGGCGCAACACCCCCAGCAGCTCGCGCCAGGTGGGCGCCAGCGGCTCGCGCACGGCGGCGTCGCGGAAGACGACGCCCCACCGGGCCAGGAGTTGCCGGGCGAACGCCTCCACGTTTCCATCGGGGGCGATCGGGGTATGGCGCAGCAGCGCCCAGCGGCCGGGCGAGTGCCGCGGGCGTGCTGTGCGGCCTTTGCCTTCCCCACGGCGGCGCTTGGGGTCGAGCAGCGCGCGCAGGTTCTCGAAGCCGTCGGCGGTAACCAGGCCGGCCGTCACCAACTCCCACAGCGCATCCTCGACTTCGCTGGCCAGGCGGCCGGTCGCTTGCGTGAGGTCGGCGAAAAACGACGCGCCGCGGCTCTCCAGAATGGCGAGCACTTCGCGGGCCGGATGGGAGAGCGAATCGCGGGGCGAAGGCTCCGGTGTCGCCAGCAGCCAGTGGGCGTCGGCCCGCAAGAAGATCGCGAGCGGCGCAACGCGCGTCGGCCGCACCCGCCGATGCCCGTTTTCCTCCGGATCGCGCTCGAACGCAGGGTGCGGAGAGAGGCGTCCCCAGCTCACTTCGCCCGCGAGACAAAGCTGGTCGAGGTACTCGGGCTTGTAGCGCGCCACCCGGCGGGGCAAAACCTCCGACTCCCACGAGGCCGCCGGGAATTCGCTGCCCTGAAGCTGGCGGACGATCTGCAGCGTGCCGTCCACGCCGTGCATTTGGCTGCCGGGCGCGAGGTGCTGCCAGCGGTCGAGAAAGGCGTAGAATTCGGCGGTCGTGACCGGCTCGATCTCTCGGCGCAGCCGGCCGATCGTCAGGCGGTGGATGCGCGAGAGCAGGCGGCGGTGGCACCATTCGACATCTCCCGCGGCTGCCGTGAAATGGCCTCGCAGGATCTGTCCTTCGGCTTCGAGTTGAGCAAGCGCCTGGTCGACCAGGTCTCGCGGCATGGCGAGCTCGCGGGCGTAGTCCGCGGCGGTCCGCGGGCCGGTGCATTCGAACCAGCCGCGCAGGATTTCGGCGGCGCAGCCTTCCTGGCTTTCGGGGATCGCACGTGCCGCGGGCGGCGCGGCGATCGGCGGATCGGCGACAGCACCGGGGTAGGCGCGGAGGACCAGTTCGAGTCGTTCCGCGGGGACCCAGAAATCGCGGCCGGCGATGTGGAGGGTCGTGGCTCGATTGGCGGCGGCGAGGTCTGCGTAGAAGCCCGCGGCTTCGCCGCCTGTGCAGGCCAGCAGGCCTACGCTGCTGAGGGCTTCATGTAATTCGTCGGGGTCGCGCATCGGCGGTGCGACCTCCGAGGCGACCGTCGCGATGGCTTCGGGGTCGAGGGCGGAGGCGCCATCGGCATAGTCGGCCGGTAGCGTGCGCCGCATCTGTACGGCGCGGGTGCGGCGTTCCTCGAGCGGGGCGTCGTCGAGATAGGCGTACGGATTGGCGTTCAGAATCTCGTGCGAAAACGGCGACGGCTCGGGCGTATCGATCGCCACGGTGCTTATGCGGCCGTCCTGTATGGCTTCGAGAATCGATTTCAGGCCTTCCAGGTCCATGGCCTCGTACAGGCAGTTGTCGATTGTTTCGTTCACCAGGGGATGGTCGGGAATCCGTACTTCGCCGGTGAGGTTTTCGGGGCACGCGGCCTGGTCGGGGAAAACAGCGGCCATCAGGTCGTCGGCGCGCATCCTCTGGATCGGCGGCGGTACCTTGCGGCCGCCGCTGTAGCGCGGGATGGCGAGCGCGCGCGAAGCGTTCCAGCGCCATCGCGCGGTAAACATGGGCGCGGGCAGAACCGCCTGTGTCAGCACTTCCCGTACCGTAGCGGGACGCAGGAACTCGAAGACGATCTCCAGCGGGAACGAGTGTTGCTCGCCCAGCGAGATCACGATGCCGTTATCGGTGGCGGCGGCTTGAAGCTCGAAATTGAAAGAGCGGCAGAAGCGCTTGCGCAGCGCCAGGCCCCAGGCGCGGTTGATGCGCGCGCCGAAGGGGGCGTGGATGACTAGCTGCATGCCGCCCGCTTCGTCGAAGAAGCGCTCGGCGACCACCCGTTCGGTTGTGGGCATCGCGCCCAGCGCTGCCCCGCCCGCCTGGATGTATTGAAGAGCCTGCTCGTAGCCGGCGCGGTCGAGCCCGCACTCCCCGGCCAGCGCGGGCAGGTCCTCGCGCAGCCGGGAGATCTCCTGGGAAAGCTCCAGCGTCCGGCCGGGAGCCTCGCCGCGCCAGAAGGGGATGCCGGGCGCCGCGCCTTTGGCGTCTTCCACCCGCAGTCTCCCGGCTTCCACGCGGCGGATACGCCAGGAAGTGGTGCCGAGCAGGAAGACATCGCCGGCCATGCTCTCCACGGCGAAATCCTCGTCCACCGTGCCCACGGTGACGCCTTCGGGCTCGGCCACCACCAGGTACTGCGCGGTGTCGGGAATGGCGCCGCCCGAGGTGATGGCGGTGAGGCGCGCGTTGCGGCGGGCGCGCACCCGGCGGTTCACGGCGTCGCGGTGAAGGTAAGCTCCGGCGCGGCCGCGCGCCGTGGAGATGCCCTCGGAGAGCACTCCCAGGACCTGGTCGAATTCGGCGCGGGGCAGCGTGCGGTACGGCCAGGCCCTGCGGACGAGTTCGTATAACTCGTCTTCGGAAAAGTCTTCGGCGGCGCAGGCGGCCACCATCTGCTGGGCCAGGATGTCCCGCGCGTTGAGCGGGATCTCCAGGCGGTCGAGCTCGCCGCGGTGGATGGCCCGAACCAGGGCGGCGCACTCCACCAGCTCGTCGCGGGTGGTGGCAAAGAGGCGGCCTTTGGGGAGCGCGCCCACCCAATGCCCGGCGCGGCCGATGCGCTGCAGGGCCACTGCGATCGAGCGCGGGGAGCCGATCTGACAGACCAGGTCCACCGTGCCAATGTCGATGCCCAGCTCGAGCGAGGCGGTGGCGACGACGGCCCGCAGTTCGCCCTTCTTCAGCCGGGATTCCGCGTCCAGGCGCAGTTTGCGGGAGAGGCTTCCGTGATGCGGCAGGACCGCGTTTTCTCCCAGGCGCTCGCCCAGGTGGTGGGCTACCCGCTCGGACAGACGGCGCGTGTTGACGAACACCAGGGTGGTGCGGTTCTGACGGATGAGGTCGGCCACACGGTCGTAGATCTCACCCCACATTTCCGTGGACGCGACCGGGCCGAGCTCGTCCTTGGGCACTTCCACCGCAATCTCCATGGCGCGGCGATGCCCGATGTTGACGGTGTGGGCCGTGTCGCTCAGAAAGGCCGCGACGTCTTCGATGGGCTTGACGGTGGCGGAGAGGCCCACACGCTGCGGCTTGCGGCCGCCGTTCTGCTCCACCAGCCGGTCGAGGCGAGCCAGCGTCAGGGCCAGGTGCGAACCGCGCTTGTCGTCGGCTACGGCGTGGATCTCGTCCACGATCAGCGTTCGGACCTGCGACAGCATTTCGCGCGGCTTGGCGGCGGTCAGCAGGATGAAGAGCGATTCGGGCGTAGTGACCAGGATGTGGGGGCGGTGGCGCGTCATCTGCTGGCGTTCCCACTGCGGCGTGTCGCCGGTGCGCAGGGCGGCGCGGATGGGCGCGAGCGGGATCCCCCGTTCGGCTGCAAGGGCGGCGATTTCGGCCAGCGGGATTTCGAGGTTCTTGTGGATATCGTTGCTGAGCGCCTTGAGCGGGGAGACGTACACGATCTCTGTCTGGTCGGGGAGAGGGCCGAGCCGCGCCCGCCGTACCAGGGAGTCGATAGCGGTCAGGAACGCGGCCAGCGTTTTACCGGAGCCGGTGGGAGCGGAGATGAGGACGTCGCACCCTTCGCGAATGAGCGGCCAACCCTGCACCTGGGGTTCGGTCAGGCCGTCAAAACGCGAAGCAAACCATTCGGATACAAGGGGGTCGAACTGGGAAAGCACTTCGCTTTCCCAGTTTACCGCAGGGCCATTCCGGCCGAAGCCGCGCAATTCCCTCATGTTACAATTCGGAAGAAATACTCTCAGTCGAGGTTTGCCCATCATATGGCACAGGAAAACGACCTCTCCCGCCGGGATCTCTTGAAAGCGGCTGGAGCCGCAACAGCCGTGGCCGCTACGGTGCAGGCAGCAGCGCCCGCCATCCAGAAAGTCAGGGCCGCGAATGACCAGGTGCAGTACGGCATGATCGGCACCGGGAGCCGCGGGTCCTACCTGCTGAAACATCTGAAGAATATCGACAATGGCCGCTGCGTGGCGCTCTGCGATATCAACGCGGAGAACCTCAAGCACGGCGTGGAGACGATCGGGAACAATCCGAAGACGTTCAAGGACTACCGCGAGCTGCTGGCCTTGCAGGATGTCGACGCGGTGTTCGTGATCACGCCGCTGTTCGTGCACTATCCGCTTACCACCGACGCACTGAAGGCGGGCAAGAACGTCTTCTGCGAGAAGTGCCTGGTCTTCAAGCCGGAAGAAGTCCACGGGCTGCGCGCGCTCTATGCGGAGCATCCCAAGCAGATCCTGCAGACCGGGCTGCAGCGCCGGTACAGCTATTTCTACCAGACGGTGAAGAAGATGGTGGACCAGGGCATCCTCGGCGACGTCCACCACATCCACGCGCAGTGGCACCGCAATATGGTGAACAAGCCGAGTTCACTGTGGACCATGAAGCCGGGCGGCGAGAGCAACATCGCCAACTGGCGGGTTTTCCGGTCGATGTCGGGCGGGCTGACGGCCGAGCTGACCTCCCACCAGGTGGACGTAGCGGACTGGATGTTCGGCTCGCCGCCGGAGTTCGTGATGGGCTTAGGGAGCCTGGATACGCTGCTGGACGGCCGCAACGTTTACGACAACATCCAGCTCATCTACAAGTACCCCAAGGGCCAGAAGATGACGTATTCGTCAATCAGCACGAACCAGTTCCTGCCGTATTTCAACGGGAACCGGCCGGAGATGGGCGAGATCATCATGGGTACGGAAGGCACGGTCGAGATCACTGTCGGCGACGACGTAAATCACGCGATCGCGTGGTGGTATCGCGAGCCTCCCAAGGTCGTCTCGACGGGGAAGGCCGACGAGAAGAAGCCGTTCGTGGCGGGCGCCACAATGGTGGCTACCGGAGGAGCGAACGGACCGATCCCGATCATGACCACCGACCTGCAGTTCTCGGGCAAGGAAGGGTTCTTCGACCGCGAAGCGAAATTCGCCCGCCGCTGGCTGATGTCCAAGGGCGTGCTGGCTCAGGAAGAGCAGCGCAACCCGGTAGATGTCGAGCTGGAAACGTTCTTCCAGAACTGCCGCGACGGGAAGCGGCCGCTGGCGAACATCGAAGTCGGCATGAACGACGCTATTGCCGTGATTCTCTCGAATCTCGCAATGGACGAAGGCCGCAAGGTCTACTTCAACGAGATCGAGAAGATGGGCAGGGGCGAGCCCGCCAAGAAAGGCTAGCGGGCCGCCTTTAGAACCGCGTGACTTCCGTGAAGTGGAAGTCACGCACCTTCATCGCCGGTACCACCATATCGATGGACTCTTCCCCGGATGCGCGGACCGACGGCGAGAGCGCCTCGACATTCGATAGCATCTCCATCAGCCCCTGGTTAAACCGGAAGTTGCGAAGCCCCCTCGTGACGCGGCCGTTCTCGATGCGGAACGTGCCGTCGCGCGTCATGCCGGTGAAGATTTTCTCGTAGGGGTCCACCTCGCGGATGTACCAGAGGCGGGTGACCAGAATGCCGTGGTCGGTGGAAGCGATCATCTCCTCGACAGAAGAGTCCCCGCCCGCGATCACGATGTTGGCGGGAGCTTCGCCATATTCGTTGGGCAGCGGGAACCCGTGGCCGGTTGCGGCCGCGCCGGCGAGCGCGGCGGCCTGGCGGCTGTAGGCGATTTCCAGCGCGACCCCGCGCTCCACCAGGGTAAGACGGCGGCGTGAAATGCCTTCGCCGTCGAACGGCGGGCCCGCCTGCCGCGGGTGCCGGACGTCGTCGTAGATGGTGATGTTCTCTCCAAACAGCTTCTTGCCCAGGCGGTCCACCAGAAAGCTGCGGCCGTCGCGTATGGCCGTGGCGCTGAAATCGCCGAACATCTGGCCGGCCAGGTCCAGCACGGCGGCAGGTTCGAGCACTACCGTGTAGCGGCCGGGCGGCAGTTCGGTGGGAGAGAGCGAAGCGGCGGCTTTCTGCGCGGCGGTCACGGCCAGCGCAAGAGGATCGAGATCCCCGTGATAGCAGGCGCTGCCCTTGGCCCACCCGGAGCCGTTAGACGCCATGGCGGTGATGGAAAACCGCGCCATGGTCTCGCGGTGTTCCAGGCGGATACCCCGGGAGTTGCGGATGGCGGAGAACGACTCGCCGGTGGAGTAGATCCCCGCGGCCGTCTGGCCATGGTCTTCGACCGCGCCGATGGCTTCGGCCACCGCCAGGGCGCGCTCTTCGGGCGTGGCGTGAGCCGTTGCTTCGAAGTGGCGCTGGATGGCCGGTCCGGCCGCCGCTTCGGGTCCGGCCATGGGCGGCAGGTCGGGGTCGGGTTCGGTGAGCCGGGTGATGGCGGCGGCCTGTTCGACCACCGCGCGGATAGAATCGGGATCGAGCCGGTTGGTAGTGGCGCGCGCGGTGCGGCCATCGATCGCCGCGCGCACAGAGAGGTGCGTGCTCCGCTCCGCCACATTCTGATGGATGGCGTTGTTGGAAAAGCGGGTCAGTGCCTGTTGTTCCGCATCGATGATCGCTTCGACATCGGCCACCCCCGCGGCGCGCGCGGCCGCGGACACCTGCTCGAAGATTTCGTCGCAGCGCTCAACCCGCATAGGCGCTCCCGACCTTGATCTTGTGGAACCGCGAAGGGCTGGCGCCATGGCCAGTGCCCATCACCTGCTCGGGCTGGCCCTTGCCGCAGTTGGGGACCCCCCAGAGAGTCCAGTGCTCCGGACCGGAGATCGCGGCGCAGGCGTTCCAGAACTCGGTGGAGATGCCGCTGTAGCTGGGATTCTTGAGCATGCGAACCCGCTTGCCGTGGCGCATCTCCCACCCGATTTCGCAGCCGAACTGGAAGTTGTAGCGCTTGTCGTCGATGGACCAGCTGCGGTTGGTCTCCATGTAGACGGCGTGCTCCGCGCCGAAGACCTCGTCGATGGACTGGCGGCCGGGAAGCAGGCTCACATTGGTCATGCGGATCAGTGGAAGACGCGCCCATCCGTCGGCCCGCATACAGCCATTGGAGCGGGGCTGGCCCACTACGGCGGCCGTCTCGCGCGAGGTCATGTAGCCCGTGAAGCGGCCCTCGCGGATGATCTCCGTCGACTGCGCCGGCACGCCTTCGTCGTCGAAGGCGAAGGTACCGAGGCCGGGGCCGTGTGCGGCGCGGGCATCGCACACCACGTTGACGATCTCCGAGCCGTATTGCAGACGGCCGAGCTGGTCGAGCGTCAAAAAGCTCATCCCGGCATAGTTGGCTTCGCTGCCGAGGACGCGGTCGAGCTCGATGGGGTGGCCGATCGATTCGTGGATCTGCAGGGCGAGCTGGGAGCTGTCAAGGATCAGGTCGAAGGCGCCTTCCGGGCACTGATCCGCGGAGTGCAGGGCCACGGCTTCGGAAGCGATGCGGGGAGCGTTCTCGAGGAGCTTCAGCTCATCGACCAGCTCGTAGCCTTTCAGTTGGTACTGACCCCCGAACGAGTTGGGATAGGAGCGCTTCTGGATCTCGCCGTCCTTGTAGCTCAGGGCGGAGAATCCTGCGCCCGAGAGCGTGCGCGTCTGGTCGATGACGCTGCCCGCGGTGGAGGCGAAAACCTGCCGGTGCCGTTCGAAGTGCATGGAGGTCTCGGCCAGGTTGACGCCCGCTTCCCGGCGCAACTCCTCATCCACGGCGAGCAGCACCGCCAGATTGCGATCCACCGGAATGGCGAACGGGTCGATCGCGGCGGTCGACACCCAATCGGCCACATAGGCGGACTCCGGAGCGAGCGAGATCTCCTGCTTGCGCGCCGCTACACCCGAGCGCGCGATTTCGAACGCCAGGCCGGCGGCGGCATCGAGTCCCGCCGGAGTGAGATCGTCGGTGGCGGCGAACCCCCAGCAGCCGAACGCCAGGATACGGATCCCGATGCCTTGCGATTCGGAGCTGGAGACATGCCCGGCCTTGCCGTTCTTCGTGGTGATTTCGCGCTCGCGCGATTCGATGGCGCGAACATCCGCGTAGGTGACGCCGCGGCGCGCGGCCCGGTCGAGCGCCTGGAGCGCTAAGTCTTTCATCGGGGCGTAATCAGGCCTCCCAGCTTATCCTGTTCGCTGGAGGCGGCGCGGGGGAAGCGGGTGGCGTACGCTTCCGGATATTTCAGGCCCGAGCCGGTGTTGTACAACACGATGCGGTCGGAGGATTTGAGGAATCCGCAGGCCAACAGTTTCTCCGCCGCGGCCACACAGGCAGCTCCCTCGGGAGCGGCGTAAATGCCTTCATCGGAGGCGAGCTGTACCCCGGCGGTCAGCATCTCATCATCGCTCACGGCAATGGCGGTCCCGCCGCTCGCGCGGACGGCTTCGAGCACCAGAAAATCGCCCAGCGGCTTGGGGACGCGAAGACCGGCCGCGACCGTCTGGGCATTATCGAAGAACCGGCTGCGCGGCTCGTTCTCCTGGAAGGCGCGCACTACCGGCTGGCATCCTTCCGCCTGTACGGCGATCATTTTGGGCCGGCGGCTGCCGATCCAGCCGAGGCGCTCCATCTCTCCGAACGCCTTCCACATGCCGATCATGCCGACTCCGCCGCCGGTGGGGTAGAAGATCGCGTCGGGCAGCTCCCAATCCATCTGTTCGGCGACTTCATACCCCATGGTCTTCTTGCCCTCGATGCGGTAAGGCTCTTTCAGCGTGCTGATATCGAACCAGCCTTCCACGGCGGCACGCTCGGCGACCATCCGGCCGCAATCGCTGATCAGGCCATCGACCAGGGTTACCTGGGCGCCATACGCCTTGCATTCGAGGAAGTTCGATTCCGGGACGTCCAGCGGCATGAATATGTGCGCTTCGATGCCCGCCGCTGCACTGTATGCCGCGAGGGCGCTCGCGGCATTTCCGGCGGACGGAATTGCGACCTTTTCGATGCCCAGCTCCTTACACATTGATACAGCGCAGGATAGGCCTCGGGCCTTGAAAGAACCGGTCGGATTCACCCCTTCGTCTTTCACCCATAAAGCGTCCGAAGCTATGCGTGAACCCAGCTTTTGGGCCCGTATCAGGGGGGTCCAGCCCTCCCCGAGTGTTATAATTGATTCATCTGTAGTAGTTGGAAGAACCGGCGCATATCGCCACATGGTGGAGGGACCATTTCGTACTTCCCGTCGTTTCCACCTATGGCGAATTGTGTCCAGGTTGTACCGAACGAGCAGCGGCCCACCGCAATCACAGAGGTTTGCCCTTTTCCCCGCCTCCAGCCTCTTGTTGCACAAGCTGCATTCCAAATGCGTCGATTTTGACATTAAACCAAAAGTCTAGCATCGGAACACCGAATGAAGTTTGCTCTACTCATTACCCTTTTCATTTATTGTGCCTACGCAGAGGAGGCTTATCTTTTTTGTGAGCCTCCAGCCATCATATTACCTTCGCAGGCAGCCGGACCCGAGTTTTTGAAACTGAACCAGCCTGTCGATACCCATGCCATCATCCGCGCGGCGGCCCAAAAGCACGGAGTGCCCGCCGCATTCGTAAAAAGCATTGTTGCGGCGGAATCGAATTTCGATCCCACCGTCGTTTCCCCAAAAGGCGCAGTCGGGCTCATGCAACTCATGCCTGGAACGGCGCAGCAATATGGGGCCAACCCGAAAATACCGGCGGAGAATGTCGATGCGGGCACCCAGTATTTGAAATTTCTTATCGCCAAATACCGGGGCTCGAAAAACTGGTTGAAGCGGGTGATTGCAGCCTACAATGCCGGCCCTGCCGTTGTAGACCGGTACCGGGGCGTGCCTCCGTACAAGGAAACCAGGTCCTATGTGTCCCGGGTTCTCTCGTACATGCGCCAGTTTCAGAGGGATCCGAGCTTGTCGGTCGGCGCCCTGCGCGCCTCAGTTCAATAGGGTGGCTCCAGCCTGGTGTATTCGAAGCGCGTGGGATCGAGACCGCGCGCTTTGAGCATCCGCACACACTCGGCGGTGGAATCGCCGATCGCCTCGATACGCAGCAGCGGCAAGGTGGCGGGCGAATAAATCTCGAGCGCCACGTACTTGCCGGTCAGCAGGAGGCGTTCCTCTAGAGTCAGTTGATCGGGCGACCGGCCGATGGCCCGCTCCGATTCTTTGGCGCTGTTAGCGGTCATGGTTCAGCAGAATTCTACCAGAAGCCCTACTCGGCGCGGAGCCAGGCTTCCACGGCGGCCCAGTAAATCTGGGGTGCGTGCGATGAGGCCCATCCCGCCAGGAGCGGCTGGTATTGCGCGGGGCTGGTGACGGTGCGCGCGTGCAGGCCCTTGAGACCGCCGCCGAAGGTCTTCTCGAGCAGCGTTCCGCGGCCGGCGGTCCGCTCCATTCGGACATCGATTTCCAGACTCAGGTTATCCACGGTCTGCTGCGCCAGGCAGGAAGCGGCGGGCCGGGCCTTCAGGTGCAGCACGACATCGCCGCCCGGCGCGGCGACAAACTCCATGCGGCCCCGCCCGTTCGATGCGGCGAAATCGCGGATCGCGACCGCCACCATCGCTCCCGGCTCCAGCCCTGCGATCTGCTGCACCAGTTGGGGTAGCGTCATGAAGCACGAGCTATAGAGGTTGGCGCGGTCCCACCCGGCATCCATGTAAACCACCAGGGGTGAGGGGGCAGGGAGGAGCTTCAGCACCTCATCGCGGCCGGCGGCGAGCGCCAGGGCGTAGGCCGTCCAACCCTCGCGGTCGCGGGCTTTCGGGTTGGCGCCGCGGGTGAGCAGCAGCTTCACCGTAGCGGCGCGGCCGCGGTCGGCCGCCAGCATCAACGCCGTTCTGCCATCCTTGTCGGGGCTGTCGATGGCCGCGCCCTTTTTGAGCAAATCCTCGACCTCGCTGTTCTGGCCCTTGCGCGCGGCGCTGCGTAGGCCGGGTCCGAGATCCGCTCCCGGCAAGCCCACTGCGACGAGAAGAAGCAGCCAGATCCGCATATCGCTCCCTAATGCATGGCGGTCGGCCTGCCCTGGTGCTTGGGCTTCCGCATGATGAGCAGAAGGGGCAGAACCAGCAGGAACACGACAGCCATCGCGCGGAAGGTATCGACGAACGAAATCATGGCCGCCTGCTGCTGCACCATTCCCCAGATGCTTCCGTAGGACCGGCCCACCGCCGTGGCCGGGTCGACCCCATGGGAAACCATAGCATTCTGCATCCCCGAGAGGTAGTTGCGAGTCCGGCTGCTGTAGGGCGTGATGTGCGCTCCGAGGACCTGTATGTGGACCTGCTGGCGCCGGAACAGGTAGGTGGTCGCGCTGGCGATGCCGACGCTGCCCCCGATATTGCGCATCAGGTTGAACATGCTGGTGGCGTTGCCCATCTCCTCCTTGGGAATGGGATCCATCGTGGCGGTGGTCAGCGGCACGAACAGCAGGGCGAGCGACGCACCCTGCACAAACTGGGGCCAGAAAATGTCCCAGTAGCCGGCGTTCAGGTTAAGCTGGCCGAGCTGGTAGAGGGTCCACGCGGCGCCCACCAGTCCGACCGCCAGGACCTTGCGAGGGTCGAACCTGGTCAGGACGGTGCCCACTACCGGCATCATGAGGAACGAACCCAATCCGCGCGGCGCCATGGCGACTCCGGCATCGAGGGCCGGGTATCCGAGCAGCGTCTGGAGGAAGATCGGCAGCAGCAGCATGCTGCCGTACAGGACAAACCCCAGGATGGTCATCAGGAAGACGCCCGCGCTGTAGGTTCGGTCTCGGAACACGCGCAAGTGCACTACCGGGTCGCGTGTACGCATCTCGTGGACGACGAACCAGACGATCGCGACTGCCGAAATAATCGCCAGGGCGAGCATCCAGTTGGAGGAGAACCAGTCCTCCTCCTGGCCCTTGTCGAGGACCACCTGGAGGGCTCCGACGCCCACCGCGAGCATTCCGATGCCCCAATAATCGATGCCCCGGTTCGAGCGGCGGATGTAGGGCGGGTCGAAGATGAACAGGCGGGTCATGATGATGGACATCAGGCCTACCGGGAGGTTGATGTAGAACACCCAGCGCCAGCTGTAGTTGTCGGTCAGCCAGCCCCCCAACACCGGGCCCAGCATGGGGGCCACGACGATGCCGAGTCCCCAAAATGCCATGGCCTTGCCGCGGTCCCTGGGGGGAAACGCCTCGAGCATGACGGCCTGGGAGAGGGGCTGCAGGCAGCCTCCGGTGGCTCCCTGAATGATGCGGAAGAGGATCAGCGTGGGCAGGGTCGGCGCCAGCCCGCACAGGAACGAAGCGGTCGTAAATCCGAAAACCGCGGCCAGCAGGGTGCGCTTGCGCCCGAAGTAGTTAGCCAGCCATCCGGTCATCGGCAGGATGATGGCATTGGCGACCAGGTAGGAAGTCAGGGCCCAGGAGGCCTCGTCGACGCTGGCCGAGAGGCTGCCCGCGATGTGCGGAAGGGACACGTTGACTACGGTGGTGTCCAGAACCTCCATAAAGGTCGCGAACATCACCGCGACCGCGACGATCCATGGGTTTACCTGGGGTTGTGTCTGCGCGGCGGTTGACGGCATCCCGATTCTTGTATCTTATGATGCCCGAGGTGTCCCGCGGGAGTCAGGCTTCGCCCGGCCATTTCGGAAGTGCTTTTCAATAGCCCTAAAGCATCACACCACCTCAAAGTGCGGTTGACTACCCATTTATGGGAATGTTACTCTATTCTCCTTAAAGGCTTCCACTGGTCTCTCCGTTCGAAATCTCATGGATGTCATACTGCACCAACTAGGCGAATTACTGCTGAAGGCGGTGCCCACATTTATACTGGTCGTCCTTCTGCATTTCTATTTGAAGAATGTTTTCTTCAAACCTCTCGAGAAGGTCCTGCACCAGCGCTACGAGGCGACCGACGGTGCCCGTAAGCTAGCGGAACAGAGTCTGGAACGCGCCGCCGCGAAGACCGCCGAGTACGAAGCTGCGATGCGCTCCGCCCGGGCCGAGGTGTATCAGGCCCAGGAGCAGATCCACAAGCGGCTGCAGGAGCAGCATGCCGCGCAAATGGCCGAGGCGCGCCGCCGCGCGGAGGCGTTGATTCAGGAGGCCAAACACCGGATCGCGCAGGAAGTCGAGGGCGTCAAAGCAACGCTGGCCGCGGAAAGCGACGCGCTGGCGGAAGAGATCGCCCGGACGATTCTCCGGGGGAGCGCGGCATGAGGGTTCTGGCGATGGCGGTGTTGCTCTGCGGGCTGGCCTCGACCGGTCCCGTGCTCCGGGCGCAGGAGGCGGCCGCCGCTTCCCACGGCGCCGGCGAAACTCCCGGCGAGGAAGAGCACGGAAAACTGCTGGTCTGGATGTGGGCCAACTTTGCCGTGCTGGCCGTCGGTTTGGGCTACCTGATCAACAAGCACGCCGGTGCGTTTTATGCCGGCCGCTCGCGCAAGATCCGCAAGGACCTGATTGAAGCGGGCGATCTGCGGAAGGAGGCCGAGGAGCGCGTAGCGGAAGTCGAGCGGCGCCTGGCCAGCCTGGAATCCGAGATCGCCGCGCTGCGGACCGAATCCCAGCGGGAGGCGGAAGCGGAAACCGACCGCCTGGCGGTTCAGACTGCGGCCGAACTGGCCAAAATCCAGGCCCAGGCGGAGCAGGCGATCGTGGCCGCCGGCCGGGCCGCCCGCTTGGATCTGAAGCGCTACGCCGGGGCCCTGGCCGTAGACCTGGCAGGGCAGAAGATCCGCAGCCGCATGTCCACGGAAGCGCAGGATGCGCTGGTCGGCGATTTCGTCCGGAACCTGGAGCAGCCTTCGCCGGTCTCGCAGGGCATCTAAAACCAAATGACACTCTCAGCCGTAGCCGCACGATATGCGAATGCCCTTGCGGACGTCGCCACGCGAGCCGGGTCGGAGCTGCGCGCGCAGGACGGCCTCACCGAGCTGCGATCCTTTGAAGATCTTCTGAAGTCTTCCGCGGAGCTGCGCGAAGCGTTGATGACGCCGGCCATTCCGGTCGGCCGCAAGCGGGCCGTCATCGGGCGTTTCGCCGACCTGCTGCGGTTGTCGCGAATCTCCCGCAATTTCCTGTACGTCCTGGTGGATCACCGGCGCATTGCGCTGTTATCCGAAATCATCGCGGCCTTCGAGCAGGCGGTGGACGAGAGGCTGGGGTTCGCCCGGGCCGACGTGCAATCGGCGCGCGAGCTGACCGGCCCGCAGCGCGACGCCGTCAGGAGCCGGCTGGAGCGGCTCACGGGCAAGCAGATTCGCGCCCGCTACGCCATCGACGATGCTCTGATCGGCGGAGTGGTGGCGCGCATCGGATCTACCATTTACGATGGCTCGGTACGGGGCCAGCTGGAATCGCTGGAACGCCGCCTGAGCGCGGAAGCATAGCAGGCAACGAGGAATTATGGCTCATATTCGAGCAGATGAAATCACCAGCATCCTTCGCCAGGAGATCGAGAACTACGAGCGTACGATCGATGTGACCGAGATCGGCTCGGTCATTTCCGTGGGCGACGGCATCGCCCGCATCCATGGCCTGGAAAAGGTCATGGCCGGAGAGCTGATCGAGTTTCCGCACGACGTGGCCGGAATCGCCATGAACCTGGAGGAAGACCAGGTAGGTTCGGTGCTGCTGGGCGACTACACGGAAATCAAGGAAGGCGATGAAGTGCGCCGCACCGGCCGCATCATGTCGGTGCCGGTGGGAGAAGCGCTGATCGGCCGCGTGGTCAACGCGCTGGGACAGCCGATCGACGGCAAGGGCCTGATCCAGACCACCGAATTCTATCCGGTGGAGCGCCTGGCGCCGGGCGTGGTGGCGCGCCAGCCGGTGAAGGAGCCGATGCAGACGGGGATCAAAGCGATCGACGCCATGATTCCGATCGGCCGCGGCCAGCGCGAGCTGATCATCGGCGACCGCCAGACCGGCAAAACCGCTATCGCCCTCGACACCATCATCAACCAGAAGGGCGGCGACATGATCTGCATCTATGTCGCGATCGGGCAGAAGCGCTCCACGGTGGCCCAGGTGGTGAAGATTCTGGAAGACCACGGCGCCATGGAGTACAGCATCGTGGTCTCCGCTTCGGCATCCGACCCGGCGCCGATGCAGTATATCGCCCCGTTCGCCGGCTGCGCCATGGGCGAGTACTTCCGCGACCACGGCAAGCACGCGCTGTGCATCTACGACGATCTCTCCAAACACGCCGCGGCCTACCGCGAGATCTCGCTGCTGCTGCGCCGGCCGCCGGGGCGTGAGGCGTATCCGGGCGACGTGTTCTACCTGCACAGCCGGCTGCTCGAGCGCGCCGCCAAATTGAACAACGAAAACGGGGGCGGATCGCTGACCGCCCTGCCATTCATCGAGACCCAGGCGGGCGACGTCTCGGCATACATCCCGACCAACGTCATCTCGATCACCGACGGGCAGATCTTCCTGGAGGCCGACCTGTTCAACTCGAACGTGCGGCCGGCTATCAACGTGGGCATTTCGGTGAGCCGCGTGGGCGGCAACGCGCAGACCAAGGCGATGAAGTCGATTGCCGGCGGGCTCCGCCTCGACCTGGCGCAGTACCGCGCGCTGGCGGCCTTCGCGCAGTTCGGCTCGGATCTCGACAAGGCGTCGATCGACCAGCTCAATCGTGGCAAACACCTGGTGGAGATCCTGAAGCAAGGGCAATACCAGCCGCTGCCGCTCGAAAAGCAGATCGTGATCATTTTTGCCGGCGTCAGGGGCTATCTCGACGACCTGGCGGTGGAGCAGTGCCGCAAGTTCGAAGAGGAGCTCTACCGGTTCATCGACAACGCCCACCGCAGTCTGTGGGAAGAGATTCGCACGAAGAAGGCGCTCGACGATACGCTTCGCGCGCGCATCACCAGCGTGATCGAAGAGTTCAAGGCCCGCTTCGTGGCGGAGAGCGCATCGACGCAAAATGCCTAGCCTGATCGACATCCGGCGGCGTATCCGCTCGGTCAAGAACACGGAGCAGATTACCAAGGCCATGAAGATGGTCTCGGCCGCCAAGCTCCGCCGCGCGCAGGATCGTGTGATCGCGTCGCGGCCCTACGGCCAACTGCTGCGGAAGGTGCTCGGCAACGTCGCCGCGGCGGTCGGCACGAGCGAGGAAGCGGGCTCCAACCCGCTGCTGGCGCAGCGTGGGGAGGGGCGCATCCTGCTGGTGCTGCTGACCAGCGACAAGGGCCTCGCGGGCGCCTTCAATTCCAACCTCATCAAGGGGGCGCAGCGGTTCGTAGCGGAGCATTCCGGGGCTGCCGTGCGGATGGTGCTGATCGGGCGCAAGGGCCGTGACTTCTTCAAGAAGCGCGGCGCGGATATCCTCGAAGAGCACGTGAATCTCGCGAAGGCATCCTACGAGCAGGTCTCCGCCATCGCGGAAACCGCCATGAACCTGTACCGGGCCGCCGAGATCGACGCGGTTTACCTGATCTACAACGAGTTCAAGAGCGTAGTGTCTCAGAACCTGACCGTCAACCGGGTGCTTCCGGTGGAGGTTCCGGTGCAATCCGCTCCCACCGATTACATTTTTGAAGAGCCACCCGCCGAGATGCTCGCGGCGCTGCTGCCACGCTACGTGGCAATGGAGTTCTACCGGGCGCTGCTCGAAACGACGGCTTCGGAGCACGCGGCGCGCATGACTGCGATGGAGGCGGCCACCTCCAACGCGGGCGAAATGATCGACAAGCTGACGCTGTACATGAATCGCGTGCGCCAGGCCAGCATTACCAAGGAAATCATCGAAGTGGTGAGCGGCGCGGCCGCCGCCGAGTAGAGGGAAATTATGGCATCCAGCAACGAAATGGTAGTCGGAAAGGTAGTCCAGGTGGCCGGACCGGCCGTGGACTGCGAGTTTCCCGAAGGGCAGATCCCCCTCCTGTACACTGCGATTCGCATCACCAGCGAAGGCTACGACGTTCCCCAGCCCATCGACATCATTTGCGAAGCCGAGCAGCATATCGGCGAGGGCCGCGTGCGCACCATCGCGCTGCAGCCCACCGAAGGCCTGGTGCGGGGCATGAAGGCCATCAGCCTGGGGCGCCCCGTGGAGGTGCCGGTGGGACCCGAAACGCTGGGGCGCGTGCTCAACGTGATCGGCCAGCCGGTGGATGAAATGGGCCCGGTGAATGCCAAGAAGCATTACTCGATTCACCGTCCGGCTCCTTCCTTCGAAGACCAGTCCACGCGCCTCGAGATGTTCGAGACCGGCATCAAGGTCATCGATCTGATCGAGCCCTACCTGCGCGGCGGAAAGATCGGGCTGTTCGGCGGCGCGGGCGTCGGCAAGACGGTCATCATCCAGGAGCTGATCAATAACATCGCTACGAAGCACGGCGGTGTTTCGGTGTTTTCCGGAGTGGGCGAGCGCACGCGCGAAGGCAACGACCTCTGGCTCGAGATGCAGGAATCGGGCGTGATCGATCCGCACGATTATCGCAAGTCCAAGTGCGCGCTGATTTACGGGCAGATGACCGAACCCCCGGGGGCCCGCCTGCGGGTCGGACTGACCGGGCTGACCGTGGCCGAGTACTTCCGCGACGAAGAGGGCCAGGACGTACTGCTCTTCATCGACAACATTTTCCGGTTTACGCAGGCCGGCTCCGAAGTTTCGGCGCTGCTCGGCCGCATGCCCAGCGCGGTCGGATACCAGCCGAACCTGGCCACCGAAATGGGCGAGCTGCAGGAGCGCATCACCTCCACCAAGACCGGCTCGATCACCTCCGTGCAGGCTATTTACGTGCCTGCCGACGACTATACCGACCCCGCTCCGGCCACTGCGTTCGCGCACCTCGACGCCACCACCAACCTGTCGCGCGATATCGCCGCCCTCGGTATCTATCCGGCGGTCGATCCGCTGGCTTCCACTTCGCGCATTCTGGACCCTCTGATCGTCGGCCAGGAGCACTATGACGTGGCGCAGTCGGTGAAGGGAATCCTGCAGCGCTACAAGGACCTGCAGGACATCATCGCGATTCTGGGCATCGACGAGCTGTCGGATGAAGACAAGCTGACCGTAGCCCGCGCCCGCAAGATCCAGCGTTTCCTCAGCCAGCCGTTCCACGTGGCGGAGCAGTTTACCGGCTTTGCCGGCAAGTACGTAAAGCTGGCCGACACCATCAAGGGCTTCAAGGAGATCGCCGCGGGCAAGCACGACGACATCCCGGAGCAGGCCTTCTACATGCAGGGGACGATCGAGGACGTGCTCGAGCGCGCCGAGGCCATCAAGAGGGGTTAATCGATGCCGGACACGCTGGTACTGGAAGTGGCCACCCCGGAGCGCCTGCTGGTGCGGGAGTCCGTGGACGAGGTTCAGATCCCCGAGCAGAACGGTTATATGGGGATTCTGCCGGGCCACGCCGCGCTGCTGGGGCAGCTCCGCACGGGATTCCTGATCTATTCGGCGGGGGGCCGCAAACGGTTCCTTTCGGTGCAGGGCGGTTTTGTCGAAGTGCTGCCCGACCACGTCCGCGTGCTCGCCAATACGGCCGAGCGCGCGGAAGATATCGACGTGGAGCGCGCGCGCCAGGACCTGAAACGCGCCGAGGAGCAGATCTTCAATCCCGCGCTCGGCGTGGACCCGGCCATCGCTCTCGATGCGATGGCGTGGGCACAGGCCCGGGTCGACGCGGCGCAGGGGAGGTAGGCGGTGCGCAGGCTGGCATTGCTGGCTGCTTTGTGCTGCGGCATGGCGTTCGCGGCGGAGCCGGTGCGGCTGATCTTCGATACGGATATCGGCAACGACGTCGACGACGCCCTGGCCCTGGCCATGATTCACCGGCTGGAGAGCCTGGGCGAAGCCAGGCTGCTGGCGGTCACGATCACCAAGGACTGCCATTTTGCAGCGCCTTACATCGACCTCGTCGATACCTTCTACGGCAGGCCAGGAATTCCGATCGGCGCGATTCCGCCCGGCACGCCTCCCGGCAAGGACACGCCGATGATCCAGGGACCCGTCGAATCCGGCTTCTATCCGCACAAGCTGACGGACCAGCGCAATGCGCCCGACGCGGTTGCGGTGCTGCGCCGCGTGCTGCGGGCGGAGAAGGACCACTCGGTAGTCATCGTGCAGGTGGGCTTCAGCAGCAACCTGGCTCGTCTGCTCCGCACGGACCGCGCGCTGATCGAGCGCAAGGTGAAGCTGCTGGTGGCCATGGCGGGAGCGTTCCCGACCGGCAAGAAGGAGTTCAACGTCTACTCCGACGTGCCCGCGGCTCAGCAGCTCTTTGCCGCCTGGCCAACGCCGGTCGTGGCGAGCGGCTTCGAAGTGGGGCTTTCCATTCTGTATCCGGCCGCCAGCATCGAGCGCGATTTCAGCTACGTGCCGCACCATCCCATCGCGGACGCCTACCGGCTCTACATGAAAATGCCCTACGACCGTCCGACCTGGGACCTCACGGCGGCGCTCTATGCGATTCGTCCGGACGCCGGCTATTTCGGGTTGTCCGCTCCGGGGACGATCACGGTGGACGACGGCGCCATCACGCACTTCGCGGAATCTCCCACGGGCAAACAGCGGTATCTGACGGTGACTCCGGAGCAGCGCGTAAAGGTCCTGGCGGCCATGATCGAGCTGGCCAGCGCGCCTCCCGATCGAAAGTAGCGTTTACAGCCTCCATCAATTTCTCAAAGTGCCCCGATAAAGACAATCTATTGGCAAAACCATTGCCTGACAGATAGTTCGCCGTCCAGAATGGTAGTGATCGCTCCGCGGAAACGCCGTCTGCCGGGTTCTCCGGTATCTTCCGCTCAAGACATTTCAGGAGATGCAACCTTGAACGACTTGCAAGATTTCTTACGCCTTTCTTATGCCGAGCTGGAGGAGTTGAATCTCCAGGCGAAGGAGCAGCGGAAGAACCGCGTCCCCTTCCACCAGATCCAGGAAGAACGGCTGAAGTACCTGACCGATGAGAAGCGCATCAAGGCCGTTACGGTGCTGTTCAGCGACCTGGAAGGCCGTTTGCACATGCTCGACTATGACAAGAAATTCTTGATCAAGAGCTATGACAACCTGACCTTCGACGGCTCTTCGATCCGGGGATTCACGGCGCAGCGCGAAAGCGATTTGCGGCTGCACATGGACTGGAGCGCCTTCTACTGGGGTCCGGCCGACGTGTTCGGGTCCGGCAAGGTGCTGGTGTTCGGCGAAGTCATCGACAAGGATGGAACGCCGTACTCGGCCGATATCCGCGGCGTGCTGAAAGGCTACGCGCAGCAGCAGTTCGAGGCCAAGGGATATACCCTGAACGCGGCGAACGAAATCGAGGGCTTCCTGTTTAACGGCGCCGATGCCGAGCGTCGCTATCACGAGACCGGCAAGTTCGAGTACGTAAATACAGGCGGCTACTACCACTCACTCCCCGGAGATCCGCTGCGGCAGTTCATCGATTCGACTGCCGAAGTGCAGCGGGCTATGGGCTTCCAGAACGAGAAGGACCACCCGGAAGTCGCGCCGTCGCAGTTCGAGATCAACTACAGCTACGCCGACGTGGTGGCCGCGGCCGACCACATCCAGCTCTATAAACTGATCTGCCGTCAGGTGGCGACCAAGATGGGCTTCACGGCATCCTTCCTGCCCAAGCCCGTGGTGGGCGTAAACGGCAGCGGCATGCACACCAACGTTTCGATCAGCAAGAACGGGAAGAACCTGTTCTGGGATCCGAACGGCGAAGAGAAGATGAGCAAGCTAGCCTGGCAGTTCGTGGACCGCATCCTGACCCACGGCAACGACATCTGCCTGCTGCTGAACGCCAGCGTGAACGCGTACCGCCGGCTCGATCCGCACTTCGAAGCGCCTAACCAGCTCAAGGCTTCGGCGGTGGACCGCGGATCGATGGTGCGCATCCCGCTCGGCAATGAGCGCAGCTCGCGCGTGGAAGTGCGTTCGGTGGCGCCCGACGCCAACCCCTACATGGTGATGCTCTCGGTGTTCAAGACGGGGATCGAAGGCGACATCGCGAAGGTGAAAAACCTGCGCGCTGCCGAGCGCTACCTGCCGGACAACATCTACGACGCGATGGCCAACTTCCGTTCCGCCGAGTGGACCACCAAACTCCTGGGCGAAGACGTGAAGGGCCGTTATGCGGACCTGAAGCAGGCTTCCGCGGACCGCTGCCCGCGCCTCCTCGGCACGTTCGTCAAGGCGCCGGAAGTGCAGTACCACCACGAGGTCTACAACCAGTTCCTCTGGAACATGTTCTAGAAAGAACCGTTCTGGAAATCACCGAATCTCCTGTCGGGACACCGAGGCACGTGCCTTGACTGACCCTGGAAGCTGGCGTGCAGTGCCATAACATCGGAAGCGATGCCGCGCACAACACTGCCAGTGGAGATCACGGATTGACCCGCCGCCGCTTTCCTGTGGGGGCGGAAGTGATGGCCGGGGAGGGAGTCCATTTCCGAGTCTGGGCCCCTCTCCGGACTGGCGTGGAAGTTGTCATAGGCCCGCAGTCCTCTACCGCGTTGCAGGGCGAGGGCGGCGGCTACTTCTCCGGATTCGTGAGTGGGGCAGGACCTGGCACGCGCTACCGATTCCGCCTGGATGGCGGGGAGTCGTTCCCGGATCCGGTGTCGCGTTTTCAGCCGGAGGGGCCGCACGGGCCCTCCGAGGTCGTTGATCCATCGAGTTTTCCATGGAGTGACAAGGACTGGCCGGGCCTGGAACTCGAGGGGCAGGTCATCTCCGAAATCCACATCGGGACATTCACTCCCGAAGGCACCTGGGACGCCGCGCGCCGGGAACTCCCCGAACTGGCGGAGGCAGGGATCACGATCGTCGAAGTCATGCCGGTGGCCGACTTTCCCGGGCGTTTCAACTGGGGTTACGACGGCGTCGGCCTGTTCGCGCCCGTGGCGGTCTACGGCAGGCCGGACGATTTCCGGCGCTTCGTCGACACCGCGCACTCGAGCGGCATCGGCGTGATCCTCGACGTCGTTTACAACCATCTTGGGCCGGACGGTAATTACCTCACTCAGTACTCCGCGGAGTACTTCACCGACCGCTACGAGAACGAGTGGGGAAAGGCGTTCAATTTCGACGGACCGTGTTCCGGGCCGGTTCGCGAATTTGTGGCTGCGAACGCCGCCTACTGGGCCGAGGAGTATCACCTGGACGGGTTGCGGCTGGATGCGACCCAGCAGATTTTCGATGCGTCGCCGGTGAATATCATGGCCGTGCTCACGGATCGCCTGCGCGAGGCCGCGGGGGGGCGGAAAGTGATCGTAGTGGCCGAGAATGAGCCGCAGCACACCGTGCTGGTCCGTCCGCGTGACCGGGGCGGGTATGGGCTGGATGCGCTGTGGAACGACGACTTTCATCACGCCGCGCGGGTGGCCGTGACCGGCAGCCGCGAGGCTTACTACAGCGACTATCAGGGACGGCCCCAGGAGCTGATATCGGCGGTCAAGTACGGGTTCCTTTACCAGGGCCAGCGCAGCTCCTGGCAGTCCAAGCGGCGCGGCACGCCGGCGCGCGACTTGCGCCCCGCGCAGTTCGTGACTTTTCTCGACAATCATGACCAGGTGGCCAACTCGGGCCGCGGGCGGCGCCTGCATCAGGTGACCAGCCCCGGGCGGTATCGCGCCATCACCGCCCTGCTGCTGTTAGGTCCCTCGACGCCCATGCTCTTTCAGGGCCAGGAGTTCGCCGCGTCGAGCCCTTTCCAGTACTTTGCCGACCATCAGGGCGAATTGCGGGAGGCGGTACGGGAAGGACGATTTCAGTTCCTCGCGCAGTTTCCCGGGCTGGCCGCGCCGGAGATGCGCCCGCAACATCCGGACCCGGCCGACCTTGCTACATTCGAGATGTGCAAGCTGAACTTCACGGAGCGCACTGCTCATGCGGAGGTCTACCGGATGCACAAGGACCTGCTCCGCATGCGGCGCAGGGATGCCGCGTTTCGAGCGCAGCGCCCCGGCGGGATCGATGGCGCTGTCCTCGGGGATGAGGCGCTGCTGCTGCGCTACTTTGAAGAAGGCGGAGATGACCGGCTGATGTTGATCAACCTGGGCGCCGACCTGCGCTTCGATCCCGCTCCCCAACCGCTGCTGGCGCCGCCGGAGGGCCGGGTCTGGCGCGTGGAATGGTCGAGTGAAGATCCGGTCTACGGCGGCGGGGGCACGGGGAATGTGGAAGGCGGCGGAGAATGGCGGATTCCCGCCCACGCCGCCGTTGTCATGCGGCCTGTGGAGCCGGCGGAAGAATGGCTGACCTGATTCGAGTGTTGCCGGAACGATCGCTCCCCGATCCTTCCTCGGATCCCCACCTGAGAGAGGAGTGGCTGGTCACCAACGGCTTGGGGGGCTATGCCTCCGGCACAGTGCGCGGCACTATTACGCGCCGCTACCACGGCCTGCTGATCGCGGCCCTGCCCAATCCAAAGGGCCGCATGATGATGCTCAACGGGCTCTCCGAGCGCCTGCGCCTGCCTGACCGCAGGGTGTACTACACAGGCGCCGAGGAGCTGGCGGGGATCACGCCGGAACATATCCTCCCATTGGCCGCGTTCCGCCTGGAGGCCGGCCTGCCGGTGTGGCGCTACGAAGTGAATGGATTCGTGCTGGAAAAGCGCCTCTTCCTCACCTACGGGCAAAACACCGTGCGAGTGACCTACCGGCTGTTGTCCGGAAACGGATCTCTGCGGCTGGGCCTGAGGCCGGCCATCCATTTCCGGTCGCACGATGCTCCGGTGAGCGGCGGCGACAGCCACAAGTACGTGCTCACTGCGCACGATGATCAGTTCGAGATTTCCGCTGGAGGCGATCTGCCTGTTTTACGGCTTCAGGTCACCGGGCCGTCTTCGGCGTTCACCTTCGACCGGCGGGAGACCGCGACGATTCCGTATCCGACCGAGAAGAGCCGGGGCTATGAGTGGCAGGGCTCTCTCTGGAGCCCTGGCTATTTCCGCTCGGACCTGGCGGAGGGCGACTCGACCACGCTGGTCGCCTCGACCGAAACCTGGGAGACGATCCTGGCACTGACGCCTGAGGGGGCCTATCGCGCGGAGCTCGACCGCCGCCGCCTGCTGCTGGCGGCCGCGCCTCCCCAAGCGCGGGAAGGCGCCGGCGCCGAACTGACGCTCGCGGCCGATCATTTCCTCATCACGCCGGCCGGCCGCGTCGAGGACGCGACGCGCGCCAGGGCGCAGGGCGACGAGATCCGCAGCGTCATCGCGGGCTACCACTGGTTCACCGACTGGGGCCGCGACACCATGATCAGCCTGGAAGGCCTCACGCTGGCCACCGGCCGCACCAATGAAGCCGGGTGGATCCTCCGCACGTTCGCGCATTATGTCCGCGACGGCCTGATTCCCAACCTGTTTCCCGAAGGCGGCGAGCAGGGGCTCTATCATACGGCCGACGCCACGCTGTGGTATTTTCACGCGATCCACCGCTACGTGGACTACACCGCGGATCGGACCACCCTGCGGCTGCTGCTGCCCAAGCTTGTGGATATCATAGACCACCATTTGCGCGGCACTCGCTTCGGCATCGGGATGGACCCCCAGGACGGTCTGCTGCGGCAGGGCCAGCAAGGCTACCAGCTCACGTGGATGGATGCCAAGGTGGATGATTGGGTGGTGACGCCGCGGCGCGGCAAAGCCGTGGAGATCAACGCGCTCTGGTACAACGCGCTGCGGCTGCTCGAGAAGTGGCTGCGGGAGGAAGAGGGCGACGGGCAGGCGCGGCACGCGGGGGAGACGGCCGCCCGCGTCTATGAGTCGTTCAACGCGCGGTTCTGGAACCCGGCGGGCTGGCTACCTTTACGATGTCGTGGACGCAGAGGGCGGCGGCAACGACGACGCCTGCCGCCCCAACCAGGTATTGGCCATCTCGCTGGACTTTCCGGTTCTCGACCGGCGCCTGTGGAAGCCTGTGATGGATGTGGTTACGGAGCGGCTGCTGACGCCCGTCGGCCTGCGGTCGCTGGCGCCCGGACATCCCGATTACAAATCCAGGTACTACGGCGACCTGCGGTCGCGGGACGCGGCCTATCATCAGGGCACGGTCTGGGCCTGGCTGATCGGCCCCTATATCGATGCCTTCCTGAAGCTGCACCCGGACCAGGTACCGGCCGCGCGCCTGCTGCTGGAGGGCTTCGTGCCGCACTTGAACGAGCAGTGCATCGGCTCGATCAGCGAGGTCTTCGACGCGGAGCCGCCGTACACGCCGCGCGGATGCATCGCGCAGGCCTGGAGCGTGGCGGAGGTGCTGCGCTGCTGGCTGAAGACGGGGCTGCCATACTGATTAGGAATGGATCCCAAAGACACCAGCACTCCACCTCTGTTCACACGCCTGACCATCCGCGGCGTCACCTTTCGAAATCGGATTGCGGTTTCGCCCATGTGCCAGTACTCGAGCGACGACGGATTCGCCAGCGACTGGCACCTGGTTCACCTGGGAAGCCGCGCCGTGGGCGGCGCCTGCCTGGTCATGATGGAAGCCACCGCCGTGGAAGCACGCGGGCGGATCTCGCCGGCCGACCAGGGCATCTGGAAACAGGAGCACGTTCCGTTTCTCAAGCGCATTGCTGGATTCGTGCGCGGGCAGGGAGCCGCGGCCGGAATCCAACTGGCGCACGCGGGTCGGAAGGCCAGCACGCGGCCTCCCTGGGACGGGGGCCGGACGATCCCGGTTCCCGAGGGTGGCTGGCAGCCCGTCGCGCCGAGTCCCGTACCATTCCGCCCGGACGACGCTCCCCCGGCCGGGCTGACCAGGGAGGGAATCGCCGAGGTGATCGACGCGTTCGCGGCCAGTGCCCGGCGCGCCCTCGAAGCGGGCTTCCAGGTGGTGGAGATCCACGGCGCGCACGGTTACCTGATCCACCAATTCCTTTCCCCGCTCAGCAATTTCCGCGAAGATGAGTATGGTGGGAGCTTCGAGAACCGCATCCGGCTGGCGCTCGACGTGACGCGCGCGGTGCGTGCCGTATGGCCCGAGGAGCTGCCTCTCTTCCTGCGCATCTCGGCGGTCGATTGGGCCGAGGGCGGCTGGACACTCGAGGAGTCGGTGGAACTGGCGCGCCGCGTGAAGGCTCTCGGGGTGGACCTGATCGACTGCTCGTCGGGAGGGCTGGTGCTGCACCAGAAGATCCCGGTCGAGCCCGGCTATCAGGTTCCCTTCGCGACACGTATCCGGCGCGAGGTGGATATCGCAACCGGCGCCGTGGGCCTGATTACGACCGCGCGGCAGGCGGACGAGATCATCCGCTCCGGCAGGGCAGACCTGGTGCTGCTGGCGCGCGAATTCCTGCGCGATCCGTATTTTCCGCTGCACGCGGCGCGCGAGTTGGGCATCGAGCCGCAGCCGCCGCGGCAGTACGCGCGGGCCTTCTGACGTCCGATGCTAAAATGCCGGTCGTGATCAAACCTTCCCTCGCGGACGAGGCTCGTCATTTGCACGCCTGCCTGTTCGCGCGGCCGGTCGATTCCGAAGTGGTCGCCCGCTATGAGGCGGCGCACCGCGAGCTGGGGCTGGGAAGCGAGCTTTCGCCCTCGGCGGCCACGTTGGTGGCCCGGCGCCTGGACGCGGAAGCCATAGAGTTCGCCCTGCGCCGCCGCGGCGGGGGGCGGGAGCTCACACGGAAGATGCAGATGCTGTGCTACCTGGTGGAGGTGCGGTCGGCCTATCTGGGCGAGTTCGTGAACCTGCGCCCGTCGCGCGCCGGCGCGGCCGCCGTGCTGGCAGCGGCCACCGTGCGCAGCGCCTGGAAGATGATGAAAGGCGCGTATCTGGTCCGCCGCTATGGACTCCTTTGACATCGCCGTCGTGGGGTCGGGGCCGGGCGCGGCGTTCGCGGCGTGGGGCGCGCGCGGCCGCCGCATCCTCATGCTCGATGTCGGCTTCGACGCACCGCCGGCGCCGGAGCTGGCCGGTAACCTGTACGATTTGCGGCAGGGGTCCGCAGACCTCTTCCCTTCGCTGATCGGCGAGCACTTCGAGAGCTTGCACAACCTGCACAACAGGCCGATCAGCTTGAAGCTGAAGTCGCCCTACATGTCCTACATCGTCCGCGACTGGATGCGGCTCTCGCCGGTGGCGAGCTCGACCTTCGAAGGGGTCCTGAGCCTGGCGAAAGGCGGGCTGGCCAATGGATGGGGGGCCGGCGTCTATCGCTTCACGGAGCGGGACCTCGAGGGGTTTCCGATCTCCTCCGCCGAGCTACGCCCGTTTTACGACGAGGTGACCGCGCACATCGGCGTCAGCGGCGCGAACGACGACCTCGAACCTTACTTCGAGCACGATGACGGCCTGCAGCCTCCGCTCAAGCTGGCGCCGTTCTTCGAAGAGATGCTGCGCGGCTACCGGCGCAGGCTCGCGCTGTTCCGCGAGGCCGGCGTCTACCTCGGGAGGCCGCGGCTGGCGGTCCTCACCGAGCCGCACAACGGACGCGCGGCCTACGCGTACCGCAACCTGGAGTTCTTCCAGCCGCACGATCCGGCGATCTACACGCCGGCGTATACGGTGGATGAGATGATCCGCTCGGGAGCGCTCGAATACTGCGGCGGGCGGCTGGTGCTGCGGTACCGCGAGCGGGACGACGGCGTCGAAGTCTCGGTACGCAACCTTCAGACGGGCAGCGAAGAGACGTACCTGGCAGGCCGGCTGCTGCTGGGCGCGGGTGCTCTGAACACGGCGCGCATCGTTTTGGAATCGAATGAGGATTATCAGACACGCCTCGCGGTCCTCGACAATCCCATGGAATGTTTGCCGCTGTTCCGGCTTTCGCGGATCGGCGAAGCGCTCCCAGTCAACGACACGTCGCTCGCCCAGTTGAACCTGATTGCCGATGGGGCCGGCGAGCCGCTGCAAGGGACCCTTTACGGAACCACCGGGCCGCTGCGTTCCGACGTGCTGGGGAGCCTGCCGCTCTCGTTCCGCGCCAACATGGCCTGGACCAAGTACCTGGCGCCGGCCATGGGGCTGCTGATGCTGTTCCATCCGGGCCGCGAGGGACCCGACAGCTATCTGCGCCTGCGGCCTTCGGGCGAGTTGGAAATCGAGTTTGCGCAGGAGCCCCTGCGGGCCGTGGAGCGGCTGATTCCGTTGTTCCGCAAGATCGGGTTCTTGAGCCACCCGGCGCTCATCCAGCGCCCCGGCATGGGCGCCGGCCTGCACTATTCGGGGACGCTGCCCATGCGCGCCGATCCGGGAAAGTACGAGACCGGCCGCGATTGCCTGCTGGCCGGAACGAAGCGCGTGTATGTGGTGGATGGCGGCTGCTTCTCCCGGCTGCCGGCCAAGAACCTGACGTTCACCATCATGGCCAACGCCCTGCGCGTGGGCCGCGCGGTCGCGGGCGAGGCGGCGTGAAGCTCTTCATCACTGGCATCCAAGGGTTTCTCGGCCGCGCCATGGCGGAGCACTTCCGCCGCCGGGGGCACACCGTGACTGGGTCGGCGCGGAATTCGTCGGAGGGCGTCGCGGCGCTGCGGATCGGCGAGCCTTTCGATCCGGCCGCCTTCCGCGGCTCGGATGTGGTGATTCACGCGGCGCACGACTTCACCGCGGGGGCGAAGGAGAAGAACATACGTGGTACCCGCGCCTGGTTCGAGGCGGCCGCCGGTGCGCGGCAGGTCTTCTTCAGCTCTTACTCGGCGGGGCCGGATGCGTCCGAGTACGGCGCGACGAAGTATGCGATCGAGAAGATGTTCCTCGACGCCGGGCAGGCGGTGGTGCGGCCTGGGCTGGTGATCGGGGAAGGCGGGCTTTTCGCGAAGCAGCGTGCGGCGCTCCAGAAAACGCCCATCGTCCCGCTGATCGCCGGCGGAGCGGCGCCGGTGGCGCTGATCGGGATCGGGCATCTTCTCGACGCGCTGGCGATCGTGGTGGAACAGGAACGCAGCGGGGCGTTCAACCTGTTTTACGAAACGCAGCCGACGGCGCGCGAGTTTGTTACGGCGGTGAAGGGTGGGCGAGGATGGGTACTGCCGGTTCCGGCCGCGCTCGCGCTGGGGGCGGCGCATGTCGTGGCGGCCTTGCGCCTGCCGCTGCCGTTCAATCCCGGGCAGATTCGCGCTCTGACGGCGAATGCGTCGTCGCCGTGGCGGTCCGATCTCGGGGTGTTGCTGCCGGGACGGGATAACGAGTTCTGCCTGGAGCACGCAGTTACGGCGCTTGAATCAACTCCCCGTTCACCCGGACGTCCTCCAGCACCAGGCCGGTGATGTTCTCGATGGCGTTCGGCTCGGAGGCATGCTCGAAAGTGCAGTGGCGCAGGACCACGTCGCGGATCGGAGCATTGGGGTAGCCGCGCAGGGAAAGGGCCTTGCGGCACTTCTTGAGGTCTAGATTCACGACCTCCACATTGCGCACCACCGGCTTGTACGGCCCGTTCGGCCCTTCTTCGTAATTCAGGTCCACTTCGACGGCCGGGCCAGCCACCTGTCCGGCCTGCACGTTGCGCATGTAGATGTTCTCGATCACGCCGCCGCGCATGGCGTTGTCCTTGAAGCGCAGCACGCGGTCGAGGTGGGGGCTGTCCATCCGGCAATCCTGCGCGTACACGTTCCGGATGCCGCCCGTGCATTCGCTGCCCAGGGTCACGCCGCCGTGGCCGTCCTTCATGGTGCAGTTCTGGATGATGATGTTCTCCGAGGGTGTGTGCAGGCGCCGCCCGTCGGCATTGCGGCCGGATTTGATCGCGATGCAATCGTCGCCGGTTTCGAAGATGCAGCCTTCGATCAGCACATCAGACGAGGATTCCGGGTCGCAGCCGTCGTTGTTGGGGCCGTGGCTGGAGACGGTGACATCGCGGACCGTCACGTTGCGGCACAGCACTGGATGCATCTCGTACATCGGCGAGTTGACGATGGTGATGCCTTCGATGAGCACGTTGGAGCAGCGGTAGGGCTGGACGAACATGGGGCGCAGATAGCCGCCGTCTCCGAACACGCGCCTCTCGACCGGCACGCCCTTCTCGGCCATATCGAGCAGGGCGGTGCGGGCTTTGCGCTGGTCGGGATCGCCGGGCCCGCCCCCGCAGCGGGTCTTGCCGCTCCACGGCCACCAGTGATCGCAGGAGGCCTGGCCGTCCAGCGTGCCGCCGCCGGTGATGGCGATGTTCTGCTGGTCGAAGGCATAGACGAAGGGTGAATAGTTCATGCATTCCAGCCCCTCGAAGCGTGTGAGGACGATCGGATAGAGCTTCGGGTCGGGAAGGAATCGCAAGGTAGCGTCCTTCGGCAGGTACAGGTGCACGTTGCTTTTCAGGTGAACGGCCCCGGTCATGGTGACGCCTTGCGGGATCACGACGCGGCCACCGCCCGCGCGGGAGGCTGCCTCGATCGCCTCGCGGATCGCGGCGGTGCAATCGGCCGTCCCGTCCGGTTTGGCGCCGAACCGGGTGATCTCGAAATCGCGGCCGGCGAACACCGGCGGATGGATGCGCTGGCGGATGGCGGCAACCTCGGCCCAGGGGTCCTCGGCGGCCAGTACCCTGGTTCCGCGCAGCGCGGCGGCGCCCAGGATCGCGATCGCCTCGCGGCGCGAACAAGGAAGCATGATCCAAATGTAGGGCCGCGTGCACGGCAGGTCAAGCAGTCCGTTCGCGCCATGATAGGCTCTACTCCATGGTTCGAATCCTCGCGGCATTGATACTGTCTTCGGTGTGCCTGGCGCAAGCCCAGGATCGGCCTTCCTTTCCCTCTACGGAGGGCGATTACATCGTTCATGATTTCTGGTTCCAGTCCGGCGAGAGCCTGCCGGAGCTGCGCCTGCATTACACCACCCTGGGAACCCCGACTCGCAATGCGGCCGGCCACGTGAATAACGCCGTCCTGATCATGCATGGAACGGGCGGCGACGGCCACCAGTTCCTCAGCGACCGTTTCGCGGGCCGCCTCTACGGAAAGGGGCAGCTTCTGGATATCGACCGCTACTACATCATTCTCCCGGACGGGATCGGCCACGGAAAATCCAGCAAGCCCAGCAACGGCATGCACGCCCGGTTTCCGCACTACCGCTACAGCGACATGGTTCGAGCCGATTACCTGCTGATTCACGACGGCTTGAACGTAGACCATTTGCGCCTCGTGATGGGCACTTCGATGGGCGGCATGCACACCTGGCTGTGGGGTGAAATGTATCCCGATTTCATGGATGCGCTGATGCCGCTTGCCAGCGCCCCCGTGGAGATTGCCGGACGAAATCGCATGTTCCGAGCCGAAGTCATACAAGCTATCCGCGAGGATCCCGGCTGGAACAATGGCGACTACGGAGAGGAACCCGTCGCCGGCCTCATCGCAGCGAATTACGCTCTTTGGATGATGACCAGCAGCCCGCTGCAACTGCATAAGGATCACCCCACCACGGAGAGCGCCGACACAGCCGTGGCGCAGCTACGGCGCAATGCCGCCACGCGTTTCGACGCCAACGACATGCTGTACGCTTTCGAAGCCTCCACCGGGTACAATCCGTCGCCCGAACTCGAGAAAATCAAGGCGCCCCTCTACGCCGTGAACTCAGCCGACGACGAAGTCAATCCGCCCGAACTGGGCATCCTCGAGCGCGAAATCAAAAAGGTGCGCCACGGCCGCTACATCCTGATCCCGATCAGTGACCAGACCCGCGGCCACGGTACGCATACGCTGCCCGCGGTGTGGGGCGATTACCTGAAGGAGTTGCTGTCGGCATCCGAGCCGCATGCCGCCCTATAGGAGGAATAACCTCTCCACACCATCCAGGCACCGATAGCCGCGAGCACCAGCGGCCATGCGCGATAGGAACTGATCTGCGGCGCTCCCAGGTAGGATAACTGCAGCCAGGATCCAAGGAGTACAACCGCGATCCCCTCGACTTTCGCTCCCACACTCCGAGCCTTCACCAACTCCCAGAGACCCACAAGCACGACGATGAGCGGCCAGTATCGCACGAGTTCGCGTTGCGGCAAGCCAAAGACGCCGAGGTTCGACAGTTGCACAATACCACCCACCACTAGCAGGATCCAGCCTCCGATTCGACGCCATGGCTCAACGATCCGGAGAACGCCAAAGCCAACCACGAGCAGCGGCCAGAAGCGCTGGATGCTCCAGGCTTCGCGGGCACTGAAGCCGAGAACCAGGAGGACCATGCTTAGGGCCACAATGGCCATTCCAGCGGGAACACGGGAATCGGTATGAGAGAAGATGCTTCGCGCCGCCATCCGGGAACCCTTTACAGTATGGAATATAATTTGGTTTCACTCCGATGCTGACCCTAGAAAAATACTCCCTGGGAGTGGGAGACCGTTTCGCGCACCAGGCCAAGGCACAGTTGCAGGCCTGCGTGCTCGCCGCCGCGCGCGGCGCCGCGGTCGTCCCGGTCTGGAACAAGTCGAACCGCGAGCACGGGATCGTGGGCTCCGAGCCGGCTAGCGTGCGCGCGGCGGCGGATGTGGCGGTCCGCGACCTGGCGTGGAAGCGTCCCTATCACGTGGATGCGGACCACATCAACCTGGGGACCGTGGACCGGTTCATCGAGCCCAGCGATTTCTACACGCTCGACGTGGCTTCGGCGATCGGCCGGCCCGCTCCGGCGGCGGACCTCGACGCGTTTGTGTCCAGGCACACGGAACTGGCGGGCCGGCTGAACATCCCGGGCATCGCGGAGCCTTTCGAAACGACTGCCGCGAGCATCGCCGCGATTGCCGGCAAGTACCTCTTCGCGGTCCAGGAGGCCGGACGCATCTACCGGCACATCGAAAGCCGCAAAGGAGCGGGCTCGTTCATCACGGAAATCTCGATGGACGAGACCGACGAGCCGCAGACGCCGCCGCAATTGCTGGTCATCCTGGCGGCGGTCGCCGATGAGAAGATCCCCATCCAGACCATCGCTCCCAAGTTCACCGGGCGCTTCAACAAGGGCGTGGACTACGTGGGTGACCTGGCTCAATTCGAAAAGGAATTCGCCGACGACCTGGCGGTGATCGCGTTCGCCACCGGACAGTACGCGCTTCCCGCCAACCTCAAGTTGAGCGTCCATTCGGGCAGCGACAAATTCTCGATCTACGGGCCGATGCGCCGCGGGCTGGCGCGCTTCGGCGCGGGTGTCCACATCAAGACGGCCGGCACCACCTGGCTCGAAGAGCTGATCGGGCTCGCCGAGGCGGGCGGCGACGGCCTGGCGCTCGCCCGGCACGTGTATGCCGAAGCGTACGAACACCGGCAGGAGTTGTGTGAGCCCTATGCGGCGGTGATCGATATCGACGACTCGCGCCTGCCCTCGCCGGCCGACGTGTGCAACTGGACTTCGGAGCAGTACACCTCCGCGCTGCGGCACGATCAGTCGAATGCGGGGTTCAATCCGGACCTGCGGCAGTTGCTGCACGTGGGGTACAAGGTGGCGGCCAAGATGGGCAGCCGGTACCTGCGGATGCTGGAAGAGTGTGAGGAATCGATCTCGCGCAACGTGACCGCGAACCTGTTCGAGCGGCATATCCGGCCGCTATTTTTGGGAAACTGACGCGGTCCTCGAGACGCGAAGCGCCTCGCCCCGAAGGTCGTGAGAGGGAGCCATGAAAATAGCCATCAATGGCGCCGGTATTGCGGGCCCGGCTCTTGCCCACTGGCTGCACCAAAGCGGTCACGAACCCACACTGATTGAGAAGGCGCCGCACTTCCGTACAGGTGGTTATGTAATCGACTTCTGGGGCGTGGGCTATACGATTGCGGAACGAATGGGCATCCTGCCCGAGGTGCTGAGGGCCGGCTATTCGTTCAAAGAGCTTCGCCTTCTCGACGAGAAGGGCCAAAAAATAGGCGGATTTTCTACCGACGTCTTTCTGCGAATCGCCAAGGGGCGATTTACCAGTCTGCCTCGAGGCGACTTGGCGGCGATCATCTATCGAACCATCGAGAACCGCGTCGAAACCCTCTTTGGCAACAGTATTTCGGGCATCGAGCAAAGCGAAAGCGGAGTGCGGGTAGCGTTCGAACACGGCTCGGCGCGCGATTTCGACCTCGTGGTCGGAGCCGACGGGCTGCATTCAACCGTACGGCGACTGACGTTCGGACCTGAAAGCCAGTTTGAAAAGCGGCTTGGATACCGCGTAGCCACCTTTGCGGTGCAAGGATACCGGCCGCGTGACGAATTGATTTACGTTGCCCGTGCATCGCCTGGACGGCAGTTCGCGCGAATTGCCCTGCGTGACGATCGTACGATGTTTCTCTTTGTTTTTCGCGGGGAATTGATGACCGGTCCAGAGCCCTCCAACCTGGCGGAAACGCGAGCCGTACTGCGCGACATATTCGTAGATATGGGTTGGGAGAGCCCGCGAATTCTGGAGGCGATGGAAGAAGTTGAGGACATCTATTTCGACCGCGTCAGCCAAATCCGGATGGAAGCCTGGTCCCAAGGCCGGGTGATCCTGATTGGAGATGCCGCGTCTGCCGTATCACTCCTTGCCGGGGAAGGAACAGGCCTTGCGATGACGGACGCCTATGTGCTGGCGGGCGAGTTGATCCGTGCGAGAGGCGACTATCGCGCCGCCTTTCGCATCTACGAGAACCGCTTGCGTTCATTTGTCGAAGGCAAGCAGGCTTCGGCCGAGAAGTTCGCGTCATCGTTCGTTCCCAAGACTCCACTTGGGATATGGATACGCAATCAGGCGACCCGGATTATGCATGTGCCGCGAGTTGCAGATTGGCTGATCGGCCGAAGCGTGAGCGTAAGTGACGACTTCGACTTGCCGGATTACGACATGTGACGCCGCTCCCGGCAGGTCCCACTATATCTCGGCGCTAGGGCCCTGTCTGACGAACGGGGAAAACGGGACCGACCCCGAATCCCGAACGATCCGCCCAATCGTGTGTCCCGCACCATCGGTGATCGTGACGGCCATATACGATAGGTCCAGTGTTTCTGCCGGGTCTGCGGATGACTCGGAACTTCGAAGCGACGAACTCACGATCCGTGCGTTTTCGAGAGTAATGGTAAGGTCAGGCGCACCGTTCTTGCCGCCTTCGGTGAGGACGACCCGCTTGATCAACTGGCCATTGGCGGCCAGAACGAACAACGGCAGGCTGCAACTGTCGGCAGATTTGAGGACTGCAAGATCGGTGAAGATCGTCTTTCCTGCCCCGGCGCCACCGCTGCCGGAGGTCGTGGTGACGGCAATTGCGAAATCCGACGCCTGAAACGAGCCTTGCGCGGATGAGCCGCACGCCAGGCCATCGATCGCGACCGTTGTGACCCCGTTGCCATGGTCTGCTTTGGCCGTTTGTCCGAATCCCACTGGAGCCCAATACAGGACACCAGCCAATATGACAGCCGGCGCACGACCTGAGAAATGAAGAAACATCGTCTGATCTCCTCTTTTGTTGTTAAAACGTGCTGTTGCTTAGGAAATGTTGTTGGTGCTCAGAATGTAAGCTTCAAAGCCAACTGAACCTGCCGTGGGCCGCCGTCTTGGGACACACCGGGTCTTCCTATAAGACACATGCGCATTGGGGTCAGAGAGATTCGCGGATGAGTTGTAAACTCTCCATAAGGACACCGTCTCCAGGGAAGAGATCGAGCTACAGATTTTACAGCCACCGCCAGGGGTCGAGACTACAATGAGCCTGGTGCCGTTACTTTCTGTTTCGGAGAAGACGTTCGAATGAAGTTAGTCGCCTTTCTTGCGGCGGTGATCATTGCACGGCCGCTTTTTCCCGCTGCCAGCGGCTACACTACCGCCATCGACAACGCCGGAAACGTCTGGCGGACCGGCGAGGCAAACACGGTCATGACCACGGCAACGGCGTTTCAGAAGACCGCCGTCCCCAGCGTTTGCGGCACCGAGAACCTCTCAACCCTTCCGGGCCCTACGCCGCTTTACTGCAAACATGCTTACCTGGTCGAGCAAGACGGCTCGGAGAATGTGCTTTGTGCTACTTATCTGGGAGGCAGCAGCCAGGATGGCGCTACGGCCGTCGCTACCGATCCCCAGGGGAATATCTATGTAGCCGGTTACTCCTACTCCCCCGACTTCCCTGTCACCGCCGGCGCCGTGCAGGCCTGGAACGCGGGTCCGCTGACTCCCCCCGTGATAACGCAAAGCGAATTTCCGTACGGTCCCTCTACGTTGCCGCCGGGGGCGACGCTTTCGTTGCCAAATTCTCGCCGGCTGTGTTCATGAGTGTGAATTAGTGAGCCGGACCGCGTGTAGACTATGATTTGCACAATTACCTGGAAAGGCCGGTCTCCTTTGATCGGAAAGTAAATTCATGAGTGTTTCCCAAAATGAAAGAGCGACTCGCTTTCAGGCACTTCACGATGGTGTCGGCATTTTTGTCATTCCGAACCCATGGGATACCGGCTCTGCCCGCGTGCTCGCCGGCCTAGGGTTCCGTGCGTTGGCCACTTCCAGCGCAGCGTCTGCCTCTGCCATCGGTCGAAGAGACCACGCGCTAACGCGGGACGAGGCACTGGCGCACGCCCGCCTGATTGTCGGTGCGACAGACCTTCCCGTCTCCGCGGATCTGGGGAACGGATTTGGCGACGCGCCGGAAGTCGTGGCGGAAACGATCCGGCTGGCGGCCGAGGTGGGACTCGCCGGGTGCACGATCGAGGATGCGACCGGGAATCCAGACAATCCCCTTTATGACGATCGCCTCGCCATTGATAGGATTGCTGCAGCTTCGGAGGCTGCCCGCGCGCTTTCGTTTCCGTTCATCCTGACTGCCAGGGCGCATAACCTGCTCTATGCTGCTCCGAGCCTGGACCATACCATCAGGCGGCTCCAGGATTTCGAAAGAGCCGGGGCCGGTGTACTTTTCGCCCCCGGATTACCTGATCTTGCAGCGGTGCGCGCAGTCTGCGCGGCGGTGTCCAAGCCTGTCAATTTCATGGCGGGAATCAAGGGAAAGTCGTTCTCCGTTGGTGAACTGGCCGCTGCCGGTGTGAGGCGCGTCAGCCTCGCCACCTCGCTTTATCGCGCGGCGATGACCGGCTTGCTCGACGCCGCATGCGAGGTCAGGGATACGGGTCTGTTCAGTTTCCTCGACCATGCCGCAACAACGCCCGACCTGATCAAACTGATGGGAATTTAGGGTAGCATGTCGCAAGTAACGTTGGCCCGCGATACCGGCGATGCGCGGATAGGTCATAAGGCACGCCAACCTACTGTCAAGAAACGGGTTCCCGTATCACAGAGATTTGTCGTACATGTCACTCTACTGCAATTGAAGTTACCTCCGGGAAACGGCGAGACTGATTGGTGGAGCGTGTTTTACGCTCAGCATTCGAGACAGCTTACTCCTTGCCCGTTCTCGCTTCTGAACGTCCGGCTGGTCTGCGGGCGTCCAAGGCGACTTATCGGACTTAACTCACAATGAGAAGCCAAGTTCAAGAACTCTTTCATGCGGTTGCGGACCTGTCCGCGGAATCGCGTGTGCAGTTCTTTACAGAGCATGACATCGACCTCAATACACAGAGAGAAGTGGAACAGCTCCTGGCGTTCGATTCCGCCTTCACACTCTCGCTGGGGAGGGACATCCTACTGGCAGCGACGGGGGCACTGGCGCGAGTCGACCTGCACGATACGCTCTGCGGACCTTATCGCCTGAAAGCGCTACTCGGACGCGGCGGCATGGGAACGGTCTATTCCGCCGAACGTATTGACGGTGAGATATCGCAGCGCGTGGCCGTAAAACTCCTCCGGCCGGGAGGGGATGAGCTCGGACTTCGTCAACGTTTCCTGGCGGAGCGTCAGATCCTGGCCTCCCTTTCGCACCCCAACATCGCCAAACTGATGGACGCTGGCCATAGGGAGGACGGCCAGCCGTTTCTGGTGATGGAATATGTCGAGGGGCAGCCCATCGATGTATACGCGGCCGGGCTCAGTACGCGGCAGAAGATTGCCCTGTTTCGTAAAGTCTGTGCTGCCGTCAGTCATTTGCACCAGAACCTGGTGGTTCATCGCGATCTGAAGCCACCTAACATCCTTGTCAGCGGCCAAGGCGAGCCGAAACTACTCGACTTCGGAATCGCGAAGATGCTCGATTCGACCGCAGATTCCACGGTGACCGCGATGCGCATACTCACTCCGGATTATGCCAGCCCCGAGCAGATATCCGGCGGGGTCATCGGCACCGCGACCGATATCTACGCGCTGGGGGCCGTTCTGTACAAGCTGTTGACGGGTACGTCACCACACCAGATTGACGGCAAGACACCGGAAGCGATGGTCCTGGCCGCATCCAGAGGCGAGATTCCGCACCCTCGCAAAATTGCACCCTTCTTGAACAGAGATCTCGAACTGATCCTCCTGAAGGCCTTGAGGAGGGACCCGCTAGAGCGTTATTCGACGGTTGAGCAGCTATCCGACGATCTGGAAAACTACCTCGAATCGCGTCCCATTCGGGCACGGAAAGGCGATGCCTGGTACCGTGCTCGAAAGCTCGCACAAAGGCATTGGCTGCCGTTCACAGCGGTCACAGTCGGGGCAGCCGTTTTGTTCACCGCTCTCCTCGTAGCGAATCGACAGGCCGTAGTCGCCCAGCAGAGGTTTGAGTTGGTGCACCAACTGGTAAACAAGCTGTTCGACATCGACGTAGAAGTCCGCCGTTCGCCGGGAACTACCAAGGCCAGAGAGTTGCTCGTCGCAACCGCCCTGGACTACCTCCGTCGGGTGTCGGGCGATCCTCGCGGCGATCCCGGGCTATCTCTGGAAATCGGCACCGCTTATATGCGAGTGGCACGGGTGCAAGGGGTACCCGTTGCGCCGAATCTGGGCGAGATGAAGGAAGCTGAGAAGAACCTGGAGGTCGCTGAGCGCTTCGTCCGCGCCGTGCTCGCATCACAGCCCTCGAATCGAACGGCGCTGCTGCGGTGGGCGCAGATCGCCCACGATCGTATGCTCCTGTCGAGGCTGGCAGGCCATTACGAGGATGCCTTGACCTGGGCCGATCAAGCGGCTGCCGGGCTGGAGAGCTTGCACGCCGGAATCGCAGACAAATCCGAGGCGCCGGCGATCCTCAATGCATATCTAAACGTCGCTGACCAGTATGCGCTCGGACGGCGGTACGACGATGCCCTCCGCCTATGCCGCCGCGGCGCCGAACTGGCCCAACTGTTCGATCACCAGACATACGCCGGCACATTCCATTGGGTTTCAGCGAAGGTAGCGCGCAGCCGGGGAGACCTCGACCAGGCCCTCCAGGAGATTCGGGAATCCGCCAGGATCCTGGAACCTGCCGCCGCTAATGCCGACAACGGCCGAACTATGAATTTTATCCTGACGATTATTTTCCAGGGCAGGATTCTCGGCGAAGACAATGCAATCAGTTTGAACCGGTCCGATGAAGCGGTGGCGTCTTTCGAGAACGCGTTCAGAATGGCGGACGGTTTTGTCCATCAGGATGCAAACGATCAAGACAGCCGGGGACGTTTGGCGATGGCCGGGCTGGGACTCGCCGATATCCTTCGCCACTCGGCCCCACGGCGCGCGTTGTCGGTTTACGATCACACGCTCCGGCACCTGGCCGAGATTCCCGGTAACGTCAGCTTCCGGCGCTTTGAAGTGGCCGTGCTGGCCGGGTCCACGTATCCGCTCCGCCGCCTTGGCCATACTGCCGAGGCGCGAGATCGCTTGAATAGGGCATTCGCACGCCTGAAGGAGATCGGCGATTATCCCGCCGAGAGGGTGAGGCCCGGTTCCGTGCAGGCCGTGGCGCTTAAGGCGCGCGCCGACTGTGAGGCCGGAACCGGCAAACTCGCAGAAGCAATCGCTACCTATGAAACGCTGCTCGGTCAAATTGAGGCAGCGAAGCCGGATCCTGATTACAGCTTGTCTGACGCCCTTGAAATGTCGCGGCTGTATGCCAGACTTGCGTCACTCAGCCGGGCAGCCCACCGGCCGGGTACGGCATCCGCGCTGGAGGCGCGCCAACGGAACTTGTGGCGGCGTTGGGAGGGCAGGCTACCATACGACAGCGTCGTCGCCCGACGGCTCAGAGCTCCTGCAAATCCGGAGTCTGAGCCTTCACTGTGAGGAGAAGGATGATCGCACCTGCGCGGGAAGTAAGTCCAACATGGCACGAACGCCACGGATGGTTCGACGAATCTGCCGACTTTCGAGCCGGCGAACTGGAGAAATCGTAAATGACCGAACTGCTGCGGCGACTTAAGAGCGGCGACCCCGATGCAATGCACGCCGTGATACCGCTGGTATACGAGGAGCTCCGGAAGTTAGCGAGGTCGCATTTGCGGCGCGAAGCGAAGGCCGTTCCGCTTGATACGATCGGGCTGGTACACGAGGCCTTTCTACGGCTGTCTGGAAGCAGGCATCCTTCGTATGAGAATCGGACGCATTTTTACGGAGTCGCTTCCAGGGTGATGCGGCAAGTCCTGGTAGACGCGGCCCGCGCCAGGGAGGCGGAAAAGCGCGGCCCTTCGCGGGAAGTTGAAGTGGAAGATCTGGCCGATTGGGGACCGCGGCCGAATCGACCATTGCTGGCGCTGGATGACGCATTGCAAGACCTGGAGAGGGCAGATCCGTTGAAGGGCCGCCTGATCGAAATGAGGTATTTCGGGGGCATGACCGCAAAGGAAGCTGCGAGGGCCCTCTCCATTCCAGTCCACGTTGTCCGCCGCGAACTGCGCCTGGCGCAGGCGTGGCTCCGCAAGGAAATGGCAACCTTCGATCGGAATGCGGAAACCCAGACGGTCCCGTAGCGTGCGCGGAGGTCTTCCAGACTACCAATCGAGCACAAACAGCGCGGAGGGCCGAGGACTTAGGTCAAACAACTCGGCCATCGCGGCATGGGCAGTTGCGGTGAAACCGGGATTGCGATCTTGATGCTGCCGCGGTCCGATACACCCGAGCAAGAACCCGACGTGTGGTGCCTCATGGATCAGAATTGCGCGTTCCTTCGCCGATACTCCTCCGTGAACGCGAAAGCACTTCCCGCCAGTCCCTTTCAGCTCAGCGACGACCGGGTTGTTGCCTTCGTAGGTGATCCCGTACGGTCCTTCCTTGTAGACTTTTCCATTGTACTCTTGAGGCTTTAGCTGGATGAAGCCGTGCATCCTTTCGATCGTCGTGTACCGCGTAACCTCTTTGACTCCGTCCCCGTCCGAAGTTGTGGTTTCGAGTGCTCCGGCAGGAACCGAGATCACCGCCGAGCCATCGGTGGATGGGCTCCGCGATGCGAGTTTTACACCTGTCACTGCGCCGCCTTGAAGAACAATCAGAGTCCCAAAGCGGCCGTACTGCGTCTTGAATAGGGGGTTCTGAAAGAGTGTGTCGGGCTTTCTGGTTAATACTAATGTGGTTGTCATTTTGGTCCCTCCTAATGGGTAAGTGCGGTTGAAGGTTGAACTCTACTATACAGTGCGAATTCCGACCGTGAAATTAGTCGGTCTTCATGAGATCGCACGTCCAGAACCGTCCAAGCGGAGAGTTAACTCAGAAGACTTCAATTATGTAAACAGGGTCCGACTTACAGCTCCTGCCTCGAATCTCGCATTGATAGATAGAGGTGTGTCTCAGTGAATGCTGAACATTCACGAGCACTTATTCCGACAATTGGCGTGACACGAGAAAGAACATGAGAGAGGACCGGCCTGACCAAATCGGCAGATACCAGCTTTTGAGCGAGTTGGGCCGCGGCGGCTTTGGGCGGGTCTACCATGGGTACGATCCGATCATCGGACGGCCGGTCGCCGTCAAGATCCTGACAAAGTGAGCGAGGACAACCTCACCAGTTTCCGCAACGAAGCTGTCGTTGCGGAAAAGCTCGGGCAGTGGCAACCTGCACGCGCACACTCAGCTATCGAGGACGGTCCGGCCCGCCACAGAGCCACAGCGAGCGAGGGCAAGTGTCCTTGGGCCAGGATTCGTCCGGCTGGCGGATTCGGTCAAGCCGCGGTCGAGAGTAATTGTGAGAGGCTGACAAACTGCGGAGCGGGTCCTTAGGACCGGACCAGCGGGTGGCAGGTTATTGAAGATTCGGCACCAGCCGGCGGCCTTAAGGCTCCCAGGTTCATTTCCCTCCGAACGCATAAGAAAGCGCGATTACGGGAGTCACGTCCTGGCGCAGTCCTTTGCTGTCCAGACGGAAAAGGACATTACTCGTAAGAAGTACGCCGCCGAACAGATGGTACTTAAAGCCGACAGCCCCGCTGTGGAGCACCGCGGTGTCCCTACCTCCGCTGATTGTGGGGAGTTCGAGGGTGCCGGTGCCGCCGGGCACGTTCTGGGTCTTATACGTGTCATGAAACACGCGCGGAGCATTGATCAAAGCCTGGCCCAGATAATCGAAGGCAAACGTAAGATTCTGCTTGACGCCGACGTCCGCTCCCACTGTATAGAAGAGTTGAGAGGGAAGGCTGTGCTTGATTGCCGGTCCGTTCTGAATGGTCGCCGTGCCCGCCGCATCCTCCGAGACCGTGGTGCCGGTCAGGTCGCCGGCCGAAATGGACTCGCCATTCCATTGATAACCCAGATTGATATGCGGCGCGAAGTGTCTGCCCGCGGCCGAAACTGCCACGAACGGCTTGATTCCTACCGCGCCGGAACCGAGCAGCTTCCTTGCATCGCCGGTAGGAGTGCGAACGTCCATCCCAAGCGCGACTCCCACCTTCGCGCCGTCCCAGACATTCGCCTTGGCCCGGAACGTAACATCGCCGATCCCGGCGGCGCTTCCGCCGCTGAAATACGAGTTGGTCAGACTGTTCGGGTCGGACGTAAACTGATGAGGATTCGGACGGGTGCCCACTCCAGGGATATCGAAGGTCGGACCGGAAACCCGGACAATGCTCGCATCCGACGCCACGCTCATCCGCACGGAGAGCAGGGGCACCGAGACAGACACATCCAAGCGGTCCGTGAGCCCGACCGTGCCGTACAGTGTGGTGCTGTCCATGTTCAGGCTGACGTTGTTCGCGGTTTGAATGACGTCGGCTTCGTAGGTTTCCGGCGCACCGCTGGGGCCTGTGTTCTCAATGTGCGAGAAGACCGCGGGCAGTTTGTGAATATCGATACCGTCGATGCTGCTGAAGCGGAACCGCTGATAGCTGACACCGAAGGCGACTGTCCCATGTCCTACCGTTTCGGCGCGCTCCGCATAGATCGGACCGAAGCTCGTTGTGCTGCGAACAAAAGCGCCGGCTTCGCTGCTGTATTTGTAAGTGAAGCCGGAAGATGGTGAGATGATCGGCAGGATCGCGAGTTGAGTCGCAATCGCGGTGCTCAAGGTCTGGTTGAGTGTGGTTTGGGCCGCTCCGATGAAATGCGCATAGTGGGGTACTACGGGGTTGGCGTACACGGTGAGCCCGGTGCTGCCAAAGAGATTCGGCAGCACGCATCCCGGGTCTCCACCGTGCCCCTGGCACTGCCCGGTCACGATGGTGCCCGGCAAGAGGGGCGTTGCAACCTGGCCGAAACACATCGAAACGGCAAAGAAGGTGTATAGCAGGGACATCTTCCCAGCGAGGGAGGTTATGGCAGATGGTCTCGAGATAGTAGAGTTGCTCATTCTATTCTCACATGCGAATAAACTGGACCAAGCCGGAAGCCGATGATGTAAACACTGGAGCCTAAGCGTAGCCATTCTGTTCCGAGTGACAAGTTACATCCGGTGAGGCGTTCATCTCTCGAATTCGTTCGCGACCAATTCATCACTCGAACGTCCCTGTCACTGTCGAGTCATGTCACGAAGAGGAACTGCACCCACGGCGCTTTCAGCGCTTCTGATACACGCCACGACCTTAGGAGTCTTCGCACAAGGGCCGCGAGTCCCACGATCAAGCGAAACGCAAGCAGAGACCTTTCCCCTTACCGGCGTTCAAGGCCTCGTGGAACACAAGGTAAGGCTGAAGGCCGTGGAATACAAGGGACGCAAGGCGGTACTTCTGACCAGGGAATCGGAGGGCGAGGGCCTCGCGATCCTGCGGAGTTCACCGTTTGCGGACGGCACAATCGAAGCGGACGTTGCCGTGAGGCTTACGACTCCTCCCGGCGCAAGGAATCCCGGATTTATCGGTCTCGCTTTCCGCTCGCGGCCCGACGCTCTCCATTACGACCTATTCTACCTTCGTCCCGGCAACTCTCAAGCCTGGGACCAGGCGATGCGGAACCACTCGACTCAGTACATTGCCTCGCCGGATTTCGACTGGTACAAACTCCGGAGGATATGGCCGGGCGTGTATGAGACGTATGCGGACCTGCAGTTGGAGACATGGACGCCAATCAAGATCGAGGTGGCAGGCCGCCGGGCATCCCTTTACGTCAACGGCGCGCGGCATCCTGTGCTCGTTGTCGACGGATTGAAGGGCGAGGATTTGGAGGGTGCCGTAGGCCTCTGGGGTTCTGCCGGACAGGAGTCCTATTTTTCCAACGTTCGGATCACTCATGTGAAGCGGCAGCCGATCCGGAACGAGGGCGAGGTGGCTGGCACGTGGGAGTTCAAATACGCGAGCGATGCGGGCGACTATACCTTCGTGATGAACCTCCGCCGGGAAGGAGACTCCGTCTCGGGCACCGCGTCAGGCCTGCTTGGATCGGATCTGCCGGTGTCAGGCTCCTGGCGGAGCGGCTATCTGGAACTGGCCTTTCGTGGGACCTGGCCCCAACGGGATTCCGGGGAGGCGCTTGCGAGGCTTTCCGGGTGGATCGATGGCACTTCGGCCAGAGGCCGCTTGAGTGTGAGCGGCCGCGCCGACGGCGTCTGGACAGCATCAAAGAAAGAGTAGAGCAGCGAGGTCGAGCGGTGGAGGCCGCGGCGTCACTCCTTGGCTTTCTTCTTCGGAACTCCCTTGGTATGGCAATCGGCGCACTTTACCCGGTGAATGTTGTGCTTGCTGTCGGAAGATCGGAACGTTGTGTCCATCGTCTCGACGTTCAGGCCGCAATTCGACATTTTGGGATGGCACGAAGCACATGAAGCTCTGGTCTTCTGGTCGTGCTGCGCGTGGCAAGCCAGGCAACTGATGCCTTCGTGTACTCCGATGGCTGTGCGATCGTCGCCGCTCGCGACCTCCATCGCGGCCGTCGGAGCGTGACACTGGTAACAGAGGGACTGCCGCTGATCAGGGCTCATCTTCACCGCGCGGCTTCCTTCCCGCATCGCCGGCATCGGTATTTCCGCGAGCGGAACGTATTGTTGCGTGCGGCGGTCGAAGAATGCCAGGGACGGCCGTGAGATTTCCTGCGCCGGCCCCGGTTGGCGGCCTTCGACCCCAGTCTTTTGCATAGGGCGGCCTTCCCGATGAACTTCGTGACAGGTCACGCACGGCATCGAAGGCCGGCTGGCTAACTCCGGCATGACGAAGCTCCATGGACCGCCGCGGCTCACCGGAGTGACCAGGTCCCGTATGCCGCCATCGAAATGCATACCGTGGCAGCGTAGGCAGTCGTCCATCAGCATGTTATCCGCGTTGAACTTCTTGTCGAGAAAGATCCGCTCGTAGGTCGCGCTGTGCGCACCCGACTGCCACGCTGCGTACTCCTGGCGGTGACATTCCTGGCACTGCGCAGTCATGGCCTGGGCGTACCGGTTGCCGAACGCGATTCGCTCCGGCAGGTCGCCGCGGAGGTGGGAGTAAACGCGGGTGGCATTATTCCAGTGAAACGAAGCGTCCAGTGTCAGCGCGCCGCCGTGGCACTTCTCGCACGCGACGCCGCGATGGCTGGACGCATGCCACTGGTCATAGACAGGCTGCATCTCGTGGCAGCCGGTACAGCCCTTCCCCGCGCCCGATTCATAATAGAGGCTGGCGCCCGGCACCATTAGGACCACAGCCAACACGATCAGCCCGGCAGCGAGAATGAACCGCCTCATGAGCGCACCTTCGAGCCCTTCCAGGCTTTCAACAGGCGGTCCGAGGCCCGATAAGCGTTGGCCAGAATGGTCAGCGCGGGATTGAAGCCGCCGTTCGTGACGTGCACACTCGCATCGATGACATAGACATTGTCGATGTCGTGAAGGCGGCAATCGGGATCGACGACCGAGGTCTTCGGATCGTTGCCCATCCGGCACGTCCCCGCCTGGTGCTGGCCGCCCGAGAGCGATTTCGGGGGCGTTCGTTTCCAGGTCTGGACCGCACCGGCTTCCTTCAGCCACGCTTCGGCTTTATCCGCGGCGTACCGGCCGATTTCGATGGTGTGCGGGTGTCGCCCCCCGGAGAGCCGCGCCACTGGAATGCTCCATCGATCCTTGACTCTCGGATCCACCTGCACCCGAGCGTCCGCGAGCGGCATCTCCTGTACCGGCCCCATGACCGCGATGGTGCGCCGGTAAGCGTCCCGCACGAATTCCTTATGTTTCAGGCCCCACCGGGGGACCCATGGCGGGACTTGCGTCATGAACTGGTAAGGAAGGCGTATGAACTCGTTGGCCAGCATGGCGCCTCCGGCCAATCCGGGGTTGCCGTGGTTGTAATCGCAAATGGCGATGGACGCGCCGGGCCCGATATCGTCGAACGTATCGTATTCGAACAGGCCGGTTGCGCCCGAATAGGAGTGCCCCTGAAAGTTCCGCCCTACCAAATCGTGACGGTTCCCCAAACCGTTCGGGAACAGGCCGTGTTTCGTATTCAGCAGCAGCCGGGCGGATTCCACCGCTCCCCCGCACACAATCACGAGGTCGGCTGTCTGCTGCTGAAGGCGGTCTCCGGCATCATAGTACGCCACCCCCGTAGCCCGCGCTTGAGCATCCAACAGAATCTCTTTGGTCATGCATTCCGTGCGGAGCTCGCAGTTGCCGGTGGCCAGAGCGGCGGGAATTACGGTATTGTGAGTGCCGGTGCGGGCGTTGACTTCGCAGGCAAACCCGACGCACCAGCGGCATCGCATGCATGACCGGCGGCCATTGTACGGCACCGTGTTCCGCAGCATCGGGATGTCGAACGGATGCAGCCCCAACCGTTTGGCGGCCGGAAGGAGAATCTGGTGCTCCCGGCCCGGCGGAAGTGGGGGCATGGGCAGCGGTTTACGCCGCGGGCCCTTGAACGGGTTGCCGCTGTCGTCTCCCGATACACCCAGTTCCCACTCGGCTTTTTCGTACCAGGGTTCCAGGTCGGCGTAGCTGATGGGCCAGTCTTCGAGCGTGCTTCCTTCCACGGCGCCGTACACCGAGCGCATGCGGAAGTCCTTTTCCATATAGCGCCACGCCATTGCCCCATAGCTGAAAGTGCCACCGCCGACACAGGCGGCGTTGTTGCTGTAGGCGCCGTCTACAGGAGTGACGATCGTCTCGCGCCCCTGCTCGTCCACTTGCACGCGCGGGTTGCGTTCGTCGTCGGGGCCGAATTTAGCGCCGAGCACTTGCGTGCGCTGGTTCCACAGGTCGTCTTTACGGCAGTCGGCGGCCGAGTACCACTTGCCGCGTTCGAGCAGGACCACGCTCAGGCCGGCCGCGGCGAGTTCCTTTGCGACCACACCGCCTCCGGCGCCCGCGCCGACAATGACTGCATTAACGTGCTTCAACGCCATAATCTACTCGTAGTGCTGCCGGCCGCGCACGGGAGGGAAGGGTAGCCCGAGCATCTTCCAACTGGCCCGGTCGCGGTTGCCGCCGTGGCGTGGATCGCCATAGAAGCCCTGTCGGGTGTGGTTGATGAGAAGATCGAAGAAAGCGCCGGCGTTTTCCTCGATGGCTTTCAGCACTTCCACCTGCTGTCCGGCCGCCAATTCCACCAAGGGCTTGCCGAACCGCGAGCGGCTGGCGGCGTCGATTCCGGCGATGCCTTGCCGGTAGGCCGACCGGTGCCTTTTGAACCGTGTGCTCAACTGAATATCGATGTAGTTTACGACGCCGGCTTCCTTCGCCCCTGGGTCCCGGTCCGCGGGTATGATTTGTGCGCAGGCCGCTTCCAGCGTTCGCGCCTCATCGGGCGCGAGAAACCGCCAGGGGCTGCCGGACCTGCTTCGCGCACAGGAGATCGCCGATCCCGCAACCGCGGAAACCCCCAGGCCGAGCAACGTGCGTCGCCGGATCACTGGTTTCATGCCTCAGGCTCCCCCCAGAAATTGAGTCGTGAATTAGCCATTTGTCGCGCCGGTAAACAGAAATAGAGACCTGTTGGTCTGTTTAATCAAAGACCCACGGTATCAGCATGCGGCCTTCCCGGCAACGAGGCCAAGGCAGCGCCAAGAACGGCTTCGCCGGCGGTCGCGGGACTGCTGAGCGCGCTCGAGCAGGGCGAGCAACGGCGCAAGATCCAGCGATTCGGTCTTTTTACGGGCGGTTTACAGGTCTGCGGACGCGACCTTCACAGCTGCAGGCTTCGCAACACATCGTCCCACGGCTTGCGGTAAGGCCGCTCCAGCATGGCGGCGGCCTCGGGGTCGCCGGGTATTTCTTCCTTCTCCGGGTTCCAGCGGACCTTGCGTCCGACGCGCAGCGAAATGTTGGCCAGGTGGCACGCCACCGCCGTATGATGGCCTTCCTCGACGTCGGAGATTGGCCGCTGCCGCGTCTTCACGCAATCCAGGAAGTTGCGCACGTGCAGGTCAAGCTGCTCGGCAGAGGATCCGTTCTCCTTCATTGGCTGGCACCACGGCTCGCCCTTTGCGCTCGACCGTTCCGGCCCGCCGGCCGGATGCCCGTTGAACGTAGGGATGGCGTTGTTGGGGTCGATCTTCATGTCGGGAACGATCTCGAAGCCGCCGCGGCTAATCGCAAGCGTCCCCTTCGTGCCGGCGAATTCGAGTCCGGTATAGGCACGCCGGCCGGCGCTCGCCTCGCGGAAGGAGTAGTGCATGGTCATGCCCGGGTATTCGAAGATCGCATCCTGTGTGTCCGGCGTTTCTCCGTTGTCCTGGAGCGCGTAACGCCCGCCGCTGGAGGCCACCGCCAGCGGCCCCTTAAACTGCATCACCCATTGCACGATGTCGATCTCGTGCGCGCCCAGGTTTGTCATCTGTCCGCCTGAATAATCCCAGAACCAACGGAAATGGTAGAGGCCGCGATGCGGATTGTACGGGCGTTCGGGGGCGGGCCCGAGCCACATGTCGTAGTCAAAACCGGCGGGTGGCGCGGAGTCGGCGGGTGAGCCGAAGCCGGGCATCACATTGCGGAACGACCCGGATCGCGCTTCCATCACCTTGCCGAGGTAGCCTCCGCGGATGAGGTCGCGTGCCTTCTGGTAATGCAGCCCGGACCGTTGCTGTGTGCCGGTTTGCACCACGCGGTTGAATTTCCGCGCTGCATTCACCATCCAGCGCCCCTCCTTAATGAAGACGGTGAGCGGCTTTTCCACATACACATCCTTGCCCGCGGCGCAGCTCAGGATGGTGGCCATGGCGTGCCAGTGGTCGGGCGTCGAGACCACCACGGCATCCACGTCTTTGCTTTCCAACATGCCGCGGAAGTCGGAGTATCCCTTGGCGCGTGCCCCGCATGCCGCTAGGCCCTGTTCCAGTCGCGGCTGGTAGACTTCGCTCATCGCAACCAGGTCGGCGTCCTTCTGATGGCTGAAATCCTTCACGTGCTGAGAGCCGATCAACCCGAAACCAATGAAGCCGATGCCAACACGATCGTTGGCGCCGCGCAGACGCGAATACGAGGCGGCCGTGACGCCGCCCAGGAATAACCGCCGTGAGACCGCCATGCTCGGGATTCTACCAGAAGCAGAATCTTCGGAGTGCCGGGAGGCTATGTCTTCCCCGAAGAAGATGCCCTTGCGAGATTCCCGGGAATCGAGTGGATCGGATGCTGCAATGAGCTGAACGCGGCCTATCCGCATCAGTTCCCGGCGGGTGTCACTTGCTACCAGACCTGTCGAGCCCGCGCCGCCATCAAGCGCGCCCAGCGCTGGTGTTCGGGACGATTGTGGCCGTGGGAGTGTGGAAAGTAGTCGGGCGGTGCTACGGCACCGTTTCTGTATTTGCCGCCCTGATGGACCGCCTCGTGGCAGACATGGCAGAGAACCACACAGTTGTCCGCGGTAGCCAGAAATGCGTGGTCCGGGTTTTTCGGATTCCCCGATTGATTCGGAATCACGTGGTGAGCGTGTTCTTCGACATCGTTGAGGTTATCCCCGCAATGGGCGCAGCGGCCAAACTGCCTGAGCCTGGCCTGCGACTGGGCCGGCGTTCGAAATGCGAAGTGTCGAGCCATATTTTCCTCGAATCTCCCGTTAGCTTAGGTGAATTTGCGGCGAAAGACGAGAGCCGCCCCGCTAGAATGCATAGGACAGTCCGACGAGCGGCGTGATTCTGCTGCGAAGTCCCGCATCGTTCAGCCGGAAGAGCAGGTTCGCCTGGAAAATAACGTTGCCGAGGATCCGAACCTTGAAGCCTGCCGATCCATTCGTGACGTTGAACGACTCTCTGGTGAACGAGACCACCGGATAGTCTCCGAGGCGAGGAGCGTGGACCGCCTCGAACCCGAGCACGTCGAATGCGAGCGTGAGATGGTCGTTGATGCCGGCATCTGCCCCGATCGCATACTGGAACTGGCTCGGAATCCGGCGCTTCTCTCCGCTCAGAATGCTGTCTGCGGCCAGGACGCTCTTTCCGTTGAACAGGTATCCCAGGTTGATATGGGGGGCCAGCCGCTTGTACAAGAATGATGCCACGACAAACGGACGGATTCCCGCGGCGCCCGCTCCGAGAATGTTGTACTCGTCGCCCGTCGGCAGGCGTAGCGTCGCTCCGGCAGCCACGGAGAGCCGGTCACTGTGCAGGACAGTCCCTTTGATCTGCACGTTCACGTCGCCGATGCCCCGCGCGGTCCGGTGACCGCTGCCCGCCGCGCTGAAGGCGGGCTCATTCGGGTTGGCCGATTTGAAGCTGCCGCTATATCGGAGATTGTAATCTACGGTAGAGAACGGCACCGCGACGGACACATCGACGCGCTCCCGGAGCCCGTAGATTGCGGTCAGGACATTCTGCCCGATGCGAAGGTCGTGGTCGAATTGGTTGGACGAGACGTAGTCGCCGACCATGAGCTGAGCCGGCTGATGGTGGAGATCGATGCCGTCCACGCTATCGAACGCGAAGGACTGGGACGTCAGACCCAGGGAAAACCTGTGCAGCCCGATGGTTTCCGCCCGTTGCCCGAAGATTGGTCCGTAGCTCTGCCGTTCCGCTCGCGCCGTGCCGAGATTCGGATCGTACTGGTAGATGTACCCCGCTGCCGGAGCAGGCATAGGCAGGGCCGAGGTCAACTGCGTGGAGATCACCGATGTCCCGAGCGGGAGGCGCGGGTCCAGGACGAACGACGGATTGACACTCTGGACTGAACCGCCGACGACATCGGAGAACAGGCAGGCGATCTTCCCCGCCTGCGCGCCCGCACAGGGCCCCGCACTTTGAGCGTTGCCCGGGATGGCCAACAGGATCACGGACAGGATGCCGGCCCAGATCCGCCCGCTGCAACAGGTCCGGCTACCGCCCACTTTCAGCTTCCATTCATCTCTCTTGAGTGACGTCATTTTCCAATCTCCTTAAGCGATTTGCGGAGAACCTGCGGAACGCCGTCCCAGTGAATCCAGGCGGCGTATGACAGTTTCCTCGTTCCCATAAGCGGGACAACCGCGGCGAAAGGGACACAAGGCTGCCACGTCCCTATCGGGCGGGATGCTGCGCTCTTACTGGTAAAGGAAGCAAGGATCGGATGCATCACATCGGCAGATACGAAGTCCGGCGGGAGTTGGGCCACGGCGGCTTCGGCCGGGTCTACGCGGCGTTCGACCCGATCGTAGTCCGCGCGGTCGCCATCAAGACCCTGACCGGAGTAGGCACGCCCGACCTTCTGGCGCGATTTCGCAACGAGGCTGCCACGGCGGGCCGCCTGCGCCACCAGAACATCGTTACGATTTACGACTTCGGGGAACACGATGGCTCGCCGTTCCTCGTTATGGAGCTATTGGAAGGCGAGGACCTGCAAAGCGTGATCGCCAACCGGCGCGAGCTCTCGACGTATGACAAGGTACGCATTCTGTGGGAGGTGGCGGACGGCCTGCAGCATGCTCACGCGAACGGCATCGTCCACCGCGATATCAAGCCGGCGAACATCATGCTGCTCAGCGACCGCCGCATCAAGCTCCTGGACTTCGGAATCGCCCTGGTGGCGCAAGCCGCCATGTCCCGGCTGACGCCGCAGGGCAATCTGATCGGCACCTGCCGTTACATGTCGCCGGAGCAGTTCCGGGGCGACTCTCCGGACGCGGTCGCCGACATCTTCGCCTATGGGATCGTCTGCTACGAACTGCTAACGGGAGCGTATCCTTTCCACGCGGCCGACACGGCAGCGATCATGTACCGAATTGTGAACAGTGAGCCTCCACCCCTGCGAGAGCACTTCGCGGATTGCCCGGCTGGGCTGGAAGCGGTCGTGCTGCGGGCCCTGGCGAAGGACCGGGAGTCCCGGTATCAATCGCTGGATGACATCAAGTTCGACCTCGAACCGATGCTTCTCGAACTGCGGATGCAACGTGCCGAGTCCGTTCTGGCGGAGGCGGAAGGCCGGTTTGCCGCCGGGGAACTGGAAGCCGCGCAGGCGCTGGTTCGGGAGGGGCTCGCACTGGACCGCGGGAGCACGGCCGCGCGCCGGCTTCGCGACCTGATCCAGCACGAAATTCAACGCCGCGCGATTCGTCCGAAGGTGGAAGCCCTGATCAATCTGGCCGACAGGAGAATTGTCGCGCACCAGTTCGATGAGGCGATTCGCGACCTGGAATCGGCGCTGCGTCTCGACTCGACGAATTCCGAGGTCCGCCGGAGAATCCAAAGCGCTCTGGCCGCCAGGGAACTCGATCGCCGCAGCGAGCAGCACGCCGACCTCGCGAAGCGGGCGTTCCGGGAGCGAAATCTGACCGGAGCGCTGGAACACGCCAATGAAGCGCTTCTGGCGGATCCGAAGAACACAGCGGCGGCGCAATTGCTCGGCGAGATTCGTGCGGAACTGGATCGGCGCGAGCGAAATCGGCGGTTGCTCGAGCTGCTTCGCAAGGCCAAAGGGCTGCTCCTTCTGCAGAACTTCGATGAAGCCACCGAACTTCTGGAGACGGCGGCTTCGGAGTTGTCCGGAACCACCGAAGTGCGCGAGATGCTTGCCCGGGTACACGCCGACCGATTGGAGCGTGCGCGTGAGATCCGTTTGCTAGCCGAAATCAACGCTGCCAAAGAGATGCTGCGCCGGGGCGAATTCGTTGCGGCCTCCGGCCGGCTGACCGCTCTCCGGGAAGAGTTCCCGCTAACCGCGGAGGTCCGGGATCTTCTGGAATACGCCCTGGAGCAGTCGCGCGGCCTGCCCAACGTCGACGTGACCGAACCCCTCGCCCCTCGAGTACACTGCCCGCCCGAACCGCGTTGTGAGGCGACGGAGCCCAGCCGCGAGGGCTCTTTTCGAAAGGTGCGATGGAATGCGGGGAGGATCGCGGCCGCCACCGTGATCGTTTTGGCGTCGTCCGCCCTGCCGGCGGGCAGGATTTTGGGCGGGCACACGCGAGTGACACTCCCGCCCGTTGCCCGGGTGAGGCGTCGCCGGCAGCCGCCGTCCCGTCTCCGGCGCCCGAGGCCGGGAGCCGGATCGCGACCGGATCGTTGCAGGCGGAGAACGGCGCTACGGATTCGCCAAGTCGAAGGGCCAAAGAGCTGAAACGAGATCCGATCACGGCACAACGCACGAAGACAGCAGCGGCGAAAGCGCCGGAACGGGTAGCGAAGACGCTCGAAAGGATCGATCACGCCGCTCCGGAACTGCCCGCCGCGCCCCCTCCCCCTCTCAACGTCCGGAGAGCGCCCGAAGTGGCGGCGCTGCCGGCTCCGCCGCGGTTGAGCGGCATGAAGCCGGGCGGTCAGGCTTCGCTTCCGGCAGTCCTCACCTTGAATCCGGATTCTGCGCCCGCGCCGCATTGGGCCGGCGACCGTCGCGACATTTCGAGCGCGCTCGAGAGACTCGAACAGGCGCTCGCGAAACGCAGCCTGGCGCAACTCGACGCCGCCTGGCCGGGGATGCCGCGGTCCACCCGGGATAGTCTGCGGAGAGCGTTTCGGGACGACAATGTTCGCTACACGGTTCGACTGACGCCCCTGAAAGCCCCCTTGGTCGATGGCGACTTGGCGACCGTCGACTGCGAGCGGGTCGCCAAGACAATCGTCGCCGGCGAGGGCCGACCCGACCAGGTCACGCACGTCCGGGCGACTTTGAGGAGGGCATCCAACACGTGGGTGATCCAAAGCATTCAAGACCTACGCTGACTGTTCCGCGCGCCTCGATCATAACGTTCCAAACCATGCGCGGCACGTTCTCGCGGAAGGGACTGATAAGCTATACCGAAATGCGCCTTTGGCTGTGTTTCTGTCTGGTGTTGATCGCCCGCGCCGCTCCGGGCTTCTGCCAGGCATCTACGACGGGAGCCCTCAGCGGAACGGTTACGGATTCGAGCGAGTCCCGCGTTCCGAAGGCGGTGGTGATCGCAACGAATTCTCTGACGAACGCTACATTTCAAGGAATCACGTCGGATATCGGCGAGTACCGCCTCGTCCTGCTGCCCCCGGGCCTGTACGACATCAAGGTGGAACATCCCGGGTTTCGCGTGCAGGACGTGAAATCGGTTTGGCTCACCGTGGGCGAGGAGATCGTGATGAACTTCCGGGTGGCGGTGAGGAGCGGTGAGCAAACCCTGGTGGTCACAGCCGCGGTCCCGCCCCTGGAGAGCCAGCGCACTCAGATTTCCGGCACGATTGACGCCTCGATCCTGATGAATCTCCCGGTTGACCGGCGTAATCTGCTGGCCTTTGTCTATCTGCTTCCGGGGGTTTCCGACACCAGAACGACGGCTGATTTCAACTCGTTCCGCCTTCCGCAAACTCGCAACAGCGGTCTAGCCATCTCGGGAGGCGATGGCCGCGGGAATAGCTTTACCCTGGACGGCAACGAGGTCAATTCGGCAAGCGGAGGCGTCCGGCCGATGATCGGACAGGAGGCAGTGCGCGAGTTTCAGGTCAGCCGGGCCAACTACCTGGCCGAGAACGGCTCGGCGCGAGGAGCCGTCGTCAATATTGTCACCAGAAGCGGCGCCAACCGGCGCGAGGGCTCCTTGTTCGGCTTCGCGCGCGACCAGGTGCTGGATGCCGCGCCCCCATTCGCGCTGGTCGTCGATTCCGGCAATCGCCTGGAGCGGGTCAAGCCGCCATCCGACCGGCAGCAGTTCGGCGCCACTCTGGGCGGACCCGTTGCCCGGGATCGAACCTTCTATTTCCTCAGTTATGAACAGCTCCGCCGCCGCGAGTCCCACATCATTCCCTTACTAACCGATCTGTCCATCTTCCAGCCGACGCCCGCGCAGCAAGCCGCTCTGGCAACCCTGCCCGAAGCGACGGCTGCACTCCTGAGTGCTCTCCTGACGGCGTCCCCGACAACTCAGCAGATGTTCCGGATCAACAGCGGCGCCTCTCCGTTTCAAACGGACGAGCACCAGGGGTTGCTGCGCGTAGACCACCGCGCCAACGACCGCAACCAGTTGACTTTCCGCTACTATGCGGCGGCCGTCTACGAAACCGATCCGAACCTTTCCGGGCTTACGGCGAGATCTCGGGGCGATGTTCGGGATGATTTCGCGAGCAGCCTCGGGGCTGCTTGGGTGCATATTTTTCAATCGCAGGTCATCAATGAACTCCGGGTCCAGTTCAACTATGCGGATTCCGGCACGGCCTCGACGGACCGCTACGGGCCTGCCCTGGAAATTGCGGGCTACGGATCGTTCAACCGCGATGGCTTTCTACCGGCGGAAAGCCTCGGGAGGCGGGAAGAAATCATCGACAACCTCCATGTCACTCGTGGCCGGCACAGCGTAAAAGCCGGCCCTTACATTCTGGTCCGCAATACGCACAGCGACTCGGCCACTCTCTTCGGCGGCCGGTTTACGTTTGGCGAACTGCCCGGAAGCGTCCTCGGCCCCTCGTTTGCGGCAGCTCCAATCACCGCGCTGCAGGCGTTCAACCTCGGGCTGGCGCAGTCCTATCAGCAGGGATTCGGAAATCCCATCGTCGCTGCCACCTATCCGCTGTACGCCGCATACATCCAGGATTCCTGGCGAGCGAGTCAGAGACTGACTGTGAATTACGGCATACGCTGGGAAGCCGACGTACGCCGATCTCCGCTCCCGTCCAACAAACTGAATCTCTCGCCGCGTGTCGGATTCGCCTGGTCCCCCACGGACAAATTCGTCATCCGAGGGGGCTACGGTATCTTCTACTCGCCGGTGGAGTACCAGATCGACTACGCCGTCACTGCTTTGAACGAAATCGGCGGGGTCCGCAGGATCACGCAAATTCTGACGACGCTCGATCCGTCCAATCCCTTCGCGGTCAATGGCCCGATCAACATCTTTCAAACCTTGCGCGCGCAGGGCGTCATCGGCATTCCCACTCCGCAGCGCTCGATCAGCGCCAGCGACCTGCTCCAGTTCGGAATCGCCATCAGCCCGACCGGACCGCGGCCTCCATTCGCGGTGCTCGTGCGTAACGCTCCAGACTTCAGGAACTCATATGTGCAGCAGGCCGGCATGGAGGTGGAGCGGCAAGTCGTCCGAGACCTGTTCGTGACAGCCGGTGTTGTCTACCTCCGGGGTATCCATCTGACGACTTCTTACGACGCCAATCTTCTGTCCGCGCCGGTAGATCCCGCACTGGGCATTCGCAATTGGGGTGTTACCCCCGAGAATCCAACCGGGACGAAGTATTTCGTGGATCCGCAGGTCTTTCAAGACAATGTCTATGAGTCCGGCGCCAACTCCTGGTACACCGGACTTACCCTCGAGGCGACGCGTCACTTCAGCAATCGGTTTATGGTCACCGCGAATTACACGTTCAGCAAGGCGATTGACGAAACCGCCGACTATGAGCCCGATTATCAGCCTGACGACCAAACCTGCCGCCGCTGTGAGCGAGCTCTCTCCTCGTTCGATCAGCGCCACAAGGTGGTGTTCTATGGGCAGCTGGACACACCGGGCGGCTTCGTGCTCTCTCCGGTGTTCCGGTACAACAGCTCGCGGCCCTTCAATCTGCTCTCCGGGACAGACCTCAACAATGACCGTCACGAAACGACGGACCGTCCTCTATTTGCAGGGCGGAACATCGGTATCGGACCGGCGTATTGGACACTCGATGTTCGGCTGCAGCGTACGATTCAGGTCTCCGAACGGTGCCGCCTGCAGTTGATGGCGGATGGATTCAATCTCTTCAATCACCTGAATTACGCAAGCGTCAACAACATCGTGGGCGCGTCTATCCCGACCGATGTTCACGGCCGGAATGACCGGGGTGCAAGCCAGCCGCTCGGATTCACCTCCGCATTCGCCGCGCGCGGTCTTCAACTGGGCTTTCGCCTCGTCTTCTGACCCGTTTTGCCGTCGAAGTTTCGCAGCGCGGAAGCGCGGTCCCGGCTCACCGGTTGCCGAGCCGCACACGACTTATGGAATGCGCCCAGGCGGCAGATGGCAACAAGCGGTTGACGGCCCTCACCAGGAGGCCGAAGTGCCCGAGGTGGGTCTGGAAAACGGTGTACCTCTCCTGCAGCTTGTACCCTTCGCCCCAGGCCTCGATCTCGCCTGCATGTTTCACGCCCCACTGATATCGCGCGCTTAGGCCGCGACCAAGCTCTACGGTTGCGCCCAATCGCACCAGGGCGGGCACCACCGTGTCGAAGATGATTTCCGTCCCTGGAAACCGTTCCGCCGTCCGCGCGAAGAGCCTTCGGACATCTTCCAGCGGCAAATACATCAGAACGCCTTCGGCTACGAGGACAATGGTGCGGTCTCCGGAATCCACCTCATCCATCCAGGTGTAGTCCAGGACGCTCTTCGGCACCAGGCGGCGCCGGCTGGTTTCCTGTGTGAAATTGGCTCGCAGGCGGATGACCTCGGGAAGGTCAAGATCTATGCAGGACATCCGGCCGTTATCGACCCGCGCGAACCGGTTGTCCAGGCCCTCGCCAATATTCACCAGCACCAGCCGCGGATCACTCCGGCAGAGATCCGACACCATTCCATCGATGATCGCCGTCCGCGCACAGGCGCCGACAATCGTATCGCGCCGCACACCGAGCCTGTGGAAATCGAAGTCCAAAGATCCTGCTGTGCTCACGGCCGTCCAGTCGGTGAGAATCGGGGAGGGGCGCCTGGTCTCGGTGGCCCGCGCCCAAAGAGGCACAAGCAGGGTAAGCGGGACCGGGCCGAGCTCCCGAACTCCAGGTTTAGCGGTCTTCACGTAGGCGCCTTATCATCCGCAATCACAGGCGTCCGTCCTGTACGGAGGGCCCGTTCGACTATTGAGCGTAGGGAACGGGCGGCGGGGGCCAAATGATCCGGGAGTTTTTGGGGCTACGGCCTCAGCCCCCAGGTCCCCGGCGAGAGCAGTCGGACAATGCGGTCCGGGCGAGCCACCTTCTGCGCCCGGAACCAGACGGCAGCTTGACGTTCCGCCTCGAGGCGGGCTTCGCCTTGCAGGAATTGGGCCTTCCGAGTAAGGGCCGCGGCCCGAAACTGATCCATCCCGGTACGCCGGCAGCCGTCCTCCGCCGCTACGAGGAGTCGCATGGAATCGGCGAGGCGCATCTCCTCCGCGGCTACGCTCGCTTCGATCAAATCGGCGATGGCATTGCCCCAATCCGTGCGCTCCCTGCGGATCCTGCGCACATTCACCAGAGCCTCAGCGAGGTACTGGCTTCGTCTCCGCTTGTCCGGGACAGCCGCAGCCTCCGCACAGGCGACGCGGGCCCTCACGTGCAGCATGAAGATCCTCACCGTTTGGAGCCGTAACGCCATGGCGGATTCCAGTTCGGCCCACCCTTGTGTGATCGCGTTCCGCGCCCGCTCCGTGTCCTCCTGGTAGAGGGCAACGTCCGTGAGACCGTAGCAGATGCCAAAACGATGGGGCACGAATCCCGGCTCGTCGAGGCGGGCCCTGGCGCGCTCCAGTTCGGCGGCGGCCCGCTCGGGTTGGTCCGAAAGCAGCCAGCGGATATAGGCGAACGTGAATACAGGGAGGCTGGTCATCTCGAGGAGGTCGCCGCGCGCCTGGCTGTCGGCCTGAAGTCCTGGCAGGCGATCGACTACCTCTCTCCAGCGGCCCATACAAGCCAGCGAGCACATCCAGAAGATCGAACTCGGATAGGCCTCCCAGGCGACACGCGTGTACTGCTCGGTAGCCATCCGATTGACTTCTTCCCCGTGCCTCGCCGATTCCTCCCAGCGGCCCGCAAACCACGCTACCTTCGACCGGACGGACATGGCAAGAGTCTTCCCGTTCGGATGGTTCGACCGCTCCGCCAGTTCCTCCACCTTGTCCAACAGTGCGGCAGCGTCGGGATACGCGCGGGCGCCCCCGCGAGCTACCATGTACCCCGCCTCCATCGCCAGGGAGTTCGCAATGCGGTAAGGCTCGCCCAGACGGAGGGAATAGAGCAAGTGCCGGCTCTGCAACTCGGCCGACCGGATCGGATCCTGTAATGCCAGCGCGAGCGATGCCACTCTGCAGACATCGAGCCTCTCCGCTTCGGCCGGACTTGGGGGCCCGGCCGGACTGTGGTCGAATCGAAGTCCGCGAGCGCGCAGGTATGCCCGTCTTGCCAGCAAAGCGAGAAGGACTTGCCACTGCCGGGCGGGCATCTGAAAGCCCACTTTCTCCAGCAGGGCGGTCAGCAGCGCCTGCCCCTCGGCAAAGTGGCCGCTGCGGATGTACTGTTCGCCGGCCTTCCGGATCAATGCGCAATACTTGTCCGGACCTGCCCCTTGTGCGGCGGCCTGAAAAGTCCGCGCGGCCTTCAGCCCGCGGCCCGCCAGGGCGAGGGCCTCGGCGAGGCGTTCCAGAAGTATCGAACGCTCCTCTCCCTGGGCGGTTCCCATCTCGATCCGCTTTTCGCGAAGTCTGACAGCCAGGTCGAATGCCAGAGCGCTCTCTGCCCGGCCGGCTGCGATCTCGACCCACGCTTCGGCTTTGGCGAGATTCCCGGCGGCCACGAAGTACTGATAGACGATCTCCGGATCGGCGCTCTCCCGGGCTTCCAGCGCCACGCCCAGCGAATGGAAATAGGCCTGCCTCGTCTCTGGTGCGAGACCGGCTACCACCGCCTCGCGGATCTTGTCATGATAAGGCTCCACCTCGCCGCCGTCCCCGGTGCTCCTGAAGCGGATCAGCTTTTGCGCGACCAGAGTGCTTCGGGCCGCCTGCTCCCCGTCTTCCAGCCGGGCGGCCTGCCTGACCACGTCCACCTCCATCGGCTGCGCTGCCAGGCTGACCGCTTCGACCATCCTCCGGGCGGGAGCGGGTAGCGCGCCGATTCGCTTTTGGATCATTTCCTGCAGCGACATCCGCTCGGGCAGGTCAGACGATCGCAACCCGGTGCGGGAATGCATCGCGAGCTCGTGAATGAATAGCGGCATGCCCTCGGCTTCCCGGTCGATCCACTCATGCGCGAACTCGTCGTCGGAATCCAACAGCTCCCGCACCAATTGCCGGGCCTGCGGAGGAGTGAGCCCCTCTACTACCAACTCCCGCATTTTGACTGCACACAGATCTCCGTCTCGCTGCTGTGCCAGGAGCCGTAGCAGGTGTTGGCTCGAGGCGATGTCTTCCGAACGATAACTGAATAAGAAGAGCACGCGGGGAGGGTCCGGAGGCGCGAAAATGCTGGCGAGGCAATCGACGCTGTCGAGGTCGCCCCATTGAAGATCGTCGATGTGGACGATGCAGGGCAGCTTTTCCCCGATCCGGGCGAGAATTTCTTTGAGGGCGGCCACGGCGCGTTTCTGCAGGTCGCGCGGACTTGGGTCATCGCCCGAATTGCTTCGCGCCCTTCGGATCGCCTCCACCTGCAGGAGAGTCGGAAAGACCCGGGACAACGCCTGAAGCGGCTTCTCCCGCGGCAGGAACGCCGCCGCGTCGGCTTCGCGCAAGCGCCGCAGATAATCGCCCAGCGAATCCACGACAGGGTCCAGCGCTTTAAAGGGAACGGACTCGCTTTCGTAACAGCGTCCCGCAAGGACAACGGTCCCGCGTGTTCGCATGTCGGACAGGAATCGTTTGCAGAGGGAGGTCTTGCCCATTCCGGATCGGCCCTGCACATGGACGCAGACGGATTCGCCCGCCCGCACCTGGTCGAACGCCTCTCCCAGGGCGGCCAAGTGAGGCTCCCTGCCGACGAACGGCGGACCGCGGTGCGCGGCGCCCGCCTTGGGGATCGCCATCTCATCGGACGGCGCCGTCAACCTTTCGAGCACGGCCGCGCCGTCCGGACGGAGGTCGGGATTCCGTTCCAGCAGGCTCAGGCACAAATCGTTGAGATCGTCCGGAATGTCAGGGGCGAACTCTCTCGGAGGGCGGGCCAGTTCCTGATTCTTCCGAAGGAGAACCTCCAGGAACCCGCCTTCAAAGGGCGGCCGGCCGGTCAAGCTCTCATACAATACCGCGCCTACCGAATACCAGTCGCTGCTCTCCCTGACCGTGCGCTGAGTGAGGAGTTCCGGAGCCACGTAGGCAGCGGTGCCGCCAACCGTCTGAGTTTCGAGGCTGGCCTCCGGCGAGACGTCCCGAACCAGCCCGAAATCGAGGAGTTTGACCTCTCCATTGGCCGTGACCCGGATATTGGGCGGTTTGATGTCCCGGTGCAACATCTTCCTGTGGTGTAGATAGCGGACCGCCTCCGCAAGCTGGCGCAAAGCGGAACGCAAGCGCGCGTAGTCGGCTTTCCCCTCCTCCGGGCCGGCAGGTCCCCGGACATAGGAGACAAAGTCCGCGCCGTGTACGAGCTCCATGGTGAAGAACCAATGACCGCCATCTTCGACCATCTCATAGAGTTGCACCAGGCTGGGATGCACGATTTCGGTAAGCGTCCGGAATTCGCGCTTGAACATCCTCAATTCTGTGGCTTCAGGGCGGTTGAGGAGCTTGAGCGCAAGAGTGATTTCCTTCCTCCGGTCGAATGCCTCGAATACCGTTCCAAATCCTCCGGATCCGAGTTCCCGAACCACCTGAAAGCGGGAATTGCCGCGAAACTCTGCCTGACGTGTGGGCGGGCCGGCCGGGCCGGTGTCTTTGGGAACGGGCGCACCCTCTTCGAAGAATGTAGGGAGCCGGTCATGCTTCCGGAGCATTTCCATTACTGCGGCGAACAGAAGCTGGTCCTCGCCGCATTCCCGCTCCACGAACGCTACACGGTCTTCCAGGGGTAACTCCAACGCCTGGCCGAATACTTCTTTTTGACGTTCCGGGTAGGGGGAGGCCATCAACGTCAGGTGGGCGTCATTTCATCGTGCAGCCAGATCTTGGCTATCGCCCATTCCCGCTTCACGGTGCGGGAGGAAATGTCCAGAACCTGCGCGATCTCTTCGACTGACAATCCGCCGAAGTATCTCAGTTCGACGATGCGTGCCTGGCGCGCATCCACTTCCGCCAGCCGTTTCAGCGCGTCGTCGAGGGCGACCAGCTCCTTCGCCTGTTCGCCGCCCAATCGTACGAGCGCCTCGTTGCCGTCGGGATTGATGTGGCCTTCCGCGCGGGCGTTGCGGCGGCGGGCGTAGTCAATCAGGATTTGCCGCATCAGGGTCGCAGCCACCGCGACAAAGTGAGTCCGGCTTTCCCAAGTGATTCTCTTGATGCCGATGATCCGCAGATAGGCCTCATGCACCAGGGCGGTGGGTTGCAGAGTGTGGCCGATCCGCTCCTTCCGGATATAGTGGTTCGCCAACTTGCGCAGATCGGCATAGATCAACGGAGCTAACTCGTTGCCGGCATCGTGTTCGCCCGCCGCCATCCGCCTCAGTATGCGGGTTATGTCGTCCTCGGGATCCTCCGGCGCAAGGGTGGTGGCCATTAGGCAATCATTTTACATGCTCGGGGCTCAGGACGGCGGAAAAGAATGGTGGGCGCGACAGGACTCGAACCTGTGACCTCCTGCGTGTGAAGCACTATGGACTTGTCCGCTTTATTGAAGCCTCAGGCACTTACGACCTTGTACTTGGCGTATTCATCGTATAAAACGCCGAATTTCCGCCCAACGCACTGCCCAACGGATTTTGGGCGGAAGGAGCCACTGCGACTCCTTCCCCCAATGCGTTCCCTCCTAGCACTCTCCTAGCACGGCAATGATCTCCACAACGTAGAGATTACCAAATCAGTCGCACGCAGTTTCCGGGTTCGCGTGAAATCATTCGACAGAGATTCACAAAGGCATCTTCAGCCGACTGCTGGACCGGCTGCGGGCAATCACGCCGGACGGACAGCGGTTTGGCCCGGTGCTGGCTACCCCACTGACCGGCTGAGCAAGGCGCATAGAATCTTATGCACCACAGACCCAGTCAATCCAACCAGATGGGAACAATGCGAACTATTGGGGGCGGGCCACAGGGGTAGGCCTCAGCGGCAGGACGAGAACTCGCAGATCAACTCCACCGCGTCAAATGCGGTGCGGGTCAGACTCTGTCTGCATAATTCAGGTTGGAAATACGGGATTTCCGCCGCACCGCGAAATGGAATCTCAGGTGCGTTAGCTGTGCCGGACCTCCTTTCAGGGGTTCGGAACTAAATACATAGGAGCAGAGATATGTTTCGCAAGAGCTTGTTGACGGTTTTGGTTGCGGGGGCGGCTTCCATGGCGCTACCCGCCTATGCGCAGACCGAGGAAGCTGGGCGGCAGGAAGTCGCGGTACAGGCCCTCGGCAGTTTTGTCACTTCCACCACCCAGAATGGAATCGATAACAAGGCGACCAACAGCGGCGGTGTCCTGGCCACCTATCGGTACTTCTTTAGCAAGCACCATGGCGTCGAGGCGAACTACGGCTACACACTGAACACGCAGAAGTACGTCTCGGGCGAGGGCCTCCTCGGAGTGAATACGAACTCGCACGAGGTCTCGGGCGCGTACGTCTTCCGGATGCCGCTTCGCAACGTGACCCCTTTCGCCCTGGCCGGCGCAGGGGCCCTGGTTTTCGACCCGAAGGACTTCATGGGCGCCAATACCCAGACCCGCGCCGCCTTCGTCTATGGCGCCGGCGCCGATTTCAATCTCTCGCACCGCATCTTCGTGCGTGCGGAATATCGCGGCTTCGTTTATCAGTCACCGACGTACGATCTGCAGGCGCTGAACGGTCTGGACCGTGTGACGCATCGGGCAGAGCCGTCCATCGGATTCGGCTACAGGTTCTAACAGACGGTTTATGCGAGTTGTGTTACCCGGCCGCCAGACCTTGTGTAACTGACGGCCGGGTGCTTATTCGAACTTCGAGCGCAGAAACGAATTTGGAGGATAGCGACATGTTTACGAGTTTTCAGCAGAACGTCGGGACCCTTTGGTGTAGCGTGATGCACGAGTCTCCAATGTGGCCGATACATGATCATTATGAATGCCGCACTTGCGGCCGCCGTTATCCCGCCTTCGCGGAGGCGTCGCTTGCAGACCGGCGTCACGAATCCGCGCTATCAAGGCCGGCACAGATGCCGTCGCCCGCGGCGGCTTCATTGAGCCGCGACTGAGAGCGCCTGTACCGCCTTCTTGGGGAAGTTTCTCGAATACCTCGAACTCCGTCGCGGCAACTGCGTCCGAACACGAAACAACCGCCGTGGTCCCGCGGCCGTCGGCGGGAACTGTTGCGGCTGGCAATCTGGTACCGTGACGCCATGGAGACGTCCCTCGCGGGTTGATCTTTATTTGAAGCCTTATCCAACCCGGTTCCAGCTCTGGTGCGGCATCGACGCCCGGGACTTCGACAACCCGGACTTCCCCAACCGCGCCGCGAACGAACTGGCGCGGTGCTACAGGATGGACGCGCGCGGCGTCGGCGAACTGACCGACAAGGGATGGGGTTACGGACGCGGGACGGACAGGCCGCGCGACAAGAGGCTGCACCCCGACGATCCTCGACTGGACTTGTTCTGGAAGAAGGCGGCGGAACTCAAGATTCCCGTCAATGTCCACATCGCCGATCACCCTTCGTGCTGGAAGTCGCTGGACCTGTTCCAGGAGCGCACGCCCGATTACCAGCATTTCAGCCAATGGGGCAAGGACGTTCCTTCCTATCAGGAGCTGATCGACATCCGCGATCGGATGCTGGCGCGGAATCCCAGAACCATGTTCATCGCGTGCCACCTCGGCAACCAGGGCAACGACCTGGTGACCCTCGGCAAAGAACTCGACAAGTACCCCACTGGTGGCGCTATTACGGGCTGGATCTTTCGGGCCCGGCGCTGGAAGCACTCTACCGCGGAAACGCGAAGAAACTTCTGAACTGGCAGAAGCGGTAGCCGGTCTGGCGGTTCAGGCGCAGGACGGCCGTTTCATCTCGGTCCACAGCGCCTTGAACATGAGCATGTAGCGTTCCGTCTCTTTGCTTTCCGCGACTTCGGCAAGCGTGTACCGGTTGTATCCGGACTCGCGCAGCAGCGCGAACAGTTCGCGGAACGGGTAGCGATCATCGGTCAGCTCGTGCAGGTGCACGTTGCGGATCCAAGGCCGGAGCAGCGCAAAAGACTCCTTCACCGATCCGTTCTGCACGTCGGTCGGATTCGAGTTCCAGCAGGCGCCCACATTGTCGTGTCCCGCGGCCCGGAGTAGCGCGACGGCGACGGGCGGATTTTGCGTGCCGTTGCCGTGGACCTCCATCCAGATCTCCACGCCCTTACCGGCCCCATACTCCCCCAACTGGCGCATGGAAGCGCCGAAATATTGGATCGCTGTCTCCTGCGGCACATTCAGAGGCAGTCCCATGGGCTGGAGCTTGATGCCGAGAGCGCCGGTATCGTGCGCCAGGTCCACGAAGCTTTTGGCGATTTCGAGCTGACGGGCGCGTTCCGCCGGGTCGGGAGACTGGAACCGGCAGGTCGTACCGTAGGACAACAGGCGCACCTTGCTAGCCTCGAAGCGGCGGCGGACGCGGGCGCGCTCCGCCGCGTCGATGGAGGGCTCGACGCCGTGCTTGTGTCCGGTTCGCAGTTCGACCACCTCGTAGCCGACCGTTTCCAGCGTACGGATGATGGTTTCCAGGTCGTAATCCTTGAGCAGGTTATAGGTGACGGAGCCGAGGTGAAAATCGCCCTTCGGGACCGTCGGCGACTGCGGCCCGCTGCGCAACGCGCCCGCCGCGCCCGCGGCCAAAGCGGAGCCGAAGAATGCGCGTCGACTGGCTTCCATAATTTGCCCCCTTAGTGGCCCGCGGTCATGGCGATGTACTGCTTGTACATGTCGGCCAATTGCGCGGGCGTGTATTCTCCATCGTAGATGACGACGCCATAGCGGAACGTAATGGATTTGCGTTCGGGCACCGTCCAACTTCCATCCTGCTTTTCGTCGTTAGTGAATTCACGGGCCGCGAACGGGTTTGCGGCCAACAGGCCGTAAGCGCGCGCGTGCCAGGTCGTGGGGTGGCGGAAGCTGGAAGGATGATCGAATGCCACCACGCCGACCTGTTTGCCGGAGACAGTCCCGGAGTAGTTGACCCAATCGGCGGGTTTGCCCCAGATGGCCGGTTCTCCGACCGCGCCCTTCGAATTGAGCATGTTGTCGTGCGGCGTGCTCAGGGCGGCGTTCAGCCGGACGGCGAAAGTCCCTTCCTTGGTGTCGCCGAAAACGACGGGGTTTGCGCCCGCGTAGACGACGTACTCGCAGTCGATGATGTTCCTGCGGGCATCGCCGCGGAAGGTGTAGGTTTGCGTCTCTTCGGCGAGCACGCGGTGATTGGGGTCCTCGAGGGCAAAGCGCGCGCGGATCACGCCCGAATCGGGCCCGCCCTGAACCTCTTCGATTTTGATCAGCCGCATTTGACCGCGCGCGCGGGCCGTTGCCGGGTTGGGCTGCTTCGGGGCGGCGCTGGCCCGGCCGTAGGCGCTACTGAAGACACCCTCCGACCAGAAGTCGACGCCGTCGATGTCGCCGTGATCGAAATACAAGGGGCGCTGATGCGGCTCGAAGCCGGGGAGACTGCGATCGGCCCTCGAAACATCGTTGAACACCGGGAACGGCCTGGAGACTATCACGCCCGAAGGCGTCCGCAGCGGCATCAGGTAGGGCTTGACGACTTCTTTGTGAAAGTAATAGGTGCTGAACGGCTTGCCGCCGATCAGCACCTCGATCTGGTCTTCGCCGCGCTTCAACTCGACGGAGGCGGCCATCAGGGTCGCAGACGCAACACTTACGAGAATGGCTGCGAGGCAAACAACCGACCGCAAGAGGAAATGACGTCCATTCATAGTTTTCTCTGGATAACGCGAGTCGATCACACCTTCTCGGGAACGACGAACGGCGCGCGGTAGTTCCGGGTGAACATGCGGTTTGCCTCGGGATCGCCCTTCACCGTGAGAGTCTCAGGATCGAAGTGCAAGGTGCGGCCGAGACGGTAGGAGATGTTGGCGAGATGAATCAGGGTGACGGAAGAAACGCCTTCCTCGATCGGGGCATTCAGGTCGGACTGCTTGCGGCTGCGAACCGCCTGGATGAAATTCGCCCAGTTGTCGCCGCCGCGCTCGGCTGTCGGAGCCGGCCCGGGCTGCTGTTCCCTGCCGAGCCAGATCTTGAATCCGGGCCGGGCGGTGCTCAGGTATCCCTTCGAACCGTATACCACATTGCCCACCGTGGTGCGGGTGCCGGCCGCCGGACCTGCCATGGGGTCGGCGACGTCCTCGATTCCGGCTTCGCCGTTCGAGATCCAGTGCCGGACCTCGAATTCCAGCATCTTCTTCTTTCCGCCCTCATCGAACTCGAACGAAGCGGTAATGGTGTTGGGCGTCTCCTGGTCGTCGTCGAACATGAAGTGGCCGCCGATGGCGCTGACCTTGGTCGGGTACTTCACGCCCAGCAGCCAGCGCGCGGCATCCATTTGATGGACGCCCTGGTTGCCGATATCGCCGTTGCCGTAGTCCCAGAACCAATGGAAGTTGTAGTGGAAGCGGTTGCGCGTGAACTCGTGCCTGGGCGCGGGCCCCAGCCAGAGGTCGTAGTGCACCCCCGCCGGCACAGGCTCGACGGGCGTCCGGCCGATGGTATTGCGCCACTTGAAGCACAGGCCGCGCGAGAGGTACGGCTCGCCGATCACGCCTTCGCGGACCAACTTGACCGCTTCCTGCATGGCGTTGGACGAGCGGCCATTCGTTCCGTGCTGCACCATGCGGTTGTACTTTTTGGCGGCGGCGAGCAGTTGCTTCGCCTCGAAGATGTCATACGCGCAGGGCTTTTCCACGTATACGTCTTTGCCGGCCTGGCAGCCCCAGATGGCCTGGAGGGCATGGCCGTGGTTGGGCGTCGCGATGGATATGACGTCGATCGACTTGTCTTCGAGAACTTTGCGCAGGTCGGTGAAGCCGGCCGGGCGTTTCTTGGTCATCTTCTCCGTGTCCTGCAAGCGCTGTTCGAGCACGGACTCGTCCACATCGCAGATGGCGGCGATCTCGACGTTGGCCATTCTGGCGTATGCCCGCAGGTGGCTCTGACCCTGGCCGTGAACTCCCACGCAGCAGACGCGTACGGTATCGTTGGGGCTGGCGAGAGCGCTCGCGCGGAATGCCGTGCCGGACGCCGCCGTACCCAAAAGGAAATGTCTTCGGTTCAATGGTTCCTCTTTTCTCGGGAGCGGATCTGGCGGGCGCGACAGGGCTCCCGCGGTTCCTTTCCTATATCAGGCCCGTTATATCACAACGATTCAGGCCGAGCGCCGAGGGCGGGCATGGGGCGCGGAATCGTGGGTAATCTCGCTTGCGGATTTCGGGACGGACGCGAATTGCGTCACGGCGAAAGCGTTCGGAGTCGAACTGCGAACCCAGGAACCGTACGCCGCGGGCATGGAGGTATCGCTCACGAACGCGCAGCGCCGCAACGGGAAAGAACGCTTCGCCGACAGCCCCGTCAAGCTCGTCGGCCTCGCCTGCTCCGAGCGCTACGACTGGCTCGACTCCGCGAAGTTGCAGGAAGCAATCGCGACCACAAGAGCGCACCTGAAGCTGGGCCGCGATGTGGGCGGCGACGGGCTGCGCGTCTTCGGAACGACTGGCATAAAGAGGCGCCGAACGAGAAGACGATCGAGCAGGTCGCGGGCGCGCTGAACCCGGTGGGCAAGATCGCCGCCGAGTACGGGCAGACCGTGCGGCTGGAGAACCACGGCGCCGCCGGAGATCTGGTCAGCATACGCAAGGTCATGGACGGGGTGACGCAGAAGAACGTCCGGATCAAAGTGAACGTGTCCGTAGTCAAAACCCTGCCGTTGTTTAAAATCAGCGACTTGCGCCGACTGTTTTCGGACTTGGCAGCGCCACGTTACGGCATGTTAAAAGAGTGATCTTGATGTCGGAATTCATCCTCTCCTTGCTCGCCGCACTCCGTGTCTTCTTGCGCAGTCGCAGCGACACCGCTCTTGAAATTCTGGCCTTCCGCCAGCAAGTCGCCGTGCTCAAACGCAAGCGGCCGCGGCCCGTGTTGAACTCTCTGGACCGGTCCTTCTGGACCACCCTCTACCGCTATTGGTCCCGCTGGAAGGACGTGCTCATCATTGTCATGCCCGACACCGTGACCGGCTGGCACCGCGCCGGGTTCGGCCGCTACTGGCGTTGGCGATCCCGGCGCACCGCGGGCCGGCCACGAATCACCGACGAGATCCGCGCACTGGTTCAGCGCCTGGCGGCAGGGAATCCCGATTGGGGAGCGCCCAAGATCCACGGCGAGTTACAAAAGCTGGGCTTCGTCGTTTCGGAGCGGAGCGTAGCCCGGTATCTAGCGCGAGTGAGTCGCCGGGGCGACCCTGGCAAGAAGTGGCTTGCATTCCTCCAGAACCATCGGGAGGTGATCGTCGCTTTCGACTTCTTCACCGTGCCGACCTTGACGTTCCAGTTGCTCTACTGCTTCTTCGTCATCGAACACTCCCGCCGGAAGATCCTGCATTGCAAGGTGACCCGCCACCCGACTGCGGAGTGGGTGGTCCAACAACGATTCCAAGCACTTTCATGGCCCGTATCTCCTGGCCTCCTCAATATTTCGAGGGGCCTTTCCGCCGGATCCCGATCTTCATATTGATCTTCTCCTTCATTCCGAAACCGGCACTGCCAGATCCTTCCTGCACGGCCCCGGCTACCTTTGGTTCAGAAGCCCCGACGTCGCCCCGCCGAGATCTTCACATTTCGGCTGCAGCGCGAATTGGAGTGCTTTCTCGGCGTGCAGCAGAGCCGTGTTGAACAACGGCAAGTCGCAGTGCTGTGGTTCAACCAATAGAGGTATCTCTGTGCACCCGAGGACGATACCCTGGGCACCCTGGCCCCGCAGGCGGTCGATTATTTCGAGAAATAGCCGCCGGGATTCGGGCCGAATCTCGCCCCGGCACAACTCCTGATAAATAACGTCGTTGACTCGTTCCTGATCTTCGGATCGAGGGACCAGCGCCGCAATACCTGATCGATCGAGCCCGTCGCGAAAGAATCGCTCCTTCATCGTGAATACCGTTCCTAACAAGCCGATGCATCGAAGCCCCGCGGTGCGAATCGCTTCGGCTGTGGCATCAACGATGCTTAGGAGGGGCATATGCACGGCGCTCTGGACCTCGTCGAAGACGATATGCATCGTATTTGTTGCGATGAGGCCAAAGTCCGCCCCTGCCAGCCGCAACTTCTCCAGCGCCCCGGCCATTTCCACTACGGTTTGATCCCATTGGCCATGGTGCTGCCAGTCGACGAATGTTTGAAAATTGACGCTGTAAATCAGAATTTCCGGGTAGCCGTAATCACCAAAGCGAGCAGTATATGCGCGTGTGATGTGCTCGTAGTAGAGGACCGTGGACTCAGGGCTCATTCCGCCCAGGATGCCGATCTTCTTCATCTCGCCTCCAGACCGAGTTTAGCGACACGCCCCGGCAATATAGGTGTTTCTTGCACCCAGCTAATATCGCACGGATGCACGTGGGAACGAAAGTGCGCCGCGTCGCCCTTTTGACCGTTCTGCCGGTGAATGTTGGCTGATGAGCATCGTGCGCCTTGGCTTCATTGACCCTCTTGGTGCGAGGCGTTAGGATAGGTGCTTCTTACACTGTCTTCTCGCAGCGATGCGGGCCTAAGGAGATTTCACCATCGGACACGACAGCCTGTTCTTCATGCACTCGCGGGCGCCGGTTACCGTCCTGGTCGCCAAGGATCGCGTTTTGGGGCATAATCCGGTGGCGGCGCTCTATACAAGTCACTCCTACTATCGCCGTCTGAAGAGTGATCCGGCTGAGGGGAAGTAGATCTCAATACTGCCTCGATAATCGTCGGAAGTCATCATGGGTGTAGATTACACATAGTAAAATTGAGATGCTTATGCGCAGATCGATGACCCTGGGCTTGAGCCTGCTCGGGCTGTTTGATTCGCTATATCTGCTTTATACCTACACGTCCCCGTCCCGTCCCATGGTTTGCATAGGGACTGGCTGCGACGCGGTGCGCGCCAGCGCCTACTCGACGGTCGGCGGCGTTTCCATGCCGCTCTTCGGTGTGCTCGGCTACGCGCTGCTTGCCGCCGTCTTAATCGCGGAATGCCTGGTTTCAAAGCGTTCCGCAAGGCTGGCGCGCTACGCCTTCCTTGGCATGACCGGATTCGGGTTTCTCTTTTCGCTCTATCTCGAGTATCTGCAAGCGTCCGTAATCCACGCGTACTGTGCGTGGTGCATCACCTCGGGCGCGGCAATGACGGTGCTCTTCGGGCTCGCCATCGCAAACGTGGTCCGTGGTGGCCCGGAACCGGAACCAGCAACACAACTTGCACGGGCGCGGAGTCTTTTCGCGGTATCCGTTGCCGCCGTGGTGCTGGGCGCCCCGGCTTTTTACCTGCTCGCGCGCCATGGCGAAGTCGCCCCCGCTGCCGCCCAGGTCACGGCGGCGGAAATGGCGGTGCGGTTGGCGCGTCCCGGTAGCCACGAGGCCGGCAATCCCCAAGCGCCATTGACCGTGGTCGAATTCGGGGATTTTGAATGCGCAGTCTGCGGACGGGGAGAGGCGGCCGCACGCGAGACTCGCGCCCGTTATACGCGCGAGGTCCGCTTCCTGTTCCGCCAGTTTCCATTGGAGCGCGTGCATCCCTTCGCGAAAAAAGCAGCAGAGGCTTCCGAGTGCGCCGGCGAACAGGGCAAGTTCTGGGACATGGTCGAGAAGATCTACTCGCGGCAGGAAGATTTGAGTACCCAGAGACTGGTACGTGATGCCGCCGAACTAGGGCTGGATCAGGCGCGCTTCAATCAATGCCTAAGCAGCGGCGCAATGGCCGAACGTGTCGGACGGGACATGGCTGATGGCCGTGCTTTGGGCGTGCGTGCGACCCCTACGTTCTTCATCGGACGGCAGAAGATTGAGGGTGTCCTGACAACGGCGCAGCTTTCACAGCTTATCGACGAGCAACTCGCTGGCGCCGGTCTGGTCGTGGCTCGGAATGCCGAGACGAGTGCGTCTCCGGCTGCCACTGTAGTCAAGAGGCCATTTGCGGACACGCCTGTGTCGCCGACCCTGTCCAAGGTGCCGGCCGTCAACGCGCCGGCCGCCGCCGGACGGAATGCTCCCACCGCAGAGCCCGGACGTCCGCTGATTGGCTTTCCTCCCCCTGCCCTGGGAGGAGTGGCAGCTGGTTGGCAGGGGTCGCCTTCTCCTGGCCTCTTCGGTTCGGCTGGCGGTGGGGCAACCTGCAGTGAGGCGGACGCCGCCAAGGTGCAGCCTACGCTGATTGGGACTGAGGAACTACGCCATGTCTTGACCGGAAGTGCCAAACCGCTCTTCGTCGATGTGCGGCCCGCCAGCGACTATGCTGCAGGACGGATTTTCGGAGCGATCAATATGCCGGCTGACGAGATCGGGCGGCGCTGGACCACGTTGCCCAAAGATCGTACGATCATCCTGTATGAAAGCGGGCGATCTTCCGGCGATATTTGCGCCGCCAGCCGTGCGGCGGGCCGGACGCTTCTGGAACATGGGTTCCCGTTCGCCCAGATCAAGGTGTACCAGGACGGCCTTGCCGGATGGGAGAAAGCCGGGATCGGCATGGACCAGTAAAGATCCACAGTTGGATGAGAGGTGAGAGGCTGATTTATGGACTCGACAGATGTTGCAGAATCGCGTTTTCAGAATGGATATTCCTGCTCCCAATCGGTGTTCTCGGCCTTGGCGGAACGGTGGAGCATCGGTCCCGATGTTTCCTTGAGGGTCTCCGCCGGCTTCGGCGGCGGGATCGCGCGGTCGGCAGGGATCTGTGGCTGTGTGACCGGCGGAATCATGGCTCTTGGCCTTGCGCAGCCTGGCGTTGATCCGGAGGCGAACCGTTCCGACAAAGAGAAGACTACCGAGTTGTGCCAGCACTTCATGCAGATATTTAAGGAGCGCAACGGTTCCACTGTTTGTTCCGAGTTGCTCGGCTGCGACATCAGCACGCCCGAGGGTCTGGCCGTGCATCGCCAAGGAGTGCACCGTGCACGGTGTACGAAACTGGTCCGCGACGCAGTCGAAATCGTCGAGTCCATTCTGGCTGTGCCGCCCGGCTCCCGACGCTGGATTGAGTTTCCGAATCTTATGAAGCCATTCGACGAGATGGGACGCGACGAGCTGCTGCGCGTCGTTGAGATGTTCGCGAAGAACTGGTTGGCGCATGACGGCTGCTGGTTCCTGGCAGCGGAGGAACGCTTTGGAATCGAGACGGCGATCGAGCTTGACGCCTCCTCGTGGGCGCGATTTGCGGCTGTGGAAGCGCGGCGCATTATGGCCACATTCAACATTCCGCCTGCGGGCGGCCTGCCGGCATTGGAAAAAGCGCTGGGGCTGCGACTTTACAGCCTGGTCAATACGCAACGGGTGGAGTGGTCTGAAGATCGGATGCACCTGCGCTTCTTCATGGACGAGTGCCGCGTTCAGCAGGCGCGCCGGCGGAAGGGCTTGGCCCCGTTTCCGTGCAAGCAGGTCGGCATGGTAGAGTTCCGGACGTTCGCGGAGACCATCGACCCGCGGATTTCGACTACCTGTTTGCACTGTCCGCCGGACGGACCCGGCGACAGGTACTGCGGCTGGGAATTCACACTGGCCGGCAGCAACGAGACTGTAACGGCCGGCTAAGGCCAGATTCACTCCTCGTCATCAAAATCGGGCAACTCCGGGATTTCGGCACTCGAAGATGGAAGCCCCGCTGGGAGCGGCTTGTTGTGCCAACGCTTCAAAATCCAGAATCCGAAAATGATACCTAGTATGGCGATGAGCCAGGGTATCCACGGCGTCCACCAAGCGGGTATCGTACGCGGGTCTACCAGCACTTTGCTGCCATACTGCCTCACATACGTGTCCAGGATTTCCTGATCGGTTCTGCCTTCTGCTACCCATTTCGCGATCTCGATGCGCATCTTGACCGCGACCTCGCTCTGGTGCCGCGACACCGCCTCCGTGTAACAGCAGGGGGCCAAAACCGCGTTTTCGATCCGTTGAACCCTGGCCTTCTGTTCGGCCACGGTTCCGGTCGCCGCGGAACACGCGAACACCCCAGCCAGCGCGAGGCCGAGTGTCACGGCGACCGCAGTACATCGCTTCGCACCTGCTTTACCGCCACGCACCCAGGATCGCCTCCTCTCCGCAACCGTTCGCCTCCGCCTCGAGCGTCGCATGGTCAATCCCCCATTCCTCGTCCAGGTAGCGCCGAAGTTCCGTGGCGGCACACTCTGCTTCGACGATGCTGGTCCCCCCGACCTTCATATGGGCCGTAAGAACTCGTTGGCCGGGTCCCACCTCCCAGACATGGATGTGATGCAGACCGACGTTCGGAAACCGTTGCGAGACCGCCTGAGCCAACTCCCCGACGTGCAAGTCGGCGGGCGTACCCTCCAGCAGCGTGTGGAGTGATTCCCGCAAGATGGAAAGCGCGCTTCGCAGAACGACGAATCCGACCAGGATCGCCACGATGGGATCGACATACGGCCCGATCCGGGTTCTGGTCAAAACAGCCGCTGCCGCAACGGCGCATGAGGCCAGTGCATCTTGCGCCAGGTGCAAAAACGCGCTGCGGACATTTATGTCATCGCGACTGTGGTGTTTTAAGAGGGCGACCGACGCCAGGTTGGCCGCGAGCGCGACGAGGGCCGTAGCCAGCATGACCGTGGTTCGGACCGGTTCGGGATGAAAAAGCCGGTGAACGGCGTCCCGCCCGATGAATAGAGAGATGGCGATCAGAGATGCAGCGTTGAGCAGGGCAGCAAGGATCTCCGCCCTTTTGAAGCCGTACGTGTGCCGCGGGGTGGGAGCTTGGCGCCCGAGCCAGCGCGCAAATATCACCACGCCAACTGCGCCCGCGTCCGCGAAGTTGTGCATGGCGTCGGCTAGGAGTGCCAGACTTCCGGCCAGAATGCCGCCGGCCAACTCCACGACCGTGATCCCAACATTCAATGCTGCGCTGATCCACAGCCGCCGATCCAGATTTCGTGCTTCTGTGACCTCCGAATGGCAGTTCATGTATGCGGCCCATGCGTGGCCGACAAGCCCTCTCTTTTTTTAGGACCCCGTCTTTATGGCGCCGCGTTCTTGCAACGCCCCTCTCGTCTCCCTGACAAACCGCGTCATCGATTTCGAAACGTGCTCCAAAACGGTCGCCCACTCTTCGAGGTGCCTTTCACCTTTCGCAGTGAGCTTGTAAACCCGTCGAGCCGGACCCGCTTTGTCGGTTTCCCACTCGGACTTTAGATTCCCGTTCAACTCCAGCGCTCGAAGCGTGCGGTAGAGGGCGCCTCGCTCGATTTCTGCGTCCGTGAGAGCGTATTCATCCAGATCGGCGGCAAGATCGTAGCCGTAGGACCGCCCCTTCTTTTTGAGCAAGAGCAGCACTACGGGCTCAACGAAACGATAAAGATTGCCCATCGCGCAGGTGCAAGGCTGGCTTTTGCCGTGCCTTTGACAGAACCGTCGTGGCACTCTGATCCTCCCAATACTTGCGTAATCGCAAGCTCTACATCAGAGAATAACGCACTGCAACATAGATGTGAAGTACACTGATCATTGACGGTGTGACTATACTATAGGTGGAGTTTAGGTCTAGCCCGGATGGGCATCTGCCCGATATGGCGAGGGAACAATGGCGGAAGAACTGAAAGCCGGTTGCGCCCGGCCCATCAGCCGAACGGCGCCTGGAACAGCGCCGGACGCGAGCGAACGTCAGCAGCAGACCAAGGAGAAATCGACAATGATCCTGATCGGAAGGAAAGCGCCGGATTTCGCGGCGCCGGGATACCAGCAGGGCAAGTTCATCAATCTCAAACTTTCCGAATATCTCGGCAAGTGGGTGCTCCTTTGCTTCTACCCCGGGGATTTCACGTTCGTTTGAAGCACAGAGCTCTCGGCGGTCGCCGAGAAATATCCGGAGTTTCAAAAATTGGGTGTGGAAGTCCTGTCCGTGAGCGTCGACAGCATGTTCGTCCACAAGATGTGGAACGACCAGGAACTGTGCAAAATGGTGCCGGGAGGCGTACCGTTCCCGATGTTGTCGGATGCGGGTGGTCACGTTGGCAGCGTGTATGGCGTTTACGACGAGGATGCCGGCGTGGAGACGCGTGGGCGGTTCCTCATCGATCCGGATGGCGTCATCCAGGCTTATGAAGTCCTGACGCCGCCGGTGGGACGCAACGTCGCGGAATCGATCCGGCAGATTCAGGCATTCCAGTTGGTCCGCGAGTCGAAAGGGACACTGGCGACTCCGTCCGGTTGGCGTCCTGGGAAGCCGACATTGAAGCCGGGGGTTGATCTCGTGGGTAACGTCTGGAAGGAATGGAAAACGGAGTCGGCATTTGATTAGGCGAGAGGTCAAGAATGGCTCGAAACATTGGCGATCGGTACGTTTGTGAGAAGTGCGGTGCGGTACTCGTTTACGAGAAGGCGTGCACGTGTCCCGAAAGCAGCAGCCATCCTCATTCGGAGATCTGCTGTGGCCAGCAGATGAAGGCTGCGGACAAGGGCGCACCGGCAAAGAAGTAGCTTTAGCTGCGACGCGCGGTGAGGCGGAGCGTCAGCTTCTTAACTGCCGTGCCGAACTGCCGGGTGCCTCCGCCCTCGCTTACGACCCGCAGCACGCGTTCCGGGTTTACGACGTGAACGCCGGAAAGCAGTGTGACTGCTCGATTGACGAATGCTTCCGGCGCGAAGGGCGTGGAAGGTCCCAGAATGCCAACCTCCCGAGCGTTCCGGCAGAGGTCCAAGAGGTGATCCAGTGTGCGGTTTAACAGGGTTGTCGCCGAGAAGATAACGACCTCGCATTGAGGGAGGACGTCGGCCGCAGCCGTTTCCGGAAGCACGCCTGAGCCGGCATTTGGGCGGCGTTCGAAGACGTGCAGCGCCTTGACTCGGCGACGAAGAGGCTCGACCAGCGGCCCAAAGTAGCCCACCATGCCGATCACGTCGTTCGAGGTAATCTGCAACTGGTTAGTCAGGTCTGCCTCGGTGGCGCTCGCGGGTACAGCGATCAGGGCATTGAGCGTTGCCAGCCCGACGGCACAAACCACCGGATCGCAGGATCTGGCCCATTCCGCCAGATCTGAGGCCTCGCGGCCCCTCAGGGTGCCGCCTTCACGGATCACGCAGCAACCCTCACCGGTCTCGCTGCGGAAGGTGTACGCCAGACCGCAGCCTCCACCGTCGAGCTGGACTGCGGTGTACCCAAGCCCTACCCGGACATCCGAAACCGACCGGCCCCGACTCGCAGGCAACACGAGATCGCAGAGTTGATCAATAATCACGGGCCACAACCTTTCAGCGACGAACTGCCCAGCATCTGTTCCCTATGCGCCGGTGCGCACTGGTTCTCGAAAGCGGTCATCCGCCACGCGGGATTGCGACTTGGATTCGTCAAACCAGCCTGCCCTGCTGGAAGGGTAGGAATCGAACTCCGGGACGTACGGTTTGATGTCCAGCAGGGGTGTACCGTCGAGCATATCAACGTCGGCCACCTCCAGGACACCTTCCTGAAGCCCAATCAGGCGGACTGCCGACACTCCAATGGGAGTTGGGCGGGCGGGCGCGCGCGTCGCGAACACCCCACGCGGCTGCTTGTCCAGAAAGGGAGTCACTACCAAGGACGATGCGGGCTGCCTGTGGAGCCAGTAAATGAGCCAGACACGTTCGAACCCCGCCAGGTCCTGCAGCCCCGGCCAAAACTGTGGGTTGATCCGAACCTTCCCTTGCGCTCCGTTTGCCCGCGAAGGCTGAATCGGCGTTCCGGCCGGTTCGTGAAATGGCGTTTCGATAACGCCGATTGGCTTGATCTTGAGTTCCTCGAACATGGATTGAAGTCCCTTATCGGTTTGCTTCGATTGTGCCCTCCACCTACTGCCCATCAGCACGGCGGCGAGGCGCTTCTGCTTCTGCCATTGATGGTAGGCGCGTCTCATCGTTCACCGAAATGCAGGCGCGTACCGACTCCCACCTCCTGTACCAGCGAGTTAAAGCGGGTGCGCAGATACGAGTTTGCTCCGAAACCCGTGCAGTGACACGGAGCGATGATCTGGAACTTCCGCCTGCCGATCGCGTTGCCGTTTGTTTCCAATTCCTGGCGCGTTGAGCGCCAGAGGTGCACGCCCCCCAGCAGTCCGAAGAACTCGTCTTGGCCAGGGCCAGGCTTCCGCCCGCTCGCTTGACGCCAATTCAGTGTCACTTTAGTATAAGTGTTAGTTGCACCTATTAATATCGCACAACAGACCTGCGATTGAAAGCCGTCGGAATGCGGCTCCTGGTGCGACCGAGTGGAGGGCGCCGGCGACGCTGATTTCGCCCCTTTCCACCGCAACTCGATGGTTCTGATTGAAAGGACGAAATAACGATGCGAATTGCTATCCCTATTGCCGACGGACGACTTGCCCAGCACTTCGGGCATTGCGAAAAATTCGCCCTCGTCGACGTCGATCTGGCTACGAAGCAACCGACAGCGACGACCGAGGTGCTGGCTCCGGAACATCAGCCAGGGCTCCTGCCGCCATGGCTTAAGGAACGTGGCGTGAACCTCGTAATCGCCGGAGGGATGGGAGGGCGAGCGCACTCCCTTTTCCAGGCAGCCTCGATCGAGGTTCTGACGGGAGCGCCCTCCGAACCACCGCTGGCACTTGTACGGCAATATCTGGACGGCAATCTTATCACCAGAGAAAACGGCTGTGATCATCACGGTCACACGTGCTGAACCCCTTCCCGATGTGAACCCATGGCCAGAAAACGGGTGATAATCGTCGGCGGTGTCGCTGGCGGCGCGTCATGCGCCGCGCGCCTGCGGAGACTGGACGAGGACGCGGATATCGTCATTCTCGATCGCGGGTACTACGTCTCCTTCGCGAATTGTGGTCTGCCCTACTTCGTGGGCAATGTGATCCAGGAAGAGTCAAAGCTCCTTCTCGCCAGCCCGGACCTGTTTCGAGAGCGCTTCAATATTGAGGTTCGCCTTCGCAATGAAGCGGTCTCGATCTGCCGGCAGTCGAGGGAGATCACAGTTCGCGATGTCGATAGCGGACGCGAATACCGCGAATCCTATGATGCCCTGGTCTTATCGTGCCCGCATTGCGGGGGATCGCGTCTGCGAAACAAGGGCTGGTGCCGGAGAACCGTGCGGCACGATGACTGGGGTTTCCGCCGTGGGATCCTGGACTTGCAAGTGCGCAAGAGCCGCTGTTTGGACTGCGGCCGCTCGTCTCGCCAGTCAACGCCAGGCATCCAGCCGTACCAGCGAGCCAGCGAGAGCTTCCAGGAGATGGTCTTTCAGCAGCACCTGGATGGAATTAACCGGAGCTGCTTGGCAAGACAGAAGGGCATTGGAGCGGCGACGGTGCAGCGCTATTTCCTCCGCCGACTGCAACGACGCGCGCGTCAGGACCATGCGCCGGCATGCCCCAAGGTTCTGGGCATCGACGAGCATTTCTTCACCCGCCGCAAAGGCTACGCCACCACCATGTGCGACCTGAAGAATCACCGCATCTACGATGTCGTACTCGGCCGTTCCGAAGCGGCCCTGGAGTCCTATTTCCTTCGGCTTGAGGGTAAAGAGCAGGTGCGGATCGTGTGCATGGACCTGGCTGTGGTCTACCGCTCGATCATCAGAAAGCATTTTCCCAAGGCGGTCATCGTGGCCGACCGTTTTCACGTGATCCGGCTCGTCAATCACCACTTCCTGGCCTGCTGGAGAGAGATCGATCCGGTTGGCGCCAAGAACCGCGGCCTGCTATCGCTGATGCGGCGCCATCGCCACAACCTCAAACCGGAACAGAAACTCCGGCTCATGGCCTACCTGGCCGAGCGGCCGGCTCTGGACGTGATCTACCGCTTCAAACAGCGCCTCTGCTATCTGCTGCTGAAGAAACACAAAAACAAACGGCAGTGCCAAAAGCTGATTCCCCGGTTTCTGCGCGCGGTCGTCGAATTGCGCCAATCCGGACTGATGCCCCTTGTCGCCTTGGGCGAAACGCTCCACTCCTGGTCCCAGGAGATCGTGCGCATGTGGCGGTTCACGCGATCCAACGGAATCACCGAAGGGTTTCACAACAAAATGGAAACGATCAGCAGGCAGGCCTACGGCTTCCGCAACTTCGAATTGGCGTAGAGCCCTTGCAAGTGGTTGAAAATAATGGCTCTAGATCATTAATGGGGGCAGACCCCGCCCTCGACTGATAGAACATTCTTGAGGAGAATTGTTTTGATCAGTCCAGAAGCGGTTTTAGGTCTGCCTGGATACCAGACTACAGGCATCGAGGAAGTTTCGGGCATGGTGCGGATCTCGGCCCGCTACGCGGGGCCGAATGCGTGTCCGGATTGCGGCAGCCAGCGGCTGCGGATCAAGGACAAGCGAATGCGGGCGCCGCGCCATGAGTGCTGGGGATTGCGGCAGTGCGTGCTGGAGGTGGAGTCGAGCAAGTACCGGTGCAAGGACTGCGGCCGCAGTTTCTGGCAGCGATTGCCGGGGATCTTGCCACGAAAACGGTCGACCGAGCCGTTCCGTCGCCAGGTCTTTGTCAATCATTACGACGGTGTCAATCGCAGCCGGCTGGCCCAGAGGGTGGCGGTCGGCAGCGCCACCGTCGAGCGCTGGTTTCATGACTTTCTGAGGCGGGAATTGGCAGAGCGGCGTGGTGCCGAGTGTCCACGCGTTCTCGGCATCGACGAGCATTTCTTTTCTAAGAAGGACGGCTACGCCACCACCTTCTGCGATCTGCGTCGGCACAGGGTCTTTGATGTCGTGCTCGGACGCAGCGAAGCGGTCTTGGAGGACTACCTGGCCAGACTCCCGGGCAAAGACCGCGTGCGGGTCGTTTGCATGGACCTGGCCAGCGTCTACCGCGTGCTCGTCCGCAAGCACTTCCCCAAGGCCAAGATCGTGGCCGATCGATTCCACGTCATCCGGCTGATTAACCATCACTTCCTGGCCTGCTGGCGGGAAATCGATCCCACCGGAGCCCGGCACCGCGGTCTGCTCTCGCTGATGCGCCGTCATCGTCACAATCTCAAGCTGGAGCAGAAGGCCAAACTCGAGCTGTACTTCGATCAGTTCCCGGTTTTGCGAGAGATCTACCGCTTTAAACAGCGGCTCTGCTATCTACTGCTGAAGAAGCATCGTACGCGCAAACAGTGCCAGCATCTGGCCAATCGCTTCCTGCGCGCCTTAGAAGACCTGAAAACGGCGGGGGTGGCGCAACTGGTACAACTCGGCCAGACGCTGGAATCGTGGAAAATCGAGGTTGCCATGATGTGGCGCTTTACCCGGAACAACGGCATCACTGAGGGCTTCCACACGAAGATGGAAGTCCTGCAGCGCCAGGCATACGGATTTCGCAATTTCAATAACTACCGGTTGAGGGTTAAGATTATGTGTTCGTGAGAATCAGTCGAGGCGGGGTCTGCCCCCATTAAGGGCGTAGAGCCAAAATAATGGTGGGCGCGACAGGACTCGAACCTGTGACCTCCTGCGTGTGAAGCAGGCGCTCTAACCAACTGAGCTACGCGCCCGATTAGGCTGGATGCTCACTCAAGTCTACCTGAATCCGGGATCCCCGCGCTACTTGTCCGCCTCGTATGCCGCACCCAGCCAGCGCTTCACTTCCCCATCGATCTCATCCAATGACGAGATCCCGATCCGGTGCGTGATCCGGTCCTTCTTGGCATACCCGCCCGTATCGATCAGACGCCCTGCCGCCTTCCGGCTGCCCAGCGCAAAGCCCAGGTCGATGCGCGTCCGCGTCGCCGGCTTGATCTGCGCGAACACATGCTGCCGGTATAGCGGGACCATCGTCCGGCACGGGCACGCCTTCACGTCCTTGCCCAGGCCAAGGCCCAGCCGCAGCAGCTCCTCGTAGATCGGCCGCAGCACCTTCTTCGGTCCCGCGAACATCGCCTCTACGTAACCCTCGGCCGCCTTCAGATAGGCTTCGGGACTGTCGGTCTCGGTCTCCTTGCCTTCCGCCCGCCCCGCAATCCACATGGCGGAATTCGTGCCCAGGCCGTGCTCCTTCTTCAGCCAGTCGCGGCGCTCCCGTTCCGTCTTCTGCCCGGACTTCTTTACCAGGACCAGCCACTCGTCGAGCGACCGCCCGCTCTTCTCTTTCAGCGTGGCGACCCAGTCCTGCACCATCGCCACCGACGGGTGCACACCGTATATCGATTGCTTCACCGCCATCGACCTAAAGTACACCCGCCCTCACGCGCCCAGCAAGCGGTTCACGTGCCCCATCACCTCGAAGGCATCGGCCACATACAGCACATCCGCTTTCCCGCGCGCCCAGCCGCAGTTCGCGTCCAGGTTGATGGCGCGGCGCTCCGTGATGAACCGCCAGCCCACTACGTGCGGCTCTTCCCCGTGGCAGCAGGTCGAAAGTCCCTTCGGATGGCGCGGCGTCGAGCCCGTCTGGCCGATCTGGTTCAGGTGCGTCATGAAGCGAAGCACCGCTTCGCCTTCCCCGCTCAGATCGACCAGCGACTTGCTGCCCCCCAGCGAGGCCTGCGCGCCGCGCAGGAATCCCAGGATGAGCGATTCCGCCTCCGCCGCGTGAACCGCTCCGTCGGCTTGCTTCTTGGTCCACCCCGCGCCGGCGACGAATAGCAGCTTCGCATCCGGGCGGATCGTCTGCTCATCGGCCAGTGGAGCGCGGATGCCCGTGACCGCCGTCCGCGTAGCCGGCACTTCCACCGCTACCGGCTCCGGCTCCGTCGAGCCTCCCGGACCGCTCCAGGGCGTAACGCAGCCAGGGTCGAGCAGCACCACCCAGGGCCGCTCCGAGCGCGTCAGCACCCCCTCCATGCGCTGCCGGTAGAACCAGCGAGTGACTGCCGGGACCCCGTTGACCGGCGCGATCCCCGTGGCGTGCGTATCCACGCGGCCGCCCAGCCGGTACGCCGCGCCGGGAAGCGCCCGGGCCCACCGCGACGTCGCCGGCGCGATCACCAGTCCGGCGCCCGCCGCGCGGCAGAGTGCTTCCGCCGCCGCGGCATCGGTAGCGTAGCGCGGCTGCGCGAACGCTTCGCCGGCCACCGCCAGAAACCGCACTGCGCCGCACCCCGCTGTCTGATCCGCGGCCGCCCGCACCTCGGCGCCCACCAGCCCGAGAGTCACTTCGCCGCCCAGCGCCAGGGCCGCCGCCAGCGCTTCGAGCGCCGGCTTCGCCAGGGTTCCGTCCGCTTCCGTATGCGCCAAAACCAGTATCTTTTCCACGTTATTCCTCCCGCACCCAGGCCACGATCTCGCGGGCAATCTCTTCGGCGGGCATGTTCTTCACCACCCGTGTTTCCCGCTGCTGCTTGGGCAGGTTTACCGAGGCGAAGCACAGACCTCCGGCGGCCACCGGGGCTGCTTTGGCCCGCTGCAGCGCAGGCATGATCCCGCGCATGTTCGCCATCCCCACCTGTGGATTGTTGCGCGGCTCCGGCAGGTGCCCGGTGGCCCACCCCAGCACCGCCGGAGGCCCTCCGCACACCGATACCTGGTGCCGCCCGCCTTCGATCCGCTCCAGCACTTCGAAGCTGCCGTCTTCCCGCACCGTGACGCGGTCCACGCCCTGAAACTGCTCCGTGATGCCGAGCCTCTCGCCTACCATCTGCATCGTGGACCCGGCGCCGCGCGACGCCGATTCCCACCCGCCGAATACCAGCAGCCGCGCCCGGTCCAGCCCGGCGATCCCTTCGATCGCCGCCGCCAGGGCCGCCGCCGTGCCAAAGGAATCGGTGAACCCGGATGCCGGTCCATCCAGCGCGACCAGTTCGAACGGCGCCTTCTGACCCACCGTCATCATCACCTGTTGCAGCTTGGCCTTCGGTCCCAGGCTGACCAGCCATACCTTGCTGCCGGGCGTCTTCTGCGCCAGGTTCGCCGCTTCGAACAGCGCATGCCCGGCCCACGGATCCAGCACCGCCGGCAGCATCATCTCATTCTTCAGCGTGGGACCGCCGGGGCCGCTGACAGGCTCCAACGTCTGCAGTGGGTCCGGAACGATACTTCCGCAGACCACGATTTGCAATGGGGTGCTCATCTCGGTAAGAACTCCAGTATAATCGGATACTCTTCTCCCTTTCCATAACCTGTTGATGATTTCCACGCTCTGCGGATTTCACCGGGTAAAATAGGGGACAGACCGGACACCCAAGTTCGCTAGTCCGTCCGATAAGGAGGTGTGATGCTCGTCCGGATCGTCGTCTTCGCCCTGGCCCTGTCCGCAGCCCAGGCGCAATCTCCCGAAACCCCGCCCGACGCCAAGGCCTACACGGCCGCCAGCCGCACGATGGACCCCCAGCAGAAGATCGATGCGTTGGAGAAGTGGAAGAAGGACTTTCCCGATAGCGAGATGCAGGAATCGGCCGATCAGTTGATCCTATCCACGCTCGTGAAACACTTCCCACAGCAGCAGGACCGCATCCTCAAACTGGCTGCCGGTATTTACCGCGCCGCCCCGGAAAAGAACCGCGGCTCCGTGGCGAACCAAATCGCCGGACGCCTTCTCGATGGCAGCCTTCTCTTGAAAGATGCCGAACGCTATGCGCGCCTGGGTGTGGATTCCATGCGCCTCGCCCCCTACCTGAAGGAACAGATGGCCGCAGCCGAAAAGCGGAAGCAGAAGCCCAAGCCCGAAGAGCTGCAGAAGCGGTTTCTGGAGACCCGGGCCGCCCGCCTGGCCACCCTCGGCCGCATCGAGGTACAGCTCGGGCAGACCGCCACAGGGCAGAAACTGCTCGAGGAGGCGCACGCCGGCAATCCCGCCAACCCCGCGGCGAACGCCGCGCTCGGCGAACTGGCCGCCAAAGCCGGGGAGGATGCCAAAGCACTGGACTACCTGATCCCCGCGCGTCTCAGCGGCATGGCGCCGAAGACGGCATCGGAGGCTCTGGAAGCGATCTACCGCAAGCAGCACAACGGCTCCGTTGACGGCCTCGAGGCCATGCTCGATGCCGAGTATCACAAGCGGTTCCCCAACCCGGTGGCGGTCGAGCCGTATCACCCGGATGCCGGCCGAACCAGCCGCGTCGTGCTGGCCGAAGTCTTCACCGGGTCGGGCTGCCCGCCCTGCGCCGGCGCGGACCTCGCGTTCGAGGCCGCCATGGCCCGCTACCCGCATCAGGATTTCGCCGTACTGATGTACCACCAGCACGTTCCGCGGCCCGACCCCATGACCGATCCGGATACCCAGGCGCGCGCCAAGGACTACGGCGTCAACGGCGTCCCGACTTACGTCATCGACGGCAAGAAGACCGTTGGCGGCGGTCCGCGCGATGAGGCCAAGAGCATCTACGATCGGTTCAACAAGGATGTAGAGAAAGACCTCGACACTCCGCCGGAGGCAGACTTCACGGCAAACGCGAACCTCTCCGGCAGTGTGGTCAACGTGCAGGTCGTCGTCCAGGACGTGAAGAGCGAGTCGAAGGATCTCGAGTTGCGGATCGCCCTGGTCGAAAAGGAGCTACGCTACAACGGCGAGAACGGCATCCGGTTCCACCCGATGGTCGTCCGCGCGGTCGCCGGTGAGCCGCTCGGCACGCAAAAAACATTCCACCGCGCCTTCGATCTCGATGAGATCAGCCGCGCCATCAAAGCGCACCTGGACGATTACGAGGCCAAGGGCCATCGTGGAGAAGCTTTCCAGTTCTCCGAGAAGAAGTACAAGATCGATCGCGGCGATCTGGCCGTGGTGGCGTTCGTTCAGGACGACCGTACGAAACACGTACTCCAGGCCACGTATATCGATCTCGCCGCCGGCGCCGCGGCCCACCCCGTCACCGAAGCGGGCGATCTCAAATGAAGACCCTGATTTGTATCGCCCTAATGGCCGCGGCCGCGGCCGTGCCCGATCCCGTTTCCTGGCAGGTACGCGATGCTCCCGCGAAGCCTGTGAAGGCCGGATCGCCCTTCACCGTGAAACTCGAGGCCCGCATTCACGAGGGGTGGCATCTCTATTCCATGAAGCCCCTCGCCGACGGCCCCATCCCGACCCGTATCTGGCTGGCGGAGGGACAGCCGTTTCAATTGGCCGGCCGCATCCGGGCGGCCGAGCCCGAGACGCTCCAGGATCCCAGCTTCAATATGGAGGTCGAAATCTATGAAGGAGAAGCCGGGTTCACGCTCCCCCTGCGGGTCGCCGCCGCGGCTCCGCCGGGACCCCGGAATCTGACCGTCAACGCCTCCTACCAGACATGCGACAATCGGGTCTGCCTCCCTCCCAGAACAGTGAAGGTCGAGATTCCGGTAACTATAGCCAGGTAGGGAGCATCCAATAAGCAGATGTTCGAACCTCTTATTCTGATTCTGGTCCTGGCCGCCTACTTCGCCCTGATGAAGTGGGTACTGCCACGGCTGGGCGTCCCCACTTGAATGTCGGACTCCTGTGACGTCGCGTCGCGACGCCAAAAAAGCAGCCCGACAGACAAAGACCCCTCACTCCGACCTTAACGCGTTGACCGGGTCGATGCGGACGGCGCGGATTACCGCCGGGATGGCGGCCAGCATTGCCGCCGCTAAGATTGCCGCGGACGGCAGCGCCAGGCGGATCCAATCGGTGGCTCTGACTTCGAAGAGCAGCGCCTCGATGTAGCGGCTAGACGCCACGCCTAGCAGGAGGCCGGCGGCTGCCCCCGCCATCACCATTGCGAAGACGTCGACCGTCACGCTCTTTGCTATGTTCGCCGCGGGTGCGCCGATCGCCATGCGAATGCCGATTTCCCGCCGCCGCAACTGCACCGAATACTCGAGGACCCCATATAGACCGACACCGGCGAGCCCGAGCGCCACTACCGCGAAAAACAGGGCCAGCATCGCGAGCACGCGCTCGCGGACCGTGTGCGATTCCTCGATTTCCACTTGCGTGCGGATGTTGCTGACGCGGAATTCCGGGCGGGCGCGCGGCACTTCCTGGCGCAGCATCGAGGCCAGGGCGAGCGGGTTGGCGCTCGCTGTGCGGACCACGAACGTGCCGCGTCCCATTGGTTGAAATGCGCCCTGCGCGTCCACGGCCTGATAGGGGAAGTATGCAGTTGGGCGGACCGGGAATCGTAGGTTGTCGCGGGAACGCGCGTCGGGGACGAAGCCGACAATGGGAACGGAGAGGCGGCCTTTCGGCGTCTCCAGCTCGAACGATTGTCCGACTGGATCGGCGCCCTCGAGGTACTGTCTGGCGAAGGCCTGGTTGACGATAGCGGCTCTGGGGCTGGAATCCTCCGGGCGAAAGTCGCGGCCGTCGAGCAGCGGGATGCGCATCACGCCGAGCCAGCCGGGGGTGACGTTGAGGATGTCGCAGAGCATGGGGAATGGCTGCCCGCCGTGGACCGAAACCGCGTTGACGCGGCTCTCTCCGCTCATCATCGGCCAGATCGTGAGGGCCGCGCTTTCCACGCCGGGAGCGGTACGCAGACGCTCCAATACCTGGTTCCAGGCGGACGGCGGCTGCGGGTGAAAAGAGGTGGTTTCGAGGTTGAGAATTCGTTCCGCGGAAAAGCCGGTGGGTTGATGCGACAACCGGTCGAACGAGGATACGAACAGGCCGGCGACAAAATTCACCACGAGGCAGAAGGCTACTTGCAGGGCGATGAGCGCGTGCATCACCCGGCGGCGCGCGTGCGGGTCGTCGCCGCCCTTGAGCGCGGCGGCAGGCTTTACGGAAGAGGCGCGAAGCGCCGGCGCGAGGCCGAAGAGAATCGTCACGGCAAGAGCGAGAACCAGCCCGAATGCGAGCACCCGCCAGTCGGCTGGTAAAGACAGATTGGCAGGGTTCTCCGGGGAATTGATCTTATTAATAATGAACGGCGCGGACCACCACGCAAAACCCGCCCCCACCGCCGTGGCGAGCAGCGCCAGCCAAGCGCTTTCTACCAGCACCAGCTGCACCAGGCGCCCCTTGCCCGCGCCGATGGAGACGCGCAGCGCCATTTCGCGCGCCCGCGCCGCGGCCTGCGCCATCTTCAGATTGGCGACGTTGGCGCAGGCAATCAGCAGCACCAGCGTTACCAGGACGGCGAGCGCGGTGAGTGAGAGGCGATAGTCGCGCTGTAAGTTGGAGCGTCCGGCCGAGGCCGGCTCAAACAGCATCTTCTCATTCGGCGGCACCCGGCCCGGCCGCGGAGGGCCGCTTTGGGCTTGCTCCTGCTGGATCGCGCGGAACACGGCACGCAACTTTTCACCCACGGGTTCGGCGGCCACTCCGGGCTTCAACTCGACCAGCGTCCGCAGCCAGAAATTACTGGAGCTTTCGAGGGTCTTCGGATTCTTCATCATCATCGGGACGAAGACATCGGTGACGGTGCCGGTTTCCGTACCAGTGAAAGGCTTGTCCGCGACACCGACGATTTCGTAGACGCGGTCGCCCATGTGGAAGGTGCGGCCGACGGCCTTCGGGTCGCGGCCGAAGCGGCGCGTCCAGTAATCGTACGACAGCACCGCGACGGGATTCGCGCCCGGCGTGACGTCGTCATTCCCGGTGAACAGGCGCCCCGCAGCGGCGCGGAGCCCGAAGGTCGGAAACATCCAGCCCGAGACGAATTGCAGGTAGGCGCGCTCCATGTCGAGATCCGATCCAAAGGTCAGGTCGACGCGGTCGGCGTAGGAGACCGCGATCGCTTCGGCCTGATCCTGGACCGCCGCGCGCATGCGCCGGAACATGGGGTACGAGCAGCTGTCGTAGTCCGCGACCTTGCCATCCACGCCCGTGCCTTCGAAGACTACGGCGTGCAAGCGCTCAGGCGACGCGATGGGCAGCGGCCGCAGCAGCAGGGCGTCGATGAGGCGGAATGCCGAGGTGCAGGCGCCGATGGCAAGTGCCAGCGACAGCACCGCGGCCGCGGAGGCCACCTTCTTCTTGCAGATCTGCCGCCATCCGAAGACGGCGTCGAGGCGCAGCGAATGGAGCCACCACAGAGACATAGATAACTGGACAATATACTGTCGAGGTCGGAAAAGGTTACAGTCCGGCCCATCCGCTACCTTAATTTTCCCCGGAGTGCAGTCCCCCCGCACCCGCGGTGAACGAAATATTCCCCCGCTGCGGATCGTCAGCCAGCGGCGCCGTGCAATTCCACAGGCACGCCCCGCAATGGACGCATTTCTCCCGGTCGAAGACCGGCACCCCTGCCGGACCCGGAGTAAGCGCCTGCCCGGAGCACATCTCGACGCACATCTTGGAAGCGCACCGTTCGCAAAAATCCGGATAGACGAGCCGCACGTGGTCCGCAAACCCCGGAGGCGCCTGCACCTTGCCGCCCATCAAGAGCGCGTCCTGGTGGGAAAGCAGCAGCTGGCCGTCGTAAGGAATGGCCGGCCAGCCGCAACGGTCCATCAGCGCGTTGTGACAGGAAACGCCCTTCGCCCGGCACTCCTCGACAATCCTCTCCAGCTCCGCCTCCGCGATCTTGCCGCGGTAGTACTCTTTCATCCCGGGCATCAATTGCGGCTCGCCTTCGATCCAGTGGCGGCCTCTGCTGAAACCCGCCAGCGCCATGCCGAACAACCCGGTGATTACGCCATGGTGGAATCCGTCGCGGGCCTTCTCCGCGATCCTTCCTTCTTCCTCCACCCAGCTCGCGCGCCTTCGAGCCACATAGGTCCGCTCGAGATTCTCCCGCGTGAACGGCTCGCCGCGGCGCAGAATCTCCACAGCCGCCTCCGCCAGCTGCGCGCCGGTGGTCCACGCCTCGTCCACCCCCGAGCCGGTCAGGACGTTGGTGCTGCCCGACCCTTCCCCGATCCGAGCCCATCCGTTGCCAGCCAGGATGGGCTCGCCGCGACGCCCCGATTCCTGCAGCGATTTCGCGCCCCAGCTCCGCAGCCTTCCGCCCTTCAGATACCGCCACAGATAAGGGTGCAGCATGTAGTGTTGCAGGTACCGGTAGGACGTCCGCATCGGCGCGCGGAACCACGAGGGTACGAAAATGCCTACCGTCGCGATGCGCTCCGGATGCACGTACAGGAAGCCGAAGATTTCGGGTTCCGGGTAGCCAAACGTGTGGAAAACCGTCCCGGGCTCCAGGTCGCAGCCTTCGGGCAGGTCCACCACCACCTTCATGCCCACCGCCCACTCGCGCTGATGATGGCCTTCCGGCAGCCCGAAAACCTCGTCCAGTTGCCGGCCCACCGCACCCACCGGGCCGTCCGCCACCACGGTCAGGGCGGCGTGAATATCCATCCCGGGCAGGTACGCCGCTTCCGGCTCTCCGTCGCGGCCCACCCCCTGATCGGCCAGGCGGATCCCGCACACGCCGTCGCCGTCTTCATCGATCAGCGCCCCGGAAACCGGCGAGCCCGGCCAGATCTGCACCGTGCCGGTGCCCGTCAACTGGCAGCCTACGAACTGCATGAACTGCCCCAGCGACATCACCAGGCCACCCTGCTTGTGCAGGAAGTCCGGGACGTACGGCAGCTCGATGCCGTACTCCTTCGCCAGCCCCAACGCGCGTAGGGCGCGCTCTCCCGCGCGGAGCATCCCCGGCCGCCGGCTGGCGCCCACCGGGTCAAGCAGGTACACGACTCGTTCGCTCGTCACCGGAGCCGCCATGGGAATCTGGCTGGGGTCGAGATCCGGCAGGCTCGCGCGAATGCCGCGCGCGCGGGTGACTACTCCGGAAACCCCGAATCCGATATCGTCGGCCCGCTCGTAACACATCACCTGCAATGGCAGGCCGGGAGAGCTCGGGCTTTCGATCGCGGGTGTCCCGTCCGGGTTCACCAGGTGCTTCGAAAGCGTTGTCAGGAAGCCCGCCGTAGCCGGGCCGAAACCCGCGCAGACGATGTCCACGTCCATCGTCTGCCGCTCTACCGGCTCGCTCATGCGGGGTAGTCCAGCGCTTCGGGGATCATCACTTTGGTGAGGGCCTCAGCCGCGCGGTCCTTGGCCAGTTGCGAGCCCGTCAGGCAGCCGTCCATGCGCATCCGCAGCCGCGCGAACTGGTCAAGGCCGTCAAACCGCACGCATGGGCCGGCCTTCGGAGTGTGCGAGCCGTCTTCCTCGATCACGTCCGTATAGCCGCGCGCCAGGCTTGCAATCCCCGGAATCAGCGATTCCAGCGCCTCCAGGTCGTTCGACTGGTAGCACGTGGCGCAGCCCTCCGTGTCCCACGCCGGATGCCGGTTGTACCCGAACACCAGCTCCGCGCACACCCGGCCCGCTTCGCCCGCCGCCCGCGCCGCCTGCACGTGGCACAGATCCGTCAGGAACGCCAGCAGCCCCGGAAGCCCTTCCGCCACCGTGGCGCTCTCGGGACCTCTCTTTTCCAGCTCGATCAGGTCCATGATCTGGCAGCGCGAGGCCAGCAGCCAGCACAGCGCATCGGCCAGCGGGAACGTCACTCCCTGCCGCGAGCCCTGGTAGAGCTTCAGCCCGTCCGCGTCCGCGCCCTTCTGCAGGTGGTTCAGCGTCCACAGCCACATCTGCATGGCCGTGGCCAGCGCGCACGCGCCCGTCCCCGGGCGATCGTTGGCGATCAGCCCGCATCTCGCGGATCCACTCGCGGAACTGCGCCAGGAACACTTCGTCCGTCATCGTGACGCTGAGCTGCCGCCGTTGCACCGCCTCCGGGCCTTCATACGTCGCTTCCAATTGGGAGTCCATCCACTTGTGTCCCAGGAAGCCGGGGCAGTCTTCGGTGATGCCGTATCCGCCCATCAGGCTTACGGCTTCGCGCATCATGCGCGCTCCGTGGCCCGTGTTCCACAGCTTGCAGGCCGGGCACAGCACGTTGGCCACGGCATCGAGCAGCGCATACTGCACCAGCGCCGGTGCCTCCCCGCCGGTGTGCGCATGCAGGTAGTCCAACGCCTTCTTCTTCACGTCGCGGATCTGCCGGCGGTCGGACAGCGCCCCGGCGTGCTCCCGCTCGAGCGGGTCCAGCAGGTCGAAGACGCGGGCGGCCTCGAATCCCAGCGCCGCGCTTGCCTCACCGGTGGCCCATACTTCCACCAGCCGGTGCACCACGTCCTGCTTCAGCTGCAGCCCCAGCTCGTAGCGCGGCGAGCCCGGGCTCGCGATCGAGCCTCCCCGGAAGCGCCCGCGGCCGTACCGGATCACCGGCTCGACCGCGCTCAGCAGCTTGGCCGAAGTCATGATCGCCACCGTGACCCGGGTGCGCCGGAAGACCGCCTCGATGATCTCGCCGTGGCTGTAGCGCGGCACGATTACCCCATCCTTCACGCTATACCCGCCGATGATCCGGCTGGCCGGCACCTTCAGGCTGAAGATCGGGTCGCGCGTCGAAGAGAGCTGATGCACCAGCTTGCGGGTCGGGGTTCCGCGGTCGAAGATCCCCGGGTCGCCCTCTTCCAGGATCACCATGCACGTGCCCTTGATGCGCGGGTCGTCCGATTCCACCGCCGCGGTCACGAAGTTCGCGAACCCCATATTGGTGATGAAGCGGCCGCGCTTGTCCACCTGGAGCATGGGCTCCCCGCCCTCCGGCCACTCGTCTACCCGGACCTTGCCGCCCAGCATTCCGGTCTCGACCCCGACATACGGAATCGGCTCGGTCAGGCAAAAGGCGCCGCGCCACGGCGTGCGGTCTTCCCCGGGCTGGGCCGGGGCGCAGCGGCTCATGTAGTAGTCGCGCTGCTCGTCCGTGCCGCGCTCGTGAATCGGCGAAAGCGCGAGGCACCCCGCCAGGCTGCCCGTGGCCGCGCCCGCATCCACCCAGGCCAGCTCGAACGCCGTCAGCGCCAGCGCCAGGTTCTTCGGGCCTTCCAGAAACCCGCCCTGCGAGGGGTCCATAAAGACCGCCGTGATGCCCGATTCGTCGAACGCCTGAAGCAGGGCGCTCTTCTCGGCAGTCCACTCGTGGGTATTGCGGGCGCCCTGCGCCACCAGCCGGGCTACCGGTCCGCGGGCCACGGCGCGAACCGACTGCACCAGCATCTGCAGGTCAAAGCGGTCCGCGAACCGCCACAAGATCTGGCGTACGTCGTCTCCGGGAAGCGCGCGTAAGTACTCTTTTTGGGTTTCCGCTGCGGCAAGGGACATGGCGGTATTCCTTTCCTTGGGTCAAAATGCGCAGAGATCTACCGAAGTAAAGGGAAATAGCAATCGGGATGCCACCGGAGAAAGCGTGGAGAATCAGTACAACTGTCGTAAATTACAGCAGGTATCGGGGTCTGAAATACCCCAATATGGGTGCGGCGCGGCGTTTACTCGTCGCTCGCTCCGTCGCTCACTTTCAGCCGCCAGATGCCCCGACCGTAGGTTGCGGCATAGAGCGCGCCCTCGTCATGGTGATACACCAGGCCCGACACGCTCACGTTGGGGAGATTCCCGCTGATGTTTGCCCAGGCAAACTGGTCGGCCACCGGGATGTTGGCCAGGTTGAACGATTGCTCGAGAGCTTCGAACCCCTTGCTGTCCGCCATCATGATGCCGAAATCGCCCCCCACAAACGCCCGGTACGGCGGACGCGTCTCGAACGCGCAGCAGCGGTAGGTGACGTCCGGAAGCCTGCCGGCTTCCGCGTCCTTCCAACCGTACTCGCCGTGTCCCAGGCACGCAAAAACATGCGAGTAGGCCTGGCGCATCAGCTCCGACCCGCCCTCCGGATGAAACAGCTTCGGTATCGGGACCCGGCCCAGCCCGGTCGCCGCCACCGTGCACAACGCCCGTGTCGAAAGCTGCGGTTGCTGCGGGTTAGACGGCGCCCCCGGCCGTGTGAAGATCCGGATGGAGGTGATCATCCGCGGCGGTATCTCGGCTCCAGCGAAGTTCTCCGACCACGCCTTCGCCCCGTCGGTCGACCGGTAAATGCCGCCGCCGCTCGTCCCTACCATCAGGAAGTCCGGTTCGTCCGGCGCGATCGCGATTGCCGAAACCGCCGTACCGTCGAAATCCGGCGACACCGGTTTCCAGCTCTTTCCCCAGTTCGCCGTGCGCCAGAGGCGGTTCGTTCCCAGGTATACGTACTTGTGGCGACGCCCCCGGCGGCGCACCGGATCGATCGCCATCACCACGATGGCCTTCACCTTGCGCTCCGCCCTGTGGATCGGCGGCGTGATGTTTACCCAGCGGTCGCCTTCCCCCTTCCGGTGCCGGAAAATGTGCGCCTCGTGGTACCCGCCGAAGATGTTCTGCGCCTCCTGGCAGTCGTATACGAGCCAGATGCCGTCACCGCCGATCACGTTGCGAAAATGGCCCGGAGCGTCCCGGTCGTCCCGCACCAGGGTTCCGTTGTCCTGGCAGCCGCCGCCCATCGCGTTCGAGTTGGTCGCGGCCACGTCCAACGCGTAGAACATGGTGGTCTGCATTCCGTGCAGCCGCGCCCGCCAACTCTTCCCGCCGTTGTGGCTGACGTATACACCGCCGTCGCTGCCCGTGACGATCGTGCCGTCTTTCAGAATCAGCAGGGCGTGCTGGTCATCGTGGACCGCCTTGGGAGTTCCGGGCAGCGCGCCGCCGTCGCTGGCGTGCTCCCAAGTCTTCCCTCCGTTCCTGGAAATGTGTACGTCCAGCCCGCCGGCCGCTACAAAGTCCGGGTCTTCCGGGTGCACCGCGATGCAGTTGGTGTAGCTGGTCTGCTGCTCGCTGCGAAAGTGCCGGCCGCCGATTTCGCGCCACGTCTCGCCGCCGTCGTCGCTGCGGAACACGCCCAGCACTCCGCCGCGCCGGTTTCCGGCTAATGCGTAGATCGTGCGCGGCTGCGACGGCGCCACGGCCAAGCTGGTGCGCCCGAAGTGGATTCCGTCGGGCAGATCGGTAAAGGTCCCCAGCCACGCCGACCCATCCCCCGCCTTCGAGGACCGCCAGATGCCGTTCTGCGCGCCCCGCGCGTCCAGGGTCGCGAACACCGTGCCGCCCGCCCCAAACACCACCGCGTGGCAATCGTAGCTCTTATTGAAAAAGTTCTCGGCGCTCCAGGTCACGCCGCCATCGGTCGAAAAGAACAGCCCGGCCGCCTCCGCCAGGTTATGCGTCGCGCCGCCGGCCCGTATGTGGTTCGGATTGGCGGGGTCGATCGCCAGCGCCCCGATGCGCCGCGGCAAGCCCGTGCTTTCCGTGTACGCCAGGATGTGCCAGGTCTCGCCCGCGTCGAGCGAATGGAAAATGCCGCAGCCCGGATAATTGTCCGCCGATCCGTTGGCTTCGCCCATGCCGCATAGGATGTGGTCCGGGTTGTGCGGGTCGATCGCCAGCGAGCCGACCGCATTGCTCGGCCAGCTCTTCACCCGGGCATAGTAGCGATCCTTGCCGCCGATCGGCGGATTCAAGCGGAGCGGCGGCGGCAGCCACGTCTTCCCCAGGTCCGGACTGCGCCATACGGCCGCGCCTGCCGTTCCCGTAAACAACATGCCGGTCTTTGGATGGATCGCGAGCGACGTCACTCGCCCGGCGAAGTTGGAAGGGCCCATCGGCTCCCAGCCCTGCGGCCCGGCCGAAGGATCGACGAACATCCGGCGCTCGACCTCGCTAGGGTCGGCCTCGCGCAGGGGAAATGCGGTCGAATGGTGGAACCACGCGGAACGCGGCTTATGGGTCGTGTAATACCCGACCGGAGCTTTTCTGCGTTTGTGCGTGGCCATGATGCAAGACGGGCCGGCGCGTCCACCGGGGCACCGGCCGGCATGCTATGCGGTAGGCGTCGGCTCGCTTTTCGTCATCTCCATCGGAGGCGTGTGCTTGATCCGCTTCCCCTTTTTCTTGGCCGGTGCTTTTTTCACCGCTTTCTTCGCGGCCTTTTTGGCTGGGGCTTTCTTTGCGGCCTTCTTGGCCGGCGCTTTCTTCGCGGCTTTCTTCGCGGCCTTCTTCGCCGCGGGCTTCTTGGCTGCCTTCTTTGCTGCCTTCTTCTTGGTCGCCATGTTCACCTCAATCGTTAAATTCCCGTGGATCGGCCTTTGGCCGTTACCATTCTAAGCCGAATTGTTTAAAACACCAATCATCATTTTTGATTCGGCGTACCAGCAGCTCCCTCCGCCGCGCCATTGCGTCGCCCGCCATCAGCAGCGCGACCGCCGCGCCCAGTGCGCGATCCTTCTGAAACGCTGCGAATACCCTGCCGGCCCGTTCCGGTTTCAGGTGCACCATCGCCAGCCGCAGATGGTTGTGCAGGTACTCGGCTCCGTCCACCCGCACCTTCGATTCCTGCCGGAAACGGTGCCGCACTACCACCCTGGGCTCGATCAGCAGCCTCCATCCCAACAGCCACAGCCGCAGGCAGAACTCGTTGTCGTTGCCGCCGATTCCATGCAGCCCGGCATCCCATCCACCAGCCGATTCGAACACCGCCCGGCGCATCGCCAGGCAGCATCCCGGCAGAATCAGCGCCGGAAATGGTGCGTCCGCGGCCTTGTTCAGCCAGCGCACGCCAAGCTCGGGTCCGCGGAAAGTCAGGCCGTAACCAATCCCCTGGTGCCGGCGGATGCCGCGCACTCCCGGCGCCGCCGCCCCGACCCGCGGCCTCTCCGCCGCCTCCGCCAGCGCCTTCCACCACTCCGCTTCCACGCGTATGTGTCCGTCCGCGAAGATCAGCAGATCGCCCTTCGCCCGCGCCGCACCGCGATTGCGCGCCCGCGCCACCCCCAGACCCGCCGTGCGCTCCAGCCGCACCCGCCCTCTCCGCCGGGCCAGGAACGCCGCACTTCCATCCCGCGAGCCGTCGTCCACTACGACGATCTCGGCCGTCTCGGGCAGCGTGTCTTCGAGATTCTCCACCGTCAGCCGCAGCTCCCGTCCCTCGTCGCGCGCCACCACGATCACGCTGATCGTCCGCATAGTGTCAACGCGGCTGCGCTGCCGTCTCCTCCAGCCAGATGTTGCCGGTCAGCTCTCCCAGGCTGAACACCAGCCGGCCGGGCGCGGCCCAGAATCCGATCTGATGACTGGCTGTCCCGACATTCATGAGCGACAGGCGGGCCGCATGCAGGTGCTTCACCGCGAACGCCGGGCCGGCCGGCTGCATCGACCCGTCCAGGCGGCGCGCCCAGATGCAGCGGAATCCGTCCCGCTCCGAAAGGAAGTAAAGCAGGCTGCCGCCCGGCGACCAGGCCGGGTCCCGCTCTACCGACGATCCGTCCGTCACCGCAATCCATTCCGTCCGCGGCACCGGCAGCGGCCCTTCCGCCCGCGCAATCCACACCCGTGCGGTGGCGTTGCGGTTGTCGATCTCTTCGAACGCGATCCACCGGCCGTCGGGTGAGAACCGCGCCCCCGACAATACCGCGGTGGCCGCCGGCCGCAGCGCCGCCTTCACGCTGCGTCGCGAGGCCGCATCCCAGTAAGTCAGGTCCTCGCCCTGGTAGGGCTCGTAGAGCACCTTCGCCCCATCCCGCGACGCCGCCGTTACGGTGCCGCAGCCCTTGCACAATTCCTCCGCGGCCCCTCCCGCCGCCGGCTGCGCCAGGATGTCGCCTGCCCCCGTCGAATAGAACACCCGCCGTCCGTCACCCGAAAGGACCTGGTTGGCGATGTACCGGTCGCTGGTCAGGAGCGTCGTTTCCCGCGCTCCGCCGCGCCCCTCGTCCCTCGACCGCAGGGCCCACAGGCTGGTCGCCTTGCTCAGAAAGGTCAGCCGGGAGCCGTCCTCGGAAAGAGAGGGCGAGCTCTCCATCGCCGGACTCTGCACTAACTGCGCCAACTCCCCCTTCACCGCGCCGCTCTCGGCGTCCACCGGCAGCTGCCAGATGTCGTAATTGAGCGGCGTATCCGCAAACGCCAGGCGCTCGCCCGACTTCACCTGCGCCCAGGACGCCTCCCTCTGCCGCCCCGGACCCAGCGTGACCCGCCTCGGGAATCCACTCAGTCTTCCGTCGGTCCCGATGGTGGTCTGCCAGAGGTTCCAGGCGTCTCCTACCTCCAACGCGAAAGTCACGCGCCCGTCCGGATCCTGCCAGTCCAGGGGAGCCGGGGCTGGAGTGCGCCGTGCCAGCAAACGGCTCGCCCAAAGCTGCGGCACCATGCCCGTCTTTCGCGGCGGCGCGCCGCGTATCGGCAGAATCCACCAGTCCAGGCCCGTCTCCGGCGCGCGCGTCGCGTCGTCGCGCGCCAGCGCCAGCAGTGCATCGCCCTTCGGAGACCACGCCGGGTACAGGGCGGCCGCCATTCCGGCCGCGATCTGCTGCGGTGTGCCGCCCCCTGCATCCACGACGAAGACCTTGGCCGAGCCCTGCAAGTATCCAGCTGCCCTGCCCGTCCAGAATGCCACCTGCCGCCCGTCCGGAGAGAACTTCGGGTTGCGTCCTTCGGGGGCGATCAGCATGGCCTCTCCGCCCAGCGCCGGCACCACGTAAACGCCGCCTCCATTGCGCTCCGACCGGAACGCCACCTTGGTTCCATCCGGAGAGATCGAAGGGGCGCTCTCGTCGGCCGGATCCTGCGTGAGCCGGATCGCCTGCCGTCCTCCCACCTGCTTCAGCCAGATGTCCAGGTTGCCGTCGCCGGCACGGTCCGATGCATACGCCATCAGCGAGCCGTCCTTCGAGAGCGCAGGCCAGCCGCTCAGCCCCGCATCGAGCGTCGCCATTCGCAGCAACGACTCCGGAGCCGCTCCCGGCGCCCGCCGCCCGTTCCACCAGAATGCCCCCGCGCCCAGCGCCCCTCCGGCGAGCAGTGCCAGTGCCAGGGCCAGGGCCGCCCTTCCCACGCCTCGACGACGTGCAACCGGCGCCTGGGGGTTTGCCGCCTCTGCCGCCAGGTCTTCGAGCACCAGGCTCACATCCACCATGCTTTGCCAGCGCTCCGCCGGATTCTTACGCAGGCACCGTGCCACCGTCCGTTCGAACGCCGGCGGAACTCCCGGCACCATCTCCCGCAGCGGCGCCGGCTCCCGTATCAGGACAGCCGCCATCGTGTCCGCCGCGGATCCCGCATCGAACGCGTCCTTACCCGTCAACATACGGTAGAGAAGGCAGCCGAATGCCCAGATGTCGCAGCGGCCATCCACCTCGCGCCCCTGAATCTGCTCCGGCGCCATGAATCCGAAAGTACCCCTCACGACGCCGGGCATTGTGTCGGTAGTGTCCCCGGCCTCCGCAACGGCCTTGGAGCGCTTGGCCAGCCCGAAATCCACCACCTTCACCGTCCCCCGGTCCGTCACCATGACGTTCCCGGGTTTCAGGTCGCGGTGCACGATGCCCGCTTCGTGGGCCGCCGCCAGCGCCGCCGCGATGGGAATCGCCAGCTTCAGGGCTTCGAGGGGCGCCATCCCCGATTTCGGAATCAGCGCGTGCAGGTTGTGGCCCGCCACGTACTCCATCGCGATGAAGTCCGTGCCGGCTTCGCTCCCCGCCTGGTAAACCGTGACGATGTTGGGGTGATTCAGCGCGGAGGCGGACTGCGCCTCGAGCACCAGCCTGCGGGGCGCGGTGGCATCGCTTTCTTCACCGTCGGCCAGGACTTTGATCGCGGCTTGGCGGCGCAGTTTCGTGTCCGTGGCGAGATACACCACGCCCATACCACCCGCGCCTAGCTTTTTCTTGATTTCGTAATCGCCCAGCCGCGTGCCGGGCGCGAGTTCCGAATCCGGGCCTCCGCTCATTTTTTTTGGGTGGTCGCATTAGTATACTCCGCCCACCCGCGGAAGACCCACTCGTAAAACCCTCGACGGCTTCCGGAGACCTACTGCTGCTGTTGCTGCTGAGGCTGCTGCTTCACCGCTCCTTGCGCGGTAATCTGCTCCACCTGTTGGAGTTGCCCCTTCACTGTCGCCGCGTCGGACGCGTCCGGCGCAAACTTCAGGTAGTTGCGGAACTCCACGGCCGCCCCCGTGTAGTCCTGCTTGTTCGCCAGGATCACACCGAGGATGTGGGCGCTCTTCGGGTAGCGGTGCTGCGTGTCGATCCGCTCCGCCTCCCGCGCGCTCTTCTCCGCCGCGTCGTAGTTCTTCAGGTTATAGTTCGCGAGCGCGTTCAGCAGGTAGGCCTGCGGGTATTCGAACGCGTCCAGCTTGGCGGCTTCGGCCGAGATGTCCGCCAACGCCTGCCACTTCTGCGCCCGGTATTCGAGGAAGGACAGCTCGACATAGGGAATCACGAACTTCGGGTCCGCCTTCAGCGACGCTTCGAATGACTGGTGCGCACTGTCGAAGTCGCTCCGGGCCGCCTGCAGTTTTCCCAGCTCGCACCAGGCCGCCGAGAAGTTCGAGTCGATCTGAACCGCCTTCTGGAATTCCTGCTCCGCCTGCTCGGTTTTCTTCTTCTTCAGCGCGTCAAAGCCCTTCTCGTAAGCCTTCCGCGCGTTCTTCGGCGCAGCCAGGGTCCGCGCGCTGACGGTCGTCCCTTCCGACTCTCCGATACGGTGCAGCAGGATCACGCCCAAATCCGGATTGTCCATGGCCCGGTGGTTCACCAGGCTCAACGATTGCGAACGGTAGCCCGCCATCCGCGCACGCAGCTCGCAATTCATGAAGCGGTTGTCGGCATTCATCCCGCCGCTGCCAGTCGATTGGCGGGTCGAACCCATCTGGGCCGGCGAGCCGCCCATCCCGAATCCGCCGAATCCCGGCTCCTCGCTGGCGTCTTGCATGACTCCCGGGTTCTGCCTTCCCAGCTCCAGCGAAAAATAACCTTTGCTGTCTGTGTAACCCTCGGCATGCGGCTGCCCGCTGCTGCAAACCCGCTCGATGGTTACCGATTGCGGAGGCGCCGTTCCGTCTTCCAGCAATACCCGGCCGGTGACGAAAACCGGCGGCAGAGCCATGGGGGTCTGTTGTTGCGTATTCGGAACCGTATTGGGAATCGTCGGGTTCCGCGTGGTACCCACCCCGGGAGTCGTCCCGGTGCTGGTGCCCGCCCCGGTTCCCCCGGTGGTGCTCCCGGTCCCTGTCGTCGGACCCTGCCCGCCCCGCTGCCCGAAACCAGGCTGCGCCAGCAACGCTGCCGCCGCCGCCAACATACCGAATCGTAGGCCGATGCTGGGAGACATTCCCCGACCTCCTTTGCTGCCGACAATTATGTCACAGGTCACCGGGACCAGTTGTGAAAACCCGTCCCCTCCCGCGGCGTCGATTGATAGAATGACCGCAGGTGAATATGCGCAAGCTCGTGTACGGTATCGCCCCCGCTCTCTTGCTCCTCCTGGCGAGTTGCTCCGAATCGCCCGAGACGGCCAAGAAGGAGCCGGAGAAGCCTCTGGAACCCGCCACCGGCCAGAGCGCGCTCTATAAGATGTACCAGGTGGCGCGTTCCTGGGCTCCCGACGCCCAGGTGCTGGGGATGAATAACATCGCCCTCAGCGACCTTCCCCCCGCTCCTCCCGGATCGGCGGCCGCCTGGCAAGCCACCTTCGTCTCCCCCGCGCGGAGCCAGTCGCGCTCCTACACCTATTCCATCGTCGAAGAGCAGCCGACCCTCCACAAAGGTGTTTTCGCCGGTCTGGAGCAGAGCTGGGCCGGCCCGCATGGAAACACCAAGCCCTTCCCCATCATGGCCGTGAAAATCGACACCCCCGCGGCCTACAAAACCGCGCTCGCCAACGGCGGCGCCGAGTATGACAAAAAGACCCCCGGCAAGCCCATCTCGCTCCTGATCGAGAAGGTGGACAAGTACCCCGACCCCGTGTGGCGCGTCATCTGGGGCGAATCCGTCAGCACGTCCGGCTTCTCGGTCTACGTGGACGCCTCCACGGGCGATTTCAAAGAGAAGCTGCACTAAGGTGACCCGCCGCGGCTTCCTCGCCGGCGGAGTCAGCCTGGCCGCCATGCACGGACAGCAGGCGGCCGGCGCCGGCAAGGTCTTTGCCTACGCAGGTTGTTACACCACGGCCCAGCGCTATGCCCGCGGCGACGGCATCCACGTGTACCGCGTGGACACCCGCACCGGAGGCTGGACGCCGGTCCAGCAGATCGGGGGCCTGGTCAATCCTTCGTTTCTGACCGTCCATCCCGGCCGCCGCTTTCTCTATTCCGTCCACGGCGACGAGACCTACGCCACCGCGTTTTCCGTGGACCGGGCCACGGGCCGCCTCGAACAACGGAATCGCGCCGAAACGGGCGGCCGTAACGGCGTTCACCAAGCCTTCGACGCGGCCGGCCGCTTCCTCCTGATCGCCAATTACTCGAGCGGCAGCGTCTCCGTGTTGCCCGTGAAGCCCGATGGCGACTTGGCCGATCCGGCGCAGGTAGTCTCCCTGCCCGGCCAGCCCGGTCCCCATCGCGTCGAGCAGACCGGCTCCCACCCGCACCAGATTGTTTTCGATCCTTCCGGCCGCTATGTGGTGGTGCCGGACAAGGGCCTCGACCGCATCTTCGTCTTTCGCTTCGACCCCGAATCCGGCCGCCTGGCGACCACCGCCCAAGGCTCCGTCGTGGCTCGCTCCGGCTCGGGACCGCGCCACGCCGCCTTCCACCCCACCCTGCCCGTGCTCTGGGTGCTGAACGAGATTTCGAGCACGATCACCACATATTACTGGGAGGCGGAGCGCGGCCATCTCAAGCCCGTCCAGATTCTCCCCGCAGTCCCGCCGGACTACACCGGCGAAAACACCAGCGCCGAGATCGCGGTCTCTTCCGGAGGCCGGTTCGTCTACGCTTCCAACCGCGGCCACGACAGCATCGCCCTCTTCGCCGCCAATCCCGCCACCGGGCTGCTGGCTTCCACCGGCTGGGTGCCCAGCCAGGGGCGGACGCCCCGCTTCATTGCCTTCGATCCATCGCACCGCTTCCTCTACGCTGCTAACGAACAGTCCGACAGTATCGTTGCTTTCGAGGCGGATCCCACTTCGGGCAGGCTCACGCCCGCTGCCCCCTCCATCCACAATGCCAGCCCGGTCACGATTGCGTTCGCGGTGCAGTAATCTTTCTGTATATGGATCATTTTCGGATGCTGGCCCGTTACAACACCGTAGCCAACCAGCGCCTCTATGAAGCCTGCGCCCGTCTGGACGGCCCCGACTATCGCAAGCCCCGCCAGGGATCTTTCGGCAGCATTCACGCCCTCCTGAATCACGTCCTGCTGGCCGACCGGATCTGGATGTCAAGGTTCGAAGGGGGCGGCCGCACCACTCCCGCGCTCAACACCGTTCTCTACGACGAGTTCCCCGCGCTCCGTTCCGCCCGCATCGAAGAGGACGCCCGCATCGAGCATTTCTTCGCCGCCCCCGAGCCCGCTTTCCTCGCCCGCTCGCTCCCCTACACCAACAGCAAAGGCCAGGACTACACCGAGCCGGCGCCCGTTGCGCTTGCCCATTTCTTCAACCACCAGACCCATCACCGCGGCCAGGTGCACGTGATGTTAAGCCAGACCCCCGTGGCGCCACCATCTCTGGACCTCCATCGCATCATCAATCCGTCAATGTGACCGGCCCCAGAGGCGGGCGCGGAAGCGAACCGATCGGGCAGCCGAAGCTGTTGTTGTCCTGCGTGCCGCCGTAGACGGAAATCAATGCCGACTGCTTCATTACGATGGGCGGCGACGGATTCTACTCGCGGGTGGACCCGAAGGACCCCAACACCATCTACGCCAACATGCAGAACGGCAACATGGTGCGATTCGACCGCCGCACCGGCGAGCGGGTTTCGATCCAGCCGCAGCCGGCCAAGGGCGATCCCGCGATGCGCTGGAACTGGGACGCCCCGGTGATCATCAGCCCGCACTCCAACACGCGGCTGTATTTCGGCGCGCAGCGTCTGTACCGCAGCGACGACCGAGGGGACAGTTGGCGGCCGGTGAGTCCGGACCTCACGCGCAACCTGGACCGCAACAAGCTGCCCCTGATGGGCAAAGTGTGGTCGATCGACGCCATCCAGAAGAACGTTTCGACGGCCCTCTACGACAACATCTCGGCGATCGCGGAATCGCCCAAACAGGAAGGCCTGATCTACGCCGGCACGGACGACGGACTGGTGCAGGTCACCGAAGACGGCGGCAAGACGTGGCACAAGGTCGAGAAGGCCGCGGGGGTGCCCGAGGATGCCTACGTGCAGCGGATCCTGGCCTCGCAGCACGACGCCGCCACGGTCTACGTGGCTTACGAAAATCACCAGAACGGCGACTTCAAGCCGTATCTGATCAAGAGCTCGGACAAAGGAAAGACCTGGAGCAACATCTCGGGCAACCTGCCGGAGAGAGGCGGCGTGTACGCCATCCGGAAGACTACGTGAATCCGAAGCTGTTGTTCGCCGGCACCGAGTCCGGTCTGTACTTCACGAATATCGGCGGCGAGAAGTGGACGAAGCTGAATATCGGTCTGCCCACGATCATGGTGCGCGACCTGGCGGTCCAGAAGCAGATGGACGACCTGGTGATCGCCACCTTCGGCCGCGGCATCTACGTGCTGGACGATTACAGCCCGATCCGGGTGGCGACTCCCGAGATGCTGCAGAAGGAGAGCGCGCTGTTCCCGGTGCGCACGGCCCTGTCGTACATTCCGGCGAACTCAACGCGCGGGGAACTGGGCGCGGACTTTTTCACCGCGCCGAACCCGCCGGTGGGAGCGGAGATCACCTTCCACTTGAGCAAAGGGCTGATGACCAAACGGCAGGAGCGCCTGCAGGCGGAGCGCGCCGCCATGGCGCGCGGTGAGACGCCTCCGTATCCGACGGCCGAGCAACTGCGCGCGGAGGCGGCGGAAGAAGCGCCCGCGATTGTCGTATCCATCGCCGATTCCACGGGAAAGGTGGTGCGCCGCTTCGATGCTCCGGCCACGCGAGGGATCCACCGCGTGACCTGGGACCTGCGCAATCAGGGTACGGTGCTGCCGCCGGGTGGACGCGGCGGGGCGGTGGGGGGCGGCGGACGCGGCGGGGCCGGCGGCGGAGAAGAAGAGCCGGCATTCTTCGGACGCGGGGCCGGGGCCCTGGTGATGCCCGGTAAATACACCGTCGCGCTGGCCAAGCGCGAGAACGGCGCGATCACACCGCTGGCCGGTTCGCAGAGCGTCGAGGTGGTAGGCGAAGGGCCGGCGACGCGGGAAGACCGGGTGGCGATGTCAGAGTTCCAGGAGAAGCTCGCGAGGCTACAGAAGGCCATGACCGCAACCAATGAGACCGCGACCGAAGCTCATACACGGCTGGAGGCCATCCGGCGGGCCGTGGATGCGACGCCCAGCCTGCCGCCGAAGGTCCGTGAGGACACGCTGAGGCTGGAAAAAGACCTGGCGGACATCGAGCTCGCACTCAACGGCGACCGCGTCTGGCGGTCGCATAACGAGGGCGTTCCGGCCTCGATCCAGGAGCGTATGCAGGCCGCGGCGTTCCCGACGCGCGGCACCACGGGCCGTCCGACCAAGACCGCGATCGAGCAGTATCAGATCGCATCGGACGCCCTCGCGTTCCAGATTCCGAAGCTGCGGAGGCTGGTGGAGACCGATATCAAAGCCCTCGACAGGCAGCTCGATGCCGCCGGAGCGCCGCCCACGCCGGGCCGCCTGCCGGATTGGAAAGGCGGGAGGTAGCCGGCCGGAGTCTACGATTTCCCGCGCAAGCGGTTGCTGCGGCTTCGGATATGGGCGGAACCTCTCGGGATCGGATTTCGCTGAGAGGTTCACCCCGCATTGCAACGTGGTTTGGGAGAAGCCGACGGGGCACTCCCCCGCGCTTTCCGTATTCGAAGGGGTCGAGTACCAGATGACCCCGCGCTTTGCGCTCGATCTTTCGGCGCAGCACTTCACCGTAACAGGGGGAGTGACCGACTATCTGATCCTTTTTGGTATCGCGGTCACATTCGGGAAGCTGCAGTAAGAGAGCGGCCGGCGCAATCAGACCTTCAATTCCCAGCCTTTGCGGAATACCGGCTTGACGTGCTCATTGGCTTCGGCGTTGTTGGTGATCCGGAGATTCTTGGCGTCCCATTCGAGCTTGCCGGGGAAACGTAGCGCGATAGCGGCCAGCGCCAGCCACTCGGCGTAAGGGGCGGTGATCCGGAAATCGGAGCAGCCAGGGTCGCCGCCCTTGCAGGCGCGGACCCAGTCGAGCATGTGGCCGGGCGAGCGCGTCAGCATCTGTGGTGGCAGAACGTACTCGGCCCAGCGGGAGGCGGGCAGCAGCCACACGCCTTCGCCGCGGTTGCAGGTGGCCATGATGCCTTTGGTGCCGATGAAGACCGAGCCGTTGCCGGTGAGGATACCCGGCTTCGGCGGTGTTTGCGGGTCGCCGAACACGCGCACGCCGGGGCCGCCGGCGCCTTGACGGGGAGCATTGGCCGGGCGCGGGGGACGGGCTCCGCGGCCGGCGGGGTTGCCACCGCGAGGACGGCCCGTGGGACGGCCTTTATCGGCGAGATTGTCGGGAGGCGGCAGGATGGTCTCGTTCTCCATCCCCGGAACGTGGAAGACATCGGGATCGGTGGAGCGGGCGGAGTCGTGGTAGAAGACCTTCACCGCGGGCATCTCACCGCGCGCCGGGAAATCGAGCCGCACGGTTCCGCGGTTGGGATAGGTGATCTTGCCGCGGCCGTCTTCGCGGATGCACTCCACGCTGGACGGCGCGCCCAGCATCAGCGCCGTTTGCACGGGACCCGCGGTGTGGGTGGCCCAGTTGCCGATCTGTCCCGTGCCGAAATCGAGAAAGCCGCGCCAGTTATACGGCACGTAATAATCGCTGTAGGGACGCTCGGCCGCTCCGCCCAGCCAGTTCTCCCAGGCCAGGGTTGCGGGGACGGGAGCCTCCGGCGGCAGCGTCTCGAGACCCGTGGGATGAGTGCCCGGCGTGGTGGAAACGTGCGCCTCGAGGACGTCGCCGATGGCGCCCGACCAGACGATTTCGGCGGCCACGCGGTTGCACTCGTGCGAGAAGCCCTGGTTGCCCATCTGGGTGGCCACCTTATATTTGGCCGCCGCCTCGAGCAGCAGGCGCGCCTCCCAAGGGGTACGGGTCAGCGGTTTTTCGCAGTACACGTGCTTGCCGCGCTCCATGCAGGCGAGGGCCACAGTGGCGTGCATGAAATCGGGGATCCCGATGGTGCAGGCGTCGATATTCTTGCCTTCCTTATCGAGCATGACGCGGAAGTCCTTGTACTTGGGCTGTTTCGCGAAGCGCTCGAAATTCGTCGCGGCGCGCTTTTCGTCCACGTCGCAAAGGGCCACGATATTCTCGGTGCGCGCGGCATCCACGAGATCCACGCCGCCCTGGCCGCCGCAGCCGATGGCGGCGACATTCAGCTTGTCGTAGAAAGGCTTATAGCCGAGAGCGCGCAGCGAAGGGACGCTGCCGTAGCCGGCGATGGGGACGGCCCCTGCGAGCAGCGATCCAAAGAAGAAGTGACGTCTGGAAACACCGTGATCGGACATAGTCAGGCGGAAACCTCACCACCTTGTTATCGTGAGTACGCTGCCTTTGTCAAACCTTAGGGTTCGTTGCCGGTGATCTTGTACTTGGCTTTCAGGTCCGCGATGGCGGTGCCGACCGTATCCTCCGGAGTCGCATAAGACCCGATCATGGCGTTAAGCTTGCCGATTCCACCGGGATACTGGTCGCCGGCGTAACTCTTATTGTTCTGGTACTCGAGGAATTGCGGAGCGGATTGATCGAGTAGCGCGCGTATGTCCTGAAGGTCGCGCTGGCGCTTGGTCAATACGGTAATCAGATTCAGGCGGATGCTTTGCGGATAGTCCTCTTGAAGGGACATGTCGTAAACCGCCTGGCGGACCTGCCCCAGCTCGGCGCTCGCGGCTACGGCCGATTTCGACAGCTCGGTGGCCACCGCCGCGTTCTGCGTGAGTTCGGCTCCGTGGCCGGCGCCATTAGCTACGATGCCGCCCGACCAGGCGCGCGCGCTGGCGATCAGGTCGCTTTCCATGGAATTGCCTTTGTTGAAATTGGCCTGCTTCTCTGTGAGGACCTTGGTGAGCTTGACTGCTTCGGCCCGTTCGGCCTTGCCGCACCCGAAAAGAAATACGGCGGCAAGCAACACGGCTGCGAATTTCAAGAGCGTCACCTCCTTTTTCAAAAACCGTTTCAAGTATAAGCGCTTTGGCGGCGAGTGTAAATCCTACGCCGATTTGATCTCGGTCCAGATGCGGTCGCGCAGGCGCTGTGCGGCGGGAGGCAGCGGGCGCGGCCACTCGCCGCGGGCGAAGATATCGGCCGGCGGGTAGAGTACGGGATTGCTCCGCACCTTATCGGGCAGCAGCGCCTGAGCGGCGGCGTTGGCTGTAGCGGTCTTGGTCGATTCCACGATCTGCGCCGAGACTTTCGGACGCAGCAGGTAATCGAGGAAGCGGTGGGCGAGGCGCAGACGGCGGCTTTCGCGGAGAATGACGGCGCAATCGCAATACAAGGGGTAGCCCTCGGCCGGGTAGGCGAAGGCCAGGCCCGGCGCCGCGTCGATGGCCTGCTGCGCGGTGGTCGACCAGAGCTGTGCGGCCAGCACATCGCCGGAGACTAACTGGTCGCGCACCTCGGCATTGAGATAGGCGCGCAGCAGGGGCTTCTGCGCGATGGCCTCGCGCTCGGCGCGGCGCAACTGCCCAGGGTCGGTCGCGCTGAAGGGATAGCCGAGCTTCTTCAGGCAGGCGCCGAGCATGTCTTCGGGATCGTCGAGCATGGTGAGCCGGCCTTTGAGGCGCGGCTCCCAGAGATCCGCCCAGCGGTCGAGCGCGGGCTGGAGCGTGCGGCTGTACGCGATGCCTGTGCCGTTCCACATGTAGGGGAGGCCCCAGGCGAGCTCGGGGTCCCAGGCGGGCGCGCGAAAGCGGGCATCGAGGTTCGCGAGGCCGGGGAGCCAGTCGTGGTTGAGCCGCGCCAGCAGGCCGTACTCGCGCATCGGCTCGAGGCGGTTGTGGGTGGGGAAGACCACGTCCCACCCGGAGTTGCCGCTCAGCACTTTGGCCAGCATCTCCTCGTTGCTCTCGTAAGTGACATAGCGGACCTTGACTCCGAATTCAGCTTCGAATCCGGGGATGGTCTCGGGCGCGACGTAGGCCGACCAGTTGTACACGTTGAGCCGCGGGCGTGAATCGCGCGCGCATCCGGCCAGTCCCGCCATGCCGAGAAAGAACGCCCGGCGGTTCATACTTCGCGCACCCGCTCCGAAAGCAGAATGAGGAATCCGAACACCACCGTGATGAGCGCCGAGATCGCGTTGATCACGGGACTCGCGCCGCGGCGCGCCATGGCATAGATGACCATGGGGAGGGTTTGGGAGTCCACCCCCGCCACCATGCTGGTGATGACGTAATCGTCGAAGGACACGGTGAGCGCCAGCAGCGCCGCGGCGATAATTCCGGGGATCAGCGCGGGCAGCGTTACGTGCCAGAATGCCTGCCATTCGTTTGCTCCGAGATCCATGGCCGCCTCTTCGAGCGTGGGGCTGACAGTGCGCAGGCGCGCGCTCACCACGATCACCACGTAAGCGATCGAAAACGCCACGTGCGCCAGCACGACGGTATACAGCCCGAGCTGCCAGCCGAGCCATCGGAAGGCCCACTGGAACAGCGCCAGCAGCGAGATCCCGGTGACAATCTCCGGCGTCACCAGCGAGAGGTACAGCGCGCCGGTGATCGCGCGCGATCCGCGCTTCCACAGCCCGTAGGCGCACAGCGTGCCGATGACCGTCGAGATCAAGGTGGCCCAGAAGGCGATCACCACGCTGTTCCAGGTGCCCTCGGCAATCTGCGGATCGCGAAACATGGCGCGGTACCAGTCGAGCGAAAAGTGGCCCCAAACCGCCACTCGCGATGAGTTGAAGCTGAAGACCGCGAGAGTCAGCAGCGGCAGGTGCAGGAAGGCATAGAAGGCTACGGCATAAGCTGCCAGCCAGCGCTTCATACCAGGGACTCCGCCTCGCGGCGCAGGAAGATCCACAGCAGCAGCGTCACGAGGACCATGAGGCCGATGGAGACGGCGGCGCCGAAGGGCCAGTCGCGCGCACTGGTGAACTGGTTCTGCACCAGGTTTCCGGCCATCACGGTGCGGCCTCCGCCCAGGAGGTCGGGCGTGAGGTAGGCGCCCAGGCAGGGGATGAAAACCAGCACCGACCCGGCCACGATGCCCGGTTTCGATAGCGGCACGACCACGCGGAAGATCGCGGAGAGGGGACGCGCGCCAAGATCGGCTGCGGCCTCCTCGAGCGACGGGTCGAGGCGTTCCAGCGTGGCGTAGATCGGCAGCACCATGAACGGCAGATAGCCGTACACCAGGCCGAGCAGAACGGCGCCATCGTTATAGAGCAGCGGAAGCGGGCCGTGGATCAGGCCGATCTTTTGGAGCGCCGTGTTGATGAGGCCGGTGTCGCGCAGCAGGAAGATCCAGGCATAGGTGCGGACCAGGAAGCTGGTCCAGAACGGCAGCATTACCAGTTGCAGGTACAGGTTTTTGTGGCTGGGCGCGCGGGAGATGAACAGGGCGGCGGGGAACGCAAACACCAGGCACAGGACGGTGGCGGCCAGCGCCATGACGAATGACCGCAGCAGGATCGTGAGATACAGCGGATCGGCGAGGCGACGGTAGCTTTCGAGGCTCCACGGCTGCTCGATGCCTCCGTAGACGCCGCGCGAAAGGAAGCTGTAGGCCAGCACGATGGCGAACGGCGCGGCGAACAGCACGGCCAGCCACAGCCAGGCAGGCAGCAGGAACCAGGAGCGCAGCTTCATTCGAACACCAGCTCGTCGTCGGCGTCCCAGCAGACGTGGACGGGGCCGCCCGCCGCATATCCGGCGGCCGCGCGCGGCACTTGCGCCACGACGTTCTCGCCGGAATCGAGCCGCACCATCACCTGAACGCAGTCGCCCAGGAACACCGAGCCGGTCACCAGTCCGGCGGCATAGCGCTGCGGGCCGCCGTCCGGGGACGCTGCGAGGCGCGTGGCTTCGGGGCGGATGCCGACGCCGCCGATCCAGTTCACCGCGCCGAGAAAGCCCGCCACAAACCGCGAGCACGGGCGCAGATAGACGTCTTCGGGAGAGCCCACCTGCTCGATCAGGCCCTGGTTCATGACGGCAAGCTGGTCGGACATGGAGAGCGCCTCCTCCTGGTCGTGCGTCACCAGGAGGAACGTGATGCCGACGCGCCGCTGCATGGCTTTGAGCTCCCCGCGCATCTGTTTGCGGAGCTTGGGATCGAGCGCTGCCAGGGGCTCATCGAGCAGCAGGACGTCGGGTTCGAGAACCAGCGACCGGGCCAGCGCCACGCGCTGCCGCTCGCCGCCCGAAAGCTGGGCGGGCCGGCGTTCCTCTTTGCCGCCGAGGCTGACCAGCTCGAGCACATCGCGCACCCGCCGGGCGGCCTCGGAAATCTTGCGCCGCTTGAGTCCGAATTCAATGTTCTGGCGCGCGGTCAGGTGCGGGAACAGGGCGTAGCTCTGAAATACGGTGCTGACATTCCGCTCATAAGGTTTACGGTGGTTGACCGCTTCGCCGTTGAGCAGGACATCTCCCGAAGTCGGCTGCTCGAAGCCCGCAATCAGGCGCAGCGTAGTGGTTTTGCCGCAACCGGACGGACCCACCAGCGAAAAAAAGCCTCCCCGGGGAATGGTGAGCGATATTCCATTGACGGCCTGCTGGCCGGGGAAGTGCTTCACCAGCTTGCGGAGTTCCAGGATGGGGCCCATCGAATACTGAAATGGTAGCGCAGCCGTTCTGTGAGCGGAGACACAATGGCGCGCAAGCTGCCCGTGGAAGAGGCGGGGGAACAATCCGATGCTACATTGGTCGCTTATCTTTTTGGTTGTCGCCATCATTGCCGCGATCCTGGGATTTGGAGGGATTGCGGGGACGGCAGCCGGAGTCGCCAAGATTCTGTTTTTCGTGTTCCTGGTGATCTGGATCGTGGGGTTCTTTATCGGGCGCCGCGCGGTTTGACGAGAGGGCGCAGACGGCCATCTACCGGCGCCCTTGCCCGGCGGGGGCGGCGGGCTTATCCTGCCGCTCCCGGTTTAACTCCCACATGTCGATGCTCTCATCCGACTCGCCCAGTAAATATTTCGCGAAATAATCGGCCCGGCGCCAGGTCACGTAATCCGCCACCGGAGCGTAAGAGTGGCGCTGCCCGGGCAGAATCATGAAGTCGAATCGCTTATTGGCTTTGATCAGTGCGTCGGCGAGGCGATAGGTATTGCTCGGGTGCACATTGTTGTCCATGTCCCCGGTGACTAGCATCAGATGGCCTTTCAGGTTCTTGGCGATCTCTGAATTCTTGTCGATCCGGTATTCGAAGCGCACGCTGCCCTTGCCGTCGTCCACTTCCTTCACGCCGTTGTGCTTCTCGCTCCAGGTGTTGTTGTAGATGTTGTTCTCGTGGTTGCCGGATTCGGACCACCCTACCTTGAAGAAGTCGGGATAAATCAGCAGGGCCGCCGCGGTCATGAAGCCGCCGCCCGAATGGCCCCAGATGCCTACGCGGTCGATATCGATGAACGGATATTCCTTGGCCAGTTGCTCGATCGCGGCTTTCTTGTCGGCCAGCCCGTAATCGCGCAGGTTGCCATATCCGAAGGTGTGATACCACTTCGAGCGGTGCGGGTTGCCTCCCCGGTTTCCGATCTCGATCATGATGAACCCCATGTTGGCCATCAGGATCTGCTGCGTGTTGCCCTTCGGCGTGAAGGTCTTGGTGACGCTCTCGGTCTGCGGGCCGGGATAGACATACTCGATCACCGGGTACTTCTTATTCGGGTCAAAGTCGAAGGGCTTGTACATGACGCCGTAAAGGTCGGTGATGCCGTCGTCGGCCTTCACCTTGAAGGGTTCGGGGAACTTGAAGCCGGCCGCCAGCAGAGGTGCCGAGTCCACCTTGTCGAGCGGCATCACCGCGGCGCCCGCGGCATCCATGAGGACCGATTCCGGAACCGTGTCGACGCGCGAAAACGTATCGACGAAGTAGCGGCCCGTATCCGACATGGCGACGGCATGAGAGGCGTTGCCCGGGTCGAGCAGGCGCGAACCGCTGCCATCCAGGTTCACGCGGTAGAAGTGCATGAAGTAGGGATCTTCGCCGTCCTCGTGGCCGGACGCCGTCATATAGAGGACGCGCGCCTTCTCGTCCACGTAGGAGATGTCCTCGGCCACGAACTCGCCCTTGTCGATCTGGTTCTTGAGCGTGCCGTCGGCGCCGTAGAGATAGTAGTGGCCCCAGCCATCGCGCTCCGACCACCAGATCAGCTCGCTCCCGTTGTTGATGACGCGGAGCGGCTTGTCTTCGAGATACACATTCATGCGCTCCTGGATCACGGGCCTGGCTTCGCCCGTGGCGGTGTCGGCCACGCAGACATCCAGACGCTTCATATCGCGGCTGAGGCGCGCGAAGTACAGCTTGTCGGAGCCTGCGTTTGCCCATAGCGGCTCGGTCCGTTCATGCTCGCGGGCGCGGGCGGTGGGGCGCTCCACCTCCACCTGCAGCGTCTGGTCTTTAAACGCGTCGGCCTTCACCAGCAGCCGCTGTTTCGCGGCCACGTCGAAGATTTCGAGCTGCGACAGCGGCGCGTTCGGCTCGCCGGGCATGGCGTAAGGGTAGGTCTCCAGCGTGGGGCGCGGATTGCCCAGCGAGTGGATCACCCACAGCTTGGGAATCTTGCGCTGGTCGCGCCGGACGAGTGCGAACTTCCTGGAGTCGCGCGACCAGGACACATTGGCCGCCTGACGGGCATTTGGATCGGCCTGGCCTTGGCCTTCGCCGTTATTCTCCTGCTGCTCCTGCTGCTGTTGCTGGTCGCCGCCGCGGCCGCCGTAAGCGAAATCCTCCACGCCATCGGTGGTGAGCTGCGTTTCGGCGATCGACTTGTCCTTGGCGTCCTTCAGCGCCCTCGCATAGTTGTCGGCGTCCATCATGTAGAGATTGTGTTTGCGCGCGAATACGACCGTCCTGCCATCCGGCGAGATGGAAGCCCACGCGGGCTTGCGGGGCGGGCGCTCGCTCAGCATCTGTAGCTTGCCGCTCGAGAGCTCGTATTCGAAGGTGAGCTGCTTCTGATTGCGGGCCGGCGGGGCTCCGTAGAGCGATCCGCCGCGCCCCTGCTGCTGCTGCGGCGGGTCGAGGTTGTCGTTTTGCTGCCCGGCGTCGGTCTGCTGTGTGGCGGTGATCGTCGTCTTGGTTTCGCCCGGGATAACGGCATCGCGCGGCACGTTGATCTCGAACTGGATGGCCGAATCGTTGCGCACGAAGCGGATCACCGTGATGGGCAGGTGCTGGGAATCGTAAGGCAGCCCGGTGGCGGAGGTCAGCGCGGCGGCCAGTTTTACGGGGTCGAAGACGTAGGTCCTGGTTTTGCGAACGGGATCGACCAGCCAGAACTTGCGGCCCCTGGTGTTCTCGAAGCTGTACCAGAAGCGATCGCCGGATTCCAGCCAGTGCGGCGTGGCGGCCAGGTCGAAGACCAGCTTGCCGATCTTCTGCGAGGTCCACTCGGCGGCCAGCTCGTAGTTGGCCTTTGGCCGCGGCGCGCCGGCGGGTGCGCTATCGGCGCCGATACCGGGGAGGGCCGCAGCGAGCAGGGTCAACACGCCCGCGGAAACAATCGCAGATCGGGCCCAGGTCTTACTACTGATCATCGGAGACTCCTCGTAGGTGACGCGTTGGTGAATCCTGCTACTATAACCCACCGCCCGGTCCTGGTCGACAGAGTGTTCCTTCAAGCGGTAGTCTGGAATTACCTGCTACAGAACTCTAGGAGGGTCCGATGCAACCGGTCCGCAGTACGTCTCTTCGCCTGGCACTTCTCTGCGCGGCAGTCCTGCCCTATCTGGGCGCGCAGACCATGAAGGCGGGCGACATCACCAGGCAGCCGACGCTGTATGTAGTTCCTTATGCCCATCTCGATACGCAATGGCGATGGGAGTTCCCGCAATCCATCAGCGAGTACTTACTCAAAACCATGCGGGTCAACTTCGACTATTTCCAGAAATATCCGCACTATGTCTTTAACTGGACCGGCTCGAACCGCTACCGGCTCATGAAGGAGTATTTCCCGTCGGATTACGCCAAGGTCAAGCAGTATGTGGCGGAAGGACGGTGGTTCCCGGCGGGATCTTCGGTGGAGGAGGGCGACGTCAACCTCCCCAACGCCGAGGGCATCCTACGGCAGATTCTGTATGGCAACACGTATTTCCGCAAGGAGTTCGGCAAGGCCAGCACGGAATACATGCTGCCGGATTGTTTTGGATTCCCGGCCTCGCTGCCGAGCATCCTGGCCCATGCCGGTATCAAAGGCTTCTCCACCCAGAAGCTTTCGGCGGCGTGGCAGCCGGCGCCGCATGTAGGCGGTCCGGATTCGCCCGAGAAGACGCCCGAGGGCATCCCATTCAATGTCGGGCTGTGGCAGGGGCCGGACGGCAAGACGATCATCGCGGCGCTCAACCCGGGCAGCTATGGCAGCGGCGTCACGGACGATCTGAGCAAAGAGCCGCCTCCGCCGCCCGCTCCCAATCCCAACGCGGCACCGGCGGGACGCGGCGGGCGCGGTGTCGGACGCCGGGAAGAAGACTGGGTGAAGCGCATCGACCTGGACGGTAAAGTGACCGGCGTCTATGCCGACTACCACTACGTAGGGACCGGCGACATCGGCGGCGCCACGACGGAATCGAGCGTCAAGCTGCTCGAGGCGATCGTCACGAAGGGCACCGCAGTGCTGCCGGTGGGAGGCGGGCGCGGCGGCCGTGGGGCCGAGCCGCAGCCTCCAGCAGGTCCGCCGGTAGCCGTCGGCGAGGGTCCGGTGCATGTCGTGGAAGCGACCGCGGACCAGATGTTCAATGACATCAAGCCTTCCATGACCTCGCGCTTCCCGCGCTACCAGGGCGACCTGGAGCTGATCAACCACTCCGCGGGTTCGTTGACTTCGGAGGCTTATCACAAGCGCTGGGTGCGGCAGAACGAGATCCTGGCGGACGCCGCGGAGAAGGCTTCGGTAGCGGCCGCGTGGCTCGGCGGCCTGCCCTATCCTCACGAGCGCCTGACCAACGCGTGGACGCTCGCGCTGGGCGGGCACTTCCACGACACCGCGGCCGGCACCGCCACTCCGCAGGCTTACCAGTTTGCGTGGAACGACGACGTGATCGCGATGAATCAGTTCGCGGGCGTGCTGACCAGCGCGACCGGGTCGGTAGCGGCGGGGTTGAACACGGAGGTCAAGGGCCGCGCCGTGGTGGTCTACAACTCGCTGAACATTCCGCGCGAAGACGTAGTCGAGGCCGCGATTGCCTTTCCCGGCGGCGAGTCGAAGGGCGTTCGCGTCACCGGACCGGACGGCAAGTCAGTGCCTGCGCAGATCGAAGGCGGCAAGGTGCTGTTCCTCGCCAAGGCGCCCCCAGTGGGATACGCGGTCTACGATGTGCAGCCGGCCTCGGCGGCGGAACGGAGCGCCGCGCTGAAAGTGACCGAGTCGTCCCTCGAGAACGCGCGTTACCGCGTTAGCCTCGACCAGAACGGCGACGTCGCGAGCATCTATGACAAGCAGCTCGGCAAGGAGCTGCTCTCGGCGCCCGTGCGCCTGGCGATCTCGACCGATGCGCCGCACCAGTGGCCGGCGTGGAACATGGATTTCGATGACGAGCAGCGCTCCCCCCGCGCTTACGTGGGCGGGCCTGCGAAGGTCCGGATCGTCGAAAACGGGCCGGTCCGCGTGGCCATCGAGGTGACTCGCGAAGCCGAGGGTTCGAAGTTCGTGCAGACCGTCCGCCTCTCGGCCGGAGACGCGGGCAACCGCGTGGAGTTCGCCAACGCCATCGACTGGAAAACCATGGCCTCCAACGTCAAGGCCGTCTTTCCGCTGGCTGCCTCCAACCGGCTGGCCACCTATAACTGGGATATCGGAACCATCCAGCGGCCGACCGCCGAAGAGCGACAGTTCGAAGTCGCGTCGCACCAGTGGATCGACCTGACCGATCAGGGCGGACAGTACGGCGCCACCATCCTGACGGATTGCAAAAACGGGTCCGACAAGCGCGACGACCACACCATCCGCCTGACGCTACTCCGCACGCCGGGCTTCCCGCCCCCTGCTCCCAATGCGAACCAGGGCTTTGGCGGAGGCCGCGGACGGGCCTACAGCGACCAGTTGAACCAGGATTGGGGCCATCACGAATTCGTGTTCGGCATTGCCGGACATGCGGGCGACTGGCGCAAAGGCCAGACGGACTGGCAGGCCTATCGCCTGAACCAGCCGCTCGAAGCTTTCGAAACCGCGAGGCACGGCGGGGCCCTCGGCAAGGAGTTTTCCCTGGTGACGATCGACAATCCCCGCATTCGCCTGATGGCGCTGAAGAAGGCGGAGACGAGCGACGAAACGATCATCCGTATGGTCGAGATGGACGGGAAGCCCGAGGCGAAAGTGCAAGTAAAGTTCGCCGGACCGGTGACCGCCGCCCGCGAAGTGAACGGCCAGGAGTTGCCGGTCGGCCCCGCCACGGTTTCCGGCGGAACGCTGGACACATCGTTCACGGCGTACCAGCCGCGCACCTTCGCTGTAAAACTCGGGCCTCCTCCCGCCACTGTGCCGGCAGTCCGGTCCGAGCCGGTCACGCTCTCCTACGACCTGGCCGTGACCAGCAACGACGACACGAAGACGGTCGGCGGCTTCGATGCCAAAGGCGACGCGATTCCCGCCGAGATGCTGCCCGCACAGTTGACCTTCGATGGTGTGAAGTTCCAGCTCGCGCCCTCCGGGACGGGGAAGAAGGACGCCGTCGTGGCGAAAGGACAGACGCTCCACTTGCCCTCCGGCAAATTCAACCGGGTTTATGTCCTGGCCGCCTCCTCGGATGGCGACCAGAAGGCCACGTTCCGCGCGGGCAGCCGGCCGGTCGAGCTCACCGTGGAGAACTGGGGCGGCTTCATCGGCCAGTGGGATACCCGCGAGTGGAAGCCCGAGCCGGATACGGTAATGGCGGGCTTCGGCGGGCAGCGCCGGGAAGTGCCGCTGAAGCACGATTGGGCCGTCTCGGCGAATCACGCGACATGGGACCTCGAGAATCGCGGGTCGGCCAACTGGTCGCCGCGCTACCCCGAGGATTACGTCGGCCTCGAGCCCGGGTTCATCAAGCGCGCCGACGTGGCGTGGGATTGCTCGCACCATCACACCGCCGGCGGTTTGAACGAGCCCTACCAATACTCGTACCTTTTCGCTTACGGCATCGACCTGCCCGCGAACGCCAAGACCCTCACGCTGCCCGACAACGACAAGATCCGCGTGCTGGCGGTCTCGGTGGCGGAGGAGGGGCCGGATGTGGAACCCGTGCGGCCTTTGTACGACACCCTGGCGAGCCCGCGCTAATTCGGATGGCGTTATCCTGATTGACAGAGACGATCGTGTTTCTGTCAATCAGGCTGCTGCTGGCATCCTCACCTCTGCTTTGGGGCCAGGCCGGCGGGACCGTCGAAGGTACGGTAGTCGATAGTCTTACTCGCAGCGGAATTCCCGCGGTGACGGTGGAGCTGGCGCCCGCGGGGTCGAGAAGCGTGGCTCTCCGCGCCGTCACCGACAGCGCGGGCGCGTTCCGCATCGCCGGCGTGGCTCCTGGCGATTACGTCGCCTCGTTCGACAAGCAGGGGTATGGCGGGCCGTATTCGGCCGGAGGCTCTGCGCGGCCGGTCCATATCGGCGCGGACGGCGGCACCGTGCGACTGACATCGCAGTTGACGCGGCTGGGTGGATTGAGCGGCCGCGTGATGGATGGCGGCGGTCGCGCGGTTCCCAACCTCCCGGTGCAGTTGAAGACGTCTTCCGAGCTTGCGAGTACCGTCCTCATGGCTCTGGCGAAGACCGACCAGGATGGGAGATTCTCCTTTCAGGGACTCTGGCCGGGCGGGTATCTGCTCGAAGCGCAGCCGATCCGGAGCAGTCTCCAGGGCGGCATGACCTCGGGAAGTGCGTCGAAGAAGGCCGCCCAGCCGGACCCGCCGCTCGCACCTCCGCCCGCTGGCGAGGGAGAGCGCCTCGTCTGGGCGAACACGTTTTACCCGAACGTGGTGGAGCGCAGCCAGGCCGCCCGCATCGCTGTTCGTGCCGGTTGGGACCTGACGGGGTATGACATTCGCCTCCAGGCCGTGCCGGTGTACCGGCTGCGAGGCGTGGTGTTTGGCGACGATGGAAAGCTCGCGGCCGGCGTGGAGGTCGGCATCGCCTCGGCGGATCGATGGGAGCATGACAGCGACGGAACCCGGTCCGCGGATGATGGCTCGTTCGAGTTCCCCGCGGTGCATCTGGGGAAGTGGCTCTTGACGGCGGCCGCAACCAGAGGCGGCGTGGAATTGAAGGGGTTCGCGGAAACCATCGTCGCGCGCCACGATCTGGAGACCGTGGCCATCCGGCTTGCCGCGCCATTCCGGGTCGGCGGCAGCGTGGAACTCCAGGAAAGGCGCGGAGCCGGGGGTGAAGATTCCATCGATTCGGTCACCCTCGAATCGATAACCCGCAACTGGAGCGCGCCCGGGCACCCCCGCAAAGACGGAACCTTCGAGATCGATGGTCTCTTTCCCGATCGCTACCGCATCGTCGTTTACGGGCTGCCGGACGGCTATTACGTGGAATCGATCCTGTTGGGTGCGCGCGAAGTGATGGAGCAGGAGGTGGAAATAGGACCGGGATTCGCGCCGCTTCGCGTCATCTACACGGCCGGCGCCGGCCGCGTATCGGGCAGCGTGGAAGAGGGTGATGGCGTCACCGTCGTGCTTCTACCCGCGGACGAAACCATGCTCACTTACCAGTTCATCCGCACGGCGAAGTGCGACAGCCGGGGCCGCTTCGAAATCGGGAGCGTCAAGCCGGGAGACTACTATGCGTTTGCCTTTCCGCAGCCGGAAATCAATGCGCTGGAGGACCCGGATTTTGTTCGTCCCCTTATCGGGAGCGCGGTGCGCGTGCGGGTGGACCGCGATCGTGCCGCGACGGCGGATCTCAAGGTGACTCCCTGGCCGGAGTAGGTTCCAATACTAGTTTAAGACCCTATTAGCTGGAATTCGGCCCTGCCGTGCGTTAACCTCGTGCACATGCGACGCATGCTGCGACTTCTTCCCTTGCTGCTGGTGGGCCTCTTCACACGGGCGGCCGACCGCCCGGACCTGGCGAAACAGCCGACGCTATACGTGGTCGGCTACGCCCATCTCGATACGCAGTGGCGGTGGGAATATCCCACCACGATCAGCCAGTACATCAGGGATACGATGCGGTTGAACTTCGGTTACTTCGAGAAGTACCCGCACTACATCTTCAATTTCAGCGGCGCTAACCGGTACCGCATGATGAAGGAATATTTCCCGGCCGACTACGCGAAGGTGAAGAAGTACGTCGATTCGGGCCGCTGGTTCGCGGCCGGCTCTTCGTGGGAGGAGAGTGACGTCAATTCACCGAACGCGGAATCGATCATCCGGCAGATTCTCTACGGCAAGCTGTATTTCCGCAGGGAATTCGGCAAGACCAGCGCGGAATACATGCTGCCGGACTGCTTCGGGTTCCCGTCGTCGCTGCCCAGCATTCTGGCCCATACCGGGATCAAGGGTTTCTCCACGCAAAAACTCTCCGCGGCCTGGCAGCCGGCGCCGCACGTAGGCGGTCCGGATTCGCCGGAGAAGACGCCGGACGGCATCCCGTTCAATGTCGGAATCTGGGAGGGGCCGGATGGCAAGAGCGTGATCGCGGCGCTCAATCCCGGGAACTACGCCGGGTCGGTGACCTATGACCTGAGCAAGAGCCCGGCGCCTCCGCCGCCGCCCGATCCGTCGCTCACGCCGCAGCAGCAACAGATGATGCAGCGCTTCCTCGGCCAGCAGGAGGACTGGGTGAAGCGCATTCAGATCAATGGCAGCCTGACCGGCATCTTCGCCGACTACCACTACTATGGGACCGGCGACATCGGCGGGGCGCCGACCGAGAATTCCATCAAGCTGATGGAAGCCATCGTCACCAAGGAGAAGATTTCGATTCCGGCCTTCGGCGGACGCGGGGAACGCGGCGGCGAACAGGCGCCGCCCCCTCCGCCTGCGCCCGAAGTGCAGGTGGGCGACGGGCCGGTCCACGTAATCTCGGCCAACGCGGAGCAGATGTTCCTCGACATCAAGCCGGAGCAGACCGCGAAATTCCCGCGCTACAAAGGCGACCTGGAGCTGATCAACCACTCCGCCGGCTCCATCACGTCCGAGACCTACATGAAGCGGTGGAACCGCAAGAATGAAGTATTGGCGGATGCGGCGGAGAAGGCCTCGGTGGCCGCACAACTGCTGGGCGGGCGTCCCTACCCGCAGCAGCGTTTGAACGATGCCTGGGGCCTGGTGTTGGGCGGCCAGTTCCACGACATCATTCCCGGCACGTCCACGCCGAAAGCATACGAGTACGCTTGGAACGACCAGATTATCGCGCTCAACCAGTTCGCCGGCGTGCTGACCAGCGCCACGGAGGCAGTGGCGTCGGGAATGAACACCCAGGCCAAGGGCCAGGCGGTAGTGGTCTATAACTCGCTCAACATCCCGCGCGAAGACCTGGTGGAGGCGGCCGTCGCCTTCCCCGGTGGCGCGCCGAAAGCAGTGCGCGTGACCGGACCGGACGGCAAGGACGTACCGGCGCAGATCGAAGGCGGCAAGGTGCTCTTCCTCGCCAAGACTCCGTCCGTGGGCTACACGGTATACGACGTGCAGCCGGCGGATGCCCCAGCGGCCTCTGCCCTGAAGGTGACGGAATCGTCGCTCGAGAACCAGCGATACCTCGTGAAACTCGATACCGGCGGCGACGTCGCGAGCATCTACGACAAAACTGCGGGGAAGGAGCTGCTCTCCGCGCCGATTCGCCTCGCGATCAGCACCGACAATCCGCGCAACTGGCCCGCTTGGAATATGGACTACGACCAGGAGCGCGCCGCGCCGCGGGCCATAGTCGGCGGTCCGGCTAAAATCCGGATCGCGCAGAGCGGTCCCGCCCGGGTGGCCGTCGAAGTCGTGCGCGAAACCGAAGGCTCGAAGTTCGCCCAGACCGTCAGCCTCGCGGCGGGAGACGCGGGCAATCGCATCGAATTCGGCAACGTAATCGACTGGAATACGAAGGAAGCGAACCTGAAATCCGTCTTCCCGCTGACGGCATCGAACGAAAACGCCACATACAACTGGGATATCGGCACGATCCAGCGGCCCACCGAGCAGGAGCGCCAGTTCGAAGTGGCGTCGCACCAGTGGGTCGATCTCACGGACCAAAGCGGCGCCTACGGCATCACTATCCTGACCGACTGCAAGAACGCGTCGGATAAGCCGGATGCCCGGACGCTGCGGCTGACCCTGGTGCGGACACCCGGCACGCGCGGCGGCTACCCCGACCAGGGCACGCAGGACCTTGGACACCACGAATTCGTGTTCGGCCTCGCCGGCCACGCCGGCAACTGGCAGCAGGCGCAGACCGACTGGCAGGCCTACCGCCTGAACCAGCCGCTCATCGCGTTCGAGAGCCCGAAGCACCCGGGCGCGCTCGGCAAGACATTCTCGCTAATGACCGTGAACAATCCTCGGATCCGTGTGCTGGCGTTGAAGAAGGCCGAGCAGAGCGACGAGGTCGTGGTGCGGCTGGTCGAGATCGACGGCAAGGGCGCGCAGAACGTGCAGCTGGCGTTCCCCTCCTCACAGATAATTGCCGCGCGTGAGATCAATGGCGCGGAAGAGCCGGTGGGGCCGGCCACAGTGTCCGGTGGCAGGCTGGCGGCCTCGTTCTCCGCATTCCAGCCGCGAACCTTCGCTCTGAAACTGCGGCCGGCTGCGAAAGTGCCCTCGCTCACCTCCCAGCCGGTGAAGCTCGCCTACGATCTGGCGGTGGCGAGTAACGACGAGACCAGGACGGTGGGCGGATTCTCGGCCGCCGGCAAGGCCATTCCGGCGGAGATGATGCCGTCATCGGTCGATTTCGGGGGCGTGAAATTCACTCTCGCGGCGGCTGGGACGGGCGTTCCGAATGCCGTGGCAGCCAAGGGGCAGAAGCTCGATCTGCCTGCCGGAAAGTTCAACCGCGTCTACGTTCTGGCCGCCGCCGACGGCGATCAGACCGGCACTTTCCAGGCCGGCGCCAATTCCGTCAGCGTGTCGGTGCAGAGCTGGAGCGGGTTCATCGGTCAATGGGACAACCGTAGCTGGGAGCCGGCGGAAGTGCCGGTCCGGCAACGGCCCGGCGCCCCTGCGGATGCGCCGCGCACCCGCACCGATCCGTTCGGCAAGATGGTGGGGATCAGGCCGGGCTATGTGAAGACCGCGCCTGTGGCATGGTTCGTTTCCCACCAGCACACGGCCGATGGGCAAAACGATCCGTACGCCTACTCCTACCTGTTACGCCTACGCGATCGACCTGCCGGCGAACGCCCGCACGCTGACGCTGCCGGACAACCAGAAGATCCGCATTCTGGCGGTGTCGGTGGCGGAAGAGCCGGACGTCGTCACTCCGGCCGCGCCGCTTTACGACACGCTCGAAAGGAGCGCCGCGCAGCTCGCCCGGCGGTAACCGGCGACCGGGACGGCCAAGGGGGAACGGACAGCTCACTTCTTGGGCTGGAACTCTTCGAACTCCCGCTTCAGGTCATCCGGCGAACGCTGCCGGTCGGGAGGGACGAATAGGAAGGTCCACTGGGGCCGCACCGTCTGCGGAGGGTAGCACTGCCGCTGATCGCACGCTTGAAACTTCAGCACTCCCGATGCCTTGATGCGCGAGGCGGCGTCAAGACAGCGCTCGCAGAACAGCTTGAAAATCGATGGATCGGACGCGCGGATCGCCGGCTTGACGACGATCTCGCGGCTGATCCGCAGCGTGCCCTCGTAGACGGGCAGATTCTCGCCGGTCGATTTCATGAACTTCCGTTCCGGTGTGGGATAGACCGGCTCGCCGATCTCCAGGCAATCGGTGGAATCCATTTGCCACGTCACCCCTTTGTATTCGCTTCCCACCTCAGGACTGTAGACGTGGAATCCCTTAGGGACCTTAAGCTCGACGGCGATCCGGATGCGGGTCCCCAGGCCGACGGAGGTATTGGTAGCCGTCGCGGCAACTCCGATGTCGCGGCTGGAAACGGACGTCCGGCTTTGGTCGGCGATCCCGCCCACGGCCTCCTCCAGGATGGCCGCGCCGGTGAGCCGCAACTCGGGACCTTCGGAAACGAAACGCCACTTCACGCGACCGTCGCGCGCCAGAACAAACACGCCGGGATAGGAGAGCCCGAAGACCGGCACACGCCCGACCGAATTGAAGTAGACCTGTTCCTTGTCTACATCGAGCTCCATGCCCTTCCGGTATCTCCGGTCCGCGAGGCCGTAGGCGCGGATTACCTGCGATTCGTGATCGGACAAGAGAGGAAACGTGATCAATTTTCGTTTGGAAAATTCACTCAGGACCGCACTGCTGTCGTAGCTGATGGCCGCGAGTCCCAGCCCGGCGTGGTGCAAGATGGCGGCATCGTGTTGCAGCTCGACCAGCTGCCCCTTGCAGTACACTCACCAGTCGGCCGAACGGAAGAACACCAGCACGAGCCCTTGCGGGCCCATCAGCGATTCCATGGTCCGACGTTGGCCGGACTGATCGGGCAAGGAGAATGCGGCGGCCATCGCCCCGGTCGCGGGCCCGATCTGCGTAGCGTCGCGGAGGCCCTGGAGCTGTCCCCACACGGGAAGGCACAAAGACCCGGCAATCCACCCGATCAGGAACAGCTTCATGTCTGACGTTCAGTTTAATCGATCTTCCTCATTTGCCGGCCGCCTCCGGACGTGAAATCATCGTAGTAACAAACTGGTCAGGCGGAGAACCCGGAGGGGAAGATGGCTGAACAGTCCGCGGCAGTGTCGCACACCAGGGCTTGGCTCGTCTCGCAGTCTGGTTCGCGGGTCGGATTCCGGCATTCCATCCCGGACGGCATAACGCGCATCGGACGGAGCCGCGAGAACGATATCGTGCTCGAGGGCACGGAGGCGGCTGGCGTTTCGCTCCAACATCTGGAGATTCACCGCGACGGAGACAGCTTCCGCGTCCGTGATCTGAGCAGCACCAATGGGAGCTTTCTCAACGGCGAGCGCGTCTCGGAGGCCGCGCTGAGCGCACCCGCGGTCGTCCGGCTTGGTGCGCAGGGGCCCGAATTCTCTTTCGTCATGGAAGAGGACAACACCGGCTCGCCGCCTTCCGACCAGTGTGGGGACCTCGACAAGACCCTGGCCATACCCGCGGCCAGCATTCCGGCGGGTCCGCCGGCTGTCCCTACGCCGCTTTCCGGTACGTTTGACGGCCTGCTTTCGAATGCCGTCGCGCAGGCGCGCCGGGCGCGCGCCGAGGGCCTCCTCGATACCACCATGACCATCATGCGGCAAACCCTGCACCAGGCAGTGCGGCACACCGGGAAGCGTTTCCGCCGGGTGATCGGCATCCTCGCTGCCAGCCTCGTCGTGGTGTCCGGCGTAGCCGCGTGGAAGATTTGGGACTTGGACCGCGAGAAGAGCGCCATCGACCGGCGGATTCACGCCATCGAAGCGCAGTTGCAGAAAGCGAATGGGGCGGACCCCGGGACTGACCGCCTGATTGCGCAGCTGGATGCCTATGAAGGCCAGGCCGAGGAATTACAGCGCAGCCTCCTTTACCGAGTGGGCGTGCATCAGCCTGTGGACTTTGTTGGCGCCGAGATTCGCAGCCTGCTGGCGGAATTCGGCGCTGAAGTGTACAGCGTCCCGCCTGAGTTTGCCCAGCGGGTCCAGTTCTACATCGACCGCTACACTGGGTCGGATCGCGCGCTGACAGCGAAGGCGCTTGAAGGCGATCAAGTCCGCCTGGAGACCGTGCGCAAGGTTCTCGAACACGAGCAGTTGCCGCTCGACCTGGCATATATCCCGGTGGTCGAAAGCGCTCTGTCTCCCGGCCAGGTCAGCCACGCAGGCGCCGCGGGACCGTGGCAACTCACGCCCGTAACCGCGCGATCCTGCGGTTTGCGCGTCGACCAGGAGGTGGACGAACGCATGAATCTCCAAAGCTCTACGCGAGCCGCGTGCCACTATCTTCGCAACCTGATCCTGGACTTCGGTTCCGGCAGTTCTGTCATGCTGGCACTGGCGGCGTATAATCTGGGACCGTCAAAGGTGAAAGAGGCGATCATGAAGACGGTCCGGAATCCGATCGAACAACGCAACTTCTGGTATCTCTATCGTGTGCACGCGCTTCCGGAAGAGACCCGAGAGTACGTGCCGAAAGTGGTCGCCCTGATGATTATCGGCGGCAATCCCGAGCATTTCGGTTTTCACTAAACCGCCGGGGCCAAAGCCGTCTAGCCCAGCAGCCTCTCGCGCAGCCCCTTCGCATCGAAGCCCGCATTGCGGTAGATCTCGTCCGGCTTGCCCGAGCGCGAGAAGCGGTCCATTCCGATGGCGCGATCCTGATGGTCGGCCGGCAGCAGGAACGGGTAGAGGAAACCAGGCCAGCCGTTGTGCAGGGTCGTGACGTACTGGCGCTCGCCTTCCGCAAGGACGGCGTCGGCCTTCTCCGGGTCGTCGCGGCGCAGCTCCTCGAAGAGTTGCGGTGAGGTGACCGCGACAATCTTGACGTCCCATCGCTTTTCGAGATCGGGCAGAATCTCGAGCAGATTCGCCATCACTTGGCCGCCGCTCACTACCAGCACCTTCTTGGGCTTGTCGTTATCACGGAACCGCTTGAAGACATAGGCGCCGTTGACGGCCTCGCGCGCCGGTGGAACCCCGTTGCCGCGTTTCAGCACCGGAGTGCCGGGTCGCACAGCCGAGAAGACCACCGGCTCGCCCCGTTTCGCGGCATGGAAGAGCATCTCGATCGCTTCATTGGCGTCGAGCGGCTTGTAGACTTTGATTCCGGGGTAGGCCGTGAACAGCGACATCCAGAAGAGGCCGTGATGCGTCGGCCCGTCTTCGCCGGTCTCGGGGCCGTCGTGCGCCGCCAGCATGATGAAGAACGCCTTGGAATCGGGGTTCACATCGTTGTTGATCAGCGTCATGCGGACGGAGTTCGCCATCATGCAGGTGAACACGCCGTACGTCGCGAAAGCGGAGAAGGGGCGGAACCCGCCCGGCAGCGTATCCTGCGCCATCGCACAGGAGATCATCGCCATGTTCTGCTCGGCGATGCCGAAGCGGATGCCTCGGCCGAGCTGGTTGTCCGGCCGCATCACGCCGTATACGCTTTCGGCCTTGCCGGTGAGAATGGACTTCATCAGGTCGCCGGCGCCCACATAGAAGAAGGCCGAGTGCTTCATGGCCCATGCAAACCACGCCTCGGTGGCCTTGCGGGTGGGCACGGATTCACCTTCCGGGAACAGGAGTTCGGGCGGCAGCGTCTCCGGCCGTTCGAAGCTGCGGTAGTCCTGAATGGGCCGGCCGGCGAGCGCTGTCTTCATGCGCCCTACCAGCTCCGCTTCGCCCGGGATGCCGGAGGCCGCGACTGCCAGGCGGCCGGCCAGGTAATCGCGTTCCCCCGCTCCCAGGGAGCCGACCACCGCCTGGATGCCGGCACCCGGGAATCCCATTCGCCGCATCGCCTCGACATACTCCTCGTGCTTGAGCGGCATGCCATGGGAATCGGCCGTACCTTCCAGGCGGCCGTAATGGAGGCCCTTCACCGTATGGCAGATCACCACCGTGGGGCGTTCGGGACCCAGACCTTCGGCTGCCAGGCGGTAGGCGTAGCCGAGCTCGCGGATGTCGTGGCCGTCCGCCTCGATGATGTTCCAACCTTGCGCGAACCAGTGATTGAGATACGGTCCGGGCATGGCTTCGCCGATCGGGCCGTCGATGCCGAAGGTGTTGAAATCGAGCGTGACCACCAGGTTGCGCACCCCCAGTGCCGAGGCGACATTGCGGGCCTCGTAGCTCATGCCCTCTTCGCTTTCGGCATCGCCCGCAATCACGAACGCCCGCGTCGGGAGCCCGCACGAGCGGTGCAGGAGGGCGAAGCCGAGGCCCGCCGAGAATCCGTGGCCCGACGATCCGGTGGAGGTGTCGGCCAGCGCTTGGTACGATTCCACGTGGCCGCTCGGCCCGTCCCAGCGGCGGAAGCGGTCGAGTTGCTCGGGATAGACGGCGGCCTGTCCTTCCAGGGTGAAGCCCTTCTGCCGCAGCGATTCATAGATCAACGCCACCGTGGCATGGAACAGGGGCGAGCAGTGGCCGGCCGACCAGACCACCCGGTCCCGCCCGGGATGCTTGGGCCGGCGCGCATCGAACCGCAGAACGCCGCTCGCCAGCAGCGTCAACACCTGCTCTGCCTTGGAGGACGATCCGCCCGGATGTCCCGACTGGGCGGCGTCCACCGCGGTAAATGCCAGCCCGCGCACAATCCGCGCCAGTTTGGCGATGTGAGCCTCATCGATTCCCTCGAGCGGCTCAAGCGCAAGGCCTCTCAGGTTGAGGTAAGCGCCTCCCTCGGCGCGGTATCGGAAGCGCTCCGGCTCGCAGGCGGCAAGCGCCTCCCGGGCATCCTTCTCCAGTAGGTTATAGCGGCTGGCGACGACGGACATAGATACCTCCCACCCACAGGTGGTGCTAACGGTATTCTATATCCATTTCTCCGAAATTAATACTCCCTACTGTACCGGCCGGATGAGGATCGCCTGCCCGCCGCCAGGCGCCATCTTCACGTGCAGCAAAGTCGCGGCGTTCACCCGCTTCTGCTCGATGGTGGTGTGCTTCGGGTTCTCGGCGGCATCGGGAGCATCCGAATAGATGTCCGCAATGAACTCGCCACGGCCGAGAAATTCCAGCGGCAGGTCGATTTCGTTCGGGTGCCATCCCGTGATGCTGCCGACGAACCACTCGCGGCCGCTTCGCCGCGCCACGGTGATGTAGTCGCCGGGCTTCCCGCCGACCACGTGCGTCTCATCCCAGGTGGCCGGGGCGGCCTTCACGAAATTGAAGTCCTTCTGGTCTTTGTAGATCTCCGGGTAGTCGGAAACCATCTGCAGGCCGCTCTCGAATACGGCGTAGAGCGCCAGTGCATGCGCCCGCGTGCCCTGTACCATGGGCTCCCGGTTGCGCGGCTCGAACTGGTCGTGGGTGGCGTTGTTGAACCCGCCCGGCGTATAGTCCATCGGGCCGGCCACCATCCGGGTGAAGGCCAGCATCACGTTGTGATCGGGGGTCACTCGGGCGCTCCACTTGTTGTACTCCGCACCCATCACGCCTTCGCGGGTCATCAGGTTGGGCCAGGTGCGCTCGATGCCATCCGGCTTGAATGCGCCGTGGAAGTCGATCATCAGGTGATGCGCGGCGGCCTTCTGCAGCACCCGCCGGTAGAAGTTCACCATCCACTGGTCGTCGCGATCCATGAAGTCGATCTTCACGCCGGCGATGCCCCATTTCTCGAACAGTGGAAATGCTTCGTCCATCTGGCGCGAGATATCGGTCCAGTGTGCCCAGAGCCAGACGCGCACATTTTTCTCCTTGGCGTGGGCCAGGATGCCGGGCATGTCGATGTTCGGCTGGGGGTGCATGAGGTCGCCGCCGGAATCGTTAGGGCCGGTGCCGCGCGTGGCCCAGCCCGCGTCGATCAGCATGTAAGGCATTCCCGCCTGCGCGGAGAAGTCGATGTAGTGCTCCATGGTGGCAGTGTTCATGCCGGGCTGGAAATTCACCCCGGAGGCGTAGCTGCCGCTCCACCAATCCCACGAAGTCTTGCCGGGCTTGATCCAGGAAGTATCGGCGATGGCCGAGGGCGGGTTGAGGCTGGTGATCATGGTCGATTCCACCAGCCGTCCGGGCTGGGCGCCGATCAGGATGACGCGCCACGGCGCTTCGACCGGCGTGGCCCTGCGGACGGAGATCCCCGGTTCGTCGGCCGACGGCGCGAGTTTGGCGAACATCGACCGCGCGTTGCGTCCGTTGTGCTGCAGATACATGCCGGCGTAGTTATCGATGTCGGCTTCGGTGATGGCCACCCAGGCCGTACCCGGCACTTCCGCCGTGAACGGCAGCGCCGCCAGCGATTCCGGCTGCAGCGCGCTCAACGGCAGAATGTGATAGTTGTCCTCGTAGGAAGTGCGGAAGTTCCGCAGCAGGAGCGGATACGTGGTGGCGTCCTTGGCGAAATTGAACTCCGTGAGCTCGTTGACCAGGCGCAGTTCCGTAATCAGCGGCTGGCTGGGGATCACATAGCGGAACGCAATGCCATCATTGTAGGCGCGCGCCTCGATCGTGAGCTTGCGCAAGGGCGGGCGCGACTCTTCGACATCGATCGAAAGCGCGCGGGCGACGTTGTGGATAGGGTTCGCCTTGCCGTGCGGCATGGAGTAGGTCTCGTCGATCGAGCTGGCGTGCTGGCCGAGAATGCGGACGTTGGGGCCGAGCACCGGCTGGTCCTGGATTTCGAGGCCCAGGGCGGAACGGTCCATCACCGGCTTGCCGCGAAAGGACACCGTGTAGGCAAGCTGCCCGCCATCGGTGGAAAAAGCGAGGACGATGTTGCCGTCCGGCGACCGTACCTCGTTGGGGTTCTGGGCAAACGCCAGCAATCCGATAGAAAAAAGGATCAATAGCCGCATCAGATCCACTTTACCGCTTCGCCAACCGAGTGGAGCGGCTCTGATACCCTGAAAGAAGAACCCTCCATGGTAGTTCGCCGTAAGCCCGAAATCATGAGTCCGGCCGGATACTGGCCGCAGCTGCGCGCCGCCATCGAAGCGGGCGCGGACTCGGTCTATTTCGGCCTGCACCATTTCACCGCGCGCGCCAAGGTCGGGTTTTCACTCGCCGAGCTGCCGGAAGTGATGGGCACCCTGCACCGGCGGGGCGTGAAGGGTTTCGTGACGTTCAACACGCTCGTCTTCGATCACGAAATTCGCGAGGCCGCCCGGACCCTGGCTGCCATCGCCGAAGCCGGCGCCGATGCGATCATCGTGCAGGACCTGGGGATCCTCAAACTCGCGCGGGCCATCGCGCCCGATCTCGAGATCCACGGCAGCACCCAGATGAGCGTCACCAGCGCCGACGGCGTCCGCCTCGCCGAACGCCTGGGCGCGAGCCGCGTCACCCTGGCGCGCGAGCTTTCGCTCGACGAAGTGAGGGCCATTCGCGCCGCTACCGGATGCGAGCTCGAGATCTTCGTGCATGGCGCGCTGTGCGTGGCCTACTCCGGGCAATGCTTCTCGTCGGAAGCGTGGGGCGGGCGCAGCGCCAATCGCGGGCAGTGCGCGCAAGCCTGCCGCCTGCCGTACCAGATGATCGTGGACGGCAAGCTGCAGCCGCTGGCCGACGCCCGCTACCTGCTCTCCCCGGGCGACCTGTATGCACTGCGGCAGATTCCGGAGATCGTGGAGATCGGGATTTCCGCGCTGAAGATCGAAGGCCGGTACAAGGACGCGGACTACGTCGCGCTCACCACGCGGGCCTACCGCGAGGCTGTGGACGCCGCATGGGCCGGCCGCCCGCTCGAAGTGGATCGCGCGCGCGAGCTGCAGCTCGAACAGGTCTATTCGCGCGGCCTGGGTCCGTTCTTTCTCAACGGCACGAATCACCAGGCGGTGGTGAATGGCCGCGCTCCACGGCATCGCGGCGTGCTGATGGGACGCGTCTCCCGTGTGTCGGACGAGGGCGTAGTGATCGAGCCGGCTGAAGCGCACACAATCGCCCCGCTCAAGCCCGGCGACGGCGTGGTCTTCGATGCGGCCGACTGGCGCAGTCCGGAGGAGCCCGAAGAGGGCGGCCGCGTCTTTGAAGTGAAGGCGCAGGGCAAGCTGCTGGAGGCGCGGTTTGCCAATGGGGCAATCCACGCGAACCGCATCCGGCGCGGCGATCTCGTGTGGAGGACCCACGATCCCGAGATCGACAAGGCCGCGCGCCCCTATCTGGAACCGGCCGCCCCGCTGCGCAAACAGGCGGTACGCGTTCGGGCGGTAGCGCGCGAGGGCCAGCCGCTGGTCACCGAATGGAGCGTAGGCGCGGTCAGCGTGACCGTACGGTCGGAGATGCCGCTGGGGCCGGCGCGCAATCGCGCGCTCGACGAGGAGTTCCTGGCCGCACAATTGGGCCGCCTGGGCAATACCCCCTACGAATTGGCCGGCGTGAAGTTGGACGCAGAAGGCGCCGTCTTCGCCCCCAGCGCGATGTTGAACCAGATCCGCCGCACCGCCGTCGAGCAGCTACAAGAGCGCCAAGGCAGTAGGGTAGGCCTCCCGGCCTGCCCAGCCGAGCCAGGCTCGGCCGTGTCGCCTCCGGCGCCATGGACAGGCCAGGAGGCCTATCCTACTCTGCACCTCCTCGTTCGTACACCCGACCAACTCGACGCCGCACTCGATCTCCGTCCTGCCAGCATCACGCTCGACTACCTCGACCTGTATGGCCTGCGGCCCTCCATCGAGCGCGTGCGCACCGCCGGCATCGCCGTTCGTGTGGCCAGTCCGCGCGTGATCAAGCCCGGCGAGGAGCGAATCGTGAACTTCCTCCTGGGGTGCGACTGCCCCATCCTGGTGCGGTCCACCGGGCTGCTGAACGCTCTGCGCGAGCGCGAGCATCCGGAGCTGATTGGCGATTTCAGTCTGAACGCAGCCAACGTCCTCACCGTGGCGGAGCTGCTCGAACTAGGGTTGGCGGTCATCACGCCGACGCACGATCTGAACGCGGACCAGGTCGCCCGCCTGGCGCGGGAATCGGGCGCGCACCGCATCGAGGCCGTCGCATACCAGCACCTCCCGGTGTTCCACACCGAGCACTGCGTGTTCTGCCGCTTCCTGTCGAAGGGCACCAGCTATCGCGATTGCGGCCGGCCCTGCGAGGAGCATCGCGTCGCCCTGCGCGACGACGCCGGCCGCGCCCATCCCGTGATGGCCGATGTCGGCTGCCGCAACACGGTATTCGGCGCCGAAGCGCAGGAGGCCAGCCGCCACCTGTCCCTTTGGCTGGACGCCGGAATCCGCCGCTTCCGCCTGGAGTTCGTCCACGAATCGGCCGAGCAGGTCGCGCGCGTAACGCGTGCATTCGAAGACGTGCTGGCCGGTCGCAAAACCCCCGCCGAGTTAGGCGAGCACCTCCGCCGCCTGTCGCCGCAAGGCACTACCGAGGGCAGCCTCTACATACCAGAGGGGTACCGTACGCTGCCGGTGTTGCAGTGATTGCTGCTATCCTGGTGCCTCAACGGATCGACACATGGCGAATCATCCCGCCCGCACCGAGCAGTTACCCGCACCCGTAGCGTTGGTCGAACGCAGAATCTATCTCATCCGCGGCCAGAAGGTCATGTTGGATGCCGACCTGGCCGAGCTCTACCAGGTCACCACTGGCGCTCTCAATAAGGCGGTCAGTCGAAACCGCCAGAGGTTTCCCGAAGACTTCATGTTCCAGCTCACGAGCGACGAGTTCGAGAACTTGAGGTTCCAATCTGGAATCTCAAGTTGGGGAGGCCGGCGATACTTTCCCTACGCCTTCACGGAACTCGGGGTCGCGATGCTTTCTTCGGTTCTTCGCAGCGAACGCGCGGTCCAGATGAACATTGTGATCATGCGAGCATTCGTCCGCCTCCGCGAGATGCTCGTCAGCCACAGAGAGCTTGCCCGCAAGATCGAGCGTCTGGAGGTCTCGCAGAAAGATCACGCTGCGCTTCTCTCGATTGTGGTAAACGATATCGAGAATCTCGGGAAGAGTGTTGCCAAGCAACTCCGGCAGCTGCAACAACCGCGCCGACGAAAGTCCCGCATCGGCTTCGTGCCCAGCTAAGCACCCTACTCGTCTTCGTCGCTCTGCCCCACCTTGAGTACGGCCAGGAAGGCTTCCTGCGGAATCTCCACGCGGCCGACGCGCTTCATCCGCTTCTTGCCTTCCTTCTGCTTTTCAAGGAGCTTGCGCTTGCGCGAGATGTCGCCGCCGTAGCACTTGGCAAGCACATTCTTGCGCATCGCCGAGATGGTCTCGCGCGCAACGATTTTGTTGCCGATCGCGGCTTGCAGCGCCACTTCGAACATCTGCCGCGGAATCAGCCTGCGCAGGCGGGAAATCAACTCCTTGCCGCGCTCGTAGGCGAAGTCGCGGTGTACGATCATCGAGAGCGCGTCCACCGGCTCGCCCGCCACCAGCACGTCGAGGCGCACCATGGGGGAGACGCGGTATCCGGCCAGGTGATAATCGAGTGACGCGTATCCGCGCGAGGCCGATTTCAGGCGGTCGTAGAAATCGAGGACGATCTCATTCAGCGGCAGCTCGTAAGTCAGCATCACCCGGCCGCCGCCCATGTACTCGAACTTCTTTTGCGTGCCGCGCTTCTCTTCCAGCAGCTTGAGAATTCCGCCCAGGTATTCCTCGCGTGTGATCACCGTCGCGTCGATGATCGGCTCTTCGATCTGCTTGATCTCCGACGGGTCGGGGAACTTGGTCGGGTTGTCGATCTCGACCAACTCGCCCTGGGTGTTGGTGACCCGGTATCTTACGCTGGGCGCAGTGGTGATGAGGTCGATGTTGAATTCGCGCTCCAGGCGCTCCTGCACGATCTCCAGGTGCAGCAGGCCCAGGAAGCCGCAGCGAAATCCGAACCCCAGCGCCACGGAGTTTTCCGGCTCGAAGCTGAAGGCGCTGTCGTTGAGCCGCAGCTTTTCAAGCGCGTCCCGCAGCAGCCCGTGCTCGTGCGATTCCACCGGGTAGAGCCCGGCGAATACCATCGGCTTGATCTCTTCGAAGCCCGGCAGCGGCTCGGAGGCCGGGTTTTCCTGGTCCACGATGGTGTCGCCGATTTTGGCGTCGGAAACAGTCTTGATCGTGGCGAACAGGAATCCGACCTCGCCCGCGGAGAGTTCCTCGCACGGCGTGGCCTTGGGCGCCTGGTAGCCCAGCCCGTTCACTTCGAACACTTGTCCGTTGGACCACAGCTTGATCTTCTGGCCCAGCCGCAGCCGCCCTTCCATCACGCGCGTGAGGATGATCACCCCGCGGTACGTGTCGAACCACGAATCGAAGATCAGCGCCCGCAGCGGCGCATCGGGCGAGCCTTTCGGCGGTGGCACCAGGTGAACGATATGTTCCAGGATCTCGTGCACCCCCGTGCCCTGCTTGGCGCTCGCCAGCACGGCGTCGCGCGCGTCCAGGCCGATCACCGTCTCGATCTGCTCGCGGATCCGCTCCGGTTCCGCGGCCGGCAGGTCGATCTTATTGATTACCGGGATGATCTCCAGGTTGTGATGCAGCGCCAGGTAGGTGTTGGCCAGGGTCTGCGCCTCCACCCCCTGCGAAGCGTCCACCACCAGCAGCGCGCCTTCGCACGCCTGCAGGCTGCGCGACACTTCGTACGAGAAATCGACATGCCCCGGGGTATCGATCAGGTTCAACTGGTACATGTTGCCGTCATCGGCCCGGTAGTTGAGACGGACGGCATGCGCCTTGATGGTGATGCCGCGCTCGCGCTCCAGGTCCATGGTGTCGAGCACCTGCTCCATCATTTCGCGCTGCGACAGCGCGCCGGTGACCTCCAGCAAGCGGTCGGCCAGCGTCGACTTGCCGTGGTCGATATGCGCAATGATAGAGAAATTGCGGATAAATTCGCGATCCATGGGGCGTGGGGAACGGTCTTCTCATTATCCCATATGCCCGGGTGTTAAACTGATCCATAATGTCGTACCAGCACATCCTGTTTGCATTGGACGAACACGGGATTGCGCTCGTGACAGTCAACCGGCCCGAGAAGCTGAACGCGCTTTCCGGGGCGGTCGTTCTGGAATTGAAGGACGCCTTCGAGCGGATCGCCGGTGACGCCGCAATCCGCGCGGCCATTCTGACCGGGGCCGGCGAAAAGGCCTTCGTCGCTGGGGCCGACATCAGCGAACTGGCCCTGCTCTCGCCCTACGAGGCGCGCGCGTATGCGGCGCGCGGACAGGCGGTCTTCCGCACTCTCGAAACGTGCGGAAAGCCCACCGTGGCCGCGGTGAACGGATTTGCCCTGGGCGGCGGGCTGGAACTGGCGATGGCTTGCGCCGTCCGCTTCGCCTCGGAAAACGCCCGGCTGGGCCAGCCCGAAGTGAAGCTGGGGATCATCCCCGGCTATGGCGGCACCCAGCGGCTGCCGCGGCTGGTGGGCCGGGGCCGCGCCCTCGAGTTGCTGCTGGCGGGCGAGCCGGTGACGGCCGCCGAAGCGCATCGCATCGGGCTGGTCAACGCCGTGGTTCCACAGCCCGAATTGCTGGATTACAGCCGCGCCTGGCTGGCCAAAGTGCTGGCCAACGGGCCGCTGGCCGTGGGCCTGGTGCTCGAAGCCGTGGACCTGGGCCTCGATTCCGGCCTCGATGCCGGCTTGCGGTTCGAAGCCGCCGCCTTTGGAGTCAGCGCGGCAACCGAAGATCGTCGCGAGGGCACGCGCGCGTTTCTCGAGAAGAGACGCCCGGCCTTTGCGGGAAAGTGAAATATGCCGAGAGTGATTGAAGGCCAGCTTACGTCCGCCGGCCTGCGGTTCGCGATCGTAGTCAGCCGGTTCAATAGTTTTATCACCGAGCGGCTGCTGGCGGGCGCGATGGATGCCCTGACGCGCACCGGGGCCGACCCGAACCTGATCGACATCATCAAGGTTCCGGGCTCCTGGGAGGTGCCGCTGGCGGCCGCCGAAGCGGCCCACCAACACCGCTATGATGCCGTGATCTGCCTCAGCGCTGTAATTCGCGGCGATACCCCGCATTTCGATTACGTGGCCGGCGAGGCCGCCAAAGGCATTGCGCACGTCGCTGCCGAGAGCGGCGTTCCAGTGGCCTTCGGCGTGCTCACTACCAATACGTTGGAGCAGGCCATCGACCGGGCCGGCACTAAGGGCGGCAATAAAGGGTTCGATGCCGCCATGACCGCCGTCGAGATGGCCAATTTGCTGCGCACGCTCCGGCAGGCTACCTGATGCCCTCACGCCGCAGATCACGGCAGCGCGCCCTTCAGATCCTGTTTCTCTGGGATGCCCGCAGGCAGCCCGTTGAAGATGCGCTAAGCGCTTATTACGAAACCCTTTACTCCGAAGAACGGCCGGAGCGCGATGCGTTCGTCGACAACCTCGTCCGGGGCACCGTGGAGCACGTCGCCCAGGTGGACGAACAGATAGCGAAACACGCCGAACATTGGCGCATGGAACGGATGCCGCTGGTGGATCGCAACATTCTCCGGCTGGCGGTATACGAGATGCAGCACGTGGGCACGCCCGCGGCGGTGGCGATCGACGAAGCCCTGGAGCTGGCGCGCCGCTTCTCGAACGAAGAATCCGTACAATTCATCAATGGAGTGCTCGACGCGGTCCACCGCGAGATTCCCTTAACCCGCCAGGGGGAGGCGTGAAGGGAATGCGACTTTTCCGTAGCGTGGGCTGGGGGTTGAGCGTCTAAAGTAGTAGGTAGGGTATACTTTGCACCGAGAGGATGATCCCCGCATGGCCCGTAAGAAGCTGTATCCATTCCTGTTACCACTAATTATCGTGGTCTGTTCCGTTTTCGGAGGTTTCTTCGGCACCCGCATCCCGGTAGCCAATGCCGCCTCGCCGGACGGGGAAATCTCGGTGGGCCGGAACGTAGCCACCTTCACGAAGGTCTACGCCCTGGTGGAGGAGAACGCCGCGGAAAAGCCCGATCCGGACAAGGCCATCTACAAGGGCGCGATCCCGGGCATGCTCCGGACCCTCGACCCGCACTCGAATTTCTTCGACCCCAAAGAGTACCGGGCGCTGCGGGAAGAACAGACCGGCACGTATTTCGGAGTCGGCATGCACGTTGCGCAGCGCAGCGGCAAGACGGTCGTGATTGCGCCGTTCCCCGGCTCGCCGGCTTATAAGGCCGGATTGCGTCCCGGCGATATCATCCTGGCGGTGGACGGGAAGTCCACCGACGGCCTCAACGTCACCGAAGTGGCCGATCTGCTGAAAGGGGCGCGCGGCACCCCGGTGAAGATTAAGATCTCGCGCGAAGGTTCGAGCGAAAATCCGGAAATCACGGTGGTCCGCGACGAGATCAGCCGGAAGAGCGTTCCGGACGGGTTCTGGGTAGAGCCGGGAATTGCGTACATCAAGATCGAGAGCTTCGCCGAAGGCACCCCTCACGAACTCGAGGACAACCTCAGGCGGCTGGGCGAGAGCAATATCAAGGGACTGGTTCTGGATCTCCGGCAGAATCCGGGTGGCCTGCTGAATTCCGGCGTGGCCGTGGCCGACCATTTCCTGCAAAAGGGGCAGTTGATCGTGTCCCACCATGGCCGCTCTTCACCCGAAAAGTCGTATGTGGCCTATAACGGGAATCACGGCCGCAACTATCCGATCGTAGTTCTCGTCGATCGCTACACGGCATCCGCCGCCGAGATCGTTTCGGGCGCCCTGCAGGACCATGACCGCGCCTTGATCCTCGGAGAAACCACCTTCGGCAAAGGCTTGGTGCAAACAGTCTATCCGCTGTATGAGCGGACCGGCCTGGCCTTGACCACGGCCCACTTCTATACGCCGAGCGGCCGGTTGATCCAGCGCGACTACACCAATAAATCGTTCTACGATTACTACTTTCACAAGGACGACAACGCCCGCAACCCGCTCGACGTAAAGATGACCGACAGCGGCCGCACCGTATACGGCGGCGGTGGCATCACTCCGGATGAAAAATTCGTGGAGCCGAAGCTCGACATCCTGGAGGGCGAGCTGCTGCGCGGCGCTCTGTTCAGCTTTACGCGGGACTACTTCGCCAAGCACTCTTCGACCAACTTGCCCAAAGGCTGGATGCCGGATGCCAGCGTCGTCGAAGACCTGCACGATTACCTGCTGAAACGCGGCGCCAAGTTCACGGAAGCCGATTTCACGAAAGACCATGCCTGGATCCGCCGCTACCTGGCGCGGGAGATGTACATTTACGCGTTCGGCGAGGACGAGAGCAACCAGATGTTCGCCAACACCGATCCGGAAGTGGCAAAAGCCGTCGAGGCCATGCCGCGCGCCGAGGCCCTGGCGCAGACCGCACGTAAGGTGATCGTCGAGCGGATGAACGGATTGCAGCCGCGTCCCGGCGTGGCGCACCGCTAATCGCGCTCCTGCTACCATCGATACTTGAATCCAGATCCGCAAATCATCGTCCTCGATGCGGGGGGACAGTACTGCCATCTCGAGGCCCGCAAAGTCCGCGACCTCGGAGTGTATGCCGAGGTGCGCGCCAGCGAGACCCGCGCGGCTGATCTGGCTGGCGCGAAGGGCATCATCATTTCGGGCGGGCCGAGCAGCGTCTACGACCAGGGCAGCCCGACCGTGGATCCCGCGCTCTTCGCGACCGGACAGCCGGTGCTGGGCATCTGCTACGGACAGCAGTTGATGGCCTACCTGCTGGGCGGCGAGGTTCGCAAGGGCGACAAGGGCGAATACGGCTCCGCCGCGCTCGACCTGTTCGACGACTCCGACCCCATGTTCGCCGGCCTGGCCGGGCCGCAGCAGATCTGGATGAGCCATCGCGACGTGGTAGGGCGGCTGCCCGAAGGCTTCACCGTGGTGGGACGCACCGACACTTGCGCGGTGGCCGCCATCGCGAACTCCGCGAAGAAGCTCTACGGCCTGCAGTTTCACCCCGAGGTCGTGCACACTTCGCGCGGGCTCGAGTACCTGGCGAATTTCGTGTTCGGCGTCTGCGGCTGCGTGAAAGACTGGGATGCGCGGCACCGCGCGCCGCTCATCGAACAGGAGATCCGCGACTCCGCGGGCAGCCGCAACGTCTTTTTCTTCGTGAGCGGCGGCGTGGATTCGAGCGTGGCCTTCGCGCTGTGCACACGCGCCCTGGGCGCCGGCCGCGTGCGCGGCGTCTACGTGGATACCGGGCTCATGCGCGAAGGTGAGACCGATTTCGTGCGGCGCCTGCCCGGCATCTCCGTGGAGCACGCCGAGGATCAGTTCCTGGGCGCGCTCGCCGGTGTCACCGACCCGGAGCAGAAGCGCCACATCATCGGCGAGGAATTCGTGCGGGTGCAGGAGCGCATCGTCGAATCCCGCCACCTGCTCGACGAGCATTGGATCCTCGGTCAAGGCACCATCTATCCCGATACGATCGAATCGGGCGGCACCTCCAAGGCCGCGGTCATCAAGACGCACCACAACCGCGTCGCCGGGATCCAGAAGCTGATCGAGCGCGGGCGGATCGTCGAGCCGCTCAAATCGTTCTACAAGGATGAGGTCCGCGAAGTGGGCCGCGAGCTGGAGCTGCCCGCGGAGCTGCTCGACCGCCATCCGTTCCCCGGCCCCGGCCTCGCCATCCGCTGCCTGTGCTCGGAGTTCGACGCTCCGGTACGCGCCACGGAGGATGGCTACATCCTGCCGGTCAATTCGGTCGGGGTGCAGGGCGATGCGCGGACCTACGCGCCGGTGCTGGCCATCGATTCGCTGGACCATGCCCGGGCCACGGCGCTCATCAACCGTCTGTCGGGAGTGAATCGCGTGGTCACGGCGATCGGCTTGAAAGAGCCTCTTCCCCAAATGCAGGTGCGTGCCTGTGGCCTGACCCCGCGAAGGATCGAGCTGCTGCGCCGCGCCGATGCCATCGTACGGCGCCTCTCGCATGAGGCCGACTTCGACCGTCGCATCTGGCAGTTTCCGGTGATTCTCATTCCGCTGGGCACCGCGGCCGCCCCGGAATCGGTGGTCCTGCGCCCCGTCGATTCGGTGGACGGCATGACCGCGCAGTCGGTGGAGATGGAGGAGTCGCTGCGCGCCCGGATCTGTTCCGAGTTACTCGCGCTGGATGGCATTGCGGGCGTGTTCTACGACCTCACGCACAAACCGCCCGCGACCATCGAATGGGAATAGAGTTTACTTCGCCGGCGGCAGTTTCACTTGCAGCCCGGAATCCTGATTCAACTTGTCGGTGAGCGCCCGGTCCACCAGGGAGAGCGACGCCTGGTTGTGCGTGTTGCCCGAGGTGAAGTAATGCAGGGTGTCGCCATCCACCCAATAGGCCACCGCCGAATAGATCGTGTGATCTTTGAACGCAATCAGGTAGTGCGTCGCCTCGTCCGCTGATGGTTGGGATGCCTGTGGCTCGTACAGACTATTCGGGGCCGCGGGCTGCTGCGCTCCGGATCCCGGTTCCGATGGATAGAGGGTAGTCGGCGTGGCGCTGTTCGGCGGAAAAATGATCATGATGCTGGGTTGCTGCTGCTGCTGCTGCATCTCTGGCTGGACCGCCGGTGTCTCATAGCCATTGTCGTAGGCATCGCCGCCATAATAGCCGCCGCCCCCCACGAACACCGGGTAGGCGTATACGACGCCGCCGCGATTGTCTCCATTACGGCCGCCGCCGCCCGGACGTCCGAAGCCGCCCTGGCGCCCCACTCTGACCGGCGCCGGAGCGCCGAGTCCCTGATGCACGTTGAAACCCCGGAACGGGTTCGTGATGGGCGTCTGTAAGGGAATGCCGGGGACGCCTATCTGGGTTCCGCCGCCCGGATTGACGACGCTGCCGGTGGTTCGCTGGACACCCGGGAGGGCAGACGTTCCGCCCGGAAATACCACGCTCCCGAAAGCCCGTGTCACTCCTGGTGTATTCACAAACCCCGAACGATTCTGTGCGGAAAGAACGGTGGCTAGTAGAAGAGCCAGGCTGAAGCCGGTGAGACTTCGCATGAGACACATCCCCCAATCGGATTGTACCGCCTTTGCCACAACCCGGGAAACTCTGTGAAAAACCGCGCTTTCGGCGTTTAATTAGGGGGCGCCCAACCCGGCGTAGTCCACCAACTCGATGGCGTTCTTCCCCAGCGCCTCCCGCGTCTCGGGTGCGATCAGCGCCTCGAGTTCGTGCTCCCGGCTTTCCTTCAAGCGCGTGCTCGCGGCCCGCAGCGCCTCGCCGCACCGGCCCGGGTGGCACATCAGCTCAGTCGTGCCCGGCGGAATCGCGGCCAGCAACTCCACCAGCTCGGCCGTGCGGAAACGGCCGGTGATCTGGAACCCGGCGAAGTGGTCCGTGGTGCGGCAGCCGTGCCGTTCGAGCACGCGATGAAACCGGCGGCGCAGCAGTCCCATCGCGCTGCTGGTCATTCGCCTCAACCTGGGCACTGTGCCGCGTAGGGCGTTCAGCGGGAAGTCGAACGGGCGGCGCACCCAGCGGATGTCGTACTCTTCGCCCAGCCGCGCCACCGCGTCGAGCACCGGCGGCGCCAGGTGCGTGTGTTTGTGGGTATCGAGGTGGGTTGGGCGTACGCCGGCCGTCAGAATCCGCCGCACCTGTGCCGCCAGCTCCTCGTATGGCCGGATCTCGCGGCGCGCCAGCGCACCCATCAGTTGCGCCACCGACCGTGGCAGCGGACCGCGCGTGAGCAGCGACCGTCCGCCGACCAGCACGAGATGGCAGCCGATATCCAGGCGCGGCACTTCCCGCGCGCGGCGGATCGCGTCGTCAAACGCTTCGCCATTGGCCATCAGCGTAGTTGCGGTCAGGATGCCCCGGCGATGAGCGTCGACGATTCCGTCGTTGACATCCGGTGTGAAGCCGAAATCGTCGGCGTTCACCACCAGGCGCTTCCGGCCGCTCAAAACAGGGCCAGCCTCAGCGTCAGGAATTTCTTCGGGTTGGCGCGCAGGTCCGTCACGAACCCTTGCAGCTCGTGAGTCATGCTGTTCATCGAGTTGTAGAGTTGCGGATTCACCACGAGCTGTCCGATCGTCCCCTGCCCCGAGTTGATCTTGTCCATGGTGGTGTTGAACCGCGTGAGCAAGGCGTCCAGCCGCTGGTAGACCTGCTCGTCCTTCAGCAGCTTGCCGGCCGTGCCTTTCCCCGCGTTCAGATCGGTCACCAGCCCCCGGATCTGCCCCAGGGTCTGCTGCGCTTCGTCGAACAGCGCCGGATCTTTGAGCAGCTTGCCGGCGGTACCCTGGCCGGCTTGCAGATCGGCCATCATGGCGTCGATGCGCTGCAGCGGCGAGCGTATGTCCTTATAAAGCTCGTCGCTGTAGATCAGCTTGCTGATGGTTCCGTTGCCCGTGCGGACGTCCGCCAGCAGTTTCTGCCCTTCCGACGCAATGCCGTTCAGGCGGTCGTACAGCTCGCGGTCCTTGAGAAGCAGCCCGATGTTGCCTTTGCCGGCTTCCACTCCCGCCAGCAGGTTGTCCACGCGGTTGACAATGGTCTGGAACGACTTCAGCAGGTTCGCGCTCTGCGCCATTAACTCCGGAATGTCCTGGCCCTGCAGGCTCGGAAGCACCGCACCCGCCGTCACCGTCTGAGGAGCCTTTCCGCGCGTGATGTTGAGAAATTTGTCGCCCAGCAGGTTGGCGGCGCTCACCGCCGCGATGGAATCGACCGGAATGTTCTTCAGAAACTCCGGCTTCACCCGCATGTCGAACTTGACCGCCTTGTTCGGATCGCGCGAATTGGTCAGCTCCACGTGGTCCAGGTAGCCGATCGTGTATCCGTTCAAACGCACCGCGGTGCCGTCCGCCAGACCGGAGGCGTCGTCCATGTAGGTATAAAGCGGCTCGTAGTGTTTGAAAAAGCCCTTGGAGCTGGTCAGCAGGAAGATCAGAACGAAGAGGATGATGAACGCAGTTAGCGCAATCACCCCGACCTTCAATTGCGACCAGCGGACTTTTGCGCGTTCCGGCATCGTCTATACTCGCGGCTTCACGAATTTGCAAACGTAGGGATCGGTGGAAGCTTCCAGCCGGTCCTGGTCGCCTTCGAAAACCAACCGGCCTTCCCGCAGCACCATGAACGTGGTCTGCGCGCGCCGCCCATCCCCGTTGCGGACCGGCTCCAGACGCCCTTGTTCCGAATTGTAGCGAAAATTTGCGATCAGGTTGCCGTCCTGGTACCGCTGGGTCACAACCAGGGTCGTGGTCTGGCTGATATCCCGCTCCTTAATCAGCAACGCGATAATGGTGTGGGCCGTAATGGGATCGAGGCCGGCGGTGGGCGAATCGTAGAGCAGCAGGGGCGGCTCGGTCACCACCGCGCGGGCTATCGCCGCGCGGCGGCGCATGCCTCCCGAAAGCTCGCTCGGAAACTTCTCGAGCGTGCCGCCCAACTCCACGAATTCCAGGGCTTCCGTGACCCGAGGCACCACCTGTTCGGGAGGGCACTGGATGGAAGGCTGGTTGAGCAGGGGATACGCCACGTTCTCTTCGATGGTGAGCGAATCGAAAAGCGCGCCCTCCTGAAACAGCATCCCGATCTTGCTGCGGATCTCGAAAAGCTCGCGCTCGGTAGCGGTCGTGAGATCCCGTCCGAAGGCGTAGACCTTGCCTCGATCCGGCTTGATCAGCGCCAGAGCCGTCTTGAGCAGCACCGTTTTGCCGCTTCCCGAAGCCCCCAGGATCACCCTCGATTCCCCTTCGAACGCTTCGAACGAAATGTCCGAAATCACCGGCGAGCCGTCGAACAGGACGGTGACATGGTCGAACCGGAGAACCGGTACCCGTGCGTTTTCGGCCATCATGACACTTGGCTGACGAAGATCTTTGTGATCAGCAAATCAAGGATAAAGATCAGCACGTCGGCTGCCACCACCGCCTGGGTGGTCGAACGGCCGACACCTTGCGTTCCCCCGCTGGTGCGCAGGCCGTAGAAGCATCCCACCATCGAGATGACGATAGCGAAGACGAAAGGTTTGAGCAGTCCCTGGGAAACGTCGTTCCAGACCAGCGCCTGCCACACCGAGGTCCAGAATTGTCTCGGGGAGAGCCCCAGGAACAGATCGGCGATGATGAAGCCGCCGAACATGCCCACGAAGTCGGCGATCACGGTGAGCAGGGGCAGCATGACCGCCGTCGCGATCAGGCGCGGCGTCACCAGTTTCTGGATGGGGTCGGTCCCGAGCGCGCGCATGGCGTCGATCTGCTCGGTCACTTTCATCGAGCCGAGTTCGCTGGCGATGCCGGAGGCGTTGCGCCCCGCCACCATGATCGCCGTCAGCACCGGGCCCAGTTCGCGGACCAGGGTCAACGACACCAGCGTCCCGGTCTTGCCGACCTGCCCGTATTGCGCCAGGGCGCGCGACATCTGCAAGGCCATGACGGCGCCGCTGAAGAACCCCGTCATGCACACGATCGTGAGGCTTCCCACCCCGATCGTGTCCATCTGCATGATGATGTCGTCGCCGTAGTGGGGCTTGCGAAAGATGTTCTTGAACGCTCGTCCGGTGAGGAAGAAGAAATCCTGAACCGCGGCTACGGGCGCTTTCAAAGGATCGAGCAAGAAGGAAGGTCCCCGAACCTCGATGCTACCATAGAACCATAAGTCTCATGAGTAAAGGACTTACGGACATCCCCGGAATCCTGGTCGGCCACGTCTCGGATTTCCAGGCGATTACCGGATGTACCGCCATTCTGTGCGAGCAGGGAGCCGTCGGCGGCGTGGACATCCGCGGATCGGCCAGCGGGACCGAGGAAACTCCCGCGCTCGATCCTCTCCACGTCGATCCCGTGGCACACGGCATCCTTCTGGCCGGCGGCAGCGCATTCGGGCTGGAAGCGGCTTCGGGCGTGCGCCGCTACCTCGAGAAGCGCGGCGCGGGAGTCGTGACGCCTGCCGGGCGGATTCCTATCGTCGCGGCGGCCATTCTCTACGATCTCGGTATCGGCAACTCGAAGATCCGCCCCAATCTCGCGATGGGGGAAGCCGCGGCCGCCGGGGCCACCGATGGCCCGGTGGCGGAAGGCTCGGTGGGCGCGGGCACCGGCGCGACCGTCGGCAAAGTGCTCGGCATGAGCCAGGCGATGAAATCGGGAGTGGGCTCGTTCACCGTAACCCTCCCGGGCGGCGTGCTGGTATCCAGTCTGGTAGCGGTGAACGCTTTCGGCGATGTGCGCGACCCGTCCACCGGCCGGATCGTCGCCGGCGCGCGCAAGGCCCCCGGCAGCCGCGAGTTCGCCGATAGCGAAGCGGTGATCCGGAACCGCCCGCCCGCCGGCCTGGTGCGGGTCAATACAACCCTGGCCGTGGTCGCCACCAACGCGAAGCTCTCCAAGGTGGAGGCGACCAAGCTGGCGCAATTCGCCGGCCTGGGGACGGCCCGCTCCATCTACCCCGTCAACACCATGATGGATGGCGACGTCACCTTCGCTCTGTCCCTCGGCGACCACCGCGCCGACATCAACGTACTCGGCTCCGCCGCCGCCGAAGCCGTAGTGCAAGCCATCCTGCGCGCCGTGAAGCTCGCGAAGACCCTGGGCGGCATCCCCGGTTTGGGCTGATCACAGATACCTCTGAATCCGTTCGCGAAACCGCGTATAAATCCACGAAACTCCCACCAGAATCACTCCCAGCACGATGAACGAGAAGATCCGCGGCAGCGTCTCGAGCGACGCCAGATCGTAAAGGAAGAGCTTCAGGATGCACCCGAACAGCAGCGTCAACCCCGAAAGCCGCAGCACCCGGTCGCGCAGCGGAAAGCCCGCGGCCAGTAGCAACACGCCTTCGGCGCCGCACGCGATGGTCAACAGGCTGCCGGACACCTGGTCGAAAAGCAACGCCGTAAACAGCACCGTCGCCGCCAGCGAGAAGAACAGCCGCGTCCGGCTGCCGCGCTGGTTCCAGAGTTGTGCCGCATAGAAGCACGCGATCACGGCGGCGCTCCCCGCGAGCGGCGACCCTCCCGCGAAGTTGACCGCGAGGCAGCGGCCGAGCGCCAGAACCGCCAAGGCATAGGCCTGCCAGCGCAAGTCTCCAATCTTCCAGGGAGCCGCCGATATCAGGGCCAGCACCGCCCACGCCGGAGCCACCGCGGCTGGAGGCAAGGCGGTCCACAGAGCTGCGCTCGATAGCACCACGCCCAAGGCCGCGCCCGCGAACCGCACGCTCTCCGGCTCGGATTCGACGAAGCGGTCGCCCGGCGAGAAATGCGCCGAAGCTGCCGCGGCATAAGCCAGTGCGGCGCCGATGCCCAGCGAGAGCGCCGGCTCGGGCCACTCGATCGCCATCCCCAGGAAGCCCAGGCATGCCAGCAGGTAGCCGTGGATCCGCAGGTCGAGCTGGCGCCGCAGCCAGCCGATCGCGAATGGCACCGCGGCGAGCGCCATCCAGGCCAGCCCGCGATCGTCGCGCGGCGCGTGGTAGCCCGCCAGGAGCGCGGCTACGGCCAGGCCGCAGTACCCGTAAACCACATCGGCGGAGCGCAGCGCGCGGTTCCCGTACAATACGCCGACATTCGCCAGGGCCGCCGGCATCCAGGCGTCCGCAGGGAACTGCGGGACCACTGCGATCGCGAGGTCGGCAAGGTTCAGCGCAAATAACGGACTCGCCAGGATCCGCAGGTAGTCCTCGCGCAGCGCGACCCCCGCCAAATGCAGGATCTCTGCCTCGATCAGCAGACCCACCGGCAGCCACAACGGATCCACCTCGAGCCAGAGGGCCGCCGCGGCCAGGCCGGCCGCGACCGTGATCGCCGGCTTCCAGCGGCCGGACCTGGCCCGCGCCAGCGCTCCCGCGAGGTAAAGAACAGCCGTGGCGGCGAGCAATTGCCAGATGCGATCGGGTGCGCCGGCGTGCCATTTCAAGAGCGAGAGCCCGAGGAATCCTACGAGGTTGCCGGGGAGGATCCAGGGGTCGGCCGCCAGCAGGTCGAATCCTTCGAACACCAGCCAGTAGACCGCGAAGACGGCCTGCGCCTGCCACAGCGTCGCGCCGGTGTCGCCGCGCGACGCGCAGGTGATCCACGTGGCTGCCAGGCCCAGCCGGCCGAGACCTCGCCAGCCGAAGCGTGACGTCACATACAGCAGCGACGCGGCCAGAGGAATCAGGGCGACCAGCGAAAACGACGACACCTCGGTGATCCCCAGCGTGAGAAACGCGATGAAGTAGGCCAGCCCCGTCACCGTCTGTGAGCGGTAGCGGAGCGAGTGCAGGATCATCCCCGCCGAAACCGCCGCCAGCAGCGCAGCCGCCAAAAAGGCGTCATCGAGAATCCGCGCAGCGGCGACCGCGTGCATCGCGTACACCGTGAAGTAGAGCGCGGCCCATCCGCCGCCCAGCAGCCCGCGGGCGAACGTACGGTAGCGGTCGCGCGGCTCGAGCACTGCGCCCGCGGCCAGCATCGACACGCTGGCGGCGAGCGAGATCGCGACCCTGCCGGCGGGTCCGACCCGCGTGAACGAGTAGCCCAGGGCCAGCGCGATCCCGATCACCAGGATCAGCACGCCCAGCTTGTTGAGCCAGTTGCCGCCGACCGTCGCTTCCCAGTCGGCCGTGGACCGCGTGCGAGCGGGCTCGGGCGCCGGGGGCATCGCGGGGACCGGGGGTCGGGGGCTGGGGGCCGGGGAAATAGGACGCGGCGGCGCGACAACGGGCGTGGGTGCGAACTCCTTCAGTTGGTTTTCGATCCGCTCGAGACGTTCGCGGATCCAAAGCCAGCGGACCACTAACACGACGATCAGGCAGAACAGTAGCAAGGCTTCCATGGCGGCCTCCTTGAGCACACTGGAATTTCAGACGGGGATTTGCGAAAGCTGGAGGGCGAGCGCTTTGAGCGCCCGCAAATCAAGCTTCCCGGTGCCAAGCTGCGGGAGCGCTTCTACCTGGTAGAGGTTCTCCCGCTTGGGAAGCCACAGCCGCGGCAGGTCCGTGGCGGACAGCCGCTGCCAGAGCTCGGCCGGCGATAGGTCGGGACATACGTACAGCGCTGCCAACCGTTCGCCGCGCTGCTCGTCGGGCACGGCCGTCACGGCGCAGGGCGCCTCGCCCAGTATGCCGGCCAGCGCTTCTTCGATTTTGATATGCGGCACCATCTCACCGGCGATCTTGGAGAACCGCGAGAGCCGGTCGGTGATGCGCAGGAATCCCTCGGCGTCGATCGCCGCGATATCGCCCGTGATGTACCAGCCGTCGCGGAGCACCTCGGCGGTGCGCTCAGGCTGGCCCAGATAGCCGGCCATCCGGTTGGGGCCCTTCACCAGCAGCAGCCCTTCGCGGTCCGGCGGCAGCGGCTCGAAGGTCGCGGGATCCACTACGCGCGCGGCCACGCCGGGCAGCGGATGGCCCACCGTCCCGGCCTTATTCCCTACCTGCGTGAGCCCGCCCTCCTGAAAATCGGGCGCGTTCACCGCGATCACCGGAGCCATCTCGGTGGCGCCGTAGCCTTCCAGCAGGTCGATGCCGAACTTTTCGCGAAATGCCTGCGCCACCGGCGCGCGCAGCTTTTCCGCCCCCACCAGGACGTAGCGCAGCGACGCGAACTGTTCCGGCGCGCATTTGCGAATGTAGGCCGAGCAGAACGTGGGCGTAGAGAGCAGCAGCGTCGGTCGGTACTTCGCCGCCAGCTCGCCGACAGCCTTGGCGTCAGCCGGATTGTGATGGTAGACCACGCCGCATCCGGCCACCAGCGGGAACCACACCGTTACGGTGTAGCCGAACGAATGGAAGTAGGGGAGTACTCCCGCCAGGCGGTCCTCGGGGCCGGTGCGGAACACCTGCGCCATCCCTTCGATATTGGAGAGCACGTTATGGTGCGAGAGCATCACACCCTTGGGGACCCCCGTGCTGCCGCTCGAGAAGACAACGGTCGCGAGCGAATCGGGAGTGTGGCGCGAGCCGGGGGGCGCCAACCGCGCGGCCAGCAGCGCCCGCGCCTGCGCGAGTTTGCCCGGCCGCGAGACGAGATCTTCGATGAACACCAGCGAGGCTCCCAGGTCCGAAGCCTGCGCCAGGAGCTTCCGGGTCGTGACGACGGTCCGTATGCCGCACTGCGCCACAGCCGCCGCCATGCACTCGCGCCCGGCCGTGAAATTCAGGTTGACCGGGACGCGGCCCGCCAGCGTAATCGCGACGTTCGCCACCGCTCCACCTACACTGGGAGGCAGCACCACGCCGATCCGCTCTTCCTGCGGCAACTGGCGCGCCACCAGCAGGCCCGCCGTGAGCAGCCGGCCGTACGTGAGCTCGCGGCCTGTGGAATCGGCCATGGCGAAGCGGTTCCAATGCCGGCGGGCGTTGCGAACGAACCGCCGGTCGAGCGTTCCGGCATCGCCCTTGCGCCGCTCCGCCGCCTCCGCGCCAAGCTCCTGAATCGCCTGCCGCACTTCCTGCGCCGTGGACCGCGCGGGCATCGGCGCGCCGAACGAAACCGTCACCGGATAAGGGATCCGCTTCGGCCACTTCCGCAGGAACCTGCCGCGCTCGAAGCTGAAGATGCTGCCCCACAGCCCGTCCAGGTGCACGGGAATGATCGGCGCCTCCATTCCTTCGGCGATCCGCTCCATCCCGCGCTTGAACGGCAGAAGATTGCCCGTCCGTGTAATGGAGCCTTCCGCGAAGATGCACACCACGTGTCCGTCTGCCAGCTCCTGGCGCGCCGTCCGGATCGATTCGAGCGCCTCGCGCCCGCTCCCGACTGGAATCGCCTTGGCCAGCCGCATAAACCAGTTGAGCCACCTGGTTTCGTAATACGGCTTCCAGACCAGGAACCGGATGAACCGCTGCACGCACGCGCCAATCAACAATCCATCGATCTGCGACATGTGGTTCGATACGATCAGCGCCGGGCCGCGGAACGGCACGTTTTCCTGGCCGGCGATGCGGATGCGAAACACGCTGTGGGTAGCCAGCCAGAGGACAAATCGTACGAAGTAGTCCGGCACCACCGTCAGAATGTAGACGGCCACCAGCAGAGTCGCCACGCCGAACCCGAGCAGGATTTCGCCGGCCCCGATGTCGAGGCGCGTGTGCAGCGCCAGCATGAGTGCGGCCGCCATCAGCATCCCGATGGTCTGCAGAAAGTTGTTGGTCGCCAGCACGCGGCCCTTCTCCTGCCGGCCGCTGCGCTGCTGGATGTAGGCGTACAGCGGCACTACGAAAAGGCCGCTCGACAGAGCCATCAGCGAGACCATGACCGCGGCCCAAGGCAGCGATCCGCCGGACAGGCACGTGCCGAACGCGAAGACGCTCATGAGAATGGCGCCCAGCGGCACCAGCCCCAGCTCGACCTTATCCCCGGAAAGCCGGCCCGCCAGCAGGTTTCCCGCTCCGATCCCGATCGCCAGAAAGGCCCACAGCAGCGAAACCCCGTTGTCCGAAGCGTGCAGTACATCCAGCCCGAAGTACTGCAGGTTGATCTTGAGCAGAACCCCCGCGAACCAGAAATAGGAAACCCCCAGCACCGCCAGCCAGAGCGGCTTGTCGCCAACGAGATGCCGGATGCTCTCCCCGATTTCGCCGAACGGGTTCACCTGGAACGGCTGCCGCGCGCCCGAAGGCGCCACACGCGTGATCCGCAGGCTGCTGAGGAACCCCGCGAGCGCGATCGCCGCCGTGACCGCCCCGATGCGCCAGGCCGCGTGTCTCCACACCGCGAACAGCAGGCCGCCCCCCGCAATCCCCAGCACGATCGAAACGAAGGTGCTCATCTCGAGCAAGGCATTGCCCCGCGACAGGTCGCGGTCGGGCAGCATCTCGGGGACGATTCCGTACTTCGCGGGGCTGAATACCGTCGCGTGCAGGCCCATCAGGAAAACCACCAGCAGCATTCCGCCGGTCCAGCCGGTCGCGAGCGTTGCCAGGCCGAACAGCATCACGGCGATTTCGAACACCTTCACGCCGATCAGGACGCTGCGCTTGCTCACGCGGTCGGCCAGGTGGCCGCTATAGCCCGAGAACAGCAGCGCGGGCACCGTGAACACAGCGGGCACCAGCGGCACCCAGGCGCCGCCCTTCACGTCCCCGGCGTGCAGCGCCACGATGGTCTGGTAGACGCTGTCGTTGAATGCGCCCAGGAACTGCGTCCAGAGGAAAGCCTGGAACCCGCCGTTCTTCAGAAGGTCGCTGTATCCGCCGCGTGTCATACCCAAGCCAAGGGCAACCTTGGGGCCGTTCGCAAGTATCGGAGAATCAAGGGCCGGGCGCAAGACTCGCTAACGGTATGTACAGCCAATGGAGGGTGCGCGTACAATCCTTGTATGGTCTTGTTGACGGATGCCCAGCGCACGGTCCTCGAGAGCGTCTCCAGCCTGGGCTACTGCAATCCGTTCCTGCCCGAACGCGTGGAGCACGAGCGCGCCGTCCTGGGCCCCGACTTCGTGGAAGGCGAGCCGGTCTGGAGCTACCGCATCGAGCAGCCCGGGCCGCGCGAAAACGTCTGGCGGATCTACCGCAAGCTCGAGCCCCTGGCGGAGGAGTTGCGCAGCCGCCTGAGCCGCGGCGCGCGGGCCCGCGACCACGACCTCGTTCTCTACGAAGACGCGATCCTCCACCTGCTCTACACGCGCTACTACCAGAAGTTCTACGACGCGGCATTCGAGGTGCCGCGGAGCACCGCGGGGCGCTGGAGGTTCTATGCCGATTACCGCGCCGACTGGAGCCGCTACTTCGAAATCCAGGGCGTCCGCCTGCCCACCGGCCACGACCCGCAGCATACCTTCGCCTGCTTCCGCCAGATCCAGCGGGCCTTCGAGTACGTCTTTCGCGACATCATCGGCAACTCGCTGCCGGCCGCCCGCCTGCGCGCCGGCGTCTGGCAGTCGATCTTCACCCACGATATGCGGCGCTACCGCCGCACGCTCTATGCCCGCATGGGCGAGTTCGCCACTCTCATCACGGGGCCGTCCGGCACCGGCAAGGAACTGGCCGCGAGAGCCATCGCGGAGTCGCGCTATACGTCCTTCGACGCCGGGCGGCTGTCCTTTGCCGGCGATGATGTGGAATCCTTCTTCCCCATCAACATCTCGGCCCTTTCCCCGACCCTGGTGGAATCCGAGCTTTTCGGCCACAAGCGCGGCGCCTTCACGGGCGCCGTGGCCGACCGCAAAGGATGGCTCGAAACGTGTCCCGCGTCCGGCTCCGTTTTCCTCGACGAGCTAGGCGACCTGGACCCCGCCATTCAAGTGAAGCTCCTGCGCGTCATCGAGACCCGCACCTTCCACTCCGTGGGGGAGACCGCGGCCCGCCAGTTTCGCGGCAAGCTGATCACCGCGACCAATCGCGACCTCACGGACCTGATGCGTCGCGGCCAGTTCCGCGAAGACCTCTACTACCGCCTGTGTTCGGACCAGGTGACCACGCCCTCCCTGGCCGAACAGCTCGCCGATTCCCCTGGCGTGTTGCGCGAACTGGTCTATTACATGTCGCGCCGCGTGGCGGGCCCCGAGGCCGAAGAGCTCGCCCGCGAAGTCATGCTCTGGATCGAAGGCCGCCTGGGCGCGGGCTACGACTGGCCGGGCAATTATCGCGAGCTGGAACAGTGCGTCAAGAACGTGCTGATCCGCCGCAACTACCGGCCCTCGCGGGTCGCGCCGGAAGACCCCGTCGAACAGTTTGCCCTGGAAGCCCGCACCGGCAAGCTAACCGCCGAGGAACTGCTCGGCCGCTATGTCACCATCGTCTACAGCCGCCTGGGGAGCTACGAAGAGACCGCGCGCCGGCTCGGCCTCGACCGCCGCACCGTGAAAGCCAAAGTAGACCCCGCCCTGCTCGCGCGCCTGCGCCCGAGCTCATGACGCGGACTTTCGCCCGAGTCTGCGCATCGCCGATCTCCCGAGCTGGGCGGGCAGCGCCCACGGACTCTCGAGTTCGAAAGCGTACTGCAGGTGGCGGAGGAAGCCTGCTCCGTGAAGCACCGGCGAGGCGCCTCCCAGCGAGCGGCGCCAGCGCCTGCAACACAAAGGGGACGATATCCCATTCCGCGCAGGCATTCACCAGGATCTTCCAATCGACGGCGCGGCCGCTGCGCAGCAGCAGCACGGCGTCGGCGACCCACCGGACGGGCGGCACCGGGCTCCAGACGATTCCGTGAGTGCAGATCTGCAGCAGGTGTCCGGTGGCGCCGCAGGTCTCCGCCTCCATCCCGCAAAACTGGAACTTCTCGCTATCCGACCAGAACAGGGCGTCGGCCTTGTCGTGGCAGTACAAATGGAGAACATGCCAGTGGAGATCGATGAACCCTCCGGAGGGCGCGGCGAAATCCATGGCGTGCCGGAATCGCAGGAACCTCTCCGATATCGCGCGCGGGCGGAAGTACTGCGATTTCCAGCCGCGCGACTCCAGCCGGTGGAATACCTCGAGCGCAACGGCCGGCACCCGGCATCCGGGTATACCAGCGACGCCAGAGCAGCGCCTTTCAATAGCCGGACCGGCACCCGCTCCTCGCGCAGTTCATCGAGCAGCGGCCGCACACGATGAAACAGCACCTGGTTTTCCGACCACGCGCGCCGGTGAATTCCCTTCAGCCGGTTCCATTCGGGACCGTCCAGGCCCTGGCCGCTGAGATTCCGGTAGACCAGCGGCAACAGCCTGTAGGACCCTTCGTCCGGACCGGTCGAGCCGGAACCGGCGCTCCCACTCCGCCCAGCATTCCGCGGCCGCCGGACCCTGCCCGAGCGCCGCTTCGAGCAGCAGCATCTGGCCTTCGTCCGGCAGACAGCCCTTCATGACGTCCCGCGCGGGCTTCCCGCAGCCCCAGGTTGCGGGCCGACGCCTGGCCCCCGTTGGGCTTCCGAAAATAGCGGACGGCCGAACCGAATCCAGCCGCGATCTCCGGTGTGTTGTCGGTCGAACCATCGTCGATCAGCAGAATCTAGATCGCCGGATAGTTCTGCGCCTTTCTACAGGTTTCGGTTTTCTTGGTGCAGGTCATAGAAAATAGGCCATATGTCTATGGAGTGACGACGCATGCGCCGTGCCGGAACGACGAGATGGGACGCCGCAGCATCGTTCCGTTTCTGCTCATGCCCGATAACCCAGGGTCGCGCGGGGTGTGCAAAGTCTTCACTGGCACGAAATTAGGATCGAAGGATGATCCACTCGGCGCGTCAACGTGGCCACGATAGCTCCGCCCTTCGCAACTTATCGGGAGTAATCCTCGGCCGCTGTTTGTGCAATTTCCCGGCAGACGTCACTTCTCTGCATCGGGGGCTGCACAGCCACATGGTCACAGCCGAAGGGCGTTGATCAAAGCGGAGAGCGCGGCTGGCTGCTGGCGCCGGCTCGGGTAGTAGAGGAAGAATCCAGGGAACGGCTGGCACCAATCCTCCAGCACGCGGACGAGCGCGCCGCTGGCGAGATGCGGTGCCACGTACTCGTCTGACACGAAGGCCAAGCCAACGCCATCAAGCGCGGCACGGACCAGGATCTCCACGTCATCGACGATGAGAGGCCCGTTCACCGCGACGGACAAGGATTTCTTGCCCTTGTCGAACTCCCACCGGTACACCCCGGCAGATCCATGCCGAAAGTTGATGCATCGCTGGCTGAGAAGGTCGCGCGGCGATTTCGGCTTAGGACGCGATTCGAAATACGACGGCGCGCCCACGATGGCCGCCCGGTGGTCTTTGGACACCCGGACCGCAATCATGTCCTTTTGGATGTATTCGCCGAAGTGAATGCCAGCATCGAAGCCTCCGGCCACAATATCGAGACGGCTGTCGTCAGCGGTGATATCGAGCACGACGTCCGGGTAATCGCGCGTAAACTGCGCCAGTCTCGGTCCCAGCACCCTTGTGCCGGCAAGCCGGGGCACCAGCAGGCGCACGCGGCCAGCCGGTCTGTCGCGCAACCCGGAAAGCTGGTCGAGGGCATCTTGGATATCAGCGAGACCAGGGCGCAGCCGTGCGAGCAGACGCTCTCCGGCCTCTGTTGGGGCAACGCTCCGTGTCGTCCGCGAAAGCAGGCGCACCCCTATGTCCTCCTCCAGTCCCCGAATCGCGTGGCTCATGGCGGACGGAGACACGCCCAGCCGTTTGGCGGCCCGTGTAAAGCTGCGCTCCTCTGCTACGGCGAGGAATGCGGCAAGAATACTGAGATCGTTTCGCTCCATTTGTGAATTGCGCTCACAAGCCCTTGTCTTTTATACATACTACTCAAAAACGCGGTTCGGCAGTACCTTGGAATTGAGGGATACGAAGAGCAGCCTGGTGAAGGCCAGTGGCGAAGGGAGTTACGATGCAGAAACGCAAATTAGGGAAAAGCAAGCTGGAAGTTTCGGCCATCGGCTTCGGCTGTATGGGAATGAGTTGGTCGTACGGCCCGCCGAAAGACAAGCGGGAGATGACCGCTCTCCTCCGCGCGGCCGTGGAGCGCGGCGTCACGTTCTTTGATACTGCCGAAGTTTACGGCCCGCTCACGAACGAAGAACTCGTGGGTGAGGCCCTCGCTCCGTTCCGCGGGAAAGTCGTGATCGCCACCAAATTCGGGTGGGAGGCAAATCCCGGCGACGGGAATCGGTGGAGCGCTTTAAACAGCCGGCCGGAACACATCAAACAGGTTGCCGAGACTTCTCTCCGGCGCCTGAGAGTCGATGCGCTCGATCTGTTCTACCAACATCGTGTCGATCTGAACGTGCCGATCGAAGATGTGGCGGGAGCGGTGAAGGAACTGATCGGGGAAGGCAAGGTCAAACACTTCGGTCTTTCAGAAGCAGGCGCCAAGACCATTCGTCGCGCCCATGCCGTTCAGCCCGTCACCGCATTGCAGAGCGAGTACTCCCTTTTTTGGAGACAGCCGGAACAGGAGATCCTACCGTTACTTGAGGAACTTGAGATCGGGTTCGTTCCGTTCAGCCCTCTCGGCAAGGGTTTCCTGACGGGCAAGATCACGCCCGAGACAAAGTTCGACAGCACCGATTTTCGCAGCATCATCCCTCGTTTTAGCGATGAGAATCGGAAAGCGAACCAGGCTCTGGTGGACTTGCTGACCACCTTCGCGCAACAGAAGCAGACGACACCCGCGCAGATCGCGCTCGCCTGGCTGCTGGCGAAGAAACCCTGGATCGTTCCGATTCCTGGCACGACGAAGCTCGGTCGTCTGGAAGAGAATCTTGGGGCGCTCAATGTCGAACTGACGCCTCGGGATCTCGATGCAATCGAGACTTCCTCTTCGTACATCAAGCTCGGCGGAGCGCGTTATCCGGAATTTCACGAGAAGCTGGTGGGCCGCTAAGCGGCTTGGAATGGAGTCGACGATGAAGATGATCCGCTTTGCAATGCTTGCTATGTTTTTGGCGGTCTGCGCGGATTCGCAGGCACCTTCGGCACCAGCTACCCCCGACAAGGAAAAACTCGTCGGCGCATGGCACCTTGCCTCCATCGTGGGACCGGACGGAAAACTGGAGACCGCCGGAGTGCCGGTCGGCATGCTGATCTACACCCGCGATGGTCATATGTCGGTACAGCTCATGTACCCCAAGTCTGCAAGTTCTCTGTCCAATGAATACGTCCGGAACGGGTACGAGGCCTCCTTCGGCAGCTACGACATAAACGAGGCGACGCACACCGTGACCCATCACGTGCAGGGGTCGAATACCGGCGACCTCCTGATCGGCAAGGATTTGCCGCGCATTTTCCAGTTCAGCGCGGACGGGCGCCTCGTGATCAGGTCGGCTCGGCCGGATGAACACTGGTCGGTCACATGGGAGCATTACTGACTGCTGGTCGTAGTAAAGGATTTCCAGGAAAGGGAGAGCAAGCATGAATTCGAATCCACCTCGGTCCGCACTGACACCTGAGGAAATCCACATGGTTTCGCCCGCGCTTGAAAAATACACACAGAGCGCGATCAGTGACGACTTATGGAAGCGCCCGGAGTTGTCGGCGCGAGACCGCGGCATCGTGACCGTCGCGGCCTTGATAGCCCGGAATCAGACCATCGGCATGCTGCACTATTTCAACCTTGCCCTTGATCATGGTGTGAAACCAGGCGAGCTCTCAGAGATCATTACGCATCTCGCCTTCTACTCCGGTTGGCCGAACGCCCTTGCCGCGGTTGCGATTCTGAAAGATATCTTTGGGCAGCGAGGGGTCGGACCTGACCAGCTTCCTGCTGCATCGCCTGAGCTCCTTCCCATCGATGATGCAGCCGAAGCCCAGCGCGCGGCACGCGTGCAGGAGGATTTCGGCCTCGTGGCTGCGGGTGTCGTGCAGTATACCCGCGATCTGCTATTTCGGGACCTGTGGCTGCGTCCGGCCCTAGTGCCGCGAGACCGCAGTCTCGTCACGGTCAGTGCGCTGATCGCCTCCGGCCAGGTCGCGCAGATTACCTATCACCTCAATCGCGCCATGGATAACGGCCTGACCAAACGTCAGGCATCCGAGGTGCTGACACAGCTCGCTTTCTATGCGGGTTGGCCGAATGTTTTTTCCGCTATGCCCGTCGTCAAAGGTGTGTTTGAAAAGCGGCCAGAGTAGCGAACAAGGAGATTAAGAAATGCCCCACGTCATCGTCAAACTGTGGCCTGGAAAATCAGAGCAACAGAAAGCGCGTCTCGCCGTCAAGATCGCTGAAGACGTCATGGAGGTCCTGAACTACGGAGAAGAATCCGTTTCGGTCGGGTTCGAAGAAATCCAATCGCAAGACTGGCGACAGAAGGTCTACAAACCGGACATTCAGGACAGCTGGGACAAGGTTTACAAGAAGCCGGGCTACGAGATGTGAAGCTGCAAGCGCAGCGCTCAGGAAGGCAGGAGATACCCATGAAAGGCGCAGTTCTCTACGGACCCCGCGATGTGCGTTTCGAGGAACGCAGCACACCAAAGATCATTGCGCCCACCGACGCGATCGTCAGGACATCGGCGACTTGCGTATGCGGGTCTGACCTGTGGCCCTACCGAGGCATCAACGCCGTAACTCAGCCGACCCCGATGGGCCATGAATACTGCGGCATTGTCCAGGAAGTCGGAAGCGCGGTGACGACGATCAAGCCCGGGCAATTCGTCATCGGTTCGTTTTTCGCGTCCGACAATACTTGTCCCCACTGCCAGGCCGGCTATCAGTCGTCCTGCCAACACAAGGAGTTTGTCGGTACCGCACAGGCGCCGCTGGTGCGCGTTCCGCTCGCGGACGGCACGCTTGTGGCGACGCCGGAGGTACCTCCTGACGAACTGATCCCGAGCCTGCTGGCGGCCTCCGACGTTCTGGGTACCGGCTGGTTCGCCGCCGTGGCCGCGAACGTAAAACCGGGCGCGACCGTCGCGGTTGTCGGCGACGGCGCGGTCGGCCTGCTGGGCGTGCTCTCTGCCAGACAGATGGGCGCGGGGCGGATCGTTGCGATGAGTCGTCACGTGCCGCGCCAGAAACTCGCCCGCCAATTCGGCGCGACCGACATCGTGAGTGAGCGCGGTGACGAGGCGGTGGCTCGCATTAAGGAACTGACACAAGGCATCGGTGCTGACTCCATGCTGGAATGCGTGGGCACACAGGAGTCGATGATGCAGGCCATCGGCTCGACGCGGCCCGGAGGGCATATTGGCTACGTCGGCGTTCCGCACAGAGTCGAGCTCAACAGCGAAAAGCTGTTTTATGCTCATGTCCACCTTCATGGCGGCCCTGCTCCGGTACGGCGCTTCTTGCCCGAGTTGATCGATCTGGTGTGGAACCGAAAGATCGACCCCGGCAAGGTCTTCGATTTGACACTGCCGCTCGACAACGTGGCGGAAGGCTACCGCGCCATGGATGAGCGGCGGGCTATCAAGACGCTGCTGCGCCCGTAAGGGAAAGGTGTACGGACAAATGGCCGCATGGTCAAAAGAAGAACTGCAAAAGATCGCCAAGGCGGACGATTTGCATATTGCGCCGTTCCGCGACGACGGCAAAACCTATGGCACACCGACGTGGATTTGGTCCGTCAGCGTCGGCGACGCGCTCTACGTGCGGGCCTACAATGGAACCGAGTCTCGCTGGTATCACGCCCGACGCGTTCTTTTTAAGCGGTAGGACGCGTCGAAACGGCGCGCCATCTAGGTTGTCAAACGGAGCATGGATGCCTCTCACTTCGTACCTGCCCATTGGTTTTCAAACTTGGCGACGCGCGCAGCCAAGTGGGCCCAGTAATCATCCGATATCTGAAGGGCCCGGACCTCCTGAATAGCCGTCATGAAGTACCCCAATCCGGAGATCGGACCCACAGCCGTTCCATTCAGAAGCGCGACGTACCTCCGTGCGCAGCCGAGTAGAATGCCACGCTCGATGCAAACCACTTTTACGTGCTCTCGAAACATCTGCATTGCCAGTTGCTCGTCGGCGGGATTGAACACTTGGTTCACGCACTTGCGAGCGGCAAGAAACTGCCGAACCATTTCGACGTAAGAGGCCATGTCTTCGCCACCTTTCTCTGGCGCGGCCAGACTTCACGTACGGCCAGAACGCGTCACAGATTTCGATTTCACCATCCGCATGTTGATTCACGGCCTCGCGCGTGGTACCTGGTACCGATATCCCAAGCCCGGCGTCGAGATCAGCCTCAATCGCCCCGCCACTACCGCCCCTCGCACGCTGCGCAGTTGCCGCCCCCGGGGAATGAGATCGTGGTCGGGAGCTGCCATCAATTCCCGGAAGGCGCTTGGTACGAGGGCCATCCGGCTTCATCGACATCGTGGATGGGATCGAGCAGGAACAGATCCTGCATGTCTTTATAGGCCGCAAGGGAAGGCTCGGCGAGCTCCGAAGCAGGCGGAAGCTCTACCTGCGGGGCTGCCGGGCGCGCGCCGTCAGGTGCGGGCGCGATCAGCCCTTCCTCCAGCAGTCTCTGTCAAAAACTCAGAATTTGCTCTCCAGCCGGCCCGTTCTCGACGTGCGAGACGATCCCGGCCGGTGTGTACCCGGCTTCCATCAGCCGCCAGATGGCGGCTCCGCCCGGCGTCACGCTGTAGTAGACCCCCGTGCCCAAGTGAATCAGGATCAGTTCGTCCTCGAAACACTGCCACACAATATCGGGGCTCGCAATCGTGTAGCTCTTTTCCGTGTGGATCGTACTTTCAGGCAACTAGGCAATTCCAGGTCCGAAAGTATCTTATATCACACTGCGCTACGCCGGCTTGTAGGCTACCGCGTCGATCTCCACCTTGGCGTCTTTGAGGGGAAGCGCCGCCACGATGATCGTGGTGCGGGCAGGCTTCGCCGAGCCGAAAAACTCGGCGTAGATTTCGTTCATGGGCTTAAAATCGGCCGCGTTGATGAGATAGACCCCGCAGCGGACCACGTCCGCCATCGAAGCGCCGCAGCCCTCGAGGATGTTCTGGATGTTGGTGAGGACTTGCCGCGTCTCCGACTGCACGTCGCCCAGCATCGTCTTGTCGCTGAGGGGATCCACCGAGATCTGGCCGGAAATGAAAATGTAATCGCCGGCACGGACGGCGGGGGAATAAGGACCGCGGGGCGCGGGCGCGCCGGGAGGTGAGATGCGCTCGATCATGTGTTAGTGTCCTTCCGCTTCGAGAAAACGTTCCGCTTCGATCGCCGCCATGCAACCGGCGCCGGACGCGGTGATGGCCTGGCGGTACGTACGGTCCTGCACATCGCCTGCGTGAAATACTCCGGGGATGTTGGTGCGCGCTCCGCCTTTCGAAAGGATGTAACCATCCGCGTCCGTTTCGATCTGGCCCTTGAATACCCGGGTGTTCGGGATATGGCCGATCGCCACGAACAGGCCGTCTACATCCTGCACCCAAATCTCGCCGGTCTTCAGGTTGCGCAGCCGCACCGAGGTCACCATCTTCTGCGAAACGTCGAAAACCTCGTCCACCACGGTGTTCGTGAGCAGCGTGATCTTGGGGTTGTGGTGCGCCCGGTCCAGCATAATCTTGGACGCCCGGAATTCGTCCCGGCGATGCACCAGGGTGACATCGCGGCCGAAGCGCGTCAGGAAGTTGGCCTCTTCCATGGCGGAATCGCCGCCGCCGACCACCATAATCCTCCGGTCGCGGTAGAAAAAGCCATCGCAGGTCGCGCACGAGCTTACCCCGTGGCCGATCAGCTTCTGCTCCGATTCCAGGCCCAGCCAGCGGGCCGATGCGCCCGAAGCGATGATCACCGTCTGGGACTCGATCCACACTCCGTCGATGTTGAGCCGGAACGGGCGGGTCGAGAAATCGGTGTCTATGACGACTCCGTGCAGAAACTCCGCGCCGAAGTTCTCCGCCTGCTTCTTCATGTTCTCCACCAAGTCCGGACCGTTGATGCCTTCCGGAAACCCGGGGAAATTCTCGACCAGGGTGGTGAGGGAGAGCTGTCCCCCCGCTTCGTGCCCGCTCACAACCAGGGGTTTCAGATTCGCTCGAGCGGTGTAGATGGCTGCTGTATTTCCGGCGCAACCGGAGCCAATGATCACGACGTTTCGCATGTGGCGGTAGAAGTACAGGTTAGCATAGAGAATTACGATATAATGGCAGGCGCCGGGCCGAAAGTCCGGACCTTGTTTATGCGCCCCGCCCTGTTTTGCGTGGTGTTTTCGATTTCGCTGGCTATGACGGCAGCGGCAAATACGGCCGCCCCGGCACGGGCGCTGACCGTGGTTCTCGACTTCCGCGATTCGCATTCCCCGCGCGCCGTGACCGTCATGGAGCACGAGATCGAGCGAATCCTGAGCGCTACCGGCGTCACCCTGGATTGGCGGATCCGGGGCGAATCCCCTCCCGAAACCAACGGAACTCTGGTCGTGGTTCGTTTTAAGGGCAGGTGCATGCTCGAGCCGGTAGGGTACTTGTACGATGAGCGCGGACCCCTCGCCTTCACCTATTCGAGCGACGGGCAGATGCAGCCATTCAGCGAGGTGGCCTGCGACCGCGTGGTGACCTCGGTGCGCTCGGCCATGTTCGGGGGAGATTACGCGCACGCCGACCAGCTCTTCGGCCGGGCCCTCGGACGTGTGGTCGCTCACGAACTCGTTCACATCCTCTCCGGCGAGGCCACCCACGGAACAGCCGGCGTGGAACGCCGCGCGCTTTCTCCCGATAACCTGCTGGCGCCGGTTCTGGAGCTAGAGCCCGCCGACGTCGAGCGCGTCCGCGCGTCCCTCAAATCGGCCCGATAAATTTTTTTGATTCGACAACCCCGGCGGGCGGCTGATACGCTGCATCTGACCGCGGAACCACGCCCGCGTAGGCGCAGGTTTGCTCCTGGTTGCGAGCGCATATGCCCTAGTCGGGCAAGCCAGTTTGGCTCGGGAACCGGGTCGCGAACTTCCATCCACCGCCTCCCCTTCGTTTCCCGGAGCCTTTGTCAGGGTAGGCCCTTGGCCTGCCTCCATCCGAACACCGAGGAGGGGAAATGAACGCCGTTCTTACCGACCAGCAAAAACAGGATTTTCTGAATCGCGGCTTTTCGCGCCGCACGCTCGGGCGCATCGCCGCCGTCATCGCCGGCGGCGCCGTGCTGCCGTTCTACAATGAGCCGGCCCTCGCCCAGTTGTCCGCCGTCCGCAACATGCCGCCGGACGCGGTCAAAATCAATGCCAACGAGAACCCGCTGGGACCCTGCACCGAGGCGCGCGCCGCCATGCAGGCGATCATTCCCAACGGGGGCCGCTACATGTACGAAGAGACCTTCACTATGCAGGAAACCATGGCCGAGATGGAAGGTCTCAAGCCGTCGTACGTCACGCCTTACGCCGGCTCTAGCGCGCCGCTCCACCAGTCGGTCCTGGCATTCACTTCACCCTCCAAGCCGTTCATCACCGCCGATCCCGGGTATGAGGCCGGCGAGAGGGCGGCCAAATTCATCGGCGCGAAAGTGATCCGCGTCCCGCTGCTCAAGAGCTACGCGCACGACGTGAAGGCCATGGCCGCTGCGAATCCCAATGCCGGCCTCATTTACATCTGCAATCCCAACAACCCCACCGGCACCCTCACTCCGCGCGAGGATATCGAGTGGCTGGTCGACAACAAGCCGAAAGGCAGCATCATCCTGCTCGACGAAGCCTATATCCACATCGCCGGCGCCAAAATGTGTTCGGATCTGGTGGCCAAAGACAAAGACGTCATCATTCTCCGCACCTTCTCCAAGATCTACGGCATGGCCGGATTGCGCGCCGGAGCCGCGCTGGGCCGTCCCGACCTGCTGCAGAAGATTCAGGGCTACTCGGCCGGCGCCCTGCCCATCACCGGCATGGTCGCCGCCACTGCCAGCCTGAAATCCAAGACCCTCGTGCCCGAGCGCCGCAAGATCATCGGCGACGTCCGCGCGGATGTCTTCGCCTTCCTCGACAAACATAACTTCCACTATGTGCCTTCCGTTTCGAATAAGTTCATGGTGGATGTCCATCGTCCCGGCGGCGAGATCATCGAGGCCATGCGCAAGGAGAAGATTTACATCGGGCGCGTGTGGCCGAGCTGGCCGACTTACGTGCGTGTCTCGATCGGTACCCAGGAGGAAATGAACAAGTTCAAGACGGCCTTCCTCAAGGTGATGGCTTGATTCGTAAGGCCCTCGTTGGAAAACGATCCCTTCGAGCAGGTCACTACGGCTGGCAGCAGCTTTTCGGGGATGCTTCGGGCGGCGTGATCGCAGCGCTCATCGCGCTGCCGTACGGCCTCGCGATGGCATCCCTGATGGGGCTGCCGCCGGTCCTGGGTGTCTTTACGTCTATCCTTACGGCGCCGCTCATCGCGCTGCTGGGCCGCAACCCCGTATTGATCGGCGGCACAGCCAGCGCTACCGTCCCTTTTATCGCGGCTGCGACCCACAGCCAGGGGGTCGGCGGCGCCGCCAAAGTCTGCGTGGTGGCTTCGGTCTTCATGATGGGCTTCTGCGTTCTCCGGTTGGGACGCTACATTACCCGCGTCCCGCACGCCGTGGTGACAGGCTTCTCATGCGGGATCGGCGGTATGATGCTCATCTCCCAGATGGACGTCATCCTGGGGATCACCTCCCCGGCAACCCGCGCGGCCGGTTCCTCATTGGCCCAGCTGGGAGTCGTGTTCGACAACCTGGGAGGCGTTCGGGGCGCGCCTCTGTTCCTGGGACTCGCAGTGATTATTGCCGCCACCGTGTCGGCGCGCCTCTCTCCCCGGCTGCCCGCTCCCCTCATCGGCGTGGTCCTGGCCGTAATCCTGGCCCGCCTGCTGGGGGTCCACGAAAAAGAGGTCGGCGGCCTCAGCGGAATGCTGCCGCCATTCGTGGGCTTCTCCTGGGGTCCGGGCGATGTTTACACCGTGCTCCCTTCGGCCTTCGCGCTGGCCGTGGTTTCCTCCGTGAATATCCTGATCACGTCGCGAGTTGTCGAGCACTTCCGCGGGCGCCATCAGCGGATGCGTACGGCCGATGCCGACGCGGAGTTGGGAGCGTACGGCATCGCGAACATTTGCGCAGGTATGTTCGGCGCGCCCCTCAGTGTGGGGATTCCCGCGCGCAGCCTGGCGGTGGTTCGCTGCGGCGGAACCACGCGCCTCTCCAATCTCCTCCACGCCGTCTTTCTGGCTTTGATTCTGTGGGTCGGCGCCGGGGTTGTCGCGCACATCCCGCTCCCCGCACTGGCCGGCGTTACCGCCTGGATGGGCCTGTGCCTGCTCGATTGGAGCGCCTGGCGCAGGCTGCCCAAAATGAGCCTGGTGGACGCCGCCGCGTTTCTGGTGACCGCCATCGGCGTGCTGGCCGTCAACAACGCCGTACTGGCCGTCGTCATCGGCTGCTCGCTTTACGTCGTGCGCGCCGCCTACGTGCGCTGGATCCGTCCCGCCTCGCGAGTTCCCGACCTCCAGGTGCCCTGAGTAGGGTAGGCCTCCGGCCTGCCCACGCGCCGAAGGCGCGCTGTCCTATCTGTAGTTAATCGTGCCGATCAAACTAATTGATTATCTTTCCGGGTTGTAAAAAATCCCATCCATGTTACACTGACCCAAATTGCCAGACCACTCACCAGGGGATCAGGTCTGGCTGTCCGGCGAATTTCGCCGGACCACTCTGTCGTGTTTTGTCCTGAGCCGGACTCCTCTCACTGTTTGAGCGTCCTGTCGCGTAAGGCTAATCCCAAAAACTGAAGGAGTACCGCAATGGCTATACTCGGACGGAGTTTCAAACCGAATCGGAGATTCACACACTTAGCTATGGCGCTGGCGCTTGCCGGCGCGGTTGCGCTTCCGGGGTACGCGCAATCTTACTATGGCGGAGTGCGGGGCGCCGTGCTCGACCAGAATGGCGGCGCACTGGCCGGTGCGAAGGTGTCGTTGATCAACGAAGGCACGAACGCGAGCCGCTCTACATTGACTGAGTCGACCGGTTCGTTCGTCTTCAGCGAAGTCGTCCCCGGCACCTACTCACTCGTGGCGGAAGCGCCTGGCTTCAAGAAGTTCGAACAGAAAAGTGTCATCGTCGGTACGCAGCAGCAGGTCTCGCTCGATCTCAAGCTCCAACTGGGTGAAGTGACGGAGAGCATACAGGTCAACGAGGCCGTTCCCCTGGTGGAAACCTCGAACGCCTCGCAAGGGCAGGTGATCGACAATCAGAAGCTCACCGAATTGCCGAACCTGGGCCGCAATCCCTTTATGCTCTCGAAACTGGCGCAAAACGTGGTGCCGGTCGGGAATCCGGCCTACAACCGCATGGAAGATCAGAGCGGCTCTTCGCAGATCTCGATCGCCGGTGGGCCGGTTCGCGGCAATAACTACCTGATCGACGGCGTTCCCATCACCGACGCCACCAACCGCGCGATCATCATCCCATCGCTCGAGGCGGTGCAGGAAGTCAAGATTCAGGCGAATACCTACGACGCCGAGATGGCCCGCACGGGCGGCGGAATGTTCAATACCCTGATGAAATCGGGGACCAACACGTACCATGGCAGCCTCTACGGCCACCTGCGCCGCACGGCTTGGGATGCCAATAGCTTCTTCAACAACGCCGCCGGTGTTCCCATCACCGACCAGCCCAACGACACCTGGGGCGCCAGTTTCGGCGGCGCGGTGAAGATTCCGAAACTCTACGACGGCAAGAACCGGACGTTCTTCTACCTGGGCTTCGAGCACTACGACGACACTCAGTCTTCGTCCTCGCTGTTCGCCGCACCCACTGCCGCGGAGAAGATGGGCGACTTCTCGAAGAGCCTCAATTCGGACGGCAGCCTGCGCCTCATTTACGATCCGATGAACGTCGCCAACGGCGCGCGCCAGCCCTTCCCCGGCAACATCATTCCCACTTCCCGCTTGAATCCCGCGGGACTGGCGATTGCAAACAGCTTCCAGGCTCCGCTCACCAACCCGGCGTACTATGGCGCCAATGACCTGAATGCTCCGGGCAGGCTTCCCTGCCGCGCCGCCCAATATACCGGCAAGCTCGACGAGGACCTGACTCATTGGTGGCGCGCCAGCATTAGCTACCTGCGTTACTTCTCGCTCGAGCCCGGCAACACCGAGTTCCCGACCGCGTCGAGTCCCAATCAATGGCGTCTGCTGCGCCGGGTCGATACTACACAGTTGAACAACCTTTTCACCGTGACCCCGACCACCGTGGTAACCGTCCGGTATGGCTTCAATCGCTTCCCGAATTACAGCTACGACGCAAGCCAGGGCTTCAACCTCAACAGCCTGAATTTTAGCCCGGCCCTGGTTAACCAGGTCCCCAAATCCCTGGCCCAGTTTCCCTCGGTTAGCATGACCAACCTCTATACTTTGGGCGTCGCCGACAATAACTCTTTCTATGTGCATGCCTCGGATAACTTCTCCGCCAGCATCTCCAAGTACATGGGAAGACACATGCTCAAGGCAGGGTTCGACTACCGCAAAATCAAGGCCGCCGGAAACGACGCCAATGATGCGTCCGGAAATTATTCCTTCAACGGCATCTTCACCAAGTCCGCTCCACTTAGTTCCGGAACGGGCGGAGCCGATCTCGCAGATATGCTTTTGGGATATCCTTCGAACGCCGCCATCTACACTTCCACTAAGTTGACCGACATCGCCAACTACTACGGTCTTTACATTCAGGACGATTTCCGCGTCAGCAGCAGGTTGACTGTGAACCTCGGCCTGCGCTGGGAACACGAACCTGGACTGATGGAAGTGAATAACGGCATGGTCGTGAATTTCGACGGCGCAGCCACGAACCCGCTGGCCGCCAACGTCTCCGGACTGGCTCCCATGGGCGTGGTGCAGTACGCCGGTAATGGCCGGGACACGGTCGGCAGCCCGACGACTAACAAGATGGGGCCGCGCCTCGGCTTTGCTTACAAACTGGATTCGAAGACCGTGGTTCGCGGCGGATACGGTATCTTCTGGGCGCCCCAGTTCGCCATCGGCTCGCCGATCGCCACCGTGGGATACAACCAGACCACCAACCCGAGCGCCTCGGTCGATAACAATCAGACGCCCGCGCTCAACCTGACGAACGCGTTCACCTCGGGCATCCTGCAGCCGGCGGGGAATAGCCTCGGCAATCTTACCGGCATCGGCCAGAGTTTCTCGCTGGTCGATCCCGCCGCGAAATCGCCGTATGTGCAGCAGTACTCCTTCGACGTACAGCGCGAACTGCCGGGCGGCCTGGCGGCCGAAGTCGGATTCGTCGGCTCCAAATCCAGCCACCTGACCACCGGCACCGCGAGTATCAACCTGAACGCCCTGAATCCGAGCCTGCTCTCGATGGGTTCCGCGCTGACGCAGTCCGTGCCCAACCCGTTCTACCAGCATGGAGGTTCTGGCGTAATCGGCACCGCCAACGTGCAGCGTTCCCAATTACTGCTCCCCTACCCGACTTACAGCGCGATCAGCAAGCTGTTCGATGACAACAACAAGGCGATCTATTACTCCATGGTGGCGAAAGTCCAGAAGAGCTTCAGCCATGGTATGAGCCTGCTGTCGACCTTTACTTGGTCGCGGAACCGGGACGAAAGCGGCGGCGGCCCGGGCAACACTTTGAACGGCGGAGCGAAGGGCCCGCAGAATCCGTACGACATGGGCTCCGAATATGCGTTCTCGAACATCGACACGCCGATGCGTTGGTCGACCGCCCTCTCCTACGAGTTACCGTTCGGAAAAGGAAAGTCGCTCCTGAAGAGTAGCGGGGTTGCCAACTACCTGGTTGGCGGCTGGGTCGTCAACGCGGTCTCCATTTACCAGACTGGATTCCCGCTGCAGATTTCGCAGGCCACCAACTTCAACTCCGCTTTCGGCTACGCCAGCCAGCGTCCCAATGCCACGGGCGTTTCCCCGGTCACCAGCGGCAGCCTGACCGACCGCCTGAGCAACTACATTAACCCCGCGGCCTTCTCCACCGCGCCGCAATTCACCTTCGGCAACGTCGCCCGTACCATCGGCATGCGCGGACCGGGCCAGGCGAACTGGGATCTGTCGGTCTTCAAGAACGTCGAAATCAAGGAGAAATTGAAGGCCCAGTTCCGGTGTGAAGCGCTGAATGCCATGAACACCCCGCTGTTCTACGGCCCCAACACTTCATTCGGCAGCAGCACCTTCGGTAAGATCACCAGCCAGGCCAATTTCTCCCGTCAGCTCCAGCTAGCCTTGCGTTTCTCCTTCTGATTGTCAGTGGGGCAGGCCTCCCGGCCTGCCCTTTTCTACCCCTCAGGCAAGGCACTCCGCGATCTCTTTTTCTTCGATGGCGCCCGGCTTGATCAGCCGCCAGTACGGCTCCGTAATGTCCACCGTCGTGGCTCCCTCCCCGCCGCAAACTCCGCCGTCGAGCACCAGGTCCACCCGCCCGTCCATCATCCCGAAAACCTCGATTCCGCTCCGGCACGTGGGATGGCTGGAAATATTCGCGCTGGTCGAAATCAGCGGCTGGTTGAGCACCGTCGTGAGCTGAAGCGCAATCTTGGATTTCGACTGCCTCAACGCCAGGCGGCCCGTATTGCCCGTCACCTTGAGTGGAACCTTGGCCGAAGCCGGGACGATAATCGTCAGCGGCCCCGGCCAGAAGCGCCGCGCCAGGATAAAGAACCGGTTGTTGAGCTCGCCCGCGAATTCTTCCGCCATCATGGCGTCTCGCACCAGGAGCGGTAATGAGCGGTGCGGCTCGCGCCCTTTCGCTTTAAAAACCTGCGAAACAGCCCGCAGGTTGAAAGGATCCGCCACCAGCGTATAGAGGGCGTCGCTGGGGATGGCCACTACTCTCCCGCGGCGCACGGCGGCGGCGGCTCGCTCCAGGACTTCCGGCTGGGGCTCTTCGGGATTGATCTCGACCAGGTCGGTTGCCATTTTGATGCGATCTCAGCGGGGACCCAAAGCTTCCGCAACGTCGAGCGCCATTTGATATCGCCCGAAAGGCGCGCTCAACTGCACACCCTGCACCATCCTCTGCACGCGGCAGACCATCTCTCGCGCGATGGCGACTCCTTCTTCGCGCGCCCGTTCCGCATTATCGACGCGGCGCATCCGTTCCATGAATTCTTCCGGCACGGGCACCCGCAGCTCGTTCACCATGAACTCCGCGTTGCGATAGCTGGTCAGCGGCCAGATACCGCAGATCACCGGGATCTTCACGTGCTCGATACGCTTCAGAAACTTCTCGAGCAGGTCGAGATCGAAGACCGGCTGCGTCACGACATACTCGGCGCCCGCCTCCACCTTCCACTCGAACCGGCGGATCTCCTCCTCCATGTTCAGCGCGCCCGGGTTGGCCCCCACCCCGATCAGCAGGGCGGTCTGCGAGCCCATCGGGTTCCCGCCGATATCCAGTCCGTGATTCAAATTGCGGACGATGTTCACCAGCCCGATGGCGTCCACGTCGAACACCGCGGTGGCGTCCGGATAGGCGCCCATGCGCGGCGGGTCGCCCGTGATGCAGATCAGGTTGCGGACACCCGCGGTGTGCGCCCCCAGCAGCTCCGACTGAATCCCCAGAATGTTGCGGTCGCGGCAGCAGAAGTGCAGCACTGCTTCGATGCCGGCGTGCTGCTGGATCAGCTGGCAGGTCACCTGGGCGCTCATGCGCGCACTGGCGCGCGGCCCGTCCGGCACGTTGATGCAGTCGATGCCCGCCTCGCCGCAGCGCCGCGCGCCGTCAATTTCCCTCGAGGCGTCCACTCCCCGGGGCGGCAGAATCTCCACGAACGACACGAACTTCCCAGCCGCCAGCTTCGCCCCGAGCTTCGATTTATCGGCGAAAGCAACCGGCTCGAGGGCGTGCGCCTTCACTTGCGGCTCTTCCACCGTGACCGCCAGCTTCTTTTGCAGCGGCTGCAGCGACCGGGTCTCAGAGCGGATCAGCTTGATGTGCTCGGGCGTCGTGCCGCAGCAGCCGCCGATGACCTTCACCCCGGCCCACAGCAGGCGCCGCGCATACTGTGCCATGTACTCCGGGGAGCACAGGTACATGTTGCGTCCCTCGATCCGCATGGGCAGCCCGGCGTTGGGCATGGCGCTCATCGGTTTCGAGGAATACTGCATCATCCGCTCGATCGTTTCCAGCGTGGCCTTGGGGCCGACCGAGCAATTCAGCCCGATCACGTCCACCGGCCAGCCGTCCATCTCGCGCGTGAACGTCTCGGTGTCGGTGCCCCCGGGCAGATGCCCGAAATCGTCGATCGTCACCTGCGAGATGATGGCAACGTCGTTTCCCGCCGCCTCGCGGCACGCCATCACCGCCTCGCGCAGCTCGTCCAGGTTGCCGAATGTCTCCAGAATCAACAGGTCGACTCCCGCTTCGAGAAGCGCGTCCACCTGTTCCCGGAAGGCCGCCCGTGCTTCCGCGAAAGAGGTCGGGCCCAGCGGCTCGATACGGACCCCCAGCGGCCCCACCGCTCCCGCGACGAACGGCCCGCCGTTGGCCGCTTCGCGGGCCAGCCGCACCGCCGCCCGATTAATGTCCCCCAATTTCTCCGCGATGCCGAAGCCGGCCAGCCGCGGACGGCTCGCGCCAAATGTGTTGGTCTCCAGAATTTCGGCGCCGGCCTTCACGTATTCCTGGTGGATCTGGCGCACCATGTCCGGCGACGACAGGCTCAATTCGTCGAAGCAGCGGTTGATGAACACGCCGCGGGAATACAGCATGGTACCCATCGCGCCGTCGGCCACCAAAACTCGGCGCGACAGTTGATCGCGAAATTCCTGTGCTCGGGTACTCGTTGCGGTAGTCATGGGATGCGCTCGCAGAAGCCGCAATGCTGGCGGTTGGTGCGATACCTGTGATTCTAGCGCGGTGCAGGCAGGGTTTGCTGAAGCTTACCCGGCGACTTTCTCGATGCACTCGGCGCCGCAGAGAGCCTCCACTGCGGCGCGGAACTCCTTATCGGGCCGCACTTTCGCCGAAACGTCCAGCAATACTGCGAAATCGCGGGGCGCCTCCAGCCTCAGCCGCACGGCCGTCCCGCCGGGCTTCCTGCGGAAAATCTCTTCGAGCGCCTGCGCGCGATCCACACCGCCGTTCCGCCCCAGCCAGACCCGAATCGAGATCACCGACGGCAGATCGATGCGCGCATTATCCAGCGCCACCACGTCCTGCACCGAAATCTTGGGCGCCGCGTTCTCCTCTGGAAGCACCAGCCCGCGAATCAGCACCGCCTGGTCCTCCACCACCTGGGAAGCCAGGCGCTCGTAGCTGCTGGCGAACAGCATCCCTTCCACGCTGCCGTTGCGGTCCTCGATCGTCATGGCGGCCCAGGGCTTACCTTCTTTGTTGCGCTTCCGCGTGATTCCCGTCAGCACGCCGCACAAAGCCACCTCGGTATTCTTCGCCAGCCCTTCCAGGTTGCCCGTATCGTGCGTAGCCAGCTCCGCGATCTTGTCCTCGTAGCGATCCAGCGGATGGCCCGTCACCCAGAAACCCAGCAGCTCCTTCTCTCCCGCCAGGCTCTCCTTGTCGGGCCAGTCCGGCACATTGGGCAGCGGCGCGGTGTGCGGCTCGTCCCCGACGATTGCGCCGAACAGCCCCTCCTGGCCGCATTCCCGGTCGCGCCACGCGCGCTGCCCTGCTTCCATCGCCCCTTCCACGGCGGCGTACTTCTGGCTGCGCGTCCCTTCGAGCGAATCCATAGCCCCGGCGCGGATCAGGCTCTCGATCATCCGCCGGTTGATCGCTCCCAGGTCCACCTTCTCGCAGAACTGGTGCAGCGAGGCGAATCGCCCGACCTCCTCGCGCGCCCGTCCGATTGCCTCCACCGCCGACTGCCCCAGGTTCTTGACCGCGCCCAATCCGAAGCGGATCGCCTGCCCGTCCGGCGTAAAGCTCCATTCCGAATGGTTCACATCCGGCGGCAGGATCTTGATGCCCATCTCGCGGCATTCGTTGATGTACTTGACGACCTTCGAGGTGTTCCCCGTTTCCGAAGTCAGCAGCGCCGCCATGAAATCGATCGGGAAATGCGCCTTCAGATAGGCCGTTACGAACGCCAGGAAAGCATACGCGGCCGAGTGCGACTTGTTGAAGCCGTAGCCCGCAAACTGCTCCATCAGGTCGAAGATCTTCTCGATCTTCTTCTGCGGGAACCCGCGCGCCAGCGCTCCCTCGATAAAGCGCGCGCGCTGCTTGGTCATCTCCTCGAGCTTCTTTTTCCCCATCGCGCGGCGCAGCAGGTCGGCATCGCCCAGCGAGTAGCCCGCCAGGCGGTTCGAGATCTGCATCACCTGCTCCTGGTAGACGATCACGCCGTACGTCTCCTCGAGCAACTCCTGCAGCTCCGGCAAATCGTACTGCACGGCGCGCCGTCCCCACTTCCGCTCGATGAAGTCGTCCACCATGCCGCCCTGGATCGGGCCCGGCCGGTACAACGCGTTCAGTGCGGTCAGGTCTTCCAGACGGCTCGGCTGGTAGCGCCGCAAAATATCGCGCATGCCCGACGATTCGAACTGGAACACGCCGCTGGTGAATCCCTTGCAGAAGACCTCGTAGGTGTCCTTGTCGTCGAGCGGCAGATCTTCCGGCACCAGCTTCACACCGTGCCGTTTCTCGATCAGCCGCAAGGCATCCTGGATCAGGGTGAGCGTGGTCAGCCCCAGGAAGTCCATCTTGAGCAGCGCCAGTTTTTCCAGGCCGCCCATGTCGAACTGCGTCACGATTTCGTCGCGGTTCGTCTTGTACAGCGGGACCAGCTCTTTGAGCGGCTGCGGCGAAATCACGACGCCCGCCGCGTGCACCGAACAGTTGCGCGCGAGGCCCTCCAGGCGCAGCGCCACGTTCAGGACATCATCGACCTTCGGATCTTTCTTCCGGAGCTCCGTGAACCCGGGTTCCTGCTCGATCGCTTCGGTAAGCGAAATGTTCAGGACGTTGGGCACCAGCTTCGTGATGCGGTCCACGTCGGCGAACGGCATTTCGAGCACGCGCCCCACGTCTTTGATTGCCGCGCGCGCGCCCAGTGTGTTGAACGTGATGATCTGCGCCACCTGCTCCCGGCCATACTTCTCGGTGACGTATTGGATCACCTCGCCGCGGCGGTTCATGCAGAAATCCACGTCGATATCCGGCATGCTCACGCGCTCCGGGTTGAGGAAGCGCTCGAACAGCAGCCCGTACTGCAGCGGGTCGATGTCCGTAATCGCCATCGCATACCCCACCAGGCTGCCGGCCGCCGACCCGCGCCCAGGGCCCACCGGGATTCCCATCTGTTTCGCGTAGCGGATGAAGTCCCAGACGATCAGGAAGTAGCCCGAGAACCGCATCTTCTGAATCATCCGGATCTCGAGGTCGAGCCGTTCCGCGTATTCCGCAAGGTCGTGTTTCAGGACGCCCTTGGCGCGCATCGCTTCCAGGCGCTGCCGGCGTTTCTCGAATCCCTGCCGCGCCACGTATTCGAAATAGGTGTCGGTTGTGTGGCTCTCCGGTACGTCGAACCGGGGGAACGGCTCCTTGACCTTCTCGAGGTGCACCTGGCAGCGCTGCGCTATCTCCCACGTGCGGTCGAGCGCGTCCTCCAGTTCGCCGAACAGCTCCATCATCTCGTCGCGCGATTTCAGGTAGAAGTCCGGCGTGCTCCAGCGCATCCGGTTCGGATCGTTGAATCCTTTGCCCGTCTGGATGCACAGCAGGATCTCGTGCGCCCGCGCGTCGTCTTTTCGCAGATAGTGCGAGTCGTTGGTCGCCACCAGCGGCAGCCCGGTTTCGTGCGACAGCCGGTTCAGCTCCGGCGTCAGCCGCTTGTCCTGCTCGAGATGGTGGTCCTGGACTTCGAGGAAAAAATTGTTCTTGCCCAGGATGTCGGAATAGGTGTACGCAAGCCGCCGCGCTTCGTCGTACTTGTCCGCGAGAATCGTCTCCGCGATGTGCCCGCGCAGGCAGGCCGACAAGCCGATCAGCCCCTTGGAATGCTGCGCCAGGAGGTCCAGATCGATGCGGGGCTTGTAATAGAAGCCGTCCAGATACCCCGTGGAAACCAGCCGGATCAGGTTGCGGTAACCCTCCTGGTTCTCGCACAGCAGCACCAGGTGGTTGTAGCGGTCGGTGTCGGAGCGCGTCTTGTGTCCCTGCTGCGACACATACACCTCGCACCCGATTACCGGATGAACGCCCGCGGCCCTGGCGGCGTTATAGAACTTCACCGCGCCGAAGAGATTGCCGTGATCGGTCATAGCTACCGCCGGCATCTTCTGCTCGACCGTGATCTTCATCAACTGGTCGATATCGCAGGCGCCGTCGAGCAGCGAATAATCGGTGTGGCAATGCAGGTGGACGAATGACATCGCGCGCTCTTCCCCGGGGGAGGTGGAAGTGGTAGGGACGGGCAGATTCGAACTGCCGACCTGTCGCTTAGGAGGCGACCGCTCTATCCATCTGAGCTACGTCCCCACTGTTCTTCCATTGTATCGTCCCAGCCCCTTGCGTCCAATGTCTTTGCGGTAATGCATGCCGTCGAAGCGGATTCGGCGCACCGCGTCATAGGTGCGGTGAATCGCCGCGGCGAGATCGTTCCCCGAGGCCGTCACTCCGAGAACGCGGCCCCCGGCCGTTTCCACGCCGGTTGGACCCATGCGTGTCCCGGCCTGAAACACAGTGGCTCCGGCGGCCTCGGCCTCTTCAATGCCTTGAACGGGCTTCCCCGTTTCGAAGGCGCCGGGGTACCCGCCCGATGCCATGACCACGCAGACGCTCGGATCCGGCTTCCATTCCAGGCGCATGCCCTCCAGACTGCCTTCTGCGGCAGCCATCAGAACCGGGACGAAATCCGAGGCCATGCGGTGCATCAGCGGCTGCGTTTCGGGATCCCCCAGCCGCACATTGAACTCGAGCACTTTGGGACCCGCCTCTGTCATCATCAGCCCCGCATAAAGAAATCCCGTGAAGCCGGTGCGCTCCACGGTCGGGCGGATCACCCTGTCGAGCACCTCCTTCGCCTGCGCTTCGGTGAGGATCCGCGAGTCGCAGTACGCGCCCATACCGCCGGTATTCGGGCCGCGGTCGCCGTCGAAAACCGCTTTGTGGTCCTGCGTGGGAGCGAGCGGCAACGCATCGCGCCCGTCGCACAGCGCGATGAAGCTCACTTCCTCGCCGGTCAGAAACTCCTCCACCAGCAGCCGCCCCTTGAGCGAAGCCAGTGCCGTTTCGGCTTCCCCCCGGTTGTGTGCGACCACCACGCCCTTGCCCGCCGCCAGCCCGTCGGCCTTCAGTACCACCGGGAAGCCGAAGCGGCCGATCGCCTTGCGCGCCTCCTCCGGGCTCTCGGCGGTGACGAAGCCGGCAGTCGGGATGTTGCTTTGTACGAAAAAGTTCTTTGCAAAGATCTTGCTGCCCTCGAGCTGCGCCGCCTCTTGCACCGGCCCGACGATCCGCAATCCTCGCGCACGCCAGCGGTCGACGATACCCTCGACCAGCGGCACCTCCGGCCCGACCACTGTCAGATCGGGATTCAGTTCCTCGGCCTGCGCCATGGACACGCATGTCCCGATGCGTGCGATTCCCGGATTGCCGGGCGCCGCAAAAACTTCGACTCCCGCCGGCTGCGCCAGCTTCCATGCCAGCGCATGCTCTCTTCCGCCGCTTCCGATGACCAGTATTTTCATCTCGCTCGCTACAATGGTAGCAATGCACGAACGTTACGACGTCGTGGTAATCGGCGCCGGACACGCCGGGTGCGAAGCCGCCCGAGCCTGCGCCCGCCTGGGTCTGAAGACCGCCATGGTGACGATGAATCTCGATCTCATCGCCCAGATGTCCTGCAATCCCGCCATCGGCGGGATCGCCAAGGGCCACCTGGTGCGCGAGATCGACGCCCTCGGCGGTGTCATGGGCGAGGTGGCCGATGCTGTCGGCATTCAGTTCCGTCTCCTCAACACCAGCCGCGGTCCGGCCGTGTGGTCGCCCCGCGCCCAGATGGATAAGAAGATGTACCGCGTCCGCATGCGCGAGGTCCTCGAGCAGGAGCCGAACCTTCGTATCAAGCAGGCGGAGGTGGCTGCGCTAGCGGTCGAGAACGGGCGGGCCACCGGTGTTCGCCTTCGCGATGGCCGCAGTATTTCCGCCGGCGCCGTAGTCGTCACGACCGGGACATTCTTAAATGGGTTGGCCCACGTCGGCGAAATGCAATACAGCTGCGGCCGCAACGGCGAAGCCCCCTCCCAGTTGCTCGGCGACCAGCTTCGCACCCTGGGCCTCCAGTGGACGCGCCTGAAGACCGGTACTCCGCCGCGCATCGACGGCCGGACAATTCGATGGGAGTTCTTTGAAGCCCAGCCCGGCGACCCCGATCCGACCCCGTTTTCATTCCTGACCTCTAAGATCGAGCGTGCGCAGATTCAGTGCCACATCGGGTACACCACCGCCGATACCCTGCGCATCCTCAAGGAAGCCATCCCCCGCTCGCCGCTCTACAGCGGGCAGATCGAGGGCGTCGGCCCGCGCTATTGCCCGTCGATCGAAGACAAAGTGGTGAAGTTCCCGGACAAGCTCCGGCATCAGATCTTCCTGGAGCCGGAGGGCCTCGACACGAACGAGGTGTACGTCAACGGCATGTCCACCAGCATGCCCATCGACGTGCAGGCGGCCGTTCTGGCGTCCATTCCCGGCCTGGAACAAGCCGAGATGATTCGCCCCGGCTACGCCATTGAATATGATGCGATCGACCCGCGCGAATTGGGTCACACGCTGGAGGTGAAGTCCATCCCTGGCCTATACTTGGCCGGCCAGATCAATGGCACTTCGGGCTATGAGGAGGCCGGTTGCCAGGGCTTGATCGCCGGCCTGAACGCCGCCTGCTCGTTGTCGGGAAAGGACCCCGTCATCATCGGCCGTTCTGAAGGGTACACCGGAATCCTCATCGACGACCTCATCACCAAGGGCGCCGACGAGCCGTATCGTATGTTCACCTCGCGCGCCGAGTTCCGCCTGCACCTTCGCATCGACAACGCCGATGCGCGTCTGACCCCGATCGGCCGCCGCGCTGGCCTGGTTACCGACGAACGATGGGAGGTTTTCTCCCGGAAGCAGCGTCAGAAGGACCGCCTTTCCGTCGCGCTCGAAGGTCATCGTCACGGGCAGTGGCTTAAGCGGCCCGAGGCTTCCATCCGTGAAATCTCGGCTTGGGCTTCCGAGACGTTGGGCGAGAGTCTCGTCCGGGGAGTCCTCGAAACCGTCGAGACCGAGACCAAGTACAGCGGCTACATCGGGCAGCAGGAGCGGCAGATCGAGCGCCTGAAGACCGCCGAAAGGCGTCCCATCCCTGCGGAATTCGGGTTTCACGGCATACCCGGCCTGTCCCGCGAGGTCCGCGATAAGCTGGATCGGGTCCGCCCGGCCACTCTGGGGCAGGCCGCCCGCATCCCCGGCGTGACACCGGCGGCGATCGCCATTCTGGATGTATACCTGAGCGTGGTCCGTGCTTCGTGAGGTCCTGGAGAGCTGGTTCCCGCTGGATGACACTCAATGGCGAGTGCTTGAGGCACACTATGAACTCCTCTGCCGCTGGAACAAAGTCCTGAACCTCACGCGCATCGAGCAGCCCGAACAGGCCGCCGAGCGCCACTACGGGGAGTCGCTCTTCCTCGCAAGCCACCTGCCTCCTGGCAATTGGCGCGTGGCAGATGTCGGAAGCGGTCCAGGGTTTCCAGGCTTCCCCCTGGCAGTGGCACGCCCCGACTGCTCCGTCGCGCTGATTGAGTCGCATCAGCGAAAGGCGGTCTTCCTTCGCGAAGCTAGCCGCAGTGTTTCGAACATCCGGGTAATCGCCAGGCGGGCGGAAGAGGTCCAGGAGCACTTCGACTGGGTAGTCTCGCGTGCCGTCAGTTACAACGACTTGGCAAAGTGCCTCCCCGCGCTAGCCGGTAACGCTGCTCTTCTTACAGGGTCCGAACCGTCGCCGGAATCTCTCGGCCTCCTCTGGGACGCGCCGATCTCGCTTCCATGGGGTGAACATCGGTTGTTGCGTGTTTCACGTGGAACGGAATGATGGCTGTTTCACGTGGAACAATGAAGCATGTTAGTATGGCCGCTTGAGCCGCGTTCTTGCAATTGCTAACCAGAAAGGCGGGGTCGGCAAAACCACCACTGCCATCAATTTGGCAGCCTCCCTGGCAGCCAGTGACCTTCGCGTCCTCGTCATCGACTCCGATCCCCAGGGCAATGCCACCACCGGCCTCGGCATCACCAAAGATCCCGACCGCCCCAGCCTCTATCACGTCCTCCTTGGAGATGCTCCTCCATCCAGCGCCATCGTCCCGACCGAATTCGACGGCCTTTCCCTCATCGCAGCGGACAAGAACCTCATCGGCGCGAACCTGGAGCTCGTCGACCTCCCCGACCGCGAATTCCGCCTTCGTCAACGCCTCCAGTACATCCGCGAGGATTACCACTACATTCTGATCGACTGCCCACCGGCCCTCGATCTCCTTACCCTCAACGCCCTTATCGCCGCCGATGCCGTTCTCGTACCCATTCAGTGTGAGTTCTTCGCCCTCGAAGGCATCTCCGAGCTAATGGATACCATCGACCGAATTCGCGATTCCTTTAACCACCCCCTCGACATTGAGGGAATTCTCCTCACCATGTTCGATGACCGCACGAACCTCACCCGTCAGGTCGCGGCCGATTTGAAGCAGTTCTTTGCCGACCAGGTCTTCGTCAGCGTGATCCCGCGAAGTATCCGGTTGGCCGAAGCACCCAGTTTTGGTAAGCCCATCCTGTCCTACGACCCGCGCTCCCGCGGGGCCGAAAGTTATATCCAGCTCGCCAAAGAAATTCTCGACCATGAACAAGGTAGACAATCCGCGCAAAGCTCTCGGTAAGGGCCTGAATGCCCTCCTCCAGACCCGTACGCAGGCTCCGCCCGCACCCCAGCCCGCGGAGTATTCCGAGTCCCCCGGCACCGTGCCCATCGATGCCATTGAGCCCAACCCTCTTCAGCCCCGCCGCGTCTTCCAGAGCGAACGCCTCGCCGAACTCGCGCAATCCATTCGTTCTAATGGCATCATTCAGCCCCTGGTAGTCCGCCGCTCCCATGGCAAATATCAACTCGTCGCGGGCGAACGCCGATGGCGCGCGGCCAAGCTTGCCGGCCTGACTCACGTCCCGATCGTCGTCGAGGACATCCCCGACGATCGCCTGCTGGAAATCACCCTCATTGAGAACATCCAGCGCGAAGATCTCAACCCCATCGAGACGGCGGTCGCGTACGAACGCCTGGGTAAAGAGCTAAATCTCACTGCGGAGCAGATCGGCCAGCGCACCGGGAAAGACCGCACGACCATCCTCAATTTCCAGCGCCTCCTTCAATTGCCATCGGATATCCAGCAATTGATCGCGGAGCGCCGCCTCTCCGCCGGGCACGGACGCTGCCTCCTCAGCCTTCCCAACGCCGAGCTCCAGCGCGAAGTCGCCGAAAAGAGTGTCGCGCAAGGCTGGTCCGTCCGCCAGATCGAGCGTGTCACTCAAAAAATGACGGAGGGCCGCAAGCCCAAACATGTCGATGAGGTGGAAACCGATCCCAACGTCAAGGCCGCTATTCAGGAACTGCAGCGGGTCCTCGGCACGCGCGTGCGCATTGTCGAGAAACCGAAGCAAAAGGGAGGCCGCCTGGAGATCGACTACTACAGCCCGGATGACCTCGACCGCATCTATACTACGATCGTCGGCGAGCAGTAAGCTACTTTAGAATCTGTAGGATATCTTCCAGTTCCCGGCGTATTTCGGGTAACGGATCGTCTGAGAACAATTCCTGCTGCACCCGCTTCGGCGCCTTCACTTTGGGTGCCCTCGCCTCGCTCTGCAGAGCCTGGCGCGCGCCCTCGATGGTAAAACGGCGCTCGTACAGAAGATGCTTGATGCGCAGCAGCAACTCTACGTCTTTCCGCCGGTACAGGCGATGCCCCGTGCCGGATTTCTTCGGCGCAAGGACTGGAAACTCCCCCTCCCAATACCGCAGGACGTACGGCTCCACGCCGAGCAACTCGCTCACTTCCCCGATTTTGAAGTACAGCTTATCTGGGATCTCCGGAGACCCGTGCTGTAACGCGACATCCGTCATTCGACACTGGCCATCCTAGCTCAGTTGGATACCATTGTCACCCGGAACTCAGTCGCTTGTCACGCTTACGAAATGCTGCCCCCGCGGAAGCAGCAGCGTCTTCGATGCCGGCCGTTGCTCCACGCCGTCGATTTCCACCTTCTTCGGCACTCGATCCAGCACCGCGATCGCCCGTGCCCCGCTCCGGTAGCTGAATTCGAGCGTCGCCGGCCCCGCCCACCGCGCGGCCTCCAGATCGCCATTCAACCGGACCAGGCGCGGACCCCCTACTCCGCCTCCTTGCTCCACGCTGTGCCGGCCCGCCGGAAGCCACACCGTTCGATCGTCCAGCGCGGGCCAGGGCTGGCCATCCACCAGCGCCGGCCCCTTCCAGCGGATCCCCACCGGGAGCTCCGAATCCACCACCGTCTTCCCGCCCAAGGCCTCGACGCGCCGCACGGCCGCCGCCGCCGATGGCAGCAACCCCAAATCCGGTGGCAGCAGCGAATTCTCGAAGTACAGCGCCACCCGGCCGAAATTCGCCGCCGCTTCGTGCACCAATTCGAATAACTCCGTGCCCGTCTGCTGCTTGGTCGGATACACATCCTGGTAGCGATCCACAATATTCACGTCGATCGCCAGCCTCTCCCGGTGTGGAGTCAGCTCCCGGTACCGCTCCGCGATCGTCCGGTAGCGCTGCGCCCCCAGATTCCACACCGTCGCCGGATCCTCGATCAGGAACGTGAAGCTGTGGCTCTCGAGGAGCGGCAGAACCGCCGCTGCATCCGCGCCGATCGCATCCCGCATTCCCCTGTCGAACCGGTCGTCTACGTGCGTCAACACCAGGTCCAGATGCGGCTTTCCCTGCCGGATCGCCTCGAGCTCGGCTAACCACTCGCTCTCAATTCGACGCGCCAGGCCCGCCCGGAACTCTAGAAACTGCCGCCGCGATGCCTGATCCTTGCGGCTTCCGAACAGCTCTATGGGGTCGAATCCCGCAGTCTGCCGGAACTCCGCCCGCACATCGCCGTTCATCGGGGTGAAGCGCGAAGGATTCCCCGTCCCTTCGAGCGATTCGAAATACAACTCGGCGAGATTGATCCCGTCCCAGTCGAAGCGCGCCGCCAGTTCGCGTACTCCGCCCGCCACCGCGCGGAAGCAGTCGCGATTGGCCAGGTTCATCAGTTTCCGCCAGTCGAGCTGCGCGTCCTGCAGGACCCCGGTCTTCTCCCGCCACTCCGGGTGATCGTTCCAGAACCGGTCGCTCACGTGCGGAAGCTCCAGCCAGGCGTAGACCAGAATCCCTTCCCGGTGACATGCTTCGATCAGCTTCCGCAAGTACGCATCCTGCTCCGCGTCCGGCTCGTAGAAATGCCAGGCCGCTACCTGGAGCGCCGCGATCCCGGCCTTCCGCCAGCGCTGCGCAAAATAGTCCGGGTCCACGCGCGAACGGTATGCCGAATCGAAGAACGCCCACAGCCGGGATGATTCGAACGGCGCTTCCAGCCCCAGGTCTACCAGCGCCTGAAGCAGGTACGGAAACCGCTCGTATCCGCGCTCGCCCGGAGGCGCCGCCACCCACAGCACGGCGCCCGCGCCTCGCCGGAAGCCCGCCGAAAGCGGCGCGCCGCTCCATCGCTCGCGGGCAAACACCTCCGCGCCCGCCGGAATCTCAAACGCCGGCAGCTCCAGCCCCTTTTCCCAGACGATCGACAGCCCCGGCCGGTGGATGTCCGTCAGGCTCGCCACTTTGACGTTGTCCTTGCCCTTGGCGCGCCCGAATCCGAACAGGTCGGCCAGCGAGGACTCCCCTTCGAGAATCAGAATCGATCCGCGCTCGACACGGCCCGGCCATTCCGGCGAAGCAGCCGCTCCGCTCCGCGCCACGAACACCCGCGACAGCCCGGCCGGCCGCTGTTCCAGCCCGATCGACGACAGAATCGCCGGCCACGCCCCGGCATCGTCGGAAAGCACCGAGAAATAGGGCAGGCCCGCCGCGCCGAGCGACGAGGCCGCCAGCACCAGGCTAATGGCTAAACGCATACCAGAACCCCGCCCGCAAATCGTTGTATTTCGCGCCCGTCCAGTACGAGCCGCGCACCAGGTCCAGCCTGAGCCACGACGCCGCCGGAAGCGGCCCGCCGCTGAACCGGATACCGGGACCCGTTTCTACGATATTGGCCCACGCCTCCCGGCGCGCGTCGATCGTCGCATTCAGGTTCCAATACGGTTCGAAGGGCCCCGCCAGATAGCCGGCGCGGTTCTGGCTATACACGAGAAAATCCTTGTCGAACCTGGAGATGTAGAGCGCGTCGAGCGCGCTGTCGGCCACTCGTCCGAAGCGGCGGTACGCCGAGACCCCGCCCCGGTAGTCCGGCACCATGCTCCGCTTCAGGTAGCTGACTTCCCATCCGGCTTCCGCCCACGCCCGCACCCCGTGCCAGGTGTCGGTACCCACGCCCGCGGCCACAATCACCGCGCTTTCGGAGAGGTACTGGGGAGAGGCCGCGCCGATGGTGAGGCGTGTGTCCCCCACCAGCCGGACGCCCACATACGGATGGATGTGCAGACCGGTCTTCAGCTCGGCGCGCACCTGCCCGTAGCCGAAGAGATCGCGCCAGCGGGTCGAGTACACGGGATAGAGCCAGCCCGACACACGCACCAGGCCGCCCTCGCCGCGCAGGCTCCGCCATGCCTTCCCGGCTTCCCCGGCGATCTCGGAATCCGAGCTTTTGCGCGCCAGGTCGAACCAGCGGACCGCCTCCCGGTCCTGGTGCAGCAGGTTGAGCGTCCAGCCCAGCTTGAGCATCACGTTGAAGTCGCCCGGGTCCGCTTCGTGCGCCACCTGCAGGTATTTCAGCGCATCCTTCAGGTATCCCGCCTTGATGCTCCGCTCCGCCATGATCTTGGCGTCGATGGAGGCCGGCGCGGCGCTGCTGCGCGGTTTCAACACCTGCGGCATCCGCAAGACGGCGCGCACGCGGTTCGCCAGGTCGTCGTCATTCCCCGCCAGCACGCGGTCGAACAGCGGCTGTGCGGCTGCGCGCTCACCGCGCGAATACAAGAGAAACCCCAGTTGAGTGGCCGAAAGCAGGTCTTTCGGATCGCGCTCTACCAGCGCCGTGAACTCACTTTCAGCCTCCGCCTGCCGGTCCATTTTGAGCAGCAGGTAGGCCAGCTCCCGGCGCAACTCGCCGTTTTCAGGGTCGAATTCCAGCGCCCGCCGGAACTCGCCCACGTAGGGATACCGCTCCGGCAAAAGCTCCCGCGCCATCTCCGCCGCACGCGCTTCGCCCCCGCGCGAGGCCGCCATCAGCGCGGCCATGGCGTCATCGTGCTTTCCCAGGGCCTTCCACACACGGCCGAGATCCACCAGTACCCCGCGCCGCGCAGGCACCAGGCGCCAGGCTCTCTCGTAGTGCTCGGCTGCAAGCGAAAGCTCGTCGCGCTGCTCGGCCAGCGCCGCCAGTTCGAAGTGCGCGTTGAAATTGTCCGCGCCCAGGGCGATCGCCTGCTTCCAGCGTTCGATCCCCGCCGCCAGCGGCCCGTCGATGTTCTGAAATGCGCGCTCCGCCACCGGGTCGCCGCTCTTCCGTATGCGGTCGAAGATGCGCCGCGCCTCCGCCTGCCGCTTCGACTCGTTGCAGAGGAACGCGTACTCCATGGCTACCTGCGTATCCTTCGGGTCGAGCCGCATGGCCTCGTGGAACTGGTCGCGGGCCAGTTCGTTTTCGCCGACCTTGAGATAGGTGTAGGCCAGGTCCTTGCGCGGCCCCGGCCGGTCCGGTGCCGCCTCGATGCCTCTTAGGAAATCGGCGATCGCGGAATCGTAGCGCTTCTGGCCCAGCTCTTCATAGGCTCGTGCCAGGGGTGCGTAGGCCGGGTCCTGAGTTTGGGCGGGGATCGGCGCGCACGCAATGAGGGCAAGGCCCGCCGCAGCGCCAATGAGAGCAACACGCATAATGCTTTGGTGATATGGTGCCGCCCCTGGATCGGAATTCTCGGAAATTCCGGCCGGTTCTACCGGACCGGATGCAGCAGCAGATCTTCGAAATCGAAGCTGAAGTCTGTCAGCGGCGAGACCGGCTTCACTTTGACCTCGTCGATCTTCCCCTCCGGCCCCAGCGAGAAGGTCACGAAGGCATCCGCGTTCAGGGTGCGGTCCTTCCAGTGGGCCACGAACGTGTCGTATTGCCAGTGCTCCAGAATGCCCGCCAACTGCTTCGTGTGCGTGAAGGCAATCGAGAGCTTCCCGCCGGATTCCGCCACCAGCACGTCGCCGTACCACGCATCGCGATAGCGTCCCGCATAGTCCGCGAGGGGCAGGGAGGGCTTCGAAGTCGCATTCCGCTCAGGCAGGGCCGGCTCCTTCGGAACCGTTTCACGGAGCGCGGAAACCCAGTCGGTCTCCGGCGCGCCCAGGTAATGGTCCACGATGGTGTACGCAATGGACGCGTGCGCCGCGGTAACTTCCTGGTTGGTCAGCACTACGATGCCCAGCTGCAGCTCGGGAATCAGCGTGGTCCGGGACACATAGCCCGCCAGGGTTCCCGTGTGGTACACCATCTTCCTGCCGCGCCAGTCGCGCAGCATCCAACCCAGCCCGTAGGCGCTAAAGGTCGGCTCGAGCGCCGCGGGAGCGCCCTTGGGCAGATCCGCGATCGGCAGGATCGTCTGCGCCGACCACATCTCCTTCGATTGCGCCTCGCTGAACAGCCGCCCGCCCGGATACGCCCCGCGGCCCAGTTGCGCGATCATCCACTTCGCCAGATCGGCCGCGCACGAGTTGATCGACCCGGCCGGCGCGTTGTTATCGTGATTCGTCTGCGCCAGCGCGCACCAGCTTGCCGTCGGCCATTGCGTGCGGCGCCGCCACATCCGCCGCGGCCATCAGTTCGGGTGTGCTGGCATTGGTGTGGGACATCCCGAGAGGCCCGAAGATGCGCTCGCGCACGAACTCTTCCCAGCTCTTCCCGGTGATCGGCGGGATCATCTGGCCGGCCACCAGGTAGAGCAGGTTGTCGTAAGCGTACCGGCTGCGGAAACTGCTGGCCGGCTTGAGGAAGCGGATCCGGCGGATGATCTCCTCACGCGTGAAATCGGTGGCCGGCCAGAACATCAGGTCCCCGGCGCCCAGCCCCAACCCGCTGCGGTGCACCAGCAGGTCGCGGATAGTCATCTCGTGCGTCACGTAGGGGTCGTACATCTGGAACCCGGGCATCCGGTCGATGACGCGATCGTCCCAGCGGATCTTGCCCTCGTCCACCAGCATCGCCAGCGCCGCGGTGGTGAACGCCTTGGTATTCGAGGCGATCCGGAACAGCGATTCCGGCGTGACCGGCGCGGCCTCTCCCAATTTCCGCACGCCGTAGCCTTTCGCCAGCACGATCGTGACCGTCCTTGACCACGGCCACCGCGATGCCCGGGGACCTCGAATTCGCGGCGCGCCCGCTCCACCACGCGGTCCACGTAATCCTGCGCCGCGGCCGCCGAGACGCACATCAGCAGCAGGCTACTTATCGCGCAAAAGCTGGTCATACACCTCCCGTTTCGACAGCCCGCGCCGCCGCGCTACGTGCTTGATCGCGTCCATGCGGGGCGTGCCGGCGCGAATCAGCGTCTCCACCGCATCCTCCACCGGGGTATCGTCGACGGGCGGCCGGTCGGATTTCCCGATCAGTATGGTGAACTCGCCTTTGATGGAATCGCGCCCGGCGAGCGTCGCGCGAATTTCCTCCGCCGTGCCGCGCAGGAACTCCTCGTGGATCTTGGTGAGCTCCCTCGCCACCACCACGGGGCGCGGGCCGAGCACCTTCTGAATCGCCTCCAGGCTCTCGAGGATGCGGTGCGGCGCTTCGTAGAAAATCAGGGTAGCGGTCTCTTCCGCGCGCGCCTCGAGCGCTTTCGCTCGCTGCCCGGGCTTGTGCGGGAGAAACCCGCCGAAGTGGAACGCGTCGGTCGGCAGCCCCGCGCCCGCCAGCGCGGTCAACGCCGCCGAGGGCCCGGGAATGGGATGCACCGCAATTCCTTCTTCGATTGCCGCTCGCACCAGCCGGTATCCCGGATCCGAAACCAGCGGCATCCCCGCATCCGACACCAGCGCGATCGTTTCTCCCGCGCGCAGCCGCGCCGCCAGTTCCTCGGTTCGTTCCGCCTCGTTATGCTCGTGATAGCTGACGGTGGGTTTCTGAATCCCGTAGTGCTCGAGCAGCTTGCGGGTCTGCCGCGTGTCTTCGCAGGCGATCGCATCCACCTCGCGCAGCACCTCCACCGCCCGGTAGGTGATGTCGGCGAGGTTGCCGATGGGGGTTGCGACGATATAGAGCGCGCCGGACATAGTATGAGTATAGAAGCCCTGGTCGTAGACTATAAAAATGCGCCGGCCCGACCGCCGGCCCAGTGAGGGGATTATGCGGAAACTTGCGCTCTTTCTGCTTCCATTCGGCCTGGCCAGCGCCCAGCACCATATGCCGCCGCCGCCGGCCGAGAAACCCGTGGTTCTTTACAAGGGGCTGGGCATCTGGCACCACCCCATCGCCACCACCAGCCCCGAGGCCCAGAAATTCTTCGACCAGGGGCTGGCCCTGCTGTACGGCTTCAACCGCTACGAAGCCCAGCGCTCCTTCCGCAAGGCAACCGAGCTCGATCCGAACGCCGCCATGGCCTGGTGGGGCCTGGGCATGTCGTACGCGCCTTACATCAACATGGATGGCGACCCCACCTACGATCAGAAGCAGTCCTGCGCCGCGGTGGAGCAGGGCCTGAAGCTCGCGGCCGCCCCGGAGCGCGAAAAGACCTGGCTTCGAGCCGCCGCCTCGCGCTGCCCGGACGACCGCCCGCAGGCCTACATCGACGCCATGAAGGCCCTGGCGGATCGCTGGCCGGACGATCTCGATGCGGCCACCTTCTACGCCGAAAGCCTGATGCTTCCTCCGCGCTGGCATTGGTATGCGGCCGATGGAACGCCGGCGCCGGGCGTGGCCGAAGCGGAACACGTCCTCGAGCGCGTGATGCGCCGCTGGCCCGATCACCCCGGGGCGAACCATTTGTACATCCACGCCGTGGAATCGTCGCACACTCCGGAGCGCGCGGTGGCCAGCGCGCAGCGCCTGATGGGCGTGATGCCGGAGGCCGGCCACATGGTCCACATGCCGGCGCACATCTGGCTGGTCCTCGGCGACTGGGACCTGGCTGCCGGCGTGAATGAGCGCGCCGCGCAGGTAGACCGCGACTACTTCGCGGAGACCAACGTCACGGGCCCCTACCTGATTTACTACGTCCACAACCTGCACTTCGTCGCATACGCGCGCTGGATGCAGGGACGGAAAGGCGACGGCCTGAAGGCTGCCGACGACATCGCGGCGGCCGTCGCTCCCATCGAGGAGAGTATCCCCGAGATGGCGGACGCTTTCCTCACCATGCCGATCTTCGGCCGCGTCCGCTTCGGCGATTGGGACGGCATCCTCAACATGCCGCAGCCCAAAGACACGATGCGCTCCACCACCCTGATCTGGCGCTTCGGGCGCGCCCTGGCCTTTGCCGCCCGCGGCGATCGCGCCGCCGCGGAGCGCGAGCAGCAGGCATTCGAGTCGCGCCGCAAGGCGCTTCCCGCCGACGCGTCCTGGGTCAACAACAAAGCTTCGGACATCATGATGCTCGCCTCGGAGATCATCTCGGCGCGCCTCGCGGCCGCGCCGGCCGAAGCGGTGCCGCACTGGCGCCGGGCAGTCGCCATCCAGGACGCGCTCGTTTATGACGAGCCGCCCGGCTGGTTCTATCCGGTCCGGGAGTCGCTGGGCGCCGCCCTGATCCGCGCCGGAAAGCCGGCCGAGGCCGAGACCGTTCTCCGCGACGGCGTCAATCGCTCGCCGCGAAACGGCCGCATGTTATTCGGACTGATGGAAAGCTTGCGGGCTCAAGGCAAGACGGAAGATGCCGAATTCGTGCGGCGGGAATTCGACGCCGCCTGGCGCAAGGCCGATGTGAAGCTGAGCATCGAGGAGATGTGAGAACCGCGGTTCTGGTCCCTGCTTCGCATTCCTGAAAGCCAGGCCGACGAATTGGATCGCCTTGAACTTGGCGTCTACGATCTCGCACCGGGCGAACCCTTTGCATCTGGTGATCCGAGCATCCGGCTTTGGTTCCGGTCCTGTCTTCGATGGTTGCTTCGATGGTTGAGCCATGACAGCCGTAGGCAAGCCAATGCTGGCCGTCACGGCCATGCGCTGACACGTTTTGGCGCTCAGGGTCACTTTCCGGTAAGCCTACATATCATTCCCTGACAAAGGAAACACAGAGACTGAAGGGCACACCGCGATAGTCATTGCCCTTTCAGCAACGCGACGAGTTCGTGGTCAATCGTGATGGCTACTCCCTCGCATTCCTTTGCCATTTGCAGCTTAGGCGGATAGACCCGTGAAGGGTAGTCGCGCTCCCTGACCCAAACGACCACGTTTTGGCGCAGGAACACGATCCCCTGAGAGTCCCAGAAATAGCGCGCCTGGCCGACCGGGGCCCCGGACATAGTCCCAGGCTGGAAAAATGCCTGCACGGAAGCGATGTACTGCGCCATCTCGCGTGCCGCGCTCCGAACGTCCGCCACAGCTCGCACTTCAACTGCCCAGCCTTTGCTTCGTATCTCCACGCGCCTCCACAACGGACCCGGACCATATTTGCCCTCGTCTTGAATATGGCCTTCTGGAAGAAGCGCCTCCAATCGCTTTGCAAGTTTCCGCGTGTCTGGAAGAGGCGATCCGCCCGAATACGCCGCGGCACCGTTCGCTTCGATCTGTTTCGTGATGGTCTCAAAAACGCTACGTTCGCGACGGTGGAAACGTTCATCGGCCGGGTTCGAAGTCTGCGCTGCCAAAGGAAGCCACGTGAATATGAATGGCGCAAGTACCGCTAAGGCTCGAACGCCACCTTCGTGACGCTTATGTGCACACAGGAGCATTTGTCGCCTCGCTTTGATCAACATTTAGAGTAACTTCAAATGATTGAAAACGGGGTTTGCGGAAGGTGGACCTCGCCGGTCCGGTTCGGCTCGGTACTTGTCCGCGAAGCCTACTTCAAGGCCGCTCGAGGTTATAATCGATAGCAAATGACCACCGTGGTGCGCCGTTCGGCCCGTACGGCTGCGGCGGTGATGAGCATCGTCTTAATGCTCTCCAGCCTCATATTGATCAATAGAATCGCATTCTTCGGGCTTGCTATAGGTGGCTGGACCGGCCTCAATGGTTATGAGCAGGCGATTGCCAATGCCCGTGACGCAGCCCATTCCAGCATGGTCTACTTGATTGTTGCTCAGTGCATCGGCGGCAGCTTGGCGTTCCTCGCTTTTCGTCGGGGACTGAGTATGGCGTCATTGCCCGTCTTTATTGTTGGCTACTCCGCCGCGACATTTGTGATCTTGTGGATTTACATTGAGGTCGCCGGTGTTCTCCACTGAGGGATCGCTAATGATAGACGGGGTTTGCGGAAAGTTCGCCGGTGGGAGCAGGCCCGCAGCTATAGGCGGGCACTGACGATGGCCACAGTTCTACATGGTCGGATGTGTTGGGTCCTGCCACCCCCATGGAGGCATCTCCTGGAGGTCCGAAGGACCACGGTCTACTCGTATCTCAACGCCACGTTCGGATTGACCCGCGCGGCTCGCTCGGCGGGGATGTATCCGGCCAGCAGCGCCACCGCCACTAGCGCGATCAGCGCCGCCAGGATGCTCAGCGGATCGCTGGGGCCGACACCGTAAAGCTCGGAACGCAGCAGCCGGGCCGCCGCCACGGCAGCCGGCAAGGCGATCGCCATCCCGGCGGCCGTCAGAATCGCCACCTCGCGCATCACCAGCCGCAGCACGTTTCTGCGGCCCGCGCCCAGCGCCAGGCGGATGCCGATCTCCCGCGTCCGCCGGGTCACAGTGTACGCCATCACGCCGTATAGGCCGATCGCCGCCAGAATCGTCGCCAGGCCCGCAAAGAGACCGGATAGCGTGGCGATTAGACGCTGGGCGGAGAGGCTGGAATCCACCTGCTCCTCCATGGTCCGAAGGCGGGTGACCGGCAGACACCGCGTCCACCTGCCGGACCGTGCGGCGGACCGCCGGGAACAAGGCCCTGGGATCGCCGGCGGCCCTGGCGTATACCACCATCGAACCGGGGTTTGGGTCCTGCGCGAAGGGAAGGTACACGACGCGCGGCGTCTCCTCTTCCACGCGCGAGTACTTCGAGTTCCGCACAACCCCTACGATCTCGACCGGTGTGCCTTTGTCCTTGCCGAATCCGAACCGGCGCCCGATGGGGTTCGCGCCCTTGAAGAAGTACTTCGCGAAGGCGTCGTTGACCACCGCCACCTGGGGCGATCGCAGGCGGTCGGCCTCGTTGAACTCACGGCCGATCTGCAGCGGAATTCCCAGCGTCGAAAAATAGCCGGGGCTCACCGAGTCGCAATACGGGCTCATGTTTTCGTCTTCGCGCGCCTGATAGCCTTCGACGTGGATCGATCGCATGTCGATGCTGTCGCCCACCACGGGGTTCACGCCGATGGCGGCGGCCCGCACTCCCGGGATCGCGGCCACGCGCTCCTGGATCGTTCCGGCGAATCGCCGGATGCGCTCCGCCGAGTATGCATTCAGGGCCGGGGCGAGATCGAAAGCCAGCAGGGATTCGCGGTGGAAGCCAAGGTCCACGTTGCGCAGGTTATGGAGCGAACGCGTGAAAAGGGTCGCCGCGATCAACAGCAGCAGCGACAGAGCCACCTGGGAAACCACCAGCGCCTTTCTCAGGCGTACATGGCCGCTGCCCGGAGAGACGTTCGCCGCCTGGTTCTTGAGGGTGTGGGCCAGCCGCGGCGAGGTGGCCTGCCAGGCGGGGACGAGCCCGAACAGCACGCCGGTCACGAGCGCCAGCGCAAACGTAAACGCGAACACGCGCCAGTCGAGAGAACCGGTGATCCCCAGGCTGTCGGCGTTAGAGAGAATCCCCAGCAGGCCGCCCACCGTCCAGGCGGCGCAAACCAGGCCGAGCGCCGCGCCGGCAAGCGACAGCATCAGGCTCTCCACCACCAGTTGCCGGACCAGGCGGAAGCGGCTCGCGCCCATGGCCAGCCGCAGGGCGATCTCCTTCTGCCTTCCCGCGGCCCTCGCCAGCAGCAGGTTCGCCAGATTGGCGCAGGCGATCAGCAGAAGCATCCCCACAATCCCGAGGAGAATCCGCAGCGGCTGGTTGAATTGATCGCGGAAGTCCGAGATCCCCCGGCCGGCCGGCTGGATCTTCAGCGGCTTCGAGACGAACTCCTTGCGGGAGCGCGCAAACCGGAACGGGATGTCCCGCGCTTCCATTTCGAGCAGGGCATGGTAGTAAGGCTGCAGGCTGGCCTCGGCCTGCTGCACCGTCACGCCCGGCCTCAGGCGCCCCACCAGCTGCAGCCAGATCACCCGGCGATCGTCCAGGCCGTTCCAGGTAGGCGTCATCTGCGCCTTCATCATGGCCGGCACGAGCACGTCCACCCGCTGGCCCACATCGAATCCACGGTACCCGGGCGCCGCCACCCCGATCACCGTCATCGGATGGCCGTTCAGCAGCAGGACCTGGTTGAGGATCGCCGGATCCCCGCCCAGCCGCGATTTCCAGTAGTCGTACGTGAGCACGGCGACCGAGTGGCCGCCCGGCACGCGGTTGTCGTCCGCGGTCAGTCCGCGTCCGATGATCGTGGAAAGGCCCAGGGTGTCGAAGTAATTGCCCGAAACGATTTCCGCCGTGACCTGCTCGCTGCGGTTTTTGTAACTGAGATTCAGCGCGGTGTCGAACCGGGCGGCCACCTCGGCGAACACCAGGTTGTGGTCGCGCAGGTCCTGGAACATGGGGTAAGAGAACCGGTTCGAACCCCATACCATTCCGCTCTGGGGACCGGGACTGGTGAAGTAGAGCAGCTCGCCGGCATGGCTCACCGGCAGGCGCCGCAGCAGCACCTGGTCGGCCAGGGTGAAGATCGCGGAGTTCGCGCCGATGCCCAGCGCCAGCGAAACCAGCGCAACCGACGTGAAGAGCGGGGATCGCTTTAGGTTTCGATAAGCGTAGCGGATATCCTGAAGCATCCCTAGCCGTATGGTACCGCGAGCGCCGTCATTCATAACGAAGCGCGATCAAAGGATCGACTTTGGAGGCCCGCCGTGCCGGGATGTAGCATGCCAGCAGCGTAACCGCCGCCAGAATCCCCGCCATCGCCAGGAACGTGGCGATGTCGAACGAGCTGACGCCGAAGAGCAGCCCTGACAGGGTGCGGGTGAGGGCCACCGCGCCCACCGTTCCGAGCACGATCCCGGCCGCCGCCAGCCGAATGCCAGTGACACCTACCAGCCGCAGAACGTCGCCGGAGCGCGCGCCCAGGGCCATGCGGATGCCGATTTCGTTGGTCCGCTGGGCCACCGAATACGAGATTACGCCGTAGATCCCCAGCGCCGCGAGCGTCAGCGAGAGCGAAGAGAACAGCGTCAACAGCAGGGTGAGGAACCGCGGCCGCGAGCGCGCCTTGTCCATCACGTCTTCCATGGTGCGAACATCCGATACCGGCAGGGCGCGGTCGAGCTGGCGGATCTGGCTGCGAACCGCGGAGACCAGCGACATGGGATCTCCGGTCGTGCGGATCACGAGGTACGAGAGGCTGCGCGGGGCCTGCGCGGCCGGGAAGTACAGCTCAGTGCCGGTAGCCCGGTCGAGGGCGGCGTTCTTGATATCGGCCACCACCCCGACAATGGTGCGCCAAGGACTCTGGCTGCCGCCCGAGCGTACGCGGTGTCCGAGGGCCGATTCATGCGGCCAGAAGGTGCGCGCCATGGTCTGGTTGACCGCCACCACCGGGGTGGACGCGGCACCGTCGTTTTCGTTGAGGAACCGTCCCTCGATCAGCCGCGCGCGCACCACTTCGAAGTACCGCGGGCCCACCGAGTTGTAGTAATCGATGTTCTGTATGGGGCCGTCGGGCCGGGGGACAAAGCCCTCGATATCCGTATCGTTGGCGTTGATGGGCCGGGCCGGGGGAAGCCCGCTTACGGAAGCCGCCGCGACCACGCCGGGCAGTCCGTTCAACCGCGCCGACAGGGACTGGTAGAAGCCCGCCACCGCGGCGTTATCGCGGTAGGCCGTATTGGGAAGCGATAGGCGCAGCGTGAGGACGTGATCCGGCTCGATGCCGGATTGAACTTCCTGCAGCTTCCAGAAGGCCTTCACCATCAGGCCGGAGCCGATCAGGAGCACCAGCGCGAGCGCCAGTTCTCCAGTCACCAGGACCGCGCGGAAGCGGTTGGCGCCCACGGCTCCGGTGGCCCGGCCCATGGCGGATTTCAAAGTCTCATGCAGCGTGCCCGGGCGCGTGTGTACGATCGGCGCGAGACCGAACACGATGCCGGTGAGGAGCGAAACCGCCAGGGTGAAGAGCAGCACCTGCCAGTCGATACCGATCTCGGCCGCGCGCGGGATGCTGCCGGCGTTGGTGGACACGAGGAGGCGCAGTCCGCCGAAAGCCAGCAGCATTCCGAGCGCGGCGCCGGCCATCGAGAGGAGAACTCCCTCGATGACGAATTGTTGGAGCAGCCTCCAGGTTCCGGCGCCGATGGCCGCGCGCACCGCGATTTCGCGGCGGCGCGATTCGGACCGGGCCAGCAGGAGATTGGCCACGTTGACGCACGCAATCAACAGCACGAACACCACCGAGCCCAGCAGCACCAGCATGGCGCGGCGCACGGGGCGGACGATCTCATCTTGAAATCCCGCCAGTACGATGGGGTGGAACTTCGGATCGAACTGGTGAGTGCCCCGCCCCGCGGTCAGGCCCGTCTGCCGCACGTAGCTCGCCATCTCTCCTTCCGCGTGCGCCGGCGTGACGCCCGGGCCGCGCTGCGCCAGCACGTTCAGGAAATGGCTGCCGCGGCCTCCCGGCCTGGCTGGGTCGAGCTGAAGCGGCGCCCAGAGCTCCGGCGGATCGAGCTCACCCGGCGGGAAGGCGAAAGAAGGCGGCATGACCCCCACCACCGTGCAGGCCGATCCGTTGAGCCGGATGTCGCGCCCGATCACGCCGCGGTCGCCCGCATAGGCCCGCTGCCAGAGGCCGTAGGACAGCACGGCCGTCTGCGGGACATTCGGCCGGTCGTCGTCACTGGAAAGCAGGCGCCCCAGGACCGGGGTGATGCCGAGCATCGGGAGCATGCCGCCCGTCACGTAGGAAACCGTGGCGCGCACGGGCTCGGCCGTGCCGGCCAGGTTGGCGCCCTGGTTGGCCCAGGCTTCGATGCGGCTGAAGGAACGGGTGTCGCGCTTCAGATCGAAATACTCGGGCGGCGAGACCCAGAAGTGCCGCAAACCGCCGTTGGGGAAAGTGGGGAACTCGGTGAAAATGCGGGTCAGCCTGGAGGATTGCGTGTAGGGAAGCGGTTTCAGCAGGACGGCATTGACGACGCTGAAGATGGCGGTCGTCGCGCCAATGCCGAGGGCCAGACAGGCCACCGCGGCAGCCGTAAACCCGGGGTTCCGGCCGAGCAGCCGCACCCCGTAACGGACGTTTTGAACGAACGCACCCATCGCTGCCTCCCAATGGGGCTTAGACGAGAGCTTTTGCGATTGGTTTTGGAACTACCCTTCGTACTTGCCGGCGACGATGATGGCGATCGGCAGATCGCCCACTTTCACGTTGAGGACGGTGTCGTGGTCGCCCTCTTTGGTGACTTCCGGAAAAGTTGTGCCGGCCGGAGTCTCGAGCGAGAAAACCGCGGGATGAGCCGTCCCGGTGGTTTTGCTCATGGTCACCAGTTTGTCGAAGGCGGGCATGGCGGCCGGGTCGGCATCGTTCGCCAGGGGCGTGATGAGGGCGAAATCTCGCTGCGGCGCTACACCCTGATGGGCTCCGTCAACCGGGAAGTCACTGTACCGCATGGTGTAGATACCGGCCTTCACGGTCTGACCGCGGCGGTCTTCCGCGGCTCCCGGGAAACGAATGACCCCGAGGAGCGTGCCTTGGGCGATCGGCAGGGTGATGGAGGGATCGGAGGGTTTGGCGCCGGTCGGAATCGTCTTGCGGAACCACACCTCGCACCAGGGGCCGCTCGACCCCACGACGCGATATCCGTGCGAATCGATCACCGAGGCGTAAGCGGCGGGCAGGCCCGGCGCTGCTGTGGAAATCGGTTCCAGTTTGTAATCCTGAGCGAAAGCGAAAAGAGCAAAGCAGAAGAACAGGCAGAGACGCTTGATCATGGCAGGCTCGGGCGGATGAACTTAATGGAGCGGGAGACGGGATTCGAACCCGCGACATCGACCTTGGCAAGGTCGCACTCTACCAGCTGAGTTACTCCCGCCCGACGGAAAATCCTATTGTGACCCAGAACAGAATCTCTGTCAAACGTTGCGCCTATTGTATTGAAAATTGGAGAGTTATAAACTTGCAGGAAACCGGTGACGGTGTGCTAGACTACTTTTCGGTTCTGCATAAACGGAGGCACTGGCAACCTCGGTGCGAGTTGGGAATGCCGACCGGCAATCCCTCTCGGTGCCGCACCCACACCGATCCCACGCTGTTGTGGAAAACTATGTGGAAAATGACCGCCGGTGGTGTGTTCGAACGATGAATTTCTGGGATCAACTTCGCGGCTACCTGCAACAAAAAGTCAGCCATGAGAGCTACGAAAACTGGTTGAAGGGGACAGGCTTTGCCGGCCTCGATGGCGACACCCTGTTTGTTTCGGTTCCCAATCCGGAGACGGGCGCCTGGCTCGAAACCGAATTCGGCATGATGGTGCGCAACGGAATCCGCGACCTCGGGCTGCCGATCCAGAAAGTCGCGTACGAAGCGCAGCCGTCGCGAGGCCATTCGGTGGCGGTGATGGAAACCTCCGAGCTCGAGGCGCCTGCCAACTCTTTGAACCCCAAGTTCACGTTCGAGACGTTCGTGGTGGGTGCTTGCAACCAGTTCGCGCACGCCGCGGCGCGATCGGTGGCGACCAACCCTTCCCGCAGCTACAACCCGCTCTTCCTCTATGGCGGGGTGGGCATGGGAAAGACACACCTGATGCACGCGATCGGCCGCGAGCTGACCGAGCAGTTCGGGACCATGCGGGTGATCTACACTTCGAGCGAGCGCTTCATGAACGAGATGATCGCCTGCATACGCACCGACCGCATGCAGCAGTTCCACCAGCGCTACCGCGAGGCGGATGTGCTGCTGATCGACGATATCCAACTGTTGGGCAACAAGGAGCGAACCCAGGAGGAGTTCTTCCACACCTTCAACGAGCTGCACGACCATCAGAAGCAGATCGTGATCTCGAGCGATTCGCATCCCAAGGACATTCCGGGCCTGGTGGAGCGCCTGCGATCGCGTTTCGAGTGGGGGCTGATGGCGGATATCCAGCCTCCCGACCTCGAAACCAAGATGGCGATTCTCGACAAGAAAGCCGAAGCCGAGAATGTCAAACTGCCGGACGATGTCCGCACTTTCATGGCGTCCAAGACCAAATCGAATGTGCGGGAACTGGAAGGGGCGCTGGTGAAGCTGATGGCTTATTCCTCGCTCACCGGCACGCCGATCCATCTGCAGATGGCGCAGCAGGTCCTGAAGCACCTGGTCCACGTGCAGGACCGCAAGGTGACCATCGATTCGATCCAGAAGGCGGTGGCGGACCGCTTTCAAATCAAGCAATCCCAGCTCAAAGAGAAGAGCAACACGAAGAAGGTGGTGTACCCCCGGCAGGTGGCCATGTACCTGGTAAAAGAGCTTACCGATGCCTCATTGCCCGAGATCGGGAGGGCCTTCGGGGGGAAACATCACACCACCGTGATCCATTCCATAAACAAAATCGAGAAGGCGCGTCACAATGATCCGGAATTGAACAGGTTGCTCCACAATCTAATGGACTCATTGCAATGACCTTACGTGTGTTTTGCACAGACGGCCCCAAAAAGCCCTTAGGGAATCTGTGTAAAAACGGTTACAGTGCCGGATTTCAGCCCGGCACGCACCCTCGATCCTCAACTTCCTGTAGCGTAAAGTAGTTGAGTTTAGTATAATTTAGATAGCCTTCAACAGTTTGCACAGGCCCGATGATTACGGTTCTAATAGTGCTCATCTATACAGCCTGAAAAGGATAGGAGCTGTGGCCCTATGGAATTCACGGTCAGCAAAGCCGATCTTGTACGAGAACTGAGTCTGTCGCAGGGTGTAGTCGAGAAAAAGACCACCATTCCGATCCTGTCGAATGTGCTGCTCGAGGCTGCGGGAGATCGGGTTACGCTGACGGCCACCGATCTGGAGCTGGGCATCCGGTGCTCCTGCCCGGCGCGCATCAAGAAAGAAGGCGCGGGAACGGTTCCGGCACGGAAACTGCTCGACTACGTGCGGCTGCTGCCGGAAGGCGACGTGAATATGAAGTTCCTCGAGAACCACTGGGCCAGCATTACCTGCGGCCGCTCGAGGACGCGGATTGCGGGCATGTCGCGGGAGAGCTTTCCGGAGCTTCCGGAGATGCCCGAGCGTATCGCGGAGATCCCGGTGAAGACGCTGGCGTCGATGATCTCGCGGACGGCCTTTGCGATTTCGATGGAAGAATCGCGGTTCACGCTGAACGGAGCGCTCCTGCTGATGCGGCCGGAGGGGTTGACGATGGTGGCGACCGACGGCCACCGCCTGGCGTACGTGCAGGCGACCGCCGAACAGAGCGGAATGGTCGACCAGCAGTTTCGCGCGCTGGTTCCGAAGAAGGCCATGGCGGAACTGACCAAACTCGCGGACGAGGCCGGGCCGGAGGCCAAGGCGATTTTCGCGGGCGACGACAACCACCTGTTCTTCCAGGTGGACCACCGGCTGTTGATCACGCGCAAGCTGACCGGCAATTTCCCGGATTACGAGCGCGTTCTGCCGAAGGATCATTCGCTCTCGGCCAAGCTGCAGAAAGACGAGATCCGCTCGGCCATCGAGCGTGTGGCGCAGTTCGCCGACGAGCGGTCGCGGGCGATCCGCGTGCAGTTCACCAACGGCGAAGTGCGTGTGTTTTCCTCCTCCGTGGAGATGGGGGAGAGCGAGGAGTCTGTTACCAGCGAGTATCAGGGGCCGGATCTCGAGATCGGCTTCAATGCGCAATACCTGCTGGATTTTTTGAGAGCAATCCCGCAAGGGAGCGTGTCGTTCGAGCTCAAAGATCAAAAGAGCGCGGGCGAGATGCGGCCGGCGGGCGAAGGAATCTCGGATCAGTATCGCTACGTAGTGATGCCGATGCGGATCTGAGGCGGGACCGAAACAAGGAACTATGGCAAACGATGTAAATACCGGCTCCACGGGAGTCTACGATTCCACGAGTATCAAAGTGCTCGAAGGACTGGAGGCGGTGCGTCTGCGGCCGGCGATGTATATCGGTTCGACGGGCGAAATGGGGCTGCACCACCTGGTTTACGAAGTCGTCGACAATTCGGTCGACGAAGCGCTGGCGGGATACTGCACCGAAATCAGCGTCGTCATTCACGACGACAATTCCGTCACGGTGATCGACAACGGCCGCGGCATTCCGGTGGATCTTCACGAAGAGGAAGGAGTCTCGGCGGCGCAGGTCGTGATGACCAAGCTGCACGCCGGCGGCAAGTTCGATTCCAAGAGCTACAAAGTCTCCGGCGGCCTGCACGGCGTGGGCGTGAGCTGCGTGAACGCGCTTTCCGAGCGCCTGGAGCTGGAGATCTGGCGCGAGGGCTACACCTGGCAGCAGGAATATTCCTGCGGCATTCCGAAGGCCCCGCTGGCGAAGGCGGGCAAGGCCGGACGGAAGACCGGCACGTGCATCACCTTCAAGCCCGATTCTTCCATCATGGAAGCGACCGTCTTCAACTACGACACGCTGGCTACGCGCCTGCGGCAGATGGCGTTCCTGAATAAGGGACTGAAGATCGTTCTGACCGACGAGCGCACCGACCCGGAGAAGGTGGCGGACTACCAGTTCAGCGGCGGTATCGCCGAATTCATCAAGCTGCTCAACCGCGGCAAGCAGGTGCTGCACGAGAAGCCCATCCACTTCGAGGCCGATCGCGAACTGCCGAACGGCGGGACGCTCACCATGGAAGTGGCGCTGCAATACAACGACGGCTACTCCGAGAACATTTCGAGCTTCGCCAACAACATCAACACGGTGGATGGCGGGACGCACCTCACCGGATTCCGCACGGCGCTCACGCGGACGATCAATGCGTTCGGCCAGCAGCAGGGGCTGTTCAAGGACGTGAAAGAGAACCTGACCGGAGACGACGTCCGCGAAGGGCTCACGGCGGTGGTGAGCGTGAAGGTGCCGCAGCCGCAGTTCGAAGGCCAGACCAAGGGCAAGCTGAACAGCGACATCGCCGGCTACATGACGCAGTTCGTCAACGAGAAGCTGAGCGAGTATTTCGACAAGAACTCGACGGTAGGCCGCAAGATCGTCGGCAAGGCGATTGAAGCGTCCCGCGCGCGCGAGGCGGCGCGCAAGGCCCGCGACCTGACCAGGCGCAAGGGAGCGCTCGAATCGGGCGGCATGCCGCACAAGCTGGCGGACTGCCAGGAGCGCGATCCGGAGCGCTGCGAGCTGTTCCTGGTGGAGGGCGAATCGGCCGGAGGCACGGCCAAGCAGGGCCGCGACCGAAGGTTCCAGGCGATTCTGCCGCTCAAGGGCAAGATCCTCAACGTCGAGAAGGCGCGCTACGACAAGATGCTGGGCCACGAGGAAATCCGCGCCATGATCACGGCGCTCGGCACGGGCATCGGCAAGGACGATTTCGACGCCACCAAGCTGCGCTACGGCAAGATCATCATCATGACCGACGCGGACGTGGACGGCTCGCACATCCGCACGCTGCTGCTCACCTTCTTCTTCCGCCACATGGAGGAGCTGATCAAGCGGGACCGCGTCTACATCGCGCAGCCGCCGCTTTACCGCATCAAGAAGGGCAAGAGCGAGAAGTACATCAAGGACGAGAAGGAATTCACGCGGGAGATCATGCGCCGGGCCACGGAGAACCTCCAACTGGAGGTCCATTCGACCGGCAACGGGTCCGCCAGGGCGGTCCTGGAGGGGCAGGAGCTGCGCACCTTCCTGCTGAACCTGGACGAATACGAGCAGATGTTCCACAAGGTGGAGCGGCGCCTGCGCGATCCGCGCGTGGTGGAGGTCCTCTCCAATATCGACCTGAGGGTGGACAACAAGGCGGAGTTTCAGGAAGAGGTCAACCTGAAGCCGGTGTTCGAAGCCATGCAGAAGCTCGGGCTGAAGCCCGAGATGCGGCGCGACGAAGAGCACTCGGCCTGGGCGGTGGTGTATCACGATTCGACCAACGCAGAGCGCTCGATCGGACTGACGCTCGCATCGCAGCCCGAATACCGCCGTTTCCGCGCGCTGGCGCGGATTGTGGCGCGCAACAACGAGCCTCCCTTCGTCGTGGTGAAGAACGAGCACCGCACGCCGCAGCCGAACTGGACCGAGCTGCTCACCTACGTGAAGGAGGAGGGCAAGCGCGACGCCTCGGTGCAGCGCTACAAGGGGCTGGGCGAGATGAACGCCGAGCAACTGGCGGACACCACCATGAACCCGGACAAGCGCACCCTGCTGCAGGTGAAGCTCGAGGACCTGGACGCCAGCGAGATCATGTTCTCGACGCTGATGGGCGAAGACGTCGAGAGCCGCCGCAAATTCATCGAAGAGAACGCGCTGGACGTCAAGAACCTGGACGTTTAGCCGCTAACCCGCAAAAAACCCGAAAACTCCATCCACACTCCACCCCGGCCGCCAGTTCTATCTGGTGAGAGGATGACAGCCCTGGCGATCCTGGCAACGGCCGGCCCGATGGACAGCCCGCAAGAGCCTTCGACGTTACTGGAAGCCGCGCGAGCCGGCGACCTGGCGGCGTTCGAGCAGCTCGTCCGGCAATACGAGCGCCTGGTCCTGGTGACCGCGCTGCGCATGCTGGGCGGCATGAGCGATGCGCAGGACGCCTCGCAGGAGGTCTTCTTCAAGCTGTACCGGAACCTGCGCAAGATCGAAGGCGGAAGTGTGTCGAGCTGGCTCTACCGGGTGACGGTCAATGTGTGCCACGATCTGCGCCGGAAACGCGCTGTGGCGGTGTCCGTCGAGGAGGCGGACGAGATTCCGGCGGGGGGAAGCGATCCCCACCAGGCCAGCGCGGAAGCCGAGCGGCGCCGGGTGCTCGAGCTCAGCCTGCGGATGCTGCCCGAAAAGGAACGCACGGCGCTGATTCTGCGGGATCTGGAGGGGCTTTCGACCGGAGAGGTCGCGCGGGTCCTGGGCTCGAGCGAGGCGACCGTGCGGTCCCAGGTGTCGAGGGCCCGGGTCAAGGTGAAGGATTTTGTGGAGCGGTATTTCCGGAGGCGGTCATGAACTGCGTGGAGTGGGAGGAACGGGTAGCGCTGTATGCCGGCGGAGACCTGGCGGCGGAGGAAACGGCCGGGGTCGAGCGGCATCTTGGTGAATGCGCCGGTTGTCAGGTGTTTGCCTCCGGGATGAAGCAGGCGCTCGAGACGCTGCGCGAGGCGCATGGGGAGACGCCGGTAGAGGCCCATTTCGCCGCCGTCCGGGCGCGCGTGATGGAGAGGGTCGCCAGCCCGCGGCGGATGGCCTGGTGGTACGCCGTGGCGGCGGCAGCGGCGGTCCTGGTGGCGGCCCTAGGGGTCCGGCTGGAATGGCGGCCGCTCCCGCCGGTGCCCGTGGCGGTGGTGCGGACGCCTCCGCCGCCCGCCGGGGCGCTGGTGATCCCGAAGAGGACGGAGAGGGCGGCTCGCCCGGCCGGCATACGCCGCGCCCGGACCGAGCAGGTGCTGGTCCGGCTGGAGACCGATAACCCGGACGTGGTGATCTATTGGATTGCGGAAACGAAAGGATACTGAAATGAAGACGCTCTTATTGATCTCGGTGCTTGCCCTTGCGCCGCTCGGCGCTCAACAGCCGGCGCCGGCGCTGGATCCGAACCAGGAGATTCAGAAGCTGGTTACGCTCAAATATGTGGACCCGCGCGCAGTTCAGAGATTGCTGCTCAACTTCGGTGTGGCGACCCAGGCGGATCCGGGGCTTAAGGTAGTCTCGCTGTCGGGAAGACGGGCGAATGTCATGACCGCGGAGGACGCCATCAAGCAACTCGATGTGCCCGGTGCGGCTCAAAAGGATGTCGAGCTGACCGTGTACTTCGTCATTGGAACGGACCAGCCCCAGGCGGGGGGCAACCCGATCCCGAAGGATCTCGAGAGCACGGTGGCGACGCTGAGGAGCACGTTTGCTTTCAAGAACTACAGCTTGCTGGACGTGCTTTCGCTGCAGACGCGGTCTGGCGTGGGGGCGGACACAACCGGCCAGTACGGGTCGCGGTACACGACCTTTCGGGTCGGCTCGGCCAACCTGGAGGGCGACGGGTCCAGAATCCGGCTGGACCGGCTGCACGCCGGCCTGCGGGTGCCGCACAGCGTATCCGGGAAGCTGGAGTACATCGATACGGGAATCAGCACGGAGGTCGTGGATGTGAAGGTAGGGCAGAAGCTGGTCATCGGACGGACCAGCCTGGACGGGCCGGAGAAGGCGCTGTTCCTGGTGCTGATCGCGAAGGTGGTGGAGTAGCGGCCGGGCTCAGCCCGGCTGGGCAGGCCAGGAGGCCTACCCTACCGGATGCGCTCGTCTTTTTCGACCTTGCCGTCGCGGATGTGGATGATCCGGTGGGCGTGCATGGCGATATCGTGCTCGTGAGTGACGAGGACGATGGTGTTGCCCTGCTGGTAGAGGCGCTCGAACAGCGCCATGATTTCATTGCCGGTGGCTGTATCGAGGTTGCCGGTGGGCTCGTCGGCAAGCAGGATCGAGGGGTTGTTCACCAAAGCCCGGGCGATCGCGACACGCTGCCGCTGGCCGCCCGATAACTCGTTCGGTTTGTGGTGCATGCGGCGGTCGAGATCCACCTGCTTCATGGCCTGCTTGGCCATCTCCAGGCGCTTTTCCGCGGCCATCCCGGAGTAGATCAGCGGCAGCTCCACGTTGTGCAGCGACGTGGCGCGCGGCAGCAAGTTAAAGGTTTGGAAGACGAAGCCGATCTCCTTGTTGCGGATGCGAGCCAGCTCGTCGTCCGTCATCTCGCTGACCAGGTTGCCGTTGATGTAGTACTGGCCCCTGGTCGGGGTGTCGAGACAGCCGATCAGGTTCATCAGGGTGGACTTGCCCGACCCGGAAGGACCCATGATCGCGACGTACTCGCCGCGCTTGATCTCGATATCGACCCCGGAAACCGCGTGGATCTCCTGGTCGCCCATGACATAGGTCTTCCAGAGATCGTACGTGCGGATGACGATACCGTCCCGCTTCAGTTGCTCGCCGCGCTGGATGAGTTCCTTCTCGACTGCCGTTGCCATGGAATCGTTTCTCGTTTCTAAGTCTTCTGCTGTCCCGGAGTCTTGTTGTCCACTTTGACCTGGGTCTGATTCTTGATCGTCCGGATGACCTGGTACGTCCCGGTAACGATCTGGTCGCCGTCCTTCAGGCCGCTCAGCACCTCGATGTCGGTCGCTCCGGTGATTCCGGTTTCCACCTTGTGGAATACGGCCTTGCCGCCTTCGATTACAAACACGCCCTGAATCTCTTCTTTCTTCGCCTTTTCGGCGGCCGGGTCGGTCTTCGTGGCCGCTTGTGCGCCGGTCCCGCTACCTGCCGGCTTTACTTCGAGATCACCCTTCTGACGGACGGTCAGGGCCTGAATCGGTATTGTTAGGACGTTCTGACGGGTGGCTGTGGTTATCTTCGCGGTGCAAGAAAGTCCCGGCCGAATTTCATCGGGTGGATTGTCCAGCGCGACCACCACCTTGAAATCCTTGGCTTCCTGGCTGGAAATGGCGCTTTGCGAGGCCGCCACACCGGTGGATCGCAGGATGGCCGTATTTCCGATCTCCGTGACGTGGCCTTTGAAGGTCTTATTAGGGATGGCGTCGATGGTGATCTCGGCCGGCTGGCCAAGCGTCACATTGACGATATCTGTCTCATCCACCTTGACTTCCGCGGTAATCAGGGACATGTCCGCGATGGTCATGATGAGGGTGCCGGTCTGGTTCTGCAGGCCGGGGACCACGGTCTCGCCCACCCGTACCGGGAGGTTCGTGACCACGCCGTCGAGCGGCGCGAAAGAGCTGTGCTTGCTCAGTAAGTCGTTGTACCGGACCAGGTTCGCCTGGGCCATAACGACCCGCTTCTGAGTCGAGGCAAGCTGCGCGGCAGTCTGTTGGCGCTGGGCGCGCGCCTGGGTGAGGCGGGCTTCCGACTCTTTCACCGCGGCTTCCTGGGCCTGGTAGGTGAACTTTTTCAGGTCGAAATCCTGCTTGGCCATCAACTGCTCTTTGTAGAGAGCCTCGGCGCGGTCCAACTCGGCTTTCATGCGGGAGAGGTCGGCGCGATCCCGATCCAGGCTGGCCTGCATCGTCCCAAGATTGTCGTCGGATGCCTTCAGGCCCGCCTCGGCGGCGCTCGAGTCAGCTTCGGACGACGCGACCGTGGCTTTCTGGGCCTGCACGTCCGCCTCAGGCTGCACGTCTTCGAGCTTGGCGAGCAACTGCCCCTTACGGACGCGGTCGCCTTCCTTCACCAGAAGGTCCGTGATCTGGCCGATCGCATTGGCCCCTATGTTGATGTAATTCTTTGGCTTAATCTCGCCCGACGCGGTCACGAGGCTGGTGAGATCTGCGCGCACTACCTTACCGCTCTGCACGGTCACGATCCCGCGCTTGCTGAGCACGGTGCTGGCATAAACCCCGATGGCCGCGACCGCGACGGCCCCGACGCCGATGGTAACCTTCCACTTAGTCTTCACGACGCAAGTCTCCCTTTTTGCTATTCACCCTAAATAGACGCCGATTGGAACCTGGGAGTTCACTGTTTATTCTACACCCGGCGTTCAGGCGGGCGCGCGGGAGGGGCTGCCTGCTCCGCCCACTCTGAGGAGACGGATTGGAAGCATTGGGATTAGCGCAGCCAGCGCACCGAGCGGGGCGGCGTGTTCTCGCACTGGTTGGATTGTGTGACGCCGCTCGAGAGCTGGGCGCAGGCGTTGGTGACGGCCGTGCGCAGGGCGTTTTCGCGGGTTTCGGCGGAGGCGGTCCGGCAGTCGGTTCCACCGTTGAACTGCATGCAGACCTCGACCCGGACCCGGTTCGTGCCGAAGCTCGAGATCACGAGGTATCCCAGCACCGCCGCCGCGAACACGATGGAAATCCAAACGGTCTTCTTCATACGAAGAAGTTCCCCATGCGCCGGAACTTGAGGTAGCGGTGTTCCACCAGGTGGTCGCCGCTCATGGGCGCCATCCGGTCGAGCTCGGCGCGGAGCGACTCGCGCAGGAATCCGGCGGCCGCATCGTGGTCCTCGTGGGCGCCTCCGGGGGGCTCGGGAACGATGCCGTCCACGAGGCCGAGCTCCAGCAAATCGGGCGCGGTGAGCCGCAGGGCGGCGGCGGCCTGTTCGGCCTGCCCGGAATCGCGGTAGATAATCGCAGCGCAGCTTTCCGGGGAGATGACGCTGTAGACCGCGTTTTCGAGCATGAGGACCACATTGCCCACGCCCAGGGCGAGCGCTCCGCCACTGCCGCCCTCTCCGATGCAGACTACCAGAACGGGGACGGCCAGGCGGGCCATCTCGCGAAGATTGCGGGCGATCGCCTCGGCCTGGCCGCGCTCCTCGGCGTCGATGCCGGGGTACGCGCCGGGAGTGTCCAGGAAGGTGATCACGGGCCGGTCGAACTTGGCTGCCAACTGCATCGCGCGCAGCGCCTTGCGGTAGCCTTCCGGCTTCGGCATTCCGAAGTTGCGGTGGAGCTTCTGGCGCGTGTCGCGGCCCTTCTGCTCGGCCACGATCATGACCGGCCGGCCTTCGAAGCGGGCCAGGCCGGCGACAATGGCGGGATCGTCGCCGAAGGCGCGGTCGCCGTGGATCTCCTGAAACTCGGTGAAGATGCGTTCGATGTAGTCGAGAGAGTGCGGGCGCTTGGGGTGCCGGGCGAGCTGCACCCGCCGCCACGCCGGATGCGGCTCGGCGGGCTTTTCGGAAATCGTATCGGGGCTTCCGTCTGGCTCCACTCTGAACATCTTAACAAGCGCCCGGGCCCGATTTGGGGCCAGGGGCCGATCTGTGAGCCGCCGTACAGGAGGAAGGTCCTCCAACCGACCGCGGGGCGAGTTTTCGGCTTGTCATTTTGCGAAGCCAAACCGAAACTCAAATTAGGGGGGATTCCGTGAAGCCGCAGTCGCCGCTGGAGGCGCCGGCCGCCTGGGCGGGAGCGTTTGTGACACCGAAGAACGAGATCCGGGCCGATGTGTGTTTGAACGGCGTTGGCGCAGCGGTTGGAATTCAACCAGCAGGCTCAATTGATACCGGCAACACCGCAGGAGGAGATTGACATCGACAAAAATTAGCCGCCCCGGTGGAATCGAAACATCAACAAAAAAGCGAAGTCCGCCTGGGAAATCAGTTCGACAAAGTTAAAGGAGGATGGAGAGACAATGTGTGACTATTCGCTCATGGCCGTACCTAATCGCCTGGCCCGGGAAGGGGAGGAACTCGTAGCTCACCGGTTCCCCACCGGATCCCTCGGCCTGGCGTCACCCGCCGACATCAAACGCTTGGCCGACCCGCCGGCTCCTGTGCGCAGGAGTTTCTGGTGCGCCGTCAAAGCCTTTTTCAATCCGCCGAAGACCGACCCGGTGCCGGCGGTATGTATCCCTCCCGGAGCGCGGTTGAGGCTGCAGGATATCCCCGCTCGGCTGCAGCACGACTTGACGGTCGCTCCGGTGGAAGACGTAACGTTCACCCAGATTTCAGCAGCGGTGAACAGCTATCGGGATGCCGTCCGCTTCGCCAACGGGCGCGAAGTGAGGCTCCAGGAACTCCGGGAAGGACAGCGCGTCACGGTGCTGGACCTTTCAGCCGCGGAGGAGCTGGATCTCGAGAGACTACGCGAAGAACGCGCGGAGTTCACCTATCGCTTGCGATAGTTGTACCGCCGACCAACGGCCCGCTCCGTCACGGTCGCGGCTTTGCCACGACAGCGACTCAGGCCGGAGCGTGGAAGGGCGGGCCGCGAGCTTTTGACGAGAGTGGTGGGGATCTAGGCTAAACTGGAACACTTGGGTGAGTTTTGTCTTGATCGATCTCCACTCGCATACTAACGAATCCGACGGTACCTTCTCCCCCGAACAGCTCATTACGGAGGCGGTTCGCAACAGCGTAGACGCACTGAGCATCACGGACCACGACACGTTTGCGGGGTACGACGCGGCCTGCGAGCCGGCGCGCCGCGCGGGCGTGGAGCTGCTGTGCGGCATCGAACTTTCGACCAAACTCTACGGGCACTCCGTGCATTTGCTGGGCTATTTTCCCGAAGTCAATGGAGCGAACGGCATCCGCGAATGGGTGGAGGATATGCAGGCCTCCCGGCGCGAGCGCAATGAGCGGCTGGCGGCGCGGCTGCGGGAGCTGGGCTTCGACATCACGCTGGAGGAGGCAGAGGCGCGCGGCCGCGGCATGACGGGCAGACCTCACTTCGCCCAGATCATGGTGGAGAAGGGATATGTCTCCAACCTGCGGCAGGCGTTCGACGAGTATCTGGACGAATCCGCGAAGGGTTATGTATTCCGCCGGGAGCCGCAGTTCGCCGAAGCCGTGGAACGCATCCGGGGCGCCGCGGGGATCGCGTCGCTGGCACACCCCATCCGGGTCAGGGGGGACGTCCCGTCGCTGCTGCCCGAGTTGTGCGATGCGGGCCTGAACGCCATCGAGGCCTATCACAGCGACCACGGGGAGCGCGAAACCGGCATGTACCTGGAGCTGGCGCGGAAGTACGGCCTGCTGGTCACCGGCGGATCCGACTTTCACGGCGCGCTGAAGCCCGAGATCCAGCTGGGAAGCGGGTGCGACGGCAACCTGCGGATTCCGCGCGAAGTACTCGAGAAGCTACGCGCGCGGTAAAGCGCGGGCGTACCCTATCCCCACGGACTTTCCCAGATCGGGCGAATAAATCGAAGAGGTGATCTCGGTTTCGGCGCCATCCACCATCAGCTTGGAGCCGGGCGCGGGGGGTTCCGGCTGATCCAGGGAAAAGCGCACGAGCTCGCGGTTCACACGGCCGCGGGCGCGGATGCGCTCCACGATTTCCTGTCCCAGGTAGCAGCCCTTATTGAAGCTGACGGCGTGCATCTGCAGGGTCTCCTGCGGCAGCGACGTCTCGAGAATGTCCTCGCCATAGCGCGGCTTGCCGTTTTCGATGCGCACGATGCGCGCTTCTTCGGCGGTGGCGGGCTTCACTCCGGCGGGCTCGAGCCGCGCTACCAGCTCCGGCAGCCGGCCGGCGGCGGCATAGATGCGGAAGCCCGGCTGGCCGGTCAGGCTGATGCCGGCCACGGTTTCGTCGCCCCACGCAAGGTGTTGATACTCGCCCGGCACCGGCGCCCCCAGAGACGCCAGGGCGGCGGATGCCCCCGGCCCCTCCACGCCGATCGAGGCAGTTGCGGCGGTCACGTCCTCCAGCTCGATCTGGTCAGCGACTTTGTACTTGAGGATGTGCTGCAGCACCTTGCCGGCCAGCTCCGCTTCGGTATCGATGAGGTAGTGCTCTGGAAACGCCCAGAGGTAGAGGTCCGCCTGGATGCGGCCCTGCGGTGTGAGCAGGAAGGCGTAGCATCCGGCGCCCGGCTTCAGGCCTTTCACATCGTTGCTGGTGACGTTGTGCAGGAAGCGCGCGCGGTCTCGGCCGCGGGCGATAAGGCGTCCGCGCGCCGACAGATCGAGCCACGCGGCGCCGTGGCGCAGTGCCTGATAACCCTCGCTCATGATTTCAGTTTAGAAGATATGCCGCAGCCAGGCCGAGATGGCGATGATGACGAGGCCCGAGATGACCAGCCCGGTCATCATGCGGACGCGCCGCGGATTCTTGGGCTGCACGATCAGGATGGCGACCGCAAAGACGTGCAGCGCCAGCAGCATCTTGATGCCGAACAGCATGTGGTAGATGGGCCGATGGCCGGGATTGGTGAGCAGGTTGTAGGTGCCGGAAATTACCAGGCCGCCGATGGCCGAGTACACGAACGGCCGGTAGAGAGCGGCGGCGCGCTCCACCAGGGAATCGCGCGCGTCGGGCGCGACTCCTTCGAGAGCCCGCGCCATCACCAGCCGGGCGAACAGCATACCGCCGATCAGCGTGGCCATGGACGCGAGGTGCAGCCAGCGCATCACTTCATAGAGCACGTCTGCCATATGGTGAGTATACAATCGGCTTATGATCCACGAGATCCTGCCGGTGGGGATGCTGCAATGCAACTGCTCGGTGTTCGGCGACGAGCAGACCCGCGAGGCGATGGTGGTGGACCCCGGTGACGACATCGACCAGGTGCTCGAGATCGTGCGGCGCCACGGCCTCACGGTCAAGGCCATCGTGATCACCCACGCGCACATCGACCACATCGGGGGCGCACAGAAGCTGAAGCAGGCCACCGGCGCGGCAGTCTACATGAACTCGAACGACACCGAACTACAGAAGATGCTGGACGTGCAGGCGGGGTGGCTGGGGATGCCGCCGGTAGAGCCGGTGGAGATCGATCAGCCCGCCAAAGACGGGGACCGGCTGGTGGTGGGAGCTACCGAGTTCCACGTGATGCACACTCCGGGCCACACGCCGGGCAGCATCAGCTTGTGGATTCCCTCCGAAGGGAAGCTGGTGGCGGGCGACACGCTGTTTCGCGACAGCATCGGGCGCACCGACCTGCCGGGCGGCGACGGCCGGCAGATTCTGCGATCGATTCACGAAAAGCTCCTGCCGCTGCCGGATGAGACGGTGGTCATCCCGGGGCACGGGGCGGACACGACGATCGGGCGCGAGAAGCGGTTCAACTATTTCCTGCAGGGGCTCTCCTGATGAGGAACACGAAAGCCGCGATCCTTTCCGAACCGCGGGGTGCGGTCGAGGTGCAGTCGATCCACCTCGGCGAGCCGGGGCCGGGAGAGGTGCTGCTGCGGATGGAAGCTTGCGGCGTGTGCCACTCCGACCTATTCGTCTCGGGACTGGAAAAGCCTCCCCTGGTGCCTCTGACGCTGGGACACGAGGGCATCGGACGGGTCGAAGCGGCGGGCGCGGGGGTCACGTCCTGGACGGCGGGCGAGCGGGCCGGCATCACCTTTCTGGGGACTACCTGCGGGACTTGCGAGTGGTGCACTTCGGGACGGGAGCGGTACTGCCCCAAGCAGACCAACTTCGGTTACAGCATCCAGGGCGCGCTGGCCGGTTTCGCCATCGCGCCGGCGGCGGCGCTGGTGCGCGTGCCGGAAGACCTTCCGGCGGCCGAGGCGGCTCCGCTGTGCTGCGCGGGATGGACGGCTTATGGAGCCCTGCGGCAGGCCGGACTCGCCCGCGGCCAGACGCTGGCGCTGTTCGGGTTCGGCGGGCTGGGCCACCTGGCGCTGCAGATGGCGCGGATCGAAGGGCTGCAGATCGCGGTGGCGGATGTGTCCGAAGAGAAGGTCGAGATGGCGCGCGCCGCGGGGGCCGACCTGGCCGAGCCGTCCGCCACGGCGGCGCGCACCATGCAAAAGGAGTGGGGCGGGGTGGACGCGGCCGTCGTGTTCACGGGCTCCGCGGCGGCGGTGCTGCCGGCGTTCCGGTCGCTCAAACGGAACGGCACGCTGGTGCTGGTGGGGATCTCGGTCAGCCAGTACGAACTGCCGCTGGTGGACACCATCCTCAAAGGAATCACCCTGCGGGGGAGCTACCTGGGCGCCCGGCAGGACCTGGAGGATGTCTTCCGCCTGGCGCGCACGAAGGCGCTGCGCCCGCATGTCCACACGCACGCGCTCGACGAAACGCCCGCCATTCTGGAATCCATGAAGCGCGGCGAGGTTCCGGGCCGGGCCGTGATTTGCTTCTGATAAGATTCACACATGGCCGATGTGAAGGTTTATCCGCCCAGTCCGGAGTTCGCCGCGAACGCCCATGTGCAGGGGATGGACGGCTACCACGAGCTGTACCAAAGGGCCGCCGAACGGCCCGAGGAATTCTGGGGAGAGCTGGCGGAGAAAGAGCTGTTCTGGTTCAAGAAATGGAGCCACGTTTTCGAGTGGCACCCTCCCTTCGCCAAGTGGTTCGTCGGGGGAAAGACCAACGTCTCTTATAACTGCATCGACCGCCACCTGCAGACGCATCGGAAAAACAAAGTCGCCATCCTGTGGGAAGGGGAGCCGGGCGACCAGCGCCTCATTTCCTACCAGGAACTGCACCGGCTGGTTTGCCGGTTTGCCAATGTGCTGAAGGGCCGCGGCCTGCAGTCGGGCGATCGCGCCATCATTTATATGGGCATGGTGCCGGAACTGCCGGTGGCACTGCTGGCCTGCGCGCGGCTGGGCATCACCCACAGCGTGGTGTTCGGCGGGTTCTCCGCGGAGGCCCTCAAGGCGCGCATACAGGACCTGGAAGCGAAGGTGGTGATCACGGCCGACGGAGCGTGGCGGCGCGGCAAAGAGGTCCGGCTCAAGGACGCGGTGGATGAGGCGCTCGACGACTGCCCGAGCGTTCGCGATGTGATCGTCCACCGGCGCACGGGCGGCAATGTCCAGATGCACGAAGGCCGCGACCACTGGTGGCACAACCTGGAGGACGGCGTAAGCGAACAATGCCCGGCCGAGGAACTCGATAGCGAGCATCCGCTCTACGTGCTGTATACGTCGGGCACGACCGGCAAGCCGAAGGGCATTGTTCACACCACCGCCGGCTACCTGCTGCAGGCCCACATGACCATGAAATGGGTCTTCGATTTGAAGGACGAGGACACCTACTGGTGTACGGCGGATATCGGCTGGGTGACCGGGCATAGCTACATCGTTTACGGGCCGCTCTCGGCGGGCGCGACCACCATGATGTACGAAGGCGCTCCGGACTATCCGCAGCCCGACCGTTTCTGGCGGCTCATCGAGAAGTACCGGGTCAACATCTTTTATACGTCGCCCACGGCGATCCGCGCGTTCGTGCGGCAGGGCGATACCTGGCCCGACGGCCACGACATGTCGAGCCTGCGGCTGCTCGGCTCGGTGGGCGAGCCGATCAATCCGGCGGCCTGGGACTGGTATCACCGCGTGATCGGCAAGGAGCGCTGCCCGATCGTGGACACCTGGTGGCAGACCGAAACGGGCGCCATCATGATCGCGCCGATGCCGGGTGCGGTGGCGCTGAAGCCCGGGTCGGGCTCGCTGCCGATGCCGGGCGTGCTGGCGGAGACGGTGGACCTGGAGGGCAAGCCGGTAGGGCCGAACCGCGAGGGCTTCCTGATCATCAAACGTCCCTGGCCGAGCATGGCGCGCACGCTGTGGCACGACCCGGACCGTTATCGCCAGCAGTACTGGGAGAAGATCGACGGCGTCTACATGACAGGCGACGCGGCGCGATGCGACGAGGACGGCTACTTCTGGATTCTGGGGCGCGTGGACGACGTGATGAACGTCAGCGGCCACCGCCTGAGCACGATGGAGCTGGAATCGGCCCTGGTGCGGCACCCGGCGGTGGCCGAGGCGGCGGTGGTGGGCAAGCCGCACGAGATCACCGGCCAGGCCGTGGCCTGTTTCGTCACTTTGAAGAAGGGCAACTGGAACCACGAGGAGCTGGCGGAGGAGCTGCGCAAGTGGGTGGCGCACGAGATCGGCAGCTTCGCCAAGCCGGAGCAGATCCGCTTTACCGACGCCCTGCCGAAGACCCGCAGCGGCAAAATCATGCGGAGGCTCCTGCGGGAGATCGTCACCTCGAATTCCGTGACCGGAGACGTGACCACGCTGGAAGACCTTTCCGTGGTGACGCGCCTGGCCGCGCAGCACGACGAGGACTGAGTCAACATGATGTGGGTGGTGTGGATCGCCGTAGGGCTGGCGGGCCTGGCGGGCCTGGTCGCGCTGGCTGGGGCCATGCTGCCGCGCGAGCATTCGTCCACCCGCAAGGCGCGGTATCGGGTGTCGCCGGAAGCGCTTTACGCGGTGCTGGCCGGCCCGCCGGACTGGCGCACAGGCGTAAAGAGCTTCGGCGTGCTGGCTGACGAGAAGGGCCGGCGGCGCTGGTGGGAGGAAGACACGCACCGGCACAAGGTCACCTTCGAGCTGGTGGAAGACCGCTTCCCGTCGCGGCTGGCGGTGCGCATCGCGGACCAGGGCCTGCCCTTCGGCGGCACCTGGAGCTTCGATATCGAGCCGGTAGCCGGGGGTGGATCCGAATTGCGTATCCGCGAGGACGGTGTGATCCATAACGTGATCTTCCGTTTCATGGCGCGCTTCTTCTTCGGCTACACAGCCAGTATCGAAACCTACCTGCAGGACTTGGCCGCCAAGTTCGGCGAGGCGGTACGGATCGAGGCGTAGGCATGGGGCAGGAAGCCGAATGTACCCTGCGCCGGGACGGGCGGATGCAGGCAGGCAGGGCGTACCTGGAAACAGACTATGTCCTGTTCCGGGGCGAAGATCGCCTGAAGATCCTGCTGAAGGATGTCACGGCGGCGTCCGCGGCCGAGGGTGTCCTGCGGCTGGAATTCGCCGGCGGCGAGGCGGAGCTGGTGCTGGGAAACGCCGCCGCGACTTGGGCGCGAAAGATCCTCAACCCGCCATCGCGCGCGCAGAAGCTCGGCGTGAAGCCGGGCGCCGCGGTCCGGCTGGCGGGAACCTTCGAGGAGGGTTTCGCGGAGGAGCTGCGGAACGGCAAGGTGGTCGAGGCGGGTGCGCGCGCGGCTGCCGATCTCGTCTTTTTCGCAGCGGAGCGCACGGCGGATCTCGCGAAACTGTCGAAACTCGCGGCGGGTCTCCAGCCAGACGGCGCGCTGTGGGTGGTATACCCCAAGGGCGTCCAGACGATCCGCGAAATCGAAGTGATTGAGGCCGGGCGCGCGGCGGGGTTGAAAGATACGAAGGTCGCGGGCTTTTCGAAGACGCACACGGCGCTGCGGTTCGTGATTCCGGTGGCGCTCCGAAGACGGCCCGCTCCCTAACGGGTCGCGGCTCTCTGAGTGGTTCGGAAAAGTGGACTTCCGCACCTTTAGTATCGGATTTGGTAATATAAGCTTGCAGCAAGCAAGCCCCCGGCATTCGGTTTGCAAGGGAAGTCCGGGACCCGTTACTTATGTTCGCTCCTCTACCTGCGCTGCTCTTCGCCCGATCGGCCGCCGACCGCCTCGTCCACAGCATGTTCGACGACAGCTTCGCCGGCATTCACCAACTGGGGTGGTTCGACTGGGCCATGTTGGTGCCGTATTTTACGGTGCTGGTGATTCTCTCCGTTTACGGCATTCATCGCTACGATATCATCCGCACTTATTTCAAGCATCGCAAGAAGGCCGTGTCGGAGCCCCCGAAGCGTTTCGAGCAGCTACCGCCGGTGACCATCCAGCTTCCTCTTTATAACGAGCGGTATGTCGTGGAGCGGCTGGTGGAGGAGACGGTCAAAATCGACTATCCGAAGGAGCTGCTCCAGATCCAGGTGCTGGACGATTCGACTGACGATACTGCTCCTTTCGCGGAGGCGCTGGTCGAGCGGTACCGGAACATGGGGTACCCGATCGAGTATCACCACCGTCCGAACCGCCATGGGTTCAAGGCCGGCGCTCTGCAGGCAGGATTGGAAACTGCCACCGGCGAGTTCGTCGCGGTGTTCGACGCGGATTTCTGCCCGCCCCCTGACTTTCTGCTGCGCACCGTCCACTTCTTTGCCGACGCAAAGGTAGGCGTTGTGCAAACACGGTGGAGCTACCTGAACCGCGACTACAACTTCCTCACGGAAGTGGAGGCCATGCTGCTCGACGGGCACTTCATCCTGGAGCACGGGGCACGTTCGCGCGCGGGCTACTTCTTCAACTTCAACGGCACGGCGGGGATTCTCCGCAAGAGCATGATCGCGGACGCCGGCGGCTGGCAGCACGACACGCTTACCGAGGATTCCGACCTCAGCTACCGGGCGCAGCTCAAGGGCTGGCGCTTCGTTTACCTGCCGGGCCTGGACTGCCCGTCGGAGCTGCCGGTGGAGATGCACGGATTCCAGGTGCAGCAGTCGCGCTGGGCGAAGGGCCTTACCCAGGTGGCGAAGAAGCTTCTGCCCGCCATCCTCAGGGCGGACATCCCGAAACGCGTCAAGGCGGAAGCGTTCCTGCACCTCACGCCGAACTTCTCTTATCCGCTGATGATCGTGGTGTCGGCGCTGATGCTGCCGGTGATGATCGTCCGCTTCTACATGGGCGTGTGGCAGATGGTATTTATCGACCTGCCGCTGATCGTGGCATCATTCTGGTCGATCTCGCTGTTCTACGTCGTGGCGCAACGTGAGTTGTATCCGAAGCATTGGAAGCGCTCGATCCTGCTGCTGCCGATGTTGATGGCCGTGGGCGTGGGCCTCACCATCATCAACACGCGGGCGGTGCTGGAAGCGGTCTTCGGCGTCCAGACCAGTTTTGCGCGCACCCCGAAGTATGCGATCGGCGATCGCCCGGTCAACCTGGAAGTCAAGAAGTACCGGCGCCGCAGCGGCTGGCTCCCGTACGTGGAGATTCTTTGCGGCGGCTACTTTCTGGCGATGATCGTATTCGCCGTCCAGACTTATAATTTTTTCGCGATTCCGTTCCTGGCGCTATTCGTATTCGGCTACTGGTGGACCGGTTTCGGCACGCTTTACCAGGAGCAGCAAGGCCGCCTGCAGTGGCTCAAACAGCAGAAGATGGCCCTCAGCGCCGCTCGCCAGGGATAGCGCGCACCGCCCTTACACTATCCGGCCGTCCCGCATGTGAATGATCTGATGTCCGAAGGCTGCTGCCTCAGGATTGTGAGTGATCATGAGGATGGTCTGGCCGAGGCGCTGGTTCAGGTCGCGCAGAATGTCCAGCACGGCCCGGGAGTTCTCGGTGTCCAGGTTGCCGGTGGGCTCATCGGCCAGCAAAATCGCCGGATGATTTACGATGGCGCGCGCGATGGCGATGCGCTGCTGCTCGCCGCCGGAGAGGGCGCTGGGCTTGTGGTCCAGGCGGTTGGCGATTCCGAGCGCGCGCAGAACCTCCTCGAACGCGGGGTCCGGCTTCTGGTCCATGCCGGCGATGAAACGGGCCACCGCGATGTTGTCGCGCGCGGTCAGGTTGGGCAGCAGGTTGAACTTCTGGAAGACGAAGCCGACCGTCCGCCGGCGCAGGCTGGTGCGGCCGGAATCGGTCATGCGGGCAAGATCCTGGCCGGCCACGGTCACCTGTCCCGAGGTGGGAGGGGTGAGCGCGCCGATGATGTGGAAGAGAGTGGACTTGCCCGACCCGGAGGGGCCCACGATGGAGAGAAACTCGCCGGGCTTGACGCACAGATCGACGCCGCGCAACGCCGGAACATCCACCTTCCCGACCCGGTAGATCTTCTGCAGCTGGCGGGTCTCGATGATGAAGCCGTTATTCATACGCCAGGGCCTCGATGGGGTCGTGCCGTGCGGCGCTCAGGCCGGGATAGAGCGCGCCGAGCAGGGCGCCGACGACCGTGATGCCTCCCGAGATGGGCCACCAGGTGGGGACGATGACCATCTGGAAGGAGGCCGGCTCGAACGTCACCAGCAGCCAGCGGGCTCCGTAGCTCATGAGGATCCCGAGGAGCGTGCCGCCGACCCCCAGGAGGGCGGCCTCGACCAGGATGATCCGCAGAATGAAAGTCTTCGACGACCCCAGCGACTTGAGAATTCCAATCTCGCGGGTGCGCTGCAGGACGGCCATGTACATCGAAAGACAGACCACCGCAAAGCCGATCAAAACGCCGATGGCCATAATCACGAACGTGAACTCCCGCAGCGCCGGGATGTTGTTCGGATTGTACATGGAGACCAGCTCTTCGGCCGAGTAAACGGAGTAGTCGGGGAGTTTCTCTTTCAACGCGTGCACGACCTCGTTGATGTTCTTCGGGTCGTCCATTTTCAGGTAGATCTGGCTGACCTTCCCCTCGTTGCTGGTGAGCTCCTGCAGGACATCCAGCGGGAACACGATGCGCGCGAGCTTGCCGCTGCCGATGATGCCGCTCACGCGCCAGGGTTTATTCAGAATCTGGATGGTGCTGCCCACGTGGGCGCCCTTCTGGTTGGCGTACCATTCGTCGATGAGCACTTCGTTCTTGGCCTGGAAGGGCCTGCCCTGCAGGTAGGTGAAGCCTCCGCTCATTTCGTTGAACTTTTCCAGGTCGATGCCGGTGGCTCCCAGCGTGACGTTCTGGACCGGCTGGTTCACCACACCCATGGCCATCTTGACGTGCGGCTGCCGGGCGAACCAGTCCACCATCTTGCTGGTGATGCCCCCGCTCAACGTGAGGAACGTGGAGCCGGGCGGCCGGACGATGATGTCGGCCCCGATGCCGCGCGTACGGTGCGCGGTATCCTCCATCATGCCGTGGCTGAGGCCGACCAGCGTGAGGATCAAGGTCACGGGCACGCCGATCAGCAGGATACTAAGCAGGCTGCGCATCGGCTTGTGTTTCAGGTTTTCGATGACTAGGGTTCCGGTCACTTAGGGGGTCCTTGCAGGGTCTCGGGATTCGGCTGCCCGAGAATGTGCGTCTTGCTGCCGGGCGGCTGGGCAAGCACAAACTTATCATCCGATACGCCCTTGTTGATGTCCATCTTCACGACGTCGATGACCACGCCATATTCGTCCCTGGGCCGGTTGATCTCGATATGCTTCGGAAACGGGACGTTGTCGTAGGCTCTCCAATCCGAGTAACGGGCGTCGGTCAGGATATTGCCGTCTTCATCGAAGATCAACTGGCGGGCGATCTGGAGATTCAGCCGGTTGAACCAGATGGCGCGGGAGAGGCGCAGATCGCTCCCGACGTTGCGGATGACCTGGAGGATGTAGAAGGCGTTATCTTCGTCGGTGAAATTTTCGATCAGCACCTTGTCGCTGGCGGGGTCCACCGGCCGCACGATGAGGGCTTCGAGAAAGTGCACGGGCCGGAGGTTCTCGATCTTGTTCTTGGAGAGCTCGATGAGGTCGTTCGACCCCTGGATGAACCGGTCCTGGGCCGGCACGTAGAGCCGGAATGTATTGCCGACCGAGACCATGTCGAAGGCCTTGTTGCGCACCACGGGGTACAACCCGATGATGCGGATATCCTCCGGGCGTCGAAACAGGATGAAGCCCCGGACGTCCTTGTACTCGGTGACCTTGTTCTTCTCGGTGCTGCCCAGGGCGGGGGTCATGTCGACGGTGGCGCTGAAGTCCCGAACGGCGTCGTATTCCCGCTGGATGACCCCGGACAGAGCTTCGCGGTTGGTGACCAGGAGAGCGGGCGAACCGTCTCCGTGGCCCCCCGGACGCACGATCAGGCGCCGCCGCACGAAGCAGGAAGTCAGTCCGAAGGTAGCCAGCCAGATGAGGAATATGGCGGCCGAAACGCGGCGCAGGGGCATCATTTCATTGTAGGCAGCGCGGAAACCAGCCTGTCAATTTTCGAACGTCCGCCCGGCTGTGGTATATTGAAAGTCCACGCCGGACGGGCCTGTGGCGCAGTTGGGAGCGCGCTTCCATGGCATGGAAGAGGTCGTGAGTTCGAATCTCACCAGGTCCACCA
>CAWIIF010000002.1:0-1037491 GCA_963836015.1 Bryobacterales bacterium | reverse complement strand
CTGCTGCACGGCCTGGGCCGCGCTGCTCTCGTCCTGGGTTCCGGCCGGTTTGGCGCCTGGAGCGCTCACCCGTGCCGCTCCCGCGCCTGATCCAGCATGTACGCAGCCGCCGCTTCCAACTCCGCCGCGGTCACGTCCTCCACCACGCCCGCGTCGCCAATGCCCACCGGCAAGACAAACCGCCGCACACCGCCGACGTTTTTCTTATCCGCGCTGGTGGCCGCCAGCCAGCTTGGCCGCGCGCAGCTTCAGCGGCGGCAGCGGTCCGTAAAGGTGAATCAGGTTCTCCAGCCGCTCCGCCTGCCGGCTGGTGATGGTCCCGCGTTGCCGCGCCAGGTCAAGCGCCGCCACCATGCCCCATCCCACTGCCTCGCCGTGCAGCAGCGCCTTGTATCGCGTTACCTGCTCGATGGCGTGACCCAGCGTGTGGCCGAAGTTCAGAATCATGCGCAGGCCGCCTTCGCGCTCGTCGCGATTCACCACATCCGCCTTCATGCGCACGCTGGCCGCAATCACCTTCTCCAGCGCGCGCGGGTCGCGCGCCAGCACATCGCTCCGCATGTTCTTCCATGAAGCGCACCAGCGTGCGGTCGCGAATGATTCCGGCTTTGATGCTCTCCATCAGCCCAGCGCGCAATTCGCGCTCCGGCAGCGTGCCCAGCACGCCAATATCCGCAAACACCGCCAGGGGATGATGAAAGCTACCCACCAGGTTCTTGCCCTCAGGCAGATTCACGCCGGTCTTGCCGCCGATCGACGAATCCACCTGCGCAAGGAATGTTGTTGGAACCTGCACGTAACGCACTCCGCGCATGAAGACGGCGGCAATGAAGCCGCCCACGTCGCCCACAATGCCGCCGCCGAACGCAATGACCAGCGAACTGCGATCGCCGCCCGCTGCCACCATCTGGCGCAGCAGTTTCTCCGCGCTGGCCAGCGTTTTGTGTTTCTCACCCGGAGCCAGGAACAGCACTACCGGCGGCTCGGCAAACGAAGCGCACAGCAACTCGCCCCATAGCGCCCATATTTCCGGCGAGGTAACGACGAATATGCGCCGCGGCAGACGGCCTGCCACGCGCTCTATGCGCGGCGACAGCGTGGCCAGCAGTTGGCTGCCGACCACCACGTCATATCGGGCTGAAGGTGTTTCGACTCGAATGGTTTGCACGCTGCTTTTATCGTAAAGCACGCGTGCGGACGTACATGCGGGGCATCGGCTATCAGCGGGATCTCGACAGATCTGCCATTTACGCAGTCGCGGGCCGCCGTTTACGCAACCTACGCGAATGTCGATCGCGCCAGCGGCTTTCCTTCCAATTCAGGCGCGCCACAATAAAAGCTCGCGTAGAGACCGCGAATTGTGGCATAGCACTCGCAGGCCACGTTCTCCAGCGCCGCTGGATCCTTTAGTTGAATGCGTCCGCGGCTGTACTGGATCAGCCCCTTTTTCTGCAACTCGCCTGCCGCCGCCGTGACCGTTGTACGGCGCGCTCCCAACATGACGGCAAGAAATTCCTGGGTCAGGAGGAAGGTGTTGTTCTCCATTCGGTCGCGCACCATCAGCAACCAGCGCGCCAGCCGTGCCTCGGCCTCGTGCAGCCGGTTGCAAGCCGCCAGTTGACCCAGAATTGCGCATTGGCTCTGCACGCCCTGCAGCACGCAGTCGCGCAGCTCCTGTGTTTTCCTGGAACTCCTTGTGCAATTCCTTGAATGGCATCCGCAGCGCTGTGCTCTCCATGTGGACGATGCAGCGATTGGGTATTCTGGCCCCGCCGAGCAGGTGGAAGCTCTCCACCAGGCCTTCGCGGCCCCAGATTCCCACCTCGGTGCTGGCGCCGTTGGCCATTGATACCAGGATGGAGGCTACGCCGGAGGTGAGAAAATGCGCGTACTTTGGAGGTTCGTCCGCCTCGTAAAGAATCTCCCGAGGCGCCAGAGTTACTGTCCGCATGCGCGCCAGTAAAGCGGCGCGGTAACTCGGATTCAATGCTGCCAACAACAGGTTAGAAGGTTGCCCTACCATTGAAAGTTTTGTCCAGTTCATCATGTGCGAGAGCCTCTGATACCACTCTGCTTTCGATGCATTCCTCGCGCACAAGGAAATCAGATTGATGTTCTATGAAATGCGATTATTCCATTCATAATCAAAGAATTATGTCCGCTAGTAGACATAACTCCTGCGATTTCTCCTTCGAGTTTGGAGATGAGTGGGTGAATGTGCTGTAGACGACCTTCGCAGCCCGTTTCCTCGATTCAGTGGGCTGATTCGGCGCGAGCTGTATAAGTAGCGAGGAGTTAAATAGAAGGCACGCTCAAAGCGCGCTCCGCGCCGAAGCTACTTTAAGTTTGACGCCAAATAAGGCGCCGGGTTTTCCCCCGCAACAGGCGCGCGCCGGACTTTCTTATGAATCTTGAGCCGCCGCATCAACTCGCTGACTTCATCGCAGCTTTTTTTGCTTTTGACGCCGCAACGCAATTCCTGCTGCCTGCATCGCTGACGTCACCGCAATTGCTCCTTGCCTTTGATAGCCTGAAAACGATGCCCTTGTCCCCGAATTACGATTTCCTTGTTATGGGCGCGGGCGTCGCCGGCCTTCGCGCCGCGCTCTCGCTGGCTGCTCACGGCTCCGTTCTCGTGGTCACCAAGGAGTCGCTCGGCGAGTCAAACACCCACTATGCGCAGGGCGGCATCGCCGTCGCCGAGCCCGATGACGAAAACATCGCGCTGCACCTGGACGACACCGTCAACGCCGGCGACGGCCTGGTCTATCGTCCCGCCGCCGAGGCGCTGGTTCGCGAGGGACCGGAGCGCGTCGCCGAGCTGATCGAGTGGGGCGCGCGCTTCGACGCGGAGAACGGGCGTCTGCTGCGCACTCGCGAAGGCGCGCACTCGCGCCCGCGCATCCTGCACGCCAATGGCGACGCGACCGGCGCGGAGATCAGCCGTTCACTTGTCGCGATGGCCCGAGCCACAGGCGCGATCCAATTTGCCGAGTGGACCACCGTCACCGGACTCCTTGTCGATGACGGCCGCGTTATCGGCGCTGACCTGCTGGACAGCAGCAACAGCTCTACGCGCGTGCTCTGCGCCCGCGCTGTGCTTATCGCTGCGGGCGGAGCCGGCCAGGTCTACTCCGATACCACTAATCCTGCGGTGGCCACCGGCGACGGCATTGCTCTGGCCGCGCTTGCCGGCGCCGAACTCGCCGACATGGAGTTCTACCAATTCCATCCCACGGCGCTGTCGCTGCCCGGGGCGCCGCGCTTTCTGCTCTCAGAGGCTCTGCGCGGCGAAGGCGCGTACCTGCGCAACCACGGCGGCGAGCGCTTCATGGAGCGCTATCACGCAAAGCTCGAACTCGCACCTCGCGACGTTGTGGCCCGCGCTGTGGCCCGCGAAGGCATGGGCGAGCAGGCGGACAAGCCGTGCCCTGTCTACCTCGACATGCGCCACGTCCGCGGCATGGACCTGCATCGGCGCTTTCCCGGCATCAGCGCGTTTCTTTCGCAGCACGGCCTCGATCTTGCCCACGATCTCATCCCCATTCGGCCTGCCGCGCATTACCTCATGGGAGGCATCCGCACCGATCTGGACGGGCGCACCACGCTACGCAGGCCTTTACGCCGCCGGGGAAGCCGCCTGCACCGGCGTGCACGGAGCCAACCGGCTCGCCTCCAACTCGCTGCTTGAGGGGCTCGTCTTCGGGGCCCGCGCCGCGCAATGCCATGCTGGATGACGCGCTGCCGCAGTCCACCGTGGAGACACCTTCTCCAAGCCTCGAAGGCTTCAGCCGGAGCGAGGAGGAACAAGTGAACGTATACATTCACCAATTGCAGAAGAGCATGTGGGTGCATGCTGGATTGCTGCGCGACGAACACAGCCTGAATGTTGGCTTTGCCGCGCAGACTGAGTGCGAGTTGGGCGTTGCTCGATGCCTCAGGAGCGGCAGGCACGGCCGGAGAGTGAACGAGGCACGATCGCTGGCTTGCGTGGCCGGTGCAATTCTGCGCTCAGCCCTTGCACGAACGGAAAGCCGCGGCGCCCACTTCCGCACCGACTATCCCCGCCGCGACGACGCGAACTTCAAGCAGCACTCTATTTTCACAAGCGAGAACGGTGCCTCGTTCGAGGCATGGTGAAAGAGCGACTGTCCCGTTGTACCGCCTTTACGGCACCGCCACAACCGCGACTGCCTGCACTGGATCTGTCCCCGTCGCTATCGTTTTTCCCGCGTCCAGCTTGCCCAGCGTGGTGGTGTCGAAGGTGTACGTGTCCAGGTCCGGCCCTCCGCCGGCGTTTATCGCGAGCACATAGGTGCCGGTGCTGTCCTCTGCGAGGCCCAATGTGCTCACTCCTGCGGCCACCGAGCTCACGCTGCTCAGCGAATACACGCCGGCGGTCGAGTTGATGGTGAATCCGGTGATGTTGCCTGTGGTGCTGCCGCTGACGGCTTTGTTGGCTACGAATACGTAATTTGTCGTGGGAAGAATCGCGGAGGGCCCCGTGCCCGCCGTGGCATAGGGTGTCTTGGAAACCTCCGTCAAACTTGTGGCACCAATTGTGAAAGCCCGCAACCCGCCCGTCTGGGTCCCGCTGACCGCGACCGTCTCACCCACATACAGGAGGCGGTTCGAGGTATCCACGGCCACGGTGTTCGCCGATCCACCATTGTTTTCGACGTTGATTGTGGCCTCGTTCCCAAAAGGGTCCGTGTTAGCGGCGGTGAATGGGATTACCGCCGTGCCCCCCGCGCCCATGGCCACAAACACGTAAGGATCCGCCGAGCTGGCCGGCGAAATCGCCACCTGCTGCACGTTCGTATTCGGCAGCGCCGCGATCTCTTCCTGGAGGCTGCTGTTAAAAAGTCCGGTTGTGGAGACGATCGGGATGGCATTCAGTTTTCCGGTGCCGGATACCGCCTCCACCAACCACTCGTTGGTGGGATCCACCACCATTGCGAATGCCGGGTCGGCTGAGATTACCTGTCCGCTATTGCCCAGTGTCAGTCCGCCACCGGACCCGATGGTGTACATGTAGATTCCTGCCGACGTGCTCACGTAAAGAAAGCTTCCGTTCGGCGAGATCGTCATGGCCAGCGGCGCTGCGCCCAAGTCCGCGGAAGCCCCGCTGATGGCGGTAGGCGCTGTAGATCCGGATGGAAACGAGAATCCCACGACCTGCGCCGTGGTCTGGTTCAGCACGTAGAAAACCCCGCTGGCGGTACCCGTTCCCGTCCCAGTCCCTGTCGTTGACAGCTGTTGCCAAAACCCTTTGCATCCCGCCAGCAGCGCCGCCACACACAGTCCAGCCAGCGCACACTTCAAGCCGTTCATTCAAAGCTCCTTCGTTCGGGCCCCGCCTGGCACTAAGCCTACCGCCATCCATCCACGGTTGTCGCGTCCAGGGCGCGCACCGCTGCCGCTTGTTCTCTGAAGGATGGACGCGCTCGGCTCCTGTTTCGTTCAACTTACGCCGGCAACGTTTGTCGCAGAATCCAGCCCCGGGAAACCCGAAGGCTCTGGTGAACAAATGTGCGATATGGGTTCAGGCGCGGTCATGTGGTACGTGGCATTTATCCAGCGGCGCACGCCCTACTGCTTCGTATCCAGCGGATGCTGCGACTTCTCATAGAATTCATTCTGCAGTTTCAGGCTCTCATCGTCGGCCTTGATAGCTTTGATCGCCTCGGCAATCTGCTTCGACCACTCCTTCTGGTCGAACTCACCCAGTTCCTTCGTCGCCGCTGCGCCGTCGCCCGAATAATGATTGGGGAAACGCGCGTACCACCAGATGCCCGTGTACACATTGTCGGGCAGGTCGAGGCGGTGCTGGTCGGCGCCGGACTGTTGGTTGGCGCGGTCCTGGTGAACCAGGTCGGGCCGCGCAATGAGCATATTGGCGGTCTCGGTTTCGCCGGCGTGCATGTCGTTATTCGGGTCGGACTTCATCGCCGGCCGGCCGGGCACGTGAGTATTGGGCAAGCCGAAAACGTAGACCACGTAATCGCGCGGGCTGGCCAGCTGCGACTGCGCAAACAGCGGCAGCAGGGACTCGTTGCCGCCGTGGCCGTTGACGATGACCACCTTCTTGCAGCCGTTGCGAGCCATCTCGCTTACTGTCTCCTGGAGCAGTGTGAGCTGCGTGCTGAGGCTGTAGGCCACGGTGCCAGGCTGGTGCCGTGCCTCGAAGATCTGGCCGAAGTAGTACTGGGGAAAGACGACGGCGTACTCCTGCCTGACCGCGTTGAACACGGCATAGCGGACGTCGAGCAGATCGGTGCCGATGGGCAGGTGCGGCCCGTGCTTTTCCAGGATGCCGAAGGGAAGCACGCACACGCCCTGCGCCTGGTGAATGGCCTGGATGAAGTCAGGACCGGTGAGCTCCTCCCATTTGGGAGAGAGCTGCTGCGACTGCGCTGCCGGGAAGGCTGCCAGCGCAAATAACAGCAATGGAATTACGGAATGCTTGATCATAGGGTCCCTCCGCGCGGACCGGATTAGTCCGCCGGGTCAGTCGCCGTGAATGGCGAACAGCATGGCTTCTCGGTCGCGTGGAAGTTCATGATCTCCACGCGGGTGCCGTCGGGAGCGTACAGATTTAACTGGCCCTTGCCGTCGCGGCCAATCTTGGGAGCATTGTCCGCACGGGCGCCGACGAGGCGGCCGCTGTCCTTGAGCGTCTTGAAGGCATCGTCCACCGACTTCTCGCCGATCGAGATATGGTCGAGCACGCCGGCCGTGCGCTGCGACATGTCGGCGGGGATGCCCGTACCGGTGGGGTCGCCCGCCACCATGTACTCCAGCCAGTCGTGACCGTCTGGCACTTGCTGGCTTATCCAGTCCACCTTGGTGTCCTGCATGCCGCCGTACCAGTATGGCCGGAAGCCGAGCAGGCCGCGGTAAAACGTGTCTTCCTTGTCGCGGTTATGAATGATGAACCCGACATGAATGATGTGGTGGCCGATGGCGTTGGGCGCGTCCACGTGCGCGTTGGCCGGCGGCTGCACGAATTGGATCCTGTTGCCTTCGGGGTCGTCGACGAAGAACCATCGGCTGCCGTCGGAACCTCGGGTCACCTTGTCCGGCACCGTCCAGCCCTTGGCGGCCAGGTATTTGCGCATGCCCTCGGCGCTTACCGTGTTAAAGGCCGCATGATCCATACGGTTCTTGCCGGCGTCGGCCGGCAGCGGCAGCACCTCAACAAACTGGGTTCCGTTGACGGCGTAGCGGACGCCTTCCGGGCTCTCCGGATCGGGCATCTTCACCGCGCCTATTGTCACCTTGAAGAAGTGATCGGTGGCGGCAGGATCCGATGTGTAGACGGCCAGGTGCGAGACGCCGGTGATCCGCGGCCTCGGAGGCGCGGACTGGGCAAAGGAGGCAGACGGCAAAGGCCGCCACAAAAGCGGACACGGTAAAGCAAGCGCGCATGGTGCACCTCAAATTCGGGACCGCACAACAATAAATCGGTTTGGCGAGCCATGCAACGTCGAAGCACGCTCCAACAGCCTTGCGCCGGACCGGTACAATGCGTCCATGCATCCGAAAGCCTGTTTCCCCGCTGCTCTGCTTGCCTTTTCGCTTCCACTGGCCGCCGCCCAGAGCGTCCTCACGCCGGCCACGGATTCCGACCGCGCCGAAGCCAAAGCCATCTTCAAGCAGCTCATCGAAATCAACACCACGGATACGCCGCGCGGCAGCGTAACCGCGGCCACGCAGGCGATGGAGAAGCGCTTCCTGGACGCCGGCTTTCCGCGCGAAGACGTGCACCTGCTGGGGCCCGAACCCGCAAAAAGATGAACCTGGTGGTGCGGTATCGCGCAGCTGGTACGCCGGATGCACAAGCCCGTGCTGTTCCTCTGCCACATGGACGTGGTGGAGGCGCTCAAGTCCGACTGGCACACCGATCCATTCCAGTTTGTCGAAAAGGACGGCTACTGGTATGGCCGCGGCACGCAGGATATGAAGGACTGGCGATGCGGCGCTGGTGGCCACGTTCCTGCGCCTGCATCGCGAGGGCTACAAGCCGAAGCGCGATCTGATCCTGGCGCTGACCGCCGACGAGGAAGGCGGCAAGTTTAACGGCGCTTCCTGGCTGGTGAACGAGCATCGCGACCTGGTAGATGCGGCTTATGTCATCAATCCCGATTCCGGCGGCGTGGAACTCGACCACGGCCGCGCCGAAGTTGCCGACGTGGAAGCCACCGAGAAGGTCTATGCGGATTACCAGGTGACGGCGACCGATCGCGGCGGGCACAGTTCCCTGCCCCGGCCGGACAACGCCATTTACGAGTTGACTAACGCGCTGGAAAAGCTGGCGCACTACAACTTTCCCTTCGAGCTGAACGAGGTGACGCGCACCTACTTTGGCAACCTGGAGAAGGCGGAGACGGGCCAGACTGCCGCAGACATTCGCGCCATCCTTTCCGATCCGCCGGACATGGACGCGGCGACGCGACTGAGTGCGGAGGAGCCCAGCTTCAACTCCAACTTCCGCACCACCTGCGTGGCCACGCGGCTAGCCGCCGGCCATGCCAACAACGCGTTGCCGCAGACCGCCGAAGGCCAATGTGAATTGCCGCATCTTTCCCGGCCATTCGCCAGAGGAGATTCGGCAGAAGCTCATCGAGATCTTCAACGATCCGAAGCTGACGGTGAAGTACGTTTCCGACGACGGCGAGGTGATGGACGCGGCCCCGGAGCGCAAGGCAATTGTGCCGGTAAAACCGATTCCTGAAGTGATGGAGCCGCTGACCCAGATTACCGACGCCATCTGGCCCGGCGTGCCCGTGACCCCGGTGATGGAGAACGGCGCCAGCGATTCCATTTACTTTGCACAGGCCGGCTATCCCACCTATGGCTTCTCCGCGATTGCCCTGGAGCGCGACGACGACCGCGCTCACGGACAGGATGAGCGCCTGCCTATCGATTCCTATTGGAAGTCGCTGGATTTCTTCTACGCGTTCGCGAAAGCTCTGGGCGACAAATGAGCGCCGTACCTGTGAACCCGGTATACGCAAAAATCATGCGGCGCATTGTGCCGTTCCTGATGCTGCTGTACACGATTGCGTTTCTCAACCGGGTCAACGTTGGATTTGCCGCGCTGACGATGAACCACGACCTTGGAATCACCGACCGCATGTCCGGGTTCGCGGCTGGCATCTTCTTCCTGCCTTACTGCCTGTTTCAATTGCCCGCCAACTCGGTGCTGTCGCGGATCGGAGCGCGTCGCTGGCTTGGCGTGCTGATGGTGGTGTGGGGCATTGTCTCCATGGGCACTGCATTTGTGGCCAGCATTCCCGCGTACATTGGCGCGCGGGCCCTGCTCGGCGTTGCAGAATCGGGCTTCTATCCCGGTGTGATTTTCTACTTCACCTTCTGGCTCCCGCGCGCGCTGCGGACGCGAGCCCTGGCCTTGTTCCTTTTTGCCCTGCCGCTGTGCAACATCGTCGGGTCGCCGGTCTCCGCGTATCTGCTGCGCATGAATCTGGTGCTGGGGTTGCGCGGCTGGCAGTGGCTCTTTCTCATTGAGGGGGTGCCCGCGGTTTTGTTAGGGATGGCTACGTGGTTTGTGCTGGCCGATAATCCGCGCTCGGCTGGGTGGCTTACGACCGCGGAAAAGCAACAGGTGGAGCGCGAACTGGCCGACGATGAGGCCGTACAGAAAGCCAGCGCGACCCACGCCTGGTGGAAGGTTGCGGGCGATTCGGTGGCGTATTTTCTGTGGAGTACGGGCATCTATGGACTGAGTTTCTGGCTGCCGAAGATCCTGGTCACGCACGGCGCATCCACGGTTGCGACTGGCTGGTGGGCAACGTTGACATTTGCCTTTGGAGGCATAGCCCTGTGGTGGGCCAGCCGCCAGCACAATATGCGCCCGCTGCCGCTTCTGTTTCTCGCCGCCGGAGCGGGATTTGCAGTCTGCGGCCTCAGCCACACCGTCGTCGAAGCTGTTGCCGGATTCTCCCTTGCATGCATGGGCCTCCTCTCGTCGCTGCCAATGTTCTGGAGCGTGGCTACGGGCCGATTGAGCGGGAAGGCCGCGGGCGCCGCCATCGCCATTGTGAACTCTTGGGGCGCGGTGGGGGCGTTTGCCGGGCCGTACGCCATGGGCTGGTTGCATGACGCAACCCACCACTTTACGGCTGGATTATGGGCCATTGCAGTTTGCCTCGCCATCGGCGCGGGGGTTGTGGCGATTTCCATTCCGGAACCTGCGAAAACCGTGGCTGGATGACAGGCCCTTTTGTACCGAACCCTCGGACCAAGCCGAGCCCAACGAAGAGTCCTTTGCGCTGGCAGCAGGCGCCCGCGGCCGATCGCTTGCGCTGATAAACTGGTCCTTGCATGATTCTCCCGTTCGTCCGCGAAATTTTCGCGGACCTGGAGCACTCTCTCGCGTTTGATCGCGTTCGCAGGCACCTCAGCCTGGGTTCGGGGCGGCGTACGTGTGTCCGGACTCACCGCGACCGCCCGCTCCCTCTACATACCGCTGATTGCCCGCGCGGCGCAGCGCCCGTCATCGTCATCGTCGCCGACAACAAGGCCGCCGAAGCGCTGGAGCCGATGCTGCAGCGCCGGCTGCGAGCTAACCGGCGCCATCGATCCCAGCCGAGTGGTCCGCTTGCCCGCCCACGACGTGCTGCCGTTCGAAAATCTCTCGCCTCACCCCGACGTGCAGGAGCAGCGCGCGGCCGCTTTGTGGAAGCTGGCCACCGGCGCGGTCTCCATTCTCATCGCGCCCGTCGAAGCCGCCGCCCTCCGCCTCTTCGACCGCGACTACTATGCCAGTCTCGCCGTCACGCTGCGGCGCGGCGAAGAGATCGACGTGGAGGTCCTGACCGCGCACCTGGCCAGCGTCGGCTACACGCAGATGGACCTCGTGGAGATGCCGGGCCAGTTCACGCGCCGCGGCGGCATCCTCGATGTCTACTCGCCCGAATCCGACCGCCCCGTGCGCATCGAGTTCTTCGGCGACGAAATCGACACCATCCGCAGTTTCGATCCGGAAACCCAGCGCTCGCAGTCCGGCCTGGACGAAACCCAGTTGCTGCCGCTCACCGAGACCCCAGTAACTGAGCGCCTGCTGGCCGCCGTCCATGCGCGCCTCAGCCGGCAGCGCATCGAGATGGCGAGGACGACGAGCCGACGAGATCGCCGCGGAAGCCGCGGCTGCCGGCGGCGTCAGCGTCTTTCCCGGCTGGGAGTTCTTCGCGCCGGTGGCCGGCGCAGAGCAGTCACTGCTCAAGCTCGCTCCCCAGCTGCGTGCTGTTTGTCGACGAGCCGGCCATGGTGCGCAACCAGATCGACCGCTGGTGGAACAAGGTCGAGCAGCGCCACGAGCGCTCCGGCATCGGCTCGCTCATCCGCCCCGAAGACATCTATCTGCGCCCGGAAATCCTGCAGGGCCTCGCTGCAGGCGCACTTCGGCCTCGATCTCGATCAGCTCGGCGCCGTCGATGTGCTCGACGAAGACGCAACGCTCGGCGAGATCGACATCAACACGCGCCCCACGCTGCGCTTCCACGGCTCCATCCCCGCGCTCACCGAGCAGTTGCGGAAGCTCATGCAGCCGAAACGCGCATCGTGATTGCCGCGCCCAACCAGGGCGACGTGGAGCGCACTGGCCACCGTGCTGCGCGAGTACCAGATTCCCTATCGCCTCGGCAGCCGCGCCGCAGCCCACGGCGAAACCGTGCTGGAAGAAGCCAGCTACCTGGCCGGCGATCTGCGCGTGCCCGTCATCGTGCGCACGCCGCTTGCCGCCGGCGTCAGCTTTCCCGAATCCAACCTGATCCTCTTCGGCGCCAACGATCTCTCCGACGAAGCCGACGTCGCCGCGCGCCCCGAGCCGCAAGCAATCCAAAACCGCGGCCTTTGTCTCCGATTTTCGCGACCTCGCCGTCGGCGATTATGTGGTCCACGTCGAGCACGGCATCGCGCAGTATCAGGGCCTCAAGGAGATTGTGCAGGACGGCCTCGCCGTCGAGTTCATGATCCTCGAGTTCGCCGAGCAGGCCAAGCTCTACGTCCCGCTCACCCGCCTCGACCTGATCCAGAAATATCGCTCCACCGACACCGGGCCCGCGCCGCGTGCTCAACAGGCTCGGCTCGCAGCAGTGGGTCAAGACCAAGGCGCGCGTGCGCAAGGCCATGCAGGACATGGCCGGCGAGCTGCTCAAGCTCTACGCCGAGCGCCACACCGCGGCAGGGACCGCCTTCTCGCCAGACAACGAATTCCAGCGCGAGTTCGAAGACGCCTTCGACTACAACGAGACCGACGACCAGATCACCGCCATCCGCGCCATCAAGGACGACATGGAATCGCCCACGCCCATGGATCGCCTGCTCTGCGGCGACGTGGGCTACGGCAAAACCGAAGTCGCCATGCGCGCGGCCTTCAAAGCCGTGCAGGACGGCAAGCAGGTCGCCGTGCTCACGCCCACCACCGTGCTCAGCTTCCAGCACTTTGAGACCTTCAAGCAGCCGCTTCGCGCAGTTCCCCATCAACGTCGAGATGATCTCGCGCTTCCGCACGCCGAAGGAGCAAAAGCTCATCGTGGAGCAGCGTGGAGACCGGCAAGGTCGACATCCTCATCGGCACCCACCGCCTGCTCTCCAAGGACATCAAGTTTCAGGACCTCGGCCTGCTCGTCGTCGATGAAGAGCAGCGCTTCGGCGTGCGCCACAAGGAGCGGCTGAAGCAGATGCGCAAGGAAATCGACGTGCTCGCCATGAGCGCCACGCCCATTCCGCGCACGCTGCACATGTCGCTCGTGGGCCTGCGCGACATGAGCGTCATCGAGACGCCGCCCAAAGACCGCATGGCGATTCAGACCGTCGTCGCCAAGTTCGACGAGAAGATCGTGCGCTCCGGCATCGAGGTGGAACTCGAGCGCGGCGGCCAGGTCTACTTCGTCCACAACCGCGTCGAATCCATCTACGAGATCGCCGCGCGCATTCAGGAACTGGTGCCCGCGGCGCGCGTCGCCGTCGGCCACGGCCAGATGGGCGAGACGCGAACTGGAACGCGTGATGCTCGCCTTCATGCACCACGAGTACGACGTGCTCGTGGCCACCACCATCATCGAGAACGGCCTCGACATTCCGCTCGCCAACACCATCCTCATCAACCGCGCCGACCGCCACGGCCTCAGCGAGCTCTACCAGTTGCGCGGCCGCGTGGGCCGCTCCAACCGCCGCGCCTACGCGTATCTGCTCATCCCGCCGGAGCAGGAGCTGACCGAGATTGCGCGCCGCCGCCTCGCCGCGCTCAAGGAGTTCAGCGACCTCGGCGCGGGATTCAAGATCGCCGCGCTCGACCTGGAACTGCGCGGCGCCGGCAACATGCTCGGCGGCGAGCAGAGCGGCCACATCGAGGCCGTCGGCTTCGAGCTCTACACCTCGATGCTCGAAGCCGCCGTGAAGGAGCTGAAAGGCGAAAGCGCCGAGGAGCAGCCCGCCACGCAGCTCAACCTCGGCATCGCCCTGCGCATCGACGAGAGCTATGTGCCCGAAGAGAACCAGCGCCTGCGCCTCTACAAGAAGATCGCCGGCGCGCAGCAGCGAAGCCGCCGTCGCCGATGTTCGCGCCGAAATGGAAGACCGCTACGGCCCGCTGCCCGACGCCACGGTTTACCTGCTTGAAGCGGCGTCGCTGCGCCTGGAATGCGAGCGGATCGGCATCGCGCAGATCGATCGCAAGCGAGCCGAACTGCAGATCCGCTTCACCGAGAACGCGGCTGTCGATCCGCAGCATCTGATGCGCCTGGTGGCGCGCAACGCCAAGCGCGGCGCGCAGTTTACGCCGCAGGGCGTGCTCAAGTTTCCGCTAGCGGCCACCCGCCCCGACGAGGTGTTGCTCGAGATTCGCGAGTTGCTAGAAAGCCTGCGACCGCGCTGCTCCGGTCAGCTCGTGAGCCGCTTGGTTGCATCTGAATCCACGATGTAATCGGCGCAGCACGATCCTGAGGCGCCGAATTCGCCATTCCGCACTCCAATGAGGTCAGAAAGCATGAGCAAACGCGTTCGCAAAGCAGTTTTCCCCGCCGCCGGGCTCGGCACCCGCTTCCTTCCCGCCACCAAGGTCATTCCCAAGGAGATGCTGGCGCTGGTCGACAAGCCCATCATCCAGTACGGCGTGGAAGAGGCGCATCGCTTCCGGCATCGAGCACATCATCATCGTCACTGGCCGCGGCAAAAGCGCCATGGAAGATCACTTCGACGTGAGCTTCGAGCTCGACGCCACGCTGGAGCGCAGAGGCAAACAGGATTTGCTGGCAGTCTCGCGCAGCGTCGCGTCCATGGCGCGCATCAGCTATGTTCGCCAGAAGGAGCCGCTGGGCCTGGGCCATGCCGTGCTCTGCGCCAAAGACCTGGTGGGCGACGAGCCATTCGCCGTCATCCTGCCCGATGATGTGATCGACGCCGATGCCGCCCTGCATCAAGCAGATGATCGACGTCTTCAACGAGCAGCGGCGGCTCGGTGCTGGCCACCATGACCATCGACGGCCCGGCCATCAGCGCCTACGGCGTGCTGGCCGGCTCGCCGGATAACGACAATCCTCGCATCTTCAACTGCACCGGCATGGTGGAAAAGCCGAAGCTTGAAGACGCGCCGTCGAACCAGGCCATCATTGGCCGCTATGTGCTCACGCCGCGTATCTTCGAGCTGCTGGAGCAGACCAAGCCTGGCGCCGGCGGCGAAATCCAGCTTACCGACGGCATCATCGCGCTGCTCAAGGAAGAGAAGGTCTTCGGCTATACCTTTGAAGGCAAGCGCTTCGATGCCGGCGACAAATTCGGCATGCTGCAGGCCACGGTCGAGTTCGCGCTCAAGCGGCCCGAGTTTGCCGATAAGTTCCGCGCGTATCTGAAAGAGTTGGCGCTATAGCAAGTCGGCAGGCGAGCCAGTCGGTAAGTCAGCAAAGGACCGCGCAGAACGGGGGCACGTTGACTCGCTGACTCGCTAACTTGCTAACTCGTTGCATTACTTCCACTTGATGTTGCAGCCGATCGAAGGCCGCTGGTCCTGGAGCACCGGCTTGCCGGCCAGCACCGCGTCGATGGCCGCGCGCAGATCCTCGCCTGTCACCGGCACTCCGTTGCCAGGCCGGCTGGAGTCGAACTGCCCGCGATAAACCAGCTTGAAGTCGCCATCGAAAAGGAAGAAGTCCGGTGTGCACGCGGCCTTGATACGCATGCGCCACGGCCTGCGTCTCGTCGTATAGATAAGGAAAGCGGAAGCCCAGCTCTGCGCCTGCGCGCTTCAGGCCCGCGGGGCTGTCATCGGGATAAGTCGTCGCGTCGTTGCTGCTGATGGCGACGATGCCCACCGGCTTGCCTGCATAGTCCTTGCCCAGCGCCGCCAAGCCCTTCTCAACGTGCTTCACATAAGGGCAATGCGCGCAGATGAACATGACCAGCAGCGCCTTCTGACCGCGAAAATCGTCCCGCCGCACCGTCTTTCCGCTCACCACATCGAGGAGCGCAAAATCCGGCGCTTCCGCTCCCAGTTCAAGTCATCGTCGATTCAGTAAGTGCCATGACCTCACTCCTCAAATGAACAACCGGCGTCAGCTTCACCGGGAACCCGCCGACTTCGCTGACTCGCTCAGAACAGCCCCGGCTGCCGTCCCGGCATGGTCAACCCGAAATGCTCGTACGCCAGGCGCGTGGCCACGCGGCCGCGCGGCGTGCGATCCAGAAATCCGATCTGGATCAGGAACGGCTCGTACACCTCTTCGAGCGCGTCTTCTTCCTCGGCCAGCGTGGCGGCCAGCGTGCCCAGTCCCACCGGCCCGCCATCGTACTTCTGCATGATGGTCAGCAGCAGCCGCCGGTCGATCTCGTCGAATCCGTGCGCATCCACCTCCAGCATGGTCAGCGCGGCGTTGGCCGTGGCGCGGTCGATCGATGCCCGTGCCGCGCACCTGCGCGTAGTCGCGCACGCGGCGCAGCAGGCGGTTGGCGATGCGCGGCGTGCCGCGCGAGCGCAGCGCAATCTCCGCCGCGCCGTCCGCGTCGATGGGCACCCGCAGCACCTCGGCGGAGCGCTCGACAATGAAGCGCAGCTCGTCCTCGGTATAAAACTCCAGCCGCAGCAGAATGCCGAACCGCGACCGCAGCGGCGAACTCAGCAGCCCCGGCCGCGTGGTCGCGCCGACAAAAGTGAACGGCCTGATCTCCATCACGTGCGTGCGCGCCGCCGGTCCCTGCCCGATGATGATGTCCAGCTTGTAGTCCTCGAGCGCGGTGTAGAGCTTTTCTTCCAGCACCGGCTGCATGCGGTGAATCTCGTCCAGAAAGAGCACCTGGCGTCTCGCGCAGGTTGGTCAGGATCGCCGTCAGGTCGCCCTGAATCTGCAGCGCCGGTCCCGAGGTCTGCTGGAAGCCCACATCCAGCTCATTGGCGATGATGGTGGCCAGCGTGGTCTTGCCCAGTCCCGGCGGCCCGAACAGCAGCACGTGGTCCAGCGCCTCGCCGCGCGATTTCGCCGCCTCCAGCGCAATCGCCAGCTGTTCCTTGGCCTTCGTCTGGCCGATGAATTCGCGCAGCCAGCGCGGCCGCAGCTTCAGCTCAAAACCCTGCTCTTCGTCGGCGCGCGAGGCGCTGACCAGCCGTTCCGGCGATTCCCCGCGTATGGCCATGCTAGCGAGAAGTGTAGCGGCTGCGCCCGTGCCCGGCAAATGGCAGTATAGAGTCGTCGTACGCGCCGCGTTTCATGCCACCGCGCCGAATGCAGGCAGTTCAAAGACTCCCGCTACGAGCTTGTAATGCAAACCATGAAACGGAACCGCGGACAGGCTCACCGTCAGAAACAATAGTTCGCTTTTTACGGATGCCAACTCGGTGTGTTTGTGTGTCCCGATGCCTAACAGGTGGCACCTCGATTCCCACACTGGATCCGTCACCACCAGGCTGTACGTTGCTTTTCCGAATCGAAACTCCGCGCGAACCTGGGTTTTTCCGGGGTGCTTTGCATGAGGAGATACGTTCCAGGCAATATCGGCTGGCTGGACCAGCGACAGCGAATGGCTCAGAATGCCCTCGGCGCACTCACTCGTGTGGAGCGAGTCGCGGAAGCTGTGCAGTAGCACTCCCCCGCGGTCGGCATGCGCAAGAAGAAACTGCGCGGTCCGCTCGCCTAAGCATCGGCGCAAAACTACCGGCGGCTTCTCGAAAAACATGGGAGCTACGATCCAGTTTTCCGGCTGCGAATTGGTTCCGGCATATTGCTCAAGCGGCATTGAGAGCAGATCCAGCGGAGCCATGAATCTCGATTCATGAGTGTGATTATCCTCGACGACAAGCTCCGAATCCGCAAATGCCGCGCGGACTTCGGTGTGGATTGGCCGAAGCCATTCGCCGGAATCGATGTCGATGCCCGCAATGCAGTTTCCGCTCTCGCGGCGTGACACGGCGAGGCAAAGAAAGCGTCTTTCCCGCATACTTCTGTGCCCCCACTAAAGGTGGACAATCTCGAATCCGCCCCAATGTGACTGCAAGTACTCCAGTGCCAGCCGCCGATGGCAATGCTCCGCCGTCGCCTCGCTGCACAACAGGACTGTTCGTCTTCGCAAAACTCTCGCGAGAGAGCGCGGACTCAACTTTCCGATCGCGAATGAGTCTCAAGTAGGCTTCGATATACTCGGTCCATTCGCCCTTGCGCTTTTTATACGCGTCCAGAATATCCTGCGTGGGCGCCAGCAAAGGCTCATGCTCGTATTCCGCGCCGCAAATCTCCTTCAGGAAGTAGGGCAGATCCGATTGCTTGGCGAACCCAGCCAGTTGCGAGGTATTGTTCAACCGCACATCGAGCAGGCGCTCGATGCCGTGCGCCTTCAATGTGCCGAAAAACTCTCCGGCGCTTTTTTGGGTGAAACCGATGCTGTAGATCTCCATTGGTCCTCGTCCAGTTCCGCGAACAATGCAGGCTGCTCGTTCACGAGTTTCTTGCCGGAAGCCGCCGCAATCTCGGCATCGGTTTCCACTCGTCCGTCGCCGCGAATGTGCAGCATCTCGTGTCCGCGCTCGGCCAACACTCGCCCTACCAGCAGGCGACGGTGGCAATGTGCGGGATCTTCTTCGCCGCACATCAGTGCTACGCGAAACGCAGCTGCTCCGCGCTCCAGCCGCTCGATTCCGCCCACGAACGCCGCATCGCGAGTGATTCTGCTATAAAGCACATGGCCGCGTGCATCGTAGTAGTCGGGATTCTTGGGCCGTCCACCCAGTTCAGCGCCCAGGAACAGATATTTGATCCCGGCGTCGCGGCAGCTCCCGTTGCAGAATCTCTCGATCGAACTGCGGCGCAAAACGCGAATAGGGCGCAGACCGCGTATCCACCACGACTTCAATCTGCTGTCCTTTCAAGAGCGAAACAAACTCCTCAAAGGAATGGGCGGAATGTCCGATGGTGTAGATGGTGCTCATTGCCGGAATCCTGTGCCAAGCATACCACCGCCTTAATCCTGATCGTCGCAACTCCGAAACCCGTCTCATGCCTCTGAACTTTGCCGTATAAACTGAATGCTGGCCCACCTGACCGCACGATGACCCACCCTTTGCCCGCCTTCGCCGCTTCCGCTTCAATCTGCCCCAGCGCATCGCCGCCGGCCTGCTGCCGCTGTTTCTGGCGCAGGGCCTCTGGCTCATCTCAGCCGCCAGACGCTCTCTGACCGCGACTACCAGTACGCGCGCTGCGGCCGCGAGACGTGGGAGCGGCCCTCACCGCTGGCCGGCTACTACACCACCTGCGGCAACATCCACGACGGCATCCTGGCCTACCGCGCTCGCCGGCCTGCCGCTCACCCTCAATCTCCTCGCTCGAGCGCGGCCTCGACCACTTCCGCAAGCCCGAAGACCGCGTGGTCCAGAGGCCGGCCCACAGGCCGCGACGCTCAGCACCTGGGAGCTGCGCCACCAGATGACCCATATCCTGCTGCTGCTGCGGCTGCCGTTCCTGTTCGCCGGCTGCGTGCTGGGCGGCTGCCTCTGGTGGGTCACGCGCCGGCTCTACGGCAACCTCGGCGGCTATACCGCGCTCGCTCTCTACTGCTTTTCGCCCGCCATCCTCAAAGCCTGCGTCACGCCCGAGCCCGGAGTCCTCGCCGCGCTCGGCGTCTATGGCGGCGTCTACACCTGCATCGGCGTGGCCCACGCCATGCAGGGCCGCGCCGCAAATGGCGTCCGCGCATCGTGCTGCTCACGCCAGCTCTTCGGCTCGCCGCTGCCGCGCACATCGCCGCCCTGCCGGTGGTGGCGCTGCTGGGCCTGGTGCTCATGCTCTGGGTCGCCGAAGGACGCCGCAGCCAGGTGCTGCCGGTGGTCCTGCTGGCCAGCGGCCGGCGCGCTGGTGCGTTGTCTTCGCCTGCTACGGCTTCTCGCCCGACGCCTTCAGCTATGTCTTTCGCTCCGCCGCCGGATTCCTCTGGTTCTCGCTGGATCCCGCGCCGGCACTTCTTCTCGCGCCCTCGCCAACGCCGGCATCACCATCGCCGCCGTCGCCGCGCTCGTCCTCTACCTCGGCCTTCGCCGCTCGCGCTACTTCGGCAATACGGCGCCGCTGTTCTGCGCCGTCGTTCTGTCTGCTGCTTGTCATGACCGGAGGTGCCTGGCAGTCCCGTGGCTCTGGGCGCTGCCCTTTCTGTTCACGTTCGTCGGCGGAGTCTTCGCCGATGCCTACGAAAGCCCGCGCGGCCGCCTCGCGCTCGCCGCCGGCGCCGCCATTCGTCGCACTCCAGGTCGTGTTCTGCCTCCTGAGCTCTGCCGGGGCTGATGTGAGGCCGAGATCTCGAACTCAAATGCTGCCGTTCGCCAAAAATGGCGTGACCGCGAGCGTGAACCGGAGCCAAAATCGCGGGCCGAAATCCGCCGCGCCGACCTGAACTCCGCGCAGCCCTGGCCGAACCAGCCCTCGATCGGCTCGCATAAAGTCAATTAGAATAAAGACTTATTTGCGCACCATATCCGCCTTGCTGAAACGCCCGTTCCAACGCGTAAAATAAGAGCTGTAGCCCGCGGACCCGGCCCTGCTTTTACCGGACCTTTCTGCCGCCCTCCGCGAGCTCAGAAAACACCTATGGCAGACGATCAGAATCCCCAGCTCCCTCTCGATGGCGGCACGCCGCCCAACAGCGGCACCAACCTCATTCCCATCAACATCGAGGAGGAGATGCGCCGCTCCTATCTCGACTACTCGATGTCGGTCATCATCGGGCGCGCCCTGCCTGATGCCCGCGACGGCCTCAAGCCCGTCCATCGCCGCATGCTCTACACGCATGAGCGAGATGGGCCTGGAGTACAACAAGAAGTACACCAAGTGCGCCAAGGTGGTCGGCCAGGCCATGGGTGTCTACCATCCCCACGGCGACTCCGCCATCTACGACACGCTGGTGCGCATGGCGCAGCCCTTCTCGCTGCGCTATCCGCTGGTCGACGGCCAGGGCAACTTCGGCTCCGTCGATGGCGATCCGCCCGCGGCCATGCGCTACACCGAGTGCCGCATGGAGCGCATCGCCGGCGAGCTGCTGGCCGACATCGACATGGAGACCGTCGACTTTGTGCCCAACTACGACGAGTCCACGTTCGAGCCCACGGTGCTGCCCACGCGCATTCCCAACCTCATCGTCAACGGCTCGAACGGCATCGCCGTCGGCATGGCCACCAACATCCCGCCGCACAATCTCACCGAGGTCGTCAACGCCGCCATCGCGCTGGTCAACAATCCCAAGGCCGGCCTCGCCGAAGTGCTCAAGCACGTCCAGGGCCCGGACTTCCCCACCGGCGGCATTCCTCTACGGCAAGAGCCGGCATCGCCCAGGCCTACAAGACCGGCCGCGGCCGCTTCATGATGCGCGCCAAGACCGCCACTGGAAAACCTGACCAAGGAAAAGCAGGCGATCATCGTCACCGAGATTCCCTACCAGGTCAACAAGTCCAAGCTCATCGAGCGCATCGCCGAGCTGGTCAACGAGAAGATCATCGACGACATCGGCGACGTGCGCGACGAGAGCGACCGCGACGGCATGCGCATCGTCATCGAGCTCAAGCGCGGCGCGCAGCCTGAGATCGTGCTCAACCAGCTCTACAAGCACACCCAGATGCAGGAGAGCTTCTCCATGATCTTCCTGGCCGTGCTCAACGGCCAGCCGCGCGAGCTGCGGCTCGACCAGGCCATCCGCGCCTTCATCGATCACCGCGTCGACGTGGTGCAGCGCCGCACCGTCTTCCTGCTGCGCAAGGCCCGCGAGCGCGAGCACATCCTGGAAGGCTACAAGATCGCGCTCGACAATCTCGACACGGTCATCAAGATCATCCGCGCATCCGGCTCCCGCGCCGAGGCCCGCGAAAACCTCTACGCCTGGGGCAAGGGCACCGAGATCGTCATCAACCTCGACCGCGAGCGCCTGCCGCAGCGAAGAGCGCGGCCTCACCCTGCGCCAGATCGACGCCATCCTCGAACTGCAGCTCTATCGCCTCACCCAGCTCTCCATCGACGAGCTCCTCAACGAGCTCAAGCGAGATCCGCGAGCAAGATCGCCGAGTACGAATCCATCCTGGCCAGCGACAAGAAGCTGCGCGCGGTCATCGTCAAGGAACTCGAAGAAGTTCGCGACAACTACGGCGACGCGCGCCGCACGCAGATCATCGACGAGAGCGCCGAGCTGCAGCTTGAAGACCTCATCGCCGACGAGCAGGTCGCCGTCACCGTCAGCCACCAGGGCTACCTGAAGCGCACGCCCATCACCATCTATCGCCAGCAGCGCCGCGGCGGCACCGGCCGCATGGGCATGAAGACGCGCGAAGAGGACTTCGTCTCCCAGCTCATCGTCGACTCCACCCACGCCTATCTGCTCTGCTTCACCAACACCGGCCGCGTCTACTGGCTCAAGGTCTACGAGATTCCCGACGTGGGCGCGGCGGGCAAGGGCAAGAGCATGCAGAGCCTGCTCGACCTGCAGCCCGGCGAAAATGTCCGCGCCATCCTGCCCGTGCGCGACCTGGAAGAAGAAGGCAAGTTCATCTTCTTCGCCACGCGCAACGGCACCGTGAAGAAGACGCCGCTCAAGGACTTCTCCAACGTCATGGCGCGCGGCATCATCGCCATCGGCATCGACAAGGACGACGAGCTGGTGAAGGCGCGCATCACCGACGGCTCGCAGATCGTCTTCCTCGCCACGCACCTCGGCATGGCCATCCGCTTCGACGAGTGCGATGTGCGCTCCATGGGCCGCCCGGCCTACGGCGTCCGCGGCATCGACCTCGCCAAGAACGACTACGTCGTCGGCGTCGCCGTCACGCCCAAGGAGCACGAGCCGGGCGCCTACCGCATCCTCTCCGTCACGCGAAAACGGCTTCGGCAAGCGCACCGATGTCGAGGAGTACCGCCTGCAGACCCGCGGCGGCAAGGGCGTCAAGAACATGGCCGTCACCGACGCGCATCGGCCGCGTCAGCACCATTCAACTGGTCGACGACTCCAGCGAGCTGATGGTCATCAGCCAGTTCGGCAAGATCATCCGCATCGACACCAAGACCATCCGCGCCGCCGGCCGCGCCACCCAGGGCGTCCGCCTGCTGAACCTGGAAGCCGAAGACAAGGTAGCCGCCGCCGTCATCATCCCGCCGGAAGAACTGAACGGCAAGGAAGAAGACGCAGGGCACGCTGCTGCAGTGAGGAGATCAACTCAACCATGGATAAGACCCTTCGCCGCGTTACCGAATCCGCAGAGACTCGATCGACCTGCTGACTCGCTAAACCGCAATGCGGTAGCGTCCAGTTATCAGACCCTTCCGCACCCCGTCGGTTACTCGCCAACTTGCCGCGCGCGTCGTACACTGAATTTGCTCTGATTCTCCGCTGACGCTCCCCCGTGCATCGGACCGTATTCATACTTTTCGTTCTGGCCGCGGCCTTCTTTACCTCTGCAACCGCCGAGCCGCTTGCGTCGACGACGCACTCCTATCGATACGTTCGCAGCACGCCGCATCTTATTTCCGGCCACTCGCACCATCGGACCAGTTCCCGGTCCCGCCTTGCTGGCTCCGGGCACGGCTCCACGCGCCGTTTCAACGCTCACCGCGCTTCAGCTCGCGGCTCTGCCACGCATTCCAGGTTCGCCCAGCGCCATTTCTCCAAGGCGCGCAGCAGCCGCAGCGCCGCGCGCCCGCTGGTTCCACTGGATCAAAAACTCGCCGCGCGGGCCGCGCCGCACACCGATCCAACACTGCGGCCCGCATCCCTGCGCCGACGCCGTCACGCTCCCATGCCCGCTCCGCTTACGGGCTCGCTCGGCTCCCTCGAACGCCAGAACGAGCGATCTGAAGCCGAGGGACTTGACCGCATCCTTGACAACGCCGACCTCAACGCCCGCATCGCCAGCCACCTGCTCGTCCCTGTTCCTGTCTCCACCTCGCTCACCGTCAACCAGGATCTTCCCGCGGATCGCCGTTATTGCCGTCCCTGGACCGCTCGTTTTCTCTCCGACCTGGCCCGCGCCCACGCCGCTCTTTTCCATCGCTCCCTTGAAGTCAGCTCAGCGGTCCGCACTGTCGCTTATCAGAAGCAGCTCATGCGCGTGAACGGCAACGCGGCCGCTGCCGAAGGCGACATCGTTAGCCCTCACCTCACCGGGGCGACGATCGACATCGCCAAGCACAACCTCACCGTTCCCGAGATTGCCTGGATGCGTACTCAACTCCTCGCCCTTGAGCGCGCGGGCAAACTCGACGCGGAAGAGGAGTTCCAGCAGGCCTGTTTCCACATCACCGTCTACGAGAGCTACAGCCCTGCGCCGCCGAAGCGCCGTGTGACTCAGCCTGGTCCCGAATTGGCTACCCGCGGCCGCTGACGCGAGTCTTCTATTGCTGAAGTTCGCTACAAAAAGCAGCCGTCAGTCTCATCGCGGGAATGGATGGGAAACGAAGATGCACGCGCGCAGAAGCGAGCAATTTCGCATTTATTCCACAATACGATACGAGTTTTCGGCGTTTTTTCCTCGTAACATATTGATTTTAATATGTCTGCTGAAATAATTTCCCGCATTGTGATCCGGTGGGGGGGGGGTGGGGGGTGAGGGTCTTGGCTCCCCGAAAACTTCAGGCCGGGAAGCGAGTTCCCGGCCTGAAGTTAGTTCCGGCTACAAGCAGTATGCGGCGCTGGAATGGGGAAGGCTGTATTGACGATCACAGATAGGCTGGATGGGAAGACTTCCTCGAAATGAGGGTTAAAAACCTCCGGGGCCAGGCAGTGTTTGACGAATCGGCCTTTGCCAAAAGAATGAGTGATGCCGGCGAGCCCGGGCCTGAAGGCCTCGCTATTACGCGCGTCAATTCAGGGGCCTGAAGGCCCCTGCTCCTTCCCCCTTTGCCGATTTGTTCCTTCCGCGTTGACGAATTGTTCATTCCGCGTTGACGAATTGTTCATTCCGCGTTTGCCGATTTGTCCTTCCGCGTTGCCGAATTGTTCATTCCGCGTTTGCCGATTTGCTTCTTCCGCGTTGCCGATTTGCTCCTTCCGCGTTGCCGATTTGCTTCTTCAGTCGTGCCTTGACGCTTCCTGTGTTTTGTCTAGTCCGGGCTTGGAGCCGTTTTCGACGTGCGAAGCAACGCTCCGTGGCGGGCATGCGTCCCTTTTCGAGTCGCGTCCGTCTATAGCAGCAAACTCCGCGGGAGGATTTGGCACATGAAACTGTTCCTGGGTGTATGCGCAGCACTGCTTTTAACCATAGGCTCCTCCGCCGCTTATGCGGCAACCGACGTTACCGGCAACTGGACCGCACAGATGCAGTCGCAGGACGGCAATTCCATGCAGCTCACTTTCCACTTCAAGCAGGACGGGGGGAAACTTACGGGAACGGTGGACAGCCCGATGGGCGGCGATCCGATCAACATCCAGAACGGCAAAATCGACGGCGACAAGATCTACTGGGAAACCAGTTTCAACGGCAACACCATCGCGCACCAGGGAACGGTGAATGGGGATGAGATGAAGGTGACGGTGAAGTCGAGCGGGGGGGATTTTCCGGAGATGGATCTGACGCTGAAGCGCGCGGCGCAGAAGTAGCGGAAGGATTAGTAGTGGGTTGCGGGCGCGAGTATGACGCCCGCTGACGGCTACATCTGGCGGAGGAACAGGGCAGTCTCCTCGCCGGCGGCCTTGGAGCAGACCACGCGCACACGATCACCGCGCTCGGCCTGGAACTTCAGCCCGGGGATGACGCCTATACCGCCCTCGGCGATGGTTTCGGCGTCGATGCGGAAGGAATGTTCGACGCCCGACTGGTCCTGGAGCGAGAGGGTGTGGGCGCGAGAGTCGTATTTAACGACGGTGCCGGTGACGGACGCAAACGGGCCGGCACCAAGGCTCTTGACCGCGACCACGGTCCGGTCATCGCTATCGCCGTAGTAGAAGACGATGGCGTAAGCGCCCTGCTTATCGAAGGCGTCGGCCGCGGTGGTTTCCGCCGCAATCTTCTTGTCGAAGGCAATGGCTGTTTTGTGATTCACCATCTCCTGGAAGGTGTCCTGGGAGCCGGTGTCCTGGAAGACGGTGATGGTCTTGCCGGAGGGGTTGATGGAGCTGATGGTGCCTGTGAGCGCATGGATGACCTGCTGCGCCCTGAGGGTAAATGGGGAAAGGACGACACATCCTGCAAGGGCCCAAGCACCTGCGAATCGCATTCGCATGAGGTTCCTCCGATTGATGGCGTGCGTGCTGTGGAACGGCGCGAAGGGGGCGCGCCCAGCGGGTGAGCTAAGTATAGTTCCCCAATCGCCGGCTCGCAATATGAATGATGGAACTCATCGACTTATTGGTGCGAAAGAGGCGCGGCGCAATTTTGCAAAAAGCGCGAAGTGGATGGGACACCCGGGAACTGAATTGTGCGCACAGCAAAAGCCCCCTCCGGCAAGACCACGAAGGTCTTTGCGGAGGGGGCTTTGGGTTTTGTGCCGAACGAGGACGATCCCGTTCGGTTGATTAAAATTCCAGACGGAGCGAGCCCTGGAGGACGCGGGCTGCTTGATCCTGGCCAGTGGGAATGACAGTGCCTGGAACGACGTCGAACTCATCCGGCGGAGAAACCAAACTCATATTGCCCGTGAAGCTTGGCGTCTGGAAGTTGGGATGGTTCAAAGCGTTGAAGGCATCGACGCGGAACTTCAAGTTCAGGCTTTCCCAGACGGGGAAGGTTTTGCCCAGTCCCATGTCCACGTTAAAGTAACCGGGGCCGCGCAGGTTGTTACGCGCACCCATCTGGAAGCCAACAGGAGCGGTGAACTGGTTATAGGCCATTTGAGGATCCTTGACGCCATACACCTGGCCGCCCTGGACAGTCACATGGGATTTCAGTGGGGCCAAGCTGCCGGTCAGGATCGCAGGATCCTCGTTGGAATAGCTCATGAGGAAGGCCACGGAATTTGCCATGTAGGGAGTGCCGGTGTGCCATAACGGCAGTGCGCTCAGTTCCCATCCTCCGATGGCCTCGTCGGCCCACCGGGGGATGTTGGCAGCAATATCCTTGCCGCGGCCGAACGGCAGTTGATAAAGGACGTTTCCAGTCAGGTAGTTGGTTACATCGAAGTCCGAGTTGCCACGGCACAGGCGGGGACGGAGGACATCGCAGATGAATCCGTAGCCATTGTAGGCATAGGAGTTGGCGACCAACGATACATTGTCTGTGGAATGCGACCAGGTGTAGTTGATGGAGAACTGCAATCCCTGACTGAGGTTTTTGTTCAGCGTAACCAGCATGCCGTTGTAGGAGGAGAAGCCCATGTCAGTGAAGAAGGTATTCTCCGAGAGCTGAGCAGCCATGCCGACATTGCTGGGCAGCATGCCGAAATAGGACATGATATCGACGGTGTCTGCCACGTCGCCGCGCGCCGGATAGGGAGCCATGTTTGCCGCGATGAAGCCGGTGTTTGTCTGTCCGGTTCCGGGCGAAGTCAGCACGTTTTCAAACCACGGTTGCGGAGGAGCGGTGGAAGGATCGGCGTTGGGGTTGGCGCGCAGCCAAGTGGTCAGGTTGGCCATGGCCTGGTCCAACATCTGTCCCGAGGTTTTGTCGGGGAAGTTGATAAGCTGCTCGGCATCGGCTTGAGCGAGCAAGCGGCGTCCGAGGCGGCCCACATAGCCCAGCTTGAAGATGAAACCACCCTTGAACTCATCCTGGATGCCGAAGTTATACATGATGCTGTAGGGCGTGGGCAGGACGCGGTCTACGGAGACGTTGAAGGCACCGCCGTTGGCCAAACCGCAGGGCCCGGGCACACCGCCGCAGTTGGGGTCCGCGGGACCGACAAACGGCGTGTAAGGCCTGGTGATGGTTGGCGCGGTAGGCAATGGCGGCGGGGAAGACAGCCCCGAGAAACGCGGATTCTGCAGCAACGAATTGTAGGCCGCACTATGAGTTGCAGTGCTCCCCACACCATAATTCTTGGTCCCGGCACTCTGGAACAGATAGGAATACTGGGATTCTTCTCCCAGGATGGCATTGACGACGGTCTCGTCATAGATGATTCCGGCGCCACCATTGATTGCAAGCTTGCGGTCCGCAGTGGGTGTCCACGCAAAAGCCACGCGCGGAGCAAAGTCCTTGTTGTCCGGCGCGAAGTAGGAAGCAGCGTGGTTGGCCTTGCCGCCGAGATTGTAGGTGATGTACGGCACCGGGTTGGAACCGCCCGGCAGCGACGCATCGCCGCCTATGCCCGCCGCGCTTTGCGAGATACGAGCGTGCATGAAGTTCCAGAAGCTCTGGTTCTGGACCGACTCAATGCCATTCACTTCGTAGGGCACGGTGAAGTTCTGGTAATCCAGGCCATAGGTGATGGTCAACGAAGGAGTCAGCTTCCAGGATCTTCGGCGTAGAATCCGGTCTCGTAATAGCGGTAGTGAGTCTGCAAGCCGGTACCTTGCGGCACTACGCTGCCTTTGGCGTCGTAGTTCCAGGTGGCTCCGGCGGATGCAAAGCGTCCCAAGCCGAAGACAAGTGCCGAGTCGTAGACGGTAAGGCTGGTCTGACTACGATCCAAGTCATTGGGACGGAACTTAAAGGTATCGGAGTCGGTGAGGCCTAATACGCCGCCGCCCAAGCCTACGGTCGGGTCGTTGTAATCGCTGTAGTTGCTGTACTGCGGGCTAGGGTATTTGAATGAGCCGCCGAAGGATATTTCATGACGTCCCTTGGACCAGTGGAAGTCGTCGCGCACTACGGGAAGTGGGAAATAGCGAGCCTGCGCGCCGGCGGGACTGGTGTAAATGCGATCGAGGAAGGTGCCGCCGGTAGGGTCACCGTCCCAGGAGTACACGTTTGTGCCCGAAGGATTGTAGATGACCGGGAAACCGAGCTTGGCGATGGTGTCGCCCCAGATAAGGCTGTTGGTTTTGTTGTTGCCGATGGTCCAATCCCAGCCAACTACCCACGCGTGACTATCGTCGAGGTAAGGAGAGGTTTCCGGATCGCCCGGAAATTGAACTGCGCTATGGACTGCGTTGGTGCGGTTATAGGTGATACGGCCAAAGAGGTGCTGGTTAGGGAACGGGTTGATATCGATCCTGCCGACGTAGTTCTTTTCAACGTAGGGAGTGGGGGAATTGAAGCGGAAACCGGCCGTGTTGAGCAGGTCGCCGCGGTCTCCGGTGAAATCGTTGGGCGCAGGATAACGGGCGCCAAGGACCTGCAACATCTGCTGGTTGAAACCGATGCCTTGTGGATCGAAGCCTGCCACCTGTGCCGCATCGATGCTATTGGTGGTTCCCGCGGCAATGTTGGTGTAGTAGTTAATGGTCTGATTCTTTAGGAAGCTGGTGGTGGGGACGGTGCGCTCGGCCTGCGACGAAATGGTATCGTGGCGTCCGTTGAAGTCGAAGAAGAAGAAGATCTTGTCCTTCCAAATGGGGCCGCCGACGTTGCCGCCGTACTGGTTGCGGATTAGGGGAGAGCGGGGTACACCCTCAAAGTTGTTAAACCATTCGTTGGCTTCGAGATCGGTATCGCGGTGATATTCGTTGACATTGCCGTGGAAATGGTTGGAGCCGGACTTGGTGACGAGATCGAACTGACCGCCGCCGCCGACCCCGGCGCTGGCGAGGTCACCCGCCGTAGTACCGCGGAACTCCTGGACCGAGTCCACGGGGGCGTTGCCGATGATGGTGTGAACAATCGCGTTGCCACTGCCTTCAGAGTTGAGGGCGGTGCCGGTTGTATGATCGCTCACGTCCAGGCCATCCAGCGTGATGCGGTTCTGATCGAGCCGCGCACCGGTGGACGAGCCTTCCATGGTCATGCCGGGCTGCTGAGTCAGGAGGGCTGTGGGAGAGTCGCGCAAGGCAACCGGCAGTTCATTCAAATACTGCACCTGAAAGTTATTGCCGACAGTGGCGTCCGTGGTGTCAATGGTGACGTCCTGGTTCTCCGCCGATACTGCGACCGTCTGCAGACACCGCACCAACCGCGAGTTTCACGTTCTGGGTACGGGTTACGCCGACGTTCAGGTAAAGGCCGCTCAGGACCGTTGTCTCAAAGCCGGCGTGGGAGACCGTCGCCTTATAGCCGGGACCGGGCGCGATGTTGGCGATGGTGTAGGAACCTTCCTGATTGGTAACCGCCTTATAGGTCTGGCCAGTGCCCGGGTTTGCAAGTTCAACCACCGCGCCCGGAATGACCGCACCTGTTGCATCGCTAACCGAGCCGGTTATCGACGCCGTCGATGATGCCTGGGCTCTTAGTTCAACGGGCAGTGCGAGCGCCAGTAGAGCTGCGATCGCCAACGGTAAAGTGCGCCACAGAGAATACAGGCTCTTCAATGTCATGCTCCTCAAAAGAAAATGACAAATCGACTGCAGCTACAAGTCGGCTCGTACAGTTGGTGTTCGCTTGCGGAAAAACTTAGAACAAAACGGAAGTAAAGCTGGTTCGAGCGGTATTGCGACTCGAACGGTATTTATACTCCGAGCTCCAGTTCGATCCGAGTGGAAGGGTTCATAGCATACAGCCTATGGGCCGGATACCGACACGGCAAATAGGGGGCAAAAACTTAGTTCTCGATTTGCAATTCGCATGCCAAAGCAGAGGTATCGAAAAGGCGGCATATTTTGAAAGAAACGCGGGGCGATATATGGAAATCCATATTTGTTTGCATTATTAATATGAAGTTTCAGACCGGATCGTGGCCGTTCCTGGCCTTGTCGCCATATCGAGGGACTAGAGGAGGGGTGCGCCCGCCCATTCCGTTGCCGCTGTTTCCTTTCTGGATCGCCATGCAGTTGTCCCCGTTGAGGCTGGCGGCGTTAATCTGGTCGAGCAAATTCAGGGAGGATCGAGGCGAACATGAAGCGACGCCGGAGTGCGAATTGGGGAATTGTGTTGATGGTGCTGATGCCTGCCGGCAGGGTTTTTCATGGATTTGCCAGTGCTCAGGCGGCCAGGGTGAATCGCAGCGCGACGCCCATATATAAGCAGGCTGCGGCGCCGTTGGAACAACGCGTACAGGACTTATTGAGCCGGATGACTCCGGAAGAAAAGGTACGCCAGTTAGACATGTATTCCGGGGCGACCGCCCTGGTGGACAAACATCTGGACGATACGCATGCATCTCGGGATGCGGTGTTCGAGCCGGACAAGGCGGAGGCGCTGTGGGGCGGCCTGGGCGTTGGCGCGGTTCACGATCTCTATCCGACGCCGGCGCAGTCGAATGCGATTCAGGGTTGGGTGATGGCGCACAGCCGTCTGGGGATTCCAGTGCTATTCATCGAAGAGGCGCTGCACGGGTACGACAAGGGAACCGTGTTTCCGGCGCCAATCAATCTTGCAGCGACATGGAACCGCGGCCTGGCGCAACGAACTGGGGCAGCAATCGCCGCGGAGGCCCGAGGGACGGGCGTGGATATGATTCTGGCTCCGGTGTTGGACCTTGCCCGCGAACCGCGATGGGGGCGTGTTGAGGAGGATTTCGGAGAAGATCCGTATCTTACGGGGCAGCTTGGGCTGGCATATGTACGTGGAGCGCAGGGTAAGAGTTTGAGTTCGGATGATGCGGTGGTTGCCGAGCCGAAGCATTTTGCCGGCCATGGGTCTCCGGAGGGCGGGACCAACACGTCGCCCGTGCATATGGGAGAACGCGAGCTGCGCATGTCGATGTTGCGTGGATTTGAGCCGGCGTTTCGCGAGGGGCACGCGATGGCGACCATGGCTGCTTATCACGAGATCGACGGAATTCCGGTAACTGCCGACTCGTTTCTGCTGAAGGAGGTCCTTCGCAACGAATGGGGGTTCAAGGGATTTGTGCTGTCGGATCTGGGAGCGATTCGGCGTCTCTACGATGTCCACCATGTGGCGGCCACGCCGAAAGATGCGGTCTGCATGGCGGTTCGCTCCGGCGTGGACATGCAGTTTTACGATTTCGATCACGATGTGTTTCAGAAGGCGCTGATCGATTGCGTGCACGAAGGCACGTTGTCCCAAGCGGACTTGGATCGCGCCGCCGGATCGGTATTGCGTGTGAAATTTCTGCTTGGTTTATTCGACCAGCCGCTGGTCGATCCAGCGTTGGCCGCGAAGGTCACTCGCTCTTCCGCGCATCTTGACATATCGCTTAAATCGGCGCGCGAGTCCATGACGCTGCTGCGCAATGAGAACAACCTGCTGCCTCTCTCACCCTCTTTGCGAAGAATTGCGGTAATTGGCCCCAACGGGAATGTGGCGCGCTACGGCGATTACGAAAACGAGGCTAATGGGCTGCGCATCAGCATCCTTGACGGAATAAGGAAACAGGTTCCCGGCGCGACGGTGACATTCGCCGATGGCGCGGATATTGCGGCGGCGGTAGCGGATGCCAGGGACGCTGAGGTAGCTATCCTCTGCCTTGGGGAATGGCAAGGAATATCAGGTGAGGGTTTCGATCGATCGAAACTGGATTTGCCGGGCAACCAGGAACAACTGCTGGAGACAGTTGCGGCGACAGGAAAGCCGGTCGTGCTGGTCTTAGAGAATGGGCGACCGTTGACAATAAACTGGGCGGCGCAGCACGTGCCTGCGATTCTTGAAGCCTGGTATCCGGGCGAGTTCGGGGGACAGGCCGTGGCAGAGACGCTATTCGGCGAAAACAATCCGGCCGGCCGCTTGACCATTACGTTTCCAAAGAGCACGGGCGAATTGCCGGATTTTTATAACTCCGATCCTTCCCGAGTGCACGGATATGTAGACGATGATGGAAAGCCGCTGTTTCCATTTGGATTCGGCCTGAGTTACACGTCATTTCATTACGATGATCTGTTTGTGAGGGTGCCTGCCCAGGGGAGCAAGCGCGACATAGAGATCACAGTTGATGTGACCAACACCGGCAAGCGGGAAGGCGACGAGGTGGCGCAACTCTATATTCGAGAGGACGTGAGCAGCGTGGAGACTCCGGATCGCAGTTTGCAAGGCTTTGCCCGCGTTCATCTAATGCCGGGGGAAGAGCAGACGGTTGTATTTCATGTGGCGCCTCATCAGCTTGCCGTGTGGAACGCGGAGCGGCGATGGGCCGTGGAGCGGGGGAATTATACGGTTTGGGCTGGCGGATCTTCCGAGGCTACTCTCACGACCAAATTTCGCTTGCATCCGTAGAGTGTGTTTTTCTTGAGATTCAACGGGAATGAGCGATCCGCGGCAATGCAGTGTCGGACGTCAGCTTCCTAGTTACGTCCGGAAAGCTCACGATCCGAGAAGTATTGATGGCAAACAAAAGGCGAACGCGCTAGAATGCGCCATGGGCTCCCCTCTGAGCTCCGCTGGGCTCACCCCATCACACAGGAGTGGTTTACTTCGCGTTTGGGCACACCGACTGAGCCGCAGATCCATGGCTGGCCGAGCATCCTGGAGGGCCAGCCGACCTTAATTTCGGCGCCAACGAAGAAGGATCGATGTCGGGGTGGGTGTGTTCTTCTCCAATTTGGTTACGTTCTTCATCATCCTTACGACAGCAATCACTCTCAACCGGCATGGAATTGTCAACATCCAAACTACGCGCCAGGCAGCCGAAGCGCTTCGGCCTCTGGCCGGCAAATTTGCCGCTACTTTATTCACGGTGGGGATAGTCGGCGTTGGGTTCCTTGCCATTCCCACCCTGGCGGGATCCACGGGTCTGCTCTTTTACACGGTGGAAAAGGACCGGCGGATGTGGCGCTACTTCGACCCGCGCACGTACCGGTCGGGGCCTTTCGACCGCGAGTATCTGCTCTCGCTGCTCGAGCAGGTGCTCTGAGCGGCGGCGCCTCCCGGCTCGCCTTTTCGGCGGCCCTCCCGATTCGATATACTTTACAACGGTTCCGCCTGCTGACATTTACTGGCAACTTTCAGAAACGGCACGAAAGGAAGGTATCTGGTGAGTTCACGAAAAGACTCCGAACTTCCGGCTTCGCCCAAGACCGGGTTTTCCCGCCGCGGCTTCATACGCGGCGTGGGAATCGGCAGCGGCGCGCTGGGAACGGGCCTGCTGGAGAAGGAGGCGGCGGCCGAACCGGCCGCGGCCGGCCTGGCTGGTCCCGGGCCTGTACCGATCACGCTCAACATCAACGGGAAACCGCTGAACCTGACGGTAGAGCCGCGCGTCACGCTGCTGGACGCGCTGCGCAATCATCTCGACATTACGGGCGCCAAGCGTGTTTGCGACCGCGCCACCTGCGGGGCCTGCACGGTGATGCTGAACGGCAAGAGCGTGTACGGCTGCACGGTGCTGGCGATCGACGCCCAGGGAAAGAATATCGAAACGATCGAGAGCCTGCCGGTGAACAACCCGGTTTCACGGGCATTCGTCAATCACGACGGCCAGCAGTGCGGCTACTGCACGCCGGGCTTCGTGATGGCATCCTACGCGTTCCTCAAAGAGAATCCCAATCCCACCGAGGAGCAGGTGAGTCACGGCTTGGGCGGCAACCTCTGCCGGTGCGGAACCTACATGGGCATCCGCAAGGCCGTGGTGGAAGCGGCCAAAACCATGAAGGGAGGAAAAAATGGCTAACACTCCGGACTATCACTGGCCGCCAGTCGATAAGCGCAAAGTCATCGGCAAGTCGTTCAAACGCGTGGACGGCCCGGTAAAGGCATCCGGGCGGGCAAAATATTCGTCGGACCACAATATCAAGGGCCTGTTGTTTGGCGCCTACCTGACCAGCCCGTATGCGCACGCGCGCGTCACCAGCATCGACACGGCGGACGCGGAAAAGATGAACGGGGTAAAAGCCGTGCACCTCGCGGTGAAGCCCGGGACGGAAGTCCAATGGCAGGGCTTCGAGGTCGCCGCGGTGGCGGCCACGACCGAGGAAATCGCCAACGACGCGGTCCGTAAGATCAAGGTCGAGTACGAAGTGCTGCCGCACCTGGTGAAGGAAGACGATCTGACCAAAGTCGGAACGCGGGGCAAGGCCGCGGGCGAAAAGGTCCAGGGCGATCCCGACAAGGCTTTCCAGGACGCCGAGCATGTTTCCGAGGCGGTATACGGGATTCCGGTGGTGACGCACTGCTGCCTGGAGCCGCACGGAGTGGTGATCCAGTGGAAGGCGGGCGACAAGCCGGACGGCTCCGCCGACGAGATCACCGCCTGGCCGACGGTGCAGTTCGTATCGGGGTATGCCAATTCACTGGCTCCGAACGTGAAAGTGCCGGCTGCCAACATCCGGGTGAACATGGATTACATCGGCGGCGGATTCGGCAGCAAGTTCGGCCCGGATGATTGGGCCGTGGTGGGAGCCAACCTCTCCAAGAAGGCGGGTGGACGGCCGGTGAAGCTGTTCCTGGACCGCGCCACCGAACAGCGGATCGCGGGCAACCGTCCTTCGGCATTCGCCAAGATCAAGATCGGCGGCAAGAGCGACGGCTCGATCACGGCGTGGCAATCCAACGGATGGGGCACCGGCGGGTTCGGAACCGTCGGCGGGCCGCCGCTTCCGTACGTGATCGACAAGATCCCCAACCAGCGCATCAACCACACTGCGATTTCGGTGAACGCCGGTCCGCAGCGGGCGTGGCGCGCGCCGAACAACCAGCAGGCCTCGTACCTGACCTGCAGCGCGATCGAAGATTTCGCCGCCAAAGCGGGACTCGATCCGTACGATGTCTTTTACAAGAACTTCGAGCACGCTCCGGAAGCGCGCGTCGAGACCTACCGCTACCAGTTGCAGAAGGCCGCGGAGATTGCGCAGTGGAAGAAGCTGTGGAAGCCGCGCGGCCAGGCGACGGGGACGGTAAAGCGCGGGCTGGGCATCGCCTATAACGCGTGGGGCGGCGCGGGGCACGCCAGCCAGTGCCGCGCGGTGATCAACCCGGACGGGTCGGTGGCGGTGGAGATCGGAACGCAGGATCTGGGCACCGGGACCCGCACGATCATCCAGCAGGTGGCGGCGGAAAGCCTGGGGCTGCCCTTCTCGGCGGTCAAGCTGAACATGGGGACCAACCAGTATCCGCCGGACGGCGCCTCGGGCGGGTCGACCACCGTGGGCGGCGTTTCGTCATCGACGCGCAAAGCGACGCTGAACGCGCTCGCCAAGCTGTTCGAGGTGGCGGCGCCGGCGCTGGGCGTGGAGCCGGACCAACTGGAAGCGGTGGACGGCATGATCCGCGCCAAGGACAACCCGAACAAGAGCCTTACGTGGAAGGCCGCGTGCCGCAAGATGGGCACGAGCAAGATCTCCGAAATGGGCGAGAACAACCAGCGCACGGCGGCCCGCGAGGGGCTCAACACGTCGGGCGCGGCGGGAGTGCAGATCGCCGACGTCTCGGTGGACACGGAGACCGGCATCGTCAAGATGAACCGGTACGTGGCGGTGCAGGATTGCGGCATGATCATCAACCCGTGGCTGGCCACCAGCCAGATTTACGGCGCGATCATCATGGGGATCGGCACTGCGCTGTTCGAGGAGCGAATCATGGACGCGCAGACCGGCGCCATGCTGAATGCCGACATGGAATTCTACAAGCTGGCCGGCATTAACGACATCGGGGAGATCATCGTGCATCTCGACGACCGCCCCGAAAGCGATTCGCGCGGCGTCATCGGATTGGGCGAGCCGCCCGCGATTGCGATCTGCGCGGCGGTGGGCAACGCCGTCGCCAACGCCCTGGGCGTGCGGGTTCCGAACATTCCGATGACTCCGGACCATGTTCTGAATACGCTCGAAGGGAGGAATGGATAAATGCAGACTTTCGCATATGCCAATCCCGCGACCCTTCAGGAGGCCTTCGGGCATCTCGGCGCCCGCTGGGGCGAAGCCGACGTGCTGGCCGGCGGCACCGACCTCATCAGCCTCATGAAGGAGCATCTCGCCACACCGCGGCGAGTGGTGAACATCAAGAACATTAAAGAGCTCGAAGGCATCCAGAAGACCGGCGAAGGACTGCGTATCGGCGCGCTGGTGACCATGGATGAGCTGGCGAACAACGCCGAGGTCAAGGCCGGCTACAAATCGCTGGCGGACGCCGCGGCGGGGATTCCCAGCCCGCAGATCCGCCACATGGGCACTGCCGGAGGCGACCTGTGCCAGCGGCCGCGCTGCTGGTACTACCGGGAGGGCTTCGGGCTGTTCGGCATGAAGGACGGCAAACCGCTGGTTCCGGATGGCGAGAACAAGTATCACGCCATCTTCGGCGGCGGACCGGCTTACTTTGTGAGCGCTTCGAGCCTGGGACCGGCGCTGGTCGCGCTGAACGCCAAGGTGAAGCTGGTTTCGGCCAAGGGCACGCGGGAGCTGGCGGTATCGAAGTTCTTCGTGACCCCGGCGAACGAGAATGCCCGCGAAATCGCGATGCGGCCGGACGAGATCCTGACCGAGATCCTGGTGCCCGCCGCTTCGCCCCACAATGCCACCTACGAGGTGCGGCAGAAGGAGGCGCTGGATTGGCCCCTGGCTGCGGCAGCCGTATCGCTACAGATGAAGGGGAACACGGTGGCGTCGGCCCGGGTGGTGCTGGGCCACGTGGCTCCCACGCCGTGGGAATCGGCTGCGGCGGCCAAGGCGCTGGTCGGGAAGTCGATCAGCGCGGCAACCGCCGAAGCCGCCGGCAAGGCCGCGGTGGCGGACGCCAAGCCGCTCAGCCAGAACGCCTACAAAGTGACCCTGGCGAAGGTAGCGGTGAAGCGCGCGCTGCTGGAGGCCGCAAAGGTAAAGGCATAGCCATGGAACGTCCCGGTTTGACCAAAGTCAGCATGAACCGCTGCGGGATGCTGCGCTGGAAGGGCATGTTCATCGAAGCGGAATGGGATCCCACCATTCAGCACTCGAACGACCGCGCTTTCTGGTGTCAGCACACGTTCAAGCCCCTCGGGCCGGACGGCCAGGTCTGCGACGACTTCGAGTGCAGCCCGGCGCGCAGTTGCTACGAGCAGTTGTAGGATAGACACAGAGCCGCGATGTCGAGGGAGCGGTAGCGCTCCTTTGTGTCGCGGCTTTGGTGTGTCTGGGGGTTCCGTCTGGGTGAAATGGGGTGAAATGTTAGCGGTATAATCGGGGGGAGAGGGAGACATCTGGATGCTGAAAGTTCTGGGTACTGCCGTCGTAGTGTTTTCGGCGGCCGCTTCTGTTTCCTTTGCGGCGGGGATTCCTTCCCGCAGCATTAATGGCAATTACATCGAAGCCCGCACCGCGGACGTTTATACCGGGCCGTGCTTTGCCAACGGCGAAGTGGAGATGGCCGGCAAAGAGGCGGTCATGGGCTGGAAGATCAACCACGGGGACTGGCACGGCGTGAATCTCGAGGGACTCTCGGTGGTCGGCGTGCTGCGCTCGGAGCACACGCTGGGCAACACGTTCGAGAAGGTCAACCCGACGAATGCCGTCCTGATCGTGGACAGCCGGGCGGATGCCGAGCAGCGGCTCGCGCTGCAGAGTTTCGCAAAGTACATGGGCGGCGACCTGATGAAGAATGTCGTGCAGGTGGATTACGCTCCGATCGAGCTGAGCATCGAGGGCGGCAACATTCACGGGGGCGCGGCGAGACTGACGGCCGGCTCGCTGGCGGCGATTCAGACCCGGGCCATGGCTTCAACGGATCACATCTGCGGCAACGAAGAGATCTGGTATCCGCCGCTGACCAAAGTGCAGCATGTCATGCCCGCTTATGCGCTCGAAAACTCCTACAGCGGAAACGCCCTGGGCGAGACGTGGAACAATCGCCTGAAGCGCAGCGGCTTCGTGGGCACGTTCCAGGTGACGGCGGAGTAGGGGTTCGGCACACTCAAAGGAAGGCCTGCGCCAGCGGAACAATGAAGTCCACGCCGGCGACGGTCTTCCGGCTCAGCCTGGCGTCGTTGGTGATGAAGAGGTTCGTCTTCGCCGCGGATGCGCAGGCTAGTTGAATGGCGTCCGGCGGCCGGATGGTCCGGTCCCGCCGAAGCCGGGCGTACTCCCATGCCGCGTCGCGATTGAAAGCCACCAACTGCACGCCGGGCGAGTCGAAAAATCGAGCATATCGTCCGGCGGTCTCTTCCTGGCCAAGTTCCAAGGGCTTGACGAGGAGTTCTCCGAGCGTCAGCGTCGAGGTCAGCAGTTCATCGCGCCGCTCTTTCATGCGGGCGGCCAGATGCTTCGTCAGTTCGAAAGTCTCGCCATTTCCCTCCAGCAGGTAGATGAAGAGATTGGTGTCCCAAAAGATCCGGCTCATTCCCATCCCTCGCGGAGCTCGCGAACATACTGGTCCGGATCGATTCCGGCGAACTCGCGCGCTCCAGCCCCGATCATTTCGAAGATCCCGCCCAACCAGTTCTCAGCCGGGGCCGGCGAATATTCCTTCAAGTACCACTCGAGCAGAGGACGGTAGCGAGCGGGTATGTCTTCCGCGGCGGGTGTGATCTTTCCGGTTCTGCCTGGATGAGTCTTGTCTCCGTTACGAAAGAGACGGCGTGTCGTCTTTCCAGTGGCGAATAGCAAGCGATAACGGCCTGTGGTCGGCGGAAGATTGGCAACGGCGTGTGTGTAAATGTGAACCGCGACGCCAGGCCTCAGTCTTGCGGTGAGTCGCTCGGCGCGGGCGCGCTCGATGATCTCCTGCACGGAGAAATCTTCCCGATCCGGGTGCGCCCGGTGGAGGAGGGCAGCGGCGATCCACACTTCATCGGCAACTTTCAGGTCGACATGGGTGGCGACTCTTTGTACCATATTACTAATTTACCATGGAATATTGGAAACGTGATCCTGGTGGCTCACCACCTCGGATGAACATGAAGAAGTCCGCCGCCTTGGTGGGACAGGCCTCCGGCCTGTCCCCAAAGCCGAGCGCAGCTCGGCCGCTACACGCATGGTTGTAGACAGCCCGCTCCTACTTGGGGGAGGCGTCGCACGGTCGGCTATTTTCTTGGGCGGGGAGCAAACAACTAGGGCCTGTCGATTTTCCGCCTTCCTGTTCGTTTATCCTGTGAGAACGGCGCAAGACGCGGTTCTCATTAAGGAGATACAAACGTGCAGAACTACCTACTTTTGCTTCGCGGAAACAACGATTGGCGAGCCATGAGCCCCGAGGAGATTCAGGCCGTCATGGGGAAGTACAGGGCTTGGGGCCAGAAGCTCCGCGATTCCGGGCGCTACGTCGGTAGCAATAAGCTCGAAGACGAGAACGGGCGCATCATGGTCGCCAATGGCGGCGGGAAACCGCGGGTTACCGACGGGCCGTATGCCGAGACCAAGGACGTGGTGGGCGGCTACTACATGATTCAGGCCGAGAGTTACGAGGAAGCCGTCGAGATCGCCCGCGAATGCCCGCACCTGCAATTCGGCCTGATCGAGGTCCGGCGCATCGAAGTCTTGCAGTGATCGGGATGGAACTGCCGGAACCACTGGCGGGGCATTTCTTCCGCCGGGAGTCGGGGCGAATGGTCGCCACGCTGACCCGCATCTTCGGCCCGCGCCACATGGGGCTGGCCGAAGATGTGGTGCAGGATGCTCTGCTCAAAGCGCTGGAGCAGTGGCCGCATGGCGGGGTTCCTGCCAATCCTTCGGCGTGGTTGATCCAGGTAGCGAAGAACCGGGCCCTCGACCTGCTGCGGCGGGAGGCTACGCTCTCAGGCAAGGCGGAGGAGATCGCGCGGGCGCTTCCCGCAGCGCCCGCGGGTGCGGTCGAAGAGATCGACGATCAGCTCGCCATGATGCTCCTTTGCTGCCATCCGTCGATACCGCGCGATTCACGCGTGGCGCTGACGCTGAAGGCGGTGGGGGGATTCGGCACCGGCGAGATCGCGCGGGCCTATCTGATTCGCGAGGCCGCGGCGGCACAGCGCATCGTACGCGCCAAGCGGCTGATCCGCGACCAGCGGCTGGCGTTCGAAATGCCGGAGGGCCGGCTCGCCGCGGAGCGCCGCGAATCCGTGCTCGAGACGCTCTACCTGATGTTCAACGAGGGCTATGCCAGCGGGGGCGAGCAGGTGCTGCGGCACGATCTCTGCGAGGAGAGCGTCCGGCTGGCGTGCCTGGTGGCCGATCATCCCTCGACGCGCGCGCCGGAGTGCGACGCGCTGGTGGCGCTGTTTCTGCTGCAGGCGGCGCGTTTTCCTTCTCGCGTGGATGCGCAGGGCGACCTCTCCCTGCTGCCCGACCAGGACCGTTCGCAGTGGGACCGCGTGCTGATCGGCGAAGGGTTGCGCCGGCTGGACCGGAGCGCCGCGGGCGACCACGTAACGGCCTATCACCTGGAAGCCGGGATCGCGGCGGCGCACGCCACGGCGCCGGATTTTCGATCCACGGACTGGGGGCAGATCGTAGAGCTGTACACCGCGCTCTACGAGCTGAATCCCTCGCCGGTGGTAGCGCTCAACCGGGCGGTCGCTATTTCGTTGTGGAAGGGACCGGTGGAAGGTCTGCGCGCGATCGCGGAGATCGAGAAGCATCCGGCCCTCGAGAATTACCACCTGCTGCACGCGACGCTGGGACGCCTATGGCGCGATGCGGGCGACCCGGGCAGGGCCGCGGAATGCTTCGAGCGGGCGCTCGATTGCGAGTGTTCGGCGCCGGAGCGGCGGTTTCTGGAGCGGCAGCTCCGGGCGATGCAATCGGGCGATGGTTGTGGCAACCTTGAATGGTGAAACTGCGAGCTCTGCTCCTTACGCCTTTCCTGCTGGCCACGACCGCCAGCGCCGCCGACTTCCTGGTGTTCGTGGGAACGTACACCCGCGGCCCCAGCAAGGGAATCTACGCCTACCGCTTCGATACCGGCAGCGGCAAGCTGAAGCCGCTGGGAGTGGCGGCCGAGACGATGAACCCCTCGTTTCTGATCGACGATCCGCACCACCGGTTTCTTTATGCGGTGAACGAAGGCGGCCAGGGCGGCAATGCCGTGAGCGCCTTCTCGATCGATGCGCAGACCGGCAAGCTGGCGTTCTTGAACCAGGTGCCTTCGAACGGCAGCGGCCCTTGCCACCTGGCGCTCGATCATACCGGACGCTGGCTCGCGGTAGCCAATTACAACAACGGTACGATGGCGCTGTACCCCGTGCACGCGGATGGGCGGATCGGGGAAGCGGTGAAAGTGGAGAAGCACGAAGGCTCCAGCGTGAACCCGGCGCGGCAGAAGGGTCCGCACGCGCACGAGGTGGTCTTCTCGCCGGACAACCGCTTTCTGCTGCTGGCCGACCTGGGACTCGATAAGATTTTCGTGTACCGGTTCGACGCCGCCAAGGGCACGCTGACGCCCAACGATCCGGCGTTCGCGCAAGTTCCGCCCGGGTCGGGAGTGCGGCACATGGCGTTTCATCCGAACGGCCGGGTGCTGTACGCAATCGAGGAGATGGGCTCGAGCATCACGGCCTTCCACTACGACCCGGCCAAGGGTGTGCTGCGCGACTTCCAGAACATCTCGACGCTGCCGGAGAATTTCAAAGGGAACAGCAGCGGGGCTGAGATCGCGGTCAACCGCAAGGGCACGGTGGTGTACGGGTCGAATCGCGGGAACGACACCATCGCGGTGTTTAATATCGACGCTGTGAAGTTTACGTTGACCGCGGTGGATCACGCCCCCGTGCTGGGGAAGACGCCGCGGCATTTTGCGCTCGATCCAACTGGTGCATACCTGCTTGCGGCCAATCAGGATTCGAACGACATCACGATGTTCAAGGTACAGGCGTCCACCGGCCAGCTTCAGCCGGCGTCGCGCGTAGTCACGGATGTGGCGATGCCGGTCTGCGTGCTCTTCGTCCCGGCAAAGTAGGCGAATCCACCTCGCTGCCTTGCTCCTCCTCCCGGGGCACAATGTAGCCGGTGCGCGCGCGGACGTGACTCTTGAGGTAGCGGTGGGCGGCGTCGCGGCTGAGCTCGACGCGGACCGAGCGCCGCTGTCCGGGCTTGGCCTGCGGCAGGTTGTAGTACAGGGTGTAGCGGGTGCGTATGCGGTGCATGGCGTCCTGAAAGGCGTCGCCCGGCTCGCCGGAGTGTACGAAATCGCCGCCTGTCTTTTCCGTAATACCCCTCACGCCGACGGACAGCGCGAGCAGCTGGGGGCTCATGATGATCCCGACGGTGTGGAGCGTCTGCATCGCGGGGCTGCGGACGACGAGGGCCGAGAGGATCGCGTCGGCCTCCCAGAAATCGCGGACCACGGTGCTTTCGCGGCGCGAGCGCTGCCCCAGATTGTCGGTGACGATCAGCACGGCGCGCCGCCGCTGGGTTCGCGGCTGGTGCATGAGCTTGAGTGCGGCATCGTCCACGGCCCCCTGAATCAGGGTCCCGCCGCCGAAATCCAGGCTCAGCAGGTCATTCTGGATGGTGCGCTCGACGGCGTCCAGGTCTTCGGTAAACGGAGACAACACGCGGCTGCGGGTATTGAAGACCATGACGCAAACGCGATCTCCGGGGCGGAGCTCCCGCACTCCCTGCCGAGCGGCGGCGGCAACTTCCGCGACCTTGACCCGCATGCTGCCGGAAACATCGAACAGGAGGATGAGATCGAGTGGCTCTTCGCCCTCGGAAAACTGCACGATGTTCTGGGGCTTGCCCTCATCGAACACCTGGAAGTCGTCTTTTTTCAGGCCGTCCAGGATGCGGCCGTCGGCGGCGGTTACTTCGGCGTCCACGTGGACCAGGGAGATGGCCGTACGGAACGTAGGGGCATTCTGGGCGAGTGCCTCCGCGCACAACAATAAGGCGACGCTCCAGGGGCGCATCACCCCATTAGACTCGATCCGGGCGAAACGCGTTTCGCGTTGCTGTTCATAACCGACCGCCGGCCGTGTCAGCTATTTCGCAGCTCACTGTCCAGATCTTTGAGCACTTCTTCACGGCGGTCGCTTTCGAGATCCTTCTGCAAACGGCGCAGGGCGACGCCGACGACGTCGCGGTGGTGCAGGCGGGAGCCGAAATTCTCGGAGAGGCGGAGCCACAGTTCGTGCGCGCGGTCCAGGTCTTCGGGCCACAGGCGCGGAGGATGGGGGCCCAGGTTGACATACACGGATTTCCGGCCGGGGCTGATGATCTCGAGCGAGAACGGGTGCCGCGGCTCGGGCAGTTTCTCCCAGGCGAGACCGATGCGCCGCGCCAGCTCCTCGGAATCCATCCTGGCAGAGACGCCCGTGACGAGGCGTGAGGCCGCCAGTCGCGAGGCGGTCTGCACCATGGCATCGAAAGGATCCACGCCGGGAACCACCAGGAGGTCGACCGTTTTGCCCTCCTTCTCCGCCACCGACACAACGCTCGACAGCACCTCTTTTTCATAATCGGAGAAGAGCTGCTTGTCGGATAGCTCGTACTCGCCGGCGCCGCTCGAAACGGGGCGGACGGTCATCACCACGATATCGTGGCGGCGGAGGTTGGTCTTCTCGAGAACACTCTTCAGGTGAGCCATGCGTTGGTAATCGCGCACCGCTACCAGCACACAGCCCGGGCGGGCGTGCACCGCATCGCCGTCAATCTCCGGACGCATGTCCAGGTTGAATTCTTCGAGCGCGTGATGCGAGAGGTCCTTCTGCTTCCTGTTGATGTGTTCGGAAACCGTAAAGAGGACGAAGAATACGGCCGTGAAACTGACGCCGTAGATGGTGGCGATCTCCTTGGAGAAGAGGTTGGCGATCGCCACCAGCCCGAGAATCAAGGTGGTCAACGCCAGGCCCACGGGGATTTCTCTTCCGGCAATCCGTGGATTCAGCGGAACTTTGTACTCCTGATCGTGACGGTGGTAGCGCAGCACCAAAACGCCCAGCGATTTGAGAAAGAAGCTCCAGACCACGCCGAAAGCATACGCTTCTCCCAGCAGATAGACGTCGCCCCGGCTTAGCAGAATGGTGGCCACCTGGAGGAGCGCAATCAGGTTGATGATCCGGTAGGTCGTGCCGAACCGCTTTTGCGGCTTGCGAAACCAATTGAGCAGGACGCCGTCCTCGGCGATCCGGTTCATCACTCCGTTGGCGCCGATCATGGACGTGTTCACCGCGCCGGAGAGAATCAGCACGCCGACGATCACGACGAACACATGGAAACACAGCCGCAGGATGGGTGGGCCGGCCAGGTGCATGGCCAGGCCGCCCAGGAGGTTATCGACATACTGCGGCCGGACCTGGTCGGGAATGATCATACCCGCGAACAGGGTGATGATGCCAGTGCAGACCACCGCATAAGCGCACACAATCAGTCCCGTGATGCGCAGGTTGCGGAGCTTGGGATATGCGATTTCGCGGTACACCTGGGCCAGCGTCTCAAAGCCGCTCATGGAAAGGAGCGAGTGGCCGAAGGCGATGATCAGCGCGATTGCACCGACGCTCGGAAACACGGTTCCCTTGAACCATCCCAGGGCTTCCGGCGCAAAGTGCAGGTTCTGTGGAACAGGTACGGGCGGGAACTGCAGCTTGCCGCTGAGCAGTATGGTAAGCGGGCACCAGATTAAGAACGCCACGACCATCACGGTCGTGATCTGCATGATGCGCAGCGCCTTGCCGCTCGACTCCATGATGCCTTTGATATTGCTCCACCAGAAATAGGCGGTAATCAGGACCCCGAAGCCGGCGGCAAACAGGTTGGGGTTCACGTGGGGTCCGATGTGGTTGAGATCGGAGATCTCATTGACGAGGCGCCCCAAATATTGCCCGGCGCTGACCACGCTGATGGGGCCGGTCAGGATGTAGTCAAAGATCAGGGAGGATACCGAGAGCCGCGCGGTGAAAGGCCCCATCGCGTCGCGCACCACGATGTAGACGCCTCCGCGGACGAACATGCTGCTCGATTCCGTGTACACCGCGCGCACCGCGAAGCTGAACAGCATCACGCCGAGAATGAACCAGGGAGCGCTCCTGCCGATGGCATGCTCCGCGATACCGCCGGCGTAAAAGGCGGACGACGCGAGATCGCTGAGCACCACCGCGGCCGCGCGCCAGAACGAAATAAACGAAAGCGCTACCGTTGTCGCTACGACAACCTTGGTCGTGGTGGTGGATGTTTTCCGATCGGATGCCATGACGTCCCGTTGACAAGCTAAACGCGCTTGTATCCTATCGTACCAGCGCTTGGAGGAGAGCTGGAGGGCGTATGTCACCGGCGGTGGCGGAGCTGCCGCAAAGTCGGACGGGATGGGTCATCCCGTACACTCTCGCCCGAGAGTTTACACGTGGCCCCGCACCGCCTTGGCAGGTGCGGCGATATGCTGATTCCGAGTAATCGGAGGAGGGATGGGCATGCGGTTTCTTCTGAGCCTTTCAGGAATCCTGGCGGCGAGTCTCGTGCCGGCTGCGATGGCCGGTCCGGTCGAATTCGCGGTTCACAATATCGCTTCGGACCAGTTCGGCGTTGCGCCGATTATGGACCCGAACCTGGTGAATGCGTGGGGCCTGATTGCGAGCGGCACGAGTCCGTGGTGGATCGGGGCGAACGGCAGCGGGACCTCGGTGCTCTACAACGGAACCACCCAGACGAAACTGGGCCTGGTGGTCACAATTCCGGGCGATGGATCGGTCACCGGAGTCGCGTTCAACGGCAACGGCGGATTCGATAGCGATGTGTTCCTTTTCGGGTCGGAAGACGGCACGGTCTCGGGCTGGAAGGGAGCCCTGGGCACCGCCGCGGAGACCCTGGTGCTCGCCAGCAGCAGTAACGTATATAAGGGCATCGCGGTCGGCTCGGTCGGCGGCAATCCGTACGCCTATCTCGCCAACTTCCGGAATGGCACGATCGACGTCCTGAAGGGAGTCGGCGGAGCTCCGGACCTCACGGGCAACTTCACCGATCCGACCCTGCCTGCCGGCTTTGCGCCCTTCAACATCATGAACCTGGGCGGATCGCTATACGTGACCTACGCCGTGCAGGACGGGGCCAAGCACGATGACGTAGCCGGGGTAGGGAACGGGATCGTCGACAAATACGACCTGAACGGCAATCTCTTGGGGCGTCTGATAACCGGGGGAAGCCTCAACTCGCCCTGGGGACTGGCCATCGCTCCCGCCGGATTCGGCGACCTGGGAGGCGACCTCCTGGTGGGCAACTTCGGCGACGGCTCGCTCCAGGCGTATGACTCGACGGGCGCCTTCGTAGAGTTGGTGCCGGGGGTCTCGGGGAATCCGCTTCATATCGACGGGCTGTGGGGATTGGGATTCGGCAACGGCACGGGTAGCGGACCGGTGAACTCGCTGTTCTTCACGGCGGGGCCCGATGACGAGAGCCACGGGCTGTTCGGAGTCATTACGGCGACACCGGAGCCGGCGACCTGGTTGCTGGCTGCAACGGCCCTGGTCCCGCTGCTGATCCGGCGGCGCAAAGCAATCCGCGGCTAGTTTCCTTCAGCGATAAATGTGATGTCCACGCTGCGGGAGGCAACGCGGGTCTTCACTTCCACCGGCATGGCGAGGAGTTCGGTCAGGACTTTGCGCGCCGCGTCGACATCCCGCGGGTCGTAAGGCTTCTTCATGGCAAGACCGACTTCGCTGCGGTCGAAACTCTGCTGGATCTCGTCCGGAGACACCGAAGGGAAGTTCTCGAAGCGGATGGAGCGAACCGTGGGGATGGCCGCTTCGGCCTGGCGCATGGTGTGCCGGGCCTGCTTGACCAGGCTGCTTTCGGGATAGACCGAGATCAAGGTGTGGAGAGCCACCTGGGCCGTGTCGCTCCGGCCGCTCTTGATCCTTTCCTGCCCTTCCTCCAGCAGCAGGGAAGCATCGATTTCATTCTTCGCCTCGGCAGCTAGGGGACTTTCCGGATATGTATGAATGAGGGTTTCGAGCGCTGCCCGTGCGCTGGCGAATTTGCCGCGCTCGGCCAGTTTGATGCCGTGGCTATAGAGATGTCCAGCCGGGTCCGCTGCCGCCAGGGGCAGCGCGGAGGGCAGCAGCAATACGAGACTCAGAAGCAACTTCATGGAGGACCTTCAGGCACTTTCTATACCGTATCGCAAATCCGTGACAACAGGAGAGTTTTTTACCGGAAATTGTGAGTCTGGCGGCACGCTGGGCAAATTGTGCCACTCGCCGGGCAGGGAAACATTTCGACCATGTTCTGTTTCGGTGGTTTTCGGTGTATTCTGAAAGGTCGGGAGGCGGCTATCGTCAAGTTCTGTGTGCTGGCGAGCGGCAGTTCCGGAAATGCCGCCCTGTTGGCGACCGAAAATACGCGCATTCTGGTGGACGCCGGCCTCAGCATGAGGGAATTGGGGCGGCGGCTGGCCCTGATCGGTGAGGATCTGGCGCGGATCGACGCCATTGTCATCACCCACGAGCATGCCGACCACGTCTCCGGTCTTCCGGTGCTGGCGCGGAGCAAGAGAATGCGCGCCTGCATTTATATGACGCGGCTGACGGCTCCGGCGATCGACTGGGGTCCGACCGAGCCGCGCCTCGAGCCGTTTCAGGCCGGCGCGGGCTTTATGGTGGGCGATATCGAGGTCGAGAGTTTCAGCATTCCGCACGATGCCATCGATCCGGTGGGGTATTGCTTCGAGGCGGAGGGCGTACGCATCGGAATCGCCACCGACCTGGGATACATTCCCGAGTCCATCAAGTTTCATTTGCGGCGCACCGACCTGCTGCTGCTCGAGGCCAATCACGATCTCGACATGCTGAAAGTCGGTCCTTACCCGTGGGCCGTGAAGCAGCGGGTGATGAGCCGCGTGGGCCACCTGTCGAACCTGGGGATGTCCGATTTCCTGTCCGAAGACCTGAGCTCTTCGACGGCCCACCTGGTGCTGGGCCATTTGAGCGAGCAGAACAACCACCCGGAGATCGTCCGGATCGTCGCGAGCCAGGCGCTGGATGGGCGCGGCCTGGCCACGCGCCTGGCGATCGCCGAGCAACGCAACCCGTCGGAAGTATTTCAATTCTGATCTCATCATGATTCCTCGATACACGCGGTCCGAAATGGGCCGGATCTGGAGCGACCAGAACCGGTTTCAACAGTGGCTGGAAGTGGAGCTGGCGGCTTCGGAGGCCCTTGCCGAGCTGGGCGTGGTCCCGGCGGAAGCGGCTCGCCTGCTGCGGTCGCACGCCGGTTTCGACGTGGCGCGCATCCACGAAATCGAAAAGGAAGTGAAGCACGACGTGATCGCCTTCACCACAGCGGTGGCCGAGAGCATGGCCCGGGCGGGACATGCGGAAGCATCGCGCTGGCTGCACTACGGGCTGACCTCGAACGACGTGGTGGATACCGCGCAGGCGCTGCTGCTGCAGCAGGCGGCGGCCATCATCGTGAGCGGCCTGGAAGGGCTGCGCGAGGTCCTCAAGCGGCGCGCGCTGGAATTTCGCGACACGGTGCAGATCGGCCGCACCCACGGGGTGCACGCGGAGCCGATCACGTTCGGCCTGAAGATCGCCATCTGGTACGAAGAGTGCGGCCGCAGCCTGAGCCGGGTGCGGGGCGCCGCGGAGGACCTGCGGGTCGGCAAGACTTCGGGCGCGGTGGGCACGTTCGCCCATATCGGCCCGGAGGTGGAGGAGCGCATCTGCGAACGGCTGAACCTCAAGCCCGCGCCGGTGACTTCGCAGGTGATCCAGCGCGACCGGCATGCCGCCTTCGTGTCGGCGCTGGCGCTGGCCACCGCGCTGTGCGAGAAGATCGCGCTCGAAGTGCGCCACCTTCAGCGCACCGAGGTGCGCGAGGCGGAGGAGTATTTCGCGCGCGGCCAGAAGGGCAGCTCGGCCATGCCGCACAAGCGCAACCCGGTGACCTGCGAACAGATCTGCGGCCTGGCGCGGGTGGTACGCGCCAACGTGCAGGCGGCGTTCGAGGACGTCGCTCTGTGGCACGAGCGGGATATCTCGCACTCCTCGGTGGAGCGCGTGATCCTGCCGGATTCCACCATCCTGACCGATTATCTGGTGGAGAAGACTACGCAACTGGTGGACCGGCTGCTGGTCTATCCCGAGCGCATGCGGCGCAACCTGGAGATGACGCGCGGCCTGGTCTTCTCCGGGCAGGTGCTGCTCGACCTGGCGGCTGCCGGAATGCTGCGCGAGCAGGCGTACCGGGTGGTGCAGGCCCACGCCATGCGCGCCTGGGAGGAAGAAGGCGATTTCCGGGCGGCGATCGAAGCCGATCCGGAGATCGCGAAGGTTTTGACTCCCGAACAGATCGCGGAGGCTTTCTCGCTCGATCGCCAGTTGCGCAACGTGCACCGGATCTTCGCGCGCGTGTTCGGCAGGAACTGAGCGAATCCTGCGCGGCCTTCGCGGAGTTCAGTGCGGTAGAATCGCTGAATACCATGAAGGGCCTCGCTCTGTTTCTTTCCCTCTCCGCGATCACTCAGGGAGCGGAGTATCGACTGAAGGCTTCTCCATCCACCGTGGTCTGGGGCTACTACTGGTCGGCCGCGAAACCGGTGCTGCGCATACGCACGGGCGATACGGTGGTGATCCAGACCATGATCACCAACAGCCCGGCCCGGCTCGTGGCGGCCGGAGTCGAACCGGAGGACGTGCAGCCCGAGCTCAAGGCGATCTACGACGAAGTCAAGGACAAGGGCCCGGGCGGCCACATTCTGACGGGGCCGATCTACGTGGAGGGCGCCGAGCCGGGGGACGCGCTGGAGGTTCGCATCCAGAAGATCCAGCTCTCCATTCCTTACGCGTACAACAGTTTCAGCCCGCGCAGCGGCGTCTTGGGGCCGGACGATTTTGCGAAGGGCGCGATGAAGATCATTCCTCTCGATGCGCAGCGCATGGTGGCGCGGTTTTCGAGCAGCATCGAGATTCCCCTGCATCCGTTCTTCGGCAGCCTGGGGGTGGCGCCGCCCGAAGCGGCGGGCCGAATCAGCAGCGCGCCGCCGGGGATCCATGCCGGCAACCTCGATAACAAGGACCTGGTTGCCGGAACCTCCCTGTTCATTCCGGTGCATGTGCCGGGCGCGTTGTTCGAGGCCGGCGACGGTCACGCGGGGCAGGGAAATGGCGAGGTCGACATCACGGCGCTGGAGACCGCCCTTACCGGCACATTTCAGTTTGTTGTTCACAAGGGCATGAATCTCAAGTGGCCGCGGGGCGAGACGCCCACCCACTACATCGCGATGGGGCTCGACCCCGACCTCGACGAGGCGCTCAAGCTGGCGGTGCGCGAAGCCATCGATTTCCTGGTGGCGGAAAAACACATGACGCGCGAGGATGCCTACATGCTGTGCAGCACGGCAGTGGATTTCAACGTCACCGAGGCGGTGGATGGCACCAAAGGGGTCCACGCGATGATCCCGAAGAGTCTATTCCAGTGACGCCGTGAACGCGTCCCTCTGCCACATCGCGCTGGGAGTCTTGTGGGCGGTGTGGTTCTACCCGTTTCTCTTCCGCGCGCCGCTGCGGCAGAAACGCGCGAACATCACGGTGGCCGCGCCGACCCGCATCGGCCTGCTTTGCGAGACGTCGGCCATCCTGTTCGCGCTCCTCATGCACCAGCCGATCGGCGACCCCGTGTCGCCGGTCCGCTTTGGCGCGGCGATGATTCTGGCGGTGGTGGCAATCCTGATGGCCTTTTCCTCGGTGAAGCACCTGGGCCGGCAGTTCCGCCTGCACGCCGGTTTGTATCACGATCATGAGCTGGTGCGGACCGGGGTATACGCGGTAGTGCGGCACCCGATCTATGCGGCGCTGATGGCCATGCTGCTGGCGACGATCCTGATCGTGACGCCCTGGAAGTGGGCCGCCGTCTCGCTGCTGATCTTCGTCATCGGGACCGAAATCCGCGTCCGCACGGAAGACAAACTGCTGGCGTCGCGCTTCGGCCCGGAGTTCCGCGAATACCAAAGCCGAGTTCCGGCGTACATTCCGTTCGTGCGATAGTAGTTGGTTTATGCGACGTGTCTCCGCGCTTCTGATTGCGGCCGCATCCCTGTCCCTGGCCGCCGACGTCAACCTCACCGAGCGGTATCGCGCTACGGCCGATAAGCTGATCGATGCGGCCCTGGCGGACACCGCGGGCTACAACCGCCTGGCGTATCTCTGCTACCGGATCGGCAACCGCCTGAGCGGGTCGCCGTCCCTCGAGAGGGCGATTGCGTGGTCCGCGGAAGAGATGAAGGAGGCGGGTCTCAGCAACGTGCGGATCATTCCTACGAAGGTTCCGCATTGGGTGCGCGGCGCCGAATCGGCCCGCATGCTGGCGCCGCTCGACAAGCCTCTCCACATGCTGGGGCTGGGAATGAGCGTCGGGACGCCTCCGGGAGGCATTACCGCGGACGTGGTGACGGTCTCGGATTTCAGCGACCTTGCGAGGCTGGGCCGCGAGAAGATCGAGGGCAAGATCGTGGTCTACAACGAGGAGTACCGCGGCTATGGGCCGACGCGCGTGTACCGCTCTTCGGGCGCGTCGCGTGCCGCGGCCTACGGGGCGGTAGCCGCGCTGGTGCGCTCGGCCACGCCGCTCGCCATGCAGATTCCGCACACCGGCGAAATGGAGTACGACGAAAGCCAGCCGAAGATTCCGACCGCCGCCATTTCTCCCGAGGATGCCATGATGATTGCGCGGCTGGTGGGCGACGGCGTACCGGTGAAGGTGCATCTGGAGATGGGCGCGCGGATGCTGCCCGATGCCGACAGCGGCGACGTGATCGGCGAAATCCCCGGCCGCACCCATCCCGAAGAGGTGGTGGTGATCGGCGGCCATATCGATTCCTGGGACGTAGGCCAGGGGGCGCAGGATGACGGGGCTTCCATCATGGCGTGCCTCGAGGCCCTGGCGCTGATGAAGAAACTCGGGCTCGAGCCGGACCGCACCATCCGGGTGGCGTTCTGGGTGAACGAAGAGAACGGCGGCCGCGGCGGCGTGGCCTACCGCGAGTGGGTCGGCGACAGGATCAGGCAGCAGGTGGCGGCAATCGAGATGGATGGAGGAGCGGAAGCGCCGCGCGGTTACGGAGCGGGCGTCGATGACAGCTCGATGGCGCTGCTGCAGCAGATCGGCAAGCTGCTCGAGAGGGTCGGGGCGGGCGAGATCACGGGCGGCGGCGGAGGCTCCGACATCGGACCCCTGATGCGCGACGGAGTGCCCGGCCTGGGCGAGCGCACCACCGGCGCTCACTACTTCGACTGGCACCACACCGAGGCCGATACGCTGGACAAGGTGGATCCCGAGGATTTCCGCAGGAATCTGGCGAGTCTCGCGGTGATGGGCTATGTGCTGGCCGATATGCCGGAGACGCTGAAGGCGGCCCCGCTGGCCGGCCGGCGCGGTCCGCGGCAGTAGCCGGATCTCACACCCAAGCCTGGAAGTGGGGCCTGCTCCACTCAGCCTATACTGGTAGATGGATGAGGCGTGGTCTGTTTCTTGCCCTGGCCGTTGGGTGCGGCATTCTGGTCTGCACGCTCTTTGCCCAGAAACCTTTCCGTGAGTATCCGGCGTGGGAGTATAACAATTTTCCGATTCCGCCGGATTACCAGGTTCCCGGCGAGTGGACCTTCGCGCGCCTGATGTACCCCACCACGCATTTCGTCATCGACTGGCAGTCCGAGTACAAGCGCGGCTTCGACTGGCGGGAGGGCAATACCAACTGGACCATCGACTACCCCCGGTCCGACCGCCACCTGTCGGCCGCCCTGCGCCGCCTGACCCGCCTGCAGGTCCGGTCGGTGGAGCAGCCCATCAATCTCGATACCGATGACGACGTCTTCAACTATCCGTGGCTGTATGCGGTCGAGGTCGGGCACTGGGAACTGACGCCGTCGCAGATCGACAAGTTCCGCGAGTTCCTGCTGCGCGGCGGCTTCTTCATGTGCGACGACTTTCACGGCGACGCTGAGTGGCAGGTCTTCACCATCACGATGAAGAAGGTTTTCCCGGACCGCCCGATCGTAGACCTGGAAGACCGCGCGGCCATTTTCCATACGGCCTTTGACCTGGACGACCGGTACCAGGTGCCCGGTGCGCAGTACATTCGCAGCCACTCGGTGTGCGAGAAGTGCTATGCGGGCGGCGCCGTGCCGCACTGGCGCGGCATTTACGACGACCGCGGCCGTTTGATGGTGGCGATGTGCCACAACATGGACCTCGGCGATTCGTGGGAGAACGCGGACGACCCGCTCTACCCGGAGAGGTTTTCGGCGCTGGGCATCCGGATCGGGGTCAACTACGTGCTATACGCGATGACACACTAGTCGAAACTGGTATCCTGGTCCAAAGGGACTGCTGGATGCGGAAGATCGGCTGGGGAATTGCGTGCGGCATTTCCATCATCGGCGCGCTGTTCGCGTTCCAACGCCCGTTCCGCGAATTAAACGGCATCGAGTACCAGATGGGCGAGATTCCGCTCCCCCAAGACTACCGGGAGAAGGCGGAATGGGCCTTCGCCCGCCTGATGTTTCCACCCGGACCGCTCAACGGCTATCGCGGACGGGATCTCGACTGGCACACCGGGATATCGCTCTGGAGCCAGGATTTTCCCCGCGCGGACCGGCATTTTTCGCTGGCGGTGCGGCGGTTGACCCGAATCCACGTGCGCTCGGTCGAGCAGATCGTGAATCTGGATGAAGGCGACGAGTACGACTGGCCGTGGCTGTATGCGGTCCAGGTCGGCGAGTGGGGCCTGACCGACCAGCAGGGAAAGGCGCTGCGCGAATACCTGGAGCGCGGCGGCTTCTTCATGGCCGACGATTTTCACGGCGAGGCCGAGTGGTACGAGTTCGAATCCCGCATGAAGAAGGCGTTCCCGGAAAAGCAGATCAGAGACATTCCCGACGACGACCCCATTTTCCACACGGTCTACGACCTGAAGGAGAAGTACCAGGTGCCGGGCCAGGCGCACTTGCGCCTGGGCTATAAGAACGGGTCCGAAGGCGGAAAAGGCGCGCACTGGCGCGGCATCTACGATGACAAGGGCCGGGTGATGATCGCCATCAGTTACAACTCCGATATCGGCGATGCCTGGGAATGGGCCGACGACCCATACTACCCCGAGCGATTCTCCGACCTGGCAATCCGCCTGGGCGTGAACTATATCGTCTACTCCATGACGCACTAGTTCTTGGTGGGGTAGGCCTCCCGGCCTGCCCACCGCGCCGAAGGCGCGGCTACGCGCGCCCCGGCTTCACCGCCCGGATGAACGCGCTCAGAAAACGGCCGTCCACCTGGGGGGCGATGGCGTCGACATCGATGCCCTTGCCGGACAGGAATTCGCGGGCATCTTCGATACGGTAAACGCGCGTCGGCTCGACATCCACCTGCTCGAAGCCCGCCGCCGAAAGTTTGCCCTTATACTCGTTCTCTTCGAGCGCTCCGGCGATGCACCCGACCCACAGGAGCACGTTCTGCCGGATCTCCGGCAGCATCTCGCCCCGGGTCACGACATCAGAGACGGCGACGCGGCCGCCCGGCTTCAGCACGCGAAAGATCTCGGCGAATACGCGATTCTTATCCGCGGAGAGATTGATCACGCAGTTGGAGATGACCACGTCCACCGAATCGTCCGGCAGCGGAATCTCCTCGATCCGGCCCTTGAGGAACTCTACGTTGTTCACGCCGGCTTTGGCCTTGTTCTCGTTGGCCAGGGCCAGCATTTCATCGGTCATGTCCAGTCCGAAGGCCTTGCCCGTGGGACCCACGCGGCGCGCCGAGATCAGGACATCGATGCCGCCGCCCGACCCCAGGTCGAGCACGACTTCTCCGGGGGCCAGTTTTGCCAGCGCGGTGGGATTCCCGCAGCCGAGCGACGCCAGCAGCGCGGCCTCGGGCAGCTCGCCGGCTTGCTCGGGAGTGTAAAGCCGGCTGGTGATCGGGTCGCAGCAGCCCGAAGCGCTCGAAGGCGCCGATCCGCAGCACGCATTGCCTTTTCCGCTGGTGACGCGGCGCGCCGCCTCGGCATATTTTTCCTGCACAACGTCGGTGATATTTTCGGTGCTCATTTCGCTTCCTTTCTGGTTGTCTTGAGTTGCACCACCGTCTCGGGCTTCACCGCCCGGTTGCGGGTGCAACACTCCGCATAGAGAAATGTCAGCAGCTCCTGGAGTGCATCCGCGTTCGCTCGGCACCGCAGAAACGTTCCTTCGCGGCTTACCGAGACCAGCCCCTCGTTCTTCAACTTGTCCAGGTGATGAGACAGGTTCGATGCCGTGATCCCCAGCTCCTCCTGAATCTCCCCCACGAACATTCCGTCCGGATGAGCCGAGAGCAGTACCTGCATGATGCGAAGGCGGGATTCAGTTCCGATCGCCGCGAACATGTCGGCGTATCGCGCGACTGTTTCCATAGTTCAATAATAATTGAACTACTGGAGCATGTCAATACCGGCCGGGATGCTATTTTGCCCCGCGGAAGAAGTACACCAGCTCGATGATCAGGATGATCACCACCATCAGCTCGAGCACGAAGGCGCGGCCCTGGTAGAAGCGGTCCATCATGAAGCCGTAGAGCTCGCCCGCGCTCTGCAGCTTCTGCTCCACCAGCGTGCGGTAGTCGGGGACGCCGATGCGCGTGGCAGCCATGCGGTAAAGCCGCGCCGAGAACATGTCGCTCAGGAACTTGATGGAGTTGTCCACGCGCTCGGTGAGCTCGCGGATGTCCAGCCGGATGGTGTTCAGGCGTTCTGCCTCGCGCGCCATTCGCCAGCGCGCCAGCGGACCGGCGCCCTTTTCGAGCGAACGGTAGACGCCCGAGAGCAGGTCGCTGAGCGCCTCGTCGTAATAGCGGAATTCCAGAAGCTGGGTGTTGGCGAACTCCAGGAGTTGAATGGTGGGGACGGCCCCTTCCGGCGTGTCGTAAATCAAGGCCGCCGACCAGCCCACCACCAGCAGGTCGTTCTCGTAATACGACATCCGCGATTCCAGGATCTCGGAGCGCTCGGCGGGGGAGAATCGCGCGCGCTCGCCGCGGATAATCTGCGCGATCGAGTCGCCGTGACGATCGATCAGCTCGGCGGCGGTTGGCGGGCGGCCGGTTTCCGGGTCCTGGAAGGCCCGCACGTGGACGATGTAGTAATCCTCGCTGAGCTGCCTGGGGTTGGGGGTGGCGAGCGCGGAGGCGATTCGCGCGGCCCTCTCGCGGACGATGGCGGCGGCCTGCTGCTCCAGCTCCGGCGCATTCATCCAGCGCGCCGAGAGCGCCACCAGGTCGTCCCATCCTCCTGCGAAGGCGATCTCGAAATGGACGGTGATCACTCCATAGTCGTAGTACGAGATGCGGCCGCCGGCAGCCGGTCCAACCGCGGGCAGGGTTTCGATGACGGGCGGCTGGGCGAAGTGGACATACCCCGGGACGGCGTGCCGGAACGGCGGCTCGCGCCCGGGTGGAGGCGCGCCTACGATCCGCCGCACGTCTTCCAGCCGGATCGCATCGCTCAGGTCGTAGCAGAACAGCACGAACAGCGAGCCCGACACCGCGTCGCGACTCATGGCCGTCAGGCGGGTGTCCAGACCCCGTTGCCGCGCATCGCCAGGTTTGCGACATGGCCGGCGCGCGCCGCCGCCACGCCGATCTCCACCGAGGCGTTCGGAGCGTTGCGCGAGCGAACGCAATCGAAAAAGTTCTTCATGTGGTCCAGGCCCCCGTCGCGCGGAGAGTTTTCCTTGCGGATCGCGGGAGGCGTGGTGAACGCTTCGGTATAATTCGGCACCTCGGCATACACCTCGAAGCCGCTGCGGTGCAGGCGCATCGCCGCTTTCGTGCCCCGGATCATGAGGCCGCCGCCTTCGATGTAGCCGAGCAGCGCGCTGTCGAACTCCACCACCGCGCGGGCGTAGCGCAGCGCGGCGCTCATCGTGTCGGGCGTTTGCCGCTGCTGCAGCAGTGCCTTCACCCCGGTGGCCGTGGCGCGGGTCGGCAGGTCGTCGGCGAGGTACCACTGGGCGACATCCACCCAGTGTATGAAGAGGTCGGTCATGGCGCCGCCGCCGAAATCCCAGTACCAGCGCCAGTGCGAGTACTGGTCCGCGTCGAAAGGCCTTTCGGAGGCCGAGCCGAGGAAGCGCTTCCAGTCAAGCTTGGAAGTGTCGATCTCCGGACCCGTGTCCTGGTTGGCGATGTGGTTCTGATACCAGTAGGTGCGGATGAAGGTGACCTGTCCGAGCTCGCCCGCGTCGATCAGCTCCTTGGCGTGCATGTAATGCGCCCAACTGCGCTGCTGCGTGCCGGTCTGCACCACGCGTTTGGTTTCCTTCACGGCCGCGATCAGCGGCTCCCCCTCCGCCAGGGAGTGCGTCACCGGTTTTTCGCAGTACACGTCTTTGCCGGCCCGCACCGCGTCGATCGTAATGGGGACATGCCAGTGGTCGGGGGTGGCGATCACTACCGCGTCGATATCCTTGCGGTCGAGCACCGCGCGGTGGTCCACCGTATCGGAAGCGGCCGGAGCGTAGCGCGTTTTGGCGCGCAGGCGGTGCGGTTCGTAGACATCGCAGAGCGCCACGATCTCGGCGCCTTCGATCTGCGCGACGTTGGAAAGCAGGTACTGTCCGCGGCTGCCCGTGCCGATTCCGCCAACGCGGATCCGGTCATTGGCGCCGAGAATGCGGCCGTAGGAAGCGGCCGTGGCGATTGCCGCGCCGAGAAAACGGCGCCGGTTGGTAGACGGAGTGTTCACACACGGATCATACCCGAATCCGCCGCGGTGTGCTCAGCGCGATTTGGTCTGAGAAGCGGCCAGCCCGGCCAGCATCGTGGTGGAGTATTCGGCGGCCTCCCAGAAGGTCCGCTCGAGCAGCGGCAGGTCCAGGCCGTCCCGCGCGGCCAACTCGAAGCGTCCGGATTCATACGCCAGCACCGCGTCCAGGATGTTCCCCAGCGGGCCGCTTCGCAGCAGGATCGCATCTTTGATGACCGGATCGAGCGGAAGGGACGCGATCACCGTTTCGAGCGGGATATCCAGAATCGAATCGAGCGCCGAAAGCAGCCCCACCATGTACGCTTCGTACCGCGGATCGCGGCTGACGGCCGCGGCCAGCTCGCAGGCGCGCGCCCGCTGCAGGGCGAACTCCAGGTAGCCTGTCGGACCATCGTTGATATCGGCCAGCACCATCAGCATGGACCACCGGTAGACGCGATCGATTCCCAGTGCCACCACCGCGCCCTCCATCGTGCGGATGTCCCGCCTCCCGAACAATGCGGAGTTGGCCAGTTTCAGCAGGCCGAACGCCAGCGCGGCGTCGCGTCCGATTGCTGACGCCACTGCGGGAATCGAACAATTGGGATCCGCGCATTCCGACAGAAGGGACAGAATCGACAGCCGGTTGGAAGGGATGCGCTTGCCGATCAGGGTCTCGGGCTTGTGCAGGTAATACCCCTGGAAGAGCTCGGCGCCCCACTCGCGTAGATCGCGAAACTCCTGCTCCGATTCCACCTTCTCGGCCAGCACCGCAGCCTGCAGGCGCCGCAGCCGGTTTACCAGCCTTTGCAGCGCGCGCGGGTGCCCGGCGCGGATATCCACCTTCACGTAATCGGCCAGCCTGACCAGCGGCCAGCGGGCGTCATCGACTTCAAAATCGTCTAGCGCGAGCCGGTATCCCGACCCCTTGAGGCGGATCACCGCCTGGATGGTCTCGGAATCAGCCGGGACCTGCTCGAGGAGTTCCAGAACGCACGAGTCGGCCGGCAGGATGGGATCCATGCTCAACAGCGCCCGTGTGCAGTTCACGAACACCGGCTGGGCAGGCGAAATGCGGGGAAGTCCCAGCTCCAGGAATGCCTTGAGCACGACACTGGCACTGGCCTGATCGGGGTTCAGGACGTCCGCCCCGGTGTCCGACGCTCGGTGGCGGTACAACAGTTCGTAACCGCGGATCTGCCGCGCGGCGTCGTAGATCGGCTGGCGCCCGAGGCAGAACGGACACTCCGTAGCGGACGCCTGCGCGAGCTTGGTGATAGGATCGGTTGCGATCAACGCTCAGGCTTCCTCACGCCCTGCTTATCGGCACACAGAGAGGAAGCTTTAATTCCTCGGGCCGGATCGCTCCGGCCCGTCAACGCAATGTCCGCCGCTATCCGACCCGCGCTTCGGACGGCGCCTCGCTCTTCACCGGCTTAGTCGTGACTTTCGGCTCGGGCCTCACGATATCGATGCTGCCTTTGAAATAGGCGCCATCATCGATGCTGATTCCGGCCGTCTTGATGTCTCCGACCAGGCTCCCCTGTTCCCGGATCGCGATCTTCTCGGTGACTTCCACGTTGCCTCGCACCGATCCGAAGATCACCACTTCGCGAGCCCGGATGTTGGCCTTCACCTTGCCGTTGGGTCCCACTGTCAGCAGGCTGTGCGATTCGAGGGAACCTTCCACTTCGCCTTCCACCAGCAGTTCCTCGTGCGTGCGGATCTCACCCTTGATCTGCATCGACGCGCCGATGCTGGCGGACTGCCGTGTGATGGCGGGTTCGTGCCGCGCCACGGGTGCGGGGGCCGGTGGCGCCGCTATCGGACGCGGCGGTTCGGGCTGCGGCTGCGGTCTCAAGGCAGGACTCTCATCGGTACGCTGTTTATTCCACAAATGCGTTTCTCCTTCCGGCTTCTATCTGTTTATAAAAGTGTTTCTGTCGTGCATGTCAAGGGCCACGGCGGGTCCTGCGGAATTTCAGGTGTTTCAGCAAGTCTGTATTGATCTTCGCGTAACTTTTACGTGTTCCATTTTTCGCATCTTGCTTTACCATGAAAGATAATCGCGCCACAGGACGCCGAACCGGAACTTGCGTATGACTCGTGTGTGGAATGATCTCAAAGGAGTGTCCCTGGCAGGTCAGTACCGGCTTGACCAGTTTCTCGGAGCCGACGAATCGGCTGTATGGTATCTCACCATGGCTCGCTCGGGGGAGCGCGCCGCGATCAAGCTGATCCCGGAAGACGCAGTCGTTGCGGCCGAACAATTGGGCGCCTGGCGCGCCACGCGCCTTCTCTCGCATTCGAACCTCCTGCCCATGTTCGATTGCGGGCGCGCCGAAGCTCCCGGCGGAGCGGTCCTGTTCGCCGTTTTCGAATATCCCGACGATAATCTCGCTTCCGCGCTGGAACGCGGCGGGCTTGACGAAGCGGAGATGCGCGACACTTTCGCCGCCTGCCTCGAGGCGCTGCGTTACGTCCACAGCCGCGGCATGGTGCACGGCGCCGTCGACGGCTTGCACATTCTAGCGGCCAGCGACCGCGTCAAGCTGGCGAGCGACACCCTGCGTCCCACGTCCTCCGCCGGCGGGCTGCCGGAGGACGACATCCGCGCGCTCTACCGGCTGCTGCGGGTTCCATATTCGCCGCCGGTGGCGCCGCCCGCGGCCGCGCCGGCGCCCGCACCGGCACCAGCACCCGCGGCGAGTATCTACGAGCGGCACGAGGAAGCTCCGCGGACCGGCATTCCGAACTGGGCTTATGGCGCGGCGGCCGGCCTGGTCATTGCGATCGCCCTGGCCTTCGCACTGAAACCGGCAGCGGTTCCAAAGCCGGTCGCAGCTCCGACCCCCGCCCCGCCGGCCGCCACATCCCCCGCACCTTCGCCGGTCCCGCCTTCCAGCCGTCCGGTGCCTGCCGCCGAGCCGGATCCGCCGCGGCAGGGCCGCTCCGTATGGCGCGTCGTGGCCTACACCTACAACCACTATCGCGATGCCGAGAAGAAGGCCCACACCATCAACGCCCGGCTGCCCGGGCTGCATGCCACCGTATTTTCGCCGAAAGGGAGGGATCGCGCGCCGTACTTCGTTGCCCTGGGCGGCCGCATGACGCGCGCCGAAGCGCTCAACCTGCAGCACGTGGCACGCGCCAAAGGACTGCCGCGCGACACCTTCGTCCGCAACTACTCAGACTGACGGCGCGGCGTCCATGAAGCTGCGCAGATCGCTTTCGGCGATCTCGGGAAGACCCGGCGCCACATTGTCGAGCTTGCCGTCGCGCATCCATTGTTCCAGCCGGCCGACCAGCTCGAACAGGTGGTCGAAGGACTCGACGATGAACAGCAGCGGCTGATAGTGGTCGATCTCCGCGCCCTGGTTGATCAGCCACTCGATCTGCACCGGGTAGCGCTGCACCTCGTCGGATTCGATGGCGTGGCGCAATTCCCCCGATGAGCTGAGCAATCCGCTGCCGTAAGCGCATATGCCGCGGGGCCCGCGCATCAGCCCGAACTCCACGGTGAACCAGAAGAACCGCGACAGGGCCTTGATGATATTGGTGAGCCGGCGGGCACGCTCGCGAGGGTCCCGGATTCCCGCGGTCAACTCCACCGCCGTATGCGCGCAGTCGCCGAAGCGCACCAGGGTGTCGGCAAAGGCCTTCTCGGTGTGCATCGGAACGTGGCCGGCCACATCGTGGAAAATGTCCGGTTCGGGAAGGTAATCCATGCGGTCCATGGGCCGGATGGTGATCGTGGTGGGGAATTCCCTGCGCTTGAGACAGTCGAAAAACAGGAACCCGGGCACGTATCCGCTTACCGCCTTCGTTTGGAACCCGGTGAGCGGTTTGAGTCGCCGGTTGACCTCCGAAAGCTGGGGGATCCGATCGGAGGGAAGCCGGAGCGCTTCCACCCCGCGCAGGAAATGGTCGTTGGCGTACCGTTCCCAAGTCGGCTGGATGCGCTTGTAGAGCTTCCGCCAAGTCTCATGGTTTTCTTCCGAATAGAGATCGTAAGCCTGTGTGATGTAAAGATCTCCACGGTTGCGAGCTTCTTCGACAAATGGCGCGTGGCCGGTGGTCAGCCCGGTTGCGGTGAGTGCTTCCGCCATACGTCCCTCCCTGGCTGTCCTTACCTTACCACCAACCCGCGCATCAGACAACCTCTTCGTGGTGGTGCTTATGGGCTATAGGTTGGTGTGGCAGGTCAGGCAGGGATGGTCGGTATTCCGGGGTTGTTCCAGGGCGAGGTGCCGTGGGGCGGCAGTGGGCTGTTCGCCCCGTGCCACCAGCAGCAGGGTTCCCGCCGCAATCAGGATCATGACAATCGCGGCGATCGGCCAGGCACTCCATGCCCGCCGTCCCACAGGCTCGGGACGCGCCGCCGGCCGCACCCGCTCCCAAAGTTCGTCCGGCGCCTCGACCGGCGCCAGTTGATGGGCTAATTCCAGTTCCAGCCACTCAGGCACGGCTGTCTCCCTTTCCGTTCACGAGGTGCGCCAACCGCCGCTCCAGCGCCTTGTGGGCGCGGTTCAGCCGCGACGCCACGGTTCCGGCTGAGCACCCCAGGACTTCCGCAATCTGCTCGTACGACAATCCTTCCGTGTAGCGAAGAACGATGGCCATGCGCAGGTCGGGCGTGAGCCGGTCCACCGCCGACCGCACCCGGCCGTCGCGCTCCGTCCGCAGCATCTCGCCCAGGCTATCGCCCGGCGCCCGCAGGTTCGCCAGGAACTCCTCGGCGATCGGCACCAGGCGCCGCGAACGCCGCCGGTGGTCGAGGCAACAATTCACGACCATGCGGTATATCCAGGTATCGAAGCTGGAATCTCCGCGGAACGCCTGAATGGAAGCGAACAGCTTGAGGAAGGTGTCCTGCGCGATATCGAGCGCCGCCGAATGGTCGCCGGTGAACCGCAGGGCCACCGAGTATACGCGGTTCCGGTATGTCTCGAAGAGTGCCTGGAACCCCAGGCGCTCCCCGCGTTGGCAGGCCTCGATGACGTCGCGCTCTGAACCTTCCAGCACCATTCTCGGAATTGGCTACCCTCCTTGGACGCTTGCGGGTCGCGAATCCTTCCCGAAAAACTGCGTCATGGAATCACGTCGAGCATCCGGTCGATCTCCGCGGGGCTGATGTAAAAGTGCGGGGAAGTCCGGACCCACCCGGCCCGCGGCGCCGCCGCGATCCCGGCCCGCCGCAGGCCGGCGACAATCTGGCCGGCCTCGAATCCCGGCTTGCGGAAGCTCACGATGCCGGCACCGTTGGCGGGCGTCCGCCTTCCCAACACCTCGTAACCCTTGCCCTCGACCCCCGCCGCGATACGATCGCCAAGATTCTGGACAACCGGACCAATTTCTCCGACGCCGACTTCAAGTAAAAAATCAATTGCGGCTCGCAACCCAAAGCATCCGATGGTATTTAGTGTACCTGGCTCATATCGGCCTGCGTCCGGCCGGAGGCCCATGTCTCGAGAGGCATAATCGTTGTACTTTGCGACGTTGGTCCACCCGAACTCCACCGGTTCCACGTGATCCTGAAGTTCCCGACTTATGTAGAGGATAGCGCAGCCTTCGGGCCCCATCATCCACTTGTGTCCATCAGCCGCCAGGGCATCGATGCGGCAGGCCTGCACATCGATCGGAAATGCGCCCATCCCCTGGATTGCATCTACCAGGTAAATGCATTGGTTACGATGGCAAATCTCACCGATCGCTTGAATCGGTGCACGAAATCCGCTCAGGAACTGGACGAAGCTGATGGAGAGCAATCTGGCTCCCCGGCACGCCTCGTCGATGCGGTCCAGGGGATCGTTGACGGACAGCCAGGTGACGGCGATGCCTTTTGCTTCCAATCGCTTCCAGGGGAAGAAGTTGGCCGGGAACTCTTCGTGGAAGGCCACGATGCGGTCGCCCGGACGCCAGTCGAGCCCCATCGCCACCGTGGCGATTCCCTCGGAGGTGTTCTTCATCAGTGCGATCTCGGAGGGATCGCAATTGACCAGCCGCGCCGCCGATTTGCGGAGGCCGTCATAGGCTGCCAGCCACTGGTCATAGTGCAGACTGCCGAAGCGCAGGCAATCGTCCGCCAGGTACTTCATAGCGTCGGCGGAAGGCTTCGATAGGGGAGATACCGCGGCATGATTCAGATACACCAGGTTTTCCCTGACAGGGAAATTCTGTGCGTAGCGCTCCCATAGCTGCAAATCCTTTACAGAACTTTGACTGTTTTCGGGACCCATCCCCTATACAATACGTGATAAGGAGGCGGGGCGCGGAACATGAAATCGTGGCGAGCGGTGGTTCTGTCCATGGCTCTTGCGTCGGCCGCTGGATTTGCCGCCGACGGTAAAAAGGACGATCCCAGCCAGATTGGAAACCGCGACGTCGGTAAGGGTGTGAACTTCTACTCGATCGAGAAGGAGATCGCCCTCGGAAAGCAGCTCTCCCAGGAAGTGACGCGCCAGGCGAAACTGCTGGACGACCCGATCATCACGGAGTATGTGAACCGGGTGGGACAGAACCTGGTGCGGAACTCCGACGCCCGTTTCGCGTTCAAATTCCAGGTCATCGACGACGATTCGCCGAATGCTTTCGCCCTGCCGGGCGGCTTCGTTTTCGTCAACACCGGGCTGATCAAGATCGCCGACGAAGAGGACGAGTTTGCGGGCGTTCTGGCCCACGAAATCGCCCACGTGGCCGCGCGGCACATGACGCGCCAGGCTACCAAGGCACAGCTTGCCTCCCTGCTGAATATGCCCGCCAGCGTGCTTCTGGGCGGAGGATGGGGGGGATTCGCCGGACGGCAGGCCATGGGCATGGCGCTACCCACCATGTTCATGAAGTTCAGCCGCGGCGATGAGACCGAGGCCGATTACCTGGGCGTGCAGTATATGTATGCGGCCGGGTACGACCCCACCGGAGCGGTGAGCATCTTCGAAAAACTGGAGTCCATGCGAAGGACCCAGCCCGGGTTCGTGGACCGCATGCTCTCGAGCCATCCGCAGGATGGCGACCGAATCAGGCGCACGCAGTCGGAAATCGAACAGATCCTGCCCGCCAGGCCCGAGTACGTCGTGACTACCTCGGAGTACCGGGACATGCGGGTGCGCTTGATCGACCTGCAGGCGGACCGGAAGTCAACTCCGGCGGGCGGCGGGCCGACGTTGAAGACGGCTCCGCGGACGACGCCGACGGTTCGGCGCGGTCGCGATTTGATGGAATAGGCTCCGGCCTTGCGCGTGGACAGGCCGGGAGGCCTGTCCCACTTACGTCGACGTCACCATTTCTTTGGCTGGGGAAAGCGCCCGGTTTCCCCGCATCCAGCCCTGCACTTTCTCCAGGTACAGGTAAATCACGGGAGTGATGTAGAGCGTCAGGAACTGGCTCACCACCAGGCCGCCCACTACTGCCAGGCCGAGCGGTTGGCGCGCGTCGGCGCCTTCTCCGTAGCCCAGGGCGATCGGCAGCGTCCCGAACAGCGCGGCCACGGTGGTCATCATGATCGGGCGGAAGCGCAGCAGGCAGCCGTTCCAGATGGCGTCGTATGGCGACATGCCCTGTTTCTGCGCGTCGATTGCGAAATCGATCATCATGATGGCGTTCTTCTTCACCACGCCGAACAGCATGATGATGCCGACAAACGCGTAGAGGTCCAGCTCCTTGTGGAACAGCCCCAGCGTCAGCAGCGCGCCGAAGACCGCGGAGGGCAGGCCGGAGAGAATCGTGATGGGGTGGATGAAGCTTTCATAGAGAATGCCCAGCACGATGTAGATGACCAGGATCGCCACGACCAGCAGCACCGTCAGGTTCTGGAAGGAGTTCTGGAACTCCTTGACGGTTCCCTGGAAGTTGGCGCTGATGGTGGCCGGCATGCGCAGGTCGCGGATCGCGTCGTCCACCGCTTGCGCCGACTGTCCGAGCGGAAATCCGGGGCGCAGATTGAAGCCGATGGTGACGGCCGGCAGTTGGCCGAAGTGATTGATCTGCAGAGGACCGGTCTGCCGGCTGGTACGCACCAGGCTTTCGATCGGAATCAGGCCGCCTGACGACGACCGCAGGTATAGCTTCGACAGCGCTTCCGGCGTGCGCTGGTATTGCGGCAGCACTTCGAGAATCACCGAGTACTGGTTGGCGGGCGCATAAATCACCGATACCTCGCGCTGGCTATAGCCGCTGAATAGCGCGTCCTGCACCTGCTGCGCGGTAACGCCGAGCGCCAGCGCGCGGTCGCGGTCGATATCCACCATCAACTGCGGGCTCGAAATGCGCATGTCCGATTGCACGTCCACGAAGCCGGGCAGCTGGCGCATTTTGCCTTCGAGCTTGGGCGCCCAGGCGTAGATCTCCTGCAGGTTGGCGCTCTGCAGCGTGATCTGGTAGGAGGTGGCGCCCACGTTCTGCCCGCTGATGGTGATGGGCGGCGGGTTCTGCATGAACGCAAAGATGCCCGGCACGGTAGCCACCTTGGGGCGCAGGTCTTCGATAATCTGGTCCACCGAGAGGGTTCTCTCGGAGCGCGGCTTCATGTGGGCGAAGACGATGCCCTCGTTCATGCCGCCGCCGCGGCCGGGCACGAACACACCCACGTCGTGAACGTAGGGCTGGGCCAGCACGATGTCGCCGATGGCCTTGGTGTGGCGCGCCATCGAGTCGAACGAGATATCCTGCGGGCCGAGCATGGCGGCGAACATAAAGCCGCTGTCCTGGCTCGGGATGAAGCCGGTGGGCATGGTCTCGAAGAGATAGACGGTGCCGCCGAGCATGGCGATAGCGACCGCCAGCGTGGCCAGGCGGAAGCGCATGGCGACCCGCAGCGTGTTCTCATACCAGCGCGTCAGCAGGTTGAACCCGCCTTCGAGGGCGTTGTAAAAGAAGCCGTGCCGCGCGCCGTGCTCCGATTTCAGGAAGCGGCTGCCCAGCATGGGGGTGAGGCTGAGAGACACGAAGCCGGAAATCAGGATCGCCACCACGATGGTGACGGAGAATTCGTGCAGCAGCCGTCCCACGATTCCGCCCAGGAACAGCACCGGGATGAACACGGCCACCAGGGAAAAAGTCATCGACAGGATCGTGAACCCGATCTCGCGCGACGCGCTGAGAGCCGCCTGCATCCGCGTCTCGCCCAGCTCCATGTGGCGGACGATATTCTCCAGCATGACGATGGCGTCGTCCACCACGAACCCAACCGAGAGCGTGAGCGCCATCAGCGAGAGATTGTTGAGGCTGTAATCCAGCAGGTACATCACGGCGAACGTTCCCACGATCGAGAAGGGCACGGCGCACCCCGGAATGAGGGTGGCCGAGACATTTCGCAGGAACAGGAAGATCACCAGCACCACCACCCCGATGGTGAGCATCAGGGTGAACTCGACATCGTGAATCGAGGCGCGGATGGAATCGGAGGCGTCGAACGCCACACTCAGGTGAATGGCCGGGGGAATGGCCCGGCGGAAATCGGGTAGCAGCGCTCGGATGCTGTCCACCACTTCCACCGTGTTGGTGCCGGGCTGCCGCTGGATCGCCAGAATGATCGCGTGGTGGTTGTTGAACCAGGCCTCGAGCTTGTTGTTATCGACGCTGTCGATTACGCGAGCGATCTCCTCCAGCCGCACCGGGCTGCCGTTGCGCCAGGCCACGATGATGGGGCGGTAAGCCGCCGCGCTCCCGAGCGTTCCGCTGGATTCGATGGTGAACGACTGGCGGTCGCCGTCCAGCCGGCCCGTGGGAAGGTTGGTATTGCTCGAGGCGATGGCGGCCTGCACTTCCCCGATGCCGATGCCGTGAGCCGCCAGCTGGTCGGGGTCCACCTGCACCCGCACGCCGTATTTCTGCGCTCCGAAAATCTGTACCCGGGAAACTCCGCTGATCATCGAGATGCGTTGCGCCAGCAGAGTGTCGGCATACTCGTTGACGGTGTACATCGGGAGTGTGTCGGAATCGAGCGCCAGGTACAGCACGGGCTGTTCGGCGGGGTTGACCTTCTGGTAAGAAGGCGGCCGCGGCATGCTGGTGGGCAGCCGGCCCTGGGCGCGCGCGATGGCCGCCTGGACATCCTGCGCCGCCGCGTCGATCTTGCGGTCGAGCGTGAACTGCACGGTGATGTTGGTCAGCCCCAGCGAGTTGGTGGAGTTCATCGAGGAGATGCCCGCAATGGTCGAGAACTCCCGTTCGAGGGGCGTGGCCACGGAGGACGCCATCGTGTCCGGATTGGCTCCGGGCACCGCGGCGGTCACCGAGATGGTGGGGTAATCGACGCTCGGCAGCGCCGCCACGGGCAGCGCGCGAAACGCGATGGTCCCGAACAGCAGGATGGCGAACACGACCAGCGCGGTCATCACCGGCCGCTCGATAAAGATGCGGGAGAGGTTCATGATTGAGGCGCTCCGAGCTTGGAGCCGTCCACGGCCCGGATCTCCGCGCCGGGGAACAGCCGCAACTGGCCGTCCGTGACCACGGTCTCACCGGGCTTGAGACCCTGGTCGATGATGGTCTTTCTGCCGAACGCGCGGCCTACCGTGACCACCCGGGCCTCCACATGGTTGTCGGCCTTTACCACGTAGACGAACTGCCCCTGCTGGCCGGCCTGCACGGCTTCGGCGGGCGCCACCGTGGCGTTCTGAATCGTATCGAGCGTCAGGACCACCGTAACGAACTGCCCCGGCCACAGCGTGGCGTCGCGGTTCTCGAACGTACCCTTGAGATGGATCGTGCCGGTGGAGGCATCCACGGTGTTGTCGATCACCGAAAGGTAGCCTTCAGCGAGATGGCCGGGATTGTCCTGGGAAAACGCGCGTACCGGCAGCTTATGGTTGGCGGCCAGCCGTCGGACGCTGGCCAGGTGCTGCTCCGGAACGCTGAAATTCACGAAGATAGGGGTCACCTGGTGAATGATCACCATGGGTGCGTCGTTCACCTTGACCAGGTTGCCGGGATGAACCAGCAGGTTGCCGGTGCGGCCGGAGATGGGTGCGTGAATTTCGCAATACCCGAGGTTCAGCTTGGCCGACGCGACCGCGGCTTCGTCGGCGGCCAGCGCGGCGCGGGCGCTTTCGATGGAAGCTTCGGTGGCGCGGGCGGTCTCGCGCGTGGCATCCGCGTTGGTGCGGGATTGGTCGTACTGCGATTTCGATACCACGCCCGCCTTCTGCAATTCCGAGTAGCGGGCGGCGTCGGTTTCGGCGAACTTCGCCTGCGCGGCATCGCGGGCCAGCGCGGCCTGGGCCTGGTTGACCTGGGCGCGGTCGCGCGCCGCCGCCGCTTCCGCCTGGCGCAGGGCGTCCTGGTAAGGCTGCTGGTCGATAACGAAAAGGAGGTCCCCCTGTTTGACGTTCTGACCTTCCGCGAATGCCACCCGCTCCAACTGCCCGGCGACTTGCGACTTCACCTGCACGATCGAAGAGGCGTCCACCGTCCCGACTACCCGCAACTCGGTGGGCACGGATTCGCTATCGACTTTGGCGACTGTGACCGGCACGACCGGCGGCCCGGCGGGACCCTTGGCCTGTTCCTTCTGGCACCCCGCGAGCGCGGCAAAGCAGCAGGCGGCCGAAATCCATTTGAAAGCACGAGTACCCACGTTGGTTTCCCCCGGATACGGACAAATGACGAACGAGAAGAAAAAACGAACCGCTTATCTTAGGAGTTTATCAGACGTCCAGGCCGTATGCGCCTGCAATGGCTGAATGGCAGGCGATATGCCGGCAAACGGCACCTGTTGGAACACAATTGCTATTTGCCGTCAGTACCGATCCTCCCAGCTGAAGCAGACCGGCACGATCACAAAATCCGTGCAATACATCGATGTCGTGCGAGATGAAGAGGATAGCGGCCTTGTACGCCCTGTTCAGGCGCCGGAAGAGATCCAGAACTTCCGTGCGGGAGGAAGGGTCCAGAGCGCTGGTCGGCTCATCGGCAATGATCAGCTTTGGTCTATGGAGTACCGCCATTGCGATCACCAGACGTTGCGCCTGGCCCACGCTCACCTGACGGGGATACCGGCTCAGGAATCCCGCACCGTCCGGAAGCCCCGTCTGGCCGATCAATGAGAGGACCTCGGGCCGCGCCTCTCTCCACGGCACACTCGAGTGGGCGCGCCACGCTTCGCGGAACTGAGACTCGATTCGCAGCGCGGGGTTCATGGCGGCGACCGGGCTTTGCAAAACCAGCGCGATGTCGCGTCCGCGAATCTTCCGCATTTCCCTCTGCGTGAGGAGCATCAGGTCTTGTCCGCCGAAGAGAATCCGGCCGCGCACACTGCCGCCGCGCATTTCCAAAAGGCGCAGGATGGCCAGCGCGACTGTGCTCTTCCCGACGCCGCTCTCACCGGCCAAACCGAAAATCTCGCCTTCGGCTACATCGAAGGCGACGTCCCGCAGAACCGCAATTGCTCCCGGATAATCCACCGAAATATGTACGCTCAGGACGGCTTGACTCATGGCGCCGCTGCCAAAGAAATCTCGTCGATATTCCACACCAAGCGGGGGTGAAGCGCCGAAGGCCGCACGTTCCGCAGCAAGGGAGAGACACCCGTGAGAGCGTTGGGGTTCAGCAGGAACAGGATCGGCGCCTGCTCTGCGACGATCCGTTGCACGCGGTCGAAGAGCGCCTTGCGGCGCTTGCCATCGGCGCTTGAAGCCTGGGCTCGCATAAGCCGGTCGATTTCGGCCTCCCAGGGCGTCTCAGGAGCAGACTGCCTCGGATTCCAGGCGTGATTGGTCGAGGAGCTCAACCACAAGTTCATCTGTCCGTCGGGATCGATCTCCACGTTATTCAGGCCCAGGAGGCAGGCCTCATAGCGCTTGCTCGTGCCGATCCGTTCCAGCAGCGACGGAAAATCCAGCATCACGATATTGAGACGGATACCCAGAGCCCCAAGGTCCTGCTGGATCATGGATGCCATCCGCTCGCGCGCTTTGTTTCCCGCATTAGTGATCATGGAAAACTCCACCGGATGTCCTTCCCGGTCGCGCAACACGCCGGCATCGGCGCGAAAACCGTCTTCGGCCAGCAGCCGGCGAGCTAACGGCAAATCGAAGGAAGGCGGCTTGAGTTCACGATTAAACCAGAAGAGGTTGACCGGCGGAAACGGGCCTACGCCAGGGGCGGCACGCCCGTGGTAGACCACGCGGCACAGGTCGTCACGGCGAACTGCATGCGATATCGCCAATCGAAACCAACGTGAGGCGAACCACTTCTTTTCGTGCCCGGCCAGCGGTGCGGACGGCGCCATATTAAACCAGAGAAACTGGTTATCGAGCGAAGCTCCGGCATCCCGGGCGGAGGATGCGCGCGTGCGCGAAAGCTCCTGGAACTGGTCCGGATCGAGAGACGAGATCATATGCAATTCGCCGCGCTGGAAGCGCAGAAACTCGATTTCACGGCTCTGCTCGATATCCAGTCGCACGGAATCGAGGAAAGGCAGCCTGCGACCTGACCGCCGTTTCCAGTAGTGAGGATTACGCTCCAGCCTGAGGTAGACGCCCGGTTTGTGCTCTTTCACGTAAAACGGACCGAGCACGGCCATTTCCCTCAGCTTCGATCTGCGCGACATCAGGCACACTTGATCGAACAACCTGACGCCGCCGGCAAGCGGCGCGGGAAAACGCAGGATCACACCGTCGGCGCCATCCGGGTAAGCCCGCACCGGGCCTCCCTCCATGCGGAATGAATCGCCCACGGGTGAGTGCAGGTTTTGGTCCATGAGGACTTCCATGGTGTAGACTACGTCGTCGGCGGTAAAGGGAGTGCCATCAGAGAAGAGCACGCCTTCGCGCAGCTGGAACCTGATGGCGCGGCCTCCGTCGAGGATCTTCCATGCCGCGGCCAGGGACGGCTCGGGCTCCTGTGTGACACGATTCACGCGCACCAGGACGCCCCCGGTCAGGTATCGAACCATCTCACCGGCGTCTTCATCAACCATGGCCGGATGGAAGGTCCGGGGTTCGCTGCGTAAGGAAAGGCGGAGTTCGCCACCCCATTGGGCGAATGCCGGCAAGGCGGCCAGCAAGAATGCGAATCCAAGAAGTCTGTTCCTCATAGAGAATATTCACTGGTGGGCCGCGCCAGCTGACAGCAGACCAACGTGCCGATCAGCACGAGCAAAGGAACCGCTATCCAGGGCTGGGCCGGCAACATGGTCAGGTTCTGAAGGTCGCGCAGGAGATTGCCCAGGGATGGCAACGGCTCGGAAACGCCCAGCCCCAGCAGGGCCATGTTGGTTTCGCTCAAAATGAATGTCGGCGTGGTCACCCAGAACTGGGCCTCGGCTACGGGCGCGAGGTTGGGTGCGACATGCACCAGGGCCAGTCGCCATGCGCCGCAACCCGATGCGCGGGCCGCCAAAATGTAATCCGAGGCCAGGTGACTGCTCGCGGCAGCCATCAGAACCCGGGCCGGCGCCGCCCAGCCGAGCAATCCCAGAAGCCCGAACACCACCGCGATTGACGCCCCAGGGGAAGTATTGAGCGGGAGCGCGGCGCGCACGGCCAGAAGCAGGAATAGCCAGGGAAGAGTGAGCACCAGGTCAATCACTGCAGTTGCGGCGCGTTCCCACTGCCCGCCCAGGGATGTGGCAGCGAGCGCAATCGCCATGGCGATGAGAACCGAGAAAACAGCCGCTGCCGGCGCCAGCAAAAAGGAGACCCGGCAACCAAAAAGCAGGCGCGAGAGACGGTCGCGGCCCACCGCATCGGTGCCCAAAAGGTGCAGGCGCGAAGGCGCGGCTGAGATTTCGTCGCGATATTGCAGGTCATAAGGGTACGGCGCCAGAATGCCGGCAAACAGAGTCGTCAACAGAACCGCCGCGAGCACGAATTGAGCCACGAGCTTCATCTACGGTCTCCCGGGTAAGACGACGCGGCCGGCGTCTGCGATGAAGTTAGCGCTACAGGTGAATACCGCGATGGCGAGAGTAAGATCCATGAGCAGCGGGAAATCGCGTGCCATGGCCGCCTGCCAGACCAGTTGGCCCAACCCGGGAGAGTTGCAAAGTGCCTCGATCGGAATTATGGCGCTGAGCGCCAGGCTCATCGAAACACCCGCGAGTGCCAGCAGTTCTCCGGCTGCGGGCAGGCAAATGTGCCGGAACATTACCGGCAGCCGCCCGATTCCACGGGCCCGCGCAGCCATCACATGGGGGCGCCTGGCCGAGGCTTTCAGAATACTGCGGGCATAACGCACGACGCGGGGAAATATGACCACGGCCAGCGCGGGCACCGGTCCGGCGCCGGAATAGACTGCGAACAGAGCGATAATCGCCGCCGGGAGGCATAGCAGCCCGCCGGTGGCCGCGGTCGCGACGACATCGAGGCCAGTCCGTTCCAGCCCGGTCAGAGCCAGGCAGACAAAAGCGGCCGCCGCCCAGGCCAACCCCAGGCCGGCGCCGAGGGTGCCCAGAGTGAGGCCGGCGCGTTCGGCAACCAGCTCGCGGACGGGCCTGCGAAGCGATTGCGAGACTCCCCATTCTCCCTGAAGCAGTTTCAGGAGGTGGCTCCAGACCGGCGGTGGACGCTTATCCGACTGAATCGCGGCGATACTCCGCTCATTGAGGCGAAGGTCCATCTGGCGCTCGTCCACGCCGGAGCCGGGGGCCAGGCGCAACAGCACGCTCGTCAGCAGCGCTCCAGCCGACATCGTGAGAATCATCATCAGCAACAGGCGGCCCAGAGCCGCCAAGACCCTACGCATGCGCGGCTCCGTGCGCGGCCGCCAGGAGGTCCTCGGCATCTGCGCCGTCTTCGGGCAGGAAGGCCGCGCCGATGGACACGGCCAGCCCAGCTCTGCGGAAGACCGCCTCGATCCGCGCCACCTTCTCCGCCAGGTCCGCAGGCGCGAAGTCCGCCAGCACAACCACCAGGGAGTTGCCGCTGCGCGCCACGAAGTCGTACTCGCGGCACATCCGGCGCACCTCGCCGGCTATCCGCTCAGCGTCCGCCAAATCGTGTTCCCGACATCGCGCCGTGCACTCGAGGACCGCCAGCCGGCTCGCAGTCCGGCGCGCGCGCGCCACCTCTGCATCCAGACGCTCGAACAGCGCGCGGGCGCACGCACGTTCCGCGCGGCCGAACCTTTGGGCATTGTCGATGGACGCGGCCAGTTTCGGCGAGAGCGCCTCCAGAAGGCGCAGATCGACGGTGGCGAACGGGAGAGGCTCTGTGCGATAGAGCGTCAGAACCCCCGTAATCCGTCCATGCAGCTCTATCCCCACCCCCAGAGCCATGACGAGCCCGTTTGCAAATTCCGGATGGCCGTTGAAGGCCGGGCGCCCGGTTGCCGCCACCGCTCCCAGCATGCCTTCGCCTATGCCCGGTTCGAACGAGGCCAGAGACTGAAAGCCGGCGCCGGCCGCATACGCCGAAGTGAGACGGCGATCGTCGGCCAAATGGACCGCAATGGCATCGTAGCGAACCGAACGGCTCAGTTCCGAGTCGAGAGTGGACAATGTCTCCGCCAAATCGAGCGAGTTGCCCAGCCGCCGGAGAATCTCGCAGAGTCGCTCCACATCCTAACTATCGGCCGGCCGTCGAATCTCTTTAATGCTAAGCATTTCGAGCTTTCGGCCGATAACTGATTTAGCCCATGTCCGACGACCCACAAGTCTGTTTTCTGGGGGTGACCGCCATTATTGTCAGCCCCGCCATGCGGAGGACGATGGAACTCGTCGAGCGAGCGGCCCTCACTTCAGCGGCCGTTCTGATCTGTGGGGAAACAGGGACTGGCAAAGAGATCGTCGCGCGCGCCATCCACCACTTCTCTCTCCGGTCTGCCAAACCGTGGGTCGACGTCAATTGCGGCGCTCTGCCCGAACAGCTCATGGAAAGCGAGCTTTTCGGCCACGAAAGGGGGGCATTCAGCGGCGCCGACACGATCAAACAGGGTCTCTTCGAAATGGCTCATACCGGGACGCTGTTCCTCGATGAAGTCGGCGAATTGGAGCCGCGCATGCAGGTCAAGCTGCTGCGGGTGCTGGACGGCGTTTCTTACTATAGGGTAGGCGGGCAAAGAAAGGTGGAAGTGAACACACGCATACTCGCCGCCACCAATCAGAACCTGGAAGAGGCCATTCGGACCGGGCGTTTCCGCAGCGACCTGTATCACCGTCTGAATCAATGCCCGCTGCGGGTGCCTCCGCTTCGCGAGCGCAAGGAGGATATCGTGCCGATCGCCAGCTATTTCCTCCGGCAGCACAGCAGCCACGCCTCGTTTTCGGCAGAGGCGCAGGATTTGCTGCTGGCGCATACCTGGCCGGGCAACGTTCGCGAACTGCGCAACACGGTCGTCTCCGCTCTGGTTCGCGCGAAGAATTACGTGATCACGGCGGCCGATCTCGCCTGTCTCGACCCGGCCCAGAGTGCCTGCCCACGGGGTACGGGAGATCTGTGCCTGCGCGAAATGGAGCGGGATGCCATCCTCCAGGCCTTGCGCAAGACCGGCGGCCACTGCGAGCAGGCGGCTGGTCTGCTCGGCATTTCGCGCCGTACCCTCAGCCGCAAGCTGAAATTGTACGGTCCTGAAGCCAAGGAGTTATGTCATGGAACCTATTCCGCCCATTGAACGACGCAGGGAGGTGCGGCGCCCGATAACCGGCGAGGTACACATACGCCAACGCGGCTCACACTCGAGCTCATTCCTGGGACATTTGATCGACGCTTCGTCCACCGGGTTTTGCATCCGGCACGACCGCCTCACCCTGGCCGCCGGCCACCTCGTGGATTTCGAGCGGCCCGGACACAGCGGAAGAGCGCGCGCCATCTGGACCCGCATCGTGGGCTCGGAGGCCGAGACCGGGTTCCATGTCGTACAATCCGACTGACCGCTACTACGCAATCTTCTTGTGGTCGCCTGCATCGGCTGTCTGACAGCCGGCCGCGACGGCCTCCGCAAGTTTCACCAGGCTCCATGCAGGGGTAGACCGGGTATGGTGATCGCGTTTCATCTCATACATGCGAGCGTCCGCGGCCGCCAACAGCTCTTCTCCACTATGGCCGTCATCCGGATAAAATGACGCACCTCCACTGAGGCCCAGGGAATCCATTCCGCACAACTCGCGTCCCATATCCCACACCATGCGGTTCAGTTGCTGCACCCGATCCGCAAGTGCCTGCGGGTCCATTCCCGGCAAGAGGAGTACAAACTCATCGCCACCCATGCGGGCCACGAAGTCGCCCTTCCGGCACGTTTCGGCCAATCCCGCCGCGACCTGTTTTAGCACCCGGTCGCCCGCGGCATGGCCTAACTGGTCGTTGACTTTCTTGAACCCATCTACGTCGGTTACCAGCACCGCCAGGCCCGATCCGCTCCGGGAGGCATCTTCGACGGCCGAATTCAACGACAGGAAGAGTGCACGCGTATTGGGCAATCCGGTGAGGCGGTCGGTTACCGCCGTCTCCTCCGCCTGCACAAAGCGTAAGGCATTTTCAATAGTCAAGCCGGCCTTGGCGCTCACGGCCAGCAACACCCGAAGATGGTCCTTGGTGAAGGCCCCGCCGTCGCGATGATAGACCGTGAGAGCGCCGATGACGCCTTCGATTCCGCACAACGGGACCGAAAGCGCCGAACGCAGTCCGCTGCATTTCGATGGATCGTTCAGGTATCCCGACTCCACCGACGGATTCCCGTTCACGATGTGCTTGTTGGTCTGCGTGACCCATCCTGATATGCCTTCGCCAAGAGGGATCGCCAGGGACGAGAACAACTCGGCATCGTCCCCAGACGCGTAGCGGTTCACCAGCCGGCCGCCGCCCACCGTGTAAATGGCGATCCCATGATATGGGACCACCGATCTCAAGCGCGACGCCAGCAGGGCCAGGGTTTCATCCACGCGCAGCGAGTTGCCCAGTTCCTGCGTGAGTTCGAGCAAGGTCTGGAATTCCACGCGGGCCGCGGCAATCGAAGCGATGAAGCCTGGCCGCGTCGAAATCGGAACCTCGGCGGAAGTCTCGAAGCCCGCCGCCGGCGCAGCTCTGTTGCCGATCTGTAAGGTGGTCGACAGAGCACACGGGCCTTGAGTTTGAGCACGCGCAAGTTCCTCGAATTCCTTGTACCGCTTCTGCAGTATATCGACGACCCGTGGATCAAACGTGGTCCCGCTCTCCGCCGCCACCTGGCGCATAGCCTCTTCCAGAGGCAGCGCGCGCCGGTACTGGCGATCGCTTGCGAGTGCGTCCAGGCAATCCACCACAGCTACGATGCGGGCACCTATTGGGATCTGTTCACCTTTGAGGCCGAGGGGATATCCCATGCCATTCCATTTTTCGTGATGCGCCCGGACAATCGGCACCACCGGATAGGGGAACTGAACGCTCTCGAGAATTTCCGCGCCCACCACCGGATGCACCTTCATTTTCTCGAACTCCTCCGGGGTGAGCTTACCGGGTTTGGAGATGATGTGCTCCGGAACGGCAAGTTTGCCGATATCATGCAGCAAGGCCGCCGCATCCAGGGCCCGCCGCTCCTCCTCGGGGATTCCCAGTTCCCGGCCCATCTCCCGGGCGTAGACTTGCACGCGCCGCAGATGCCCGAAGGTGGTGCCGTCGCGGGCGTCGATTGCCAGTGCCAGCGCCTGAATGGTGCGCAGGTGAAGGTCCGCGACCTCCGCTACATGGCGCTTCTCCTCAGCCAGGCGACCCAAATAGAGCCGGTAAGAATGATAGAGCAGGTAGGCGATCGGAAACACCAGCACCGCGGTCTGCCATCCCGCATAGCCGTTCCAGAGATGGAACAAGCCGGCCAGGGCGCCCCCGACCAGGTAATGCGGCGCGGTCCAGAAAAAAGTGCTTCGCCACAACGCCACGAACTGTTTGCCTTCCGTCAGGCTGATGATTGCGCACACCGTGCACGTATTCGATAGAAAATAAATGGCGGACGCCGCGAACAGGCGGAACGCGACCACCTCCGGCAGCCAGCTCGAATGATAGACCTCGTAGGTTACCGCGCCGCAGACGATCTGGCCCGCCATTGCGAACAGGATCTGTACCCATCGTGGCCGCTTTCGCGCGCTCAAAAAGAGCTGTGCCACCCCGCTGCTGCAACCGATCGCGACCGTCTGGGCCAGCGTTAACTCCACAACCGCAGCCAGGCTGAAGAGATAGTTAACGGATAACGTGCCTGTAATGCCAGGTAAGGAGACCTTCAGGTTCGAACACAGGACGGCCATCCCCAGGTATAGGAAGAACGGCCCCATCTGCGTGGATTGCCAGTGGGTCGCGCAGTGCCCGGTGATCGCCAGGGCCACAACGCTGATGGCCGCGATAAAGGCCCTCGCGGCCATCGGCAGGTGCCCGATGTCCTTCTTGTCCACGTACAATCCCACCAATCGAAGGAGCCGTCTTTTGGCAGGCTGCCACCCGTGACAGGTTCCCTGCGAGACGATCCAGTGTCTTATCGGCGGGATCTCTCCAGAACGATAGCTCACGGGTATCTATGGTTCGCCGAGGATCGAAATGCGATCCCCCGGCCCATCACCTGGGCTGCCCCAGATTACGCTGTCACCCCAAATCACGCTCGACCCCCAAATCAAGCTCGACCCCCAAATCGCGGAGGCAGCGGAAATCGGGGAAACAGTGCCGGAAGCCGCGTTATAGACAGCGCTGGGGGAGAGGGCCGGCTGGTCGGTCAAATCGTTGCTGACGAGTGCCGCGCTTATATCGAGATAGCCGGCCCCGATGGTGAACATGTCATACGTGCTGAAGTAGGTGACGCCGCTGTCAGGATCCGTCGTGAAGCTAGTCACCGGGAAGTTCCTGGCTGCGGTCTTCATCAGCCGCGCCTTGACCTGGTCGGGGGTCAGCGCAGGGCTGCGTTTCAGCAGGAGAGCCGCCGCCCCGGAGACCACGGGCGCCGCCATGCTGGTCCCACTGAGCCTGAAATACGTCGCGCCGACCGCGTTTTGGGGGTACATCCGAGCCAGCGCGTGCGTGCCCCAGCCAAGCGTGGACACTACGCGATTGCCGGGCGCCACCAGGTCGGGCTTCACGATGTGATCGATCGCGGTGGACCCCTTGGAGCTGTAACTGGCGATCAGATCGTCGCCGCGGGAGTACGCGTCCCCGGACTTCATGGCGCCGACGGTGATCACGTACGGATTGTTGGCGGGCGAGTTGATGGTGCCGTATCCCTGGTTCCCGCTGCTGTTGTCCCGGCCGGCGTTTCCCGCCGCAACCACAATCCCCGCTTTCCAGGCAGCCTCCACTACCTGGCACAGCGGGTCCTGGCGATAGGACTCGTAAATCCTCCGGCCCAATGACAAATTGAGGACGCGGATGTTGTACTGGTCTTTGAGCTCGATAGCACGGGCTATCGCCGCAATGACCGCGGTTTCCGGCCCCGCGCCCGAATCGTCGAGAACTCGCAGGTTAATCAGGTTTGCCTTGGGCGCGATGCCGCTCAGCCTGCCGCTGCTTTCCGAGCCATCCCCGGCGATAATGCCCGCGACGTGCGTTCCGTGGCCGTAGGCGTCCACCGGCGTGTGCAATCCGCCGAAGGCTTCGGCATACACCACCCGGTCCCGGCCCTGGCCGGCCGCCTTCAGGTCGGCGGATTGCGAGATTCCACTGTCAACTACCGCGATTCCCACGTCCTTGCCGGTCCATCCATATTTCCAGGCCAGGTTGGCATTGACCGCCGCGGTGGAATAATCGAGCTGCCCCCGGACCGGACGGTCCGGGGAAATATAGGTAACATACGGTAGCGCGGCGACGGCAGGTGCCGCCTTGCCCTTCATCGTGTAAACGGCGGCATTGAGCCGTCCCAACTGGCCTTTCAGTCGTCCGCCTTTGCCCGCGATGATCTGGTTTTGCTGGTCGGAAGGCGGGCTCGTGAACTGAACGATCACGTCAATCTCGGCATCGCCGGTGTTCAGGTCGGGAGCAATCTTAGCTCCGGGCGCCGCGAGGCATGGCAGCATCGACAGCAGAACGGTCCATAAGTGCGGGCTCCTCATGGTGTTCCCGTCGTTACTTTTCGCCGTTGATTGCGATCGCGATCACTTCCCCGGCAGGTGTGGCATCGCCCCACACGATGTTGTCTCCCCAGACGATGTTGAAACCCGCGGTTGTGGAGTCACCCCAGACGATGTTGTCGCCCCAGACGATATTGTTCGCCAGCAATACGTGGTCGCCCCAGACGATGTTCAGCCCGAAGTTGGCGTCGCCCCAAACGATATTGGTCCCGTTGACCAGGACTACCTTCTTCGTGGAGCTGTCGTACTGAACAGACGGCGAAAGCGCGGTCTTCGTGGCCGAAATCGGATCCGAATTATTCAAGGCGGCCCAGACATCCAGGTAGCCGGCTCCGACCGTGAACAGGTCGTAAGTGACGGTGTAGATCTTGCCGGTGACCGGATCGGTGGCGACGCTGTAGCTGGGGAAAGACTTGGTTGCCGTCTTCATCAGCCGGGCTTTGATCTGATTCGGCGTGAGGCCCGGCTCCTTTTGCAGCAGCAAAGCCGCGGCGCCGGCCACCATCGGGCTGGCCATGCTGGTGCCGCTCAGTTCGAAGTACCAGTCCGAACCCTGATTGGCTCCGCCCGAAATGTAATAGCTGTTCGAGACTTTATTGCCCGGATACGTATTGGTCAGCGCCAGGCCGGCCGGCAGCGCGGAAACGATCTTGTTTCCGGGCGCCACCAGGTCCGGCTTCACAACCTGGTCGAAAAGGGTCGGACCTTTCGAGCTGTAGCTCGCCATCTGGTCGTCGGCTCGCGAAATTGTCTTGGCGTCCTTCATGGCGCCGACGGTGATCACATACGGATCGTTGCCGGGCGAGGTGATGGTGCCATAGCCGCTCGATCCCTTCGAATCGTTGCGCCCCTCGTTGCCCGCTGCCACGACGACCACAATCCCCGCCTTCCACGCCTGCTCCACTGCCTGGCACAGCGGATCTTTGCTGTAGCTCTCCATCACCGGACGGCCGAGGGAGAGATTGATCACCCTGATGTTGTAGGTGTCTTTGAGCGCGATCGCGCGCTGGATTGCCGCGATCACCGCGCTATCGGTGCCGGCGCCCTGGCGGTCCAGCACCTTGAGGCTGACAAACCGCACCTTGGGAGCGATACCCCAGAAGGTGTGTGTGTATTGCGAGCCCGCGGATTGCGATGCGTCGCCTCCCAGGATGGCCGCCACGTGCGTACCGTGGCCGTATCGATCGAAATAGTCGTTGCCTTCCGAAAAGTTGAAGGTCTCGGCGTACACCACGCGGCTCTTTCCCGAACCATCCTGCAAGTCGGGATGCGTATCCATGATGCCGCTATCGATGACCGCAACCGTTATGCCGTTTCCATTCCAGCCGTACTGCCGTGCAATCCCCGCGTTGATGGCCGGATTCGCATAGTCGAGCGTGGCCGCCACCGTGCGGTCCGGCGTGATGTATTCCACGTCGGGATCGCTGGTCAGATCTGCCAGCGCGGAGGCAGGCATGGAGTAAGCGAAGCTCCTGACCATATCGAGGGAGCGCCTCAGGACACCGCCTCTTCGCTCCACGGCGATTCGATTCCGATGCACGGGCGCCTGCTTATAGCGCACAATCACGCTCACGTGCTGATCCGGCGGAAGGTTCGCAAGATCGGGTGCGATCTTGCGGTCCGCTGCGTAGCCGGAGAGCGCAGCCAGGAGAAGGAGGAGAGTGGTTCGTTGTCTGGTCATGGTCGTTTGCACCCCCGGAAAGAGCACGGCGATGCCCGTTTCCATTTCCGTATAAAGCATTTGGATTCTATAGCTTGGGGGATGATGTAGTACCAACGCCAGGAGACAATCTGTCTGGTACGGAAGCAACAGTGGAAAAGACAAGTACTTTGAAATCAGTCGGATGATCTCGCGAGCAGGCGATGGGACATTCTGTCCCAATCCGCGGACCACGAAAGCGCCGGTGAAGCTGGTGGAGTGCGTAGTGCTGGTTCGGCATCAATAGCCAGCACTTTCTGCGTTATCGGGCTAATCGCCTGCTTTTATCCAATCCTCGTTGAAGCGGGCGTGCTTGATCGACTTGCCCTCGGCCACGAAGTAGCTGTAGGTGACGTGGATCGAGCCGTCCCGCGCCTGAATGACAGAGGGGTAGTGGTACTGCTCCGGCCCAGGCTGGTCGGGGCGTCCGTCCAGGTGCCGCCGCCACTTCCAGGTAGCGCCTTCGTCGTCGGAGAGGGCCGCCACCAGCGAGTAACGGCCTCGCTCGATGTCGTTGTAGACCATGATCCAGTTCCCGTCGGCCAACCGCACGGCCTCCAGGCTGGTGCCGGGATTCGGGATCTCGGTGTCTTTGGCGAGGGTCCACGTCACACCGTCATCCTTTGAGAAACTGATGTGCGCGCGCTTGGGCGGAGGTCCGTTGTCGCGCAAGTAGGCGACCAGCGTGCCGTCGGTCTTGCGGACCACCGACGGCTGGATGCATCCCATGCCCACGATCGGCTCGCTGGCGGTCCAGGTGTAGCCGTGATCGTCGCTGATCGCCATGATGCCGAACGAGAAGCCGTCGGAATACATGGGCACCAGAATGCGCCCGGAGGGCAGTTCCAGGGGATGCGTGCGCGTGAACCAGCCCATGCGCGAAAAATACTCGTCCCCGGCGTGCTCGATAGCCTTGGCAGCGGCGGCGGCGTGCGGTCCGCCGGCCAGCGACTCCTTCTCGACGAACTCCTTGGTGAGGGCGAGGATGTTCTTGGGGATAAGCACGATGTTGTCCTGGTATTCCCATCGCGGCGGACCGGAAGCCTGCTGATAGTCGGTGGAGATGCGATATTTCATCAGCGCGGTCTCCCAGCGGTGGGCGATGATCAGCGGCCAGAAAAAGAACAAGCGCTGGCGCGAATCGAGAAACAACACGGGATTCGTTTCGGGAAAGCCGGGCGTATCGGCCATCAGGAAGGGCTCGCTCCACTTGCCGGTGGAGTGGTTCCAGCGCGCGCCGCGGATGAGGACGTCGTCGGCGGTGCGTTCGCCGGAGCCGTGAAACCAGCAGACCAGCAGGTCGCCGTTGGGCAGCTCGACCACCGAGGAGGAATGGTTGTGCCAGTGCTCCAGGGGAAAGATCAGCTCGGCGCTGTGCTGCGGGGCCGCCAGCGCCGGCATCAGGGCAAGGCAGGCGAGAAAGAGAGAGCGGAGCATCGAGGACAGTATACAGCGGGGCCGCCGTGGTAATCTCCGAACGTGAGCGATCCGACTCGCACCCTCCTCATTCGAACACTGGAAGCCGATGACCTCGCCGCGATCGACGCGCTGATCCGGGAGCACCCGGATCTGCTGAACGCTCCGCAGGCGCGCCCGGTGGTGACCCTGGCCCGCAGTACCGCTATGGCGGAACGGCTCTTGAGCCTGGGAGCCGATCTCGAAGCCGCTGCCAAATGGTGGGCCGGAGGAATCTACACGCGCACGGTGGCGGCGGATGTCGGAAGGCTGCTGGCCGAACGCGGCGCCAGGCTCACACCGCATGCCGCGGCCGGGCTCGGGTTGGTGGACCGGCTCGCGGATATGCTGACCGCCGATCCCTCGCTGATCGATGCGAAGGGCACCGATGGCTGTACGCCGCTGCATTTTGCGCGCGATGTCGCGACGGCCAGGCTCCTTCTGGAACGCGGCGCGCGCCTGGATGCCCGCGACGAGGATCACGAATCCACGCCCGCTCAGTGGCTGATCGGCGACGCTCCCGACGTGGCGCGGTTCCTGCTGGAACAAGGCGCCCTACCGGACATCTTTCTGGCCGCCGCGCTGGGAGATCGCGCGCTGGCGGAAAGGCTCATCGCGGCGAACCCCGGGTGCCTGGCTCACCGCATCGGCAAGCTGCCCGATTTCCCACCGAACGGACACAATGGCCGCGGCGGGACCATTTATCAGTGGACCCTGGCATTCAATTCCTACGCACACCAGATTGCCCTGCTGAAGGGTCATCGAGAGCTGTTCAACTTCCTTTATGAGAGCAGCGACACGGCCACGCGCCTGCTGGTTTCCTGCGTGCTGGCGCATCGGCCCGAGGCGGAGGAGATTGCCTCGCGGAATCCCGGGCTGGTGCGATCGCTCCCGGACGCGGATCTGGAGCTGGTAGCCCGCTATTGCTGGGAGACGAATACGAACTTCGAAGCCGTCAAGCTGATGCTCGACATCGGGTTTCCGGTAGCGCACCCGGAAAGAAGCCACGGCTATTCACCGCTGCATAACGCGGCGTGGGCAGGCTCGGCCGACCTGGTGGATCTGCTGATCGAGCGCGGCCACCCGGTGGACCTGGTGGATCCCCGGTATCAAGCGACGCCCCTGGGCTACGCGATTTACGACTGCACGGTGGAAAAACGGCATCCCGAGGGCGATTTCGGACGCGTCGCCAAATCTCTGCTCGATGCCGGAGCGAGCTGGCACAACCTGGAATATCCCACCGGGGATGCGCGGATCGATGACGTGCTTCGGGAGCGCGTCGAGGGCGCGGCACAAACCGGTCCGTCTGAACCTTGTTAGACCTCGAGCACGATGCCGCGGGCCGGTAACTTCGTGGCGCGCTCGAGGGCCAGTGCGTATATCTGCACCTGGGCGACGTTGCGCTTTTCGCGGCGGTCGGTTTTGAAATCCACCACGGTCCACGAATTCGCGTCCCGCCAGGCGAGGTCGATGCGGCCGTCCACGAGGGTGCCGTCTTCCAGCCGGACCATCACCGGCAATTCGCGATGCCGCTCGGCGCCGGCGGGCATCGCCCGTGCCGCATACTCCAGCGCCTGCCGCGCCGCCTCCCCGGCCGCGGCGCGCTCGGCTTCGCCCGCCCCGTGGCGGCGTCCCCAGACCTCCGCCAGAGCGGCGGCTTCGTCGGGCGACGCGGCGTGCTGCAGGATGTCGTGGACCACGCGGCCGAATTTCCGCCCGGTGGGACGCCCGGCGGCGAACGGCAGCGTGACGGTCTCCACCGGAATGTGCGCGGCCTCCGCCGCGGCTCCGAAGGTCTCGGCGGCGGCCACTCGATAGCGCGCGCACGGCACCGCTTTCGAGGCGCTGCGCCCGGCCGGCCTTCCACTCCTGGTAGCGGCGCAGGCCTTCGACCGCCTCTTCGGTGGTGCCGCTCAGCACCTGCTCGTTCTCCACGCCCTCGGCTTTGGCCACGCGCAGCGCCAGGACCGCGGGGTCGAACCAGACCACTGAATGGCTGCCGGCCTTGGGATAGTGCAGCCCGGGCTTTACGGACACTTCCTCGGGCTGGTCCGGCGGACGGTTGAGAACGGTCGCGCTGCCGAACTTGGGACATCCGGGCGCTGCTCCGGAAACGCGCCATCGATCCTTGGGCGGATACAGCGCTTCGTGCAGCGGGCTCAGCCAGCCGCCCTGCCGGTCTTCTTCGCCGATCGCGGCCACCACCAGCAGGTCGCGCGCCCGCGTGGCCGCCACGTAGGCAATCCGCAGCGCCTCTTCTTCGTCGGCTTTAGCTTCGTCTTCGGCGGCGTCCATCAATTCCCACGGCGCGCACCACAGCAGGCGCTGCGCGCACAGGCGCCGCTCCGGATCGCTGTAGCGGTCGCCGCCTTGCGGGCCGGTGAGCTTCGCCGTCAGGTCGGCCAGGATCACCACCGGAAATTCCAGCCCTTTGGCCTTGTGCACCGTCATCAGGTGGACGCCGCCGCCTTCCTGCTCCAGCACCGGGGCTTCGCCGGTGTCGCCGCCTTCGTATTCGCCGTCCAGGTATTCGACGAAGGCGCGAAAGGAGGTGGCGGCGCCCCCGGCTTCGAAGCTGCGTGCCAGGTCGGTGAGGCGGAAGACGTTCGCCAGCACGCGCTCGCCGCCTTTGCGGAAGGCGAATCCGGCATGCGCGCGAGTGGCTTCGAGCAGCTCGTTGATGGTATCGGCGATGGGCCGGTAGTTGCGGCGGCGATGCAGTTCGCGCAGGGTCTGGAGAGCGTCGCGGATGGGGACGAACTCGGGGTCGAGATCGTCGGGCAGCTCGTGCATCGGATGGAAGCGGCCGTGGGCGTTGCGGAACTTCAGCAGCGTATCGTCGAGCACCGCATACAGGCTGCCGCGCAGCACGGCGAAGACGCTCAGCTCATCGTCGGGCCACTCGATGGCGCGCAGGGCGGTGCGCAGCGTGCCCACTTCTTCCCGGCGATGGAACGATTTCGACCCCACCAGCAGGTGCGCGATGCCGCGCGCCTCGAGCGCCCGCACATACTCCTGGGTCAGGTCGGTTCCGAAATTGGTGAAGCGGCGAAACAGGATGCAGACGTGTTCGGGCTTGACCGGCACCCAGGCGACCGTGGAGCGGTCGCGCACCTTCCATCCGCTTTCGGTTGTGAGCCATTGGATGAAGGCCGCGACGGCGTTGGGCGAGCACTGCTCGATTCTCACGTTCGACAGATTGCGTGTGCCGTACGGCTCGGGCATGGGGAGGGCGATGACCGAGGGCTGCCGCGGCGGGTCCTCGATGCCCCCTTCGAGCGGCAGGTAATCGGGGATGGTGTGGGCGAACGCTGCGTTGACGAAGCCCTGGATGGTGCTGGTGCTGCGCGTGCTGCGGGTCAGCTCGCGGTTCGCGACGCCGGCATCCGTCAAGTCGCGGCAGACGCGACGGAAGAGACGGGCGTCGGCGCGGCGGAAGCGATAGATGGATTGCTTGGGGTCGCCCACCACGTAAAGCTTGCCCGGCGCGGGCGTGGCTTTACGCCAGTTGCGCTCGGCCGGATCGGCGGCGGCCAGCAGCAGCAGAATCTCGGCCTGCAGCGGGTCGGTGTCCTGAAACTCGTCCACGAAGATGCGCTGGTAATCCTGCTGCAGTTGGGCGCGCGCGCCGTCGTGGCGCAGCAGGTCGCGCGCATACAGGAGCAGATCCATGAAGTCGAGCTGCCCGGCCAGCTTCTTCTGATGCTGATAAAGGCCCACGACCTCCCACAGCTCGTCGCGCAGCTGCGCCGCCAGGTCGGCGTCGGCGTGGCGGCCGTACTCCTCGATGGCGGCTTTCAGCTCCTCCCACGAGGCCATCACGGCTTCCCGCGAAACCGTGTCGCCGTATTTGCCGCCGCCGGCCTTGAGCCACCGCAGCTCGCGCGGCAGACGGAGAAGCTCGTTCTCCGCCAGGTTGGCGTCGAAGCGTCCGGCGTCGAGGGCCAGCTTTACGCGCTCCAGGAATTCGGCCAGGGGACGCAGGCCGTCGTAGAGGATGTCGCGGGGGCGCGCGCAGCGATTGCGCAGCTCGAGCGTGCTCTCCGCCTGGAGCAGGAGGGCCTCCAGGCGGGCCGTCGCGATCGAAGCCGCGCTTGTCCCAGGGGGCGTTGAAATCGCGCCACTCGGCCAGGGACCAGGCGGCCTGCCGCAGGGCGTCGAGCGGCTCGGCTCCGTCGCGCTCCTCCCGCCACGAGAGCCGCGCGAGGGCGCGCACCAGGGCGGTAGACGGAGCAGCCAGGCGCTGCTCGATCCAGCGTTGAAACACGCGGCTGAAGACGCGCAGGGCCTCCGGCTGCGCCAGCTCCTGAAATACCGGATCGACGCCCGCTTCCACCGGACGGCGGCGCAGCAGTTGCGCGCAGAACGCGTGGATGGTGCCGATGAAGGCGCGGTCCAGCGAGCGCGCCGCTTCGGCCAGGCGGCCCTGCATCAAGGGATCGAGCTCGCCCGCGCGCCGCTGCTCCAGCTCGTGGCGTACCCGCAGTTTCATATTGCCCGCCGCGGCATGCGTGAACGTGACGGCCACGATCTTCTCGACCGGCGTTCCGGCGGCGATCACCTCGACGATGCGGTTCACCAGCGCGGTCGTCTTGCCGGTGCCGGCGGAGGCTTCCACCACCCAGCTCTGGTCGAGCCCGGCCGTGAAGCCGGCACTGCTCAACGCCATGTGCGCAGCTCCTTCAGCCCCTTCAACTCCGGCTGCGATTTTTCGGCCACACGCTCCTCTTCGTAAGGACCGCAGACCGGCAGATACTCGCACCGTTTGCAGCCGTCTTTGCGGGGCGCGGCCGGGAGGAAGCCGTCGCGCATGGCGTCGTCGATGACGCCCAGCACCTGCATGGCGCGCCGCCGCGACCAATCGTTGAGCATCACATCCAGGGCCGTGTAGTTCTGCGCGATGGTGGAGTAGTACAGCCTCCCGTAGGCGACGGGCTCGCCGAGCATGCGCTCCGCGGCCAACGCATAGAGTGCGGGCTGCAGCACCTCGCCGCCGCCGGTCATCTCGGGACGCGGCTCGGGGATCCGGCCGGTCTTGTGATCGACTACGCGCAGCACGCCGCTGGCATGCCGCTCCACCAGGTCGATCGATCCTCGCAAGCGGAAGCCTCCGTCGATCTCCACCGGGTCCTTACGGCTGCGCGGATCGCGGCCCAGCGGGTCGTCGAGGCCGAAGCTGAGCTCGTAGAACTCGGGCGTCCAATCCGGCTCCAGGGCGGCTTTCTGTTGCAGCCAGCCGCGCAGGTCGGCGCGAATGGCCTGCACTTCCGCGCGCCAGATCTGCGGAATTGCAGGCGCGAGATCGGCCTCGAAGCGCCGCGCTACCTGTTCGAGAACGGCATCGAGCCGGTCGAGCGCCGCCGCCAGGTTGCCGGCGTGGACGGGCAGAGACGCGCGCTGCGCGAGGTCGCGAAACAGCTCGAATTGCACCTTGTGGTAGATATCGCCGCGCGTGGCCGCGTCCATCCGCTGAATGCCGGACGGCCGTTCGGCGGGGCTCAGCCCGTAAATGCCGTGCAGCGCGAAGCGATACGGACAGCGCGCGTATTGCTGCAGTGCGGAGGGCGACCAGGCGCGCTCGGAGAGGCGATAGGGCGTCAGTGCGTCGCTGCCGATCTCTTCGACGATCAGGCCGTCCGCGGCTTTCCAGGGCTTGTGCCAGCGGGCCCAGCGTGCGCGCAGCGAATGCACGGAGCGGCCGGGAAGACTCTTCAGATACTGGCCGGAGCCCTTGGCGAGCGGCGCCAGCGTGGCGAGGTCGAATTCGGCATCGTCGATGGCCTCGGCCGCGTTGGGCGGAGCGGGCCAGCCGATGCGGGTCAGGGTCGCGGAGCGCGCGCGCGATTCGAACTCGCGCACGCCGATCTCCGGCCCTCCGGCCGCGCGGTACGCCGCGAAGGCGTAGAAGGAGGGCACCCGCTGGCGGCCGGTCAACAGGTCGAGGCGCGAGAAGGAAAGCGTCAGGCGCTCGCCGGCGCAGGCCGCGGCGATGCGGAGGAGCTCGGTGTCTTCGGCGCGCAGTTCGATCCCCAGTTGGCGGCGCTGCGCTTCGAGCAGGAGCGGATCTTCCGCGGGCGGACGCGGAAACAGGCCTTCGTTCACGCCGGGGACGAAGACGCGGCGGAACGCCAGTCCTCGCGCCTCTTCCACGCCCCCCACCCAGACCTTGCCGAATCGCGACTCCTTGGTTGCCGCGGCCGTCGAATTCAGCCGCGGGCCCAACACCAGCAGCACTTCGCCCAGCGAGACCGGGCCGATCTCCGCCATCGGCTCCAGTTGCTCCAGCAGCTCGACGACGTTCGAGGGCTCGCGCAGGGCGAACTCCGCCAGGGATGACAGTGCGGCGATCCACTCGCCCCAGACGGCGCGCGACGGGAGCGCGGCCAGGCGGGCGATCGCCGGCAAGGCCAGGCGAGTGAGATTCTCGACGGCTTCGATGCGCCGCGCCAGATGCCGGCGCGCCTCTTCGTCCTCTTCCACGGCGTAGTCGCGGTGGAACTCCTCGCGCAGCCCGGCGAGGCGCGTTTCCCATCGCGAGAGGCCGCCGATCACCGCCGCGTCCACCAGCAGCCGCTCCCAGAGCGCGGGCGTTGCGGGCTCGTCCTCCTCCTCGGGCACCTGTCCCAGCGAGAGATACTCGGCGAAGCGCGAGGCGGAGAGCCCTTCCATCGCGCAATAAAGCAGCGCGAGCAGGGCGCGCCCCGCCACGTCGGGACGGCGGGTTGCCAGCGTGCAGTGCGCGGGGATCCCGGCGCGCCGCAGGGCCTCCAGAACCAGCGCCTGGTGACGCTCGGCGGAGCGCAACAGGATGGCGATTTCGTCGAAGGGGACGCCCCCGGCCGCCGCGGCGTGGATGGCGCGAGCGATCTCCACGCATTCCAGCGCTTCGCCGGAGGTTGAGAAGATGACCACGCTGCCATCGTCCTCGCGCGCCGGGACCGCGTCGCTCGAAAAGAGGTATCGCTGCAGGGAGCCGAGACAGGAGGCGGGTTCCGCGCCGCCGGGTTCCAGGTGCAATTCCAGAGCGGCGTGCGCGGCGGCCATCACCGAGGCGAGCAGCTCGCGCTCCAGCCGCGTGCGCGGCGCCAGATCGAGCGCGACGACCGCTGTTTTGCGCAATTGGTTGTAGGCCGAGGAGAGCGGATCGCGTGCCAGGTTGACGCGCGCCGCATGGTCGGCGAACCGGCGTTCGGTCAGCTCGCGGGTGTAAGCCGCGAGCAGCCGCGCGAGGTCCGGCCCGGATTCGCCGCAGTCGCGCAGGTGCTCGGGGTCGATGGCGTTGAGCCGCAGTTCTTCGAACGTAGCGGTCAGGGCCCGGGGAAAGCCTGGAAATCCGGCCACCGGCCCGAGGTAGGTGAGCTCTCCGCGAGTGAGCGCCTCGGAGGTGACGCGCGCAGCCAGCGCCTCCCGTACGAACCGGCCCACCGGCACGAGCCCCCGGCGGTTCAGCTCCGCGGCGGACAGCTCCAGGACCAGTTCGCGGAATGCGAACCGGCGCACGCCCACCAGGGCCTCGCCGCAAGCCGCCAGGGAGACCTCTTCGGCCGCCGCGCGGACCGGCGCCAGAACCAGCACGGGGCCCGCGGCGGACCACTGCGCGACAAACTCCACGGCCCGGCGGCGCAATTCGAAATAAGAGGTCACTGGTCCTGTTGGCGATGGTATCGCGAATCGCTCCGGTGGGGCATGATCGAGCGGCCCGCTCTTTTCCCTTGACAATCTACAGGAGCCGCATTATTCTTCCTGTAGATTGCCTGGAGGAGAGATTGCCCAAACCGAAGAGTGACCTTCTGCAAGGCACCCTGGATCTGCTGGTCCTCAAGACGCTCGAGCTCGAGCCGATGCACGGCTGGGGCATTTCGCAGCGCATCCAGCAGCTCTCCGAGAGCGTCCTGCAGGTCAACCAGGGGTCCCTCTACCCCGCGCTGCACCGGCTGGAAGAGCAGGGCTGGATTGCCGCCTCCTGGAAAGTATCGGAGAACAACCGCCAGGCTCGCTATTACGAGTTGACGCGACTGGGACGCAAGCAGTTGGCGAGCGAGAAAGAGAACTGGCTGCGGCTTTCGACGGCCGTGGCGCGAATCGTGGGAGCGTAGGGAGGGGTTTATGACGCGGCGATTGTTCGCGATTCTCCGCTTTTTGTTCCGTCGCGACAGACTGGAACGGGATCTGGACAGGGAGCTGCAATATCACCTGGAGCGGCAGACCGAACTCAACATCGGCCGCGGAATGACGCCCGCCGAAGCCCGCCGCCAGGCTGTACTGAGTGTGGGCGGCGTCGAAGCCCTCAAGGATGAATGCCGCGAGGCGCGGCTCGGCCGGGTCGTGGAAACGCTGCTGCAGGACGTGCGCTACGGCGCGCGCATGATCCGCCGGAACCCGGGCTTCTCCGCCGTCGTGATCCTGACCCTGGCGTTGGGAATCGGCGCCAATACCGCCATCTTCAGCGTTGTGTACGGCGTGCTGCTGCGCCCGCTGCCGTATATCCACGGCGGCCGGCTGGTGGTGCTGCACCAGCCGTTGAAGAGCCTCCAGGTGCCCGACGTCGGGTTCTCCGTGCAGGAGATCCAGGACTATCGCGACCACAGCCATACCCTGGAAAGCGTGGTCGAGCATCACAACATGAACTTCCTGCTGCTCGGAAAGGACACCGCCGAGCGCGTCGATACCGGGGTGGTCTCCGCCAACTTCTTCGATGTTCTGGGCGTCAAGCCGCTGCTCGGCCGCACGTTCCTTCCCCGCGACGACCAGCCGGGCTCGGACGCGGTGCTGGTGCTCACGTACAAGTACTGGCAGACCAAGCAGGGCGGCGACCCCAACATCGTCGGCAAGGTCTTCCAGATGAATAACGCGCCGCACACCGTGATCGGCGTGCTGCCCCCCATTCCCCAGTACCCGGTGGAAGTGGACGTGTACATGCCGACCTCCCACTGCCCTTTCCGCTCCAACCCCAAGACGATCGCGAACCGCCGGGCCCGCATGCTGAATGCGTTCGCCCTCCTGAAGCCCGGTGTGGGGTTGCAGCAGGCGCAGGCGGACCTCGCGGTAACTGCCAGCGCCATGGCCAACGCCCATCCGGATGTGTACGCGAGCAGCCAGGGCTTCGGCGTGGAAGCCGCGCCGCTCGAGGATGAGCTGACCCGCCGCGCCCGCACCGCCTTCCTGGTGCTGCTGAGCGGGGCCGGCTTCATCCTGCTGATCGCCTGCGCCAACGTGGCCAACCTGATGCTGTCGCGGATGCTGAAGCTGGAGCAGGAATTCGTGGTGCGGGCCGCCCTCGGCGCCGGCAAGCTGCGTCTTATGCGGCAGATGCTTACCGAAAGCGTAATGCTGTCGGTGGCGGGCGGGGCCCTGGGACTTCTGCTCGCTCCGGCGGCCCTGGCTGTTCTGGTGAAGTTCGCGGCCACTTACACGACGCGCGCCGCGGAGGTCCGCATCGATGGCCCTGTGCTGCTGTTTACTCTGCTGGTGTCCCTGGGCGCCGGCGTATTGTTCGGCCTGACGCCGGCTCTGTCGTCGAACCGTTGGGCCGCCGGCATCGCGGGGGGATCGCGGGTCACCGCCGGACGCGCCAGCCACCGCCTCCGCGGGGCGCTGGTCGTCGCCCAGGTCGCGGTGTCTTTCGTCTTACTCGTGGGCGCGGGGCTAATGGCCCGGAGCTTCGTGGCCCTCCTGCGCGTCAATCCCGGGTTCCGTCCGGACCACCTGCTGACGCTGCGGATCAGCCCCGGCTTCACCCGCTACGCGACTCGCCAGTCGGGGTTTGAATTGGGCGACCGGGTCCTCGCCAAGGCGCGGGCCCTGGCCGGCATCGAATCGGCCGCGTTCACGCAGAGCACTCCCTTCGCGCCCGGCGCCGCGCCCGGTGCCGTGGGCTTCGAGATCGAGGGCCAGCCCGAATCCGCTTCGCGCCAGGCTCCGGCCGTGGACATCACGGTCGTGGGCGCGAACTATTTCGAAACCATCCGGCAGCCCGCCGTCCAGGGAAGGCTTTTCACCGAGCACGACGATGCCGCCGCGCCCCCCGTCGCGGTGATCAACCAGACCATGGCGCGCCATCGTTTTCCCGGAGTGGACCCGGTCGGCCGGCGCATCCGTTTCGCGGTTCCCAACCAGGCCGTGGCCCAGCAATGGTTCACCATTGTTGGCGTTTCGGGCGACGTCCGCGAGTACGGCCTGGAGCATCCCGTGCAGGATGAAGTGTATCTCGCGATGGCCCAGGTGGGCTGGCAGAATATCCTGGTGGTGCGGACCGCGATGGACCCGAAGAGCATCGCGCCCCTGCTGCGCGCGGCCGTGCATGAGGTGGACCCCTTGATCGCGGTCGATCGCCTGACGACCATCGACCAGTTGGAGCACGACTCGCTGGCGTCGCCGCGCGTCCTCACCGCACTGCTCGGGATTTTCGCCGCCCTCGCGCTGCTCATCAGCGCCAGCGGAATCGCCGCCGTAATGGCACTCTCCGTGAGCCAGCGGACGCACGAGCTCGGAATCCGCATGGCCCTGGGAGCGGGACGTCCGGCCATCGTAAGCATGGTGGTTCGCGGCGGCCTGGCCCTGACGGTTGCCGGTGCGCTGATCGGAATGGCCGGGGCATCCGCCCTCACGCATTTCCTTTCCGGTCTGCTCTACGCCACCAGCCCGCGGGACGTCGCGACCTTCGCGGCCGTGTCGATTCTGTTCCTGACCGTGGCCGCCGCGGCCTGTTTCCTGCCCGCCCGCCAGATCACCGCCATCGACCCGCTGGAGGCCCTGCGTCAGCAATAGGCGCCGGGCCACGCTATAATTCGACTGAAGCGTGCGGATGTGGCGAAACTGGCAGACGCGCTGGATTTAGGTTCCAGTTCCCGCGAGGGAGTGTAGGTTCAAGTCCTATCATCCGCACCAATCCGCCCGGCATCCGCGCACCTGCTACTGTTTGTCGAACACAAAGGTCAGCGTGAACGCTTTGCCTTGAGCATTCGTTCCTTTGGCGGTCATCGTCATCGTCTTGCCGTCGTTCGAGATCACGGTTCGGCCCGTCGCCTGGTATGGACCACCCGTTTTCTTGCGTCGATCCGTGAACGTATTGGCGTTTACCTGCTTGACCGCTATCGTGTCATACGGCGAGTTGCCGGTTACCGGCACGTCCTTGCCGTCGTATTTGATTGTGTAGGTGGCGTTGATAGGGGTACCGTCAGCCTGCTCCCCGGTGGTGGTCACCTTTGCACCGCCATCCGATGCTTCTCGTGTGAACGTGAGACTCTTGACGGGTATCGGTGCCGGTGTATACTTCGACTTTTCGGCGTTCAGCTTCCATGTGCCGATGGAGTTGTCAGCGCCGAGTGCGGCGATGGTGGCGATTGCCAGAGCGATCAGCGCCTTGGTGAGAATTGTCCGCATTTGCCAGTCTCCTTTGAAATTTCCGTGGACAATGGCTGTCTGAGGTCCAACGGTGCCGAATCACGAGCCCGGAACTGGCATCGCTGGTGGGAAACTCGAACGACACTGATCGGTCCAAACAGCATCCCCGTCGATCAGCTTCTGGCGAAGGATCATATCACTGGCGGCAACGTGGTGGAAGGGAGGTGAATTCCGTGGAATCCAGGTTCATTCGCAGCCGCACTCGTCGCAGCACGCTCTGCCCCGGACTCCGTCGAAGCCTTCCTTGGCGATCATCGGAACCATTGCCAGTCCCGCCGCGGGATCGGCCCACCACCATCCCAAGAGCGCATTGAGCAGCAGGCCGCCGAGCAGAATCGCAGACAGGTAGGTACAAAAGTCGGTCTGCCGGGAATCGGCCTTCATCGCTCCGCTCCCGATCCCCGCGGCCACCCGCCTCTTGGCCGCGGCCAGCAGCGGCATGACTACCACCGAGGCGCCCGCCACGATAATGCCGGGGATACTCCGCTCCGGCGCCGCGTGCCGGATCAGCGTGGAAGCCGATTCATAGAGGATGTACGCCGCCAGCGCCAGAAAGCACCAGCCCACGATCCGCACGGTGGCCCGCTCCACCCGCTCGCGGCGCAACGGGTTGACATCGTGATGGAGCCGCCAGAGCAGCGCGGCGCCGGATGTCACTTCGATCATGCTGTCGAATCCGAAGCCCACCAGGGAGACCGACCCGGCAAACAGACCGGCAGCGATCGAGACCAGCCCCTCCAGGCTGTTGTACCCGATCGTGAAGTATTCGAGCCGCCGTCCCCGTCGTACCAGATCCCGGCGCTCCCGAGTGCTGACGGACGCCATACCTCAGTGTATCGTCACGCCGCTCCGGCGATTCCGGTACAATGAACGGCGATTCACTTCGAGAGGAGTCTACTCATGGGCTGTCATTACTCCGGGTTGAAACTCCCATTGTATTTTGCGCTGACGATTTCCTGTTTCTCCTTTGCACCCGCCGCCAGGGCTGCGGATGCGCCGGTGCCCTTGCTGAAAGCAGGACATCCGGTCGACTGGTGGTTCGTCTTCAAACTGAACTCGAAGGCTTTTCCCGGCTGCGGAGCCGGCGCCGCCCGGACTTGCACGTTCGGAGGCAAAGTCCAGGACTACAAGCAATTCGGACAGCAGTTCGTCTATGCCAGCAGTGAGAGCGGGAAGCTCGAGCAGGGCGGGGGATGCGCGGGCGAAACGGCCGCCGACCCGCTGGGCGCCACCTTCGGCCAGGTCTACAACGGTACCTATTACTACCTGGTGTGGAACGACCAGTTCTATGACGATCCGAAGATCAAGGGCTGCACCAAAGAGTGCGGATCGCCCTGGGGGCACTCCAAAGGCCTGCTGGCATGGAACGACGACGGTCAAGGGTTTGTCCTGCAGGTCTCCACGCCTTCGTGGCCGGCTTCGGGCAGCAGCAAGTCGCCGCGCAAAACCGATGGCAACACCCTCGGCTGCATCGACGATAACGACGTCGAGGTGAGCCAGCACTTCTTCGCCCTGAAGCTGACCAAGAACGACCTCGTCAAAGTGCTCGGCGCGCTGCAAAACGCCAGCGTCGTCACGGACCCGAAAAACGCCCAGATCGTCAAGAACGGCGGACCGCCGGACGTACAGAAACTGGTGAAGGCGCTCGGCGTGAAATCCAAGTCGACTAACGCGCTCAACGAGGAGCTTTCCACCGGGGTAGATCTGATCTCGAAGCCCTCGGCGCTGAACGTGCCGCCCTGGCAGATGGTATCGGCGTTCCTGAAAGGGGTCCCTCTGCGGGCGGCCACCTGGTGGGCAACACCCGAGATCTATTCCACGACGGCCACGACCAAGATCGCCTGCTGGAGCAACACTCTCGGCAAGCCGGGGGCCGTGGAGATTGCGACCACCGGACAATGGGACGGTAAGGACTTCGGCCTGACGGGCGGCAGCGGCCCCGATTTCAACCACGCGAAAATCGGGGTCTCCACGGCCGGCTCCGAGCACTACACTATCTTTGGCGATATGAACCAGCAGGGCACCGCCTCCGGCGACAACTGCGCGAGCAGCCAGAACGGCCGCGGAGGCCTGTTCTATGTCATCGACAATCAGGAGCTCACCGAAAGCGTGGCCAGCCTGATCCACGGCGACAGCGCCCCGACAAAGGCTCCGTCGAAGTAGCCCGGCCCTATCGCGGCGCCCGCAGGACCGTGCAAACGCTGGCGCAGATCGGTCCGCCGATGTTGAACGTCGCCGCCAGCTTCGGGTCTTCGACCTGAAGCTCGGCGGGAGCCTTGCCCAGCAACTGCTGCGCCGACCAGCCGATCATCGCGACCCCGGTCGCGCCGATCGGGTGGCCTTTCGCGATCAGGCCGCCGGAGGTGTTGATGCCGCACTCGCCTCGCGGCGACGCCTTTCCTTCCACCCAATACTGCGCGCCCTTGCCCGGCTCGGCCTTGCCGATCACCTCGGTGCCGATCGCCCCCATCACGCTGAAGCAGTCGTGCACTTCGGCCACCGTCACGTCCTTCGCATCCGCGCCCGCCATGCGGTAGGCCGTGCTCATGGCGCGGTAAGCGCCCGCCGGCCGCAGCACATCACGGCCCTCCTTGCGGATCGGGTCGGTCGCCTGGCCCCACCCGGCAATCTCCACGCAATCCGCCTTCGCCACGCCGAGCTTCGCCAGTCCCTCCTCGGTCGCCAGGATCAGGGCCGCGTAGCCGTCGGTAATCTGCGAGCAGTCGTAGGTCTTGAGGGGCAGCCCTTCAACGACATACCGGTTGATGCCTTCGATGGCCGTCGCCTGGTCCAGGGTAATCTGGACTTTGTTCATCTGGGCGCACGAATTGTACTTCGCGTTGGCGTACTCCTGCACCGGAATCGCGGCCAGTTCGCGCTCGGTCACGCCGTACGCAGCCATGTAATCTCGCATCACCTCGGCGAAAAGATGGGGGAAGACGAAGATCTTGCCCGCGCGCTCATCGGGGTGCGAAAAATAACCGAGCACCTTTCCGATCAGCTTGCCGTCCATCTTTCCCGCGGCGTCGCGCATCTTTTCGTACCCTATGGCGATGCCCGTGTCCCCCATCCCCAGCTGCAGTTTCTGGATCACCGAGATCACCGCCTGCCCACCCGAAGCGCAGGCATTTTCCACGGCCTCGATGGGCTTTGCTTCCATGCCCGGCGTCTCCGCCACCAGCCCTGCCAGCAGCCCCTGCTCGTTCAGGGAAAAGTTGCAGGCCGCCGCGACGCTGCCCACGTCCAGGGCCGCGGGCTCCACGCGGATCTCGCGGCAGGCGCCCTGAATGGCGTGGCCCAGGATTTGCGGCACCGTCATGCCCATCAGCTTCCCGAATTTCGACTGATGATAGCTCGCGATATAGATCGGTTTCACGTTGTCCCCTTTCTTCTATTTTCGCGCCGCTAGGTGCCTGTGACTACTCCGCCGTCCACCCCGAGGACCTGTCCGCTGACGAACGACGCGCCGTCCGATGCCAGCCACACGTACGCATTCGCCACGTCCTCCGGCTGCCCCATGCGCCCGATGGGAGTCCGCCCCACCATCGTCTGCAGGATCTTCTCCGGCATTCCGGCCGTCATGTCGGTCGCGATAAACCCCGGCGTCACGGCATTCACCCGTATTTTGTATTTCCCCAGCTCGCGCGCCCAGACCCGCGTCATCCCGATCACGCCCGCCTTACTCGCCACGTAATTCGTCTGTCCGAAATTGCCGTAGACTCCGACAATGCTCGACGCATTCAGGATCACGCCGCCGCCGCCTTCGATCATTCGCGGCACCACCGCCCGCGTGCAGTGGAACACGCCCTTCAGGTTCACCGAGATGACCGAGTCGAATTGCTCGTCGCTCATCAGGCCGGCCACCGCGCCGTCTTTGTACTTCACCAGTTGTCCATCGCGAAGGATGCCCGCATTGTTCACCAGCACGTGAACGCCGCCCCAGCGCTCCACCACCGCACGCACCGCCGCTTCGACCGATTCGGTGCTGGTCACGTCCACTCGCTGGAACATGCCGCCCTCTTCCGCGGTGCCATCCTTAACGTCCCACGACGCCACGCGGCAGCCCTCCTGCGCAAAGCGATGCGCGGTGGCCCGTCCGATCCCCGCCGCCGCTCCGGTGACGATTACGACTTTGCCTTCGAGACCTGTTTGAATCATGACAACTCCGATCATCGCAAAGGCAGCCCGGCTTGTGCTATCGAGCCGCGTCGATCGCCCAGTACTCAAACTGCCGGCCTTGGGCTAGGACTAGCGTTCCGATCTTATAGAGTTCCAGTACCCCACAATAAGACCCAAATACAGGATTCGCCTCATATCTTAGCCATTTACAAGTTAAATAATATTAGACAAATCAGATGAAGCGCGGCTGAATCGGATGGCAGCACGTTCAGCCGGGCAAAGCGGGCGGAGACCCGGAGAATTGAGAAGTTACGATTCCAATCAGACTATAAGGCACGAACTCGATGCAAATTTCAACGGATCCAGCAACCCTCCGCGCGGCCCTGGTAGGCTATCAGCAGCGACTCGACTTTGTGAATTCTCAGATTGACCAGCTTCGCCGCAAACTGGGCAAGACCCCCGGAACCCCCATGATCGGTGGAGCTGCTCAGCCGCGAAAGCACCACGTCAGCCCGGAAGGGCGAGCCCGCATCGCTGCCGCACAGCGGAGGCGTTGGGCTGCCGCTCGCAAAGCTGCTCGCGTCGGCCGTTAGGACCCTAGCATTACGCAGCCGCCGCGGCGCTCGATGACCTGCGCCGGTAACAAGCGCTGGTTCTTCGCCTCGGCACAGAGCCGCGACCGTAAGGGAGCGTGCCTAGCGGCGGTGAAAAACCTGCGATTCGAGTTCGCGCGGCGTCGGAAACGTGCGCGAAATGTGATCCTGCCAGGTCAGCGATTCTTCGTCGGCCAGCGACCACAGCAGGCCCACGACGGTGCACAGGCTGAGGCACGACCCTGCAAAGCGCAGCAGGCGCTGGCGCAGTTCCGGCCGGAAACCGTCGAACGTGGTCAGCCGCAAGTGGGTCCAGTGCATGCCCGGCGTTTCCGAGCCGGCGATCGCAAATATCCAGCCGTAGAGGAAGCCCACCAGCAGCAGGGCGCCCCCGAAGATCATCAGGTTCAGCTTGTTGAGCGAGATCGCTCCACCCATCAGGAAGAAAGTCGCGAGGAACAGGCCGTAGCCGATTAGCACCATGCTCCAGTCGAGCGCCCCCGCTACGGCGCGGTGCAGTGGAGTGGCCACCGGGGCCTCGCAGTAGATCACGGCTTCCACCGTGGTTCCCAGTGTCCGCGGCTTGGCAGGCGCGGGCGGCAGGAAATCCAGGCGCTGCTGCCCTTCCGGAGTTCGCGGCGCGCGGCGGGCGGGAAGTTTGGCTGGGGTTTTTGCGTCAGAGTGGGCGGCGGCCGCCGGCTTGGGCCGCGGCGCCGGCTTGGGCGGTGCGTACGCCTCGAAAGGGAATGACGTTCGATTGCGATCGCACCGGGAACAGAGACCCCTGCACGGGAATCGCGTGCCCCGCGGCGCGGGCTGGTTGGGAGATCGCCGGCTGCTCGGCCAAGCCGGATTGCGCCTTCGGCTGCAGCTGCGGAGCGGTGGCTCCGGTCATGCGCGGCACGGCAAATTCGCCGGTCAGGGTGTCGCCCGGCCGCCGTCCGCACCGCCGGCAGCGGTGCTCTCCTTCTGCGTTACGCGATCCACAATAGCTACAGGTCATTTCGCTCCAAGCCCCGCTGCAAACTTCGGTCCCGGGAAATGTGGTACTTTTCTCGTTTGAGGCACCACACAGTTTCCCTTCTAAAAAGTCTTAACACAAAGGTGCCGGCTTGTCACGAAAAATCTTCGAGTAATACCTGTCTTTTGCTTGTTACTCTATTGGTGCCGCTGGTTTTAGCCACCGGAGCCCTGGCCCAGGAGACCGCCCGCGAAGTCGCGCCCCCCTCGGTCCCCCCCAAGACCATTCCGCTGGGAGAGTGGAACGTCGTCTCCGAGAGCCAGGAACTGGAAGGCAGCGTCTACACGCTGCACGGACACCCCGCCGAGCTCGAAGATTCCCGCCTGCTCTTCCGCGCCGACGAGATCGAATGGGACCAGGAAACCGGGGATGTGCGCGCCAAAGGCAACGTCTTCTTCTGGAATTTCGATAGGAACATGAAGCTGTGGGCCAGCCGCGTCGAGTACAACACCGACGCCGAGCGCGGCAAGTTCTACGACGTCATCGGCGAGACACAACCGAAAATCGTCGCCCGCCCGGGAGTCCTCGCCAGCAGTGCGCCCTTCCATTTCGAAGGGCAGTGGGCGGAGCGCATCGGCGAAAAGTACATCCTCTATCACGGCTGGGCCACCAACTGCAAACTGCCCAACCCGTGGTGGCGGTTGAAGGGCAGCCGCTTCGATATCATCCCCGACGACCGCGCCATCACCCACAACAGCACGTACATTCTGCGGCACTTCCCCATCTTTTACACGCCTTTCTTTTACCACTCGCTGGCTTCCGAGCCGCGCAAGAGCGGCTTCCTCATGCCCAACCTCGGCCATAGCTCGCAGCGCGGCGAAATGTTCGGCCTGGGATACTTCTGGGCCATCAATCGCAGCACCGACGTCACCTACCGCGTACAGGATTTCACCGCCCGGGGATTCACCCACCACGTCGACTTTCGCGCCAAGCCGCGGCCCGGCTCCAACTTCGACCTCGTGCTCTACGGCGTACAGGACCGCGGCCTTCCCGACAGCGGCAACCCGCCCATCAAGTACAGTGGCATCAGCCTCTACGCCGTGGGCCGCTCCGACCTCGGCAATGGCTGGACCGCCAGCGGCACCCTGAACTACATCACCTCGTTCCGCTTCCGCCAGGAGTGGACGGAATCGTTCAACGAAGCCATCGGCTCGGAGGTCCATTCGGCCGGGTTCATCAACAAGAACTGGTCTACCTACTCGGTGAACATTGTCGCCGCCCGCCTCGAGAACTTCGAATCCACCGAAATCCCAATCACCGACCCGGTCACCAAGGACACCCAATATCTCACCAACGCGGTGATCATCCGCAAGCTGCCCGAAGCCGGGTTTTACAGCCGCGACCACGCCCTCTTCGGCAACCTGCCGATCTGGTATTCGCTCGAATCCACTGCCGGCCTGCTTTTCCGCTCCGCCCCCGTATTCCAGAACAACGTCCTGGTCGATCAGTATCAGACCGGCCAGTTCATGAACCGCGTGAACCTGGCGCCGCACCTCACCACCGCCTTCCACTTCGGCGACTTTCACATTGTCCCCAGCTTCGGCATTCACGAGACCTATTACTCCGAGGCACAAGCGCCCAGCCAGGGGCATTACAACGTAGTGGGCACCAATCTCGTGAGCAGCGCCCGCGATCTCTCGGTAGACTTCGTCTTCCCAACGCTGGCCCGGGTGTTCGATAAGAAGACCATCTTCGGCGATAAGCTCAAACACGTCATCGAGCCGCGCGCCACCTACCGCTACGTTACCGGAATCGGCACAGACTTCAACGACTTCATTCGCTTCGACGAGACCGACCTGCTCTCGAACACCAATGAGCTGGAACTTTCGCTGACCAACCGGATCTACGCCAAGCGCGGTAATTCCGTGCAGGAGATTTTCACCTGGGAGATCGCCCAGAAGCGCTACTTCGACCCGACCTTCGGCGGCGCGCTGGTCGACGGCCAGCGCAATATTTTCGATGCCACCGCCGACCTCACTGCCTACGCCTTCCTGGTGGGGCCTCGCAGTACCTCTCCGGTGGCGTCCACGGTGCGCGCCAACCCCTTCGGGCGGCTCGGTATTCAGTGGCAGGCCGATTACGATCCGCGCTTTCACGCCATCGTCGACAGCTCGTTCTCGGTGGATTACGGCTGGCAGCGTTATTTCATCTCGGCCGGGAACAATGAGGTGCACAGCAATCCGCTACTCACGCCCAACGCCAACCAGTTCCGCTTCCGCACGGGTTTCGGCAACGGCAGCCGGAAGGGTTGGAACGCCGCGGTGGATGCTGTCTACGACTACCGCAAGTCGGTCATCCAGTACTCCACCACGCAGGTCACTTACAATACGGATTGCTGCGGCTTGAGCTTCCAGTACCGCCGTTATAACATCGGAATCCGCGATGAAACCCAATACCGCGTGGCCTTCACCATCGCCAATATCGGCTCGTTCGGCACCCTGCGCAAGCAGGACCGCCTGTTCTGATCAGCGCGGCAGCGCTGCGGCCCGCTGGACGCGCCGGATCTCCACGGAGCCGACCTTCCCGTCCTTCACCACCAGTTCCGCATGGTCGCCCTTGCCCAGGTAAGTGAGTGTGCGCCCGCCGTCTTCGCCGGTGATCTGCATCGAAGGAGGCCCGAACCGGCGGATCAGTTCCGCGTACGTGATGCCCTCCTCGATCTTGCCCGGGTCTTCGTAGTTGACGGGCGGCGCGGCCGTGGTTTTCGTTTCCAGTCTCCTGGCGGCGGGCCGGGACGTCCGTCCGGCCGGCTCGAGATCCCCGGATTTCGCGGTCTTTCCCGCAGTCTCCCAGGCCTTGCTCATGGCTTTGCCGGCGCCGCGGGCGGGAGCGGCGGCGGTGGAGGCGCTTGCCGCGCCCAGTCCGTACCCCACCATCGACTGCCCCGCGGCCGTGCCCCCGCACACCGCCAGCATCAGCAAGACAAACGGACCGTACTCTCTCATAGGCAGACTCCTTCCCCAGTCTGACGGCCTCCCCCGGGAAAGGAAATACTCTCAATTGTTAGCCGTTAGTAGCCCGGCTGCGTCACCGACGCTTTCACCGCCCGCTCGAACGCCCACCCGCGTATGTGGCTGATCTGCTCCTTCATGGTGCGCGAGAGCGGCACGATCTTCACCGCCACGCTGATCAGGTCCTGGTCCGTCAGTCCCCGGTCCGCCAGCCGTGCTTTGGTCAGGGCCGATACCACGCACTGCTCGATCTCGGCCCCCGCCCACCCGTTGGTGAAGCCGGTTAACTGGTCGATGTTGAAGCGCGAAGCGTCCTCGCCCCTGCGGTTGAGGTGAATTTTGAAGATCTCGACGCGCTCCTCGTCCGCCGGCAGGTCCACGAAGAACACTTCGTCGAACCTCCCCTTGCGGATCATCTCGGCGGGCAGCAGGTCGATGCGGTTGGCGGTCGCGGCCACGAACAGGCCGCTGGCCTTTTCCTGCATCCACGTCAGGAAGAATGCGAAGATGCGCCCCTGTTCCCCACCCGCCTCCGCCGACGTGATCCCCATCTCGATTTCGTCGAACCACAGCACCGCCGGCGCCATCTCCTCCATCAGCCGGCAGGCCGAAACGAACGCCCCTTCCGGCTTCCCGTGGCGTCCCGAGAAGATCTCGACCATATCCACGCGGTACAGCGGCAGTTCGAAGTAGTTGGCGATGGCCTTCACCGAAAGGCTCTTCCCGCAGCCCGGGATCCCCATCATGAGGAGCCCTTTCGGCACGATCTCGGCGCTCAAACTGTCCCGCATCTGGAACAGCTTGCGCCTTTCGAGCAGCCACTTCTTCAGGCCTTCGAGCCCGCCTACTTCTCCCAGGCCCGTATCCGAGGGAATGAACTCGATCACGCCGCTGCGGTTCACCAGCAGGCGCTTTTCTTCGAGGATCGCCGGCACCGATTCGGGCGCGAGCCGCGGGCTCACCGCCGCCGCCCGCCGCAGCGCGTACCGGGCCTCATCTAGTGTGAGCCCCTGCAGCGCCGAAGCGATCTGGTGCCGCAGCCCCTCGTCCGGTTGTCCGTCGGGCGACGTCCGGGCCGCCTCTTCCCGCACGAACTCCGCCAGCTCCGTGCGGTCCGGCGGGCGCAGGTCGATATACACCAGGCTCCGCTCCACCTCTTCCGGAATAAACCTCACCGGGGAGGTGATCACCACGAATTTCCGCTGGTCCCGGCAGCTTGCGTCGATGTCGCGGAGCCTCCTCCGCACCTCCGCCGATTCGCGCAGCGCCTCGTGGAAATCCTTCAGGTGGAAGATGGCCGCGCCGCGGTTGTGCGCGTCGATGAAGTCGAGCGCTTCCCGCGGCCCGCGCGTTCCGGGCTCCGCTACCCGGTCGTCGCGCCGCATTCCCTCGGTGAGGCTCCATGTCCATACGGACACGGGCGCGGAAACGGCCATCGCCCGCGCCACCTCGCTCAGCAGGCGCGCCACCCGCTGCTCCTCCGGCGAGCGGATATAGGTAAGAGGCCGTCCCGATTCGAAGATCTCGCGGATCGTCTCGGCGGCGCGGCTCAAGCCGCGGTGGTTCTCAGATGAATCCATCGGTGTACTTCTATTATCGGACGCGGTGGAAGGGCAAAAGGCCGAAGCTGCCCGCTCCCTTACGCTTTCGACTCCGCCCGATGGCCTTTGAGCGCTTCGATCGCCGCGCCGCGAGCCCCGGCGGTATCGCCGTTGGGCATCACGTGGATCGGAATGTCTTCCTGCTCTTCGCGCTGTACCGGCATCCCCGCGCGGGTTTCCTCGATGAACCAGCGCTGGAACTCTTCCCTCGTTTCGAGCGCGCCTCCCCCGATGATCAAGGCGTCTGGATCGAACGTGTTCACCATCTCGTCGAAAAAGAGTCCCATGGCCCGCGCCTGCACCCGGAAGATGTCGCGGCACATCGGGTCGCCCTTTTCGGCCATGCCGCGCACCATCTTCGCCGCCTGGTGCGGATCGAGCTTCTCCAGTTCGTGGCCGGGATAGTGCCGCAGAAAATACGGGAGCAGCGTCTTTTCGATGGCGGTCAGGGAGCACAGTGACTCCAGGTCGCCCGTGCGCCCGCAGTTGCAGTGGGGCTTCAGGCCGTCGATTCCCGGAATGCCCTGGTAGGGAATGAGCACGTGCCCCAGCTCTCCTCCGAAGCCCATCCTGCCCTTGAGGACGCTGCCGCCCACGATCACGCCGCCGCCCAGCCCGGTACCGATCACCGCGGAGATCGACGTCTTCAGGGTGTCGGCGCCGAAGATCGTGAAGTGGCCCCACAATGCTCCGGCGTTTCCATCGTTCAGGTAGGTGACCGGCTTGCCGAGTCTCTTCTCCAGGCCCTCGCGGATGTCGAATCCCGCCCACTGCGCGTGAACGAAATTCGTCGAGCCGCGCGCGCTCAGCACGCCCGCGGCACTCGCCGGACCGGGCGTGTCCAGCCCGACGGCCACGACGTCCGACAGCGCGACCCCCACCCCCGCCACGGCCAGCTTCAGTCCTTCCTCGATCTGCCGGAGGCAAACGTCCGGCCCCTCTTTGGATCGCGCGGGATGCTCGCACAGACCCTCGATCAGAAACTTCTCCCTTTCGTTGAGCAGCGTATAGTTGATGGCGGTTCCGCCCAGGTCCACTCCGGCCACTACTTGCATTCGGTTTCCTCGCTTGAGTCTGAATCCAGACATCCAGATTAACAGGAGGTCCCGCCTCCCGCTCATGGGCTACCGCCATCTGCTAAGATTCGTCCGAGTGCAGGCCGTAGAGATCGCGAACGTCACGAAAACCTTCGGGAGCGTCACCGCCGTGGACGACCTCTCGCTCGCCGTTCCACAGGGTTCCGTATACGGCTTCATCGGCCCCAACGGATCGGGAAAGACCACCACGATGCGCATGATCGTGAATATCTTCTATCCCGACCGCGGCCGGATCCGCCTGCTCGGCGGCCGCGCTCCCGGCGCCTGCCCCGACCTCATCGGCTACCTGCCCGAGGAGCGCGGCCTCTATCAGAAGATGAGCGTCAAGTCGCTGCTCGAATTTTACGGCGAGCTGCGGTCCGGCCGGAACGTCGCGGCCGAAGTGCAGCACTGGCTGGAGAAGCTCGACCTCGCGAAGTGGGCGTCCCGCAAGGTCGAAACACTCAGCAAGGGCATGAGCCAGAAAGTCCAGTTCATCGCCACCGTAATCCCCGAGCCCCAGCTGCTGATTCTCGACGAGCCCTTCAGCGGCCTCGATCCCGTCAGTGCCGACCTCATCCGCGCGGCCCTGCTGGACCTTCGCCGCGGCGGCGTGACCGTCATCCTCAGCACCCACGATATGAACCTCGCCGAGACCATGTGCGATTACATCTGCATGATCTTCCGCGGCAGGAAGGTTCTCGACGGCACCATCGCTTCCATTCAGGACCAGTATGGCGAGGACACCATCCGCGTCTCGGCCGAGGGCGGCGGCGCGGCCGTTCAGGGGCTGCCCGGCGTCGAGCAGCTTCGCGATCTCGGCCAGGTCCAGGAAATCCGCATCGCCCGCGGCGCCGACCCGCAGGAGCTGCTGCGGGCGTTGATCGCGCGCACGCGCGTTTCCAGCTTCTCCGTCGTGAGGCCTTCCCTGCACGATATTTTCGTTCGAATCGCCGGCCCCACGGCCGAGGAGGCGGAAGTTGCGAGCGCATAGAATCCTCACCATCGCACGGCGCGACTACATCGCCACCGTCCGCACCAAGGCGTTCCTGTTCGGCCTGATCGTCGCCCCCATTCTGTTCGGGGGCGGATCCATCGGGATGTCGTTCATCAAGGGCAAGCCCGATACCGCCGAGCGCCGCATCGCCGTCATCGACCATACCGGCGTGGTCGGCAGCGCGCTGGTCCGCGCTGCCGCCGAGAAGAACCGGAAGGAGCTGTTCGACAAGAAGACCGGGCAGCAGGTCGGCCCCCGCTACACGTTCGAGGTGGTGCCGCTCTCCTCGGCCAACCCAAGCGAGCAGTTGCTGGCGCTTTCCGACCGTGTGCGGCGGCGCGAGCTCGCTGCCATCGTCGCATTCGGAGCGCAGGCCGTGCACCCGCCCAAACCCGCGGCCGACGCGAAAACCGGCAAGGAGGAAAACGACGACCCCGCGGCCGGCGTCTCCTACTACACCAACACCGGGGGCATCGACGAGCTGCGCAACTGGCTGAACGGCCCGGTGAACGACGCGGTGCGCAGCGCGCGCCTTGCCGAGCTCGGCATCGACGTGAGCCACCTGGAAGGCCTGACCGTTTCGGTGCCCATCACGCGGCTCGGCCTGGTGGAGCGCGACCCGGCCACCGGCCGCATTCAGGAAGCGCGCAAGCGCGGCGAGCTCGAGAGCTTCTTCGTTCCGTTCTCCGTCGCCATCATCCTGGCCATGATCGTCATGGTCGGCTCGGCCCCCATGCTGCAGAACGTGACGCAGGACAAAAGCCAGCGGATCATCGAGATGCTGCTCGGCGCCGTCTCCCCCTTCGAGCTGATGACCGGCAAGGTGCTCGGCGCCGTGGCCGTTTCGGTGACCAGTTCGTTGTTCTACGTGGTGGGCGGCATCCTGGTGGTGAATGCCATGGGCCTCTCGGGCATGCTGCCGGTCACCATCATCCCCTGGTTCTACGTCTACCTGCTGGCCGACGTCACCATGCTCTGCGCGTTCGCCGCCGCGCTGGGCGCCGCCTGCAGCACTCCGCAGGACGCCCAGAACCTGGCGATCGTGCTGCTGGCTCCCTGCCTGATCCCGATGTTCACGCTGGTGACGGTGCTGCGGCAGCCGAACGGCCTGGTCGCGACGGTATTGTCGCTGATCCCGCCCTTCACGCCGATTCTGATGCTGCTGCGGCAGGCGCTCCCTAACGGCGTTCCCGCCTGGCAGCCCTGGGTCGGCCTGGCCGGCGTGTTGGCCTTCACCCTGGCCGCCGTATGGTCCGCGTCCCGCATCTTCCGCGTGGGAATCCTGATGCAGGGCAAGCCTCCCCGCATGGCCGACCTGGTCCGCTGGGCGGTGAAGGGGTAGGTCATGAATGCCCGTCCGGTCTCGGTAACCGCCGTCGGCTGTTCTGTTCATTGCGACTGGTGCGATCGGGCTCGTTTATCACCTCACCGATTTCAAGGCGCTACATCCGTTCCCATACGATCTCGTGGGGATTTCCTTCGTGCGTCTCCTCGCGATCATCGCCGGGATCTACATGCTCCGCGGCCGTAACTGGGCGCGCTGGCTGGGGCTGGCCTGGATTGCATTCCACGTCATCGTGGGCGCGCTCCACTCGGTATCCCAGTTCGCGGTGCACGCTGTGTTGTGCGCATTGATCGCGTATCTCCTTTTCCGCCTCCCGGCGACCCGGTACTTTCGCGGAGCCAAGGCATAAGCGCAGCTATTTCCTGTAGACTTCGCGCCAGCCGCCCGTCGGGATGACGGCTCCCACAATCGTTCCGCCGATCGCCCCGGCGACCGTAAATGCCGCCGTTACCGCGCCGTTAGGGATAATCTCCAACTGGCCCGGGCGGGATCGGGCGGCGATGCCCACACCCAGCCCAATGCCAGTCCCGGCACCAAGGCCGATCAGCGCGTTCCTTTTGCGATGGCTTGGTTTCCTTACCGATACCACCGATACCTGTTGCCGTTCGAAGGTCTCCTGGCCTTTTCCGGACGTCTCCACCAGCGCGTCGTCCGTGATCCGGTCGATCTGGCCGTGGACCGTGCGCGCCCCGGCCGTGACCCGCACCTGGGTTCCCGCTGTGAGAGTCTTGACGCTGTTCCAGTTGGCAGCGCTGGTCTGCGCAGCCGTGGTCGCCGCCAGGATACCGATTAGCGCACCTAGGCGGCTCACCAACCCCGTCGTGATCATGGCCGCCAAGGCTATCACCCCTCCACACGAAACACAATGTTCGTGCGACCTTTCACCGTATAGGAACCAGCATCAGGTCCTTGTCCTGCCGGTCGATTTCCGTAAGGACCACCGAGCGCCCATCCGGCGGACTCGAAAGCACATGGTGCAGCGGATGATCGATTACCGCAATCTGGCGGCTGCTACCGGTCGCAAACTGATAGAGGTCCAATTCCGTTGCATTCGAACTCGTGGGGGAGAGGTAGTAAAGTCCATCCGGCGCCGTCGCGATTGCGGACAGCCCCACCACGTCGTGAACGAGATCCGTTTCCGTGCCGCCGTTGGCCGGCGCCCGGCGGATCGCCGCCGGCTGCTGAGCCGTCGTGTAGTAGATCGTCTTTCCGTCAAAACTCTCCACCGCGTATCTGCCACCGCCGTGGGTGATCTCGGTCGCACGCCCGCCCCCGCTCGGTATCTTCCAGATTTGCGGGCTGCCGGTGCGGTCCGAGGAGAAGTAAACGAATTTGCCGTCTCTCGACCAGCTCGGATAGATGTCCGCTCCGGGGTCGTTCGTGAGCCGCAGCTTTGTGCCGGTCTGCACGTCGATTTCGCAGATTTCGGACTGGCCGTCGGACGTCGATTCGAAAGCGACATGACGACCGTCGGGAGACCACCGCGGGGACGCCCCCAACGACGTGATCCGCCGCAAGTCGGAACCATCGAGGTTCGAAACCCAGATTTCGGTCGGGCCGGAACGGTCGGAACTGAATACCAGCTCTTTCCCATTGGGAGAGATATCGGCCGTGAAGTCGCGCCGCGTGGAAGACATCAGGCGCAGCCATCGGGAAGGCCCCGGCGGGTGTTCCGACACCTGAACCCGCCAGATGCTGGTCTGCTCGATGTTGTTCCGCACGTATGCCAGTTCGGGCGAGGTGGGAGAAACCGCGGGGTCGCTGCCCTCGATCCCGGTCTCCAGGAAGCCTCCGTTTTCAACGCCGGGCGATGCGTTCACCCGAAACAGGAAGCGGACTCCGGCCAGCGTTGCACCCGCCGGGAAATAAAGAGAGCGGCCGTTCGCCGTCCATGTCACCGAATCGATCACGCGGCGCAGATTGGTGACTCGGAAGGGCTCGACCGTGGGCGAAAGGTCCGGCGAAAGCGGCACCACGAAGATATCGCGCCACGCGGTGGTGGTCGCGCGTGTGAACGCCAGCATCCGGCCGTCGGGCGATATCGCGGGGCTGAGATCGCCGCCCGATTGCAGCGGCGGCGAAGTGATGCGGCGCCGCTCTCCCGTTTCGGTCGAGAGCAGGAACAGCGCGGGAGGCCCGTCGCCGGCAGAATTCGCCGAAACCACCAGCCAGTGCGGGTCCTTGGTCCAGGAGAGTGGGTGATCCGTGGAAGCCGGCACCAGGTCCGCGACCTTTCGTTCCCCAGTCCCGTCGGATTGAATCAGCCGAACCTCGGCACTCCCCGCCCGCGATTCCCGTAGAAACGCGATGGTCCGATTGTCGGGCGACCATGCCGGCCCGTAGTCTTTCGCGGAGCCGCTCGTCAACTGGCGAGGTGCGCCCGGGTTCACTTTGATAACGAAGATGTGAAAGGTCTTTTGCGCTTCGCCGTCCCACGCAAAAGCAACCTGGCTCCCGTCGGGCGAAAAAGATGGATAACGCTCCGACCCGAGAAACGTAGTTAGGGGCGTGGCTTCGAATCCGGAGAGCGGCGGCCCGGATCTTTTGGCGAAGGCCCGGAACGCAGCGGGAACGGCCAGCGCAACCGCAACCAGAATCGCCGCGGCCAGGGGCCACCCGGGCAGAACGCCACGGTGGTGTCGCGGCCGGGGGTCTGGCTGCTGCGGCACGGGCATGGGCGGAGTCGGCGCTTCGGTTTGCGGCGGCGCTACCGGAACCAGAAAGCGGTATCCGATCCGGGGGAGCGTCTCGATGAATCGTGGAGTGTCAGCGGAATCTCCTAGCGCCTCGCGAATGCGGTTGATCGTTTTATTCAGCCGGTGGTCCAGGTCGCCCCAGTTTTGGTCCGGCCACAAAGCTCTGCGCAATTCCTCCCGGGTGACTACTTCGCCATGGTGCTCCAGCATCAGAATCAGCGCCCGGAACGGCTGTTCCGATAGCTTGATCCGCACCCCATGTTTGCGCAGTTCGTGGATCGACAGGTTGACTTCGAAAGCTGCAAAGTGCAAACCCTTACATCCCATAGTGGAACGATTCTATATCATCCGGCATCGCCTCAGCGCATGGGACCGATCCCAAGGGACAAGTTGAGCGAACTGCTGTGTTTCCCGCGGTTTACCAGGAGACATCCAAGGGACCTAAAAGGGGCACGCCATCCACCGGCGCCGGTGATAGCATTCCGCCCCAGAGGGACGAAAATGTTGCCATCTCTGGGTGGACGTCGAGGATTTCTGAAGCTATGTTCCGCGTGCGCCGCGTTTCTGACGCAGGGCGCGCTGCGGGAGGCCCGGTCTGCTCCGCAGAGGGCGCCCGTGGCGACCAGGCAGCGGAAGAACTTCGTCGCGATCCAGATGAAGCCGTATGCCTGGGTCGACGAGGGCATCGACCGCGCCCTGGACAACCTTCAGCAGAAGGGCGCGGTCAATACGGTTTGGGCGTACACGTATGATTATTCCGAAGCTCGCATGACCCCCAACGGTCCGATTCCCCTTCCGGACCACGGCAAGGCAGGCGGCCCGGAGTTCGTGGGCGGCGCTTTCTACGATTACGACCCCAAGTATTTCGCCGACACCATCATTAAGGATTTCCGCTCACCCGATTACGGCAAGTTCAACGTCATCGCCGAAGTGGCGCCCAAAGCCAAGGCCCGCGGCATGGACTTCTTTGCCTGGGACTATAACAACGCGTTCCCCATCATGAACCGCAGTATCAAAAACTTCACGAAAGTGAGCGAGATCGATATCTACGGGCGCCGCACCACCAGTGCATGCTTCAACAACCCCGATTACCGGGCGCACCTCGGCGGGAAGATTCAGAGCCTTCTGAATGGTTATCCCTCCGAAATCGACGGCATAGCCTGGGGCTGCGAGCGCATGGGCCCTCTTCAGAACATGATCGGCGGGATCTTCTCCACTCGCGGAATCACCTGCTTTTGTCAACACTGTCGCGCCAAGGCACGGGCCCGAGACATCTCCGCCGAACGGGCGAATGAAGGGTACCGCCTCCTCGACCAGTTGTTTCAGGCCGCGGCGAGCGACCGGCGCCCAGTTGACGGTTACTTCATCACCTTCTGGCGCCTGTTGACTCAATACCCCGAAATTTTGGCATGGGAGAAGCTGTGGACGGACAGCTATCACGAGGTGCGCAGCGAGCTGTACGGAATCGGGAAGTCCATCGCGCCGGAGAAGCCGTTCGGCTTCCACATCATGCAGAACATGACCTTCAGCCCGTTCTACCGGGCCGAAGAGGATTACTCCAGGACCAGGGAATATTCGGACTTTTTGAAGTTGGCGACTTACAACAACGCGGCCGGGCCCCGGTTGGCAACTTACCTCGACCGTCTCAGCGCGACGGTCTTCCATGATGCGAAGCCCGAGGACTTTCTCCCGTTCTTTTACAAAATCATGAACTATGAAGGCCCTCCTTACGCCGAGCTTCACCATGCCGGCCTTCCCGCCGATTATGTCGCGCGGGAAACCAGGCGAGCGATTGCGGGCGTGGAGGGCCGGGTCAAAATATACCCGGGTATCGATATTGACGTTCCCACGGCGCGCACCGACAAGCGGACCACACCGGATGACGTCAGGAAATCGGTAAGGTCGGCGCTCGGCGCGGGCGCCGACGGAGTCGTGTTGTCGCGCGAATATGTCGAGATGTGGCTCGCCAATTTAACCGCCGCCGGCGACACGTTGCGGGAAATTTGGGGCCGGGGATAGTGCCCAACCGCACTACGAGGAGAAACTGATGAGATACCTTATTGCCGTTTCGCTGGTTCTCTGGTGCCACGCGGCACTACATGCTCAAGCCGTCGCTAACGCAACCATTCACGGTGATGTCACCGATCCCACTGGTGCGGCAGTCCCCAATGCGCAAGTTAGAGCGATTCAGACGGACACAGGACAGACAGCATCCACCGTGAGCAGCGCGGACGGAGCGTATATTCTTCCGAATCTGCCGGTGGGCCCTTACCGTCTGGAGGTTAGTGCGGCGTCCTTCAGTAACTACGTTCGATCCGGCGTTACGCTCCAGGTGGGCAACAATGTCCAGATCAACGTAGCGTTGCAGGTCGGAGCGGTTTCCCAGCAGGTGGAGGTCTCGGCGAACGCGGCAATGGTCGAAACACGGGACACCTCCGTATCCGAAGTCATCGACCAGCGGCGCATCGTCGATCTCCCGCTGAACGGACGGCAGGCAACCGACCTCATTCTGCTTTCGGGCGGCGCGAGCGTCCCGCCCGGCGCCGCTGGCCGCTTCATCACGACTCACGACTACGTGAGCTCGGTCGGAGTATCCATTTCCGGCGGCCAGGAGAACGGTAACAACTATCTGCTGGACGGAGGAGACCACAACGATTCTCATTCCGCGGTCAACCTGCCGTTCCCATTCCCCGACGCTCTTCAGGAATTCAGCGTCCAGACCAACGGGGTCTCGGCGCGGTACGGCCTGCACCCGTATGCGGTGGTAAACGCGGTCACGAAATCCGGCACCAACCAGATCCACGGAGACCTGTTCGAGTTTGTCCGCAACGGGGACTTGAACGCGCGGAACTTCTTCGCCGCAACACAGGACTCTTTGCGGCGCAATCAGTTCGGCGGCACCGTCGGCGGCCCCATCCGCAAAGACAAGATATTTCTGTTTAACGGCTTCCAGGCGACGCGGACGCGAACCGCGCCGCCCCAAACCATCAGTTTCGTTCCCACCCAGGCCGTTTTGAGCGGAGACTTTAGCCAGATCGAATCGGCCGGCTGCCAGACCAGCGGCAAGCCTGTCAGCCTGATCGATCCCTCCAACGGCGCGCCGTTTCCCAACAATTTCATCAGCCCCAGCCGCTTCAGCGCTCCGGCCGTTGCGCTGGCGAAGTTGATCCCGGTGTCCGCCGACCCCTGCGGCAGAATTCTGTATTCTATTCCAAACCCGAACAACGAAAACCAATACGTGAGCCGGGTGGACTGGATTCAGAGCACCCGCAATACCGTGTACGGACGCTTCTTTGTGGCCGATTATGACAACCCGGTCGAATACTCGGACAATATCCTCACTACCACCCGCTCGGGCCTGGAGGAGCGGGCAACGTCGGCGGTCGTTGCCGACCAGTTCAGCACCGCGTCTTTCGTCAACGCCCTGCACCTCACTTACAACCGGCTGGTGAACAACCGCGCCGTATCGCCGCAAATGCCCAACCTGGTTTCCCTGGGCTCCCAAATGTTCAACGGCTACCCGCACTTCATCGACCTGACTGTCTCGAACAAGTTCACCGTCGGCGGCGGATCCAATGCCCCCGCAACGTTCACGCGAAACACGTATCAGCTATCCGACGACGTGGATTTGATCCGCGGCCGGCACCACTTCATCTTCGGCGCCGAAGCCATGCAAATGCGCATGGAAGAGGTGAACGTGAACGTGGTCAACGGCGAATGGACGTTTAACGGCTCGCTCACGAACGATGCCCTTGCAGATTACATGATCGGCCGTCCGAGTGCCCTGACCCAGGGGAACGCGTTTCAAATCGGACTGCGCGAAATGTATTTAGGAGCATACGTGCAGGACGATATTCGCCTCGCCAAGGGGTTGAACCTGCATGTCGGGGTCCGCTGGGAGCCTTCGCTTCCGGAGCACGACAATCTGGCCCGCGGGCAGTACTTCTCGATGGCCGCATTTTTGGCCGGAACGCATTCCACGGTCTATCCCAATGCCCCCGCGGGCCTGGAGTTTTATGGCGATCCCGGAATCCCCAAGTCTTACGCGAACGGCAATTGGCTGGGATTCGCTCCCCGCATCGGGCTGGCTTGGGATCCTTCCGGAAAGGGCGTCCAGAGCATCCGGACTTCGTATGGCGTCTTCTTTGATACGCCGGAGACCTTTACCGCCCGCGATTTCGGCGCTTCTGCTCCCTGGGGCTACAACGTCGCGCTCACTGCGCCCGCCGGCGGGCTTTCCAATCCGTATCTCACCTATCCCGGCGGCAATCCCTTTCCGACGCCCATCCCTCCCGCACCCGGCACCACTTTCCCGTCGGCGGGACAATACATTGGCTTCCCTCTGAACCTGCATCACATGTATCACCAGCAATGGGATCTGAGTTACCAGCGCCAGATTGGTCCTGACTGGCTGGTGACCGCCGCCTACCTCGGCAACAAGGCTACGCACTTGCGAGCCTCGATCGAGGGGAACCCGGCGATTTATGTCCCCGGCTCCTCGACCGTCGCGAACACACAGCAGCGGCGCCTGTTGACCCAGCTGAGCCCCACGCAGGGACCCTTCTATTCGAACCTGACCCTTGCCGACGACGGAGTCAACACCAGCTACAACGCGCTCCGCATCTCCGCCCAACACCGGTTCGCCCACAGTTTTACGCTGTTGTCCGTGTACACGTGGTCCCACTGTATGCAGAACGCCGAAACCTATGGGAACCGCAATAGCATCGGATCTGCGCAGTATCAAAACCCATACAATCGCAACGCCGATACCGGTCCGTGCGATTTCGATCTGCGCCACAATTGGACCAACTCGCTCGTTTACGAAGTCCCGCGGTTTAGCAACCGCGCAATGAATGAAGTGTTCAGCAACTGGCAGCTTGGCAGCCTCATCACTCTGCACACCGGATTCCCCTTCAATCCCTTGACCGGTGTGGATAATTCCCTGACAGGCGTTCGCCAGGACCGTCCCAACGTAATCGGGAGTCCTTACGTGCGGGATACCCACTCGCTGATCTGGATCAATCCCTCGGCCTTTGCCGCGAATGCCCTCGGCACGTTTGGCGATGCCGGCTACAACTCCCTGGTGGGCCCGGGATTCTTCGATGTCGATGCCAACATGACCCGCTCTTTCCAGATTCGCGAGGGCGCGCGGTTTGAACTTCGCTTCGAGTTTTTCAACCTGCTGAACCACACCAATTTCAGCCTTCCCGTGGCGTCCAGGAACTCGGCCACGTTCGGCAAGATACTCAGTGCGGGCGATCCGCGGATTCTACAGCTCGCGGCTAAGTTCCAGTTTTGATATGGAGCGACCCTGTCAAGCCCCCCCGGGTTGGACGGTGTTTTGATCTGGGCCGGCGTTCCGACCAACGGGAGGAACGCCGGCCTTTGTTTTTTCCGCGGGCCGTCGAGTGTTCCCGCCGGAGCCGCCCGTCGCGATCATCGTCTGGCTGGAACGGCGCGGAGCCGTCAAGGGCGCGCCGCAGTTTGGCGCGGCGAAGCGAACCCTTGACGGCGAGCACCGTTCTGGTATCGACCAAGATCGACGGGCGGGCGTAGGGGGGAACACGTTCCCGCTGGTGAGCTTTGAGAGCCTTTGGTTTTGGGTTTTGGACAGCAGGCGGATGACAGCGGAGGAGCAAACGCGACGATTGATCACTCTGATATTCGCGGGTCGGAACCGCATAGTCATGATCCGTCGGGAGCTGCCTCGGACTAGGCGCGCGGGTTGGGGCCGTAGCCCGTACCGCATAAAACATGAGGAGGGTTCTCCTTTTCGTGGTCCCTCCGCTATCATCGGCGCTGCTGTCCGGTAAGACATCTGAGTTGGCTACTCTGTCGTCATGCAGCGGCCGTGAGCTTCTGCTGTCTCTCCGCGCCCACTGCGATGGCCCACACGAAACCCACGAGTTCGCGTCCGATCGCCGCCACGATCTGATTCTTGTTTTTGCCGCGGGCCGACATCGCCAGGTAGCGTTTGTGTAATCGTTGTTGCGCCTTCCAGGCGATCTTCTTGGCCTCCTCGCCCAGGGCCAAGTTCTTCTGTCGCCGCAAGAGGAACCCGGTTACGTTGGGACGATGCTGATACGCCCATGCCGCCTCGACCAATACGCGTCTGAGGTGGCCGTTGCCGGTCTTGGTAATGCCACCGCGCTGAATGCGGTTTCCGCTGGAGTGTTCGCACGCGACCAAGCCGCTGTAGCCCATCAACTGTCGAGGGCTCTGGAATCGCGATAACGAGCCGAGTTCCGAGACGATCGTAGCCGCCGTCGTTTGGGCCACACCACGAAGAGCCTGTAGCGCTTCGATGACCGCCCGAATCTCCGCCGGCGCATGTTGGACGGCTTCGTCGATCGCCGTCTCGAGTTTCACAATGCGCGCGGCAACATGGTCCACTTCTTCCAAATAGTCAGCCAATGTGGCCTCCAGTGCCGCTTGCTTGAAGCGCACGTGGCTCTTGATCCACTCCAGGTGCTTCTTCGTCCACGCCTTCAGCCCCTCCGGGCGCTGTCCATGGCGCAGGAGAAATTTACTGAGGCGGTGCCGCGCCTTGAGCTGATCTTTCTTCGCGGCCTCCCGCGCGCGGACCAGATCGCGCAACGCCTCATGGTCATCGTCGGGCACCCAAACCGGAGTCAGTTCGCCGGCGCGGTAGCAACGCGCCAGTTTTTCCGCATCGCGGCGGTCTGTCTTCACCCGGTCGCCGGGCTTGCTGGGCACCAGGCTCGGCGCGATCACCTCGCAGGTCACCCCCAATTTCGTGAGTTGCCAGTACAGCACGTATCCAGTGGGACCGGCCTCGTAACAGGCACGCAGATGCTGAACCGGGCCGAGCTTCTGAACCAGCTTGCGAACCGATTCCAAGCGGTTCGGGATAACACCCAGCGAGCGGACCTCACCGCCCGTTTCGGCGACGGCAACGGCAATCGTCTCCGCATGGACATCCAGACCGACAAAGCGTACTTTAGACATAAGCGACCAGTTCCTTTCGTATGCGGCTCTGCGCCGCGGTTTTCACCGACTCACAGCGTAACCCGCGACAACTGCGAATCGGCGGCTGGTCGCTCCATATTGACTAGTCCGGAGACCGGGAAAATGGGAAATTCCGATTTGAACCGCAGACAGTTGCTCCAGGGAATCGTGGCTTCTCCCCTGGCGGCCGCCGCCGAACCACAGGCCTCGAAGCCACGTACGAACGGCGCGTGGCGATTCGTGGGCATCCAAATGGGGCCGCACAGCATGCTGGACGAGGGCATCGACCGCGTGCTGGACCGGCTCCAGGGTGAGTGCGGCATCAACTCCCTGCTGGTCTATAGCCACACTTATTACACGGCCGATGGCATCCGCCGTAAGCGCAAGGCAAACGTGCTCGCGCAGGATCACGGGGTGCCCGCCCGCGATTTGAACGACCGCCGCCTGCCCTACGTTTGGGTGAAGCACCACGAGGTCTATTTCAAAGACACTATTCTCCGCCATCTGCCGGTCGACCCGCGCGACGAATACGCCGGCCACGACCTGTTCGCCGAGATGCTGGAGCCCGTCCGCAAACGGAAGATGAAGCTCTACGCGCGCATTCTCGAGCCGTTTACCCCGGAGATGCCCGGCCTGCTTCCTAACTGGGTCCACGTTCTCACCGTCGATGCTTACGGGCGCCCCGGCCGCCTGCCTTGCTTCAATAACCCCGATTACAAAAACTTCTGGCTGGCCACTTCCGAGGATATGTTCCGCACCTACGAGCTCGACGGCTTTCAGTTCGGCGCCGAGCGCACCGGCCCGCTTTCTCATCTCCTGCTCAACGGAGCCGCGCCGTACTGCTTCTGCCGGTATTGCCGCACCCGCGGCCGCGAGAAGGGCATCGATCCGGAGCGGGCCCGCGCAGGAATGAAGGAGCTGCACGGCTTCATGCGCGAAGCAGTTTTAGGGAGTGACACCGTACCGGCAGACGGCATCCCCGGCAGCGTCATGAATTACCTCTTCCGCTATCCCGAGATTCTCGGATGGGAACGCCTGTGGCGCGAATCCAAGGAAGACTTTTTCGGCACCATGTTCGCCTCCGTTAAGGCCATCCGGCCGGAGGCGGATACAGGCGAGCATGTCGACCACCTCGGGACTACCTTCGATCCGTTTTATCGCTCCGTCATGACTTACCGCGAGATGGCCGACTACATGGATTTCATCAAGCCCATTCTCTATCACGACATCGCCGGCCCGCGCACTCGCAGCATGTACCTGAACCCCGTGCGCCGCAGCATCTTCAAGGAGCTGTCCGATGAACAGGCGCTCGATCTTTTCTACACGCTGAAAGGCTACAACAAGAACGTCGAACCCAAGCTCGACGAGCTGGACAGCAAGGGTCTCGGCCCCGATTATGTCTACCGCGAAACGCGCCGCTGTGTCCAGGACGTCGCCGGACGCACCAGGATCTACTCCGGGATCGGGATCGATATTCCCGGCAATGGCGTCACCTTCCCGAGCAATCCGGAGGGCATTTACGAGGCGACGCGCAAAGCCTTCGAAGCTGGGGCCGCGGGTGTTCTGATTTCCCGCGAGTACGACGAAATGCGTCTCCCGAATCTCCGCGCTGTCGGCCGCGCCATCCGCGATGTGAACGCCGCGGGCTAATACTCGATGGCGGCACAGGGTTTAGCGGGTCAGTCCATGGCCGCCGACTGGCGTCGTGGTGAAGCGCTCCCCCAAACCTCCCATGAGGGGACGCGTGGTTTGGCGGCTGCCATTCCCGCCGCACCGATAATGAATCCGCGACGCCGTATTCCCATCCAGACAGGATACCCGACGGACCAAGAAAAAATTTGGAGGCGTGTCGATTTCGCGGGTCCTGGTTCGACGCCTTGGTAGAAGGAGAGAAAGATATGATGTCGAATAATATGGAGAGATCATCATGAAGTTTCTGAGTGTCTACCAAACAGTGGAAAGGGGAGTTCCTCCCTCACAGGAAGAAATGGTCAGAATGGGCAAGCTGGTCGAAGAGGGGATGAAGGCCGGCTACCTTGTGGCGGTCGAGGGCTGCATGCCGAGCGCGACCGGTGCGCGCGTGCGCCTCTCGAACGGGAAGGTGACGGTGACCGACGGGCCGTTCACTGAATCCAAAGAGGTGATCGGCGGGCTCGCCATCCTGCAGGCGAACTCGAAGGAAGAGGCGATCCAGATGGCCCGCGAGTTCCTTCAGGTCGCCGGCGACGGAGTGTGCGAGCTTCGCCAGTTGTACGAGGGCGAGTGCCCGCCGAAATCCTGACGGCGCCTACTCGCTGCGCAGGGCTTTGAACGGGATCGATGCGCGTGGCGCGGTGGGCGGGAAGGAAACTGGCCACCGCGGCCACTGCCCCCAGGAACAGGCTGGCGGCGGCGAATGTCAGCGGGTCGAACGGACTGATACCGACGAGAAAACCAGCCAGCAGGCGCATCGACGCGAGAGCGAGTGCCACGCCGATAGCCACTCCGCCGGCCGTGAGCAGCATGCCTTCGCGCACCACGACTCCCAGCACTTCCCGCGGCCTCGCCCCCAGGGCCATCCGTATGCCCATCTCGCGGGTTCGCTGGCTGACGGCGTAGCTCATCACGCCATACAGTCCTACCGCGGCCAACAGGAATGCGATCACACCGAGCGCCGCCAGCATGCTGGCCGCCAGCTTCAGGGGCATCAGAAGAAGCGCATTGTACTCGGCCAGGGGCGCCGCGCTGAAACTGGATGCGTTCGCGTCGAGGGTCACGGCCTCCCGGCGTACGGTCGAAATGGCGGCGTCCGGATCGCCTTTCACGCGGACGAAGAACACAATGAACTGCCCCTGCTGGTAGGACTGCCGGAAAGGCAGATAGTAGTGCGGCTGCGACGCCCCGGTGAAACTGAAATAGCGGCTGTCCCGGACCAGTCCGACCACTCTGTACCACTTTTTCCAGACCTGCACCTGCCGCCCGACAGGCGACGCCCCGCCGTAGAACCGTTTCGCGAAAGCCTGGTCGACGATCATGACGCGCTCGGCCTTGCGGTCGTCGCTTTCCGTGAAATCACGCCCTTCGAGCAGCGGGATCTTGAGCAACCGGAAGTAGCCGGGGCCGATCGAAGTTCGGTGTACCTTCACGTCCTCCGGGTGTCGCGGCACGAAGCCCTTCGGCAGCGCCGCCGTGTAGGGGCCGTCGGTCGACCATAGCGGTGCATAGTCGGCATAGCTGACGGCGGCGATGCCCGGAGCCGGTTCCAGGCGGTCGCGCAGGCGCAGGCAGAAGCGCTCCAGCTCTTCCACCGAATAGCCGCCGCTCGCCATGGGAAAGTTGGCGAGCAGCACGTTGTTGCGGTCGAACCCGGGGTCGATGGAGTTCACGTTGCGATAGCTGCGGAAGAACAGGCCGGATCCGATCAGGACCAGCAGGGCGAGCGCAACTTCCGAGATGACCAGCGCCCCGCGCAAACGGTGCGAACGCGCGCCCGCGCTGCCCGAGCGTCCGCCTTCCCGCAGGATCGCGTTGACGTCGGCGTGCAGCACGAAGAACACGGGGGCGGCACTCGAAGCAAACGCTGCGGCCAGGCACATCAGGACGGCGAAGACCACGATGCGGCCATCCATGTCGATAGGGGTGGAGCCGGCACGCGCCAGTCTCGGCAGCAGCAGTGGCGCGGAGGCGGTCATCCACTGGGCCAGCGGCACCCCCGCCAGGGCGCCGGCGCCCGCCAGAAGCAGGGTCTCCGTGAAGCACTGTCGGGCCAGCCGCAGGCGGCCCGCGCCTAACGCGCAGCGCACGCCGAATTCCCGCAGCCGGCTGACGGAACGCGCCAGCAGCAGGTTGGCCACGTTGGCGCAGACGATCGCCAGGATGAGCAGGGATACGGCCATGAGCACCATCATGGGTTGAAGGAAAGCCGACCGGCCGTGCAGCTCCGAACGCCACGCCGGTTCGAAGGTAGCGCTGAATCCGCGATGTCCGACGGGATCGGAGGCGCCGATGCGCCGCGCGGTGGCAGCCAGCTCGGTTCGCGCCGCGGTGATCCGGGTGCCGGGAGCCAGCCGTGCGAACATGTAGACGTCACGGAGGGAAGCGTCGCGGAAATTTTCCTTCTCGATAGCGCCCAGCACTTCGCCCATGGTGAACGGGATCCACAGATCGCCCTGAGTTCCGGTCATGGCTCCGCGGAATTCGGGCGGTGTCACGCCGATGATCGTCAGGTCATGACGGTTGACGCGCAGGGTTTTGCCGATCACGTCCCGCCTGGCCTCGAAGTCCGTGGTCCATAGGTGGTGACTGATCACTGCCACCGGGTGGGCGCCCGGCGTATCGGTGGTCTCTTCCGGCGTGAAGACCCTGCCGAGCGCCGCCTTCACTCCGAGCACCGCAAAAAAGGTGCCCGACACCAACTCGCCACGCACCGGCCTGGCCGTTTCGGATAGGCCCAGGTTGAAGGTCGTGTCGTCGTGGGCGGCGACGCCCGAAACCAGCCGCAGGTGGTCCCGGTATTGGCGGAAATCCAGCCACGAGCCGCGCACCTTGGCGCCGTCGGGCGCGACGGTCTCGAGTTCCACCAGCCGCCCCGGATCGGCTGCACCCGGGTAGGCTTTCCAGTACATGGTGTCGAGGACGCTGAACATGGCTGTGGTGACGCTGATTCCCAGGGCCAGCGTGAGCACGGCGATCAGACTGAATCCCGGGCGGCTCAACAGCATCCGGAAGCCAAATCGCAGGTCATCGAGAAAGGAGCGCATAGGGTCTTGTCTCACGGACGTCTGAGCACGTTCCGTGCCGTACTTGCGCGCCGATTCAGTTCGGCTTCCCACTCTCTTCCGTCCGGATTTGGGACTCACGACTCCGAATTCGGACGTATACGGCTCCACCCGCGCTGAATTAGAATCGTTTGCATGCCATTCTCCCGACGGTGCCTGATAGCGGCAGTGCCGTTCGCAGCCGCCGTGGCCCGGCAGAGAGCCGGAGATCGCCCCGGGGCTCGACTGAAGATCGTCGTGGCGGGCGGACATCCCGGCGACCCGGAATGCGGCTGCGCCGGCACGATTTCGCGATACGCGGACCTGGGACACGAGGTCGTCCTGTTGTACCTGAATCGAGGGGAAGGGTATTGCCAGGGGGCGGAACCGGGCCAGTGCGGAGCTGTTCGTACGGCCGAGGCTCAGAATGCCTGCCGGATTCTCAAGGCTCGCGCGGCGTTTGCCGGGCAGTACGACGGCCGCGCGATTGTCGATAACGCTCATTACGACGAGTTCCGCCGGTTGCTCGATTCCGAGAAGGCGGACATCGTGTTCGCGCAGTGGCCCATCGACCGGCACCGCGATCACCGGGCGCTCTCGCTGCTGGTGCTCGATGCCTGGCTGCAAGGCGGCAAAAAACCGGCGCTTTACTTCTACGAAGTCGCGGACGATACCATGATGTTTTCGCCCAACGATTTCGTGGATATTTCGAGTGTGGAATCGCGGAGGCGCGCGGCCTGTTACGCGCACGCGTCCCAGCAGCCGGAGAAATGGTATCCCCGCCAGGTGGAGCTCACGCGCTCACGGGGAGTGGAAGGCGGCTTTCCGCAGGCGGAGGGTTTCCTCCGGCACTGGGAGAGCAAACGCGGTCTGCTGCCTTAATGTATAACCAATAAGGAGAGCTCAATGAGAAACATCATCGTGAATAGCCTGATCGTCTGCACCCTGCTGGGCGCATCGACGGCCTTCGCTCAGATCAAGCAGACGAAGGAACAAATCATGTTCTACACCTCCGAGTGGAAGGGGGAGCGCTTCCCCGACGGGCGCCCGAAGGTGGCGGACAACCTGTTAGAGCGCGCGTTGGACGTATCGATCGAGGACATCTGGGACTATTTGCGCGGCCAGGGCTACGTAAGCCAGTTTGAAACCGGCTGGCAGGCTCTCCACATCGAAAAGCCGTTTGCCGGCCGCGCGCTTACGGCCCAGTTCATGCCGCGCCGGCCGGACATGGCAGCCGCCGTCGCTGCCGAAGGCAAGGCGGAGGGGCGGGTCAGCGGGACCAATAGCTGGGTGATCAATGAGCTCCAGATGGGTGACACGATGGTCGCGGACGGCTATGGAAAGGTCATCGAAGGTACCCTCATCGGTTCCAATCTGGGGAGCGGCATTGCCGCGCACACCCATTCGGGCTTCATCTTCGACGCCGGAATCCGCGATGCCGAGGAAAACCGGCAAATCGCGAACCTCAATGGATTCTACCGGGGCTACGATCCCTCGGCGTGGGCTCAAATGCAGCTCACCGGGATCAATGTGCCGGTCCGCATCGGAAGGGCCGTGGTGCTGCCGGGAGATCTGGTCCTGGCGAAACAGGACGGCGTGATCTTCATTCCCGCGGTGCTCGCCGAAGCAGCCGTCAGCAAGGCCGAATTTACCAACCTTCAGGATGCCTTTAACTTTGAGTTGAACAAGCAGGGCAAGAACGGCGCGGAATTCGAAGGCGGTTGGACATCTCAGAAATTTGCCGCTTTTGAAAAGTGGGTGGACGCTCATCCGGACAAATTGAAGATGACGCGCGCGCAATTCGCGACCCTGCTGGCTGAGGCGCAGAGGCCGCGCGGGGGTCGTGGCGGCCGCGGCGGGCCGCAGCAGTAGCGGCGTTTCTATGGTGGGCCCGTGGCGACTCGAACGCCAGACCTCTACCGTGTCAAGGTAGCGCTCTAACCAACTGAGCTACGGGCCCTGCAGGGAAGGCTGAAATCAAAAGTATACCATGCACCCCGCGGCATTCGACCGTCCGCCGGCTACGGTTCGACCAGCGACAGAATCGTCGCCGGAGCGTTGCCCTCCAACCGGTTGTTGACGAAGAGAAACAGGAATTCGCGGTTCTCCCGGGCCCGGCCGATCAGCACCCGCATCGATTCCCGCGCCTCGGGGTTCGGATCCTGTACCTCCCGGTAGGGAGCGAACTTCGCCACCGCATCCTCATAAACCCGGCCGCGGCGCAACAGGGCCCGGCACACTCGAAAATCGGCAGTCGCGGCGTCCGGGATCGCGATCTGCTCCCGCAGTTCCGGCATCTTCGACCAGGCATTGTAAACGTGCGCGATGCGGTGGCTGCGCAGGCAGGAGAAATAGTCCTTGTCCAGAAACTCCGGATTGCGGATCTCCACGGCGTAGCGAAATTCCGGGGGCAGGCCCGAAAGAAATGGGTCGAGGCGGTCCAGGAACTCGCCGAGTCCCGCGAAGCTGCGTTTTCCGAAGGCGCCGAACTCGAAGATCAGCACCGCCGTTTTCGAGCGGTACGGCAGCAAGGGACGGAGGAACATCTCGCGCAGCACCTGGAGATCGAGAAACGCTTCGTTCTCGGAGCCAGCCTGCGGGCCGTAGCGCGCGTGGGTGGGAAAGATTCGGCAGGTGATCTGCTCGGGCACCTTGAACGCGAACTGGAAGCCTTCCGGGGTCTGCGCGAAGAGACGGCGCCAGAACTCTTCGGACGGAAACTGGTAGAAGGCGAAATCCCCACACACCGCGGGGAAGGTCTCCGCGTATTCGCGCAGGCATTCGGCTTCAAACGCCTTCCGCGAAAACCGGCCGCGCGAAAGATACCGCTGCGGCGAGTAAATCTGGCCGAGCCAGCCTTCGTATTTCCAGGAACTGCCGCCGATGTAGATGCCCTGCGCGGCCAGCGACTTCAGGCGCGCACCGAGCGCGTCGCGGTCGAAGCCGCCCGGCTCGTCGAACAGCGAACCTACCATGCCTGCGACGCGCGGAAGTAGTACGGGTCTGCGCCTGCCTCGATCATCCCGTTCGGATTGAGCCGGATGAATACGGGCGCGGCCCCGCTCGAGTATCGCGAGCGCATCTCGATCTTATGGCCGCGCTTCTCCAGATCCGCGACCACTCCAGTGGCGGTCCGCTCGTCGAGCAGCAGGCTGCCCGGGCTCATGGCGTGGTTGTCGAAACTCGAAACCAGGTGCTCGGTCTGGAACCGCGGCGCCTCCACCGCCTGCTCGGCATTCATACCGAACTCGGTGGCGTAGAGCAGCACCTGCAGCAGCGCCTGGTCCTGGTTGTCGCCGCCGGGCGTCGAGAGCGTGATCAGCGTGTGGTTCGGCCCCGTGACCAGCGTCGGACTCAGGGTCACACGCGGCCGCTTGCCGCCCGCCAGCTCGTTCGGATGCCCGGGCACCAGCAGGAAGCTCTGCGCCCGCTGCGTGAGCGGAATGCCCGTATCGCCCGCGATCACGGGGGGCATCCACGCGCCCGAAGGCGTGATCGAGATGGCCACTCCATCCTTGTCGATCGCATCCACGCACGTCGTGTCTTTGGCCAGCAGCGCGTCGGGGATCTTGTAGCGCGCGATCTGCGAGTAATAAGGATGCTTGGGAGGATTCGGCTCGACGTTGCCGGGGCGGAAATCGAGCGACGCGGTGTCGCCGATCTGCTTGCGCCGCTCCGCCCCGTATTCCTTGGAGAGCAGGCGCGCCTCCGGAATCTTGACGAACTTGGGGTCGCCGTAGTACGTATCGCGGTCGGCGTACGCCAGCTTCAGCGCCTCCACCAGCGTGTGAATATACTGGCCCGAATTGAGCCGCATGTCGGCGAGATTGAAGCCCTCGAGGATGTTCAGAGCCTCGATCATCGAAGGCCCCTGGCTCCAGAAGCCCGGCTTGTAGACGGTGTATCCGTGGAACGTCGTGGAGACCGCTTCTTCCGGCTCCAGCCGGAACGCGGCCATGTCGTCATACCGCAGCAGGCCGCCGTTCTGGCGCGAGAATGCGTCGATGCGGCGCGCGATATCGCCGCGATAGAAGTAGTCGCGGACGGCGTCGATAGCCTTGGCGCGGCTCGCTCCCGACGCCAGCGCCTTCTTCTCCACTTCGGCCATGGAGCGGAGGGTGCGCGCCAGGTCGGGCTGGCGGAAGATGTCACCGACCTTCGGAATGCGCCCGTCGGGCAGGAATACGCGGCGCGAGGTGGGCCACTCCTCCAGATACCTCACGCTGCCCCCGAGCGCCATCGCGCGCATTTCGTCGAGCGGGAAGCCGTCGGCCAGCTCGATGGCGGGCTCCACGGCTTCGGAGAAAGACTTCGTGCCGAAATCCCGCAGCGTCACGAGAGCGGCATCCACCATGCCCGGCACCAGCGCCGAGAGGATGCCCGCCACCGGCACCCAGTCTTTGAGACCGCGCTCTTCGGGCGGGTCGAGAATCTCGTCGGGCTGCAGCTTGTGGTGGCGGTAGAAATCGGCGGTGGCCAGCTTGGGCATGGTGCCCACTCCGGCGATGGCGTAGACCTTGCCGGCCTTGGTGCGCACGAGGATGGGAGCTTCGCCGCCCAATCCGAAATGCGAGAACTCGCACACTGAGGCGGCCAGCATGGTGGCGATGCCCGCATCCACGGCGCTGCCGCCGCTGAAATACATGCGCATGCCGGCTTCGGTGGCGTACTCGCTGCCTCCGGCGACGGCGCCGCGCGTTCCCCGGGAAGGCAGCCGCAAGGTCCGGTTCGGCGGCTGGCGCTGCGCGATGCCCCCCGCCGCCAACGCCAGAAGCAAGACCGCCATCCTGAGTTTCATCACGATTGCTTTATTGTAGGGGAATCGGCCGCGGCGCCGCAGGGCGTATAATTGAGTCGTCTGTGAACCCATCCGATCCGCAGCCGCAGCCTGTGCCACCGAGGGACGACGAGCCCATGCTCTTCTGCCCGGTGTGCTCGACGCGCCTGGCGGCCCGGAAATGCAAGCTGATCTGCGAACGGTGCGGCTATTATATGAGCTGCGCGGATTACTACTGAACCTGGTCCCATCATGTCTGACATCCCAGCGCTGTTGGAACGTTACCGCCGCGGCCCGGAGTTGCTGGCAACGGTGCTCACGGGCGTCTTCGGAGAGGAAGAGGATTTCACTCCCGCGCCGGGCAAGTGGAGCATCCGCGTGATCGTGGCGCACCTGGCGGATGCCGAACTGGTCGGGGCGCACCGCTTCCGGCAGGTGCTCGCTGAAGACAACCCTACGCTCATCGCGTTCGACCAGGATGCGTGGGCCCGCAACCTCGATTACGCGCGCCGCAAGCCGAAACAGTCGCTCGAAACGTTTCGCCGCATTCGCGCGGAGAACCATGAACTCCTCAAGGACCTGCCCGCCGGCGCGTTCGAGCGGACCGGCAACCACTCCGAAAACGGCGCGATGACGCTGCGGAGCCTGCTCGAGGGCTATGCCGGACATGCGGAGTCGCACGCCCGGCACCTCCAGGAGATCCGCGAGATCTACAAGCAGGCCAAGGGCAAGAAGTAAGCGGCCGTCACCGCTTCGTCATCAGTGTCCCGGCCGGCTTGGGGTCGAAGCCCGGATGCGTTTCCACCGCCTTCGACACGGGCTTCTGTGAGCTCACAAAGGCGTAGATCGCCCGAAGGTCCTCATCCGGGAGTTGGGTGAGGTTCAGCCACGGCATCAGCGTGAAGGAACTCGGGCCGGCCGGAGGCGGTCCGTTCTCCGCGTAGTCGCGGTACTGTTTGAATCGCTCCACGAAGTAGTCTTCGCTCCAGCGTCCGATGCCCGTTGCTTTGTCGGGCGAGATGTTGGCGCTCACCACGGCCACGCCCGGGGCCGCCTGGAATCGCTCTCCGCCGCCGAAGCTCGGTGTGTGGCAATCGCGGCATCCCCCGACGGTCACGAGGTACTCGCCGTACTTGCGCTTGTTCCATCGTTCGGGCTCGGCGCAACATGACCGGCGGGCTTGGGAGCGCTCTTGATCAGCAGCGACACCGGGAAGTCCACCTTCGTCCGGGGCACGCGGTGTTTCACCGGCGGCAGCGAATCGAGATACGCCACCAGGCTGTAGACGTCTTCGTCGCTCATATTGCGGAAGTTGGCGTAAGGCATCATGGGGAAGAGGTTGCGGCCGTCGCGGCCGATGCCCTCGCGGATGGCGCGGATCTTCTCGCCATCGGTCCACGCGCCGATGCCGGTTTCGGGGTCCGGAGTGATGTTCGGCGGCGCAATCAGTCCGGGCAGGCCCATGTCCTTCGGCAGTACGGTTCCCACGCCGCGCCGGCCCTCCACGACAGGGCCGTTGAAGCGTGAGAAGTCGCGCTCCGAGTGGCAGCCGTCGCAATCGCCGAGCGTGAACAGGTAACGGCCGCGCGCGAGGCGCTCGGGCGTGCGTTCGATCGTCACCCGGGCCGGCGGCGCAGTGGCCGGCTTGTAGGCGAACAGGTAGCTCACGGCGGCTGCCGCGACAATGGCAACCGCAAGGGCGGCATATTTCAGGATTCGCAGGACTCGCTTCATCGATTTCCCCTCAAATTTGACCTTCAGAAAGTAACGCGGAAAGCGGGGCCGGACCGGCTCACGGAGGCATCCAAGGGGTACACTAGTCCTTTATGCCGGCATCCTATCCTCCCCTTCAGGCGCCGCCGCGCCTTCTCTTCGGACCGGGCCCGGGGCAGGTCGCTCCCCGCGTCTATCAGGCCATGGGCCAGAGGGTTGTGGGACACCTCGATCCGTTCTTCTTCCAGGTGGCCGGCGAGATTCGCACCCTGCTGGGCTACGCCTACTCGACGGCGAACCAGTTCAACCTGGCGGTATCCGGCACCGGCAGTTCCGGCATGGAAGCCGCGGTGGCCAACTTCGCCGAGCCCGGGCGCAAATTCGCGCTTGCTGACCAACGGCTTCTTCGCCGACCGCATCGGCGAAATGGCACGCCGGCAGGGCGCCGAGGTCGTCCGGCTAACCAAGAACTGGGGCGAGCCGTTCGACCCGCAGGAAGCGCGCGAGTTCATCCGCCGCGAGCAGCCTCAGATGGTGGCCTTCGTGCAGGCCGAAACCTCCACCGGGATGTACAACCAGGCGAAGCCGATCTGCGAGGCGGCCCACGAGGCCGGAGCGTTGGTCATCGCAGATTGCGTCACGTCGCTCGGCGGCATGCCGGTGCTGGTCGACGAGAACGGCATCGACATCGCCTACAGTTGCACCCAAAAGGGACTGGGGTGCCCTCCCGGGCTCGCGCCCATGACCGTCTCGCCGCGCGCCCTCGAGCGTCTCAAGGCCCGCACCACGCCGGTGCAGTCGTGGTATCTCGACCTGCAACTGCTGGATGCCTATTACAGCGGCGGCAAGTATCACCACACCGCGTCGGCCACGCTGTTCTACGCGCTTCGGGAAGGGCTTGTGATGGTGGCCGAAGAGGGTCTGGAGAACCGCTGGGCCCGCCACCGCAAGAACCACCAGGCGTTTGTGGCCGGCATCGAAGCGATGGGGCTCGAGATGCACGTGAAGGATCCGGCGAACCGGCTCTGGACCTTGAATACGCCGGGCGTGCCCGCCGGTGTGGACGACGCCAAGGTGCGGCAGTACCTGCTGGAGCAGCGGAATATCGAGATCGCCGGCGGGTTCGGTCCGCTGGCCGGCAAGGTCTTCCGCATCGGAGTGATGGGCTACGGCTCCACGGCGGAGAATGTGCTGCTGATCCTCGAAGCGCTCGGGTCGGCGCTGCGGCATGCCGGATATACGCCGGCCGCGGACGGCCGCATTGCCGCGGAGCGCACGCTGGCGGTCTCGGCGTAGACCAGACGGCTTCCCGGACGTCCACATTCGCAGGGCGAGCGCTCCAGAATGCCTGCGGGAAGAGGGGCATCCGGACTCTCCAGGTGAAACCCGTCCTGCGCTTCGCACTCATAACCGAGGATTTTTCCGCCGGCATCCCGCAGCAGCAGAAAGGCGGGAACCTGGAAGCATTCCCACAGGAAATCCCGCTCGGCACGGCTGAGGGAAGGCCGCTCCGGTTCCACCAGCACGAAGACCGCGCGCAAAGCCCGCGAACCGGCGGCAGCGGCGCGGCGCAGTTCCTCGAGGGTGCCCGCCAGGGCAGGGGCGACCCGGGGCGCACGCCCGGCCGGATCGGCGGCCAGGCGTGGATACAGCGGGTGCCGCACCCGCCGCGGAAATCCTAAATGCATGGTCGCCCCTGTAGTGGGATTGGGGGCGGGAAGTTCTCAGGAAAGGATGCGGTCGAGGTTGCCGCCGAGGATCGCGCGTGCATCCGCCGTGCCGATCCCCAGGTCCATCAGGGTTTGTGTCTGGATCTGGAAGATCTCCCGATTCCAGCCCCTGGGGAAGAAGGACGAATCGGTCCCGAAGAGCAGCCGCTCCGGGCCGGCAACGGCCAGGGCGCGCCGGAACACCGTCTTCAGGTCGAGCCCTTCGTACCGCATCCAGGAGTTGCTGCTGGAGGTGTCCAGGTAGACGTTGGGGCACAGGTCCGCCAGCATGAGAGCCTCGCGGAAGTAGCCCGCGCCAAAGTGCGGCACGATGAACGGGACCTTAGGATGGCGGAGCGCTACCGCGTGCAGGTCGAGGGGGTTCGAGTACCGCATGTCGAAGGGCGAGGGCAGTCCCAGCTTGCGTCGTACCCCGACGGTCAGGACGCCGCAGTGGACGAACACCGCGCACCGAGCGCCGGCCACCCGCTCGAGCAGCGCCCCCACGCGTTCGTGGTGTAGGTCGTACCGGTGCATGGCCGGGAACAGGCAGACGGCTGCCAGGCCTTCCAGGTCCGGCGCCCCTTCGGCCAGGGGATTGACCATCGCAAAGGGGTAGAAACGGCCGGGGCAGGCCTGCGCGGCCGCCTTCACCGATTCCTCATCGCCGGGAACGCTGGCGATGATCGCGGCGCGCGACACGCCGTGGTTGTCCAGTTCCTCCGCCCAGGTGTGGGCCAGGGCCGCGGCATCCTCGGGTGGCGAGTCCCATCCGAGCGCCGCCGCGACTTCCCCGGCATTCTTGCCGGTGGGCGCGCCCAGAGATGCGAAGAACCGGTGGGAGAAGAAATGGGTGTGCGCGTCCGTGACCGCGCAGTCACCCCACAGGGTTTGCATCGGGCTTGTTCCAGTGAGTGATGCCGGCTGCCAGGGCCAACTGCGTGAGGCCGGCGACGTTGTTCACGCCGAGCTTCTTCATCATGGTCTTGCGATAGCTGCGCACGGTCTGCAGGCCCAGGTCGAGCAGCACCGCGATATCCTTGCTGGTCTTGCCTTCGGCCACCAGCCGCAGCACCTGCAGTTCCCGCGGCGAGAGCGATTCCAGCGGACTGCGGTCGTGGGTTTCCAGGTCGCCCCTCTGGATGCGCTGCAGCAGGCGGTCGGAAACCTGCGAGCTCAGGTACGAACCTCCGCGCGCCACCGTGCGGAGGGCATCCACCAGTTCGCCCGATGAAGCCTTCTTCAGGACGAACGCGCGGGCACCCGAGCGGATCGCGCTCACGACGGAATTCTCATCGTCGTACATCGACAGGATCACGACCTTCACGGACGGGCAATGCCGCAGCAATTCGGTGGTCGCCTCCACGCCATTCATCCCGGGCAGCCCGATATCCATTAGTACCAGGTCGGGGTTGGTCTTCTTGCAAAGCTGCACGGCGTCGCCGCCGTTTTCAGCCTCCCCCACCACCCGAAACTCTCCGCCCCTCTCCAGGATCGTCCGGACGCCGTCGCGAACCAGCTTGTGATCATCGACAAGAACAATGTCGAACGCCATATTGTGTCTCAGTGGTTCTCAGAGGTCTCCGCCCGCACGGTGGTGCCGGCGCCGGGATGGCTGACGATCGCCAGTTCCAGGCCGGCCTGCGCGGCGTAGTGCTCCATGCTCAAAAACCCCAGCCCTCTGCGCCCGGACAGCAGGTCGCCCGGGTCGAACCCCCTTCCGTTGTCCTTCACCTCAAGGAACGTACCAGTACGTGAGGACTTTACCGCGATTTCGATCGCAGAGCAACCGGAATGCTGTAAAGCGTTCTCCACGGCCTCCTGAGCGATGTGAAAGACGGCCGAAGCAACCTGCGGCTCGAGCTTCAGCGAAGGGTCCACGTTCAGGCGCAGGTTCCCCGGGAAGCGCTGGGGCAGCCGCGCGGCCAGCCGGTCGAGGGCAGCGCGCAGCCCGGTGCGCTCCACCGCCGAGGGGTTCAGCTCGTAGCTGTACTCCCGGGTGTCCCCCATGATCTCTTCGAGCAGGCCCTGCATCTCGCCGATGCGTGTACACACATCGGGGGCCGTGGTTTCCAGCTCCATGCGGATCAGGTCGAGCTGCAGCCCCAACGCCGTCAGGTTCTGGCCGATGGAATCGTGCAGGAACCTGGACAGCATGTTCCGCTCGAACTCCATTGCCTTCAAGGCGCCCAGCACGGAACGGCGCAACTCCTGCTCGGCGCTGCCCCAAGGCGTGATCTCGCGCGCCAGGCCCCCGGCATAGCGGATGTCTCCGTCCACACGGACCGGAAAGGCCGAGATGTTATAGGTGCCCTCGTTTGCGAGCTCGCGGATGTGGAGCGATTCGCCGGCGAAGATCCGCTGCAATCGCGTACCCCACAGGGCGGCGCCTTCGGGCGGCAAGAGGTCGGCAATGCGGCGCCCCGCGAGGTCCGCGGCAGGTTTGCCGAAGAAGGCGCAGGACTCTCCGCAGATCAGGACGAAGACGCCTTCCCGATCGATCAGCCACTGGCAGGCGGGACTCTGCCCGATCAACGTCTCCGCTAGGCCGTCCGGCATGCGGGCGGCTCAGCGCTTGCGCGCGACTACCTTGCGTGCGGCTGCCGCTACGTCGGGCGCTACCAGTCCGTACTTCTCGAGCAGCTCGTCCGGCTGGCCGGATTCGGCATAACGGTCGTGAATGCCGACGAACTCCATGGGGCAGGGATGGCTCTCGGCCACGACCTGCGCCACCCGCACGCCCAGGCCGCCATCCACGAGGTGCTCTTCCGCCACCACGATCGCGCCGGTTTCCGAGGCGGCTTTGGCGATGGCCTCGCGGTCGATCGGCTTCACCGTGTGCATGTCGATGACGCGCGCCGAAATCCCCTCGGCCTCCAGCGTTTGCGCGGCCAGCAGCGCCTGCGCCACCAGCAGTCCGTTGGCGATCAGGGTGACATCCGAGCCGGCCGCCACTTCGATCGACTTGCCGATTTCGAAGACCTGCGCGGCGTCATACACGACCGGCGCCTTGGGCCTGCCGGTACGGATGAACACGGGGCCTACGTACGCGGCGGCCGCGCGGACCAGAGCTTTGGTCGAGGCCTCATCCGCCGGGGCAATGACTACGAAGCCAGCCAGCGAGCAGGCCAGGGAGATCTCCTCGATGCTCATCTGGGACGGGCCGTCCTCGCCGATCGAAATGCCGCTGTGCGTGCCCACCACCTTGAGGTTCACGTGCGGATACGCCGCACAGGCCCGGAGCTGCTCGAATCCCTTGTTGATCACGAAAGCCGAGAAGCTGGAGACGAAGGGGATCTTTCCCGCCAGGGCCATGCCCGCGCCGGCCGCCACCATATTCGCCTCGGCAATCCCGAAGGAAAAGAAGCGGTCGGGAAACTCCTTCTGGAAGTAGACGGTCATGGTCGATTTGGAGAGATCCGCGTCGCACACCACGACGTCCTGGTTTTCACGCCCGAGCTCCACCAGCGCCCGCCCGAAGGCCTCGCGGGTGGCCGGTCCCAGTTTCAGCTCGAATTTGGCTTGTGCAGGTTTGGTTTGTGCAGGCATGTCTTATTGCAGCTCCTGAAGGGCCAGTTTGACTTGGTCGGCGGTCGGCGCCGTGCCGTGGAACTTGGGGTTGTTTTCCATGAAGGAAACGCCTTTGCCTTTCACCGTGTGGGCCACGAGGCAGGTGGGCTTCCCCTTGGTGGCCTCGGCTTCCCGCAGGGCGGCCTGAATGGCGGGGATGTCGTGGCCGTTGATTTCCAGCGTGTGCCAGCCGAAGGCCCGCCACTTGTCGGCCAGCGGCGCGACTTCCATAATGTCCTTAACGAAGCCATCCAGCTGGATGCCGTTGTAGTCCACGATGGCCACCACGTTGTCGATCTTGTGGAAGGCCGCCGACATGGCAGCTTCCCAAACCTGGCCTTCCTGGATCTCGCCGTCGCCCATCATCACGTAGGTGCGGAAGGGCCGCTTGTCGAGCCGGGCGGCAAGCCCCATCCCGATCCCCAGCGACAGACCTTCGCCGAGCGACCCGGTGGAAGCTTCGAGCGCGTGAATGAAGCGCATGTCGGGGTGGCCCTGGTAGACCGAGCCCCACTTTCGCAGCGTGTTCAGCTGGTTCACGGGCGTTTCGGCGTAGCCCGCCTCGGCCATGACGGAGTAGAGGACGGGCGCCGCGTGGCCTTTGGAGAGAATGAAGCGGTCGCGATCCGGCCATGCCGGATTCTTGGGGTCGATCTTCATGTAGTCGAAGTAGAGCTCGACCAGGATTTCGACCGCCGACAGCGATCCACCCGGGTGACCGGACCCGGCCGCCCCGATCATCTCGATGATTTCCCGCCGCACGCGCTTGGCGATTTGCTGTAATTCCGCTAGAGATTTAGGCATGGGACTTTTCCATTCTATCGATTCTATAGTGTCGGAACAATCGACACTTGATTCCCGTATTTAGCCAGTGGAGGTCAACGCATGTATTGCGACCGTTGCGGCACGCGGATCAGCGAGAGCCAGCGATTCTGTTCTTCCTGCGGCAAGGCTGCCGGGACCGTGCCGATGATGCCCACCCACGGGCGTATCGGGGGGCACATCCGCATGCTGGGCATCCTATGGCTGGCACTTTCGGCGTTTCGCCTGATCCCCGGGTTCTTCCTCCTGACTTTCTTCCACCGCGGCTTGTGGGGAGTGGGCATGTTCCCGCATGACATGCCGGTCTTCGTATTCGGCCTGATGCGCGGGATCGGCGTTCTGATGCTGGGCAGCGCCGCTATCGGGATCATCGCCGGTTGGGGGCTGCTCGAGCGGCAGCCGTGGGCCCGCATGCTGGCGATCGTGCTCGGCTGCTTCAACCTCCTCGATATGCCGTTCGGGACGGCCCTGGGCATCTACACGCTTTGGGTGCTCCTACCCGCCCGGTCGGAAGAGGAGTACCGGCAGATTTCGCGGGTGGCTTAACTCCGGGGCCGCGCCGCTATAGAATGCTGGCATGGCCGTATTGACCCGTCGTGACCTGCTGCGCTCCGCCGCAGCCGCCGCTGCCGGAGCGCCGCTCCTCCGCGCTGCCGCCGCCAGGTTTCCCATCGGTGTTACCGACTGGAACCTTCGCCTGGGCGCCGATCCCGAAGCTGTCACCCTCGCCGCGAAGCTGGGGTTCGACGGCGTCCAGATCTCCTTCGGGCGCAAGATTGTGGACGGCAAACTGCCGCTCGACAACCCCGAGCTGATCGACCGCTACCTGTTCCTTGCCGACGAGCACAAGATCGCGCTCGATGGCACGTGCGTGGACAAGCTGCACGATAATGGCCTAAAAAGCGACCCGCTGGGGGTCAAGTGGGTGACCGATTCCATCCGCCTCACGAAGGCTTTCCATACCAAGGTCCTGCTGCTGCCGTTCTTCGGACGCTGGGCGATCGAGAAACCCGAAGAGCGCGACCACGTAGGCGACGTCCTTCGCGATCTCGCGCCCGAGGCACAGAAGGCGGGGGTGATTCTGGGCCTGGAGGACACCATTTCGGCCGAAGACAACGTGCGGATCATGGAGCGCTCGCGGTCTAAAAACGTCCTGGTGTACTACGACGTCGGCAACTCGACCAACGCCAAGTTCGACGTAGTGAAAGAGATCCGCTGGCTGGGCAAGGACCGCATCTGCCAGATCCATCTCAAAGACAACCCGCACTACCTGGGCGAAGGGCCGATTCCATTCCCCGCAGTGATGAAGGCCATTCACGATATCGGCTTCACGGGCTACGCCAACCTGGAGACCGACACACAGAAGGACAGCACCGTGGAAGCCGACATGCGGCGCAATCTGGCGTACATCCGGAAGTTAGAGGGGTAGGGGCGCCTCGCCGGGGGCCGGGGGGCGGGGGCCAGGGGCCTCGTCGGGGGCCGGGGGCCGTGGGTCGGGGGCCGGCGCGCTCCCTGACGGTCGCGCCTCTGTGTCCGTATCGGGGGTGGGTGAAGGAACGAAGCCAATTGCCGATAGCTCTTTGAGAGCGCGGTGATAGTTGCGCTCGGCGGCGTTGATGCGGCGCTGCAGACGGTCGAAAGAGCGCTCGGAGCGGACGTAGGCGTGGCCTTCGGGGTTCTTGGCGTCCAGGCGGAAGGCGGCTTCCATTTCGTGCTTGAGGATCTGGACCTCAATGCGGCGGAAACGGCGGAGGAGCCATTCATTGGAGACGAGGGTATCAACGAGGTGCCGGGCTTCGGGAGTGGTGGGGCGGAAGCGGTCGTAATATTCGGCGGCGAGGGCCTCGAGGGCCTCGGGCTTCTCGCCGGGGAGGGTTTGGGCTTTGGCGTCGATGCCGGATTTCAGGGCATTTTGGGAGGACGCGGCCTTGCCCTCGACGGAGCGGGGGCCGGTGGATTTTTGCGCGTTGCGGCGGTTGGCTTCCAGTTGTTTGAGGGACGGCATAAGTCAGCTACTTAGACGGTAACAATGGGGCAAGGCAGAGCCGGGCGGAGTTAGGGGTAAGTGACTGCGGGGATTGGGAAGATATTTTGGGAAGTGTGGTGACTGGATTGGGCGGCCCGCAATTTCGGCAGGTGACTGCAGAGGTGAGGTCCGACGGCTCGCTCGCGTTCTGCACCTATTTGGATACCAACAAATTCGACATCCGGCTCATCAAGGATAGTCCGACCCGATGTAGCTATGTAGCTGATCGATCGTGTCTGCTTGCGAAGAAATGATCGCCTTCACCAGGTCACCGATCGAGATCATTCCTTTCAGCACGCCCTCGTCGATCACGGGCAAGTGTCGAACGTGTTTGTCGGTGACGATTCTCATACATTCGTCCACCGTGTGGGCCGGCGTTACCGTGATCGGCGCAGGTGTCATGATCTCGTGAACCAGCGTCTCCTTGGATGATCTCCCTTTCAGGATCACCTTCCGTGCGTAATCGCGTTCGGAGACAATTCCCACGAGCTCTTCGTCCGAAAGGACCAACAATGCGCCTACCTCTCGCCGGGACATCTCCTCGATTGCCTGATAGACTGTGGCACGCGGCGAGATTGATATGATGTCGTGGCCTTTGTCCTCCAGGATGGAACGAACGGTATCCACGACGACTCTCTTCCGACTGTCGCCGAGCCGTAAAGGTACTTCCTTCATCGCTTGATCCCCTGTTTCTGTTGTGCAACCAAAAAGCCGAAGGACCGCCCGCAACGAGTTGTCCGTACGTTCTCGAACACAGCGAGGCAGGCCCGGAAGCCTGCCCCGCTTCCTCTTAGCGGCCGCGATGACCTCCCGGACGTCCTCCCATATGTCCGCCTGGAGCCGGGCCCGGTCCCATTCGCGGCATGGATCGCGGTCCCGGTGTCATGCGGGGCGCCGCCTGTGGCATGGGACCCATCCGTTGGGCTGAACCGCGTCCTGGTCCAACGCTCGGAGCCGGCATTGTACGGGGTGGTCGTTGAAATCCTGGCATAGGCGGTACTCCGGGTACGGCTCCAGGGCGCGGTCCGGGCGCAGGAGCCTGACCGGGTTTCGGTGCGACCCTTTCAGCAGAACCCCGGCCTGGGACGGCCGGCACGCCTGGAACGGGTGCCCGTTGAAATCCCGGCATAGGTGGTACTCCGGGTATGGCGCCCGGGCGCGCTCCGGGCGTAGGAGCCTGACCGGGCCTCGGTGTCACCCTCTCGGCAGAACCCCGGCCTGGCACGGCCGGCGCGCCCGGGAGACCCGGCCGCACTGCACCCGGTCCACCCGGAGTGCCCGGACGAACTGGCGTGATGGGCATACCCGGGCGGCCGGGTCCCACCGGTGTGCCTGGAGCGAAGCGCCCCGCCTCCCCGCGGCTACCGGGCCGATAAGCAGGATTATGTATCCACTCCCCGCCTCGCCCTACGGTTGCGCGGTTGAAGTGGTGGCGATCGATGAAATTACGATTGACAATTACGGTGTGGTGACCCCATCCGGGATACCAGCCCCATCCGCCATACGGGAAGAGCGAGCCCACCAGGATACCGGACCCGAACGAGAGCAACCCGGCTGTTGCGAGAGCTCCCGTCGAAGGGTAGACCACCTGCGGATAGGGATAATCCTCCGGCGGTCCCCAGATAGCCTCCGGTTGGTATTGGGGAACGTAAACAACCTGCGGATTGGCAGGCTGAATTTCGATGTAGGTTTGGCCACCCTGGGTAGTAGTGGTCACTGTCAGCTGGGGCGTGGATTTGAGCGTCCCATCCAACTGGGCTTGGCGCCGCAGCCTTTGGACGGCATCGAAGACCCCGGCCTGCTGGGATAGGAATGCGTCTCCCAACTGACCGGTCCAGTTGATATTCTGCGCCAGCATCGTTAATACCTGCGGGAATGCCACGAGCGCTTGAATGCTGGCGTCCCATGGCTGATTGGCCGCAGCGTTAATCAGGGCTTGGCCCTGCAGATTCGAATTCGCGTTAACCCAGCGGCTTGCGTCGAGGACCTGTTGCGGATAGGTCGAAGCGACGAGCACCTGGGTAAGAATCGGGTCCGGATAGAGAGCGATTGGCGCCACCATGCTATCCAGTTCTCCCGGAGCAAGGTTGGCAGGTCCGGCCGCTTGCATATCTGGCGAAACAGGCGGACCGGGCGGTTGAGCAAAAGCGATCGGGTCCTGAAACGCGAACAGCACGGCGACGACGATGGTCACCATTGCGAACGCTGGATTTCCAGGAGATATGAGTCGTATGAATGCATTATTTTTCACGACCGCGCTTCCTTTCTGTAGTTCCGCACAGTTAGGATGCGAGGAATTTCGCGGTTGTTCCAGAAAGTGGCATTCCGGACAGCAGGAGAACCGCTTCCCGTGCATGTAACGTCAGCGGTCAGTGTGGTTGCTGCGGTCTGTTCCAAACCACCCAATTTGAGGGTCGCCCGGAGCCCGGCTCAAAACCCGTTCACCGCACTTCCCGCTAATCGAATCATCGACCTATGCGGATCCAGCGCCGCCGCGTTTTCGGCGTGCCGGTTGTCAGGTCAACCTAAAATGCTCAGCTCGCCGGTTTCGCGTTTCGGAACAACGTCAAGCTTTTATGGGCGCGAGGTTGGAGGCATTCTGCTGTTCAGGCTCGAAACCCACGTGCCCTCCGCTGTAAAGTAACACGCCATCGAGACGCCGGTAACATACGCACAGGGCGACCTCACCGTACTTGCACAATCGATGTCAGTACCGCCGACCTAGACCCGAACTCGACCGCATCACTTGCGAATGTCTGGACGCTCCCGGAGGATCCGGCACTTGGTAAAGCCGTGTCGCACATTTGCCGGCTCACGGCGGTCCGACTGGCTAACGGATGGGATTGGCATGTCCGTGTGTCCGATCGGGCGCTGAGGGTCCAGTAGGCCCGGAGCCTATTAGGACCAGTTCAGTCCGGTAACCGCGTGTTTCGACCGCGACCATCCTGCCTCCCCGTTTCGCTCACCGCTGCAGTGGAATAGCATGGGTCTTAGTATGGGTCGTATGCTGCTGTTCGCTCTGGCGGTTGGGTTCTCCGTGCCCGTCGTTGCGCAGGAGATCAAATCCCAAGCTGCGACCGTCAGCGTCTGCGAACTTGTTAAGAACCCAAGTGAATACCACGGGCAAATGGTGCAAGTCCATAGCCGCGTGTATCCGGCGATGATCGACACGCCTACCGTTCTTTTCGATTCTAGATGCGCTAGGAGCATTCGCCTGGACACCTATCCGATAGCAGAGGCGTACAAGGTGCAGGCCTATCGCGATTTCAGGCGCTACTTGAATGAATGGCGCACCATTGAAGCGACGCTTTTTGGCCGCTTCGAGATGACCCTGGTCCCGTCAAAGGAACCCATGTTGGCGTTTCGATTGCTTCGCGTGGCCGATGTGAGTCCTGGACCGGCTTTCTTCCCCGAAAGGCGCAAGTCAAAGTAGCCGCCGACGGAGGTGGAGCGAGATCGCTCCAACGTAGTTTCCAGAAGGGGCGTTTTTGCACCGCAACCCTCGTCACGCCAGGAGATCACCTTCAGCGTCGGACTCGCGAAAGCCGCCACAGTCCCGCGACAATCAACTGAGGCAGCAAGAACGCCACGGCGGCGTTCCCGACCAGTGCTGGCAATGTCAGAAAGCCTGTGTAGTCGATCCAGTGGCCCCGCTCAAACTGAAATGCCGCAGTTACGAACGGGACGCCGAAGATGCGCAGATCGGATCGGACTTGATACTGCGGATAAAACGAGGCAATCAGCAGCAAAACTCCGATCAAAGAAGTGGATGCCACATACGCAATCCGAACCGGTCTAGGTAGTCCGCGAGTTCTTTTGCGGTTCAGAGTCGCCGCCCATGCTTCACATGCCAGAACCGCTAAGCCGAGGACGGCAAGGATAATCGGCATCCAATCCATGATCCATGCCATGGTAGTCCATGGCAGTTCACGGCGCACTGGCCCTTTGCGGTAACGTCTTTCGTTCGGTACCTGATTCATCATGGTTAAATTGAGACATGCGCCTCCGTATCGGCTCTCCGCGTCTGTATGTGATGGTGGTTGTCGCTTTGGCTAGTGCTACTCGTGATCGTGCGGGTGAGCCGATGGTAGTGAAGCCGCTCCCAGTCTGTGAGGTGCTAGCCGACATCAGCATGTATTCCGGTAAGAAGATCGCCGTCTTGGGCAAGTTCGAAGGCGGAACAATGATTGACGGCTGTTGCGCCTTGGTTCAAGACCGATGCCAACAGAGTGTTGTTACTGATACCAAGCGGCACGGCGCGGGGATAACGACCGGATACGCATGGCAGAACCGCATAGACCTTGCGAAGCTCAATGTCACCGGGGACAATCTCAGCTTCGATACTCCTGAGTTCCAGGAAAAGCTGCTGCGAGCAGGGATCTGGACGCACTTGAATTGCTACGACGCACCCGTTCAAAGGCCGGACGGCACATTCTTTTCCAAGAGGATGACGCAACGGTGGGCGGTAGCGTATGGAACGCTGCGAACGCGCAGGCTTCTGCAAGGGCCAACCGGCAGTCCGGGTACGCTCTCATTCGCGTGGGGCAATGGATTTGGCCACCTCGGTGAGGCTCCTGCGCAACTTGAATACACCGCTATCAAATTCATCGGACCGGATGAGTGTCCTGGGAGGTGATCGCTGGACGTGGTGAACCGCGCAGCTTTCGATAACTCCCGACATGTAGGCTTATCGTAGAATGACTGCCTCGCTGAAAGGACCAGCGCGGGTCCGCCGGCAATGGCCGTGTCCGCTCTCCCGTGCCGTGGCATTGGTCGAGCCGCCCGTATACGCAGCCTTGCGAGCAACGTCCCGGCTTCGGGGTCAAGAGGGCATCCCCCCATCGTTACCTCTGTAAAAACACGTAGCCTCGCCCCAATGCTGCGCCCTGATTTCGCATGTCATTAGCGAAGGACCATCCACGTCGCCCTGCCACTGAATCGAATGGAGTACGCGTATGGCATACGAAACACCTTCTCCGAATAGCGGGGGCCCCGTAGGCGATGGCGATTACATTGTCGAAGAGGGCGATTGCATGGCGAGCATTGCCTTCGAACACGGGTTTCTTCCGGACACGCTCTGGAACCTTCCGCAGAATGCGAAACTTCACTCGGGAAGAAGAGACCAGAGGGTATTGTTGCCGGGCGATCGGGTTCATATTCCCAAGATCCGGCTGCGTTCCGAAGCTTGCCAGACCGATGAGAGACACGTATTTGTCAAAAAGGGCGTGACGGAGACCCTCAGAATTGTGCTGTTGGACGAGGACGGCAATCCGAGGCCGGACCTGAAGTACATCCTCACCATCGACAAGAAGATCGTGAAGTCGGATGTGACGCAGGCGAACGGTCTGGTGGAGGCGGCGATCGCTCCCAATGCGCGGTCGGGGAAGCTGACGGTGAAGGGCGAAGAGGCTGAAGAAGGTTATCTCCTGGAGCTGGGCGGGATGGACCCGATCTTGTCGGCGACGGGCGTACAGGGGCGATTGAACAATTTGGGATTCTACTGCGGGGCGGTGGATGGGATGATCGGGCCCCGGACGCGTGGCGCAATCAGCGAATTTCAGGCGAGTCAGAATCTGACGGTCACGGGCCAGATGGACGACGACACCCGGAAAGCTCTCGCGCGCGTGCACGGATTCTGAGGCGTAAGGGGGAACAGATGGGCAATGGAACCGCGGGGGAACCGCATCGCCAGCGACGCGGGGCGGACAAGGTCAACCCTATCCAGAAATCGAAGCGCGAGCTGCGGATTCGACTGGTTTATCCGCCGTTCGTGCCGACGAGTTCAGCGGACCAGCCGTTTCAGATCAAGGAGCGGCCGGCGAAGAATATGGACTATTCGCTGAAGGCGGGCGGCGAGGAGTACAAGGGAACGACCGACGGAGACGGCGTGCTGCGGCAGGTTCTTCCGGTAGATGTAGATACGGCGAGCCTGACGCTGTTCGTGAAAGTGAAGGGGAATCAGCAGACCTTCTGGCAACTGGACTTGCTGATCAGCGAGCTGGATGGATTCGGGGGGAGGGCGGGGGCGAAGGCACGGTTGAATAATCTGGGGTTGTTCGCCACCGAAACGGTGGACCTCAGCGAAGTTGACGATAAGTTCACTGGTGACGAAGGCTACAATTCATACCTGCGGGCGCTGTATCGATTCATCAACCTATTCGGGCCGGCACAAGACCCGCAGAGCATGTTTGACGAGAAGGCCGCGTGGGCGCGGATCAAGGAGATTCATGGGGGTTGACGAAGCAAAACTGCAGCCGGCCGATCCTCCGGAGATGCTGACCACACGGGATGCGTGGGTGCAGCTGAATAAGTTGAATACGATCGTGATTCCGCACGATCCCCAGGACGACAATGCGCCGCAGTGGGCATGCAAGGAAAATCTGCGGGCGGACCAGGCGGTTCCGGTGCAGAGCAGCGGGAACGAGGTCGTGTATCTGATCGACGGGAAGGAGACGCTGCCGCAGTTTCAGTGCGAGATCGAGAAAACGGCTGGCCCGGGCGATTTCATTTATCTGCTGGGGTGGTTCTGCGATGTCGACACGCCGTTTCCGAGCGGGCGAACGCTGCGGCAGATGTGGACAGAGAAGGCGAAGGCAGGGGTCAAGATCCGGATGATGCTGTGCGCCCAGTTTCACGAGGGGAATCTGGAGATAGTCAAGAAGCCCGCCAACGAGAGAGCGGTCGAATTTGTGAATAGCCTGTCCGCCCCTGTCGATCCGATGAGCAGCTTGGAGTCGCAGCACCGGGAGGTAGCGTGGCGGACGGATTCGATTGCATTCGGGATACTCGACAATCATTTTGCATTCAGAGGCTCTCATCATCAGAAGATACTTATCGTCAAGGCAGGGGACCAGTTGACGGCATTCTGCGGGGGTGTGGATGTTAATCCGGACCGCATAACGCCGTGTACGGACGGAGCGCCGATACACGATGTCCATTGCCGCATCCGGGGGCCGGCGGCGTTAAGCGTGTTGCGAATTTTTTACGATCGCTGGAACGATTACGTGACGCAACAGATGTGGCCGGAGGGGGAGGGGCTGTTAGGCGGCGATGGAGTAACGACGCGACCGGCCGGCACCTTCCAGGTGCAGGTTTGCCGGACGTTCGGCCGCATTCGGACTGCGCCGTACGCGTTTGCGAAGCACGGGGAGCAGTCGATCCGGAAGATGATCGAGAACGCGATTCAGCAGGCGCAGCGATTCATTTATATCGAGGACCAATACCTGACCGAGCTGGATATCGCCAAGCTGATCGCCAAGCAACTGCCGAAGCTGCGGCACGTGACGATTCTGATCCCGCCCCCCACTTTCAACACCTATATGAGAACTCCTCGTGGGCAGTTTCTGGACATCCTGTATAAAGCCGGAGCGGGAAAGGTGAACGTATACTGCCCTTCTTACGGGATCGATGGCTGCGGCACTTACGTCCACGCCAAGACCTGGGTGGTCGACGACAAGTTTGCCGCGATCGGCTCGGCGAACTGTAATAACCGGGGCTATACACACGATAGCGAAGTTTCGGCGGGAATTTACGATGCTTCGAAGGACAGCATTCTTACGTACACGTTCGCGCACCGGCTGCGCATCAAACTATGGGCTCACCACCTGAACATGGATAACAAGCAGGGTTGGGCGGAACTGGCGGACGGCGTAGCCAGCGTCGACGCCTGGAAAGGTGGAGCAGGGGGGCCGAAGCTCCGGGTCGCTAAATTCTATGACTATCCTGACCGGATTGACAGAATGGAGTACTGGTTGGGGGACGGTGAGATCGATCCGCAAGGGGATATGTAGGGTAATGTTGCATCCATGAAGATGGAAATGACAGCGCAGGCGGGCGGCACGCCTGGGCGGAAGAGCCCGTTTGCGAATCCTCGTGTGACCGGATCGCGGTGGGGGCGAGGTTTTCGAAGAATACTCGACGGCGCGGGCGCCTTCGGCGCGGGGCAGGCCAGGAGGCCTACCCCACTGATTACGTTGTGGTTAGGAGGGCGCCGTGAAGCGGTAACCCCCGGATCGTTGACACAATATGTGCCGGCCAATACACTCAACGAGTGGTGTTAGTTTTTCTGGGCCTCTTCGTTTTTTTGCTTTCTCTGGCCGCCGCCACCAGCTTTAAGAAGCTTCCGGTTTTGGCGATAGCCCTATCCGCTCTTTTGATTCCAAGCCGGGCACCGGCTCAAACAACGGGACCGGATCAGGGTTCATCGCCGGAACCTGCTTATGACCGGCCAATCTCCTGGAAACTCATGTTCCACAACTGGGTGGACGATCAAAAGCACATCTGGTCTTTTCCGGTCAGACTGGCTCAAGGTCAGAACCTGGTGCCTACGGCTGCGGTTGTGGGGACCACGGCAGGGCTCTTTTTTCTAGACCCGAGCGAAGCCGCATATTTTCGCCGCACGACGACATTTGACGGGTTTAGGAACGTCGTTACGGGCAACGGCGCGGCTATCGGGATGGGTGTGACCGCGGCCTCGATGTATGCCGCCGGGCTGATCCGCAAAGACTCGAAGATGCAACACACCGGGTTGCTCGTGGGTGAAGCGATGGCCGATACCGCCCTGGTGCAGACGGTTTTGAAGGATGCCACCATGCGGCTCAGACCAATCAGCTACCCCTCTGCGGGGTGGTTTGTGACCAGCAAATCACCGACTGCCTACATACGAGGAAATGGAAGCTTTCCTTCCGGGCACAGCATGGAAGCGTTTGCCGTCGCCACAATCATCGCCCGGCGATATGGAAACCATCGCTGGGTGCCTTTCGCCGCCTACGGCTTGGCCTCCCTGGTCGGATTCTCACGGCTCACCCTCAACGTTCACTACTTGTCGGATGTCGTCATGGGTGGTGCGATCGGATATACGATCAGCCGTTTCACGGTGCTCCGGCAATAACGGCGGCTACCGGCGCTCCACGGCGCGGTTATCGCGGTACCAGGGCGCGCGGAAGCGCAAGATGTTGGCAACCGACTGGGGCGGATTCGCGAGGATTCGCGTGGTGGCGATCAGGGCCCGGCTCTGAAAACGGCTTTCGATCCGTTTCTGCACGTGCTTATCGAGCCATTGGAAGCCGATGGTGATGGCCGTCCCTCCCACCTCGTTCATCACCATGTCGCTCACGCCGGTGCGGTCGACGCAGCGAATGTGGAGCGCCTTGCAGTCCCGGTCCCACCAATGAACCGGAAGGCCGACGTTGCCGATACTGGACTCGCTGAGGGGCCCCATTTTCCACAGCACCGCATCGACGGTGGCAAATGCGAAGGCCTGCAGAAGAGCGTGCCGGTAGACAGGGCTGCGGAAGTCCTGCTCGGAGAACCGGACGTGGTCGTTGTTCTGCCAGAAGATAGCCTCTGCGACGGCTCCCTGCGTAGGGTGTGCCAGATAGGAGGTGAAGATTTTGCCGCCGTCGTTCCAGTTGTCGAAATGGTATACGGAAACGGTGTCGAACCAGTCGCGGAAGAAAGGTCCGCCCAGTTGAGTTCGGGTCTTGGATTCCCTGACGATTCGTTCGGTCTGTTCGATTGCGATCCAAGTCCACCACTCGCGAACGAGCGATTTCCAATGGACGCCGCCGGAACCCTCTGGATGTTGCACCACCGGCACGACCGGCACCAACGGCAGAGCCGGCGGATGCTCAGGGGGGAGGCTTTCGGATTCAGGTTCACTTGTGACACGCGGGCCCGTGGACTGACTGCTCGCGACTACGCTGGCCAAGCATAAACAAAGAACAATCTCAGACAGTTTTCGCATACCGATGGACTCTCGAGGCTGTGGTTTGGAGAGGCGCAATAGCAGGGAGCGCCGCGTCGCAGCACATGTGTCCGTGCCCAGGCCCGGACGCTGTTGTGTTGCGTTAATAACGCGTTCTGCGGCGACCCAGCCGACCTCAGGTCTCCATGGGAAGGTGGGATGCGACGCGCTGAGGGGAGGGACTTATTTTTGGGGGTTGCGGGAGAGAAGGTGTGTTTCCATTAACGCCGGGTAGCGGCAAAGCGGCGTTGAGCGCAGGGTCAAGCCGACCTCGGCGGCTTTCCTGCCGGGAAACAGGCCGTACACGCCGGCGATCCGGATCGGTTGCTGGGAAAATGGGACTTTGTCGGCAAAGATGGAGCCGGTACCCAATGGCGCGGTAAAGATATTAGAATCCTGAACGCACAATCCATGGTACTCGGCGCTTGCGGATTGCTCAAGCATTTCTCCCGCGGTGCGTCGCAAGTAACACGCAGTCGGCCAGAGCCTATTGGGCGCCTTCGGCGCGGGGCAGGCCTCCCCGGCCTACCCGACTGATTAAGTTGTGGCTAGCAGGGCGCCGGGGGCGCTGGCGGGACCCAGGTAGCGGGAGCTGCCGAAGCCAAGGATCGGGAAGAAGATCCAGCCGAGGAAGAGCAGGCCCAGGGCGAAGCCGCCGCCTTTGCCGAAACTCCTGGCCAGGTCGATCATGATGATGATCCCAATCGCGATGTTGACCAGGGGGATCATCGCCAAGAGGATCCACCAGAGCGGGCGTCCGATGATCTGGAGTATGACGATCACGTTGTAAATGGGCACGATGGCGGCCCATCCGGGCTGTCCCGCCTTGGTGAAGACTTTCCAGGCCGACGCGATCATCACCACCGTAATCGCCAGCAAGACGATCAGGAACACTCCGCTGAACAGTACCGCCAGGCTGCTTAACATCCCTACCGCGGCGTCATCATTCATCTCGAGATCCTCCTTTACGGGATCGGGGGGAGTATATCCGAAGATGCGACGGATGTCAGTACCGGGAGTTCCGGGACGGGCGCCGAAGACGTCGGGCGGAAATTCGGTGCCTGTCACCGAATTAGGAAAGGCGGGCTTGGCGGGTCTGGCCGGGGGCACGGGCACCGTTACCCAGGCTACCGGCTGACCGTTGGGGAGCCGCTCGACGGTCGCGGGAGGCGCGGCGCCATCCACACTGAATATTGGTTTGCGATGGGACATAACTTCGACCCGGCCAGCGGCCTGATCGACATTGCCTCCTCCGGCAACCGGGGACCGAACGTGGCCAATTACTTTGGGAACCTCGGCCCCAGGGTGGGCCTGGCTTACTCGCGTCTTATACCTGGTCGAAGCGGCTGGTCGATCAACGGGATCACGATGTTCCAGGCGGGGCAGCCCCTATTGATCGGGGTCTCGAACAACCAGCTCAATAACAATGGCGGCGGCAATGTGGCGAACATCACGTGCGGCCAGGTTTCGACGCCAAAAACCGTTGCGGAATGGTTCGATACCGGTTGCTTCGCGGCTCCGGCTCCATACACGTTCGGCAATTCGGGGATCGGCCACGTTCGCGGCCCGGGCATCATCAACACCGACTTGTCGATCGCCAAGGAGACCAAATTCTCGGAGAAGCGCAGCTCCCAGCCAGGGGCGAAGTTCCTGTTTTCACTAACCGTTCGCCGCAACGGTGTGAATGCTCGGGGGATCGGCGACCGGGCCTCCGGATTCGATGCGGGCGAGGGCGGCTTGGGCGTCGCGGTGGAGGCGCAAAGTGTCGATGCCTTCGCAGGCGGGGAGGTAGTGCGCGAGCTTGCGGAGTCCTTTACGCAACTGGCGCACTGCCCCCACAGGGTTGCCGCGCTGCTCGTGGTAGAACGCGACCGCCATGTGAATCAGCGATTGCAGGAAGAGGCGGCGAGGGCCGTGCTCGGGGGTCCACTCTTCTTCCAGAACCTCGTGGCACTCGAAGAACTCGTGGTGGTTGAAGAGCCGGATTCCGCGTTCCAGGCGCTCGGAGGGCATCAGGGGCATTGTACGGCGCGCTTGACACGCGGCGGGCGGCGGGGATAATCTGTCGTATACGACGTGTCGTATGCGACGTAAATCTCCATTGGAAGAGGCGGCGCGGGAGCTCGACCGGGATCTCCGCGCGATTCGCGAGATGGTGCGGCGGCCGCTGGCCGCCGAGATTGCGAAGGGCGAGCTGACGGGTCCCCAGCAGAGCGCGATGGCGGCGCTGGTTCGCTCGGAGGGCTTGAGCCTCAAGGAGCTGAGCGGCTGCCTGGGCCTGGCGCACAGCACGACCTCCGGGATCGTGGACCGGCTGGAGCGGCGCGGCATGGTGGAGCGGAGGTCGGAGGAAGGCGACCGGCGGCTGACGCGAATCGTGGTGACCGCGGAGGTGCGCCGGTTCCTGGAGACCACCATGCCGAAGCTGGAGATTCACCCGTTGGTGGAGGCGCTGCGGGCGGCATCGGCAGCGGAGCGCGCGACCATCGCCGCGGGTTTGAAGACGCTGCGGCACGTGCTGGAGAGGAGGAAGCGGAATGGCGTGGATCGACTGGCTTAGCCCGGAGCGCGCGGAGAACGCGATCCGGCTGGCGTGGGTGGGGCTGGTGGTGTTCTGGGTCTGGAACTGGCGATCGGTGAAGCGGACCGAGCGGCAGGAGTCGGCGGCCTCGCGGGCGTCGTACTCGCTGATTATTTTGCTGGGCTTTCTGGCGATGGTGAAGCCGCTGGGAATGCTCGGAGAGCTTCTGCTGGCGCGCACGCCGGAGCTGCTGGCGGCGGCGGTCGCGATGACCTGGGCGGGGATCCTCTTTGCGATCCGGGCGCGGGTCTACCTGGGATCGAACTGGAGCGCGGTAGTCACCGTGAAGGAGGGCCACGAGCTGATGCGCGGCGGTCCGTACCGCGTGACGCGGCATCCGATCTACAGCGGGCTGCTGCTGGCGGCGGCGGGGGTGGCGGTGGCGGCCGATCGCTGGCAGGCGCTGATCGGGCTGGGGCTGGTGCTGGCGGGCTTCTGGATCAAGAGCCGGAAAGAGGAGCGGTGGATGGTGGAGCGGTTCGGCGCGGAGTATCAGGAATACCGGCGGCGGACCCGGGCGTTGATTCCCGGGGTGATTTAAGAAATTTGCGGGTAATTCGTAGCCTGTCACCGAATTAGAATGACAGGGAGGGGAGGGACGCTATGGATCGCCGGAATTTCTTTCAACTGGCTACGGCTGCGGCCGCGGCGGTGTTTCAGGATAACGCCATCGAGCGGGTGTCGGGCGCGAGCAATGCGGTTAAGGGCCGCTCGGCGGAAGAGGTGGCGGGGGATGAGGACTTCTGGGCCGAAGTCCGCAACGCCTTCAGTATCGACCGCAATATCATCAATTTCAACAACGGCTACTGCAGCCCTTCGCCGCGCACCGTCCAGGACGAGATGCGGCGCATGCTGGATTACAGCGACATGGGGCCGTGGCACACGATGGTCAACGTGCTGGAGCGGCAGGTGGAAGCCGTGCGGCGGCGGCTGGCAGCGGCCGCCGGGGTGGATGCGGAAGAGATCGCGATTACTCGTAATTCGAGCGAGTCCCTGGAGAACGCGCAGTATGGCGTGGAGCTGAAGGCGGGCGACGAAGTCCTGACCACCAACCAGGACTATCCGCGCATGCTGACGACGTTCCGGCAGCGCGAGCGGCGCGAGGGGATCGTGCTGAAGACCATCTCGTTTCCCGTGCCAACCCGGGGGATGGACGATCTTTACAACCGGTTCGAGCAGGCGGTGACGCCGAAAACCAGGCTTATTCTGGTGTGTCACATCACCAACCGGACCGGGCAGATCTTCCCGGTGCGGCGGATTTGCGACATGGCGCACGCGCGCAATATCCCGGTGATCGTGGACGGGGCGCACGCGTTCAGCCATTTCCCGTACCAGATTTCGGATCTGAACTGCGATTACTACGGAGTAAGTCTGCACAAATGGACTTATGCGCCGGTGGGCACGGGCTTTTTGTACGTGCGGAAGTCGCGGATCGCGAGCACCTGGCCGCTCATGGCGGCGGACAAGCGCCAGGATACCGACATACGCAAGTTCGAAGAGATCGGCACGCATCCGGCGGCCAACCACAATGCCATCGCGGAGGCCCTGGTATTCAACGAGAACCTGGGGATCGACCGCAAGGCGGCGCGGCTGCGCTACCTGCGCGATCGGTGGGCCAATCGCCTGGCGCAGAACTCCAAGTGCCGGATTCTCCACAGCAGCGACCCGGCCCAGGGCTGCGGTATCGGCTTCCTGGGGTTCAACGGCGCGGACCCGCTCAAGATTCACGCTGCTCTGTGGGAGAAGTACAACATACTCACCGCCTACATACCGCACGAGGAGTACACGGGACTGCGTGTTACTCCGAATGTATATAGCACGGTGGGAGATATCGATCTCTTTGCGAGCATGGTCGAGCGGGAATTGAAGACGGCGTAATACCCCCATTGCGGGGTAATCCTACACTGCCCTCATTTTAGTTGTTGAATTATCCGGTAATTTCGGATACGTTTACCTCGTAATGAAGCTATATCGAAGCCTGGCCCATCCGGGCCACTGGATCGTTTACGCACCCGGCTCCGGCTGGGTCGCAGTTCCCAACAAAGAGAACGGCTGGGAGGAGCGCCACCCGGCCCGCGGGCTGGATCCGATGAACCTGCGGCAGGTGCCACTGCGCCTGGGATGGCGGGCCGGCGTGCCCGTGGAATCCGAGCTCACGGAAGCAACGGCTTAATTCGGACGCGGGATGCCGTAGTTGTGCGCCGCTACGGCGGCAGTGCCCGCGGCGACTCCGAAATTGAGGATAGACAAGGCGCGAAACACTTTGGGGCGTGGATGGCCCCGGGTGATGAGGTATTCGAATCCGAGCAATCCGCCCTGGAAGCCGAGTTTGAGCAGCGCTCCGTTGCGCCCGAAAGTTCCGTTCGGATTCGCCAGGGCCGGATTCAATTCGTGCTTTCCCCAGGATGAGTGAATGTCCAGGGCGTTGGCGACGGCCAATGAGGTGACGCTCCATTGCCAAAGCTTCTTGCCCGGCGACTCCTGGGCGCTCAGGACGCCTATGGAGAGAGTGAGGAGCAGTAAGAGTTTCCGCATAGTCAGCTTAGACATTGCGGGAAAGATCCCTAGCATTCCATAGGAAGAGTACTAGGACCGATCGTGGTTTTGGGGAGTGGGGGCCGGGCGTGCCGGGGGGCGCACCTGGCCCCTACGGGGGTTCTACCGCAATTCGTCCGGCGAGGCGGTGCCGGTGCCTTTCTTCATGATGGTGATGGAGGCTACGCGGTTGCCGAAACGGGCGGCGGTCTCGGGATCGCCGGTCGCTTTTAAGGCCAACACCGCGCCGGCCGAAAAGCTGTCGCCGGCGCCGCAGATATCGACGGGATGCTCCACTTTGGTGGTAGCCACCCAGCGCTCGCCCGATTCGTCGACCAGCAAGGCGCCGTCGCCTCCGTGCGTCACTACCAGGAGCGGAGCGGCCATCACGCGGCGCAACTCGGGGTAGTCCACTCGCCCCAGGGCGCGCCGAGAGGCTGCCTCGGCCTCCTGCTGGTTGGGTTTGACGATGACGCGGCGGAAGTGCTCGGCGCGCATGCGGGAATCCACCCAGATGAGGATGCCGGGGTGCGCGGCGGCCACGCGCTCCACGGCGCCGCGCATGGCGGGGGTCACGACGCCGCCCTGGTCGGTCTCGGCCTGGTCGGAGACGATGACGATATCGAAGCGGGGGGCGGCGCTCTCGAAGCGGCGGGCCAATTCGGCGTCCAGGGCGGGCCGGGAGCGGCTGGGTGTAGACGAAATCGACCCGCGGCAGGTCCTCTTCGCCGGTGCGGCGGTTGAGCAGCTTGGTGTAAGTGAAAGTCGGAACGCCGGGCGCCGGAACCAGCAGATCGGTCGCGATGCCGCGGGCTTCGAGGGCATGGCTCAGCTCGTAGCCGAAGCCGTCCTCCCCGACCATCCCCAGGACCGACACGTGGGCGCCCAGCGCTGCCAGGTTATTGGCGACCGTACCGGCGGCGCCGGGCGTGACCTCGGTGGAGACCACGCCGATGCGGAGGATGCCGGTTTCGCGCGACGGCTCGGCGAGCGACGGGTCGTAGGTGCACCAGCGGTCGAGGCAGACGTCGCCGGCCACGAGCACGCGGAGATGGGGGATGGCGGCCAGAATCTCCGCGGTGTTCATGCGAGCTGTCTCCACAGGGCGGGCAGGGTGGCGCGGTGCGGTCCGCAGAAGTAGAAGCTCTCGCCGCCATCCGCCACGGTGCGGACCAGGATCGTCTTATGCGGGCGGAAGTAGTAGCCCGGGTCGGTCTTGGGGAGCTCTTTGCGGCAGTCGCCCTGGATCGGCACGAGGTCGAACACGGCGGTAGTGAAGCGGCGGATGGAGCGCCCGGCCTGGCGCGCCACATTGCGGGCCATGGAAAGCGCTTTGAGGTAGACCTCCGGACCCATGATGGCCGAGCCGAAGTTGAGCAGCACGCCGCCTTCGAGCCGCTCGACGGTGCGGGCGAAGATCAGGAAGTCGCGGTAGCTGGCGGCGCCCAGGGACGCGCCGTCGCAATTGGGATGTTCGTGGATGATGTCGTAGCCTACGCCCGCGTGGACGGTCACCGGCACGCCGCAGCGCCAGGCGGCGGCGAAGACGGAGAGCTCGCGGTAGGGATAATCGCTGGTCTCGATGCGGCGGCCGACATTCTCGCCGAGGCCCAGGGATTCGGCGGCGGCTTCGCGGATCCAGTCGTTCAACTCGCCGGTTTCGCGCCAGAGGCCGAACTCGCCGGTGCGGATGTAGCGGTCCACGCTTTCGGTGGTGGCGCCGATGCGCGCCAGCTCGTAATCGTGGATGGCTCCGGCGCCGTTCATGGCGATGTGGTCGATGACGCCGCGCTCCAGAAGGTCGATGATGTGGCGGTTGACGCCGCTGCGGAGAACGTGGGCGCCCATCATGAGGATGCGGGCGGCGCCCGATTCGCGGGCAGTCTTCAGGCGGGCGGCGACCCCGGGAAGGTCGGGGTGGTGGAAGGCCGGGACGGAGTCGTCGAGGGTCAGCCAGTGGTCGGCGTGGAGGTCGTGGGTGCGCTCGGCGAGGGGGCGGATCTCGAGGCGCGAGCGGTCGAACAGCTCGTAGCGGCTCATGCGAAGAGCATCTCCATCAGCTCGTCGTAGCACAGGTAGTTGGGGATGATGTAGTCGGCGCCGACGCCGATCAGGCGCTGGCGTTTCCACTGGTCGGGCACGCGGCATTCGGGCTCGTCGGTCGCGACGCCGACAGCGACGCCGCCGACCTGCTTGACCTCTTCGATCTCGACGTAGCCGTCGCCGAAGCCCAGCAGGTGATCGCCCTCGACTTCGGGGAGCCGCAGGATGCGCTGCACCAGGATGCGCTTCGAGAACTTCTGAAAATCGTCGAGCGCGCCGTAGACGCCGCCATCGAAGTAGCGGGTGACGTCCAGCAGCGCGGCCTCCTCTTTCATGTAGATCTCGTCGGTGCCGCTGGCCAGGTAGAGGCGCAGGCCGCGCTCTTTCAGGCGCTCGAGGAGCGGCCTCGAGCCGGGGACGAGGAACTGATCGGGCGGGTACTTGCCGGAGCGGAGCCCTTCGACGCGGTCGCGGATGACCAACCACAAGCGGTCGAGGTAGCGCTTCTTGTATTCCAGCGGATCGAGGGGCGTGCCGCCGCGGCGTTTCACCTGTTCGGCCAGCTCCATCGTCTGGTAGACGGTCTCCTGGCCGGTGAGGCGCCAGACATATTCCTCCACTACTTCGCGGAGCTGATCTTCGGTTTCTCCGGTCTTCAGTTCGGCGAGCACCTCGACCATCATGGGGACCATCACCTGCATCCAGCCGGTGCGGATGAGGGAGAGGCTGCCGTCGAAATCGAAAAGCACGACTTTGGTATGCGCGGCGGGTCCGCGGTGGATGATTTCTATCATGGGGTAAAGAACTATTCTACCGATGGTTGCAGCGGCGCCCTGTGACGCGGGTGCCGGATCCGGTGCGCGCGGCGATCAGGCCTTCCCATCGCAGCTTCTCATAGGCATAGAGGACGGTGTTCCGGGAGACCCCCAGCAGACGGGCCAGGGTCCTTTGCGAGGGAAGGCTGGCGCCCGGCTCGAGGGGCCCTTCGAGGATGGTGCGGCGCAGGAAACCGTAGAGCTGGCGGTGGCGCGGCTGACCCGCGGCGGGGTCGATGGCAAATGGCGGCAATGACGACGGGGCACAGCTTCGCATAAGTGATACTCTCACTCTATCCGACGTGGGCGGCGGCGTGCTTGAGCAGGGTCCAGGCGCGATCGAGGTGGGATTGCGTGGTGCCGTGGTTTCCTACCGCCAAGTGCAGGGAGTAGCGGCCTTTGAGCACGGTGCCGGAGAGGAAGACTTCGCCGGTGGCGTTCACTGCCTCGAGAATTCGGCGGTTCTGATCGTCCGAGCCCTTGTAGCGGAAACAAACCACGGAGAATGGCGAAGGCGCGGTGCGTTCGAACAGCGGATCGGCATCCACCTGGAGCGCGAAATCCTGCGCCAGGGCGACGTGGCGGCGGATCATGGCAGCCAGGCCTTCGCGGCCGTAGGAGCGCAGCACGAACCAGAGCTTGAGGGCGCGGAAGCGGCGGCCGAGGGGGACGCCGTAATCCATGAGGTTGACGGCGCGCGGATCCTGGGCGGTCTCGAGGTATTCGGGGATCAGCGAAAACGCGCGCCGCAGGACGTCCGGCCGGCGGGTGTAGAAGATGCTGCAATCCATGGGGGTGAGCAGCCACTTATGGGGATTGGTGACGAACGAATCGGCGCGGTCGCAGCCCTCGAAGGCCCAGCGGAACTCGGGGGCCACGGCGGCCGATCCGGCGTAGGCGGCATCGACGTGCAGCCAGAGGCCGTGGCGCTCGCAGAGGGAGGCGATGGCAGGCACGGGGTCCACGCTGGTGGTGGAGGTGGTGCCGACGGTGGCGGCGACGCAGCAGGGCCGCAGGCCGGCGGCGAGGTCGGCTTCGATCAGGCTTTGCAGGGCTTCGGGCCGCATGCGGAACTCGTCGTCCACGGGGACTTTGCGGACGAAGTCCTGGCCGATGCCGACGGCGATGGCTCCCTTCTCGATGGAAGAGTGGGCCTGTTCGGAGGTGTAAACGACCAGACCGGGCGCGGTGCCACGGGTGCGCGATTCGGGGTCGGCGGCCTGGCGGGCGGCGGCGATGGCATGCATGCTGCCGGTGGAGGCGGTGTCGTAGATCAGGCCGAACCAGTCTTCCGGCAGGCCGCACCACTGGCGCAGCCAGCGCAGGGCCACCTGCTCCAACTCGGTGACCGCGGGGGAAGTCTTCCAGAGCATGCCATTGCCGTTCAAGGCGGCGGCGTAGAGCTCTCCGAGGATGCCTTCGGGCGGTGAGGAATTGGCGAAGTAGGCCAGGAACCCGGGGTGGTTCCAGTGGGTCATAGCGGGAACGACCAGGCGCTCGAAATCGGCCAGGATGGCCTGCATGGGTTCGCCGTGCTCGGGGCCGCGGGCGGGCAGTGCGTCGGTCAACTGGCCCGGCTTGACGGGAGGGACGACGGGATAGCGCCCGGGGTCGGCAAGAAAATCGGCGATCCAGTCGATTGCCTGGTGGCCATGCCTGCGGAAATCTTCAGGTGTCATATCAGTGAACGGTCACGGTGCCGGCGGCCGCGAGTTTCGCCGCCGCGCCGGCCGGAACTTTCCAGTTTCGATCAAAACGGCCCTCCGCCACCACATGCGCGAGCGATCCTTTGAAAAGCACGTAGTCTCCGAAGGTGGTGAGGAGGCGGTACTGGGCGGGGGCGAGCGGGTAGCCGCCGCGACGGGCTTCCTCGGCGCCGGTCCAGAAGGGGAGGCCAGAGTTGACCAGGACGTAATGTTTGCCGGCGGGAGCGATGAACAGGAGTCCCCAATCGGCCGCGCCCGGCGAAAGCTCGAGCGGCAGGCGCGGGGCGAAACGCGCGATGAGGGAGTTGCTCTGGGCGGTCCCGAAGAGGATCAGGTCGGAAGTCTCGATGTCCGCGCCGGTTACCGCGGTATCGGCCTTTACAGGGAAGACAAGATTGAGGCGGTCGCGATAGGTGGACCACTGGGCGGCTTCGGCAGCGATCTTGCGGCGCGCCTCGAGCTCATCGGCGGTGCCCGCCCCCAGGCTGCCGTAGACGTAAATCTGGCGTCCGGAAACGGCCTCGGAAATCGGACCTTCGGCGCCCGGCTGCTTGCCGACCGGCCGGAACAAGCCGGGGCGCCAGCGGCCGGAAGCGCGGGTGAACGAGACCTCGGCCGCGGGCTTGACGCGCAGGGCTGCGCCGTCGATGGTCAGGAGGGAAACCGGCTGGTCGAGCGACAGGGTGAAGCCGTCGATTCCCTGGGTAGTTACGTCGACCTTTGCGCCGGAGTGCCGCGCGTCGATGGCGGCCCGCTCGCCGGGCGTCAGGCCGTCGATCCGCACCCAGTAGGCCGAACGGTAGCGGTAGGATTCGGTGACGAAGCGGACGCGCTCCGGAAAGCGGCGGCGCCGGAATTTGGCGAGCCAGTCGAAGATCGCTCCGTTGCGATAGGCGATGTCCCAGGCGTTATGGCGGACGCCGGGGTACTCGACGTAATCGGCGGCGACACCGGCATCGAGCAGGCGGCGCTGCCAGGCGCGCGAGCTTTCCACCGGGACGATGGGGTCCTGGTCGCCGTGGAAGAGGCGGATGGGGAGGTCGAGCGCATTGGGCGCGAGCGCTTCGCTGCCGGGGAGGGTGGAGGGGCAGACAGGCGCGACGGCCGCCCACACATCGGGCCGGGAGAGCGCCAGCCACAGCGCTCCGGCTCCGCCCATGGAGATGCCGGTGAGGTAGACGCGGTCGGGATCGATGGGGAAGCGGCGCTCGACATCGGCCAGCACGTCGTAGACGTCCCGTTCGGCGATGCCCTGGTAGCCCATGGTGCCGCGGGCCAGGGGGGCGGCCACGATGAAGCCCTCGTCGCGGACCAGCGGGAAATAGCGCAGGTCTTCGGGGTCGGCCATGCCGTAGCGGGTGGGCGCCCCGAACACCTGCTTTAGGCTGAGGCGGTGGTTGGATTCCTCGGAGTGCAGGGTGATCAGCAGAGGGTACTTCTGATCCGGGCGGAAGGACTTGGGAACGTACAGGGCGTAGGGCTGGGCGGTGCCGTCGACCGAGGAGACGACTTCGGCCAGTTGCGCGCCGGTCTTGACGGCGTCGCGGTCGGACTGGGCCGCGAGCAGTGCGGCGGCCGCCGCGCAGGCGAAGACGGCGGAGTTACGCATGGGCGGACGAGTTCCCGAACTGCCGGATCCATCCCCGGAACCACTCGCGGAAGGCGTCGAGCTGCTTGTGGCAGCCCGTCACCGGAATACGGATTCCCCGCACTCCCAGCGCCGCCTTAATGCCGGCGAGAGGAGGAAGGCGGCGTGCCCAGGACAGAAACTCGCGGTGCAGCGCTTCGAGGCGCTGAATCTCGGCCAGGTCCCCGCCGGCCATCGCTTTTTCGAGCGACACAGCTAGTTCCGGGACGGCGCAGGCCGTCTCGAGGATCGCTCCGGCCGCTCCGGCGCGCCGTGCCCGCACCAGCCACTGATCGCCGGCCAGGAGCGTGCAGGAGGACGCCAGGCCCAGGCAGTCTTCGCCGGCGTCGGCGATGCCGGCAAAGCCGCAGGAATCGAGAAGGATCCGCGCGGTTTCGGGTGCGATGGCGTTGACTCCCGCTCCGGCGGGGTGGCGCAGGAAGAGGTCCCAGGGCTCTCCGGCCTGGGCGGCGAAGCTGAGATAGAAATCGCGGATCTCGTCCTGGGTATGGGGGAAGAAGAAGGGCGGCGGCAGGAGCAGGGCTTGGGCGCCCGCGTCGCGCGCTTCACGCGCGAGGGCTACGGAATCCTCGAGGGTCGCGCTGCCCACACCGGCCATGAGCGGGATGCGGCTGCGTTTGGCCGCAAGGTAAACCAGGCGCGAGCGCTCCTCGCGGTGAAACGCGGGGTACTCGCCGGCGGTGTCGAAGAGGGCGATACCGGTGACACCACCGCGGCAAAGGAAGTCGATCAATTCAAACGCGGCGCCGAAATCGATTTCTCCCTGCTTGCCACGCGGCGTGACGGCCGCGGCATTAACGCCAGCGAATGGGGTCATCGATCATCCTGGCACTGCGGTCTCACTCTATCATAGACGGGGGCGTCCCCCCTTGGGCGCGATTTCGGACAGGCGGTAGATCGGCTTGCCGTGTTTCATGGCCAGGTGTACCGCGTTATCGCCGACGTGGCGGCCGAGCTCGCGGTAGTCGGGCGTGTCGAGTATCAGGAGGTCGGCGCATTTACCGGGCTCGAGGGAGCCCAGCCGGTCGGCGCATCCGAGCGCATGGGCGCCGTTGATGGTGGCGGCGGAGACGGCTTCGTTCACGGAAAGGCCCATGCGCAGGTGGGCCAGGGCGATCGCGGTCTGCATGCTGAGGGTGCCCGGCTGGTTGGGATCGAAACCGGTGGCCAGGGCGATGGCAGCCCCGGCATCGGCCAGCAGGCGGGCCGCGCGGCTGGCGCTGCCTTCGAGGGCGGCGCCGGCGGTGAGAGTCGCGATGGTCCGGGAGCCGGCCAGCAATTGGGCGCCGGCTTCGTCGACCCGGTCGAGGTCGTCCACGCTGATGGCATCGTGGCCGAGCGCCAGGGAGATGGCCTCGGTGCAATGATCGCCGGAGGCATGGATTTTGAGCGCCAGGCCCTGCTCGCGGGCGGCGCGCAGATAGCGGGCGCAGTGCTCGGGGGAATGGGTGGGGTGGTCCGAGAGCACATCGGCGAAGCGCGCGAGGCCGCGGCGGCCGATCTTCGGCAGCAGATCGCCGACCGCCCAATCGACCTCTGATTGGGCGTCCTCGCAGGCGAGGCGGAGGAGGAATGTCGGAAAAACCTCGAGCGGATCGCCATCGAGAGAGGCCAGGACGCGCAAAAGCTTGATCTCCGCGGCGGCATCGGGTCCGCAGCCGGTTTTGACCTCGACCGTGGTGGTGCCGAGGCGAGCCATGGCGGCCAGGTATTGGCGAACCTGGATTCGCAGGCGGCGGGCCGTAAAACCATGGACGATGCGCAGGGCGCGCTGGCTGCCGTCCTCCGATTCGGGCAGCGGAAAGGCCAGGTGGGTGTGGCTGTCGACGAATCCCGGCATGACCACTTTGCCGACCGCGTTGATCTCGATCGCGCCCCGGGCGGCGGCCAGGTTTTCGATCCGGCGGGTGGGTCCGACCTGCTTGAGGATTCCGCCCTGGATCAAAACCGAGCCATCGGGAATAATCTGGAGTTCGTTGAGTTCGGAGCCGCGACGGGGACCGGGGCCGCCGCGCAAAGTTAGCAACTGGCGGGCGCCTCGTATCAGAATAGTATCCGTAAGACTTCCTATTTCTAAATTTAGCATCGGGGTCTAGTGGGAATCCCGCGAACGGGCATGCCGCGAAAGACGAAGGAAAAGGCGCAAAGACCGCTAAAGACTTTGGAACGAGTATTTTCCAAGGCGGGATTCGGGTCGCGCACGGACGCGCGAAAGTGGATCGGATCGGGCCGGGTTGGCGTGAACGGCAAAATCGTCCGCAACGTGGACCACTGGGTGGATCTGGACCGCGACCGTATCACACTGGACGGAAAGCCTTTGCGCGCCGCCGCCAAGACCTACATCCTGCTGTATAAGCCCAAGGGGTACCTCACCACGTGGCGCGATCCGGAAGGCCGTCCGACGGTCTACGACCTGATCGACAAGGCCGGCACGTGGCTCTCTCCGGTGGGGCGGCTGGATCTGGATACGAGCGGCCTCCTGCTGTTGACCAACGATACGGACTTCGCGGAGCGCATCACCAATCCGGAGCACAAGGTGCCGAAGACCTACCAGGTGAAGGCCTCCACGCTACTGAGCGACGAGCAGTTGGATCAGTTGCGGAAGGGCGTCGAGCTGAGCGATGGAATGACCGCCCCGGCGGAAGTGCGGCGGCTGCGGGACGGCGCCAAGCATACGTTCCTCGAGATGACGATCACGGAAGGACGGAACCGGCAGGTGCGGCGGATGGTGGAAGCGGCCGGGAGCAAGGTGCTCAAGCTGGTGCGGACGGCGATCGGGCCGATCCGCATCGGCGAGCTGCCGATCGGGAAGTGGCGGGAGCTGACGGCGGAGGAAGTGCGGGGGCTGAAGGGCGGGCCGCGCGCGAAAACGCGGCCCGCTCCCTGAAAGGGCTAGTCTCTGTACCAGCGGATGCCGACGAACGGGCCGAAGTAGGTGCCGTGGTCGTAGAACTCGGCCTGTGTGGAGGTCTTGAAGTGGAAAGCCTTGGCCCCCAGGCGAAGCTCGATGTGGCCGTATTTCAGGTTGGCGGTGGCGTCCGCGTCCCAGATGGTGTTGTGGTGCGGGATGGTGAAGCCGGAGGCGTTGGCTTCGAAACGCAGGTGACGCCCGCTGAAGTACGCTACGCCGAGGCCGATTTCCGGCGATACGAACCAGTGGCTGCCGGTCCCTACGTAGCTGATCTGATTGCCCGAGCTATCCACGATCGGGTTTCCGGACGAATCGAAGAGCGGGAGCAGGGGAGCGTCGAAGGTAGTCTGGACATTGGTGTATTGGACCTGCCAGAGGGTTTTCAGGCGGAACTTGCGGCTTTCGACGGGAAACGGCCAGGTCAGGAAGTCGAAAGAGATCTTGCCGTTCTGGAGGCGGTAGTTGGTGGAGATGTAGGTGCCGGCGGCATAGCTCTGGTCCCAGATCTGGAGGTCGTTGGCGTTCGTGAAGTTGCCGGACGCGCGGGTTTCGAAGTAAGTGAAACGGAGGGCATTGTGCAATCCCAGGGCGATGCCGACCTCGGCGCCGGCGGCATACTTCGGGGTCCCCTGGAGGGAGGTCCGGGAGGCGGTGTCGAAGGTGGCGCCGCGGCCCTTGTCGAAGACCGGCTTCTGGGTGGGGAAGAAACCGTCGAGGGTAACCCACCAGCCGGTTTCGCCGGGCTGGCGAACGTCCGGCGGCTTGGGCGGCAGCGTCGGCGGCGCCTGAATCTTGATGTCCAGCGGATTGGCCGGCGGGGGAGCGGTGGGCTGCTCCGGTGGTTTCTGCTGGGCCCCGCCGATTGCGGCCCAGAAGGATAGGGTAAGCCCCACACACAGGGGGAAACGCAGAAGGTTCTTCACTCACGCCTCATTGGATAATTGGATAAGTCTGTTCCGGCTGTTGCACATGGCGCGCCGCCGGAGGATATTTTCCGCAACTTCTATTTTGCCAGAGGAATGCATGCTATTGCACACGTAAATAAGGCTTTTTCTTGTCGCCGCGGGAGCACAGGTGTAGAATGAGCGGCCCGCTTCCGGGCAATCGGGTAACCTTTTCCGGGCCGGGCGGTATTCCATTACGAAACGGAGAAACGTGGAAGACGAACAGGTGATGCAGGAGGTCAGCGCGGGCAACGTCGGGAAGCTGGAAGTGCTTTTCGATCGCCATAGCCGCGGGCTGTACCGTTATTTCATGCACCTGACCGCGAACCGGGCGGCCAGTGAAGACCTGGTGCAAGAGGTGTTCTTCCGGATTCTGAAGTACCGTCACACCTACCAGCCGCAAACTTCGTTTCGCGCCTGGATGTACCAGATCGGGCGCAACGTCTTCATGGACCAGGCGGGCAAACGGAAGGCGGAGGTGGCGCTGCCGGAGAACGTTTTCGAGTTCAGCTCGGCGGACGCTCCGCCGGACCGCCAGTACCAGAACAAGCAGGAGGCCGAGCTGCTCTACCGGGCGCTGGCGGACCTGCCGCGGGAGAAGAGAGAGGTGCTCGTGATGAGCCGCTTCCTGGATCTGAAATACGAGGAGATCGCTTCGGTTTTGAAATGCGAGACGGGAACGGTCAAGGTACGGGTTTACCGCGCACTGCGCGAGCTGGGCGACCGGTTCTTCGCCCTGGGGGGAGAACGGGCATGATGTGCGAACGGATTCGCGAACAGTTTCCGGCGTGCCTGGCGGGCCGGCTCGACCCGGCGGCGCGCGAGAAGGTGATCGATCACCTGGAGACCTGTTCGGCCTGCCGCGCGGAGATGGCCGAACTGGGAGTGGTGTGGAGAGGTATGGAAGCCATGCAGGAGCCCGAGCCGAGCCCGGCCATGCGTACGAGGTTCCTGGAGACGCTGCACGCGTACCAGGAAGGGTTTCAGGAAGCGCAGCGGAAGCAGACGAACGCCGGGCGCGCGAGTTTTTGGAGCGGCTGGTGGCCGGCGCGTCCGGCCTGGCAGGCGGCCTTTGCGGCGCTGCTGCTGGTAGCCGGGGTCGTGGGCGGGCGGTACGCCCTGAGCCCGCGGGCGCCGGAGGCCAATCCGGAACTGGCGCAGCTACAGGGGCAGGTGGAAAACCTGCGGCAGCTGGTGGCGCTTTCGCTGTTGCAGCAGCAATCGCCCAGCGCGCGGCTGCGGGGGGTGACTTACAGCTACCAGATTTCGCAGCCCGACCAGCAGGTGCAGCAGGCGCTGCTGCACGCGGTGAATCACGATTCGAACGTGAACGTGCGGCTCTCGGCGGTGGACGCGCTGGCGAAGTTCGCGAGCGATCCGGCGGTGCGGCGCGCGCTGGCCGATTCGCTCCCGACGCAGGATTCCGCGCTGGTGCAGGTGGCGCTGATCGACCTGCTGACGCAGTTGGGCGAGAAGGATTCGGTAGGCGCACTGCAAAAGCTGGCCCAGGACAGCAGGGCGGACCAGGAAGTTCGGCAAAGGGCCGCTTCGGCGGCCGAAAAACTCGGAGCTACCCAATGAAGACTCGACTGATATTGACGATGGCGGCGGTTCCCGCCCTGCTGGCGGCCCAGCACCGGTACAACGGGCGGGACTGGCGGCAGCACGACGAAGAGACCATCCAGAGGTCGTTCAACGTCTCGGAAGGGTCGGGACCGCAGAAACTGCTGGTGGACAACATCAGCGGCTACGTCCATGTGACCGGATACGCCGGCAACGAGATTCAGGTGAAGGCGCAGAGGCGCACCGGCGCGGATTCGACGGAGGCCCTGCAGGCGGCCAAGCGGGATGTGAAGCTCGATATGTCGCAGCAAGGCAATTTCGTACGGCTGTACGTGGACGGGCCTTTCCGGTCGGCGAATGGCACGAACTACCGCGGCGACGAGTACTACGGCTACCGGGTGGCGTTCGATTACGACATCCAGGTTCCGGCGGCCACCGAGGTGGTGCTGAAGACCATCAACGACGGCGACATCGTGGTCAAGAAGACCACGGGCGACTACGAGGTCAACGGACTGAACGGCGGGATCGAGATGGACGAAGTAGGAGGGTCGGGGATTGTGAAGACGTTGAACGGGCCGGTGAAAGTGTCGTTCAGCCGCAACCCGGCGAAGCCTTCGGAGTTCCGCTCGCTGAACGGCAAGGTCGAGATTTACTTTCAGCCGGGGCTAAACGCCGACTTGAACTTCCATACGCTAAACGGAGGAATTTACACGGACTTCGAAGTTGCGGCGCGGCCGACGCAGACTTCGGCCGGGGAGAGCGGGAGCACGAAGTTCGTGTACCGTTCGGACCGGCGGCGGATGTCCGGCCGGGTGGGCAGCGGCGGGCCGGAGCTGACATTCGACACGTTGAACGGCTCGATTCTACTGCATTCGAAGGCTTTATAGAGGATCCATATGAAACGATACCTGGCCCTCGCGGGCATGACATTGGCTGTGTGCGCGCTGGCATGCGCGCAAGAGGTCAGCACGGGCGACCGGGTGGTGGTTCCGGCGCGGAACAGCACGCACCCGCGGCTGGTGGATGCGGCAATGACCAACGGCTCGATCACGGTGAAAAGCTATAGCGGCAACGAAGTGATCGTGGAGGCCAGCGGGCGATCGTCGCGCGAGGACCGCAACCGGACCTACGATGGCCTGCGGCGGATCGATGTGCCGCCGGGCGGGTTGAACGTGGAAGAGGAAGACAACGTGGTGACGGTGCGGATGCACGGAGCGCCGTCGGCGGACCTGGTGATCACGGTGCCGGTGAACACGTCGCTGAGGCTGAAATCGACCAACGGGAGCATCTCGGCGGAGGGCGTCCACGGGGAGATCGACGCTTCGACGACCAACGGGCGGGTAAACCTGATGAACGTCTCGGGGACGGTGGTGACTGACTCGCACAACGGCGCGGTGAAGGTGGTGATGGACCGGGTAGATCCGGGAAAGCCGATGTCGTTCAGCTCGTTCAACGGCGATATCGACGTGACGCTGCCGGCCGACTTCAAGGGCAACCTGAAGCTGCGGGCCAATCGCGGCGAGATCTACAGCGACTTCGATATGAAGCTGACGCCCGGCGGGAACATCACGGAGAAGAACGACACGCCGGAAGGGCGGTACCGGGTGAGAGTGGAGCGGATGATCACGGGAACCATCAACGGCGGGGGAACGGAAGCGTCGTTCAGCACCTTCAATGGGAAGATTCTGATTCGGAAGAAGTAGGGGAGCATGGGCAGGCCGGGTGGCCTGCCCCACTGTCTAGTCTTCTTTTGCGGGGCTGCCGTCGGCATGGACGGCCACTTCTGATTTCTTGCCGCCCTTCTGAATAACGGCTTCGTAGCTCACGGCCGATCCCTTCGTTACCGTCTCCACGCTCAGGATCTTACCGGCGGCCCCGGCGTGCTGCTGAAAGGCCTTCCGGGCGGGGTCTGGGATGGCGGCGAGGGTGGTGGCCTCCTCGACCTCGACCACGGCTCCGCTGGGGTCGATCAGGACGTCCCGCGACTTCCCGTTGACGGTGGTTTCGGCTTCGTAGAAGGTCTTCCCGTTTTCGATCTCCCTGGCGAGCCCGCGCAGCTTCGCGGTGCGGGTTTGCTCCTGAACGGTCTTTTGCACGGCCGGGGGCAGGTCCTTCATCTGGACCTTCGTTTCCTGTGCGACCAGCGCCACGGGCAAGAGGCCGAGGACCACAGCGATCGTTCTCAGCATAGCGATATTCGTTCTCCTTCTTTCAAAATTCAAATCTTCCCGACAGTTGCAGGCGGCGCGGCGGCTTGGCCGCGACCGGCCGGCCGAAAAACGGGGAACTGAGGTCCCCCACATAAGTCGCGTAGTTGACCCGGTTCGTCAGGTTGAACGCGTCCAGCCCCACGGTGAATTGCGGCCCCTCTTTTTTGTGCTTCAGCAGGAAGGCGTGGGACCAGCGGACGTCTAACTCAGCGAAGCCGGGGCCCTGCAGGGAATTGCGCGGCACTCCAGGCGGGCGCGCATTGGCATAGCCTGTGTGATATTCGTCCAGACCGGTTGTTTCGGTGTAGGGCATGCCGGAATTCAGGAACAAGCCGACGCCGAAATCGAGATACGCGGCGGCGTGGATTGTTCCCATCAGGTTGAGGCGATGGCGGGCATCATAGTCGGCCCGCGCCCATTCGCCCGAGAGATCGTAGTTGTTGGCGGGGAAGGCGCTGATGCCGGCGCCGCGCGTGCTGACAGCGTAATTGCCGGGCACGTCGTTGTAGGTTCGGCCCAGCGTGTACTGGACCATGCCCTGGAAGAAGCGCGTGATGCGGCCGCGGAAGGAAACCTCCAGGGCGTTGCTTTCCAGGTGCCCGGAGGATTCGATCTGGCGGTAGACCCCGATGGCGGGATTGGGCCGCACGAGATAATCCGGCGGCGGCGGCGCGTTCACGTCGCGCGAGCGGAACAGGCTGACGCCGCGGCTGGCCCAATAGGTGACCGACAGAGTGGAACCCGCATGGAGCTGGCGTTCCACCGCGGCACTGAATTGCGCCAGGTAAGGGATGCGAACGGCCGGGTCGAGGCGCACCAGCGTGGTGGGCATGGCGGCCAGGCCGCCGGCGTCCGGAATCACGGGGTAGGAGGGGTCGCTCAATACGATCTGCCGCAGGCGCACGCCGTTGTAGCGCTCGAGGTCGAAGATCGGGGCGTTGCCGGAGCGGTCGTAGAAGATGCCGCCCCCGGCCCGCAGCACGGTCTTGCGGCTCTTTCCGGGTGCGTAGGCCAGCGCCAGGCGCGGCGAGAAGTTGTTGTTGTCGTGGAAAAAATTCTGCCAGTCGTAGCGCAGGCCCGCGGAGATTGTGAGGTTTGGCCGCAGGCGATAATCGTCCTGAAGGAAGCCGCCCACCACGGTTTCGAGAAAAACAATGTGGCCGTCTCCCTGCTGCTGGATGAAGGAGTAGGGGCGCTGCAGCAGGTAGTCCTGCGAAGGTCGAGAAATAGTAAGTCCCGCCCGTGTTGGTATTGTCGTCGAGGCCGCGCCGGCTGATATCGGGCACGTTGATGCCGCCCCGGATGTTGTGCTTCCCCGGGGTCCAGGTGACGATCTCGTTGAGGTTGACGTGGTTCTCGGTTTGCAGGCGGTCGGATTGGGCGCCGCCCGCCGTGAACGATCCGGGAACAACGATGCCGGGGGCCTGGCTGACGCTATCGGTAGGGGCATGGTCGCGCCCGATGACGACGCGGAACTGATTGAGCAATCGCGGGCTGATGACCAGGCTGTCGTTGTAATAGATCTCGTCTTCACGGTCCCGCACATTGACGCCCGCCTCCGGAAGGACAAAGCCGCCCACCCCGCGGTTCTGTTCCGTGGAGGCGTGGGAGTTGAAGCGAACGGTGGCCAGGTGGTCTTGCGTGAACTGGTGCGTGATGGACGCGGAGATTTCGGTGTCGCGTTGAGGATTGGCGGCCGTCTGCTGGAGCAAACCCTGGGGAGTGATGGCGTAGATGACCGCCTGCAGATCCTGTTCTTCCCGATCGACCGAAACCAGGAACGAATTTTTCCTGCCGCGGCCCAGCGGTCCCAGCAGGCTGCCTTCGTAGATGCGCCGCTGTTCGGGAGGACGGGTGGAGGCGAAGGGGTCGCGTGCGTTCAGATGATAGTCGCGGAACAGGAAATTGAATGTTCCGTGGTAAACCTGCGAGCCGGGCTTGGTGATGATCTCGATGCGTCCGCGGCCGGGGCGCGAGAACTCGGCGGAGTACGGATTCTGGTTGATCTTCACCTGCTGGATGGCGGATGCGGTCACGCCGATATTTCTCTGCTCCATACCGTTGACGACCAGGGTGACGCCGCCGGTGCCGATCGATCCGGGATCGAGAAACTGGGACATGGCGGCGACATAATTCTGGTCGAAGACGGGGAGGTTGTCCATCATGCCGCGGTCCATGGTGACGACGTCCAGGTTGTCCGCCGAGTCGGTGCTGACCTGTGCGGCGGAATCGCTTACGGTGACCGCCTGGCGCACGCCGGCCAGTTGCAGTTGGATGTGCAGCGGCGCGGGCGGCCGGTCCTTGAGGGCGATGGCAACGGTCTGGCGGGCGAAGCCGTCGTGCTGCACGTCGATCTCGAAGGAGCCGGCGCGCAGGCCGGAGAGGCGGAAATTGCCCAGGTCGTCGGTTCGCGTATTGGCCTTGGCGGTGGAGGAGCCCCGCGGGCGGACCTGCACCTCGGCACCGGGTATTCCGGCGCCGCTGGGGTCGCTGACTGTCCCGGAAATCGAATAGGGGCCCGTTGGAACCTGGGCGGAAGCATGGGGCGCCAGGGAAGCGCACAGGACAACAAAACTGGTGAGCAACCGCATCCAGCAAGACGTTACCAGCCTAACCTTAAAATCGGCTGAAGGGGCCGGCATTCTTTCTCCGGCCGCGTGCCGTACCCTATACGTGAGACCTGTCTATGCACATTCTGGTGGTGGAAGACGATCGGGACCTGGCCGATTATGTCAGCCGCACCCTGGAAGAGGAAGGCAACACCGTGAGCATCTGTTTCGACGGGCGGGCGGGGCTGCGAGCCGCGCAATCCTCGCCGTTCGACGCGATCGTGCTGGACGTGATGCTGCCTTCGCTGGACGGCCTGGAGGTGACGCGGCGGCTCCGCGCGGGCGCGATCCGCACGCCGATCCTGCTATTGACGGGGCGGGATGCGCCGCAGGATATCGTGCGCGGCCTCGATGCCGGCGCCGACGATTACCTCACCAAGCCGTTTTCCTTCGATGTGCTGCTGGCGCGGCTGCGGGCGCGCACACGGCCGGGCTTTGAACCGGCGGGCGTGGTGCTGCGCTACGCGGACCTCACCGCCAACACCGAGACACACGAAGTGTGGCGGGGGTACGCCGCGGTGAATCTGACCCCTACCGAATTCGCCATTCTGGAATGCCTCATGAAATCGGCGGGACGGATTGTCACCCGGCAACGCCTGATCGAGACCGTTTGGGGCACGGACCGGGAGGTGGGCAGCAACAACCTGGACGTCTTTATCCGGCTGTTGCGGACGAAGGTGGACAGCCCGGGGCAGCCGCGATTGATTCAAACCAGCCGCGGCGTAGGCTACAGTCTGCGGCAGGAGGCGCCGTGAGGTTCGCCTCCATCCGGTTCCGGCTTGCGGCGTGGTATTTTTGCAGCCTCGCCGTGATTCTGGCGCTGTTCGCGGTGGCAGCCTCGTTTGCCATGGACGCGAGCATGCTCAAGGCGGTGAACCATGACCTGCGGCTGCGCATCGAGGACGTGCAGCAGTTCATCGAGCGCGAACTCGCGACCACGCCCGAAGAACTGGTGGAGGATTTCGGAGAGCAGGCCGGTCTGGGACTGGGGGGCGGCATGCTGGAGGTGCGCGACGGAGGCGGCCGGGTGCTGTACCGTTCGGCCCGTCTGGGCGCAACGCAACTGGGAGCGGACCGTGTTGCCGGCCCGGCGATCGAGTATACGACCGAGCGCGCTCGAGCGTCGAAGCTGCGGGTGGCGGCAGAAGCGATCGATGTGCGCGGCCGGCAGTTCACTATACGGGTGGCAGAGCCGCTGCACGAGTTCGAGGAGTCGCGCGAGCGCTTCGAAGGGATTCTGCTGCTGTTGGCCGCGCCCGCGCTGCTGCTGGCGGCATTCGGTGGATTCTGGCTGAGCGGCCGTGCGCTGGCGCCGGTGGACCGGATTACCAACGAGGCGCGGCGCATCAGCATTTCCAACCTGGAGACACGCCTGGAGCCGCCCGCGGCCAGAGACGAATTGCAGCGCCTGGTGCTGACGCTCAACGAGATGCTGGAGAGGATCGACAGCGCCGTCAAGCGGATGGTGCAGTTCACGGCGGACGCTTCGCACGAGCTGCGCGCGCCCCTGACGCTGATTCACACGGCGGCGGAGTTCTCGCTGCGGCGGGAACGGACGCGCGAGGAACTGCTCGACGCCATGCGCAAAATCGCGCGTGAGTCCGACCGGACCTCGCGGCTGGTGGACGACCTATTGCTGCTGGCGCGCGCCGATTCCGGCAGCAGCGCATCCGCGCCGGCGCCCGTGGACCTGTGCGCCTCGGCGCGCAACGCGGTGGAGCAGGCGGTGATCCTGGCCGAGCCCAAAGGGATCCGGGTAGAGGCCCATATTCCCGCTCGGCCCATCCTGGTGGACGGGGATGAAACCGCACTGTCGCGGCTCTGGCTGATCCTGCTGGACAACGCGGTGAAGTACACGAACGCGGGCGGGCACATCCGGTTCGAGCTCGCGGCGGCGGATTCTCAGGCCGAGGCGAAGGTGACGGATACCGGGGTGGGAATCGCGCCGGAGGAGCTGCCCCACGTCTTCGACCGCTTCTGGCGGGCGGATAAGGTCCGGTCGCGTTCCATGGGCGGCGCCGGCCTGGGACTTTCGATTGCACAGTGGATCGTGCAGCGGCACCACGGAAGCATCACGGTGCGCTCGGAGGCGGGCAAGGGATCGCAGTTTGAAACGCGACTCCCGCTGGCATCCGGAGCGGCGGGAGAGCCTTTGTGCTAAGCTGCGGCCATGCGCAGGCTCGCATATTGCTTAGCGCTTTTAGGCCTCACGATCTTGCTTCAGGCTGGCGGGCCGGAGCGGGATTTCTCGGGTAAATGGGTCCTGGACACATCCGCCAGCAACGTTCGTTCGCTCGGACAGGTGGAAGCCTCGCTGGCGGTTTCGCAAAGCGAGGCGGGGATCCGGTGCTCGACGGGATCGGAGCAGTGGTCTTACGCGCTCGACGGCTCCGAGACGCGGTGGCGCACGGGCGACGAATCGCGGAGTTCCGTAGTGAAATGGGAAGGCGCGGCGCTGCTGGTTAACACTTTGGTGTCCGGACCGCGGAACTACACGGTGATGGAACGTTGGGTGCTTTCGCCCGACCGGAATACGCTGACGATCACACGGCAGACGGTGCGGCTCAACGCGGAAGCGGAAGGCACGCTGGTGTTCCGGCGGGAAGGCGTGCCGATGGCCACGACGCGTGTCCAGGAGCCGGCCAGGGATGTGCCGGCGCCGGCCCTGGCGAAGCGGGGCGAGCCAGGCGTTCCGCCCGACGTCACGGTGCCGGTGGGTACGCGCGTCCTGCTGGCGCTGGTGAATGAGATCAGCACCAAGCGGGCGAAGGACGGCGACCGGGTCTATCTGCGCACGGACGCCCCGGTGGCGGTCGATGGGCGAGTGGTCATCCCGCGGGGCAGCGACGTGGCCGGAACTATTACGCACGCCAAGAAGGCGGGCCGCGTGTCGGGCAAGGGCGAGTTATACATCCGGTTCGACTCGCTGATTCTGCCGAACGGGGTTTCGCGCGATTTTCACGCGCGGCCGCCGGGGGACGAGGGTAAGGTCGACGGCGATCGCAAGGCTGCCGATCCGCGGACGGTAATGGAGGGTGCGGGCATCGGCGCGACGGTCGGCGGGATTACGCGAGGGCTGCCGGGAGCGGGCGTCGGTGGGGCGGCCGGGGCGCTGGCGGGCGTGCTGCTGTCGCGCAATCAGGACGTGGTGCTGCACCAGGGAACTCACGTGGAGATGGTGCTGGACCGCGACCTGGTTTTTCATCCCGACGAGATTCGATAGGCTGGGTCACGCAAAGGGGCACAGCAGCGGATTTCGCAAAAGGGCAAACCAGGTACAGGCAACGAATATTTCGCAAGTGCGGCGAAAATTCGATGCCAGTCCCTGTTTTGCAGTGCCTGCTTTGCGGTTCAACTTCAGACCGACGCCTTCTCACTCTTTGGTCCGGGGGGCGGCAAGAGGGATTCGAGGAGTGTAATGACCGGCTGGGCGCGGTCGGCGGTGAGCCAGGTTTCGAGAGCGTCTCTCAGGTCAGACAGGCCGTGCTGCTCGATGCCTTGGGGAAACCGCTCGGCGGCATGGCGGTAGGCGACCAGGGCGTCAGCGTCCCTTCCACACGATAACAGCGCGAGGCCGAGGCCGAATGCGGCAAAATCGAGCGACGGCTCCTTGCCAATGGCGGCTCCGGTGTCACGCAGGAAAGCCGCGTAGTCTCGCCGTTCATAGTAGGCCCACCCACGGCCGGCGAGGGCTTTGGCCACCTGCTGGAGGGGCACGCCGGGCATCTGCTCGATGATCCTCGTGTAATCCGCCAGCGCCCGGTCGGTTTCGCCGGTGTCGCTCAGCGTGACGGCGCGGTTATAGAGCGCCTTGGCCAGATGCTCGACAGGGGCGCCCGGCACGTGCTCGATGAGACGGGTGTAGTCGTCCAGTTCCTTGGCGGTTTCGCCTTTCCGACCCCACGCGACGGCCCGGTTATAAAGCGCCTTGGCGACCTGCTCCACGGGGGCGCCCTCCAGCTCGGCGGCCCGAGTCCAATCCTCCACAGCCGAATCGAGCTTCGAAGAGAAGAAGAACGCGAGACCACGATCATTCAACAGGCCGGCTTTCTGGTCGACCGGCGCCGGCGCGAGGTCGAGGGCCTGGGTGTAGAGCCTGATGCTCTCCTCGTAGTTGCCCAGGGCCGCGGCAACTCCGGCGGAGGAGTGCAGCTGGGAGATCTGCGAGGTCGCACCAGGGGACGCGGGGGCACGATCCGGAACGGGATCGAGAAACGATTTCTCGGCGCCCGACAGTCTTTCGATGGCGACCCGCTGCGCCCGCACGAAAGCGTCGTGGCGGGAACTATCGGATGGCAGCAGACCGGCCGAGCCGGCCGCGGCAGTCATAGGCTCCAGCTCGTTCAGGTCGATGGTTTGCAGCATCTCGCGCAACTGGCCGATCGGATTGTGGAGAAGGCGAGGCAAGCCGTGGACCAGTTGAGTGTGGAGCTGGGCCATGAAGTGGCCGGCGGTCCGGATGTTGACATAGACGGCGGACGGCTTGCGCAGGATGTCCGGCACGCGAGGGCCGAAGGCGCCCGGCGCACGGGGGTCAGGTTCGCGGCCGCACCAATAGAGGCGGTGATCGAAGCGGTCGCAGGCGGCGAGCGCTTCGACGATGGCGTCGTCCCAACCGCTGTAACCCAGCACGATCACGCCGTGACGTTTGAGGACGGGGGCCAGGGTGCGCGCGTTGCGCTCCTTGAGCGCCTGGATGTCTTCGTCGGTGGCGGCCTGCGAGCGGCGATGGATGCTGCCGTGGAGGTAGACCAGGTGGATGGCGTCGATCTGGTCGTCGAGGATCTCGTCGCCTACGCCTAGCTCCGGCGTGTCGCTCATGAAGTAGAGGCGGTTGACGGCCTGCAGGGCGGTCTGGAGAAACGGGTCGAAGTTGGTGGTAAGAATCAGGCGCGAAAAGGCGGCGCGGGTTTTGAACAGGTCATTGCGGCGGGTCTTGCCGGGCTGGACTCCGAGAAGCGACGCCAGCAGGAAATGCGCGGCATTGAGGCGCGGCTGGTCCAGGCGCATGAGCGCCCTCTGGAACGTGCGCGCTTGCGCCGGCTCGCCCACGGCTCCGCTGTAATCGGGCGCGAAGGCGGCCCGGTACGCGGCGGAATAGTCTTGTGGAAACCCGGTGGACGGATCCAGGGGCAGGCTCAGGCCGCGCTTGGCGTTTTTGGCTGCGAATGCCCGCCAGAAATCCCTGGCGATGGCGTTGCGGGTATCGGCGGGGGCTTTGCCCAGGTTCTCAAACGTATCGCCGCCCTGAAGGGACTTCATCCACAGGGGCAGGCTGCGTTCCACCAATTCGCGGGCGGTTGGCACCAGGCCGTGGCTGAATCCGGACCCCAAGACGAGGGCAAAGGGAGCCGCGCCGGCGCCGGCCTGTTGGACCGTCTCGACGATCTGTTCGACGGTGTCGGCTTCGGGGAGGCACCGGACGGGAGGTTCGCTCATGTATTGTGAGACAAGATATCACGAGTCAGCCGGAGGAAGACGACTATGAGAATCGTCGCAGTCGGCGGCACCGGATTCATCGGACGGCATGTGGTGACGAAGCTGGTGGGGGCGGGGCACGAAGTCGCCATCATCCATCGGGGCAAGACTCCTCTGACGGACCTGGCGGGCGTCACCGAATTCCTGGGTGAGCGTGCGACGCTGGGGGAGCTTCGCGAGCAGCTGCGCGGCTGGTCGCCCACAGTCGCCATCGACATGATTCTCAGCAGCTCGGCGCAGGCCCGGGTGACGCTCGAGGTGTTCCATGGCCTTGCCCGCCGCGTCGTGGCGATCAGCAGCGCGGACGTCTATCGCGCGATGGCGGTGCTCCACGGGCTGGATAACGGTCCGCTCGAGCCGGTGCCGTTAACTGAAGATTCGGCGCTGCGCGCGCAGGCGCAGACGTATTCACCGGAGGCGCTGGCGGTGGCGCGGGCGGCGTTTCCATGGATCGACGCGGAGTACGACAAGGTGCAGGTGGAGCGCGAGATCCGCTCGGACCCCGGGCTGCCCGCGACGATTCTGCGGCTGCCGATGGTGTACGGCCCCGGGGATCCGCTGCACCGCCTGTATCCGCTGGTGAAGCGCATGGACGATGGAAGGGCCGTCATCCTGCACGAACGGAGCTACGCGGGTTTCGTGCCTTGCCGGGGGTACGTGGAGAATGTCGCGCAGGCGATTGCGCTGGCCGCAACGTCGGAGGGCGCAGCGGGGCGGGTGTACAACGTGTCGGAGCAGGACTTCTGTACCGAAATGGAGTGGACGGAGAGAGTCGGCGCGGTGGCGGGGTGGAAGGGGCGGGTGGTGGCCGTGCCGCGCGAGCAGGCGCCGGCGCACCTGGTTCAGCCTTACCGGTGCGAGCAGCACCTGTTCACGGATTCGACGCGCATTCGGGCCGAGCTGGGATATGCAGAGGCCGTTGCGGGCGAGGAGGCGCTCCGGCGGACGGTGGAGTGGGAGCATGCGAACCCTCCGCGGATCGATCCCGCGAAGTACGATTATGCGGCGGAGGATGAGGCGATCGAGCGGGCGGGGGATTGAGTAGGAGCGAACCCTGGTCGCCTGCCGGTCACGCGGGTTAAGACGGCGGGCGGCGGGTCGGGAAAGGGCGAAGGCAACGGTACATCGGCCGGCCCGCGCGCTGCTTTCCCGCAAACAGGATGTGGCGCCGTACCAGAGACGGCACGTGGAGATGGTCCTGCGCGCGACCTGGTTACTGGCCCGCCGGCCAGTGCAGCTGAAATCCGACTAGCACGGCCGACTGCGTCCAACCAGAAGGGGCCTCTACGCGACTTTGCACTCGCGATGAGAAGATTCTGCACGCACCTTCGGTGTCTCGTGTCTCGATGAAGAGCACAAAACCGTGTAAGCCATTGAAATGACGGAGCATTCCACATAAGCAGAGACTTTGGTGCTCCTCTTGCATGGATTTGCTGCGCAGAGACTGCGTAGGGACAGTCGAGGTTCACTGCAATACGCGACCGGATTACGTACCGGGGCAATCCCGGCGGCGTTTTCGGAAGGCTTCTGAGGATTGCTGTTCCGCTCAGTCTTTGCCATTCCTGGTAGCGGTACCGTGAATCGATTGGTGAGAGGCGGAGGCTCGACGATTTCCTCGGAAATTACTCACAAGAGGTACGCTCAACCGCTACATCGAAGATGTGCCGATCGCCTGAGTCGCGTCACCAATGACCAGAAATCAGGCCCAAAAATGGAATCAGTTTGCTATGACAACTCAATCGCCTGAAGCGTGCACTGTAACCGAGGCCTGCCGTCGTGCGGCGGCCGGTTTTGGAAACGTTCCCGGCTACCTTATGTGGTTAGCTCTCCTCCTTCCTACAGTGAGCGTTGCGCCTTGCGCCACCAGACCAACGTTTATTCAAGAGAGAGATCAGCAAGTTACTTCAGGGAAGGCAGCCAGCGTAACATTTAAGTCTCCCCCAAGTGCCGGCAATCTACTTGTCGTCTACCTCATCTGGGATAATGCGGGTATTGCCTCTGTTTCCGATTCTCTTGGAAATATATACGCCAGCGCAGTGGGAGCTACTCGATGGAGTAATGGTCGCTACAGCGCCCAGATATTCTATACGATCAACCGTAGCAGCGGCGCCGACACGGTGGGCGTAACGTTTGGCACCACCATCAAGTCATTTGGCATTATATACGCACATGAATACACCGGCGTGCTTCAAGCAGCACCGATCGATGTGACAGCCGCAGCAGCCGGTACGTCCGGATCTCTGAATAGCGGAGCTGCCACAACAAGCAACGACACGGACCTGCTTTTTGCTGGAGGTGTATCGGCGACGTCTGTAACGAGCCCGGGTACCGGCTACACGGCACGTGCTACGTCGCATGGAAACATGAGCGAAGACAGGATCGTTTCTGCGGCAGGCTCCTACAGTGCGACCGCAAGCAACCGCAGTGGCGCGTGGGCCATGCAGATGGTTGCATTTAAGGGCGCGGCGAGCGGAACTGTTGACACAACGCCTCCCACGGTGCCTACGGGGCTTTCGCCGGCCGTCCTTTCCTCTTCACAAATCACTTTGTCATGGACTGCTTCCACCGATCCGGATGATGCGCCAAGTCAGATAACCTACGGCGTTTACCGGAACGGGATTCGCATTGGCACCACGGCGGCTGGGGTGACCTCATGGGCCGACACCGGTCTTGCGGCCTCGACTACATACTCCTACACTGTCGGCGCTTCTGACGTGGCAGGCAACAATTCGGCCCAAACAGCACCGGTAAGTGCCACAACTACCGCGGCCACCCAAGCCCCAACCGTGTCCATCACGTCGCCGGCAAACAATCAGACTGTCTCCGGCATAACGACCATCGCCGCCAACGCCGCCGACAATGTGGGAGTAACCGGTGTCCAGTTCAAGCTCGATGGTGCGAATTTGGGGGCGGAGGTTACCACTTCCCCTTACTTCAGCAGTTGGGATACCAGCCAAAGCACAAACGCTTCGCATCTTCTGACTGCCGCCGCCCGGGATGCAGCCGGCAATGTCACCGTCTCATCCGGGGTAACCGTCACGGTCAGCAATGGTTCACTCACGCCTTACAGCACTAACTTCACCGGTACGGAGAACCCCTTATCCGAAAGCGGAGAGTGGATCAACGGGGGTACGACGGGACTAGACTGGCACGATTGCCGCAAGACTCCGGGATTGGCATTTGGAACGCAGCCCGCGACTGTCAATTATGATGACTCCACTTGCGTTCTTACGGGTTCCTGGGGGCCTGACCAGACGGCCCAGGCTACAGTGAGGGTTGTTAGCTCGGACACTACGCAGTTTGAGGAGGTGGAGGTGCGCCTCCACACCACGATCAGTGCGCACTCTATTACCGGGTACGAAATCAACTGCAGTGTAAAACCCGGCAATCCCTACATGCAGATCGTCCGCTGGAACGGCGTCCTAGGCAGCTTCACGATGTTGAATGGCACGGGGGTCGGCTGCGTTAACGGTGACGTGCTGAAGGGCGCGAATGTAGGAGGAGTGATCACCGCCTATAAGAACGGAGTGGCGATGTTCTCGGTCACCGATTCCACCTATACGGGTGGAGCTCCAGGGATGGGATTCTACATCCAAGGCGGCAGCAGTTCCACGAATTCGGATTTCGGCTTTTCATCATTTTCGGCCTCGGATGGATTGAGGAGCGATACGACTCCGCCGTCAACTCCAGGTAACCTGAGCGCGGTGGCCGTCTCGTCCTCCCAAATCAATCTGAGCTGGACCGCTGCCACTGACAATGTAGCTGTCGCCGGCTACCAAGTGTTCCGAAACAACAATCAAATAGCGACGACTACTAGTGCCACCTTCTCCGATACGACAGTGAGTGTTGGTATTCAATACACCTATGCTGTTTCTGCCTTCGATGCGGCGGGGAATATATCGACCCAATCTGCGCTCGTAACAGCGGCGACGTCCTCCACCCTAGACACGACACCTCCCTCAGTCCCTGCCGGCCTTCAGACCTCGAACATAGGCTCGACGACTGTAACCGTTTCTTGGACCCCATCCAGCGACAATGTTGCGGTTGTGGGATATCAGATATTCCGCGACGGCACCCGGGTGGCAACCACGACGTCGCCGAGCTATGTCGACACCGGGTTAGCCGCTTCAACGACTTATGTCTATACAGTTGCGGCATATGATGGTTCCAATAATGTGTCTCCCCAGTCGCAGCAACTTGCCGTCACGACGACGTCTGCTGTGCTTACGGCACCAACGTTTGTCCAGGTCAATAACAATCAGAAGTCCAGCGGAGCAAGCACGTCCGTTACTCTCAATGCCCCGACGCTTGCTGGGAATACGCTTGTGGTCTATGTAATTTGGAACAATGCCGGCAGTGTCGTGGTGACGGATTCCCGCGGCGATACGTTTGTAAACGTCGGCGTACCTGTAAGCTGGGGTAACGGATACAGCGCCCAGATCTTCTACGCTACGAATATTGCGGGCGGCACGGACACGGTCACTGCTGCGTTTCGGACGCCAGTCACCTCCTTTGGTACCGTCTACGTGCATGAGTACACCGGAATTAGTTCAATCAATCCAGTTGACGTCACGACATCAGCGAGCGGGTCTTCGGCGGCATTGAACAGCGGCACCGCTACCACGACGAGCGCCAATGATTTGATCTTTGGCGCGGGAGTGTCAGACAGTGTAGTGACTGCGGCGGGTTCGGGTTTTGTTTCACGAGACCGGGCGTACGGCAACATCACGGAGGACCGGAGCGCCGGCTCGATCGGTGCTTATGCCGCGACTGCGACGCACAGCGGTCAGATGTGGGGCATGCAGATGGTGGCATTCCGCGCGGCCAAATGAGTAATTGTGTGGCAGGCGTCAGACGGACCTTGAGTCATACCGGTCGAAGGCGAGGGGGAACGCGCCAGGCCGGCCCGGATCCCCTTCGTGAAGCACGATCGAGCGGGCGTGGGGTTGAGTAGGAGCGCAGGCCGGGAGGCCTGCGCCATGAATCAGGATACGGGGTGGCGGCGCGTGCGGGCCAGGAGCTCTTCGGCGCGCTTGACGGCTTTCTGCTCGGCCTCATCGCGCGTGGAGCCGGTGGTACGGCAGAGGCCGGCCCCGGGAGAGACGTTGTCGGCCTTGGCGTGCCATTCGGCGCCGAGGCGGTAGCTTGAAATGTTCACCGGCCAGCCGGCCAGCTCGAGTTTTCGTTCCTGGTATTCTTCGGCTTTCAAGCGTTACCCTTTCGCAGCAGCGGCGGCGCCTCGCTCGACGGGAGCTCCGACGAGATTGCCCCACTCGGTCCAGCTGCCGTCGTAATTGGTGACGTTGCCGAAGCCGAGCAGGTATTTCAGCACGAACCAGGTGTGGCTGGAACGCTCGCCGATGCGGCAGTAGGCGATCACGGGTTTGGAGCCGTCGACGCCTTCGCCGCCATAGAGTGCTTTCAACTCATTGGCCGATTTGAATGTGCCGTCCTCGTTGCAGGCCTTGCTCCACGGGATGCTGCGCGCTCCGGGGACGTGGCCGCCGCGCTGGCAGGTTTCGGGAAGTCCGGGGGGCGCCAGGATCTCGCCGGTGAATTCCTGCGGGCTGCGCACATCCACCAGGGAGGCGGCGCGCTCGGCGGAGGCCTTCTGCACCTGCGGCAGGAAGGCGCGGAGCGAGAGGTCGGGCTGCTTCGCCTGATAGTTGGCGGGCTGGACGGACGGCTTTTCGGTGGAAAGCTCGCGGCCTTCGGAGAGCCACTTTTTGCGGCCGCCGTTCATCAGGCGGACGTCGCGGTGGCCGTAGATCTTGGCCTGCCACAAAGCCCAGGCGGCGAACCAGTTGTTGTTGTCGCCATAGATGACGAGGGTCGTCTGGGGGGTGATGCCGGAGGACGACATCAACGTCTCGAACTGCTCTTTGGACAAAATATCCCGGCGCAACGTATCGCAGAGCTGGGTGTTCCAGGCCCACGCCAGGGCACCGGGGACGTGCCCCTCGTCGTATGCCTTGGTGTCGACGTCGACTTCCACTACCTTGACGTTCGGGTCGCTGCCGTGCCCGGCCACCCACTCGGTAGACACCAGCACTTCGGGGTGCGCGTATTCAGCCATGATTGTTCTCCTCTGAGTTTTTTGGGGTCTGCGCCAATTATACCGCGCGCTGTACGATAGAGACGTGAAGCCCTTTCGTGTGTTGTTTTACTTTTCGGCGAGCCTGTTGATGGCCCAGACGGCGGCAGACCCCGCGGCCACGGCAAAAAAGGCGCTCGACCTGCTGCTCGGCGGCAAGTATCAGGAACTGGCGCCTCTGTTTACGGCGGACATGCAGAAGGCCTATCCGGAAGCTTCTCTGGCGAAGTTGCGGGAGGAGTTCGGCCCGGTGAAAGAGATTGAGGCGCCCACGGTGCAGAAGATCGGGATGAACACGATCGTCGTGTTCCCGGTGCATTTCGAGGCGAAGAACTACAATTTCCGTTACATCATCAACCACGATGGCCTGGTGGCCGGGATGTTCCCGCTGCCGGGCGGCGTGGCGTGGCAAGCGCCCGCCTACGTGAAGGCGGGGTCGTTCCAGGAACGGGAAGTGACGATCGGCGACGACGAGTGGAAGCTGCCGGGAACGCTGACGGTGCCGGCGGGAAGCGGGCCGTTCCCTGGTGTGGTTCTGGTGCATGGGTCGGGCCCCAACGATCGCGACGAGACGGTGGGCGGGGTGAAGGTCTTCCGGGACCTGGCGCAAGGACTGGCTTCGCAGGGCATCGCAGTGCTGCGGTACGAGAAGCGCACGAAGGTGTACGGTCCCAAGATGGCGGGGCTGCACGGCTACACGATCGAAGAGGAGACGGTGGAAGACGCCGCGCGCGCCGCGGCGGCGTTGCGCGCGCAGAAGGAGATCGACCCGGCGAAGGTTTTCGTGCTGGGCCATAGCCTGGGGGGCTATGCCGCGCCGCGGATCGCGGAAGAGGACGGGAAACTCGCCGGCCTGATCATCCTGGCGGGAAACTCGCGGCCGCTGGAAGACGAGATCGTAGACCAGGCGGAATACGTGGGAGTGAACGCGAAGGACCTGGAGGGCATCAAGGCGCAGGCCAAGCGCATCAAGGCGCTTGAGGATGCGGACGGGGATGCGCCGCCGCTGCTGGGCATGCCGGTCTCCTACCTGCTCGACCTGAAGGGCTACGATCCGGTGACCGAAGCGAAGAAGCTGACCATCCGCATGTTGTTCCTGCAGGGGGAGCGCGATTTCCAGGTGCCGATGAAAGATTTCGCCCTATGGAAGACGGGGCTGGCCGGGCGCAAAGACGTCACGTTTCAGAGCTTCCCCACGCTGAACCACCTGTTTGTGACGGGGGAAGGGAAGAGTACGGAGGCCGAGTACCGGAAACCCGGGCACGTGGCTCCCGAGGTGATCGACGCGATTGCAAAGTGGGTGAAGCAGTAACGGTCACCAGTTGACCGGGACACCGGGAGTCAGCTCCCAGACGTCGGTTTCGAGGTCGGCGATCAGGCGGCTCAGCTCGTCGGGGCGGCCGGTGAGCGGCGGGAAGGTCCCGAAGTGCATGGGGATGACGCGGCGGGCCTTGAGCAGTTTGCAGGCGACGGCAGCCTCCCAGGGACTCATGGTGAAGAGGTCGCCGATGGGGAGAAACGCCAGCTCGGGGTGGTAGAGCTGCTCGATGAGCTGCATGTCGGTGAAGACGTTGGTGTCGCCGGAGAAGTACAGCGCGCGATCGTCATCGAATCGCATCACGTACCCCGCGGCTTCGCCTCCGTAAATGATCTTGCCGTCGTCGAGGATGCCGCAGCTATGCACGGCGTGGGTCATGGTGAAGGCCACGCCGCCCACTTTCTGCGAGCCCCCCTTGTTCATCGGGCGGGTCTTCTGGACGCCCTTTGATTCGAGCCAGTGGCAGGTTTCGTAGATCCCGACGACCTCGGGCGAGAAGCGGTGCGCCAGGGGCACGGCATCGTGGATGTGATCGAAGTGGCCGTGCGTGATGCAGAGGGTATCGACGCGCGAGATCTCGTAGCCTTTCGGGTAGGCGGGGTTGCCGTCGGTCCAGGGGTCCATGAGGATGACTTGGCCCGAGGGGAGCTGGAAGTGGAAGGTGCCGTGTCCGAGCCAGGTGATTTGCATAAAGAGCCTTCCTATTGAAAATACATAATTTGCGGCGTGAAGGGAAGAATTGCGTCGATACACCCCAATGATGTGCGCGAGACCCCTAACGGTGTGCTATCAGGAAAGAGGAGCCGCTATGAGCCCCAAAGAGATCGTCATTTTGGTCGCAGAAGACGAAGCAGTGGTCAGGAATCTCGTTCGGTTGATGCTTTCTAAAGAGGGCTACGCCGTCTTGACGGCTAGCGATGGACAGGAGGCACTGGAAATTTGCCAGTATTTCAAGGATCCGATCCATCTGCTGCTGACCGATGTTCAGATGCCCAGAATGGATGGCCTGACGCTTGCAGAAAGGATCCGGGATAAGCGGCCCGACACCAAAGTCGTGGTGATGTCGGGTGAGACCAGGATGACGATTTTCGAAGAGAACACGCCCGACGCCTTTCTGCGCAAGCCGTTCATTCCACCAACTCTTCTACAATGTGTGCAAAAGGTATTGGAGTCCTCATTCAGGGGCTTTTGTACGGATATATAGTGAAGCGCCCCGCCCGGAATCAATCACTTCTTTGATTCTCCGACGAATCAGTAAACAGCGGTTCAACGGTTCGCCTTGTAGTGTTTGCGCTGTGCTTTGTGGATGGCCTTCCATTTCCGTTTTTGTTCGAGCGCGGCGAGGGGGTCGGCGAGGCGCTCGTGGCGGCGGGCTTCGGCCAGGAGCTTCCGGTAACTCTCCCAGCGGTCCTGGGCGAGGTCGCCGCGCGCGAGCGCTTCCGCGACGGCGCAACCCTTTTCGCCCGAATGCGAACAGTCGCGGAAGCGGCAGGCGGCGGCCAGTGCGGCGACTTCGTCGAAGGCGCGTTCCACGCTTTCCGCGCCGGCCCAAAGCTGCAGTTCGCGCATGCCGGGAGTATCGATCAATGCACCGCCCTGAGGGAGCGGAAACAGCTCGCGATGCGTGGTGGTATGCCGGCCGCGGCTGTCGCACTCGCGGACGCCCGCGGTGCGCAGGCGCTCCTCGCCGAGAAGGCGATTGACGATGGTGGACTTGCCGGCGCCCGAGGAGCCGAGCAACGCGACGGTACGGCCCGTAGCCAGGAAGGCGGAGAGGGCGTCGAGCGGTTCGGTGGCCGCGCTGCAGGGGACGACCGGCACGCCACCGGCCACGCGGGCGGTCTCGGCGATTCGCGTTTCGACATCGGTGCAGAGGTCCGTCTTGTTGAGGATGATGACCGGGGCGGCGCCGCTTTCGGCGGCCAGCGCCAGGTAGCGCTCGATGCGGCGGAGGTTGAAATCGCCATCGAGGCCGCACACCAGGAAGACCAGGTCGATGTTCGCGGCGATGGGCTGCTGGTCCTCGCGGCGGCCTGGGGCGCGGCGGGAGAAGAGCGTGCTGCGGCGGAGGACGGCTTCGACGATGGCCTGGCCCGGTGCAACGGTGCGGGCGGCTACCCAGTCGCCGGTGACCGGCAGGTCGATGATGCCGGCGGCTTCGTACCAGAGGCGGCCGGAGGGTTCGGCGTCGAGGTCGCCGGATTCCGCGATCAGGCGATACCGGTCGCGTTGAGAGACGGCCACGCGGGCGAGCACGAGGCCGCGCGCGGCATGGGGTTCAAAGGCTTGAAGCACCGGGGCGGCGGCCCCGAGAGATTCGAGATTCATGACTGTTCTGCTGCTCCAGTTGTAGGTGGACTTGGGAGGGCCGCGCGGATAAAGACACTACACCTCGCGGGTGAAGCGCCCCGATCCGGGTTGGCTAGCGGACAGTCATAGGCTGCTATGAATTATACGGTATAGTCGAGGTTCAAGCGAAAGGAGCTCTTACATACATGCGCGTGAATCAGACCCGGGAGCGTCTCTCCCGGGGGGAGACGGTCTTCGGGTGCGGGCTGCAGGTCTACCGGTCGGCGGAGATTCCGCGGGCTTTCGCGGTGGCAGGGTTCGACTACGTCTTCATCGATATGGAGCACGGATCCTACGACCTGGAGACCGTGCACGACATGATCAAGGCATCGCTCGAAGCCGGGATTACGCCGATCGTGCGAGTGTGCGAACTGCTGTACTCGCTGGTGGCGCGGCTGCTCGATTGCGGAGCGCAGGGGATCATTCTGCCGCGCGTGGAAGATCCGAAAGTGTTGGCGGAGACGCTGAGCTGGCTGCGGTTCCCGCCGGTAGGCAAGCGCGGGTACGGAGTGAATCCGACGATGATCGGGTACGAGGCGCGCAGCTTCGGCGAGATCATCGAGCACCAGAACCGCAATACGCTGGGAGTGGTGCAGTTCGAGACGGTGAACGCGATCGAGCGCGCCGACGAACTGCTGTCGATTCCCGGGCTGGACGTGATCATGGTGGGGCCGGCGGACCTTTCGATCGCGCTGGGGATTCCGGGCCAGTTCGAGAATCCGCTGCTGGTCTCGACGGTGGACCGGTTGATCGAGAAGTGCAATCAGCATGGCGTGGTCCCGGGGATTCAGACGCGCAGCGTAGCGATGGCGAAGTTCTGGGCGGATCGCGGCATGCGGTTCGTGGGGGCAGGAGCGGAGCACGGGCTGCTGCTGGAGAAGGCGAAGGAAGCGGTGGGGCAGTTGCGGGCCAAGGGGCAGACGGCGTAAGTGCGCCACATTGACGGAATTAATACGACAGAGCTTCGCGCTTCGCAACGTGCTTTTCGAGTTCTTTGCGATTGGCGAACCAGGTGGGCTTGGCCTGGCTCCGGCTGAAGAGCTTCTCGGCCTGGTCATCGAAGTGGCCGGAATCGGGATGATCGCTTTCGCCGAGCGGGATCACCATCCAGGACTGCGGCGGCTTGGTCAACACGACGATCTGGGTCGAAGTTTGGCCGGAGTGACCGACCATCTCCTTGCCCTTGGGGTCGAACGAAATGGCGCGGGGTGTGGCCATGGCGGCTTCCGAGAGCGTCCCGCCGCCGACCGGCCAGGTGCGGTTTCCGCCCTGGCGGCCTACGCGAAATAGTGTGCCGAAGACGGCGTCCGGGGCGAAGTCCATGGTCAGGCGCTGTTCGGCCTTGGCAAGCGCGGCGCGAATGGCGTCGTCCGTGAGGCCGGCGGGAGGATCGAGGGCGCGCGCGGTGTCTTTGCCGAGCGCGAGCTTGAAGAAGTAGTAGGCGAGGGCGGCGCGCGAACCGGCGTCGGTGCGGCGGTCCCAGTTGGCGAGCAGGCGGGAGAGAGGACTCTCCGGCGCGGCTTTGAGTATACGCTGCTGCCAGAGGTCGGCGTGCCACACCTGCGAGTTGAAAGCGATGCCGATCATTTGCTCGGGCGTTACGTCGTGGGCGGCGTCGAGCAGGTCCACCATCATGGCGGCCCGCTGGTGCGGCGCGCGGCGACCGTCGTTATAGAGATAGGGATGCGCCGACCACTTCTCGGGCACGAGAGGTGAATCCTTCATCATGGCGAACGGCGAGACGTTGCAGTTCTGCATGTAGCCCTGCGGCGGATTGGTGATCTGGACGAGGTCGTCGAACGGGTGGATGCCCTGCCACTCGCAGTTGCCGGCAGCGCCGGACATGGGACGCGAAGTGTCGCAGCCGGCGGGGCGGACCGGCACGCGGCCGTTGCGAACGTAATAGATATTGCCATCCACGGTGCCGATCATGATGTTCTGCGACATGAACTGCAGGTCGGCCAGCGCCTTTTTGGCTTCCGCCAGATTGTGCGCGGTAGCGATGCGCCAGCTGGAATCGAGCAGGCGGTACTCATTCGCGTAGGGAATCGCGACGGAATACGCCTTGCCGTTCTTGTGGGCGACGATCGGGCCGTGCGCGGTGGATTCGATCTTCACGTCCTGGTACCGGATCTCGGAGCCGGTTTTGACGCCGATGCGTTCGGTGCGAACGTCGAGCGGACGCCACTCATCGCGGAAGCGGTATTTGCCGTCCTTGACCTCTTCCTCGTAGACGTCGGAAGTGTCGGGGCCTCCGGTGGTCATGGCGACGGAAAGGTAGCGGTTGTGGCCGAGCGAGGGGAACGGCAGGCCGAGGATGGCGGCGCCGGAGAAGCTCAGCTCGCCGCCGTAGATGCGCATCTCATAGAAGCGGAATTCGCCGTACCAGCTGAGGTGCGGATCCACCACCGCGAACGGGACGTGGAGCGAGGTGCGGGACGGGGCGAGCAGCATCTCGTTCGATCCGTGATAGGCCACCGGATCGGGCTCGATGCCGCCGCGCTTGAGGTCGCCCGCGGCTTCGCCCTCCGGCCACCCCCAGATGATGTAGCGGCCGAGGGCGACGATTTGCCAGGGCTCGAGCTTGGGCGCCCACGCGGGGACCTGTTCGGGATGCTCCTGCATGAACTTTTTCACGCCGGCCTGGAAAGCTTCGCAGATGGCGCGGAGCTGGGGGTCGAGGTCGTTGTAGTGCTGCTCGGCTACCTGGCGGTGGCGCCAGAGGCGCTGGCGGTAGTCGTGCGTCACCCACTCGGGTCCGAACGCTTCCGCCATGGTGCCTTCGGCCTTGCGGTAGTTGCGCAGCAGCTCTTCCAGGCGGTCCTCGGCCTGCGCGTATCCGGAGCCGAACGCCGCGGCGGCGGGGGTGGCGGCGAAGATGTGTGGGACGCCGTACTCGTCGCGCAGGATCTCGACCTTTTGCGCGCCGTGGAGCAGGCCGGCGGAGAGCACGAGGAAAAGCGCTCGTTTCATATCTCACACGGTAGCGCAAACCGGCGCGGGTCGCGTGATAAGATCGGCCCGTGGACCGATTCCCGATCGGATTGAACACGTACTGCCTGCGCGCCTTCCGCTGGCACGATCTGAAGCTGCTGGAGTACACGGCGGGGCTGAAACTGGACGCCGTTTTCCTGCAGGATTCGGTGGACCCCGGAACGAACGACCCGGCGCACTGGCGCGAGGTGAAGGACGCGGCGGCTCGGCTCGGGCTGCACCTGGAGACCGGTACGGGCGCCTCGCTGCCGCGCATCCCCGACCAGTTCGAACACTCCGTGCAGCTGCTGCGGGACGCCGTGCGCCGGGCATCGGCCATGGGGTCGCCGATCGTGCGGACGCTGGTGGCGACCGACCGCGCGCATCTGCCGCCCGGCCCGCCGGCGCAGCACATCGAGACCATGATCAAGCTGCTGCGGGCGGTGCGTTCGGAGGCGATGGACGCGGGCCTGAAGTTCGCGATCGAAAACCACAAGGACCTGCTGTGCTGGGAGACCCGTCAACTGATCGAGGGGGCGGGGAAGGAGTTTGTGGGCTCGTACCTCGACACCGGCAACCCGGTATTCGTCATGGAAGATCCGCTCGAGACCGTGGAGACACTGGGGCCGCTGGCCGTGACGCTGCACCTGCGCGACTCGGTGGTCTACGAAACACGCAGGGGTGTCGCCGTGCAGTGGGTGCCGCTGGGCGAGGGCGTGGTGGATTTCAAACGGATCATCGAGCGGGCCAGGGAGCTGTGCCCACCTCTCTATGTCTACATCAAGCCGATCACCGGGCGGCCTCCGGCGGTGATGCCATACCTGGACCGGGAGTTCATGCAGACCTACCGGGATTCGAAGGCGTCCACGCTGGCACGTTTCCTGGCGCTGGCCAAGAGCGGGCATCCGTACGAGCGGGAAATGGTGATCGAGGATGTAGCCGGGCGGTCGAACATCGAGCCATATGCCGCAGCGCTGCAATACCAGCAGCGCGACCACATGGAGCGGAGCGTGGAGTACGCCAAAAAGGTGCTGGACCTCGGCGTGCGCTGGCGCGGCTGAGGCACCACAAGCGCGATAGGTTTTGGATACCAACTTCCCCTCACGAGGGATAGCAAAGGCCACGGCGATCTGTTTGTGGGCGGGATGGATCTCAGCATCGCGTTTTTCGTCAACTTGACCGCAACTCGTCCCATGCGGCTTGCCCGACGGCGTCAGTGTACCTGGCGATGTCGTGAGGGCCGATGGCGTTACACTAGGAACGAGGGCAGGAGACCAGCGTGGACGCCTTGGCGGAGAAACTAGACGCTCGATTGCGCGAATGGAAGCCGGAGACAGCGGCAGAGGCCAGGGAACGCATCACTGAGGTTATAGAGCTAGCCGATCACGACATCCTGGATATCGCGCGCTCGCGCGCCGCCGAACAGGAGGTCCTGGACCTGCTCGATGACCCCCCAACCCGGTGAGATCTGGCTGGCGGACCTGGGACTCGCTGCCAAGACTCGTCCCATCGTCATCGTCTCCCGCCAGGATTCTGACCCGCCGAGGTCTCTCGTCTTGTACGTGCCTCTTACCACCCAGCGGCGGGACAGTTCGTACGAAGTGCTGCTGCCGCGGCTTCCGTTCCTTGATCGTGAATCAGTAGCCAATGTTCAAGGACTGGGATCTCTGCCAACTGTGCGTCTCGAACGCAAGATCGGCAAGCTTCCCAACAACGTAATGGAACGCCTGAAGGCTGCGCTGGTTTTTGCGCTCGATCTTCAACCGGGGTCCTGAGGGCGGACCGCCACCCCCTTGGACGTATTGTCGCTCGTCTCGCACTGTGGCTTCTCGGCGACCGTATGCGGCCCTTCGCACGATAGATCCCGCCCGTCGTGCGTCTCCCCGGCCGCGTTGGCAAAGGCATGATGCGCTGCATATTAGCTGGCCAGTATTGGAACTTACCTGCATTTTTGCGTCGAACTCACCTGTCTTGGGGATGGGCCGCGGCAGAGTCTCTTCCTAAAATGTAAATTGTAGAAATAAAAGGAGAATGCCCGTGACTAAGCGTCAGGAGAAGCGCTTGCGGCGTGATCTTGAGGTGAAGCGGGGCGATCTCGTCCGTCAATTGCGGCTCCGGATGGAAGCGCTCGCCGTCGAAGATGGCGGGGACCGGATGGACCGCTTGCGCAGGATGGAAGAGCGGAACTCGACGACCGGAGATATGAGCCGGTTGACCGGGATGCTCCACTCCGTGGAAGAAGCGCTCGGAAGACTCAACGAGGGCTCTTTCGGCACCTGCGCCGATTGCGGCCGGGATCTGCCTGCTAAGAGGCTCCAGATCCTGCCTTGGGCCAGATTATGCGTTTCCTGCCAGGAAGAGAATGAGCAGCGGGCGCATTACCAGCCCTTCAGCGTGGCGAGCTAGCTCGCGGAGAAATATGGCACTACGATCTCCGAACGAACAGATGGTTCCGGCGCTGGTACCGACGCCCCCACCGGCGGCGCGTCCGACGCCCGCGCCCCGGAAATGGCTGTGGTTTTCGCTGCTGGCCGTAGCGCTCTGTGCCGCGGCGATTCTGCTGGCTTACAGGCTGGCGAACCGGATTCAACCGGTGCCTCCACCCGCGGTCCCGACCGCCCGGGTGCGCTCGGGCACGCTCGAACAGACGATTCGGATTACCGGCAGCACCTCGGCGGAACATGGGGTCATGTTGCGCGCGCCGTTCATGCGCGGCAATCGCGGCCGCGGCGGTTCGCGCGATTTTCATCTCACTCTTCAAGAACTGGCGCCTTCGGGCAAGCGGGTCAGGAAGGGTGATGTCGTAGCGGTCTTCGATCAGGTGGACATGGGCAACCGCCTGGACGACGTGACCGCCAGCCGGGTCGATTCGGAGGGCCGCCTGCGCAAGCTGGCGGCCGACCTGGCAGCGATGCGGGAGGCCAACGAGCAACAGGTCCGTGCTGCCCGGGCGGCCATGGAGTCGGCCCGGCTGGACCTTCAGACTGCTCCCGTCCGTCCGCGCCTCGATGCGGAGGTGCTGCGGCTCAACCTGGAGGAAGCCGAGGCGACCTACCGGTCGCTGCTGCGGCAGAGGCCGCTTTATGAATCGTCGATGACGGCGCAGTACCGCAACCAGGGGCTCGACCTGCGTTCCAACGTACTGGAGGAGACCCAGGCCACGAACAACCTGAAACGCATGACCCTGCTGGCGCCGATCGACGGCCTGGTGGTGGCGCAGGAGATTTCGCGCAACGACCAGCTGGCCGAGATTCGCAACGGCGACGAGCTGCACCCGCGGCAGCCGTTCCTGCAGATTGTCGATCCGAGCTCGATGATTGTGGAGGCGAAGGCCAACCAGGTGGACGTGATGCACCTGCGCGCCGGCGCACCGGCACTCGTCCATTTCGACGCCTACCCCGGGCTGGAGCTTCCGGCGAAGGTCTATTCCGTCTCGCCGGTCTCCAAGAGCAACGGATGGCGGCAGAGCTATGTTTCCGAGCTGCCCGTGCTGATCCGGCTGGAGGGCACCGATCCTCGGGTGATTCCCAGCCTCACCGTGAGTGCCGATGTGGTCGTCAAGAAACAGGACGACGCCCGCATTATCCCGCGAGCGGCGGTGTTCAGCGACCCCGAGGACGGCGGACCGGTAGCGTTTGTCCATACCGGCTCGGGGTGGGAGAAGCGAGATCTGGAACTGGGCCTTCAGACCAACGTGGAAGTAGCCGTCACATCCGGCCTGCGTGCCGGCGAGGCGGTGGCGGTGGGCGAAGAGCCCGTGCTCGATTAGGGGGCTGCTGTCCTGAAATTGCCAAGCATGCGTCCGCTGGTTTAGGCTGTGAACGATGCAACCGAACCGGCGTGAGATGTTTGGCCTGTTCATGGCGGCCGCGGCGCACAGGGCGACCGCCGCGGACGAGGGGGTCGCGATTCCGGGCAAGCGGCCCATGATCCTGCACAACGACCGGCCGGAAGACCTGGAAACGCCGGTCCGTTATTTCAATTCCTGGATCACCCCGGTGGACGCTTTCTTCGTGCGGCAGCACATCCCGCGCCCGGCCAAGATCGACCCTGCGGCGTACCGGCTGACGGTAAACGGAATGGTGTCGAAGCCGCTCCAGTTGACCCTCGCCGACCTGCGCGGGCTGCCGCAGCATACCCTCCCGGCAGTGATCGAATGCACCGGCAACGGGCGCGGCTTCTACACTCCCAAGGTTCCCGGCATTCAATGGGGGCGCGGCGCGATCGGCCAGGCGCAGTGGACCGGCGTGCGGGTATCGGACGTTTTGAAACTGGCGGGAGCGGCCGAGTCCGCGGCGTTTCTGGAAACCGATGGCGCCGACACGGGTGTGGCTTCGACGCCGGATTTCGTACGCTCGCTGCCGATGAAGAAGGCGATGCACCCGGCCACGCTGCTGGCGCTCCAAATGAACGGCCAGGATCTTCCGGATATCCACGGCGCTCCGCTGCGCCTGATCGTTCCGGGCTGGGACGGCACAAGCTCGGTGAAGTGGGTGATCCGCATCTCCGCGGCGGCCGCGGCGAATCAGGGATTCTTTATGAACCCGGGCTACCGCTATCCCAAATATGCACTGACGCCGGGGACGCCGGCGCGGCCGGCGGAGCTCGAGGTGATCGAGGGCATGCCGGTGAAGTCGAGCATCACGGCGCCGGAGGACCAGTCGAAACTGCCGCTCGGACCGGTAACCGTCCGCGGATTCGCGTGGGCGGGCGAAGAGGCCATCGAGCGCGTGGACGTTTCAACCGATGGCGGCAGCCGCTGGCAAGCGGCCACGCTTTCCAAAGAGAAGCTGCCGTTTGCCTGGCGCCTTTTCGAGTTCGCCTGGCAGCCGGCCGATCCGGGATATTACACGATTCTCTCTCGCGCGACCGATACCGCGGGCCGCGTGCAGCCGATTGTGGCCGAGTGGAATCCGTCGGGCTACCTGTGGAACGCGATCGATCGCGTGGGTGTGACGCTGGAGAAGGTATGAAGCTGCTTCTGCTTGGATGTCTTGCGGCGGGTGTCGCTCTGTGCGCCGACCAGGCTGTCATGGAGCGCGGCCGCAAAGAGGAGGCGCGCAGTTGCGTGGCGTGCCACAGCCTGCGGCTGATCCACTCGCAGCGGCTGTCGAAGGCGACCTGGGACAAGGAGATCGGCAAGATGGATGGGTGGGGCGCGAAGGTCAAGGATCGCGAAGCGCTGCTGGAATACCTGGCGGCCGAGTACGGAAACGACAAGCCGGCGCCCCAACCGGATATGTCGGCCGACGGTACCGGGAAATGAAGGCGCTGGCCTGGCTGGTGCTGGCCGCCGCGGCGTGGGCCCAGGCGCCCAAGCCGCTGCCGCCCGCAGGCATCGAGATTCCGGCGGCCGACCGTGCGGAACTGCAGGCAGGGCTCGACCGCCTGCATGGCGCCATCGCCTCGCTCCACGGCAATCCGCTCCTGCCGGATGTTCTGATCTACGAGAAGGCGGTGCGCTACGCCCTCGAGTATCGCGAGTTCTTCAAGCCGGACGAGATCGCCAAGGCCAAGGCGCTGCTCGAGCAGGGGCAGGAGCGCGCCGCTGATCTGGCCGCCGGCCGCGCGCCTTGGACCACCGCCACGGGGCTGATCGTACGGGGCTACATTTCGAAGATCGACCATAGCGTGCAGCCGTACGGGCTGGTCGTGCCGCCTTCCTACTCGCCGGACGCGCCGCACCGCTGGCGGCTCGACACCTGGTTCCACGGGCGCGGCGAAACGTTGAGCGAGGTCAACTTTTTGACCGATCGCGAGCGCAACCGCGGAGAGTTCACGCCGCGGGACACGATCGTCCTGCACCTGTACGGACGCTTCTGCAATGCCAGCAAATTCGCCGGCGAAGTGGACCTGTTCGAGGCGCTGGACGCGGTGAAGCGGCAATACCCGATCGATGAGGACCGCATCGTGGTGCGCGGCTTCAGCATGGGCGGCGCTTCCGCCTGGCACATCGGCGCGCATTTCGCGGGGTTGTGGGCGGCGGTCGCTCCCGGCGCGGGCTTCGCCGAATCGGAGCAGTATCTCAAGCTGAAACTGACGGGCGACAGCGCTCCGCCGTGGTGGGAGCAGAAGCTGTTCCACCTGTACGACGTCACCGATTATGCCGCCAACCTGTACAACACTTCGGTGGTGGAGTATCACGGCGAGATCGATCCGCAGCAGCAGGCGGGCGATGTGATGCAGCACGCCATGGCGGAGGAAGGCCTGCGCCTCATCCGCATCGAAGGCCCGCAGACGGCGCACCGGTACCACCCCGATGCCAAGATCGAAATCAGCCGGATCGTGGATGCGCTGGCGGAGCGTGGGCGAGATCCGTATCCGCGTAAAGTTCGTTTCACGACCTGGACCCTGGCATACAACCGGATGAAGTGGGTGACGCTCGATTCGCTGGGACGGCACTGGGAGCGGGCGCGCCTCAACGCGGAGATCACGGGAGATTCGGCGGTGCGCGTGGAGCCGGCCAACGTGACCGCATTCACGTTCGAGATGGGGCCGGGCGGATGCCCGCTCGATCCGGCGGCGAAGCCGGTGGTGACGATCGACGGCCAGAAGGTGACGGCGCCCGGACCGATGTCCGACCGCTCGTGGACGGCGCACTTCCGCGAGTCCGGCGGAAAATGGGCTGCGGTGGCATCGGCCGAAGCGCCCGGCCTGCATAAGCGGCACGGGCTGCAGGGGCCGGTGGACGACGCCTTCCTCGACAGCTTTCTGTTCGTCTCGCCCAGCGGGACTGCCGTGTCGCCGGCGGTGGGCCAGTGGGTGGAGTCCGAAGAGCAGCGGGCGATTCGCGTGTGGCGCAGCGAGTTCCGCGGCGATGCCCCGGTCAAGCGCGATCGCGACCTTACCGACGACGATATCGCCAACAATAACCTCATCCTGTGGGGAGACCCTTCGAGCAACTCCGTGCTGGCGCGCATCGCCGATCGCCTGCCGTTGAAGTGGCCGGCGTCGGGCGCCCTGATCCTGATCTATCCGAATCCGCTGAACCCCAAACGCTACGTGGTGCTCAACAGCGGCTTCACCTTTCGCGAGGCCGACTGGGTGAGCAACGCCCGCCAGACTCCCAAACTTCCCGACTACGCCTTCGTGGACCTGAGCACGCCGCCCGACGCGCGCTTCCCCGGCAAGATCGTGCGGGCCGGCTTCTTCAATGAAGATTGGGGAATGTAAGCCGCTCGAAGCGTGGCTGGCGCGCATCGCCGCGTGCGACCCCTCGGTCCGCGCGTGGGTGGAAGTGAATCCGCAGCCGGCGCTCTCGGAAGGTCCGTTGAGCGGCATCCCTTTCGGCGCGAAAGATATCTTCGAGACCGCGGGAATGGCCACGGAGTACGGCTCGCCGATCTATGCGGGCCGCAAAGGCGAGCGTGACGCCGCGGTGGTCGAACACTTGAGGCGGCGCGGCGCGATCCTTCTCGGTAAGACGCACACCACCGCGTTTGCCTCGTTCGACCCCGCGCCGACCCACAATCCGCGCGTGCCCGGCCACACTCCGGGCGGCAGTTCCTCGGGATCCGCAGCCGCGGTGGCCGCCGGGATGGCGCCGTTCGCGCTGGGGACGCAGACGCTCGGCTCGATTCTGCGGCCGGCCTCCTACTGCGGCGTGTGCGGGTTCAAGCCGACGTTCGGCCGGCTTCCCATGGAGGGCGTCCTGCCGTTCGCCCCCTCGCTCGATACCGCGGGACTGTTTACGGCAACGGCCGCCGACATGGCCTGGTTGTGGCCGCGCGCATTCGGAAGCTCCGCGGCGCCCCCGCGCGGACGGCTCGCGCGATTTCGCGTCCCGGGCGGGGAGGCCGGTGAATTGGGCGGGCGCCGATCTGCTCGACCCGCCGCCGGGGTGGGAAGCGCTCACGGCCGCGGCGTTCCTCGTCAACGAATACGAAGGCGCCCGCACGCACGAAGGCCGCTACCGCGAGTTCGGCACGCGCCTCGGCGCGAAGCTCGTTGACCTGGTGGAGCGCGGCCTGCGGCTTCCCTACGGACGGTATGAAGAAGCGCTCGCCCATGTGCGGGCCATGAGGACGGAGATTGCGCGGATTTTCGAGGAATACGCCGCCATCCTCACCCCGGCCGCGCCCGGTCCGCCGCCGCGACGGCCTCGGGTCCACCGGCGATCCGGTCTGTAACGCTCCCTGGACGGCGCTCGGAGTGCCCGCCATCGCGGTCCCGCTTCCCGGCGGCGGCCCGCCGCTCGGCCTGCAGATCACCGCGGCGTGGGGGCGCGACGATGCGCTGGTAGCGCTCGCCGCGGAGCTCGAACGCAGTATGATATGAGCACAATGGAACCCGCCGCAGTCCTCAGAACCGAAACCACATCCGCGAAACCGGCTGATCCGCAGCCGTCCGCCAAGCGGCTCGTTTCTCTCGACGCCTTCCGCGGCGCCACCATCGCCCTAATGGTGATCGTCAACTCCCCCGGTGACGGCTCGCACGCGTATGGCCCGCTCAACCACTCGGCGTGGAATGGCTGGACCATCACCGACGTGGTGTTCCCGTCGTTCCTGTGGATTGTCGGGGTGGCGATGACGCTCTCGCTCGGCAAGCGCGTGGCCGCCGGAATTCCGAAGTCGCAGTTGTTCGCGCAGGTCCTGCGGCGTGCGCTGATTCTCTACGTGCTGGGCCTGGTGCTCTACGGCTTCCCGCGGTACGATCTCTCCACTCTGCGGCTGATGGGCGTCCTGCAGCGCATCGCGATCTGCTACGCCATCGCGGCCGCGATCTATCTCACCACCTCGCTACGCGGGCAAATCATCTGGATCGCATCGCTGCTGACGTCGTACTGGCTGATCATGATGCTGATCCCGGTGCCCGGTTATGGCGCGGGACACCTGGACGTGGAGCGCAACCTGGCGCATTACGTCGATTGGATTGTGCTGGGCGCCCACAACTACGCCAGCACGAAGACCTGGGATCCGGAGGGCATCATCAGCACCCTGCCGGCCATCGCGACGGCCCTGTTCGGCATCATGGCAGGGCATATCCTGCGCCTCCGCAAGGAGCTGGCGGAGCGCACCACGTGGCTGCTGGTGGCGGGCAATCTGCTGATCGCGCTCGGCCTGATCTGCGATCACTGGCTGCCGATCAACAAGAAGCTGTGGACCAGCTCGTTCTCGCTCTTCATGGCGGGCCTGGATTTCGTGATGTTCGCCATCTGCCTCTGGCTGATCGACGGGCGCGGCTATCAGCGGTTCGTGAAGCCGCTGGTGATCATGGGGATGAACGCGATCGCCGTCTATATGGCCTCGGAGATGGGCGAGGCGGTGCTTTCCGCCCTGCACAGCCGGCGCTGGATCTATCAAACCTTTTTCGCGCCGCTGGCATCGCCCTACAACGCCTCTCTGATCTATGCGGTCACTTACATGCTGCTCATGTATCTGATCGCATACGTGATGTACCGGCGCCGGTTGTTTCTGCGGGTATAGCGCGCCGTCCGGCATCTCCCCTTGGACGCCGGTGATGGCATCGGTGTGTTACGGTACTGGTTTCAAAGGGGGCATGCCATGCGTAACGGAATCCTCTGTTTCTTTCTGGGCACGACGCTTTGGGCGGCCGCAGGTCTGCAGCCGCGCGATCTGCGGACGGAGTACCGCGCGAACCCGCAGGGCATCGATACCACGGACCCGCGCCTGAGCTGGATACTGTCTCCGGTCAATCCGAAGGCACGCGGGTTGAGTCAGACGGCTTACCGCATTCTCGTGGCGTCGAGCGAGCGTGCCCTGCGCGCGAACACCGGCGACCTGTGGGATTCCGGCAAAGTGGATTCGAGCCAGTCGACGCAGGTGGTGTATCGAGGGAAGCCCCTGGTTTCCGGCGCGGCGGCCTTCTGGAAGGTCGAGGTGTGGGACCAGGATCGCGGGGAAAGCGCTTGGAGCGCGCCTGCGCAGTGGTCCATGGGCCTGCTCGATGCCCGCGACTGGCAAGGCAAATGGATCGGCCGCGACGAGCGCGGCGTGGTGAAGGATCCGGGCAGCCCGTTCGTGGCGTTCGAAAGCGCCCGCTGGATTTGGGACACCGCCAACGCCGATAACGGCGCGCCCGCGGGCAACCGGTTCTTCCGGGCGGTATTCACGATTCCCGCAGGACGCAAAGTGACCCGAGCGCTCGCGATGATCGGCGCGGACACCACCTCGGAGGTGTACCTCAACGGCGAGAACATCGCGAACGATTCGAACGCCGCGCTGCCTCAGGTGAAGGATGTGACACTGCTGGTGCGGGAGGGCGGCAATCTCGTCGCCGTGCAGGCCGCTCATCCACGTGCGGACCGGCCGGCGGGCTTGATCGGCGCGGTGCGTGTGGATTTCGCTTCCGGCGATCCGCTGGTATTCGTGTCGAGCAACCTGTGGCGGGCCAGCGCCAAAGTCGAAGCCGGGTGGGAAAAGCCCGGCTACCTGGATTCGGCCTGGCAGGCTGCTAAAGACCTGGGCGCCTACGGCATGGCGCCGTGGGGCGCGGCCGGGTTCAAAGTCGAGCACCGCCTCCCCGCGCGGATGCTGCGGAAAGAGTTCGCCCTCGAGAAGCGGGTCCGGCGGGCCGTCGTTTATTACTCCGGACTGGGCTCGTCGGAGCTCTATCTGAACGGAGCCAAAGTAGGCGACCACGTGCTTTCGCCCGGGCTGACGGACTACGACAAGCACGTGCTCTACGAAACCTTCGACGTCACGCGCGAGATGGCGCAGGGCCGCAATGCCATCGGGCTGATGCTCGGGAACGGCCGCTATTACGCGCCGCGCGACGACGGCCGCACGCGCAACTTCGGCTTCCCGAAGGCCATCGTACAGCTCAACATCGAATTCGAAGACGGCAGCCGGCAGTCCGTGGTGAGCGATGAAAGCTGGAAGCTGACCACGGCCGGGCCGGTCCGCGCCAACAATGAGTACGACGGCGAGGAGTACGACGCCCGCATGGAGCTTCCGGGATGGAGCCGCGCCGGCTTCGACGATTCCAAATGGGAGGCGGCCGAAGTGGTAGCGGCGCCGGCCGGTGCGCTGGTGTCGCAGATGGCCGAGCCGCTGCGCGTCACCGAAACGTTGAAACCGGTGAGCTTGAAGCAGCTACGGCCGGGCGTTTTCATTTTCGACATGGGGCAGAACATGGTGGGCTGGTGCCGGCTGCATGTGGCCGGCCCCAAGGGTACTCAGGTGATGCTGCGCCATTCCGAAACGTTGAATCCGGATGGCTCGCTGTATGTCGCTAACCTGCGCTCGGCGCGGGCCACCGATATCTACACGCTCAAGGGGGAAGGCTCGGAAGTCTGGGAGCCGCGGTTTACCTACCACGGTTTCCGCTACGTGGAGGTGACCGGATATCCCGGCCAGCCCACGGCGGCGGCGCTCGAAGGCCGCGTGGTCCACGACGACATGACCCGCGAGGGCGACTTCACCAGCTCCAACGATCTGCTGAACAAGATTCACCACAACATGTTCTGGGGTATTCGCGGAAACTATCGCAGCATCCCCACCGATTGCCCGCAGCGCGACGAACGCCAGGGCTGGCTGGGCGACCGCTCGCAGGTCAGCCGCAGCGAATCCTACATGTTCGATGTGGCCGCTTTCTACACCAAGTGGACCCGCGACCTCGAAGACTCGCAGCGCGCGACCGGCAGCATCCCGGACGTTTCGCCGAATTACTGGCCGTTCTACAACGACGACCTCACCTGGCCGAGCACGTTTCTTTTCGTGCCGGGAATGCTCTACGACCAGTATGGCGACCGCCGTGTGCTCGAGCAGGCCTATCCGCAAATGAAGAAGTGGATGGCTTACATACGGACGTTCTCGCGGAACAACCTGATCTCCAAGGATCAATACGCCGACTGGTGCGTTCCCCCGGAAGATCCGAAGCTGATCCATTCGCAGGACCCCACGCGGGTGACCGATAAGACGCTCATCGCGACCTCTTACTACTACGAGTTACTCAAGCTGCTGGCGCGCTATGCGCGGATACTCGACAACCCGACCGAGGCGGCGGATTTCGAATCCTCGGCGGCCCAGGTAAAAGACGCCTTCCAGAAGAGGTTCTACAAACCCTTCAGCGGCATGTACGACAACGGAACGCAGACCTCCAGCATCCTGCCGCTGTACTTCGGGATGGTCCCCCCGGAGAACCGCGAGTCGGTGGTGGCGAGCCTGGTGCGGAACATCGACCAGGTGAGCCGAGGCCACGTGGGCACGGGGCTGGTGGGCGCCCAGTGGCTGATGCGGACGCTCTCCGACAACGGACACGCCGGCATCGCCTATGAGATCGCCACGCAGAAAACCTACCCCGGTTGGGGCTACATGGTGGAGAAGGGCGCCACCACCATCTGGGAGCTGTGGAACGGCGACACGGCCGACCCGGCGATGAACTCCGGCAACCACGTGATGCAGATCGGCGACCTGGCCGTCTGGATGTACGAATACCTGGCTGGGATCCGCTCCGATCCGCAGAAGCCCGGCTTCCAGCACGTTCTGATCCACCCCTATCCGGCGGGCGATCTCACGTTCGTGAAAGCGTCGCACCGCTCGATGTACGGGACGATCGCGAGCTCATGGAAGCGCGATCGCGGCTCGTTCCTGCTGGACGTGACGATTCCCGCCAACACCACCGCGACCGTGTGGCTGCCCGCGAAAGACTCCGCGGCCGTGACCGAGTCCGGCAAGCCCGCGAACGGCGCGAGGGGCGTGAAGTTCGTGCGCGCCGAGGGTGACCGGGCCGTGTTCGAAGTGGAGTCCGGCACATACAGCTTCCGCGGCGCCCTGTAATTCATTGCCCCGCGTCCCGGCGAAGTGCGAGACTGGTGGGCGATGAACGGAGAAACGCGCAGCGCTCAGGAGAAAGCTCTCCAGATCAACCTGGACGCGCAGAGGTTCGGCACGTTTGCCGAAATCGGGGCAGGGCAGGAAGTGGTGCGGTGGTTCTTTCACGTGGGCAAGGCTTCCGGCACCGTTGCCAAGTCGATATCCGCCTACGACAAGGAAATCAGCGATGGCCTGTATGGCGCGGCCACCCACTATGTGAGCCGCGAACGCCTGGAGGCCATGCTGGATTCCGAATTCCGGCAGCTAGCCGAGAGGCTCGGCGCTGCCCGCGGCGATAAGAGCGCTTTCTTTGTCTTTGCCGACACTATGGCGACGCACGGCTCGTCGCGAGCCTCCGAGGGGCACGGGTGGCTGGGCGTTCGTTTCCAGGATCATCCCCACGCCGAGCCTTCGGAAGTGATCGTCCACATCGAACTGCTGGACAAGTTCACCACCAGCCGGCAGGAGGCCGTGGGCCTCGTGGGAGTGAACCTCATTTACGGCGCCTTCACGTCGCACCAGGACCCCGCGGCCCTGGTGCGCAGCCTGATGGACGGGCTCGACCGGCGCCGGGTCGAGATCGACATGATCAAGTTCTCGGGTCCGGTGTTCAACGGCGTGGACCACCGCCTGATGAGCCTGCAACTGGTGGAGAACGGGTTCACGGATGCGGCCATGTTCACCGCCGCCGGCGAAGTCGTGCAGCCCTCCGAGATCCTGCACGGCCGGCGCGTGCTGATCGAGCGCGGCAGCTTCCGTCCGGTCACGAACGTGACGCTGGACATGTTGGACGCGGCGAAGCGGCAACTCCAAAAGGAGGGCAGCTTGGCGGACGGGGAACCGGTGGTCCTCATGGAAATGACGCTGAATAACCTGATGTCGGAGGAAAAAATCGACCACAAGGATTTTATCGCGCGGGCCGAAATCCTGGGTGCGTTGAACAAGACCGTTCTCATTTCGAACTACACGCGGTTTGACGGTGTGACCGGCTATCTGCGCCAGTACACGCAGAACCGGATCGGCATGACGGTTGGGATTCCGACGCTTCGCGCGATCTTCGACGAACAGTACTACCAGGAGCTGCAGGGCGGGATACTCGAAGGATTAGGGCGGCTGTTCCAGGGAGTGGTCAAGCTGTTTGTTTACCCGACCGTCTCTTCCGGTGGAGACCTGGAAACGTCCGATAAACTCGTGATCGATCCCAAGCTTCAGAAACTGTATGCCTACCTGCTCGAGAATGGCCGCATCGTGTCGATCTCGGAATTCGATGCTGCCCAGCTCCACGTCAGTCCCGCCGAGGTGCTGCAGATGATCCAATCCGGCGATCCGGCCTGGGTCAACTTCGTGCCCGCCCCGGCGGCCGCGCTCATCGAACAGCACCGGCTCTTCGGCTATGCGCCGGCTCATGCTTGAATCAGGGCGTTTTACGCCGTGACTTGGCAACGGTCCTCGCCGGTTTCGGAGGAGAGATTCTCTCCGCAATCAGCCGGATGGGCTTGACGCCCAAGCGGTTTTCGAGGCTGCGCGTCAGAATTTCCAGCGCGGTATCAGGCAGCGGCTTTAGGGACTGGTATTGGAGGCGAACGGCCACTCCGTCGGGAGCGAAGCCCAGCTCATAATTTGCGAGCGGCAGATCCTCCGGCCAGACCTCGTGGATGGCAGCGTCCAACCGTTTGACCACATCCGCCCGGATCCCCTGAAGGGTCTCAACCACCGGGGGCGGCGGAGCGGGCGTCTCCAGGCCGGCGCGCAGGCGCGCCAGTTCGGCCTGGTCCGCCACCTGCCTGACGGAGAGGTGCGCCTCGCGCCCGGTGCGCCGCAGAATGATACGCTCGCCTTCGGAGACTTTGGCGGCGTCGACCGGCCCCGTGACCGTCAGGAACACGCGGATCGGGTCGAGCCCGTTCCCCACATTCACCTGCTGGGCGACGATACTGTCCGAAGGCGCGACGCGGTGCAGCGCATCGTTGACGGCGGCCCGCGCCACCGCCTCCCGGCGTACCTGAACCAGGCCTTGCTTTAGCGGCACGAAGAGCACCGCCAGCACCGACAGCAGCATCAGCACCCGCCACCGCAGCTTCCCGATATCGCCGAACGAACCGGAAAGACGCGTCTGCCGGATGATACGGTATAGCGTGTCCTTGGGGGCCCGCTCGAGCACCAGCAGGTCGATACTCTGTCTCACGTCGTGCGCGTCCATGCGAACCGCGAGGAAGACAAAGAAGGCGGTGGCGACAATGGCGGCCAGGTTCGTGAGGAAGAGCAGGCCAGCGCCGGTGATGATGTCCCATTGAAAGCCGCTTCCGAATCCGAAGCCCGTGGCGCACAGCGGCGGCATCAAAGCGACCGCGATCGCCACGCCCGGCAGTGCTCCCGAGCTTTTCCCGGCCGCGCCGCGGAACGCCAGCAACGCGCCGGCCAGTCCGGACAGCAGGGCTACTCCGAGGTCGAGAAGATTGGGCCGCGTCCGGCTGAGTATCTCGGTGGTCGGATTGTGCAGCGGGAGCAGCCAGACCACCAGCGCCGATATCAGTATCGCCGCCGCAATGCTGGCAAGAAGGTTGAGGAAGGACTTGATTCCCAGGTAAAGGTCGGCTGCCGCAAGAGCCAGGCCGGCGCCGATAATCGGGCCGATCAGAGGCGAAATCAGCATGGCCCCGATTACCACCGCCGGGCTGTTGAGCACGAGCCCCAACGTCGCAATCCCGGCGGAGAACGAAAGCTCCAGCCAGTAGTTCAGATTTGCCAGGTCGGCCCCTTCAAAGACCTGCATGTAAACCTGAGGTTTTGTGGCCTGGTCGATGTGGAGCAGTTGGTCGAGCCGGCCCCGGATGGATAGCGCCTGCGGCATCATGACGTGCCGATTCTAGCGCATTGCCGCCACCTCTGATGGCTATTCCCTCGCTGGAGCCTGTCTCCGAAGAAAGGGTGCCGTGCCGGTTCTCCACCCATCCCTTCGCCGGGAGGATGTGCTCGCCGTCCAGGACCAGACGGACGCGCTCGCCCTCCATCTCCAGTTTTCCATCGGCCCAGATTTTGGTTTTCTGCGTCGCATGTGACGGGGTCAAGGCCCTTCGAAGCGCGTCGTCCATCTCACCGGTCGTATCGCAGCGGAAGCCGAGGTTGCGGAGGTGTTTCTGTATTCCGACGGTCTCGGTGATCGGGCCAAGCCCTCAAGGTCGAGAGTGAAGACCTGCTGCAGCGCCTGAGGTCAGCTGGCCGGTGGCGGCCTTATCGGGGATATGAACCCGATCGCCGGGCAAGAGCACGTTCGGAGTGCGGCGTCACGACTGAAGTTACTCGCGTAAAATTCCGCCGGCTCTTTATTCCGGCACACTGAAAAATACGCATGTTCGGGTAGGAGCGAGTGTAGTGCGCCGCAAATATCGCCGGGTAACGGAATGTGGTGCAAGGCAGCGACCCTGATTTGCCTTTTGTGAGATCAGGCTACGTATTAGTCGCGGCGCACTATATTAGTGTCCCTGGCCGGAAGTTATTGCTCACTCTTTAATACCACTCGACGGAAGAACCAGGTGCTTGCCACTCAAATCGATCGACCGTTCCGTCTCAAGACCACGCTTGGCGACGATGCCCTTCTGCTCGACCGTTTCGACGGCTGCGAGCGTGTGTCGCAACCGTACCGTTTCATCATGCGGCTTCTGTCGCCCGATCCCAACATCGACATGGAGGCGCTGCTGACACAACCCGCGGTCCTGTCGTTGAACCTGAAGGAGGAAACGGAGCGCCACATCCACGGACACATCAACCGCATCAAACTTCTCGAATGCGGCGAGGATGGCATGGCTGCCTACGAGATGGAAATGGTTCCGTGGTTCTGGTTCCTTCACCATTTCTCCGACTGCCGGATTTTTCAGAACCAGACCGTGCCCGAAATCGTGGAGCAGGTGTTCCGGAGCCGGGGCTTTTCGGATTATCAACTGAAGCTCGAGGGCTCTTTTCCGCGGCGGGACTATACCGTCCAGTATCGCGAAAGCGACTTCGACTTCGTCTCCCGCCTGCTCGAACATGAGGGTATCTTCTATTTCTTTCAGCAGAGCAGTGAGAAGCACACGATGGTTCTGGCGAATGCCTCGTCCGCATTCGCGCGGTGCCCCAACCAGCCGCATGCGCGGTACCTGGCGACCACCGGGTCCACGCAGCCCGAGGACACGGTCGTTACACTCGAGACCGAATTCCGCACCTACACCGGAACGGCATCGCTCGCCGACTATGATTTCGAAAAGCCGCGCACCAGTCTGTTTGCCACGCTGGCCGGCGGCCAGACAGGCGAAGACTACGACTATCCCGGGAAGTACAAGACGAAAGACGACGGCTCCCGGTATGCCAGGCTCCGGCTTGAGGAAAGAGAGGCTGTCCGCGCCACGGTTCGCGGCGCCAGCAACTGCATGGGTTTCGAGTGCGGTTACAAGTTTACCCTGACCGATTACTTCCGGGATGCGAGCAACACCGAGTATACGCTGACCGATTTGGAACACCACGCGCGAAACACTAGTTACCGGTCCGGTGGGGGAGACCCGTTCCATTATGAGAACCGGTTTGAGGCCATCCCCTCCTCCGTCGCCTATCGTCCTCAGCGGGTAACCCCTAAACCGGTCATTCACGGTACGCAGACTGCTGTCGTCGTGGGGCTTTCCGGTGAAGAGATCTGGACGGACCTGTACGGCCGGGTCAAGGTACAGTTCTTCTGGGATCGCCAGGGTCGCAGCGATCAAAACAGCTCCTGCTGGATTCGGGTTGCGCATGGCTGGGCCGGAAAGCAATGGGGGATGATCCACGTGCCGCGAATCGGCCAGGAGGTCGTCGTCAGCTTTCTCGAGGGCGACCCGGACTGTCCGATCGTCACCGGCAGTGTCTACAACGCGAACCAGATGCCGCCTTACGCCCTGCCGGATGAGCAGACCAAGAGCGCCGTCAAATCCATGAGTTCGAAAGGCGGCGGCGGATTTAACGAGATCCGGTTCGAGGACAGGAAAGGCAGCGAACAGGTCTTTGTTCACGGCGAAAAGGACCTCGATATTCGAGTGAAGAACGATCGAAGAGAGTCGATCGGCCGCGACCGGAGTCTTGCCGTAGAGAGAGACACGCTGGAACAGGTAAAGCGTGACAGCCACGGCGACATCGCGCGCGACCGGATCGAGAAGATCGGCCGCGACCACCATCTCAAGGTGGAGGGAAAGGTTGCCATCAGCATCGCCGGATCCCGCTCGGTGAGCGTGACCGGAGATGTCATGGAAGAGTACAAGGCCGGCCATAGCTGCCAGGTAACCCAGACCCAGTATGTGAAAGCGTCCCAGATCGTTCTCGAGGCCACCGCCGGCATCACTCTGAAAGTCGGCGGCAACTTCATCACGATCGACGCGTCGGGTGTCGCGATCCAGGGTTTGCCGGCAGTGCAGATCAACAGCGCTGGAGCGGCGCTCGCGGCGTCTGCAGGCTCGCTCGTCCAGCCCCTCCTGCCCACGGCTCCACCGGCGGCCGATGATGCCCGCCCGGGTGCAATGGCGTCACCCGTCTCGGGCGCGCCCGAGCCCGGCGCCGGGATGTTCGCCTTACGATCCAACTCACCGACGCACAACCCCAACTCCCCCGAGAATAAGACAAAAGTGCATTGGATCGAGATTGAGTTATCTGGATGAGGACGGCAATCCGGTCCCGGGTGAGGCTTACAGCATCACGCTTCCCGATGGCTCGACGGTGGCGGATGGTACGCTCGACGAGAAGGGCCGGGCTCGCGTGGACAACATCGATCCCGGGACCTGCAAGGTCACGTTTCCGAATCTCGATGAAGAGGCCTGGCAGCCGAAGTAAACGCTAAGATGGTGCGATGGCCCCGGCGGACCCTATCCATATTGCGGCAGCCTGCGCCGCGGCGTTCCTGGCGGGCGCTATTAATTCCGTGGCGGGCGGCGGCACGCTCATTTCGTTTCCCACCCTGGTCTGGCTCGGCTTGCCTTCGGTGATCGCGAACGCGACCAGCACCGTGGCCATATGGCCGGGGTCGCTGGGGAGTATCTGGGGCTTCCGGCGCGAACTCGGCCAGACCGATCCCCGCATGCGGACCCTCTGTTTTTCGAGCCTGCTCGGCGGCGGCATCGGCGCGATGCTGCTGCGCCTCACGCCGCCCGCCCTCTTCGACCGCCTGGTGCCGTTCCTGATCCTCTTCGCTACCATTCTGTTCACTGTGCAGGGCCCGATTCAGAAGAGGCTGAAGGAGCGGACCGGGCACGCACACCGGGTGTGGCTGCCGGGCGCCCTGCTGCTGCAGTTGGCGGTGGCCGTCTACGGAGGATATTTCGGCGCCGGGGTGAGTATCATGATGCTTTCCGGGCTGGGCATCCTCGGCATGACCGACATTCTCCAGATGAACGCGTTGACCAGCCTGTTTTCGCTGTGCATCAACGGAGTGGCGGCGATCCTGTTCATCTGGGCCGGCATGATCTACTGGCCTTACGTCCTGCCCATGGCGCTCGCCGCGGTCGCCGGCGGCTACGGCGCGGCCGGCGTGGCGCGGCGGATCGGGCGGACCGCGGTGCGTCGATTCGTCATCACCGTCGGGTTCACGATCTCGGTTGTGATGTTCATCCGCACTTTCCGAATAGGCTGAATATGCGAATGCTTCTCCTCATCGCTCTACCTGCCCTGGTGTGCGGAATGATCTTCGCCCAGGACGACCCTGGCGACGCCCCCGAGTTGGCGCGCCGCGGACCCTGGAAAGTCGGGGTCCGCACCCTGGACCTGGTCAACCCCGGCCAGATCGACATCCTGCATTTCGACGCGCAGACCGGAAAGGCTCCGGTCTATGACCGCCCGCTGAAGGTCGAGGTCTGGTATCCGGCGGCGCTGCCTCCCGGGACGGTGGAGAAGGTGGTCTACGAGAGCGCCATGCCGGTTCCGGCGCCCGGTGTTCCGGCCGCGTTCCGCTTCGAGGGCCGGGCCGTGCGCGACGCGGCGCCGGCGCGCGGCCAGTCCTTTCCGCTGGTGGTGGTGTCGCACGGATATCCGGGGTCGCGCACGTTCCTCTCGTACCTGACGGAGAACCTCGCCAGCAAAGGCTACGTGGTGGCGGCCATCGACCATACCGATTCGGTGTTCGGCGAGGTCCGCGATTTTTCGAGCACGCTGCTCAACCGCGCGGCGGACCAGTGGTTCACCATCGACGCGCTCTCGGACCGGTCGCGCGATGCGGCGAGTTTCCTGAGCGGCCTGATGGATCCGTCGCGGGTCGCCATCGTCGGTTACTCGATGGGCGGATACGGCGCTCTCGCCAGCGCGGGTGCGGGCTACAGCAAAGAGGGCTCGGCGGCTCGACTTGGTGCGCGGCGGCTACCTGGATGCCTGGATGGCCGGGAATCCGAAATTCGAGGGCCGCCGGCGAGATGCGCTCAAGGCCGTAGTGGCCATCTCGCCCTGGGGGGAGCAGCCGCCCAATAACAACTGGGATGCGCAGGGACTCGCCGGAATCCACATTCCCAGCCTGTTCATCGTGGGCGACCAGGATGACGTCTCCGGATACGAACAGGGAGTCAGGCGGGCTTTCGAAGGTGCGGTCCACTCGAACCGCTACATGCTGGTTTACGAAAACGCCCGGCACAACGTAGGCGGCAATCCTCCGCCGCCCGAAGCGATGGGCAATTTCACGGCGCGCGCCTTCTTCGATGAGCCGGTCTGGCGCAAAGAGCGCATCGGCGCCATCAACCAGCACTTCGTCACGGCGTTTCTCGATCTGTACCTGAAGGGCGACGAGGCCCGCCGCGAGTATCTGGACGTCCCCGAGCGATCGAACGACGGGAAGTGGATACTGCCCCCCGGGCGTCCGCCCGGAGCCGCCTTCAGCACCGGAGTGGATGCCAGCGGCAGCCGCTATTGGAAGGGCTTTCAGCGGCGCTGGGCACTGGGCTTGGAGATGTACCACCGGACGGCCGCGCAGCCCTAATTGCCGGGTATCGCGTCGCCGCGGTTGATGGTGTAGGGGTCCGCGTAAGCCGCCTTGATGCGGTCGTTCGCCATGCCGCCCCAGACCATGAAGAAGGTCCATCGCGGCTGGTTCTTCAGGATCTCGGCGGAAGGAGGCGCGCCCACTTCGCCCAGCGCGATCGGTTTTCCCTCGGCCAGCGCCATCAGCTCGTAGTAGTAGCGATCGTTCAACTGCCGGTAGTTGTCGTAACTGACGACATCCACATATTGCTGTCCCGGGAAATAGTTGTGGAACTCGCCCGTGGGAGCCGGCCCGTTCTGGTTCCAGACCCAGATCAGGTTATTGAGGTGGTGGTGGTAGACCATGCGGGCGTACACTTCGCGGTAAAGCTGCTGCGTGCCGCCGACGCCCGGACGCCCGCCCCACCAGAAAAAGCCGCCGTTGTTCTCGTGCATGGGCCTCCAGAGAACCGCGATGTGCGCGTCCTGGAGCTGTTTGAGGTACTCCGCCGCTGTATCCATGTACTTCTCCCAGCGCAGGTGAAGCGGCGTGTCGGGCGTAATCAGCTCCGCCCACTGTTCGTCGGTGAGCCTGGCCTGCACACTGCCTCGCCAGCTTGCGCCGGGCTTGCCGGGCTCGTCTTCGGTGGGCCGCAGCATGTGCCAGCACAGGTAAACGATAGACCCAGCGGCGGCTTGCCTCTTGGCCTCCGCAATCATGAGATCGCGGTGCACGACGGAGTCCTTATCCTCCCCATCCGTGAATCCGAAATCCGAGCCCCAGATCGCCGGGTATTTGCCCGTGATCTGGTAGACCTTTTCGGTGTCCAGGTCGCGCTGATTCGGGAAGTTGTGCTGTCCCGAGAGAATGCCCTTACCGGAAGCCGCGCACAGCGTCTTCAAAAGCGTGCGGGCTTCCGGAGTGGCGTTGGGGTTGACGGGCTCGCAGTTATAAGGCGGCGCCTGGGGAGGAGCGGCCGGCGGCGCGCCCGCCTGGGCGAAGAGAAGCGGCACTGCGAAAGCAAGGAGCGCGGAGGCAGCCAGGGATTTCTGCATGGTCTTCGAGGACCGACGCTATCATACGGCAGCCGGATTCAGGGATCGGTCGAGCGCCTCCAGGAACCCGGCGCGTGCGGTGTTCAGGTAGAAGTGGCCGCCGGGGAAAAATCGGACGGAGAACGCGGCGGTGGTCTGCTCTTTCCAGCCTTCCAGGTGCGCGGGCGTGATGTTGGGATCGGCGGCGCCGCCCCACGCGTGGATGGGGAAGGCCAGCGGCTCGCCTTCGGAATAGAGGTAGTCGCGGTAGAGGGTGGCATCGGCCTCCAGGGCGGGGAGGATCGCGCGCAGGACGGCCGGGTGATCGAGCACCTCCGCAGGGATGCCGTCGAGCCGCCGCAGCTCTTCGATCAGCTGCTCCGGGGAGGGCGTGGGTGGCGGCACGTAGTTCCGGCGGAACTGTGGGGCGCGGGCGGCGGAAGCCACCAGCATCTTGGGCTGCGGCAAAGCTCGCGCGCGCAGCAGTCGCGCCAGCTCGAAGCCGACGACGGCACCCATGCTGTGACCGAAGAACGCGAAGGGTTCGGCCAGCCAGGGTTCGATGGCCGCGGCGAGCGCCTCCACCAGCGGAGCCATCCTCTCGAAGGGCGCTTCGGCGAGGCGCGACTCGCGGCCCGGAAGACGCACGGGGCAGAGCGACCAGCCTGCGAGCGCGAGCGTCCGGAATCCCGCGGCCCCGCCTCCCGCATGCGGAAACCAGAAAAGGCGCGGGGCGGACGCGGTCTGTACACCGGGGAACCAGGCGGACGCGGGGGCCTTCTGGCGCAGGCGCAGTGCGAGTAGCCGGCGCCTGTCGGGGGAGAGTTCGTCGCGCGGCGGCCCGCTCCCTGACGGTCGCGGCTCTGTGCGAACGCGGCGCGGAGTTTCCAGGAGCAGCCGTTCGAAAGGCTCGACGGTCAGGTCGGCGGCGTACCGCAACGCCGCGGTGCGCGAGCAGCGGGAGATTTCGGAGTAGTGGCCAGGGTCGTGCAACAGGCGGCTCAGGGCTTCACGCCAGGGGCCGATATCCTGCTGCGGGACCTCCGCCACCGGGACCATCTGCTCGTCGAGGGCGGTCTGGTATTTCACGATGGGGTTGACCGGGAGCAGGTACGGTACCCCCATCTTGGCTTCGGGGATGCCTCCGACATTCGCGGCCATCACCGGCACTCCGCAGAGCATGGCCTCGACGATGATGCGGGAGCGCGCTTCCGCCCACAGGCTCGGCACCAGCAGCACGCGGGTGCGCTTCATCAGCAGCTCGATGTTGTCCACGGGGTCGAGGATGCGGATGTTGGGACGGGCGCGGAGCGCGGCGCGGTCCTGCTCGTTGGTGCCCCAGGTGGGCACGGCGGCGAAGGCCGTATCCGGGAGAGCATCCGCGAGCGCCAGGAAAATCGAGATGCCTTTGACGGCACACGGATTGGCCAGGGTGACGAATTCGTTTCCGGGATTGCCGAGGGCCGGCCACTCGCGCGGCTCCATCAGGGAGATCGGAACGTGCACGGCGTCGATTCCGGCGTGGCGGCGGATGTAATCGGCCACGTACTGACTCACGCCGACGACCCGGTCGGCGGCCCGGATGCGGGCCGTCTTGGCTTCGCTGGGGAAGGCGCAATCGGGGCCGAAGGGTACGGCCAGCGTAGCGCGCACCAGGTACACTACTTTGGCTTCCGAGCGCAGCGCGGCTTCGAGCAGAAGCTGCGCGGGGTCGTCGGTGGACGCCAGGATCACGTCCGGGCGGAACTCTTCCACCTCGGCGGAGAGACAGGCGCGCAGCACCGCGTTGGTCACCACCCGGACGTCCACGCCGTTGCGCTCGAAGGCCACCACTCCGCCGGAAGCCGACCGGGGTTCCACGCCGCGCTCCGCCAGTTGGGCGAGGTACCGTTGATGCTCCGCCTCGCCGAAGACGCTGGTGCGCGCCAGCGCGCGGCACTCGTGGCCGCGGGCGGCCAGCGCCTCGATCAGCAGGCGGTTGGATTTGTCGCCGCCGCCGTGGGCCGGGTAGTATAACGAATTCTGCGCCAATAGGATGCGCATCAGCGCGCGGGCCTCCGCTGGTGCAGCCGCTGCAACAGCAGCGCGCGCTTCTCGGGCGAGAGCGATTCGATCGTGGCGGGCGGCGCGGCGGGCCGCGCCGGTGCGGCGGCGGGGAGCGACGACAGGTAGCGCTCCAGACCGGAGGCATCGAGCGAGCCGACGAAGCGTCCGGCCGCGGCGCGCGAAGCGGCCGATTCCCGCTCGTAAGCGGCACGGTCCGTGAGGAGCTCGGAAACGGCCGCGATCCATGGCGCCGCGTCGTTCACAGGGACCACCGGGCGCGGCATGGCGTGCTCATCGTACACCGCCTGGTAACGCTCGATCGTGCGGACGGGAATCACGTACCCGGTGCCCCGCTTGGCCTCGGTGAGGCCGCCCGAATCGCTGGCCACCACGGGAATGCCGCGCAGCATGCTCTCCATCACGATCAGGCCGAACCCTTCGTACCACAGCGAAGGCATTAGCAGGATGCTGGTCCGCGTGAGCACGTCGTCGATGTTGCGCGCATTCGGCAGGAATTGGACGTTGGGCAGCTTTTCGAGCGCCCGGCGATCTTCCGCGGTGGTGCCCCATCCCGGCACCACGCCGAAATCACGCGCCGGCATGCCGCCGGCAATTTCGAGGAACAGCGAGATTCCTTTGACCGCGCAGGGATTGATCATGGTGATCAGACCCCGGTCGAAGCAGGCATGGTCCGGGAAGGGACCCGGGCCGTAAATGGGCGGATGAATCACTTCAGCCGGGCGGTGCAGTTCGCGCTCGATATATCCCGCCATGTGGGCTCCGATGGCGACGATTCCGGCCGACCGCGCCACCAGTTCGGCCGCCGCTTGGTCGGGGTTCCAGCTTGCCGGACCGAAGGGATAGAACTGTGGCGTGTGCGCCAGGTAGACCACGCGGCCCGGTGCGGAATGGTGCGCTTCCCGCAGCAGGCCGTGGCCCAGGTCCTCGGAGGAGACCAGCACCCAATCGGGGCGAAACTCCCGGATCTGCTGCCGCAGTACGTGGATCCGCCGGGCCGGCTCCTCCACCGCGAAGACCAGGATGGATTCGTGGTGGCGCAGTTCCGCGCCTTCTCCGGTAGCCCCGCAGACGATGCGGCACTGGTGTCCGGAGCACGCCATCTGGTCGAGCCAGATCAGGTTGCTGCGGGTGGCGCCGCCGCGCGGGGGAGCGTAAGACGCATTGGCGGTCAGCAGAATGCGCATGGGTCAGTTCGCATCCTGCTCTTCGGCCAGCAGCGCCCGCACCTCTTCATCGGAGAGCCCTTCGAGTTCCTGCACCAGGTCCTGGTAATCGCCCCCGGCCTGCTCGATTTCCTTCAGCTCCACGGCTTTGGCTAACTCGGCGACCGTGAATTCGCCGCTGTAAACCACTTCGAGCGAGAGATCCACCCCGTGGAGCTGGCGGACGCGCGAGAGCAGTTGCACCGCCAGCAGCGAGTGGCCTCCCAGCTCGAAGAAGTTGTCGTGAACGCCCACGGCCGGGATGTTCAGCAGACCGGCCCACAGCTCCGCGAGTTCGCGCTCCAGCGGAGTGCGTGGAGGATCGGAGGAGGCGCGCGCGGGAGTGGCCTTTCGCGATGCGGCCCGGATACCCTCGAAGATGGCCTCGGGGGTGCGCAGTTCGGTGGCGATCTTTAAGTAATCGGGGCGCTGGCGGGGCGCGGGGGGTTTGCCCGCTCCCTCACGGTCGCGGCTCTGTGGGGCGGCCGAGGGTTTGTATTCCACGGCGGCTGCTTCGGCGGCCGGGAAGCGGAAAACTCCCCCCGGGCCGGGCGCGGCCAGCGACTTCAGGAAGAGCGCGGCCGGACGGTTGCGCGGGCCTTCGATGAACGGGATCTCCACGCTGCCGAGTCCGCGGTCGAGCGCGATGCGGCCGAGTCGCGCCAGCATGCGGTGCTCGACGCCGCGGCCGAGGGCCCGGCAGCTCAGCAGGAACGTATCGACCACCAGCGTGTCCTTGGCGCAGCGAAAAACCATGGCGCCCGAGAGTCCATAGCTGCCAAAGCGGTCGCTCACCTCGACGGCCAGGGTTTCGGCTTTGAGCGACTGGATTTCGGCCTCCGTGCGGCGCACCAGCGTTACGTTCATCTGGTTAGTCCGCTGGGTGAGCTGGGCGACGCGGGGGACCTGAGCCGGCTCGACGGGCGCGATCGAGACCTTCAGTTCGAGCGAAGCGAGAAACTCTTCGAGACTGCCGGCGGCGCGCTCCGCGCGAACCCGTTCGGCGCGCTGCGCATAGAGTTCCGGGCGGCGCCGGTCTTCCTCGGTAACGCGGGCGCGGTCGAAAGCCCACACATGCGCCAGGAAAGCGGGAATCTCGGCGGGCCGGGCGGGCAGCGGCAGGGCCAGAATGTCGGGCGCGCCGGCCTGGGCCTCATCGCACTCCCGGGGGTTGTCGTCCACCAGAATGAAGCTTTCCAGGCCGAGCTCGAGCTCTTCAGCGAGGGAGGCGAGGTTAACGCCCTTGGACTGCCAGTTGATGCGGTGGGCCGCAAAATCCTCGAGCCGCAACGGCATCTCCGGATGGGCTCGGAAGGTCTCGAAGACGTCCTCTTCGTTGTTCTTGCTGCAGAGCGCCAGCAGCATGCCGGAGCGGCGGCGGCCGGCCATGAACTCCTGGAGCGCGCGCCGGGGCGGATCGACCGCAACGCCCTGCGGCCCGTCTTCGCCGCAGATGCCGGACCAGAGGGTGTCGTCGCAATCGAGGGCCACCACTTTACAAGGCGGCGCGGCCAGGGCGTGAACCTTGCGGGCGAGGGCAGTGGCGAGGGCCACAAAGTAAAGCGGGGTGTACGGCAGGTGGCCCAGTTCGTTGGCGTGCGCGTCGTGGATCTCGGCGACGGGGTAAAGCGCCTGCACCTCGGCCGGCGTGAGGGTGTAGACGGCGGGCAGGTCGGCCAGCGCTGCCGCGAGATCGCACTCGAGCGCGGCCAGGGAAGGCGCGTGTTCCGGAGTGGAGGGACAGATGACGACGATCAGGGGCGAAGAGGCGGAGGCGCGCACCGCATCCACGAAGCGCTTCGCCTGGGCGGGCACGCCTGCGTGCAGCCAGTCTTCCAGGCGGACCAGCGCCACATTGAAGCCGTTGTGGTTGTGGGCGAAGAGGCCCGCGGGATCGAGCACCTGCTGGAAAATCTGGTTATAGCCCGCGAACCGGATATCGTAATCGAGACCGAGCAGCCCGGTCCAGAACGCGAGTCCGGGCTGGATAGCTTCAGCGGTAAAGGTGGCGGTGATGGCGATCGCGCGATCGTCGATGGGCATTCCTTTTCCATTATGAAGTTTACGGAGTGCCTATCTCAACTGATCGATTCGGCAAGCGCCCCAGGGTGCAAAGCAGGACCGTCTCGGGTAAGAGGAAAATCGGTCATTCCCGATCTCGTTCCACGCATCGCGAGTCTAGGACTTTTGGTACTGCCGGCTCACGCAGAAGTAGTACCGAGACCTCTATTTTGGCGGATCAAAAACCGGCAGAGCGGTGATATACTCCCGGGAAACTGGGGCGCCAAAACCAAATTCCCGGTTGATACTCTCTAAAAGATCCCTGGGCTCGCGATCGATTTTTCCTGGTTGGCGGACTATGAAAAGCCGGGTGGTGTTTTGCTCTGCTCCGACAATTCGGCCCTGTTTTAGACAAGCGAAAGGAGATACAGGAGATGCTGAGTCGTAGAACCCTTATTCTTTGCGTTGGATTCACATTGGCCTTGTGTGGTGTAACGCAGGGTCAGACTGAGGTTGCTGGAACTTGGACGGGCACTTTGCCCAAGGCGGACCTACCGCTGGTCTTTCGGTTTAGCGCGAATGGCAGCGGGACTGTCGATAGCACTAAACAGAATTTCCATACCGCAGCGCGGATCAAGCTGAGCGGAAGCGACGTCACTATCTCCGTTCCCGCTGTGCAAGGTACTTTCACGGGCACGCTCGAAAATGAAAAGATTACGGGAACATGGAGTCAAGGCAGCGGGTACTCGGACGATCTCGTGCTCGTAAAGCAATAGATCGTCAGAACGGAAGGACTCTTGCCGCTGGCCCCCACCGGCCGAGGAGGTATCGAAATGGGCCGCATTCTTCAACCGCTGGTCCGCTGGACTCTTTGTGCGGGCCTGAGCGTCTCGATTTGGCCTCTCTATGGCGAGTGCGCCATGACTCGCGACGCTCAGGCTTCCCTTGCCGGTTTGGAGCCCCTTGCCGGCCAGCCTGGATATGCCTTTCGGAAAGCCGAAATTTACCTGGATAGCGGCTGCTTTGCGGAGGCCCGCCCGTGGTTTGTGAAAGCTCGGGAAAGTGCCCCCCAGGAGCAGGGTGAACGCGAGCAGGCGCTAAACGCCATCGACGGCTCTATCGAGATTATCGACGCGGCGGCGAAATTTCGCGCCGGCCGCCGCAATGATGCGATCGCGGATCTGAAACATACGCTCCAGACGTATGGGCTTTGGGCGGTGACTCCCCGGGCGGCAGTCGCCCTTGCGGAACTGATTGTTTCGGACCCGGATCCGCAGGTCTGGCAGGCCGTCGAGGCTCCCCTGCGGCTAATGGCCGACGAGGGCTGGTCGTTCTGGCGGCCAAAGTTTCTCCTCGTCGAGCACCAGATCAACACAGCGGGCGCGCAGGCGGCAATTGCGGGCTTAACGTCGGATCTTGCGCAGGAGATTCCGGCTCAGCGCCGGATCATGCTCCAGGTGCTCCTGGCGCACACGCTCATACGGGTAGCCCGGATAGCTGAGGCGGCCGTGCTTCTCACAGACATTGAAGATGAAGTCGGGAAGAGCTCGCTGGACCCCGATCTCCGGATCTTCTACCTGAATCTCTGCACCGAGGTCTGGAGGCAGCGCGCACAGGCGGGCGCCGACCCATCGGCGCCTGCGCGGTTGCGCGCATTTCAGACTGCCCTGAGCGAAGCCCGCGCACAACGCTAACAAACATGACTAGACCATATCTGATTTCCATCGCGATTCTTGCGTCCGGCGTGCTTGCCGCAACAGTGCTCTTCCGCATCTCGCAGACTTCGCGCCCTCCGGCCGGGTATCTGGCGTTCTGCGATACGGCGGTTTCCGCCGGAAAGCCCTGCCTGACAGAGATCGAGAAGAAGCTCGTAGAGAGCCAGGATTCGTTGTCGAAGTGGCTGCTGGGTCTGGCCTACACGACTCTCGGTGGAATGCTCGCCTTGCGTGTGAGGAACTGGAGAAGCACCCAGATAACGAGCCACATGCCGATGATTGCCTGTGCGCTACTCGTCCTTTCCTTGTTTGGCGCCTTTCTATTTCAGGTCGGCATTGTGTTTACTCTTAGCAACGGGCCGCTCTATCACCTGGATACCGGCGTCGTCTGGATACCTTTGCTGACGCAGTTCTGGTCGCTCGTCGGCGCGCTGGTCCTGCTTGCGGTTTGGCTGTACGGCCCGCGTCGCGCGATCCGGATCGGGATGCTGCTCGCGGCTGCCGGGAGCTTTTCGCATTTTGCGCAAGCAACCGAGGTTCGGAAATGCGCACAACGGTGGCAGAAGGAGCGCGGGTTTACCGAAGATCCGGCATTCGCCGCCAGGCAAGCCTTACTGGTACAGTTCCTCGCCAAAAGGGGAAAGGTCGCGATACCTTCCTCATGCGAATTCACTGATAGCGTTCTCGACCAGGTCCGCTTCGCCGCGCGCGTCGTCAAGGGCTCGCGCAGTTCCGCCGCTCTGGCGGAGTACACCGATTCCCTCATAGAGAATTTCCAGACGAATGCTGCCTCGCCTGAAGAGATCACAACGGCTCTCATCCGGGGGTTGAAATTCTGGGAGGCGCCGTCCGTTCTGGTCATATTGCGAGCTTCAAAGACGGATGACGCAACGATCGACACCGTAAGCTGCATGACGCCGTGCACTCTACGAGTCGGTCCTGGAGCACACCAGATTCAGGCAAGCGCCGCCGGGAAGATCATCTATTCCTGCCCGGTAAAGGTGAAAGCGGAAGCAGTGCTCCGCATCAATGTGGAGACCGACAAATGTCCTTAACGCGATTGGCGGGGTTTTGCCTCATTGCCCTGAAGCTGGGTGCCCAGGCTCCCGTTGATCCCCGTATCGCGGAGATCCGCGCGTTGAGCGGTTTGCCTGCCTGGGCAATGACGGACCAGCGCGTCCGGAAGCTCGTCGAGAGCATTGCGGGCCTGGCCCTGGATCAGATGTGGGATGCGAAGGAGCTGGCCGGTGTCCGCCCTCCGCAAAAGCCGGGGATCCGGGCATCCGTGGAAGGCCGCCGGCGCCCTGCCTACGTCAGGGGTAACGACATCGTCCTTCCGGTAGAATATTTTGAGCTTCTAACCGAGCTTTCGACTGTCTTGGCGCACGATCTGTACGTCTCGACAGCGGAGCACCTCGATTACCCAAACCCGTTGCTCACTCACCCGTACGCGGCGTCTCCGGTCCTGCCGTTGTGGGACCCGCTGGTCCTGTATGTGCAAAATAGCTTCTTTTTTGCTGCTCAGCCAATGCTCTCCTGCCAGCAGGAGGCGAAATGCCTCTACCTCCAGCAAGCACAATTCACGGTGAACCTGCTGTTTGTGCTCCTTCATGAACTCACCCACCTCGCTCTGCAACACCGGCCGGGTAGCGACGGCGCCTATCCCCTCCAGCAGGAGATTGCGGCGGACAGAAAGGCCTGGGATGCGCTGCAACTGATCGCCGCCGAGGTTCCACCAACGGGCCAGAACAAGCCGGTGCCGCTTGCATTTGCCGCGGGGCCGATTCTGGTCCTTGAATTCGAAAGATCTACAAAGACCGGGGACGCTCAAAACGTTTTGCAGCAGCGCGAGGACGCGCTGATCGCGCTCCTCCCGGCCAGGCTCGCCTCTTCGGTCAAACGGGTTGTCCTGCCGAGACATTCCACCACCCGCTTTGGTCTGGTTACGGTCAGTTCTCCGGCCAACCCGGATTTCCTGGTCCTTGATGGCGTCCGGTTGGCCCCACGCGACGCGCTCGATAAGGCGCTCCTGCTCCGGGCGGGTGTCCACGAATTGGTGGCCGTTTCGGGTGACCGTTTCGCCCACGAAGAGATCGTCCTCGCGGGCGAGTCGGAACAGGTGACGTTGACGTTCCATGATCTTCGTGCTGGACTGCCATCGAGTGTCGAACTGCAGAGCCTGGAAGAGAAGGATGATTGGTTTGGTATTCTGCTTCGCACCAGCTCACGCGACTTGCAGCCACGCGAGAGGTCCCTCGCGTACATCCATTGGAAGGCTCTCGACCAGCTCAACCTCAACGATTGGATTCGGGTGGATTCCGCAGTCGACCTTTCCAGAAGCCAGGCTGTCGATGTCGAAATCTGGACTGACAGGCAGACACCCCTGAAATCGAATTGGCGGGATGAATAAGCGCAACGCGGCCGTATCCGCCGCGCTGCATTAGAATGTCGGAGATGAAGAAAGCGGAGGAGTGCGCGTCGCTGGCGGAGGTGCGGGTGGAGATCGACCGCATCGACGAGCGGGTAGTCGCGCTGATTGCCGAGCGCGCGGGATACGTAAGAGCCGCGGCGCGCTTCAAGACCAGCGAATCTGCGGTCGCGGCGCCCGAACGGCAGAAGGCCATGCTGGAAGTGCGCCGCCGGTGGGCGGAGCGCGAGGGGGTCGATCCGGACCTGATCGAACAGCTCTACCGCGACCTGGTGGCGTACTTCATCTCCCACGAGATGGACCACTGGAAGAACACGCGCTAGGGAGGTCCCGGCCCGCCAAAGATTGGCGGAGGGTGTCATGATTCTAAAGCACTTCTGCTCCCGCGCCGCCAATCATTAGGCGGCGCCGCCCTTCATACGCTCCAGGATCTCGTCGTTGGACAGGTCCTCGACGACGCTGGCGGCCCACCAGAAATTGCCGCAAGGGTCCTCGAACCCGGCGCTGCGATCGCCGTAATCGTGATTCTGCGGCTCGGCCAGCGATTTGGCGCCGGCTTCGATCGCGGATTTGTAGGTCGCGTCCACATCGTCCACGTAGATGTAGAGCGTGCTGGGACGCGGCTGCCATGGTCCCCCCGCCTGGCCGATCATCAGCATCGAATCGCCAATGCGGGCTTCGGCGTGCCACACGGTGCCGTCGGGACGGTGTGTCACGAAAGTCTGCTCCGCGCCGAACACGCGGGCGATGAAATCGATCAGTTTCCCGGCGTCGGCCACCGTCAGGTACGGTGTGATGGTCGAGAATCCCTTGCGAAGCTTGGTCTGAGTGCTCATGCCGTGATTCTGACAGAGCCCGGTCCCCGGAAGATTGTAAAAAACTGAAGTCAGCGAATCGGAACGTGGTTCAGGAAGCGCGGATAGGTGGGCAGATAGGCGGTCGGGTTCAATCCGGAGAACCGGCGGAAATCGTGGATGAAGTGCGGCTGGTCGAAATAGCCGCAGTCCAGCGCGACGCCGGCCCAGTCCATGGGGCGGCCGGCCTGTATGCGGCGGAGCACGCTCTGGAAGCGGGTGATGCGGCAGAAGCGCTTGGGGGTGAGGCCCACCTGGTTGCGGAAGATTTCGATGAATCGGCGCTCGCTGAGGCCGATGCGGCCGACCACGTCGCGGACCGGCACCGGCGCACGCTCGAATTCGCCCACCGCCCAGGCCACTGCGGGGTGACGCGCGGCCGGGTCACGCAGGCGGGCCAGCAGCGCGTGCTCGAGGATCGCGATGCGCGCATCGGGGCCGGACGCCGCCAGCAGGCGCTCGCGCAATTCGCCGGCCCGGCGGCCCCACAGCAGATCGAGCGAGACGTGCTGGTCCTGCAGTTCTCCGGCGGGAACGCCCAGGAAGGGGAACGCACCGCCGGGCAGGAAGTGCACGCCCGCCACGGATGTCTGCTCCGCGGTATCGATGACGAAGTAGCTCGAATGCGCGCCGGCCACGAGCGCGCCGGAGTGGGTTTGGCAGCGGTCGAGGTGGTCGCGGTCGTAGATGCGCGTCTGGTCCTCGCGGAGATTGACCACCAGTTGCAGCGAGCCGTCCGGCAGCAGGCGCTCCATGTGATGCGGCTGCTGGAATCCGTCCCACGTCCATAGGGCCTGGACGTACCGGCCGAGCGGTGGATCCGGTCTCCGGGTGCGAAACAGCATTTTCCAATCATGGTACACCGGCGTCCCGGAACCGGACATCAGGTATTTGCTAAGGGCTTGATGCGGAATGACTTCTCGCTGGCACGAAGCATGCACAGGGGTTACCCATGGATTTTCGCTTCGCAATTCGCTCTCTGTGGAAGAATCCCGGATTTGCGCTGCTGGCGGTGCTGGTAATGGGGTTGGGAATTGGCGCGAATACGGCGGTTTTCAGTGTGGTCAACTCGGTTCTGCTGCGGCCGCTGGACTATCACAATCCGGAGCGGATCGTCACGCTCTGGTCGTTTTGGAAGAAGAGCGGCCATCTCGGTTCGGTATCGGGGCCGGATTTCCATGACTGGCACGACCAGAGCACGGCATTTTCGTCGTTATCGTATTTCTACGATTTCGAAATCGCGGTGGGCGCCCGCCAGACGGCGGAGTACGCGCATGTAGCTGCCATCATGCCGGAGTTTCTGGAGACGTTCGAGATCCGGCCGGTGCTGGGGCGGCCGTTTGCGGCCGGGGAACAGAAGCCGGGCAGCGGAGGCGCGGCGCTGATCAGCTATGGGTTTTGGCAAAGGCACTTCGGCGGCGACCCGGCAGCTTTGGGACAGGTCGTCCAGGTATCCGGCAAACCCCTGACCGTGGTCGGGGTGCTGCCGCAAGGCTTCGGGTTTCCCAATCACACGGACGTCTGGTATCCCGCCAACGTGCTCGAGCCGGAGACGGCGTCGAGGTCGGCCCACAACTACCGGTTGGTCGGCAGGCTCAAGCCGGGAGTTTCGCTCGAGGAGGCGCGGAGCCAGATGACGGCGATCGCGGGGCGCCTGGAGCAGGAGTACCCGTCGAGCAACCAGGGCAAAAGCGCGGCCGTGGTTCCCTTGCGCGAATCGATGGTCGGCGATGTGCGGCCCACGCTCCTGCTGCTGCTGGGAGCGGTGGCGCTGGTGCTGCTGATCGCCTGCGCCAACGTGGCGAACCTGCTGCTGGCGAAGGCCACGTCGCGAACCCGCGAGATGGCCATCCGGGCGGCGATCGGGGCGAGCCGCGGGAGGCTCATCCGGCAGTTGAGCATGGAAAGCCTGGTGCTGGCCCTGGCCGCGGGCGCAGTGGGGCTGCTGCTCGCTTTTTGGGGCTCGAGCGCCCTGGTCTTGCTGGCGCCGCAGGATATTCCCCGGCTGGCGGAGACCGCCATCGACGGCCGGGTCCTGGCATTCACCTTCGGCGTGTCGGTGCTGGCCAGCCTGCTGTTCGGCCTGTTCCCGGCGTGGCAGGCATCTCGCGTGGATCTCAACGAATCCCTCAAATCCGCCGGGGCCCGGAGTACCGCCGGGGGCGCCACAGGACGCATGCGCGGCGCACTGGTAGTGGCGGAGATTGCCCTCTCGGTGGTGCTGCTGGCCGGTGCTGGGCTGCTTCTCAAAAGCTTCGTGGCGCTGCATAACGTGGCCCTCGGGTTCCGGCCGGAGAACGTGCTGATCATGGGGACGAGCTTTCCGGCATACAACCTCGAGATGGCCCGCCGGGCAGCTCCGTTCTTCAAAAACGTGATGGCCGAAGCGGAGAAGATTCCGGGAGTGATCGCAGTGGGCGGCACGCGGGTTTCGCCTCCGGAGACCATGTCCAACGGCGGCTACTGGCTCGATCATCCGCTGGCGCCGGGGGTCATCGGGGTAGCCTTGCCGCAGGCCATCTTTTCGGTTGTGACGCCGGGCCTGTTCCAGGCCCTCGCCATTCCGCTGCGCCAGGGCCGGGATTTTAACGCCCGCGACTCCTACGATGCGCCGCCAACGGCGGTAATCAATGAAGCCCTGGCGCGGGCGTCGTTCCCCGGCCAGAACCCCATCGGCCGGATGATTTTCTGCGGGTTCGATCTTTCGTCCATGAAGGCCATGGAGATCGTGGGGATCGTGGGCGATGTCCGTCAGGATGGGCCGGCATCTCCCGAGAGACCCGAGATCTACATGCCGTTCGAGCAGCATCCCGGCGCCTCGACGGATCTGAAACTGATCGTGCGGACGGCGTCGGATCCCCTGGCGCTCGCGGACACGCTGCGCCGCAAGGTGCGGACGCTGGACTCCGGCGTGCCCGTAAAGTTCACGACGCTCGAAGCATCCCTGGCGGAGAATGTCGCCGGACCGCGGTTCCGCACCGTGCTGTTGGGGATCTTTGCGGGGCTGGCAGTGCTGCTGGCCATGGCGGGAGTTTACGGCGTCATGGCGTATGCCGTGGGACAGCGGACCGGCGAGATCGGGCTGCGGATGGCGCTGGGGGCCGACGCGAGGGACGTTTTGAGCCTGGTGCTCGGGCAGGGGCTGAAGCTGGCCGGCATCGGCCTGGCCATCGGCCTGGTCGCGGCCGTCGTGGCTTCGAAGCTTCTCGCCAAGGTGCTGTTCTCGGTGAAGCCGACCGATCCAGCCACTTACGCGGCGGTAGCAGTGCTGCTGGGCGCCGTCGCGATGCTTGCCTGCTACCTGCCGGCCCGGCGCGCGACCAAGGTGGATCCACTGGTAGCGCTGCGGCAGGAGTAGAAGAGCCGCTACAATCAGTACACATGCGGAAGTTTCTCCTCCTTTTGGTGGTGGCTCCGGCGCTGTTCGCGCAGAAGAAGCCGATCACTCTCGAAACATTGAGCCAAGCGGGTCGCGGCGGAGGCGGTCGCGGCGGCGCGGCCCTATGGGCGCCCGACGGCAAGACCTTCGTCACCCGGCAGGGACGGAACCTGGCGATCTACGATCCGGCGACCAGGACCTCGAAAGAACTCGTCTCGACCCAAGCGATCGACGCGGCGGCCGTGAAAGGCCCGTCCGAAGAGGAGCCGATGGACTGGCAGAACCGGCGGTCCCGGCTCGGCGGCATGGAATGGTCCGACGATGGAAAGTCGCTGCTCTACACCTCCGGCGGCGACGTCTTCGTGATCCACGCCGATACCGGCGCATGGGACCAGGTCACGAAGACGCCCGAGGCGGAGATCGACGCCAAGCTCTCCCCCGACGGCAAATCGGTCGCGTTCCGCCGCGGCTGGGACCTGTACACCGTGGATGTCGCTACCAAGAAGGAGACGCGGCTGACCAAAGACGGCACCGAGACCCTGCGCAACGGCGGGACCGATTGGGTCTACCCGGAGGAGCTCTACCTGGGGACGGCCTTCTGGTGGTCGCCCGATTCGAAATCGATCGCCTACCTGCAGTTCGATATGAGCCGCGAGCCGCTCTTCCCGCATGCCGACCTGCTGCGCCTGCGCGCCGTCTATGAGCCGGAGCGCTACCCGCAGTCGGGCGAGAACAACGCGACGATCCATATGGGCGTGGTGCCGGCCGCCGGCGGGGCGACGCGCTGGCTGGAAATCGGCAATACGCGCGACAGCTATCTGGCCGCCCGCGCCGGCTGGATGCCCGATTCGCGCAGCGTGTACGTGCTGCGGATGAACCGCGTGCAGAACCGCGACGAGCTGTTTTCGATCGATGTGGAATCGGGCGCGGCCACCACCCTCTTCAAGGAGTCCGACCCTTACTGGATCAATCTCTTCGACGACGTGCAGTTCCTCAAGGACGGCAAGCACTTCCTTTGGACCAGCGAGCGCGACGGCGGCTTCCGCCACATCTTCCTGTATTCGAACGACGGCAAGGAAGTGAAGCAGTTGACGAAGGGCCCGTGGGAGGTGACGGCCGTCAACGGTGTGGACGCGAACCGGCTGTGGTACACCTCCGATGAGCCGTCTTCGCTCGAGCGGCACCTGTACAGCATCAACCTGAACGGCGGCGACAAGCGCAAGCTGACCGCCGATGCCGGGATGCACTCGATCTCGATGGGGCCGACCGGCGCCTACTACCTCGATACGTGGTCGAGCCTGACTTCGCCACCGCAGACCGTATTGCATTCGGGCGATGGCAAGGAACTGGGCGTGTATCGCGAGGCTGACCGTAAGCCTTCGGAGGAGTACGACATACTGCCGACCGAAATCGTGCAGTTCAAAGGTGCGGACGGCACGATGCTCTACGGGCGGCTGATCAAGCCCGCAGGGTTCGAGCCGGGGAAGAAGTACCCGGTGGTCGTGAGCGTTTACGGGGGCCCGGGCGTCGGGCTGCCTGTGCACAATTCGTGGCAGGGAATCAATATCGACCAGGTGCTGGCGCACAAGGGCTACGTGATCTGGCAGTGCGAAAATCGCGGCGGCATGGGACGCGGGCACGCCTTCGAGACCGCGATCTACCACAAGATGGGCGTGGTCGAGCTGGCGGACCAGGTGGCGGGCGTGAAGTACCTGATCTCGCTCGGATTCGCCGACCCGGAGCGCATCGGGATCCACGGCTGGAGCTACGGCGGCTTCATGACCACCAATGCCATGCTGAACGCGCCGGACGTGTTCCACGCGGGCTTCGCGGGCGCTCCCGTGACCAGTTGGATGAACTACGACACCATCTACACCGAGCGCTACATGGGTCTGCCGAGCGAGAACCCGGACGGGTATCGCGACACGGCCCTGCCGCCCCAGGCGAAAAACCTGAAGGGCAAGCTGATGGTGGTGCACAACATCGAAGACGACAACGTGCTTTTCCAGAACTCGCTGCAGTTGATCAATGCGCTGCAACTGGCGGGGAAGCAGTTCGAGTTCATGCTGTACCCGCAGAAGTCGCACGGCGTGAGCGGCCCGGCGGCGCGACAGCTGAACGAGATGATGGTGGAGTTCTTCGACCGTACTTTGAAGTAACAATCACGGGAGGTATTGCATGTCCACCTCGGCCGTTATGGGGCGCCGCCTCGCTGGGGCGCTCGCCGCGATGACCCTGGGTACGCTGGCTGCCCAGGCTCCTTCGACTGTCGAACAGCGCATCGAGCGCATACAGAATGGGCTTCTGCCCGCGGTCCTCGTCAAGGGCGACCCCGTCACCACGACGAAGCTGGCCGATCGCATGGCGGCCCTGCACGTTCCCGGGGTGAGCATTGCCGTGATTCACGACGGCAAGATCGAATGGGCGCGCGGCTTCGGCGTCACGCGCGTGGGCGGCCCGCCGGTGACGCCCGACACGCTGTTTCAGGCGGCTTCGATCAGCAAGCCGGTAGCGGCCATGGCCGTGCTGCGGCTGGTGGAGGCGGGAAAGATCGGCCTCGATACGGATGTGAATCAGTACCTCAAGACCTGGAAGATGCCGGAGAATTCCTTCACCGCGAAGACCAAGGTCACGGTGCGAGAGCTACTGACCCACACCGCCGGGCTGACCGTACACGGGTTCGCGGGTTACGCTTTCGGCGCTCCGGTGCCTACGCTGGTCGAGGTCTTGAACGGCGAGAAACCCGCGAACAGCGCCCCCATCCGGGTTGATACGCAGCCGGGAACCATCTGGCGATACTCGGGCGGCGGCTACGTGGTGGCGCAGGAGCTGGTGCAGGATGTCACCGGCGAGCCGTTCCCGAAGGTGATGCACGATACGGTGCTCGCGCCGATCGGCATGACGAGGAGCACCTACGAGCAGCCTTTGCCGAAGAGCCGCATGGACGAGGTTGCCACGCCATACCGTGGTGATGGACAGCCGGTACCCGGCGGACCCCACGTCTACCCGGAGATGGCTCCGGCCGGTCTGTGGACCACGCCGTCGGACCTGGCCCGCTACGCGATCGAAGTGCAAAAATCATTGGCGGGGAAGGCCAATCATGTCCTATCGGCGGCCATGGTTCGCCAAATGCTTACGCCTGTTAAGGATCACCAGGGCCTGGGACCGGGGACGGGAGGCAGCGCGGCGCATCCCTACTTTACGCACGGCGGCGCGAACGAAGGCTATCGCTGTAACCTGATGGCCTATAACGACGGCGACGGCGTGGTCATCATGACGAATGGCGATAACGGCGGCCAGTTGGCGTCGGAGATCCAGCGCACGGTGGCGCACGAGTATGGCTGGCCGGATTTCGCGCCGGAGGAACGCTCGGTGACCAAGGTGGATCCGAAGACGCTCGACGCCTATGTCGGCGCTTACCGTGACTCCGGCATGGTCTTCACCGTCACGCGGGAGGGCGACCAGCTCTCCGTGCAGCTCACCGGACAACCGAAGTTCCCCGTGTTCCCCCAGAGCGAACGGAAGTTCTTTTTGAAAGTGGTGGACGCCCAGATCGCATTCGACGTCGATGCCGCAGGACGGGCGACACAGCTCACTCTTCACCAGAACGGGATGGACCACGTGGCCAAACGCATCGACGATGCGGAGGCGAAGCACCTGGCGGACGAGGCGTCTGCGAAAGCGGCGGAGGCGGCGAAGCGGTTCAAGGAGCAGAAGCCGGCCGAGGGAAGCGAGGCCGCCCTGCGCCGCACGATCGAGGGGCTGCGGAGCGGGCAGCCGGAGTATTCGACGATGACTCCGGAGTTCGCCGATGTGACGCGGCAGCAACTGCCGAATCTGAAAGCGGCGGTGGCCCAGTTGGGCGCGGTGCAATCGGTCACCTTCAAGGGTGTCGGCCCGGGCGGCGCGGACATCTACGAAGTGAAGTTCGAGAACGGGCTCGCGGAGCTGCGGATCGGGATGACGACGGACGGGAAGATCGCGGGCATCCTGTTCCGGCCGATGTAGGCGGGGCGCCGTGGCGCAGGCCTCCCGGGCCTGCGCTGGGCAGGCCGGGAGGCCTGCCCCACCAAGACTCACTCATAGCGTAAAGCTTGCATCGGCTCGACGCAGGCGGCGCGGCGGGCCGGCAGATAGGCCGCTACGAGGGCGATCGCCAGCATTGCAGCCACACCGAAGGCCACCGGGGCGATCGTATTCAATTGGAGGTCCGCGACCCAGGTTTCCGCGAATCGCCGGCCCCAGAGAGCCATGGGCGCGCCGATCAGCAGTCCCACCGAGACCATGGCCAGGGCATCCAACAACACCATGCGGGTGACGGCTGTGCGCGTCGCGCCGAGCGCCATGCGGATGCCGATTTCGTTCCTGCGCCGCGCCACGGTGTAGGCGAGCAGGCCGTAGAGGCCGATGGCGGCCAGCAGCGCCCCCAGCGCGCCGAATACGCCGGAAAGGGTCGCGATGAGCCGCTCGGGAACGATCGTGGCATCCACTTGTGCGGCGAGCGTGGTAATGCGCGTCACGGGAACGGTTTTCAGCGATTCGCGCACGGTGCGGCGGACGTCGGGCGCGACGGCCTCGGGGTCTATGCTGGTACGAACCAGGAATGTGTTTGCGCCGATGCCCCCGTTACGGAACGCCGGCAGGTAGATGGCGCGTCGCGCCGCCTCGCGAATCTCGTAATAGTTCGCGTCTCCCGCGACGCCCACAATCTCATAAGTCCTGGGTTCCCGGACGCCGGTCACGTGGTCGAGAGTGACATGCTTCCCGATGGGGCTGCGGCCTGCAAAGTAGTACCGGGCCAACGTCTGGCTGATGATCGCCACGTCGGATCGCGCCTGGTCCTCGAAGCGGAATCCGCGCCCGGCCAGGAGCGGTGTTCCGAGCGTCTCGAAATACCTCGGCGCAACATAGGTGATCGAGATATAGCGGCGATCTTCAGGCCTCTCCTGGTAGCCCTCGACGGCGGCAAATCCGCTGGCGCCCGCGCCGGAGAGCGGCGTCGGAGCGCTGATGGTGGCCGAGCGCACGCCGGGAATCGCCTGCAGGCGCCCCAGCAGATCCTGGTAGGCGCGGGACAATTGTTCGCTGCTATAGCCGCTGTCCGCCGGATTCAGGTTCACCAGCAGAACATGGTCGCGACGGAAGCCCAGATCGACGTTCTCGAGATTCGACAGGTGGCGGATGAACAGGCCGGCGGCGCTCAACAGCACCACCGAGAAGGCCACCTGCGCCACCACCAGGCTCTTTCCGAACATCCGCCGGAACCTGGTTTCGCCGGCCCGCCCGACCTCCCGCAGCGAGGTTGCCGGCGCCGCGGCGAACGCGTTCCAGGCGGGCGCCAGTCCGAACAGCATGGAGGTCGAGAGTGCGACGGCGGCCGTGAAGAGCAGCACGTGCGCATCGGGGGACAGTTGAATCTCGAGGGGCTGCGGCAGCCCGATAATCGGGCGGCCGGAAGTGAGGATACGCAACAGCGCGCCGGCGCCGAAGTACGCGAGGAACACCCCGAACAGGCTGCCCGCCACCGAGAGCAGCAGGGATTCGGTCAGGACCTGGCGTACCAGGCGAAACCGGCCCGCGCCCAAAGCCACGCGCAGGGCCATTTCCTTCTGGCGGGCGGCGCCCCTTGCCAGCAGGAGACTCGCGAGGTTCGTGCAGGCGATCAGCAGCAGCAGGGCGACCACGACCATCAGCAGCAGCAGCGGCCTGGCGAACAGGTCGCGCAGTTGCACAAGTCCCGTGGCCGCCGGCTCCACTTCGACTTTCAACTGATGCATCAGCGGGTCCTTGTTATTGCGGGTCCTCTCTTCGATGGTGAAACGGAAAAGCACCGGCATCTCCGCGCGCGCCTGCTCGATCGATGCGCCCGGCTTCAACCGCGCTACGAGGGACAGGCCTCCGCGCATCGAGGCCGCGCCGGGCAGCCAGATATCGATCCGGCTTCCCGGAAGCAATCCGTCGAAGCCTCGCGGCGCGACCCCGACAATCGTCACCGGCGTATTCTGCACGACGATCTGCTTGCCCAGAATTTCCGGATCCTGATTGAACCGGTTTTTCCACGACGCCCAGCTAACTACCGCGACGCCCGGGTCGTCTTCCGGCCCGATCAGGCGGCCGATCGCCGGTCGCAATCCGAGCTCCGGGAAAAAGTTGCCGGATATCCGCGTGCCGTTCAAAGGAGCCGCATCGAAGCCCTCGCCGCGCACAGTCACCTTGGCGGGCCCCGAGGCCGCGATCAGGGCGGAGAAGACGTGGTTGTGATCGCGATAGTACTCGTAGCTGGCCCATGAGAAGTAGCTCCCGCGCGGCTCGCCGGGGTATTTCTCCAGGAGCTCCACCAATTGTTCGGGCGCGCGCACCGGGAGCATGCGCAGCATCAGGCTGTTGATGAGGGTGAAGATCGCGGTGTTGGCGCCGATTCCCAGGGCCAGCGACAGTATCGCCACGGATGTGAAGCCGGGGGTCCGCCGCATCATGCGCAGCGCGTAGCGGACATCCTGCCGGAGCGTCTCCAGTGAAGTCCATAGCTGCATCGGAGATGAGTGTACTAGTCAACTAGTACAACAGTCAAGCGAAATATTGGAGACCGGAAGATGGGCCTTACGCCAGGCGCCACGGCGCGCGGTAGGGCCGCGCCAGCATTCCATTCGCCACGGCATCGCCGATCACCTGCTCTTTGGCGGCGTCCCATTTGAGCGAGCGGCCCAGGCGGGTCGAGATGTTGCCGAGGTGGCACATCACGGCCGAGCGGTGGCCCTCTTCGATATCGGCGTTGGGGCGCTGGCGGCTCTTCACGCAATCGAGGAAGTTGCGGGCGTGCGCCATGTCGAGGTCGTTGCCCTTCATGGCGAGCGGCTCCATGGCGGGGGTTTTGTCCTTGCCCAGCTTTTCGGGAGTGACCTGGTATCCGCCGCGCGTGAGCGTCATCATCCCCTTGGTGCCGTAGATATCGAGCGTGAAGCCTTTGCCCTGGCCGATTTCGCTGGTGGTCCAGTTCACCACCATCTTCGGAAACTGATAGGTGACCTGCTGGATGTCGGGTGTCTCTCCGCCGTCGGTCAACGCGTACCGCCCGCCGAAGCCGGCCACTTCTTCGGGCGCTTCGGCGCCGGCGATCCAGCGCGCGATATCCAGGTGATGCGCGCCCCAGTTGGTCATCTGGCCGCCCGAGTAGTCCCAGAACCAGCGGAAGTTGTAGATGCAGCGGAAGGGGTCGAAGGGCCGCGCGGGGGCGGGCCCGAGCCACATCTCGTAGTTGAAATCGGGACTGATGCCGGAGGCCATCTCGGTGGCCTTGAGCCCGGGATAGATGTTGCGCTGCATGCCGGCGTGTATACGGTGCACCGCGCCGAGGCCGCCATCCTGAATCAGCTTCACGGCCGCGGCGTATTGCGTGCCGGAGCGCTGCTGGCTGCCGGTCTGCACGACCCGGTTGTGGCGGCGTGCCGCGTCCAGCATCTTGCGGCCGTCCGTCACGGTGAGCGAGAGCGGCTTCTCGCAGTAGACGTCCTTGCCGGCCTGGCAGGCGGCGATGGTGATGAGCGCGTGCCAGTGATCGGGCGTGGCCACGATCACGGCGTCGATATCCTTCTGTTCGAGGAGCGTGCGGAAATCCTTGTAGGGCCTGGCGCGGCCTCCGGTCATGGCGACGCCCTTTTCGAGGAACGGACCATAGACATCGCATACGGCGACGGGCTCGATATCGGGCAGTTTGAGGAAGGTGGTCCAGTCCTGGCGGCCGCGTCCGCCGCTGCCGATCAGGCCCATGCGGACACGGTCGTTGGCGCCGAAGACGCGGCCGGCGCTGAGGGCCGATGCGGCGGTGAGAGCGAAAGTTCGTCGATTCATGCGGGTGCTCCTGTGCACAGGCCGGGGCCATCCAGGCCGGCGGTGTCCATGTATCCGTTCCTTACATTGAAGATGCCGGGGAAGCGCTTCTCCCAGCCCCGATTCGCGGCGGGCACGTACTCGCGCGCGTTGGCCTCCACGGTCCCGGCACCCGGCACGTGGGCGGCGATCCCCACCGAATGCACCAGCGCGGCGCCGGGACAGGTGAGGTCCTGCACGCAGCGGAACATCTTGTACTTCTGCGCGGCGGCCCCCAGCAGGAGCGTGTGCGACTGTCCCTTGCAGGCCTTGAGAGCCGCGCCGGTGTACCCCATCTCGCGCGCCAGCAGCAGCATATCGAGCCCGGTGAGCGATTCGTCGATGACCACGGGCCGCAGCTTGGCGGCTTCGAACATCGTGTTCCCCCGGTCGGCCGCCAGATCGCGCGCGGTGGGCTGCTCGATGTATTGCACCAGGCCGAACGCGGTGGGCGATTTCGATTTCAGCCGGTGCTCGAAATCGAGGAGATACTGCACGTTGGGGCAGCGCTCGTTGAAATCGAGTGAATAGATCCACTCGCGCACTCCGCGCTTGGCCTGGGCAGCCGTCGCGACCGCGTGGATGCCGGCGACCCGCTCCACGTCCCATGCGAGATCGTTGCCGTTCAGCTTGATCTTGATGGCCGTGATGCCGCTGTAGGGGATCCACTCTTCGAGCGTTTCCGGCAGCCCGTCGCGGATGGGCTTGAGGATCTCCGAGGCGGTGAGCGGGTCGGAGGCGCCGGCCGAATGGTACATGCGGACGCGCGGCACCGCCTTGGGCAGAATATACGGGTCGAGAAACTCGCCGTGGAACTCGGCGCGGCCCAGGTAGTGCTCCAGGTCGTAGCGCACAAAATCGCGTCCGCAGGCGGTGAAGGCGTTGCGGCTGTGCAGGCGGCCAAATGCGTCGTGAATGGCCGCGTCCACCGGGCTCGCGGTGACCAGCGTGCAGAGCTTTGGGATGGGGCGGGGAAGCCGCATTTCGCGCGAGGTCTGAGCGGCAGCCTTGAGGTACTCGGGCTCGAGCGCGAAGTTGACGTCGAGCGGATGGGCGTATTCCGTGAAGGCGCGTGTGATGCCGGCGATCTTCTGCGCCAGCGTCTTCATGGCGCCGAGCGTCGTGTCGTAGGGGATGTCGGGGGCTGGGAACGACCACACGTTTCCCATCGACATGGCGGCGAAGCCCTCGGCGGATGTGCCGCTCTTCAGCGAGAGGCGGCAGTGGACGTTGAGCATCGTAACGCGGTCCACTTCCTTGCCGCCGAACTTGTAGGGCGCCCGGTAACGGAAATCCTCGAAGGCGATGCGGATCTCTTCGATTCGCGCGTCGGTGGCCGCCGGAGCCGCAAGGAATGCGGGCATCGCCAGAAACTCGCGGCGCCGGAGCTTCACAGCGACGCCTGCGCCAGGTACTTGCGCAACTCGCCAAGATCGCGCTTCATGGCAGTGAAGACCTCGGAGGGCGGGATGGTCAGCTTGCGGGCGCCGTTGTTCGCGCCGCCCAGCGGGTATTCGAAATGAATCTGCAGCGGGCCGGAAAAGTTCGCGGCGGCCACCATCGAGAAAAACTCCGGGAAGCGCACCATGCCCGTGCCGAGGGGCTGGAATTCCGGGTTCCACCGGCCGCGGGCGTTCTTCTCCCAGATGAAATCTTTGACGGCGATGCCGCGCAGGTGCGCGCCGCAAATGTGGAAGCTGTTGATCCAGCCTCCCAGTCCTCCCTCGATGGTGGCGTGCGACACATCGTAGTTCATCCCCACGCGCGCCGGGTCGAGGCCGTCCATGATCTCGTGGAGGTCCCAGATCGACGAGCCCACTGCTCCGACGCCCGAATGGGTGTGGTACATGGCGCACGACTGGTACCGCTGGTTGAGCGCGGCCAGCCGGGCGAGCCGAGGCTTGAACGCGTCGAGCTGCTTGGGATAGGGCTGGTCGAGGGCGTATTTGAAAGCGCCGAAGCGGTAATGGCGGATGCCGAGTTCGGCGGCGGTCCTGACGATATCCTCCGCGAAGGGAGTCTCGGCATCGGCGATATCGGTGGTGACCATGGGGACTTCCAGGCCATGCCGCCGGATGGTGGCGACCAGCCCCGGAAGCTCCTGCCGGACGCGCTCCGGCTCGACGTGGCCGCCCTTGCGCACCGTAAGATCGAGGCCGTCGAAGCCGATTTCCGCGGCGCTTTTGGCTAGCTCGTCGCCCTGCAGGAAGTGCAGGTGCTTGGAGAAAATCGCGACCTTCAGCTTCTCTTTGGAGGAAGCCGGCCGGCGTGCCAGAAGCGCCGCGCCGCCGGCGAGGAGGGTCCTTCGGGAAAACTGCATGACTTTAACGATATATCATACTCCCAGGGAGGCGTACCAACGTGAACCGCAGAAGCTTCTTTGTGGCAGGCTCCGGAGCGCTGGCAGCGTGGGCGGCTGCCCCGTCGGATCGCATCGTGGTGGGCGTGATCGGCAGCGGCGGCCGGGGCACACTGGTGATGACGGTGTTCCAGAAAGATCCGTCCGTCGAGCTGGGCGCGATCTGCGACGTCTACGAGCCGAACCTCGAGAGGGCGCTCTCGACGGCGGCGAAAACCAACGGCGCGCATCCCAAGGCGTACCGGAATTACAAAGAACTGCTGGCCGATAAGAACGTGCAGGCGGTGCTGATCGCGACGCCCGAACACTGGCACTACCAGATGGTGCTCGACGCGCTGGCGGCGGGCAAGGATGTGTACGTGGAGAAGCCGCTCTGCCACACGCCCGAGGAGGGGATCAAGCTGGTGGAGGCCGAGAAGCATACGAAGAGCATCATCCAGGTCGGAATGCAGCGCCGCAGCTACGACCTGTACCAGGAGGGCCGCGGCATCGTCCAGGCCGGCACGCTCGGAACCGTGCGGATGGTGCGGTCGTGGTGGCTCAACAACTACCTCGGCGGCGAGCCCGCCACGAAGCTGGACGGCCCGCTCGATTGGGAGCAGTGGCAGGGACCCGCGGCGCGACATCCCTTCGACGCCAACCGTTTCCGCCAATGGCGGTTCTATTCCGATTACGCGGGCGGCATTCTGGCCGACCAGGGCGCGCACGTCTTCGATGGCATACACATGCTGATGGGTGCGGGGTATCCGCTGGCCGTGAACGCCTCGGGGGGCAAGCCGCACAAGGCCGGGGTCGATCAGCCCGAGTCGGTGGTGGCGATTGCCGAATACCCTGAGGACTTCCTCGGCGTGTTCTCCATCAACTATGCTGCCATGCAGTACAAGACGCGCAACGACCAGCTAAACCAGTTGGACGGCGATCGCGCCCGCATGGATATCGGTCGCGAGGAGTTGAAGGTCTTTCTGAAGGGTGCGGAGGAGGAGCCTGCGATCGCGAAGAAATCCCCCAAGGGTTTCGGGTACGCGACCGACCTGCACGTGCAGAATTTTCTGGAGTGCGTGCGGACGAGGAAGACTCCGACGGCTCCCATGAAGCTGGCCTTCCAGGCGGCGCTGGTGGTGCAGATGGCCAACCTGTCGCTGCGCCGGGGCCGGCGCTTGCGCTGGAATGCAGCCGCGGGAAAGGTGGAGGGCTGATGAACGGTCACTCCACGGGCGCGTAGTAGCCCAGGCGCCAGAAGGCGTGGAGTTTGGGGAAGCCTTTCGGGCGCGACAGCTTGACCTGGATCCGCCGGTATTTCCCGTCCTTGTCCGATGTGCTCGGCGCGTATCCGAGGACGTACTGGCTGCGCAGCCACGAGCCGATCGTGGTCGCGATCTCGGGCAGCTGTTTGATGTTGGTGACCGGAAACAGGCGCCCTCCGGTCTGGGTCGAGATATCGCTGAGCAACGCCGAGCCGCTGGGCCTGGAGGAAGAGAAGCTCTGCGAGAAACCGTTCGAGTCGGTGATCCCGATCGAGTAAATCAGCACGTCGGATTGCCGCACGGCTTCACGGAACCGGCTGACCGGACACTGGCTGGAGTTGTCTTCTCCGTCCGAGATGATGATGATCGCCTTGCGCGTATAGCGCGCGTTCTTCATCTCGTCCATGGCGAGCAGGACGGCGTCCAGCAGGGCGGTGGACCCTCCGGTCTCGAGAGAATCGACACGCCGGCGGATCCGCTCGCGGTCGGCCGTCAGGCCGGCGGTCAGCTCGGCATGCGTGCTGAACCGCACCAGGAAGAATTCGTCGTTCGGGTTGGCCTTATCTAGCAGCGCGTTCACCGCCTCGCGCGCCTTGAACATCCTAGGCTCCATGCTGTCGCTGGCATCGAAGACCAGTCCGACCGAGGCCGGAGCGTCCTCGGTGTCGAAGTGCGTAATATCCTGCTCGATTTTGTCCTCGTAGAGCGAGAACTGTTCTTTCTGCAGACCGGTGACGATTCGCCCCTTGCCATCGGTCACCGTGACGGGAATCAGCACCAGGTCGGAGTGAACCAGAATGTTGGTGAGCGGCCGCTCCATCTCTCGCGAAGCAGACCCGCTGCCCGCGGCCGGGCCCTGCGGAGCGCCGGCTACGGGCAACCCCAGGAAGAGCAGAGCGCACCAGGCGACCCTGTAAAAGCATCCGGTTCCGGCGGCCAACCTCACCACGTTTCACCCCTGTAAACGCTGGATGCGGGCGGGAAACCGAAAAGCGCAGATTCTGGGCCGCGGCGGGGTTTCACGCGGAGGGCACGGTATCATGTAGTTTCCATGGCCTCTCTCGCGGCGCTGCTCCGCCGGAACCGCAATTACCGGTATACCTGGATGGGGCAGGTGGTCAGTGAGACGGGCGATTACTTCAACAACATCGCGGTCTTCGCGCTGGTGATGGAGAAGTCCGGGTCGGGGCTGGTGGTCTCCGGGGTGATGCTGTCGCGGGCCATCCCGGCGGTGCTGGCCGGGCCCATCGCGGGGGTGGTGCTCGACCGCCTGGACCGCAAGCAGGTCATGATCGCGAGCGACCTGATCCGCGCGGTGGTGGCGCTGGCCTTCCTGCTCACGATTCATCAGCCCCGTCCGTGGCTGCTCTACCTGCTGAGCGGCCTGCTGATGTTCGCGTCCCCATTTTTCACGAGCGGGCGCGCCGCTATCCTGCCGACCATCGCGAGTTCCGAGGAACTGCACACCGCGAACTCCCTGACGCAGACCACGCAATGGGCCACGCTGACGGCTGGGACGCTGCTGGCCGGATACAGCGCGGCCCGGTTCGGATACGAATGGGCTTTCATCATCAACTCGCTCTCGTTCGTGTTTTCGGCTGCGGCGATCTGGCGGATCGCGGTGCCCGGCGGATTCCGCGCCGTCACGGCACACCGGCGCCGCCGTGCGGCCATGGCACGAGTACCGCGAAGGGCTGGCGTATATGCGGTCGGTGCCGCTGATGATGGGGATCGCGATGATCTCGGTCGGGTGGGCGATGGGGGGTGGGGCGGCGCAGATCCTGTTCGCGCTATTCGGCGAGCAGGTGTTTCACCGCGGAGCTTCCGGAATCGGCTCGATCTGGGGTTTTGCCGGAATCGGACTGTTGATGGGCGGCGCGCTCGGGCATGTTGCCGGCAAGCGCGTAGGGTTCGCCGGCTATAAGCGGACGGTCACCCTGTCCTATCTGCTGCACGGCGCCGCGTACATGCTGTTCAGCCAGTTGGAATCGTACAGCGCCGCGCTGGTGGCGATGCTGTTCTCGCGGGTGGGCATGGCGGTGACCTCGGTGTTGAATAACTCCCAATTGTTGCGGCACACGTCCGACCAGTACCGCGGGCGCGTATTTGCCAGCCTGGAGTCGCTCCGCTGGTCGGTGATGATCGTGTCGATGGCGGCGGCGGGGATCGCGTCGCAGTATGTCAGCCCGCGCACCATCGGCCTGGTGGCGGGCGCTTTCGGCACGCTGACCGCGGCGGCCTGGGGCTGGGCCGACTGGCGGGGACACCTGCCGGAGCCGCGCGGCGAGAGCGTACTGAGTTCGAAGAAAGAGGCTTGAAGGAGGCACGGTTAGACGGCCGGAGCGGCTGCTCGCCCAAAGTCCGAGATGGGGCCAAGACAGCCAGGCAGCAGGCGCGACCCCGCCCAGTTCCAGTACTCATTCCTCCTTCTCGTCTTGCCACCACTTGCCGGTAAGTGCTATCCCTTTTACGAGGAGGCGAAACGCATGCCCACCGTGCGCGATCCCGCAGTTCTCAAAGCCGTTTACCTAGAAACCGCTCGTCTCGTCCACGAGCGCTCTATTCCCACTGAAATTCTCTCCGCGCCGCGCACTGTCTTTCGCTACTTCAGCCGTGACTATGTCAACCTCCGCACCGACGGTGTTTTCCCCAAACGCCTGGCCAACCAGGCCCTCGTCGTTCGCGATAGCGGCGGCACCAACCGCTTCAGCGGCGCCCCCGGCATCGTGGGCGTTCCGGACTGGGGTGGCCTTTATTGCTCCACGCAGCAGCAGGCCCAGATCAACGAGTTGCTGCACTATGCGCGCAAAGAAACGGTGAACCCGGAAATGGTGAAGCGGGGCTTGGCAACACCGATGAAGATCCCGCACGATTCGCACGGATTCCCACACACTGGCGCTTCTCTCAATCTCAAGTGCATCGTCCAAATCCGGATCATGGGCGCCTTCACCGCCGCGGACCTCTCCCCGCACAACCCGGGGGCCCATCGCTTCCTCGACAAGGTCGGCTCCGCCACTCCCGTCCAGAACGCCCTCCGCTCCGCCGGGCGTCCCAGTCGCTCCCTCTGGGAGCATATGTGCGATTTAGACGATTGCTCCGTCTCCCGCGGAATCGGCCTAGCTGTAGCTAACTCCGATTACTTGAGCGCGCTCGAAGCTGTTACTGTACGCCCCTCCGCCCGGTCGGGCGAAGAAACCGGTGATAACATCGTCTTCTTCGGCAAGGACGGACAAACCATAGCCAACCTCTACATCGAAAAAGCCTATCTCTTTCCCATTGCCGGACCGCCCATGGTAGTGCCGGTCGAGTTCTGATCCGTTGCCAAACGCGCGTTCAGAGTTCCAAGGCTCCCTTCTCCGCACTCAGCTACGCCGGCTCGCGCGCACTGGCATGACACAGCGTCGTCGTGCGCATGCCGCAGGCTGCTTGCCCTTGGGCGCCGAAGCCGCACGTCGGAATACTTTTGTTCGGTTCGCTCGGGTTTCAAGGGTGGAAACGATGAACGCGGAAATCACGGAACCATCTACTTGGTCGAGATGGCCTTGCGGCGCCCGCAACGAGTGGCGCCTCAAGTTAATCCCGGCGCGGGTCACGATCTGACGTTTGCGCAGGCCGGGACAGTCAATCGAACGATGCTCGAGTTCCTGCGGCAGGGGCCCGCGGTGTCAATCCCCGCGGCTCCCGGTCGCGGTCGGAGCCAACTGCTGATGTGACGGTGGGACGGGACGCCGCAATCACTTGACCTGGATCTTGGTCGGCTGGGGCGACCCGAGGGTCACCGTGTGCGCCACATTGCGCACCGTGATCTGGGCGCTTTGCGAACTTACTGTTTGTCCGGGCAGCGCGACGAACCGGTACGCTCCGTTCGGGCCTGTAATTGTGTGGTACTTTTTCCCGGCAACAGTAAGATCGATCTGTTGTCCCGCCAAAGGCTTGTTCGCCGCGTCCGTCACGGTCCCCTGCTGCAGGATCGCAGCGGTGGAAAGATCGTAAGGTACGAACACGAAAGAGCCGTACAGCGAATCCCAATAGACTTGCATAAAGGTGGGTCCGGTGTAGTTCACGGAAGGACACGCGATCGTCGCGGAGGCGGATTGGGTCGAGTCTGTCGTACTGGTATTGGTGGAGGTGTCTGTCCAGGTGAAGCTCCACGATGTCTTGAGATCCCAGACTTCGGGCACGCCGATGCTGGTGTTCAGGTTGACGGTGTATTCGCTCTCGGCCTCGTGGGAATTCTCGTTGACGAATTCATTCTTGAGATTGATGGTGGTTGCCGGGCAGTTGCAGATACCGTTGTTACAGCTCGGCGACTGGAGCGGCGGCTCGTAGGGGATGCTCCACGCGGTCGGGCGGAAGCGCGTTGGATCCAACCCGGGAGATAGCCCGCCCGTGGTAGCGACGGTGCCGCCGCAAGGCAGAGTTCCTATGCCTCCGCCCGTGACAACGCAGCCGCCGAAAGGGCTGAGTTTCAGGATGGTCTGGTAGTCGTCCGTTGTGAAGCCCCGGGCCTTCAACACCGCGGCGACGGATGGACGCATGCTCGCGGGGTTTCTCAATTCGGAGACGTATACCTCGTAGCGGGCCATGGAGGGGCCGTCATAGCCGGGCTGCCAGTACAAATTCCCGTTCTGTTTGCGTAAGGTGACGGTGGGATTCAGGACCAGGATGAACTGATCCTGCCCGTGGTCTATGCCATCGGCGTTGCCGGGGGCCTTTAAGTCCAGGCTTCCGGTCTTGGTGATCGCGACCGAGGAACTGTCTGTCTGGGTACCCGCAAAGCCCGCGCTGGCGCCTGCGCTGCCGAGAGCTCCAAGGCCATCCACGGTGATGCTGAAACCGACTTTAAAGGAATCCTTAACCGCTACTTTGGTCCCCAGGGCGCTACCTCCCGCATAATCGACGGAGCTGGAACCGTTGCATTGCATGTTTGCCGAGCTGGTACAGCCGGGAGGCGCGTAGATGATGCCGAGCACCATGTACCTCGGGTGCAGCGTAACCGGCGGCGTTGTCTGTTCCTGGCACGCTTTTTTGCACGCGGCCACACACTGGCCGAACAGCTTGGGGTTCTCATGCCGGAGCTCCTGGCAGTCCGACGTTGGGGATATACAGTTCTTTTCGCAGGTGGAAACCTGGGCGCAGAGGGCGCCTCCACCGATCAAGAGGAACATCGCCGAGACCAGCCGCGCGAGATTGCGGGCCGGGTTTTGCAGCAGAGTTTGTGCGTACCGCAAGGACCAATCACCCATTTGAGACGCAAACATGTCTTCCCCTCCTTTTGGTGAAGAAATCGTCTGGCGTATGGTGTTTGGTGATGGGCGACCGTTACACGATCGGGGCTGTTTTCCGGGACTTTCGGAACAATCGGCGGGGCTGTTCTCCCAGCGTTGCTACTTCCTGGTCAGCCAACCGTTCAATTTCAGCCACTCCTCGAGCCGGTCCAGGTAGTGGTCCGCGCCGCCGCCTTTCGTTCCGAAGCCGTGCCGGCCGGTCTGAAACACGTGCAGCTCGGCAGGCAGCCCGGCTTTTCGCCAGGCGCCGAACAGGTCGATGGACCCTTGGTATCCGACCGTCTGGTCGTCCGCCGCTACCGCGATGAACAGCGGCGGGCCTCCTTCCGGCGGCGGATTCGAATTAGCGCCGGCCGCATAGATCGGGGCCGCGAAATCAGGCCTTCCATCGGCGGGGCCATACACGGTCGAGAGAAGCACGGCGCCTCCGGCCGAGTAACCGATCATTCCAATTCGATTGGAGAGCACGCCGAATTCGGCGGCGCGCTGCCGCACCAGGCGTACCGCCTGTTGCCCGTCCGCGCCCGCCATCTCGCGGACATTCTGGCCGGCCTGGGGACCGGTGGCCGCGGGCCCTCTTCCGGACCCGGCAGCCGGCGCATCAGGGTCGACGTAGGTCGTGCGATACTTCAGAACAAACGCGTCGACACCCATCTGGTTGAGCCGTTTGGCGACATCCACTCCCTCATACGACATCATCAGCGTCCGAAAGCCGCCACCCGGCGCGATAATCATCGCCGTCCCGACGGCTCCAGCCTTCCCAGCCGGGTAATAGAGCAGTACGGGTCGGACGATATTCTGAGCCTGCGGCCTCTCCGGCGTCCCGGCGGTCTTCTCCGGATAGTGCCAATTTTCCGAACCGGGAGCCACCCCCGGGTAGAGCGGGATTTCACGAGCCGGCTGAGCCCAGCCCGCGACCGCCAATCCGGTCAGCACACAGATCCTTGTAAGACCTACCCCGAGCATTCGAACCTCTTTCTCCGAAAGTGATATCTTACATCTCCTTCTCATCCGCTGCCGGGCCGTCGGGATTCCTACTGCTCGGCAAGCGTTTCGGTCGGGGAGATCCGCGCGGCGCGGTGCGCGGGCAGCAGGCACGCGGCCACCGCCACCAGTCCGATGATTCCGGCGGCGGCCGCGACGGTTGCGAGGTCGAAGGGCGGGACGTGGAAGAGGTCGGCTTGCATCAACCGGCCTGTCAGCCACGCTCCGAGGATTCCAAGGGTGGTGCCGGCCGCCAGCAGGCGGATCACCAGGGAGAGGAACTGGCCGCGGATCTGGCCGGGACGCGCGCCCAGGGCCATGCGCACCCCGATCTCGCGACGCCGCTGCGCCACCGTGTAACTCAGCACGCCATACGTGCCGACCGCGGTCAGGAGTATGGCGATGGCGGAGAAGAGGAAGGACAACAGCGCCGGCGAGCGGCGATCGGCCAGGCTCTCGGCGATGCGGTCTTCCATGGGACGGAGATCGTTGACGGGCATATCCGGGTCGATCCGGCGAACCACCCGCTGCATCGTCAGCTCCAGAGATTCCGGGGGGACGCTGGTGCGGACCACCGCGAAGACCGAGTTGTCGGTGCGAAAAACGTAAGGATAGTAGACCGCGCCCTGAGCTTCGTCCTGTGCAAGACCCGCCTGTTTGACCGCCCCCACCACGCCGACGATTGTGAAGGCTTCGGCATCGTCGCGGTCTTCCGAGCCCTCGAACAATTTCTGGCCGAGCGCGCTCGAATGAGGCCAGTAGTATCGCGCGAAGTCATCGTCCACCACGCAGACGCGCAGGGCGCGGCGGGAATCGGCGGCCGTCAGAAACCGCCCTTCCCGCAGGGAGAGGCCCATGGCGCGGAAATAGTCGCCGCCGACTCCGTAGGAATAGTTGCCTCGCGGCGATTCACCGGGCCGGAGGCTGCGGCCCTTCACCTTGGCCGCGCTCTTGCCGGTTTTGCCGCTAAAGGGCAGGTTGCTGGCCACGCCGGCGGCCAGCACTCCCGGTTGGCGCGCCATTTCCTCCGCCAGCGTCTCGGTAAATGCGAGACGCTCCCGGCTGCCGGGGTAGCTTTTCCCAGGCAGGGAGATCTGGCCGGCGAGAACGTGATCGGGCCGGAAGCCGGGAGAGACGGCCATGACCCGCTCCAGGCTCAGCCTGAGCAGGCCGGTCCCCGCCAGCAGGACCATCGCCATGGCGATCTGCGCGACGATAAAGCCGTGGCGCAAACGCTGCGCGGCGCGGCTCGCCGTTCCTCCGCGGGTCTCGGATTGGATTGCCCCGGCCAGGCGTCCGTGTAAGTTGAACCAGGCGATCGGCGCCGCGAGCACGATCCCCATGACGATCGCCCCGGCAACCGCGGCGAGCGCCAGCCGCGCATCGAACTCTACATGAGCACCCAAGGGTAATCGATCGAGGCCCAGCACGTTCAGGAGACGGATTCCGCCCGCCCCGAGGGCGAGTCCGAGAAGCGCGCCGCCGAGCGTCAGCACCGTGGTCTCGACGATCACTTCATTCACGACGTGCCGCCGGCTGGCGCCCAGCGCCTGCCGGACCGCGACTTCCTTGATCCGGCCATTAGCTCGGATCAGCAGCAGGTTGACGAGGTTGACCGCGCCGATCAGGAGCAGAACCAGCGCGCCTGCCTGCATCAGAAGGAGGGTAGGCCGGGTGCCGGCCACCTGGTCGGCATGGAGCGAGACCACCAGCGAGCGAAAGCCGGCGTCGGCCATCATTTTGGCCGCCGGATCATCCACTTCCAAGGCCGTATTCTGCGCGTCGATCTGGGCCTGCGCCTGGGCGATGGTAACACCCGGCCCGAGGCGGGCGATCATCTGAATGACATTGCCGCCGGAGTGGCGCTGGCGGGGCGTGCGATCTTCGGGGCGCGAAGAAAGCGGAAAGTACAGCCGGGCTTTCGAGGAGAGGAAGCGGAACCCGGGCGGCAGGATGCCGACGACGGTCCTGGCAACGCCGTCTACACGGATCTGCCGTCCGATGACGTGGGGATCCGCATTGAAATGTTGGGTCCAATAGGGGTCCGTGAGAATGACGACGTTATCGGTTCCATAGCTGGTCTCGGCTTCCGTGAAACTGCGTCCGAGGGTCGGGCCGCGATCGAGGGTAGAGAAGAAGTCGGGAGAGACGAGCATGGTCTGCTCCCGCTCCGTCGAGCCGGGATCGCCAACGATCGCGGTGCCGTAGCGATAGATCGCAAGTGAGGCGAACGCGGGAATGCGGCCGCGCCGTTCGTAGTAGTTCGTCAGCGAGGAGCCGTCGCGATCCACGCCGGCTTTGGGGTACGTGTTGTACACAGTCACCAGCCGGCCGGATTCGGGGAAGGGAAGCGGACGGAGCAGCACCGAGTCGATGACCGCAAAGATCGCCAGGTTGGCGCCGAGGCAGACCCCCAGGGTGAGAAGAGCGGTTGCCGTGAACCCCGGGGCTTTCCGCAGCAGCCGCGCGGCATGGCGCACCTCCCGGAGAAGCTCATCGAGCACATCGAGCCCGCGGGCCTCCCGGCAGTCGCCCCGGACTGTTTCCAGGCTGCCGAATTCCATGCGCGCGCGGCGGGCCGCTGCATCCGGCGCGACGCCTGAGCGAATCAGCTCGCCGGTGTACTGCTCGATATGGAACTTGAGCTCCTCGGCCATGCCGTCTTCGAAATCGCCGCGAGACCGAACGACCCGGAACAGGGAGCGAAGGCGCTTCCACACTTCACACCTCCTCCGGCGTTGTGTTCAGGGCGGTGGCGATCGCCGAGGCCAGCCGGTTCCAGCCGGCCGTCTCCAGGCGCAGGCGGCGGCGTCCGGCCGCGGTGAGGGTGTAGTACTTGGCCCGGCGATGGTTCTCGCTCTGGCCCCACTCGGCGGCGATCAGGTCCTGGTGCTCCAACCGGTAGAGGGCCGGGTATAGGGAGCCCTGGGGAATGTCGAGCGCCTCTCCCGAGATCTGCCGTATACGCAGCAGCACGCCGTAACCGTGCAGAGGCTTGAGGGACACTGCTTTGAGGATCAGCATGTCGAGAGTGCCCGGCAGCAGGTCCGCGGTCTTGCCCATCGCGTCTTCCTCCTAGTCTGACTAGGAGTATATCCGAGGCTCTCCTAGTTTCGCAAGTGGGGAGCGCACGTGTGCACTGCACAAGGTTTTCGTGGCATAATCAACACCTGCTTTGATACCCGCACTTGCACTCGACCGTGACGAAATCGCGAAGACCTACGACATCATCCGGCCATACATCCGCCGCACCCCGGTGGTAGAGGTGGACGGCGCGGATTTCGGCCTGCGGGACGTCCGGCTGAGCCTGAAACTCGAGCTGTTCCAGCACACCGGCTCGTTCAAGGCCCGCGGCGCCATGACGAACCTGCTGCTGCGCGAGGTGCCGGAGGCGGGGGTAGTGGCGGCGTCGGGCGGCAATCACGGCGTCGCCGTGGCCTACGCAGCCGGAAGACTGGGGAAGCCCGCCCGCATCTTCGTGCCGCGTGTCTGTTCCCCGGCCAAAATCGAGCGGATCCGCGGGTACGGCGCGGATCTCGTGATCACGGGCGAACGCTACGACGATGCATTGGCCGCCAGCCGCGAATGGGCGGCCGAATCCGGCGCGCTCTCCGTCCATGCCTATGAGCAGCGGGAGACGCTGCTCGGGCAGGGCACCACCGGGCTCGAGTTCGAAGAGCAGGACCCCGGCCTCGATACGCTGCTGGTGGCGGTGGGCGGCGGCGGACTGATCGGGGGGATCGCCGCCTGGTACGCCGGGCGGGTGCGGATCATCGGGGTCGAGCCGGAGAAAGCCCCCACCCTGGCGCGCGCGCTCGAGGCCGGGCGGCCGGTGGACGCCGAGGCGGGCGGCATCGCGGCCGATTCGCTGGCTCCCAAGCGCGTGGGCGAGATCATGTTCCCCATCGCCCAGCGGTACGTCTCCCGCTCCTGCCTGGTCGAAGACGAGGCCATCGTGGCGGCGCAGCAGGCGCTCTGGGACGTGATGCGGGTGGTGGCGGAACCCGGCGGCGCGGCGGCATTCTCGGCGCTCCTCTCCGGGCGGTACCGTCCGGCGGCGGGCGAGCGCGTGGGAGTGCTCGTCTGCGGCGGCAATACCACGGCAGTGAAGTTCTAATGAAGCCGGCCGAACGGCCGATAAGCTTACCGTGGAGGAATTTTGGCCGCTGCAGGCGTGGAAAAACTAGTGCTCGCGGATGAGGCTCCGGCATCTGGCCTGCGAATCCTGGCAGCCGAAGACAACCCGGTCTTTCAATCCATGTTGAAGACCATGCTCAAGCGGTGGGGCTATGAGGTGGTGATTGCCCGGGATGGGCGGGAAGCCTGGAACATACTCGAGTCGGAGGACTCACCGCGCCTGGTGCTTCTGGATTGGATGATGCCCGGGATGGACGGGGTGGAAATCTGCCGGCGAGTTCGCGCCGCCGGCCGGGAGCCGTACGTTTATATTGTGCTGCTGACTGCCCGAACCGACTCCCAGGACCTGGTGGAGGGCATGGAGGCGGGGGCCGACGATTACCTCACCAAGCCCTTCCATGCGCACGAACTGCGGGTGCGGCTGCGGGCGGGAAGGCGCATCCTGGAACTGCAGGAGCAACTGCTGCAGGCCCGCGAAGCGTTGCGGGAGCAGGCGACCCACGACAGCCTGACCGGGCTGCTGAACCGCGGGACGATTCTCGAGACCCTGCGGGAAGAGCTGGCGCGCAGCATGCGGGAAAAGCACCCGGTGGCGGTGCTGCTGGCCGATTTGGACCGCTTCAAGCAAATCAACGACACCTATGGCCACGTTGCCGGGGACGAAGTCTTGCGCGAGGCGTCGCGGCGCATGAAAGAGGCGGTGCGCTGCTACGATTCGGCCGGACGGTATGGTGGCGAGGAGTTTCTGATCGTCATGCCGGGCTCGAGCGGCCCGTCGGCGTACGCACAGGCGGATCGCGTCCGCAAGGCGGTGGGCAGCGAGCCGTATATGGCCGGCGGCCAACGGATCACGGTAACTTGCAGCATCGGAGTCTCCTGCCGGGCGATGGCGCGGCCCCATGATGCCGATGCCATGGTTCGCGAGGCGGATCTTGCCCTGTACAACGCCAAGGACGGCGGCAGAAACCGCGTGGGTGCGACCGACGGCGAATCCCTGTCGCTGCCGCTGCTGGCGGGTTTGATCGACGGCCCGGGTTGAGTTTACCGCGTCGCGGCGGGGAAGCGCGCTGCCACGAAATCGGCAAGCTCGGCCGTCACATAACGCGGCGGCTTCACCAGGAACTGCGGCTTCTGGTCCCACAGTCCGCGGGCGATGTCCTCCCAGAGCGGCGCGTTGATTCCGCGGTCGATCACCACGAAGGCGTCGGCGCGGTCCAGGAAACGCAGGCTCGAGGCTTTGAAATCCTCGCAGGAAAAATCGAGCAGCATGAGGAAGACATCCGGCTGCAGGACTTCCAGGACGCTATTCGATTCCACGATCACGTTTTCGCTCTGGTTGAGGATCTTGTGCAGCGTGCCGGCTGCGCGCGCCAGCTCGCCGGAAGGGACCCGCAGCCAGAAGGATCGCTCCGCGCCGGCGGCCAGGAAGCGGCCGGAATCGGTCTGGTTGGGCTCGTACTCTTCGCTCAGCGCGAAGGGCTGGTCGGATCCCGGGTCGCATTCGCAGGCGCCGCCGTCGCGCGCGCACACGCCGTTGCCGTATTGCGTGATCTTCACCGCGGTCCACTTGCGGCTGCGCATGCGGCGGATGAGGCCCGCCGCCACGGAGGTCTTGCCGATATTCCGCGAATGTCCGCCCACGGCCACCAGCATTTTAGGGCCTCCTCTCCAGTTCGGCCAGGCGGCGTTTGAGGTCGGCCATCTCGCGGCGCAGCTCAGGAAGGCGCGCGAGGTTGGCTAACTGCTCCAGGTGCTGCCGGAGAGGCCTTGCCGGCGTGCCCCAGACGGTCTCGCCCGAGCGCACGATCTTGGACGTCAACACGCCGCACCCCGATCCGAGCACCGCGCGCGATTCGATGCGCGCCTTATCGCCGATTCCCACCTGGCCGCCGATCACCGCGTAGTCCTCCACCACCACGCCGCCCGAGAAGCCGGTCTGCGCGGCTACCACCACGTGACGCCCTATCCGGCAATTGTGCCCCACGTGCACCATGTTATCGAGCTTGGTGCCTTCCCCGATTTCGGTGACCCCCAAGGCGGCCCGGTCCACGCAGGAATTCGCTCCAATCTCGACGAACTCGCCGATCTCGACCCGCCCCACCTGTGGAAACTTGTGCCAGCGCCCGTCTTCCATCACGTAGCCGAAGCCATCGGCGCCGATCACCGCGCCGGAATGCAGAATCGACCCGCGGCCGATATCCACGTTGTCGTACACCGTAACGTTGGGATTGAGAACGCAGCCTTCGCCCAGGCAGACACGCTTGCCGACGAAGCATCCGGCGCCGATGCTGCTGGCTGTACCGATGCGGCTGCCCTCCCCGATTACGGCGTTCGGCCCGACGTAGACCATGGCGCCCAGCTCTACGTCCCGGCCGATCGTGGCAGTCGGATGCACGCCCGGTTTCAGCTCGGCGGTGGGATACATACGGCTTACCGCCCGCGCGAAGGCGGTCCGCGGCTCTGGCACGCGGATCACAGTCCGGTAGCCCTGGCTGGGCCATTCGGGGGGGACCAGCAGGCAGCCCGCCGCCGAACTCTCCGCCTGCGCGGCGGCCTTCCGGCTGCCCACGAACGAGATGTCAGCCGCTCCCGCGGTCTCGAGCGGCGCGACTCCAACCAGTTCCTTTTCGCCGTCGCCCTCGAATGTAGCGCCCAGCCATTCCGCTAATTCGCGAACTCGCATGCCTCATCATAACGGGTGTTGCCGCTCCCGGAACCGCTGGTTTGCCGTTACCATACAAGTTCATGGCCATCGATTCCTCCGCCGTGGTGGCATCCACGGCCCGTGTCCACCCGCACGCGGTGATTGGCCCCTGCGTGCGCATCGGCGAGTACTGCGTAATCGAGAGCGACACGGTCATCGGCGCCGGCTGCCTGCTCGAGCCCTACGTCTACATCAAACGCTGGACCACCATCGGGGAGAACAACGAAATCTCCGCCGGAACCGTCCTCGGGACAGATCCTCTCGATAAAGGCTTTACCGGCGAGCGCAGCTACCTGCGCATCGGCAGTGGCAACAAGATCCGCGAGCACTACACCATTTCGCGCGGCACGAAGCCCGAATCGGTGACCGAGGTCGGCGACCGCAACTACATCATGACCTCGGGCCACATCGCGCATAACTGTAAGGTGGGGAACGACGTGGTGATCGCCAGTTGCGCGCTGTTAGCCGGCTATGTGGAGGTGGAAGACCAGGCCTTCATCTCGGGAGGGGTGGTGGTGCATCAGTTCTCGAAGATCGGGCGGCTGGCGATGATCGGGGGGAATACGCGGGTCAACAGCGACGTGCCGCCGTTCTTCCTCTACACGGGCTTCAACGTGGAGCCCAAGGGACTCAACCTGGTGGGGCTCAAACGCGCCGGATATAAAGCCTCCGATCTCTCCAAGTTCAAGAAAGCGTACCAGTTGCTCTACCGGTCCGGGCTCAAGCTGGAGGAGGCGCTGGAGCGAATCGCGCGCGAGATCCAGACTCCCGAGGCCTTGCATCTGGTCGATTTCGTCCGGCGCAGCGAACGTGGAATCTGCCGCGAGTAACCCCTGCCGGCGGCCATGCGTCTGCCGAGTTATATGCACGTTTTTAGGAGGCGTTTTTTCCCTGGGATTCTGCTGGCATTATCGGTCTTTCCTCTTGTCGCTGTCGCCGAAGAGCCGGCCGGTGTCGGCAATTTTCACCGGGTGGCCGGCGAACTCTATCGCGGCGCCCAGCCCACGGCGGCGGGCTTCCAGTCGTTGGCCCACCTGGGAATTAAGACGATCGTCGACCTGCGCGAGCCCGGGAAGCGTTCGCTTTGGGAGAAAAAGCTCGTAGAATCAGTGGGAATGCGCTATGTGAACGTCCCGCTGGACGGGTTCTCGGCGCCGTCTCCGGCAAAGGTCGGAGAGATTCTGACCCTGTTCGAAGATCCTGCCGCGGGGCCGGTCTTCATCCATTGCCGGCGGGGCGCCGACCGCACCGGCACGCTGGTCGCGTGTTACCGGATTGCCCACGACGGGTGGGGGAACCGCAAGGCGCTCCAGGAAGCCCGGTACCTGGGGATGCACTGGTTCGAGTTTCCCATGAAGAACTACATCCTGAGCTTTCACGTCACCCAGCCCGCGGTGTTAGCGTCAAGTCCAGCGGCGTCCGGCGCGGTGAACTAGCCGTTACAACCCCGGTCCGAAGGTGTACGTGCGTCCCGCAGTCGCCTGGATCTGCTTTTCCTTGCCTGAATAGCGGACTTTGAGCGGCTTGCTCTCCCTGGCGGTGAGGATCGCCTTCACGAGCTTGCCGTTGGCCCACTCGATGGAGACCTGGACGCCGCCGCGGGCGAGCAATCCCGTCACTTTGCCATTCGGAAAGGCCGAGGGCAGGGCCGGCAGCAGGTGAATGAACGCGGCTTCCCCGGCTTGCACGGGGCTCAGGCTGTTCTCGGTGGCGTAAGGGTCCTGGCTCTGCAGCAGCATTTCCGTGATCCCAGCGGTGGCGCCGAAGTTTCCGTCGATCTGGAAGGGCGGATGGGCGTCGAACAGGTTCGCAAACAAGCCCGCATGGGCCGGCTTGTCGGACGCCGGGGTGATGAGGTTCTGCAGGATCTTATAGGCGTGGTCGCCATCCAGGAAGCGTGCCCACAGGTTGATCTTCCAGCCCATCGACCAGCCGGTAGCCGCATCGCCGCGGAAAATCAGCGACTGGCGCGCCGCTTTGAACAGGTCGGGAGTGCCGTAGGGTGTGATCAGGTCGCCCGGGTAGACGGCCCACAGGTGGGAAACGTGGCGGTGCTGGTTCTTGGGATCGTCCTTGTCCTCCATCCACTCCTGCAACTGGCCGTACTTCCCGATCTGCAAGGGGGCGATCTGCTTGCGCATTCCGGTGAGCTGGTCGCGGAGCTCCGCGTCCACCCCGAGGATCCGGCTGGCGGCGATCACGTCGCCGAACAGGGCCCGCACGATCTCGCGATCCATGGACGGTCCCATCACCAGGCCGCCCTGCTCCGGAGAGTTGCTCGGGCCGGTATAAAGGTAGCCGGTCTTGGGGTCCTTCACCAGCGCATCGGCGAAGAATAGCGCCGCACCCTTCATCAGCGGGTATGCCGTGTCGCTCAGGAACCGGCGGTCTCCCGTGAAGAGATAGTGCTCCCACAGGTGGGTGGAAAGCCAGGCGCCGCCGGTTTGCCAGATGCCGTGGTTGGAGGCGTTGATCGGAGCGGTGCCCCGCCACAGGTCGAAGTTGTGGTGCAGCACCCATCCGCGGGCGTTGTACTGCTCCCGGGCGGTGATGGCGCCGGACACGGCCAGGTCTTTGAGGGCGTCGAACAGGGGCAACTGGCACTCCGAGAGATTCGTCTCTTCGACCGGCCAGTAGTTCATTTCGGTATTGATATTGTCCGTATACTTGCTGTCCCACGCGGGTTTGTTCGACTCGTTCCAGATACCCTGCAGGTTGGCTGGCTGGCCGCCGGGACGGCTGGAGCCGATCATCAGGTAGCGGCCGTACTGGAAAACCAGCGCCACCAGGGCCGGATCGCCGGTTTTGGCGAAGGCGGCAATCCGCTCATCGGTGGGGAGATCGGGGGCCGGCCCCAGGTCCAGCGTCACGCGCCGGAACAGGCGCTGGTAGTCGGCAACGTGCTGAGCGCGGAGTTTCTGGTACCCCTGCTCGCCGGCTGTTGCGAGAGTTGCGGAGACACGCGCTTTGGGATCGGCCGAGACGTCGCGATAATTCTTAAAGTTGGTGGCGGCCGCCAGAACGATCGTGATGCCGTCGCGGTCACCCGAGGTGGAAAGGGCGGCCTGGTAGCGAATCGCTCCATCTTCCACGGGGCCGGAGATGGAGTTGGCGGTCTCCTCCGCGCCTGCATGAGCGCTCTTTAGCTGCGGGTGATACGACAGTTTGGAAGGGTCGCTGGCAGTAAGCCGCACGACTACGACGTTTGCCGGATAACTGGCGAAAACTTCCCTGCGATAAGTGACGCCCTGGAAATCGAACTGGACGGAGGCGATGCCGGTGTCGAGGTCGAGCTGGCGGCGGTAGTTGCTCACCCCGGATTCCTGGATGTTCGGGAATTCGAGGTAAAGGTCGCCTAACGCCTGATATGCCTTCTGGTGAAGCGGCTCGCTCATGAACTCTTTCATCGCCAGGTCTTCGGCTTCTTTCTGCTTACCCTCCCAGAGCAACTGGCGGATCTGCGGCAGGTATTTGGCCGCGCCGTGGTGCGCGTAGTCGTGGGGCTCACCAGTCCAGACCGTGTCCTCGTTGAATTGGATGCGCTCGCGCGCGGCGCCGCCGAAGACCATGGCGCCGAGGCGGCCGTTGCCTACCGGCAGGGCTTCCACCCAAAGTTTAGCCGGCTGGCGATACCAGAGTGTCAGCGGAGATGGAGCCGCGAAGGAAAGCGCGGCGAAAAGAAGAATTGCGGGAATCGATTTCATGGCAGCAGGGCAGGCCCGGAGGCCTGCCCCACCAGCTTAACCCTTTACCGCTACCGGGGCGAGGTCCCGGCTTGAAATCACACGGTCGATCATGCCGTATAGGACGGCACCGTCGGGTTCCATGATGTAATCGCGGTCGACATCTTTCGCGATCCGGTCCACCGGCTGTCCGGTGGCGTCGGCGAGCATAGTGTTCAGAATCTCGCGCATCCGCAGGATCTCCCGGGCGTAGATGTCGATATCGGCCGCCTGCCCGGCCAGGCCCTGCATAGAGGGCTGGTGAATCATGATTCGGGAATTCGGCAGGCTGAAGCGCTTTCCCTTGGTGCCCTTGGCCAGAAGGACGGCGGCCATGGATGCCGCCTGCCCGACGCAGATGGTGACGATGTCGGGCCGGATAAAGGCCATGGTGTCCAGAATCGCCAGGCCGGCCGTAATCGAGCCGCCCGGCGAATTGATGTAAATGGAGATGTCTTTTTCCGGGTCTTCTGCTTCCAGGAAAAGGAGTTGGGCGATAATCAGGTTCGCCACCTGGTCATCGATCGGTGTCCCCAGGAAGATGATGTTCTCTTTCAACAGCCGAGAATAGATATCGTACGCGCGTTCCCCACGCGAGGTCTGTTCGACCACCATGGGGACCAGGACTGATTGTCCCATCGTGCCTCCGGATCAAATTGGATGTTCGAGCTACGCCCGCTTTTGGGTAACCGCTCGCCTGGATTTGCGCTGCTTGGTCAGGGCCAGGTTCTTTTTCTTCTGGTCCAGGGCCTTGGCCAGGTCCGCGATCGTGTTCCTCCCCAGATAATCCATGATACGCGAACGCAGGTTGATCCAGCTATCGTGCATGGAACACGGCATCTCATCGGAGCACTCGGACAGTCCACTAGCGCACTGCTGATAGGGTGCCAGACCGTCCAACGCCTCCACAATATCCAGCAATCGAATCTCGCTGGGCTCTACCCGTAGGGCAAATCCCCCAGTGGGGCCTTTGCTGGAGCGTAGCAGACCCTTTCTGGCGAGCTGTTGGAGAATCTTGGCCAAGAAGTGAGCGGGAATATCCTCCTGCTCCGCGATATTCTTCACCATGGCGTATTTGCCATCCGGTACCTGCGCCAAATGCACAAACGCCCGAATCGCGTACTCGGCCGAACGAGAATAGATCATTCTTTGCCCCCGTGAAATCGGAGTAACTTACTTCGTTATCTTAAAATGTTCCATCAAGCGGCGCAAGCCAATAATAGTTCTGCGCAAATAGGTTGGCACACGCCAGCTCTGAGTGTCGAATCACTCCTTAAGACGCTGCAAGACACCAAATGGATACAAGATAATAATAGGATCGTCTCCGATGGTACTGCTTCTACTAGACCTGGTAGCTCGCCGCGAGCTCGATGAACTCCTCCAACCTGGGGTTCCGGCCGGTTTCCGGCTCCAGGAGCGCCGCTACCGCCGGGGCCATCTCGACCGCGGCAGCCGTATTTAGGAAAAGCGCCCGCGTCCTCCGGGCCAGCACATCTTCGACCGTCCGGGCCATCTCATCCCGCGCCGCGCGGAGCACGTGGGCTTCGGTGTAGGGCAGGGCGGGATGCAGGCGCCGGGAGGAAGGAGGCGGCTCAGAGGCGTGAATTGGAAGGGTTTCGGTCACGCACGCCCGGTCCGGGAGGCGGGCCAGCGTAGCGGCCTGATTCACGCAATCCTCGGCCATGCGCCGGTAGGTGGTCCATTTACCCCCGCAGATCGTAATCATCCCGGAGTTTTCGATGCGGATGGTGTGGTCGCGCGACAGCGCGGCGGTATTGGCCGCATCTCCGGCGCGCACCAGCGGGCGGATGCCGGCGAACACGCTGAGAACGTCCGAGCGGGCCGGCTTTTTCGCCAGGTAGAGCGCCGCGGTGCTCAAAACGAAATCGATCTCCCGCTCGGTGGCGACCGGCTCTTCGGTGGGGACCGCGATGGGGGTGTCGGTGGTGCCGACGACCGTGTGGCCGTGCCAGGGAATGGCGAAGAGGATCCGCTTATCGCTGGTGTGCGGCACCATGATGGCGGAATCACCCGGGAGGAAGGAACCATCGAAGACCAGGTGAATCCCCTGGCTGGGCGCGATCATCGGCTGGACCGCGGGGTCGGCCTTGCGCCGCAGTCCGTCGGCAAACGGCCCGGTGGCGTTTATGACCACCAGGGCATGGGCCTCGAAGGTCTCGCCGGTCTCGATGTCGCGGAAGGCGACTCCGTTCACGTAGCCCTCGGCATCGGCCAGGGTGCCGGTCACCTCCGCGTAGTTGAGGAGGACGGCTCCGTGGCTCTCCGCGGTGAAAACCATGTGGATGAGCAGGCGGGCGTCGTCGAACTGTCCGTCGTAATAGACCACGCCTCCGCGGAGGCCCTCGGTGTTGATGGTGGGGAGGCGTTCGAGGGTCTGCTCTTTCGAGAGCAGGCGTGACGCGCCGAACCCGTATTTTCCGGCCAGAAGATCATAGAGCTTGAGGCCGATGCCGTAGAAAGGGGACTCCCACCAGTCGTAGGTGGGGACCACGAACGCCAGGTTCTTGACCATGTGCGGGGCGTTGCGCGCCAGCAGGCCGCGCTCCTTCAGGGCCTCCATGACCAGCGAGACATTGCCCTGCTCGAGGTAGCGGACGCCGCCGTGCACCAGCTTGGTGCTGCGGCTGGAGGTTCCCTTGCCGAAATCGTGCCGTTCGAGCAGCAGCACGTCGTAGCCGCGGGTGGCGGCGTCGATGGCCACTCCGACACCGGTCGCTCCCCCGCCCACGATGATCATGTCCCACTGTCCGGCGTGCGCACGAAGCCGCCGGAACATCTCGCCACGGTTCATTCCTGTAGGATAGGCCTCCTGGCCTGTCCACGCGCCGAAGGCGCGCGTTCTAGACCAGAATATCTTTCACCACGTCACCCGAAATCCCCGTCAAGCGCACGTCCAGCCCCTGGAATTTGACCGTAAGCCGCTTATGGTCCACTCCCAGCAGGTGCAGCAGGGTGGCGTGGAAGTCGTGGACGCTCACGGGGTTATCCTGGGCTGCGTAACCGAAGTCGTCGGTCGAGCCGTAGGTGATTCCGCCCTTGATGCCGCCGCCGGCCATCATGAACGAGAAGCCCTTGATGTGGTGGTCGCGGCCGTCGCCGCCCTGCGACATGGGCGTGCGGCCGAACTCGCCGCCCCAGATGATGAGCGTGTCGTCGAGCATGCCGCGCCGCTTCAGGTCGTTGATGAGGGCCGCGGTGGGGCGGTCCACTTCCTCGGCTTTAAGCGCCGTGTTGGCCTTGACGGCGGTGTGGTGATCCCAGTCGCGGTGGTAGAGCTGGATGAAGCGCACGCCGCTCTCGGCCAGCCGCCGCGCCAGCAGGCAGTTGGAAGCGAACGAGCCATCGCCCGGCTGCGCGCCGTACTCCTCCAGAACCGATTTCGGCTCCTTGCTCATATCCACCAGGCCGGGGACGCTGCTTTGCATCTTGAACGCCATCTCGTACTGCGCCACGCGCGTTTCGATTTCCGGATCCTTGAGCGCATTGAAGGCGAGCTGGTTGAGCTTATTGATGGCGGTGATGGAATTGCGCTGGATGTCCGCCGTCACCCCGGCTCGGGTTCTTGATGTAGAGCACGGGGTCGCCGGTGGAATTGAGCTTCACGCCCTGGAAACGGCTGGGCAGCAGTCCGGCGGACCATTGACGCGAGGCGATGGGCTGCATCTGGCCGCCGCGGCCCGAGGAAAGCAGCACTACGAAGCCCGGCAGGTCGTCGGCTTCCGAGCCAAGCCCGTACAGCACCCACGAGCCCATCGATGGCCGACCGGGAATAATCGAGCCGGTATTCATGATGGTGTGGGCCGGGTCGTGGTTGATCTGCTCGGTCCACATCGAGCGCACGATGCAGATATCGTCGGCCACGCTGCCGATGCGCGGGAACAGCTCGCAGATTTCCTGGCCGGACTTGCCGAACTTCTTGAAGCCGTGCTGCGGGCCGAAGCAGATCAGAGGGCGTCCTTGCAGTTGTGCGATCTGCTGCCCGTTGGTGAGCGAGGGGGGCATGGGCTTGCCGTTCATCTCGGCCAGCTTCGGCTTGTAGTCGAAGGTTTCCAGGTGCGACGGTCCGCCTGCCTGGTAGAGGAAGATGATGCGCTTCGCCTTGGCGGGATGGTGCAGGGGATTGATCACGCCTTTGGACGTGGTGATATCGGCGCCGAACAGGCGCGGGTCGATCAGGGCGTTGAGGCCGAGGATTCCGAGGGCCGAGATGCCGCGTCCGAGAAACGCGCGGCGCTGTATGCTTTTGCAGTGCGGGCAGTCGTCCATGGGGTCGTCAGTTCCTGGTGATAGTTTCGTGCATGTTGAGGATCGCTCGCGCCACGGTGGTCATGGCCGCGAATTCGGCGGGTTGCAGGTTGGCGGGTACGGGTGCTTCGCCGCTGTGGATGAGCCCTTCGGCGTCGGCCGGCGCCGCGCGGAAATGCTCCAGGCTGCCGCGGTAGAGGTCTTCGAGAATCGCCCGCTCCTCGTTGCTGGGGGCGCGGTCGAGCGCGCGGAGCATGGCCCAGTCTACGCGTGCATCCAGGCCGCGCCGGCTCTCCAGGATGTGCCCGGCGAAGACGCGCGCGGCTTCCACGTAGATGGGGTCGTTGAGCAGCACCAGGGCCTGCAGCGGCGTGTTGGAGTTCACGCGGTTGATGGTGCACTCCTCGCGCGTGGGGGCGTCGAACGTCTGCAGGCTGGGGTGCAGAAAGGCGCGCTGCCAGAAGGTATAGACGCCGCGGCGGTAGAGGTCGTCGCCGTGGCTGGCGGAGTATTCGCGTTTCGGGAAGTTCAGGGTGGCCAGGTAGCCGTCGGGCTGGTACGGCTTCACGCTGGGGCCGCCGAAGCGCTCCACCAGGAGGCCCGAGACGGAAAGCGCCACGTCGTGCACCACCTCGGCGTCCACACGGAAGCGCACCTGGTGCGAGAGCAGGCGATTGTCCGGATCGCGCTCGTCAGCCTGCGCATCGGGCATGGAGGACTCGCGGTAGGTCCGGCTGGTGACAATCGTCCGGATCACGTGATTGACATCCCAGGCATGCGTGCCGGCGGCCTGGTACTCCGGTTTCATGAACTCGGCGGCCAGCCAGTCGAGAAGCTCCGGGTTGGTGGGCCACTCGCCCTGCGAACCCATGTCGTCCAGCGTCTTGGTGATGCCGGTGCCGAAGAATTCGCGCCAGGTGCGGTTGACGAACACGCGGGCCGTCAGCGGATTCGAGGGCGACACCAGCCAGTTGGCGAGGTCGAGGCGCGTGGCGCGTTTGCCGCCGGTCTCGAGCTTACCGAGAAACGCGGGCACGGCGGGCTCGACGAGCGCGCCGGTCTCGTCCATCCAATTGCCGCGCGGCAGGACCCGGGTCTCCCTGGGGATGGTGGCCTCCGCGACCACCACGTGCGGGATCGCGCGCTCGAGCAGGGCGGCTTCGAGCTCCAGCCGGGCCAGCGCGTGCGCTTCCAGCTGAACGCCGGGCGACGTCCACTGGTAGAGGGCCTCGATGGCAGCTCGCTGTTGGGGTGTGCGCTTGTCTTCCGGCTCGCGGAGCCCGCGCAGCGCGGCGTCGGGAAGCTCTTTGCCTTTATCCGCGCCGGGCCAGGCATATTCGCCCGAAGAAAGCGCCAGGCGGAAGCGCCCGGTCGTGGCGCGGCGATATTCGGAGTCGTGGTGCAGCCGCACCGTCATTACCGACCCGGCTTGGGTAAGCACGGGCTGCGAGAATCGCAGGGCCAGCACCACTTTCGGATTCTCGTTATACGTCGCCTCGGCCCAGCCGGTTTGCGGGTTGCCGTCGAAGGCGGCTTCCGGCGGGTGCTCGGGCGCGGGGTTGCTGAGGTTGGAAGCTCCCGCGCTGAACGTTTCGCGGCGGCCGTCCACATCGGCATCCACTTCGGTGATCACGACGCGGTCCGCGCCGCGGGCCACGCGGATGCCGGGCAGGCTTTCGTCCTGCACCAGTTCGACGCTGAGCTGGGTCCACGTGCCGGCGCCGGGCTTGAACTTCACGGTGTAGGTTTCGTTGTCGGGATTGGGTCCGCCCGCGACTACCAGGCCGTTGCCGGGCGCACGGTCGGAGGTCAGGTTGGCCCCGTCGTAGTGTGTGTAATCCACCGGCTCATCGTTGTAGATCTTGAGGACCGCGCCGTGTTCGGAGGTTGCCGAGAAGGGGTGCTGCGCGTGCCAGGCGAGTTCGCCGGCCTGATAGCGCGCGAGCAGGCTCTTCTCCCAGGCCGCGCGCGAGGGCGCCAGGCTTTCCATTTTGGCGTCGAGCCGCTGTTTCGCTTCGTTAATCAGCCCCTCGAGCTCTTCCTGGCGCTGCTTCTGTTCGGGGGAGGGAATCGCGAGCTGCGACCCCCAGGCTTTGGATCCCCGGTCGGGCACCAGGCCGGTCTCTTTGATGTCGGCAAAGAACGCCTTCATCGAGTAGAAATCGTGCTGCGTGAAGGGGTCGAACTTGTGGTCGTGGCACTCGGCGCAGCCGAGCGTGCTCCCCATCCATACCGCGACCGTGGTGCGGACGCGATCGGCCGCGTATTTCGCCAGGTATTCCTTCGGCTGGAGGCCTCCTTCTGCCGATGTGCGGTTGAGGCGGTTATAGGCCGAGGCTACGCGCTGCTCGACAGTGGCGTTGGGGATCAGGTCGCCCGCCAGTTGCTCGCGCGTGAACTCGTCGAAGGGCTTGTTGTGCGCGAAGGAATGCAGAACGTAGTCGCGGTAGGGCCAGGCGGGCAGCGCATTGTCGCCGTGGAAGCCGCAGGTATCCGCATAGCGCACGAAATCGAGCCAGTGCATGCTTTGCTGCTCGGCGTAGCGGGGCGAAGCCATGAGGCGATCGACCAGCTTTTCGTAAGCGTCGGGCGAGGCGTCTTTCTCAAAAGCCGCGGTCTCTTCGGGCGTGGGCGGAAGGCCGGTGAGGTCGAACGTGACGCGACGGATGAGCGTGCGGCGGTCAGCCTCCGGCGCGGCGTGGAGTCCGGCTTTCGCGAGATGCTCCAGGATGAACGCGTCCACCGGGTTTTCGGCGCCGGCCGGGACCGCGGGCCGCACAATCGGTTGATACGCCCAGTGGCCCTCGTACTTCGCGCCCTCGGCCACCCACTGGCGGATCGTATTTTTCTGCGCATCCGTGAGGTCCTTGTGGATGTAGGCGGGGGGCATCACGCGGGCGGGCGGCGAAAAGATGCGGTGGATGATCTCGGACTTGTCGGGATCGCCCGGAACGATCGGGACCTTGCCGTCGCGCAACGGCTTCAGGGCCTCGTCGCGGATATCGAGCCGCATTCCGGCCATGCGGGAGCTCTTGTCCGGACCGTGGCAGCGGAAGCAGGTGTCCGCCATGATCGGCCGTATGTCGCGGTTGAACCGCACTTCAGCCTGCGAAGTGACACCGCACGCGAGGACGAGCAGTATGGCGGCACAGGCCTCGCCGCCTGTACGCCTGGAAATCGGATTCCCCTCCATCGAGTCGAAGTATACACCCGCCGGCAGCCCGGGGCTGGCGACGCTGTGGAAAATGGTGCGTTCGGTGTCGACTAACCCCGCGAGGAGCCGGCTATGTTTGATATTTCTTAAGATTATGTCGGCGCAGAATCGATATCAAAATGTAATTATCGGAAGCGGCGAGGGCGGCAAGTATCTCGCCTGGCATTTGGCCCAGTTAGGGCAGTCCACGGTGGTGCTGGAGCGGCGATGGATCGGCGGCTCGTGCCCCAACATCAATTGCCTTCCCTCCAAGAATGAAATCTGGAGCGCCAGGGTCGCCCATCTGGTTCACGATGCCGCAGCATTCGGGCTGGATGCCTCAGCCTCCACGTCCAACATGGCGGTGGTCAGAAATCGCAAGCGCGAAATGGTTCAAAACGAGGTCGCCTTTCACCTCAAGAAATATCAAGCCACCGGCGCCGAACTTGTAATGGGCGAAGCGAGATTCATCGGCTCCAAAACACTCGAGACGCGTCTCAACGAGGGCGGCGTCCGCACGATCACCGGTGAGAGAGTGTTTCTCAACCTGGGCACGCACGCTGTGATACCCCCCGTACCGGGCCTTCGGGAGTCCGGCCCCCTCACACATATCGAGGCGCTCGAACTGGATGTCCTGCCCAGCCATCTCGTGGTGATTGGCGGCGGCTACGTCGGGCTTGAATTTGCTCAAGCCTATCGCCGGTTCGGGAGCCGGGTTACCATTCTGCAGCACGCTTCCCATCTTCTGGTCAGTGAAGATCCGGACGTGTCCGAGGAGATAGGGCGAATTCTAACTGCCGAAGGGATCGATGTCCTCACTTCGGCAGAGGTTCTCGGGGTCGAGGGCCGTTCCGGAGCGGATGTGAAGGTTGCAGTGCGAAGGCCCGGTGAGGAGCGAACGATCCTGGCGAGCCATATCCTGGTCGCTGCCGGCCGCACTCCGAACACCGCCGGCATCGGCCTGGAAACGGCCGGCATCGAACTCGCGCCCGGGGGCTGGATCCGCGTGAACGACCGCCTCGAAACCAGCGCTCCGGATGTTTGGGCGATCGGCGAGTGTGCCGGGAGTCCCCAGTTTACTCACGCCTCGCTCGATGACTTCCGGATCATTCGGGATAATCTCGCCGGCGGCAATCGCAGTACGCGTGGACGGCTGATGCCCTCCTGCCTGTTCACCGATCCCCAGGTCGCGCATGTCGGACTTACGGAGAAGGACGCACAAAACTTGGGAGTCGCGGTGGAAGTTGCGAAGATGCCGACATCCAACGTTCTCCGAACAGAGACAACCGGCGAGACACAGGGATTCATGAAGGCGCTGATTGCGCCGGACGACGGCCGCATTCTCGGCTTTACGATGATTGGGGCCGAAGCCGGAGAAGTCATGGCGGTCGTGCAGATGGCCATGCAGGCAGGGCTTCCCTACACAGCCTTGCGCGATTCGGTTCTGGCGCACCCCACCATGGCGGAGGGTCTCAACGTTTTCTTTTCGACAGTCAAGCAGACCGGCGTCTCTCCCAAGCAGGCCAGGAGCCTGACCGGCGAGTGGCCCAAGACGTCGCACCGCCGCATCGAGGCTGATGGAGTCACGGTCTTCTATCGTGAAGCCGGCCCGGCGAATGCTCCCGTGGTGCTGTTGCTGCACGGTTTTCCGGCGTCCTCCTTTCAATTCAGAGAGCTGATGCCGAGACTGGCCGACCGCTACCGGGTCATCGCGCCCGATCTCCCGGGCTTTGGCTTCACGGAAGTTCCCGAGCATCGCCATTACCCGTATTCCTTCGCCTCCCTCGCTCGAACCATCGAGGCCTTCACCGATGCCCTGGGTCTCACTCGCTATGCGTTGTACGCCTTCGACTACGGAGCGCCCACGGGTTTTCGTCTTGCGATGGCGCGTCCGGAATGCATCACGGCTATCGTGTCGCAAAACGGCAATGCGTACGAAGAAGGTCTCGGAGATGCATGGGCCCCGATCCGGCGTTACTGGACCGAGCCGACATCGGCAAACCGCGAGGCCATCCGGCCGATCTTCAACCTCGCCGGTATGCGCCGGGAGTACGCCACGGGCATGGCCGATCCCGATGCGATCGCACCGGAGAGCTACACTCTCACCGCGGCGCTGATCAGCCGTCCCGGCAATACGGATATTCAGCTAGACCTGTTCCTCGACTATGCCAACAACGTGAAGCTCTATCCGGCTTTCCAGGAGTACTTCCGCAAGTCGAAGCCGCCGCTGCTGGCCATCTGGGGGAAACACGATCCCTACTTCATACCGGCCGGCGCGGAAGCCTTCCGGCGTGACATTCCAAACGCGACCGTCCAATTTCTCGATACGGGGCACTTCGCATTGGAAACGCATGTCGATGAGATCGCAAGCGCCATGCGGCGGTTCCTTGCGAAGGTTCCGCAAATGACTGACCGCGGAGCATTGATGCGGGGCTGACGCCAGAAATACCCGGCGCGCCAATCGGTATCACTCCACGGTTGCAGGCATATAATAGGTGCCATGCTCAGAGCGGGGTTGATTGGATGCTGGCTGGCTGTGTCGCTGAGCACATTCGCGCAGACGCCGGGCAAAGTCGATTTCACGCGCGATGTCGAGCCGCTTTTTCAGAAGCGATGCTACATGTGTCACGGCCCGCAGCAGCAGATGAGCGGGCTGCGGTTCGACCAGAAGGAATCCGCCGACCGCGTCATACAGCCGGGAAAGAGCGCGTCGAGCCGCCTGATCCAGATGGTCAGCGGGACCCAGAAGAAAGTGATGCCGCCGATCGGGCCGCGCCTCACGGCGGCCGAGATCGGCATGCTGCGCTCGTGGATCGACGAAGGGGCGCCCTGGGCGGCCGGCGGCGCGCAGCCGGCGGTGCACTGGTCCTTCCGGAAGATTCAGCGGCCCGAACCGCCGGCGGTGGGAGACCGCGCGTGGGTGCGCAACCCGATCGATCAGTTCGTCCTCGCCAAACTCGATTCCGAGGGCATCGCGCCCTCGCCGGAGGCGGGGAGAGTCACACTCATCCGGCGTGCCAGCCTGGACCTCACGGGACTCCTCCCGACCCCGCAAGAGGTCGAGGCGTTCGTGCACGACAACCGCCCCGACGCTTACGACCGTGTCGTGGACCGGCTGCTCGCGTCCCCTCACTATGGCGAAAGGTGGGGCCGCTTCTGGCTGGATCTGGCGCGCTACGCCGATAGCGATGGGTACGAGAAAGACCGCGCGCGCCCCTGGGCCTGGCGGTACCGGCAGTGGGTCATCGACGCGCTGAACCGCGACATGCCGTACGACGAGTTCACCATCGACCAGTTGGCGGGCGATCTGCTGCCGAACCGCACCACCGATACGCTGGTGGCCACCGGGTTCAATCGCAACACGCTCACCAACCGCGAGGGCGGCACCGATCCCGAGCAGTTCCGCGACGAGCAGGTGCTTGATCGCGCGGCCACGCTCGGGACAGTCTGGCTGGGGTTGACGGTGGGCTGCGCGCAGTGCCACAACCACAAGTTCGATCCGATCAGCCAGAAGGAGTTCTACCAGCTCACGGCATTCTTCAATACGCAGGAAGAGGTGAACGCGGCGGCGCCCATGCCCGGCGAGCTCGGGCCCTACCTCGAAGCGCGCCCGGCCTACGACAAAAAGCGCGTGGAGCTGCTGGCCGAATACAAGCTTCCGGAAGCCGAAGCCGATTGGGAAGACAAGCTGCGCTACGCCGAGCAGCACCCCGGTGAGCACGACGACTGGAGTTTCGCTTACGGCGAGTTCACTCACAACATCGACAGCGCGAAAAAGGTGCTGTTCCTCGACCGTGCCCGGCGCACCGAGTTGCAGGAGCGGGCGATGCTGGACTACTTCCTGAGCGCCTGCGGCAACCTGTATCCCAAGCAGCACTGCAAAGACCTGAAGATCAGCGACGCGCGGACCAAGCTGGACGAGTTGAACGAAGCATTGCCGCACTTCAGCTATGCCCCGGTGCTGGTGGAGAACGACACTCCGCCGAAGACGTACATCCATATCAAGGGCGACTGGCGCGAACACGGCGACGAAGTGCAGCCGGGCACGCCGGCGGTGCTGCCGCCGCTGCCGGCTGGCGTCAAGCCGACCAGGCTCGTGCTGGCGCGCTGGCTAGTTTCGCCCGATAACCCTCTAACTTCGCGTGTGGCCGTGAATCGCATCTGGCAGGAGCTGTTCGGGCGCGGCATCGTCAAGACCTCGGAAGATTTCGGAACGCAGGGCGATGAGCCGACGCATCCCCGGCTGCTCGACTGGCTGGCCAGCGAATACATGGCGCGCGGCTGGAGCACCAAGCAGATGATCCGGCTGATCGTGACTTCTTCCACCTACCGGCAATCGTCGAAGGCGCGGCCGGAGTTGGCGCAGCGCGATCCCGACAATGCGCTGCTCTCGCGGCAGTCGCGCGTGCGCCTGCCGGCCGAGCTGGTGCGCGACGAGACGCTCGAAGCCGCCGGCCTGCTGGATCCCCGCATCGGCGGGCCGAGCGTTCGGCCTCCGCAGCCGAAAGGGGTCGCCGAGCTGTCCTACGCCGGGTCGGTCAAATGGCACGAATCGACCGGCGCCGACCGCTACCGCCGCGGCATCTACATCCTCTTCCAGCGCACCGTGCCCTATCCGATGCTGGTGAATTTCGACGAGCCCAGCTCGAACCTTTCCTGCACGCGGCGCGAGCGCACCGATACGCCGCTGCAGGCGCTCAACCTGCTGAACGACCCCGTATTCTTCGAGGCGGCGCAGGGCCTGGCTTTCCGCGTTATGCATGAAGCGAGCGGCGGCTTCGGCGATCGCCTGAACTTCGCCTACCGCGTCACCGTGGGGCGCGAGCCTTCGGCGCGCGAGGCCGAACGCCTCGGCAAGTATTACGACGACACCTTGAAAGAGTTGCAGGACAACCAGAAGACCGTGGCGGAGCTGTTTCCCAACCGCCTCGAGGGCGTGCCGCAGGCCCAGGCGGCGGCATGGGTGGAGTTGAGCCGCGTGCTGCTCAACCTGGACGAGTTCATCACGAGGGAATAAGTTAATGGATCGCGAGGAGTTCCGCAGAATTCAGAGCCGCCGCAGCTTCTTTCAGGAGTGCGCCGGCGGAATCGGCATCATGGCGCTGGCGCAGTTGCTGGAAAAGGACGGCTATGGCGCGGTTCCCAATATGAACCCACTGGCGCCCAAAAAGCCGCACTTCCCGGCCAAGGCCAAGAGCGTCATCTTCATGTTCATGGAGGGCGGCCCGAGCCAGCTTGACCTGTTCGACCCCAAGCCGGAGCTCCAGAAGTGGAGCGGCAAGCCTCTTCCGCCCTCCATGACCAAAGACCTGCGCCTGGCATTCACCAAGCCGAACGCCGCCGTGCTGGCCAGTCCCCGCACGTTCCAGAAGTATGGCCAGAGCGGCATCGAGTATTCGGACTACATCCCGCACATCGGTTCCTGCGCCGACGACATCTGCCTCGTCCGGTCCATGTTTACCGACGCTTTCAACCACCACCCCGGCCAGTTGCTGCTCTTCGGCGGCAGCATTCAGGTGGGCCGCCCGACCATGGGCGCGTGGGTGCTGTACGGACTGGGCAGCGAGTCGCAGAACCTGCCGGGGTTCGTGGTGCTCAGCTCGGGGGTCGGAACCAGCGGTGGAACCTCCAACTGGTCGAGCGGATTTCTGCCATCGACGTATCAGGGCGTGGTGTTCCGCAGCTCAGGCGACCCGGTGCTCTATCTTTCGAATCCCGAGGGAGTGACTCCCGGGATGCAGCGCGCCGGCCTCGACGCGCTCAAAGACCTGAACGAAGAGCACTTTGCCGATACCGGCGATATCGAGATCGCCTCTCGCATCTCTTCTTATGAGCTGGCATTTCGCATGCAGTCGGCCGCTCCCGAGTTGCTCGACTTTTCGAAGGAATCGCCCGAGACGCTCGAGATGTACGGCGTGAACCAGGATCCTACCCGCCAGTTCGCCACCAACTGCCTGCTGGCCCGGCGCATGGTGGAGCGCGGTGTGCGCTTCATCATGTTGAATCACGCCAGTTGGGACGACCACACCGATCTGAACCGCCATCTGAAGAAGAACTGCGATATCGCCGACAAGCCGACCGCAGCATTGATTAAGGACCTGAAGCAGCGGGGGCTGCTCGACAACACGCTGGTGGTCTGGGGCGGAGAGTTCGGGCGCACCCCGATGGTGGAGATCCGCGATCCCCGCGACGTCAACAATGCCGGCCGCGATCACCACCCGCTGGCATACAGCCTGATGGTCGCCGGCGGCGGCATCAAGGGCGGCCAGGTGATCGGCAAGACCGACGACCTGTGCATGAACATCACCGAAGACAAGATCCACGTGCACGATCTGCAGGCGACGCTCCTCAATTGTCTCGGTATGGACCACACGCGTCTGACCTACCGCCACATGGGCCGGGATTTCCGGCTCACGGATGTGGCGGGCAACGTGGTTAAGAAGATGATGGCCTAGCGCATCGGGTTGATCCAGGTAAGGTTTTCGAAGCGGCTGAAATCGTTGTCGGTGGAAGCCAGAGTGGCGCCGTGTTCGATGGCGATGGCCGCGAGAACGGCGTCCGAGACGAGCGAGCCGAGCGCCTGAGATTGCGTCATCACTTCCTCGAGAATGCGAATGTGCCGCGGACCGGGCTCGACGAGAGTGACACCCGGGTGTGCGAGAAGGCTCCGAATTGTCTTTACCGCGCCTGAGGGTGTTGTTGGCGTCGGCCAAATGCGCGAATTGGTAGCGATACGGACGAAAGCCCAAATTACCGGCCAGCACAAACCAACTGGTTGACGCTCGTCAAGCACTTGCTCGAGCCAACCTCTAATGAGGGGGTACTGCGGCGCCTCCGCATTGTTGGCGTAGATGAGAATGTTAGCGTCGAGCAGGATCACTTGTGCCAGGGGCCTTCACCGTATTCGATCAGTGCTTCGATATCGTCGTAGGGCAGGCCGGGGCGGTAGCCGAGGTGGAGGGGCTCGATTTGGAGTTTTCTCGGCTGCTTTTCCATAGACTTCTGCGTTGCCAGGGCCAACCGCAGGAGGTCGTTAAGGGCGTCACGGAACGGTATCCCTTTGGCTTTGCTGTGATCTCGGACACGCTCGATGACGTCGTCGTCGAGGGTTACCGTGGTCCTGATGCTCATGATGCTTTCATGATAGCATCATAGGCATCAACCTGGAGGATCGCGTTCCGCGTGACAGACACCACCCGCCAGTTGCACTCTTGACCACACTTCGGTTAATATTGAAGAGTTTCGCGAGAGCAAGCTTTCTACTCCTGTGCTACCACTCGTATGTAACGAGTCCGGCCGGGGGTGAGGCCCCGAGGTTTCACCGGTTACGCCGACTGAAACATGGGCCTGTCCAAAGAAGCAAGGTAATCCTCGCTGGTTGCGACCTGAAATTTTCTGGGGTCCTTTTGTGGGATCCCGGTCGTTTAGTGGATTTCACCACTTTTAAGATTTAAATCGCGAAGAGGAAATTCGTGCCGACGTTTAACCAACTTGTGCGTAGAGGGCGCAAGCCGCCACGCTGGAAGACCTCCAGCCCGGCGCTCAATAGCTGCCCCCAGAAGCGTGGAGTTTGCACGCGCGTTTACACCTCCACCCCCAAGAAGCCGAATTCGGCGCTGCGGAAAGTAGCCCGCGTGCGGCTGACGAACGGGATCGAAGTCACCACCTATATCCCCGGGGTCGGACACAACCTCCAGGAGCACTCCATCGTACTGATCCGCGGAGGGCGCGTGAAGGACCTTCCGGGTGTTCGCTATCACGTGATCCGCGGCGCGCTGGATACCGCCGGGGTGGCCAACCGCCGGCAGGGCAGGTCAAAATACGGGGCCAAAAGGCCGAAGACTTAGGTAACGTATGCCACGTAGAAGAAGAGCCGTTGTTCGTGAAATAGTGCCGGACCCGGTCTACAATTCCTCCCTGGTCGAGAAGTTTGTCAACTCGATGATGTGGGAGGGGAAAAAGAATACCGCCCAGGGCATCTTCTATGACGCCATGGACAAGCTCCGGGAGCGCACCAGTGACGACCCGCTGAAAGCTTTCAAGAAAGCGGTCGAAAACGCCAAGCCGCTGCTCGAGGTGAAAACCCGGCGCGTAGGCGGCGCGAACTACCAGGTGCCGATCGAGGTGCCGCAGAACCGGCGGACTTCGCTGGCGATGCGCTGGATCATCGGGAATGCGCGCACGCGTCCCGAGAAGGGCATGGCGGAGAAGCTGGCCAACGAGCTGAACGACGCGGCCAACCTGAGGGGTGGCGCGATCAAGAAGAGAGACGATGTGCACCGCATGGCCGAGGCCAATAAGGCCTTCGCGCACTACCGGTGGTAATTTCCGAGGAATAGAGGAGCTAAGGTTTTGTCAAGAACGGTCCCGCTCGAAAGGATGAGGAACATCGGCATCGCCGCACACATCGATGCCGGTAAAACCACCACCACTGAGCGCATCTTGTATTACACGGGACGAACGCACAAGCTGGGCGAGGTCCATGAGGGCACCGCCACCATGGACTGGATGGAGCAGGAGCAGGAGCGCGGCATCACCATCACTTCGGCCGCTACGACCTGCGAATGGCGCGATATCCAGATCAACATTATCGACACCCCGGGTCACGTGGATTTCACAGCCGAGGTGGAGCGCAGTCTCCGTGTGCTGGATGGAGCCGTGGCGGTATTCGACGCCGTGGCCGGCGTGCAGCCCCAATCCGAGACCGTCTGGCGGCAGGCCGATAAGTACGACGTCCCGCGTATCTGCTTCATCAACAAGATGGACCGCGTAGGCGCGGATTTTTATCACTCGGTCGATACCATCGTGGATCGGTTGAAGTGCCGCCCGGTTCCGATTCAGCTTCCCATCGGCGCCGAAGACCAGTTCAAGGGTGTAGTGGACCTGGTGGAGATGAAGGCCGTCATCTGGCGCGACGAGACCCTGGGGGCCCAGTTTGACGTGACCGAGATTCCCGCGGACCTGGTGGACAAGGCCAAGGAATACCGCGAGAAGATGATCGAGGTGATTTCCGAGTTCGACGACAAGCTCTTCGAGAAGTTTATCGAAGGACATGGCGTCTCGAATGACGAGATCCGCGCGGGCATTCGCAAGGCCACCATCGCGCTGAAGATTTTCCCGGTGATCTGTGGCACGGCGTTCAAGAACAAGGGCATCCAGACGATGCTGGATGCCGTGGTCGATTACCTGCCTTCGCCGCTGGATGTTCCACCGGTGGAAGGCACGGATATCGACGATCCCGAAAAGACGCTGATCCGCAAATCGTCGGACAGCGAACCGTTTGCGGCGCTGGTCTTCAAAATCATGACCGACCCCTACGTCGGCCAGTTGGCATTCTTCCGGGTGTACTCGGGCACGCTGAAATCCGGCGACTCGGTGTACAACGTGGCCAAGGGGCGGAAAGAGCGCATCGGGCGCCTCCTCCGCATGCATGCCAACAAGCGCGAAGAGATCCAGGAAATCCTGGCCGGCGATATCTGCGCGGCGGTGGGCCTGAAAACGGTCTCGACGGGCGACACGATCTGCGACGACGATCACCCGATTGTGCTCGAATCGATCGACTTCCCGACGCCGGTAATCCAGCTGGCGGTCGAGCCGAAGACCAAGGCCGACCAGGAAAAGCTGGGCATGGCGATTCAGAAGCTGGCGCAGGAAGATCCCACGTTCCGCGTCAATACCGATCCCGAGACCGGGCAGACCATTCTTTCGGGGATGGGCGAGCTGCACCTCGAGATCATCGTGGACCGCATGATGCGCGAGTTCGGCGTGGGCGCCAATGTGGGCAAGCCGCAGGTGGCGTACCGCGAAACGATCCGCAAGCCGGCGGAAGCCGAAGGCCGGCACGTCCGTCAGTCGGGCGGCCGCGGCCAGTACGGGCACGTCAAGATCCGGGTCGAGCCGTTGCCTGCGGGTACGGGGTTTGAGTTCGTCAACGACACGTATGGCGGCACGGTCCCGAAGGAATACATCAATCCGACCGAAACCGGGATCAAGGAAGCGCTGGAAGGCGGAATCCTGGCGGGCTTCCCGATGTCCGACCTCAAGGTGACGCTGTACGACGGCAGCTATCACGAAGTGGACTCCTCGGAAATGGCCTTCAAGATCGCGGGCTCCCTGGCGATCAAGGAAGCGGCCAAAAGGGCCAAGCCGGTTCTGTTGGAGCCGATCATGGCAGTCGAGGTTGTGGTTCCGGAACAGTACATGGGCGACGTCATCGGCGATCTGAACTCCCGTCGCGGGCGCATCGAAGGGATGCAACTGCGCGGAACCACCCAGATCATCAAGTCGATGGTGCCGCTATCGGAAATGTTCGGCTATGCGACCGAGCTTCGCTCGCGGACGCAGGGCCGCGGCAGTTTCACAATGCACTTCGGAAAGTATGAAGAAGTGCCGGGCGGTCTCGCCGAAGAGATCGTAAATAAGGTCCAGGGCAAGATTACCAGATAAGGAGACAGGCTCTTTCTTATGGCAAAGGAAAAATTCGACCGCAGCAAGCCGCACGTAAACATCGGGACGATCGGGCACATCGATCACGGCAAGACCACCCTGACGGCGGCGATCACGAAGGTGCTGGCGAAGCACAATCCGAAGGTAAAGTTCCGGAGCTTCGATTCGATCGACAACGCGCCGGAAGAAAAAGCCCGCGGGATCACGATCGCGGTGGCGCACATCGAGTACGAAACCGCCAACCGGCACTACGCCCACGTGGATTGCCCGGGCCACGCCGATTACATCAAGAACATGATCACCGGCGCGGCGCAGATGGATGGCGCCATCCTGGTGGTGGCGGCGACCGACGGACCCATGCCGCAGACCCGCGAGCACGTGCTGCTGGCGCGGCAGGTGGGCGTGCCGTTCATCGTGGTGGCCATGAACAAGGTCGACATGGTGGACGATCCGGAGCTGCTCGACCTGGTGGAGCTGGAAGTGCGCGAGCTGCTGAAGAGCTACCAGTTCCCGGGCGACGATCTGCCGGTGGTGCGGGTGTCGGCGCTGGGAGCGCTGAACGGCGAGCCGCAGTGGGAAAAGACGGTGGACGAGCTGATGGAGGCGGTGGACAACTACATTCCGCTGCCGCAGCGCGTTACCGACAAGCCGTTCCTGATGCCGATCGAGGACATTTTCTCGATCCAGGGCCGCGGGACGGTGGTGACGGGCCGCATCGAGCGCGGGATCTGCAAGGTCGGCGAGGAAATGGAGATCGTCGGGTTCCGGGATACGCGCAAGACGGTGGTGACGGGCGTGGAGATGTTCAAGAAGCTGCTCGACGAAGGGCGGGCGGGCGACAACGTGGGCCTGCTGCTGCGCGGAGTGGACAAGGACGACGTGGAGCGCGGGCAGGTGATCGCCAAGCCGGGGACCATCACGCCGCACACGCAGTTCCGGGGCGAAGTGTACGTGTTGAGCAAGGAAGAAGGCGGCCGTCATACGCCGTTCTTCAAGGGCTACCGGCCGCAGTTCTACTTCCGCACGACGGACGTGACGGGGGTGGCGCAGCTGCCGGAAGGCACCGAGATGGTGATGCCCGGGGACAACGTGAACCTGTTTGTAGAGCTGATTACGCCGATCGCCATGGACAAGGGGCTGCGCTTCGCGATTCGCGAAGGCGGCCGCACGGTCGGCGCCGGCACGGTGACCGAGATCATTAAGTAGGCTGCAATGGCGCTTAGAGAACGAATTCGCATCCGTCTGAAGGCATACGATCACCGGGTGCTCGATCAGTCGACGACGGAGATTGTGGATACCGCGAAGCGGACCGGCGCAACGGTGGCCGGCCCGATCCCGCTGCCCACTTCCCGGAGTATCACGACGGTGTTGCGCTCGCCGCATGTGGATAAGAAATCGCGGGAGCAGTTTGAAATCCGGACGCACAAACGGCTGTTGGACATTCTGGAGCCGACCCAGCAGACGGTGGACGCGCTGATGAAGCTCGATCTGCCCGCGGGTGTGGATGTCGAGATCAAGGCGTTCGGGAAATAAGATCGTCGCTGCGGGGCCGCCGGAACATTTTTCCGGCGCCCCGGCGATGAAATAAGGATTTAACGATGAGTCCAGGAATCCTTGGCAAAAAGATTGGAATGACGCAGGTGTTCCGGCCAGACGGCCAGGCCGTGCCGGTCACCCTGCTCAAGGCGGGTCCGTGCATGGTGGTGCAGCGCAAGACGCCCACCACGGACGGCTACGATGCGGTGCAGCTCGGCCTGGTGGAGTTCGTCAAGCCGCAGCGCATCAACAAGCCGGCAACGGGCCACCTCAAAAAAGCCGGCGCGGAAGGCGCGAAGTTCCTGCGCGAGTTCACGCTCGGCCCCGGCGACGACGACCTGAAGCCGGGCGACAAGGTGCTGGTGGATCAGTTCAAGCCCAAGGACAAGGTGGACGTGATCGGAATCAGCAAGGGCCGCGGGTTCGCGGGCCTGGTGAAGCGCCATCACTTCCGCGGCGGCGAGGCGACTCACGGCTCGATGTTCCACCGCGCGCCGGGCTCGATCGGCGCATCCAGCTTCCCGTCGCGCGTGCTTCCGGGCATGCGCATGGCGGGCCAGATGGGCCATTCGAAGGTCACGGTCCGCAACCTCGAAGTGATCGACGTGGACACCGAGGACAACGTGCTGGTGGTGAAGGGCGCGGTTCCCGGGCCGAATGGCGGATACGTCGTGGTTCGGAGGTCGAAGAGGTAACTGCCATGCCGACAGTCGACGTAGTGGATTTGAATAACCAGAAGGTCGGCCAGATCGATCTGGCCGACGAGGTCTTCGGCGCCGAGGTCAATGAAGCGCTGCTGTACGAGGCCGTCCGGCAGTATCAGGCGGGCCTGCGCGCGGGCACGCACAAGACCAAGGTCCGCTCGGAAGTGGCCGGGTCCGGCAAGAAGCTGTGGAAGCAGAAGGGCACGGGCCGGGCGCGCGTAGGCTCGGTTCGGTCGCCGCTGTGGCGCCATGGCGGCACGATGCACGGGCCCCAGCCGCGCGATTACAGCTACAAGCTGCCGCGAAAGATGCTGCTGGGCGCGCTGCGCTCGGCGCTCTCCGCTAAAGTGCGGGACGGCGAGCTGAAGGTCGTGCAGGCGTTCCAGCTCGACGATCACAAGACCAAGAACGCGATGGGCGCGCTGGCCAAACTGGAAGCGGGCCGCACGGTGCTGGTGGTGGATAACGGCGAAAACCGCAACCTGGCGCTGGGGATCCGCAACCTGCAGGGCGTCACCCTGATGCCCACCCGCGAGGTCAACCCTTACCACCTGCTGGGCCACCGGAGCGTGCTGATGAGCGAAGCCGCGGCGCGCAAGTTCTCGGAGGCACTCGCGAAATGAACCAATATGAAGTGATCCGCCGCCCGCTTGTGACCGAGAAGGGCGTGGACAAGAAAGATAACGAGCGCACGCTGTGTTTCGAGGTGGCGCTCGACGCCAACAAGACGCAGGTCAAGTCCGCGGTCGAGAAGCTTTTCAAGGTAAAAGTGGCGGAGGTACGGACGGCGACCTTTGACGGGAAGCTGCGTCGCCGCGGCCGGTTCTCCGGGTATCGCCCGGAGTGGAAGAAGGCCTACGTCAAGCTGAAGGCCGGGCAGAAGGTTCCGGACTTCGCGGAGATTTAACCGATGCCGATCAAAACATACAGACCCGTAACGCCGACCCGCCGGTTCCAGACGGTCGTTTCGCGGGAAGACATCACGAAGGATCGTCCCGAGAAGTCGCTGGTCGAATCCAAGCAGCGGACGGGCGGGCGCAACAGCATCGGGCGCGTGACCTCGCGGTTCATCGGCGGCGGAGCGAAGAAAGCCTACCGGGTCGTCGATTTCAAGCGCGACAAGGCGGGTGTTCCGGCGGTGGTCGCGGCGATCGAGTACGATCCGAACCGCTCGGCGCGCATCGCGCTGTTGAATTACGCCGACGGCGAGAAGCGCTACATCATCCAGCCGGACGGCCTGAAGGTCGGGCAGAAGGTGATGTCCGGGCCCGAGGCCGACATCCTGCTGGGTAACGCGCTGCCGCTGAAGAACATGCCGGCCGGCACGGTAGTGCACAACATCGAGCTGAAGCCGGGCAAGGGCGCGCAGATGGCGCGTTCGGCCGGCTCCCAGGCGCAGTTGATCTCGAAAGAAGGCGGGCTGGCGCTGCTGAAGCTGCCTTCGGGCGAAGTGCGCCGCGTGCCGCTCGAGTGCATGGCCACGGTCGGGCAGGTCGGCAACGTAGATCACGAAAACGTTTCGCTGGGCAAGGCGGGGCGGACGCGGTGGCTGGGCAAACGCCCGCACAACCGCGGCGTCACCATGAACCCGGTGGATCACCCGCACGGCGGCGGCGAGGGCAAGACCTCGGGCGGCCGGCATCCGGTGACCCCGTGGGGCCAGCCCACGCGCGGTTTCAAGACGCGCAACAACAAGCGCACCGATAAGTGGATCGTCACGCGAAAGAGCAAAAAGAGGTAAGCGCACATGGGTCGTTCAGTCAAGAAGGGACCGTTTACCGATACTCACCTGGAAGTCAAGGTGGCCGTGCTGAGCGCGGCCAACGAGAAGAAGGTTGTCCGCACCTGGTCGCGGCGCTCCACCATTCTTCCGGAGTTCGTCGGACACACCATCGCGGTTCACAACGGGAAAAAGTTCATTCCGGTGTACATCACGGAGAACATGGTCGGCCACAAGCTGGGCGAGTTCTCGCCTACCCGGACGTTCAAGGGCCATTCCGTGAAGGCGGCTACCGAGAAGTCGGCCAAGCCGGCATAAGAGGGAAGCCATGCAAGCGAAAGCGGAAGCACGATATATCCGAGTCTCCCCGCAGAAGGCGCGGCTGGTAGTGGACCTGATCCGCGGCCAGCAGGCGGGGGCGGCGCTGACCACGCTGCGCACCACCAACAAGCGGATCGCGCCGGCGGTGGAGAAGGTTTTGCAGTCGGCCATCGCCAACGCCCAGAATAAGTCCGAAGACGTGGACGTGGACCGGCTGTTCATTTCCGAGGCGTATGTGAACGAAGGGCCGCGGATGAAGCGGGTGCGGCCGGCCCCGATGGGGCGCGCCTACCGGTACCAGCGCCGATTGGCACATATCGTCATCAAGGTGACGGAGAAAGAAGCATAGATGGGACAGAAAGTTCATCCGTACGGATTCCGGCTGGGCTTCAACAAGCCGTGGCGCTCGCGCTGGTTTGCCAAGCAGGGCTACGCCAAGCTGCTGCAGGAAGACCTGGAGCTGAAGGAAGCGCTGCGGGCGCGGCTGAAGTCCGCCGGCGTCAGCTCGATCGAAGTCGACCGGCCGGGCAACAAACTGCGGGTCACCATCCGCACGTCGCGGCCGGGCATCATCATCGGCCGCAAGGGCGCCGAGATCGAGAAGCTCAAGCAGGACATGGCCAGGAAGACCAAGCGCGAGGTCTTCGTCGACATTCAGGAAGTGCACAAGCCGGAGCTCGATGCGCAGCTGGTCTGCGAATCGATCGGGCTGCAGCTCGAAAAGCGCGTGGCGTTTCGCCGCGCCATGCGGAAGGCGGTCGATTCGGCACTGCGCTTCGGCTGCAAAGGGATTAAGGTGCGGGTTTCGGGCCGCTTGAACGGCGCCGAGATCGCGCGCAGCGAGTGGTACCTGCAGGGGCAGCTTCCGCTCCACACCCTGCGGGCGGACATCGACTACGGCTTCGCGGAAGCCCACACCACCTACGGTGTGATCGGTATCAAGACCTGGATTTATAAGGGCGAGATTCTCGACCTGACGAAGCGCCGCGGCGGCCTGCTCCCCGAGCCGGAGCCGCGCCGCGACTCGCGCGACCGCCGGGATCGCGACCGTGACCGCGACCGCGGCCCGCGCCGCGACCGTGGGGAGCGCCAGCCGCCTCCGCCTCCGGTAGCGGCCGCACCTGAAGCCACCGGCCCGGCGATTCAGACGCCGCCGGCGGATCTGCCGCGTCCGGCAGCTCGTCCCACGGCGCCGATTCTGCCGCCGCTCATGTCCCCGCAGCAGCCTTCCTGGAAGCAGGAAGCGCGCCACGAACCGGAACCGGAAGCAGCACCGAAGCCCCCCGCGAGCGAGACTCCGGAAGGCGGCGAGAAGCAGTAACGAATTGAGGGCAAACCGCCATGATGATGCCAAAGAAGGTTAAGTACAGGAAACAGCAGCGCGGTCGCATGGCCGGCAAGGCGTGGCGCGGTTCGTCGATCTCCTTCGGCGAATTCGGGCTCAAAGCCATGGAGTGCGGCTGGGTCACGGACCGGCAGATCGAAGCCGCCCGCGTGGCCATGACCCGCTCGATCAAGCGCGGCGGCAAGGTTTGGATCCGCCTGTTCCCCGACAAGCCGATCACCAAGAAGCCGGCCGAAACCCGTATGGGTAAAGGCAAGGGCGCTCCGGAGCAGTGGGTCGCGGTGATCCGCCCCGGAAAGATCCTGTTCGAAATGGAAGGCGTGGACCGGGCGACCGCCTCGGCCGCCATGCGGCTGGCCGCCCACAAGCTGGCGATCAAAACCAGGTTCCTCAGCCGGGATGACGCGGAGTAACGAATTATGAAATCGCAAAAAGTTCGCGATCTCGACGAAAACGAATTACGGAACCAGTTGCGTGAAATGGACGAGAAGATGTTCCGTCTCCACTTTCAGATGTCCATGGGACAGATGGACGGCCTCAAGAACGTCCGCGCAATGAGGAAGACCCGCGCCCGCATCTATACCATCCTGCGGGAGAGGGAACTGGCTGGAGCGAAGAAATAACATGGCCGAGATACAGACTGCGAAGGGCTTCAAGAACGAGAAGATCGGCCAGGTCGTTTCGACCAAGATGGAGAAGACCATCGTGGTCGAAGTCAGCCGCCGCGTGCCGCACCCGCTATATAAGCGAATCATCGGCAAGCGGAAGAAGTTTTATGCCCACGACGAAGAGAGCCGGGCCAAAACGGGCGACGTGGTGCGGATCATCGAGTGCCGGCCGCTCAGTAAGCTGAAGCGGTGGCGCCTGGCGGAAATCGTGCGGCGGGCGGCCCAGGTAGGCGCGCAGCCGTCGGACCTGGATGTGAAGGCGTGAGTGGGATTCTTCACCGCCGAGACGCGGAGACGCCGAGAATCTAAAGTGCATTTCTCGGCGCCTCGGCGTCTCGGCTGTGGAAACGGAGTTAGTGACCTATGATTGGAATGCGAACGATTCTCGAGGTGGCCGATAACAGCGGCGCGCGGAAGCTCTCCTGCATCCTGCCGCGCGGCGGCGACCTCGGACTGCGCGCCGGACTGGGCGACGTGATCACCGCCAGCGTGAAAGAGGCCGCGCCCGATTCGAACATCAAGAAGGGGAAAGTGGTGCGCTGCGTGATCGTCCGCATGCGCAAGGAGACGCGGCGCAGGGATGGCACCTACATCCGGTTCGACTCCAACGCCGCGGTTTTGATCAACGAGGTAGGCGAGCCGGTCGGGACCCGTGTCTTCGGACCGGTCGCGCGGGAACTGCGCGACAAGAAGTTCATGAAGATCGTCTCCCTGGCCCCGGAGGTAATCTGATGGCACTGGCAAAAAGGAAGCCGGCCGAGCCGGTTCGGATGGAACTCAAAAAGGACGACACCGTAAAGGTGCTCTCCGGGCGGGATAAGGGCAAGACCGGGCGCGTCCTGCGCGTGGACCGCGAGAGCGGCAAGGTTCTGGTGGAGCACGTGATGATGATCAAGCGGCACACCCGCCCCAACCCGGCCCAGCAGATCAAAGGCGGCATCGCCGAGCGCGAAAGCCCGATGCCGGCGTCGAACGTGATGATCGTGTGCCCGAGCTGCAACAAGGCCGTGCGCATCGCCCATCACGTAGACCATGTGGCGGGCGGCAAAAGCCGGCGCACGAGGGTCTGCCGCAAGTGCGGCCAGACGCTCGACAGGAAGTGAGGCTGAGGATTCCATGGCAGCACGTTTGAGAGAGCATTATCAGAAAAAAGTGGTTCCGGCGCTGACCCAAGAGTTCGGCTATAAGAACGTCATGGCCGTGCCGAAGATCGAGAAGATCTCGATCAACATCGGGCTGGGCGAAGCGACGCAGAACGCCAAGCTGATGGATGGCGCGGTCAACGAACTGGCGCAGATCGCCGGGCAGAAGCCGGTGGTCACCAAGGCCACCAAGTCGATTGCCGCGTTCAAGCTGCGCGAGGGCATGTCGATCGGCTGCATGGTGACGCTGCGCGGCGACCGTATGTACGAATTTTTCGACCGGCTGGTGAACGTGGCGCTGCCCCGCGTGCGCGATTTTCGCGGCGTCTCGACCAAGTCGTTCGACGGACGGGGAAACTACACCCTGGGCGTAAAAGACCAGTTGATCTTCCCGGAGATCGACTATGCCAAGGTGGAGAAGACCAAAGGCATGAACATTTCCATTACCACCACGGCCCGCACCGATGCGGAGGGCGTGGCGCTGCTGAAGCAGATGGGGATGCCGTTCCGGCAGTAAAGGAAAGAGACGAACAGAATGGCCACTACCGCCAAGATTGCGAAAGACCAGAAACTGGAAAAGGCCCGGAAGGCGAAGACGCCCAAGCTGCAATGCCGGCATCGCAACCGCTGCTGGCGCTGCGGACGCCCGCGCGCCTTTTTGCGCAAGTTCGGTATCTGCCGCTTGTGCTTCCGCCAGCTTGCCCTGAACGGCGAGATTCCCGGCGTGATCAAGGCGAGCTGGTAGGAAGAGATGCGACGTCCGCAAGCTCCGCACCCTTGGCAGGGCAGCTGGGCGCCTCCGGCGCAGCGGTCTGCTGCATCGGATGAGCAACACGGTCTTGCCCTTTCACCGAGGGCGGAAAGCACGGACGAAGGGGAAGTAGGAGAACTATGACGAGCGATCCCATTGCCGACATGCTGACGCGCGTGCGCAACGCGATCCAGGCCCGCCACCCCAAGGTGGACGTGCCGGCCTCCAAGCTGAAAGCGGAAATCGCGCGCATTTTGAAGGAAGAGGGTTACATCACCAACTTCAAAGTGGCGGAAGAAGGTCCCAAGCGGACCATCAAGATCTACCTGAAGTACAGCTCCAGCAACGCGCCGGTAATTTCGGCGATCGAGCGCGTGTCGCGGCCGGGCTGCCGGGTGTACGTCGGGCAGACCGATATTCCGCGTGTGCTGGGCGGCATGGGTATTAACATCCTGACCACGCCGCGCGGTGTGATGACCGGGCGGGACGCGCACAAGGAGCACCTGGGCGGAGAAATCCTCTGCCGGGTTTGGTGAGATTATGTCGAGAATTGGCAAAAAGCCGATCCCGCTGCCGAGCGGCGTAAAAGTGCAGATCGGCGAGCAATTGGAAGTGACGGGACCGAAGGGCAAGCTGACGGTTCCGATCCCGCAGGGCGTCAGCATCGTGCAGGTGGACAGCCGCCTGGAAGTGAAGCGCGCCTCCGACGATTACGCGGCGCTGCACGGGCTGACCCGCGCTCTGGCCGCCAATGCCGTGCAAGGCGTGTCGGGCGGATTCGTCCGGGAGCTGGACATCGTCGGCATCGGCTACCGCGCCGACGTCAAAGGCAAGATCGCCACGTTCACGCTGGGCTATTCGCACCCCATCGAAGTCCTGCTGCCCGAGGGCGTGGACCTGAAGATCGACAAGCAGACGCACCTGGTGCTCAGCGGCTACGACCGGCAGCTGCTTGGCCAGGTGGCAGCCAACATCCGGGCGCTTCGCAAGCCGGACCCCTATAAGAACAAGGGCATCCGGTATACCGGCGAGGCGCTGCGCAAGAAGGTCGGTAAGACCGGGGCGGGTGGCAAATGATTCATAAGATCGAAAAGAAGGAAATCCGCAAGCGCATCCACATGCGCATTCGCCGCAAACTCAGCGGTACTTCGGAGCGGCCGCGCCTGGCGGTGTTCCGCAGCGTGGCGCACATTTACGCCCAGGTCATCGACGACAGCAAGGGCGCAACGCTGGTGTCCGCCTCTTCGGTGGACAAGGGCGCGCGGACCAATGGCGGCAATGTGGCCGCGGCCAAGGCGATCGGCAAACTGGTGGCCGAAAAAGCCAAGGAGAAGGGTATCAAGAGCGTGGTGTTCGACCGCGGCGGGTATCAGTATCACGGCCGGATCAAAGCTCTGGCCGATGCCGCGCGCGAAGCGGGACTGGAGTTTTAATCCATGGCGATTGTGAAACGTATCGATCCGTCGACGCTCAACCTCAAAGAGCAGGTGGTGGCGATCAACCGGGTCACGAAGGTCGTGAAGGGCGGCAAGAACCTCAGCTTCTCGGCGTTGGTGGTGATCGGCGATCCTTCCGCCAAGGTCGTGGGCTATGGTGTGGGCAAGGCGAAAGAAGTGCCCTCGGCGATCCGGAAGGGCATCGAGGCCGCTAAAAAGAACCTCCGCAAGGTGAACGTCCTCGAGACCACCATCCCGCACCAGGTGCTCGGCGTGTTCGCCAGCTCGCACGTGCTGCTCAAGCCCGCGGCGGAAGGAACCGGTGTCATTGCCGGCGGCGCGGTCCGCGCGGTCATTACGGCGTGCGGGGTTCCCAACGTACTCACCAAGTCCATCGGACGCCGCAACCCGCACAACGTGGTGAAGGCGACCATCGTGGCGCTCGAATCGCTGCGCGACAGAAACGCCGTGGCCGAAATGCGCGGCCTGGCGGTGGAGAAACTGTAATGGAAGGCATGATCAGAATCAAACTGGTCCGCAGCCCGATCTGCACTCCGGAAAAGCACAAGCGCGTGGTCAAGGGCCTCGGCCTGCGCAAGCTCAACCAGATCGTGGAGCGGCCGGATACACCGGTGTTTCGCGGTATGGTAAAGAAAGTTCCGCACCTGCTGGAAGTGGTGGAGTAGGGGGAGAGAGACGCAATGAACCTCACCGGATTGAGACCGCCCGCCGGGCAGAAGAAGAGCCGCAAGCGCATCGGCCGCGGCATGGGCTCGGGACACGGAAAGACTTCGGCGCGGGGCCACAAGGGGCAGCACGCGGGAACGGGCTTCAGCCAGAAGCGCGGATTCGAGGGCGGCCAGATGCCGCTCCACCGGCGCCTGCCGAAGCGCGGCTTTACCAACATCTTTAAGAAGCAGTTCGCTATCGTCAACCTCGGACGGCTGGAGAAGCTCGAGGGCGATTCCTTCAATGTCGACCGCCTGATCGAGCTCGGCGTTATCAAGAAACTCGGCGATGGGTTGAAAGTTCTGGGCACGGGCCAGCTGACCCGGAAGATCACGGTGGAAGCGCACCAGTTTTCCAAATCGGCCCTGGAAAAGATCCAGAAGGCCGGCGGCACGGCACAGGTGATCGGCGCTCAGGCGGAATAGCGCCGGGAATCGAAGGGAATCATGGGAAGGTTATTTGAAGCGTTCGCGAACATGTTTCGCGTTCCGGATCTTCGCAAGCGGCTTCTGTTCACGCTGGCGATGCTGGCGGTGTACCGCCTGGGCGGGCACATCCCGACACCCGGAATCAACATCCAACGCTGGGAGCAGTTCTTCGGGTCGCAGGCGGGTTCGATCTTCGGATTCTTCGACCTGTTTGCGGGCGGCAACATCCGCCGGCTGACGATCTTCGCGCTGGGGATCATGCCGTACATTACGGCGTCGATCATCCTGCAGTTGATGACGGTGGTGGTTCCGACCCTCGAAAAACTCCAGAAGGAAGGCGAGCTGGGGCGGCGCAAGATCACGCAGTGGACCCGCTACCTGACCATCATTCTTTCCGTGCTGCAGTCGTTCGGAATTGCCCAGGGCCTGATGTCCATGGGGCAGGGAATCGTCATCAGCCCGGGCTTTGGATTCGTAATGCTCACGGTGCTGTCGCTCACCACCGGGTCGGCCTTCATCATGTGGCTGGGCGAACAGATCAGCGAGCGCGGCGTCGGCAACGGCATGTCGCTGATCATCTTCGCCGGCATCGTGGTCGGCCTGCCGAATGCATTGGAGAATATTTACAGCCACGTCTTCGTGGTAGGCGACTGGAGCGCGCTCACGCTGATTTCGCTGATCGTGATGATGATCGCGGTAGTGGCATTCATCGTCCTGGTAGAGCGCGGCGAGCGGCGGATTCCGGTACAGTACGCCAAGCGCGTGGTGGGCCGGCGGGTAATGGGCGGCCAGTCCACGCACATGCCGCTGAAGGTGAACGCGGGCGGCGTCATTCCCGTGATCTTCGCCTCCTCGATCCTGGCATTCCCGCAACAGCTAGCTCTGATGGGGTGGGTCAAGAACATCAACTGGCTCTCGGCGACGCTTCGGGCGATCCAGCACGGCGAGCCGCTCTACTACGTGCTATTCGTGGCGGGCATCATTTTCTTCTGCTTCTTCTACGTGTCGATCATCTTCAACCCCAACGAAGCGGCGGACAATATGCGCAAGTATGGCGGGTTCATCCCGGGCATCCGTCCCGGCCGCAATACCGCCGACTACATGAACAACATTCTCACCAAGATTACGGTGGTGGGTGGCATCTACCTTTCGATCCTGTGCCTGATCCCGGACATCATGATTTCGGGAATCCACCTCCAGCATCTTCCCCTGGTCGGCAACTGGGTGGATCAGAACTTCCCCAGGCGGCTGCTGGAAGGGTTGAATGTGAGCTTCTATTTCGGCGGCACCTCGCTGCTGATCGTGGTGGGCGTGGCGATGGATACGATCAACCAGATCGAAGCCCAGCTCATCATGCGCCACTATGAGGGCTTCACGCCGCGGTCGGGCCGGATCCGCGGACGAAGAAGTTCGTTCTGAGTTTTGTGACTGCGATCGTTTTGTTCGGCTCGCCCGGGTCCGGCAAAGGTACCCAGGCGAGGATGCTGGTGCAGTGCCTGGGGGTCCCCCATATCTCCACCGGGGACATGCTTCGGGACAGCATCCGGCGGGGATCCGGCGTCGATCCGGATCTGGTAGCCACCATGCAGTCGGGTGCGCTGGTTTCGGATGAAGTCGTCGATCGCATGGTAGAGGAGCGGCTCTCGCAACCCGACGCCGCCAGGGGTTTTGTGCTGGATGGATACCCCCGCACGCTGGCTCAGTCCGAGCACTTCTGCGGCTGGCTGGACGAGCGCGGAATCCGCGAGGTGGTAATTTACCTCGCTGTTGATTATAATGTAGTTATTGCCCGTTTGACCGGACGGCGACAGTGCCCTCGCTGCGGAACCCTGTACAACATCGTCTCCCAGCCTCCTCGCGAGGATAATTTGTGCGATTTGGATGGCGAGCAGTTGGTGATTCGGAACGATGACAGGGAGGAAGTTATCCGGGAGCGGCTGGATGCGTATGAGCAGCAGACCAGGCCGGTTTTGGATTTTCTCCGGACCGCGGGGCGGCGTGTAATTGAGGTGGAAGCGAGCAGCCAGCCTCCCGAGGTTGTGTTTCAGTGTATTTGCCGGGCGATGGAGACAGATGATTGTTCGAAAGACCGCCGCTGAGCTGGAGAAGATGCGGCGCAGCGGGCTGCTGGTTTGGCAGATCCTGCAGAAGCTGAAGGAACTGGCGGTGGAAGGTGCCAGCACCATGGACCTGGAAGTCGCCGCCGAGAAGATGATCGCCGATGCCGGCGCCAAGCCCGCGTTCAAAGGGTATTACGTACCGGCAGCCGGCGAGGCTTACAAGTTTGTGTTGTGCACCTCGGTAAATAGCGAGATCGTCCACGGGATGCCGAATGTGAAGCGCGTCCTCAAGAAAGGCGACATCGTTTCGATCGATACCGGAGTGAAGCTGGACGGGTATTACGGCGATTCCGCCGTCACCGTTCCGATCGGCGAAATCAGCCCCGAGACCGGGCGGCTTCTCGAAGTCACCCAGGAGGCGCTCGAGAAGGCGATCGACCGGGTGCGGTCCGGCAACCGCCTTTTTGAGGTTTGCGAGACCGTGGAGCAGCACGTGAAGTCGAACGGCTTCTCGATCGTGCGGGAGTATGTGGGCCATGGCATCGGGACCCAGCTCCACGAGGAGCCGCAGGTCCCCAATTATGTGGACCGGAAGAATGAGAATCCGCGGCTGAAGCCGGGGATGGTTCTGGCGGTGGAGCCGATGGTCAACGCCGGGCGGCCGGAAGCGGTGGTTTTGAAGGACCGGTGGACGGCAGTGACGAAAGACGGCTCCAACTCGGCGCATTTCGAGCATTGCATCGCGGTGACGGAGAACGGGCCGTGGGTGCTGACAAGGCCGTAACGGCTGAGGCGAAGGTGGTCGAGGAGTTGCCCCGCGCGATCTACAAGGTTGTGCTGGATACGAGGCAGGAAGTTCTGGCCCACCTGGTGGGTGTGGTGAAACGGAATTTCGTCCGGTTGGTTCCGGGCGACCGGGTTGAGGTGGAACTGATGCCTCACGACCCGACGCGTGGCAGAATTATCAGGAAGCTGACAACATGAAAGTTCGAGCGTCCGTTAAGAAGATTTGCGACAAATGCAAGGTGATCCATCGCGAAGGCGTGGTGCGGGTCATCTGCGTCAATCCCAAACATAAACAGAGGCAGGGCTAATATGGCACGTATCGCCGGTGTGGATCTGCCGCCCGCCAAGAGAGCCGAGATCGGGCTGACTTACATTTACGGCATCGGCCGTACCCGCTCGAAATCGCTCCTGTACAGGGCCGGCATCGAGTTCGACAAGAAGATTCGGGACCTGACCGAAGACGAGGTCAACCGCGTCCGCCAGATCCTCGAAGAGGAAGGCGCGGTCGAAGGCGACCTCCGCAAGGAAATCTCGATGAACATCAAGCGTCACATCGAGATGGGCTCGTACCGCGGATTGCGGCACCGCCGCAGCCTGCCGGTTCGCGGGCAGCGCACCCACACCAACGCCCGTACCCGCAAGGGCCCGCGCCGCGGCACCGTGGCGAACAAGAAGAAGGCGACCGGTAAAACATAGTATGGCGAAAGCACCAGTAAAAGCAGGGAAGAAGAAGAGCTTCAAGAAGAAGGAGAAGCGCGTCGTCCATTCGGGCGTCGTGCACATCCAGGCCACCTTCAACAACACCATCGTGACCATCTCGGACCAGGAAGGCAACACTCTTTCCTGGTCGAGCGCCGGGTCGCTGGGCTTCCGCGGGTCGCGCAAAGGGACCCCGTTTGCCGCCCAGCAGGCGGCGCTGACGGCCGCCAATAAGGCTAGCGAAAGCGGGCTGCGGACGGTGGAAGTGCGGGTGAGCGGTCCGGGTTCCGGCCGCGAGTCGGCGGTCCGCGCCTTGTCCACCGCGGGTATCGATGTGCGCGCCATCCGCGACGTCACGCCGATTCCGCATAATGGATGCCGGCCTCCCAAGAAGCGTAGAGTCTAGGCCGGGCCGCGACCGCAAGGGAGCGGCTCGATAAGCGGGAAGAAGGCCTGCCATGGCTGTAAACCGCACCTGAAAGCAGAAAGGTAAGGAGAGAAACTTGGCAAGATATATCGGCCCTGTTTGCCGGCAATGCCGGCGCGAGGGCATGAAACTGTTTTTGAAGGGCGAGCGCTGCCACAGCGAGAAGTGCGCCATTGAGCGCCGCAATTTCGTGCCGGGGCAGCACGGTAAAGACCGCAAAGCAAAGATCGTCGGATACGGCCTGCAGCTTCGCGAAAAGCAGAAAGTCCGCCGCGTGTACGGGGTTCTCGAGCGGCAGTTCCGCACCACTTACGAGAAGGCCGCCGCGCAGAAGGGCATCACCGGCGAGAATCTGATGTCGGCGCTCGAGCGGCGCCTCGACAGCGTGATTTACCGCATGGGATTCGGCACCAGCCGCGCGCAGGCGCGCCAGGTGGTTCGCCACGGACATGTTGACGTCAACGGGCGCAAGTGCGACATCCCGTCGGCCCAGGTGAAAATAGGGGACGTGGTTTCGGTGCGCGAGAGCAGCAAGAACAACCCCACCATCCTGGCCGCGCGCGACGCAACGGCCCATGCCCCCGCGCCGAACTGGATCGACGTGGATCGCGAAGGGTTGAAGGGTCGTATCACCAGCCTGCCGCAACGCAGCGAGTTGGTGCAGATTCAAATGAACGAGCAGCTCATCGTCGAGCTTTACTCGAAGTAAGGGCCGGGCTGCCCAAGCCCCTCCCGGGTGCTGGGCGCTGCCCGCCAAAGCGAGGTTTCCATATGTTTAAGGGCTTCCAAAAACCAAAACGGCTGGTTGCCAATACCGAGACCCTCACGGAGCGGTATGGCATGTTCACGGCTCAACCTTTTCAGCGCGGCTTCGGCACTACCATCGGCAACGGACTGCGCCGCGTGCTGTTGAGTTCAATCGAGGGAGCCGCGATCACCGCGGTCCGTATCGAAGGTGTGGAACACGAATTCAGCCCGATTCCGGGCGTGGTCGAGGATGCGACGGACATCATCCTCAACCTGAAGCAGGTTCCGTTCAAGATTCTGGGCGAAGGCGTCAAAACCGTTCGCCTCAACGTGGAACAGCCCGGCGACGTGCGCAGCGGCCAGATCGAGACCGATGCCGACGTCGAAGTGCTGGACCGCGACGTCCACATCGCCACGGTCAGTGAAGGCGGCCGTCTCTCGATCGAGATGCGCCTGAAGACCGGGCGCGGCTACGTCAGCGCCGACAAGAACTTCGACGAGGACCTGGCCCTGGGTTATATCCCGATCGATTCGGTGCACTCTCCCGTGCGCAAAGTGAACTTCCAGGTGGAAGCGGCGCGCCTCGGGCAGATGACCGACTACGATAAGCTGACTCTCGAAGTCTGGACCAACGGCGCGGTTTCGCCTCAGGACGCGATCGGCTACGCAGCCAAGCTGCTGAAAGACCACATGTCGATCTTCATCAACTTCGAGGAAGTTCCGGAGCAGACCGAAGAGATCTCCGAGCGCGGCCTCGATAAGATGAACGAAATCCTGAACCGCTCGGTAGAAGAGCTGGAGCTCAGCGTTCGTTCGTACAACTGCCTGAAGAACGCGAATATCCAGACCATCGGCGAGCTGGTGCAGAAGACCGAGGCGGAGATGCTTCGGACGAAGAACTTCGGCCGCAAGTCGCTCAACGAGATCAAAGAGATCCTCGCCAACATGGGGCTGTCGCTGGGGATGCGGATCGATGCGCACGGGCGCCTCGTGGCGCCGCCGCAGCAGGCGGCCGGGAGCATCCAGGATTACGGCCAGGATGACGAGAATTCACCCGAGCAGATGGGGGAGTAGCAGATGAGACACAGAGTTGCCGGATTCAAACTGAAACGTCCGGTGGATAGCCGCAACGCGCTGCTCCGTAATCTCGCCACCAGCGTGATCCTCGAAGAGCGCGTGATAACCACCGTCCCGAAGGCCAAGGCCGTGCGGCCGCTGGTCGAAAAGATGATCACCCTGGCGAAGGGGGACACGCTCCATACGCGCCGGCAGGCGGCGGCGGTTCTGCGCACGCCGGCTTCGGTAAAAAAGCTGTTCGACACGCTGGGAACGCGCTTCGGACAGCGCAACGGCGGCTACACCCGCATCACCCGTCTCGGGCCGCGCAAGGGTGACGGCGCCGAGCAGGCCATGATCGAGCTGGTCGGTTCCGAGCTGGTGAAGCGTGCCGCCGATCGCGCCAAGCGCCGGGAAGAGCGCATGAAGGCGCAACGCGAGGGCCGCGAAGCCGACGAGAAGACGGACGAATAGATCCGGTCCCGCCCGCTCCCTCACAGAGAGGGAGCGGGCCATACATACTACAGAAGAAACTGAATCCCCTGGGCCAGCGGCATCTCGGATGACCAGTTGATGGTGTTCGTCTGCCGCCGCATGTAGGCCTTCCAGGCGTCGCTGCCGGACTCCCGGCCGCCGCCCGTCTCCTTCTCCCCGCCGAAGGCCCCGCCAATTTCCGCTCCACTCGTTCCCAGGTTGATGTTGGCGATCCCGCAGTCGCTGCCGCGGTGGCTGAGAAACATCTCCGCGGAGATCAGGCTGTTGGTGAACATGGCTGACGACAGGCCCTGCGGCACGTCGTTGTGCCAGTGTATCGCCTCATCCAGGTCGTCGAACTCCACGAGGTACAGAATCGGCGCGAAAATCTCCTCCTTCAGGATCGGCATATCCGGCCGCGCCGCCACCAGGGTGGGCTGCACAAAGTTGCCGTTCAAACGCTCCCCGCCGTAGAGAATTTCGCCGCCCTGCTCACGAATGCGGCGCACCCCGTCCATCATATCGTCCACGGCGCGGCGGTTGATCAGCGGACCCATCAGCGTGCTCTCGTCGAGCGGGTCGCCGATTTTCACCTGCTGGTACGCGTCGATCAGGGCCTCCCGGACCCGCGAGGCGATGCCGCGCTGGAGAAACAGGCGCCGCGTGGTCGTGCAGCGCTGGCCCGCGGTTCCGACTGCGCCGAAGAGCACGGCTCGCAGCACGAGATCCGGATTGGCGTCGTCCGTTACGATGATCCCGTTGTTGCCGCCCAGCTCCAGGATCGTCCTGCCGAGTCGCCGCGCCACGGTTTCCGCCACGTGGCGGCCTACTTCGGTCGAGCCCGTGAAGCTGATCAGCGGTACGCGGCGGTCCTGGATCAACGTCTCCCCCACGGGATTGGCGGGTCCGATCACCAGGTTGAAGATGCCCTTCAGGCTGTGCCGGTCCAACACGCGGTTACAGATCTTCTGTACGGCGATCGCGGTTAGCGGCGTATCCGAGGAAGGTCTCCACAGCACGCAGTCGCCGCAGACCGCCGCGATCATGGCGTTCCACGACCATACCGCCACCGGAAAATTAAAGGCGCTGATCACACCCACGATGCCCAGCGGATGCCACTGCTCGTACATGCGGTGTCCCGGCCGCTCGCTGTGCATCGTGAGGCCGTACAACTGGCGGGAGAGCCCCACGGCGAAATCCGCAATGTCGATCATCTCCTGCACCTCGCCCATCCCTTCGGCGAGGATCTTGCCCATCTCGAGGGCCACCAGCGCGCCCAGTTCGGCCTTGTGCGCCCGCAATTCGTTGCCGATCTCGCGTACGATCTCGCCGCGCCGCGGCGCCGGAACCATGCGCCAGTCTATAAATGCGTCGGCTGCCCGGCGCGCGACCGCTTCGTAATCCTCCGGACCTGCCATTTTGACCTTCGCCAGCGGCTCGCCGGTGGATGGGTTGAACGAAACCAGTTCGCGGCCGGAAGGCGTCGCGATCCAGTCGCCGTAGCAGGCTCCGGAGTTCAACGGCTCGATGTGCAACTTCTCGAGAACGTCGGAGATGGTGGTACTGGCGGTAGGCACACTCTTATTTTATCCGGGAGGGAAACGGAAAAGATGGGAGATGGGACTCGAAGGATACCGGCGCGACCTCCGGCCGCCAGGCTTTCCTGGCGGGGAAACGCTTTCGCGCCGGATCCTGAGTCTTAATCCCCGAACTACTGGTTTGTGTCGACAGCGACACTCACCCCTATGCCTCGGTTGCCGGGTCTGAGATCCGGCTAAGTATGTCTCTACGGTAACCGGAGCGATGCCTGTGCCGGAAGTCTATCTTTCGTACAATCAGGGTGTTTGCGGTCCCACCGCAAGAGCTCGCCACGTCAGATCTGGTCTTCGTACTGTTCGAAGGCCACCCGGACCAGCTGGCCCCGGGTGCGGACTCCGGTCTTCTGAAAGAGACTTTGCAGGATCGCCTTCACGTAGCTCTCCGAGATCTGTAGCCGCCAGGCGATCTCTTTGTTGGAAAGGCCTTCCAGCACGAACCGCAGCACCCTCCGCTGGCGGTCGCTGAACAGGGGTTCCGCCTGGGTGGAGCCCTTTTCGGGATTGCCTTCGCCGAACGAGCTGTCGAACCACTTCCCACCGCCGTAGACCGTGTGGATGGCCTCCACCAGCTGGCTGAGGGGCGCGTGCTTGAGAAAGATGCCGGCCGCGCCTTGCCGTATCAGGCGCCGCGCTTCGTTTTCGCTCACCCAGGCGGTCACCACCAGCACCTTGCCTTCGAAGCCGAGCTGGCGCGCCGCCGGGAGGAACTGGGAAGCTCTCTCGGCGCCCAAATCGTGATCGAGCAGCACCAGGTCGAACTCCTGTTGCGCGATCTCTTTCAGAGCCTCGCGAATGCTGCCGCAGTGGTCCATGGCGAGTCCTGGCTCGGCAGCCAGCACACGTACCACGCTTTCCCGGAATAGCGCATGGTCATCCACCAGAAGTGCGCGTATGGGCCTCACCGTCCCAGCTTGCATCAAGTTTCCGAGGCATTCTCTACCGGCCATAATTCCACCGCAAAACAACTGCCCTCCGGCTGCGACTCATAGCGCAGACCGCCGCCATGGGCCCGTAGGATCGCCCTCGAAATGTAGAGTCCCAGCCCGTACGACTGGGAGCCTGGCTGAAAAGGCCGGAATAACTCTTCCGGATGGGCAACCCCAGGACCATTATCTCGAAAACGAACGACCACCAGGTCCCTCTCGAGCGCCGCCGAAATCCGCACCATGGGGCCAGCCTGGTTCTCGAGCGCGCGCTGGCTGTTGCGCGCCAGGTTGACGAACACCTGGAGGAGGCTGTGCTGGTCGGCCTGCACCAGGGGCAGGCGCCCGGGAATCTCCCAGGTCACCTCGATTCCGGCCTCGCGGAGTGTCGGCTCGATCACGATTCGGGTCTCGTCGAGCACCGTCTCCAAATCCGCCAGGGCCGCTTCGCGGGTGGACGCGACGGAGAGCCCCGAGGAGGCGATCTTTTCGAGCCCTCTGATCAACGTTCCCAGCGCCTGGTAATGCTCACTTCTGGCGATGCCGGTGTCGGCCAGGGCCGAGTGAGCCGTCGCCGCCGCCGAGGCCAGGTTGCGGATCTCATGGGAAATGGCGCCGACCAGGACGCGAGAGGTGGCCATCATCGAATCGAGTCCCGCGCCTTCGCGGTCGCGGAGGTTCTCCGAGGCATCCCAAACTACCGCGGCCAGTCCCGCCCCGGCGGACGTGCGGTACGTAGAAAGCCAGACGTGGGCCAGAAAAACTTCGCCGTTTCGTCGCTGCCCACGGCATTCCACGCTGGTGCGGATGTTGCCGCCGGAATGATGACTGTGCAGCATTCGCGGCAGGATCGGCAGGTATGGCTCTACGGCCTCACCCTGCAGGGGCTTGCGATCGAAGCCCAGCACCTGGCGCGCCGATTCGTTAGCTAGCAGGACCCGGCCCGATTCGTCGAGAGTCAGGATGGCAAGCGGACTGGTTTCAATGAGGATGCGGACCTGCTGTTCGGCCTCTTGACGCAGCCGCATCTGCAGTTCGCGTTCCTTGAGGTGGTCGGTGAGCAGCCGCCGGCGGTGGTTGATCTCGGCCACAAAGAATCCCGTCATGGCGAAGCCTACGGTGACCACCAGCAGCCGGCCGGAGGAGCCTGGAGCCCATTGCAGCGGATTGAACGCGGCAAGCAGATGTTCGCCCGTGCCGCCCGGAGGACCCTGCAGAGGGTCGAACGATTCCCTTAGATAGGCGCACAGAACCGCCATTCCAAGAATCTGAAACCGGCTGAGCGCGGCGGCTGCGAGCAGTATGGGAAGGAGGTACAGGTAGCCGAAGGTGACGGTTGGCAGCACCCAGTCGACGGCCGCAATTCCGCCGACCAGAAGGGCGGCCACGCCGCTCACCACCAGGCGGTGCGACTCCGTGTACGCCAGAAAGCTGTCCAGTCGAGTCATCGTTTGCAGCCCTAGAAGAGTTGTAACATCTTAGCTTGTGGAAACGGGCGAAGAAGCGGCGCTCCTGGTGGAAGACGCTCCTCCTTTGGATGGCGGGTACAGTGGCCGCCCTGTACGGGCTCGCCGTCCTGGAGTTGGCCGCTCTTCGATGGGTAAATCCCCCGGACACCATGGTGCAGATCCAGCGCCGGATGGAATCCTGGTTTCACCATGCCAAGTATCGCAAGAGATCCGCCTACGTCCCTCTCAGCCTGATCTCCCCCAACCTGCAGCACGCCGTAGTGGCCGCCGAAGACGGCCGTTTTTATCAGCATCACGGCATCGACTGGAAGGAAGTGCAAAAGGTTGTCGACCAGGACCTGGACGAGGGGCGCCTCGGACGCGGCGGATCCACCCTCACCCAGCAGTTGGTCAAAAACCTGTTCTTCACGACCTACCGCTCGCTGCTGCGCAAGGCCGTGGAGTTCACGCTTGCTCCCACAGCCGAAGTACTACTTCCCAAAGACCGGATTCTGGAGCTGTATCTCAACGTCGTCGAGTGGGGTCCCGGCATCTATGGGGCGGAGGCGGCCTCGCAGGCCTGGTACGGAATCCCAGCTTCCGGCCTTAATCGGGAACAGGCCGCCCGCCTCGCCGCGGTGCTGCCGTCGCCGCTGCGCCGCAAGCCGTCGCGTATGAACGCCTACAGCGCTGAAATTCTGAAGCGCATGACGCAGACGGGGTGGTGACGCGACAGTTCCCGCTTGGTGCATTTACGCGCTGCGGCCTTACCGGTCCCCATTGTCCGCTGACTCTCCCGGAGGTACACTCCAGCCATGAGAGAATGCATAGTTCCTACTCTGGTTCTCTTGTTCCTCCAGGCGCCTTCGCAGCCCTCCGTGCCCGCCGGGTGGAAAGCCGTAGACGATGCCAAGGGCGCCTGCCGGATCGAGGCCCCTCCGGATTGGGTTCCATTCTCGGAAACGTCCGGCGCGGTTATTTTCAAGGACGCCACGACCGCTATCGCGGTAGTGACCAGCCAGCCGGGACAGGCGTTCAAGCCGCTGCCCGAATCCATCCAGAAGGTTCTTCACATTCCGAAGGACAAAATGTTCGAGAACACGCCGAAACGAACTTTCTACCAGGACCGGATCTCGCGGAACTCCGACGACCCGAGCGCGTTCAGCGCCAGCGTGCCGGCAAAGAACGGCACGTGCAGCTGCCACATCGTGTTTCTTCCAAGCGTCTCCGAAGAGACCGTGCGAAAGATCGCGTTGAGTCTCGGGCCGGTGCCCGACTAGCTATTTGGCCGTGAACCGTGCCCAGCCGCGCGCGGGCATGTCCCTCAGGATATCTCTCATCCAGCCGAATTCCGGATGCTTGGCCAGGTGTTCCGAGGCTTTGTAGTTCACGCCGCAGGCATGACCGAGAGCCGCCGTCAGCGACATCTTCTCAGCGCCGGCGGCATCCGTCACCTTGTTCTGCACGGCACCCGCCGGCGCATAGGGCGCCTGCCAGGTCCCCATACCGCGCGGAGAGCTCTCCACGTGCCCGCAGAGCGTCCGCTCGCTTGCCTGGTTCTTCCCTTCAAAAGTGTCGAAGTGATCCGACAGGAACTTCTGCCCCAGGGAGACGTCGATCCGCCCTTTATTCTGCTGCATCAGCTCCAGCCAGCGGGCATGCCGCGCATTCTCGCTCCGGCTCTTGTCGTTGACGTTGAAATCGGTCTCTTCCCTGGTGAGCTTGGGATCGGCCGGGAAATTCGAGCCTACGAAAAAACCGTCCTTGGTGCGCTGCAGAATGACGTTCTTCAAGCCCAGCTCCAGGCTTGCGACCTCGTTGTTCCGGCTGTCGGCCACCAGCCAGTTGTTGGCATAGCCGCCGTTATTGCCGTCCTTCATGTAGCGCGCGTAGTCGTCGATCGATTCGGAATACTGCATGGCTTTGCGTGCCCGTACGAATTCCGGAATTCCGTTCGGGTCGAACCCGCTGAAACCGCTGATCGTGGTTTCGGTGATCACGATGCCCGCCGAGTTGACGCCGAAATCGTCGCCGCTGTGGATCAGCCCCGCCGACCCGTCCATCAGGATGCGGTGGCCCTTCGCCGGCACGATGTCGAAGATAATGTTCCAGCGCTCGCCCGAAGAGTAGCTCGTCCAGTTATTGTGTCCGATTACGATGCGGCCGTCTTTGGTGTAGCTGCCGGTGGCCACGAAGGCGCTGCAATGGTCGCCCGGGCCTGTTCCGGCTTCCGTGCCGGGATGCTGCTGGTTGTACCACTTGTCGTAATACGGCAGTTCGAGCCACGCGTTCATGGCGACGATGTCCCACAGGTCGAGCTTCGAGTTCCGCGCCTTCAGGCCCTCGACGATGCCGTTCAATTCGTCGCGGTACTCCTGCTCGACGTGCGGCCAGAAGACCACCTCCGCCGCATTGCGGAAGAATGCCCAGTCCTTTTTCTCGTCGTGGACCATCTCGGTCGAGATGGCGTGGAAGTTGTCCTGGATCTCCGCCGAGAGCAGGTAGCCGTGCTGAAAGCCGATGTCCCGCGGCGCACCCTCGAGGTGCACCTGAATCCATCCACTGCGCTCGGCCGCCCGATACGCTTTTCTCAACCGCGCGTCGGGCTCGCGCGATACCAGGGTGAAAGCCAGGCCCAGCAGGAGCACGGCCAGCAGCAGGGAGATGCGTCGCATCCCGCTATTATAGTTCTAATGCGTGATTTGGAGCCGCGTCCCTCGGGAAGCGGCATTAAGAAGCTTACAGCCCACGTGAAGGCCGCGGGTTGAGCGTCCAAGCTGAGTCCAAAGTTGTTGGACCAGGTGCTGGCCGCCGTACCTCGCTGGCCGGATGAAAACGTGCTGATCGGGTTTGATACCGCCGACGATGCCGGCGTGTACAAGCTGACGCCCGAGCTCGCCCTCGTGCAGACGGTGGACTTCTTCACGCCAATCGTCGACGATCCATACACTTACGGTGCAATCGCGGCCGCTAATTCCCTGAGCGATGTCTATGCCATGGGCGGGCGGCCCATCTCGTCGCTCTCCATCCTGGCGTGGCCGGCGAAGGGAGAGATGGAAGACCTGCGGCAGATCCTTCGCGGCGGCGCCGACAAGATGCACGAGGCCGCCTGCTCCATCCTGGGCGGACACAGCGTCGCGGATGACGAAATCAAGTTTGGATATGCGGTCACGGGCACGGTGCATCCGGACCGCGTGTTGGCGAACTCCGGCGCGTGCCCGGGGGACGCCCTGGTGTTCACCAAGCGGCTCGGCACCGGAGTCATCGCCACTGCCGTGAAGCGGGAGATGGCGGCCGCCGCGCACGTGGAGGAAGCTACCCGATCCATGCTCGCGCTCAACCGCCGCGCCTGCGAAGAGATGCTGCGGCTCGATGTACACGGCTGCACCGACGTAACGGGCTTCGGTCTGCTCGGCCACGCGCGCGAGATGGCGGTGGCCAGCGGCGTGACCCTCGAGATCGCCGTGGACGCCGTTCCCTTCCTGCCTGGCGCCCTGGATTATGCCCGGCGCGGCGCCATTCCGGGCGGACTGAACAACAACCGGGAGTTCATCGCCTGCGCGGTGGCGGCCGAAATCCCGATCGCCCGTGAAGTCGAAGACCTGCTCTACGATCCGCAGACCTCCGGTGGGCTGCTGATCGCGCTATCCGAATCCGACGCAGCCGCGCTCGAGCGCTCGCTCGAAGGGGCCCGGCGAATCGGCCGCGTCCTGGCGCGGGCGGAGAAACCGATCCGGCTCTTATGAAACACAACCCCATCATCATCGCCCTGGACGTCGAAACCCTCGAAGAGGCGCGCACCCTGGTGCGCCGGCTCGGCTCCCACGCCGGCTTTTACAAGGTGGGGATGGAGCTTTACGCCGCTGCCGGCATGACCGTGGTCCGTGAACTGCTCGATCAGGGCAAGGAAGTATTCCTCGACCTGAAGTTCTACGACATTCCCGAAACCGTGAGACGCGCGGTGGGGCAGGTGGCCCGCACCGGCGTGCGGTTTCTTACCGTCCACGCGGTACCGTCGGTAATGCGCGCGGCGGTGGAGGGCAGGGGAGACTCGCCCCTCCAATTGCTCGGCGTCACGGTGCTTACCAGTCTCAGCCGTGAGGACCTCCGAGAACTGGGCCACGATTGCGAAGTGTCCGAGCTGGTGGCGGTACGCACCCGGCAGGCTATGGACGCCCGGGTGGATGGCGTGGTCTGCTCCCCGCTCGAAGCAGCCGCAGTGCGCCGCATTGCCGGCCCGGACGCGATTCTGGTCACCCCCGGGGTGCGCTCCCCCGGCGCCGCGAAAGGCGACCAGAAGCGCGTCGCGACGCCCGCCGAAGCCATTCGCGACGGCGCGAATTACCTGGTGATCGGACGCCAGATCACGCGCGCTGCCGACCCGGCTGCCGAGGCCGCCCGCGTCCTCGAAGAGATCGCCGGGGCATGATCCGCGCGGGCGCCATCCGCATCGGCACCTCCGGCTGGCACTACCCGCACTGGCGCGGTCCGTTCTATCCGGAGAAGCTTCCCGCTTCGAAGATGCTCGAGTTTTACGCCCGGCATTTCGATTCCGTGGAGCTGAACAACACCTTCTACCGCCTGCCGCGGGAGAAAGGGCTGGAGACCTGGCTGGACACCACACCGAAGGGTTTTCTCTTCGCGGCGAAGGGCAGCCGGTACCTGACCCACATGAAGAAGCTCAAGGATCCCGAGCCCGGCATCGAGAAATTCTTCACGCGCATAAGCCGGATGGGAAAGAAGCTCGGCCCGATTGTTTTTCAGCTTCCTCCGAATTGGGAGGCGAATCCCGAGCGCCTGGAGGGGTTTCTCGAGGCGCTGCCGCCGCGGCGCCGGTACGCATTCGAGCTTCGCAACCCCACATGGCATACGGCGGAGATCTACCGTATACTTCGCCGTCACCGCGCTGCCTTCTGCATTTTCGATATCGCGGGATTCCAGTCGGGCTTCGAGATCACGTCGAGTTTCACGTACGTGCGGCTGCACGGCCCGGACGGAGCGTACCAGGGCAGCTATTCCCCGCAGGCGTTGAAGGCCTGGGCGGATCGCATTTGCGCGTGGCAGCGCGACCTGCGCGCCGTGTACGTCTACTTCGACAACGACGAAGCCGGCTACGCGGCCGCCAACGCCCTGGCCTTGAAACGCCTGCTCGGCCGGAACGCCATCACGGAGCCGCGACCGTAATGTAAGGAAGCAGGCCGGCCCGGGCCCGCAGCGTAGAGGTCTGTCCGGCTTTCAGGACAGTTGTCCGTATGGGGTAAACGTAGCACGTCAATTTGCGTGCGCTCTGGCCAGTGTAGAAGAAGTAGAACGCCAACGGGATGCTGACGATGCTTGCAAGTGCAGCGCGCCACTTGGAGAACTCTAATTATCCATGGTGGATGATTTCGGGGGGCAGGTCAGGTACCGAGTGTACCGGCACGAAATCGATGAGGAAGCCAAGACGCTGACAGCTCTGGGTCCGGCGTAAACGCGGCCATCAGAAGCTGGTTTGTTCCGGATGCGGGCGCGAACTGGAAAGAGCGCACGACACGAACGAACGGGAGGTGCGCGATCTGCCGTGCATCCCTTCGGAACGTCCTCTCTGTCCGAGTGCGACGACACGACCAGACGGCTGACCTCGTAATCATTACGATCCCGCCATCCGTCAGGCCGCCAACGTCACCGCCGACTTCAAATTTGGACGTCAACACTGAACCGTGCGACGAGCCACCTGCGCGACAATAGTCCCATGCGCGCATGGCTCATGGATTCCTACACCGGCGTCGAGAACCTCCGTTTCGGCGAAGTCCCCGACCCTAAGCCCGGCCCCGGCGATGCCCTGCTGCGAATTCGCTTCGCGGCCCTGAACCCCGCCGACGCATTCCTGGCGCAGGCCATGTACCCGGCCAAGCCTCCGGTGCCGCACATCCTCGGGCGCGACGGTGTGGGCGATGTCATCGCCGTCGGCGAGGGCGTCGAATCGGTCCGCGCCGGCGACACCGTCGGGATCCTGCGCTGCGATGCGGGCGTAGAAAAGTGGGGCACCCTCGCCGGGCAGGCCGTCGTGCCGGCTGCCAGCCTCGCGCCCGTTCCGGCGGGCTGGTCGCTTGAAGAAATGGCCGCCGCGCCCCTCGTCTCCCTCACCGCCTGGCAGGCGCTCACGCAATGGGAAGGACCGCCCAAGCCCGGATCGGTGCTCCTCATCACCGGCGCGTCGGGCGGCGTCGGCGTCTCTTCCGTTCTGCTCGGCAAGTCGCTCGGCCTGACCGTCGTGGGGCTCTCCCGCAGCGCAGAAAAGGCCGCCCGTCTCAAAGAGCTCGGCGCGGATTTCGTCTTCGACCCGAACGAGCCGAATCTCCGCAAACAGCTCCCCGGCAAGGTGGACCTCGTCGTCGACAACGTGGCCGGTCCGCTCTTCAACCAGGTCCTGGCCCTGATGGGATACCAGGGCCGCGTCAGCGTCGTGGGCCGCAGCGCCGGGCCGGTACCCGATTTCAACACCGGGTCGCTCTTCTTCCGCCGCATCCGCATCGGCGGCGTCGCGGTGGGCGACTACTCCCCCGCCTCCGCCCAGACCGATTGGAAGGAGATCGTCCGCCGCTTCGACAGCCTGGGCCGCCGCCCCGTCATCGACCACGTCTTCCCCTTCGACGAGGTGAAGCCCGCCTTCGCGCGGCTTGCCGAAGGCCCCATGGGCAAGGTGCTCGTCCGCGTCGCGTGACGCTACTCGAAGCGCAGCGCCTCGATCGGGTCCAGGTTCGCTGCCTTGCGCGCCGGATAGTATCCGAAGAACACGCCGATCGCGATCGAGAACAGCGCCGATCCGATTACCGCCACCGGGGAGATGAGCTGCGGCCACGAGAATACGGCCGAGAGAATATACGAGACCGCCACCCCGAACAGAATGCCGCCCAGCCCGCCGGCCAGCCCCAGCACCACCGATTCGATCAGGAATTGCGACTGTACCTGTTTGGTGCGGGCTCCCACCGCCATGCGGATGCCGATCTCGCGCGTCCGCTCCGTCACCGAGACTAGCATGATGTTCATGATCCCAATGCCGCCCACCAGCAGCGATACCGCCGCGATCCCTCCCAGCAGCAGTGTCATCACCTGCGTGGTTGCCTGCGCCGTATTGGCCACGTCCGTCAGGTTCCGCACGGTGAAGTCGTCCGGCTGGCCCTGCCGGATGTTGTGCCGGGTCCGCAGAATCTCGGTGATCTCCTGCTGCGCGGTGTTCGTCGCATCGCCCGACACCGCCGAGACGTACACCGACGGTATGTAAGTGGTCGAGAGCAGCTTCTTCATCGCGGTGGTGTAAGGTACCACCAGCGTGTCGTCCTGGTCCTGTCCCCAGGGGCTCTGGCCCTTGGCAGCCAGCACGCCGACGACGCGGAATGGCAGGTTCCGCACGCGCATCATCTGGCCCACCGGGTCCATCCCCGGAAAGAGCTGGTTGGCCACCGTCTGCCCGATGACCGCCACCCGCGCGGCGGTCGTTACGTCCGCGTCGGTGAAGAACGCCCCTGAAGCGACGGCCCGGCTGCGGATCTCGGGAAAGCTCGTCCCCACTCCTTCGGCGCGCGTAGTCCAGTTCTGGTTACCGTAAACCAGGGTCACCCCGGCGGCCACGCTCGGAGTGGCTCCGGCCACGGCCGGCGCCTCCCGCAGAATCGCCTGCACATCGTCGGGCGTCAGGGTGGTGGTGGTGCCGGCGCCGCCCCGCACGCCGCCCGTGTTCTGGCTCCCGGCCTGAACCACCAGCATGTTGGTGCCCATGCTCGCGATTTGCTCGGCCACCTGGTGCTGGGCTCCCTGGCCCAGGCTCACCATCGCGATCACCGCGGCCACGCCGATCACGATCCCCAGCATCGTGAGGATCGACCGCGCCTTGTTGCGCGCCAGCGCGCGCAGCGCAATTTTCAATACCGGCCCGATCATACTTCCTCCTCTTCCGGAGCCAGCTCTTCCATCTCCTCCGACGCGGCTCTCGGCTCCAATATCCGCCGGTCACTCACGATCCGGCCGTCCCTCACGGTCACCACGCGTCCCGCAAACTGCGCGATGTCCGGCTCGTGCGTCACCAGCGCGATGGTGATTCCGGCCCTGCGGTTCAAGTCCTGGAACACGCTCATCACGTCGAGCGAGGTCCGCGTATCCAGGTTGCCGGTTGGTTCATCGGCCAGCAGCATGGAAGGATGATTCACCAGCGCCCGCGCAATCGCCACGCGCTGCTGCTGTCCTCCAGAGAGCTGGCTGGGGTGGCTGTCCTCGCGATGCGCGAGGCCCACCACGCTCAGCGCCACCCGGCTCCGCCGCGCCCGTTCGGCGGCCGGCACGCCTGCGTAGATCAGCGGCAGCTCCACATTCTCGAGCGCTGTCGTCCTCCGCAGCAGGTTATAGCCCTGAAACACGAAACCGATTTTGCGGTTTCGCACCTCCGCCCGCTGGTCCTTGTCCAGGCGGGAAACGTCGAGGCCCTCGAGCAGGTACCGCCCGGCGGTCGGACGGTCCAGGCATCCCAGGATGTTCATGAGGGTCGATTTGCCCGACCCCGACGTTCCCATGATGGCCACGAACTCCCCGGGCTCGACCTCGAGGTTCACGTTCCTCAGGGCGTGCACTCGCACGGCGCCCGTGTCGTAGATCTTCTCGATCCCTTCGAGCTGAATGGTGTTCATGGCGGCTACCGTCCCTTTCTCCCCCCGCCCATCGGAAACATCGATTTCGCCGGCGCCGATGCCGACGCGCTGCCCGACGGGAGCGCGGGGGTCGCCACCCGGTCGCCTTCCCGCAGGTCGCCCGATACCACCTCGGTCGATATCCCATCCGTGAGCCCCAGCTTCACGCTCACGGGTTCCAGCTTGCCTTCCGCGATCTTCCACACCTGCCGCTGGCCCGCCGCGGGGGCCTGTTGAACGCCTTGCGGACGGAACCGCAGAGCGCTGTTGGGCACCGCCAGGACGTTCTCCCGCCGGGCCGCCACCACCGACACGTTGGCCGTCATTCCGGGCTTCAGCTTCAGGTCCGGGTTGCGAACGTCGATCACCGCGGTGTACGTGACTACGTTCTGCACGTTCTGCGGCGCGAGGCGCACCTGCGAAACCGTCCCGTGGAAGACCGCCGACGGGTACGCGTCCACCGTGAAATCCACCTGGCTTCCCGGCGCGAGCTGTCCGACGTCGGCTTCATCGATGTTGGCCAGCACTTGCATGCGGGTCAGGTCGTTGGCGATCAGATAGATCACCGGCGCCTGCAGGCTGGCCGCCACGGTCTGGCCCACATCCACGTTGCGCGCCACCACCACGCCATCGATCGGCGCGCGGATGATCGTGTGGTCCAGGTTGACCTGCGCCAGGTCCACCGCGGCTTTGGCCTGGTTGACCTGCGCCTGTGCCTGCGCCACCTGGGACCGCGAACTCTGCGCCTGGGCGCGCGCCTGGTTGAGCTGCGCCACCGCCTGCTGCTTCTGCGCGGCCGCCTGGTCGAGCGTGGATTGCGCCGTCTCGAGATCCATCGCCGCGCCCACCTTCGCCTCCACCAGCGCGCGCGTACGGTTGTAACTCTTCTGCCCGTCCACCAGCGCCGCATCGGTGCGGTCCACATTCGCCTGTGCCGACGCCACCCCCGCGTCCGCGGAAACCACGTTGTTTTGCGCCGCCTGGGCCGCCGCCTGCGCGCTGAGGTACGTCCCATTCGCCTGTGCCAGTTGGGCGTTGAACTGCGACGGGTCGAGCCGCGCGATGACCTCGCCCTTCTTCACCTGGCTGTTGTAATCGGCATAGAGTTCGGAAATCGTCCCGGAAACCTGCGTCCCGACCTGCACCGTGATCACCGGCTGGATGGTTCCGGTCGCGCTGATCGACCGGGTGATGGTCTGGCGGGCTGCCTGGGCCGTGCCATAGGGCACCGGCGCGTCGCCGCTCCTCATCTTCCAGAAGCCCACGCCGGCAGCGGAGGCCGCCAGCAGCGCGGCCACGGCCGGCCACCGCCGCCCGCGCGTCCGGGGCTTGCTCTGCGGCCCGCTATCCGCAAAAAGCGCCTCGAGTTCGGGCCGTGCTTCCTCGAGAGCCTTTTCCTGGTGGATCATCCTCTTCTCTCCTGACATATAGACGAAAACCAAGGGATCCACCCGTGTAAATGTGTGTCAACGCAGCGTAAAATCAGGCAAGAGGTGAAGAATGGGATCTGAATCTCTCTATCGCAGCCTCCAGCAGCACCTGGACCGGATGCCTATCGGCTTCCCTGCCACGGCCTCCGGCGTCGAGATCCGCATCCTCGAGCGTCTCTTCACCCTCAAAGAGGCCGAAATCGCACTCGGGCTGAGCGCCATCCCGGAGCCGGCTCGCGTCATTCACAAACGCCTCAAGGCGCCCGGAACGCTCGAGGAACTGCGCTCCGCCCTCGACGAAATGGACCGCAAAGGCCTGATCCTGCGCATTCCCGGCCCCGAGGGGCCGCGCTTCGGCAAGCTGATCTTCGCAATCGGCGTTTACGAGCGGCAACTGCCGCGCATGACCCCGGAGTTCGAGCGCGATGTCCGTCAATATATGGAGGAAGCATTCCACGGCGCCTTCCACAGCACCCGCACCACCCAGATGCGCATTGTGCCGGTCAACCGCACGGTCGCCATCGAACGGAGTGTGGCTACGTACGACGACATCCGCGGCCACATTGAGAAGTCGGCCGGTCCATTTGCCAAAGCCCCCTGCATCTGCCGGCATGGCAAGGACCTTCTGGGCGAGCCGTGCAAACAGACAGACCTGCGCGAGAACTGCCTGACAATCGGAATGGCCGCCCAATGGATGTCGCAGTCCGGCGCGGGCCGCATCATCAGCCGCCAGGAAATGCTCGATCTGGTGGACGAAGCCGACCGGCAGGGCCTGGTTCTGCAGCCGCAGAACACGCGCGACCCGATCTTCATCTGCTGCTGCTGCCACTGTTGCTGCGGGGTGCTTACCTCGGCCGGATTCTTTCCCCGCCCGGCGGATTACTTCAGCTCTACCTACTTCGCTGCGGTCGATCCGGACGCCTGCCAGTCCTGCGGAACCTGCCTGTCGCGCTGCCAGATGGACGCCATACGCATGGACTCCGGCCCGGCCGAAGTGGATCTCTCGCGTTGCATCGGCTGCGCTCTCTGTGTCACTGCGTGCCCCTCCGGCGCCATGCGGCTGGAGGAGAAGACCGCGCTGCGAGTCCCCCCGGAAGAGACCCGCGCGCTCTACATGCAGATCCTCCAGGAGCGATACGGCCCGTGGGGCATGCTGAAGATCGGGGCACGCAAGCTGCTCGGCATGAAAATCTAGGCTTCGCCCCACACCGGGCGCTGCGCGCTGATATCATACTTCGGAACTCATTTTTCAGGAGGCTCCATCATGAAGGCTGTTCTCTTCCTGGCCATGGCCGGGATGCTGGCGGCGCAGACCAGCGATCCGTCGCAATCGGCTCCGAAGAAAGGCGGCGGAACGCACATTCCGGAATCGGCCGGCGACGATGTCCGCGGCTACAACGATACGCCGCAGCTGCCCGGCCAGCCCTGGAAGGTCCACGACATGCGGCGTCCGCGCGCTCGCAAGATCACTCCGGGCGAGCCGTTTACCGAAACGCCGCCCTCCGACGCGATCGTGCTCTTCGACGGCAAGGACCTGTCGCACTGGGTGCAGATGGGCCGCGACAACCAGCCCCATCCGTCGAAGTGGAAGGTCGAGGACGGCTACATGGAGATCTCTCCGCGCACCGGCCGCATGGTGACCAAGGACAAATTCGGCGATTGCCAGTTGCACGTCGAGTGGATGATCCCGGAGGGCGTTACCGGCACCGGACAGGGCCGCGGCAACAGCGGCGTCGAACTGATGATGCGCTACGAGATCCAGGTGCTCGAGTCCCACGATAACCTGACGTATGCCGACGGCGCCGCCGGAGCCATGTACGGCGTCTGGCCACCGCTCGTGAACCCGGCCCGCCCGCAGGGTCAGTGGAACGTCTACGACATCGTCTTCGAGGCGCCGCACTTCGATGGAGACAAGCTCGAGAAGCCCGCCTACATGACGGTGTTCTTCAACGGTGTGCTGGTACAGAACCACCAGGCGGAGATCGGCACCACCATCTGGCGGCAGGTCGGCAAGTACACGCCGCACCCCCCGGAAGAGCCGCTCAGCCTGCAGGACCACAACCAGGCCGTGCGCTATCGCAACATCTGGATCCGCCGGCTCAACTTCGCCGACCAGAAGTAGACGGAGCCGGTGTTACTTCCCCGGCCCCAGCCGCGACAGGAATTTATCGAACTTGACGTTCGATTCGGTCGTGAACTTGTGGTAGTTCTTGAACTCCAGGGCGTTGCGCGAGCACGCCCCGCTTCCGCTCATGCACGCGATATCCTCGCTGGTTGACGGCATGAGATAGCTGCGCTGGTCGATCTGCACGTAGGCATAGGAGATCGTGCAGTCCGTGCGATTGAACGGAAAATCGCGCGGAAACGCCGTAGCCCTCTGTTCGATCCGCACCACGTTGTGAGTCGCCGAATCGATCCAGATGGCCCCCTCGTAAGCGGGTTTGTATTGGCGCTGGTCGGGCGACACGATCGTCCAGTGGGAATTCGGCTGCTCCACCTGGTAATCGAATACCAGGCACGCGCGGCCGCCCATCGTGGCCGGTCCCCTGCGCTTGAAGTGCGCGTTGGTCGCGAGCGAAAGGACATCTTCGAGCGTGGTCGCAAACTCGCCGGTAGACCACGAGCCGGTGCTCTCGGGCGGCCGGTCGGTGGGAGTGCCATTGATGGCGATGTTCCGGTACTCTTCCTTCCCGTCCACATAAGCGACGTCGGCCGTCACGGTATCGATCGGCTGCCAGTGTGCCGGAAAGCCGGTGCTGAAAAAGCGCATGGTGGCTTGCTGAACCAGAAAGTTCGGCAGGCCGGCGGTGAGCGACGCCGCGTTAGTGCGCGCATCCAAAATGATCTGGTCGTCCGATACGCCGCCCGCGTTCGAAGGAGCGGCCGGAGCTACGCCTACGGCATCGCCCGTGCTCGCTTCTGCCTTCGGAGCTGCACCCGCGGCGGGCGCTTCCCCGCCGGCCGCTTCCTCTACCGCCACCGTGCGCGCCTTGCCCAGGTCGCTGTCCTCCGGTACTTTCGCGGAGGCCTTATCGAAAGGACGGTCCGCCGCCGCACGCTCGGCATCCGTGGCCGTGCGCAGCAGCGTCACCCGCAGCGCGGTCTCGGCATCGTCCGTGTTCACCTGCACCGAAAGCTGATCGCCCGGGTGCAGCAGGGAATCGCGGACCGGTTCGCCCTGCTTGTTCTGGAAGCGCGTCTTGGCCAGCAGCCGGAAGCGCAGAATGCGCGTCGGCGAGGTCTCGAGGTACAGGTCCTTCTCGCCCATCGATCGCAGCGCGCCCTCCACTGCGGCCAGCGTGATCTTCCGCTCGTCGCCGCCCGGCTTCTCTTTGGGCTGCCGCTTGGGGAGTTCCACCCGCGGCATCGGAATCTCCACCGGAATCCCGCCCGGCAGCCGCGTGGGATAGGTCGACGGGTAGTTCGGCGGATACTGCCCCGGAGGGTATTGTCCGGGCGGATACTGTCCCGGTGGATATTGCCCGGGAGGATATTGTCCGGGATATTGTGCGAAGACCACCCCTCCGCAGAGCAGCCCGAGAGAGACGGCCAGCAGAACCCCACAGATCGGCGAGCGCATCGCGAACGGCCTCCTAGATAGCAATTCTACAGCGTATAAGCGTCCGCTGTGGACTTGAGAGCCTTCCAGGCCTCATAATCGGCGCATGCGCATCAGGCGTGCGGTTCCGGCCGGCTTGCTGGCCGGGCTGATCTTATTTCCCGCCCTGGCACAGAGGCCCGGGCGCGGCGCGGATGACTCCGCCGCGGTCACGGTCATTAAGCCGGCTCGCGTCTTTGACGGCGAAGCCCTTCACGAAGGATGGGCAGTCCGCGTACGCGGCGACCGCATCGAGGCCGCCGGACCCGCCGCGCAGATCGATTCCTCGAACGCCAAAGTGGTGGACCTGCCGGGCACCACCCTTATGCCGGGCCTGGTCGAAGGCCACTCCCACGTCCTGCTGCATCCTTATAATGAGACGTCCTGGAACGACCAGGTGGCCCACGAAGGCATCGCGCTGCGCACCGCCCGAGCCGTCAACCATCTGCGCGCCACGCTGATGGCCGGATTCACCACCATCCGCGACCTCGGCACCGAAGGCGCCGGCTACGCGGATGTCGAGCTGAAGCAGGCCGTCAATCAGGGAATCATACCCGGCCCCCGCATGCTCGTCGTCACGCGCGCCATCGTTGCCACCGGAGCCTACGGCCCCAAAGGATTCGCGCCCGAGTTTCGCGTGCCCCAGGGCGGCGAAGAGGCGGCCGGCGTCGATAGCCTGATCCGCGTGGTGCGCGACCAGATCGGACATGGCGCCGACTGGATCAAGCTCTACGGCGACTACCGCTGGGGTCCGCTCCCCGGTTCGCATCCCACCTTCTCGCTCGAGGAGATGAAACTGGCGGTCGCCACCGCCCGCGACGCAGGCGTCCCGGTGGCCGTCCACACGAGCACGCCCGAGGGGATGCGGCGCGCCATCCTGGCCGGCGCCGAAACCATCGAGCACGGCGACGGCGGAACACCCGAGATTTTCAAAATGATGGTCGAGCACCACGTCGCCCTGTGTCCCACGGTGGCAGCCGGCGATGCCGTCGCTCAATACGCCGGGTGGAAGAAAGGCGAGCAGCCCGAGCCGCCATCCATCACGCGCAAGCGCGAGAGTTTCCGGGCCGCGCTGGCGGCCGGCGTCACCATCCTCAGCGGCAGCGATGTCGGCGTGTACACCCACGGCGACAACGCGCGCGAAATTGAGATGATGGTGGATTACGGCATGCCCACCGTGGCGGCGCTCGAAGCGGCCACATCGGTGGCGGGCCGCGTCCTCCATATGAATATCGGCGAAGTGAAACCGGGAATGCTGGCGGACCTGATCGCGGTCGGCGGAGACCCCACGCGCGACATTCACGCCATTCGCAAAGTCGAGTTCGTCATGAAGGGCGGAACGGTGGTGAAGCCATGATCGGAATTGCAAGCATCCATCACGTCAGCCTGAATGTGCGCGACCTGGAGCGGTCGCGGACCTTCTATCGCGAAATCCTCGGCCTTTCCGAGATCCAGCGCCCGAACTTCTCGTTCCCCGGCGCCTGGTTCGCGGTCGGCGCGTTGCAGCACCTCCATCTCATCGTGCACTCGGGCGCTACGTTTCGCGGCGACAAGGGCATCGACACGCGCGACAACCACTTCGCCGTGCGCGTTCCAAGCTACCGCGGCGCGATCGAATTCCTGCGGCAGCGGGGCTACCGCGAAGACTCCCCCGACGAATTGAAACGCATGCAGCTTCAGCCCCACGCCACCGCCGGCTTCCCGCAAATTTACATCCTCGACCCCGACCGCCACGTGATCGAAATCAACGCCTCCGCTTTGGATGAGTAGGGTAGGCCTCCGGCCTGCCCCATGCGCCGAAGGCGCACGCTACCGCGCCGATTCCAGCGGCAGTGATCCGACATACTGCTTCGCTTCCGCCGGCAGTTTGTCCGCATTCGCCACCAGCAGGCTCACCTGCCACAATTCCGTCTCGCTGAGCCCCGGGCTGAACGCGGGCATCCCGGTCATCCGGATCCCGTTCTTCACCTTCCAGTACGACTCGCCGGCAGGATCGTCGGTAACGCCCTTGCCCTGGAGCAGCATGGGTGGCGCTGGGAACATCCCGACTTGAAGTACCGTCTTCTGCCCTGTCGTGGTGCCGTGGCAGACAGCGCAGTGATCGCGATACAGCTTTGCGCCGGCGACCAGGTTGTCTTCGGTCGGCGAGATCGGAGCTTGTTTGGGCGCGTCCTTGTCGATCCGTGCGGCCAAGGCCATTTTCGCGAAGCGTTTTTCGAACGGCATCGGCGCGGCATGGGCCGCCACCGGCGCGAAGCCGAATTGAAAGTAGCTCCATCCGACGGCAGCAATCGCGCACAAAGCAAAGATGAATCCGAACCCGAATCGCGTCATAGTTGTAGCATAACGCACGCGAACCTATTTAAACCGTTCCGATTCATACGGCTAGCCGCGGTTTTCGCCTCTCGACCCCACAAAAACCCCGTTCAACCCCGTCCTGTGCCGTACAACCAATCATTTCAGCAGTTTAATGGCAATCGATAGGCCCGGTTGCGGCCATTCCCTATACTCTCTACAAGCGCTCATATCTACAAGCCTGGGTAATTGTGCGCGGCACTTCTTTTACTGGCGGGAGGGTTCCAATTCGAAATGCACAAACCGATCAAATACGTTGAAAAAGCCGCAACATACGCTGCTGGCGCCGCTTGGTTCGTCTTCGATAAACTCAATCAGATCAATCGGAACGCGGGCTTTGTGCCGAAATGGTCGGACAAGCCGCTCCTCAAGTCGTGGGAGAAGGTAAAGCCCCCCCTTGGATGGCCGCGCCAGACCGATTCGCTGTGCCCGCGCTGCGTTCCGGAGATCCGCCAGCAGATCCTCGACGGGAAGGCCCCCGTCGACGTGCTGTACAACGATCGTCCCGGCGAGATCAAGGCTCAAATCATCGAACGTGACGGCAAAATCCTGATGGTCAAGGATTGCCCGGTTCACGGTCACTTTGAAGACGTGATGGCGATCGACACCGCGTTCTTCAAACACCTGGAACAGGTCTTCCCGGGTCGCGACATCCGCGCCCATAACGATGAGACCCTGCACAAGCACGGGTCCAGCACCATCACCCACGGCCGCGGCTCGGTCCTTACGGTGGATCTCACCAACCGCTGCAATATGATGTGCGATCCATGTTTCATGGACGCCAACCAGGTCGGTTTCGTCCACGAGCTCACGTGGGAAGATATCAAGACGCTGCTCGATAACGCCGTCACCATCAAGCCCAAGCGTCAGATGTCCGTACAGTTCTCCGGCGGCGAGCCCACCCTGTCGCCCTATTTCCTGGACGCCGTGAGCTATGCCCGCGAGGTCGGCTACACCTCCGTGCAGGCCGCTACGAACGGCATCGAGTTCGCCAAGAGCCCCGAGTTCTGCCGCAAGGCGGCTGAGGCCGGCCTGCGCTACGCGTATCTCCAGTTCGACGGGATAGGCAACGCGGCCAACCAGCACCGCAAGGTCGGCAACCTGTTCGATGTCAAGTTGCGCGCCATCGAGAACCTGTACGCCAACGGCGTGGACATCATTCCGGTGATCACGATCATCAACGGCATCAATAACGAGCAGGTCGGCCGTATCGTGCAGTTCGCGCTCGACAACCCGAAGAAGATTCCGTTCCTCTCCTTCCAGCCGGTCTCCTTCACCGGCCGCGACGAAGCCGTCACCGACGAACGCCGCGCGGCCCAGCGCTACACGCTCTCGCATCTGGCACACGACGTGAAGAACCAGACCGGACTCGGCGAGCCCGTGCGCGACTGGTTCCCGATTTCGTTCATGTCCACCTTCTCCGACTGGAGCGACCTGGTTCACGGGCCGCAGGCGGATTGGGGACAGTTGAGCTGCGGCTGCCACCCCAACTGCGGCGTCGGCATGGCCGTGATGGTGGATAAGGAAACCAAGGAAGCCCGGCCCGTCACGGCGTTTCTGAATGCCGACCGACTGGCCCGCGACGTGGCCCGCGTCAACGACGCCGCGCGCGGCAAGTGGCTCTCCATCATGGGTATGGCTCTGGCGGCGGCGCGCAATTACGATCCTTTCCAGGCGCCCACTCACTTCCGCATGAAAGACCTGCTGAAGAAGTTCGACAAGACCTTCGGCGCCACCGGCAAGAGCTACGGCAAGGTCGGCAAAGACCGCACGATGGATGACATCGAGCAGCGCCGGCGCGACCGCTGGAACTTCCTGTTCATCGCGGGCATGTGGTTCCAGGATCTGTTCAACTACGATTTCCGCCGCACTGAGCAGTGCATCATTCCCTACGCCACCCAGGAAGGCGAGATCTCCTTCTGCGCCTACAACACGGGCGTGGGTTGGCGCAATATCATCGAAAAGATGCACATGACCGCCACGCTCACCAAGTGGTACGACGAGCATGGCAAGCACGAGATCTTCGCCGGCGGCAAGAGCGTTCCGCTGAAGGCCCAGGATCATTCCCTGGTGCTGCGCGAAGACATCGTCACCAACGAGGTGCAGCACGATCTCGATCGCCTGGGCATCGCCAAGACTGCTCGTGAAGAGAAGATCCGCGCGCGCGATACCAAGCTCAAGCAGCAGCAGGAAAACGAGCGCATGGCGAAGCTCTATCGCGAGCACGTTCTGAAAGAGAAGCCCGGCCCCGAACTGGTGCAGATCGGCAGCATCCAGCCGGCGCCCAAGCCTGCCCCCGAAGAGCGCGAGGAAGTCGGCAGCTTCGGCGACTAAGTTCGGTTTAGATTGTCTTCGCATATCCGCCGGTCCGCATCTACGGGCCGGCGGTTTTTGTTTTACGATGAGGCGGGTATGCTCGACGGCATCGTGCGAGACATCCGTTACGCTCTTCGCGCCCTGCGCGGCAGGCCGGGGCTTACCTTCGTGGCGACCCTGTCGCTGGCGCTCGGCATCGGCGCCAATACCGCGATCTTCAGCCTGATCGACGCGGCGATGCTGAAGTCCCTGCCTGTGAGCCGCCCGCAGGAATTGCTCCAGGTCACCATGGGCCCGAAGGATTATCTGGGCTACAGCAATCCCATCTGGGAGCAACTCCGCGACCGCCAGGATGTGTTCTCCGGGATCTTCGCCTATGGCCGCTGGGCGTTGGACCTGAGCGGCGGAGGCGAAGTTCACTCCTTGAACGGGTACCTGGCGTCGGGTCAGCTTTTCGATACTCTGGGCGTACACGCCGCGCTGGGCCGCACCTTCACTCCCGCCGATGACTACCGCGGCTGCCCCGGCACCACGGTGTTGAGTTACGCCTTCTGGCAAAGGGAGTATGGCGGCCGGCCCGACATAGTAGGCAAAACCATCTCGCTCAACAGCCATCCTTTCGAAGTTCTTGGCGTCTCCGAGCCGCGCTTCACGGGCATCGACACGGGCTATTCCGTCGACGTGATGGTCCCTCTCTGCTCGGAGAAAATCCTACACGGCGAGTTGAACCTCCTCGATAGCACGTTCGTTCCCGGATGGCTCCGGATCGTCGCGCGGCCCCGGCCGGACGTGACGGCCGCGCAGGCCACCGCCCGCCTCAAGACACTGGCGCCCCTGATTTACAGGGCCGCCGTGCCGCAGGCCTGGCCGGCCGCCGAACAGCAGCGCTTTCTCGCGCGCACCTTCGATACCGAGCCCGCCGGAAACGGGATGCCGTTCGCTCTCGCGCGGTATCGTCAGCCTCTGTTCATCCTCATGGCGATGGTGGGACTGGTCCTCGCGATCGCCTGCGCCAATGTCGCCAATCTGCTGCTGGCGCGCGGCGCCGCCCGGCAGCGCGAAATCGGCATTCGTACCGCGCTCGGCTGCGGGCGGAGCCGCCTTTTCCGCCAACTGCTCACGGAAAGCCTGCTGCTCTCGGTAGCTGGGGCGGCGCTCGGCGTCCTATTCGCCAACTGGGGGACGCGGCTCCTCACCAGCTATCTCGACGTGTTCCTCGACCTGACCCCCGACCTTCGCGTCCTGGCGTTCACCTCCGGCATTGCCGTTCTCACGGGACTGCTGTTCGGCATCGCGCCGGCCTGGCGCGCCACACGGGTACAGCCGCAATCGGCCATGCGTGCCGGTTCCCGCGGAATCATCGGAGGCTCGAAATCGGGCATCGGCAAAACCCTGGTGGCCCTGCAGGTCGCGCTCTCCCTGGTGCTGCTAGCCGGTGCCGGACTGCTGCTATCGACGTTCCGGCGCCTCGCTTCCCTCGACCCCGGCTTTGACCGCGGCCGCGTGCTCCTTGCCGCGCTCGACCTCCGCAATACCGGCACCCCGGCGGAGCGCCGCCCCGTCTTGTACCGGGAAATTCTCGACCGCCTGCGTGCCCTCCCGGGCGTTCGCTCGGCGGGTATGTCCAGCCTCATCCCGATCTGCGGCTGTTCGTGGAGCGCGCCGCTCGTGATCGAAGGCGATACGGCCGGCGCCCCTGCCGGCTCCACCGTATCGATGAACAAGGTGAGCGGCGGATATTTCGAGACCCTCGGCACGCCGCTGCTCGCCGGACGCGATTTCGACGCGCGCGATACGCCAACGTCGCCCGCCGTGGCCGTCATCAATCAAACCATGGCCAGGGAATTCTTCGGCGGCGTCAATCCGCTCGGGCGTCATTTCCGCCTGCGCAAGGGGGACGCGATCCAGGACCCCATCGAGGTCGCCGGTATCGTCAAAGACGCTAAATTCGCCTCCCTCCGGGAGGTCGTTCCGCCCACCGCCTTTATCGCATGGAGCCAGGACCCGAAGCCTTCTCCGCTTGCCAACTTCGAGATCCGTGCAGCCGGCGGCCCCGAGTCTCTCGACGGCGCTGTGAAAGCCGCGGTTGGCGCGGTCAACCCCCATGTGTCGCTCGAGTTCACCACGCTCGCCATCCGGGTCGACCAATCGCTTCAGCGCGAACAACTGATGGCTGTGCTTTCGGCCTTCTTCGGCGGACTTGCACTGCTGTTGGCTATGATCGGGCTCTACGGCGTTATGTCGTACAACGTCGCCCGGCGTCGCGGCGAAATCGGAATCCGCATGGCGCTGGGAGCCGACCCGGGGCGCGTGCGGCGGATGCTTCTGGCCGAGGCCGCACTTCTCGTCGGCATCGGGGTGGCTGCCGGACTCGGCGCTGCTTTGGCCGCCACGCGCCTGGTGGCGAGTCTTCTTTACGGTCTGCAGGCGGACGACCCCTTGACCCTTTTCCTCTCGACGGCCGTCCTGGCAAGTGTCGGCGTGCTGGCGGCCTACTGGCCGGCGCTGCGCGCTTCGCGGATGGATCCGGTGGCGGCCCTGCGTGAGGAATAAGCCGCCTTCCTACTGAAAACCAAAGAGTTCCAAAATCTTTTAAAGGTTCGCGTACAACAAATCCGGGATAGCCCCGGTAACGTTCCCTGCTACCTCTGCGCCTTGAAGGTAGTCACCCCATGGCTGCACATCGTATTTACCTCTACCTCGGGCGCCTCTTGACGGCCGGCCTTGTCGTGAGTGTCCTGATTGCCTCGGAACATCACGGCGTCGTCCTGTCCGGCGGGCTCCCGATTCCCGGCGCAACCGTAACCGCAACCCTGGGCGACAAAAAGCTCGTCACCACCACCGACGCGCAAGGTGCGTACTCCTTCCACGACCTCCCCGACGGGAACTGGACCATCCGGGTTGAGATGCTGGGATTCGCACCGTTGACGAAAGAGGTCGGAATCGCACCCGATGCCCCGAGCCCGCAATGGGATCTGCAGCTTCTCAACCTGGCGGCAATTCGCCAGTCCATCGCGCCAAAGCCGGCGGCCCAGCCCCCAGTTACCGCCGCGACCGCACAGGCGAAGCCCGCCGTTGCCGCTGCCGACCGCGGCGCTCGAGACCCGGACTCCCGCGCGGCAGAATGGCGGACGCGGCGCCGGCAATCAACGGCCTTCTCTTCGCCAGGCCATGCAGCAGCAGACGGGATTCCAGCGCATGGACGTCAACCAGGCTGCCGACAATTCAGCGATCAACAGCGATTCCGGGTTCAGCACCGACATGAACGCCGATCCGAGCAGCAGCTCGTCGGATTCGATGATGGTGAACGGCAGCGTCAGCCGCGGCCTGGATATGCCCCAGCAGTTCGATTGGTTCGGCGGGCGCGGCGGGCCCGGCGGCATGATGGGCGGCCCCGGAGGCATGATGGGGCCGGGCGGCGACGGCCTCGGCGGGCCCAACGGCGATAACCCCGGCGGAGTCGCGGTGGCCGCTGGCGGACGCGGCGGACCCGGTGGAGCAGGACCCGGAGGCGGACGCGGTGGAATGATGGCCGGAGGCGGACCCGGAGGCGGCTTCGGCGGGCCCGGTGGCGGATTCGGCGGTGGACGCGGCGGCTTCGCCGGACGCGGCGGACGCGGACCCGGCATGAACCGGCCCGGCGTGGCGGCATTCGGCAACGCTCGCCGCGATCGCCGCATGCAATACAACGGCAACCTCGCTTTCATCCTCGACAATTCCGCCTGGGACGCCCAAACCTTTTCGCTTACCGGCAACCAGGTCGCCAAGCCTGCCTACGCCAACGCGCGCGCCACCATGATGTTCGGCGGCCCCCTCAAGATCCCGCACCTGCTCAGCGGCCAGCACGGCACCTTCATGTTCAACTACCAGTTGACGCGCAGCCGCAACGGCACCACCCAGACCAGCACCATGCCTTCCGCGCTTCGAACGCACGGGCGATTTCTCGCAATCGTTCGCGCAAGGGCCGGTCAAAATCTACGATCCGCTCTCGGGCAATCAATTCCCGGGCAATGTGATCCCCCAGAGTCGCCTGGACCCCGTGTCCCTGGAGCTGGCCAAGTACTTCCCGCTGCCGAACTTCCCCGGATACAGCCGCAATTACTCGGCCCCCATCACCACGGTAGGTAACTCCGACAACATTAATGTCCGTCTGAACCAAACCCTCAATTCGAAGAACCGGATCAACGGCGGCCTGGGCTATCAGGGCAGCAACAATACCACTCCCAATATCTTCGGGTTCGTGGATTCCCGCACCGGGCGCGGGATGAACGTCAACGCGTCATACTCGCATAACTTCACAACCCGCCTGATCAGCAACCTGAACTACCGCTTCAGCCGCAGCCGCAGCCTTTCGTCGCCGTACTTTTCCTATCTTCAGAACGTCGAAGGGAACCTGGGCATCACAGGCGCTTCGACCGACCCGCTCAACTGGGGACCGCCGAACCTCAACTTCACCAACTTCGCGGGACTATCGGACGGTGCGGCCTCGCTCTCACGCAACCAGACCAGCAATATCGGCGAGAGCGTGATCTGGGTGCGCAATACCCACAACGTGACTTTCGGTGTGGATTACCGCCGCCAGCAGATCAATCCGCTTTCCGACGCCAACGCCCGCGGCACCTTCGGTTTCACCGGCAATGCCACCAGCCAAATCGTCAACGGTGTGGCGGTTCTCGGAACCGGCTTCGACTTCGCCGATTTCCTGCTCGGCCAGCCCTACACCAGCTCCATCAATTACGGCAACGCCGACAAATATTTCCGCAGCTCGGGCTACGACGTGTTCGCCACGGATGACTGGCGCATCAACACCAGGTTCTCGCTGAACGTGGGCGCCCGCTGGGATTATCAGACGCCCATCCACGAGCTTTATAACCGCCTCGTCAACCTGGATATCGCACCTGGATTTGCCGCGATCGCGCCCGTGCTGCCCGGCCAGGTCGGGACGCTTTCCGGCATCCAATATCCGGATACGCTGGTCCGCCCCGACCACAACAATATCTCTCCCCGCATCGGCTTCGCCTGGCGGCCCTCCACCAAGCGCTCCACCCGCATCAATGGCGGCTATGGCATCTATTACAACAGCGCGGCGTATACCACCCTCGCCAACGAATCTGGCCGCCCAGCCGCCCTTCGCGCAGAACTACAGCCTGGCTTCGACCGCTGCCAACCCGCTTTCCATCAACACCTTCAACACCGGTGTGAGTACCGTCACCAATACGCGCGCCATCGATCCCAATTACCGCATCGGGTATGCGCAGATCTGGCAGCTTTCCGTGCAAAACGAGCTTCCCCACTCCCTGGTCGGCACCATTACCTTGAACCACACCAAGGGCACCGCGCTCGATCAGCAATTCCTGCCGAATTCGCTGCCCCCCGGCTCGACGGCCGTCGTCGCAGGGCCCTCCGGATACATCTACGAGACATCCAACGGCGACTCCACTTTCAATTCCGCGATGTTCGCCCTCAACCGGCGCGGCCGCAACGGGCTCTCGGGCGGCTTCTCGTACATGTGGTCGAAAGCCATCGACAACGGCGGCATGGGCGGGCTGATCGCGCAGGACTGGCAGAACCTGGCCGCCGAGCGGGCACTCTCGAATTTCGACGCCCGCCATACCGTCAACGCGCAGTGGATGTACAGCTCGGGCAGCGGTATGCGCGGCGGCGCTCTGCTCAACGGTTGGAAGGGACGGCTGCTGAAAGACTGGACCTTCATCAACAGCCTCACCTTGCGCACCGGCAACCCCCTCACGATCTCCGCGGGCGGCAATCGCTCGGTGGTGACCGGTACCGGCGTCTCGGGGCCCGTGCGTGCAAGCGCCACTGGCTTACCGATCGATCCGGCGACTCCCGGCTATGGTTTCGACATCAACGCCTTCACGGCCCCGGTCACGGGCTTCTGGGGAACGGCGGGGCGGAACATCGTGCCGGGGCCGACGGTTTTCTCCCTCAACGGATCCCTCGGCCGCGTCTTCCGCCTCGGCGAGCGGCGCAGCATCGATCTACGGTTCGACGCCTCCAACGCGCTGAACCACGTCACCATCACCAGTTGGGGCACCACTCTGGCATCCAGCACCTTCGGCCTCCCCACCGCCGCCAGCCAGATGCGAAAAATGACCGCCACGATGAGGTTCAGGTTCTGACATGAGACCGATTACCGTCATTCTTCTCGCCTGGGTGATGATCGCCCCCGCACAGCAGAATCAGCCCGCGATTCCCAAAGGCACAGTCAAGTTCGAAAGCAACGTCCAGTTGGTGGTCGTGGATGTATCGGTCAAGGACAAAAGCGGCAACCCCATCGAGGGCCTGACCGATAAGGACTTCACCATCACCGAAGACGGCAAGCCGCAAGCGATCAAGGTCTTCAAGTTCCAGCGGCTGGAAGAGGAAGCGCGGCCGGTGCCGGCCCTCGCTCCGCGGCCGCAGCCCCAGAACGTCGCGGAAGAGCCTGCCAAGCCTGCCGTGAAGTCGCTCACCGCCAACCAGATCGCGCCGTCGCGACCGGGGGAAGTGAAATACCAGGACCGCCGCCTGCTCGTCATGTTCTTCGACATGACCTCGATGCCGATTCAGGACCAGATTCGCGCCCAGACCTCCGCTCTGAAATTCATCAAGAGCCAGATGACGCCGTCGGACCTGATGGCCATCATGACCTTCTCGAGCGATCTCAAAGTCCTGCAGGATTTCACCGACGACCGCGACATCCTCAACAGCACCATCAAGAAGCTCACGGTGGGCGAAGGCAGCGACCTGGCCGTGGATGGCTCCACCGGCGCCGACAACGAATCCGATAACGGCGACGCCTTCACCGCCGACGACACCGAGTTCAACATCTTCAATACCGACCGCAAGCTGGCCGCCCTCGAATCCGCCGCCCGCATGCTCGGATCGCTTTCCGAGAAGAAAGCGCTGGTCTATTTCGCGAGCGGCGTGACCAAGACCGGGGCCGACAACGAGGCGCAGCTTCGCGCCACCATCAATGCCGCCATCCGCAACAACGTCGCGTTTTATCCGATCGATGCCCGCGGCCTGGTGGCTTCCGCGCCGCTGGGCGATGCCACGAAGGCCTCCCCGGGCAGCACCAGCATGTATTCCGGCAGCGGAGCGCGCAGCCAGCAGAGCAGCTTTCAGGGCCAGCAGGAAACGCTCTACACCCTGGCGGCCGACACCGGCGGCAAAGCCCTGCTCGATAACAACGACCTCTCCATGGGCATCCAGCAGGCCCAGAAAGATATATCGAGCTACTACATCCTGGGCTACTACAGCAGCAACGAGAAGCTCGACGGCCATTACCGGCGCATCAAGCTCACACCCGCCCCGACGCTTTCCGCGCGCATCGGTAAGATCGACTACCGCCAGGGCTATTTCGCCGGCAAAGAGTTCCGCAAGTTCGATTCCAGCGACAAGGAACGCCAGCTTCAGGAAGCCCTCATGCTGGGCGACCCCATGACGGACCTCACCATCGCGATGGAAGTGAACTACTTCCGCATGGCGCGCGACCGCTATTTCGTGCCCGTCACCATCAAGGTTCCGGGCAGCGAGTTCGAGCTGGCCAAACACGGCGGGGCCGAGAGCACCAAAATCGATTGGATCGGTGAAGTCAAAGACGCCAAGGGGCAGATCCAGGGCAACGTCCGCGACATCAGCGACATCAAGTTGAAGGGCGAAACCGTCGCGCAGCTCGCCAACACCAGCATCGCTTATAACACCGGCTTTACCCTGGCGCCGGGCACCTACACCATCAAGGTGCTGGCGCGCGAAAACGAGAGCGGCAAGATGGGGACGTTCGAGCGCAAGTTCGTCATCCCCGATCTCACCAATGAGCAGAAGCGCCTGCCGATCAGCGCCGTGGTCCTGAGCAATCAGCGCCAGGACCTCAACTCCGCCATATACACCGCGGAGAAGGACAAGAAGCTGCTGGCCGAGGATCCCCTGGTGCAGGACAATAAGCGCCTGATTCCCAGTGTGACGCGCGTGTTCCGCAAGAACCAGGACATGTACGTCTACCTGGAAGCCTACGAGCCCGCCGCCGCGAGCACTCAGCCGCTGGTGGCCACCGTGAGCTTCTACCGTGGCAAGCTGAAAGCCTTCGAGACGGCGCCGCTCGAAGTCACCGAAGGCTTGAACCCGAAGTCGAAAGCCTTGCCCATGAAGTTCGATGTCCCCCTGGCGAAGCTGGCGCCCGGCCGCTACGATTGCCAGGTGAGCGTGCTCGACCCGACCGCCGGCAAATTCAACTTCTGGCGCGTCCCCGTAGTCGTGCTTCCGTAAGTAGGGTAGGCCTCCCGGCCTGCCCAGCGCAGGCCGGGAGGCCTGCGCCACATTGCTGCTCGCCTAATGATTGGCGGCGCCGCGCTCTAACTTCTTTCGTATCAATAAACCCTCCGCCAATCATTGGCGAGAGCGCCTGTTACAATTGACCCTGTATGGCACGAATCCCCCGCCGCCTGCTGGCGCTCGCGGTACTGGTCTGTTGGCCGCTCTCCGCGGAAGTCCGGTCGCTTACAATCCTTCACACCAACGACCTGCACGCGCGCCTCAGCCCCCTCGTGAATCACAACGGCGGATTCGCCTACCTCGCCACCGTCATCCGCCACGAGCGCGACGGCTGCAACGATTGCATTCTGCTCAACGCGGGCGACCTGGTTCAAGGCACTCCGGTCTCCACGATCTTCCACGGCCTGCCTGTTTTTGAAATCGCCAACCTGCTCGGCTTCGACGCCGCTACGCTCGGAAACCACGACTTCGACTATGGCTGGCTGCAGGCCCGCAAGTTTATGCAGGTCGCCAAGTATCCCATCGTGACCTCGAACATCGTCAACTCCAGCGGCCAGCTCTTCACTTCCAAGCCGTGGGTGATCCTGAATGTCAACGGCCTGCGGGTCGCCGTGATCGGCGCGATGACCGACACGCTGAAAAGCCTCACGACCCCCAACCTGCTCGAAGACTGGCACACGATTCCGATGGTGGAAACCGCGCGGAAATACGCCGCCGAGTTGAAGGACAAGTCCGACCTCATCGTCCTGCTCGGCCATATCACCGGTGGAGAGGAGCGGGAATTGCTCGATTCCGCACCCGAAATCCCGGTGATCGTCAGCGGCCACGTTCACAACGGCATCACCGAAGCGCAGTCCCGCGACGGCCGCGTGCAGGTACGCGTCAGAAGCTATGGCGAAGAACTCGGCCGCCTCGAGCTGAAAGTGGATACCGAAAAGAAAGCGCCCGTCTCCTGGACCTGGAAGCGCATCCCCATCGATTCCACAAAAATCGAGCCGGCGGCCGACGTCGCGGCCGTGGTGAAACACTGGGAAGACGAGGTCGCCTCGCGCGTCGATGAGCCGCTCGCCATTTCGAAGAAGCAGTTCACCAAGCCCGAGGTCAAACGCCTCATCGAACAAGCCCTGCGCGACGAGACCGGCGCCGATTTCGCGTGGATGAACCAGGGTGGCGTGCGCGACATCCTGCCCGCCGGCCAGCTTCTGGTCCGCCACATCTGGGACATCATGCCCTTCGATAACCGCGTGGTGGTGGGCACGTTCAAAGGCAGCCAGTTGCCGCCGCACATCCTGGGGGGCCGCACTGTCGATCCCGACCGCGACTACACCCTCGCGGTTAGCGACTACACCGCCGCCAACCAGAACACCCCCGAGAACCTGCGCACCACCGGCCTCCAGTTTCCCCATGATGTCGGCCTGATGCGCGATATCCTGATCGACTGGTTTCGCAAGAAAAAAGTGATTGGGGAATAGATGAACCGGCGGGTGTTTCTCAAACAGGCAGGGCTTGCCGCCGCGGCGCACTCCGCGCTCGAGGCCGCCGGCGCCGATTCAATCGTGGTCGACCCCCAGCCGCTGTTTGAAATCTCCCCGCTGCTCTACATGCAGTTCATGGAACCGCTCGGCGCCACCGACAGCTCCGTCGAGGCCTCCTGGGATTACGACGCGGACGACTGGCGCAAGGACTTCGTCGATATAGTCCGCAGCCTCTCGCCCGGCGCCATCCGGTTTGGCGGGCTCTTCAGCCGCTATTACCATTGGCGCGAAGGAATCGGCCCCGCGGCGCGGCGGCCCTGGATGCGCAACTACGTGTGGGGCGGCAAGGAGACCAACCGCGCCGGCACACACGAATTCGTGGACCTCTGCCGCCGTGTGGGCGCCGAGCCCTTCTACTGTGTCAATTTCCTGAGCGACGGCGAGACGCGGTATCGCGGCACTCGCGAAGGCAATCGCACGGGCGATGCCCGTGAAGCGGCCGACTGGGTATCGTACGCCAACGATCCCGACCACCGCGAACGCAAGGCCAATGGCGCCGCCGAGCCCCTCAACCTCAAACTGTGGCAGATCGGCAACGAGACCTCCTACGGCAGCGCGACCTTCACCAGGGAGGAATCGATCGCCCACACCATCGAGTTCGCCAAGGCCATGAAGGAGCGCGACCCGTCCATCCGCCTGATCGGCTGGGGCGACCGCGGCCGGGGCTCCGGCCTGTGGGCACCTGAGCTCCTCAAGCAGGCCGGCCCGTATCTCGATTTCGTCGCCATCCACATGATGGGGCAGTCGCCCAAGCGGCCGGGCACGGTGCTCAAGGGACTGCGCTATCAGCAGGAGCCCGAGCGCGCCTGGGAGGAACTGCTGGAGCTCGCCGGCAACGTGGAGAAGCGTGTCGGCGAGATCGAACAGGCCGTGGCGGAGAGCGGCTCGAACGCCGGTATCGCCATCACCGAAGGCCACCTCAGCCTGAGCCCCGCGAACGCCAATCCGATCCTCTACGAGTGGCTTTCCGCCGCCTATCACGCGCGCTCGCTGAACATCTACCAGCGTCACGGGGCGCGCGTCAAGATCGCTACCGCGGCCGATTTCAACGGCAACCGCTGGACTAACACGGCGGTCATGCTGCCCACGCCGCGCGGCAAGAGCTACCTGATGCCGGTCGGCTCCATCGCGCGGCTGTTCAAGACGCACAACGGCACGCACGGCGTGAACGTGCGGTCTTCGCCCGCCGGCCTGGATATCGCCGCCAGCCGCTCCGCCGGGAAAGTCTATCTCCACGTCGCCAACCTCGAATACCGAACTGCCATCGAAGCGACTTTTGCGGTGGAGGGCGTGGCGATCACGGGCGGCCGGGTTCTCGAGATCGCGCCCGGCGATCTGCGCACCTATATCAACCAGGACCAGCCCGACATCTTCCAGCCTCGCGAGGCAGCCGTGCCGCCGGGACCCGCGCCGAAATGGAGATTCCCCGCCGGTTCGGTTTCCGCCGTAGAATTGGACATCCCGGCGTAACCAAACCCGTTTCGGTACGTCGGAACCCGAGGGATCCTCATGGCCGAACTGTCTCTGGCGCTTCGCAGTCTTCGCAGAAATCCAGGCTTCAGCATCGTCGCCGTCCTCACTCTGGCACTGGGCGTCGGCGCCAACACCGCGATCTTCAGCGTGGTCAAAGCGGTGCTGCTCAATCCCCTGCCTTACCGCGATCCGGGGCGCCTGGTCAAGATCGGCGAGACCGATCCGGACACCCTGGACGCCCAAACGGTCGATTTCACCACCACTTGGGACCTGCGCGCCCGCAGCCGTTCCTTCGAGAGCCTCTCCCTCTACCGGTATGCGTCGGTCGCGATCGCCGAAGGCGGCAATCCGGAACTGCTCCGCGGCCTCCGCGTCAACGCGGGCTATTTCGATACGCTGGGCGTGAAGATGGCGCTCGGCCGTCCCTTTCTGGCCGAAGAGGACCAGCCCGACCGCCGCTACGAAGTGATCCTGACCAACGCTCTGTGGATGCGCCGCTTCGGCGGGGACCGCGGAATCCTCGGCCGCAAACTTCAATTGAGCGAGGCCGCATTCACCGTGGTGGGTGTGCTGCCGCCCGGTTTCCAGGCGCCGTTCGCGGACCAGTCCGAAATCTTCCTGCCGCTCGGATATGCGCTCGGGCGTCCGGAAGCCTGCCGCGGCTGCCAGCACCTGCAACTGCTCGGCCGCCTCAAGCCGGGAATCTCCGCCGCCGCGGCGCAGGCCGAGATGAACGCTGTGATCCGCGGAATCGCCGGCGAGCACCCGCAGGACTACGCACAGGGCATCGGCGTGGTGGTGCGGCCGCTGCGCGACCAGGTGGTCGGCCGTGTGCAAGGGGCGCTCTGGATTCTGCTCGGCGCCGTCGGCTTCGTTCTGCTGATCGCCTGCGCCAATGTCGCCAACCTGGTGCTGGCTCGAGCCACCGGACGCGTCAAGGAGATCGCGCTGCGAGCCGCCCTCGGCGCTTCGCGCGTGCGCCTGCTCCGTCAACTGCTGGCCGAAAGCGTTTTGCTGGCTCTCGCCGGCGGAGCCGCCGGGCTGGTGCTCGCCTGGTACGGGACCCAGGCCCTCGCCGCCCTCGGCAGCCGCCAGATCCCGCGCTTCGATGAGATCCGCATCGACGCCCCGGTGCTGTTGTTCGGCCTGGCCGCCAGCCTCTTCACCGCCGTGCTCTTCGGCCTGGCGCCTGCATTGCGCGCCTCTCGCGTCGATCTCAACGATGCCCTCAAAGACACCGGTAAATCCACTGCCGGGCGCGGCCGCCATGGATTCCGCAACCTGCTCGTATCCGCCGAATTCGCGCTGTCTTTCGTCCTGGTGGTCGGCGCCGGCCTGCTCGGCCGCAGTTTCCTCCATGTCACGCGCGTGGATCTCGGATACGATCCGCACAACGTCTTGACTCTCCAGACCTACGTCTACGGCGATCGCTACCGCAAGCCCGAAGCCGAGCTCAACTACTACCGGCAGGTGCTCGACCGGCTGCGCGCCACCCCCGGCATCGAGAGCGCCGCCATGGTCAGCACCCTGCCGCTCCACGGCTTCGACCGTCGCAGCCTCCAGATCGAGGACCAGCCGCTGGCCAACCCCGCCGACGCCCCGGCCGCCGACACCTATTCCGTCAGCCCGGACTATTTCCGCGTCATGCGCATCCCGCTCAAGCGCGGCCGCCTCTTCGCCGCCGTGGACGGGCCCACGACGCCCCAAGTCGCGCTGATCAGCGAATCCTGCGCGCGCACGCAGTTCGCGAACCAGGACCCCATCGGCAAGCACATACAGCTCGGCGGGCGCAGCGAGAAGAAGCCGTGGATCACCATCGTCGGGATCGTCGGCAACATCCATCAGTACTCACCCGACCGGCCTTCCAACATGGAGGCGTACGTTCTGCAGGCCCAGGACACCAGCTTCGGCTACAGCCTGGTGGCGCGGACGTCGGTCGATCCGCGCCTGCTCGAGCGCAGTGTCCGCGAAGCTTTCCTGGCGGCCGACAAGACCCAGCCCGTCTTCGACGTCAAGCCGCTCGATGCGTATCTCTCCGACACGCTGGCCGCCCGCACCTTCACCCTGACCCTGCTCGCGATCTTCGGATTGCTGGCGGTGACGCTCTCGGCCATCGGAATTTACGGTGTGATCTCCTACGCGGTGACGCTGCGCACGCGCGAGGTCGGCATCCGTATGGCTCTGGGAGCCGAGCGCCGCAAGGTGCTCGCGATGGTTTTAGCCGGAAGCCTGAAGCTGATCGCCGCCGGCCTGGCCGCCGGCTTCTTTGCGTCGATCGCGCTCACCCGCATCCTCGACAGCCTGCTCTTCGAAGTGAAACCGGTGGACCTGCCAACTTCGGCGGCCGTGGCCGTGGCGCTCGCTGTCGTTGCCCTTGCCGCGAGCTATATCCCCGCCCGCCGCGCCGCGACGGTCGACCCGATCGTGGCTCTGAGGTACGAATAGCCAAAGGGGCAGGCCTCCTGGCCTGACCAGCGCAGGCCAGGAGCCCTGCGCCACATTGGCTCCGCATTCTGCGGTCGATTGGGCGGAATTGTATCGGGAGCGGGCAGCCCATACAATAGTTTCCATATGTCCAGGGGAAGCCGCCGTACGTTTATCCAGTCCATATGCCGAACGGCGGCCGTCTTTACCCTGGACCAGTTGTTATGCGGCTCAGAACCGGGCATTCAGTTCGTGAATGTGGCGCGGGAAGCGGGGCTGCGAACCAAGACCGTCTACGGCAGCGAGCATCGCAACCGGTACCTCATGGAGACGACGGGCTGCGGCGCGGCGTTCTTCGACTACGACCAGGATGGATGGCTCGACATATTCCTGGTGAATGGCTCGCGCTTCGAGGGCGGCTGGACATCCGCGAATGCGCCAGTAAGCCGGCTGTACAAGAACAATCGCGACGGCACGTTCACGGACGTAACGATGGAGTCGGGTATCGCGAGATCCGGCTGGGGCTCGGGATGCTGCGTCGGGGATTTCGACAACGACGGCCACGACGACCTGTTCGTTACGTACTGGGGCGATTGCTCTCTGTGGAAGAATCTCGGCAACGGCAAATTCACCGACGTGGCAGCCAAGGCCGGCGTCACCACCGGCACGGCCAAAGGATTGAAGCGGAACAACACCGGCTGCGCCTTCGTCGACTATGACCGCGACGGACATCTCGACCTGTTCGTGGCCAACTACCTGGAGTTCGACCCGAAGACGGCGCCGCTTCCCGAATCGGGCCCCTGCAAATACAAAGGACTGCTGGTGGCATGCGGACCTCCGGGGCTGCAGGGCGGCCACAATATTCTGTTCCACAACAACGGCGACGGCACCTTCAGCGATGTCTCGCAGAAATCCGGAATTCTGAAGACAGCCGGAACGTTCGGGCTGGGGGTGGCGGTGTTCGATTTCGATAACGACGGGTGGCCTGACATTTATGTCGCGAACGATTCGACCTCGTCGGCGTTGTACAAGAACAAGCGCGACGGCACGTTTCAGGAAATTGCCATCGAGGCCGGCGTGGCATACTCGGCGGACGGCAAGCCCCAGGCCGGCATGGGGATCGGAGTGGCGGACTACGATTGCGACGGGAACTTCGACCTGGTGAAAACCAACTTCGCGGGCGACACTACGAGTCTCTATCGCAACCAGGGCAGCGGTTTCTTCGAGGACGAGACTTTTCAGGCCGGGTTGGGGAAGATTACGCGCTTCCTCGGGTGGGGCGTCGCGTTCATGGATTACGACAACGACGGCTGGGCGGATATCGTGCAGTGCAACGGGCATGTCTACCCCGAGGTCGGGGAAAGCCTCACCGAATCCGGTTATCGCCAGCGCAAGGTGGTCTACCGCAATCTTCGAAATGGACGCTTCCAGGACGTTTCCGAGCAGTTGGGCCCCGGAATTATGGAGGCCGTGACCGGCCGCGGGATGGCGGTCGGCGATTTCGACAATGACGGCGACCTGGACCTGCTGGTGAATTGCGTCAACGACGTGCCGCAGCTACTGCGCTGCGATTCGCACACCAGGAACCACTGGATTAAGGTCAAGACGGTGGGGACCAAGTCCAACCGGAGCGGAATCGGAACGCGAGTCTATTGCACGACCGAAGAAGACGGCAAGCCGCACCGCCAGACGGACGAGGTGCGCAGTGGCGGCAGCTATCTTTCGCAGAGCGACCTGCGGATCCACTTCGGGCTCGGCGCGGCGGCGTCCGCTGACCTGGAACTGCACTGGCCGAGCGGAACGGTGGACCGGCTGACGGGCCTTTCGCCGGACCGCATCGTCACTGTGGTCGAAGGGCTGGGCGACCGCTCAAAATAGGACCCGCCACGAGGGATCGAGGTAGGTCCATCGCTGCGTGCTGTAGCAACTGTTGGGGATCTCCGGAACGTGCAGAAGGCCGTGTCCCTTCTCGCAGATGAGCTCGGTGCCGTACCATTCCAAAAATGTCTGCGAGGCCATGCCGATGAGCGCCGGGCTGGTCAGCACGTTCAGGCACACCGGGCAGCGCTGGCGCTGGTCCTTCAGCGCCCAGCGAAATGCCAGGATGCAGCCGAACAATAGTCCGAGCGGCTGGATCTGGCTTGCGCTGATCAGCCACGTGAGGTCCAGCGTCCCGCAGAAGACGATCGGGATGAGAAGGCCGATTTTGATGGCGAGGAAGAGCCAGCGGCGCACGTTGGTTGTCCGCGGATATTCGCCGAGATCGAGAGGCGTGGAGATCCGCACGATCACGAGAGCCAGCAGGGTGATCGCGAGCCTGGTCAAAACCGGATGCTCCCTGGCCGGCGATCCCGGCGCCCCCAAAACGGTGTCTCCGTATTGGCGGAAAGCAAAGAAGAGGCTCGCCGCCGCCAGGACCGACAGGAACAGAATGCACCGGAGCGCCGACTTCGGATAAAAGAGACGGCCCTTCTCCGCTCGCGGGGCATTGCGTCTCAGCCATAAGGCATCCCGGAAGGCGCCCAGGCAAAACGGCAGAGCGCGGCCCTGCAGGTACCAGAGTTCCGCCTGCCATTCGGCGAGCCACTCCGGGCGGTCATCGCCGGGAACCAGCATCGAGGCGCATCGCAGGATCGCGAAGTGCAGCGGCGCGCTCATGCGTCTTCGACCTCCGGCGACGGCAGCAGTTTGGCCAGCAGCGGGTAGCGCTGCAAGGACGCTTCGAGGACTTCGCGGCCCGCGCGGGTCAGCTTGTAATACTTCCGCGCCGGGCGCAGTGCGGCGTCGGCGATGGATTGCCGCTCCCATTGCGAGCGGATCAGGGCGTCGCGCTCCAGGCGGCGCATGGCGGGATAAACGGTCCCGCTGGGAAGCCCCGTGACTTCCATCACGCTCAGCCCGTAGCGATGCCCGGCATCGATCGCCTGAAGGATCAGCGCCGCGGTGTGGGACAGTTTGGGCACAGACGGATTATACCTATGTAGAATGCTACTTGACAACTAGTCAGTAGTTTGCTACATAGGGGTATGCTCGAGCTTCGCGAATTGGGCAAGCGCTTCCTTGGCATCCCGGCCGTGGAGGGCGTCACTTTCTCGGCGCGAGCCGGCGAAATCACCGGCTACCTCGGCCCCAACGGGTCCGGAAAATCGACCACCATGAAAATGATCGCCGGGATCATGGAGCCGGGCGCGGGGCAGATCCTCTTCGACGGGCGGCCGATCCGGGACGACCTGATCGCTTACAAGCAGCGCCTGGGCTACGTGCCCGAAGAGCCGCATCTCTACGGGCACCTGAGCGGTCTCGAGTACCTCATCATGGTCGGACAGCTGCGCAATCTGCCGGCGAAGCCCACGGCGGACCGCATCGACGGGCTGCTGCGCCTGCTCGCGCTGCACAGCGACCGGCACGCGCCGATTTCGGCTTACTCCAAGGGCATGCGCCAGAAGGTGCTCCTCACCGCCGCCCTGATGCACAACCCGGACCTACTCTTGCTGGACGAGCCCTTTTCCGGGCTGGACGTAGGGACCGGCCTGGTCTTACGCAGCCTGATTCAGGAGATGGCGGCGCGCGGCAAGGTGGTGCTGTTCAGCTCGCACGAGCTCGAGACGGTGGAGCGCCTCTGCTCGCACGTCGTCATTCTGCACCGGGCGAGAGTGGTTGCCGACGATTCGATCGAGCGACTGCGAATCCTGATGGCGGCCCCCACGCTCGAGGGAATCTTCTCGCAGCTGACCGCCGAGCGGGGATACGGAATTGGTCTCGCGCGAGATCGCCGACCTGATCGGGGCCTGAGGAGCCTGCCGATGATGAAGCAGCAATTTCGCGTGCTGTATCGCGAGTTCCTCTTCCGGATGGTGGATCTGGAGCTCCTGTCGTCTCATGCGCAGGGCGATATGAGCCGGCTGTTCGGGCAGTTCGCCTCCCTGCTGATCTTTCTCAGCCTGCTGTTTACAGCGCCCGCATTGGGGATGAGCGGCAGCCGCGCCGCGGCGATGGCGGGACGCTTCGAGCATTTCCTGATCGCGACCACGATGCTGGTGGTCGGCCTCTTCGCGGTGCTGAGCTGGGACGCGACGTTTCCGGACCGCCGCGACGTTCTGGTGCTGGCTCCCCTGCCGGTCCGGGCGCGCACGATCTTCCTGGCGAAGGTCGCGGGAGTGGCCGCCTCGCTCGGCCTCACCGTACTCGTGCTGCACTCGGTCACCGGACTCGTCTGGCCGCTGGCGCTCAATCCGGGCGGATTTGTCGGGCTGATTCGATCATACGCGGTGTATTGGGCGAGCATGCTCGCAGCTGGTGCGTTCATCTTCTGCTGCGTGCTCGGGCTGCAAGGCCTGGCGGCGGAGCTCCTTCCGCGGCGTCACTTCCTGCGAGCGTCTTCCTGGATGCAGCTCGCGTCATTCTGCCTGCTGGTCACGGTCTATTTTCTGGAGCCGGCAAGGGCCGCATGGTCTCCGGCCACCTGGTTCGTGGGGTTCTTCGAGCAGCTCAATGGATCGCCCGCTCCGGCACCGCTGGCGCACTGGGCGTGGATCGGCCTGGGGACTGCCACCGGCGTGGCGGCGGTCGCCTACGCGCTGAGCTACTTCCGCATGCTCCGCCGGATCGTCGAAGAACAGGACATCGCGCCGGCGGTACGCGGCACCTCGTGGCTGCCTCGTTTCGAGCGGTCACAGCGGTCGTCCAGTTCAGCGTCCGCACGCTGCTGCGCAGCCGCCACCACCGAATGATCCTGGCTTTCTACCTGGGGGTAGCGTTCGCGCTCACCATCACCTTCCTCAAGACTCCCGCAGCGCGGCAGCAGCTTGGCGGGACACAGGTCCCGCTCGTGACTGTGACCCTGATCGCCATGGGCTTCTGGGTAGTAGGGACGCGCGTGGTGTTCTCGATGCCCTCGGACCTGCGCGCGAACTGGATCTTTCGCTTGGCGGCGGCCGGAAACGGATTGGAGTGCGCAGCGTCACGGCGCCGTTCGCTGCTCTTCCTGGCCGCGGCTCCTGTCTGGGCCGGATCGGCCGCGTTGATGTTATGGAGCTGGCCGTGGGCGGCCGCAGTCGGGCATATCGTGGTCCTTGGTTTCCTCGGCGCAATTCTCGTCGAAATGTGCCTGTACGGCCAGCAGAAGATTCCGTTCACGTGCGCTTACCTGCCGGGCCGCTCGAATTTTCATCTCACGTTCTGGCTGTGCATCGGGCTGTTGATGCAGATTGTGAGCAGAGCCGCGATGCTGGAACTGTGGGCGCTGGAGAACCCCAGGCGGTACGGCGCAATGCTGGCGGTGCTCGTCGCTTTGCTGGCGGCGCTGCGGCTCCGGTCCTACGCGGGCGACGTGCAGTTCGAGGAGACTCCGCCCGGGGAACTGCTCGCGCTGGGGCTGAGCCCCGGGCCGGTCACAAGTTACAGCACTCCACGATGAAGCGGCCCGAGGGTGCGCGTCCCGATGCGCGGACCACCAATCCGGCAGTTTTCGCGAGTTCAGTGAACTCGGCCAAGGTCCGCGACTTGCCGCCAACAAGAACCAGCATGAGGAGTTCCGGCGAGGCCTCCTCCTCCGGCGTGATTCCGCCGAGAAGCACGACGCGTCCGGACGGGCCGCCTGCTTCGGCGCACCGCCGCAAGAGCAACGCCGCTTCGCGATCGGGCCAATCGCCGAGAACGTTCTTTAAGAGGTAAAGGTCGGCTCCGGGAGGAAGGGGATCGAAGAAGCTCTGGCCCACCGCGGTTACCCGGCCGGACACACCCGCTTCCTGAAACACAGCCTCCGAGCGAGCCACGGTGCGGGGGAGATCCACGAGCGTCCCGCGGACTTGGGGCCGGGCCCGTAGTACGGCCGCCAGGAGGAGCCCGGTGCCGCCTCCGACATCGACCACGGTGCGGACCGAGTCCCAGCCGGCGGGATCGATCAATACCTCGGGATCGGGCGCGCCGTGGCCGGGACCCATGAGGTGGTCGAAACTGGCGGCGACGTCCGGATGCGCGTCCAGGTCATCCCAGAACCCCCTGCCGAACACCTGGTGGTAGGCCGGCCTGCCGGTGCGGACCGCGGCGAGAAGCGTGCTCCACGAATGCGCCATCCGGCCGCCGATGCCGTTGAGATCGAGACCAGCGCGGACCGGACCCTCGAGAAGACCGCGTGCCGCCTCATTGAGAGCGAACCGGCCCGGCGCCGGTTCTTCAAAGAGACCTTTACCGATCAGGTGTCGCAATACCCTGGCGAGCGACTCGGGATCCGCGCTTACAGCAGCAGCAAGATCCTGGATCTCCGAGGCACCGGCCTGCATGCGATCGGCAACCTGGAGTGTCGCTACGACATGGAGGCACCAAGGCGTACAGAGGTCGCTGAGCTGCCAGAAATCCATCCCCATAGAATGACACGGCGGGGCGGCCGGGACTATTTGGCGACTACCAGCACCACGAAGGATCCCGGCTTCACGGTACGGCGCGGGCGTTTTCCGGGCTCGGTCGCCGGTGCCTCCTCGTATTCGGCGGCAGAAAGGAAGATCTTGCCGGTCTTGGGATCGAAGGCCATGGTCTTGGCGCTCGGCTGTGTCTTGACGGCTCCCGCGTCCTCGTATTCATCGGCGGATTTCTCGTGGTAGATGCTGAGAGTCCCATCGCCGCAGGAAAAGAATGCCAGCTTATCTTTCGGATCGAAAGCGGCATAGTCCACGCCCGCGCCGATCGGAAAGCTGCCGATCACTTTCCCCGAGGCCGCGTCCATCACGACCATCTTCGGCTCGTTGCGGGTGCCGATGAACAGGCGATTGGTCTTGGGATCGTACGCCAGGCCCGTCGGCGTCTTGGCGACACCGATTGGAAACCGCTTCTTCACTTCGAGCGACTTCGGATCGAAGGCGACCACCTCGGACGTATTCTCGCTGTTGACGTATACCAGGCCGTCGGCGCCGATCACCGCCTCTTCGCCGTCCCCTTCCAGATTCACGGTGCCTACCACGTCGCCGGTCTTGGCGTCGATCGCGCTCACGTTGTGGGAGCCGTGATTATTAGTGAACACCCGCTTGGTCCGGGCGTCGTAATAGATGCCGTCCGGGCCTTCTCCGACGTCGATCTTCCGGATGAGTTTCAGGGTGGCGGGGTCGAACATGGAAACTTTGTTTTCTCGGCCGTTGCTGGTGAAGCCGTGATGGAACTCGTCTGCGATCGCCGCGCCGTGCACGCCCGGAGTATCCGGAATGGAGCCTACCAGTTTGCCGTTATCGGCGTCCACCACGTCGACCTGCGTCCCGTGGGAGACGTACAGACGGCGGGCCGCGCTATCGATCGCCACGTAATCGAACCCTCCGGTTCCCGGAACCGGGTACCGGCCCACCACCTTATAGTTCGTCGCACCCTGCAAAGAGAGTGCAGCGGTGAACATTCCAAGGAAAAACGCGCTTTTCATGGTTAGGAATTATGGCAGAAGGGAGATGAACAGAGGATGAACGAGGATTACATTTGGTTATCAATCCGGGTTGACTTTTGACATCTGGTTCGATCCCGCAGTATTGGTTAACATTGTCCGCATGGACGCCCTACTGTGGATTCTTCTGCCCGGGTTCGTGGCGCTCGCTTCCGGCCTGCTGTCGTGGTTCGTGATGCAATCCCGCATGGAAGTGAAGCTGGCCGAGCAGCGCGAGAGCATTTCCGCCTCGCGGGCGGCGCTCGAGGCGGAGAAGAAGGCCATGAAGGATTCGCTCGATACGGCCCTGCACGCTGCTGAGGAATCCGCTCTGCGCAAGGCCTTCGACACATTTCTGGGCGACCTCAAGGTGGAGCAGCGGCACTATATGAGGGAGAACCGGATGCTGCTGCACAACCGCAAGAGCCTGGTGCTGCAGGAGCGGATGTACTTCCGCAACATCCCGCTTTCCGACTGGATCGAGCACGAGATCATAATGGACGACGGCGCGGATGTGGAGCGCCTGGTACAGGACATGACGGTGTTCGAGAAGGCCGTGGTCTCGATCGCGGATATCCCGCGCGGCGCCAAGAAGCAGCTGGCTCCGGCATCGAATCTGTAAGCGTATTAATGCGCGAGGCGGCGCGCTCGTACTACCATAACCCTCATGAAGCCCGCCGTACTTGCCGCTCTCTGCGCCACCTGTCTTTACGCCGCCGGACCCCAACCTTATTTCAGCGAGCCTTCCATTTCCCCCGACGGCTCGGAGATCGCGCTGGTCTCGGGCGGGGATATCTGGACGGTTCCGTCGCGTGGGGGCGCAGCCAGGCTCTTAATCTCGAACCCGGCCACCGAGTTTGCGCCGCATTACTCGCCCGACGGCAAATACCTGGCCTTCAGCTCGATGCGTACCGGCAACGGCGATGTCTACCTCCTGACCTTTGCCAGCGGCGAGTTGAAGCGCCTGACGTTCGATGATTCGGGCGAGCTCGTGGAAGGCTGGTCGCCCGACAGCCGCTGGGTGTACTTCTCGTCAACGGCGCGCGATATCTCGGGGATGAACGACATCTACCGCGTCTCGCGCGAGGGCGGCACTCCCATGCAGGTGAGCGCCGATCGCTACACCACGGAGTACTTCGCGGCGCCCGCACCCGACGGCCGGACGCTGGCGTTTACGGCGCGCGGCATGGCCGGCAGCCAGTGGTGGCGGAAGGGGCACAGCCACCTGGACGAATCCGAGATCTGGCTGCGGCGGGAGGGCACGCCGGCGGTATACGAGCGGGTCACGGATGGCGGGGCCAAGGAGGCCTGGCCGATGTGGGCGCACGACGGCAAGAGCCTTTACTATATGTCCGACCGCAGCGGCGCACAGAATATCTGGCACCGTCCGCTAGCCGGTGGACCGGCCCGCCAGATCACCAAATTCACCGGCGGCCGGGTAATCTGGCCGTCCATTTCGGCCGACGGCCGCGCGATCGTATTCGAGCGCGATTTCCGCATCTGGAAGCTCGACCTGAAGACCGCAGAGGCGGCCGCGGTCGAGATCGAGCGCCGCGGCGTTCCCGCGGGTCCCGACGTAAGGCATATGTCGCTGGCCGGTCAGTTCGGTGAACTGGCGCTCTCGCCGGATGGGAAGAAAGTGGCATTCGTTGCCCATGGCGAAGTTTTCGCGGCGCAGGCCAAGGAGGCCGGGGAGGCGCAGCGGATCACGCGCACGGCGGCGCCCGAGTCGCAACCCGAGTGGGCTCCGGACAGCAAGCGCCTGGTTTACGTTTCGACGCGCGACGGGGACTCGCACCTCTATCTTTACGATTTCGGCACCAACCAGGAGACGCGGCTCACCAACGGCTCCGCGGATTACACACCGCGTTTTTCGCCGGACGGCAAGCTGCTGGCGTTCCTGCGCGACGCCCACGAGGTACGGGTACTCGACATGGAATCGAAACAGGAGCGCGTGCTCGCCACCGGACACTTCGACCTGCCGCCGATCGGCGGCGACCACAATATCGCATGGTCACCCGATAGCCATTGGCTCGCCTACTTCGATGAATCGGGCAAAGCGTTCCGCAACGCCTGGGTGGCGCCGGCCGCGGGCGGAAAAAGCGAGCCCGTCAGCTTCCTCGGCAATACGGACGCCAACTGGATCACTTGGAGTCCGGACGGCAAGTACCTGATCTTCACGACGGACCAGCGCACCGAGCCGAGCCAGGTGGCCCGGGTGGACCTCATCCCGCGCACACCGCGCTTCCGCGAAGACCAGTTCCGCGACCTGTTCAAAGAGACCGCCGCCAAGCCCGCGGAGAACGCTCCTTCGGGAGGCGCGGCGGCACCTGCCAAACCAGCGCCCCAGCCGGTCAAAATCACGTTCGAAGGCATCCGCGACCGCCTGTCGTTGCTGCCGGTGGGGCTGACCGTAGACTCTGTCGCCATCAGTCCGGACGGTAAGACGGCGGTGCTGGTAGCAACCGCCGCCGGGCAGGAGAACCTGTACTCGTATTCGCTCGACGAGCTGGCGCGCGAGGCTCCGGTGGCGCGGCAATTGACTTCTACGGCAGGCCGCAAGGACTACGTTCAGTTCACCCCGGACAGCAAGGAAGTCTTTTATCTCGACCGGGGCAACATCGCGTCCCTGACCCTCGAATCGCGCCAGCCCAAACCCCTGGCCGTCACCGCGGAGATGGACGTGGACTTCTCGCGCGACAAGCTCGAAGTGTTCCGGCAGGCGTGGAGCTATATACGTGATCAGTTCTTCGACCCCAAATTCCACGGCGTGGACTGGGAAGCGGTGCGGACCACCTACGAGCCGCTGATCGAGGGCGCGGCGACTCCGGACGAAATGCGGCGGCTGCTGAACCTGATGATCGGCGAGCTGAATGCATCGCACCTGGGAGCCTCGGCTGGCGGCGGACCCGGGGGAGCGCAGAGCACCACGGGACGGCTCGGACTGCGGTTCGACCGTGCCGAGTACGAAACCTCAGGCAAGCTCAAGATCACGGAGGTGATCCGTCTGAGCCCGGCTGGCGTGGCGGGCCTCAAACCGGGCGATCTCCTGGAGGCAGTGGACGGCGTGGCCCTCAATGCCGGTACCAACCTCAATGAGCTGCTGGACCACAAGATCGGCAAGCGGGTGGTGTTGAAGGTTTCCGGCAAGGAAGTGCCGGTTCAGCCGGTGAATCTCGCCACGGAGAAGAACCTGCTTTACCGGCAATGGGTGGATGACAATCGCGCCTACGTCGCGAAAATCAGCGGCGGAAAGCTGGGCTACGTCCATATGGCGGACATGAGCGAGGCTTCGCTGAACCGCCTGCACCTGGATCTCGACGCCGAGAACCAGGCGCGGCAAGGCGTGGTGATCGACATCCGCAACAACAACGGCGGCTTCGTCAACGCCTACGCCCTGGACGTCTTTTCGCGCCGGCCCTACCTGCGGATGACGGAGCGCGGCAAGACCGAAGTTCCGGCGCGCACGGTGCTGGGACAGCGGGCGCTGGAAGCCCCGACGATCCTGGTGACGAACCAGCATTCGCTCTCGGACGCGGAGGATTTCACCGAGGGCTACCGGGCGCTCAAGCTCGGGAAGGTTGTGGGCGAGCCGACGGCGGGGTGGATCATCTACACGTGGGGCACGCAGCTGCTGGACGGGACGAATTTCCGCCTGCCGCACACACGCATACGGGGTGCGGACGGTGAAGACATGGAGCTGCATCCGCGGCCCGTGGACATCCCGGTGTCGCGGCCGGTGGGCGAGAGCTTCACGGGCAAGGACTCGCAGCTCGATGCGGCTGTGAGAGAACTGCTTCGGTCATTGTAAGATGGAAAGCATGCACCGACTTCGTATATTGGCTGTTTGCGCGGTACTGGCCGCCGGGTCGCGGTTTCTGCCCGCCGCGGGCAAAGGCGATGCCGCGAAAGGAAAAGAAGTGTTCGAGCAGTGCGGTGTCTGCCACAACGCGGACAGCGATGAGAAGAAGATGGGCCCCGGGTTAAAGGGGCTGTTTAAAAAGGATAAGCTTACCAACGGGAAGAAGCCGACGGAAGCCAATGTCCGCACCAAGATCGACGAAGGCGGCAATGGCATGCCGGCTTATAAGGACATGCTGAGCGACGAGGAGAAGGACAACCTGATCGCTTATTTGAAGACGCTGTAGGCGGGCAAGAAGGGCAGACCGGGAGGTCTGCCCCACTGAACTACTTCAGGACTTCCAGGGCTTTCTTCACCACGGGATCGTTTTCGGTTTTCTGCGGCGCAGCCTGGGTTTCGGGCGTCGGGATCGGCTCGCCGTTATCGTCGTATTCGATCTGCGGCTCGGCATCGGCTACCAGGGTTGCGGGAACCACGCCGGTATCCTGAATCGCCTTGCCGCCATCGGGCGTGTAGTACTTCGCCACCGACAGGATGATCGCGCTGCCATCGTCCATGGTGATGGCCTTGCGGACGGCGGCTTCACCGTAGGTCCGGTCGCCCAGCACCTGACCGCGCTTGTTGTCCTGAATCGCGGCGGCGAAAATCTCGGAGCCGTCGGCAGTGCCCCGGTTCGTCAGCACGGCCACGGGCAGGGTGGTGATCGCCTTGGCCGGATCGGCGTCGAAATTCTGGCGGGGCACGCGCTGGCCCTGCAGGTAGGTGATACGACCCTTGTCGAGGAAGAGGTTGGCCATCGCGATGCCGTCCTCGGGACTGCCCAGGGCGCAACCGCGCACATCCACCACGAGCTTCTTCGCGCCATCCTTCTGCAACTTCTCAACGGCCGCGGCCACCTGCTTCACATGCGCGGCGGAGAGGGCATCCACGTTGATGTAGCCGACCTGTCCATCGAGCATCTTGGCATCGACTGCCGGCAGCGTGAGATTGTCGCGGGTGAGCTTCACGGTCTGGGGCTCCGGCCGCCGCACGCGCACGACGCTCAGATCCACGGTAGTGCCGGGATCACCCTGTAGCAGCAGGTTGGCATAGGCCAGCGGCATGTCGCGCGTGGCGATGCCTTTGATGCTTTCGATCATGTCCCCAGTGCTAAAGCCGGCCTTGGCGGCGGGAGAGTTCGGCACCGTCGCCACGACACCCATGTAGCCGCTCTTTTTGGAGAGCAGAAGTCCCACATCGGCGCGCTGGAGACCCTTGTTCTTGAGGTAATCTTTGTACTGCTCGGCGTTCAGATAGCTGGCGAAGGGGTCCACCGCCTCCAGAAGGCCGTTCAGCGCGCCCAGGGTTACACTCTTCATGTCCGGTTCTTCCACGTACTCGCTCTTGATGTGGGCGACCACGTCACTGAAGACGCCGATGTGTTTGAGGGTGTCGTCCGGGGACGCCCCTTTGCCGAGGACGCTCCCGATCAGGAGCAGAATCGTGAGGCAAGTGGAGCTGCTCACGACAAGGTATTTCGTGCGGCTACTCATAGGTGGAAAAGCTTCCGGGCGCTAAATTTATTATACAAGACAAGCATCCCTAGCGATTGGACGCTTCGGAAAGCCATTTGGTTCTAAGAGATTGGCTACCAGCCCATACGGTCCCGCAAGCGGGTGACGTGGGCTGCGTGGTGCCGCGAGTGCCAGGCGTAGAGGGCGAGGGTCGTATCGAGATCCATATTTCCGCGCTCCGGATGGCGGTAGGTGCGTGCAAAAGCGGCTTCCGGCAGGCTCCGGATCAGCCTGACCCAACGCTCGTGGAGAGCTTCCAGCAGCCGGAGGGACACGTCCACGGGAGCGCGGGCAGCATCTTCCAAGAGCGCCCACTGTGCTTCGTCATACGGTTTGATCAGCGGGCTCTCCTCCGTCAGGGCCAGGCGGAAGCGGATGTAACAGTTCAAGTGGCTGTCCGGCACGTGATGGATCACCTGGCGGAGGGTCCAGCCCTCGGGCCGGTAGGGAGTGTCGAGCTGCCCCTCGGTCAAGCCCCGGATCGCTTCCCGAAAGCGGGCGGGGGCGGCGGCGAGTTCCTCGGTCCACTGCGCGCGCAGCGCGGGGGTGATCGCAGAAGGCTGTTCGAATGGTCCGATGGGATAGCGCAGGTCCATCTGTCAATGGTAACAGTGCGGCATGATAGAACTATGAGATGGATTTTGCCGGCCTTGCTGCTGGCAGGCAGTTTGCAGGCGAGGGACCTGAAGCCGCAAACGTCGGAGGCCTTCGATCGCTACATCCGCCAGACCGAGCAGCGACTGGATGAACGAAAGACCTTTTTGTGGGCGGACGAGTCGCCGGACCGGGCGCGGCGCATCAAGGCCGGCGAGATAGTGGTGGAGCCCACCGGCGCGAAGCCCGAAATCGCAGTGCCGAACGGGCTGATCCACGATTGGACGGGCAGCGTGTTTCTGCCCGGGGTGAGCCTGGAAAGGACACTGGCGCTGGTACGCGACTACGACCGGCACAAGCAATACTACAAGCCCGAAGTGGTCGATTCGCGCGTGCTTTCGCACGAGGGGAACGACTACCGCATCTACCTGCGGCTGCTCAAGAAGCAGATCCTCACGGTGGTGCTCGATACGGAGCACGAAGTTCATTACACTCAGGTGGACGCCAAGCGCTGGCGGAGCAACTCACGGACTACGAAGATCGCGGAGGTGGATAACGGCCGTCCGCTGGCGCCCGGGACGGGCCACGGTTTCCTGTGGCGGCTCAACTCCTACTGGCGCTTCGAAGAGCGCGACGGAGGCACCTGGATGGAATGCCAGGCGGTGTCGCTCACGCGGGACATTCCCACCGGACTCGGCTGGTTGATCGATCCGATCATCCGGAAGCTGCCCAAAGAGAGCCTGGCCAACACGCTCAAAGAGACGCGGACCGCCCTGGCGCAGTAGCTCAATCCAAAGCGCGCGAGGGGTCTTCGTCGAGCCTTTCGACCAACTGCCACATACCGCGTCCACACATGTTCGAGCAATCGGGGAACTGTTCGCCGGCGGTAAAGGTTTGAGGCAGCTTACAAACGGTACACCAGTAGATTCCGCTAGTGGGAACGGGGGCACCGGGACGTTGGTTCATGGGAGATCTCCGTGGGCCGAGAAGCCAGTCGGCGAGTTGTTCCATGCGGTCGATGAGCCGGTCCGGGGCGGGATCGGCGAGCGATTCAGGTTGAAACCCGTAAGTCACACAACAGCAGGGGATGCCCGCGTTGCGAGCGGTCAGGACGTCGACGGAGCTATCGCCGACCATAAGGGTAGCGTCGCAGCCGGCGCCCACCTCGTTCCTGAGCGCTTCGACACCCATGGGGTGAGGCTTCTTGAATTCGAAACTGTTGCCGCCGTAGACCTGGAAAAAATGTCCGGACACGCCGAGGCCTTCCACGATGTGGCGGCTCATGCGCACGGGCTTGTTGGTGAGCACGGCCATCCGCTTGCCGGCATCGCGCAGTCGGTTGAGGGTCTCGAGGACGCCCGGGTAGAGGCGGGTGTGGTCGAGGTCGTGGTCGCGGTAGAACTCGAGGAAGAACTCGAGGGCTTCCTCCACCTCGTCTTCGGTAGCCTGCTCGCCGAGCGCGCGACGGACGAGAACAGGAGCACCGTTGCCGACATAGGAGTAAACGCGTTCGTTCGAGAGCGGTTCCATGCCCATGTGGCGGCGCGTGGCGTTGACGGCGTTCGCGAGGTCCTGCCGGGAATCGATCAAGGTGCCGTCGAGGTCGAAAATAATGAGGTCCAAATCCGATGGTAGCGCGGAGGGGGCACGAGTAGGCAGCAGGGTGGCCTGCTCCCTTACGCGTGCGGCTCTGTGCGGGCCTTGCCTTTGGCTTTTCCCTTGGCTTTGGATTCGGCGACGGGGGCGGCAGGGGTCTCCGGGGCCTCAGCGACGGCGGCGGTTTCTTCGAGGGGCGGATCGTCCAGCTCGGCAACCACAGCGGACGCCTCTTCGGGATTCACCTTTTTCAGCACCTCGTTGAACAAGGCCTGTTTGCGCGCATCGACCTTGGGCGGGGGCGCCTGCTCGTGGCGGTAGTCGTGATCGCTGTGACAGGTGCGGCAGCGCACTTTGGCAGGCACGGCATTAATGACGGAAACGACCGAGTGGTTCATCACACGTTTGCAGCGCACGCAAAAGTCGTCGATATCGTCGCCCAGGCGAGGGTCGCGCATAAAGATACTCCTAAGTGGAAGGCTGGCCGGCGGAATCCGCCTCGGCCGCTACGGCACCGGCCGCAACCGGGTCGGCGTGGTGCTTCGGCTCGGGCAGAACCCACTGGGCCGGCTCGAAGCCGACGTACTTGCAGATACGCAATTGACCAGATTCTGACTCGAGCAGATCTCCCACGGACAGTGGCTCGCCGGCTTCGCGCAGCAAGCGCCACGCGTCATATTCGTGGAGCGCTTCCACTTCACCGAGTTGCTCGTAGTCGCGCGGCTTGAGCGAGGCGCTTCCGGAAACATGGGGGGCCCAGCGAAACTGTTGCCGTGGCGAATCTTTCATCCGGTAGATCCGAAAGAGCGGCATCGCTCTACATTGTAATCGAAGTACGCGCCCGATTCCCGTCGGCAACCCCCAACCGGATCCAGCGATCGATATTGGCGGCGGACCAGACGGCGGCCTCGCGCAGAGACCCGAGCGGCGCGGATGGCTCGATCCGGACCACGTCGAGGGGCGCGCCGACGCGCGGCGGACGTATTATGGTCCGGAGCAGGCGCAGCGGGAAATTGGTGAGGCAGTTGAGGGCCACAACACGAGTCGCCCCCATCCGTTGGGCCGCCCAAAGGGGCAGGGCGCCGCGCAGCCCGCCATCCACATAGCGAGCGCCGCCGATCTCGACGGGTGGGAAACAGAAGGGGATGGAGCAGGTGGCCGCCAAGTGACGCCACGACACCTGCTCGCCTTTTACCAGGCAGGGCCGGAGGGCGGGGACTTCGATCATAGTCAGGGCAAACGGAAGGCGCGGCTGAAACCGCGAGAACATCTCGCGCGCTTTTTCGTGCATGGCCTCGGGCCGCAAGAGCACCCAGCGATGCGGGCTGAACCGCATCAGCCCGGCGGTGCGAGGGTCGCGCCATTCGGCCTCGAGTTCTTCCGGGGACGCGCCGCCGGCGATGGCCCAGCCGTTCCACGCGCCGGCGGAGGCCCCCACGATCAGGTCCGGAGCGAACACCTCGCGGAGGGCTTTCCACACTCCGACCTCCCAGGCGGCGAACATGCCGCCCGCGGACAGTACCAGCGCGGTAGTCACACTTCCATGGTAGACAATAGAGCATGGCTTTCCATACGGACGGCTACGGCCCCGAGGTCGCGGCAATTCTCGCGCTCGATGGCAACGGCCAGCGGCTGATGCCCCTGGCTTCCGGACGGTGCTCGTCGGCGCGCGCGCTCGAGATGCTCCGCGCGGCCAGCCCTTCGCGGCTGTTTTCGGGCGCTCGCGCGGCCGAGGCCGCTCTCGCCGGCCTGTACCTCTACTTTTCGTGCCTGGATGAGGCGCACTCGATCGCACAGGATATCGAAAGCCCGGAAGGCGCTTTCTGGCACGGCGTGATGCACCGGCAGGAGCCTGACGCGGGCAACGCGTCATACTGGTTCGGCCGCGTGGGGCAGCATGCCGTCTTTCCCGACCTGCGGCTGGCCGCGGCCGGGCTGGGGCTCGATTTCGGAGCGCGCTGGGACCCGCTGCGCTTCATCGACTATTGCGAGCAGGCGCGCCGGCAACCCGGCTCCGAGCAGGAGCGGATTGCGCTCGAGGTGCAGCGCGCCGAATGGCAACTCCTGTTCGATTACTGCGCGGCGAGGGTGTAAGCGGCCCGCTCCGTCACGTTCGCGGCTCTGTGCGGGGAGGACCGATGACGTCCTGGATGGCGGCCAGCACGTCGGGTGCCCGGAAGGGCTTCCGGAGACAAACGGAGCCGCTCAGTTCTTCCTCGTACTGGCTGGCGAATCCGGACATGAAGATCACCGGCATGGCCGGCTGAAGATGATGCGCTTGAGCCGCCAGTTCCAGGCCGCTCATGCCGGGCATCACGATGTCGGTGAGCATGAGTTCGGGCCCGGGAACGTACTGATGGAGGACGCGGAGCGCTTCTTCGCCGCCGGCGGCCTCGACCACCTCGTAGCCGGCACGCTCGGCCAGGTGCCGCACCAGTGCTCGAATATCGGGTTCATCGTCGACGACCAGAATCACGCAATTATCCAGACTCCGGATTATAGCGTGAAGGGCCAAGAGAGGACCTGCGATACAATAGCCGCCCAGTGGCGCTGACTCGAAACCAGGTGCGCGGCTTCTGGGCTGCGTGGGCCGGTTGGGCCCTGGACGGAATGGACTCTTTCCTCTACGCGCTGGTGCTCGATCCGGCGCTGCGCGACCTGTTGCCGCGCTCCGGCAAGGCAGCCGATCCAGGCAACGTGGGCTTCTACGGCGGGCTGCTCTTTGCGGTGTTCCTGGTGGGCTGGGGTTTCGCCTTCCTGTGGGGTCCGCTGGCCGACCGGTTTGGGCGCGTTCGAACCCTGATGCTGACGATCCTGTGCTACTCGCTCTTCACGTTCCTGGGGGCGGTGGCGGCGAACTTATGGCAACTGGCGGCGTTCCGCTTCGCGGCGGGCGCGGGGATCGGCGGCGAATGGACGCTCGGCGGGGTGCTGGTGGCGGAGGAATGGCCGGAAGCGCGCCGCAGGCAGGGCGCCGCGTGGATGCACACGGGCTATTACTTCGGAATCTTCCTGGCGGCGCTGGTGAACTGGGGAGTCGGCTCGCGCTACGGATGGCGCGCGGTGTTCGCAGTGGGCGGAGCGCCCGCCCTGCTGGTGGCCTTCATACGCTACGGGGTGCGGGAGCCGGGGCGCTGGCAAACAGCCAAGCGGTGGAGCGCGCGGCAGGCTTTCGCCGCGCTGTTCTCGGACGAGTACCGGCAGCGTACGATCGTGAACGCGGCGCTGGTGCTGGTGTCGATGGTGGGATTGTGGGCGGGGTCGGTGTATGTGCCGTCGTCGGTGCGGTACCTGGCTATCCGCGAGGGTCATACGGCGGCAAGCGCGGCGCGCCTCGCCAGCTACGGCACTATGCTGCTTTCGGTGGGCACGGTGCTGGGATGCCTGATGCTGCCGCGACTGGCGGAGCGGCTGGGACGCAAAGGAGCGCTGGCGTTTTACTACGTGCTGATGTTCGCCTTCATCTCCATCGGGTTCGGATACGTGTTTTATGCCAGCCTGGCGTGGTTCATGGTCTGCCTTTTCTTTCTGGGGGTGGGCGGCGCGAATTTTGCGGTCTATACGCTGTGGCTTCCGGAGCAGTATCGCACCGAATGCCGCGGCAGCGCCTTCGCGTTCGCCACGTCGTTCGGGCGATTCCTTGCGGCGGGCGCCACTTTCCTGGTGGGCGCCGGAGTGGCACGGATGCACACCATCGGAACGCCCGTGGCCCTGACCTCGATGGCTTTCGCGGCGGGCCTGCTGGTGCTTCGATTTGCATATGAGACGCGCGGCAAGGAGCTTCCGGCTTGAACCTCACGCAGCTATTCGACCTTTCTTTCCAGGGACGGCGCGATCAGCCGGCGCTCGAATTCGAGGGCCGGACTTTTACGTTCGGCGAGATCGACGGGCGGAGCAACCGGCTGGCGCAATGCCTGGCGCGGCGCGGGCTGAAGGGTGGCGACCGGCTGTGCGTGTATCTCGGCAACTCCGTCGAGATGATCGACCTCTACCTGGCGTGCGTAAAGCTCGGTGTGATCTTCGTCCCGGTCAACATCCTCTACCGGGACCGCGAAATCGACCACATCCTGAAAGACGCCGAGCCCGCTGCGTTCGTGCGCGAGGCGGACCTCCCCGCCCTGGCTGCGGAGGCCGCGGCGATGCCCGACGAACGCCCCGAGGTGCCGCTCGACGGCGATGCTCCGGCCGGCATCATTTACACTTCAGGAACCACCGGCGCATCGAAGGGCGCCGTGCTCACGCACAACAACTTCGCTGCGAACGCGCTCAACCTTCTCACCTGCTGGCAGATTACAGAAACGGACCGGTTCCTGCTGGCGCTGCCCCTGTTCCACGTTCACGGCTTGGGAAACGGACTGCACTGCTGGCTGGCGAGCGGGTGCCGGCTGCGCCTGCTGCCGCGGTTCGAGCATGAGAAGGCGGCCGCCACGTTCCTCGATTTCCGTCCCACGCTATTCTTCGGCGTGCCCACGATCTATGTGCGGCTGCTGGACATTCCGGACGAACAGGCGCGCGAGATCGGCGGCTCCATGCGGCTGTTCGTATCGGGCTCGGCGCCGCTCGCCCGCGCAGGTCTTCGCGGAATTTCAGGCGAAGTTCGGGCACGCCATCCTGGAGCGCTACGGCATGAGCGAGAACCTTATGAACATCAGCAACCCCTACGCCGGGGAGCGCCGTCCGGGAACGGTCGGGCTGCCGCTGCCGGGGGTCTCGGTCAAGCTGGTGGATGGGGAGATCTGGCTCAAGGGGCCGAACGTTTTTGCGGGATACTGGCGGCGCGAAGATGCGACGCGTGCAGCATTCCAGGACGGCTGGTTCCGGACGGGCGACCTGGCGGTGCGCTCGGAGGACGGCTACTACACGCTGTGCGGCCGCAAGAGCGATCTCATCATTTCCGGCGGATTCAATATCTATCCGCGCGAGATCGAGGAGTTCCTGATGGAGCAGCAGGAGGTGGCCGAAGCTGCCGTGGCGGCGGCGCCGGACCCCGTGCGGGGCGAGGTTCCGGTGGCGTATGTCGTGTTGCGGCAGCCGGTCGACCCCGAGGCGCTGGCCGAACGTTGCCGCGCCGGGCTCGCCTCGTTCAAGGTGCCGCGGCGGTTCGTAGTGGTCGACAAGCTGCCGCGGAACGCGATGGGCAAGGTGCAGAAGCACCTGCTGCAGGGCGCCTAGTAGGCGGGCAGAGCTCCCAGAAGGTGCAGGGCGATGCCGGCCGTGGCTCGCAGGGGCCTGAGACGGGGGCCGGGCGGTTCGCAGTACATCATGGCCTCGCCCGAAGCCCGGGTCACCGTCACGGGAAGCACGGGCTGGATGTTGCGCTCGCCGCCCAGCAGCGGCATCAGCCGGCCCTGCATCTGCGACGCCACATAGCTGAGAACGCCATTTGCCCAGCCGAGCTGCGGCGCGATGGTGAAACCCGACAGCCAGCCGTCTCCGGGTGTAAACGGGCGCGACAGGGCCACCACCGGGAGAAACCTCGGCGGCGCGTTGAGAATCGGAATCAGCGGGCTTCCGAAGGCGAAGATGCCGATGGAAGCGGTATAGGTGGAGAGCTCGAGAAGACCGCGTCCCCAGGCGGGAAGCCGCGAACTGATCGAAGCCTCCAAGGGCCCGGCCAGGCTCATCGGGCCCACCGGACCCGAGATGTTCCACCTGCCCCGCTTGCGCTCGGTGACGTGCACCGTCACGTTGGCGTAGCCGGTCTTGGGATCGGGCTGCACGATGACGTTCTTCTCGTCGATCGGATCGAAGCGCTCGGTGCTGCTGAGGCGCGCGACGCTGCGGCGGAGGATCTGCTCATCGAAGATGTCGCCCTCATCGAGCAGGAAATTCCGGCGCAGGGAGGCATCCGAAAACTTGTGGTTGCCGACGAACTCGATGCGGCCCACGCGATACGGGCGGCCGCGCTCGACCGTGGCGCCGTGCTCGAAATCGAAGTGCACGGTGAAATCGAGAATGCCCTTTTTCTGTGCTTCGCGCCGCTGGGCGAGCAGCGAGGTGCAGAGGCCCTTGGGCATGGGATATTGCTTGCCGGGATTGACGATGATGGAAACGCGCGCGTTGTGGCCTTCGATTTCCGGATCGAGGGGGCGGACTTCGGCATCGAGATATCCCTTCAACAGGTACGACGAAAGGATGCGGCCGGAGTCGGAATCGACGGCGTCGTGGCTGTAGGCAGGCATCAGCCGCCATCCGTTCCACAAGCCCGGGACGCCGGGCAGGATCCGGGTCGGCTTGAGCGCCTTCAACTGGCGCCGGGCCGCCTGGTCGCCTTCGATCCGCACCTCGGATACCTTGACCGAGTCTCCGACATTCACCCTGAGGGTCAGGTTGGCGGCATGATCCCCGGCCGGGATGATTTGCGGTGTTACCTTGGCTTCGCCGTAGCCGCGGGCGACCAGCTGATTCTGCGCCTCGAGGGCGATCTCGTGCGCGCGGTAAGCATCGATCAGAGTACCGTCCGCGACCTTCAACTGCACTCCATAGGTATTGGGGACGAGCCGGACCTCGCGCAGAACGACGCGCGGCTTGGGGGTAACGCGGAAGACCAGCGAGAGGTCGCCGCCGTCGCGCCGCTCCTCGACCTTCACGTCGTCGAAGCGGCCGAGGTCCCAGAGAAATTTCACGTCCTTGCGGACAGTCTGCTCGTCGTACGGCTGGCCCACCTGTGTCGCCAGCTTCACTTCGAGGCTGGTACCGGGAACCTCCACGGAGGTTACGACAGGCGGGGATTCTTCAGCGTAAACGAATGAAACAAAAAGGAATACCGGGGCCCAGAGGATACTCTTGTGAAACATCGGAGTAGACTTCGTTGCAACCAGAGGTCCAACATGTTCTATTGAAGTATCCAAGCCCAGATAATGAACGGTGACCAACCCATCCGGCTGGCGGTAGTGATCCCTGCGTACAAGCCTTCCGCCGGGCTGATCGATCTGGTTCGAACCCTGTCGGAATCGGACCTGCCGGCCATCGTGATCGTGGATGACGGCAGCGGACCGGAGTACCGGGAGACCTTCGCACAGGCCTCGGCGTATCCCCGAGTCGAGCTGCTGCGGCACGCTGTAAATCTGGGGAAGGGCGCGGCACTCAAGACGGCCTTCAACTACGCGCTGTGCGCTTACCCGGAGCTGGCGGGAGTGGTCACGGCGGACGCCGACGGCCAGCACCATCCCGGCGATATTCAGCGGGTGGCGTCGAGGCTGATGGACCGGCCCGACGCGCTGGTGCTCGGCAGCCGGCAGTTCGAAGGCGACGTGCCGCTGCGCAGCCGCATCGGCAATATCGCGACGCGCGGCGTTATGCATGCGCTGCTGGGACAGAAGCTCACGGATACGCAGACGGGGCTGCGGGGGATTCCCGTGAACCTGCTGCCCCGGCTGCTGAAGATCGAATCGCGCGGCTATGAATTCGAGCTCGAGATGCTGATCGCGGCGCACCACCTGCAGATTCCGGTGGTGGAAGAGCCGATCAAGACGATTTACGAGCCCGGCAACAAGTCGTCGCACTTCAACCCGATCATCGACTCGATGAAGGTCTATTTCGTCCTCCTGCGATTCGGGTCGGTGTCGATGATGACCGCGGTGCTCGACAACCTGATCTTTTACCTGGCGTACCGCCGGACAGGTCACGTGCTGGGAGCGCAGATCCTGGCACGCGTCTTCGCCGTGACCTTCAACTACACGATGGTGCGGAGCTCGGTCTTCTACTCGCGGCAGCGGCACAAGGCGGTGCTGCCGAAATACCTGGGGCTGGTGGTGGTGAGCGGCACAGCGTCCTACGGCGGGATCCGCTGGTTGACAGCCAGCTTCGCGATCGGCGCCGTAGCGGCCAAACTACTCGTCGAAACGTTTCTGTTCTTCGTCAACTTCGCGGTGCAGCGCGTATTCATTTTCAAGCCGCAGGAGAACGCCGCCGCGAGGAGAGTGCGAGCGCCGATATCGCGCTTCGCCCTGGCGGCGGCGATCGTGCTGGCGGCGATGATCGGCATCGAGATCTACGGCTTCACCACCGGGCATCTGTTCGCGCAGGAGATCTGGGCGCCGGTGGGAATCAAGCGGTTCACGCGCTTTCTGGGCGCATATATCTTCCTGGCCGCGCCGCTGCTCCTGATGTTCCCGTGGAGCTTCGGAGCTGTCATGGCGCTGCTGCTGCTGGTACTGACCGTGGTGTCGGTAGGGGCGCAGCCGGTGGCAGCCGCCGCGTTCTTCCTCATCTCGGCCTGCGCGCTGGGAACGCTGCTGATGGGCCGGACCCGCACGGATTCGCTGTGCGCCACCCTCCTGGGCTCGGGAGCATACGTTTTTCTCATGATGCTCGTGGCGCGGCTGCCCCTGAACTACGCGGCGGTCTGGGTCGTCATACTGGCGATTCCCATCGCGCTCGATGCGCGCGGGGTGTGGATCCGGCTGCGGGATTGGGCCGGAATGCTGACGCGAGGGGGAACGCGATCGGGCGGAGAGCGCATCGCATTCGGACTGCTGGTATGCCTGCTCATCGCGCAGTGGTTCGTGGCGCTCAAGCCGGAGATCGGAACCGACGGCCTGGCGATGCACCTGGCGATCCCCATGAATATCGCGGCGAACCACCGGATGACCTTCGAGCCGGCGCGGTTTCTTTGGGCCGTGATGCCCATGGGCGCGGACTGGGCGTATTCCATCGTGTTTCTCCTGGGCGGCGAGTACGCGGCGCATCTTCTGAACTTCGCCATGCTGGCGATCGTGGCGGGGCTGATCTACCAGGGCGCGCGGCGGTGGGTCACTCCGGCGGCGGCGTGGCTGCTGGCGGCCTCGTTTGCGGCCACCCCGGTGGTGCAACTGGTGACCGGGTCGCTATTCGTCGAGAACTTCCTGGCGGCGTTGATTCTGGGAGTGCTGACGGCGATCTGGAGGTTCGGCGACACCGGCGAGCGGCGCTATCTGTTCCTCGCGATGGCATTGGCGGGGACGGCCATCACCACGAAGCTCGGGTCGATCGCGTTCCTGGTCTTCGCCCTTCCGTTTCTCGCGGCGGAGACGACGCGCCATTGGAAGAAACTGGGACGCCGTCCGGCGGTGACCTGTGCACTCTCAGTGGCACTGCTGCTGGCGCTCGCGCTGCCGACCTACGTAATCGCGTGGGAGAAGACGGGGAACCCGGTCTTTCCGTTCGAGAACCAGAAATTCCATTCGCCGCTGCTCGACTCGACGGTGAGCGTGAACGACGCCCGCTTCAAGATCCCGCTGGAGTTCAATACCCTCTATACCCTGACGTTCCACACGAGCCTGGCCTACGAAGGGCAGGACGGCTCGTTTGGATTCCAGTACCTGATCATCGTGCCGCTGGCGCTGGTCGGGCTGTTCGCGGCGAAGCGCGGGCGCGCTCCGGCGGCGGCCGTGGTGGTGGCCCTCGGGGCGGCGATCCTGATCCTGCGGTCGCAGCCCAATGTAAGGTTCCTGTACGCGGCGCTTCCGTTGACCCTGGTGGCGTTTGCGGCCCTGCTCGGGTGGGCATCCGAGCGACAGCGCGGCCTCTACCGGGCCCTCATCCTCTGCCTGTTCGGGTGCACCGTCCTGAATGCCTGGTTCCTGCCGGCGTCGAGCTACTACCACAAGGATTTCTGCCTCAAGCTGCCGTTCTCGCGCGCGGAGAGGGTGCGATACCTGGAGGAGGCCGCGCCGATCCGCTCGATCATCGACTGGTATAACCGCCACCACCCGGGAGCCGGGGTGATGCTGACCGGCAACAACGAAATTGCCGGCCTCCCGGGCCCGATTTACGAGAATCACTGGCACCAATACCCCACGGTGGAGCAACTGCAGCAGGCTTTCACCCTGCCCGAGATGTTCCGCCTGATGCAGCGCTGGAAGGTCGCATACTTTATCGCGCACAAGCCGGACCCCCGCGATCCGCTGCGTCCCGAAACTCTGCGGAAACTGCTGGCGGTCTGTACCGTGCCGGAGTACGAGATGGGCGACCTGTACGTGGCGAAGCTGGGACCGGAGTGCGACGAACATGCCCCGCCCGCGGCAACCGGGCCGACGCTGGTGGCGCGTCCGGGGCTTTACGACGATACCGATCCGGCCGTGTTCTTCCGCGGCGACTGGACCCACGACGGCACGTTCAAACAGCCGGAGCACCAGACTATCAGCTACATCGACGTGCCGGGCGCCGACGTGTCGATCCTGTTCGAAGGCAGCGCGTTGTTCTACCTTTATACACGGGCGCCGAATCGCGGCATCGCGGCCGTGACGGTAGACGGAAGGAGCCTGGGCACGATCGACCTGTACTCACCCCACATCCGCTGGCAGGCCCGGAAGAAATTTTGCTGCTTCGGGCCCGGCAAGCACGTGGCGGTAATCGAGGTGACAGGCCGGCACAATCCGAGATCCAGCGGAAGGTTCGTGGATATCGATTCGTTCTTCGTGCTACGCTAACGGGCGCCTTCGGCGCCTAGGCAGGCCAGGAGGCCTACCCTACTAAAGGTACAGCTTGAGGGCGAGCTGAAGCTGCGCGGCGAATTCGCGAGGTCGCCGTTGCCGCTCAGGCGGCCGAAGGTCTGTGATTGCAGAGTTACCAGTGCGGTAAAAGCTCCCTGACTGTCACCGGCAGCGCCTCCGATCGATACCAGACAACCGACTCCGAATCTGCTATAGATGGGGTGGAGCGACTGTATGATCGATCGAGCATTCATCCTGCGGTCGGCGCTGCAGCGCCGCAAAGCCCTCGTGGTGCCGGGCTGTCACGACGCCTTGTCCGCGATGCTGGTAGAGGGCTCGGGCTTTGAAGCGGTGCAGGTCAGCGGCTTCGGACTGGCCGGCAGCCTGCTCGGTAAACCGGATGTTGGGCTGGTGGAGATGAAGGACGTCATCGACATCACCGGCCACATCCGCCGCGCTGTGGATATTCCGGTGATGGCCGATATCGATACGGGCGGGGGCAACGCCGTCAACGCGTCGGCAATCACCGTTCGGCTAATCGAACTGGGCGTGGCCGGCGTAAATATCGAGGACCAGGTTTTCCCTAAGCGCTGCGGCCACATGGAGGGCAAGCAGGTCATTCCCGCTGAAGAGATGGCCGGCAAGGTGCGTGCCATGGTGGACGTGCGCCGGCGCCTCGGGAAGGACATCCTCATCAATGCCCGTACGGACGCGTACGCCGTTCACGGCCTGCACGAGGCGATTTTCCGGGCCAACCTGTATCTCGATACCGGCGCCGATATGGTCTTCATCGACGGCATCGGCACTCGCGCCGATATCGAGCGCGCGGTACGGGAAGTGCGCGGTCTGCTCTCGGTCAACCTGATGGACGGGGTCACCGGCGTCAAAACCGAGTTGATACCCATCCCGGAGCTTGCGGCCATGGGGGTGGCGCGGGTCAGCATTCCCGTGGCGTCGATCCTGGTCATGCACCGCGCGCTCCAGGAGTTCTTCGGCGCGCTGCACGCGTCCCCCTCGGGCCTTCTCGCGGGGGAAACCGCCCGGCTTGCCGGTTTCAAGGAGTACACCGACTTCGTCGGACTGCCGGAGTACCGGGCAATGGAAGAGGAGTTCCTGCCGGCACCCGCGGTTGTCCGCTGAAGGCATCCAGACAAGGAGTATCGTCGTGGGCATGACGCTTGCCGAGAAGATCCTGGCGCACGGCGCCGGGCGGGAGCGGGTGAAGCCGGACGAGATCGTGATCGCGCGCGTGGACCTCGCGATGAGCCACGAGAATGCCGACCTCGTCCGCAAGAGCTTCCTCGAAATCGGCGTGTCGCGCGTCTGGGACCCGTCGAAGATCGTCATCATCTTCGACCACCGGATCCCGGCCGAGTCCGAAAAGACCGCCGCCACACACAAAGCTGTCCGCGAGTTCGTGGCGGACCAGGCGATCGAAAGCTTCTACGACGTGGGCCGGGGCGGTATCTGCCACCAGGTGCTGCCCGAAAACGGGCACGTGCGGCCGGGCATGATTCTGGTGGGAACGGATTCGCATACCACCACGCATGGGGCTTTCGGCGCCTTCGCCACCGGCATCGGCGCTACCGAGATGGCGGGTGTTTGGGCAGAAGGGTCGCTGTGGTTTAAGGTGCCTTCCACGCTGCGGATTGAGGTGACCGGCGAGTTCCTAAAATGGATCTCCGCCAAGGACCTGATCCTCTACATCATCGGGAAACTGGGCGCCGCCGGCGCGGATTACCGCGCGGTGGAGTTCGACGGCCCCGCGATCCGCCGCATGACGGTGGCGTCGCGCATGGTGCTGGCCAACCTCTCTATGGAAATGGGAGCCAAGGTGGCGTTCACACCGGTGGACGAGGTGCTGCTCGATTACTTGCGGCCGCGGGTTTCCGGCCCGCTGAAAATGATCGGCCCGGATGCCGACGCGCAGTACGAGCGCGTCATCTGTGTGGACGCAGGTAAGGATATTCGCGAGCCGCAGATTGCCTGTCCCCACGCCGTTGACTCGGTGCAGCCGCTTTCCGCGCTGGGTGAGGTGCCGGTCCATCAGGCCGTGCTCGGATCCTGCACGAATGGGAGGCTGGAGGACCTGGCGGTGGCGGCGGAGGTGGTGGCAGGGCGCATGGTTCATCCGCGCACACGGTTGATCGTGATTCCGGCGTCGCAACAGATCCTTCGCGAGGCCATGCGCCTGGGCTATCTGGAGGCGCTGGTGGCCGCCGGGGCGATCATCAACCCGCCGGGATGCGGGCCATGCGTCGGCGTCCACCAGGGCATCCTAGCGTCGGGCGAAGTATGCGTCTCCTCGACCAACCGGAATTTCCTGGGCAGGATGGGCAGCAAGGATTCGGGTGTGTACCTGGCGAGCCCGGCGGTGGTGGCGGCGTCCGCCATCGCGGGCCACTTGGTGCACCCGGACATCATCGCAAGGGAGATCGAGTATGCATGAGCGAAAGATGACGCTGCGCGGCCAGGTGGCCGCTGTCCTCAGGGACAACGTGGATACGGACATGATCTACCCGGGCCGGTATCTGAACATTACCGATCGCGAGAAGACCGCCGAGCACCTGTTCGAGCTGGCTTTCCCGGATTTGCGGGAGCGTGTACAGGGGGGCGGGCTGATTGTGGCCGGCCGCAACTTCGGCTGCGGGTCGAGCCGGGAGCAGGCCGCCGCGGCGCTGAAATTCGCCGGCGCCGGGGCGGTGATTGCGCCGTCCTTCGCCCGCATCTTTTACCGCAACGCGATTAACCTCGGCCTCCCGGCGATTGTCTGCGCCGAGACTGCCGGGTGCCGGGCGGGTGACGACCTGGAAATCGACCTGGTGAGCGGGCAGGTTCGCAACCTCAGCCAGAACCGGAGTTTTTCCGCGGCCCCGCTCGACCGGCGCGCGGCCGATCTGCTGGCGGCCGGCGGGCTGATTCCATACCTCAAGCGGAAATATCTCGGGGAGGCCGCATTGAATGGCTAAACACCGGATTGCGTGGCTGCCGGGCGACGGAATCGGCGTAGAGGTCTCCGCCGCCGCCCGCCTGGTGCTGGATGCCGCCGGACTGGATGCCGACTACCTGCCCGGCGATATCGGGTGGGAGTTCTGGCGGCGGGAAGGCGACGCCCTGCCGGCGCGCACGCTCGACCTCCTGCGCAACACCGATTGCGCCTTCTTCGGCGCCATCACCTCCAAGCCCGCCGGCGAGGCGAGCCGCGAACTCGCGCCCGATCTGCAAGGGCGCGGCCTGACCTATCGCAGCCCGATCGTGCGCATGCGGCAACTGCTGGATCTTTACATATGCTTGCGCCCCTGCCGCGCCTGGCCCGGCAACCCCCTCAATTATCGTGACGGCATCGACCTGGTGGTCTTCCGTGAGAACACCGAGGGCATGTACATCGGGGTGGAATACCCGAGCGTACCGGAGACTTTCCGCGCCGAGCCTGCCGTGGCGCGCCTTCCGCCGGACGCGGCCATCTCCATACGCAGTGTCACGCCCGAGGCATCGCGCCGGATCGTGGAAGCGGCCTTCGAGTACGCCGTCGGGAACGGACGGCGCAAGGTGACCGCGGTCCACAAAGCCAACGTGCTCCGCGCCACCTGCGGCGTGTTTCTGGAGGCGGCCCGGGAAGTGGCGGCGCGTTATCCGCAAATCGAGTTCGACACCGCCAACGTCGACGCCATGGGCATGTGGCTGCTGAAGGACCCGCACAGCTACGATGTGATCGTCACCACCAACCTGTTCGGCGATATCCTCTCGGACCTGTGCGCGCAACTGGTGGGAGGAATGGGGTTCGCGTACAGCGGAAATATCGGGGCGGAGTACGCGGTGTTCGAGCCTACACACGGTTCCGCGCCCAAGCACGCCGGACAGAACAAAGCCAATCCGCTGGCGGCCATTCTGGCGGGAAAGATGATGGCGGAATGGCTCGGGGAAGCGGACGTCGCACAGCGCATCGAGTCGGCCGTCGGAGCGGTGATCGGGGCCGGCAGCGTTCGCACCTACGATATGGGCGGGGCGGACGGCACGCTCGAAATGGCAAAGGCGGTAGCAGAAGCGGCCGCGCGCGTAAGCGCCGTGGCGTAGGCTCGTTACTTCGCCGCACCGGGCGACGGAAAGTCCATGGCGGCGTCATCCAGAACCAGGACCCAATCGCTGCCGAAGCCTTCGGAGGGCGGTACAAACTCGCGCTCGCCCGTGTTGTCGAAAGTGCCTGCGGCCTCGGAGGTTCCCGTCCGCGGGTTATACCAGGAGGCCTTCACGGCAGCGCCGGAGATCCTGCCCATCCGCACAGTAAATTTGCGGCCCTGCGCGCTGTAGACCAGCAGGTAGCCGTCTCCGCGCGTAGCGGCGATATGATCGGCGCCGTCGAGAGGATCCACGACAGTGGACTGGTCGGGGACGCGCGTCAGATACGGCCTCGATTCGAGGAGCGCGCGCACATACTGCATTTCGGCGGCGCCGGGGCGGTGGATCGCCTGCTGCCAGTACATCAACGGGCCGTTCACCCGCTTCCTTCCGGGGGCGAACATCTGCCACACGGCATGATTGCCGTAGGTGTGGCCGCACGCGCCTGAAAACGTGTCCCAGTAAGCGTACTGGCGCACATGGGCGTCGAAAGAGTATCCGAGCTCGCGCGCCCGAAAGGCGAGCGGATGGTCCTCGTAGAGCGGCTCGCCATCGAGCACCGGTTTGACGGGCGACCGGCTGTAATCGGCGGCGATCTTCTCCCAGGACTTTGCATTTCCGGGAAGGCCGTGGCCGTCCTGCTGCATGTTGAAGTCGAGCCAGGGCTCGTTGTGGAACCACGTGGAAGAGGTCGCGCCGCCCCGCGGGTGAAAGCTCATCAACACGGCATCGTAGTCTTCCTTTCCGCTGACGCCGATGGCGATTCCGCGGGCGAGAGCCCTCCACGTCTCCTCGAAGCCGGCGGGATTGCGGTCGCCGCCGAGAATCCAGATGATGCCCTTCTTTCCGTAGCGCTTGCCGAGGAACTCTCCATAAGCCTGAGCGTTCCGCGGGGTCAGGTAGCTCTTGTCGCGCCCGCCGCTGTTGACCCAACTGCCCCAACTGGGCAGCAAGGCGACGTACAGCCCCCGCGCGTTGGCCTGGTCGATGATGTAGTCGACATGGTCCCAATAGTCGTATTGATGGGGGTCGGAGGGGTTTGAGCCGGGTGTTACGGCCGGGTGGGTTGGATCTTCGTCGAGGAATGGCAGCTTGCCGTAGGCGTTGGGAACGGTGATTCCGTCGAGTTCGGCGAGCGCTACCGCCTGGACGGCGGTAAAACGCTGCGCGGCGCGCGTATCCAGGTACTCCAAAGCCTGTTTGCGATCCAGGCGGTGAAAGAGCTCCCAGGCAGTGTCGGCAAGGTAAAAGAACGGTTTTCCGGTCTCGGTCACGAGGAACCGCCGGTTCTCGCTCACCTTCAGCCTGGGAAGCTGGGCTGCCGGGAGCAGCGATACCGCGGCCAGGACCAGCCACGCACTCACAGGCAGCAGCCAAGCCGCCCGTGAGTTAAACACGGATCTTCGGAGCATCTGCCTGATATTCTAGATGCCCACCACGGCACACGGGGAGTCGCGCAGGATGGCGTACGAATTGGCGCGCAGCCTGCCCATGAGTCCGGGAGCCCCGCGGCCGATTACGATGAGGTCGGCGCCGATCCGGCGCGCCACATCGCTCACCACCACGGGCGGCTCGCCCACTTCCACGAAGACCTCGCCCTGGCTCTTCGCGTCGACCTGCATGGCGGCAATCGAAGCGCGGGCGCGCTCTTTGACGTCCCTGCACCAGTCCGGATCGAAGTACATTCCACCCATCTTCGCCGTGGACATCGGGACGGCGTGCGCGATGGCCAGCTCCGCTCCGAACTCGCGGGCGAACCCGGCGCCCCACGCAACCACCTCGCGGCTGTGCGGAGCGAGGTCGAGAGCACAGAGGACGCGCCGAAAACGAATTGTCCCGCGAGGCGGCGCGGTCTCCATATGCGGTCCGGTCCACACCGGGCAGCGGGCGTCGTGGAGGACCTTGGCGGTGACCGAACCGAGCAGGAACCGGCGGAAGGGACCATACCCGTGCGTGGCCATAACGATCAGGTCGCAGTGTTCCTGCGCCGCCAAGGCTACAATCTGCCGCGCCGGATCGCCGCGCAGCACGATGCGGCGGACCGTCAAACCCTTCAATTCATCCACCAGGAAAGTGTTGAGGTCGGCGGTTCTTTGAACCACGAGTTGCTCCACCAGGTCGCCCGCGGTGGAGTACGTAAGCGCCTCGGGAGGTGCGTAGGCGCCGTGAGGAGCGGCTACCACGTGAAGGAGTACAACCTCGCTGTGGAAATGGCCGGCCAAGGCTTCGATGTATTGAACCGCTCCCTTGTCCCGGGGAGAAAACTCCACGGGGGCCAGGATTCTGGACAGGACAGGCATGACACACCTCGCTTTGTATAAAACGCGTGGTCAATTCGCCCGGGGCAGGAAGACCCCGAGAATCAGCACGATCAGCGTCAGCAATGTGAAGAAAAGCGCGCTTGTGGTCAGGAAGGCGCCCGTAAAGGCGCCGGGAACGCGATGATGCCGAAATAGGCTCGACATGCAACCTCCTCTGCCGGCCGGGGGCACAAGCTCCACTTATATTTTACAGCGGAAACGGAGAAGCGGATCTGATTTTAGTGGAGGGAGCGGCTAAACCGGCCGAGTGCTTCCACTTTCTCCCGGGCGGCGCCGCTATCGATGGAAAGGGCGGCAAAAGCCGCGCCCTCGAGGAAAGTCCCCACCAGGCCGGCTGCTACCAGTCCCGCGGAGGCATTGGCAAGCACGATATCCCGCTGAGGCCCCCGCGATCCCGACAGCACGGCGCGTGCGATCTCGGCATTTCGCTGCTGGTCGCCGCCTTTGAGGTCTTCGGGCCTTGCCGGGGGAACGGCGAAGTCTCCCGGCTCCAATTCCCTGGGCAGCACCAGGCCGCCGCCGACTTCGTAGACCAGGGTGGATCCCGTAGTGGTGATTTCGTCCAGTCCGTCGGACCCGTGCACCACGAATCCGCGCCGAAGTCCGAGGACCGCCAGGGCAGAGGCCAACAATTCGGCCGAGTGAGGGGAGGGGGCGCCGACCACCTGGGCGGTGGCACAGGCGGGATTGGTCAGTGGACCCAGCAGGTTGAAGACCGTGCGCATTTTGAGATCGACGCGCACGGGCTGGGCATGGCGCATGGCGGTGTGCACCGCAGGGGCGAAGAGAAACCCGATGCCGACTTCGCGGATGGCGCGCGCGGACTGCTCGGGGGTTAGGGCGATGTCGATACCCAGCGATTCCAGCAGGTCGGCGCTGCCGCAGCCAGGTCTCCCGCTTGCCGACCGGTTGCCGTGCTTGGCAACGTGGATACCGGCGCCGGCCACGACGAAAGCCGCCAAGGTCGAAATATTGAACGTTCCCGCACCGTCCCCACCGGTGCCGCAGGTGTCGAGCAGCGGGGCCCCGTTAAGGCCCGGATCGACCGGCACGGCCATCCGCCGCATGGCGCGTGCGAATCCGACCAGTTCGTCCGAGGTCTCGCCCTTCATCCGCAAAGCAACCAGAAACGCCGCGATCTGGGCCTGGCTGGCCTGGCCGCTGAGGACGGACTGCATGGCGGCATCGGCCTCCTCCGGGGACAGGTGCTGGCGGCTCGCGACGCGCTCCAGGTATAGGGAAAGGGACATGATATATTAGGGTTTCTGGCTGTTCCGCCATACTAACACAAGCAGAATTCCATGAAAATTCACGAGTATCAGGCAAAGGCCATTCTGGGCCAGTACCACGTTCCTGTGCCGCGCAGCGTGGTTGCATTCACAGTGGAGGAAGTCGAAGCGGCGGCAAAAGAGATCGGCGGAAGCGTAGTTGTAAAAGCGCAGATTCACGCGGGGGGACGAGGCAAAGGCGGCGGTGTGAAAGTGGCGAAAGACGCCGCGGAAGCCGTTGAGCTCGCCCGCCGGATTCTGGGAATGCGGCTGGTGACGCACCAGACCGGCCCGGAAGGCCGCATTGTGCAGCGCCTGTTGATTGAGGAGACGCTGCCCATCGAGCGCGAGTTGTACCTGGGGATCGTGCTCGACCGCGTACAGGGGAAGCCGGTGCTCATGGCTTCGGCGGCCGGCGGCATGGAGATCGAAGAAGTAGCCGCGAAGACCCCGGAGCTGATTCTGAAAGAGACGCTCGAACCGGGGTTCGGGCTGCTGGCCTACCAGGCGCGCAAGCTGGCCTTCGGCATCGGCATTCCAGCGGCCAGCGTGAACGCGGCCGCGGCAGCCATGATGGCTCTGGCGCGGGCGTACACCGCGATGGATGCGTCGCTGGCCGAGATCAACCCGTTCATCCTGACCAAGGACGGGAAGGTCTACGCGCTCGATGCCAAAATCAACTTCGATGATAACGCCCTGTACCGCCACAAGGAACTGCTGGAACTGCGCGACCTCAACGAAGAGGATCCGCTCGAAGTCGAGGCCTCGCGGTTCAGCCTGAACTACATCAAGCTGGATGGCACCGTGGGCTGCATGGTGAACGGCGCGGGCCTGGCGATGGCCACCATGGACATCATCAAATACGCCGGCGGCAGCCCCGCTAACTTCCTGGACGTGGGCGGCGGAGCGAGCGCCGAGCAGGTAAAAAACGCGTTTCGCATTCTGCTTTCCGACAAGCACGTCAAGGCCGTGCTGATCAATATTTTCGGCGGCATATTGCGCTGCGACACGCTGGCCACGGGAGTGGTGGCGGCGGCGCGCGACCTGAACATCCAAGTGCCGATCGTGGTCCGGATGGAAGGAACCAACGTGGAATTGGGCCGGCGGATTCTGATGGAATCGGGGCTGAACTTTACGGTGGGGCAGGACATGCGGGACGCCGCCGAGAAAGTCGTCAAGCTGGCCGCATAACAGAGCTACAACCGTAAGGGACCGCGCATTAGTGGGCTGAGGACTGGAATGAGCGTACTGGTAGACACGAATACTCGACTGATTGTTCAAGGATTCACGGGCAAGGAGGGAACGTTCCACGCGCAGCAGGCTATCGCGTACGGAACCAACGTAGTGGGCGGAGTGGTACCGGGCAAGGGCGGCGGCAAGCATCTGGACCTTCCGGTGTTCGACACCATGGCGCAAGCCGTGGCGCAGACCGGCGCAAACGCAACGGTGATTTTCGTACCGCCGCCATTCGCCGCCGATGCCATCATGGAAGCGGCCGACGCAGGGGTCGCCCTGGTGGTCTGCATCACGGAGGGCATTCCGGCGCTCGATATGGTGAAGGCCTGGCAGTTCCTGCAGGGAAAAAAGACGAGGCTGATCGGGCCGAACTGCCCGGGCGTCATTTCGCCCGGCAAGTGCAAGATCGGAATCATGCCGGGGCACATTCACCTGGAAGGCCACGTCGGCGTGGTCTCCCGCTCGGGTACGCTGACCTACGAGGCAGTGGGCCAGTTGACGAAACTGGGGATCGGACAATCCACTTGCATCGGAATCGGCGGCGACCCGATCATCGGGACCAACTTCCTGGATGCGCTCGAACTGTTCAATAACGACCCGGACACGCACGCCATCGTGATGATCGGCGAAATCGGCGGGAACGCGGAAGAGACGGCAGCGGCTTACGTGAAGGCCAAGGTGAAGAAGCCCGTGGTGGGCTTCGTGGCCGGCCAGACGGCGCCCCCGGGACGGCGCATGGGCCACGCCGGCGCCATCATTGCCGGCGGGTCGGGTAAGGCTTCAGACAAGATTGCGGCGATGAAGGACGCGGGTATTACCGTGTGTCCCACGCCGGCCGAGATCGGAGTTACGATTCAGAGCCTCTTATGAGTGTCGAACGCACATTTTCCATCGTTAAACCGGACGCCGTGGCTGCCGGGCAAGCCGGCGAGATTCTGGCCATGATCCAACAGGCGGGCTTCAAGATCCTCGGATTGCGCATGACCCGCCTGACCGAAGCGCAGGCTCAGGGTTTTTATGCCGTGCATCGCGAGAGGCCGTTCTACGCGGGGCTGGTGAAGTTCATGACGGAAGGCCCGATCATCGTGATGGCGCTCGAGCGCGAAGATGCCGTCAAGAAGCTGCGCGAAGTGATGGGCGCGACTAACCCGGCCAACGCCGCCGAAGGCACGATCCGGAAGCGGTTCGCCGAGAATATCGAGCGCAATTGTATTCACGGCTCGGATGCGCCGGAAACGGCCGAGGCCGAGCTGAGGTTCTTCTTCAGTACCGCAGATTTGTTGTAGGAGCCTTGCCCGCTCAATTTCCGAACAGAGCCGCGACCGTCAGGGAGCGGGCAGGCAATCTGGCAGAACGAAATGGGCATCAAAGTCGGAGTGGTTTCCGAATCAGCGCCGGGCGAACGCCGCGTGGCGATGATCCCCGGCGCAATCAGCGTCCTTAATAAGACGGGGGTCGAGCTGATCATGGAAAGCGGGGCCGGCGTGCCCGCGGGCTTTCCAGATTCCGAGTACGGGGCCAAGGGCGTCGCTCTAATGAGCCGGGCGGAGGTATTCGCCAACGCCGATGTTCTGCTGCAGGTGCGCAGCCTGGGCGCCAATCCTGAAGCTGGGGCAGGCGACTTGCCTCTGCTGCGGCGGGGCCAGACGGTGATCGGCTTCGGAGAGCCGCTGACCGCCATCGATGCGGCGCGGCAGCTGGCCGAACGCGGCGTCACCTTCCTGGCGATGGAACTGATGCCGCGCATCACCCGCGCACAGAGCATGGACGCGCTCTCGTCGATGGCCACCATTGCGGGTTACAAGGCCGTCCTGATCGCCGCCAACGCCCTGCCCCGCATGTTTCCCATGCTGATGACAGCGGCCGGGACCATCACTCCGGCGCGCGTGCTGGTGATCGGAGCGGGGGTGGCGGGACTGCAGGCCATCGCAACGGCGCGGCGTCTCGGCGCGGTCGTCAGCGGATACGACATCCGCGCGGCGGTGAAAGAACAGATCGAGAGTCTGGGCGCGCGATTTATCGTGCTCGACGTGGGGGAGACCGCCGCGGAGGATAAGGGCGGTTATGCCAAGGCCATGGGCGAAGACTTTTACCGGCGACAGCGCGAAGCCATGGGTGGGGTGCTGGCGGAGCAGAACGTAGTGATCACCACAGCCGCGGTTCCCGGCAAGAAAGCGCCGGTCCTGGTCACGGCCGAGATGGTGGCGCGCATGGCGCCGGGATCGGTGATCGTGGATATCGCGGCCGAGCGCGGCGGCAACTGCGAACTCACGCGGCCGGGCGAGGTGGTGGAACAGGGCGGCGTCTCCATTCACGGCCCGGTCAACCTGGCTTCGACTGTGCCTTACCACGCCAGCCAGATGTATGCGAAGAACATCGCGACCTTCCTGAAATACCTCGTAAAGGACGGACAATTGCAGCTCGACCCCGAGGACGAAATTGTCCGCGAAACGCTGGTGACTCACGAAGGCGCGGTCGTGCACCCTCGCGTGAAGGAAGCCCTGGGAGCGTCCCATGTCCGATGAACTGGTGCTTGGACTCTACGTTTTCATGCTGGCGACATTCGTCGGCCTGGAGGTGATCCGAAAGGTCTCGCCCCTGCTGCACACGCCGCTGATGTCGCTCACCAACGCGATTTCCGCCATCTCGGTGGTGGGCGCCATCCTGATCACCGGATCGGCGGGGGCGACCATGCTCAGCAAGGTGCTGGGGTTCATCGCCATCACCGCGGCCGTGACCAATATCGTCAGCGGGTTTCTGATCACCGACCGCATGCTGAAGATGTTCAAGAAGCGCGAGGAGCGGAAGTAATGGCGCAGGCGGTCCATTACATCTACATCGTCTCGGCGGCGCTGTTCATCCTGTCTCTGAAGTGGATGAACACTCCGGCCACCGCGCGGCGCGGCGTGTTCGCGGGCGAAATCGGGATGCTGCTGGCCATCTGCGGCACGCTGGTATCGCAGCACGTCTTCAACTGGCAGTGGGTCTTCGCGGCGTTCCTGATCGGGACTGCGGTGGGGATCCCGATAGCCTACATCATGCCGATGACCGCCGTGCCGCAGCGGACCGCGCTGTCGCACGCATGCGGCGCGCTGGCCGCTGCGCTGGTGGGAACGGCGGAGTTTTACCAGAGGCAGCCGCAGGCAGCCACGGAGCTTCACGGGTTCGTGATGGTAGCGCTGATCGTCGAGACCCTGCTCGGCTTCCTGACCTTCACCGGAAGTCTCATGGCGATGGGCAAACTGCAGGAGGTGCTGCCCCAGAGGCCCATCACCTACCGCAACCAGAACTTCATTAACCTGGGGCTGTTCGCCATCGCGGCGGGGCTGGGCGTCCGGCTGATCCTGGTGCCCACCGATACCTACCTGTTCCCGATCTTCGCGGGACTGGCGCTGCTGTTCGGCGTGCTGCTGATCATCCCGATCGGCGGGGCAGACATGCCGACCGTGATCGCGCTGCTGAATTCCTACGCCGGCCTTTCGGCCTGCGCGATGGGGTTCGCACTGGAGAATAAGCTGCTGATCATCGCGGGCGCGCTCGACGGTTCGTCGGGCCTGATCCTCTCGATCATCATGTGCAAGGCGATGAACCGGTCGTTCGCCAACGTGCTGTTCGGCGCCTTCGGCCAGATCCAGCCGGCCCAGGCCCGCACGGAGCAGCGCCCGGTGCGCAGCGCCAGCGCGGAAGAAGCCGCGTCGATCCTGGAGTCGGCGGGCAGCGTGATCATCGTGCCGGGATACGGCCTGGCGGTAGCGCAGGCGCAGCACAAGATCCGCGAGCTTTCGGATTCCCTTGCCCGGCGCGGCGTGGACGTAAAATTCGCGATTCACCCGGTGGCCGGACGCATGCCCGGGCACATGAACGTCCTGCTGGCGGAAGCCGACATCCCTTATGACCGCCTGTTCGAGATGGACGATATCAACGGCGAGTTCCCGCAGTGCGACGTGGCCCTCGTCATCGGGGCAAACGACGTGACCAACCCCGCGGCGCGCACGGATAAGACCAGCCCCATTTACGGCATGCCGATTCTGGACGTGGACAAGGCGCGCACCGTGATGGTGATCAAGCGCTCCATGAGCCCCGGCTTTGCGGGCATCGACAACGAACTGTATTACATGGACAAAACGCTGATGCTGTTCGGCGATGCCAAGGCGTTTGTCAGCGAGATACTGAAGGAGCTGCCGGCGCGTGTGCCGGCCTGACCGTCCGTCCGCTCAGAAGCCCACGATCCGCATAAAGATGCCCGCCAGCGTGCCGCCCAGGAGCGGACCGACGATCGGCACCGGGGCGTAGGCCCAGTCCGACCCGCCCTTCTTGGCGATGGGCAGAATCGCGTGGGCCACGCGCGGTCCGAAATCGCGCGCGGGATTGATGGCGTAGCCGGTAGTGCCGCCGAGGCTGAGCCCGATCCCCCAAACCAGGCTGCCGACGAGGTAGGGGCCGAAGCCCGCGGCGGGGCCGGTGGGCGAAACGGCTTTCGAGAAGATCGCACCGGCCACGAGCACCAGCACGAAGCTTCCCAGCATCTCGCTGAACAGGTTCGAGCCGTAGTTGCGAATCGCCGGCGAGGTGAAGAAGCAGGCGGCTTTGCGGTCGGCATCCGGCGTTTCCCGCCAGTGCGGATAGAAATTCAGCCAGACGAGCATGGCGCCGAGCATCGCGCCTGCCAGTTGGGCCACCAGGTAGGGCAGGAACTTACTGAAGTCGCCTGTCTTGACGGCAACCCCGATGGTCACCGCAGGATTCAGATTCGCGTCCGCACTGCCGCAGGCGATCGAGGTGAGGACGCCGACAAGCACGGCCAGGGCCCATCCCGTAGTGATGACGATCCAGCCGGAATCCTCCGCCTTGGATTTCTTGAGGAGGACGTTCGCCACCACTCCGTTCCCCATCAGGATGAGCACGAGCGTGCCCATGAATTCGCCGAACATCTGTTTTTCCATTGGGTATCCCTTATTCTTCCAGCCAGTCGAACGATCGCGTAACCGCCCTTTTCCAGAAGCGGTAGAGGCGCTCGCGGCGCTCGGCATCCATGCCCGGGTGCCAGGTATGGTCGACCGACCACTGGGCACGCAACTCGTCCACCCCGGCATAGAAGCCGGTGGCGAGGCCCGCGGCGTAAGCGGCGCCGAGAGCGGTGGTCTCCTTTACCGCCGGGCGAACGACGACCCGGTTCAGGATGTCCGCCTGGAACTGCATAAGCAAATCATTATCGACCATGCCGCCGTCGGTACGCAGGATGTTGACCGGGACTCCGGCGTCTTTTTCCATGGCCTCCACCACCTCGCGAGTCTGGTAAGCCGTGGCCTCGAGCACGGCTCGCGCCAGGTGCCCCTTGTTGGTGTAGCGGGTCAGGCCGGCGATGATGCCGCGCGCGTTGTGTTTCCAGTGCGGCGCGTAAAGGCCGGAGAAGGCGGGGACGAAATAGACGCCGCCGTTATCCTCCACGGTACGGGCCAGGGCCTCGATCTCGTGGCTCTTGGAGATCAGCCCGAAGTTGTCGCGGATCCACTGCACCAGCGCTCCGGTGATGGCCACGCTGCCTTCCAGCGCGTAGCTCGCCGGCCGGTGCTGCAACTGGAACGCCACCGTGGTGAGCAGGCCGAAGCGCGACTGCACGATATCGGTACCGGTGTTCATGAGCAGAAAACATCCGGTGCCGTAGGTGTTCTTGGCTTCGCCCGCGTTGAAGCAGGTCTGGCCTACCAGCGCCGCCTGCTGATCGCCCAGAATACCGGCCACCGGCACGCCCTGAATCGCGTCAAGCGTGGCGGGGCCGTAGCATTCGCTGCTCGACCGGATGGCCGGCAGAATCTGCCGGGGAATGCCGAATGCGGTGAGCAACTCGGGATCCCAATCCAGGGTTTCGAGATTCATCAGCTGCGTGCGGCTGGCATTCGTACAATCGGTGATGTGCAGTCCCGTGAGCCGCCAGATAAGGAAGGAATCGATAGTGCCGAAAAGGATCTCGCCCGCCTCCGCCTGCTGGCGGGCGCCGGGGACATGCTCCAGCACCCAGCGCAGTTTGAGCCCGCTGAAATACGTGGAGAGCGGCAGCCCGGTCTTGGCGCGAAACCGGTCGGCGCCGCCATGCCGCGAAAGCTCGGTGACGTCTTCGCCCACGCGCGTATCCTGCCACACCAGCGCGTTGCACAGCGGCAGCCCGGTCTTGCGGTTCCACAGGACGGTGGTTTCGCGCTGATTGGTGATGCCGATTCCGGCGAGGTCGGCGGGCTTGAGACCACGGTGCGCCATGGCTTCCCGTACCACCTGTTGCGTGCGCAGCCAGATCTCCTCGGGGTCGTGCTCCACCCATCCGGGCTGCGGATAAATCTGCTCGTGCTCCTTCTGCGCCGTGGCCACCAGGCGGCCGCCGCGATCAAAGACGATGAAGCGCGTGCTGGTGGTTCCCTGGTCGATGGCTCCGATGTAATCCGGCATCAGAGATAGCATAGCCCGTTACCGGGGGTCCGACACAATCTTCGATTCGGCCTGGAACTTGCGGTAGCCGCTCCAGGTGATCTCTTCCTCCATGGCGAGTTTCTTCAGCAGCCCGATACGGCCCGCACCGCGCATCCACTGGCGCCTGGGCAGCCAGACCTCGTCATTGACGCGGGTCTGCTCGAAGACCAGCTTCGCGCCGGGGTTGAGCCGCGCGAGGAAGATGCCCCAGGAGATCGTCTCAGTCGTCTCGGCCTCGATCTTCACCCACTGGTACCCGGTCTTGTCGATCCACATGCGGCCGCGGATTTTGAGGAGCGCGCGGGCGTCGCGGCTCTTCGGCCGGGCGCCGGGCCGGGGCGCCCCCGAGATCACCCAGACGGGGCGGCCGTCCACGATGGCCTCGCCGTCGAGATGGAAGTCGAACAGGTCGGGAATTTCGCGAAAGAGCTCGCGATCTTTCTTGCGCTCCTTCAGGTACTCGTCCAGGCGGTGCTGCCGCTCGGCGGGTGTTTCGCGCTCCAGCCTGGCGGTGTACCGGTCGAGCTTTTGCTGTTCTTTGCGCTGCTCCCCGGGCGGGAGGGGCTTGCCATCGCGCTCGGTCATGCGGCGGTATGGGAGGCCGTAGAGGATCAGCGTCTCCCATCCCTTGCTATCGACCGATTTGACGCGTCCTCCCGAGTTGAGGTGCCGCTCGACGTCGCGTGCGGTCCAGGTGTAATCCTTGGCGCGGGCCCAGTTGACCTGATCGAGTTCGATCGAGCGGCGGACAATCTCGCGGGCATCCTGAGCGTGCAGGGGGATGGAACTGACGATTGCCGCAAGGGCAATGAAGGCCTTCACTGCCTTTATTGTATGCGGTCCCTAATCACTGCGAGTTGGAACCAACTCATGGAGTGGCTGAAAGGAATCGAAACCCTACGCGAATGGGCCCAGCCCAACCCGGAGTGTGGCCTAAACGCTTCTGGCGCAGGAGCACGCAGCAGCAGGCTGACCACCCCGCACCCCCGCTGTAACCGCCTATCGGCGGCGCAATTGTGGAGAAGGCAAAGGCGCCCTTTACAGGGAAACCCTGCAAGCGACCGGATGCTACGTGGGCCGGATTGTAATCGCCACAGCAGTGTTTGCGCCGATGCCTCCGCTCCATTTACCGGGCTACCCCGGCGGTTTCATTCCGACGGCCATCGGGATGGGTTTTCCGAGGCATGACGGAATCTATCGGTCCGATGTGGTCCAAAAAACCAAAACCCAAGAACCAAACTCCGGGAACGGAACCAACGGCCTCCCGCCGGTCGGCCTCGCAACCCAGGTAAAAGAACGCGTCGGGAGGACCACGCTCCTCTCATCGTCCGCGATGAGTTCCGGCCCGCTATTCCTCGATCGGGTTGGTCGCCGCCAGAGCCCGTCTCCGCTTCACCGACGCGATCAGAATAAGTTGATTGCCCGATCCGGGGGAACGATCTACCATAGAACGGTAAGCAGTGTCTTAACTGGCTGTCTCAGCTTTCGGGACAGGCGCTGAAGAGCGCGTATGGCCTATAGCCGGCGATCATTCGTAGCGGAGCGCAATCACCGGGTCGGTCCTTGACGCATCATAGCTCCAGAACCACCGCAGCAGACCGCGCCGGTATGTTCAACGAGCCTGCAGCCGGCTCTGTATCCGGTCTCTCCGGAGTGACGATCACCAGACGGCCCGCATTCGGCAAGGCAACCTTTGCCGAGATTGCCTTCTCCTGTTCGAGATTCACGACTACCACCGCGCGTTTCCCGCCTTTCGTCACAAAGACCGTGTGGCGATGGTTTCCGTCGGCTGTCAAGCGGGCTCCGAGCGTATCGCGGAAATCCGCGTCCCAGAGATATTCGCGATACCTCCGCCGCAGTGCATCGACCCGTTTTCCGTACGCCAGAGTAAGGGGAAAATCCGTGACATGGCCCTTGAAGTTAAAAGGCTCGTAGCTGATGATGTAGCGATAAGCGAGGATGAGATTGATTTCGTCGCGCGCGTCGAAGCCTCGCACGGCGGCCATGAGCGGAGCTTGCGGGTCGATATAGCGCAGCGCGTGACGGGTGCCGGGACCAATGCGGTAATACCCGAGCGTGTAGTACGGCATGAGCCAATCGCCAGGGCCCTCGCCGGAGAAGAGGAATGCCGAATTCACCTTGTCTGCAGCGGCGCGAAACTGCCTGACCAATGGGATGTCGCCGCTGAAGAGATAGCCGGGCGGCGTGTAGCCGTGATCGGGGCTGAAATTGTAAAGCACGCCGTTGTGCTGCATGACCTCATCAAAGAGCCAGCCGGCCGCGCCGAGTGCGAGAGTCTTTTCGAACTCCCGGGTGGCGATGTCGCGATACGCCTGGCTACAGACGTCCATGATGGCGCGGCGGCGGTTGTTGATCACCGCGAGCTGCGTTGGAGTCGTGTAGCTATAGCCGTTCGACTCGTATTTATTGCCCCACATGTCGATGGCTTCGTACTTGTGCAGTTCCTTCTTGTAATAGTCGGTGGACATATCGGCAAAGATGGGTTTGCCGAACAGAATCATCCTGACGCCCCTGGCCTGGATCTTCGCGATCGCGTCGTGCAGTTCCTGCCATGTACCCAAGGCCGGCTCCGTGTCGAGCGATGGATCACCGCCGTCCTGGCCGCCGCGATTCCAGCCGACCAGTTGCATGGCTGACACACCATTCTCCGCGCACTCCTCTCCATACTTCACGATGTCTCGATACGGAACGCGGTAGTCCTGCTCGGCCCCGTTGATCTGGAGTTGTAGCCAGGAATGGACGTCCAGAGCCCAGGCAGGAGTTCTGGGCGTACCGAACCACGTGGCGCGCCACTGCTTGTAGACATCGAGGCCGGCATGCCAGTCGCCGTCGTACGGATGCAGAACAACAGGGGCTAGTTGGACCTGCGATCCGGGATGAGCGAAGAGGAAATGACAGGTGCGAAACTCGAGATGAACGGGCAGGCCGGAAATCTCGTCCTGCCGCGGCACGCTGTTGGTAACCCAATCTACGACGCCGGGGTGCTGCTCGAACGTGAAGTGGAGCAAATACCGGATGGCGGTGTCGTGCATACCGACATAGAATCCCTGATCGGACGTGCGGATGAGGCAGAACTGGCTGACGTTGGACTCGATCGTCCTGGTGGGGTAGAGGACTCCCCAGTAGCCTTTCCCATTCTGGAAGTGAGGATAAATCTCTTCGCCATTCAACGCACCGACCCAAAGATGCTCGGTGTGCATGGCGGTTTCCGGCGTGGGCGAAGTGAAATCGCCGAAGTACGGGTAATCGATGGTCTCAATCGTGAGGGAAGAGTTGTTGACGAGAGTGGCGTGGAACGTAAGTACACCATTCTCGAGCACAGCCGAGGCTGTCAGCATGAGCGGGACGACGCCGCCATGCTCGCTGACCGGATCCCTCCAGACAATCTGAACCTCGGTCGGAGACACCTTCTCCACTTTGGCGGCAGTCTGCTTTGGACCGAGCACAAAGTTGGCGCGCTGGTGAGGCAGCGGCGCAAGAAGACGGAAGGAAACACCCAGTTCAGGGCGGCGCTGAACGACCCAGTTGGTCGACTTCCTCACCATGCGCGTCAGAGCACCGGACCTCTTGTCGAAAGCTACCAGCAGTTCTTTGTCTTCGAGTACGACTTCCGGGCGGGCAGCGCCGGCGGTCGCGGACGACTGGGCCCGGAGATCACTTTCCGCGATGGCGGCCATTGCAGCCGCCCCAGCCAGTCTATTGAACGTTCGCCTGTCCATTGGTCCTTCTCTGGCGCCGCAGATTGCGCTCGACGATCGGTTTTCATCCGGGATCATATCAGTTCGCAGCCGGTCGATTCGGCGACGCCAGAAGGGCGACATCGAGTGGCCCCAGCGCGATTTGCGTGATGGAGCTTCGCTCGCCAATGAGGTCGTCCATTGGGTGCGGAAGCTCGATCTTCTCGTGAGCTGTCTGCGTCAGGTTCAGAAGAAAGTAATAAGTCGAGGTGGCGTCCTGGCGGCTGGTGACTTCGACGCCGTAGGGCGCTGCGATCAGGGGCTTGAGCGAGGCAGCATTGCCGGCCATGTGCGCCAGGGTCTCGTAGAAACCATCGTCGGTGGAGTCACAGCCGGCGTAGAGAACCCATCCCTTTCCATAGCGGTTGCGGGTGATGGCAGGGCGGCCGTTCAATGAACCGCCCCCACGTATGGTCGCGATCGCGTCGGCCCCGTGCAGTGTGAGTGACTCGATCACCGTTCGCGGCTTGAATACCGGGTCCATACCACGGAACTGGATGCCGAGGGCGGCCTGCAGGCCGGCATCGAGATTGCCCGCATTGGAGTTGTACTCGAACAGATCGAGTATGGCTTCCGATTTGACTCCCGCAATTTCAGCGAACGGGCCAGGACTAAGCAGGCGCCGCATGCTGTTATCCATATTCTCGGTGGCAACGCGGTAGTTGAGCACGAGCGTACCGCCGGCGGCAACGAAGGCCCGCAGGCGATCGACGGTGGGATTGTCGATGAGGCGCAGATTCGACGCGATGACGAGCCGGTACGGAGCGTAGTCGGCGGCGAGCGGGACAACATCGATATTGCGGCCGAGGACCTTCATGCCCGCATAGAAGCTTTGCATTTCGCCGTTGTAGCGGGGATTCCTGTCACCCACGCCGCCGTAGCCCTGCGCCCACTCGTTGCTGAAGTCGTAAAGGAGAGCGATGTCGGCGCGGGTTCGGGCGTCCGCCAGCCGGGAACCGATACGGCCCAGTTCTTTACAGATCCGCTCCAGAACCGGTTTGGCCGGATTGATCTCGCCGTCGAAGCCCTTGATGAAGGAGGGACGATGCTCCTCGCCTCCGGCGAGCGGCCTGCGCCATTCGAAGTAGAGTTGCCCGCGGCTGCCGTGGGCGAGATCGTCGTACGCCTGCAGGCGGAGGCCCTCGGGCGGAGCATTGGGGGGTACGTACGCGTTTTGTTCGGCGCACAGGAATCGCTGGTTCGGACCGGCGCAACGGCAGAAGTCGCTGAAGAAGCCGGCGGCGTACTGGCGCTGGAAACGGCTCACGCCGGGAGCACTGACGTAGTTATCCCAGGCAGTGGCGTCGAGGAACCGCGCGGCGGCAAAAACATCGACGGACCACGCAGGGGCAGGCCAATTGGTGTAGACGAACTGATTCTCCGTTTTCGCGTGCAGGATTTCAGCTTGAATACGGAGATGATTGAGAAATGAATCCGAGAAGAAGCGGCGGTAATCGAGGCTGATCGCCGGCTGCCAGCCGCCTTCAGCCGAATTGCTCGGAAAACGAATCTGCGACCAGTCGGAAAACCTGTTGCTCCAGAAGGCGCCGTTCCATACGCGGTTCAGCTCGTCGAGCGAACCGTAACGCTGCCTGAGCCAGGTCTGAAAGGCCTTCTCGGAGACCGGGTCGAAACTCTGCGGAGGATGGCCGGGCTCGTTGTCGAGTTGCCAGCCAATGACGGCTGGATGGCGGCCGTAGTGGTCGGCAAGGGCGGTTGTAATGCGCGTGCTTGCGGCAAGGTAATTGGGGCTGTTGGTGTTATACCCTTTGCGTCCGCCGTAAGTGAAAGGGCCGCTGGAATTGCCGGAGAGTACGTCGGAGTGGAGTTGGAAGAGCCACGGCGGAATGGAGGCCGTGGGCGTGGCGAGAACTGCGCGGATTCCGTATCGGCCTGCCACTCCGAGTGCGCGATCCATCCAATCGAATTCGAATATTCCGGGCGCGGGCTCAAAGAGTGCCCAGGCAAACTCGCCCATGCGGACGGTATTGATGCCAAGGTCGCGCATCTGGCGGAAATCGATTTCCCATTCTTTGGAGGGCCACCACTCCGGGTAGTAGGCGGCGCCGATGAGATAACCGTCCCAACGGCTGCGGCTGATTGCAGAGGCGTTACTTCGCGACGATGATTGGAGCCCGAAAGCTGGGCTGGGATGCCCGAGCATGAGATCCAATCCGGCGAGCCCAGCTAATTTGTGAAATGCCCGGCGCTCCAATTTACGTTCTCCTCCCGGGATCGTGCGAGTGCGCTGAGCATTGAGGCCGCACCAGCGGAAGATCTTTCATTCTACCGCCTCTGAACCGTTCCGATGTTCAGCGCCGAAAACCTGCCTTAGCTCTTCGGAATTCGTCGCGGCCCAGCGGAAATGCGGCCGTGGCCAGGCGCTCCAGAGCGCCACGGCTCATTCGTACCTGAGCGCAATCACCGGGTCGATCCGGGTGGCGCGGCGCGCCGGCAGCCAGACGGCCAGCAGCGACACCAGGCTGAGCAGGATGGCGACAGCCACGAAGACGGCCGGGTCCTTGTCCTTGACGCCGAAGAGCAGCGCGGCGATCAGCCGGGTAAGGCCGAAGGCCGCTCCCAGCCCGACGATCACTCCCGCCAGGGCGAGGCGCATTCCCTGAAACACCACCATCTTCCGCACGCTGCCGGTTCCCGCGCCGAGAGCCAGCCGGATGCCGATCTCCTGGGTGCGCTGCTGCACCGAATACGCCATCAGGCCGTAGATCCCGATGGCCGCCAGGAACAGCGCGGAGCCGCCGAAGACCGTCATCAGCAGCATGTTGAAGCGCTGCCGCGAGGTGGATCGCGAGACCACTTCGTCCATGGTGCGGACGTCCGTGACCGGCAAGCCGCTCACCTGGCGAAGCTGCTCCTGGATAGCGGTGCTGAGCAGCATGGGATTGCCGCGCGTGCGCACGATCCACTTCATCGGGGTGAGGCGTCCGTTCAGCGCATTGAGCGCGTCCGGAACCTGGGCCTGCGGAACGTACATCGTGGGCGCCGGATCATTGGCCAGTCCGTTGCCGCGAATGTCCCCTACGACGCCGATGATCTGCCGCGGCGTTTCCGTCGCTAACTGCGGCATCAGGCCTTTCCCGATCCAGATTTTGTCGTTCAGCGGGTCGGACTTCGGCCAGAAGCGGCGGGCCATCGCCTCGTTGATCACCACTGCCGGAGGCGATGCGCTCGTATCGCGGTCGGTGAAGGAGCGACCGCGGAGGACCGGGATCTTGAACACCTCGAAATAGCCTGGGGACACCGTCTGCCAGCCGCCGCCGCCGTGAAACGGGCCGTCCGTGAGGGGGCGCCCCATTACGATAAAGGGCAGTCCATAGCCGCCCTCCAATGGCACGCAGCAAGTGGCGCTGGCAAGCAGCACTCCGGGAACGCTGCGCAAGCGCTCGACGCCGTCGTGGATCAGTAGGTCCACTGCCGCCGATTTCGCGTACTGCGGGCCGTTGAGCGACATGCGCATCGTCAGGACATTCTCGGCGTCGAACCCCGGCTTCACCGCGCCGAGCGCCATCGACGTCCGGATCAGCAGGACCGAGCCCACCAGCAGCACCACGGCCAGCGCCACTTCACTGATCACGAGGATGGTCCGCGCCTTGTTCTGGCGCAGCCCGGTGCCGGTCCGTCCGCCGCTCTCCTTGAGGGTGGCGCTCAAATCGGGACGGGAGCTGTGCAGCGCGGGGATCAGGCCGAACAGGATGCCCGTTAATCCGGCGGCCAGAACGGTGAACGCCAGCACGCGCCAATCGACCCCCACCAGCGAGCCCTCCAGCCCGACGCGCGGTAGGTTGGCGGTATTCACACTCAACAGGGCGCGGATCCCCACCACTCCCAGGGCAGCTCCGGCCACGCCGCCCGCCAGTGCGAGCAGCATGCTTTCCGTCAGAAGCTGCCGGATGATGCGGCCGCGGCCGGCGCCGATGGCTGCCCGGATCGCGAACTCGCGGCGGCGCCCGACTGCGCGCGCCAGCAGCAGGTTCGCTACGTTGGCACAGGCGATCAACAGCACGAAGCTCACCGCGCCCAACAGGACCAGGAGGGAGGAGCGAACGTTGCTGACCAGAGCCTCGCGGATCGGCTCCACGCCGAAGGCCTGGTTCTTCCCCAACACGTTGGGGTACTTCCGACGGAAATCCTCGGCCGAGAGCTTCAGCTTGGCATTGGCCTGGGCCATGGTGACGCCGGGCTTCAGGCGCCCCGCGGCCTGGAAGTAATGGCCCTGATCGGTGGGATGCGGATCCAGTTGGAAGGGCACCCAGACGTCAGGCGGCAATCCGAAGTCGCGGAAGTCGAAATCCGGCGCTATGATTCCGATCACCATGTAGGGATCGCCGCCCAACGAGATGGTCTTGCCGATGATCGCGGGGTCGGCCGCAAAGCGCCGTTTCCAGAAGCCGTCGCTGAGGACCACCACTTTGTCGCCGTTCGGCAGGTCCTCCTGCTGCGTGAAGGTACGTCCGCGAATGGTCCTGGCCCCGAAGAGGCGGAAATAATCGGCGCTCACCTGGGCGGACTGTAGCTGCTCCGAGAAGCCGTTCCCGGTCAGGTTGACTACCCCGGTCCGGAACGCGGAGACGTCCTCGACCACGCTGGTCTGCTCCCGCCAGTGCTGGAACTTAGTGGGTGAAGCGCCCCCTCCCGAGCCTTGCGGAGACGTGTTCATGAACATCACCATCCGATCCGGGTCGGGGAAAGGGGCGGGTTTCAGCAGGACCGAGTTGACTACGGAGAAGATGGCCGTGTTGGTTCCGATTCCCAGCGTCAGGGCGGCAATGGCCGCGGCGGTGAAGCCAGGGCTCTGCCGCAAGATGCGGAGCGAGTGCTTGACGTCCTGGACGAGCGTTTCCATGCCGATTAGACGCCATCCGAGGAAATCTGTTCCGAAATCCGACACTCTTTAAAGAGCGCGGGAGGCGATGGCGCGGAGCTCCTCGTCCGTAAGGACGATCGGATTGCCCTTCATGCTGCTGGCCCGGGCCGCTTTCGCGATCAGGTCGGGGATGTGCGCTTCGGTCACACCGTACGCCCGCAGGCCGGGGATCTCCAGCCGCCGGCAAAGATCCGCCAGCCAGCGTACCCCGTCGTCCGGAGCGGCGCCGGAGCGGCCGGTGAGGACCGCGGCCACCTCCGCGTACCGGGCCAGCGCGGGGCTCTCCGGGGCGCGGGTCCGCAGTGCTTCCACGTTCACTTCCATGGCATGCGGCAGCAGCGCGGCGCAGACCGCGCCGTGCGGGGCGGGGAACATGCCGCCGACCGGAGCGGCAAATCCGTGAACCGCGCCGAGGGAGGCGTTGGCCAGCGCCATGCCGCCCAACAGGCTGGCCCACGCCATGTCGCGGCGGGCTTCGCGGTCGCCGCCGTTTTCCCAGGCGCGCGGCAGGGCATGGGCGGCGCGGCGGATGCCCTCGACGCACAGGACGTCGGTCATAGGATTGGCGCGGGCACCGGTGTACGGCTCGATCAACTGCGTAAGCGCGTCCAGGCCGGTGGAAGCGGTGAGCGGCCTGGGCAGGGCATAGGTCAGCTCCGGATCCACCACGGCCAGGCTGGGCAGCATGCCGGCGCTCCGCAGGCTCGCCTTGACGCGGTCGACCGGCGAGGCCAGCACGGCGTTGCGGGTGACTTCCGAGCCGGTGCCCGCGGTGGTCGGGATCGCAATCATCGGAGCGGAAGGGTTGCGCAGCGGGAGGCCGCGGCCGATCACTTCGAGATAATCCAGCGGCTGGCTGGGATTGGTGAGGAGCGCGGCCAGCGCTTTTCCGGCATCCAGCACGCTGCCGCCGCCAATCGCCACCACTAGGTCGCAGCGCTCGTCGCGTGCGTACTCGGCGCCGTGGCGGATCAGGTCGACAGTCGGCTCCCCGGAGACGCGGAACCGAACGCCCTCCACCGGCGCGTGGCGGGGCGAAGCGCCGGTCACCACCAGCGGACGCGAGCCCATCGCGGCCGCGGCAGCCGCCACCTCCCGCACCACGCCTTCGCCGAAGAGGATGCGCTGGGCGGTCGCGAACTCGAACCGCACGTCCGGCTACCAGCCCTGGTCTTCGGGGAAGATGTTCTTGTAGAAGGCGCGAGTCCGCGGCTCGGCGAACATGTCGGCGACCTTCTCGAGCCACGCCTGATAATGCGCGGTGGCCTTGTGGGCGGCCATGGCTTCCTCCTGGCGGTAGACTTCGGTCAGCACGAAGCGGGCCGGGTCTTCGGCCGACTGCATGAAATCGAAGCGGGCGATGCCCTCCTCCTTGACGCTGTTACTAGCGTTGATAATGGTGGCCTGCTTGAACTCCTCGATGCGCTCCGGCTTGATGAGCATGTGCACGTGCATGATGACCATAGTCCAATTGTAGGATCGATTGACCGCCTATTCGTGGCGCAGGGCGGTCATCGGGTCGATGCGGGCGGCGCGCGCGGCGGGATGGAGCGCCGCGGCGCAGGCGACCAGGGCGACCACCAGGCTCGTGAGAACGAAGGTCCAGGGGTCGTCCGCCGCCACGCCGAAGAGCAGCTTGCCGATGGCGCGGCGGCCGGCGTAGGCCAGCGCCCAGCCTAGGGGTATGGCGATGGCCACCCGTAGGGCGGCATCGCGCAGCACCATGCGGGCCAGGCGCAGCGGCGTGGCCCCCATGGCCACGCGGATGCCGAATTCCGGCGTACGTCGCGCCACCGCGAAGAGGGTAACGCCGAAGAGTCCAGCGGCGGCCAGCAGCAGGCCGATGGCCGCGAGGCCGCCGGTCACCTGGGCGGCGATCTCTTCGTCGCTGCGCGAATTGCGCATGTGCTGCCGCATGGTCAGCATTTCGGACACGACGAACGCCGGGTCGGCCTTACGCAGGTGCCGGCGGACCTGGGCTGCGAGCAGGCCGGGGTCGCCGCGAGCTTCCACCATCATCGTGAAATATCGCGTCGGCATCTGTGCGAAGGGGAAGTAGAAGTACGGCTCGATAATTTCCCGCAGATGATTCTGCGGACCGTCTTCTACGACCCCGACGATCTGCCGGTCTTTTCCTTCCACCTTGATCCACGCGCCCAGCGGATCGCGGCCGCCGAAGAACCGGCGCACAAAAGTCGAGTTGACCATTACCACGAGCGCGGCCTTTGCGCTGTCGGACTCGCGGAACCCGCGGCCGCTGAGGATGCGTGCGCCGCTGGCGGCGAAGTAGGACGGGCTCACCTGGTTGTACGGGAATTCGAACCGGGGTTGTCCCGGCATCTCGATCCCCACCTTGGCGCCGCCGCCGGAGCCGCTCAACATGGCGCGCCGCGCCCAGGCCACATTTTGGACTCCGGGCAGCGCGGCCACACCCTGCGCCAGCGCGGCGGTACGCTCGACGACGCTTGCGCCCACGCTGCTGAAGGCCCCTTCGACGAGCAGCAAGCGGCGGTCCGGATCCATGGCGGGACGGATGGCCGAGATATTCTCGAGGCTGCGCCAGAGGAGTCCGGCCGAGCAGGTCACGCCCGTCACCAGGGCCATCTGTGCGATCACCAGCACTCCCAGCCAGCGCGACGACCCGGTGGTGCGCGCGGTCTGCAGCGCCGGCAGCAGGCGCTGCTTCCAGGCATCGCTAAACGGGATCAACGCGCCGGCGAGGGCTACCACCGCGAGCGCGGCCGAACTGAACAGAAACGTCCGTGCGTCGAAGCGGATGTTGTAGTCGATGTAAGAAATGCCGGCATAGAGCAGGCTGGGCGCCGCGGCGATCAGGGCCTTGGCCAGCAGCAGACCGAACAGGGTTGCCGAGCCGGCCAGCAGCAAGGTCTCCGTGAAGTGCTGGCGGGCGAGAGCGTTCCGTCCGGCGCCGAGGGCCAGGCGGATGCCGGTCTCGAGACGGCGTGCCTGGTTTTCCACGAGCCGCAGGTTGGCGAGGTTGGCGGCGGCGATCAGCAGCAGCAACACCACGACCCCGAGCAGCACGGCGTTTTCCTGGAGCTTGGCCCATAGGTCGCCTTCGGCGAACGCGACGACGCTCGACGTGCGGTCCGGCCCGGGCGCGCGGCCGTCGCGACCCACCTGGCGCAGAATGGAATCGGCCTCGACCTGCGCCTGGGCGAGCGTTGCGCCCGGCTGCAAGCGCCCGATCAACTCGTAGTTGCGGTCCGCGACGTCGTTCGGGTCCGCCTGCCGCAGCGCGCCGAACAGAGTTTGCGACGGCACGAACAGGCTCACCAGCAGTCCCCGGTTGGTGCCGGTATATCCGGGAGGCAGCACGCCGATGACGCGCAGCATGCCGCGCCCCACCGGGAGCGTGCGCCCCACGATCGAAGGGTCGCCAGCCAGCATATCTTTCCAATACTTGTATGCGACGACCACAGTGCCGTCCTCGCCCTTGCCGGTGTGGAAGACGTCGCCCATCAGAGCCTTTACGTCCAGGATGTCGAAGTAATTGTCGGAGCCGGCGGCGGTGATGGGGAAATCGTCGCGGTCGGGCAGCCGCACCCTGGGTCCCTGCCGGTTCTCCGTCAGGACTCCCGAGAAGGAATGGGCGCGGGAGGCCAGCGCCTGGTATTCGATCCACGTCACGTCGTCGAGGCGCTGCTCGCGGGTGCGGGCCATGATACGCGCCAGTTGACCGGGAGCGTTGACCGGAAGGTCTCGCAGCGCATAGGCGTCCAGAACGCTGAAAGCGGCAGTGCTGAAACCGATCGCAAGGGCCAGTGAAGCAATGGCAAGGGCGGTGACTCCGGGCTTCCGGGTCAGCGCCCGGATGGCCGCGCGGAGGTCCCGCGGCAGGGAGACCATATCAATACCATATACGGATTCACGATCGGAAGGTTAGGGGATCCTCGAATGCGAGCTGGCGGGACGGATTCCGGCGCGGTTTGCTCTAAGGCCACTTACCTAGTCAATAGGACTTCGGTCATATCTCGCAGAGTAACTCATGCTCTATGGACTGCTGCCCATCGAAGCCTCACACTCCAGATGTGCAGAAGTTACTAATCCTCGGATTTGTCAGCGCGCTGGCGGCGGCCGGCTCCACGATTCAGTTCACGGGGCTGCCGATCAACACGGAGTTCGGCACCTTCAACGGCTTCGCCCTTGCCACCGTGGATGGGTCCCCGGATCAGCTCCTGATCTGCGACGACTTCAACCACACCACATATGTGCCCTCGGGGCCGCTCATGTACGATGCGTCCACCCTCGGCGCAGCGGACCCACTGCAATACGTGCGCTTTCCGGGCGGTCAGGCGACAGCGCTTTACGAGCAGGCGGCGCTGCTGCTGGACGGCCTGCAGCACACCGGCAACGGTCAACTGCTGGATCTCACGGCCGATTACCAATACGCGCTGTGGCACCTGTTCACGCCATCCGTCGCCCTTCCCACCGCCACGGCCCGCACGCTGCTGCAGGATACGGCGGCCGCAGTGGCACAGGGGAATCCTGGCAACCTGGAGGTGTATTCCCGGCTGCGGGTCTTCACACCGGAAGAGCCGTTCGCCAGCAACCAGGAATTTCTGCAGTTACTCGACTCGCCGCCGCCTATCGTCAAACTGGTGGGTCCGTCCCTGGCGGCGCCTGTTCCGGAGCCATCCTCCGCGATCCTGATCGGCGCCGGGTTCGCCTTGCTGGCGATCGCACTGGGCGTGCGCCGGATGCGCCGCACGCAGCGACCGGGGTGTAGCATGGGGCTGTGGGCGACGAGGTTCTGAATCAGCCTCCGCCGCTAGCCGACTGCGATCTGTTTTCGACCGACCCGGTATTGCAGGACGCGGTAGCGCGCGAGGGTGCGGGCTGGGCCTGTAGCCGGCTCGCCGAGTATGGCCGGCTGGCGGGATCTTCGGAGGCCATCGAATGGGGCGTCCTCTCGAACGAGTATCCGCCGGTGCTCCAGACGCACGACCGCTACGGGAACCGCCGCGATACGGTGGAATTCCACCCCGCCTGGCACAACCTGATGCGCTTGGCCGTGGAATACGGAATCCACAGCCTGCCGTGGTCGGACGCGCGTCCGGGAGCGCACGTTGCGCGCGCGGCGCTGGCGATGCTGGCTTCCGAGAACGAGGCCGGGCACATTTGTCCGATCTCCATGACTTATGCCGCGGTGCCTGTGCTCAACCAGGACGGCGCGCTCGCGGCCGAGTGGAATCCGCGGATCTTTTCCCGTCAATACGATCCGTCGTTCCGCCCCGCGGCGGAAAAACACGGCGTCCTGATCGGCATGGCCATGACGGAGAAGCAGGGTGGCTCCGACGTGCGCGCGAATACCACTCGCGCCGAGCCGCTCCGGGAGCGGGAGTACCTGCTGCAGCGGCCACAAGTGGTTCTGCTCGGCACCCATGAACGATGCGTTTCTAGTGCTGGCGCAGGCCCCGCGCGGACTCTCCTGCTTTTTTCTGCCCCGCTGGACACCCGAGGGCGCCTGCAACGCTTTCCATCTGCAGAGGCTCAAGCCGAAACTGGGGAACCGGTCGAATGCTTCGGCCGAGGTGGAGTTCCACGGAGCGTGGGCGCGGCTCATCGGGGAAGAAGGCCGCGGGGTCGCCACCATCATCGAGATGGTGCACCATACCCGCCTGGACTGCATTCTCGGTTCTGCCGCACTGATGCGGCGGGCGGTGATGGAGGCGGCGCACCACGCACGCTACCGGCACGCCTTCGGCCGCGCCCTGATCCACCAACCGCTCATGCGCAGTGTGCTGGCCGACCTCACCCTGGAATCCGATGCCGCCACAGTACTGGCCATGCGCCTGGCCCGCGCCTTCGACGAAGGCGACCGGACGTTCGCCCGGCTGGCCGTGGCCGCCGCCAAGTATTGGGTGTCGAAGCGTGCCGCGCCGCTCGCGGCCGAAGCCCTCGAGTGTCTCGGCGGGAACGGCTACGTCGAGCAGAGCATGATGCCGCGGCTGTACCGGGAGGCGCCCCTCAATTCGATCTGGGAAGGCTCCGGCAGCGTAATTGCGCTCGACGTGCTGCGCGCCATCACCAGGGATCCGGAGAGTCTCGAACGGGTGCTGGCGGAAATCCGCCTGGCGAATGACCAGCGCGTCGTCAGATTCGTCGACGGCTTGCGCGCGGATGTTCCGGAGAGCGGCGCGCGGCTCCTGGCGGAACGCCTGGCGCTGGGCCTGCAGGCCTCGCTGCTGGTTCGCTTCCGTCCCGCTGCGGTGGCCGATGCCTTCTGCGCGTCGCGGCTGGCCGGAGACTGGGGGCACTCATTCGGCACGCTGCCGCCCGGCTGCGACATCGACGGCATCCTGGCCGCATGGGAGTGACCGGCCGGGCTACGTCGGGTAGTACCCTTCGCGCGTCTGGACCTGGAGTCCCTTTTGCCTGGTGATGAGGTGGATGTGGCGGTACCCGGCGCGGGCCGTGTTTTCCGGCGTGTAGCCGATGCTGTACTGATTGCGCAGGTCCTCTTCGATGTCGGAAAACACACGATTGATCGGCATCCGGCGTGTCACCTCGAAGAAGCTCCCGCCGGTTTCGCGCGAGATATCCTGCATGATTTTCCGGCCGTCGGGCTGGTCCACGGGGAACCGGCCCATGCGGGGAAACCCGCCGCCCATACCTCCGAAATCCGGGTCCTGGAACAGAATCGTACATACCAGGGTGTCGGCCCGCTGGGCCGCTTCCACGGCGTTGTCGAGGGTCTCGCGGCTGCCGTTATCGGCGCCGTCGGATAGCAGGATCAGGGCTTTGCGCCCCTTCTGTTTGCGCATCAGGTCGTCGGAGGCCAGGTAGATCGCATCGTACAGACTCGTGCCGCCGCCGCGGCGCCTCTGGCCGCCGGGATAGCCGCCCCGCCCCCGGGGGTAGCCCCCACCCGGATATCCGCCGCCGGGATACCCGCCGCCGGGATAGCCACCCCCGGGATAGCCGCCGCTCGCGCGACGCTGCATGCCCGCGGTCTCCATGTCGTTGAGGGCCTGCTCGAGTTTCCGGCGCGAATTGGTGAGATCCTGCAGCAGCTCGACGTCGAAATCGAAGTGGATCAGGAAAGCCTGATCCTTGTCCTCACGCAGGACCTGCTCGAGGAAGCGGTAGCTGGCGCTACGCTCATCCGGCAACACCCGGCGCGTGCTGCCGCTGGTGTCGATCAAAATGCCGAGTGTCAGCGGGAGATCGCTCTCCTGCGAGAAATACCGGATGGTTTGGGGCTGGCCGTCTTCATCCAAAAGGAAGTCGTTCTTGGTGAGGTCGCGGACAATCGCGCCTTTTCTGTCGCGGACGGTCGCGAACAGATTGACCACCTTGACATCGGTCGAGAAGTTCGGGCGGGGCTGATCCTGCTGGTCCTGGCCGCGCAGAAAGCGGGCGGCTGGCAGCACGGACAAGGCGGAAAGCAGGCTCCGGCGCGTTAGCATCGATTCGCCTCCCATGGTTGTAAGTGAGATGCGCCGGGCTGGCGGAAGGTTACGCAGCCGCTCCCCCGCATCTGCGAGATGTACATGGCTCACGCTCAGAATGTCTTTCGGCTGTGTGGTTTTGCGGTGAGTTCAGATACAGCTCGAAGCTACCGCCCGCGCCGCGGTATCCTGAGGGCGATGGTGCGCCTGCTGGCCCTCACCGCCCTTGCGCCTTGCCTGCTCGCGCAGAACTTCGGCGCCGTGGAAGGTACCGTGTCGGACAGCGTCTCGCACGCGGGCATCGCGGATGTCACGGTACAAATGAAGGCCGTGGACGGGAAGGCCGCGGGGTACGTCGCGAGGACCGATGCAAGCGGGCATTTCCGCATCGACAGCGTCCTGCCCGGGGACTATTCGGCGACGTACGAAGCTCGCAACTATGCGGCCCCCGGCGTTTCCCTGGGCGCTTACAAGCCGTTCCACGTCTCGGCGGGCGGAGATGCGTTCCGCCTTCAGGTGCAGCTTGAGCCTTTCGGCAAGTTGAGCGCGCGCGTGGTGGACGAGGACGGAAATCCGGCGGCGCGGGTCCACGTGATGATGATTCGGCTGCATGGCGGCGGAGGATCGACCGGTGTCACGGACGGCCAGGGCAAAATCGCCATCGATGGAATCGGGCCGGGTCTGTACGTGCTATTGGCGCGGCCGGTTCTTGCCGGGACTGTCGGAGGCGAGAAGGCGGAGCGTCGCTCTTCGCTCCCCCCGCACCCGCGGGAAGGCAACCGGTACGAGTGGGCGCCCACCTATTTTCCCGATGTTCTGCAGCGCAGCCAGGCCGCGCCGATCCGGATACGGGGCGGATCGGATCTCTCGGGCTACGAGGTGCGCCTGAGGTCCACGCCGGTCCACCGGGTCAGCGGCGTCGTAATCGACGATAGGGGAGCCCACGCGTCGAGGGCCGTGCTGAGGCTGCTTCCCCCCGACTCGTTCTTTGCGGGCGCGGAGATCCAGATCGCGGCAGGGGAAGACGGCAGGTTCGAGTTTCCCTCGGTTGGGCCGGGCGAGTGGCTGCTTTCGGCCGAGGGCAAGCGCCAGGGGGTCGCGCTGAAAGCCGCCGTCTCCCTCACGGTGGCGGGGCGCGACGTCGAGGACCTCGCGATCCACCTATCACCGCCCTTCGTGGTGTCCGGGTTTGTGGATCGGGACGAGCCGCGCGACGCGCAGGGAAAGCGCAAGGTCACGGCCGTGATGTTGGAAGACCCGAATCACGCCCTGGATGCCCACGCCTTCCATGAGCAGGACGGCAGCTTCCAGATTAAAGACGTCTACCCCGGCCGCTACCGCATCACGCCCATGGGTTTCGTCCCCGGCTATTATCTCGACTCGGTCTGGCTCGGCGAGCGCAACGTCATGGGCCAGGAGGTCGACCTGTCGCCGGCGTCGCCGCCCATTCGTGTAGTGTACAAGGCCAAGGCGGGCCGCGTGCGCGGAACGGTGGAAGACGGCGCCGGATCGGTGGTGTACCTGCTGCCCCAGGACGAGTCGCTGCTCGATGTCCAGTTCATCCGCGCCGCTGCGTGCGACGGCTTCGGACGATTCGAGGCCGGCAGCCTGCGCCCCGGCGATTACTACGCCTTCGCCTTCGACCGCGTGGAGTTCGATGCCCTTACCGACCCCGCGTTCGTCCGCGCGCTGGCGCCGCGCGCGGTCCAGGTCCACGTGGACGAAGGCGGTGTCGGCTCGGTCAATCTGAAAGTCACGCCCTGGCCCGAATGACCGGTCCGCGGCTTCTATTGATCGCTTACGTTGAACGTGACACTCACTGGTGTCACTACTTCCACTGGCTGCCCGTTGAGCAGCGTCTTCTCGTAGACCCATGTCCGGACCGCGTCGATGGCCGCGGGCACCAGCAGGGGATGCCCGTTCAACACCTGAATGTTCCGGACCGTACCGTCTGCTGCAATGATCACGCTCAGTCGCACCACGCCGGAGATGCGGGCCTGGCGCGCTAGCGGAGGATATATCGGAGGCGTCTGGCTCACCAGCTTGGCCTGTTGGATGTTTCCCTCGATCCGGATCGCTCCGGGAGGCAGAACGACAGCCTGTCCATTCGCCGCTGATGGAGGCGGCGGTGGCGGAGGAGGTGGCGGCGCCGAGGGCTCCGGCACCGCGCCGTCTACGTTCAAGGCGCCCGGAGGTGGCGGCGGATTCTGCGCCTGCTTCCGTTTGGCGGCAAGCGCCTTCGATACCCAGCTATCCGCCTCGCCGATCAGTCCGGCGTATTCAGCCTGGGTGTCGGCGATCCCGGCCTTGATGCGATCGAGCAGGTTCATGTAGGCCATAGCATCGGAATAATCGGGGTCTAGTTGCAGCGCGGTCTGGAGCATGCGGACGCCGTCGTCGAGGTCCGCCATGTGCTGCGTGCGCAGGTTTTGGCGCAGGACGGGATCCGGGATGATTCCGGGGTCCCAGGGCTTCATGCCGGCCGCCTGGCGCGCCTTCCCATAATCGGGATAGGTCATCGCCCAGTCGACAAAGGCCGCCGTATAATACGCACCTTTGTCGGTAGCGTCGGCCTGGATGGCCTTCAGCGCCCACTCGTGCGCGTCGGCGAACTGCTTGCTGTTCGTGGACAGAATCATCATGCCCTGTAGGGCACTCTTGTTTCCGGGGTCGAGCGCCAGTACGTCGAGATACTGCTGCCGGGCGCCGGCCACGAGCGGGCTGGACGCGTCTGTTCCGGGGATGTATTCCTGCAACAGCGTATGCGCCAGGAACAACTTGGCGCCGGCGTTGGACGGGTCGATTCTGACGGCGTTCGCGAACAGGTTGGCCGCGGCCTGGAATTCGCCTCGGTTATAGGCGGCCTCCGCCTGTTTCATGAGGTCGTGGACGCCGCTCTGAGCGCGAGCGGTGAGGGCCACGCTCGATGCGACGACCGCGCAGATCAGCAGCGCCGATAGACCCGTAATCAGCAGCAGGCGTGCCCGCTTGAGGTTGGCCGCGGGCCGCTCGACGAGACGCCGGATGCGCGCTTCGAGGATATCGCCGTCGAACACCCCGAGCGTGTAGCCGGGACGCGGCAGGGCGGTCATGGCGGTAGCGATGCTCAGGATGGACCGGGCGTAAACACCGGCGTCCATCAGCCGGTGGGTGACCATTTCGTCGCACGCCATTTCGCGCGTGTGCTCGATGCGGCTGTGGAGCAGCCAGGCGGCCGGATGAAAGCTCACCGGCAGGTAGAGCAGCTCGTAAAGAAGGTTGCAGGCGAAATCGCGCCGCGCGATATGCGCCATCTCGTGACCGATGGCGGTGGTGAGCAGATCTTCGGATTGCTCGGCAAGCAGGGACTCCGGAAGGATGATGGTGCGTCCGGCGGTGACCGGGCCGGAGACCTGCGCGGAGAAGAGTAGCTCTACGCTGGAAAGGCCGAAGGCCTCCTGGCAGCGCCTCCAAACGCGTTCGAGCGGCTCCGGAATCGGGGCGGGTTGCGCGTCCCGGCCGATCTGAAGTGTGCGGACCGCAGCGCGGATAAGACCGGCCAGGCGCAGCAGCAGAAATAGAAAGTAGGCGCCCAGCAGCAGGGTTGCCGTCGTTTCGGCGAACGAGATCGTCCGCGACAGAGATGTATGCGGCGATGCGAGCGGCGGCCGGACGGGCAGGGAAGTCGCGGGGGTCGCGGCGGCCAACCCGCGTCTTGCCAGTGCGGCATCGAACTGCGGAGGCGCCGCCGTTTCGCGCGGCCGTATGCTCGCCAGCGGTAGGAGAAGGGATGCGGCCAGCGCCGCTACCCAAACGGCATGCCGGTGGCTGGCAGGGCCGTTGCGCATAAACCGGCAGGCCAGAGCCGCCACGGCGGCGGCGAGCGGAATCTGCCAGAGGGAGTTCAATACGAAGGTAAGCAAAGAGCGGCTAATCGTTTCCATGTGGCTCCTCCCGTGGGCGCTCCAGCAGCTTTTGGATCTGCGCGAGTTTCTCCGGGGTCAGATGTCGGGTTTCTACCAGGTTCAGCACGAGGTTATCGGCGGAACCTCCAAAAAAACGATCGATCATGTCGCCGACCGCCTGCGAGACCGCCGTGCGGCGGCTGAGGACCGGGCGGTACAGGTAGGCGCGATCCTTCAACTGGCGTTTGACCTTGCCCTTGCGGTGCAGGACGTTCAACATGGTCTGGACCGTAGTGTAGGCAAGCTCGCGGCCTTTGATATTGGCTTGAACCATCTGAACGTTGGCGGGTCCGGTTTCCCAGAGAACGTTCATGATTTCCAGCTCCAGGGGTGTGAGCTGCTGCTCGGGACTCTTGCGTCTGGGCAACGTCTCCTCCTAAACAATTAGGATTATGTGGCTGAAAATCGTGGTTGTCAACTAAACGTTTAGGAGGTTGGAATCGTAGCTGCACCGATGGGGCGGTGGCCCTACGAAGCCGAGGTGGAGTATATGATGTCAGCAACGGAGGCGATCATGCAGCGTACAACCAGAGTCAATCCCTCGGAAGAGTCCATCAGGATTGGACCGCTAGGTATCCGGTTCCTCCTCACTGGCGATGATTCCAACGGCAGCGCGTCAGTGTTCGAGGTTCGCGTCCCCGTCGGGCAGAAGCTGGCGGCGCCGTCCCACAAGAACGACGCCTACGAGGAGATCCTCTACGGTATTGTGGGCGTCCTTACCTGGACGGTTGACGGCACGCCCATCGAGGTTGGTCCCGGGCAGGCGCTGTGCATCCCCCGAGGTGCGGTGCATCGCTTCGATAACCTCGGAAGCGAGGATGTGAAACAGCTCGCCGTCATAACGCCTGCGATAATGGGTCCCGCGTACTTCCGCGAAGCTGCCGAAGTGATCGACGCCGCTGCCGGCGGTCCGCCCGACCGCGCGAAGATGATGGACGTCTTCCGACGTCATGGCATGACGGTGGCCCCGCCCCCGGCTGCTAAGTAGCGCGCGGCCGTGACAAAAGGCCGAACTTTCGGACGCACCTGCCTGCCAGTCAACCGCAGTGTCAGACCTTCTCGGGCACGACGAACGGCTGGCGGTACTCGCGCCTGAACATCTGGTTGGCTTCCGCGTCGCCCGTGCAGGAGTAAGTTGCGGCGTCGAAATGCAACGTCCGGCCCAGGCGGTACGAGATGTTGGCCAGGTGAACCATCGTCGTGGAGATGGCGCCTTCCTCGATAGGCGCGTTCAGGTCCGAGTGCTTGCGGCTGCGCACGGCGTCAATAAAGTTGGCCCAGTGATTGCCCATCAATTCGGCGGAGGAAGACCCGGGCCCCGGCGTCTGTTCGCGGCCGAGCCAGCTGGAGTACTTGTGGGAGTCTTCGTCCCACATCGAGAGGTAGCCCTTGGAGCCGTAGAACGTGGTCCCGACAGTGTTCCCCGGCTTGGGTTCGCCGATGCCGGCTTCGTGGTTGGAGATCCAGTGCCGCACTTCAAAGACGATGACCTTCTTCGAGGGTCCTTCTTCGAATTCGAAAGAGGCGGTCAGCGTGTTGGGCGTCTCCTGGTCGTCATCGAACATGAAGTGGCCGCCAACGGCGCTGACCTTGGTCGGATACTTCACTCCCAGGCCCCAGCGGGCCATGTCGACCTGGTGTATGCCCTGATTGCCAAGGTCGCCGTTGCCGTAATCCCAGAACCAGTGCCAGTTGTAGTGAAACCGGTTCGCCGTGAATTCGTGCAGCGGAGCCGGACCCAGCCATAGATCGTAGTGGACGCCCGGGGGAACCGGCGCCACCGGCTTGCGCCCGATGGTGTCGCGCCACTTGAAGCACAGGCCGCGGGCCATGTAGACGTCGCCGAGCAGGCCATCGCGGAGGTGCTGCACCACCGCCCGGCCGATGCCGGAGCGCTGCTGGCTGCCGTGCTGCACCATGCGCCCGTACTTTTGGGCCGCCGCCACGATTTGCCGGGCTTCGAACATATCGTGCGAGCAGGGCTTCTCCACGTAAACGTCCTTGCCCGCCTGGCACGCCCAGACTGTCTGCAGCGTATGACTGTGGTTGGGAGTCGCGATCGAAACTGCGTCGATCGACTTGTCCTCCAGGAGCTTGCGAAGGTCCGTGTAGGCCGCGGGACGCTTTCCCGCGGACTTCTCGACCGCGGCGACCTGGGCGTTGAGCACGGTTTCGTCGATGTCGCAGAGCGCCGCGATTTCCACGTTGGCCATGCGGCTGTAGGCGTGGATGTGGTCCCGGCCCCTGCCGCGGAAGCCCACGCAGGCAACCCGCACTGTATCGTTGGGGCTGGCGAGCGCGCTGGAACGTAACGCCGCTCCCGCCGAGAGCGCGGAACCCAAAAAGTATCGTCGGTCCATGCCAAATAGTGTAGTCGCTCTCCTGATCCGGCGAAACCACCTGCCGTGAGGCCTATCTCTTCGGATGGAACGGCGCTGCGCCACCGTCGGTCCCGGCCGGCTCCGGGCTTTCGAGGTCGAGATTCACGACGATCGGGTCCTGGCCGCTTCTTACCACTACGGCTTCACAGGGTTCGTCCGGGAGAGCGTTGATCTCCTGATGCGGCACGTAGGGCGGAACATAGATGAAGTCGCCCGGTCCAGCCTCGCCGCTGAATTCAAGATGATCGCCCCATCGCATGCGGGCCCGGCCGCGCACAACGTAGAGGACGGTCTCCAACTCGCCGTGATGGTGCGGCCCGGTCCTGGCGTTGGGCTGGACTACGACTGTGCCCGCCCACAGTTTGCTCGCCCCTGTGCGGGCATGGGTGATGGCGGCGGCACGAGTCATGCCCGGGGTTTGGGGCATATTGGGGTCGAGGTCGCCGGCTGCGACGATTTTGACGCCGTGGTGTTGCCAGTCCATGTTCACCGTGATGAGGTCCTCGCAAGACCGAACAGCGATTGGGGCTTCTTGGAGACATCCGAGCCGAACGAATCGCCCCAGGGCTTTGGGCTGGCGCAGCCAAAAGCGAACACGCTGCGCCTTGCCGCCGTCTAATGGATGCCGGCGCACGAAGTACGCCAGCCCGCTTTCCAACTAGGGAAGCAACGAAAACACCGTCAACCGCGCGTTGGTTGCCACGAAGACTTTTCCGTTCGCTACCAACGGAGCCGACCATTTCGCCGCGTAATCCAGGGCATCCCGCGAACCAGCGGCCTGGTTGCTGTTGTAGAGTTCATGCCCAAGGTTCGTAGCATCATAGGCGTGGAGAACGCCCGGAGCTCTCGGTCCACCTCCTCCCAAGGGATCGTAATCGATCCTCTGCACAGCCCACAATATCCCGTTAGTACTGCCATTAGCCGACACGGAAAGGGTCGCACCTGGATAGCCCGGGACCAAGCCGGTTCGTGAAGTTGGCGACGTGGATAACAGTCCGTTGGTGATCGTGTAGTTTTTGATGTCGTCTCCATCTGCGCTGAAATACAGCGAGCCATTGAAATACACCGGCGCCTTGAAGTTGCCGGTAGTGAACGTTCCATTTGGGAAGACATTCACCAGCGACTGAACAATCTGGCTATTGTTGTTCGCCTTGTATTTTCCCATGTTGTCGCGGTCGACTAAATAGATCGTGCCGTTCTTACCGGCGCTGATTGCCAGGTGTGGATGCGAACCACTCTGGTCCGGTAATAGTAGCGTGCCACCAGACCCAAGATCGATATCTCGCGCCGCCATGTCGGCCTGGTCATAAGGCGTGAAGTAGTCCAAGACCGCTCCACCGGGGCTGATCTTCATAAAAGAGTCGCCATAATCACCGCCACCGGAATTCGCGTTGAAGTCGCCGTTACCAGTCACGAAATAGATACTTCCCGTTGAGTCTGACGCCAGACCGTCACCGCTCTGCCATATGCCGCCGCCACTGCCGTTCGGCGAGGAATTGTAAACCATCACTCGCTGGAGAGTGGCTGCGTTATAACCCAATACCCAACCGTGGTAGGGAGGCTGATCGCCATGCGCGGCAAACGCCGCATACACCACACCGTTATTCAACGGCAATGCGGCGCGTTGATTTTCGCGGAGCGACAGGAACGGCACCTGGCCGCCTGAGGACCCGTCACCATCTCCGGGAACACTCGCCTGAATGATCACCGGACCGCCAAACTTCTCAGCGCCTGTAGCGATATCCAGAGCATGAAGCCGGTGCACGTAATTCACTGCGCTGCCGGAAACTTCTTTCGTTTTAGCGATGACGTATAGTGTACCCGTCGCAGGATCGATTACCGGCGAGCCAGTGATGCCAATCTCCGGGGAAATGTCACAACACTCGCCGGTGTCGGTCGGGGGGACGCTCGTAATACCAGCGGCCGGAATGATGAAACTGACCTTCCACAGCGGGTTATTGCCCAATCCATCTGCATCAAAGGCATATACGCTATCGTGCTCCGTCGCCACATAAACAACGTTATGATAGCCCTGCCCGGGAATGCTGAGGTTCGCTATATACAGCGCAGAAGCGTCCGCAACCCCATCCAGCGCATACGAGAATAGCTTTCCAAATTGCGTCGAGTTGACATTGGCCGGCGTGAGCACGGTCTCGTTTGAGTTCAGACCGGTCCGGAGGTTGTTCACGTCCCGCGTAAATGTCCCGGGTAGTTGGTGACGTATACAGTCGCACTAACCGACTGCGATTGATCCAGCGCCGTCACGGTGTGGGTTCCAGCGCCGCTGGGAGGCGTGTATAGGCCCGTCGTGGAAATTGTTCCGACACCCGCAGATCCGCCCGAGATCCCATCTACCAGCCACCTCACTGTACCGTTGTTGTTCATAGCCGTAAACTGCTGCGTCCGTGTGAAAGTGAGGTCGGTAACGCGCGGGCTGATCGAAAGCTTGGCCGCCGTAGTGCCGGTCCCAGTTAGGCCAACTGTATGTGGACTGCCCGCCGCATTGTCGGTAATCGTGAGTGTGGCGGTCCGCGTACCTGTAGCTGTCGGCTTGAAGACGATACTAATGGCGCAGCTACTCCCTGCCGCCAGAGATGCCCCACAATTATTGGATTGGCTGAAGTCGGAGCTATTAACCCCCAAGATCGTGATGCTGGCAATCGCTAACGATGCGCCTCCCGTGTTCGTCAAGGCCAAACTGTTCGCGGCGCTTGCCGTGCCAGTCACCTGACTGCCGAAATCCAGAGTGGAGTTCCTCAAGGTGACGGCAGGTTGGAGCGTCGTTCCTCCGATCGGGCTATTCATATCCGACTGGATTTGGGCTTGTGTGAGCGCCACGTTGTAGACCCGTACTTCGTCAATGGCGCCATTGAAATACTGTCCGTAGATGCTGTCGCCACCGATTTGCAGCGGATTGGTCGAAGCTCCAAAGCTGCCCGTCCGCGCCGCGCTTGAGACCTGTGTCCCGTTCACGTACAGACGCAATGTCATTCCGTCGTAGGTCGCTGCCAGGTGTGTCCAGGCGTTTGCACTCAGCGCCGCCGTCCCGTAGACGTTGGAGTTGGCCCCGCCAAACGTACCGCCCACGGCCGGAACGGAGCCGGAAGAGGAGGTGCCTTCGAGGTAGTAATTGTCATTGCCCTTATAGATCAGATCGCGCCATGCACTGTTCACCACAGACGGGTCGACCCAGGCTTCGAGCGTCATGGCGTTGGTGAGATCCAACGAGGCTGCATCCGGAACAGTAACGATGGCATTGGAACCGTTGAATACCAGTGCGTTGCCATATTTCCCGGAGGTGGTCCAGGTGCCATTGACTATCGTCCCGTTGTTATGGTTGCCAGACGAGTCGGTCACAGTGGTCCCCGTGCCTTCATTGAAAGAAAAGGCCGCCACTAATGCAGGCGAAGTCGTCGCCGTCGTGGCGCTTGCCACGTTGGAGTATGCGCTCAGGTTCCCGGCAGCATCCGTGGCGCGAACACGGTAGCTATAGCTGACGCCTGCCGACAGACCCACGTCGTTGTAGCTGGTCGTAGAGGTGGTGGCAATTTGCGCGAAGTTCGTGCATCCAGCACCTTGGCAACGCTCGATCCGATAGCCGGTCACCCCTGTGTCGTCCGTCGAGGCCGCCCAACTGAGATTGAGCTGGCTCGTGCTTACCGCTGTTGACGTTAGGGTACTGGGGGCTGTAGGCGGCTGCGTATCTGTACCTGCAGCCCCCAGGGGGCGTATTCATATCGGCCTGGATTTCAGACTGTGTCAGTGCACGGTTGTAAATGCGGACTTCATCGATGACGCCGTTGAAGTAAAGTCCCCCCGTCCGTCGCCCAATATTGGCATTGACACTCGCATTCACTTGGGAGCCCGGAGGCGTTCCCACCATAATTCCATCGTTCAGAACTCCATTCACGTAAATATCGAGCGTTTGGGCAGTGGCATTGTACACTCCCGCCACGTAATACCAGGTATTCAACGAACGAACCGTCGTACTATATCGTTGGACCCGCGAACCGCCGCTCGCCGTTACCGCGGATCCAAAAGTATACGAACCCGTATCCCGGCTGGTCTTAAGCTGCCATCCGGATGTGGCGTCTGACTTTGCGGCGATAATGCCGTCGTCTGGCAGATTTGCGGCGGCATTAATCCAGGCACTCCAAGTCATGTTGCCCGTCAATTGAAGCGAAGCGCCGTTGCCGATGTCCACATAGCTGCTCGCTCCATTGAAGGATAGTGCATTGCCATATTTTCCGGCCGTGGTCCAGGCCGCACCGACAATGGTGCCGGTATTTCCGTTTCCTGAAAGGTCTGTGAGGGTTGTTCCGGCCCCCTCGTTGAAGGAAATAGGCGGCGACCAGACCGCTGGCCTGCCCGGAGAGACGCGGTGGGGCGAACCAGGCCAAGTAGACAGCCGCTGTTAGGATGACGCTGGCGACGGTTGAAACTCCATACTTAACCGGTGCAGTTTCTGATGGTTCCACGGTTGATCTCGACAGTCTGGGCCGGAACGAAGAAATACATCACTTTCTAGCCCTGATAGAGTTAGGGTAGACCGTACTATGAGTTCTGTAGGGCCTGCAGCGAATCAAAGAACCCACGGGAGCGTGTGCATAAGTGCGCGACGACGTCTCCCGCAAGGATTTAAAGTCACAGAAGCCTCATGCTGGCACACGTTCAAAACATTCGTCTGTACGGTATCACCCAGGTACGTCGGAATTGTTGATTTCGGACGGGCGAGAGAAGCGTTCTCGGTCGATTCCATGAGAATAAGCGCTTCTGCCTGCAGCTGACTAACCCTATTTCCCGGAGCTCACGTGGCACCGGTAGACCATATCCCCTTGCGACGAGATCGCGCTCACCGTATCTCGACGTTTCCCGAGTCGGCCGAGACACGCACCAGCGGACCGCCTCCCCGAAGCCTGCCGTTCACCTCGTGCCGGGAGATCGTTCCGCTTACCGTCACATCCGGAGCGGTGATCTGTCCGCTGCCGGCGTGAGCGTTGATGTCGTAGCCGCCCGTCCTGGCCAGGGTGATGTCGACGCCCCCGGAGTCTGTCTGCGCCTTGATCGGGGCCGGGGCGGTCTGAGAGACCCGGACGCCCCCGGAATCGGCTCCGGCATCGATGCTGCCGGCAATCTCCAGGGCTTCGATGCCACCGGAATCGGCATGGGCGGACACGGGACCGCTCACCCGCCGGACGTGAATCCCCCCCGAATCGGCGGCCGCCCGCACCTCCCCTCCGATGTCGGTCACCCGAATGCCGCCGGAGTCCGTCTTGCAGTCGACCGGGCCTCGGATGCCCCGTACGTCGATTCCGCCGGAATCGGCGCGCGCCCGCAGCCGGCTCTCGGCTGGGGCCTCGATCTCCAGATGCATCGCAATGCCCTTGAGCAGGGATTGATCGCGTACGGCCACGCGGATGGTGTTTCCGTTCTGCTCGATGGGAGGGTGCGTTTCCAGTTCGCGGATGCGGCCCTCCACATCGCCGCGATTGAACCAGTTCCCCCCGGCCTTGAGGATCCCCCGAATGTGAACCGATCCGGTGGGACCCGGAACAACATTGATGCCGCCCGCGTCGGTGGCCAGGTCGAGATCCACCGGCCCGGTCACCTTCAGACTACGCTCGAACGAACCTTCCGTCCGCTGGGCGTGGCAGAGGCCCACTGCGATTACGAATAGTGAGAACAGTCTCATGGCGTCCTTCCTCCCGGTATGACGTACGATTTCCGATATGGTGTGGTTCAGGAATTCTTAAGATACTTCAGGGTTGGGGCAAGGCGCGCCCCATCAGCGGATCGCTGATGCCGTCCTGGCCGGTCTCTACCCGGCCCGCAAAGCGGCGCAAAAACGGGTCCGCGCCCGCGATCGTCACGCTGAAGTCGTACCAGTGATGGCTCTGACCCAGAGGCATTACGACCGTCCGCTGGCCGCCTGCCTCGATGTCGATCGAGTGGTCACCGCTGCCGTATCCGTGATCCTTCACATGCACCGTCAGAACCCGCTCTCCGCGGTTGGCGGCGCGCAGCTCGACATCGCCGGTGAGGACGCCCTTATCCCTTGTGTACTCGCACTGGATCTCCGCCCGCGGGTCTTCGGCGCTGCCGGCAAATTCGCGCAGGAAACCGTTCGGGCCGCAAACCCGCAGGTGGTAGACGCCCTTCTCGAACCCTTCCAGATCCCACGAATCCGCCAGGCGTTGTCCGGCGGCAACCGTATAAGCGCGCGTCCGCAGGTTCTTTTGACCGCGGAACATCCCTGGGGTGTACACATGGAAAGGCGCGCCCGCGGCGGCCTTCCCGAAGATCTCGTTGCGAGCCTCGAGTTCGATCTCGAAGCGCTTGCCGCCGGCGCTGACCGAGCCGCTGGCCGCAAGCTCGTAGGGCAGTGCCGACGAAGGCCGCACGCCGGGTTCCTGCCGGGGCATCCACGGAATCCTGGAAGCGGTCGTTCTCGAACTGCCCCATGTCCTCAGCCGAGAGCTTCCGATAGCCCGAAGGCATACGCTCGAATTGCGCCCGGTGCACCTGCTCGAAAAAGGTGTCCCGCGGCAGGAAGGGTACAGCCGCAGTCCCCCCTTCAAACGCCCGGAACGCCGTCGTCAGGTCCCCGCAGACGGTCCTCCGCCACGCACTGATGTTGGTCTCCCGGATCTCTGTACGCGACCGCCGGCCGGCCACATGTTCCAGTAACTGCAGAACCGAGGTGTGGTCGAACACCTGCGAGCACACATATCCGCCGCGGCTCCACGGGGACGCCACCACCAGCGGCACGCGGTAACCCAGGCCCACCGGACCGCCGCGCGCCTCTTTCGGCGGATGCCGCTTCCGATCCTGATCGAGCGGAAGATACTCCACGCCCGCGTCGATCCCCGGCGACGTCTTACCAGACTCCGGATTGGCCGGATCCGGCGCTACGAACGGCGGCACGTGGTCGAAGTACCCGTCGTTCTCGTCGTAAGTGAGGATGAAGATCGTCTTGCTCCAGACTTCCGGGTTCTTAGTCAGGATACTGAGCGTTTCCGCGACGTACCAGGCGCCATACCACGGCGATCCGGGATGATCCGAGAAGCGCTCGGACGGCACCAGCCAGGCGACTGTCGGGAGCTTTCCGGTCTCGACGTCTTTGCGGAACCGGTGGAGCGGATCGGCCTTCGGAATGGCCATCTCGCGCTCCACGCCCGCATCGTGGTAGCGGAGCGTCGACAACTGGCGGTAGCCGGGATTCTCCTGGTTGGTGGTGAACGCCTTATCGTGGAGACTGCGCTCGCGCTCCGAAAGCTGCGCGACCGCCTCCGGGGTCCAGCGGGCCCGCTCCGAGAGGACATACCGCAGCAGATCTTCCTTCTTCTTGATCTCCTTGGGAGAGCCGCCTGTTGCCCGCAGCTTTTCGATTTCCTCCGGCAGCGTAACGGCCGCCCGTACCACATACTCCCTGTGAAGTTTGTGAGACCCTACGTTGTATTGCTCGAACCATTCGAGCGGGTTGTCTGTGAAGTTTGCGAGCCACGCGTCCGCCTCGCCTTCCAAGCCCGAAGCCACGCTCACTTCATTCTGATAAATGCGCCACGAGACCCCCGCCTCTTCCAGGCGCTCGGGAAAAGTCTTCCAGCTTGCGGTGGCCCCATAATCCACATCGGAATTTCGAACGTTCGGCGAGGAGGCCGCTTCCGGCTTCTCGCGGATCGTGCCGGTCCACAGGTGCAGCCGGTTCGGCGTGGTGGCGGTCAGGCTCGAGCAGAAATGCTGATCGCAAATAGTGAAAGCGTCGGCCAGGGCGTAGTAGAAGGGAAGGTCCTCGCGATCGTAGTAGCCCATGGTGAGCGGCATGTCCTCGCAGCCCTCGTGGCCCGAGCGCTTCGCCTCCAGCCACCCGTCGTGGTTCCCGTGGTTGCGGGCGTCGGCCTGGTCGCGCCAGGAGTGCGGCAGCGAACCGAGCCAGGTCGCTCTGGTGCCCTTGAAGTCCAGCCGGAAGGGCGCGTAGGTCTCTCCGGCTGCGTTGGTCTGCAGCCACACGGGCTTTTGGTCCGGAAGCGTGACGGCCCGCGGATCGTTGAACCCCCGGACTCCCCGCAGCGTTCCGAACGCGTGATCGAACGAGCGGTTCTCCTGCATCAGGATCACCACGTGCTCGGCGTCGAGGAACGAACTGCCCTCCGGCGGATCGATCGCGGAAGCCCGCTCGACGGATGCCAGAAGCGCGCTCAGCATTTTCGGGCCGCCCGTGAGTGCGGCGGCGTTGCGGAAGAAATCCCTGCGGGTACCCATTTCCGCAATTATCTCCGATCCGGGTTACAGTACGATAAGCTTGCGATACTCTCTGAGGAATAGGAGGCGCCTGCTATGGATGCCGGTGATTTTCGCCGAATTGCCTTGAGTCTCGAAGGCGCGGAGGAGAGCTCGCACATGGGGGCTCCCGACTTCCGCGTGGGAGGCCGGATCTTCGCCACGCTCGCATCGCAAAAACAGGGTTATGGAAACCTGATGCTCACGCCCGAGCAGCAGGCCGATTTCGTTGCGGAGCAGCCCGGCCTGTTCGTGCCGATAGCCGGCGGGTGGGGCCGTATGGGAGCGACTCATATCCGCCTGGCGGCGGCCAATGACGATGTGCTGGCCGGAGCTTTGCGCACGGCCTGGCGGCTGCGGATCGAGAAGAACGCCAAGTCGCCGCGGAGGAGTCAGGCGGCCAGCGCTGCCAAATCGGTCTCACGGAAGAGGCTCAAATAAATCCCCAGCAGCGCGCAGAGGAGCTGCAGCAGCTTGCCCGGCAGCATCACGATCAGCGCGACCGACGCCAGAAACGGAAAGTTGGCCAGGAAGATCCGGCAGGCTCGGAGCAGCAGGCCCGCTGCCGAATCGAAGGTGGATTCCACTTCCCCACTATACCTGCGATCATAGATAAACATGACGCGAATCCTGACGTTACTGCTATTCACGCTCGCGCTGGCGGCTTGCGGCGCACAGAAGCCCGCGGCCAAACGCTATCCGATGCAAGGCGAAATAAAAGCGCTCGACGCCACTGCGAAGACCGCCACCATCGATGCGGGGAAGATCGACAACTGGATGGAAGCCATGACCATGGAATACCCCGTGAAGCCCGACGCGGAGTTTCAAAAGCTCCACGTGGGCGACCACATCGAGGCCACCGTGGTGGTCCAGGACCCCTCTTACTACGTCACCGATGTGAAGGTGACGCCCAAACCCAAATAGCGGGCGATCACCTCTGGCGCGGAACAGGTTTCCACGGCTCCATGGCTCCCTTTCAACCGCTCGTCCGCAATCCTCATCTGCAGACCGTCGCCGGACATTACTGGCGCCTGCCGCGGGGCGAGCGCCAGTATCCCGAAGAGCGCCGCTTGTTCCCCACCGAACCCCGGGTGCAGGTGTCGGTGCTCACCGGGCGCCCCGCCGGCGAGGCCGCGGGTGAGATCGTGATGGTGCACGGACTCGAAGGATCGGCGGAGTCCAACTACATGCAGCGGTTGGCAGCCGCCGCGGTTGCCGCCGGGTTTGCCGCGCACCGTTTCAACATGCGGACCTGCGGCGGCACCGAACGCCTCTGTGACACGCTCTACCACGCCGGCCTTACCGGCGACCTGCTGGCCGTGCTGCGCGCCCTGCGCGCGGAAGGGCGCGCACCGGCGTTTCTCGCGGGATTCTCGCTGGGCGGCAACGTGGTGCTGAAACTGGCGGGCGAACTGGGCGAAGGTGCGCCGGAGTTGATCCGCGGCGTCGCCGCGATCTCCACGCCGCTCGACCTCGAAGCCTGCGCCCGCCGCATCGCCGAGCCTTCCAACCGCCTGTATGAGCTGCGCTTCGTGCGGCGCATGAGTGAGCGACTCCGCGCCACCGGACGCTACTCCCGCTCCGATTTCGCCGGACTGCGCTCCGTGATGGCCATCGACGATCGCATCACCGCGCCGTCCTTTGGCTTCGGCAACGCCGTCAATTATTACCGCACGCAGTCGGCCTTCGGATACCTCCACGCCATCCGCGTCCCCGTGCTGTTGATCCAGGCCAAGGACGATATCTTCGTTCCGTTCGAAATTTTCGAGCGGCCGGCCCTTCGCTCGAACCCCCGGATCGAGTTGCTCGCGACGGAGCACGGAGGGCACCTGGGCTTCCTCGGCCGCGCGCCCGAGCGCTTTTGGGCCGATGCGGCGATAATAGAGTGGATCATCGCACAGAACGCTAACAGACAGCCGGCGGGATCGTCGAGGCTTTGAATGAACACGCACGCGTCGTTTTGGGAAGCGGTCGTAGGGGCGCTGCAATCGCTCCGAGGCAGCAAACTCCGCAGTTTTCTCACCCTGCTCGGGATCATCCTCGCAACCACCACGCTGATCGCGGTGATGTCGGTGATCTCCGGGATGGATGTGTATATCGCCGAAAACGTCTCCAAGATGGGGGCGGACGGCTATCGCGTCACCCGCATCGTCATGATGCAGTGGGATCCCAAGAAGTTCCTGGAGATGCAGCGCCGCAACCCGCAGCTCAGCCGTGAGGAGTTCGAGTTTCTCAAATCGCACGCCAAACTCACCAGCGAAATCGGCATGGTGGCAAACCGCGGTGTCACCCTCAACACCGGCAAGGAAACCGCGGAGGGCGTGCAGCTCATGGGCGCCTCGCCGAATATCGGGGTCATCCTGAATTTCGATGCCGACCAGGGACGCTTCCTCTCGGAAGTCGAGAACGAGCGCCACATGAGCGTCGCCTTCATCGGCAAGGATGTGGCCGATAAGTTTTTCCCCGGCGGCAACGCCGTAGGACAGACCCTCAGGGCCGAAGGTATTCCGTTCCAGGTGGTGGGCGTCGCCAAGGCGAAAGGTTCGGTCTTTGGACAGTCGCAGGACAACTTCGTCATTATTCCTGCGGAGACTTACTTCAAAACCTGGGGAGCCCGCAACGGCATGGATTACGCCGGAGTCGCGATCGATCATGCCCACCTGCTGCAGGCGCAGGATGAAACGCGCTCTTTGATCAGGGCGTACCGCCACCTGGGCCCCAAGGATGACGATACTTTCTCCATGGTGAACTCGGATTCTCTGGTGGATTTCTGGAACCAGTTGACCGGCGCCATCGCGGCGGCGGCGGTGGGCGTAGTCTCGGTCTTCATGGTCGTCGGGGGTGTCGTCATCATGAACATCATGCTGGCGGTGGTTACGGAGCGCACCCACGAAATCGGCATCCGCAAGTCGGTGGGCGCCCGGCGTCAGGACATTCTGAACCAGTTCCTGGTGGAATCGTCGATGCTCGCGGGGATCGGAGGGCTGATGGGCGTCACGCTGGCGTGGCTGGTGGCGGTGCTGGTGCGCAGCCTCACGCCGGTGCCTATGTCGGTGCCGCTCAGCGCAGTGGTGATCGGGGTGGCCCTCTCCGCCACGGTGGGGCTGTTCTTCGGGATCTATCCGGCGCAGCGGGCGGCGCGACTCGACCCGATCGAAGCGTTGAGGGTCGAGAAATGACGATGACATCTATCAGCAACGGCGTCAAGCTGGCGCTGGCTACCACGCGCGAGCACAAGATGCGCTCCTTTTTGACCGTGCTCGGCGTCATCATCGGGACCGGCGCCGTGATCGGCGTCGGGTCGATCATCGCGGGCCTCGACGGCGCGATTACCGGCCTGCTTAAGAGCTTCGGCCCGGAGACCGTGATCGTGACCAAAACCACCGCCATGGGGCAGGCCACCCGCGAGGAGCGCAGGCGCAAGCCGCTGACCTACGAGGATGCGCGCGCGATTGCCGAGCGGTGTCCGGCGGTGGCGCACGTCAGCCCGTTTCTGTTCGCGCCGGGCGGCATACACAGCGCCCGCTACAAGGGGAACGACGTCTACAATATCCAGCTCGGCGGAACGGAAGAGGCGTACGCCGCGGGCGGCACAACCATGAAATTCGGCCGCTTCTTCAGCGATTTTGAGGACCAGCATCATATGCCGGTAGTGGTGGTCGGCGAAGACCTGCAGAAGCAGTTGCTGCCCAACGAAGACCCGATTCACAAGCGCATCTCGGTGGATGGCCACGAGCTGGAGATCGTCGGTGTGATGGACCGCCCGGCCAATCAGCTCCCCGGCCAGAACGATACGCGCGTACTTGTCCCTTACTTCACCATGCACAAAATGTTCCCCAACATGCAGGAGAACATGCTGATTGTCATCGCCTATCCGGGAATGATCAGCGCGGCCCAGGACCAGTTGCGCGCCGTGCTCCGCCTCAACCGCCGTGTTCCTTTCGACGCTCCCGACAACTTCTCCATGACCACCGCCGAGCAGATGATCGAGCAGTTTCACAGCGTCACCGCCATGGTGGCCCTGGTGATGATCATTCTCAGCTCGATCGGCCTGCTGGTGGGCGGCATCGGAGTCATGAACATCATGCTGGTGAGCGTCACCGAGCGCACGCGCGAGATCGGCATCCGGAAGGCGGTCGGCGCGCGGAAGTCGGACATCATCGTCCAGTTCCTCACCGAAGCAGTCGTGCTCACCGCGCTCGGCGGCGTCATCGGGCTGACCTTCGGCTGGGTCATTTCACGTGTGGCGGGAATGATCTTCCCCAGCCTGCCGACGGCCGTGCCGCTCTGGGCGGCTCTCTCCGGCGTCCTGGTCTCGGTGGGGGTCGGCCTGTTCTTCGGCATCTGGCCCGCCGGCCGTGCCGCGCGGCTCGATCCCGTAGTCGCCCTGCGGTATGAATGATGCGGCCCTGATTCAGATCGTCGACGCGGCGCTTGCCGAGGCCGCGCGCAAGGCCGGCCCGTGGCTGGCCTGCCGCCTGGGCTGCACCGAATGCTGCATGGGGCCCTTCGCCATCACCCCGTCCGATGCTGAACGCCTGCGGCACGGCCTGGCGGAGCTGGATGCTCGCGATCCGGTGCGCGCCGCGAGTGTGCGGCATCGCGCCCGCTCCTACCGGCACCGGCTCGAACAAGACTATCCCGGCGATACCGTGGCGCGCGTGCTGGCCGAAGAGGGGGCCGCCGACCAGGAGCCCTGCCCTGCGCTCGACCCCGACACGGGCGCGTGCGACCTCTACGCAGCGCGGCCCATCGCCTGCCGCACCTTCGGCCCTCCGATCCGCTTCGCGGGAGAAGATGTGGGCGTGTGCGAGCTCTGTTTTCAGGGCGCGTCCGACGAACAGATCGCAGCGTGCGCCGTGGAGATCCCTGACATCCAGCCTCCGGCGGAGGGCGATTCGATTGTCGGTTGGATACTGGCGGACTGCTAACTGCGCTTTTCGAATGCCGCCAAAACAATGCTATCTTTGACCCTTGGCGTTCCATGGCGCAGCGCGGCCTCTGAGCCTCACGGTCTTTTTTCCGGCTTATAACGACGCAGTTTCCATACCGAAACTCGTGCGGAAAACGTTCGAGGTCGTCTCCCCTTTGACTTCCGATTTCACGGTCGTCGTCGTCAACGACGGAAGCCGCGACGAAACTGGGATCGTGCTCGAACGCCTGTGCGCCGAGTTTGGATCGCGCCTTCGGGTGATCACCCATCCTCAGAATCGCGGTTATGGCGGAGCGTTGCGGAGCGGCTTCGCTGCCGCCGAAAAGGAGTTCGTCTTTTATACGGACGGCGACGGCCAGTTTGATGTGGCCGAACTCCCCAAGCTACTGGAGCAGATGGATCCGGGGGTTGGGCTGGTCAATGGTTACAAACTCAAGCGCAGCGATCCGCTCCATAGAATCTGGATCGGCAACATTTACAACCGGTTTGCCCGCTGGCTGTTCCGCATCCGGATCCGGGACATCGATTGCGATTTCCGCCTGATTCGCAGGTCTCTTCTGGACCGCATCCGGCTGGCTTCTACAAGCGGCACAATCTGCATCGAGCTGGTCAAGAAAATTCAGATGTCGGGATGCGAGATCCGCGAAGTGCCGGTGAACCACTATCCAAGGCAGTACGGCCGCTCGCAGTTCTTCCGTTGGCGATCGCTGTGGACGACGCTGCGGCAGCTCCTTGCGTTGTACCTTCGCCTGGTCTTGTTCGGACGCGGCGGAAAGGTCGCCGGAGGATGAAAGTTCCATTCGTCGATCTGCACTGCCGGCTGCGGGAGATGCGGCCCGGGTTGAAGCGCCGCTTCGATGGCCTCCTCGAGCGAGCGCAGTTCATCCTGGGCGAAGAGGTAGCTTCATTCGAGGATGAGTTCGCTCGCGAGATGGGTTCCCGGTACGCCGTTGCCGTTGGAAACGGGACTGACGCCATCGAGCTGTCTCTGCGCGCCGAAAATCTCAGCCAGGGCCGCAATGAAGTATTGACCACTCCCTTGACCGCGAGCTTCACCGCCCTGGCGATTCTGGCGGCCGGCTGTAAGCCGCTTTTTGCCGACATCGATCCCGACACCCTCCTTCTTGACCCTCTGGACGCCGGAAATCGTTTGACCCGAAATACGGCCGCGCTTCTTCCGGTGCACCTCTACGGTCAGGCTTGCGATCTGCCCCGGTTCGTTTCGCTCGCTCGAAGCGCACGTATGGCGCTCGTCCAGGACGCCTGCCAGGCGCATGGAGCTCAGCTTGGCGAACGGCCATTCACGGCTTTCTCGAAATGCGTGGCGTATAGCTTCTATCCGACCAAGAACCTGGGGTGTCTGGGCGACGGCGGAGCTGTGTTGACGGACAGCCGCTCCATGGCCGCCCGCCTCCGGCTGTTTCGGGATGGCGGACGCCGCGCGAACCATGTGAGCCGGATCGCCGGAGTGAACTCCCGTCTCGATGAGATCCAGGCCAGTTTTCTGCGGGAGTTTCTGCCACAACTAAGGGATTGGACCGAGGAGCGCCGCCAGCTTGCCCTTCTATATGAAGAACATTTAGCCGATTGCCCGGGCATTCGGATCGTCCGCCAGCGTCCCGGATCGGTTTACCACCTCTTCGTCATCCGCACGCGGCAGCGCCAACGACTGCAGCGCTATCTCGCCTCCTGCGGGATCGGTACCGCGGTGCATTACCCTGTACCGCTTCACCTGCAGCCTGCGTTCCGGGATTGCGGCCTGAAGCGCGGCGATCTGCCTCATGCGGAGAGGGCGTGCCGGGAAATTCTCTCGCTCCCCTTGTGGACGGGCATGACCCGGAGCGCCGTAGACGAGGTGGCTGGCCGGGTACGCGCTTTCAGTTCCAGGAAAACCTGACGATCCCCATTTTGCCGTCTTGCAAATAGTTCCACTTTTTCTGTATATAGTTTCACAACCAGTCAGAAAGGGTGATAGGTCTATGTACGAAGGCAAACGAGTCCTGGTCACGGGTGGCTTGGGGTTTATTGGCAGCAACTTGGCGATCCGTCTGGTTGAACTGGGTGCCCTGGTCGCCATTGTCGATGCCTCCGTCCCAGGCTGCGGAGCCAATGAATTCAACATCGAGCCTGTGAGAGATCGCCTGGAGGTAATCCCCCTAGATATCTCCGATGCTGCGTGGTTTCAGGATAGGATCCGATGCAGCGACGTAATTTTCAATATCGCCGGTGAGATCAGCCACGCCGAGAGCATGCGCTGTCCCGAACGGGATCTGCAAATCAATACGCAGGCGCAGCTCCGTTTTCTGCTCGCCTGCCGCGCTGCCCGGCCGGGGGTTCGCGTGGTCTTCGCCGGCACGCGCCAGGTATACGGACGGGCACGGGGTCTTCCGGTTGATGAGGAATGCCGGCCGGATCCCGTGGATTTCAACGGCATCCACAAACTGGCTGCCACCCATTATCATATGGTGCTCAGCCGCATGGGCGATATTGACGCTGTCGTTCTCCGCCTCACCAACGTTTACGGCCCCCGCATGGCACTGAATCTGCCGCACCAGGGATTCCTCGGCACTTTCTTGCGATTGGCTTCCACAGGAGACCGGCTGACCGTATTCGGAGACGGGAGCTCTTTGCGCGATCCCGTCTACGTTGACGATGCGGTTGAAGCATTTCTCATTGCAGGAGCCAGGGACACCCACAAATCGGCGATCTACAACGTGGGGGGGCCCGAGGCCCTTTCATTGAGTGATCTTGCCGAGGCGATCACCGCAGCCGCCGGGCTCCCACCGGTGATTCAGGCGCCTTTCCCTGTGCTGCAAAAGGCGATCGACATCGGCAGCTATTTCAGCAATTCCCAGCTGATCCGCCGCGAGCTGGGCTGGCGACCCCGGACACGGTTTCGCGATGGAGTGGAGCGGACCCTTGCCTACTACCGCAGGCACCTGAACTCCTACCTGGGCCAGCCGGATACGCACCCTGATCGGGGAGCCGTCGCAATCGCGAAGAGGGCAGCGGAGCTGTGAGCCCGGCCGAATTCCAGACGCTCGCCAAAGCCGAACGGCAGCTGTGGTGGTTCCGGGGCATGCAGAAGATCCTTTTTCGCGTTCTGGATCCCGTGGCCCCGCCCGGCGCCACAGTACTCGAGGCCGGATGCGGCACCGGCCATTTCGCCCAAATTCTCGAGCGGCGGTACGGATGGCGGATGTTTCCCGTCGACTTGGCGGCAGAGGGTTTAGCCTATGCCCGTCAGGCGGGAATCGGCCGGCTGTCGCAAGCCGATATCGCGTGCCTCCCGTTCCGCTCGGAATCGTTTCAGGTGGTGGCTTCGCTCGATGTACTCGTGCATTTTCCTCGCGGTGGCGAGCGCTTCGCACTGGACGAGTTCGCACGCGTTCTGAAACCGCGGGGACTGATGGTCATCCGCGTCTCTGCGCTCGACGTTCTCCGCAGCCGCCACTCGGAATTCACTCATGAGCGGCAGCGCTTCACACGCGCCAGGCTGGTTCGATTGGTGGAGGAGCGCGGGTTCCGGGTGTTGCGGTGCACCTATGCGAATTCCCTCCTTCTGCCCGTGGCGCTGGCGCGCTTTCGAATCTGGGAGCCGCTGCTGCGCAAACGGCCGGCCAGCGGGACTGCGCCGGTGTCGCCGTGGCTCGATCGCATGCTCTACCTGCCGCTGGCGGCTGAGTCCGTCTGGCTCGGATGGGGCGGAAGCTTTCCGGCCGGCCAGTCGTTACTGCTATTCGGAGAGAAGCGATGACGCCCCGATGGCTCGATCGCTATCCCACCCTCCGCGGAGTTGCGGCTGCCGCGCTTCTCTTGCTGCTGCTGGTTGCGACGCGTTGGCCGCTCGCGCCCAAGCGCCTGTACTTCTTCGATAGCGCCAACTTCGCGTTCGCGCTCGAAGATTTCAACCCCGCGCTCCACCAGCCGCAACCGCCAGGGTACCCCCTCTTCGTGGGCCTTACGCGGTTGATTCACATTTTTGTCGCCGATCCCCAACACGTATTCCTGATTGCCGGGTTATTGAGTGCATGGTGCGCCGTTTTGCTGATCGCGGCCCTCGGGACGCGCATGTTCGGTTGGAGCGCGGGACTGCTTGCCGCGGCCCTGTTGTTCGCTAACCCGCCGTTTTGGCTCGCCGGCATCACGAACCAGGTTCGGATCTTCCTGGCGGTTGGTTCTCTGGGTACGGGACTGCTCGCCTGGCGCGCGCTTCAGAGGAATGCGCACGTGGGATGGTTTTACGCCAGTTTCGGCTGGCTGGGAATCGCCGCTGGATTTCGGCCCATCGAATCCACGCTTCTGCTTCCCTTGCTCCTTTGGGTGTGGGCGCGCTCGGGACGCTCTGCCGGCCAGTTGACCTTGGCCCTCCTGATACTTTGCGCCACCTTCGCCCCCTCGGCAATTGTCACCGTCTCTGCTATCGGCGGCGCCCACAAGGCAGTCGAGGTTTTGTGGGATTATGCCAACCAACAGTTCCAGGGCTCATCGCGGCTGTTTGGCGCCAGGAGCACAGCCGCATTCCAAATGGCGGCCGAGGCGGTCGTGTGGAATTTTCTGGGAGCTCTGGCCTGGATTTGGGCACTGCCCTCGCGCGCTGTGCGAAAAACCTGCGCCGCCTGGGGCGTCCGTGCGCGTTTTCTCCTCGTCTGGTTTCTCCCGCCCTTCCTCTTTTCAGCACTGGTTCATATCGGCGATCCGGACCAGGCGCTCACTTCGATTCCCGTCCTGTGTCTCTGCGGCGGCGGCGTTCTGTCCGCTCTCATCGAACAGCATGGGACGCGCCGCGCCTGGGCCATGGCGGCGGGCGCCGTAGCAGTGTGCTCGGTGCTCTTCTTTCTACCCCCTCGCTGGAAACTGGCTCGCGCTTCCAGTTACCGGGCCGTCGCCTCTATCGGACGCATTACCGATGGAGCCATTTCCGCCATTGACGAGGTCAGTAAGGACGAGCAGGCCGTCATTATTGACTATGGTTTTCTGGTCTCCTACCGGCAGATCGCATATTATTTCCCCGACGACTACGTCGTATTCCTGCCCGGAGTGCCCGCGTCTCCCTCTTCCGCCGGGGATGCCTGGGTCTTTCACCACCACAAATTTCTTTCTGCATATTCGAACGGGAATGACATCGTAGTGCCGCCCGCAAGGAAGATCCTGTTCCTCCTGCCGCAGGGCCTCAATCCCCGGCAGCTTGCTCCCGAGTTGCCGGCAACTGCCCGCCAGGGCAGTGTTTTCTACATCACTTCATTCCCGGAGAAGCAATTCCAGTTTGGGGCCTACCGGCTCACGATGGGAAGAGACCCGCATTCCCGCCAATAATCCGGCCAATCAAATATCGTTATCCGAAATCGAGCAACCTTTCGCTTCGGGCGAACGTCTAGTCTGCTGAACATTTCTTTTGCGCCTGATGTCCACGAGATTGCGCCATCGACTCGCGGAAACGCCAGTTGTTTCTCTGGTGATTTCCGCAGTTGCCCTCTTCGCGACCCAACCCGCTGGCTTTGCCCAGACGGTAGAGTTGCGTGATGCCCCTGAATTGGTAATGCCGTCCCAAGTGGATTCCAACAGCCCGGCTTATTGGCTTAACGGCGAGTTACGCTTGATCAACTCGACCGGCAATGGACCCTCCGTCAGCCGCGGCCAGGATCAGTTCCGTGAGACCGGAACCCAGAAGATCTGGTTCAACACCCTTGCCAAAATGCCGACCTGGATCGAGGCAGTCTGGATGGACAGCACGGGAATCCTGTTCGGCTGGTATCACCAGGAAGATCACGGTGTCTGCCCGGGAACCAACCTTGCGGTGCCCCGCATCGGTGCAGCGATCTCTTATGATGGCGGCTCGAGCTTCGTCGATCTCGGCATTGTTCTGGCATCCGGCGATCCGATCGATTGCGGCGCCCAAAACGGCTACTTCGCCGGCGGGCACGGTGATTTCTCTGTCGTCCCCGACCGTGAGGGGACATACTTTTATTTCTTGTTCTCGAATTATGGCGGCCGTCGCAGAAGCCAGGGTATCGTCATCGCCCGCATGGCTATCGAGGATCGTTTCACGCCCGTAGGCCGCGTATGGAAATACTTCGAAGGAAACTGGGATCAGCCGGGAGTGGGCGGGAGCGTCACGCCGGTTTTCCGGGCCAAAGCCGCCTGGCAGCGCGCTGACACGAATGCGTTCTGGGGGCCGTCCGTCCACTGGAACACGTATCTCGGTACAAACGTCATGCTGCTTAACCATTCCTGCTGCACGCCGGGATGGCCGCAGAAGGACGTTCGCGTCACGTTCAACCCGGATCTCGGCAATCCCTCCGGCTGGTCCGTGCCGCAGCCCATCGTGGACGGCGGCGCATGGTATCCGCAAGTCCTCGGCTTTGGCCCCGAAGGGACGGACAGTCTGGCCGGCAAGTTCGCGCGCCTATATATGTACGGCCGGTCGACTTCGAGAATTGTCTTCCACAGGCCGGATGACGCTGCGACCACATCGTCAGGCGGCAATTGAAGTACTGATTGCCGGTTGGATACTGGCGGACTGCTAACTATCGTTAACTTAAGACAGCATTGTATGAAATAGTATGGTTCCGTACCATCGCATCAGGATTGGCCCGCCTATCTAGGGCTCCCTCGCCATGCAATCAACCCCCGTTACCGTCAGCCTGGAAGTCAGGCTGTCCAATAATCGCCTGGTCGTCCTGGAATTGGACAAGACCTGCAACTTTGACAACACCGCCGAGTGGAAACTGCACTTTGAATTACAGGAGAAAGACTCCACCGGCGCGATGGCCTCCATCGTGAAGCTGGACGTGGACATAAACAAGCGCGACCACCCGGCCGCGGATGCCACTGCCGCCAACGGACTCGACGCCAGCCAGCGCGCCCAGGCGGCGATCGCGGCCGACACCGCCAAAGCACTGGCCGAAGGGGCCGCCACCAAAGCCGACTTGGCCCAGGATGCCGCTGCCATTATCCCGGCCAGGGATCCCAATTCTCAATCCTGATCGGGCTTCCGACGTGGACCGCCTCCGGAATGCTTCCGCCCTGCTGTTTCTCTGCGCGCAAGGCCTGGGCGCCGCGCCGTGCACGGCCCCTGTCAGCAATTACCAGGGCTACCGCGTCGGCCAGGTCCGCCTCGTGTCTCCCGTCTCCTTCTTCAGCGCCGCCACATTTGGATTCGACCGGCTCGCGGAGTCCCTGGCCCTGCGCCGCGGTGAGCCGTTCGACATCGCGAAATTCAACCTCGGACCTTCGCAGATTGCCGCTGCCTTGCGCACCGGGTCCGGCGATGCCGCGGCGCTCCGCATTGTGGCCGCCGCCGGATCGTTGGAGAACTGCGACGCGGAGAGCCGGACTCTCGATGTCCGCTACACCGTCTACACCACCATCGTTCCACCGCTCGGCGGGCAGATCTTCGAGACCCGTACGGAAGCATCCGACCGGCCCGCCACCGCCGGCGCCGGCGTCGGGTCGGCCGGCCGACTTCTGGCGGTGCCCCTCGTCGGATTCAACCAGACTCGCGCCGGATATGGCGGGCTGCGCCTTCGATCCCAGGCCCTGGAACTCACTTCCGCGGCCTCGGGCAACAGCTTCACCGGGGCAATCGCTGCGTCCGAAGGTCATTTACGTTTGACCGCGGCCTATCGTGATGTGCCCGCCGGCGACGCGAAACTCATACAGTCGACGCTCGCCGCCGGTTATTTCGGTTCGTTTCGCTTATTTCGCTATGGCGCGTCCCTCGAAGGCGGCCAGCAGCAGACAGCCGCCGGCGCCGCGCCCTATTGCGATCTCAAGTTTGTAGCGAGCGCCTCCGGACAAACCGGCGCCGGCGCCTGGACCGCCGCCTACGGCTTGGAAATCGGCAGCACGTTCTCCGGCCAGGGAGTCGATTTCGCCAAACACATCCTCGACCTGGGATACACGGCCGCCTTCGTGCCCCTCCCGCGAAACCTCGACGACCGCCCCCGTTTCATCGGCGCTCCGCACCACCCCCTGACCCTCGAAGCCCGCCTCGGCGCCGGGATCATCCAACCGTTCGGTCTGGTGGCGCCCGCCGAGCGATTCTTCGGCGGGAACCAGACGCTGCCCTTCATTGAAGGCGGCCCCTGGGATGTTCGCGGTCAGGCATTCATCCGCAGCATTCCCGAAAACCGCCTGGGTGGCCCCGGCGCGAACGGCTTTTACGCGCTCAACCTGACCCTGGCCAAAGCCGTGTATGCCAGGCCGCTGCTGCCCCGTGAGTTGGGCACGCCGGAGTTCGTGCGGAACCTCGACTTCGCCATCAACACCGCCAAAGGTACGCTGTCCGATACCTACCTGGCTCAGGACCCCGCCGTGCTGGCGGCGGGCACAGCGCTTCCCGCCATTCAGGATGCGCTCGACGCTCTGAAGCGTGAACTCGAATCGATCTCCAGTCCTTCGGCGCCGGTGGTTTCCGACCTCGGCCGCGCCTCCCGCACGGTCGCCTCTATCCGCAACGGCAGCGCACTCACTGCCACCCTGGCCGGGACGATTCTCCCGCGGCTCGAAGACGACCTGTCGGCCTGGTCGAAGACGCTCGACGCCGCCGCCTCCGCCCGGATTCTCGCGCTGCGGCAGCGCCTCTCGGACGCTCGCCGGGCTATGGCGGATAGCGTCTCCGGACCAGCGAGAGAGGCGGCCCGGAAGCGCGCGGACCAGCGCGCCGCTCGCGATTTTTCAGCCGCCGAAAGTGTCCTCCGCACGGTCCTCTATGAGCTGAACGTCTATTCCATCGCGCCGGTCGCCATCTTCGACGCGGCGCGCGTCTGGCCCTCCGGCGCGGGCACACAGTATGCGGCGGGCGGCGGCGCGCGGTTGAGCCTCGTCAATGTGAACGTCACCATCGGTTACGCCGCCAATCCGCGCCGCGGCGCCGGCCAGTCCCGTGGCGCGGTGTTCTTCCAACTGGACGTCTCCAACCTGTTCCACTGAGGTTGTGAGATGATGCGTCACATGAAGAGACTCTGGGTGTTCGCAATCCTCGCGGCGTCCTTCGCGGTTTACGCCACGGCACAGGTGCAGCCTCCTAAAAAGAAGCTGCTGGTTATCGGCGAGGTCAAAGGATTCGAACACGATTCGGTCTCCCACGCCCTCGCGACCATTGAAAAACTGGGGCGCCAGACAGGACTCTGGGATACCTACATCCGCACCGACAGTGAGCTCCTCACCAAGGAGAAGCTCAAGAACAACGCCAAGAATCTCGACTATTTCGACGCCGTCATGTTCTACACCACCGGTGACCTGGGTCTCACCGACCAGCAGAAGAAGGATCTGCTCTCCTTCGTGCACGACGACGGCAAGGGCTTTCTCGGCACACACAGCGCTACCGACACCTACTACAATTGGCCGGAATACGGCGAGCTGATCGGCGCCTACTTCAACGAGCATCCGTGGGGACAGGTGCACTGCACCATTCGCACCGAGGACCGGACCTTCCCCGCGACCGCCCATTTCCCCGCATCGTTCCCGTTCTACGACGAGATCTACCAGTTTAAGGAGCCCTATTCGCGAGAGAAGCTGCGCGTCTTGATGAGCGTGGACCCCGCATCGGTGGACCTGAAGAACCCGCGCGTGCACCGCACCGACCAGGATTTCGCCGTCACCTGGGTCCACAACTACGGCAAGGGCCGCGTCTTCTACTCGTCGCTCGGCCACCGCGACGAGGTCTGGGACCTGCCCGACATCCAGAAGATGTGGATCGAGGCCATCAAGTGGACCCTGCGTATGACCGACGGCGACGCCACCCCGCGCCCAAGGCCGGCCGAATGATCGTGCATCGATCGTACCTGCTCGATCTGCCGAGCGAGGTCGGGCGCGACCTCCCCATCATTTTTCCGGCCTATCGGGCCTGGGAGTTCTTCTCTTTCTTCCAGGACAAGGGGACATCAATGCGCCGCAGTGGAGCAACCCGGACACCGGCATCAGCAACAAGACGTTCGGCTACATCACAGTAGCTTCTTGAGGCAGGCTATCCCGGCCTGCCCCGCGCCACTCCGCCGTAATTTTCCGTACTTGGCAATACTCGTGCAGTGCGAGGCACTGTCGATGTGGCAGAAACTGAGAAAGTTGGGATCCGCGGTCCGGGAGGGCCTCTGGTTCCTCCCGGCGGTCATCCTGGCGGGAAGCGTTCTGCTGGCCTACGGCGCCCTGAATCTCGACCTGAAGTATGACCGGTTAATCACGGAACGCTTTCCGCGTCTGTTCGCTGTCAGCGAATCCGGAGCGTACAGTATCCTTTCGGCCATCGCCTCGTCCATGGTCACGGTCGCCGGCGTCACGTTTTCAATTACCGTGGTGGCCCTCTCGCTTGCCGCAAACCAATACAGCCCGCGCACGCTCCGGAACTATATGCGCGACCGCTGGAGCCAACTCACCCTGGGTGTTTTCGCCGGGTCATTCGCCTATGCCCTTGTCGTGTTAAGAATGATCCGCGGGGATCCGGAATCCTTTGTTCCTTCCATCGCTGTCCTGGGTGGCATCCTGCTGGCAATCGTGAGCGTGGGACTGTTCATCTACTTCGTCCACCACATCGCGGTTTCGCTGACCGCTACGCATTTTGTGTCCGCCATCGCGGACGAGACCAGGGCCGCGCTCGAGAAATTGTTTGGTCGCGGTGATGGGAGCGCCGGCCGCGTTGGGGGGGACGTCGCGGCCGGTGAAGGCGAGTGGCACGACGTGCCGGCGCTCGAAACGGGGTACCTGCAGACCCTGGATCGGGGCGCTCTCCTTCGGTTCGCCGCCAGGCATGGCCTGGTATTGGCCGTGGCCTGCGAAGTAGGGACGTTCGTCGTAAGATCGGAACCCTTGCTGCGATGCCGTGGTGCGAGTCCGCCGGACGGTCCGGGTGTTGCCGAACTGAACCGGATGTTCGTCCTGATGCGCTTTCGGACTATTCATCAGGACCCCGGATACGGCGTCCGCCAGATCGTGGATGTCACCCTCAAGGCGCTCTCCCCCGGCATCAACGACACTGCCACCGCCATGACGTGTGTCGATTACCTCGGCGCCGCGCTGCTGCCGTTCGGCGACTGCCCCGATCCCGGAGACCGGCACTACCTGGATGGTGCACTACGCGTCATCACCTGCGAGATCACGTTCTCCGGGCTGCTCGAACAGGCCATCGACCCGATTGTCTCGAACTCCCCGGACAATGCCGAAATTCTGGAGCGCATATTGAGCGTGCTCGACCGCATCCACTACCGCGTCACTCGCGAGGACCGCACCGCCACGCTCCGGGAGATCGTTTACCGCATCCGGGCGGCCGCCTTGAGCGAAATCCGCCTGCAACATGACCGCGCCCGCATCGCCGACCGGGCCCTACGCCTGCTGCGGAGGTGGGACGCGGACGGTGCCCAAGTCCAGTCCGGGGATGGCCGCTCGTAGCCGGTAGGGGCCGTTCGTCTGATCACTGCTGCCGCAACGTCACGACCGGATCGACCTTCGTGGCCCGGCGCGCCGGCAAATAGCTCGCCAGCACCGCGACCAGTCCCAAAAACAGTGCCGAGCCCGCGATCGCCGGCGGGTCGCCCGGACTCACGCCCACCAGCAGCCCTGCCGCCATCCGCATGGCCGCGATCGCCAGCATCGCGCCCAGCACGACGCCCGCCGCCGTCAGCGTCAGGCCCCGGCGCAGCACCAGTCTCACCACATCGGCCGGCTCGGCGCCCAGCGCCAGCCGGATCCCAAACTCGTGCCGGCGCTGGCTCACCGTGTACGCCAGCACGCTGTACAGGCCCAGCGCCGCCAGCAGCAGCGAGATCCCGCCCAGCACGGTCAACAGGGACGCCGCCACCTTCTGCGCATAGAGCGCGCCCGCGACCGTCTCCTCGAACTCCACCACTTCCGAGACGCCGGCATTCGGATCGATCGCGGCCCCCTCGCGGCGGATCGCGGCCATGGAGGCGCGCGCAGGCCCCGCCGTCCGGATGAAAAAGGCCGTCCAGAACTCGCCGCCATGCCTCTGGCGATACGGGAAGTAGATGTAAGGGGTAGGCGGCTCCATCAGGTTGTGATATTTGCTGTCCCTTACCAGCCCGGCCACCGTGGACCAGGCGCCGTCCACTTGAACCTTGCGCCCCACGGGGCTGGCGCCTTTGAAGTAGCGCCGCGCAAAGCTCTGATTCACGATCACCACCGGCGGGCTGTCGCGGTCATCCCGTTCCGTGAAGTCGCGCCCCTCGAGCACCGGGATGCGCAGGGTGTCGAAAAAGCGCGGTGCGATCGGGCCGCTGGACACGCGCATTTGCTCGCTCGGACCGGGAACGTATCCTTCCACGCGTATTTCCGATAAGGAGCCGATCCCCAGCTCCAGCGGCACGACATTTGCGAAACTCACGTCGGCGATGCCCGGAAGCGCGCTGATGCGGTCGCGCAGGCGAAAACAGAAGCGAGCCCGGTCATCCGCGTTCGAACAGAAAGTATCGAGGTGGTATTTCGCAAACAGAACGTTGCTCGCGTCGAAGCCGGGATCGATAGCCCGGGCGTTCTGAAAGCTCCGTGTGAACAGCGCGGTCCCGACCAGCGCCACCAGGGCCAGCGCCACCTCCGACACCACCAGCAGGCTGCGCGTCCGGTTCTGCCCCGCGCCGGGGGTGTCGCTCCGTCCTCCTTCCTTCAGGCCCTCCACCAGTCCGTTCCCCACCGAGTGCAGGGCAGGCGCAAGGCCGGTGAGCAGAGCGCCGGCGCAGCACAGCAGTATGGTAAATCCGAGCATGTCGCCATTCAGGCTGAAATCGAACTGCACGGGGAACCCCATGGGCGGCAGCAGCCAGAGGAGCGATCGTCCCAGCCAGGCCGCCAGCGCGATGCCCGCCAGTGCGCCAGCCGCTGCCAGTAACAGGCTCTCGGCAATCAGCTGCCGCGCTACGCGCCAGGGGCTCGCGCCCAGGGCCATGCGCACGCACAGCTCTCTTCGCCGCGCTGTGGCGCGGGCGAGCTGCAGGTTGGCTACGTTCGCGCCGACAATCAGGAACAGCACGAAGCAAACCGCCATCAGAATCTGCAGCGGGCGGAGCAGCACCGTCTGCATTCCGAGGTGCGCCTTCCACACAGGCATCAGGCTCGCGTGGAAGCCTAGGCTGGTCCGTGGCGATTCCTTTGCCAGGCGCCGCGAGTACGCTTCCACTTCCGCGTTCGCCTGCTCGAGCGCCACGCCGGGCTTCAGCCGGCGCGGTCACCCACATCTGCCGCGCACCCCGGTCTTCCAGCAGCCAGCCGCTCTGGCCGTTGAGCGGAGGCGCCATGCTCATGGGGATCCAGATCTCCATCTGTATGCCGGGCATCGTGCCGCGGAACTCCTCGGGCGCGATGCCGGCCACGGTCAGCTCGTAGCGATTCACGCGGAGGGTTCTTCCTACCGCCGCCGGGTCTCCCTGGAACAGGCTCTGCCAGAGCCGGTAGCTGATCACCGCCACCGGGAAGGCGCCGGTTTTGTCGCCATATTCCGACGGCAGAAACGCCCGTCCGCGTACGGGCTTCACGCCCAGCACCGCGAAGTAGTTTCCGGAGACATATTCGCCGTAAATCCGGCGCGGGTTGTTGGCCGGGCCGACGTTGAACGCGTTCATCAGCGACGCGGCAACACCCGAAAAGGATGTCAGGTTGTCGCGATAGTCGCGGTAATCGCGATAGGAAGTGTTGGAATATTCGCCGCTTGGCGACACGGTTTCGAGCGTCGCCAGCCGCCCGCCCCCGGCCACGCCGGGAAAGGGTCGCACCAGCAGGCTGTCGATCCAGCCGAATACCGTCGCGTTCGCCGCTATGCCGAGCGCCAGCGTAAGCACGGCCACCGCCGTGAACCCTGGGCTGCCCCGAAGAACGCGGAAGGCATAGCGCAGATCCTCATAAAGGCTGCGCATTTGGTTAGCCTGTTACCTTGCACTCCGAGTGCCAGCCCTATGTTGCGGATTCTCCAGCCGGCCGGGCCGCATCGGCGTTCGCTTCCGGCACGCCGTGTCCGTTACCGGGACAGATCTCGAGAAAATGAAAGGATTGCCCGTATCGCGCAATCTTGCGGGCTACACCAGGGCTTACGCCGAAGCCGCCTGCATCGCCGGTACGTCCACCCAGGCCCGCGTCTGGCTGCTCTTCAGTTCGCTCTCGAGAATCGTGAGCTGCCGCAGCCCATCGACGAACTCCGGATATTCCGCCGGCGACCCGGGCTCTTGGATCGACTTATAAAACCGCCGAAACATCTGCTTGAACGTGTCGTCGTAGCCTTCGCTGTGCCCGCCCGGCAGGTCCGCATAAGACCGCGCCTCGGGCTTGAGCAGCGACGGATCCTTGATGATGATCTGGTTGTTCGAATTACGGTTCCCGATCCACAACTCGTCCGGCCGTTCCTGGTCCCAGGCCACGCTGCACTTGCTGCCATAGATCTCGATGCTCAGGCGGTTCTTCCGGCCCGCCGAAACCTGGCTCGCCGTGAACGCCCCGCGGGTACGGTCGCCCATGCGGAAGATCACGCCGCCGAAATCCTCCGTGTCGATCGGAACCTCCACGTAGTCGTCCGGGGTCAGCGTCTTTCCGGCAAACGTTTCGATCGGTCCCTTGGGCCGCTTGCGTGTCTTGTGGAACGTCTGCAAGTCCGCGCACAGCGACGTGATTCTCTGGCCGGTCACATGCTCGGCCATGTCGCACCAGTGTGAGCCGATGTCGGCCATGCAGCGCGAGGGCCCGTTGGACTTCGAATCGATGCGCCAGTTCCAGTCGGTATCGTAAAGCAGCCAGTCCTGCGAATAGGTCCCCTGCAGCACCAGGATCTCGCCCAGGTCGCCGGCTTCCCGCATGCGGCGCATCTGCTGCACCATCGGGTAATAGCGCAGGTTGTGGGAAGTGCAGTTGCGGAGCTTGGTCTCCTTCGCCAGCGCCACCAGCTTGCGGGCCTCCTCCACCGAGATGGCCAGGGGCTTCTCGCAGATCACGTGTTTGCCGGCCTTCAAGGCATCGTAGGCGATCGGGAAGTGCAGCGCGTTGGGCGTGCACACGTGGACGGCGTCCACGGCCGGATCATCCAGAATCTTGTGGTAATCCGCTTCAGTCTTCTCGGCCTGAAACTCATCGGCTAGCTTCTTGGCTTTCTCGATCTCCGGCTCTCCGATCGCGTACAGGTTCACATAGCCCACCCGGCGAATGCCTTCCAGGTGGACGCGCCCCACGAAACCGGTGCCGAAGACTGCGGTATTGAGTCGATGCATGATTGTCCTCTCGAATGAGTCCGAACCTTCCGAAGGTAATAATCTATCGCAAAAGCTGATAGATTGGTATCAACAGCGACATGGTGGTCCGGATTCGCTTCGGGAAACGTCCCAAACTCGTCAGGAAGCGTGGCGGGAATCGCAAATTTGCCCTGGCGGCTGCCGCCCTTTTGACACCCGCCGCCCTGATGGCGGCCGTGCTCGCGATGTGGCGGATCGCCGCCGACATGAATTGGGCCAGCCGCTTCGCAATCCCCACCGGCTTCTTTTCCCACTGGCAGGTCTGGCTGGCCGCGGCCATCCTGCTGCAGTTGTGTTCCCGCGTTCTCAATCACTACGGAAAGGGCGATGACCCGGCTGTTTCCTGAACGTTCCGCGGTTGCTCTTTTGTTATCCTGAACGTAGAGCACCCGCCATGGCCCAGCCTCGCAATGTCTTTCGAAGCTCCTTCGTACACGACTACTTCCCGCCGGGTTTGAAGTGGCTCCTGATTATCAATACCGCCGTATTCTTACTGTATTACCTCGGCGGACGGACCATCGCGCGCCACATGACCGTGCTCTTCGCGCTCTACGGCGAAGGCGCGCTGCACAACCTGTTCGTCTGGCAGTTGTTCAGCTACATGTTCCTGCACGGCGGCATCTGGCACCTGCTGTTCAACATGCTCACCCTGTGGTTCTTTGGAACTCAACTGGAGCGCGACTGGGGCACCCGCCAGTTCCTCAAGTATTACTTTTACTGCGGAATCGCCGCCGGCGTCTGCGTGCTCGCCATCAACATCCTGTTGGGCGACTGGCTCACCCCCACCATCGGGGCCTCGGGCGCCATTTTCGGCATCCTGGTGGCGTTCGGAGTCCTCTATCCCAACCAGACCGTGCTGATGAGCTTCCTGTTTCCCATCAAGGCCAAGTACCTGGTGATGATCTACGCCGCCATCGAGCTGCTGATGACGTTCGGACCCAACAACGGCGTCAGCACCATCGCCCACCTGGGCGGCATGGCGTTCGGGTACGTTTACCTCAAAGGCCGGCTGCCCAAGGTCCGCATGCCCGACCTCGGCGGGGCCTACCGGCAGTGGAAACTGGCGCGCGCCAAGAAGAAGTTCCAGGTTTACATGCGCAAACACGGCAACGGCCCGTGGGTGAATTAGACGCGGATCGCAACGCGAAATCCGCCTCGCACGTCATCTGGTATAGTTACGACTGAAGTACGCCTATGCGATCCTGGAAAACCTGTGTTCTGTGCGGAACCGCACTTCTGGCCGTCGCCGGCCTTGTGATTGGTCAGGAGCAGGGGCCTCTCAAGGATCCCAGCCGGACCGTAGCGAAGCCCCGCAAACCCGATACCGGCACTAGCACCGGCACCACCGGCACCGACACTGATTTGCCCAAGATCCCTTCGCAGTACAAGAAGGACAAGATCGACGCCGGCAACCTGGCGAACTTCAAGAGTGACGTCGATATCGTGACCGTCGATGTCTCCGTGCTCGATAACAAGGGACATTTCATTCCGGGCATTCCCCCGGGGAACTTCCGCATCCTGGAGGACAATGTCCCTCAGAAAATCGCCAGCGCCAACATGGGTGAAGCGCCCCTGACGGTGTCGCTGGTGATCGAGTTCAGTAACCTCTTCCAGCAGTACTGGAGCTACACCTGGTATCAGACCTTACAGGCAGCTTTCGGCTTCATCTCCACCTTGAAACCGGAAGACTATCTGGCAGTTGTGGCCTACGATATCAAGCCCGAGATCCTCTCCGATTTCAGCACCGACCGGTCGAAGGCCCAGGAAGCCATGCAGCGCCTCAACATTCCGGCCTTCTCCGAATCGAACCTGTTCGATGCGGTCACCGATACGGCCGACCGCATGTCCGGCATCGAAGGACGTAAAGCCATCGTGCTGCTCGCATCGGGCATCGATACGTTCAGCAAGATCACCTACGATCAATGCCGTAAGTCCCTCCAGGAATCCGGCGTTCCCGTTTATGCCATCGGCCTCATGCAGACCATTCGCGAGCTGTACGATTCGCGCGGCATGATGGGCTCCATCCAGCGCATGGATTTCCTGCAGGCCGATAACGAGATGCGGACCTTCGCCAAAGAGACCGGAGGCCAGGCATTTTTCCCGCGCTTTGAAGGCGAAATGCCGGCCATCTTTCAAGCGATTCAGCAGGCGCTGCGCAATCAGTACGTCCTTACGTACTCACCCACGAATACCAAGCACGACGGTACTTTCCGCAAGATCAAAGTCGAGCTGGTAAACCCCGCGACGAACGAGCCGCTGCCGATGAAGGATCAGAAGGGCAAGCCGGTGAAATATCAGGTCATTGCCAAGGCCGGTTACAAATCTCCGCGCGCCGTTGAGTAATCTGGTCGGATTTCTCCGATTCTGACGTGGCTTGCACGCTCCATTTGTCAAGAACTAGATCTGGCGTTTTTCCAAAGCGATGCAAATTTGTTGACAGCCCAGCTACAGCTCTGTTACGCTCGCAGCCGTCCTTAATGAAAAGTTCCGCACCGATCACTCCTGACATCCTGCTCGTTGACGAAAGCCGAGACGGCTTACTGGTGCGCCGGGCCCTCCTCGAAGAGCTTGGTTGCCGGGTCCACGTGGCATCCGACTGCGAAGAGGGCCTGAAACTCTATAAGACTTCCAACTTCGATGTGGTGGTAACGGATCATCGTCTGCCCGGCATGAATGGGATCGATTTGATCGTACGGATTCGAAAAGTGAATCCCAACGCGCGCGTGGTTCTGGTCTCCGCACTGACTGAGCCGCTCGGCCTGACGGAGGAGAACACCGGGGCGGATGCGGTGATTGCGAAGAATGTCAAGGAAGCCGTTCAGCTCCTCCGCTCGGTGAAACGTCTGATCACGCGCGGTCCCGCCCGCAAGCCGCCGGTCAGGCAGCAACGTGCGGCCTCGCGGGCGCGCGCGACGGCGCCCTGATCTGTCACACTGAAAGTGTGGCCCCGTTGTTTTCCCGTATTCTGACCGCCTGCCTGTGCTGCACGGCGCTGGCCGCCCCCGCGACCCGCAAGCCTGCGCCCAGGCCGGCGCCCATCAAGGCATCCCCCGCCGTTCGCCGCTGGATGAAGGGTATGACCTTGCGCGACGAAGTGGCGCAGCTCGTTTTCATTCCCTTCCACGGTGAATCTCCGAACACCCGTTCGCGGGAGTACCGGAAGTTCATCCGCCTCATCCGCGATGCCAGGGTTGGCGGGCTGCTCCTGAATAACGTCTCGAACGGACACACCATTCAGAAAGCCGAGCCGTACAAAGTGGCGGCATTCCTGAATCGCCTGCAGCGCATGGCGCGGGTTCCCCTCATGGTGGGCGGCGATTTCGAGCGCGGCGCTTCCATGCGCCTGGAAGGAACCACGGTCTTTCCCCATGCCATGGCGTTCGGCGCCGCCAACGATCTCGCCCTCACCCGCTACGAGGGCGAAGACACCGCGCGCGAGGCCCGGGCGGTAGGCGTGCAGTGGGTATACTACCCGGTTGCCGACGTCAACAACAACCCCGACAACCCCATCATCAACATCCGCTCGTTCGGTGAGAACCCGGAAGCCGTGGCCCGCCAGGTGACGGCCTTCATCGAAGGCGCGCATGCCGACCGCAAGAACTATGTCCTCACCACCGCCAAGCATTTCCCGGGCCACGGCGACACCTCCGTCGATAGCCACGTGAACCTGCCCTCCATTCCGGCCGATCTCGAACGCATGAACCGGCTGGAGCTGGTTCCCTTCAAGGCGGCTATCGCGGCCGGCGTGGATTCCATCATGACCGCGCACATCGCCGTCCCGGCGCTGGCGCCGCCCGACCTGCCGGCCACGCTATCGCCCCAGATCCTCACCGGTCTCCTGCGCAACGACCTCGGCTTTCACGGCCTGGTGGTTACCGATGCGCTCGAGATGGGCGGCATCGCCAAGGGCTTCACCACCGGGGAGGCGTGTGTGCGTGCGCTCGAAGCGGGCGCCGACACCCTGCTCATGCCCACCGATCCCGACGCCGCCATCAAAGCCGTGGTGGCCGCCGTGGAGAGCGGGCGGCTGACGCGGCAGCGCATTCGCGAGAGCGTAGTCAAGATTCTCTCCGCCAAAGAGAAGGTCGGGCTGAATCGCTCGCGTTTCGTGAATCTCGAAGCCATGAGCGATGTTCTCGATTCCCCCGAGGCCAACGAGAAAGCGCAGGAAGTGGCCGATCGCGCCGTGACCCTGGTTCGCAACACCGGCGGCCTGCTCCCCCTGGCGGCGCCCGAGAATAGCTGCTACGTGGTGATGCCCGAGAGCCGCTATTCGAGCGAAGGTCAGGTCTTCACCCAGGAGCTCCGGAAGCGGGCTCCGCGGGCGCCCCTGGTGACTCTCGACCCCGGCATGCCGCTGCAGCAGGTGGACGAACTGCTCGGAAAGCTCTCCGGCTGCCCCGATTATGCCGTCGCGGCGTTCGCATCCGTGAACGCCTACCGCGGCACCGTGGGCCTCGCCGGAGAGCTGCCGCATGCCGTTGAGAGCATCGTCGCCACGGGGAAGCCGGTGGCCCTGGTGGCTCTCGGGAATCCTTACCTGCTGCGCAACTTCCCGTCCGTGGCGGCATATCTCGCCACATTCAGCACGGTGCCGCCCTCGGAGACCGCCGCGTTGAAAGCGCTGTGGGGAGAAATCAATGTCTCGGGCCACCTGCCGGTCAGCATACCGGGCCAGGCCGCCTACGGAGAAGGAATCCCGCTGCAGGCTACCCGTCCGCGGCCGCCGAGCGCATCGCAATAGTCGCGGGTTATACTGGGGGGTCCTGGTATGTTCAGCCTTCCCCCTCAGAAGGTCGAGATGGTCCTGCTGGCATTACTTCTAGCCGCGGCGATCTACGACGTACGGTTCCGCCGGATCCCCAATTGGCTTACGCTGGGCGGTGCGATTGTGGCCGTGGTGATGAACACCGTGATCGGCCCTCCCCTGGCGGGACTGGGTTTCACGCTGCAGGGACTGGCCGTGGCCTTCGGCTTCTACATGGTGCTCTATGTTCTGCGGGCCATGGGCGCGGGAGACGTGAAACTGATGGCGGCGGTAGGGGCCCTGGTCGGCTGGCAGCGCTGGCTCGGCATCTTCTTTGTCACGGCCATCCTCGGAGGAGTGATGGCGATGCTGCTCATCCTGGCGCGGAAGCGCGTGCAATCGACGTTCTGGAACCTGGGCTTTATCCTCACCGAGCTGAAGAGCGGCCGTCCCGCGTATCTCGGCAAGGAAGAGCTGGACGTGCGCAGCCCTAAAGCCGTGGGCCTGCCCCACGGCGCGGTCATCGCAGTCGGCACGGTGTTCTACCTGGTGATCGCGTTCCGGCTGGCACAGTAGATCACTCATGCAAGCGGCATATTTCGAAGGCAATCGGAGAATTCAAGTGGGTCCCTGCGTGCCGGTGCCGCCGGCCGCCGGACAGGTCCGGATTCGCGTGGAATACTGCGGAATCTGTGGAACCGACCTTCACCTCTTCCACGGCGCCATGGCTCACCGGCTGACCCTGCCCCATGTCATGGGCCACGAGATGGCGGGCGTCATCGAGAGCGCAGGCACCGGCGTGTCCGGCTGGAGCGCGGGTGACCGCGTGACCGTCCGGCCCCTCGACCCCTGCGGCGCGTGCCCCGCCTGCCGCGCCGGCCATAGCCACATCTGCCACAACCTGAAATTCATCGGGATCGACACGCCGGGAGCCCTGCAGGGCTTGTGGACGGTGCCCGCTCACACGCTGCACCGCCTGCCCGAGTCCCTGCCGCTGCGGGAGGCCGCCATGATCGAGCCGGTCGCGGTCGCCTGCCACGACGTGCGTATGGGCGAAGTGAGACCCGGCGAGCACGCCGTGATACTCGGCGGAGGCCCGATCGGAGTCCTCATCGCGCTGGTGGCGCGCGAACAGGAGGCCCACGTTCTCCTGGCCGAGGTCAATCCCTTCCGCCTGGCGCTGGCCCGCGAGCTGGGCATCGACGCCGTGAATCCCGGGGAAGTCGATCTGCCCGCCCTGGTGAATGATCGTACCGGGGGCGCCGGCGCCGATGTTGTTTTCGAAGTGACCGGCTCGGCCCCGGGCGTCGAGATGATGACGAAGCTGCCGCGCACCCGCGGCCGCATCGTGGTGGTGGCGATCTTCGGAGAGCCGCCCAAGGTGGACCTTTTCCGCTTCTTCTGGCGCGAGCTGCGCCTGGCCGGCGCGCGCGTCTACGAGCCTCAGGATTTCGAGCAGGCCATCGCGCTCTCGGCCGCCGGAAAGCTGCCGCTCGACCGGCTGATCACCACGGTGGTTCCGCTCGGCGGGCTCGAAGGCGGTCTGCGCCAGATGGAGCAGGGCGGGGAAGTCATGAAGGTGCTGGTCAACTGCGCGGGGTAACTAACCGTGGGCATACTCGATCGCTTCAGGCTCGATGGAAAGACGGCGCTGGTCACCGGCGGGCGGCGCGGCATCGGCAAGGCCATGGCCCTGGCGCTAGCGGAAGCCGGCGCCGATATCGTCGCCACCAGCGCTTCGCTCGAGCCGGATGGCGGCGCGGTCGGCAGCGAGGTCCGCGCTCTGGGCCGCCAGTTCCACGGCTACGCGTTCGACCTTTCGGAACGAAAGGCAGTCTACCGGCTGGTTGCTCACGTGACCGCCGAATGCCCGCCCATCGACATCCTGGTCAACAACGCCGGCACCATCCTGCGCAAGCCCGCCGTCGAGCATCCCGACGAGTACTGGGACCGCATCATCGAAGTCAATCTCAACGCCCAGTTCGTGCTGGCCCGGGAATTCGGGCGCGGCATGCTGGAGCGCGGCTCGGGCAAGATCATATTCACCGCCTCGCTGCTCAGTTTCCAGGGCGGCATCACGGTTCCCGGCTACGCTGCCGCCAAGGGCGGGGTGGCGCAGTTGACCAAGGCGCTGGCCAACGAGTGGGCCGGGCGGAACGTGCAGGTCAACGCCATCGCACCCGGTTATATCGCCACCGACAACACCACCGCCCTGCGCAACGACCCGGTTCGCGCTCCGGCCATCCTGGCGCGCATTCCCGCCGGACGTTGGGGCGAGCCCGCGGATCTCGCCGGCGCCGTGGTCTACCTGGCGTCCCCGGCTTCCGATTATGTCAGCGGCACCATCCTGACGGTTGACGGCGGCTGGATGGGCCGTTAAATTCGGATCAGGCTGCAACCGGACCGACGGCTGCGGCGTTTTGGTCCGTATGAGGCCGTGGCTTCTCTTCCTGCCCGCCCTGTGTCTCGCCCAGGCGCCCTTCCGCGTCGATGTCCAGCTCGTCAACGTCGGCTTCTCGGTGCGTGACGCCCAGGGCCATCTCGTCCCCGGCCTCGGCCGGGACGATTTCGAAGTGTTCGAGGACGGCGTCCCGCAGAAGATCGCCTTCTTCGCCCGCAGTAGCGACGTTCCGCTCAATCTCGGCCTGATCATCGATATCAGCGGCAGCCAGGGTTCGTTCGTCAAACCGCACCAGCACGATCTGAAGGCTTTCCTCGACACGGTGTTGAGCACGCGCGACCGCGCCTTCCTGCTGTGCTTCGCCAACCACCCGCGCCTCGTAGCCGGGTACACTTCTTCGCCGGGCGCGCTGGTGGATGCTTTCCTGGGATACCAGAAGCTGCACGATACCTCCGAGTATCCGGAGCTGGGTCCGCGCGAGATCCGCACCGCCGGCACAGCGTTCTACGACGCCATCTACCACTCGGTGAACCAGATGTTTCAGCAGGTGGAAGGCGGCCGCCGCGCCTTGATCGTCTTCAGCGACGGCGAGGACAATTCGAGCGCCCATAACGAAATGGACACGATCGAGCTGGCCCAGTCCAATAACGTCCTGCTGTTCAACGTACGCTACACGGAAGTGCGGAACGGCCGGTGGAACTCGCGCAACAAATACGGCCGCGGCGTGATGGAGCGAATGGCCCGGGACACCGGCGGCGCCGATTACGACGCGCAGGAAAAGGACCTGGCTGGGAGCTTCCGCGAGATCGGCGAGCAGCTTCGCAACTCCTATGAGCTGGCCTATCACTCGACGGACCCGGAGCGCGACGGAACGTTCCGCAAGCTCGTCATCCGCGTGAAGCGCGACGGCCTGACCGTACGCGCCAAAGCCGGCTACTACGCACGCCGCTGACGGGTCATTTTGTGGGGTAGGCCTCCCGGCCTGCCCAAGGCGCCGGAGGCGCCCGTCTTCCGGTCCCTCTCTCCAGCTCCGGACGCGCGCCTCCCGGCGCGTGGGCAGGCCAGGAGGCCTACCCCACCGAAGTCCGTCTTCCTCCGCCCGCCCCCCTACTCCTTCGGCCCGATTCCCAGCGTCCGCATCTTCCTGTATAAGTTGCTCCGCTCCAAGCCCAGGAGCTCGGCCGTCCGCGTCACATTCCCGTTCGTCTCTTCGAGTTTCTTGAGAATGTACTCCCGCTCCGCCGCCTCGCGCACTTCCTGCAGGCTCCCGAAGCGGTCGAGCGGACGCTCCTGCTGCCGCCTTGTCGCGTTCAGCGGAATGTGCCGCGCATCCACCCGCACCTGCGGATTCAGGATCACGATCCGCTCGATCAGGTTCTTCAGCTCGCGCACGTTTCCCGGCCAGTGATACTCGCTCAGCACGCGATAAGCCTCGGGCGTCATCTCTTTCGGTTTGCGCCCGTAGGCCGTCGTGAACTCCGCCAGGAAATGGTCCGCCAGCAGCGGAATATCCTCGCGGCGCTCGCGCAGCGGCGGCACGAAAAACGGAATCACGTTCAGCCGGTAGAACAGGTCTTCGCGGAAATTTCCGCGCTCGATCTCTTCTTCCAGGTTCTTGTTGGTGGCGGCCACCACCCGCACGTCCACCTGCACCGATTCCGCCGCGCCCACCGGCTCGAACCGCTGCTCCTCGAGCGCGCGCAGCACCTTGGCCTGCGTCCGCAGGCTCATGTCCCCCACTTCGTCCAGGAACAGCGTGCCCCCGTCGGCCTTCTGAAACTTGCCGGCTTTGTTCTCGTGCGCGCTGGTGAAGCTTCCCTTGCTGTGCCCGAACAGCTCGCTCTCGATCAGCTCCTCGGGAATGGCCGCGCAGTTCACCTCCACGAAGGCCTCCGGCAGCCGCGGGCTCATCGCGTGGATGGCGTGCGCCACCAGTTCCTTGCCCGTTCCGCTCTCGCCGAAGATCAGCACCCGCCCGTTGGTCCCCGCCATCAACGAAAGCTGCTGCCGCAGCGCCTTCATCGGCACGCTTTCTCCGATGATCCGCCACCGCGAGCCGCTGTCGCCCTTCAGCCGCACGTTCTCGAGCGAGAGCGAGCGGTGTGCCAGCGCGTTCTTCACCACCAGCAGGACCCTTTCGAGCGAAAGCGGTTTCTCCAGAAAATCGAACGCTCCGAGCTTGGTGGCCTTCACCGCCGCTTCGATGCTGCCGTGGCCCGAGATGATCACCACCTCCGGCCGCTCCGTGAACGGAACCTCCTGGATGCGCGCCAGCACCTCGAGCCCGTCCACTCCCGGCAGCCAGATGTCCAGCAGCACCAGCTCGAAGCCCGCTCCCGGCAGCGCCGCCAGGCAACTTTCCCCGCTCTCCACGGCGGACACCGTGTAGCCTTCGTCCTCCAGCACCCCGCCGAGCGATTGCCGGATCGCGGGCTCGTCGTCCACCACGAGGATCCTGCGCTGTTTCATACCCCCGCCGCCGCCGGACGCCCGGCCGCCTCCGCCGGGTCCGTTTCGAGGATCGCCGGCACTTCGATCGTGAACCGCGCGCCCGACGGCTGGTTGTCCTCCACCCGTATCAGCGCGTTATGCTCGGCCACAATATGGCTCACGATCGCCAGGCCCAGGCCCGTTCCGCGATTCTTGGTCGAAAAGTAAGGCAGGAACAGCTTCTCCTTATCGTCCGGGCTCACTCCCGGCCCGGAATCCGCCACCACCAGCTCCACGGTCTCCGCAGCGCCCGGCTGGGTGGCGATCAGCAGCCGCTTCACCAGCGAATCCTGCATGGCTTCGGCGGCGTTGTCCACCAGGTTCACCACCACCCGCCGGAACTGGTCGGGGTCCACGTTCACCGGCGGCAGGTTGGGCGCGAAGCTGGTCTGCATCGTGATTCCGTCCAGCCGCCCCGCGAACACCGTGAGGGCTTCCGCCACCACCCGGTTCAGATCGCTGCGCACCGGCTGGGCCGTGGGAAAGCGCGCGAATTGCGAGAACTCGTCCACCAGCGTCTTCACGGACTCCACCGATTTCGAAATGGTGGATGCGCACTCGTGCAGAATGCGGTCGGTGGCCGGCGGCAGCTCCAGCCGGTCCACCTGGCGGGCGATCCGTTCCGCGGAAAGCGCGATGGGCGTGAGCGGGTTCTTGATCTCGTGCGCCACCCGCCGCGCCACCTCGTGCCACGCCGCCGCTTTCTGCGCGCGCAGCAGCTCGCTGGTATCCTCGAGCACCACCACGAACCCCGAGGTCAGCTTCTCCTCGAGGGCCGACACCGTCACCGCCAGCTGCAGCTTGCGCGTATCCGTCCGCAGCTCCATCTGCCTGGACGCTGTCCCGGTGCGCCGCGCCTTCTTCATGAGGTACTTGATCTCGGCCGTATCCTCGCGCGAAAACAGGTCTTCCAGGCGGCTCGCCCGCGCCGCCGCATCGGGCGGGAAGATCTTCGACAGCGCGCGGTTCACGTGATGGATCGAGCCGTCCGCGCCGATCGAGATCACGCCCGTCGGAATGCTTTCGAGGATCGCTTCGATGAATCGCCGGCGCCGGTCCAGCTCGCGGTTCCCCGAATCGAGGTCCTCCGTCATGCGGTTGAAGGCCCGCACCAGCGACCCCAGCTCGTCGGAGGCCCGAACGTCCACGCGGTGCTTCAGGTTGCCCTTGCTCACCTCGTGGGCCGCGTCCAGCAGGGCGCTGATCGGCACGCTGATCTGCTTGGCCAGGAAAAACGCCACCCACGTGGCGAAGAACAGGACGAACACGGTGATCAGCCCCATCACCATGTTGTAAAAGACCTTGGCGGTCTTCAGCTGGTCCTTGAGCTGGATCGCCTCGCCGTGAAACCGCTCCACGGCCGCCAGCTGATCGGCCACGTCCAGCGGCAGCCGCGCCGCCAGCTCCGCATATCCTATGATCTGCCCGTCGTCCACCACCGGCGCCCGCGAGCGGATGGGCTGTCCCGGCGCCCGCCCCGGCTCGGTCCACTGGGCCGCCACCGACTTGCCGTCCGGGCCGTACACCACCGCCGTCTCCGCGTCGTGCTCCTCCGTGAAGCGCTGCAGGAAAGGCGCGTTCGCGCCGCCCCCCGCCAGGATCCGCCGAACTTCCGGCTGGGCCGCCAGGAGCGCGGTCTGCGCGTTCACCTCGTCCTGCATCTCGCGCTGCAGCAGCTCGGCCACTTTCACGAAGCGCTCGATGGTCTGGTCCACCGGGTTGGTGAACCAGCGGTTCACGCTGTGGCTCAATACATAGAAGCTAAATAGCACGAGGAAAAACACCGGCACGCAGCTCAGCGCCAGCGCGCCCAGGACCAGTTTGGTCCGGATTCGCGACCCCTGCTGGTTGCTCTGCCGCGCGATGTACAGCTTCGCCAGCTCGCGGAACAGAATGAACCCCAGCGTCACCATCAGGATGAAAATCAGCGCGGAGGTTGCCCAGAAGACCACCGTCTGGTGGGGATCGGCGGGCGAGAATTGGCCGCTGTTGAAGGACCCGAGCCATGCCACCAGCAGCACCGTGACCGCCAGCAGCACCGCTCCCGACCCGAGCATCAGCCGCTTCTTCATGATCTCTTTGATTATAAGTGGCTCCCGGTCTTCCACACATCTCCTAAGGAAACTCCCGTTTGTGCCGATAAATATTGCGAGGTCCCGAACAGGAATGCTGAGAAGTCTCTACCGTTCACTTGGTTTGCTGCTGATCTGTGCGGCTTGGGGAGTCTGCGACGGCCCGCCCAAGAAGGTCACCCAGGCGGAAGCCCTGGGCGCCGTGGTCACTAAAATCACGCCGGAGTTTCCCATGATCGCCCGGCAATTGCACATTTCCGGCAGCGTGATGATCGAAGTTGTGATTGCCGAAAACGGCGCCGTGGAAACGGTCTCGGCGTTGAGCGGCAACCCGGTTCTCACCAAGCCCGCCATGGACACGCTCAAAAAGTGGAAGTTCAAGCCATTCACCGCGGACGGGGCGCCGGTCAAGGCCCAGACCCAGATTTCCGTCGACTTCAAACCGTAGGAGGCCGCATCTCATGACGTTGACCAAAAAACTGTTGGGCGGCTTCGGGATGATGCTGGGCCTCCAGCTTGTGTGCAACGTGGCATCGTTCGTGATGATCCGCAGCTCCCAGGCGAATCTCGACCAGTCGATTAACATTACGGGCCGCAAGCGGTACCTGGCCAGCCAGGCAAACGCGGCTTCGTTTCAGATGATGAGCCTGGAAAGAGGCAGCGTTCTGGCGGCGGTGGTAGGAGACAAGACGACGTCGGACGCAGACCAGCAGGAGTTCCAGAAGCCGCAGCAGCGGCTGCGCGCTTCCCTGGCAGAGTTGCAGAAGTTCACTGAAACGGCAAGCACCACGGCGAAACTGCAACGGCTCTCGGCCGACGCCGCTACCGCGGCGCAGGCACAGGAGGAGTTGCAGCAAGCCATGGCGAAGCAGCAGATGGATGCTGCCCTGTCGATCTTCGCCCAAAAGGTCCAGCCCAGCCTGGAAGAGATCGGGCGCCAGGCTAGCGACCTCGTAGATCACGAGAATGCGGAACTGAACAGCTTTGCGCAAGCTTCGGCTGCATCGGCGCAAGGAGCCACCCTGCTGACTATCGTGCTCGGCCTGGTGGCGCTCCTCACCGGAGCGGGTATGCTCTGGGTGGTCCATTCCGCCAACCAGTCCCTGCGCCACCTGGGCGGGCAGTTGTCGGACAGCGCGGCGCAGGTGGCCGGAGCGGCCTCGCAAGTCTCCGGATCGGGCCAGACCCTGGCGCGCGGCGCTTCCGAACAGGCGGCCTCGCTCGAAGAGACCTCCGCATCCACTGAAGAGATCGCCTCCATTACCCGCAAGAACGCCGATGCGGCCCAGGAAGTGGCGGGTCTCATGCGGCAATCCGCGGAACATTCCGTGGAGGTCAACCAGACGCTTGATCGCATGATCGACAAGATGAAAGAGATCGACGCGTCCAGCAACAAGATCGCGCGCATTATCAAAGTCATTGACGAGATCGCGTTCCAGACCAACATCCTGGCGCTCAATGCAGCCGTCGAGGCGGCCCGCGCCGGCGAAGCGGGCCTGGGGTTTGCGGTGGTGGCGGACGAGGTGCGAAACCTGGCGCAGCGTTGCGCCCAGGCGGCCCGCGACACAGCCGCGTTGATCGAGGAATCCATCGAAACCTCGCGCGACGGCAACTCCCGGCTCGACCGCATGGCGACGGCTGTCCGCGGGATGACCGACAGCGCCGTTCGCGTAAAAACACTGGTGGATGAAGTGAACCTGGGAAGCCAGGAACAGGCGCGTGGGATGGAGCAGATTTCGCGGACGGTGCTACAGATGGAGAAGGTTACCCAGCAAACCGCTGCGGGGGCGCAGCAAAGTGCTTCGGCGGGCGCCGAACTGAACGGATACGCCGCCCAGCTCCGCGGTTTGATGCAGGAGATGCAACAGATGGTCGGGTCGGTCTGAAGCGGGTGCGAGGCGCGCGCGCAGCGGCGCCTCGCACTCAAAAATTACATGGCCTTGATGCTCTCTACCGTGATGGTGTCGCCATCCATCTTGCCGGTGATGGTGACCTTCTTGCCGGCTTCGGCCTTTACCTTGTCCTGGTCGGCGATCTTATAGACCTTGCCGTCCTCGGTTGCCAGGACTGCTGGAGAACCGCGCCCGATGCAGCTTTTGGCGCACGCTTCGTTGCCCAGCATCTCCTTCTTGCTCGCGCAGTTCTGGTCGATGATATACCCGGTGAAATCTGCTGCCAGGCAAAAGCCGGTGGTCAACGCAAATACAGCGATCAGTTTTTTCATTCCAAGTCTCCTCTCTGAGTAATGTTGCGATTATGCACGAATATATCCCAGTTTGGCAAGGCCCGCAAGGTTGGTATCTTTTTGTATTGTTTATACTTGTGAACTTCGACACTCAGTAGAAAAGGTATTTCCGCCACTGTGCGTCGCTTTTTCCCAGCATGCGCATGAGATGGCGGCTGGTGTGCAAGCTGAAGGGTTTCGGCTGCCGCGCCAGCTTCATTCCGGCCTCTTCGGGAGTCCGGTTGCCCTTGTGGTTGTTGCAGCGATGGCAGCAGGCCACCAGGTTCTCCCATGCCGATTCGCCAGCCCGCGAGCGGGGAATCACGTGGTCCAGCGTCAACTCTCCGGAAGACATGGTGCGATGGCAATACTGGCAGGTGTAGCGATCGCGCATGAGGATGTTCTTGCGCGACAATGCCCGCGTCTGGTGCGGAATGCGGCGGTACTCGAGGAGCCGGATCACGGAAGGCAGACGCACGGTGTTTCGCGCCGAGTGGACCGCCGTGAGGCATTCCTCCTCGGCCGAAGCCACACCCTTGAGCACCAGCACCAGGGCGCGGCGCGCCCCGCAAATATTGATCGGCTCGTAGCTGGCGTTGAGCACCAGCACCGGTTTCTGTAGTCGATCGCTTGCCATGATCAAAGACTCCCCCCTGCGGAAATCGTCGTGGCCTCGGCCGCCGGCGGCTCCATGCGCCGGTCGACCCGTGCCACCGTCAACAGCGCGACACTGGCCGCGCCCGCCCGTTTCAGGGCGAGGGCGCAGGCCGCCGCGGTAGATCCCGTCGTCATCACATCGTCAACCAGGAGAATGCGCTTCCCCCGGACCTGCTCCGGCCGCCGGCAGCGGAAGGCCGCGGTCACGTTGCGCCGGCGCATGGTGTTGCTCAGGCCGGCCTGGGTCGCCGTGGCCCGCGCGCGTCCGAGAGCGCCCCGCACCGGAATGCCAGTCCTGCGCGACAGCCTGCCGGCCAGCAACTCCGACTGGTTGAACCCGCGAGTCCAGCGGCGCCGCCAGTGCAGCGGCACCGGCACGATGATGTCGAAACGCTGGTCGCGCGGCAGGGCGTCCGCCAGCAGGTTGGCCAGCGGATGCGCCAGTGTGCGAATGCCCTGGTACTTGAACAGGTGGATCAGTTTCCGCAGCGTGCCGTCATAAGCCCCGAACGAATAGGCCGCATCAAAACCACGAAGGCCGTTGCGGCATAGAGCGCAACGGCCTTCTTCATCCAGCGGGAAGCCATTCTGAAACGGCGTCCGGCAGCTTACGCAGAAATACTCCGCGCTGAGGGGCTCCGGTGAACGCAGGCACGAACGGCACACCGGGATTCGCGAAACCTCTGCCAGGGGACGCCCGCATACGCGGCAATCGTCGGGGTACAGAAGGGAAAAAAGGGCGTGGGAGACTGCGTGTACTACGGAAGGACCGGTACTTGCGACTGCGGCTCGTCTGCTACTCGAGAAGACCCACCTCCGCCAAAATTCGATTGTACCCAAAACCTCGGCAGACCACAACCTATCGTGGCAGGGATCCTAACGCCCGCACACCTTGAGGACCGCTTCCAGCAAACCGTCGATGGTGAACACCTGCGCCTGAGCGGTCACTTCGATGCCCAGCTCCCGCGCGGTTGCGGTAGTCACCGGACCGATCGTCGCCACCGGCACCCCCCGCAGGGTCTCCGCCCCGGCCGCCTCCACGAAGTTGCGGACCGTCGAGGAGCTGGTGAACGTGACGCAATCCGGCCGCCGTCGAAACACTTCGCGGACTCGCGCGGTAGCGCCTTCGGGAACGCCCGTGCGATACGCCTCCACCACGTCCACCTGCGCGCCGCGCCGCGCCAGTTCCACGGGGACCAGGTCGCGCGCCACGGCGGCGCGCGGCAGCAGGACGCGCAGGCCGGCCAGATCGAAGGGCGCGAAGGCTTCGAGCAGGCCCTCGGCTACGTACTCCGTCCCCATCAAGTCGACTTTGAGGTGCAGCGCTTCGACGGCGGCCCGTGTGGCCGGGCCGATCGCGCAGATCTTCGCGCCGAGCGCGCGCAGGTCGGTGCCGGACCGGTCGAGCCGCTCGACGAAGAAGCGCACCCCGTTGGCCGAGGTGAAGATCAGCCAGTCGTACCCGGCGAGGCCGGTGATGGCGCGGTCGAGCGGGCCGTAATCGGCCGCCGGGCGTATCTCGATGGTGGGAAGCTCCAGGGCGTCGGCGCCCAGCGCGCGCAGCCGGTTGGAGAGCGCGTCGGCCTGCTCGCGGGCGCGCGTCACCACAATGCGGCGGCCGAACAGCGGCAGTCGCTCGTACCAGTTCAGCTTGTCCCGCAGCCGCACCACTTCGCCGACCACGATCGTTGCCGGCGGCTTCATGCCGTGCGCGGCGATCATCCCGGGCAGCGTAGCGAGCGTTCCCGCCACGGTCTCCTGGTCGGGCCGGGTGGCCCAGCGGACAGCCATCGCCGGGGTCTCGGGAGAGCGCCCGCGTGCCATCAGCTCGCGCGCGATCTCGGGAAACGTGGTGAGGCCCATGAAGATCACCAGCGTTTCCGCGTGGCCGACCCGCTCCCAATCGATCGACTCGACTGCGTGGCCGGTGACGAAAGTGACCGCCGAAGTGTGCTCGCGGTGCGTCAGCGGGACCCCCGTATACGAGGCGATGCCGAGCGGCGTCGTGACCCCTGGAACCACTTCGAAGGGGACGCCGGCATCGGCCAGCGCTTCGGCCTCTTCACCGCCGCGCCCGAACAGGAACGGGTCGCCGCCCTTCAGCCGGACCACCGTCAGGCCGCGCCGGGCGCGCTCGATCAACATGACGCCGATCTCTTCCTGCGAGTAGGCGTGGTCGGATTTCTTCTTGCCCACGTAGAGCCGCTCGGCCTGCGGCGGGGCGAGGTCGAGCAGCGCATCGGGCGCCAGGTGGTCGTAGAGGATGGAGTCGGCCTGTTCGAGGATGCGGCGTCCTTTGACGGTGATGAGTTCGGGATCTCCGGGTCCCGAGCCGATGAGGTAGACCCTTCCCGCGCCACTCATGCGCTGTAGACCGTCTCCAGAATCCTGCGCGCGCCGCGGGCCAGAAGCTCTTCGCCCAGTGCGTGTCCGATCGCCTCCGCGTCCGCGGACGCGCCCTCCGATTCGGCGCGGATCAGCTCCGAGCCGTCGGGCGAAGCGACGATGGCCTGAAGCCGCAATCGCCCGGCCTGCACCACCGCATGCGCGCCGATGGGGACCTGGCAGCCGCCTCCGAGAGCGCCGAGCACGCCGCGCTCGGCGGTGACAGCGGCATGGGTGTCGGGGTGATCCAAAGGCGCGCAGGCCAGGAGGCCTGCACCACTACTTCGCGTCTCGATCGCCAGGGCGCCCTGGCCGACGGCGCTGCACATCACCGAAGGCTCCAGGATTTCCGCGATGCGGTCCGCCCAGCCCAGGCGCTTCAGGCCGGCGGCGGCCAACAGGATAGCGTCGTAACGTCCCTCGTCGAGCTTGCGCAGGCGCGTATCGAGATTGCCGCGCACCGATTCGACCACGAGGTCCGGACGGAGTTTCCGCAATTGCGCCGAGCGTCGCAGCGAGCTGGTCCCCACCTTTGCCCCCTGGGGCAGATCGGCCAGCCGCCTGCCGACGATGGCGTCGCGCGGGTCTTCACGCTCCGGCACGGCGGCCAGCACCAGGCCTTTCGGCAGCTCGGTGGGCAGGTCTTTGAGACTGTGGACCGCCAGGTCGGCGCGGCCATCGAGCAGCGCTTCCTCGATCTCCTTGGTGAACAGGCCTTTGGTCCCGACCTTGGCGAGCGGGACATCGGTGATCTTATCGCCGGTGGTCTTGATGATCTCGATGCGGCAGGCGTGCCCAGCAGCCGTTAGCTGCCGCTCCACCCAATGGGCCTGCCACAACGCAAGCTGCGAGCCGCGCGATGCGATTACCAGCATGAATCAATCCTGGAGGTGAAACGCCTTTCTGATGGCTGCCACGACGTGGGCGCCTTCGGGGTGTCCGGCGTGGTTGCGCAGTTCGGAGATGGGGCCGTGGGCGATCTTGTTCACGATGCCGCGGGTGATGGCCTCGATGGCCTGTTCCTGCTCCGGGGTAAACCCGCCCGAGCGGCGCCGCGCCTTCTCGATTTCGCCGGCGCGAATCTGTTCGAGCTGCTCCTGGAGGTTCACGATGGTCGGGGTGACCTCGGCCACCTTGAGCCGCGCCATCATGCGCTCCACCTCTTCGGCCACCAGGGTCTCGGCGTGGTCGGCTTCCTTCAGGCGCTCCCGCAGGTTGGCGTTCACCACTTCCTGCAGGTCGTCGATGTCGTAGAGGAAGATGTTGTCCAGATCGTTGACCGAAGGCTCGATATTCCGCGGTACCGCGATATCGATGAGGAACATCGGTTTGTTGCGCCGCGCCGAGATGACGCGCTGCATGTCTTCCTTGGTCAGGACGTAGTGCGGCGCCCCCGAAGAGGTGATGACGATATCGACCTCCGGCAGCATGCTCACGAAGCGGGTGTATTCGACGGGCGTGCCCTGGAAAAGCTGGGCCATCTCGACGGCGCGCTCGTGCGTGCGGTTGGTGACGAACACGTGCGACGCCCCGGAGCGGCGCAGATGGCGCGCGGCCAGCTCCGACATCTTTCCCGCGCCCACGATCATGATGGTGCGGTTGTTCAGGTTCCCGAAGATCTTGCGGGCCAGCTCCACCGCGGCGTAGCTCACCGAGACGGCCATCTGCCCGATGCCGGTCTCCGAGCGCACGCGCTTGGCGACGCTGAACGAGCGCGACAGCAGGCCGTCCAGCCAGCCGCAGAGGGAGCCGCAGCCTTTGGCGGCGGCATAGGCGGCTTTCAACTGGCCGAGAATCTGGGGCTCGCCCACCACCATCGAATCCAGGCTGGCCGCCACGCGGAACAGGTGGTGGATGGCGTCCTGGCCTTCATGCCGGTAGATATGCGGCGCGATGCCGGCGGGGTCGATCGCCTTGTGATCGGCGAGGAAGCTGTCCACCACGGCCTGCGGATCGACGCGGTCGTCGGTGGTGACGGTGATCTCCACGCGGTTGCAGGTGGAGAGGATCACGGCCTCCGCCACGCCATCGCGCGCCTTGAGATCGGCCAGCGCCCCGGGCAGCGATTCTTCCCGGAAGGCGAGACACTCGCGGACCTCGACGGGCGCGGTTTTGTGGCTCACTCCAGTGATCAGCAGCTTCATTGTTTCAAGAGCATTGCGCCGAGCCGCGCGTGGGCGGCCCAGGTGAGCGCGGAAAAGCCGAGCACCGCGACGGTCATCAGGGCGGCCTTGCGCCCGCGCCATCCGGCGGTGTTCCGCAGGAAGACGAGCGCCAGGTAGATGCCCCAGGTGAAGAACGAGATCGCGATTTTCGGCTGGCTGATCCAGGCGGTCTTCAATTCGATGAAGGCCCAAGTGCTGCCGGCAATGACAGCCAGCGTGATGAGCACGAAACCGATGGCCATGGATTTCGAAATCAGGTCGTCCAGCGTGCCCAGCGCGGGCAGCCGGTAGTAGACTTTGCGCGGCTTCTTGGCTTTGAGCTCGCGCTCCTGAAACAGGTAGAGCACCGACGCTCCCATGGTGAGGAGCAGGGCGGCGTAACCCAGCAGCACGAGCACGATATGCACCGTGAGCCAGGCGTTGCGGACCACCGGGCTCGACCAGGCGCTCACGGGATTGCCGAGCGTCGAGACCAGGGCCATCACGAACACCAGCGGGAAGATGAAGACGCTGAGGCTCGGTACCTTGTACTTCCACTGCACGAACAAATAAAGGATGACGATGAGAAACGCACACATCGAGAGCGTTTCGTAAAAATTGTTGATGGGGCAGCGATTGTTGAGCAGGCCCTCTTCGATGATGGAGACGAAGTGAAAGACGGAACCGAGGCCGAAGGCGCCGAGGGCGACGCGGAAGAGGTGCTCGCGCCGGCGAACCAGGGTAAGGATGGCGTGCAGGAGACCGAGGGAATACAACGCGGCGGCCACGCGCAGCCAGATGACGCTCATTTCAGCCATGGGGCGATCCGGTAACTCTGAGTCTTAAATTAATAGTATATCGCGACGGCTGCTGTAGGTATTCCCCACATCGGCGGGGTGCGAGCGGGGATCGTGCGGGGTGTTTCGACGCTAGACTGTTGTGTATATGGGACATCGCCGCGACTTTTTTCGAAGCCTGACGGGCCTGGGGGTAGCCGCAGCCGCCGCGCAGGCCGCTCCGCCGGCCAGTGAATCCGACCGGACATACTGGGTGCGGATGCTCGAGAAGGTGGCGGACCCGGTGCTGCGGAACCTGGCGGCCGGCACACTGAAGCGCAGCATGCCGGTGGAGTGCGCGACCGGCAACGTTGACGACCGCCGCAAGTACACCCACCTGGAAGCGCTCGGACGGCTGCTGGCGGGGATCGCGCCGTGGCTCGAATCGGAGCTCGAGGCCGGCCCGGAGCGCGACCTGCAGAGGCGCTACCGGGACCTGGCGCGGGAATCGATCCGCCAGGCCACCGACCCGAAATCGCCCGACTTCCTGAACTTTCACGAAGGCAGCCAGCCGGTGGTGGATTGCGGCTTCCTGGCGCAGGCGGTGCTGCGCGCGCCGTCGGAGCTTTGGAAGAAGCTGGCTGCCGGAACGCAGCGGAACCTGGCGGCGGCGCTGGCGTCGTCGCGCGTCATCACTCCGGGTTTCAACAACTGGCTGCTGTTTTCCGCCACGGTGGAAGCGGCGCTGGCGCAGATGGACGAGCCGTGGGACGCGATGCGCGTGGATTACGCAGTCCGCAAGCACCAGGAATGGTACGTGGGCGACGGCGTGTACGGCGACGGCCCGCAGTTCCACTGGGACTACTACAACAGCTTCGTGATCCAGCCGATGCTGGTGGACGTGCTGCGGACAATCGGCGCGCATAGCAACCGCTGGGCGCGCATTCTGCCCGACGCGATGACGCGGGCGAAGCGGTATGCCGCGATTCAGGAGCTGCTGATCGCGCCCGATGGCAGCTATCCGGCGGTCGGCCGCTCGATCGCGTATCGCTGCGGCGCCTTCCAGGTGCTGGCGCAGATGGCGCTGCTGGGCGAGCTACCCGCGCCGCTGACCGGTCCGCGCGTGCGTAGCGCCCTGACCGCCGTGATGCGCCGGACCCTGGATGCCCCCGGCACGTTCGATGGCGGAGGGTGGCTGACGGTGGGCCTGTGCGGGCACCAGCCGCACCTGGGCGAACCATATATTTCGACGGGGAGCCTGTACCTTTGCTCGGCCGCGATGCTGCCGCTGGGATTGAAACCCCTCGACGCGTTCTGGAACGGGGCCGCGGAGGAGTGGACCTCGCGGCGTCTGTGGAGGGGCGAGGATGCAGCGGCCGATCATGCGATCTGAGCATCGCCCAAAGTGGAAGACCCTTCTGGCATTCGCGATTATCTATTTCCTGTGGGGATCCACGTTCCTCGCCATCCGGGTGGGCGTGCGCGAGGTCCCGCCGCTGCTTCTGGCGGCGATGCGTTTCCTGGTTGCCGGGCTGGCTCTCTATGGCTGGATGATCGCGCACGGCGAGCGATCGCCGACGGTGCGCCAGTGGAGGTCGGCGTGTCTCCTCGCCATCCTGATCTTCGTCGTGGACTACGGACTGTTGTTCTGGGCGGAGCAGCGCGTGCCTTCGGGCATCGCCGCTGTCATGATGGCCACGATCCCGGCGTTCATGGCGCTGTCGGAAATCCTGTTCCTGCGAACTCAGAGGCTCACCGGCCACCTGGCCGTGGCGCTGCTGATCGGGATGGGTGGAGTGGCCGTGCTGATGAGCCGCTCGCTGGGCCTCGGCGGTGCGCCGATCGACCAGGGCGGGCGCCGTGGCGCTGATCGTGGCCTCGATGAGCTGGTCGGTATCGTCGGCGCTGACGCGCAAGCTGCCGCTGCCGCCTTCGAAAGTCATGAGCTCGGGAGCGCAGATGCTGGCCGGCGGAGTGTTCCTGACGCTCGCGGCGGCGGCGCTGGGCGAGTTTCGAAATTTTCATCCCGGGGCCGTCTCACGCGGAGCGTGGCTCTCGCTGCTGTACCTGATCGTGGCCGGCTCGATTGTCGGGTTCACCGCCTACGTGTGGCTGATTCATCATGAGTCGCCGACCAAAGTGGGGACATATGCATACGTGAACCCGGTGGTGGCCGTGCTGGTCGGATACTTCCTGGGCGGCGAAGCCCTGGGACTGCGAACGATTCTGGGAACCACGTTTGTCTTAATCAGCGTGGTGGTGATCACGACGACGGGGGCCAAGAAGGGGGCCGCCGGGCCCGTTGTAAGAGGCGCGACGCATAGAACGCGGTAATCGCGACTGGCCGTGGTCGATCCCAAGGCACGGCACGATTGGCGCCACCGGCCGGGCCAAGGTCCGACATGGCCGGAAGGCTCTCACTCACAAGACTTTCAGCGTCCGCTCGATTATCGTAGTGGCGCCGGTCTTCGGTTCACGGACCACAAACCGCACCAAGTAATCGCCGGGCTTTACGCCGGGAAATTCCCAGCGCAGCGTGACTGCCGGATCTTCTTTCCCTAGCGCCTGATCGTTGAGGTTCAGGTTTTCCGTCTCCGCGGCATCGGTCACGTATCCTCCCTCCGAGTCAAAAAGCGCAACGTCCACGTCAAGTGAATCGTGATTTTGGTAGGCGACCTTCTCGAAGTGCAGGGGCGTGATGTCGATTCGAGCCACAACGTAAGCCTGCACCACAGCTGCGTGACTGGGTTTCGAGTATCCAATCTGGAGCACGACGGGGATCTCGCTGCGCTGAACACGGGAGAAAACGGCGTCTTCGAGTTCGGTTGTGGCTTGCGGTTCTCGTGCGCCTGCCGCGACAGCATAATAGCCTCGCCGCGCTTCCACCGTCGTGTGCTTTTCGTTAACCAGACGGACTTTCAGGTGATGAAAGCTGCCATTGGCCTCGAACTCGGATGGTGAGAAGCCCAATACATACGAAAATTCGGGGATCGCGGCCAGTCGCTCGAAGCCGGCGCGTAGGTCACGGTTGTCGTGAACGAACGTCCCGCCCGTACCTTCGGCGAGATCTTTCATCACGTCGCCGTCAGCGCGCGCGCTTTCCCGCTGGTAGCGAATCCATACTCGCCCGGGCGAAGACGCCGAAGGCGGCACTCGGCGGGAGACTATCACCCGGCGCGTGACGTCCTCCTCGTCTTCTGCCATAATTACGCCGCGAACACTCAACCCGTGGATGATCACATCGTTCCTGGCCGCAAGCTCAAGCAACTCCGTTGTCGCTTTGGCCGCTTCGGGAGTCTGGGCGAAGAACCCCGGCGACACGAATACGATGACGCGTTCGCCCGGCAATCGCGACAGCCGCCGAATCGCGCTCTGCAACGTCGATAGCGTAAGTTTCGTACCCTCGCGACCCAAGATCGTTTCCCGATTCGCGGCGCTCATTGCAATGTTTCTCGCCACGTCCGGACGCACGGGTGCACACTCGATAGTACGAAGGGTCAAGGCGTCCAACGCCTCAATGTCGGCCTTCTCGACGATCCGATCAGCGATATAGTAGCTGACCTCGGGACACTCCATCCCTCCGTGGCCGGCTACCGTTCCCCACTGCAATTTGGATACGGCGGTTTCGAGCTTCTGTCGGTCGCTGGTGAAGTCGAGTGAATGCCTGCGGCTCAAGGTGTAGATCGCGGCGCGATCTCCTGCGGAGAAGTTATTCTTGAAATAAGTGGCGGCAGCGACGCGGACACGCGCCAAATCGCCAAACCTGATGTTCAGGTCATCGAATACATAGATGAAGTTTCGCGGGGGGTGAGGACTGTCCTGGTCTGGGCCCCCGTTTCGCGAGCGGTCGAAGACCGACGCAGCCGCGCCTTGAGGACTGGCGGTCCTTCCAACTGTGTTGTCGTTCGGCGCGGGACTCCTATGCCTGATCGCCGAGAAGGCAGCGATGCTCTGCCGCTTGCCATTATCGAACAGTTGAAAATCACCCTGTGCCAGGTCACCGACCGCGCGTCCGTGCCCGTCGCGTACCACGACGGGCACAAGCACAAGATTCACTTTGCTACGGAATATCGGCGGCTGGGTATCCTGCTCGTTCCCCGGAGAGAGCCCTTGTTGCCCAATCGCCAGCGCGCCACACCAAAGAAGAGCCAAAGCCCTACCGAAATAGACCACCCTCAGCCGCAACGTTTTCTGCATCAGGCCAATCAGTCTCGACCATTATGACGCAGGACGGTCCAGCGGCGTTACTCCGGCAGTTCCACCGGGTTCCTGCTGAGGCCTTCGGTTAAGGCGTGTATGACGCGCACAAGCTGGTCGGCGGGCATGGGGAGATCTTCTTCTTTCGTGACAGAGCGAAGCCATTGCTCTCCGGGCGCATAACTTTGGGCCGTGAACTCGGTAACCTTAGCCCGCGACTCCTCATGCGTGAGCGTATAGGCCAGACCCGTTAGACGACCGACCACGGCCGCGCTTCGGTCCGCACGTTCGGCTTGATCGGAGGCCAGTAGGCCTGGCCCGGAGCAAGAAACAGTTCATCGCGGGTTGTTTCGTAGACATGTCTGTCCGTAGCAGCCTGGGTGCTACCGCTTACTCTCCTTCGATTTTTCCTCAATCAATTTTTTGGTCATGAGGACAAGGCCCAAGAGTTGCGTCCACTCCGACACGATGTTTCCAATTACTTGACCCCACTTCCCTTCGGAATCCATCTTCATGTAGAGCAATAACCAGCCCACTCCCGTAAGCCCCAAAAAGATTGTCAACGAATGATTCCGGGCGCTTTCGAGGAGGCGGCTCCGCAGGCGGCGACCCGGCTGTCTGCTCTCCGCTGAGCCGACCTCGTAGAAATATTTAGTCGCAATCACTGTAACCACCACACCAGTCCAGTCTGCGATTGCATTGCCGAAAAAAGAACCCCGATGCGTTTTCGGGTCGGCGTAGACATACAGGAAAACCCACAACAGCAGAATGCCAATCGAGGCGAAGCTGAGACCATGATGCTTCAGGAATCCAGTCTTCGGACGGGAAGCACGTGTCCTGTTCATAGCACCCAGTGTCCCAGTTGGGCCCAAAGCGCAGCGCAGAATCGCGACTCCGATCGAGTGACGACCCATGCGGAACCTTGGCGAAGATGACAACATTCGGCCTGCAAGCCGCGCACGGCCCGCACGGGTGAGGGCGCATTACCTGGCGTCCGAGGTGGTGGAAGGCCGGGTATAGGGCTAGTCTGTTGGATGCGCGGTTGACTAACGGTTGGCTTCCTGGATTGTGTTTCGGTCCGAGACGATTCTCAAGGCCTCGTCGAAACGTGCCTGCCGCATGTTTTGCGAGAGTTGTTCCCAATGAAGCCTGCCGTAGAGGGTTTTCGCCTGGTTGTCCACCAGACTGACCTCGCGCGCCCAGAAGCGCCGTTGATAGTCACTGTATGCGGGCAGGGGCTCGCTCCGATCGACCGGCTTACCCGACGATCCCAGCGTCAAGAAAGCCATGGCGTAGAACACATGTGCGAGCTGTCTCATCAAATAGAATCGGGCTCTCTGGTACTCATCCGGCGCTTGGCCGAAATACTCCTGAAGATAGATCCTTTCCTCTGATTCATTAGTGACGATCATGTTCGCAACCACCGCCAGGTCGGCATACCGATCGTTCTGGAAAGCAGCCTCCCAGTCCACCAGCCACAGACGGTTGCCGTCGAAGAGCATATTGTCCGGCTTGAACAGGTCGTTATGACCCGGCGCCAGATCCGAATCGAGACGCGAGTACACCGCGGCCACTTGCCGGTAGCGAGCGAGAAGTTCCCCGGTCTCGTTTTCAGGCAGAATGCTCGACGCCCCGAACTGCTGGAGGAATCCCTCCAGGGCAGGTCCTTGGTTCAGCAGGAAGGTGCATGTGGTATTGAAGGGGGCTACGGGAAACGGCGGCAGCGCGTGCAGGGCCCGCAGCGCGGCGGGAATTCGAGCCAGCGCGTCCGCCGCTGGTAAAGGTACAGCCTCCACAAAATCGGTGATGGAGATCCGATCCGCAGTGCTGGCATACCTGACACGCGGCGCCAGGCCTGCATCGGCCGCCGCCTGCATGCAGGTAAAGTGACGGGTCATATCGCCGGGGCGCGTGTTGATCCGCAGCAGGTATCGAGATCCTCGCACGACAATGCGAAAGGCCCGGTTCGAGCCGGGCCGCTCGGTCAGGTCGCGGATGTCTTCGAACTCGGTGACGCCGAAAGCCTCATTCAGGCCGAGAGTCACGGCAGCGCTCTTATCTTGCGGGATCATAAGCCTCCTCATTGGTCTCTAAGCGATCTTACTGGAGTTTGGGGCGGCAGACGATATTCCGTTACCCGACGCAACTTGCGACGCACTGCCTACGGCGTTACCGCCCCAGAGGCGGCGGCGTGAGTGAGTCCAGTTCTTTCTGGTACCTTGCGGTACACGTGGGGCACAGGCCATGGGTCAGCTGCGCTTCGGAGTTGTCCGAGAGGTATCGCTCCAGCGACTGCCAGTCCCCCGATTGCGTCCGGATTGCTTTGCAGGAGGCGCAGATGGGAAGCAGCCCCTGCAATATCCTGACCTGGGCGGCTACGCGCCAGCTCTCCGCTTCGGCGGCACGGCGGCGGGTGGCCACCTGAACCATCGTCCATATCGCGACAATAGCGACGAGACGATTCAAAGCCCCTACCCAGAGGGTGACCACGCTGGTAGGGGACGACCACAATCCAGCGATCATCGTCGCGGTACTGAGGGATGCAATGACCTTGATTTCTTTGTTCCCGCCCCAGACGCAAGCGATCCAGACCAAAATCACTTCCAACAACCAGTCGGCAATGCCGAGAGGTGTCACCATGTCCAGCGCGACTGCGCCTGGAAGTGCGATAGCGTAGAGCAGGAATCGGCCTCGCGCCGGATTCGCCGCCCTGAAAAGGCGAAGAGGGTCCGATAGCAACATCTAAGTGGCGGCTTCAGCGCCACGGAAGTTACGCGGCTCACCAGGCGGCGGGGTCGCGAGCGAAAAATGTGCCGAAGGCCGTTACCTTTGCGATCGCCGCCGGTAGTATATCTGGTAAGCCTCGAGGTGACGAAATGGGAAACCTGGTCCATGACGTGCGGTACGGTTTGCGGAACCTGGCGCGAAACCCGGGGTTTCTGCTGGTGGCGATGCTCACGCTGGCGCTGGGCATCGGCGCCAATACCACGATCTTCAGCGTGATCCACAACACGCTTCTGAAGCCGCTGCCATTCCCGGGTGGGGACCGCCTGGTGCTGGTATGGGAGACCTTCGGCAAAGGCCCCGATAACTGGAACATCGTCTCGGCTCCGAACTTCTGGGATTTCGAGCGGCAGAGCCGGTCCTTCGAGAGAATGGCCATCTTCGACTCGGCCGGCAGGGGCTACAATCTCTCCGCCACGGGCGATACGCAGGAGGCGGAGCAGGTGTCGGGGCTGCGCGTCTCGGCGGGGTTCTTTTCCGTGCTGGGCGTGAAGCCGCTTCTCGGCCGCACCTTCCTTCCCGAGGAAGAGACCCTGGGTAAGGACCACGAAGTGGTGCTCAGTTACGGGTTGTGGAAGACGCGCTATGGCGGCGATCCGTCGCTGGTGGGCCGGACCATACGGGTGGATGGGGCGGACTTCACGGTGGTGGGCGTGATGCCGCGCGAATTCGCGTGGCAGTTCTGGAGCGGACCTCGTCAGTTATGGGTGCCGGTGGGGTATACCAAAACCGATTTCGGGCGCGGCGACAACAGCTTCATCGCCATCGCCCGCCTAAAGCCGGGTGTGAGCGTGGCGCAGGCGCAGGCGGAGATGGAGGCCGTGGGAGGCCACGTTGCCGCGCAGTATCCCAAGGAAGACGCCGATATGGGCGCCACCGTGTCACCGCTGGGAGAGTTCGGGATGCAGGGGATTCGCACCACCATGGTGACACTGCTCGCCGCGGTCGCGTTCATTCTGCTGATGGCTTGCGTGAACGTCGCAAACCTGCTGCTGGCGCGCGGGGCGGCGCGTCAAAAGGAGTTTGCCATCAGGCTGGCGCTGGGCGCGCCGGGATCCCGCATTGCGCGGCAGTTGTTCACGGAAAACGTCCTGCTGGCGATGGCGGGCGGCGCGGCCGGGCTGCTGCTGGCGGCCTTGGCCAACCCGTTGCTGTTTCATGTGTTCAAGCTGGACACGCTCTCGCTGCCCCTGCGCCCCGTGGATTCGATTTCGATGGGCGGCCCGGTGTTTGCGTTTGCGCTGCTGGTTTCCGGCCTGACGGGCGTGCTGTTCGGACTGGCGCCGGCCGTGAGCGCGCTGCGTACCGACGTGAACGGGCCTCTCAAGGAAGGCGGCCGCGCCGGCAGCACAGGCGGCCAGAACCGCCTGCGCCAGGTGCTGGTGGCGTCTGAGGTGGCGCTCGCCGTGGTGGTGCTTTCGGGTGCCGGCCTGATGATCAAGAGCATGACGCGGCTGCTGGGCGTGGACCCCGGGCTGAATCCGAAGAACGTGCTGGTCCTGGGGATGTCGGTGCCGCAGGAAGAGATCTACGTGGGGCCTCCGGGATTGCCGCGCTTCTGCCAGGATCTGGACGAGCAGGTGGCGGCCATACCCGGGGTACTGTCGGTGGGCGCAATTGCGCATCTGCCCTTCCACGGTAACGCGGGCCGGGGTTTCCAGATCGAGGGCCGGCCGCCGGCCGACCCCGGGCACATGCCGGGCGCGAGCTACACGGTCGCCTGCCCGAACTATTTCCGCACCATGGGCATTCCGGTCCTGAAGGGGCGGGAGTTCACGCGCCTGGATACGGTGAGCGCGCCGGGAGTCATCGTGATCAACGAGACGATGGCGCGCACGTATTGGCCCAAGGTGGACCCGGTCGGCAGGGCCATCCGGCTGGGCGGCTCGAATGGACCCCGCCTCACGATCGTGGGGGTGGTGGGAGATGTGCACTACCTGGGCCTGGATGCTCCCGTGCGCCGGCAATTCTTCCGGCCCTACCAGCAGGCCGGGTGGCCGGTGATGAGCGTGGTCGTGCGCACGGCCGGCGCTCCGGCGACGTTCACGGCGGTGGTCAAGAAGGCGCTGGCGAGCGTGATGCCCGACAGGCCGGTATCGGGCGTTGAAACGATGGAAGAGGTGGTGCACAACTCGACCGGGTCGCGGCGCTTCCCGATGCTGCTGCTGAGCGTCTTCTCGGTGCTGGCCCTGATGCTGGCGGCGGTGGGCATCGTGGGCGTGGTGGGCCATTCGGTGGCCCAGCGAACGCATGAGATCGGCATCCGCATGGCGCTCGGCGCGGAGACCCTGGACGTGCTTCGACTGATGGTGAACAGCAGCATGGTTTGGGTGCTGGTCGGGCTCGGGACGGGCATACTAGGCTCGGCCGGGCTCACGAGGCTGTTATCCGGAATGCTCTACGGCGTCCGTCCGCTCGATCCGGTGGTGCTCGGCGGAGTCTCACTGCTGCTGGCGGGGGTGGCGCTCATCGCGAGTTATTTGCCGGCGCGCCGAGCGGCACGGATCGACCCGATCGTGGCGCTGCGCTGTGAATGATCTCGCAAAAGGGCAAAGGCGGCAGCGTCGAAGTGCAACTGCTGAGCGTCGCCGACCTCGAAGCTTGCCCGGGCGCCCACCGGATTGCGGCTGGCCGCATAGGCCACGTACTCCTTCGAAGGGTCGATGCCCACCACGGTGGAGCGGGGCTTCCGGGCGGCGATCTCGAACGCCAGCGACCCGGTTCCGGATCCCACGTCGAGGACTCGTCCGGCGTCCGGAATATCCGCGAATTCGACGAGGAGCGGTGCAACGAGACGGCTCCAGCGGCCCATGAAGCGGTCGTATGCTTCGGCATCTCCGAACATGGCAGTGTTTTTCTCCTGGCCCCGGAGGGCCGGAAGTGCGAGGAGGCTGAGGGATTCCCGTCGCGACAGCATCCAGTGATTGTAGTCCTCGTCAGGCTTTGGCGGCGCACCAGGCTTCGTAGCCGCCTTGCAGGTTGATCGGGCGCGCGAAGCCGGCGCCCTCCAGCAGGCTGCAGGCGATCATGCTGCGGTAGCCGCCCTGGCAGTGCACCACCAGGGGGCGCGCGCGGTCGAACTCGGGAATGCGCTGGGGCAGCGTGTCCAGCGGCGCCAGGACCGCGCCTTCGATGTGGCCCGCGTCCCATTCGGCGGGGCGCCGGACGTCCAGGATGGTCCAGCCGGGGTTCTCGCGGAGCTCCGCGGCCAGATCCGGGGCGGTGATCTGTTCGGTGCCGGCCACAGGCAGTCCGGCCGTTTCCCACGCGGCGATGCCGCCCTCGAGGACGCCGGCCACTCGCTCGATGCCTACGCGCGCGAGGCGGATGCGGGCCTCCTCGACGTGATCTTCGTCCGCCGCCAGGACGAGCTCGCGGTCGAGCCCCAGGATGGCTCCGGCCCAGGCGGCGAACTGTCCGGAGATGCCGATCTGCACCGATCCGGGCACGTGCCCGGCGGCGTACTCGGTGGCCGCGCGCGTATCGAGAAGGGTCATGCCTTCCTGCTGCCGGCGGAGCACCCCGGCAGGCGCGAGGCGGGCGAGCGGCGGCAGGCTGTCGAGCGCGGGAGCGCCGCGGCGGTTCGCGTCCACATCGCGGCGGAAATACTCCGGCCGGACCGGGAGGTCAGCGGTCATCATCTCGATGAAGCGTTCCCGCGTCATGGGCTGTAGGGCGTAGTTGGTGGCGCGCTCGCGGCCGATGGTGGAAGCGCGCTCGGAGCCGATTCTGCGCCCGCACATCGACCCGGCTCCGTGGGCCGGATAGACTTCTACCGAATCGGGGAGGCCCAGGATCTTCCGGTGCAGGCTGTCGTAGAGCAGGCCGGCGAGCTCCTGGGGCGTGTGGTCCTCGGCCAGGTCGGGGCGGCCGACATCGCCGATGAAGAGCGTATCGCCCGTGAGGACGGCCACGGGCCGGCCCTCCTGTTCCAGGTCTTTGACCACGATGCTGATGCTCTCGAGGGTGTGGCCGGGGGTCTGGAGAAATTCGAGGCGGCAGGCGCCGAAAGCGATGGCGTCGCCTTCGCGCACGGCGTGATGGGGGAAAGCGGCGCCCGAGCCTTCTCCGAGGTAGAGCGCGGCGCCGGTGCGCGCGGCAAGCTCATGATGCCCGGAGACGAAATCGGCGTGCAGGTGGGTTTCGATGACGTGGGCGATGCGCAGGCCGTGCTGCCGCGCCGTATCGAGATAGATCGCGACGTCGCGCTGCGGATCGACGACGGCGGCCTCGCCTCCCGACCCGATCAGGTAAGAGGCATGCGCCAGGCATCCGAGGTAGAATTTCTCGAAAATCACGGGTTTGACGTTACCCCACTCTTACGACGCGATCCAGCTCCAGGAACTCGCGGATGTGAGGATGCTCGGATTTCTCCAGATCGCAGACCGGCCCGAAATAGATGACGCCGCCGTCGTACAGGAATACCACGCGGTCGGCGACTTTGTACATCAGATCGAGGTCGTGGGTGACCACGACGGAGGTGAGCTTGAGCTGGTTCTTCAGGCGCAGCATGAGGTCGCTGAGGTGGTCCGACATGATGGGGTCCACCATGGTGGTGGGCTCATCGTAGAGGATGCACTGGGGCTGCGCGGCGAGGGCCCGGGCGATGGCCACGGCCCGTTTATACCCGGTGGAGAGATCGGCGGGGTAGGCATCGCGGTATTCGGTGATATCGACCATGTGGAGCAGGCCGTTGACGACATCCTCTTTGTTCTGCTCGTTGTAATCCTCACGCAGCTCGAGCGAGAAGAGCACGTTCTCGGCGACGGTGAGCGAGTCGAACAGGGCGCCGGACTGGAACACCATGGTCACTTTGCGGCGGATCTGGCGGAGGGCGGCCTCTTCCATGTCGGTGATGTCCTCGTTGGCCACGATGATGCGGCCGCTGTCGGGCTTGAGGAAGCCCATGATATGGGAGAGGGTCACCGACTTGCCGACGCCGCTGCGCCCGATGATGGCCACGGTTTCGCCGGGATTGACGTCAAAGTTGGAATCGACCAAAACGGGGTGGTCGAACGTCTTATACACATGGCGGAACTCGATGTAGTGCGGGTAGGGATCACCGTCTGACATGGTCGGCCCAATCCTCCGGAGTGTTGACATTATGGAATGGAGCGGCTTCGGCCACGTCGCAGCGGGCAACCCGTACGGCTTCGAGGGCGGTCGCGATTTTGCGCGTGCCGGCGGCGAAAGCGCGTTCCAGGGCGGGCCGGGAGCGGGCGTGGTAAACCGCACAGAGGGGCTCGAGGCGTCCCGAAGGTCCGGCCGGCAGCAGGGCATCGGCGCGCGAGCGGGCGGCGCGATCGAGCAGGCCGCGGAGAAAATCGGCGTCGAGGGCCGGCATGTCGCAGGCCACCACGAGGTTCCAGGAGGCGCCGGAGTAGGCCAGCGCGGTGAGAATGCCGCCCAGCGGACCCTCTCCGGGATACAGGTCGGGGATCACGGGGAAACCCAATGCTGCGTACGAGTTAGGATGACCCACGAGAATCGCGCTGCCGGCGGCCTCGAGGACGGCGCCGGCTACCGATTCCACCAGCGCCCCTCCGCGGAACGGCAACAGGGCTTTGTCGCGGCCCATGCGGGAACTGCGGCCGCCCGCCAGCACGAATCCCATCCGGGAGCGGCGCGCCGGACGGCTCTCGGCCCGTATCACACAGAAATGATAACATTGAACTTCGCGGTCTTTGGTGCGCCCTGGAGCGAAACATTTTGATGCGCATTTGTTTTGGGCTAATATTGTGCATGGGATCGGCGGCAGCCGCGCTGTATGCCGCCGACACCTCCGGGCAGGCGAAGCGCATCGTGACAGGCGTGCGCGCGGACCCGCGCACCGGCAAACTGGTGAGAAGCGTGATCGTGACTTCCAAAGCCGCGGATCGAGCCAAGCCCGCCGCAGCGCCGGACCGGCGCGCCGCCGTGGACGAGGCGGTGCGCATCGTTGCCTCGCAGAACTCGCTTTCTCCGCAGCTTCTTCATTCGGTGATCAAGGTCGAAAGCAACTACGACCCGCTGGCGGTCTCCTCCAAAGGTGCGCTGGGCCTGATGCAGTTGATTCCTTCGACGGCGCGGCGGTTCGGAGTCGCCAACGTGTTCAACCCTGTGGAAAATATCGAAGGCGGCGCCAAATATTTGCGCTACCTGCTGGACCTGTACCACGACAGCTTCCCGCTGGCGCTGGCAGCCTATAATGCGGGGGAGCGCGCGGTAGCGAAATACGGGGGGGTGCCCCCCTATTCCGAAACCCGGAATTACGTAACCGAAGTAGGCAAGCAGTTTCGGGCGGAGCAGGCAGAATCCGCCAAACCGAAAACAAGCCCGAAACCCGTGCCGGACGGAGCGGCGCACATCGTGGAAATTCGTGAACCGGACGGCTCCGTGCGCTACGTCTCACGATAAGACCTGGTATGAAGCTGCTCTCCTGGCTGGCACTTTCGGTCTCCCTACTGGCCGTGCAGCCTTGCCGCGCGGCCGTGCACCTTGTGACCGCGGCGCGCCACTGGTCGCTCTCCGACGTTACCCGCATCGTGGTGGAAGTGTCGGGGGATTTCGAGTACCGCAGCGACCGCCTGCACGAACCGGAGCGGATCTACTTCGACCTTCTCGATACGCGGCCGCGTTTCGACGGCCGGCACTCCTATACGGAGCACCTGACGGACCCCCTGGTATCGCGCATCCGGGTGGCTTTGCACGCGCCCGACGTGACCCGCGTGGTAATCGACCTGAACGGGGACCTCAACGTGAGCGCCTCGCGGCTTTCGAACCCGAGCCGGCTGATCATCGAACTGCGCAAGGGGGCGGAAAAGCCCTCGACGCCGGCCGAGACGGTTTCGCGACTTCCCGCGCCCCCACCGGTTCCGACGCCCGCACCGCTGAAGAGGCCGGCGCCGGCGGTGGTGGCAAGCGCGCCCGCGCGGCTCCCGAACCCCGTCGAGCCGGTCGCGGCGGCTGAGACCTCCCGGGTAGAAGCCTCCAAGCCGGCGATTCTGAAGCCGGAGTTCTCCAAGCCGGAGATCACCAAACAGGACGATACGCGCGGGGTTCCGCCCGCGCTGACCGGCGAGATCAGCAAGAGCGCGCGCCATACCAGCACGGGCCAGACGTCGCTGGTGCGGGCGCTGGGGCTGAAGATCGGCCGCGTGGTGATCGACCCGGGACACGGCGGTCACGACCAGGGCACGGAAGGGCCGCACGGACTGCTCGAGAAGGACCTGGTGCTCGACGTGGCGCAGCGGGTCGGCAAGCTGATCGAGGACAAGATGGGGGCGGAGGTCATTTACACGCGGACCGACGACAGGTATGTCCCGCTCGAAGGCCGCACGGCGCTGGCCAACGAGAAGAAGGCCGACCTGTTCCTGTCGATCCACGCCAACTCTTCGCCGGTGCCGCGGATCGCAGGGGTGGAGACGTACTTTCTGAACTTCACCAACTCGCGGGACGCACTGGACGTGGCATCGCGCGAAAACGCCAGTTCCCAGAAGTCGATTTTCGAGCTGCAGGACATCATACAGAAGATCACGCTGCACGATAAGGCCGAGGAGTCGCGGGAATTCGCCTCACGTGTGCAGGGTTCGATGTATGCTTTTTCGGCGCGGTATTTTCCAGGTACGCGGAACCGCGGCGTGAAGAAGGCGCCGTTCGTAGTGCTGATCGGGGCGCACATGCCGTCGATTCTGGCGGAGATCGGCTTCCTGAGCAACGCGCGCGAGGAGGCGCTGCTCAAGAAATCGGACTACCGGCAGAGGCTGGCGGAGGCGCTGTTCCGGGGCTTGCAGCGGTACGCCGAAACCCTCAGCCATTTTCAGGTCGCGCAAGCGAAAGACGAGTAGGCCGGCATTCCTGCACGTGCAGGCTTTTTCCGCAGTACCCCCCTCATTTCAGTTGGCGAGCCCTCCCATTTGGGGGGATTGTCAGCGCCAAGTTCATTAGACGGAGAATAAGTTAGCCGACACGGCCCCGCGAGCCTTCCGTCTCGAAGGCCCCATCTGCAAATGCGAATCTCGCGCCCCATCATTCTCGTGGAGGATCCATTCATTCGGAGCTACCTGCGCTTCGTGTTGCAACGCCGCGGATTTTCGGTGGTCGAGAGCGATGCCATCCATGCCTGTGAGATGGCGAACTCCAACGACGGCGTCCTGGTAATCACGAACGCGCCGGAACCATTTCTCCCGTGCGCCGACAAGCTCGCCCTAGTCTACATAGCGGCGGCACCGGACATGGAACTGGCGGCGCGCTTCCCGAGGTGCCGTGTCGTTCGCAAGCCGTTCCCGCCGGAAGAGCTGGTGAAGGCCGTCGAGGGCCTGGCTTCGGCGGAGTGAATCGGCTACTCCACGCGCAGGGCGATCATGGGATCCACGCGGGCGGCGCGCCGGGCGGGGACGACGGCGGCGAGCAACGCGACCACGGCTAAGACCGCGGCTGCGACGGCCATGGTGGCGGGATCGCCGGGGGTGACGCCGAACATGCGGCTGGCTACGAGCTTGGCCATCGCGACCGCCGCAGCGCCGCCTGCGACGGCGCCGATCAACACCAGCAGGAGCGTCTCTTTGAGGATCATCCAGATGACGGTACGCTGTCCGGCGCCCACCGCGATGCGGATGCCGATCTCGTTGGTGCGGCGCGCGACGGCGTAAGAGAGCACGCCGTAGAGACCGACCGAAGCGAGCAGCAGCGCGAGCAATCCGAAGAACGCGGAGAGCTGGGCGATGACGCGCTCGGTCTGGATGCGGCGGTCGATCAGCTCGTCGAAGGAATCGGCATTGGTGATGGGGATGGAGCGGTCGGTATCGCGGATGGTGCGGCGGACGGCCGACAGGACGCTGCCGGGCTCTGCAGCGGTACGGATCACGTAATTGACGAAGCTCACGTCGCCACCCATGGAGTGCTGCACGGGGACGAAGAAGCGCCGCGCCACCTTGCCGCGCAGGGCGGTCGAGCGGATATCGGGCGCCACGCCCACGATTTCGTACTCGGCATGGGAGCCGGGGAAAAGGTCTTTGATGTGCTTCCCGAGGGGGTCGCGGTTGGCGAAGAAATCGTTGGCCATGGTCTGGTTGATCACGCACACGGGAGTGGAGGCGGCGGTGTCCTGGCGGGTGATTTCACGGCCGCGCAACAGGGGGACGCCGAGAGACGCGAAGAAATCGGGCCCCACCTGGTCGAAGCTGGCGCCGGCGCGGCCGTTCTTGGGCGGAGTGTAGCCTTCGACGTAGAGGCCGGTGCCGGAATCCGAGCCGGTGAACAGGCCGTTCTGCGAGTAGGTGGCGCTCTTCACGCCGGGGATGGCGCGGATGGAATCGAGCAGGCGGTTGTAGAGATCGGAGGCGGCCGGTCCCTTGTATCCGGCGGTAAGGGCGTCCACGCCGACCACCAGGAGCTTTTCGCGGGGGAAGCCGAGCTGGACGTTCTGAAGATTGCGCAGGGTGCGGATGAAGAGCCCGGACCCGACCAGCAGCAGCAAGGAGAGCGCGATCTGCGCCACCACCAGCACCTTGCCGAGGCTGACGCGCCCGCCGCCGGTGACGCCGCGCGAATTCTCCTTGAGGGTTGAAGCGAGTGGGACGCGGGAGGCGCGGAGCGCCGGCGCCAGGCCGAAGAGGAGGCCGGTGAGGAGGGCCAGGCCGGCGGTGAAAGCGAGGACACGAGTGTCAGGGTGCACGTTCAGCACCATGGATTCGGAGCCGCGCGCCACCATGCGGACCAGGATGCCGCTGCCCCAGGAGGCCAACAGGACGCCGAGCGCGCCGCCGGCCGCGGCCAGCAGAAGGCTTTCCGTCAGCAACTGGCGTGCGAGACGCATCCGGCCGGCGCCCAGCGCGAGGCGGACGGCGATCTCCTTCTGGCGGCCGGCGGCGCGCGCCAGCAGGAGGTTCGCGATGTTGGCGCAGGCGATCAGCAGGACCAGGCCCACGATGGTCATGAGGACGTAGAGCGGCTGGGCGTAGGAATCGCGCAGTTCGCTGGCGCCGCGGCCTCCGGGGTGCAGCTCCAGCTTCTGATCGAGCTGATTGCGGCGCTGCTCGGCGGTGAGGCCGGGCACCTGGTAGCTGTTCAGCATCTGGTGGAATACTACGCTGACATTGGCCTGGGCCTGCTTCAGGGTGACGCCGGGCTTGAGGCGGCCCATCACCTGCAGCCACATGACGCGCATGATGGCGCGCTCGTCGTCGTGGAGCCATTCCCGGCCGGGCTGGACGTCGGGCTGCATCATCATCGGGATCCACAGGTCGGGGGCATCGCCCACGGTTTCGCCGAAGAAGCCGGGAGGTCCGACGCCGATGACCTTGAGAGAAGCCTTGCCGAGGGTGATGACTTTGCCGAGCACATCGGCGCTGCGCGAGAAGCGGCGATCCCAAAAACTGTAGCTGATGACGGCGTAGGGCGCGTCGTGCGGGGTGCGATCGTCGGCCTGGGTGAAGATACGACCGATGACCGGCTGCACGCCGAGGACGTGAAAGTAGGTGCCGCTGACCAGGCGGGCGTGAATGTCCTCGGGGGCGCCGCCGTCGATCGAGGCGCTGATGCGATCGGCGTAGCTCTGCGAGGCGTACATATCGGAGAAGACCTGCTGCCCGTCGCGGATGTGCTCGTACTCGCCATAGCTGAGCAGGGAGCGGGTGCCGCCCTGGGCTCCGATGGAGACTCCGTTGGCGGAGGGGTCGGTGAGGATCACCAGCTCCTGAGGGTTCTGGACGGGTAGGGATTTCACGAGCACCGTGTCGATGAGGCTGAAGATGGCGGTATTCGCGCCAATCCCCAGGGCCAGGGAGAACACGGCAATGGCCGTGATGCCCCGATTCTTACCCAGGGTGCGAACGGCAAAGCGCAGATCTTGCCAAGTGTGATCGATTGCCGGCATGGTGACAATTATACGCGGCAAGCCCACATTCGATCGCCGATCGTAAGCTAAGTCCTATTCAGAGCCGCGGGGCCGAACAGGGGCCGTGAGCCAAGGGAGAGGCGAAATCCCCGGAGCGCCATGGCGAAAATCACGATCGCGATGGCGAGGGAAGTCTGGCCGTACCACGCTGAAAAGTCCGTCGTCAGGAAGCACGCGATCAGGGAATCGAGCACGAAGACGGCGACGACCAGGGCGAAGAACCCGAATCGCAGGATGATAAAAACCAGGAGGGAGAAAAGGAGCGTCCAGAAGACCCCGGTAGTAATCGCAAGCTCGCGCGAGTCAATGAAATTCTCTCGCAGGAAGCGAACCGCCACCCACCCGACTACCCAGACCGTCCCCACGATCCATTGCTTTTTCAGAACAGCGCGCACCAGGAAGAGCGTCAGCAGGAACGTCAATGAGCCGCTGACCTCGGTAAAGAGCAGCCTGGCGATGTAGCCGGCGAACGCGCGGAAGCCGTTGAGGTTCTCCAGTCCAAATTCACCGACAATCGGTACGCCGATGCGAAGATTGGCATATTCGTAGAGTGCAATGATGAGCACGTAGACGATTCCGAAAAACGTACCGAACAGCAGATCTCTCCCCACCACAGGATCGGTCCATTTGCCGGCCACCACTCGGGACCACGTGATCATCGTCTGGGGCCAGTAGCGGCGGACCCAGGGTTCCAGGGCTAGATAAATCAGCCAGTATTCGAGACAAACGAAAGCGGCATTGGCAAGAGCGGTGCCGATCAGGGTTTGCTCCGCATCCGACGCCACATGGTGGGCATGGAGTATCCAGGCGATCAGGCTCATCGCACCGCAGAAAATCCCAACCCGCGTGGCGCCGCGCAGGTCCGCTCGGCCCGCCTTCCAGTTGTAATGGGCAATCCACAGTGCAGCGATGAAAACGATGGCACCGATTGCGTAGTTGACGAAGCTCCGAAGGGTGCGGGAGCGATTGGGAGCCGCGCCCGCCAGTCTGGCTGCCGGCGTCCAGGGCCATAGAACCTGAAAGTAGACCGGCCGGTTGTGAAACGAGGCGGCCTCAACACGGACAGGAAGATCGGTCCGATCCTTGTAGAATCCGGTCCAGGCCGCTCGCGTGTCCGTCATGACGGAAGACGACCATTCCGGCGCGGCGGGAGTAAATTTCGCCGCGTCCAGGTTGGCCGCCGCAAAGAGCCGGGCCCAATCCGGAGGCTTCACTTCCACCGGCGGAGCTTCGTGGTCCGGCGGAACGGCGGCAAACCGGCGCAGGCTGCCGTCGAGGTCGATGACCACGGTGAGCATCCCGGGAAGGTTGACAGGAGGGTCCGCAATACCAGCTTTTCCATCGGACGACGAGCTTTCGGCGACCAGCGGGGCAGGCGCCTGCCGGTACCAATAGCCGATCGCGGAGGGAGATTGCGAAAAAAGACGTCCCCACTCCTCCATGTTGTGACCCTTCGAGCGTCCGAAATTGACAATTCCCCCGTCGCCGAAAAAGTCCGCCGTCCAGTCCACCGGGCGATCGGTATAGCCCAAATTCCTGAGAATGTCGCGCGCCTTCGCGGTCAGGACTTCCGGAGGATTTTCCAGCGGAACCAGATTCATCAAGTGAAAACGGGGAATCGCGACACAGAAAGCAACCAAGCCCAGGATGATTCCGGCGAGGGCCGGAATCGCGACTTTTGGCGAAAGCGCCTCGTGCGAACCCGCTTCCGCCACAAGTTCAGGGGACGGAGTGACTCCATCGGCCAGGGCGGCGGCCAGCGGATCGCCGCCGGGCAGCATCGAAGACAGCGCCATGGCAGATGCCGGCCGCATTTTCGGATCGCTATCGAGGCAGCGGAGAATCGCCAGTTCGATGGCTTTGTCCAGGTCCCTGGTCAACGTCGATGGCGAAGTGACCCGGTTCTCCTGCCGGAGACGTGTCATTTCCGCGATTGTGTTCGCCTCGAACGGCATTTTGCCGGTGAACATCTCGTAAAGGATCAATCCCACCGCGTAAAGATCGCTTTGAGCCGAGACTTCCGTTCCCGTGAGTTGCTCGGGCGCCATGTACGCGGGCGTGCCGCTGCGAATCTCGTCACCCTTCAACTGCTCGGCGATTGCCGCCAATCCAAAATCGGTCACGCGGAGTTCGCCCCGTGAGTCGATCATGATGTTGGCCGGTTTCAGATCCCGGTGCAAGACGCCCTGGCCGTGGGCGGCGGCAACGGCGGCGCATAATTTGCGTGCGAACTCTGTGGCTTTGTCAGCGGGAAGACGTCCGATGCGGCGAAGCAGACTGCCCAGATCTTCGCCATCGATGTATTCCATCGAAAGATAAGGCTGGCCATCGACCTCGCCGATGTCATACACGCGACAGACATTCTTGTGGGAAATCTGACGAGCGATGCGAACCTCATCGTAGAAACGGGTAAGCAGGTTTAGATTGTTTCCGGCCGATTCCGGGAGAAATTTCAACGCGACCGGCTGCCGCAGAATGAGATCGTCGGCCCGAAAAACCTCGCCCATCCCACCTTTGCCCAAGCGGGAGATGATTCGATACCGGCTGGCCAGGAGGGCACCGGGAGGAAACCGCTCGTCGAGGACAGGGTGGCGGACGGCCGAGATCGGGTCGACGATCGTTTCGATCTGTTCGGGCTCGTCGGTCATAAATCTGCCAACCGTCAGGATATCGAAGACGGGTCAGAATTTCACGGCCGCCGCTACTGCCACGGGCGCGATCGGGCCACCGAAATGCCGCGCACTTCATCCGGCCATTTGCCGGAAACGGCGCAATAGAAGTGATATAGCGCTCCGTCATGCCAGACCACGCCCGGCTTGTGGGCATAAGTCGAATCCACCGACCCCGGCGGGCCGACATCGATCAGGATTTCATTTACCTTCGCGGCATGAAACGGGTCGCTGCCCAAAGCCAGCAGGTCGCGCGCTTTGCCCTTGCGGTCGAGGCTGTAGTAGAAGAACACCCAGGTGCGGCCATCCAGCAGCACGCAGGGATCGCTGGCGAATCGCTCGTCCCAACTGCCGGCGGGTCCGTTGGGAATGATCGGATTCCCCGGGTAGCGATTCCACGTCTTCAGGTCGGTCGAGGAGGCGACGCCGGTCTGCTCGCGCCAGCCTCGGCCCTGAGTCTTGGCGTTGTAAAAGAGGTAGTAGGTGCCGCGGTACTCCAGCAGGCAGGGCTTGTAAAGACCGCCGTTCTCCCAATCGGCGCCGTCGTCCGGATGTAGGCAGGGAGCATCGATCTCCCAATGCATCAGGTCGTCGCTCCAGCAAAGCCCGATGACTGCGGGCCCTTGTTCATAGCCCGCACCCGGATAGGCGTGATAGGCGCCCAGGAATCGTCCACGGACCCGCTTCAACTCGCCGGCGGAGCGCATCTCGTTCTGCCGGACGATCCAGTTCATGGCGATGTTGTAGCGAGTGATCGGGGAGGTACGGATCGCGGCGCAGGATGCAGCCCTCCTTCTTCCAGTCCACGAGGTTGGCGGAGGACGCGAGACCGGTCTGGTAACCGGTGCCGTCCCAGCCGACGTAGGTCATGTAGAACTTCCCGTCGTGGTGGAAGACAAAAGGGCAATCGACGCTGCGGCCGTCGAAAGCGGCCGCCTCCGGCGACGCGGCGAGCACGAGCTTTCCGTATTTGTACGGCGTGCGATAGGGCGCGTCGCGGCCGGCCGCGGTGAGGACGGCGGTCCCGGCGGCCGCGAGAAGGCAGCGGCGTGTCATTAACGGGCCACCAATCCGATTAAGCGGCGATGCAGTTCGGCGAGCCTGGCTTCATCGAACTTGACGACTTTGCGGTCGTAGGTCATCAGGCCGTTGACCTCGCCCTCCACGTCGCTGGTCTGAGTGTAGACGGCGGCGGCCAGGCCCTGTTTCACGAGAGGCTCGAGCTTTTCGATCAGGGCTTCGTAGCCGGCCTGCAGTTTGGCGCGGTCTTCGAAGGTGCGGTATCCCCAGTTGCGCTTGTTCCACCAGAGGTGGCCTTCGATGGGGAGCCCGAGGCCGCCGAACTCGCCGAGGACGGAGATGCGATCGGGCATGGTGGGGAACATGCCGGGGCCGGGATATTCGTGCATATCCTTGAAATCGCCGAAGCCGCGGTCTTCCCAGCCGCTCGGCGCATCGACGAGACGGGAGGGGTCGAGCGATTTCACCAGGCGCAGGACGTCGTTGGTGGCGTGCTGGCCCCATCCTTCGTTGAACGGCACCCAGACGATCACGCTGGGGGTGTTGGCGAGGTTGTGGACGAGGGCGCGCAGCTCGCGCTCCCAGGAGGCGGCGGCGTCGGGCGGGAACTGCGCGTCTTCGGCGGCGCCTTTGCGGACGCCGGTCGGCGGAGTGCGGGTCATGGCGCTCGGCATGTCCTGCCACACCAGGAAGCCGAGCTTGTCGCACCAGTAATACCAGCGCGCGGGCTCCACCTTGACGTGCTTGCGGCACATGTTGAAGCCGAGCTTCTTGAGGGTGTCGATGTCGGAGCGCAGCGCCTCGTCGGTGGGGGCGGTGTAGAGGCCGTCGGGCCACCAGCCCTGATCCAGCGGGCCGATCAGGAAGAGCGGCTTGTTATTGAGGAAGATGCGATTGAAACCTTCGGCGTCCTTGCGCATTTCGACTTTGCGCAGGCCGAAGTAGCTGCGCACGGAATCGCCGCCCTGGAGCGTGATGTCGAGGTCGTACAGGGTGGGCGAATCGGGGGACCAGGGCGCGATCTCCTGGAGCGGCAGGCTGACTTCGCGGTTGGCCTGGCTGGTGACGCGGCCCACTACTTTGCCGCCGAGCCGGGCGGTGGCCGTGAATCCGGAATCGCCGCTCGAGCGGACGGTGAGGCGCAGGCGGCGGCCATCGAGATCGGGGGTCATCGCGAGCTCGCTGACGAACGCGGCGGGGACGGGCTCGATCCACACCGTCTGCCAGATGCCGGTGACGGCGGTGTACCAGATGCCGTTGGGATTGAGCACCTGCTTGCCGCGCGGATTGAGGGCGGTATCGGTGGGGTCCCAGACGGCCACGGCCAGCTCTTGCGGCGCGGAGCCAGGCTTCAGTGCGCCGGTGATGTCAAAGGTGAAAGGATCGTAGCCGCCTTCGTGCCGGCCGATCGAATGGCCGTTGACGAAGACCTCCGCCTGCCAGTCCACCGCGCCGAAGTGCAGCAGCACATGCGCGCCGCGGGGGTGCGCAACGGTGAAGGTGCGGCGGTACCAGAGGCGCTGTTCCGGAGTGACGGCGCGCTTGACGCCCGAGAGCGCCGATTCCACGGGGTAGGGAACCAGCAGCTCTCCCTCGAACTTCCCGGGCCGCGCGGCATCCCTGGGGGTGATGGCGTAATCCCAGAGACCGTTGAGGTTGGTCCACTGGGCGCGGACCATCTGCGGGCGCGGATATTCGGGCAGGGCGCTCGCGGCCGTGACCTTGGCGGTCCAGGGCGTAGTGAGCGGGTTGTCGGCGGGCTTCCAGTCCGCGGCGGAGCAGAGCGCGGCGGAGAGGAGCAGGGCCGCCCAGAGTCGCAGTCGCATAGAACGACTAGACTATCGCACTGACATGTCGCGGACGTAGATATCTTTGAAGCGCATGTCGCCTTCGCCGCCGGAATGCAGCTGGAGGGCGATCCAGCCGTCGAAGGATTTGGGCGTGGGGTCGGTAAAGTCGATGATCTTGATGCCGTTCAGAATGGCGACCATGTGGTTGCCTTCCACTTTGATCAAGTAATCGTTCCAGTCGGTGGGGCGCATGACCTGTTCGTATTCGGGGGAGGGCCAGGCGATCCAGCCGCGGTCATCGCCGTAGAGGCCGCCGGTGTGGTGGTCGAGGTTGCGGTCGATTTCGAACTGCATGCCCTTCGAAATATCCACCGTGCCGGGCTTGAACTCAGTGTGGAAGTAGACGCCGCTGTTGCCTCCCTCTTCGCACTTGAAGCGAAGGGAAAGCCAGAAGTCCTTGTACGGCTTCTCGGTGCGCAGGTAGCCGTATTCCTTGGTCACGCCTTTGCCATGGATCGTGCCGTCTTCAACGGTCCACTTCTCTTTGCCGACCGGAACCCAGTTGGTGAGGTCCGTTCCGTTGAACAGGCGGACCCATTGCTCGTTCGGGTAGGGTGCCCGGTTTCGCGGCACCTGGGCGGAGGCAAGAAAGGGCAGGGCAAGCGCAGCGAGCGGCGCGATCGTCTTCAATGCAATTCGCATAAACACGATTGTGCACGGAAAGCGGGGCGCGGGACAAGCGGAACGTGTAATCTGGACGAATGGCGAAGCTTACGATCTGGCTGATTGCGGCCGCGGCGGCGGTTGCGCCCGCCGTTGCGCAGCGGCCGGCTCCTCCTCCGGATGCCAGGGCTCTGGTAATCTTTGGTGGGACGGGTGGCCGGCAAATCTTTACCGGAGTTCTCGCGTGAGGCGATCTTCGTTCCGCTCGGAATGACCTCCACCGGGTGGCGCGACGATTTTCGCCGCATCGTGCACAACCGCGCGATTGCCTACTCGGAGAGCGCCGGCACCTTCCGGCAACTGATGCCGTTCGAAGACGTGTATGGGAATGGCGGGCTGCTCACGACCGTCGGCGACCTGCTCCGATGGAACCGCAATTTCGTAGACCAGAAGGTGGGCGGGCCCGCGCTGATTCAGGCCCAGTTGCAGCGGGGACGCCTGACTGACGGGCGCACCATCGCATATGCCGCGGGCTTGATGGTCCTGCACTGGAAGGGACTGCCGGAGGTGAGCCACAGCGGCAGCACGGCGGGATACAGCGCGTGGCTCGGCCGGTATCCGGAACAGGGGCTCTCGGTGGCGGTATTGTGCAACGTGACGACCAGCGCGACGCAGTTCGGCCACCAGGTGGCGGATGTCTACCTGGCGGGCGCGGAGAAGCCCGACCCTCCTCGAACGGCGTCGTACGACGCGTCCAAGGCAGGGCTCTATCGCAGCCTGCGCGATCATTCGGTGATGACGCTCGCGCCGGGAAATCCCCGCGCGGAGTTTGCTCCGAACGGCGAGCTGCGCATGGTTTCGGAAACCGACACGGTGGGTTACGAGAAGGTGGAGCGCGCGAACCCCACGGCGGCGGAACTGGAGGCGCTCGAGGGGCAATATACCAGCGACGAAGCGGAGGTCACGCTGCGCGTGGCGGTCGAGAACGGCAGGCTGGTGATCCACCGGCGTCCGGATTCGGTGATTCCGCTGGCGCCCACTTATCGAGACGGCTTCAGCTCGTCGATGGGGAGTGTACGGTTCCTGCGAGACAGTGCAGGCAAGGTGACGGAGTTGAGCGTGGGAGAATCGCGGGTTTGGGACCTGCGGTTTCGGAAAGACTGAGGGGCGGCGCTATCCACCGGCCAGGATGTTTTCGGCGGCGCGTTTGCCCATGCGGATGCAGTCGGGGATGCCGATGCCTTCATAGGCGTTGCCGGCGAGGTGCAGGCCGGGGAGTGCGGCTGTGCGCGATCGGATCTCGGCGACGCGGGCGGGGTGGCCCACGGTGTACTGCGCCATCGAGCGGGGCCAGCGGGAAATCCGCGTGAAGGCCGGGCGGGCGGTCACGCCGGCGATGTCGCGCAGGTCTTCCACTACCGCGGCGATGACGGCATCATCCGATTCGGAGAGGATGGCGGCATCGTCCATTCCGCCCAGGAAGCAGCGTGCGACGATGGTGCCATCGGGGACGCGGTGCGAGAACTTGGTCCCGATCCAGGTGCAGGCCACCAGGCGGCGGCGCTCCTTCTTAGGCACCAGGAAACCGAACCCGGCGGGCGGCTTCGCGAAATCGGCGGCGCGATAGGCCATGGCGACGGTCATGGAAGAGCTGTAGGGCACGCCGCCCAGAAGCTCGCCGAGACGGGAATCGAGGCCGGCCAGCAGGGGAGCGGCGCTATGGGCTTCGCAGGCTACCACTACGTGGCGGGCTTCGATCCATTCGCCGGCAGCCCGGACCCGGAATCCGCGGGCGGTGCGTTCCACAGTATCGGCGCGCGCCTGCCGGACCTCGGCGCGGCCCTCGACGGCCTTGGCGGTGGCGTCCACCATGGCGCCCAGTCCGCCTTTCAAGGTGCGGAAGAGGGGAGCGGGCGCGCTGCTGGAATGGGCCTTGGCGCGTACGGCCAGCACTCCACGGGTGAGGCTGCCGTAGCGGCCGGCGAGCTCGACAAATCGCGGGAGGACGCTGGTGACGCTGAGCTGGGTGGGGTCGCCGCCGTAGATGCCGGAGAGGAGCGGCTCGGCCAGGTAATCGACGGCTTCGCGGCCGTAGTGCTCCTCGACGAATTCGGCGACCGATTCGTCGCCCGCGTGGGGAGCGGGGGCGCGGAAAAGCTCCATGCCCATGCGGAACTTGGTGCCCCAGCTCAGGAGCCGGGTGGTGAGGAGCGGCAGGATCCGGGTGGGCACCATCATCATGAGGCCGTCGGGCAGGGGGACCAGGCGGCCGCCCTTGCGCACGAAAGTGACACGGAGATGGTCGTTCGAGCCGATGACGTCGTCCGCCAGGCCGAGATCGCGGATGAGGTCGAGCGCGGCGGGCTTGGCGGAGAGGAAGCTGTCGGGGCCGGCTTCGAGGGTGCAGCCTTCCACATGGTCGGTGCGGATGACGCCGCCGAGGCGCGGGCGCGATTCGAGGATGGTGGACGCTGCGCCGGCCTTGGCGAGGTAGTAGGCGGTAGAGAGCCCGGAGATGCCGCCGCCGATGATGATTACGTCAGGCATCGCTGCACCACCTCCGCCAGGGCCGCCGTAAATCGCGGGGAATCGTTCAGCGATTCGGGGCGGGTCAAGGTGATGCCGCGGGCGGCGGCGTAGTCCCGAAACTGGATGTCGATATCGTACAGGATCTCGACGTGGTCGCAGACGAAGCCGATGGGGGCGATCGCCACTTCGCGAATGCCGCCGGCGGCGTAGCGGTCCAGATACGACTCCACGGTGGGGCCGAGCCAGCGCTCGCCGGTCATGCCCTGGCTCTGGTAGGCGAAGTCCCAGGCGGTGAGGCCGAGCCGGCCGGCTATCAGGGCGGCGGTGGCGCGGCATTCCCGGTCGTAGGGATCATCCGGCGCGAGGGCGCGCTCGGGGAGGCTGTGGGCGGTGAACAGGACCCGCGCGTGAGAGCGGCCGAGTCTTTCCGCGAAGGCTTCGATCAGCAGGGGCTCGTCGTGGTAGCTTTTGGCCCAACGGATCTCGAAGGGCGGCTTCGTCTCGTCGACCTTGCGGATGTAGAGGCCGATACTCATTTCCGAATACTGGGGAGCCAGACAGACGGCGGCCACGCGGGCGGCTTCGATGCGCGGCACGACATCCTGGATGAAAGGGCTCCAGTTGCGCATGGCGAAATGGACCGGGATGCCGAGCAGCCGCTCGAGAGCTTCGGCCTGGGCGCGCGTCCAGCGGAGCAGGGGAGAGCCGCCGCCGATGGCGGCATAGCGGCGTGTCACTTCTTCGGTGACCTGCGGGTTCGACGGCCTGCCGCCGCGCACGAAGGAAAGATACGCTTCGATGTCGTCCAGCCGTTCCGGCGCTCCATGGGCGAGCAGCAGGACCGCCTGATTCACGGCCGGAATTCCCGCACCAGATCCACGACGGCCTTGACGTTCTCGACGGGGGTTTCGGGAAGAATGCCGTGCCCGAGATTGAAAATGTGGCCGGGCCGCGTGCCGGTGCGCTTGAGCAGCTCCTGCACCTTGGTGCGGAGCTCGGGCAGCGGAGCGAATAGCGCGACCGGATCGAGGTTGCCCTGAATCGCGGAGCGGTAGCTGATGTCCATCCAGGCCTGGTCGATGTTGATGCGCCAGTCCACGCCCATCACGTCGCCGCCGGCGGCGTGCAGCTCGCGGAAGAAGCCGGAGGCGCCTGTGCCGAAATGGATGACGGGAACGCCGGTGGAGCGGATGCGCTCGATCAGGGCGCGGGAATAGGGCGCAGCGAAGCGGACATAATCGTCGGAGCCGAGCGCGCCGACCCAACTGTCGAACACCTGGATGGCGCGCGCGCCGGCGGTCACCTGCGAATGCGCGAAGGGCGCCAGAACGTCGACGATCTTGCCCATCAGCCGCCGCCACAGGGTCTCGTCGCTGTACATCAGCTTCTTGGTGCGGATGAAGTTGCGCGAGGCTCCGCCTTCGATCATGTAGCTGGCCATGGTGAAGGGGGCGCCTACGAAGCCGATGACGGGCACCTTTCCGGCCAGCGCGCGGACCACCTGCTGGATCGCCTGGCCGACATAGCCGAGCTCGTCGGTGTTGGCCGTGGAAAGGGAATCCACATCATCCGAAGTTCGGACCGGATTATCGATAATCGGCCCCTCGCCGGCCGCATATCGTAGCTTGAGTCCCATCGGCTCGATGGGGAGGAGGAGGTCGGCGAAAATAATGGCCGCGTCCACATCCAGAATCTCGACGGGCTGCAACGTGACAGTCGCGGCCAGGTCGGGGCGCTTGCAGATCTCGAGAATTCCGTGGCGCTCGCGGATCTGGCGGTACTGCTTCATATACCGGCCCGCCTGCCGCATGAACCATACCGGCCTCACGTCGGTGGGACGGCGCCGGCAGGCGTCCAGAAAACGGCTACTCATTGGAGCCACGCGCATGGCTGATCCATCCTGTCTTCGCAAAAGAAAACGCGAAAGTCCTTTGGCTTGTGCTGGGCCGCCCACTGGCGGCCGTTGACGAAGTAGGGCTTGGCCCACACTTCGGAATCCAGGGTACGGGGAGCGATCACGGAAACCGACACGCTGCCCGCCGCCGGGTAGCCGGTGCGCGGGTCCATAATGTGAGCGTAGATACGTCCCTCTGCCCGAAAAAACTTTTCATAGCTGCCCGAGGTGGACATGGACATGTCCTTCAGAAAGACTTCGGCCGCGCTTTTCCGCGTATCCCAGGGGTTCTTGATATCCACCCGCCAGCCTCTCGGCTCGTCCGGGGGAGCGCCCATACCGTAGATGCTGCTGCCGGAGCCGGCCACGAGAGCGGTCTGGATGCCGTTTTTCCGTAATATTTCCACCATCCGGTCTACCGCGTACCCTTTGCCGATGCCGCCGGGATCGATTTCCACGCCCGGGCGATCGAACCACACCGTTTGCGCCGCCGGGTCCAGGTGCATGTGCCGGTAGCCCACCTTGGTCATGGCCGCTTGCACCTCGGCCCGATGGGGCAGGTGACCCGAACCCTTATAGAACCCCCACACCTTCATTAGCGGGCCAACTGTGATGTCGAACGCCCCTTCGCTTTCCCTGCTGTACCCGGCGCATGCGGAAAGAACCCGGAAGAGTTCAGGCGAAATCTTCATCGGCCCTGCCGCGGCTCGCCGGTTTACCTCGCTCCACTCGCTGTCGGGCTTGTAATTCGACAGGAGATCGTCCAGTTGGCGGACCTCGTCGAAGGCGGCGTCGGCCGCCGCTTCCATCCGGATCCGATCGTACCCGTACAGCTCGATCGTATAAGTCGACCCCATGGCATCGGCGCTTTTCTCGAGACGGAGGAGTTCCGTCCGGGGCGCCGCCATGGCTGCCGACAGAAACAAACCTACCACAAATTGTTTGAACCTAGGGCTGATTTTCACTGCGGCCACGAGATTTTTTTGCCCGTTTCAATAGAAAATCGATGCGGCTTTCCACATCCGGGTTGCGGTCCTGGTCGAAATGCAGATCGGGAACATGCCTGAGGCTGAGCCGGGAGGCCAGTTCATGGCGCAGGAACGGGGTGGCATGCTCGAGGGCGGCCATGGATTGCCGCTGTTCGCGCTCGGTGCCGCGGATAGCGACCTTGACGTTGGCGTGGCGGCCGTCCACGCTGACATGGACATCCACCACTTCGACGGCCAGGAGGCGCGGGTCTTCGGCTTCGAACCCCACAATTTCCGAAAGCTCTTCCCGGACCGCTTCCGAGACCCGTAATGTGCGCCGTTCATCCATGCAAATCTGCCCGCTCCCTTACGGTCGCGGTTCTGTGATGCTCAATCCAGCCAATCCAACGTACACTCGGCCAGCTCCGCGCCGAGCAGGCCGACCGCTTCCTCCTCTACGGCGCGCAGAACCTTTTCCGCATGGACGCGATCGGAGGACACTGTCACCGCGGCGATGGCGGCGCGCTGCCAGAGGTCCTGGTGATCGATTTCGGCCACGGCCACGTTGAACTTATGCCGCAAACGGCTTTTCAGACTCTCGACCACGTGGCGTTTGTCCTTCAGCGAATGCGAGTTTTCGAGTCGCAGTTCCAGAGTCAGAACACCAATCGCGGCCATCCGATCAGGCGAAGACTTCGGTAGCGACGCGCTCCGTCACGAACGCCTCGATCACGTCGCTCTGTTTTACGTCCGAGTAGTTTTCGAGCGTAATGCCGCATTCCTGGCCGGTCTTGACCTCGCTGACGTCGTCTTTGAAACGCCGCAGCGAGCTGATCTTGCCGGTGTAGACCACCACGTTATCGCGCAGCAGCCGGACTTCCGACTTGCTGCTGATCGAGCCGTCGATGACCTGGCAGCCGGCCACGTTGCCCACCTTGCTGATGCGGAACGTCTCACGCACTTCGGCCTTACCCTTGTAGACTTCCTTGAATACCGGCTCGAGGAGGCCGGTCATGGCGCGCTTGATCTCGTCGGTCAGGTTGTAAATGATCGTGTGCAGGCGGATATCCACTTTCTCCTGCTCGGCGATGGATTCCGCTTTGCGCTCCGGCCGCACATTGAACCCGATGATGATGGCGTTCGACGCGGATGCCAGCAGCACGTCGGATTCGTTGATGGCGCCCACGCCGGAGTGAATGACGCGGACCTTGACTTTCTCGTTGGAGAGCTTCTGCAGCGTCTCGGTGAGCACTTCGGCCGATCCGCCCACATCCGTCTTGATAATGATGGGAAGCTCCTTGACCTCGCCCGATTGCAACTGCTTGTGCAACTGTTCGAGGGTGAGGCGGCTGGATTTGGCGAGCGCGGCTTCGCGCGCCTTCTGGTCGCGGAAGTTGACGATCTGCTTGGCCTTGGCGGTGTCCGTCACCACCTGGAAATCGTCGCCGGCTTCGGGCAGGGATTCGAGGCCGAGCACTTCGACGGGGGTGGAAGGCTCCGCTTTGCGGATCTGCGCGCCGCGATCGTTCTGCATGGCGCGGACTTTGCCGAACACCGAGCCGACGATGAAGAAATCGCCCACGTGCAGCGTGCCGTTGCGCACCAGTACGGTGGCGACCGGTCCGCGGCCGCGGTCGAGCTGGGCTTCGATGACGGTACCCATGGCGGGGCGGCTCGGATTGGCTTTGAGGTCCTGCAAATCGGCCACCAGGAGGATCATTTCGAGCAGCAGATCGAGGTGGTCATGGGTTTTGGCGGAGACCTGAACCATGACGGTGTCGCCGCCCCAATCCTCCGCCAGCAGGCCCCGGTCGGCCAACTGTTGTTTGATCCGTTCGGGCTGCGCGTTGGGCTTGTCGATCTTGTTGATCGCCACGAGGATCGGCACTTTCGCGGCGCGGGCATGGTCGATGGCTTCGAGGGTTTGCGGCATGACGCCGTCGTCGGCCGCCACCACCAGGACGACGATATCGGTAACCCGGGCGCCGCGGGCGCGCATACGGGTAAATGCTTCGTGGCCGGGGGTATCGATGAAGACGATCTTGCGGCCGTTCATGTCCACCTGATAAGCGCCGATGTGCTGGGTGATGCCGCCGGCCTCACGGCCGGCAACATTGGCTTCGCGGATGGCGTCGAGCAGCGACGTTTTGCCGTGATCCACGTGGCCCATGATGGTGACCACGGGAGCGCGCTTCAGCAGATCTTTGGCGTCCTCCGCGACCTCCACGGCCTGCATGGCCTCTTCCTCATAGCTGACGGTGGCGGTGGAAGCGCCGAATTCGCGTGACACTTCAGTGGCCAGCTTCGAATCGAGGGTCTGATTGATGGCCACGAAGATGCCGCGGTCCATCAGCTTTTTCATTACCAGCGCGGCCTTCACGTCGAGCTTTTCGGAAAGCTCCTTGACGGTGATGCCTTCGGAGATGGTGATCTCGCGGTTGATGGGCGGCGGGCCGGCTTCCACGTGGCGGCGCTGCGGCCGCAGGATCCTCTCCTCTTCCACGCGCTCGCGCGGCTGCGGGCGGCTGGGCCGCTTGTCGCCGGGGCGGCCGCGGGCCGGCTCCACCGGGGGCGGCGCCAGTCCGGGCTCCATACGGCCGCGGGATGTCGGATGCTGCGGGCGCGGTCCGGTTGGACGGCCTGGGGCGGGAGCGCCCGGGCGCGGTCCGGTTCGCGCTACCAGCGGCTGGCCGGGACGAATGGGTCCGCGATAGATCGGCTGTCCGGGGACCGGAGTAGCGGCTGCCGGCTTCGGAATACCGGGCCGCGGCGCAGTGGGGGCGGCCGGCATGGAGGGCCGGGGAGCGGAGAGCTTGGCGGCCAGGTCGGGCCGCGGCGGCACAACCGGACGGGCAGCGGGCTGGCCGGCCAGCGGTTTGGAGACGGGTGCTCCCGGTACACCGGAGGGCGGCGGGCTCTGGCGGACATCGGGACGCCTGGGGCCGACGGTCTGGCGCTGCAGATTGACGGGCGCGCTTCCCGGAGCAGGGCGTACTCCTTCCGCTCCGGCGGGGAACGGCTGCCTTGGACCCGAGAGAACCTGGCCGGGGCGCGGCGAACTGGCCGGACCGGGTATGGGCCGCGGCGCGGGAGCCACCGGACGCCCGGGCGCGATCACCGCTACCGGTGGCGTCTGCGAGGGCGGGTTCGCGGGCGGAGGCGGCGGCGCCATCGGGCGCGATGCCTCCGGGCGCGGAGCCTCCGGCTTGGGAAGGGGCTGATGAGGGCCGACCGGCGGATGGACCGGCCTGCCCGCCAGGGGCGGCCGGACCGGCAAATGGTGCGCCGCGGGCTGTGCCGAAGTGTCGGCAGTCGGTTCGGGAATGGCTGTGGCCGTAGGCTGCTCCTCGCTTGATTCGCTCTCCCGGGCCGACGGAGTGGTCTCCGCCTCGGCGTGTCCAGGGGCAGGATGCGCGGGCGGCTCGGCAGTATCCGGCTCTTCGGCGCGCTCCTCTATTTCGGGCTCCGTCTCCGGCTCGAGGTCCGGCACATCCTGTCCGTAGAGCCGCCGCAGCCGGATCGCGACATCCTCATCGATCGAGCTGGAGTGCGTCTTTTTTTCCGTGACGCCCAGTTCGGGGAGCCGGTCCAGGATTTCGTGAGCCTTGACTTCCAGCTCTCGTGCCAGCTCGTTGATCCGAATCTTCTTCATAGATAAGGCAATCTACTTCTATCTGACGAGACGCTCCTACTCGCGCCGACGAGGGTCGCCTTCCGGTCCTAATCCCTCGGACTGATTGTGAGTGGGGGAACCCGCATCTTCCATGTTACCAGACTGCTGGTCGGTTTCTCCGGCTTCTTCCGCAGGTTCCGACTCAGGCACCACTTGCGCCTCCGGGCTTTCCGGATTCTCAAGGGCCTCCGGAGCTTCAACGGCCTCGCTCAGCTCGGGTTCTGTTTCCGCGACTTCTCCGGGCAAAGCGGCGGCATCGGAAGCAAGGGCCTCGGCGGGGGCGGGTTCGGCCGGTTCGGCCGCCTCGACACCCTGGCCTTCTTCGAACTGGCTGTAGTAAGCGTTGACCGCCTGCTGGATGCGCTCCACGAGGTCGGGGTCGATGCCCTGGATCTCTTCCAACTGCTCGGGCGTCATGCCGCCCAGTTTCTCGATGGTGCCCACGCCGGCATCGAGCAAATGCTCCACCAGCGTCTCCGGCAGGCCGTAATCGATGAGGACGGAAACCGGAGCGCCGGGAGCCACCAGGGCGGCCATGGCCGACTCGACCTCCTGCCGCTTCTCTTCCTCGCTCTTGATGTCGATCTTCCAGCCGAGGAGCTTGGCCGCCAGCCGCACGTTCTGGCCCTTTTTGCCGATGGCGAGCGAGAGCTGCGAGTCATCGACAATCACTTCCATGTGCTTTTCGAGAGGGTCGAGGATCGAGATGCGGCTGACCTTGGCCGGACTCAGGGCGTGGGTCGCGAAGACCACGGAATCCTCGGAATATTCGATGATGTCGATCTTCTCGCCGCGCAGCTCGCGGATAATCGACTGCACGCGCATGCCCTTCATCCCCACGCAGGCGCCGACGCTGTCCACATCGCGGTCGCGGCTCTGCACGGCGATTTTGGTGCGCTCCCCGGACTCCCGCGCACATCCGCGAATCTGCACGGTGCCGTCGTAGATCTCGGGCACTTCCTGCTCGAACAGGCGCATCACCAGCTCGGGAGCGGCGCGGGAGACCACCACGCCCGGCCCCTTGCTCGATTTATCCACCAGCCGGATGATGCAGCGTACGCGGTCGCCCACGCTATAGCTCTCCAGGCGCGACTGCTCCTTCTTCGGCAGCTTGGCTTCGGTCTTGCCGAGATCGAGGATGTAATCCGGGCCTTCGACGCGCTTGATGGTGCAGTTCACGAGCTCGCCGGTGCGGCCCGAGTATTCGTTGAAGACGGTCTCGCGCTCGGCTTCGCGGACCTTCTGAAAGATGACCTGCTTGGCCGTTTGGGCGGAGATGCGTCCCAGGGCATCGGTGTTTTTTGGGATGCGAACTTCCGAGCCGATTTCGGCTTCGGGACTGATGCGCCGGGCCTCGGTCAGGGTCATCTCATGGGCCGGGTCCTCCACCGCTTCGGCAACCTTCTTGACGGCAAACAAGCGGATTGCGCCGGTCTTGGGATCCATCTCCGCCAGGTAGTCCTCATTGGTGCGGTAATGCTTGCGGGCGGCGATCAGCATGGCATCTTTCACCGCATCCAGCACGATCTGCGGATCGATGCCCTTTTCCTTGCTCAATATCTCGATGGACTGAAAAATCGTTTCCAAGGTACCCTCTTTGTCGCGATTGAGTGTTTCCGGCGGGGCTTTACCACTCGAACTTCAGATTTGCTTTCTGGACCTGCCCGAGATCGAACCGGACCGTTTTCCCCTGTCCGGCGTCGAGTGCGATGACGCCGTCTTCGAAGCCGGCGAGTGTGCCGTCCCAGTTGCGCCGCCCCTCGATCGGCTCGCGCAATGTGACCTTGATCTTCTTGCCCTGGAACCGCTGATAATCTGTCGGTTTCAATAGCTTACGTTCCACGCCGGGGGAACTTACTTCAAGTGTGTAGTGGCCTGGCACTACGTCTTCCACATCCAAAATGGTCCCCACCTGCTGCGATACGAGCTCGCAGTCGGCGTGGGTGACGCCGTCGGGCTTGTCGATCGAAATCCGCACGAAACGGCTCCCGCCGCCGCCTTTGACTTCCACCTCGACTAGCTCCATCCCCTCCGAATCGGCTACCCGCTGCGCGATCTCTTCGATTTTGGACGCCACTGGTTCCCGCATCGTTCCGAATGTGCCAAATCCAACAAAAAAGTGGGCTTTCGCCCACTCGATTGGCTCGACACTAAACCTCATTTTAGCGCGTTCGGAAGGAATGGGGAAGTGCCCGGTCGAAAGAACGGCCCTAAAGTGCTAAAGAACGGGGACGGCGGCGTCGATACTCAGGCTGATGAGCATTCTCGAGCGCCCCGCCTTCCTGATCACCATCGACACGGAAGGGGACAACCTGTGGTCGCATCCGCGCAGCATCACCACTCGAAACGCCGCCTGGCTGCCGAGATTCCAGCAAACCTGTGAAGAATACGGCTGGATCGCGACCTACCTGACGAACTACGAGATGGCGCAGTGTCCGGAATTCCAGAGATTCGGGAGGGCCGCGGTGCGGCGCGGCACGGCCGAGATCGGCATGCACCTGCATGCCTGGAACTCGCCGCCGCTGGTCCCGTTGACCGACGACGATTTCGGGCGGGCCCCGTATCTCTTTGAATATCCGGAGGAAGTGATGCGAGAGAAGATCGTCTACCTGACCGGGCTGTTGCGCCATACCTTCGAAACCCCAGTGACCAGCCACCGGGCGGGCCGTTTCGGGTTCGACGGGACGTACGCCTGTCTGCTCGAAGAGTGCGGATATCGTGTGGACTGCTCGGTGACGCCGGGGATTTCGTGGGCCGCGCATGGCGGAGCCTCGAGAGGCGGTCCGGACTTTACGTCCGCCCCGACCCGGCCCTACTTCCCGGATTATGGCGATGTGTGCCGTCCGGGCGGGTCCCAACTTCTGGAAGTGCCGGTGTCGGTGCGGCGGTCGGGACCCTCGTGGCTCGATCCGCTGCGCGGGAGGCTGAAGCCCGGGTCGCTGGCGCGTAGGGCGGTCGACCGGCTGACGCCGGCGCTTTCCTGGCTCCGGCCGAACGGCCACAACCGGGAGGCGATGCTGCGCCTGCTGGAGCTTGCCGGGGAGCAGGGGGAAAGCCATGTGGAGTTGCTGCTGCACTCGTCGGAACTGATGCCGGGCGGGAGTCCGTGGTTCCGGAGCGAGGGAGCGATCGAGACCCTGTATCGCGATCTGCACGCGGTTTTTGCGGCGGCCAGCGGGAGCTTTCGCGCGAGAGCGCTGACGGATTTCGCGGACGAATATTGCGGCGCGGCGGTGGCCGCGGGGGTCGGCCGGTGAACCCGGCGGGCGGGCGCGCGCTGGTGCTGGGTAACGATACCCGCGCCTTTCTCAGCGTGATCCGGTCGCTCGGGCGAGCCGGGGTGGAGGTCCACGCGGCCTGGGCGGAGTGGGACTCGCCGGCACTGCGGTCGCGATACCTCCGGGAGGTGCACGAAATCCCACGTTATTCGCCGCGGGACGGAAGGTGGCTGGAGGCGCTGACCCGGCTGCTCCGGGAAACGCGGTTCGATGCGGTGATTCCGTGTCACGATGCGGCGGTGCTGGCGATCCACCGGCATCGTGGCGAACTGGGCCGGTGGACGCACCTGTGCATTCCGAACGAATCCGCATTCGAGTGGTGCTTCGACAAGCGCAAGACCTACGAGCTGGCCGAGCGCCTTTCGATCCCTCTGCCAAAGCAATCTCCGGCCGGCTCGCCGGCCGAGATCGAGGACCTGGCCGGGAGTTTTGGGATGCCGTTGGTTTTGAAGCCCGCCGCGTCGGTTTCGGCGGAGGTCCCCGACCGAAGGAACGTAGTACGCAAAGTGCGGCGGTTTGAAGACATCGAGGGGATCGCCGGCCCGATGCTGGCGCGCGGCCCGCTTCTGGTCCAACAGAATTTCGTGGGCTCGGGGGTCGGAGTGGAGGTGCTTTGCAAGGATGGTGAGATCCTCGCGGCTTTCCAGCACGAGCGAGTGCATGAAGCGCCGGAGGGCGGCGGCGGCGCGTACCGGAAGAGTGTGCCGCTTTCTGCCGAACTGCTGAAAGCGACCCGGCGCCTGATGAACGAACTGCGCTACACGGGAGTCGCGATGGCCGAGTTCAAAGTGAACCCGCGCACGGGCGGCTGGGTGCTGATCGAGATCAACGGGCGCTTCTGGGGCTCGCTGCCGCTGACGATCGCGGCGGGCGCGGATTTCCCGCGATATCTTTACGAGCTGATGGTCCACGGACGCACCGGGTTTCCGCGGGAATATCGAACGGATCTATATTGCCGGAACTGGCGGCTCGACCTGGGGTGGCTGAGGCGCAATCTTCAGGCCGACCGCGGCGACGCCACGCTCCTGACGGTGCCTTTGTGGAAAGTCGCGCTGGAGCCCCTTCGGGTATTTCGGGAGCGCAACGACACGTTCACGCTGGACGATCCGAATCCCGGGGTCTTCGAAGCCGCGCAATTTGCCGGGCAAGTGCTGCGGCCCTTCGTCTGGATGCTGCCGGGGATACGGGCAAGGATGCGGCGAAGGGCGGAAGCGGCCGCCTGCGACGCGCGGCGGATCCTGGTGGTCTGTAAGGGCAACATTTGCCGCAGCCCGTTCGCCGAAGCTTATCTGAAGCGGCGCGCCGGCGCGAATCTGGAAGTGGAATCGGCCGGACACTATCCGGCGGAGGGCAGGGAATCGCCGCCGGCCGCGCGGGAGGCGGCACTGCGGTTCGGAGTGGACCTGGCACGGCACCGGTCCCGCGTACTGACGCGCGCGCAGGTGGAGCGGGCGGACCTGATCCTGATATTCGAGCCGGAGCAGGAATGGGCGATCCGGGCGTACCACCCGGGGGCCGCGAAAAAGCTGCACTATCTGGGGGCGCTGAACCGCGGCCGCGGCCCGGCGATCCGCGATCCCTGGGGCGGCAATGTGGACGAGTTTGAATCGGTCTATCGCGAGATCGAGGAGGGGATCGACGCCCTGCCGGGCGCGGCGCACGGCGCCTTCACGACAGAAGCAGCTCCAGGTCTTCGCGCTTGAGGTCGCGGATGAGGCTGTGGTCTTCACCGAGGATGGCGTCGGCGAGATCCCGCTTGGTCTTTTGCAGCTCCAGCACTTTTTCTTCGACCGTCTCGCGAGCGATGAGGCGGTAGGCGAAGACCGGGCGCGTCTGGCCGATGCGGTGGGCGCGGTCGATGGCCTGCGCCTCGACAGCCGGATTCCACCAGGGGTCGAGCAGGAAGACATACTCGGCGGCGGTGAGGTTCAGACCGAGGCCGCCGGCTTTGAGGCTGATGAGGAACAATTTGCAGTCCTCGTCGGTTTGGAACGTGTTGACGCGGTCCTGGCGGTCGCGGGTAGCGCCGTCGAGATATTCGTAGCGGATGCCGGCCTGGTCGAGACGCTTCCGAACGATGGCGAGCAGGCTGGTGAACTGCGAGAAGACCAGGGCTTTGTGGCCCTCCTCCTGCAGCTCCTGAAGCTGATCGAGTAGCACATCGACCTTGGCGCTTGGCTCGTGAGTGCGCTTGGGGTCGATCAGGCCGGGATGGCAGGCAGCCTGGCGAAGCCGCAGAAGGGCCTCCAGCACGTGCATTTTCGAGCGCCCCAGGCCGTCGCGCTGCACGCGCTGGAGCAGGCTCCCGCGGTAGTGACGCAGCAGTTCATCGTATTGAGCGCGCTGGGCCGCCTCGAGATCGCAAAAGATGGTCTGCTCGGTTTTCTCCGGCAGCTCGCGTGCCACCTGCTGCTTGGTGCGCCTCAAAATGAACGGCCGCAGGGCCTGCGCCAGGAGCTGGCGCGCCTCGGGGCCGGGATTGCGGGCCAGGCCGCCGCCGAGCTTCAACACCTTGGATTCGCCGAGCATGCCCGGGTTGAGAAACTCGAACAGGCTCCACAGCTCGCCCAGGTGATTCTCCACCGGGGTGCCGCTCAGAGCCAGGCGGTAGCGGCCGCGCAGCAGCCGGACGGCCTTGGCGGTGGAGGTGGATGCGTTCTTGATGGCTTGAGCTTCATCGAGCACCACGTAATCGAATTCGACTCCGGCCAGTTGCGGCACGTCGCGCAGGAGCGTTCCATAAGTGGTGAGCACGAGATCGTGCTGCGCGATGAGGGCCGTATCGCGCGCCATGCCGGTGTGCTCCAGCACCCTCAATTGGGGAGTGAAGCGGGCGGCCTCGGCGCGCCAGTTGAACATCAGCGACCGGGGCGCCACGACGAGCGACGGCCCGGCGCCTTCGGTACGGCGCAATTCCAGCGCCGCCAGCACCTGAGCGGTCTTTCCAACCCCCATATCGTCGGCCAGGCAGCCGCCGAATTGGTATTCGCGCAGGAACGCCATCCACCCAAGGCCTTCCTTCTGGTAGTCCCTCAGGTGGCCGCTGAAGCCAGGCGGCTGCGGCGCGGGCTGAAGGCCGTCGAAGGCCTTCAAACGGGCGCGGGTGCGTTCGAAGATCTCGTCGGTGCGGACCTCCGGCTGAACGGCGAGCAGCGCATCGAGCAAGCCGGCCTGGCTGCGCTCGAAGCGCAGGTGGCCGCTCTCTTTCGAGCCGAGTCCGGCGAGCGGGGCGAAGCGTTCGAGCCACTCCTCCGGCAGCAGCCCGAAGGCGCCGTCACCGAGCGGGACGAGGTTGTCGCCGCGCCGAAGCGCGGACAGCAACTGGGGCAGGGGGATGGCGGTGCCGTCGTAATCCACTTCGCCATGCAGCTCGAACCAGTCGATTCCGGAGCGCACTTCCATGCGGGCGGCTCCGGGGCGGCGAAAGGCCTTTCCCTCGGCATCGACATGCCAGCCGGCGTGCAGCAGCTCGCGCACGACCGGGGGCATGGCCTTCGCGGCCACCTTCCAGACGGGCCGGCCGCTCTCCAGTTTCAGGCCGAGTCCGGCGAGGGTATCGTGGGCGGCCGCCTCGGTTTCCGCGTCGCGCAGGAGGAGCACCCGCTGGTCCGGCAGCCAGATCCCGCGTTCGCGGGTGTCCGGTTCGATCCAGCCTTGCCCGTAGTCGACCAGGAAGCGGGCCTCGAAATGCCTCCCGCCGAACTCCGGCGTCTGGCTGATGCGCAGCCCCAGCCGCGGGGTGATGCGCCTCTCTTCGTATTTCAGGTCGTCATCCAGCTCGAGGGGCGGCACTACCGAGCCGGCAAGCAGCATTCCGAGGACGTTGTCGCGCTCATGATCGGGAAACTTGATGCGCTTGAGCCGCCGGAGCTGAGGGATCCAGGCGAAGGCGCCGTGGTCGTGAAGCGGCGCGACGCGTCCAGGGGTGAAGACGAAGCCGCCCTCGACGATCAACTGCGGATCTTCGAGGCCCAGGCGCTGGTCGCCGCGGTGCAGGGAACCGCTGACACTCCACTGATCGTGATTGCCGCGGAGCACGGACAGGCGGAAGTCCCAAGCTCCGCCGTCGTCCCAGACAACCGGCTGGTGGCCGGAGCCCGCCCGGCCGTCATCCAGAACCAGCCGGCCGGCCTTTGCCAGCGGAGGAACCAGGCGGGCCGCCAGCGCGGGGCTGACTACCCGCCGGCGGCCGACGAAGGGGGTGGAGTTGGCGTAGACATACTCCTGGCTGCCGAACAGGGCCGCTACGGTCTCGACATCGAGGGGGTCCGGCAGGGTGGTGATCTCCGAGGGCGCCGGGCGAAACTCCTTGAGGACCGACCACTCACCGTTCTTCTTCCGCGTTCGCGAGAAAAGCGCGAGGGTAAGCCCTACAGCCGTCCTGGAAGCCATCAGATCAACGACATAGAGGACTTCGAAGTCGCGGGGAAACCGGCCCGTGCCGGAGCGCTTATACGAGACGACCGCCTGAATCGACTTCAGATCATCCTCCCAGCGGGGGGCGGGCGGAGGCGGAGGCTGGTAGACGGGCGGATCGTCCAGTTCAGCGCCCAACTCCTCCAGATTGAGGTGATTGACGGCAAGGGCGTCGGTCAGCACGGCGCGCTGGTCGGCTTCGAGCACCGCGGCGAAGAGGTGTTTGCAGGGGCCCATATCCTGAAAGTAGGGGCAGGTGCACGAGACCTCGAGGTCGTCATGACTCAGATTCAGCTCGACACGATACGGGCGAGTGCCAAAGACCGTGGCCTGCAGATGGTTCGAACTCCCGTGGGCTATGCGCACGGCGCCCTTAAGAAACAGCTCGCGGCCGAGAATCACGGACTTCTGGCGGAAGTGGAATGCCAGTTTCGAGGCAAGCAGCATGGAAAGTTCCATTCTAGCGGCTAATCATGCGCCCACTGCCACGGGGCGGGGTGTTGCCGCGGATTCGGGCGGATTGGCTCTACCAGGACGAATACACACAAAATAGCTTCCATGCGGGATTGGGGTGACGACCTGAGCGTACTAGGCTGAAGGTGAGGGTTGTTATGCCCGCTGTCATCATACAAACAAAAAATCAAACCGGCGAAGAAATCAAGCCGGAATCCTCAACCCGGGATCCCAGACCCCCAGTTCCAGGTTTCAGTTGTGTTTACCTAGCTTCCTCTGCTCGCGAAGCCGAACTGGTATCTTCTTTAGTGGAATCGGAACAAGTCCGCATTTATCACGCTGTGTCCCTGGAAGACGCGGAAGCCAGGTTGAAGCTGACCCGCTCCCGCGTCCTGCTGAGCAATACCTCCTTCCGGAGAGGCAACTGGAAGGATGCGCTCGAAATGTCCTTGCGACTACGCCCGCAGGCTGCTTTGGTAGTGGCTTCGAGGCTGGCCGACGAGAAGTTATGGCTGGGAGTGCTCGAACACGGCGCCTACGATCTGATTCTAAAGCCTTTTCAGGCGGACGAACTGTGCCGGGTCCTACGCAATGCCCACAATCACGCCGTTAGCGGCGGTTTACGCCACATGACCGCCTGACCGGAAACCTTCGAGAATCCCCGTGAGACTTTCTTATCGGCGGGCGCCCGCCGGTTCGTCGCAGGCATATGTTGCGCGTGCGCGGGGTTTCGCGCCGGTACCGATAGTGAACACCAGGGCGGTGGCGACAACCACGCAGCCAAGCGCTATCCAAAAGGGCGCCGTAAAGCCCCAGCGACCCGCCGCAGCTCCGGCGAGGGCCGAACTGCCGGCGACGAACAAATCGTAGAAGGCGTTGAGCGCGCCTAATGCAGCTCCGCGTTCCGAAGACGGCACCTGGTCCACCACTACCGATGCAAGGGCCGGCCAGGGGAAAGAATACCCCAACCCCACTAACAAGGCAGCGGGCACGTCGAAGGTCCAGTTCAACCCGGCGACGATCGCGATCAGGCCAACGGCCAGGCACGCGTAGCCCGCGAGCAGGCTCCGCCGCGGTCCCATGCGATCGGGCATACGGCCGAAAACCGCACGTCCGAAGAGCACGGCGACGGCGAAGGCCGAGAAAGCCCAAGCGGTATTGTGACCGCGATGGTGCAGGAGCAGGATCAGAAATCCCGCCATGGCCGCGTAGGTGACATTTCCTAACCCCAGAACGACGCCCGGCAGCAGCACGGGACGCGGAACCCAGGGACCCCTCACGTGGCCGTGAGGCCGAAACTCTTCATCCATCGCCCATACGATCGCGATCACCGCAACGGAAGAAACGGTGAGAAACAACGCGACGGAGGCCATGGTTCCGAGCGCCTGCCCGATCGCGGGTCCCACCGATACGCCGCCCCAGATTCCGGACGAAAGATATCCGAGCGTCTCGGCGCGCCGGTTATCGGGCGCAACATCGACCGCCCATGCCACCGCGGCGGTTACGAAGAAGCCTTCCCCGAGCCCATGCAACACACGTCCGGCCGCCAGAGCGGCGATACCGAACACAGGCAGATAAAGCACGCCGGCCGCCGCGCAAAACCCCATCCCCAGCAGCAGGGCGATGCGCCGTCCTTTCCGGTCGGCGGTCTTTCCCGCCAGGAGCCGGCCGAGCAGCGCGAAAGCGGAGGACAGCCCGATCAGAAGGCCCGTGACAAACGTAGATGCGCCGGCCTGTTCGTGCAGGTAAACCGGCAGCATCGGGATGATTGCGCCGAATCCCAGCATGCCGACGAACGCCGCCCCCACGATGCGCCAGATCTTCGACCCCATCTACCAAATCTATCACTCCACCGGGCGGCTCTTCCGTATCCATGGTGTCAGAACGGTGTAGACGGGTACCGCTGTGGGGCGGGCCTTTCGCTGCCGGATCAGGCGGCGGCCGATCAGATGCGCGAGCGCGGTCTGGACCGACCGTTTGGAGATGCCGATCGATTCCGTGAGCGCCTTATGGCTCAGGGCGGCCGATTCCCGGCCCGCGCCGTGGGTGTGGCGGTAGAGCTGCAGGTACACCAGGAAGGCCGCGCTGGAGTGGCTGTGGGCAACCAGATCACGCATCAAGGCGTCGATGAGGTACGGGTCGAATTTCATGCCTATAGCAGCAGTTACTATAGCAATGATTGCCGCGATTCGGCACGCCGAGATTGATTTCACGAGTCACGGCTGGCATTCTTGGGCTGTATGATCAAGCGAATCAAGTTCCTCGGCATTCCTGTCCGGGATCAGGACCGGGCATTGCGGTTTTACACGGAGAAACTCGGGCTGCGCATTCTCACGGACCAGGAGTTCTCTGAGACGCAGCGGTGGATCGAACTATCCATTCCGGGCGCCGAGACCGGGGTAGCACTATTTACGCCCGAGGGCCATGAAGACCGGGTCGGAACCTTCGTGAACACCTCTTGGGAGGTCGACGATCTCGAAAAGAGTTATGAGGAGTTAATCGGGAACGGTGTAGAATTTGCCGGGCCCCCGCAAAAGCAGCCGTGGGGGACATTCGCCATCCTGAAGGATTCGGAAGGCAATCAAATCGTTCTCTCGTCGCGTTGATGGATGCCGTCGCGCGCGAGGTAGCCCGATCACTTCCGGTATTGCTCTTCAGTGACGTGTTCCATCCAGTCGACGACCTTGCCGTCGAGCTTTTCCTGTATGGCGATATGCGTCATCGCCGTAGTCGGTGTTGCCCCATGCCAGTGCTTCTCGCCGGGCGCGAACCATACTACATCGCCCGGCCGGATCTCCTCGATGGGTCCGCCTTCCCGTTGAGCCCAGCCGCACCCTGCTGTCACGATGAGCGTCTGTCCAAGCGGGTGCGTATGCCAGGCAGTCCGGGCGCCCGGCTCGAAAGTAACGGCGGCGCCTTGAACCAGCGCCGGATCGGGCGCCTGAAATAGAGGATCGATCCGCACTGTGCCGGTGAACCAGTCCGATGGCCCTTTCGCAGAAGGCTGTGTGCCCGCTCGTTTGATCTCCATGTCGGTAATCCCAGGCGTCGCTTCAAGCCTTCTTTTTCCAGTACTCCAGCGTGGGGCCAGTATAGACTCCCGAGCCAGCGATCGCTCTCTTCCGGACATCGGCAATCTCTTCAGGAGTCATCTTCCTGAAGTTTTGGACGGTCCGGATGTTGTCTTCCATCTGCCCCTGCGTGCCTGCGCCGCAGATCGCCACGTGTACGCCCGGCTGGCTGAGCACGTATTTCAGGCATTCGGTGGGGCTAAGAGATCTCAAGAGGAACGCCTTGCCGAATACCTTGATCGCCTGAACGCCCAAGCCAAACTCCCTGGCGACGGGGAGGGCCGTTTTTTCAAAGCTCAGGTAAGCGTGGTCCGCCGCGTGGACCGGCATCATCACGGTGTCCCACTTGTTGGACGCCTTGAGCAGCGCCGCGTGGGCCTCGACAGCCGCGCTCTTAAGCGGCGGCCGGGGCTTCTTCGGCGCGCCGACCAGCGCGTAGGGATCATCCGGCGAATCCGGCTCCCGCTTGAAGAACCGTTTAATCCTTTCCACGGCATTGCGTATACGTCGATGCGGGGACGGTTGCCTCATCCGGCTGCCCCTCCTTGCCATGATGATAACGCCGCCCGCGGCGTGCGGGGCCGCTACCGGGCGGCTGCGCTGGGCGATGCCGCAAGAGCGATGATCCCGGAGGGTTATGATTACGAAAAGGAGCAGGGTCGCATGATTAACGGCGCGCATGTTGTCATCTACAGCAGGGATGCGGAAGCCGATCGCGCCTTCTTTCGGGACATCCTGGGATTTGGATCGGTAGACGCCGGTCACGGATGGCTCATCTTCGGGCTTCCAGCGGCGGAATCGGCTTTTCATCCCGCCGACGTAAACGACCGGCACGAACTCTACCTGATGTGCGACGATCTGAAGTCTGAAATGGAAGACCTGCGCATCAAGGGCGTCCAGTGCGCGGAAGTGGTTGAAGCGCGCTGGGGCTTAATCACGAAGATCCGGTTACCGGGCGGCGGCGAGATCGGTCTATATGAGCCGCGGCATCCGAGGCCATAGGCGCGCTACCGCTGGGCGCCGGCCTTCTCCGCCCTGCGGGCCTGGCTGAGCGCCTCGTCCAAATACGTGGTTCCGCTCGAGCACCAGCCCCGAGGCCTTGTCCGCCTGGATCAGCGCTTTGGCGTAATTCGCCCGCGCCTGCAGCTCCTGCGCCTGCGCCTCCACCCAGTCTCGCTGCATCTGCACCACGCGGTACGGCGTGGACGCCCCGACGTCCAGCTTCTTCTGCTCCGCGTCCCAGACCACCCGGCTCGCGTCCGCCGCCGCGTGCGCCGCCTCCACTTGCGCCCTGGCCTGCATCAGCCCGGTCACCGCCGTCTGCACGTCCACCTGGATCTGGTTGGCCGTGCGCGCGCGAGAGACCCGCTGCTGCCGCAACTCCATTTGCGCGCGCACGTTGTCGGCCTGTGCGCCGCGGTTGCGCAGCGGGATCGAAAGGGAAAAGCCCGTCGCGTACTCGGGGTAGGGCATCGCCACCCAGGACTGTTGCAGCATGGGACCGATGCCGATACCCAGGGCCGAGCTGGAATACGAGCCGAACACGCTGAGCGCAGGCTTCAAGCTGTTGCGGGTGAACTTCTCGGCGATCACGAGGTCGCGGCGGCTTCCCGCCATCGCCGAGCGCGCAGTGATCACGTCGATGTAGGCGGATGCGCCGAGCCGCTCCTGCTGCTCGGTCTCGTGCAGCAGCGTTTCCGCGGTCTTCAGCGCGCCGCGCGCCGCCGTCACGCTCTCTCGCGCCGCCACCACGTCCCAGTAGGCGTTCTGCGCGTTCACCAGCGCCGTCGAGACCTGCTGCCGGAAGACTTGCCGGCTGATGGCGATGTCATTCCTGGCGATGGTGAGGAAGCGCCGGTTCACCGCCAGCCCGAAGCCGGCCAGCAGCGGTTGGCTGAAGGAGATGGAGAGGCGCGAGGTGTACGCCGGGTCGAAGAGCAGCGCCTGTTGGGTCGAGCTCTGGCGCTGCGAATTGAAGGACACGCTGAAGCTGAAACCCGAGGAAGACTCCTTCTCGAAGCGCGTCAACACGTCGGTGGACGGTGTCGCGACGGCGTTGATGCCTGCCACCTGCAGCGTGTTCAGGGGGCTGGTGGCGTGGTCGTAGCTGAGGGTCACCTGCACGTCGGGGTCGAACGTGCCGCGCGAGCCCACCACCACCAGCCGGCCCGAGGCGGAAATCGCCGCCGGGCCGGTTCCCCCCGTGTTGTTGGAGGAGGCCGATCCGACGCCCGCACCCAGTGCCGAGGAGAAGATCTCCGCCGGCTGCGCCACGCCCGGCGTCCCGCGTGCCGCCTGCCCCGATTTGGCGCGCAGCACATCCGTTTCCGCGATGCTGACGTTATACCCGGCCGAGATCAGGTCAAGGCTGTTCTCCTCTACGAGCTGATTGAGCCCGGCCAGCGAAAGCTCCAACCGGCCGTTGTGAATGGCTTCCAGAAGGCGGCGTCCGTTGGCCAGGTTGGGCAGCGGCACCAGCGGCATCTGGTACGTCTTCCAGAACTTCGGGAATCACTTAACGCCCTGTGTGTAGTCCGGCAGGTCCGCGGCGCGGCAGGCCAGCGGCAACGCCGCCGCCAGAGCAAGGGTGAGGAAATGGCGTGACATGGGTCGGGACCTGGGTTATCGAGAAATCCCCGGCGCAACAGGCGTGCTTCCCGACGCCCGCGGAATGCCGGGCGCGGGCATGTGCGTCACCACGCCCACGTGCGCGTCCTCCAATTCGATGTTGTTCCGCTCCAGCAGCAGCCCGGAGGCGCGTTGCATCTCCACCAGCGCCTTGGCATAGCCCGACATCGCGGTGATCTCCGCCTGCCGGGCGGTCACGAAATCGCGATCCCGCAGCACCACGTCGTAGGGCGTCGAAATGCCCGCGTCCAGCTTCTTCCGCTCCGCTTCCAGCACTTGCCGCGCCAGGTCCGCCGCCTCGTGGGCCGCTTCCACCTGGGAGTGCCCCTGCAGCAGGCCCGTGATCGCCTGCCGCACCTCCAGGTTGATCTGCTGCCGCGAGCGCTGCAGGTTGACCTGCGTCTGGTTGGCTTCCAACTGCGAGCGGAGGCCGTCCGCCTGCGCCGAATGATTGCCCAGGTACATGAAATAGCTGACGCCACTGCCGTACTCCGGGAAGGCCGCGCCCAGCGCCTGGTCGACCGAGCCGAAGCTGCCCGCGCTCGTGGCGGTCCCCAGCAGTGCGTTGCCTTGCAGGCCGGAGCCGGCGTACAGGCCGAAGGTGCTGAGCTGCGGCAGCATCGCGTTGCGCGTGAACCGTCCGGCGATGACCTCGTTCGGCGTCGAGCAGCGAGTCCATGCGCTTGCTCAGCATGCTTTTGAGTTGCGTCTCGGCCATCTGGAAATTGGTGCGCGCCACCACCAGGTCGCGCTGCGCCGCCGCCACCTGGGCCTGGGCGGTCACCAGATCGAGCCCGGCCCCCACGCCGGCCTGGTAGCGGCGGTCGTTGTTGTTGTAGAGGTCCTTGGCCGCCGTCAACGATTCCTGCGCTACCTGCACCGCCTCCCGGAAGCCGGCCAGATCCCAGTAGGCATCCTCGACTTGCGCCAGCGTAGTGGTTACCTGCAGCCGGAAGATCTGCTCCGAGGTCTTCAGGTTGTTCTCGGCCACGTAGACGAATCGCATATTGGGGATGAAGCCGCGCCCGTTGAGCAGCGGCTGGTTGAAGCCGGAAGTGAACCGCGTAATGAACGCCGGATTGAACCGCAGATGCTGCTGCGTTGTGAGCTGCCTGATGACGCTCACGCCCGCAAAGTAGCTCGACCCCTCGGGCAGAAGCTGGGCATAGCTGGTGCTCCAGGCCAGCGAGTCGGTCACCACCGTCGGCACGCCCGCCACCACGGTCGTGTTCAGCGGCGAGACGTTGCGGTCGAAGCTGAAATTGAAACTCAGAGAGGGGTCGAACGTCCCCACCTGCCCGATCTGCAGCGCGCCTCCGCCCCCCGTGATGCCGCCCGCCGCGCCCACGCCGCCAGTTCCCGCGGCGGAGTTCACGCCGGCCCCCAGGACGCCCGTGTTCAGCCCGCCGGGAAGCGTTGCGCCCGGGATGCCGCGCGCCGCTTGTCCGGCCTGCGTGCGCAAAAGGTCCGCCTGAGCGATCGGACGCAGGTAGCGCTGCACCTCGATATCGAGATCACCGAACTCAACTACACGCCTTCGCTCAGAAAGGCGCCAGTGCAGAAAGTTCTGGCCGATTTGATCAAGGACGGTGGCCCCATTCTCCATCACGGCGACTCCGAGGAACAACAGCGATCCTTCGAGCCCACTTGCCGAAAGCTCTGGAGATTTCTCAATAAATCACAGGGCTAAACGTGGGCCAAACCACCCACAGATTCCTCCGACGGCATAAATTCCAGGTAACGAACAGATCAGCCCGGCGGCCGAACACCAGCGGCGACACAGGTTGTCGTTGCCGTTAAGACATTCCTCGCACTGCCGGCAGCTCACCCCAGGGGAGAGCAACACCCGCGATCAGGCCTTGACGCGCTCGCACAACTCGCCCACTTCGACCACTTCCCCCGCGATGTCACACCCCAGAATGTGCGGCATGGAGAACGTCATCCCCGGAATGCCGGAGCGGACAAACAGGTCGAGCTGGTTCAGAGCGCATGCGCGCACGCGGATGAGCACATGGTTGGCCTTGATCGTCGGATTCGGAACATCTTCAAAGGTGAGCACCTCCGGACCGCCATGTTGGCGAATTCGAACGGCCTTCATCAATGACAGGCTAGCAGCATCGCCAGCGAAACTCTGCGTGTCGAGCTCGCTGCCCCTACCGAATGGCAACTCCGTCCGCGCCAGCGTCAGTCGGATGGACCTGTCCACACCTGGAGTTCTAATGATGAGGCTCGCTGCTCCAGGGTGAGGAACATCTCATGGACGCTGGCGGCGGAGGGCCGTGGACGCGATCAGGCAGTCGGGAATCATTGCCGGCGGCCGTCAGTTGTCCTTCCTTGTCGATCCCGCGACGAAGAGACTCGTGGCGCAAGTGATCGATATGGAGACTCGGGAGGTTGTGTCACAGATTCCGACCGATCGGGTCCTCCAGATCGCGGCGACAATTTCCGGGACGAAACGGGGCCGATCATCTCTACGGCTGATCCCGTGGAATCGGCGTATCCTCCCCGGAATTCTCTCTCCTCCTTACGAAATCTGCGAAGACGGCGAGGCCTTCTTCAAACGCGATCAGCGCTGCCGGCTTGTCCAAGGGCATCGCGGTGCGGGTTCTGCCTTCTCTAGCGCTTTTCGGAGTGCTACCCGGTGGCATTCTCCGGGGACAGATCCGACTCGGTCATACGTCTCCCATCGGGTCGGGAGGACGCCCCTCTTGCTCGATCGCGGTGGGCCGTAATCGGCGAAGAACGAAGTCACTGATCTCCTGCGAAGCCGCCATCCACCGCTTCTGTGCAGCCCTCTGTTCCGAGGGTGTAGATGCGGCCTCCCGTCTACCGGACCGTAGCCAGCCAGTCGAACACCTGCTCTTGCAGCGTACGCGGGAACCGGCTGAATTCGAGCGGCGTCTCCAGCCGCAACCCGTCCGGCCGGCCCATCCTCTCATACACCCGCCGGACCTGGCCGATTTCGCTGCGGACGTCATCCGCGCGCGCATATCGATCCAGCGCCGGAGCCACGACCAGCACGGAACGCGGGGCCACAGAGGCCAGGGCCTCGTCGAAATCGAGCGGCAGCCGCTCTTCGTACCCCGCGAAGAACCCGAACCGTGGGATCAGCCCGTGCAGGTGCGAGTATTGCAGAATCCCTTCTGTACCCTTCTCCTGTGTGTCCAACCGCAAAGGATCGAACCCGTCCACGGCAGCCAGTCCTTGGACACGCTCGTCGAGCGCCGCGGTAAGCAGCCCGACTTTTGCTCCCAGAGCGTATCCCACAATATAGATGCGCTGCGGGTCGATGTTCTCCAGCGCCGCCGCGGCGTCGATCGCGGCCCTGGTGTCGGTCACCATCTTACCCATCAGGCTCCACTTGGGATACCGTTGGTAAAACGCGCGCGCATCGCGGATCCGGGTGCCGAAGCCGATCTGGTCGAACGCCAGCACCGCAAAGCCGCGCCTCGTCAAAGAAGCGAAGGTGGACCTGGTATCCCGTGAGTAGCCGGTCGAATACGAGAACGGATGCAGCCACAACACCAGCGGCAGCCGCTGTCCGGCCGCGACGGTATCGGGGTAGTAGAGGTCGCCTTTGAGATCGTCGCCAAACGCCAGCGGCGCCGATGACATGCCGGGCGCCTTCAGCGGGCGCTGAAACAGCAGTGACATCCAGCCGTCGCTCGTATACACGGATTGTTTCAGCTTTTCGAGCGCCGGGAACCGGACACCGGCCGGCTCTTCGCCCAACGCCCACAGAATCTCATGACGGATGCCGGCCTTTTTTTCTTCCCAGTTTCCCTGGTTGTAATCGCCGGGCGTCCTGCGCGGATACCGCAGGGGATCGATGGATTCGCCCGAAACCCGTTTCCATTCGTCGAAGGTGTACCCGTTGATCCACGTCTCGCGTTTGGGGAACTGCTTGCGGCCGAATACGGAATCCAGAAAATCCATGAAGATCTCGATATCGCCCGCCGTGGTGGGGTGCTCCCCATCGCGCAGATTCAGCCAAAGCTTGTCCGCGGCGCCCCAATGCTCATAGACCTTCAGCACTGACCGGTATGCCTGCTCAAACCCGAACGGACCACCCTGCGACTCCGAAAATGCCGAATACATGAACAGGCCGCGCGGAGCCACCAGCGCCATCAGCAGGTTCTCGTCCACCGGCAGTTTGTCCTCGCGGCCGGCGAAAAACCGCAGCCGCGGGTGGAACCAGTGCGGAAACGAGCCGGTGATCTGCTCGAGGCTCTCGTTCTCGAACATGTCGCTCGTGTACCTCCAGGGATTGCCTTCGCCGGTGTTCCCGCTGGAGGGGATGACGGCCGCGATGCGCTCGTCGAAAGCGGCCGCGAGCAGCGCCTGCTTGCCGTTGCGGGAATGGCCGCTGATCGCGATCTTGCCTTTGTCCACCTCGGGCAGTGTCGTCAGGTAGTCGACCGCGCGCATGCCCGCCCACGCCCATCGCGCCAGGCATGAAAAATCGTATTCCGGATAGATGTCGATGTACGCATCGGAATCGTCGGCGTTCCCGTAAATCGGGTCGGCCGCGAAGTAGATCGCCCCGATGTACCCTCGCCGGACCGCCGTCGCGACCCATGGGCGCGTGCGCGGGTGGTTCGTGAGAAAGACGGGGAACGGTCCTTTGCCGGGAGGAATCATCAGCTGCACGCGCAGAGTCGCGCGGTGCGCGGGGCCGAATTCCAGGCGCACGTCGCGCACCGTCACGCCGCCTTCGTCGTGACTCCCGGTGACTACGGCCCGCAAGTTATCCGGCGCCGGGGGCATCTTCCCGTAAACCCATTGCTCGAACAGCGCCCGGATTCGCTGCCGTTCGCGCTGCCATGCCTCGACCGAAGCGAAGGGCGCCTCGGGGAGCCCCGGGATGGAGGGCATGCTGTCAAAATCGGGAGGAAGCTCGCCCGTGCGCCGCACCCAGTCTTCCCAGGACTTGTCCTTCGCGCTGATCCTGCCCGTGATTCGCGTGTTGGAAGGAGGAAGGATCTTCAGCAGATCGTCGAGTTCCTGCTTGCGATCGGCCGCCGGTAACGCGGCGGCGGCAAGCGCCAGCCATATCGATAGCTTCATCATTTTCGGAGCCTGACCTCCTCGTTGCCGATTCAGTATAGCTCCCGGCGTGGGCGGGCCGGTTCGCCGCCAGCCCCGGAGAAGCCGTCAGCGCCGCGGCGGAATCCGGGATTCGTATTCGGCGATGCGCGCCTTCAGCATCTCGATCGACCTTGCGTTGTTGCTGCGGGATGCGGCGGCGAGAGCGCGCCGAGCCGTTGCCGCGGCCCGTTCGAAGCCTCCGGTCTCGGCATACATCTTGGCCAGCAGATCCAGAATCGCCGGATCGCCGCCGCCGGTCAGTTTGGCCGCCTCCTCCAGAGGAGGGATGGCGTCCGCGTAACGGCCCGAGATCGCAAGCGCCACGCCGAGATTGTTCTGCGCATCGGCAAGATCGGGCTTGTACGCGACCGCTTTCTCGAGTTCGGAAATACCCTCAGCGAGCCGGTTGACCTGCGCGAGCGCCGAGCCGAGATTGCTGTGAGCGCTGGCATAGTTCGGGTTCAGTTCGATCGCTTTCTCCAGGTACGGAATGGCCTCGTGGAACTGCCTGCGGCGGACCAGCGCATCGCCCAAGTTGTTGAGCGCTTCCGGATACTCGGGGCTGAGTTCCAGGGCCGTGCGATAGTGGGCGATCGCTTCCTCCACCTCGCCGGTTTTGAAGAGGCACACGCCCAGGTTGTTGTGGGCACGGGCCTCGCCGGGGCCGAGTTCGAGAGCCTTTCTCCACTCCGCCGCCCCCTCCCTGTACTGACCTCGTTTCATCAGGTCGGAAGCGCTATCCACCAGGCTGTAGTAATCCGTTACGGGCGCGTCGATCTTCAGCATGCCGTCCAGCGGGATATTAACGAACTCCGGAATGTTGACCGCGCGATTGGCGGCCGTGGCGTTCTCGATCAGGATCGCGGGGCTGTCGTCGCCGTTGGCATCGATATGGGTCAGGAACATCTGGGTATACGGCGAGCGGCTCTTCGAGGAGAAGACCAGCCACCGCCCGTTGGGCGAAAAGCTGTGCCAGGAGTTCATCAGGGGGGTGTTGCAGCGCATGCGCCGCGCCGCGCCCCCGGCTGCCGGAACGATATAGAGTTGGCTGTCCGGGCGCATCAGTTGTCCGTTACGGCTCTGCACGAAGACGATCCAGCGGCCGTCCGGCGACACTTTGGGAAAGCTGTTGCTCATCCCGTTGCCGGATGCGCCGACGATCGCTTCGGGGCGGCCGCCCTGTCCGCCGTTGAACGGGATGCGATAGAGGTCGTAGCGGATCTGGGTTTCGGCCGGGTCATTCGCCCGCGCCGCCACCGGCGCCCCCACCGGATACGGATCGCGGGCTTCGGCACGGGAGAAGACCAGGTATTTGCCGTCGGGGCTCCAGACCGCATTCGTGTGGACGTAGAGCGGGTTGTCGGCGCCGGGCAGCGGCTGCAGGACGCCCGCCGCGCGATTGTACCAGGCGAGGATGCCCCGGGTCGGATAGAAAACCTGGAGGAAACGGTAGTCCTTGAAGTTGGCGACGAAGTAGTTGAGAGCCACCTCGCGCAGGTTCTTGCGCCGCTCGTACTCGGTCTCGTCCGTCCCCGGATCGTTGATCGTCGTCACCACGTAGCTGCCATCCGGGGACACCTGGCTCATGAAGCCTACACGCAGCCGTCCGCCGAGCTTTCCGCGAAAGGTACTCCACGCGACGATGTTGTCCTCGCGAATCGACATGCGCGGCGCAACCGGGACCAGCGCATAGAGCCCCTTGTCGTTCTGCGGACCGTCCACGTCCATCCCCATGGTTTTCCCGTCGGCCGAAAAGGAATGGCAGTTGGCGCAGGTGTGCAGGCCCTCCATGAGCAGACGGCTGCGGGGCTGGGCAACGTCGCGCAGGCGCCACGCAATCAGCGGGACGGCGGAAGCGGCGAGCGGCTTGATCACGCCCTTTTCCGTCTCCGAGGGCATGAGGGGGACGTCGCGATAGAAGATCGGAGCGCCCACCGGGTCGGTGGAAGTACGGATTTCGACCTGGCCGCGGGAGACGGGAGCGCCACCGCGATAGCCCGTGATCGCAATCCGGGCCGGCGCGGTCGCGGAAGCCTGCTGGACGGCGCGCCAGACAGCGGCGTCCGGCCGCCACCGCCGCGCGGCGGCCTCTTGCGGGCCAGGCGCAGGAGGCGTGTTGGTCGGAGACACCGCGCGGAGGTCGACTTCAGGAACCGCGGCCTTCTCGCCGGGAGTGCGAAGATGCAGAGGCGCCCGCCCAGCGAGTTCGATATCGATGGTCCACTCGGCGGAGCCGGAACGCAGGTCCCGCCAGAGGAACTCCGGCGCGGGGAAGTCCGGGGGAAAGATGCTGCCGCCCGCCGGGTAGTCGATGGCGAGGCCGGCCGGAGGGGGAGCCGCCAAGGCGAACGCCAGCAGCAACGTGCCGAAGACCGCCACCCGGAAGTGCGTGAGCTTCACGAGCGCCAGTGTAACGCGCGGCGGCATACGGCGTCTCTCGTATATTCAGTAGTTTAAGACCTTTAACGCTATCTTTTGCTCAAGTATTGCAATATACTACTTCGCATGAGAAAACAGTTGGGTCTCGCGGTGGCAGGCGTTCTGATCCTGCTGCTGGCGTGTTCCGCGTTTGGGCAGAACATAAGTGGAGTCATCACGGGGACAATCGTCGATTCCGGGGGCGCGGTCATTCCCAACGCGCAAATCACTCTCACGAATCAAGAGACGCGGGCGGTACAGACCCTGCGCTCGAACGAGGCCGGCATCTTCGTCTTCTCCAGCGTGCTACCGGGCACCTACACTGTCGAAGTATCGGTCGGCGGATTCCGGTCCTACCAGGTGCGGGACATCTCGGTGAGCATGAGCGAGCGCCGCACGCTCGGTGAAATCGCCATGCAGGTGGGGCAAGTGCAGGAGCGCGTTGAAGTCGTGGCGGAGGTTACGCCCGTGCAGACGGCATCGAGCGAGCGCGCCGGCCTGGTCGCCGGGCAGCAACTGCTCAATACCGCCATCCGCGGGCGCGACTTCGTGGCCCTGATCGCCACGCTTCCGGGCATCGTGGATCTCAACGCGCAGTCGCGGGACGTCTCGAAGGGTCCCGGGGCGGGCGGATTGCACATCAACGGTGGCCGCGACACGTCTATCAACTTCGCGCTCGATGGCGTGCAGGACACGGATACCGGGTCCAACGGCGGATCCCACGTGCAGCCGAATATGGACGCCGTCGCGGAAGTGAAGGTGCTCACCAGCAACTACCAGGCTGAATACGGCCGCAGCGCGGCGGGTACCATCAACGTCACGGTCAAGAGCGGCACGCAATCGTTTCACGGCAGCGGCTATTGGTATTACCGCCATGAGGGCCTCTATGCCAACAGTTTCTTCCGCAACCGGACTGGCACCGTGCGCCCGGTCGAACGCATTCAGAATTTCGGCTATACCCTCGGGGGGCCGGTCTATTTCAAGAATTTCAACCGGAACAAGGACAAGCTCTTCTTCTTCTGGTCGCAGGAGTTCGTGCGGCGGCGGAGCTATCCGGGCACGCAGTTTGTCACCACCCCGACCGCATTGGAGCGTGGCGGGGACTTCTCGCAGACCCGCGACGTGAACGGCGCGGTCATCACAATCAAGGATCCAACGACCGGGGCGGCGTTTCCGGGCAACGTGATCCCGGCATCCCGCATCAACCAGGCGGGATTGGCGATCCTCGACTTTTTCCCGAAGCCCAACTATGTGGAAGCCGATCCGGCGCTGATGTACTCGCGCAACTACCGGGCCAACGTGAGCGGCGCCTTTCCGCGGCGCGAAGACCTGTTCCGCATCGACTACAACATCACCCCCACGCTGAATGCCTATTTCCGCGGCACGGAGGATAACGACGACGAGAACTGGCCGTATAACAACTGGACGGCGGGCAGCCACAACTTCGACATGTACAACAATTACCGCTGGCAGCACGGACGTGGCGTCCTGCTCCACTTGGCCAAGACCTTCAGCCCGACGCTGGTCGGCGAGTTCACATTCGGTGTGAGCACACGCGGCCAGGCGTTCAATCCCAGCGACCCCAGCCTGATCTCGCGCGACAAGATGGGCAATATCGGGCAGTGGTACCCCGCGGGGAACGAGTCCGGCGCGATTCCGGACGTTACGTTTGGCGGCGTCGCCAGCGCCATTAACGGCGGCATCGGCAACATCCCCTATCACAACGAAAACCCGGTCTTCTCGTGGATCTATAACATGACCAAGGTGCAGGGGACGCACACGCTGAAAGGCGGGGTGTACATCGAACGCATGCGGAAGGATGAAGTCGGCAGCGGCAACACTCGCGGCGCATTCGACTTCGGGCGCAACACCAACAATCCGTTCGATTCGAACTACGCGTTCTCCAACGCCCTGCTGGGCAACTTCAACAGCTACTCGGAAGCGAGCATGCGGACGTACTCCCTGTATCGCTACACGCAGGTGGAGGTATACGGGCAGGATTCGTGGAAAGTATCGAAACGCCTGAACCTGGAAATGGGGCTGCGCGTCTATTCCTCGCCCGCCACTCACGATATCCGGCAGTTCCTGACGACGTTCATTCCCTCGACGTACGACGCGAATACGGCGGCGGTGATGTACCGGCCCGCGATCGATCCAGCGACCAATAAGCGGGTGGCGGTCGATCCGCGCACCGGCACGTTGGCCCCGGTCACTTACATCGGACTCTTCGTGCCGGGATCGGGCAACTACGCCCCCGGAATGGCGGTAGGCGGAGTCACCGCTCCTGACGGCCTGTACTGGACGTCGTTGTCGCTGGCACCTCGCTTCGGCTTCGCGTACGATCCCAAGGGCGACGGCAAGACGGCGATCCGCGGCGGCTTCGGGATGTTCTACGACCGGCCGCAGGGGAACGTCTACTCGGGCACCGTGGGACAGCCTCCCGTCTCTTACAACCCGACAGTCTCGTTCGGGAACGTTGGCACGTTCCTGCAATCGACCGGCGTGGTCGGGCCTCCGGGCGTGACGGTGGTGGAAAGCGCGAACCAGGCGCTGCCGACCACGATGAATTTCAGCCTCGGGGTGCAGCGCGAGATCGGCTTCGAGACGGTGTTGGACGTGTCTTACGTGGGCAGCATGGCACGGCACCTGATTGAGCAGCGGAACATCAACTCCATTCCGATGTACGCGCACTTCGATCCGAACAACATCGACTCGACCACGCGCAGCCCGCTGCCCGACAACTATCTCCGGCCCTATCTGGGGATGGGCACCATCAACATGCGCACGTTCGACGGCAGTTCGAACTACCACGGCCTGCAGGTGGCGGCGAACCGGCGCATGTCGCACGGCATACAGTACGGTGTCTCCTACACCTGGTCGAAAACCCTGGGAGTCTCCGATGCCGACTTCGGCGGATTGAGCCTTTACTTCCCGGTGCGGCAGCGCAACTATGGCCCGCTGTCGTACGACATCCGGCACGTGGCGACCATCAACTACACCTGGGACCTGCCCGAGCTCGGCAAGAAGATGGGGAACAAATATCTCGGTGCCGTCGCCGACAACTGGCAGCTTTCCGGGATCACCAGCTTCGCCACCGGTACGCCGTTCACTCCGGGGTTCAGTACTTCGGACGGAGCGGACATCACGGGATCCCAGGAGGGCGCGCGCATCGATCTGATCGCCGACCCGAACCTGTCGAAAGACCAGCGGACGTTTTCGAAGAACTTCAACACGGACGCGTTCGGCCGGCCGGCCACCCGCACCTTCGGGACGGCGGGACTCGGCATTCTGCGCAATCCGGCGTGGAACAACTGGGACATGAGCGTCTCGAAGCGTATTCCGTGGAAGGGCGAGTCGCGCTACTTCCAGCTCCGCGGCGAGTTCTACAACGTCTGGAATCACACCGAGTTCAACGGCTACGACACCACCGCGCGATTCAATGCGGCGGGCCAGCAGATCAATGCGAACTTCGGCGCGCTGACGGGTACCCGCGACCCGCGCAAAGTGCAGCTCTCGCTCAGGCTGATGTTCTGATATGGAGCGATCACGCCGGCTTTCCTCCGCGGGAGGGAAGCCGGCGCTCGCAAACGTTGCGATATGGCCCGAACCCGAACAAGAGATCTGTAAATATCATTCGGGTATAAAATCCTAAGCAGCCAGAAAGAGATCCTGCAAGAGGAGGAAGTGCATGTCGAACAGGCGAGAGTTTCTTAACAGACTGGCGGGTGGCGCGGCCGCCCTGACGGTCTCGGACCGCGTCCTCGGAGCGAACGACCGCGTTCGTTTCGGCATCATCGGAGCGGGCGCCCGGCAGATGGAGGATTTCCGTGCGGCCCTGGCCTGCCCAAACGTGGAGGCGGTCGCAGCCGCGGATGTCTATAACGCCCGTTTCACCCCGTTCCAGGCGCTTGCGCCGAACATGAAGACCTACGGCGATTTCCGCAAGCTGCTCGACGACAAGAGCATCGACGCAGTCCTGATCGCCACGCCACAACACTTGCACGCGCTGCACTTCGTTCCGTCCATTCAGGCCGGCAAGGACGTCTACCAGGAAAAGACGATGGCGTTCAATCCCGCCCACGCGCGCCGCATGCGCGACGCCTTCAAGGGTTCCGGACGGGTGGTGCAAATCGGGATGCAGATGAACAGCGGGCCGGGCCTCCACAAGACGCGCGAGCTCGCGGTCCGCGAGCGCATGGGCACGCCCACTGCGATCCAGGCGTTCCATTTCCGCAACGCGTCGCACGGCGGTTGGCTGCGCAAAATCCCCGCCGATTGCAACCCCGAGCACGTCGATTGGCGGGCATTCGAGGGTGAAGCGAAGTCCTACTCGTTCGACGCCCAACGTTTCATCAACTGGCGCTTCTTCTGGGACTACTCGGGCGGAAATGTCTTCGAGAATATGGTTCACCAGGTCGGTTTCTGGTACGGCGCTTTGGGTTTGAACATCCCCGAGTCGGTGACTATGACTGGCGGCAATTTTCTCTCGCCGCAGATGCAGGTGCCGGACACTATGAACGTCGTCATGGTGCAGCCGGAAAAGCTGATCTTCACGTGGAATTCGCTCTTCGGCAATAATTACTTTTCGGAAGGCTACGACTATCTGTTCGGAACTAACGGAACGTTGATCCACGACGAGTCCGACCACGTCGCTTATCTTCCCCAACGGCGCAGGGGGAACGCGCCGCCCGCAGCCGAGAATGATGCCGCACCGCCCATCGGTAAGGGCGGGTACAAGGACTACACTGCGCAGCACATGCAGAATTTCTTCGATTGCGTGCGCAGCCGCAAGGAACCGAACTGTCCGTTCGAGCTCGGGTACCGCACCGCCATCGCCTGCCAGATGGCGAACGCGTCTTACCGGCAGCAGCGGACCGTGCGCTGGGACGCAGCGAAAGAGGACATCGTCTAGCCGCCGCCTCTAGACGTAGCCGCCGAGCCACTCCAGCACGCGCTCCTGCATCCGGCGCGGAAAGCGGTTGAAATCCACGGGTGTTTCCAACGACAGAGCGCCGGGCTGCCCGAGCAAGCGGTAAATCCGCTTGCTCGCCTCCACCTCGCGCTCGACATCCGCCAGGCGAGCGTAACGGTCGAGCGTGGGCGCCATCACCAAAGCTGGTCTCGGCGCGATCAGGGCCAGCACTTCGTCGAAGTCGAACGGCACGCGATCCGGATGGTTCGCGAAGAAGCCGAGACGCGGGAGCAGTCCATGCAGGTGGGAGTACTGCCGGATGCCTTCCGTGCCTTTGTCCGGAGTGTCCAGCCGCAAGGGGTCGAGGCCGCATACCGAGATCACGCCTTTGATGCGATCCTCGAAGGCAGCGGTAACCAATCCGACTTTGCCGCCGAGCGCATACCCTAAAAGGAAGATCCTGGACGAGTCGATCTCCTGCAACCGGGAGAGCGCATCGACGGCCGCGCGTGCATCGGCAATCATGTTTCCCAGCAGGGACCACTTCGGGTAGCGCTCATAGAACGCCTTCGCCTCGTGGATGCGCGTTCCGAATCCGATCTGATCGAAGGCAAAAACCGCGAACCCTCTTTTGACCAGCATCGGAAACGACGGCCGCTCGTCCTGTTGATAAGCCCATCCACCGGATAGCCACGGACGTCCGGCGGACCAGCCGTTCTGATAGCTGAACGGGTGCAGCCAGACGATCACCGGCCACTTGCTTGGCTTCGGTTTGCCATCCACGCCCGCCGGATAGTACAGGTCGCCCGACAGTCCGTCGCCGAAGGGGAGACCGAGAACTCCCATGCCTTCGGATTGGAAGCGTGCTCCGGTCCGATCGTCCAACGGGCGATTGTAGAGCGTGGCCAACCACCCTTCGTTCGCCAGGTTCGTTTCCGAGAGGTTATGAAGCGCGTCGAAGGTCACGACAGGCGGAGCTTCGCCTAGAGCGTGCGCGATCGTCTGGCGAGTGGATTTCGCGCGCTCTTGCCAGTCTGACGCCGACTCGATCCCGCGCCCGAAATCGCCTACCGCCCTTTTCGGCGAGGAGAGCGGGTCGATCGTCTCTTTCGTGATTTCGCGCCAGCGATCGAAGGTGTAGCCGCAAATCCAGGTTTCGAATTTCGGGCGCCGTCGGCGGCCGAATACCGAATCGAAGAAGTCCACAAACTGCTCGATATCGGCGGAATTGGTGGGATGCTCCCCTTCCCGCAGATTGAGCCACAAGTTCTCTTCGCGGCCCAGGAAGCGGTAGACGCTGAGTACGGATCGATAGGCCTGCTCGAAGCCGAATGGATTGCCCGCCGACTCGGCATATCCGGCGTACATCATCAGCCCGCGCGGCGCCATCAGGGCCATCAGCAGGTTCTGGTCTACCGGCAGCTTGTCTTCGCGCCCGGCGAAGAAGCGCAGCCGTGGATGGAACCAGTGGGGCTGCGCCGCGGTTAGGAGTTCGATGCTCTCGTTGACGAACATGTCCGTGGTATAGCGCCACGGATCGCATTCGCCGGTATTCCCGCTGGACGGGATGACTGCTCCAATCCGCTCATCGAAAGCGGCGCCCACCAGCGCCTGCTTCCCTCCGCGGGAATGGCCGGTGAGGCCGATCTGATCTTTAGCCACTTCCGGGAGCGTCAGGAGGTAATCTACCGCGCGCGAGGCGGACCAGCCCCAACGCGCGAGACAGGAAAAATCGTATTCCGGGTAGATTTCAATGTACGCATCGGAATCGTCGCCGTCGCCGTAGAGCGGATCGGCAGCGGCGTAATAGCACCCGATATAGCCGCGCTTCACCGCCGTGTACAGCCAGGGACGCCGGCGGTTGTGATCGGTCAGGAAAACGGGGAAGGGGCCTTGGCCCTCGGGAATGATCAACTGCACCCGCAAGGTGGCGCGATGGCCGGGCCCGAATTCGAGCCGGACGTCGCGGACAGTCGCGGTGCCTTCCCGGCGCGACCCCATGACCACCGCGCGCAAGTTGTTCGGCGCGGGCGGCATCTTTCCGAATACCCATTGTTCGAACTGCGCGCGGATGAGCTGTTTCTTGCGATTCCACAGGGCGGCGTCGGTCACCGGCAGTTCGCGGCCGCCCTCGAAAAGCACGAGCGGATCGGGGAGACCGGCGATCGAGGGCATGGAGGAGAAGTCCGGTGGCAGTTCACCGGTGCGCTTCACCCAATCCTCCCAGACCCTATCCAGGGTGTTCATGCGGCCGCTGGTCGGCGGACGGCTCGGCGGAAAGACCTTCAGAAAGGTCTCGAGATCGGCCCGCCGGCGGGCGGCGATGCCTGGGGATGCTGCATCGAATTGCGCCGCGGAGCCTGGTGTCGATGACAGCACCGACGCTCCCAGGGAGACCGCGGCCCGGGTAAATAGTGCTCTTCGCGTCATCTGGATATCGGTTCGTGACATGACGGCGCGGGGTGAGTGCGGTCAGTCCGCGTTACACTGCGCCGGACAGATCCAATAATCAAAGGAGAGCCGTCCGCCCGAATCGAGCTGTGGCGCCCACGTCTCGCCGCATTTGTTGCACTGCAGAACCAGTTCGCGGACATCCTGCTTGTCCACAGAGGCCCGATCCATCAACTTCATTCTTATGACTCCTCTCCGACTCCCGGTATAGGCCAATGCCGAGGAAGAGTCAAGGGTGTCTGCCGCCGGGTGTCTGCCGACAGGGTGTCTGCCAGCTCGAGTTCGAAAAGGTGGAAAATGCATGCAAAGCTGTAAAGGCATAGCCGCTCCAGAGTTGCGCCGGGACTGCGCGGCGCATATTTCAGCGTTCCTTGTCTGAATGGCGATTCACCCGACGAATGGGCATTGCCGGGGACGCGGCAGGCTGAAGCCTGTGAGAACCTACTTCGGCCGAAAATTATTGAGGTAGTCCAGGAATGTCTTGGCGGCGCGGTCCAGGTTTTCTTCCGACCCGCCACCGTCCAGCACCTCGCATAACTCGTATGCGACGCAGCCGCGATAGCCGATGTCGAGAAGCGCTCCGAAGAACGTCTGATAGTCGACGATACCCGTTCCCATCGGAACCGCGCGCACCAGGTCCGTCTGCTGGGTAACATAGTTGGTCAGAGTCGGCTCGTACTTAAAGCGCGGGAACTTCCGGTAGTCGGCGGCAATCGTGAACGACAGGTAAGGAGCCATTTTGTGTATGGCATTGCCTATTTCGGCGCTGCTCAAACCCTGGAGAGTTGGCGCCCATGCATCGAAGCCGGCCTTGACGTTTGGCTCGTTCACTTCCTTCAACAGCCAGAGCATCGAATCGTGGTGCAGCGCGATGTCATGGTGGTTCTGCACGATCAGACCGACGCCGTATGCGGCCGCTTTCCGTGCCGCCATCTTCAGCCCCGCCACCACCGAGCCCCACTGCTGGTCGAAGGGAATCCCGGGGCGTTCGTATCCCGTGAACACGCGGACCAGCGGCACGTGCAGATCTCGCGCCAGACACGCCAATTCGCCGACATATGCAGCCTGGATTTCTGCGACCGGGATGCCCGGCCGATCTAGTCCCGCGCTGAAATCCGTGTAACCCGCTAGCGCCACGACTTCGAGCCCCAGTTCCACAATGCGGTGGCGAAGCCGGCCGCGGGCCTCTTTATCGTAGTCGGCGGGTGCGAGATGCGGCCGCTTGGCCACCAGCATGACCCGACTGTAGCCCAGCAGTTTCGCCTTGACGAGGAACTGATCGAGCGTGAGTTGTGCCTGGCCGCGCCAGATGCCGCTATAACTGACGGAGTGCAATACTGGCAGGAAGCTGTGCCCTTCCGGATGGGGCGGCCCCTCAGGCGGCGCTGCCGCCGCGGCAGATGTCAGAGAGCTTTCCGGCGCTTTCCTTTTCACAGCAAATACCTCCTCTTATGACTGGCCCGATGGCCAATAGTGTCCGAACAAAGGCCGCTTCAAGCCGACGAAATCCCACCGGTGTCAAAGGGCCGCAGGCAGCTCACACCATTTACACCCTTAGGCGCGAGTGAGCGAGGAATATTGCCAGCGGCTAGCCGAAGATTGTCAGGCTCGTATGGTCATTCAAACGATCCATGCCGATTATAGCGGCCGTCATGGGGGTGGAGGCGAGGAGTTTGGTTTATGGAACCTGTGCCATATTGAGGTGATTCCCAATCTGATCATGCCAACCAATCACTCCCGAACCGGATGACGGATGCAGGGAACTCAAAGTTGCCCCGGCGAGGACCGCTAGACTCGAATGCCCGACCCCACCACTGCGGTGGATGGAGCGCCGAGGGCACCGAGGCGCCTCATCCTGCCGCTGTCAGTGGAGGAAGTTGCGCAGTTCTGGGCCAGCTTCCGCCGAATCCCTCACCACCGCGCTCAGCGACGGAGCCGTCCGTGCTTATCGCGCTACTCTCCGGAGTTTTCTGCGTTATCTGGGCACTCAGCATCACGAGATCTGCCGCCTGGAACAACTGCGGCGCGACCCGCACATTCTCGGCTGGCTGACCGCCGAGTTGGAAGCGCGTTCTCGGCTCCCGATCTGACCTGCGCAGCATCGGGACACTGTGCGATACTCGCCAGGAGCTTCGTACTTGGGCCGGCTGAAGCTGCCCTTCGCCGGTTGGAGGTGTTCATGCAGTCCAAAGTCAAGGCGCGTTCTGGTTTGCGCATTTTTTTCGTGGTGTTGATCGCGGGATCTGCCTATTTCGAACACAGGATTCTGGTGCTCGGTGGGTCTATCCAGAATCACCTTGGCCTTATCTTCGGGCTTGTATGGTGGGTGACCATCTCATCAGTCGTTGCGAGGCTCGTCGTTCGTGAAGGGATCGGCGATGTTTCCTTCCGATGGGGTGGTGCGGCTGGGACGCGCGCAGTTGCGATCGCTGGCGCAATGCCGCTTGTCGTGGGATTCACGGCATATGGAATCGCCTGGAGCACGGGTCTGGCGCGCTTCCAGGCGCCAGTACTTCCCGGTGCTGTTCTGGGAATGCATTTTGCGCCTGCCGGAGGCGGGTTCGTGAGATTTTGCCAGTGTCTCGGAGTGATGTTGCTGTTCGGCGCGCTGGATAATTGCAAGTACGCCGCGGGTGAAGAGATTGGCTGGCGCGGCTATATGTTGACGCGATTGGTCGATTCCGGTATCCCGGCGCCCATCCTGATCAGCGGCTTGGTGTGGGGGCTATGGCACACACCTTTGATCCTTAGCGGGCAGTATGCATCGGGACCACATCCAATATTCTCGACCTGTCTCTTTGTGGTCGGCATCGTAGCGGGCGGATATGTCTTCGCATGGCTCCGGCTTTCCTCGGGAAGCATTTGGCCCTGTATCTGGGGGCACGGCGCATGGAACGCGGTCGTCCAGGGTGCATTTGACAGGTCGACGGCCGGCCGGAGCGTGTGGGTCGGCGAATCGGGCGTGCTCACGGCGGGTATGCTCGTCCTCTTTGCAGTTGTGCTTTACAAACTGTGGCCGCTGACGCAGCTCCCTCACAAGCCGAAAACGTACAAGACGCGATCGGCCGCTATCGCGATGTATTGATGTCTGTCTACCGTGAAGCTGATGGGGTTCGCCGCAATCGCACTGCCGGTCTGAAAGTCCCACAGCGGCTTTCCGGTTTGCGCATCCAGAGCATAAAAATTGCCCTCGTCGGAACCGGAAAACACGAGGCTGCCGGCGGTCGACATTACGCCCGCCCATGGTGGCGAGTGTAGCTTGAACTCCCAGCGAATCTCACCGGTCTCGGCCTGCAACGCGCGGATGGCGCCCCACGCATCGTCGGTAGGCAATTCTTCTTCGCCGCCGCCCATGAACTCCGTTCCCGGTCTATAGGGCGTTTCACGTTTGAAGTACTTGGAGCCTGTTTCACGGACCGCCACGTAGAAATAACCGGTCGCCGGGCTGAACGAGGGGCTAAACCATACCGTCGCTCCGTTGGCATTCGGCCAGACCAGCACACCCTCTTTCGTAGGTTCGGCGTTGCCCGCAAGAACGGGCCGCCCCTTCGCGTCCAAGCCTTTCGCCCAGGACTGCTTCGCGTACGGTCTTCCGGTTAAGAATTCACCTGTTACCCGGTCCAGCACGTAGTAAAACGCGTTGCGGTTGGCCACGGCGATCAGTTTGCGCTTCGCGCCGGCAACCTCGGCGTCGAAAAGAACCGGCACGTGGGTCGCATCCCAGTCGTGCGTATCGTGGGGCGTGAACTGGAAGTACCAACGCAGCTTTCCGCTATCTGCATCAAGAGCGACCAGCGAGCAGGAATACAAATTGTCACCCGGCCGGACGTCGCCGTTCCAGTCCGGGCCGGGGTTGCCCACGCCCCAGTACACTAATTTCAGTCGTGGATCGTAGGCGCCCGTCACCCAGGTCGGCGCGCCGCCGGTTTTCCAACTGTCGCCCGCCCAGGTGTCATGACCTGGTTCGCCGGGTCCGGGGATCGTCCAGAAACGCCACGCCTGGTTTCCCGTTTTCGCGTCGTACGCATCGATGAATCCGCGAATTCCAGCTTCCCCACCGCTCACGCCAACCACAACTTTGCCGTCGATGGCCAGGGGGCCATCGTCATGCTGTAGCCTCTCTTGTAATCCAGCACCTTGCTGGACCAGCGCTCAGCCCCGCTCTTCAAGTCCAACGCGACAAGAAAGCCGTCAAGGCTAGCCACATATAGCTTGTCGTCCAGCACCGCCGGCCCACGGCTTGTATGCCCGAACCCGATGCTGCGATAATCCGCGGGCAGCGCGCGCTTCCACGTCCACAAGGTGCGCCCGGTTCGTCCATCCAGTGCGGCGGCGGAATTCGGCCCGGTAATGTAAACGATTCCGTCCACCACAATTGGCGATACTTCGTTCTGGGGGTCGGGGAACTGATAAGCCCACTTCACCTTCAGGCGCGAAACGTTTTCGACGTTGATTTCCGTGAGCGGTGAAAACCGCTGGCCCTCCAGATTGCGCGAATAGGTTAGCCAGTTGCCCGGCTCCTGGTCGTTCCAATGTCCGTCAACGCCGGACCGAATCCCACGCCTCTGCTACCAAGAATGTGGCACCGGTCGCATCCGCTCCGGGCATATAACGCCTTGCCGCGCGCCACGTTGCCCGGCAGCTTTTCCGTTGGAACACTTCCCAGGCTGCGCACAAATGCGGCAATGTTCGCGATGTCTTCCTTGCTGAGATACCATCCATCCGGCATCTCCGGCGGAATCCCATTTTCGATGAGGGATTTCAGCGCTTCGTCGTCGGCGGCCCGATCGAGTTTCGGACGCCGCAGGTCCGGCCCACGGCCGCCTCCGCCGTCCAGGCCATGACACAGCGCGCAGTGTGCCTGAAAGATGACTTTTCCCGCGGCACGGTCGACACCGGCCGCTGCCTTCGGCTGAATGCCGACCTGGCAGATGGCTGAGGAAAACAGCAGGACACCGGTCAGACTAATCCACAACAGAATCCGCATGTCTCCATCCCTCTGGAAGTGCTGCCCGAAGGCCCAATTCGCCATGGGTGACTTATTCTACGACATCCCGGGCATTCCATCGGCTCGCCTGGCCTCGCAAAGAGTAACAAGCGCAAACGGGAATCAGACGAATATCATAGAATACCTGGCATGACCTGGGCTAAGCCAATTCTCATTCTGCTTGCTAGCTGTGCCATGGCAGCCGCACAAGGGATCCAGCCCGCGGACTTGTGGAAGCAGTCGGTGCCCGCGGCTGATCACAAGCTGGCCTATGGCCAGGACGCTCTACAGTTCGGTGGGTTGCGATTGCCAAAAACCAAGGGGCCGCATGGTCGTCGTGGGACATTCCTCCGGCGGATCGTTCGCGCACTGGCTTGCCGCCCGTTCGAAACTCCCCCGCTCGAGTCCGCTGTTCTCGAAGAACCCTCTGCACGTGAAAGCCGTAGTGAATATCGATGGCCCTCCCGATCTGGCTGCATTCCAGCCAATCGAACGGAAGGGTTGTCCGGTTCCCGGCCTGACGCAACTCATGGGCGGCACTCCCTCCGAACAGCCCGAACGCTACGGCCAGAGTTCGGCCACCCCCCTGCTGCCGGTCGGCGTTCCGCAGACAATTGTCGCCGGCGGATTTCTGTTATCCATGTACGATCTGGTCAGCAGCTATGAAGCCGCGGCAACGGCCAAGGGGGACTCCGTGATCGCATTAAAGCTGGAAGGCGCCGGACATTTCGATATGCTCGCACCCGGGAGCCGATACGGAAAACCCGTCAGCAAAGTAATTCTGGCTCTGTTGAAATGAAGTGCGTTTTCTGGCAGGCCCCTCATTTGGGTTTCGGCTGAAAGGCAGGAAGCGCGTCTTCCCATTGATTATCTGTCAACTGCCGAACTCCGCTTCCATCCGCATGCATCGCGAACAGTTCGCCGTAGGGCTGCGGTCCGTAGTCGCTGGCCAACGCCTCGTCCTTCCACCCCAGACGGGAACTGCTGAACACAATCCACTCGCCGTCCGGTGACCATATTCCGTGCGCGTCGTTGCCTCTCGTGTTTGTTAGCCGCCGAACGCCGGAACCGTCCGGCTTAATTGTATAAATCTCGAAATCGCCATCCCGGAAGCTCGTAAACTCGATCAGGTCCCCTTTCGGTGACCAAGCCGGAAAGTTGTCATATTCCGTCGTGAGCGTAACGACCTTACCGTTCCTCAGGTTTAGAATCCGTAAGCCCTGCTCCGATCCTGCCACTCGGTATACGATCCGTTTCCCGTCCGGCGACCAGCTCGGAAAACCGGCATTTCCCGGCCCCTCGGTCAGCGTCCGAAGTCCAGAGCCGTCTGGGTGGACCATCTCTATTGCGGCGGGTTTGGCATGGCCGGTAAAGTAGGAGCCGAACCCGAACGCGATCTCTTTTCCATCCGGCGACCAGGCCGGAAACGTTACCTGACCGTCCTTGCCGCCGCTGTAAATTGTTCGGCCGCTTCCACCCCTGGCGTCGAACATCTGGAGCGCCGAGCCCACCGTCACTACGAAACGGTCGCCCGCCGGCGACCAGGCGGGGAAATTCCCAGTGCGATAGAGCGAAAACCCGGAATCGCGGCTGAAAACCGGAAGCATTAGCGGCGCCTGGTCGTCAATCGGCTTCTGATACACGACCGTCTTGCCGTCCGGGGACCACGACGGATTTCGCATGACGCCAGGCACCCCGGTTTTGCCGGACACGAAAGCCAGCCCTCTGGTGCCGCCGAACTTCTGTAGAAATCCGACCTCGCCATCCGGCAGCCACTGTGGCGCGACTTTCAATCCGGGGCCTGAAGTATATTCGTGGACCGCACCCGACTCAACATTCATCGAAACGATTTGCGATACCGAAGGCCGGTTGCGGCCAAACCGCCCCGGGTAAACGTCTTGCGGTGTCGACCGGTAAAACACGATCTGCCGCCCGTCGGGACTCCATCGCGGTGACCCGGCGTAGCCGCCCAGTTCGGTCAGGCGCCGCAGCGAGCTTCCGTCGGCTCGAACGATGTACAACGCCGTCGACTGGATTAACTCCCACCCGCCGTCCCATCGCGCGCGCCTCGTGTCGCGATCGGAAGTAAATGCGATCCACTTTCCGTCCGGCGACCAACTCGGCCGAAAGCTCCCCGCGTTCGTCTTTGCGATCGGCCTGGCGTGCCGGCTCGGGCTCGACAGATCCTGCAACCAGAGGTTGGCAAAGCCGCCTTCCCGGGTGGACACAAACGCGAGCGTCGACCCATCCGGTGACAGTGCCCCCTGGTCGTCAAAAGCAGGATCATCCGCCACCCGTTCCAGTCCGCTGCCGTCTGGATGGACCCGGTAAATGTCCGCCGATCCGCCGCGCTCGGAGGTGAACACGATCCACTTTCCATCCGTGGAGAACGACGGGGTATAGTCCAGGCTGACCGCCGGCAGAAGCGCACGTTCGTTACTGCCGTCAGCATTGGCGAGGAATAGGCCTATCCGTGTGGGTCCAACCCGCGAAAACTGCAAGCGATCGGGTTCACCAGCAGTTACCGGCTGCAAGCTCAGAAGGCACAGCAGAAGTAGGATTCTCATGGCTGCGGAATTTTATCATGGCCATAGCTCCCGGACGTGCATTCTCAGATCGACTCCGACCTGCCTCCGACCAAAGTTCGCCATGCCCACTGCTATATCCAAGCGACTTCGGCGGCATTCCCACCATAAATACCGCCTTGTCCCCAGCGTTTACCGATTCCGGCCGGTCTGCGCGTTAGCCGGAGGTTGAACAGGGCGTAGTGCGCTAGCAACCGTTGGTAGGGACTGTGCCATCCGACTATCAGCCTCTGCTTTAAGCCGAGCCTACAAGCCCGGCGGCACCGAGGTCAAACGGCCGGCGCCCCCGTCAGGGTCATTGCCTTCATTCTCACAGCACGTCCGAATGGTTATTACCGAATCCAGTAGATCCGCCGTACGGCGTCCTGAAGGGAGGAGCAGTCGGAATACTGGCGTTCGTCCCGGATCAGTTGACGGAAACGGGCGAGCAAGCGGTCGAGGTAATCCGGTAGAGTAGCGGAAACAACCGGCTTATTGGGATCGACAACGGCGGCTAACAGCGACTCCACGTCCGGCAGCGTAATTTGCCGTCCTCCGATGACGGCCCGGTCCACCACCGGCACATCGAACGTTTCCAACATCGCGATGATCTCAGGAATATGCAACAACCACAGGGCTTTGGCGGGCATCGGACCGATCTCCCTGCCCTGATTATGTTGCTGCACAGTTGTGCCACGGAAGCGAATTCCTGGCTTATGATAATCGCGCTTATCAACCACTGGCCCTGCCTGACTGTTAGCTCATTCACTCCCACGACGTCCGGTCGTAGAGTTGAACCATGGGTTCCACGGCGGTCGCGGCCAGAATAGCGGAAGGCCGACGAACCCACGATGGTTGGAGCATCATCACGTCGCTGGTGCTCGACGGCATCTCTTCGCGGCATACCCGCCGTGCCTATTCTCAGGCCCTGGACGAGTTTCTGATTTGGTTCCGCGACGATCCTGTCCGTGAGTTCAGCAAGGCAACGGTTCAAAAGTACCGAACGGAGCTGGAGACCAAAGGTCTGGCACCCTCCAGCATCAACGTCCGGCTGTCCGCCATCCGCCGCCTGGCCCTCGAAGCCGCAGACAATGGCCTGATGGACCCCGCATTGGCGTCGGGGATAGGACGGGCCAAAGGTGTAAGGCGAAGCGGCGTGCGTTTGGGTCATTGGCTCACGGCGGAGCAGGCGGAAAGACTCTTGGTTCTTCCGAATCTGGAGACGATCAAGGGTGTCCGTGATGCTGCAGTGCTTGCCTTGCTCGTGGGCGCCGGCCTGCGCCGCTCCGAATTGGCGGGTTTAGACTGCACTCACATTCAAGACAGAGAAGGACGCTGGCTGATCGCCGACCTGATTGGCAAACAAGGGCGAATCCGGAGCGTGCCGATCCCACTGTGGGTCCGCATGGCAATCGTCCGGGTCGACCTGTTGCCGCGGCTCCGAGCTGTGATGGCGGCGCGTAGTTGTTGATGCGGACTGCCGGTTCTCTCAACATCCAATGCGGGCCCGGCACCGAATAGCCTATGCTGACCGAGTTGTGGCAGGGCGCGGAGCGGCCGACGAAGGCGGTGGTTCTCGTTCCGGCGGGCGTTGAGCGGTAAGTATTCTCTCGAAATATGGAGAATGTTGACCGATATGCTCTTTTGAGGGAGAACAACCGCGTGACGATTCAATCGGTTACAGCAGCAAGCACGTACTCAGTTGAGCCAGGTTCGACTCGGGGTAAGCCTTCGGCTGCGAATACGGACCAGACGGTGCAGGATTCGGTGCAGTTGAGCGCGCAGGCCAAAGCCTCGCTCGACGTAGACCATGACGGTGATAGCCGCTAGCTGGTAGCGAACAGGCTTTCCGAATCGTTCAAGTTCAGGAAAGCCTTGCGCAAAGAGTAGCGAAACTTTGCGCAAGGCATATCGCCGACCATGATGAACCCGCGTTTTGGAGAACCCCTACGCTAGACGCTGGAGGATTGAGCCCTTCGCCAGGGGGGTCGTGAGATCGCGCGACAATGTTGGTGGTGGCTACGAACAGCGACCGGAAGAGGGAGACAGGCCGGAGGTCGATGCAGGGAACGGTGCTCTTTGCAGTCGGCATCATAGCAACCATTGCGGCCGTGGCGACCGGCTCTGTTTGGCTGGTCGGAGCGGCGGTGGTCTTATTGGTGCCTGGAGCGGTGATGCTCTATCGAGTCGGCAAATCTCTTTCGTGACATGGTAGATCGCGCACGCCCACGGCAATAGAGCGTGGGCTCATCATGTATCGCACCCGAGCGAATGGTGCGTCACAGATTACTCTTCTTGCTCTCCGGGGCCCCTTTCAGCAGGAGCAACCGGACCATCAGTCTGCTCGTCCCCCTTACGCGCGCTCCCCTGGGGCCCCGACTTCTTGGTCTTGACCATCGCCGCGAGCACGGCCGCCACCGGCACGGCAGCCAAGGCCACGTACTTCAACCTGTCGGCGCGTGGCTTCGGCAAGTTCGGCGGCACGACTCCGGCGTTATGCGAGTGGTCGATGGCCTTCCCGATGCGCATTTCCTCTAGGTCGTACTCGAACTGCTTTCCACAGTCCAAGCACACGACGTAGCTCTGGCTATGCGGTTGACCTGCCCTTGTGATTGGGGCAACAGGGCGCGTAAGGCGGCGATGAGGGCACCGGAATAGCAGGTTCAGCATCGTGTCGATCAATGGAGCCTCCCGCTACCATCTTTGCAGACCCGAAGGCCGACGCTGGCCGCGCTCAAGGTTCCCGAGATGGAAGCTGCTTCGCGGCCCCCCGCATCGCGCGCACGTAACTCCTCGTCCACTTCCACCACCGCCATGCAACAACCGCGCACGAGCAGGCGCTCCTCGAAGGCCGCCGCATCGTCATCGGGCAAGGTTCCCATTATGTACGCCTCGCGAGTAGTCCGAGTACTCTGATTCTCATTGATAGTAGTCCTTTCATCGAGGATTCGACTGGCGAGTGGTTCGAATTCCGATTCACGTGGATTTCGACTTTGCCAGCCATGCCTTGTACGGTCACTTCTATTAACGGGAAACGTTAAGAAGAACGCCAACATTTCTCGGACAGGGCCTCTTCCGCTCACGTGGCATGGCGTTGGCAATTGCCTCGCGCACCACCCGGGACCTGGAGGACCTGAAGGAACAGTTGCTGGCCGCCTGTAATCTGGCGGCGGTACTCGTTTCCGGGTTCGTCAGAAATACTCGCGGGTGGACTCGGGCTCTGGAAACTTGCCAAGTGAGTGATAGAGGGCCACTAACATATCCTGCGTGGAGGAAAGGCGATAGTTCCCGCGCGGCAGGCGAAAGCATGCCGTCGACGGATTATGTCCCGAACTGAGCTTCCAGCATCCCCGCCGCGCGTTGCAGTTTGCGCAACGCCCGTGCCAGCAGCGCGGCGATCGTCTTCGGGCTGATTCCCAGCCGTGTGGCGATCTGCTGGTACTTCAGCGATTCCATCCGCAGCAGGATGACTTCTTTCTCGCGCGGCGTCAGGACGCCCAGCAGATCCCCCATCTCACTCGAGCGCTGCGATTGCCATGCCGGAAACACGGCCGCTGCCGCGACGCTCTCCAGAACCTCCGGCGGCTGCAATTCTTCTCCGTGGCGCTGGCGGTCTCGCAGATGCTTCGAAAGCTGGTGCCGCACCACCGAGAGCGTCCACTGCCGCGGATCGCGTATGTCCTCTCCTTCGGCCGACTTGCGGCACAGCGCCAGGAAGGCTTCCTGCACCAGGTCCTCCGCCAGGTCCGGAACGCCGCATAACCGCAGCGCGTACCGGAATAGCGATGGCCTCCAGGAGGCGAACAGCGCCTCCATCGAGCCTCGGACTTCCTGGGCCGATTCCAAAGTTTCCGCCATCGTCCCCCACGGCTTCGCGGCCGCGGCCTCCGTTCATACCCGCAGGACTTCGATCCCCAACTTCCTAAACGGCGCCACAATGTCATCCGGCGCACCGGTATCCGTAATGATCACGTTCACTTTCGAAATCGGGCAAACCAGGTGGCCCGCCACCCGCCCGAACTTCGTATGATCCACGACCAGGATGCGCTGTTGCGCCTGCTCTACCATCGCCCGGTTGACCGCCGACTCTTCGGCATGCCGGTCCGTCACGCCGTGCTCGGCATGGACTCCGTTCGCGCCGAAGAAGAACTGCGCCGGAAACATGCTGCGGATGAACTCCAGCGCCCGCGGACCCACCATGGCAAACCAGTCCCCGCTCAAATACCCGCCGGTCAGGTGAACCGTCACGTCCTTGTGCCGGCTCAGATCCGTCGCCACGTTGACGGCGTTTGTGAGAATGGTCAGCCCCCGGCGACCGTGCAGCGACCTCGCAATCTGCGCCGTCGTCGTCCCGGGAGCGATGGCAACGGTTTGCCCGTCCTTGACCAGTCCGGCCGCCGCGTTCCCGATGCGGCGCTTCTCGGATGAGAGATGCTGCACCTGGTCGCGAAAGCTGGGGTCGTAGAGAAACGCTTCGAAGGCCAGCGATTCGGCCAAAAACACTCCGCCATGATCCCGCCGTACCAACCCGCCGCTCTGCAACCGCCGGAGGTCCCGCCGGAGCGTCGCGGCCGACGTTCCGGTGCCCTTAATGAGTTCTTCTACCCTGATCCGCTCGCCCGCGGCCAGGCACTCCAGAATTCGTGACAGGCGGCGCTTTACCGCTTTCCGGCCGCCGACAACGCCCAGATTCGATGCTCCCGTAGCCATTCGAACTCCGCGAACGGAATGATTCTAGTACAACTGTCCTGCTTTAACAACTAAAAACTGACCATTCGCTCATTACAGAGCGTTCAAAATACGTTAAAAACGCCGTAATTACACGTCATAACTAATCGTTTGTGCAGTTTAAAATGAGAAAATGCGCTATAGATGTAGGGAAAACGACACCGTAGGGTAGATCTCAATCAGAGGGTGAGCCCTGCGTGCGCGCTCATTCGAGAGCGCGCCGGGCGGTTGGACCAGTCTCGCGGAATGCGAAAGGAAATGACCTCATGAAAACAGCCAAGGCGTTGGGAGTGATGATATGCGCAGTTTTTCTCTCGCTGCCGCCCGGGGCATATGCCCAAACGGCAACGGGCCAGGTGAACGGAATCGTCTCGGATAGTTCGGGAGGGGCGATTGCGGGCGCCACCGTCAGGCTCACGAACGAAGGAACCAACATCGTCAGCCAGGCGGAAACCAACGGAACGGGCTACTACCTGTTCATCAACGTTCAGCCCGGGTCATACAACCTGTCCGTGGAGGCGAAGGGTTTCAAATCCGCCCGCCTTTCCGGGCTCAACGTCGCGGTGAATCAGGGGATTACCCAGAACATCAGGATGGATGTCGGCGCGGTCAGCGAGTCTGTGACGGTGACGGCGGAGGCGCCTCTGCTACAGCAGTCCTCCTCGGAACTCGGCAGCGTGATCGCCGAGCAGGCGGTCCAGGAGCTCCCGTTGAATGGCCGCAACTTCACTCAGTTGCTGATTCTGACCCCGGGAGCGATCCCGGTCTCCACCTCGCAGGGTTCGGGTATCAGCGCCACGGACGGCGGCATGACCGGCATCCCCGGCAGCGGGTTGTTCAAGCCATCCCTGCACGGCCAGCAGAACCGCTCGTCCGCCTTTTTCCTCGACGGCATCATCAACACCGATTTCCGCATCTCGAACTACGGCGCCCTGCCGATCATCGATACCGTTGAAGAGTTCAAGGTACAGTCACACAACGAAAAGACCGAGTACGGAGGCGTGCTGGGCGGCGTCGTGAACCTGGTTTCGAAGTCCGGGACCAACCAGTTCCACGGCTCCCTCTGGGAGTACGTGCGCAACAACGCCTTCGACGCCCGCAACCCGTTCACCGATCTTTCGGGCGGGCCGCCGGCCTACCGGCAGAACGAGTTCGGCGCCGCCGTGCAGGGTCCCATCTTCAAGAACAAGACCTTCTTTTCGGCCGGATGGGAAAGCTGGCGCTACACCAAGCCCAGTTCCAGCCTCCTGTTGGTGCCCACCGCCGCGGAATTGAGCGGCGACTTTTCCCACTCCTCCTACAGCAACCCGATCTACGACCCGACCTCCACAGTCTGCGCGGGAAGCACCTGCACGCGAACTCCGTTCCCAAATAACACGATTTCCCCCAGCCTGATGGCCTCCCCGGCCACCAAATCCATGGCTTCCTTCCTCGGTTCCTACCTGCGCACGCCGAACCTCGCCGGAGACCCGGCCCACAACTACATCGAAAACCGCCCGCAGACGGACCGCATGGATGGCTATAGCGTCAAAATCGACCACAACCTGAGCGACAATGACCGTCTCTTCGGTCGTTTGACTCAGCAGTGGGTCTCGGACACGCAATGGCAGAACGGCACGGTTGCCTCGAACCACAACACCTACCGGACCAGCAACTTCGGCGGTGGCTGGGACCATATCTTGTCCCCGACCCTGGTGCTCGACGTGCGTGCCGGCGCGATGTTGAAGCCATTCGTCTTCAACCAGGCCGATGCCCCGGAGGGCGCTAAGCCCGCCGCAGCCGCGGGTTTTAAGAACGTGGACCAGTATGGCGGGATGTTCGTGGTGCTCGGTGGTCCTTACCTCGGGTCCAATATCGGGAACCGCGGCTTGTCTTATCGCGGCAATCCCGTGGCGAATCTGGACGCCAGCCTCACCTGGATCAAAGGCAACCACTCGATGAAGGCCGGCTTCCAGTATCTCTATCAGAACCGGCTGCAGAACAACCTGTTCCAGCAGTTCAACTTCAATGACAACCTTACCAGCGCCGATATGAAGGGCGGCAAGACCGGCAACTCGCTCGCTTCCGGGCTGCTCGGCCTGCCCTATCAGTTCACGGGCGAACTGCCGCAGTATGCCGAGATCTTCTTTCGCGTAACCGTATGGTCCGGCTACTTCCAGGATGAGTGGAAGGTCAAACCCAACCTCACGCTCAATTACGGTGTGCGTTACGACTACGCCCCGAAAATCAAGCCGCTCAACAACCGCCTGTCGAACGCACTCGACCTGTTCCACCAGAAATACCTGCTGGGGGCCGGCTCGATCCCCAATTGTGGCACCCCTTTCCAGGATCCCTGCATTCCCGGAGGCATGTCCAACATCGATCACAGCGACGCCTTTGTCCTGACCGGGGAGCAAAGTGCCGGGCCCGGGGCGATCGGCGACAACTTCGGACCGCGCGTAGGCGTGGCTTGGGGATTCGCCAAAAATACCGTACTGCGCGCCGGCTATGGCCTGCTCTATGACACGATTTCCGCCCGCAGCCAGTACGCGCAGAATACGCTCGAAGGCACGTCCTGGCCCTGGACCACCGGAATCGGCACCCGCACCACCAACAACCTCAGCGGCAATATTTACCCCGGTGCGGCATCCAACCCGCTAAGCTTCATCACCGATATCGAAGGTAGCTTCCCGGATCCCAGCGTTCCGGTGGATGCCTGGGGTTCGTTGTCAGGACGCTACCTGAATGATCCCAACTACAAGAACGCCCGGTCGCACCAGTGGAATCTCGATATCGAGCGGCAATTCGGCGAAGGCACGGTACTCTCGGTCGCCTATGTGGGCAGCCACAACTCGCGGCTGGATTACACCGGTTACGCGAACGCCGCCAACCAGGCGTCGCCGAAATCGGTGGCGGCCACCACGGTCGATAACTACCGCGCCATCCCGTGGGCCACGGCGAATATCCGGTACTCGCAGAGTATCGGCTGGTCTAACTACAACGCGCTCGAAGTGAAGCTGCAAAAGCGTTTTTCGCGCGGACTCAGCACTTTGCTCGCCTACACGTGGTCCCGCAGCCTGGACACTTCGAGCGGATTCTTTTCCGCCGAAAACGGGTCGGGCGGCGGCTCGGTGGTGCAGAACTACTTTGCGCCCGGTTCGAACTACGGCCCGTCGGGATACGATATTCCGCAACTGCTGGTCTGGAGCACGAATTACCAGATTCCGTTCGGCCAGGGCCGGCGGTTCCTCAATCACGGACTCGCGGCGAACCTGCTGGGAGGTTGGGACACCAACTTCGTCTTCATGGGCCGCAGCGGCCAGCCCTATACGCTGGTGGCAACCGGCGATATCGCGAATATCTCGGGTAGCAAAGGCTCCACCGGCAACTACGGCCGCCCGGACCTGACCGGCGACCCGAATACGGCCTGCACCGTTGGCGGCCAAGCCTGGAACGTGGGGACCTACAAGTGCATGTTCAATCCGTCGGCGTTCGCGGTGCCCTCGGGTGCTTTCGGCAACCTCGGTAAGATGACGTTCCGGAACGAGCCGTTCTACAATCTGGATTTCTCGGTCAACAAGGAGTTCCACCTCGGTGAAAACCGGGCGCTCCAGCTTCGCTTCGAAGGGTTCAACGTGTTGAACTTCCAGATCCTGGGGACTCCCAACACCACCCTGGGCCAAGCCAACACCGGCCAGGTTTCCGGGGTCAGCAGCACACCACGGCAGCTTCAACTGGCGGCGAAGTTCCGCTTCTGATTCGCCCGCCTGCGGTCAACCGGCGCACCGGCATCACTGCCGGCGCGCCGGTCTTCCAATCTTACTCGCCCTCTCCCGGGGCAATTCCTAAAACCGCGGCCGCTTTGCCGATCTCCGCCACCGCCCGCGCGAGATCCAGTTTCTGCCGTCCGTTCAAACCGGTCAGTTCATAAAGCGCCCCGGCAATGGCGCGGCACTTCTGCAACGCCGAATCGAAAGCGCCCGGCTTCGAGGGAGCCTCCGCCGGCGCGGTTCGCTTCAGCAGTTCCGCCACCGCCGCCGAGATCCGTTCGCTGTTTTCCGGTAGAAGCGCGATCACCGTGCCGTCCACCCGGATGCCGTCCTCCCCTACCGCTTCCGCGATCAGCCGGTAATCTCTGGGCGCCACGTGCGTCATTTGCGCCACCAGGAAGAACCGCGGCCCAAACTCCTCGAGATACCCGATGGCGCGATCCACCGACCGCCGGGAAACGTGAAGATGCTTCGCGCAGTATTCCGCCCACGTGCAGTCCAGTTTCCGGTAGAGTTTGCCTTCCCGAATCCGGCGAAGCGTCTCGACATCGGCGGCCGCGCAGCTTCCCGCCATCGCGCCGAATGCCTGCCGCCGGCCCAGCCACTTCCCTAACTCGATGCCCTCCGCGAGCGTATCCCCCTCGCAGACAGGGGTCGATCCTTCGACTTTGTTCATGCGTACCTCCGGCCTTTGGGACGCCGTGTCCCAAAAGTCCAATCCCGTTTTGTTCAGAATGCGGGAGTTACGATTTCGATTCGGGACACCGTGTCCCAAATCGTTCTCCCGTGACCATGATGGCACGGGCGGCCCGCAAAACCGCCGTGGCGGGAAAGGCCGATCGCCGCTAAGTTGCCGCCCTGCCTGGGATTGAAGAACTTCCCGGATCGTGTGACCGCGGTCAGCGTGGCACGTCCGGGCTGATCTCGACGCTGTTGGCCTGCCAGTTCACCGTTACGGTCGTGCCATCGGCGAACGTGGTGCGCTCGCGGCGGCGGGCCGCATCGAGAAACTCGTGGTTGGTCATCTCCAGCAGGCCCACTCGGCGGTGTAGCGCGGCCAGGCGCCGCACCTGGTCGAGGTTGGCATCGATGCCGCCGTAGCCGATCAGCGGCGCATTTCCGTAGAGGAACGCGCGCAGGTTGTTGGGCGAAGCCGATGTGACTACCGCGTCGTGATAGACCAGTTCGTAGAGCGGAACCGGAATGGCGTCCTGGTGGTCGGGATCCGTGCCGGTATTGGCGCCGCGGTTGAAACGGTCGGTGGTGTAGTCGACGAACGGCACCACCCAATCGGAGCCGTCTTCGGTTCCGACAATTCCGAGGTGCTGCGCCGTCCAGTGGAATATCGCGGCACGCGCGTTCATCGATTCGGTGCGGGTGGAGGGGTGATCCGGGTTGAAATCCTCGTCCGGCGGGATATAGCCGAAGACGTCCTGATAGCTGCCCTGCGGGTGGATGCCGTGCTCGAACATCGCGCGGTAGTTCTTGATCACGTGGCCCAGCATGAAATCGTTATTGAGATACCCCTGTGCGCCGCCGTCCCAGTTGTCCATCAGGGGAACGTAACCTTCTTTCCAGTCATGCTTGAAACGCGTGCCGGGGAACGCCGTGGGCGGGCTCGTGGCATCTTCTTCGTGGACCGCAAATTCGGGGTTCCACGACGGCGCATCGAGGTAGTAGTCGCGGTACTGATCGTGCAGCCAGCAGGTGTAGCCCAGCTCGCTGCAGGCGTCGAAGAGGGCTTTCATGCCCTGCCAGCCGCCGGCATCCGGCGATGGCGGAAGCGCATCGGGAGTCTGGCGGTCGTACCCCTGGTACAGCCATCCGGAGACGCTGACGTTGAGGCGGGAAAATCCGCGCGCCTTGAAATCGCGGAGACGTTCGACATTCTGCGCGAAGGTGGCCAGCCGCCGGTTCGAGGCGGGGTTCCGGGTGTCGTAGCTCGCGCTGCCGGGTTTCTTGTTGCGCAACACACTGGCCCCGGCAAAAGGTGTGCCGATCAGGTTGGCGACGATGGGACGGCTCGCGATCTTGTCTTTAAGCGAAACAAAGAGTCCCGAATCGATCGCGTAACGCCGATACCGCTTCGCGAGATCGACGTAATTCCCCTTGGCGAGAAAGCCCATCCGGAGACGGCGAAGATAGCGGAAGTGGCCGAGTTCCGCGCGCCACACCGGTCCCATCGAGGTGGGCCCGCCCGCCGGGTGGCTGAACGTATACGCCGCGTCGTCAGGCGTTTCGACGATCACGATCATCGCGGACGGCCCCTTGAGGAAGCCCCACCACGACATCGACCACGATTCGATCAGGTGGCTCTGGATAACGCTGTGTTCGTTGGCGGAGCGCAGAATCGGGTGGTAGGGTTTGGGCCAGTCGCGCGGCAGCAGCGTGCCGTTGTCGCTCGAAATCACGGTGTAATCGACCTCGCGGCCGTCCACCGCCGGCGGCCAATGGAGTTCCTTCACGGCAGCCGCGCCGAGTTCGTTGGCCATGGTTTCAAAGACCAGGTCTTCGTCGCCGCCCTCCAGGCACAGGGTGAGGACCACGCGCAGGTCGAGCGGCGAATCCGGTGAACGAAGGCCGGTGCTGCGGAACCCGTAGAGGACGATCTTGATGCCGGATTTGTAACCGGTCTCGTAAGGAGTCACTTCGATGCGCCCGGCATCGGCAAGGCGGATAGGGAACTGATCTCCGCCCGCGGCGACCAGCATGTCGTTCGCCGCGGACGGAACCATCTTCCACACCGCCGGCCCGGCGTGAACCGCGATCGCCAGGCTTTTGGCGTCGATCTCGACGGTATGCTTCCGGCCGGTGAGCGTCCAGGTATCGCCGGTATGAGTCACCGTAACCTGCGGTGCGCCGGTATCTGCCGCCGGACGGGGCTGGGCGGTGCTCAGGCCCGCGCAAAAGACCAGGCCGGCCCATATTGCATTCATGCGATGGATAGACACGGAAAGAGTCCTAATGTACCGCCTTACCCAGGGCGGTCAGTTGATCGAGGAAGGGTTGTGAAATGGTGCCGTTCAGTTCCACGGGCACATCCCAGGTGACGGCGCCGCCGGCATCCACCACCTTCCTGGTATAGCCGATCGCTTCTTCGTTGGTAAATCGCGGGGCGCCCCTGCCCCAAGTCTCACCGAGGTAGCTGAGCATTTGAATCTGGACGCCATCCACTTTGCCGTTGGCCCCCCGGCGGATGGCGACCAGCTCCGGCTTGTCGATCTCTCCCGCGATGAAGTCTTCGTCCGGTGTCATGGAGAACATCCGGTAAAATACGCCGGGGTTGAAGGCCAGGGCGGCGCCGGGATTGCCGGCGCGCGCCGCGGCGGCGAAGCTGGCGAAATTCGGCGGCTCCGGCGAACGGTACATCGAGTTCGGAAAGTAGCAGCCATCGAACCACCAGCCCGACACCTTCTTTCCCCAACGCTCGGACCAGTAGCGAATCACCTGCTCCCACTTCCGCTGGAACTCCTTGTTGGGATGGGGACCGTTCTGCCATTCGAGCGCCGCATCCGCCGCCTTGTCCTGGCCGGGAGCGCCGGAGGGGAGATAGACCATCAAACGGATGCCCCTCTTGCTGAGCGCCGTATAGAGATCGGCCACTAAGTCGCGCCGGGAGCACTTACTCGGCGTGATGCCGGTCAGCCGGTCGTACACGGGGTTCGGAGCGATGTAGTAGCCGGAGTTCTGTCCGAGGGTGATCTGGTAATAGCGGACGCCGGCCGATTGGAGCTGGTTTGCGAGCCTCTCCACGTCAAAGCCGTCAACCAGCCGGTTCCACTCCTCGACGCTCATATCGAGATGGTGAACGCGGGCCTGCCAGTCGGCCAGGTAATGGGTCATCACTCCCCAGCGGGCATCTTGCATCCAGGCGGCGCGATCCTGTGCCGGCGCCGATGCGGACCAGGCCACCACGGCCAGCCCCGCGATCACTGCACGATTGAGTCTCTGCATCGTGTTGGAATCTCTCCGGGCGTCTCCAGTCTACGCCTTTTCTGAATCGGGTTGAATCCGAATTGTGGTCACCGGGATCGCCGCCGGGCAAGGTTCTTAACGGTGCCGAACCGCGGCTAACTCCAAGCGCGCACAAGCTGAAACGGGGATACACTGGTAGGCGGAAGCAGGCCGGTTAAGCACGGCGGCCCCCTGAAGCTGCAGGTATGCGATGCACGTGACCGAGCACGAAATTCTGTCCGAAGAGCGCAAGGCCGCGGTGCTTGCGGAGTTGGCGCGCATCGTGGAGCACCCCTCCTTCCGCGGAAGCCGGAGGTGCTGCCGGTTTTTGGAATATTCGGTTCAGCAGGTTCTGAAGGGATCCGCACAGGATGGACTGAAAGAGCGGACCATCGGCATCGAGGCGCTGCAGCGTCCGCGCGATTACGACACCAGCGAAGACGCGATTGTCCGGGTCACTGCCAACGAAGTTAGAAAGAGGCTGGCGCAATACTACCAGGACACGGGATCATCCGAGAACCCGGTGATCAGCCTGCCTCCGGGATCGTACGCCGTCGGTTTTCACTGGCCTGCGCCAGGTGTGGCAGAGCCTCCGCCGGTGCCGGCAGCGCCACGGAGGTGGCCGGGACGGTCTCCGTGGATGTGGGCCTCCGCGATTCTCCTGCTCATCGCCGCAGTCGCCGTGCTTTACCGGTTTGCGGGCCCGGGCCGGCGGAGCGGTGCACCGGCGGCTCACCCGGCAGCCAACGCCGCGCCCGGCGCCGTCCGGCCGGACGCGTTCTGGTCGCGGTTTTTCGATCGCGGGCACAAGACGAACATCGTGCTCTCCGACGCGATCTACCGCGAGATTCAGTTTCTCCTCGGGCGTGATCTCTCGTTGACCGAGTATCTGTCGCCCGGTTATCCGGCATCACTGCCCCATTCGACCGGGCCGGAACTGCAACGGATGCTGGCGTTTCTCGACCGGCAGCAGACCACCTCCATTGGATCGGCCAGCTTGGGATCGCGGCTCCTGGCTTTCGGTATCCGCATGGGCGGCAATCCGGTCATACGGTACCCCCGGCACGTCAACGGGCGGGAGTTCAAGACCGACAACTTCATTCTGCTGGGCAGCCGGCTGAGTGTTCCGTGGGTGGAGATGTTCGAGCCGTCGCTGAATTTCCCGCTGGCCACCGACAAGGCCACCCACCAGTATTACCTTCGAAATCTCGCGCCGCGGTCCGGCGAACAGCCGGAATACCGGGAATCGGCCAACCAGGAAGAGACGTATGCCGATATTGCCGTGCTGCCGAACCTGTCGGGCACGGGCACGGTCCTGGTTCTGAATGGTATCGACATGGTGGCCACGGAAGCTGCCGGGGAGTTCGCCATGAACGGCTCTCTGGCGGCGGCGCTGGCGTCCATGCCGGGCGGAGGACGATCGGCCGCCGAACCCCGCTTCGCTGAGATTCTGATTCGTGTGCGCGCCCTGGCCGGCACGGCGGCGCACGTCGAGGTCGTCGCGACCCGGGAGATCAAGCCCCTCATCCGAGTCGCCGGAACTGGATTCAGGGCGGCAGTGGGAGGCGACGGCGGGCCAAGAGCTCTCTAAGAAGGGCCCCTGCGTCATCGTTGCGAAAGAGGCAAGTTCTGCTCGAAGAGCCTGCAGGCGTGCTCCCGGAGGCCCTCTCCCGCATCAGGGGGCCGCCGGACGCGAAATCGATGTAGGCGGCTGTCATGGGGTCGTGCCTTACCCAGTTTGGAAGGGAGCCGCCGTTCGGGTTGCCGGTCTTGGCGAAGTTCGTCCAGTAAGTCATCACCTGGTCGGAAAGCGTGCGGTCGGCCGGCTCGCCGGCTTCCTTCAGCAGGTTGCCGAACACGTATTACAGCTCCCAGGAATGTACTGCCCCGTGCGGCTCCGGGGCACCCGTAAAAGTGGATGCGCAGACGTTGTGGCGGCACAGGCACGCTCGGGCGATATTGTAGGAGAAGGGGCCGGTATGGCGACCACCGACAATAATCTGCGAGTACCCGACGAACTGCGGGAACAGGCCGCTGAAATCGCCGAGCGGCACGGCCGCACAGCGGACGATTTGGCCGCGGACGCTCTAAAGCGGTACATCGCGCACGAGAAACTGGAAGAGCTGTCGCGCTATGGCCGGAAATGCGCGAAAGACCTGGGCTCGGCAGGCCGACCGAGAAACAGGCTACGGCGTTCGTTGAGCGTGTAATCGGTGCAGACCGCACAGAACGCCGCCGATAGTGCCCAGCGCGACCCTGGACACCAACATCTATGTGAGCGCCCTCGTGTACGGAGGCCCGCCGCTGCGCCTGTTGCATCTCGCTATAGACGGTGACCTGGAGGTTGCGATCTCCCTGTGGTTCCCGGAAACACCGATCTGATTGATAAAGTGAGAGTTGATCTTTCTCCGACGATTCTCGCCCACCGGCGTATGCGTAGCCTTGTTCGCGGCCTTCTTGGTGTTTTTTCGGAGCCGTGTAGCCCTTCATATTGAAGTGCTCGCTCTGCGGCATCAACTCACCGTAATGCAACGCTCGTGAAGCGCTCGAAGTTAACCGCGACAGACCGCTTCTTTTGGGCCTGGCTGGCCCACGTTTGGCGCGACTGGCGTTCGGCGCTGGTCATGGTCAACCCGGAGACCGTAGTGGGCTGGCACCGGAGAGGCTTCCGCTTGTTCTGGACTTGGAAAGTTCGCCGCGGGCAACCTGAACGACCCGTGGTTCCGGCAGACGTGCGTCAACTGATCCGCAAGATGAGCCGCGAAAATCCGCTTTGGGGAGCACCGCGCATCCACGGCGAACTGCTCAAGCTCGGCATCGAGGTCAGCGAGACCAGCGGCGGCAAGCATATGGCCCGAGGCTCCAAGCCGCCGTCGCAAACCTGGCGGACCTTTCTGGAGAATCACGTCAAGACCATGGTCTCGGTGGACTTCTTCACCGTACCGACGATCCGGTTTCAAGTGCTTTACGTTTTCCTGGTTTTGGCTCACGATCGGCGCCGCATCATCCACTTCAATGTGACGGCGCATCCCACGGCCGAGTGGACGGTGCAGCCCGCGAATGCCGGCAGGATAGTTACCATCGCGCAAGTGGGCGGGCTCCATCACAGGTACGAACGTCGCGCCGCCTGAATTCCGTCGATGCGGAGGTGCACCCTGAGGCCGGTGTGCTGATCGCATGCCTGTCAGGCAAAGATCCGCGACAGGCTTGTCACAATGGTCGGCCGCGACTGAGCTGCAGTTTGCTCGAAGCCCGAAGCATCGCGCGCCCAGTGGTTCGCCAAGCGGCCAAGTTGCGCATCTTCTGGGCCCGTTTGCTATTTGCGACAGGTACACAAGGGTGGGGAATAGGGAATCGAACGGGGGCGGTGTTCAGTGCCTAAACCGGCAGGTTAGGACCTGCGTGGCGGGAATCATGAGCCGCGACGGCGGACAACTCTCGGACCGCTGTGCCGCGCCTCGGGGTTGATGAGTGGTGCAGCAGAACATGGACTGGCCAGCGGACCGGCCCTCTTGGAGCCCACAGCGCCACGCCCCGGTTGCCGCCAACCTGGGAAGAGTGGGGGCAAAAGTTAGAGTCTAAAGAACTGTCGTACCCCAACAGCGAACCCACATTCGCAATACCACATCAGTACCTTCGAGTTAGATAATGTGTGGACCGAATAGACTACGCCTCGGGACTGACCGACTCTTTGGCAGTACCTTTCTCCTGTTCCGCTCCAGATGGCCGCGAAACATTTTTCCAAGCTGAAAGAGCGACTTATCCTGGCTCTGAGCTTTGCTAGTACTTCATCCCAGGGCCTGCGCCCGAACACGTAACGCCGACTACTTCGCATTCGGGCGTTCCATACTGGTGGTCATAGCCCGAGCATGCATGCATTTGAAGATGGGGTGTGGCCGTTCTCAACAATGCATCCAGTTGGTCCGGGCTTTGGGTGGGATGAACGTTGCTGTATTGCTCCTGGTGGCCGCGGGCATCGGCGTCGATCCTCCACCTTGATTCACGACGCCTGGAGGGCACTTAAGATTCCAAAATTCGCCTTGCCCTAGGCTGCTGGGAATCTACACCGCTCGGGAACTTCGGTGCGCCGGACTATTTCCGTGCGGGTCAAGTCGTTCGCCTGTACGCCGACCAGGGTACCACCGTGATGCTCCGTGCAGACCGTGACCTTGCCACCGGCGACGGTCTAGTCCGCATGTCGATATCCGGCCCCCTGATCAATGTTCCCTGATCCGTTTGCTTGTTCGTGGGACAATACCGGTCTTCCATACCGCTGAGGGTTTGCCCGGCGTGACGGTAGCACCCGTGAGCCCCACAAGAGCCGACTTTCGCCGGGTTAGAGTGGCAGCTTGCGGGATGTTGCGGGATTGGTCCGCGGGACACAGCGCGGACAGTACCTTAACCATTACTAACCTCACTGGTTTTACAACCCGTCGCCCCCCGACACTGGGGTTATGGAGCGTGCGAGTGGACGGCCGGTACGATTGCCAGGGGACTCAAGCCTGGAGCGACGTGCCAGCACTCGCTTTCCCCTCACCCTGGCAGTCCGCTACGCCGTCGCGGGCCGCCGTCAACCAGGAGAGATGGGCTCGGGCCGCACCATCGACCTGAGCAGCTCTGGGCTGTGCTTCACCGCCGACTGGCCGCTGTGGCCAGGACAAAGGCTTGACGTATCCATCGACTGGCCCGCCTTGCTGGACGGGGGCGTACAACTGCAACTGATGATCTCGGGCGTGGTCGTCCGAACTGACGGGACTGTGACCGCAATGCAAATCCAGCGGCACGAATTCAAAACGCGCCGTGTGGGACTGCAGGCTGTGCCACCTCAGGCATCGGGCGGCTGAGGCTCTGCTGCAACGCGATTGCCCTGCCGTCAAACTGCCCGCCGTTTCGCCTTCACCGGCCCGTTGTGATTCGATCCAGCCAGCGCCGTCAACTGCTGCTCAACCTTCCGCCACTCCGACTGCGTTTTCCGACGCTCTTCCTCCTGGCACTGGGCCACCGCCGCCCGGAACGGTGTTAGTGCCCGATCCCGCGCCTGCTCCAGTTCCTCACGGGGCGTCCCCGGCGGCAGCTCCGCCAGGGCCGCGGCCACAGCCTGCTCGGCAAGCTCCCGGCCGTGTGCACTGAGATTCACCAGCCGGGCTTGGTCCGCCTGCTCTTCGGTGCCAGCCGCTCCGCCTCCTCCTGCTCCCTTTCTTCTAACCGATCCTCCACCTCCCGCAGCTCCAGTTCCAGCCTCCGCCGCTTGAGCAGCTGCTCAGTGATCGCCACCTCCTCCGCGGCCGTCACCACCGTGGAAGATGGCGGCGCCAGAAGACCATTGGTGGGCTTGACCGGGGCTGGCTTCTCCGCCTGGCCATCGTTGGCCGGGATCTCCGGGATGCGGTCCTTCAACAGCCTGTCCACCTCCGCGGCCGGAATCCGCCATTGACTCCCCGAATACTCCGCGCCGATCAGGCCGCTCTCCGCCAGGCGGCGGACCTAGTAGGAGGACAGCCCCAGCACCTTAGCCGCCTGTCCCGTTCGATAGCAAACGTCAGGCATATTGGACCTGCTCCGGCCTCAGTTTAGCGGATTCGCCGAATCTTAGACACCGGCGGCCGAGTGGCCGACCACGCATGAACTTCACGATTTCGATTCCCGGACCCCTTTTGGGATCGGCACTCATTCTGAGGGATTTGTTTGACTAGCTGTGGGGAGGGCAAACAATACCGCCCAGAACCCCATCGGGCCGCCTCACAGAAATCCCCCCAGGAAAGCAGGAATAAGATGCTGGTATCGGGCGGCCATTCTAAGAAGTCTATTACCAAAGAGCTGAGTGGCGGTGTGAGGACCCCAGTTAGAGCCTGCGCTGGGTCACTTGCGGATAGTAGTAACTAAAACAAGTGGAACACAGCCCGTGACTAACGTTATCGGGCGGCACGGCCAGGAACTCTGGAACCCAGTCCCAGATATCAGGACCCTCGCTTCTCCGGGTCCTGCGGCAATGCATGCACATGACGATCATTCCGCAAGCGGTTCGGTACAGAGCCGTCAATGGAGGGTGCATGATCCGCTCATGAGCCTTCTCCACTACTAGCGAGTTCACGATGACAAGGCGTGGAGGAGCCTGCAGCGGGAGGACTTGCATATGAAGCTTACGGTAACGCTCGGGACTCGAACATTCATACGAGTGCTCCCAAGGCTGTTGTTCCGCCAAAACGCGCTGGAAAACAGTCCCGTAAAACGTCTTCAGCGGCTCCGAGATCGAATCCAGGACGGGGAGGCCAACTTGTTGAATCCGCTGGAGCCTAGCGCCGCCGTTGTGTTCGGCAAACTCGTCCCAGGCTTTGTTGCAGTACGAAAGTTGCAAGTCATTGTCGAGCAAATACACAACGGACTGATCGTCTTCCAGTTCATCCGTTTGAATTTCACCCCGCACAATACAGTCAAGTTCGGCTTTCACTTTAGGAATTTCCTAATCAGTTTGATGCTCCACGCAACTAAAGGGTCTCTGGTCCCGTGTGCTAGGTATGATTACCGACGATTCAGAGGAACCATTCCGGTCCCACTTGATTTCCATCTTGCCGTACCGGTGCTCGCAGGTGTCGTACATCCGCTGCAACTCGTCGTCCGAAAACGGGAGCTTCTGCTCGTTGCGGCTATCCGTGCTGGACCTGCCCTTGACGTTCTTGACCAGATTCGCGGGGTTCCGATCGGCCAAGATCGTCGCCGCCGCCTGGGAGGAGACCGGCAAGTGGGATGGAGCAGCTCCCAGCAATACCCCTCCAGAAAAGCCGGCCGGCGGAGCCACGATCGCGACTGCTGGTCAAGGCGTTTCTGGATCCAGACCGCCAACTGGGATATGAGCATTATCCGGCGCTGGAATCCGGACTTCTCTCTAACTTATTGATTATACAATGGCGGAGAGAGAGGGATTCGAACCCTCGATAGAGTTTCCCCTATACACGCTTTCCAAGCGTGCGCCTTCAACCACTCGGCCATCTCTCCGGTTCGGAAGGCGGAAACCGCATGGGGGCTTCCGCAAACACGGGCGCTGCGGCTTTTCTCAGATTAACACGAAGTACAATAACGATCAGGTGGACCCTCTCGTCATCTCCCGCAGAAATCTGCTGCTGGCGGCCCTCGCGGGCGCGGGCTGCGCACGGCGCAAGGCAACGGCGTACCGCGGCTATTGCTTCGTTGCCAACCAGCAGGGGCGCTCTGTCGCGGCGGTCGATCTGAGCCGGTTTCGCGTCCGCAAGCAGATCCTTCTCGACGCCGAGCCCGCCGTGGTCATCGCCCACCCGTCCGAACCCAAAGTCTTCGCCCTGACGCCCGCTACGGGCACGGTCTACGAGATCGACGCGGCTTCGCTCGCCATCAGCCGCCGCGCGCGGGCGGGGAATACGGCCGCGGGGATGCTGCTCTCGCCCTCGCGGGACGCTTTGTGGGTGCTCTACCGCGATCCGGCGGCGCTGGTGGAATTGCCGCTCCGCTCCTTCGTGCCCAAGCGCCATGTCCGCCTCCCGGCGGCTCCCGATAGCTTCGACCTCAGCAGTCGCGGCCAGGCCGCCGTCGCCAGCATGGCAGCGCGCACCCTCACCCTGATCGGAATGGCCGATGCCCGGATTGAACGCACGGTGGAGGCGGGCGTCGAACCTTCGCTGGTGCGCTTTCAATCGGACGGCCGGCAGTTGATCGCCGGCAGCCGGCCGGAGCGCAGCCTGAGCATCTTCGAAACGGCCGGAGGGAGGGTGGTGGTCCGCCTGCCACTGCCGATCGAGCCGCGCCATTTCTGCACGAAGCCGGACGGCGGGGAGATCTTCGTCACCGGCGATGGAATGGATGCCGTCGTGGTGGTCTATCCCTACAGCACCGAGATCGCCGAGACCATGCTGGCGGGGCACGCCCCGGGCGCGATGGTCGCCGCCGACCTGGGCTCTTCTTCGTTTCTGCTGGTGGCCAATCCGCAGACCAACAGCGTCACGGTGCTGGATTACGACAATACGGGGCGCAAGCTCGTGGCGGTGGTCAGCGTGGGACAGGAGCCCGGAACGATCGTGATCACGCCCGACCAGCAGTATGCGCTGGTGCTCAACCAGAAGTCGGGCGACCTGGCGGTGATCCGCATCTACGCGCTCACCAACCAGAACCCCTCGAACCGCTACAAACCGACGGCGCTGTTCACCATGATCCCGGTGGGGGAGCGTCCGGTGAGCGCGGCGGTGGTCGGGTTCTCGTAGTCCCGCCGCTCCCGGCCCTCCGCCTGTCAATCGTCCGCAACCACACATTTCGGGGGTATCGGTCCGCGCTTTTCCGCAACGCTGCGGTACGCGCAGGCACTATGATCTGACTGAACACAACCGGGGAAGGCAGAGGAGGGAATCATGCCTAAGTCGAAAGAACCGGGCGACGATCGCGAAAAGCGCGAGCGCGAGGAACGCGGACGGCACGGTGAGCACGGTCCGCATGAACCGGAAGGGTATGTGCCGGGCGGAGGCGAAGAGCGGCCGCGGCGCCGGCGAATGGGCCGCGATCACGAGGTGCATGCCGAGATCGTCGAGAAGCGCCTGGAGGGGGGTGCACCGGCTACTCCCGACGCGTATTCCAAAGCGCTGGAAGAGTGGCACCAGATACCCGGGTCCGTCATACGGCCGCCCACGGATGTGAAGCCCGCGCCGAAAGGCGAGGACGAGGCGGAGAAGGAGAAATCCGAGTGAGCCTCAATGGAACCGTGTGGTCTCCGATGGGGCCGAGCCCCATTGCTGAGGGCAGCACCAAGGATAACGGCCTGGTCTCGTCGATCGCCATCAATCCGAACAACCCAAACGTCATTTATATGGGTACGGTGGGCGGCGGAGCGTGGCGCACGAACGATGGCGGCACCACGTGGACGCCGCTTTTCGACCGCCAGCTTTCGCTGGGCATCGGCGAGCCCGCGGGTATCGCGATGGACCCGAACAACACCGATACGGTGTATGTCGGCACCAGCGGCCGTTTCGCACCGCAGCCGCAGGCCGGCCTGTTCAAGTCCACGGACGGCGGCGGCAGTTGGATCCGGCTGGGCTCCGGGTATCCCGCCGGCAATACGGGCAATGCCAGCCAGTTCGTGAATCAGTGGATCAACGCGATCATTGTCGATCCGAGCAACGGGAACGTCATCTACCTGGGCGCGACGGGCGGGTTGTTCCGCTCCACGGACGGCGGCCGCAACTGGACGGCGGGCGGGAATGGATTCGGCGACGCGCGGACGCTCGCGCTGGATGCAACCAGTCCGGCGGGATCGCGAATTCTGTACGCCGGCATCTCGGGCCGGGGTGTCTTCCGTTCGAGCGATGGCGGGCAGAATTGGGTGCAGGTCCTGAGCGGGGCGACCCCAGCGGTGGCGGCGGCGATCGGTCCCTCTCCGAACGGCTTCTCCAAAGTGGTTGTGGCGCTGGCTCCGCCCACTACTCCCGTGCCGAATCCGGGGGGAATCCAGGTACTCTATGTGAGCCTGGAGGGAACGGGCGGCGCACCCGATCCGGTCGGCCTGTTCCTGAGCACGAACCAGGGCGGGACGTGGGTGCAGCAGGCAGCGGGGGGCATGCCCACCAGGACGCAGGGGGGCTACAGCTTCCACATGGCCGTGGATCCGGCCTCGCCCGGTGACGGGATCAACGACATCATCTATTTCGGAGCGGTCGGGCAGGCCCGGTCCGGCGATTCCGGCGTGACGTTCACGAATATTGCCGGGCTGCACGCGGACACGCATTCGTGGGGGTTCGTGACGCGGCCGAGCCCCAACCCTTCGATCGTGTTCAGCGGGAATGACGGAGGGCTCAGCAAGTCCGCCGACAGCGGCGCGACCTGGACCCCGCTCAATTCCGGGGGCTTGCAGACCAGCCTCTTCTACAATATCGATATCCGGCCGGATGCCACCGGCAGCGTTACGGTAGGGGCGCTGCAGGATAACGAGATCGAGACGACCAAGGGCGCGGTCAGCCCGGGCTGGATAGCAACCCAGGGCGGCGACGGCTGGGATGTGGCTTATGACGGAACGCTGCCCGGACAGGTTTACGGCAGCAGCGGATTCTGGTTTCCGGCCCCGTGCACCCGCGTACACCGCTCGACCAACGACGGCACTACGTTTCCGGTCGAGATCACGCCATGGGGCACTACGTCGGACGCCGGCTGTTACCTGGCCGGAGTGACCACCGATCCCTCCACAGGGAACATCGTGTACGTGAGCGGCAGCCAGAATCTCTGGCAGAGCCAGGATGGCGGCGGGACGTGGCGCAAACTGTCGCCGTTCAACGGCGCCGGCAATGTGGATGTGGCGCCCACGAACGGCAACAACGTCGTGATTGCGGTGGGGAACCGGGTATTCGTTTCGACGAATGCGCTGGCCGCGACAGTGGGCCCGCCCTCGGGCGTGACGTTCACCGACATCACCAGGAACCTGCCCAGCCGGAATGTGGCGCGGGCGATTTTCGATCCCAACGATCCGACCATCATCTACGCGGTTCTGGGCGGGTTCAACGGGGGCGGCCCGGGGCAGAGCGGGCACGTGTTCCGCACGACGGTGGGGGCCTCCGCCTGGACCGATATTTCGCCGGCGCTCAACCTGCCGTTCAGCGCCCTGGCGCTCGACGGCTCGGAAACGCCGAGCACGATTTTCACGGGCACCGATTTCGGAGTGCTGCGCTCGGTGGATGGCGGGACGTCGTGGTCGGTGCTGGACGACATTCACTTTCCGCGCGTGCCGGTGCTCGACCTGATTTTCCGGAATGGAATCCTGCGGGCGGCGACGTATGGTCGCGGCGTATTCGCGTTTACCAAGCCGGCCGGTCCGGCGATTGCGGTGCATTTGGATGACGGGCTGGCCTTCGGCACCGTATGCCAAGGTCCGCAGTACCTGAAGCTCGAGATCTTCAACGTCGGCGCGAAGGACCTGGTGATCAAGAGCGTGCAGCGGCTGATGGGCTCGACCGGATTTTCGGTTCTGCCGACGCCCGGAACGCCGCTGGTGGTGGGTCCGGGCGAGGACATCGAATTCACGGTGGTCTACAACCCCACGGTCATCGGGGTCCTGGAGATCGCCACGATCCGGATCAGCAGCAACGATCCCTTCGCGCCCTTCGTGGACCTGACCGCGACCGGCATGCAAGGGACGCCGGCGCTGGTTACGGCAATCGCCGACAGCGGTGATTTCGGCAGCGTGTGCGTAGGCTCGTTCAAGGATGAGGAGCTGACGATCAATAACAGCGGCACCTGTCCGCTGCTGGTGACGGCCATCAACTCGTCTTCCGGAGAGTTTCCGGCTCCGCACCTTTCGGCTCCCCTGCTGGTGAACCCCGGCTCGTCGACCGAGGCCGCGATCCGCTTCCAGCCGGCCAGTTTCGGCGCGAAGGGCGCCACCATCACGCTGGTCAGCAACGATCCGGCGGGGCCGCGGACGGTCAGCGTATCCGGCGTGGCGCCGGCGCCGAGGCTGGCCCTGATGATTGCGAACAGCGGGAGCTTCGGCAACTGCTGTGTCGGATCCTTCAAGGATGAGCCGCTCACGCTGAGCAACAGCGGCCGGTGCACGCTGACGATCACCAACATCGCGTCGTCATCGGGCGAGTTCGTGGTTCCGGAGGTGCTCTCGTACCCGTTGACGGTGGAGGCCGCCGGGTCGCTCGAAGTTCCGCTGCGATTCCAGCCGGCGAGCTTCGGGCCCAAATCGGCGAACATCACCGTGACCAGCGACGACCCGGGCGGTCCGAAGACCATCGCGGTTTCCGGGAATGCGCCTTCGGGGAAGATCGCGATTACCGGGTCGGCATACTTCGGCGGGGTGAAGTGCTGCCGGCGCGCCTTCCGCACCATCACTGTCTGCAATGTGGGAGACTGCGACCTGCACGTGACGAAGGTCGCGTTCGAGCACAGGAGCCGGCACTGGAGGCTCATCCACAATCCGTTCCCGGCGACGCTGCATCCGGGCTCGTGCCTGGACGTAGTGATCCGGTACAAGGCCACCCAAAGTGAGCCGGCTCCCTGTGAGCTGGTGATCGAGAGCGACGATCCTCACACTCCCAAGAGGGAAGTGGAGGTGATCGCCTGGACGCTCTGCTGTTGTGAGAAGTGCTGCACGGAGTGCCGTTGCGGATGTGAGTGCGGGGAACATCACCGCGAGTGCTGCCAGGATCACCACCGGGAGTGCTGCGGCGAGCGCGAGAGAAGGAAGGGCCGGGAAGAGCACGAAGAGGGCCACGGGGAGCATCACCATGGGGAGCACCACCATGGGGAGCATCATCATGAAGAGCATCATCATGAAGAGCATCATCATGAAGAGCACCACCACGGGGAGCACTCCGAGGCGGATGACGACGATGAATAATGGGAACGCCCGGGCGGCTGAAAAAGCGGTCCGGGCGCTGGAGAGGCCGGGATGGACTTCATAGAAGCGGTGTTTCACATTGCGCCGGATGGCGGCAGCGGACTTACCGAGCTGACCATCCTGCTGGTTTGCCTTTTCGTACCGTTTTGCGTTTTGCGCCTGCGCCGGGCGCGGAGAGCGGATCTCTCTAAGCGGCCGTAGGCACATCCACGAAGAGCATCCAGTATTAGCCTTCCCGGTACGCCTATCTACCGGGCGCAAGGTGTGCGGCGTAAGGTGTTCATTTACAACGTCAACGGGCAGGCGGGCAGCACGGTTAATAGCTTCGTATTAACTATTTAAGATCTTGTCCGCCGTTTGTCGGAAATGTGATCCTTCTCACGTAAGCCGCATGTACACAATGTTGCGGTGGTGGGTGGGTCCGGTTCTGCTGGTTTTGACGTCGTTCCCGGCAGGCAGCGCCACGGCGGTGGCAATCCAGAGTCTCAACGCCACCATCAATCCGGCTTGGGCGCTGACCGCGCCCGCCTCCGCCAGCCTGACGCACAGTCAAAACACGTTTCAGCCGTTTCAGGCGACGGTGGCGGTGAACTACCAGGTTCGCACGACGCCCACGGGCAGCGGGAAGATCACGCTGCAGGTCACCAGCGATTTCTCTCCGTCGGGCGGCCCGTCCGTGCCCAACGGCGTGTTGAGTTACACCTGCGGGGCCGCCGGCCTGGGTTCTCCCTGCAGCGGCTCTCAAACAGCTTCGACCACAGCTCAGACCCCCGTGCTGACCCTGCCTGCTTCGGCGTGCACGGGCGGGGGAGGCGCCTGTAGCGGTCAGGATCCCAATTCGGTGAACCTGACGTTCGTCCTGGTCGACGACCCACGCTATTCCACAGGCACATATTCGGCGAACGTCACATTCACGATCAGTGCAATTTGAAGGAGCGAACAATGAACCGAAGAGCAATCGTCATCGCCTGTGTGCTGCTGGCTTTGGCCGGCATGGCGCAGGCGCAGAACACCACGAACCTGCAACTGACCGTAGGGCCTGAAGCGGCGCTTACGGTTACGACCGGCACGACCGCCCTGGCGACCACCGGTACGAATTTCACGATTCCTTATACCGGCACGACCAATTATACGTACCAGATCCGAACCACGAAGACCGGCGGCACCGGCTCCATCACCTCCAAAGTGACGGCGGACTTCGGCGGTACGGGCGGGCCTTCCGTCGCGACCCCGCCCTCAACGGGTGATGCGCTGACCTACACCTGCACAGTCAGCAGCCCGGGTACAGCCTGCACCGGTTCCCAAACCGCGACTATGGCTGCCAGCACCTCGGTCGCCTCGTTCGGCGCGGCCGCCAGTTCCACCAAGGCCGGCAATACCGGATCGGTGGCATGGTCCCTTACCGACGATCCGGCGTATGCCACAGGAACGTACGCCGCGACGGTGACGTTCACGATCAGCGCGACATAAAACCCATGAGCGGGGCGATTCCCATTGCGTTGCTGATAGCCATGGCGTCGGGCCGTCCCGTCGTCCCCGGGCAGAAGGCCCGCTCGATGGCCCAGGCTGCAATGCAGGCCGCCAACTTCACTCTGAACGCGACGCCGGCAACCATCACATTCAATGCGACGAACCCGGGGACGGCTCCGGTGGTTGCCGGCAGCGCCACGGCCAGTGTCACCTGGCAGGTTCTCTCGGGGGGCAACAACTGGAGCCTGAAGGTCCAGGCGAGCGCCCCCACATTCGTCAACTGCCCCACCGTGCCGGTTTCGGCCGTCACGGTAACGTGCGCCTCGGCCAGCGGCGGCGCGCTGGGAGGCTCCGCCACGTGCGCCGGCTCATTCCCGCTCTCGACCACCGCCGTACAGGTAGCCGGCGGCGCGGAGGGCCTGATCGCTTACAACTACTCGGTGACCATCAACTTCACCCTGGCCGATCGCTGGAAATATATCGCGGAGACCAACCCTGCATGTTCCGTCTCATTGACCTACACCGCCAACGTTCCTTAACGACCTTCCTGCTGGCGGCCGCGGCGTTCGCCGGCGGCGCGCGGGCGCAGACGGGCCTCGGCCTCGCTCCCATGCGGGTAGACCTGGCACTGGCTCCTGGCGCGTCGCATTCGGGAGTTCTGACGGTAGCCAACAACGGCGGCTCGCTCGTCCGCATCACCGGCGAAGCACTGGATTTTTACCTCGACGAGACCGCCACGCCGCAATTCGGCCGGGAGTACCGTCAGGAAGCCGAGTTCTCGTGCCGGACCTGGTTGTCGGCAAATCCCATGGAACTGGAGCTGAACAGCAGCGTGCAGGCCGCCGTGCGCTACACGGTGCGTGTGCCGCAGACCGCCGGGCCGCGCAGCTATCACTGCGCTATCGGATTCACCACGCAGCCCACCGCCGGGGAAGGGAAGTCTATCGGCCTGCGCACGGCGGTACAGATCGTCGGCGCCATCTACGTGGTGGTGGGGAAGCCCGCGCTGGAAGGGACCGTCAAGGATCTGCAGTTGGAATACGTCCCCGATCCGAAGAGCCCAGGATGGCGCGCCGTGGTGACCATCCACAACGAAGGACTCATGCACTTCCGGCCGGAAGGCGATCTGGATGTCCTGGACCAAAGCGGAGCGGTGGTGGAGACGGTCAAGTTCGTTCCCATGCCGGTACTGCCGAAACGCGACCAGAGGTTTGTGTTTCCGCTCAAGCTCGCCGGGGGCGAGGGCAGGTACAGGCTGAGAGCCCGTGTGGACCTGGGGGGGAACGAGATTCAGGAGGCTGCAGCAAATGTTGTGGCCACGAAAGCCAAACCATAAACCCGGCGCATGGCGAGCCGCGCGGCTCGTCCTTTGCTTCGCGATGTCTGCCGCCGCCTGGGGGCAGTCCGCCGCCCCGCCTGCCGCCCGTCCCGGAGGCCAGGGCGAGGTTGCGTTCCAGGGATACTACCTGTCGGGCAATCAGCAGGACCTGCAGAACACGACCGGCACCGCGTTCCGGTTCCAACAGTTCCTGCCGAGGTTCGGGCTGCTCTCCGGCAGTTTCGAAGGATACGGCAGCCAGAACCGCTTCCAGACCGGAGACAACTTTCTCGAGCTGCGCGGCTTGCCGTGGGCCGGCCACTATTGGACGTTGGCAGCCGGCGACTTCCGCACCCCCTCCTCGCTCGTGGAGTTCCCGTTCAACAATATCTTCACGCCCGAAATCGAGGCTCGCGGGGTGAAGGTGCAGGCGGTTCACGGCGACACCCAGTACATATTCTTCGGCGGCGAGGAGACCCTGACCGCGGGACCGCGGGTTGCCTACCGGATCACGGCGCCGCAAACCGTGATGGGCGCTTCGGCCGTGCGCAAGGTCGCGCCGCACCTGCTGGTGGGCGCGCGCGTCATCCGGTTTTCGGCCAGCCCGCAATCCATCGCCGATCATCCCTATCTCTTTCCCGCCGGGCGAACCGCGGGATTGGCGCGCACCGCAGCCGTGCAGGCGTTGTACGCGCCGGCCAAGCGGCTGAAGGTTTATGCGGAGGCTTCGCGGCCCATCGACAGCGGAGAGCGCAGCCTGACCTCGGTGGTGGCCGGATTTAGCTGGGACAGCGCGGTCTTCGGCCTGAAAGCCAACTACGTATCGCAAGGGATTCTCTATTTCCCGCTGGCCGGGTACTTCTCCGGCGACCGCCGCGGCCCGTTCGGCGAGGCGCGGGTCCGGCCATGGAAGGGCCTGGAGCTCTTCGCTTCGGCCAGTCAATACCGCAACAACCTGGAGCGCGACGCGAGCCTTCCGGTACTGACCAGCAGCAGCACTTCGGCGGGAGTCTCGGCCCTGCTGCCGGGGAAGGTGTCGTTCACCGGCCAGGTTTCCACGGTACGGTTCTCCGACCAGGCGCCTGGCCAGGATACCGCGACGTCCGACAACCGGCAGATCAGCGCGGCTGTCGCGCGCGGCATCGGGCGGCAGACCGTGCAGCTCAACTGGCGGGAGATCTCGCTCGACATGCAGCCCAGCCGGCAGCGGCAACGCTCCACGGAGCTGGGAGATACCTACCAGTTCCGGCATTTCTCGCTAGGCGGCGCGGCGCGATACCAGCAGGTGGCGGGAGCGCAGCGGATGAACTCGATCTTCGTCCGCGGTCTGGCACAAGTCAACGCCGGACCGGTGAGCGCCTTCGCCAATATCGAGGTGGGGAACGATCTGGCCAACCAGACGGTCTTCTCGACCGAAGCCTACCGGACGTCAGTGGTGGGAGTGTCGCTGCGGCTGCCGGGCCGGTGGAATCTGCAGACGGAGATGTTCCGCAACCAGTTGAACCTGACGCTCAACCAGGAGAGCGTCTTCCTGCTGCAGGACGGAGTCGCACTGGCCGGAATGAGTCCGGCGGCGGCGAGCCTCAATGCCTTCAGCCAGTGGAGCGTGTTCTTCCGCCTCTCGAAACAGCTCCAGTGGGGTGGCGGGCTGCCCTCGGAGGGTGCAGCGACAATCACCTCTTCCACTGTGAAGCTCACGGGGAATGTCGAGGGAGTCGTGCGGCAGAAGACGTTGGCCGCGGCTGCCATTGCGGCGTCCATTCCCGTGATCCTGGACAACGGCCGTACCGTCCTCAGCGGGCCGGACGGTCACTACGTTTTCGACAATGTTCCCGAGGGCGTTCATGAGGTGGGGCTGGCTTTGGCCGAACTGCCGGCGGATTTCGACCCGGGCGAGGTACAGAGCTGCCGCATCGTGGTGCAGCCGCGGCGGGCGGTGCGGGCGGATTTCGAAGTGTTGCCGCTGAGTGAAATTTCCGGCCGTGTAGCGGGTCCGGAGAAGGCCGCGCTCGAAGATATCGTGATCCGCCTGCTGCCCGGAACCCGCTATACCAGCACCCGCAAGGACGGGTCGTTCACCTTCCATAACGTCCGCGAGGGTGACTTCGAAGTGGCGATCGATCCCAGGACCCTGCCGGACGGCGCTGAATTGCAGTCGCCCGCCACCCTCGGAGCTTCGGTTCGCATAGGCGCCCCGCTTCCGCCTGTCGAATTTGCCTTCATCGTGAAAAGCCCGCAAAAATCCATCCGAATCGTACTGGACCGTAAGTAGTAAGAATTTCGGCATTTGGCATTACTTTCCTGCCCGTTCCCGCCTTGTCTGCCCCCCTCAAAACCGGTAGCATCAGGCCGATAAGGAGTCTATGCCCCAGCGAATTTCAGCGGTTGCCCTGATTCTATTCGTGTGCCCGCTGGCTTCAGTGTTCGCGCAGCAAAGCGGCACGACGAGCTTGGTGCTGCGAGTAGGGCCGGAATCGCGGCTCGATCCGCAGCAGGTGGTATTGCATTTTCGGGTGTCGGCGGATGGCAGCTCGGACGTGACCACCCAGGCGGCGACGGTCGCGGCGTGGGTGAGGGCGCTGCCCGGCCAGCGGATCCGGGTCACCGCACAACTGGTGAATATAGGCGGCCCGGACGGCTTGGCCGACGTGAGTGCGGTGCGCTGGTCCGGTTCGGCACAGAGTGCTACCGCAGGCGCCCGGCAGGCTACCTGCTCCAGCGGAGTCTTCGGGCAGGGGCTTCAGGACCTGGTGCAGGGTTGGCAGAGCTCGGGGATCCTCACATGCGCCCTTCAATTCGAGCTGGCCCGGGCCGGACTGCCTCCCGGCCTGTACTCGGGTGTAGTAAATCTCGCGGTGTCGACGCAGTAGAATCGTGCTCCCTTCGCGATGACGGCTGCGCGGTCAGGGAGCGGGTTGCGGTTGCCGCCACGGCTTCCATGGCGGCCTTCACCTTGGCGGGGTCGCCGAGGTAGTAGCGGTTGAGCGGTTTCAGGTGGTCGTCCAGCCCATAAACCAGCGGCATGCCGGTGGGAATGTTGAGTTCGACGATGGCCTGTTCGGAGACGTGGTCCAGGTACTTCACCAGCGCGCGAAGGCTGTTGCCGTGCGCGGCGATTAGCACCCTCTTCCCGCCCTGGATGTCCGGAGCGATGGTCTCGTGCCAGAGCGGCAGGAAGCGCGCCACAGTGTCTTTCAGGCACTCGGTGAGCGGCAGCTCCGCCTGGCTGAGGTTGCGGTAGCGCGGGTCGCGGCCGGGATATCTCTCGTCGGCTGGGGTCAACTCGGGTGGCGGGATGTCATAGCTGCGACGCCAGATCTTCACCTGGTCCTCGCCGAACTTCTCCGCCGTTTCGGCTTTGTTCAATCCCTGAAGGGCCCCATAGTGGCTTTCGTTCAGGCGCCACGAGCGGTAGACCGGAATCCACATCAGTTCCATCTCGTCGAGCACCGTCCAGAGCGTGCGGATGGCGCGCTTCAGCACCGAAGTGTTCGCCACGTCGTGTTCGCTAGCGTACAGGTGGGTCAAATCGCACCTGTTCAAAGTTCCTACACTAGAGCAGAATTCAGGTGGTTGTATGGCAGAAAATTCCTTCAGTGTGATCAACGGCCGCGAGGTTTTCGATAACGGGTTCTCAAGACAATGGCGTTGCCCGAACTGCAAATGGTGGCGCAACTGGGAAGATGAGCACTGCATCTGCGGTGCACGGCGCGATGCGGTGATGACCGCACAGGCGCCCGTGATTCCAGCCCCTGAGAAGTCCAACCACTGACAGCGCTTTGATGATGTCTCTCCTTGAATCGCCTCGGTTACCCGTGCTTAGGTAATCAACCAGTTCCAGCTGCGGCATCATCGCCGAGTTTGCAGTCGCCTTTCGCTGTCGGCGTCGCGTGTTGCCCGAAGGTCGGCAAGCCGCTGGGGTAGTTCATTCGCCTTCAGTCAAAGGCAAGCTTCTGTTGTGCGCGCCGAAATACTAGGTGCTCCCATATCCACCCGTTGCGGGTCGATACCATGCGTTCGATCCGCAGTTCGCGTCCGCCCCGTGATAGGGTCCACCGATCAGCGGCACGTCCATGTAAGGTGGAAGTACTCTTCCCCCTGCGGCTAGCTTGAACGACATACTCCCTTTGCCGGATTGCACTCCTCAGACCCGTTCGGATGACCTCAATCGCGGCCAGGTGGTTGCGATCCTGCTGTACTTGGATGGTGATCTGCTGTGGCGTATCTTCAACCGTGAAGCGGCTCCGGAGACCATCCAGAACCCAGACACCACCAAAATCCTGAACGGGGCGGGTATACGCGGCACCCGTAACAACCGTCAGGATCACAAGCGCGCGATAGGTGCTTTCTACGGACACCTCCTAGGAGGAAATCAGATTCGCGACCGTCTTTCAAGAGGTCGCGCCTGTCAACTTGCTCCGGTACTTTCGGCAGTTGCAGTTCGGCAGCCAAATCTGTAGCTCGATTGTGGAAAAAGACTATACTGTCTTTGAATAGCCGCTCCACGAGGTCCGTTGGGGCAATTCACCTATTCTAGTTGGGTCTGCCGGTCATGTGGCTCAAATTGCGCAGTGGATGACGATGACGAATTCGGCGCGAGAAGGTACCTTTGTTAAGATGATTGCTTAGCGGACACTCCGCGGAAGGCTCCTCACGCCGGAAGAGAGCTCCGAAGCCCCCCATATCATTGCCTGCGAGACCGCCTCTGCATCCGCCTTTGTCCCGCCGCAAGCCCCGAAGATGCGGTTGCGGTACCTGTGCAGCCTGCCTCGATAATGCTAAGTGGGAACTTCCGAGAGAAGTTTGCCGACGAGACTTACTACTCTGAGCGGACTTTCCACTTCAATTCGACCTTGAGCTGAAGGGCACTTGAAAATGTTGGTGGTCAACGGTCCGATGTTGGACCGGATCAATGGCGGCATGGGATCCTTACGTGAGCCTTGAACTTCGAGTTGACCCGAGACGGCGGTGTGGCGCCCCGACTCTATGCGGGAGTGGTAAACCTGCTTGTGATACCGCTCCCTTCGCGATGACGGCTGCGTGGTCAGGGAGCGGGTTTGCGGATGGCGGGCGGCTACTTTTTCTTGCCCTGCGCCGCCACGGCTTCCATGGCGGCCTTCACCTTGGCGGGGTCGCCGAGGTAGTAGCGGTTGAGCGGTTTCAGGTGGTCGTCCAGCTCATAAACCAGCGGCATGCCGGTGGGAATGTTGAGTTCGACGATGGCCTGTTCGGAGACGTGGTCCAGGTACTTCACCAGCGCGCGAAGGCTGTTGCCGTGCGCAGCGATCAGCACCCTTTTCCCGCCCTGGATGTCCGGAGCGATGGTCTCGTGCCAGAGCGGCAGGAAGCGCGCCACGGTGTCTTTCAGACACTCGGTGAGCGGCAGCTCCGCCTGGCTGAGGTTGCGGTAGCGCGGGTCGCGGCCGGGATAGCGCTCGTCGCCGGGGGTGAGCTCGGGGGGAGGGATGTCGTAGCTGCGGCGCCAGATCTTCACCTGGTCCTCGCCAAACTTCTCCGCCGTTTCGGCTTTGTTCAATCCCTGAAGGGCCCCGTAATGGCGCTCGTTCAGGCGCCACGAGCGGTAGACCGGAATCCACATCAGGTCCATCTCGTCGAGCACCGTCCAGAGGGTGCGGATGGCGCGCTTCAGCACCGAAGTGTACGCCACGTCGAAGGTGTAGCCATCGGCCTTCAGGACCACGCCGGCCTCTTTGGCTTCGGTGCGGCCCTTTTCGGAAAGATCGACGTCAGTCCAGCCGGTGAAGCGGTTCTCCTTGTTCCACGTGCTTTCGCCGTGGCGCAGCAGCACCAGCTTCGTCATTGGCGGAAGGCCTTTCGTCCCAGGAATTGGGCCGCGGCGCCGAGCTCCTCTTCGATGCGCAGCAGCTGGTTGTACTTGCAGATGCGGTCGGTGCGGCTGGCGGAGCCCGTCTTGATCTGGCCGGCGCCGGTAGCCACTACGAGATCCGCGATGAAGGCGTCCTCGGTCTCACCGGAGCGGTGCGATACCACCGCGGTGTAGTTGGCACGAGAGGCCATCTGCATCGCCTCGAGGGTCTCGGTGAGCGAGCCGATCTGGTTCACCTTCACGAGGATCGAATTCGCGATCCCCTGTTCGATGCCGCGCTTGAAGATCGAGGGGTTGGTGACGAAGATGTCGTCCCCGACCAGTTGGATCTTGGCGCCCAGCTTGTCGGTCATCTGCTTCCAGCCCGACCAGTCCTCCTCGGACATGCCGTCCTCGATGGAGACGATGGCTGGGTATTTGTGGACCCAATCGGCCCAGTATTCCACCATCTGCGCGGAGGTCCGCTGGCTCTTGTCGGACTTCTTGAATATGTACTTGCCGTCCTTGTAGAACTCGCTGGCGGCCGGGTCGAGGCAGACGCCGATCTGGGTGCCCGGCTGGTAGCCGGCCTGGGTGATGGCCTCGAGCACCGATTCGATGGCCTCCTCGTTCGACTTCAGCATGGGGGCGAAGCCGCCCTCGTCGCCGACCGCGGTGGAGTATCCCTTCTTGCTCAGCACCTTCTTCAGCGTGTGAAACACTTCTACACCCATGCGGAGCGCTTCGGAAAACCTGGGTGCGCCGAACGGAGCGATCATGAACTCCTGAACGTCCACCGAGTTGTCGGCATGCGCGCCGCCGTTGATGATGTTCATCATCGGGACCGGCAAGGTATTCGCGCCGGCTCCGCCCAGGTAGCGGTAGAGCGGGGTCTTCTGCGAGGCCGCAGCCGCGCGCGCGGTAGCCATCGAAACAGCGAGGATGGCGTTGGCGCCCAGCCGGCCCTTATTAGGCGTGCCGTCGAGCTCGATCATGACACGGTCGATCTCCGCCTGCGCAGTGGCGTCCTTGCCCGCCAGGGCGGCCGCGATTTCACCGTTGATGTGGCCGGCGGCTTTCAGCACGCCCTTGCCCAGGTAGCGCGATTTGTCGCCATCGCGCAATTCCACCGCTTCGTGCTCTCCGGTAGACGCTCCGGAAGGCACAGCCGCTCTTCCCGTGCTGCCGTCAGCGAGATGAACATCCGCTTCTACTGTCGGATTCCCGCGGGAATCGAGAATCTCTCTTCCAACTACTTTTACGATCGTCGTCAACTTTTGCTCCTAGTCTAAGAAAAAAGGGATCGGAGCCGGGACCATGTGCCCCCGCTCTCTCTACGCCACCACCACGATGCCGCCTTCGGTGATGCAATGACCATTGGCGCGGTCCGCTTCCAGGTCGAATCCGATGATGCTGGAATCCGGAAGCTTCACGCCGGTATTAACAATGGCGCGGCGAATCCGGCTGTACCGCCCGATCTCCACGCCCGGCATCAGAATTGAATACTCCACCTCGCAGTAACTGTTCACCCGCACTCCCGGGGAGAGCACGCTGTGCAGGACGCGGCCTCCGGATACGATGCAGCCGGCGCTTACGATGGAATCCACCGCCACACCCATGCGGCGGCCCTCCTGCGCGAACACGAACTTGGCGGGCGGCTGCTGCGTTACCTTGGTGCGAATGGGCCAGCGCTGGTCGTAGAGGTTGAACTCCGGAGTCACATCCACCAGGTCCATATTGGCTTCGTAAAGCGCATCGAGCGTGCCCACGTCCCGCCAGTAGCGGACCTGCTTGGCGTTCATGTCGCGGAAGTCGTACGCGATCACTTTGGCCTCGCCGAGGATTCCGGGGATTACGTCCCGGCCGAAATCGTGGCTGGAGTTCGGGTTCTGCGCGTCGGCGTGCATCGCCCGCAGCAGCACGTCCGTCTTGAACACGTAGATCCCCATGGAAGCGCTGACCATGGCGGAATCGAACGGTGAACGCTTGGGGTGCCCGTGCTTGGGTTTCTCCTCGAATCCCGTGATGCGGTAGTTGTCGTCGATCTCCGCCACCCCGAATCGCGGCGCCGATTCCGGAGGGATCTGGATCGTGGCGATGGTGATGTCCGCGTCGTACCGCCAGTGCCACTCCAGCATGTCCCGGTAGTTCATCTTGTAGATTTGGTCACCGGACAGGATGAGGGTGTCCTGCGGGGCTTCTACCTCGATGCTCTGAAAGTTCTGAAAAACCGCATCCGCGGTCCCCTGGTACCAATCCTCATGAACACGCTTCATCGGGGGAATCACCTCGATGAATTCGCCCAGTTCGGGCGACAGGATGTTCCAGCCGTCGCGCACGTGACGGGTCAATTCCAGGGCCTTATACTGTGTTAGGATGAAAACGCGCCGAACGTCGGAATTGATACAATTGGATAGAGTGAAATCGATAATGCGATAGGCCCCTCCGAACGGAACCGCCGGCTTAGCAGTGTCCCGGGTCAGCGGATAGAGGCGTTCTCCAGCACCGCCAGCCAGGAGAATCGCTAGTACATTTTCCATTTCAACTTAAGTCCCTGATAATAAAGGGTATTCGGATATTCTGGCCGATTATGTGAACGGCGCGTGAAAAAATTAGGCTTGACTTTATTTGTCAACCACCTATGATATCAGTACCTTCTGTGCGAAGTGCGGGAAATTTTCGGTATTGCGCCACACCTTTGTCAACGGTCAGGGCTCATTCCAACCTTCCAGCCGAGCACAGGAATTCTTGGTCTAGTTGGGAGGTGTATTTCGTTTGGCTGAAGTAAAGCTTCAGGAGGGCGAGACGTTAGAGAACGCCCTTCGGCGCTTCAAGAGAAAGGTCCAGCAAGAGGACATTATTAAGGAGGTCAAAAGACACTCCTTCTACTTGAAGCCGGGTGAGAAGCTCCGGGCCAAGCAGGCGCTGGCCCGCAAACGCAACCGGAAGAAGAGTCGCCGGGAAGTCGAGTAATACCGCGCTGGCGGGACGCCGGGCAAATCGCCGCGTCCCGCCGGCGCTTTCAACAGGTCGTGGTTCATAACGGGGCACAGGTGCTATGGCGGAATTCCAGGATCGCGTATTAAAGTGCGTAGATTGCGGAGCAGATTTCGTTTTCACAGCGGGAGAACAACACTTCTTCCACGACAAGAATTTCAAAAATGAACCCAAGCGCTGCAAGACCTGCAAGACCAAGCGACAGGGTTCTTCGGCATCGGGCTTTAACAAAACGGAGACCATGACCACCTGCTCTCAATGCGGTCGGGAAACCACGGTGCCCTTCAAGCCGACCCAAGGCCGGCCGGTCTACTGCCGTGAATGTTTCCTGAGCCGCAAGGCTTCTGCGGCGGTGGGCGGAAATCGATAGCTCTTCAGGTTGCTGGCAGCCGGATCGCGAAAGATCCGGCTGTTTTGCGTCCGGACACACCTCCGGCTCGCCGGTCATGGCCCTAAAGGGCTATCCAGGACCACTCCCGGCGGGTGATCAAAATCCGCAGCTCTTCCCTTATTATTGAACAAAGCCCTTCCAAGCGGATAGCAAATGTGGATTGTCCGATTAGCCCTACGCCGCCCGTATACCTTCGTGGTGATGGCCGTGTTGATCGCCATTTTAGGCGCCAGCGCGATCAACAGCATGCCGGTAGACATCTTTCCTTACATCGACATCCCGGTGGTGAGCATAGTCTGGACGTACGGCGGCCTCTCGCCCGAAGAGATGGAAAAGCGCATGGTGACGATCTTCGAGCGCGCCATGACGACCACGGTGAACGACATCGAGCACATCGAGTCGCAATCTTATGATGGCGTCTCGGTCACGCGGGTATATTTCCAGCCGAATGCGAAGGTCGAGGTGGCGCTTTCGCAGATCACCGCCATCTCGCAGACACTCCTGAAGATTTTCCCTCCCGGCACAACCCCTCCCAGCATTTTGAAATACGACGCATCGAGCGTCCCCATCCTGCAGCTGGGGCTGGAAAGCCCGGTGATGAGCGAGCAGGAGCTGTTCGACATGGGCCAGAACTTCATACGGACCCAGCTTGCCACCATCCAAGGCGCCTCCGTGCCGCTACCCTACGGCGGCAAGTTCCGGAATGTGATGGTCGACCTGAATCCCGAGCAGATGTTCGCCCGGGGACTCTCCCCCGCCGACGTCTCGGCCGCCCTGGGCAACCAGAACCTGATTCTGCCGGCCGGCACCGCCAAGATCGGGGACAAAGACTACCAGGTCAAACTGAACAGCAGCCCTCTGCGCCTGGTGGACATGAACGACCTGCCGGTGAAGGTAGTCAACGGCGCCACCGTCTACTTGAAGGATGTGGCGCAGGTTCACGACGGATACTCGGTTCAGACCAGCATCGTCAAGACCAACGGCACTCGCGGCGCGCTATTGACCATTCTCCGCAACGGCAAGGCGTCTACCCTTACCGTGGTCAACAACGTGAAGAAGGCCATGCCCAGGATTCTGGCCGGGCTCCCTTCCACGCTGCACGTCCGGGAGTTGTTCGACCAGTCGCTGTTCGTCCGCGCGGCCATCAACGGCGTGGTGAAGGAGGCGGTCACCGCGGCGTTCCTTACCGGATTGATGATCCTGCTGTTTCTGGGGAGCTGGCGCAGCACGGTGATCGTCTGCATTTCGATCCCGCTCTCGATTCTGGTTTCGCTGATCGTCATGAGCCTGATCGGAGAGACGATCAACGTGATGACGCTGGGAGGCCTGGCGCTGGCGGTCGGCATCCTGGTGGACGACGCCACGGTTGAAATCGAGAACACTCACCGCAACATGGCGATGCGCAAGCCGCTGGTCCGGGCGGTGCTCGACGGCGCGCAGCAGATTGCGGCCCCGGCCTTCGTTTCCACGCTTTCGATCTGCATTGTGTTCGTGCCGGTGCTGCTGCTGACCGGCGCCGCCAGGTATCTTTTTACGCCGCTGGCGATGGCGGTGGTGTTCGCCATGATGGCTTCGTACTTCCTCTCGCGCACGCTGATTCCGACCATGGTGCACTACATGTTGAAGCCGGAGGTCAAGCTGTACGCGCTCGGTCAGCACGGCGAAGCCGAGGGCGGCAAGGGCTTCATCTGGCGCGCGCATTACCTGTTCAACCGGCGGTTCGAGCTGATGCGGGCATCCTATTCGGGATTGCTGCACTGGTGCCTGGATCACCGGTTCCCGGTGCTGGCGGGGTTCGGGCTCTTCGTTGCCGGGTCGATGGCGCTGGCCGGCTGGATCGGCAGCGATTTCTTCCCGACCGTCGATTCCGGCCAGATGCGCCTGCACGCGCGGGCGCCCTCGGGTACGCGCATCGAGAAGACCGAACAGATCTTCGGGGACATCGAGGCGGAGATCCGGCAGCTTCTTCCGGCGCGGGAAGTCGCCAGCATCATCCAGAACATCGGCATCCCCAACGGCGGGTTCAACCTGGCATTCGGCGACAACCCCACTTTGGGCGTGAGCGACGGCGACATCCTGATCTCGCTCAACCCCGAGGAGCACGGCTCGACCGCCGCTTACACGGACCTCTTGCGCAAGAAGCTACACGAGAAATTCCCCGACGTGGTGTTCTTCTTCGAGGCAGCCAACATCACCAACCAGATCCTGAATTTCGGATTGCCGGCGCCCATCGATGTCCAGGTGGTGGGACGCAACACCGGCGCCAATTACGCGATCGCCCAGGAGATCCAGCGGCGCATCGAGCGTATTCCCGGCGCGGCCGACGTTCACATACACCAGGTGGTGGATTATCCGGAAATCCGGGTCAACGTAGACCGCAGCAAGGCCGGGCAGGTCGGACTGACCCAGCGGGACGTGAGCACGAGCCTGCTGATCTCGCTGAGCGGCACGGGCCAGATCTCGCCGACCCAGTGGCTCGACTGGACCACCGGGGTAAGCTACTTCGTGACGATGCAGACCCCGCAGTACCGCGTCGATTCGGTGAGCGCGCTCATGCGGACGCCGATCGGCAGCCCGCAGAACAACGTCAACACGAATACGGTGACGTCGCTCGCGGGCGTGGCCAACGCGAACAGCGCATTCGTGGGCGCGGCGCCGAGCCAGGCGTCAGCCGCCTACGGGAACCCGGGCTCGGTCGCGAGCGGGCCGCAACTGTTGGAAAACCTGGCGGCCACTTCGCGCGGCGCGGCGCCGGAGATCGTGAATCACTACAACGTGCAGCCGGTCTTCGACGTTTTCGCGAACCTCGACCGGCGCGATCTGGGCGCGGTTGGCGGGGAGGTGGAAAAGATCGTGCAGCAGATGTCCGCCAGGCTGCCGCGCGGCACCACAATCGACGTTCGCGGTCAGATCTCGACCATGGAGAGCTCGTTCTACCGCCTGGGCCTGGGCCTGATTTTCGCGGTGGTCCTGGTTTATCTTCTGATGGTGGTCAACTTCCAATCCTGGCTCGACCCGTTCATCATTCTGATGGCGCTGCCGGGAGCGCTGGCGGGCATCGTGTGGATGCTGTTTCTGACCCAGACCACCTTCAGCGTGCCGTCGCTCATGGGTTCGATCATGTGTATCGGGGTGGCCACCGCCAACAGCATCCTGCTGGTGGTATTCGCCAACGATCAGCGCGAGGAAGGCATGGACGCCCGGTCCGCGGCATTGTCGGCCGGCCACACGCGGATCCGGCCGGTACTGATGACCGCCAGCGCGATGATTATCGGTATGCTTCCCATGTCGCTGGGCATGGGCGAGGGCGGTGAGCAGAACGCGCCTTTGGGGCGCGCCGTGATCGGCGGCCTGGTGCTGGCCACCATCACGACGCTATTTGTCGTCCCCATGGTGTACAGCCTGCTGCGCAAGAATCCTCCGATCGATCACGAGCGTAAGATCGCCGAGGAGGAAAACGATTGGCCGGGCGACGAGATGACGCTTCGCGAGGACGTGCAATGAACGAGATCAACACTACCGAAGACCAGTTGCGCGCGGAAGTTGAGGCTCTTCGGAAACAACTGAATTCTCTGCAGCGTGAACCGGCGGCGAACGCCGGCCCCTCGGGCGGCACCCTGCTGGTGCTGGTCCTGATGCTGGCCGGCCTGGTCGCGGCCGGCTACTTTCTGGGTTATCTTCCGCGGCAGCGGCGCGAGCACGTACTGGCCGCCGAGGCGCAGGTCGAGGGTTCCAGCCTCCCGGTGGTTAACGTGGAGCCGGTGACGCGCTCCGCCCGCGACTCCAGCCTGCTGCTGCCCGGCAATATCCAGGCGATTACGGAAGCGCCGGTGCTGGCGCGCGCCAGCGGCTATATCCGGAAGCGCTACGTGGATATCGGCGACCGTGTCACGGCCGGACAGGTGCTGGCGGAGATCGAAGCGCCCGAGCTCGAGCAGCAGATCAAGCAGGCGGGAGCGGCTATCGACCAGGCCAACAGCACCATACAGCAAGCCGAAGCCGCGCTCGAACAGGGCCAGGCCAACGCCAATCTAGCGAAGGTGAACGCGCAGCGCTATGCCAACCTGCTGGCCAAGGGCGTGGTGTCGCGGCAGGACAATGACACCTACCAGGCGCAGTTCGAGGCGCAGCAGGCCAACGTGCAAGCGCTCGGGAAAGCGGTGGCCGCGGCGCGGAGCAATGCCGCAGCCGCGCAGGCGAACCTGGCGCGGCTCCACGAGCTGCAAGGCTACCAGACGGTGCGCGCTCCCTTTGCGGGCGTCATCACGCTGCGCAATATCGATTCGGGTGTGCTGGTGAACGAAGGCAATACGCTGCTGTTCCGCATCGCGCAGACGGACCGCCTGCGGCTGTACGTGAACGTTCCCCAGGCGCAGTCCGGTTCGGTGCGGCGCGGGCAGGCCGCCAACCTCCTGATCCCCGACATGCCAGGCCGGAAATTCAGCGGCATCGTGAGCCGTACCGCCAACGCGCTCGACCCTACCACCCGCACCCTGCTGGTGGAACTCGAGGTTCCCAACCAGGCCGGTGTGCTGCTGCCGGGAATGTACGCGCAGGTGGACCTCTCGATTGCGCGCTCCAACCCGCCTCTGCTGATACCCGGAGATACCCTGGTCGTCAGGAGCGACGGTCCGCAGGTGGCGGTGGTGAAACCCGATGGCGCCGTGCATTTCACGCGCATTCAGCTGGGCCGCGATTACGGCGACCACCTGGAAGTGCTGTCGGGGCTCGAGGAAGGACAGCAACTGGCCGTGAACCCGAGCGACGGAGTGCGGGAGGGCGTCCGCGTGAAGCCGGTAACGACGCCCCGGGAACAGCCGAAGAAATAGCATGATGCAGAAATCATTTTTCAAAACCGGACTCATCGCGCTGTCATGCGCCGCGGCGGCCTTCGCCCAGAGCGGGCTTCCGCCCGCCACGCGGCCGCTGGACTTTTCGGATTCCTCGCGTGTCCACGACCTGATCCGCGCCGGCAACCTGTACCTCACGCTGCAGGACGCCCTGGCGCTGGCCATCGAGAACAGCCTCGATATCGAGCTCCAGCGCTACGGCATGGAAGTGGCCGCGGCCGAGCTCGAGCGGACCAAGGGGGGCGGCGTGGCTCGCGGGCTCAACTACGTGCTGGCCGAAGTGCCGGTGGGCGTGGGGGGGCCGCTCAGCCCGGTGGTCACCAATGCCGCCGCATCCGGACGGGCGACGGCCGGGACCTCGGTCGCCACCAACGCGCTGGAGCTCGGCGTCCTGGGCGAGCCGCAGACCAATCTCTCGATGCAGGGCACCATCGCGCAATCGAACGGAACGGCTGTCCCCATCTATGACCCGGCGCTGGTCGGCCAGCTCAACTGGGCGCACCAGACCACGCCGCAGACCAGCCTGCTCGGCGGGGTGAACGCACTGGTCACCAATACCGCGGTGGCCAACGCGGGTATCCAGCAGGGTTTCGCCAGCGGCGCGCAGGTCGGGTTCAATTTCAACAACAATCACCAGAACCTGAACCTGCTCAACTCGGCCTACAACCCGTACAGCGGCTCGAGCCTCGGGCTGACGGTCACGCAGCCGCTGCTGCGCGGCTTCGGACGCACCCTGAACCGGCGGTTCATCCGCATCGCGGGGAACGAGCAGCGAATCGGCAGCCTGCTGTTCCGGCAGCAGTTGATCGCGGCCGTGTACGGTGTGATCCGCCTGTACACCGATTTCGTCGCGTTGTACGAAGACCGCAACGTGAAGCAGGAGACGCTCAACCTGGCGGACAAGCTGCTCTCCGATACGAAGGCGCAGGTGGAAGAGGGCACGCTGGCGCAGGTGGAAGCCACCCGCGCCAGCGCGCAGGTATTCTCGGCGCGCCAGGACCTGATCAACGCGGGCGGGCTTCTCGACGAGCAGGAAGCCATTCTGAAAAACGTGTTGACCCGCCGCGGCAACGAAGATCCCGAGGTTCGGGAAGCGCACCTGATCCCCACCGATACGCTCAGTATTCCCGACAAGGATGAGGTCCGCCCGATTCAGGACCTGCTGCGCGAGGCGGCCGAGACGCGGCCCGATCTCGGCCAGGCGGAGCTGCAGGTGGCCAACTTGAAGATCGGCCTCGAAGGAGCGCGCAGCCTCACCCGGCCGCAGGTGGATTTGCTGGGCATCCTGCAGAACAACGGCCTGGCAGGGGAAGTAAACCAGCTGGCGCCGAATTCCGGAGTGGCCATCGCAGGCGGATATGGCGGGGCGCTCGAGCAGGTGCTCTCGCGCAAATACCCGACCTATGGAATCGGCGTGCAGGTGACGCTGCCGATCCACAACCGGATTGCCGAGGCTGATCTGGCGCGCGATGAGCTGCAGACCAAACAGGGCGAGATCCGGCTGCGGCAGTTGCAGAACCAGGCGCGGCTGGAGGTGGAGGACGCGCTGATCGCGATGCGCCGGGCGCGGGGTTCGTACGAGGCGGCCGTTCAGGCGCGCAAGCTGCAGGAGGAGTCGCTGGCGGCCGAACAGGCCAAGTTCGAAGTGGGAGCGTCCACCAGCTTTTTCGTGATCCAGTACGAGAGCCTGCTGGCGCAGGCGAAATCCACCGAGGTCGCAGCCAAGAGCTCGTACGTCAAGGCCCGCGCCGCGCTTGCGCGCGCCACGGGGAGCATCCTCGACGAAAACCACATCTCGGTGGACGCCGCGGTAAAAGGCCGCCGCTAACGCGCGACCGGGCTAGTGGGCGCCGGCGGTCTCCTCGATGGGGACGAAGGGGCTGATCAGGTCCGCGGAGCCGTCGAATTCGAAATCCACGGTGGCTTCGATTTCGAGGTCGGTTCTTTCCTCGATCGAGGCACGCAGGTTCTCGCTCAGGGCCAGGCGGCCGAGCTCCATCGTATTGCGAATCCAGCCGAAGGTAACTTCCGAAAGGTCGAGCTTTCCTACCGTGGGCCAGATGCGCTCGAGGCATTCGCGGTCGGTGGGGAAGTGAATGGGGGTGCGTATCGCCGCGGGAGTATTGGCGGTCAGCGAGTTAATGATGGTCGGTTCCCAGTTGATCCGGTTCACCAGGCGGTCGTGGACCACATCCGCCATTCCCAGCCCGACGGCGCTGTTATAAGTGAGGGCGCTCAGGTCGCGCAGGACGACGCGGAGGAACCGGGGCGTATTGGGCCACGGGTTGTACTCGCCGTTCACCCCGCGGTTGACCACTTTCGTATCCATGCCGGCGCCGCTGATGTTCTTCCCGATTTCGTCCAGCATCAGGATGTCCAGATCGAACGGAACCCGCGCCATCCATGATTTCACCAGCGCCAGGTTCTCTTCCTCGCGCTGCTCCATATGCTCCACGGGGACGGCATCCAGCTTGGCCGTGTTGTGATTGGCGTCTTCGAGGATGGCGAGGCCGCCCAGAATCTTTCCCGAGGCCAGCACCTGGCGCCCGATGCTGCGGATGACGTGTTCCAGCCCCAGCCGGTAGGCGTACGCGTGGTAGCGCTGCGCTCCGGCGAACTTGCCGAGCCCGATGGCCATCATCTTGAACAGGCCGCTCTCGATCTTTCCGGCAAAATCGGTGTGCCATTTGACGCGTCCCACGAGCATCACGCCGTCGGAATCGTAAGCCTGTTTGTCCATGAAGGCTTCGATGCCGTCGGCGGTTTTGCCGAGCGAAACGACATCGAGCCGGCTTACCACCGGGCAGCCCATGGTTTCCTCGATGATGCCGTAGTGCGCCAGCACTTCCGCCTGGCCCTCCGCCGAGGCTGCGCCGTGGCTGCCCATGGCGGGAAAGAGGAACGGCCGCATGCCCTGGTCTTTCCAGTAGCCCACCGCGCTGCGCACGATGGTGGCGATATTGTGGATTCCGCGGCTGCCCACGCCGATGGCCACGCGCGAGCCGGGCTTCAGCCGCGCGGCAAAACCGGACTGGGCGAGCTGCCGGCGCACTTCCGCGGCGACATCGGGGATACGGCGGTCAGGGAACTTCTGGCGAACCAGGCACAGGCGGGGAAAGGTCATAGTGGCTTACATTTTATCGTGAAGCCGGGGCTGGCGGCTTATTCCGCGCCCCATTCCGATTCCAAAAGCCGCGAGTACTCGCCGGAAGCGTACAGCTCAAACTTGAAATTGGCCGACGTGATGGAATCGTGCGGCTCCGAATCCATGTAGGAACGGTAGACGGCGTCGGCATAGCGGTGGTAATGGTTCAGAAACTCCTCGGCCAGGATCTCGAACGGAGGAGGCTGAACGAAAAGGCTGTTCAAGCCGATCGCGCGCGAGAAGATCGCCGGGTGGTCGGCTACTCCCCACCGGATCAGCTTCTCTCTCACCGATTCCGGCGGGTGGGCCGTCAGTAAACCCGCAAAGCTCTGAGGGCGCAGCGAGTTACTAGCCAACTCCGGAATTCTCCCGGCCCATTCGACACACTGCTCGATCCATCGGAAGACATCCTTGCCGAGGAAGAACAGCATCCGGATTTCACTGTATCGCCCCGATAACAGCCGGCGGCGAAGTTCGTCGGGCTCGGTGCCGTCCGCCGGAATCAGGCCGGAAAGCATGAGCGCCGCTTTGGAATTCTCCAGCAGGGCAGCCGGTGGGACCCGTTCATTAAACGGGTGCAGAATCAAGGGGGGAAGCTCCCATACGCTGGTGCCCAGAATTGTGGCAGACGTCGGCATTTTGTTCCCAAGTCTCAGATCGACGGAAAGCGTCGAAGCTTGAGGACTCTCCTAAAGATAACTCCAGGGGTCGAGGCCTGTCTCATATCGAAAGTCAGCATAGTAGATACGACGACTACCCCCTACAATGGAACTCGGGTAAGGAAAATGCTACGTCGGGTACTAAAGTCCTTTGTAGGAGAAGAGTTAGGCCAGGACCTAGCCGACTACTGCCTCCTCATCGCGCTCGTCGCTTTATTGGCAGTGGGAGTATTGATCAAGGTCTCGGGGGGTGTGCAAAACCTGTGGACCGTGGCCAACACCAACCTCGCCAACGGCAACTCGACTGCCGCGACCAGCAGCGCCGGCGCCGGCACGCACGCCGGCGAGTAGCCTCTTAGTCCACCCCAAGCCCCAGGAAATCCTTCGCGTTCCGGTAGCAGATGTTGCGGATCATGGGCCCCACCAGGGAGTCGTCGTCCGGAATCTCGCCCGCCTCGATATCCTTTCCGAACAGGTTGCACAAAACCCGGCGGAAGTATTCGTGCCGCGGGTAGGACATGAACGAGCGCGAATCGGTCAGCATCCCCAGGAACCGGGAGATCAAGCCGCAATTGGAGAGGGCGTTCATCTGCCACTCGATGGCCTCCTTCTGGTCGAGAAACCACCAGCCGCTGCCCAACTGAACCTTGCCCGCGGTGACGCCGTCCTGGAAGTTGCCGACCATGGTGGCCATGGCGTAATTGTCGGCGGGATTCAGGTTGTAGATGACCAGCTTGGGCAGGGAATTCTCCTGGTCGAGCCGGTCGAGGTAGGCTCCCATGGCGTCCGCCTGCGGCCAGTCGCCGATCGAATCCCAGCCGGTGTCCGGCCCCATTTCTTTCAGGCGTCGCGTGTTGTTATTCCGGCGGGCGCCGATGTGCAACTGCTTGGTCCAGCCCTTTTCGGCGTCCAGGCGGCCGAACAGCAGCATCAGGTTGCCGGCGAAGCGCTGCTGCTCGGCGGCCGTTGCCGGCTGGCCTTTGCGAGCACGGTCGAAGATGGCGCCGGCCTCCTGGTCGGTGGCGAACTCGCCGAAGGCGTGGTTCAGCCCATGGTCAGAAAGCCGTCCGCCCATCTGGTGGAAAAAGTCGTGTCGCTGCCGCAGGGCATCGGTAAACGAGCGAAAGCCGTCGATCTCGATATTGGCGGCAGCCGCGAGGCGCTCTACCCAGGGGTTGAAAACCTCCGGCAGATGCACGGTCAGGGCTTTGTCCGGGCGGTATGCCGGAAACACCTTGGTGGGCAGCCCGGAAGCGGCGATGGCCTTGTGGCATGCGAGGTCGTCCGTGGGATCGTCGGTGGTGCAGACCGCCTTGACCTGGAACTTGCCGAGGATGCCATGGGCCCGCAGGCCGTCGGTGGCGAGCATGGCGTTGGCCTGGTCCCAGATGCGCGGCGCGCTCGATTCGTCGAGCAGTTCGTCGATGCCGAAGTAGCGCTTCAATTCGAGATGCGTCCAGTGGTAGAGAGGATTGCGTAAGGTCGCCGGCACGGTTTGCGCCCACGCCAGGAACTTCTCCTTCGGGGCGGCATCGCCGGTGCAATATCGCTCGGCGACTCCGTTGGCCCGCATCGCCCGCCACTTGTAGTGATCGCCCTCCAGCCAGATTTCGAAGAGATTGCGGAATTGCCGGTTGGCGGCGACATCCTGCGGCGGGAGATGGCAGTGGTAGTCCAGGATGGGCTCGCTCTCCGCGTACTCGTGATACAGGCGGCGGGCGGTCTTCGTGCTCAGAAGAAAATCGTCATGGATGAAGGACATGGCTCAATGCTGATTGAATCACACATTGAGCGGTGAATACAGCTACTCCACCGGGTAGCCGCGATCGATCCAGTCCACCTTGAGATTGTCGGGCACGTACAGGGCTTTGGCCTTGGTGAAGCCCATCTGCCTCAGCAGCTCCATGGCGGGTTTGACGTTGGGGCAATGGTCCCAGGGACAGCATCCGCAGTAGATGACGATCTCGCGGTCGCGCGGCAGCTTGTCGACCGCGGCCTTCAGCATGGCGAGCCCTTCGGGCTTCGCGGCAGGTCCCGCGTAGGCCGAGCCCGCGATGTGCTTGCTGCGGTAGAGGACGTTAAATCCAACGTGGAAAATCGGGGGCCTGGCCTGCTTCGCCGCCAGAGCGGCAGCAAGGTCCTTCGGCTGGATGAGGGGAAAATCCGCGGCCAGGGCGAGGGCAACGACGCCGGCCAGTGCTAAGATGAATCGCTTCACGAGTTTACTGTAACGCACGGCCACGCCTGTGAACAAACCGCCCACTACGAAGCACACCTCACGCATGTTTTAATAAAGGTTCGCGTTCTAACTTTCATCAGGGATCTATATGCTCCGTCTGTCTCGCTTTGCGACCTTGGTATGTTCCGCGTCGATGCTCGCCGCGGCAGGGCGTTCCGTAGATTCGAACGCCGCTGCCCTGGCGCAAGCCCGGTCGGCGATGGCGCAACTGCCGCTGCGCTTTGAAGCGAACCTAGGCCAAATGAATTCGGAAGTCCGGTACGCCGCGCGGTCCGGCGGCGTCACCCTCGTTCTTACCAGCCAGGGTCCTTCGTTCCGCCTGCCCGGTGCCCGCCGCGTGGACGTCTCGCTCTTGAAGTCGAACCGCGCGCCGGAAATCGAAGCGCTCGATCGATCCGCCGCCCGAATCGACTCATACGTCGGCGGCCGCGACCGCTGGCGCACTCACATTCCCAGCTATGCGCGAGTCCGCTACCGTTCGGTGTATCCCGGCGTGGATGTGGAATATTACGGAAACCAGGGCCAACTGGAATACGACTTCGTGGTGGCGCCGGGCGCCGACCCGCGCGGCATCCGCATGCAGTTCACGGGCGAGGCCAGGCTCCGCCTGACGCCGGAAGGCGACCTGGTGCTGGAATCGGGAGGCCAGCGGCTGGTGCAGAAGCGGCCGGTGGTCTACCAGGTGGATCCGCGAAGCTCGGCCCGCGTGGAAGTGGCGGGCGGCTACCGGCTGCTGGGTCACAACCAGGTAGGGCTGCGGCTGGGCCGTTATAACCGGCGCCGGACCCTGGTGGTGGACCCGGTGCTCTCTTACCTCACCTATTGGGGCGGCCTGGGGGCAGACCAGATCAATGCCGCCAAGATGGACTCCAAGGGCCGGCTGTACATCACCGGGCAGACCGACACGGGCCTGATCCCGTATGTAGACGGCGCTTACAACAACGGCAACGCCGGGCTGGTCGACATCTTTCTCTCGGTCATCGACACCACCGGGGGTGGCTACAACCTGGTCTATTCGACCTACCTGGGCGGCACGGCCAACGACATCCCGCAGGCGATCGACGTGGACTCCGCGGGGGTCGCCTACCTGACGGGCTACACGACCTCCGTCGATTTTCCGTCGGTAGGCGCCACCCAGACTTCCCCCTCGGCGAGCTTCCTGAACGGGTTCGTGGCGAAGCTCGACCCCTCACAGTATGGCGGCGACGGGCTGATTTTCTCCAGCTACCTGAACGGGACCGACGGCGACACGGTGGTGAACGGGATCGCCGCGGGCAAGGACGGGCGGATTTACCTCATCGGCACCACCAAGGCCAGCGATTTCCCGGTCACCGCGAACGGCTACCAGGCGGTTCGCTGGGGCGACCAGGACGCGTTTGTGGCCAAGATGGACCCGGGCACCGGAGGGATCGATTACGCCACTTACCTCGGCGGCGAGGACCTGGACGACGGGCGCAACATCCTGGTGGACAACAACGGGCTGACGTACTTCGCGGTTTCGACACTTTCCACGCAATTCCCCATGGCGGGCTTCTCGATCAACGGCAATGCCTCTGGCGGCGCGGACGTGGTGGTCGGCGTGATGGACCTGAACAAGCAGGGGAATGACTCGCTGAAGTACGCCACTTATTTCGGCGGCTCGGGCAACGAGGAGGTCCGCGCCATGGCATTCGACGGCAAGGGCGGTGTATTCATCACCGGCTATACGCTGTCGACCGACTTTCCCCTGACGCCGGACGCCATCCAGCGGGTGAACTACGGAGGCGGCGACGTTTTCGTAGCGGAGATCGACCCATCGCAATCCTTCCAGCGGGGCATGCTCTATTCCACCTACCTGGGCGGGAAAGCGGGCGACGTGGCGTACGGCGTGGCCACCGACGCGGCGGGCGCTATCTATGTCACCGGGTATACGCTCTCGCCGGACTTCCCGACGGCCGGCACGGTCCCGAAGGCCAACTGGGGCGGGGGCACCGACATCTTCGTCACCAAGTTCAAAACCGGAGTGCCGGGCAAGGCGGCGATCCAGTTTTCGACTTACGTGGGCGATACCAATATCTATGTGCCTTCCGCGGTGGTCGTCGGCGCGGACGGCAGGGTCTACGTGACGGGCTGGGGCGGCATCGGCCTGCCGAGCTCGCAATACGGGCTGCAGGGCGGCTACGCGGGCGGCGGCACAGACGGCTTCCTGTTCGTGCTCACACCGGACGCCCCGTCACAGACGCAGACCCAGCAGACGCCGGAGACGCTGACGGTCGGCCGCCGACATTCCGGAGTGCGTTCGAATATCCGCGCGCCTCGATAGTTTTCGGCGGTAGCGGGCGAAGTACTCGGGGATATCGCCGCCGAATTCGAAGCTGTACATGATGTCATCGAATTCGGCCGTGTGGGCGAGACCGAGCGCGTGCCCGGTTTCGTGCAGGCAGGTCAGGTACACGATGGCGTCGCGCAGCAGCGGATCCTTGCCGGTTTCGCTAGCGGGCGGCGGCAGAACATACACCTCCGCGCCGCGCTGTCCGTTGACCACGATCGGGCGCGCCTCGCCGTAGAGGCCGTCGTGGCCGGTGGTCCAGTACACGCGAATCTGCGCCGCTTCCCGGTCTACGGATTTCTCGAGCGTCAGCTCGCCGCCGGAGGCTGCCTGCCAAGCCTCCAAAGCCCATGCGGCCAGTTCAGGATCGCCCGGCTGGCACTGGCGGCCGGCGCCGGCGCAAGGCTCCACCCAGTAACGCAGGGTGGCCGCCGGGGCAGTGATCGAAAGCACCGAAAGCGCCAGAAGCAGCAGCCGCAAACCGATATCCTTTCTGGTAGTCTAATCCCGATATGAATACCCTGCAGGCGGCCGCGACCACAATTCCGCGGCGCCGGCGAACTACCTGGACTGGACGCGGCAGAACGACGTCTTCGAGGAGGTCGCTGGATTTGTGCCGACCCGCTCGGTGCTGGCCGATGGCGCCCATACCGAGGAGCTGCAGAAACAAGGGGTGACTGCCGAGCTGCTGCCCATGCTCGGCGTGAAGCCGTTCCGCGGGCGTCTCTTTACCGCCGAAGATGACCGGCCGCGGGCGCCGAACGTGCAGATCATCAGCTACCGGTTGTGGCAGAGCTGGTTCGGCGGCGACGAACACGTCGTGGAGCGCAGAGTCCAAGTGAATTCGACGCCGGCCACCATTATCGGCGTGCTGCCTCCAGAGTTCTAATTCATCAACCGGGAGAACGACCTGTGGGAGCCGCATGCTCCTCGGGCTGGCGGGCGGGGTACTGGGAGTGCTGGCGGCAAGGTGGGAGATTCGCGCGCTGATGGCGCTCGCGCCCGCCGACCTGACGCGCGGAACGGCGATCCACATCGACCTGCGGATCCTGCTTTTCGCGGTGGGCGTTTCGGTCCTGACCGGGATTCATCTTCGGACTGGCGCCGGCGGTGGTGACGTCCCGAAGCGGTCTGTCCGAGGAGCTTCGCGAGGGCGGGCGGACCGCGACCGGCGGTGGCGGCCGGCTGCGTCCGGCGCTGGTGGAGGCGGAAGTGGCGCTGTCGGTGATGCTGCTGGTGGGCGCGACGCTGCTGTTCCGCACGCTGGTGGGATTGCAGGCGGTAGACCCCGGACTGAATGCGGCCAACGTGCTGACTTACCGCGTGCAGATCCCGGCGAGCCGGTATCCGGAGCCGGCGAAACGAACCCAATTTTTCGCCCGCGCCATCGAACAGATCGAGCGGCTGCCCGGTGTGCGGTCGGCGAGCGCCGTGAGTTACCTGCTCATTCGTAGCGGAGAGCTTTGATGGGATCGATGGCGCTGGCGCGGCGGGCCGGCAGCCAGCCTGCTCCGGCGGCGACACCCGCCAGGATCAGGAGCGCGGCGGCGGCGGTCCAGACATCGGTGGGCTTGACGCCGAACAACTGGGAGGAAACGTAGCGGCTCAGCAGGAACGCACAGGGGACGCCTACGCCCAGGCCGATTCCGAGCAGAATCAGGGCCTCGCGAAGGACCATCCAGACGACGCCGCCCTGCGAGGCGCCCAGCGCCATGCGGAGGCCGATTTCCTTGGTGCGGCGGGCGACCACGAAAGCCATGACGCCGTAGAGACCCAGGGCCGCCAGCAGAGTCGCGAGTACGCCGAATGCGGCCGAAAGTACGGCAATCAGGCGTTCGGTGCTGAGCGTGTCGTCGAGCTGGTTTTCGAGGGTCTTCATCTCGAATATGGGCATGGCGGGGTCAATGGCCCTCACTTTGTCGCGCAGGGCCGAGAACAGGCTCTTCGAATCGAGCGAGGTTCGCACGTAGAACGAAACGCCCGCCGGATAATCGGCCTGGCGAAACGGCACGAACACCTGGCGGTGAATCCCTTCGCGCGGGCCTTCGTAGAGCGAATCCTCGGTGACTCCGATGATCTCGATATCCAGTTTCGCCTTGGGGCCCTCGCCGAAGCCGACATGGCGGCCGATCGGGCTCTCGCTGCCGAAGAAATGGGTGGCGAATTTGCGGTTGACGATCGCGACGGTGATCTTCTTGCCGTCGTCGCGGCTATCGAAATCGCGGCCGGCCAGCAGCGGCACGCCCATGGTTTTCCAGTAGTCGCCGGAAATGCCGTTCATGAAGGCCTGCATGTCCTCGCCGTCTTTGATGCGGTGCCCTTCCACCGACATGCTGGAATCCCATTCGCCTCCGCTGAGGACCGGCACCATGGCATAGGCAGCCGATTTCACGCCGGGCACCATCTGGATGTCCTGAAGCAGGCGACGGTAGAACTCCTTGATTCGCGGAATGTCGTAGCCGCTCAGCGCAGGGTCCACCTGAAACGTGGCGAGGTTGTCGATGTCGCGGAACCCGGCGTTGGTCTCCTTGAGATTCGCCAGCGTCTTCACGAACAGCCCCGCGCCGGCCAGCAGCAGGAACGAAAAGGCCACCTGCGCCGTGACCAGGATCTTGCGCAGCCGCACGGAGCCGCTGCCGCCGGCGATCGCGCCGACCACGTCTTTGAGGGTGCTCCACAGGTCCACGCGCATGGATTGGAGGGCCGGGGCGAGGCCGAACAGCAGGCCGGTCAGCAGGGCCAGCCCGGCATTGAAGGCGAGGATTCGCAGATCGGGATTGGCGCTCAGCATCAGGGGGGAGCCGCCGGTGGGGAGGAAACTCAGCAGCATCCGAATGATGCCTATGGCGAGGAAGAGCCCGGCCAGGCCGCCGGCCGCGGAGAGCAAAAGGCTTTCGATCAGCAGTTGGGTCACGATCTGGCGGCGCGAGGCGCCCACCGCCAGGCGCACCGCCATTTCCTTCTGGCGCGCCATGGCCTGCGCGATGAGGAGGTTCGCCACATTGAAGCAGGCGATGAGCAGCACGAGCCCGACCATGCACATCAACACCACCAGGGCCGTGGAGTATGACTGGCGCATCTGCGAATAGCCGGTAGCGGCGGCTTCCATGCGGACCTGGCGCGCCAGGAAACGCTTCCGGTAATAGTCGTTGGTATCGCGCATTTCGGGCCGGGCGAGCTCGTCGACCAGAATCTGGTGGAAGAGCGGCTGTAGCGAGGCCTTGGCCGAATCCAGCGTGAAGCCCGGCCGCAGGCGGGCGAACATCTGGATCCACTGGCTGCGGCGATCGCCCATATCGTCCCAGCCGGGCGTCATCAGCGGCTTCATCTGAATCGGGATTCGAATCTGCGGGGTGTGCGAGGGGTCCAGCCCCAGGAAGCCCGCCGCGGACACTCCCACGATGGTCATCGGGTAGTTGTCCACGATGATCTTCCTGCCGACCACGCCGGGGTCGCCGGCGAAGCGGGACATCCAATACGGGTAGCCGAGGACGACGGAGGGTTGGCCTTTGTAGACGCGGTCATCCTGTTCCGGGGAGAAGACGCGGCCGGCGGCGGGGTTGACTCCCAGCGCTTGAAAGTAGTTCCCGGAGACGAGTTCGGCGTCCACGCGCTCGGTCTGCCCGTTGAAGCTGATGGAGGTGGACGTTTCAAGGCGGCAGAAGACGTAGGAAAACGCCTTTGCCAGGCGCTGATAATCCTGGTACATCGGGTAGGATGACGCGCGCGCCCCGCGGTTGCTCCCCATGTGCGGGCCGGTGGACCAGATCATAACGAGCTGATTGGGATCGCGCACCGGCAGCAGGCGCAGCATCAACTGGTCGATCAACGTGAAGATCGCTGTGTTGGCCCCGATTCCCAGAGCGAGCGACGCGACCGCCACAAATGTAAACAGGGGGCTGCGCCGCAGATTGCGCAGCGCAAACTGAAGATCCAACCAGAGTCTGGCCATTGTTAAGTTAATACGCGCGAAAAGGCGAAAAGTTGGCAAAATGTTGCATGCAAGTCAAAACAAAAAGCCTGCTTCCATGACGCCACGCGGCTGGTTTCGGTTCGTCCCCTCGGGACCGAAGGCGTAACCCGGCGTGAAATTGTCGGCTCGAACAAAGGAAAGGTCTCCACGAACGAAGAAGCGGCCGTATTGGAAGGTGGGGGTCAGAGTTGCCGACCATGCCGCGCTGCCGGGACCGTAGAGCAAATTGACCGCTTGCTCACTGGCTTTACCAGTGCTGGAAATGTATTCCCAGCGCCCGGCGAGCGAGAACCCGTGTTTGAAGCTGTGGCTCACCAGGATCGCACCGCCTCGAGTCGACGCACCCTTGACGATGCCGATCTCCCGGTTCGTGGGTACCTCCGTGTATTGAAGGTATGGCTGAACGATCCAGGAGCCCTTATTGTACGTATAGATGATGTCGTAGATGCTGCTGTTGTTTTGCACCGGCGTGGCCCCATTCTGAAACGCCGTCTGCCCGTAGTTTCCACCCGCCACGAACGTAACGCTGTGGGGGCCATTGGCATAAGTCAGGGAGCCACTCAGCCACGTGTAGCGGTTGGAATAGAAGCCGTCGTTCCAGCTCAACGAAGCGGTGAATTTTCCCATGGTCTGATTCACCTGGACTCCGCGGTTTATGGCGTTTTCCTGGTTCCATAGCAACCCGCGGTCGATGTTCATGTTCTCGAACGTAAAGGTGTACTCGGCACCGATCAGGGTGGGCAGGGAGCCGATCAGGATCGAGGTGTTCTTCGCCGGCGCCAGCTTCAGAAAACCGACAGGCAACGGACCGTAGAGGTTGTTCAAGGTGTCATTGGTGGAGACGAACGGCGTCCCCAGGGCCGGGATATCGTACGCGCCCGCCTGAACGTAGAACTGCCACCAGCCGGTAGTCTTTTGAATAAAGACCTGACCGTTACTGAGAGCCGCTTGGGTGGGCTCGTCACCAGAGACGTGATTGCCCTGCCAGAGGCCCATCCCGCTGAGGATGCCGTTCACGGCGAGTTTGCCAAAAGGTCCGGCATCAAAGAGGGTCGGAGGGGCAGCCTGCAGAGGCCCGGTCATGGCGGGAGTAGGAAGCGGTGCCGGCGTCTGCGCGGCCGGCGCACTCTGTGCGCAGGCAACCGAGGCTAACCCAAACCAGAGACTAATCGCGGCGAGATTCTCCAGATCGCTGAATTGCATAATTCCCCTGAGACGGTTCTGGCCGGCTTCAGACCCAGGGTAGCGACAAGGACCTTAAGAAGTCATAAACAAGCCCTCAATATTTCATGAAGGTCTGGGTACGTCAGCAGCCCGCCAGCGTCTGCTCGGCCAAAACCAGCGCTCCGAGGACGCCCGACCGGGATCCGAGGCGCGGCGGCACCACGTACGATTCGAGACCTTCGAGAATCTCGGGCGCCCGGATATATCCATTGAGGATGCAGGCCAACTCGGTGCGGATGAGCGGGAATAGATGCGGCTGCTGCATTACGCCGCCGCCCATGACGATGCGCTGCGGCGATAGGGTGCATACCCAACTGGCGAGGCCGAGCGCGAGGTAGCGGGCTTCGAGCGCCCAGGCCGGATGGTCGGGTGGCAGCCCGGCGGCGGGGGTGCCCCACCGCGCCTCCATGGAGGGCCCGGAGGCCAGGCCTTCGAGACAGTCTCCATGATACGGGCAACAGCCTTTGAAAGGGTCGCGCGACAGATCGTGCGGGATGCGGATGTGCCCCATTTCGGGGTGGAGCATACCGTGAACCACGCGGCCGTTGGAGATCGCGCCGCCGCCGATGCCGGTGCCGATGGTCAGATAGAGGAAGTCGGTCAGGTCCTGGGCGGCGCCCCAGCGGGCCTCGCCGAGGGCCGCGCCGTTGACGTCGGTGTCGAAGCCGACCACCACTCCGAGCGCGCGGCCGATGGTTCCGGCGATGTCGAAATCGGTCCAGCCGGCTTTGGGGGTGGAGGTGATGTGGCCGGTGCGCAGGTCCACCGGCCCGAACGAGGCGATTCCGACTGCCTGCAGGTTGTGTTTCGAGAGCAGGGCGATGCATTCGCCCACGGTCTCCTCCGGAGTGGTGCTCGGAATCTGAACGGTGGTCAGGTCCTCGGGACCCGTGCCGACCCCGCAGACGAACTTCGTGCCGCCGGCTTCAATCGCTCCAAACAAGAGTCACCTCGATTCGCCGTAATAAAATAGCACGGCTAAACAGTACACAGCTCCACGGCCTGCTTGAGGGAGGCCATGGGATCTTTGACCGGCACGAACTCGTGCGCGAAGAAGCCCTGGAAGTTCAGGTCGGCGATGGCCTTGGCGATGGTGCGCCACTGCAGCTCCTGGGTGTCGTCGAGCTCGTGGCGTCCGGGCACTCCGCCGGTGTGATAGTGGGCGATGTACTGGAAGTTGTCGCGAATGGTGCGGATGATGTCGCCCTCCATGATCTGCATGTGGTAGATGTCGTAGAGCAGCTTCACGCGCGGCGAATCCACGGCCTTGACGACGTCCACGCCCCAGGCGGTGTGGTCGCACATGTAGTCCTTGTGGTTTACCTTGCTATTGAGCAGCTCGAGCACGATCATCACGTCGTTGTCTTCGGCGACCTTCTTGACGCGGCGGAGGCCGGCGATGGTGTTCTCCTTGCCTTCCTCATCCGACATGCCGGCGCGGTTGCCGCTGAAGGTGATGACGTTGGGCACTTTGGCTTTGGCGGCGCCCTGGATGCGCACGGTGATTTCGGCAGCGAGGCGGTCGTGGCTCTCCTTGCGGTTCCAGCCGTCGGGGATCTTCGCCCCGCCACTGGTGACGGTGGGGACCAGTCCGTACTTGCGGATGGTGGGCCAATCCTCGGGCTCGACGAGGTCAATGCCGCTGACGCCCATTTCGGCGGCCTGGCGGCACAAATCGTCGAGCGGAATCTTGCTGTAGCACCAGCGGGCGAGAGACTGTTTGAGGCGTCCGGCGCCCGCGGCGGGAAGCGGCCGGGCTGCGGAGGCCAGTGCGAGGCCGGCGGCGGCTTGGAACGCGGTTCGTCTGGTCATGTGTACATGATATGATTCTCCGCATGAAAAGGCGCGACTTTTTGAGGGGGACTGCGGCCCTGGCGCCCGCCATCCTGGGCGCGGCGGACAAGGCCGGAAGCAAGCTTCCCGTTCTGGGCAGCGGGGAGCACGTCTATGAAGCGCAGCACGATTGGGGCGAACTCCCGGCCCAGATCAAGTACGGCAACACGCACGGCGTGGTCGAAGATTCCCAGCGTCGGATCTACGTGCACCATACCGTGAACGCGACGAGTGAGAGCTCCGACTCGATGGTGGTCTTTGACCACAAAGGGAAATTCATCAAATCGTGGGGCAAGGAGTTCAAGGGCGGGGCGCACGGGCTGCACATCCGCAAGGAGGGCAGCACCGAATTCTTGTACCTGTGCGATACGAAGCGCGGCGTCATTGTGAAGGCCACGCTCGACGGAGAAGAGGTGTACTCGCTGGGCTACCCGGAGCAGTCCGATGCCTACAAGCCCGGTCCGGACGGCAAGCGGCCGAAGTGGAGCCCGACCAACCTGGCGATCGCTCCCAACGGCGACTTGTACGTCGGGGACGGCTACGGCTCGAGCTACATCCTGCAGTACAACAGCAAGGGCGAGTACCTCAAGACGTTTGGCGGGAAAGGAAAGGAGCCGGGAAAACTGGATTGCCCGCACGGCCTGATCATGGATATGCGAGGCAAGACCCCGATCCTGACGGTGGCCGACCGCGCCAACAACCGCATTCAGCGCTTCAATCTCGACGGCCAGCACCTCGATTTCGTCGCCGGCACCAACCTGCCTTGCTACTTCGACTATTTCCACAATGGCGACTGCGTGGTGCCCGACCTGGGGGCGCGGGTGACGCTGCTCGATCGCAACAACCAGGTGATCGAGCAACTGGGCGACGATTCGGGAAGCGAGTGGCGGAAGACGCGCGCCCTGACGCGGGACCATTTCACCCCCGGCAAGTTCGTATGCCCGCACGGCGCCTGTTTCGACCATGCCGGCAACATCTTTGTAGTGGAGTGGGTGGAAGTGGGCCGCGTGACGAAGTTGCGCAAGGTCTGAGCGCGCCTATTTCGGATAGGTGCCGACAAGCTTCCTGCAGAAGCCGTGAAGGCGGTGGATTCCGTGGGGTTTCGACAGGAACATGAAGGGGCATTCGCCGGCAATCACGCTCACGCCTTCCGGCGAGGCTTCCTGGGTCGCACGGTACATCCAGATCCGGCGGATGCCCGCCCGTACGCAGTCGGCTGCGAGAAAGGCGTTCATGCCCGGCCTGGTCAGGAGCAGCGCGGCTTCGGCCGGCGGGTTGATATCGGCAATGTGCGAGACGCACGGGATGCCGTCCACTTCGGCGAGGTTCGGGTTGACGGGAACCACGTCGTAGCCGCGGTCCCGGAATTCGCGGAACAGCATGCGGGTAAAGTCCTGCGGGTTGCGCGAGACACCCGCGATGGCGATACGTTTCGCGCCCAAAAAGTCCTGGATTTCCGCTAAACTTGCCATGTGCGCTCCTTATTATCGGATATCATACTCCGAAATAGGGGGCAAGTCGATGCTTCGTCTATGCTGGAGTTGATGAAAACGCCGGCCCTGCTGGTAATGTGCTGCGCCGGGCTGGCGCTGGGACAAGGAAATCCCGCGGCGCCGCGCGATCAGGCCGTCACGCTGGTGGGGCAGGGCAAGTACGCCGAAGCCGAGCCGCTGCTGCTGCGGGCTCTCGAGGCGAAAGAGCGGGAGCTTGGCTCGCAGGATCGCGGCCTGCTTCCGGCCATCGAAGAGCTGGCGGCGCTTTACCGGGCAATGGGACGGAACGCGGATGCCGAGGGGCTTTACCTGCGTTCGATCCAGATTCAGGAAAAGGAACTGGGGCCCGGGAATGTCGCGCTCATCCCCGACCTGAAACTGCTGGGCGCGCTGTACGTGGCGATGGGCCGTCTCCCCGATGCGGAAAAGCAATACCTTCGCGCGCTGTCCATTCGCATCGAGGCGAAGGGCACGGAAGATCCCGACCTTGCCAAGGACTGCATCGACCTGGCCAACTACTACATCGGCCAGAAGCGGTTCGCGGTGGCGGAGCCCAATTTGCGGCGGGCCATCGAGATTCTGCGGAAGACGCTGGGGCCCGAAGATCCGGCCTTGATTCAGCCGCTCGACTCGCTGGCGACGGTGTTTATCGAGCAGCAGAACTACCCTCCGGCGGAGGCTCCGCTGCGCCTGGCGGTCTCCATTCAGGAGCGCGCGGACGGCCCGAACCATCCGAACGTAGCACCGCGGCTCGACCGCCTGGGCATGCTGTATTACATGGAAAAGCGCTTCGCCGACGCCGAGCCGTTGTACCGGCGGTCGCTCGCGATCTGGGAGTCGGCCATCGGCCCGGACAATCCGGAGCTGGCGACGACTCTCGAGAACCTGGCGGTGGTGTTGGCTTCGCAGGAGAAGTTCGGCGAGGCCGAAACACTGTACCGACGGTCGCTGGCGCTGCGCGAGAAGACCACTATCGCGAGCCTGAACAACCTGGCGATGGCGCTCGAAGGCAAAGGCGAGGACGCCGCCGCGGAACGCCAGTACAAACTGGCGATCGTCCTCGCCGACAAGCTCCCGGATGCTGCTCCGCTGGCACAGACCATGCGCAATTACGCGGTGCTGCTGCGGAAGCTGCATCGCGAGATCGAAGCGAAAAAAATGGATGCGAAGGTCCGCGCGCTCAACGGCCGGTAGCTACTTTGCAGATTGTCCCTTTTTGGCGAGATCCTGCTCGATCCGCAGCATCAACTGGGCGGCCTGCGATGCGACGGCGCTTCCCGGGTACTGCGCCACCAGGTCCTGGCAGTCCGCATGGGCCTGGGCTAGGCCCTTCGGGCCGCCCTCACGGTACCAGCTATCGGCGATGGCGAGCCTTGCCTGGGGCAAATACTCGCTGGTCGGATAGGTATTGATCAAGGTCTGCAAGGTGAGCCGCGCCTGCCCGTAGCGCCCGTGCTCGATATCATCGACGGAGCGGTCGAACAGGAGTTTATCGGGCTGCTGATTGCCGGCGGCGGCGGGTGGAGAGGCATAGGGCGCCTTCTTGGCGGCGCACGCGGTCAGGAGGATTCCGAATGCCGCCAGAGCGACGGCGAAGACATACCTGGGCATCGACTCCTATTCTCTTACGTTCGTGGCGCGACGGATGGCGTCTAATTGAAGGTATATGCCAACGCTCGAAGGACACACCGCATTGATCACAGGCGCTTCCCGCGGCATCGGGAGGGCGGTTGCCCTGCGGCTCGCGGACGATGGGGCAGGGGTGATTCTGCACTACCACCGGAACCGCGCTGCCGCGGAGGACACGGCCGCGGCGATCGGGCGGGATGTCACTCTGGTCCAGGCTGACCTAAGCTCGGCGGATGAGATCGAAGCCATGTTCCGCGGACTGGAGGGACGCCCGCTCGACTTTCTGATCAACAACGCCGGCATTTGGAAAGGGTCGCCGCTGGGAACATCGGCGGCCGAGACGATCGACGAGATCCTCGATACGAACCTGAAGGGCCCGTTTTGGGTGACGCAATACGCGCTGCCACTGCTCCGGGATGGCGGGCGGATCGTGAACCTCTCTTCCGTGGCCGGGCGGATCGGCGTGGCCGGCGGACGCAGCCTGTACGGAGCGACCAAAGCGGCCATCGACTCGCTGACGCGAAGCTGGGCACTCGAACTGGCGCCGCGCCGGATCCTGGTGAATGCGGTGGCGCCCGGTTATGTCACCACCGACATGACGGCGGCGCACTTCTCCGACCCCGCGACCCTGGAGCGCGCGCTGGTGCGGCATCCGCTGGGAAGGATGGGGACACCGGAAGACATCGCCGGGGTGGTGGCGTTCCTGTGCTCCGAGGATGCACGGTTCATCACAGGGCAGTGCCTGAACGTCAGCGGCGGGTTCGTCATCTGACTGAGAAATTGAATCGGCGCCTTGCCGGTTCGCATCCAGCATCTTCAGGTCTTATCCGCGGTTAGCGCTGCGAGTGAGCAGTGATATCGGAATCTCGCTCTGCGTTTAAGCGATACGGATTCGGCGTTGCCGCCATCGTATTGGGGACTGCCGCGAGAATCGCGCTTCGCCACTGGTTTCACTACGATCGCCCCTACGCACCTTTCTACATCGCGGTGCTTCTAACCGGCTGGTACGGAGGAATCCGGCCGGCCCTCGTAGCGATTGCACTGGGAGCAGCGGCGGTAGTCCTGCTGGCGCTCGGAGTCGTGCCGGGGGCCCACGGCAGAATCGTCGGTCTCGACTTCTATTTCGTTGTTTCGCTCACAGCGGCGATTCTCATGGAGCAGCGAAACTCAGCCCAGGAATCCGCGCGATCCGCCGAGGCGCAACTGCGTGTGACGTTCGAAAGTGCGCCGGTCGGAATCTGCCGGATCGCTCTGGACGGCACCTTCGTCGAGGCAAATGCGCGATTCTCCGCGATCACCGGGTACTCCAGCGCGGAACTCCTCAACCGCCATTTCCACGAGACCTCCGAGGCGGAAGACGTGGTCGCCAGGTTTCGGAACCTGGCCCGGGCAGTAGACTGCGGGGATCCTTTTTGCCGCGAGGAAAAACACCATGTTCGCAAGGATGGGACTGCCCTCTGGGTAGTCCTGATGCTCAGTTTCGTCCGGGACCGCAACGGGCGCCCGCAATTTGCCGTCGGCCTGCTGCAAGACGTGACGGAGCGCAAGCAGGCGGACGAGCAGATCCGGAAGGCCCAGCAGATCGAAGGCGTCGGGCTGCTGGCCGGGGGAATCGCGCACGATTTCAATAACCTCTTAACCAGCATTTTGGGCAATGCAAGCCTCGCCATGAGCGCGGTCGCCCCTGATTCCGCGGCGCACAAAATGTTGCGAAGTATCACCGCGTCCGGAGAACGCGCGGCGCAGCTGACCAGTCAGCTTCTCGCATACGCGGGGAAGAGCGGATTCTCCAGAAGTTTGCTGGACCTCTCGGAAACAGCGCGGGAGGCAGCCCAACTCGCGCGTCCGTCGATCCCGGAACGAATCGAACTCCGGACCGATTTCAAGGACGGTTTGCCGCCTATGTTTGGCGACCGGTCGCAGATCTCGCAGCTGGTTACAGGCTTGCTGATGAACGCGGCGGAAGCCATCGAAAACAAGACCGGAGTCATCACGATCAGTACCGGCATGTTGACGGTGCAGGAAGACGATCCACCGCGGGCCGCCGCCGTCGGTGAAGTCCGGCAAGGCAGGTACCTGGTGCTATCCGTGCAAGATACGGGAATCGGAATCGCCGATTCCGTGATGCCCCGCATGTTCGACCCCTTCTTCACAACCAAGTTCACCGGCCGCGGGCTCGGGCTGGCCGCGGTTTCGGGAATTGTCCGGACCCTGCAGGGAGCCGTAATGGTGTCGAGCACCCCAGGCGAAGGCACAACGCTGAAGGTGCTGTTTCCGCCGGACGGCGCATCCCCTCGATAGCGCTTACTGCACGCTGAAGTCGGCGGTCCGCAGGGTCTCGCGGCCGGCGGAATCCACGGCCCGCAATTCCAGGCGGTAGGCTCCGGCTACCAGGCCGCTGAGCGGGATACGCAGGCCGACCGGCACGACGGGATTGCCGGCCCGCATGAACTTCGACAGATCGACGCCGCCCGAATCGACCTTGGGGTCGCCGGAGCGGCCGTCGAGTACGCGAAGCTGCACGGCGATCTTCGTAGCGGTGTTCGGCTCGGTCAGGAGCGACTCGTAAAGCTCGAAGTACACCACGACATTTTCGCTGGTCTTGAACTGATAAGCGCCGGCCGGAGTGAACTCGAAGCCCTGAACGATCAGGGGGACGCGCCCTTCCAGCATTTCGACATCCAGCCCCGATTCGAGGTCCGAGACCCGGCGGATGTTCTTGCTGATGGCCAGGCCGCTCATGGCGAGCTGCTTGCCGTCGTAGGTGTCGATGTTGAGCGGAATTTCGACCTTGCCGAAATCCTCTCCGCCCGAGCTGAACGCGACCTTGAGGACGTAGCGGCCGGCGCCCGCGTCGAACTGATTCTCATAGTGGTAGGGCTTCTTGACAAACTCTTCGGCTTCCTTTTTCTCGTCGAAGTCGAGCTTGACGGTGTCGCTGAAGCGCGCGGCCACGTTTCCGTTGGGCCGGTAGGCGATGCCCAGCACGTTCAACTCGGCGTGCTGCTTGCCCTTGACCTTCTGGAATTTCACCTGGGCCGTCGGCATATCGAGGACGACATTGACGCGCGCGGTGTTGGCGGAAGTATAGAAAAACGGCGCCTGGATGGGGGCGGCGGGAAGGGTGCCCGGCTGAGCGCCACCCAGCCGGCCCTCCAGCTCTTTCTCCGCCGGCTTGCCGGCCAGCAGGTCCACGCTCTTCACGTTGCAATAGCCGGTGCGCGCGCGCAGGTTCATTCCGCCGCGGTTCACCTTGACGCGAATGGTGTGGCAGCTTCCCTCGGCGGATTCGGGCGCCGAGTAGGCCAGCAGGTAATACTCGTTCTGTTCCTTGTTGATCTTCTCCAGGCCGCCCGCCAGGTCGTTGGTGTTGGCGATGACGAATCCGCCGGTGCCGGAGGCCAGGGCATAGAGCACCATCTGATTGGTGGCGACGGTCTCGGGCATTCTCGGAAGCAGGATGCCGCGAGCGTTGCGGGGGTCGGTGGGGTTGCGGTTGATGAGGTTCGGGTTGGGATTGCCGCCGCCAACATTGCCTCCGGGGTTGCGATTGGTGACCGGTCCGCCCGTATAGCCCGGATTGCCTGTGCGGGTTCCGACTCCGCCGCTGTTGCCGGTGTTGCCCATGCCGCTGCCGCCCAAGCCGGTGCCGCCGCCGCGCGAAGCCGGCGTCCCGCCGCCGCCCGGGCTGGCGCCGCCGCCCGATGGCGCTCCGCCGCCGGTCGTGCCGGTTCCGCTACTGGTGCCGGTGGTACCGCGCTGGGGGGCGGCGAAGAAGGCTGCGATCCGCAACACCGGGGCCGCGGCCAGCGCGAGCCCGGCCTGTCCGGCATCCCGCAGCAGCAGACCGCCGCGCGGCGCGAACGGCATGGTGGCTAGGCCGCGCACGTCCACCGGATAGACGGCGACGTTCGCGCGATTGCAGGAAGCCACCGTGGCGGTCATTTCGGAGATGATCTCGGGAGAGTCCGAGCGGAAGCCGGCGCTGAAGAAGATGAGCGTCTTGCGCCCCGGCACCTCCGACAGGTTCTTGGCGAGCCCGGAGAGCGCCAGCAGTACCGAGCGCGCGCCGAAATCGCCGTTCACCCCGCCGATGCGGGGCCCGCCGGCGGTATCGGGTCCGCCGATCCCGGTGTTGGAGACGATGGCCGAGTTGCGCACGCCGGCGACAATCTGCTTCAGGCGCTCGATGTCGTCGGTGAAGTTTTGCGCGATCTGCAGCCATCCGCCGTAATTGACGACGGCCATCAGGCGGTTCGGCCCGGCCGTGGAATCGATGAATTTGACCGCCGCCTGGCGGGCCTGCGCCTGGTCCCCGAAGTTCATCGACGAGAGATCGAAGAACAGGATGATGTAGCGCTTCTGGGCGGCCACCGGCGAAGCGGGGTCGGCCTCGAAGGAGAACGCCGTGATGGTCTGCTCCTTGTTATCCTCCCAGACCTTGAAATCCTTGGACTCGAGGTTGTGGACGTAGTTGTTCTTCTTGTCGGTGACCACGACATCAACGGGTACGAGCCGTGTTTCCGTCCGGAACACCGGCTTCGCCGGCTCACCCTGGGCCGGGGCCGCGGGCGGGGTCTGCGCCCATCCGCCGCTCACGATCAGGAGGCCCGCCAGCAGGGCCTTTCCGCAAATCTGCATCCTGCACCTCGCTTATGGAATGTCGACGGAGCCATTCTGCGCCGTCATCAACTGCCCTTCCGAATCCCGCACTACCAGCCGGATCAGGTACTGCCCGGGTTTTACATCGAACGTGGAGCGAATGATGAAGCCGGAATCGATCCGCTGCTCCATGGTCTCGTCTTTCAGCCGCATCTCGACGATCTTGTTGGTGCCCGTGAGATAGTTGCCGTTGCGGTCGAACACCGCCGCGACGATCGTGACGTTGTCGTGGTTGCGGCCCTCGTCTTTGCGGAACTTCAGGTTTCGCAGACCCAGGTGCACCAGCACGGTGAGGCGCGCGGTCTCGTCGGTCGGCTTGAAGAACTGGGTATGCATGTCGGCCGCCAGCTCGCGCAGCTCCTCGCGCGAAAACAGCGCCTCGCGGATCTCCTCGCGGGCCGTCTCTTCGGCGTCGCTCAGGTGGCGCGGCGCGTAGTAGCCCTTGCGGGCTTCGACCGTCAGTCCCTTGACTTTGTCGAGGCTCACCTTGAGGTTGTGAAAGCTGCCGTCCAGCTTGAGGTTTTGCGGCGCGAAGCCCAGCAGGTACAGATACTCGGGGGCGGAGGCCAGGCGCCGGTATCCTTCGCCGAGGTCGTTGTTGTTCTGAAAAAAGCTGCCGCCGGTTCCCGCCGCGAGCTCCGCCAGGACATCGGACTGGGCGCGCGCGGCATCGCGGTCGTACTGCTGCTTGATTTGCGAGCCGGCGAGGCTCAGGGTGCGCTGCGCGACATCGAGCGCCGGGTCGGTGTACAAGCCGCGTGCGTCGAGCGAGCTGATGGTAACCCGCGCCCGGATGGCGCGATCGATGATCTCGGATTTATCCTGCTGTTGTTCGGGGGTGACAAAGCCGGGTGACGCCAGGACGATGGTGCGCTGGCCCGGCGCACCGCTCATCCGGCGGACGATGTCGCGCAGGACCGCGATGGTGATGCGCGTTTCCTGGTCGCCCATCGCCGCGATCCGCGATGCTTCGGCGCGAGCGATGTTTTGGGCGACCGAAGGGTCCGTCGTGTTCCCGCAGATCATAGCGTCTTCGACGGCGCCGCGCAGTGCCATCGTGTCCCCGTGCTCCTGGATGAGGTCGGCCTGGTAATACGAGAGGTCCGGGCAGTTGCCGATGTTCGTGCCCAGCAGCGGCCGCGGCCGCAGCTTGGCGAGCGTGGCGTGAAGCTGCTCGCGATCGTCGGTGAATTCCAGCTCGGTCTGGCCGGACGTGGTGTAGATGGCCGCGCGGTCGGTCGGCTCGAGCGACGTGTCCATGTGGCGGCCGGCGGCTTCGCGGGTGTAGTTGATGTCCGCGAACGACATGTGGATGTCGTCGAAGAGGTAGGCGATGAAGCGTTCCGGGGCGATCACGCCTGGATCCTCGGATTTGGGTTTCCCGCCCGCGGCGGCCTTTACGGCAGCGGAGCTCTCCATCGAAAAGCGCGTGATGACTTGCGGCTTGCCCTTGTCGAAGAGCAGGAAATCCTCCTGCTTGAGGTCACCGACCGCGCGCCCGGCTTTATCGCGAACCACCACCGGCACCATTACCAGGTTGACCCGGGCCTTGAAGGTGGCGGGCTCTTCCTTGGTCACGGTTTCGGCAACATTGGGCGCGGGTGCCTGTACCGTCTGGACCTGCGGGCTCTGCTGCGCGGCGGCTATTCCCAGCAATCCGGCCAGCAGCCAGGGTCCTGATTTCGGATACATTGGTTCCAGTATAGTAGTCCATATCGATGACGGCATGGGGATCGGATTTCCACGGAGCAGTGCGGAGCCTGCGCAGAGCGCCGGTCTTCGCGGTTTCCGCGGTGCTCACGCTGGCGCTTGGGGTAGGCGCGAATACCGGCGCGTTTTCGGCGCTGGACGGCCTGCTGCTGAGGACCTTGCCGTATCCGGATCCGGGGCGCCTGGTGGCGTTGTACGAGACCACGGTGGATGGCAAGCCGCGGGGCGTGGCCGAGGCCAACCTGCTGGACTGGCGCGCGCGAACCTCGGCGTTTGAGGCGATGGCGGCTTATCAGCCGCGATCCTTCGGGCTGACGCTCGGCAGTGGCGACGCCGTCAGCGTGATTCAGACCGGCATGGTGATGGCCGATTTCTTCCGCGTCCTGGCAGTGCCGCCGGCGCTGGGCCGCACTTTCACGGAACAGGAAGAAGTGTCCGAAACGCGATTGATCGTGCTGACCGACCGGCTCTGGCGCGGGATGTTCGCGGCCGACCGGCACGTGATCGGGCGCGGGGTGGCGCTGAACGAAGAACCTTTCACGGTGGTCGGAGTGATGCCGCCCGGCTTCGAATATCCGATGGGCCAGGTGCTGCCGGGCGCGTTTGTGCTTCTCAGCCGCAAGGACTATTGCTGCGGACGCCTGGGCCAGCAGGATGCCATCGCGCGCCTCCGCGCCGGGGTGACGATGGATCGCGCGCGCTCCGAATTGAAGGCCGCGGCCGCAGCGCTGGCGGGCGAGTATCCCGGCACCAATGCCGGGCGTACCGCGGGGCTCGAACCGTTGGACACGCACCTCAAGTACGCGCGCCGCGAGCCTCTCATGCTGCTCGTGGCCGCTGCGGGGCTGCTGCTGCTGATCGCCTGCGCCAACGTGGCGGGCCTGGTTCTGGCGCGCTGCCTGGCGCGGAGCCACGAGATCGCCGTGAGGGTATCTCTGGGAGCCACTCCCCGGCGCCTGGCTTCGCAGTTTCTGGCGGAGTCCGCGCTGTTGAGTGTCGCGGGCGCGGTCTGCGGGTTACTCGCGGCCGGCGCGGTGATGCGCCTGGCAGCCGCCTTCGTTCCGGGCGCCGCGCAGGCGCCGCCGCTGCGACTCGACGGGGCGGCTTTCGGGTTCGCCATGGCGCTGGCGGCGGCTGTGACAGTGGTGCTGGCGGCCGTCCCCACGCTGATGGTGCGGCGCAGCGACCTCAACACGATGATCAAAGCGGGCGCACGGCAGGCAACTTCGCCTAGCCGTCTGCGCGGCATGCTGGTGGTCACTCAAATCGCGCTCAGCGTGGTGCTGCTGCTCAGCGCGGGGCTGCTGCTGCGCAGCTTCGCCGCACTGGCGGCCACCAGCCCCGGATTTTCGGCGGCGCACGCGGTGAAGTTCGGAATCGGTCTTCCCGAGAAGCGCTATGACAGCGAGTTCCATCTGATCGCGTTCCACCGCCGGCTGCTCGACCGGCTCCAGGACCTCCCCGGCGTGGAAGCCGCGGGCGCGGCCCAGCGCTTGCCTCTGCGGGGCGGGACCGCCGGCCCGGGCGGATCGTTCCAGATCTTCGGCGAAGGGATTCCGGTGCCGCGGCGGCCGCGCGCTTGGGTGAATGCCGCTGCGCCCGGCTATTTCCGCGCGACTGGAGATCCCAATCATAGAAGGCCGCGAGTTCTCGTGGCAGGACGACCGTCCCGGGGTCCGTCGCGCGGCCATCGTCAACCAGACATTTGCGCGGACCTATCTGCGGGGCCGACGCGCCACCGGCACCGTGCTCGATATCCGCTGGGTGAGCGATCTCAACCCGCTGGGCGTGCCCTGGGAGATCGTGGGGGTGGCGGGCGATACGCGGCAGGCAAACCTGGATCACGTGCCGATCCCCGAGATCTTCCTTTCGATGACGCAGGTCGGCGCCGACGGAGCAGCCTACGTGGTCCGCTCCCGCAGCGACGACGCGGCGCTGCCGCGCGCGATTGCGGCAGCGGTGACTCAAGTGGACCCGCGGCTCGAGCGCATCCGGGTGGAGCCGCTCGAGAGCATCGTCAACCGCAATCTCGCGCCGCGGGAGGCTGCCCTCCGGCTGGTGGCGGGGTTCGGCATGCTCGCGCTGCTGCTGGCCGCGATCGGGATCTATGGAATCGTGGCGTTCCGCGCGGCCGAACGTTCGCGCGAGATGGCCATCCGGATGGCGCTCGGCGCTAGCGGCGCGCATGTCCGCGGGTTGGTCTTCGGCTATGCGGTGCGCATGGCAGCGCTCGGAGGGGCGCTCGGCGTTGCCGGTTTCGCGGTCGTGCTGCCGCTGCTGAAGAGCCAGGTGTACGGGGTTCGCGCCGCTGACCCGGCCGGCATCGGCGCCCCCCTGGCGGTCATCGCGGCCGTGTCGATCGCCGCGGCTGTCGCTCCCGCGCGCCGTGCGGGACGTGCCGCACCCATCGAGCTGCTGAGAGATGCCTAGAATCCATATTCCCGACGATGCTCCTCCCGTGCTCGCCGTGAGCGGCGTCTGGCCCGAACTCGCCGCGCGCGCCGAGCTGGTCTACCACGACACGCTGCCCGGCTCCGAGGATGGCCTGATCGAACGTATCGCCGATGCCGAGGCGGTACTCAATATCCGCTCGTCGACGTTCTTCACCGCGCGCGTGTTCAACTCCTGTCCGCGCCTGCGCCTGCTTTCCGTGTGGGGCACCGGCACCGACCATGTGGATGCCACGGCCGCCGCGCGGCACGGCGTGACAGTCACCAATACGCCGGGCGTTTCGGCGGTGTCGATCGCCGAGCACGCGCTGGCGTTGCTGCTGGCGGCCGCGAGGCGGATCCCGCAACTGGACGGGTCGGTGCGCCGCGGCGAGTGGCAGCGCGGGCAGTGCGTCGAGCTTCGAGGGAAAGTTTGCGGCGTGGTGGGGCTGGGAGCGGTCGGCCTCGAGTTCGCCCGCCTGGCGGCGGCCCTGGGAATGCGCGTAATCGGCTGGACGATGCATCCGCGGCCAATCCCGGGCGTCGAACTCGTGGAGCTCGATGAAGTCTACCGCACGAGCGACGTGATCAGCCTGCACCTGAGGCTTTCCGAAGAAACCCGCGGCCTTGTCGGCGCTCCGCAATTCGCCGCCATGAAGCCAGGCGTCCTATTGATCAATACGGCGCGGGGAGCCATCGTGGACGAGCCTGCCTTGCTCGATGCGCTCTCGCGGGGGCGGATCGCCGGCGCCGGGCTGGACGTGTTCTCCTCGGAGCCGCTGCCCCCGGGCCACCCGCTCACGCTTCTGCCGAACGTGGTGCTGACACCGCATTGCGCCGGCAATACGCCCGAGGCGCTGGAGGCGGGGCTGCGGATGGCGGTCGAGAACATCTGGTCGTTTATTCGCTCCAGCGCCGCTCCCACCCCCGCCACCAGCCCGTATTCTCGAGGTTGAGCGCGTTCCAGCACAGGTCGATCATCTTCGGATCTCCGCGCAGAACGGCCTCGCGCGAAACCTCGGGCGGCAGCTCCACCAGTTGCGCGAAGCGGTCGTATACCGCGGCGCGTTCTGCGGCCGGCACGCGCGTCAACAGGTGCCACAACGTCAGGCCGTCGCGAGGCCGCGCCGCCGCCAGGATGGCGCCTACGTCTCCACGGGCCACCGCCTGTTGCAGCGCTTCGGGCGCATCCGAATAGAACGGCAGGCCCGGACCCCGGCGCCGGCTGGTGGCGCACTGCGCGCCCGCCGGGATGAACGCTTCGCGCCCGCGGAATTCGAACGCCACCCAGCCCATCGAAACTTTCAGGAGGCCGTCGCCCGACGGATTCACGTCCAGGGTGTACTCGCACCCCAGGTCCACGGCGCGGGAGGAGGGCGTATCCACCACGAACTCCCTGGGCGGCGCCCAGATGAATGCGTGCAGCACGCCACGATTCAGTTGCAGGCGCCGTTCGCCCGTGGCGCGAAGCTCGGAACCGGGGCCAAGGTCCACGCGGCCGATCTCGCTCGATTCGAGCGTGAGCCCGGAGGCCGCGGTGCGAACGGTCTGGCCGACGCGCACGCGTCCGCCGGCGCCGCCGACTTGCCAGGCGGTGGCCTTCGGAGACGGCTCGCGGAACTGCCACGCGGCTGCGGCGGCCAGCAGGATGGCGGCGGCCGCGGCCCATGCGAAAGAGCGCCGCGCGGGTTGGCGGTGACGGTAGCGCAGGGGGGCGAGCGCCCGCTCCAGACGCTCGATCTCCGGATCCGGCGGTCCGGAGCGGTCCCATAAATAGTCGTCGCTCATCGATTGCCTCCCGAGATTTCACGCAGCATCTTCATTCCGCGGCACAAGTTGACCCGCACCGATTCCGGGGTGAGCCCGGTCCGCGCGGCGATCTCCGGGCCGGTCATGCCCTCCACCAGGCGCATGATCAGGGTCTCCCGGTATGCCTCGGGGAGTCCGCGGATCAGGTCGAGAATCACGAATGCTTCCTGGGTTCCGGTGGCGGACGGTTCCCGGTGGGCGTCCAGTGGCTCCTCGCGGCGCCCGGCGCGGAAATAGTCCATGGCCCGGTTGCGCGCGATGGCGGCCAGCCAGCCGCGGAAGGCGGCCGCTGTTCGCAGTTCCCGAAGCCGCTTCATGGCCGACATGAAGACGTCCTGCACCAGGTCCTCGGCATCCGCCGGCGGAACGCGCGCCAGCAGGATGCCGTGCACCATCCGCGCGTATCGCACATAGAGCTCGCCGAATGCGCCGCGGTCGCCTTTGGCCGCGGCGCGGATCAGGCCATCGTCTTCGGAGACACCGGTCTGCACCAGCATCATCATAGCCGAGGCCCCTAGCGCAGCATTGCCTCGAGGTCTCTTTCGGCGAACGCATTCTTATCCGCCTTGGCATGCAGCCGGTCGATCCCCGACGGGCTCGCGCTCACCAGGGTGTTGGTGAACTGTTCCCCGTTTTTGCCGACCAGCTCGATCACCCACTTTCCCTGTTCCGGCCACTGCCGCGCCAGTGCGAAAGTGCCCGGTTCGCTCAAGGCGGTCAGCTTCAGCGGGATCACCTGGCGCTTGCCGTCGACCGTTCCGACGGCCCGAGCGGAAACGTGCGCGCCGGCAGGGTCGTGGCAGCCCACGGCTTTGATCACCAGCACGGCATTTGCCTTGCGCGCCTCCGTATTGGCTTCCGGGTTGCCCAGTTGCAGCCAGAAGCCACCCGCCCAGAGTTGGCCCGCCAGCGCGGCCAGTGCCGCGGCGGCCATCAGCTTTCCGATTCGCTGTTGCATTGTCGTCCCCTCCTTTTGGGTTCGATCTGCCGGATAGACGCTGGGCAGGGAAGCAGTGTTAACCGAGGAGAAGTGTTCCAGGTCGCCCCGGTGCTGCTATCCTGTCAACCGGTATGGTGCGTCAGATTCTCGCAGTCATCGCGGGTTACATCACCGCGGCGGGAACCGTGAGATTCGCACAGGGTCTCCTGTTTTTCATGATTTTCCCGCCGCTCGGGCCGGGTCCGGCTCCTGGGGAAGGCCTGCCCGCCTCCTATTTTCTGGGCTTGGCGGTGTTTGCCGTGGCTGCCGCGATCCTCGGAGGCCACCTGGCCGCGGCCATCGGGCGGACCCCCGCCGTTGCCCGTTATCTCGGTCTCGCGATCCTGGTGATGGGCGCAATTTCCGCGGTCGTGGATAACGGCCGGCAGCCGCTTTGGTTCGGCGTGCTGCTGCCGGCGCTGGAGGCGGTGGTGGCGTTTGTCTCCGCCACTCGCTGGCTGCGGCGTCAGCCTTCCAGCTTGTAGATGGTGAGGCCCGAGAGCAGCTTGGGATAGAAGTCGGTCGATTTCTGCGGCATGACTCCCCCGCCGAAGGACGTCTCCGCCACCTGCTCGACGGAGGTCGGCTTCAGCAGGAACGCAATCTGCGCGTCTCCATTGCGAGCCGCCTCCACCGCCGCATCCATGCCGCGGATATAGCGCAGGTGCTTCTCGTCGCGCACGGCCTCTTCGTCGATGTCCAGCACCTTCCCGAGCAAGGTCTCGTGCAGGACGCGAACATCCAGCTCACCCCCGGCGCCGCGCTTTTCCAGCATGAAGATCCGGCGGCCGATGGCCGCTCCGATTATGGTGCGGTCCGTGGTCTCCGCCCAGGCGTGCTTCAGTTCGTCGATGGAAGCCTGGGCGACTTCAAACTCGTCCGCGCACTTCCGCAGGAAGTTTTCGGGAAAGCCTTCGGCCGGGAGTCCGTTTACCAGGCGGTGCGTGGCCAGGATCTGGAGGCCGGGCGAATACATATTGACGAACGTCATCATCACGCGGTCGGCGCCCGGCAGGCCGGGGTTCTCGTCGCGGAAGGCCAGGGCGGTCTCGTAGCGGTGGTGGCCGTCGGCGATCAACAGCTTCTTATCGGCCATCAACGCCTGAATCGCGGCGGCGTCCGGGACGCGCCACACACGGTGTACCGCGCCGTACTCGTCGGTCACTTCGGCGATCGGAGCCGAGGTGGACGCTTCGTCGAGCAGCCGGTCGATTTGCCCTTCGCGGTCGGGGTAGAGCATGAAGAGCTGGCCGAAGTGGGCGTGCGTGTGGCGCAGGAGCTCGAGGCGATCCTTCTTGGGGCCGGAGAGGGTCTGCTCGTGGCGGTGCACGATCTTAGCGGAATAATCCTCGACCTTGCCGAGGCCGATGAAGCCCTTGCGGACGAGTCGCTCGCCGGAGTCGGGAACGGTGAACTCCTGGAAGTAGGCGAACAGCCCGGGCTCGGTGTCCTTCGCCAGAATCCCGCCGCTGGTCCATTCGTTCAAATGGCGGGATGCGCGCGTGTAGACGTTATCGGCTGCGGAATCGGAATCCGACCGTTCGCCCAGGATCACCCGCACCAGGTTGTACGGGCTGAGCGACTGGTAACGGCTGCGCATGGCGGGCGAGATCTTGTCATAGGGCTGGGTGACCAGGTTCCCTAGCGGACCGGCTTTCGCAGTGTATCGAAGAGGTTGAAAAGGATAGATTTGGGCCACTTTTCAGGATACCCCGGAGAGGGCCGTCCGTTGTCGCTAATGGTTCATGGCATAGTTCAGCGGAGGCTTTCCGTCTTCGGGGATGCGGGTCGTCCAGGTACGGCCCGCCAGCCGTTTCTGGAACGAGTCGCGGGCGGCCTGTACCTCGGAGGGGTTCTGCAGGAGATCCACCCCGGCCAGTGCGAGCGTGCGGGCGGCGACTACCATGCCTTTGCGGCCGAGGCTGGTTCCCGCGCATGCGGCGGCCTGCCAGGTATGGGCGCCTACTCCCGGCACGAACGTCGCAGTGGTGAACGCCGCGGTGGGGACCACCCAGCTCACATCGCCCACGTCTGTGGAGGCCGCGCCGGTTCCTTCGGTGTGGTCCACCTGCACCGTCTCGGGGCCGGGCTCCCGCACGGGAGCCCCCAGCGTCTTCTGCAGCGCGTCGGCGAACTTCTGCTCGTCCGGCGAATAGTCGTAGCCACCGGCCTGGCGCATCGCGCGGCCCAGCACATCGGAGAGCGCGTCGTTCGGCAGCACGTTGGCATAGTTGGTTCCCTGTTCGAACGCCATGCGGGTTTCCGATGCGAGCGCGCCCGCCTGGGCGCATTTCATGATGCGCTGCCAGATGCCGTCCAGCACGGCGGCGTCAGGATTCCTGGCGATCAGCGATACTTCGGCGAATGCCGGCACGACATTCGCCGCGCTTCCGCCGTTGGTGATGATGTAGTGGATGCGCGTCTCCTGGGGAACGTGCTCGCGCAGGAACTCCACCGCGTTCAGCATGATCATCGCTCCGTCGAGGGCGGAGCGGCCGCGTTCGGGTCCCGCGGCGGCGTGGGATGCGATCCCGTAGAAACGGAACTTGCCGCCATTGTTGGCCAGCATGGAGCGAAGGTCCACCCGGTTGGTGTCGCCCGGATGCCAGGTCAGGGCCACGTCGACGTCGCGGAAGAGTCCTGCGTGCAGCATGTAGATTTTGCCGCCTCCGCCTTCTTCGGCGGGGGTCCCGTAATAGCGAATGGTGCCCTTGAGCCCGGCAGCCTGCATCTGCTCCTTGATCGCGACTGCCGCCAGCGCGGAGGCCGCGCCCAGCAGATTGTGACCGCAGCCGTGTCCGGCGGCGCCGGCCTTCACGGGCGACTGTACCGGTTCGTCCTTCTGCGAGAGGCCAGGCAGGGCGTCGAACTCGCCTAACAGCGCGATCACGGGCTTGCCGCTGCCGTACTGCGCGGTGAATGCGGTCGGCATACCCGCCACTGCGGCCTGGACCTCGAACCCGTTGGCGCGCAGTTCCTGCTGCAGCAGCGCCGAGCTCTTATTTTCGTGAAAGCCGAGCTCCGGGCTCTCCCAGATCTGCCGGGAGACGATGCCGAACCGGTCGGCATGGGCAGCCACCCGCGTGAGTACGTCATCGGCGCCCCAAGCCGCGCCGGCCGCGGTGAGGGCCAGAATTGCCATCCGCGCTCGAAATCGCATGGTTGATTATAGACCGCCGGCTGATAGACTTTCGCAAGGAGGCTTCGATGAATCCTACGACGAGAAGATCGTTCCTGATGGCCGGAGCATCCGCCGCGGCGCTCGCCCAGGAAAGCCAGGGACCGCTCACCGCCGGCGCGGTCATCGAACGGATCCAGAAGAATGTCGGAGTCGCGTGGCACACCCCGACCGTGGACACCTTCAAGGCCGGCGGCCCCGACACGCGCGTCAAGGGTATCGCAACCACCATGATGGCGACTCTCGATGTGGTCCAGCGAGCCGCCGCGGCCGGCAGGAACTTGGTCATCACGCACGAGCCGACGTTCTACAGCCACGAGGACACTACCGCGTCTCTGGAGCAGGACCCCACCTATCGGTTCAAGGCGGAGTTCCTCCGCAAGAACGACATGGCGGTATGGCGCTTCCACGACCACTGGCACGCGCACCGTCCGGACGGCATCGCCACCGGCATGGCCGAAGAGCTGGGGTGGACGAAGCATGCGGACCCGGAGAACGCGCGCCTGTTCCGGTTCGACGAAATGTCGCTGGCGGAACTGGCGCGGGAGATGCAGAAGAAGTTGAACATCCGCGCCATGCGGGTGGTCGGCGACCCCGCGCTGCGTGTCCGCACGGTGGGCGCCAACTGGGGCTACGCCAACCAGGAGGGTGGCATCCGCCAACTGGCACGGCCGGAGCTCGACGTCCTGGTGGCCGGCGAGGCGCGCGAGTGGGAGGTCGTGGAATACGCCGATGACACCATCGCATCGGGTAGGAAGAAAGGGCTGATCCTCCTCGGCCACATCGTCTCCGAGCAGGCCGGCATGAAGCATTGCGCTTCGTGGCTCAAGGGGTTTGTCTCCGAGGTCCCGGTCGAATTCATTGCGGCGCGCGAGCCGTTCTGGAGGCCGTAGCCCCGTGCGCGCTCCGCTCATCCTGCTGATGGCGGCTCTTCTGCCGGCGGCGCCGCCCGCCGCGGAATACGCCTGGCAGCACCTCTCCAGCGCCAATGGAGATCTGCCCGCTCCCAATCGCGGCAACGAGCAGACCTCGCTGACGGTGGCCGATTTCAATCGCGACGGCGTCAACGATTTCGTAGTCACCGAACGGACCGCCGCGGATTCCGTGGTGCTCTACCTGCGCGGCAAGTCCGGCTGGAGCCGCAGCGTGATCGAGCCGCAGCCGCTGCACATCGAGGCCGGTTCGCTGGCGCTGGACGTGGATGGCGACGGGGACCTGGACTTCATCGCGGCCGGCGATTACAAGAGCAACGAAATCTGGTGGTGGGAGAACCCGTACCCGGATCTCGCTGCGGGCCGGCCGTGGACCCGCCACATCATCAAGAATTCCGGCCGTCCCAAGCACCACGACCAGGCGGCGGCCGATTTCGATGGCTGCGGCAAGCCCGAGCTGGTCTTCTGGAACCAGGATGCCCACGCCCTAACGATCGCCAAAATGCCGCCTGATCCGCGGCGCGCCGGCCCCTGGCCCCTCACCGAAATCTACCGCTACAGCGTCGATAGCGAGCCGCAGCAGCGGGGGAAGGCCGCGAGCTTCAAGGGCGTCAACGAACACGAGGGCCTGGCGGTGATGGACATCGACGGCGATGGCCGTCCGGACATCGTGGGCGGCGGGCGGTGGTTCCGCAATCTGGGGAATCTGCAATTCGAGGTCAACCTGATCGACCCGTCCTACAGCTTCTCCCGCGCGGGGGCCGGACAGTTGAAGAAGGGCGGCCGGCCGGAAGTCGTGCTGGTGGTGGGCGACGGCGACGGCCCGCTGAACTGGTACGAATATGTGAAGGGAACGTGGATGCCGCACGAGATCGCGCAGATCCATTACGGCCACAGCCTGGCGGTGCTCGATGTGGATGGCGACGGCAACCTGGATATCTTCTGTGCCGAGCAGCGCCTGAGCGGCCAGAACCCGGATTCGAAGATCTACATTTTCTACGGCGACGGCGAAGGCAACTTCACCCCGTCGGTTGTCGACCGCGGCTACGACCTGCACGAGGCCAAGATCGCGGACCTGGATGGCGACGGCCGCCCGGATATCCTGGGCAAGCCGTACAACTACCAGGCCCCGCGCCTCGACGTCTGGCTGAATCTCGGCCGGAGGTAAGGACCGGCGGCTATCGCGAACCCACCGTGGCGGGCTTCGGTACGGCGCTCTGCGGGACTGCCGGGATCAGGTCCGGCTCGCGTCCCACCACGCCGGTCTTGGCGTCGTCGATCCGCACGTTGTAATCCTGCAGGACCTGGCCCAGGGCGTTCTCCAGATTCAGCCTGGCGTGAATGTACTGGTTGAGCGCCTGCACCTCGGCCAGTTCCCGATTGGTGGTGTCGCGCTGCGTGAGCACCACGTCGTAAATGGTCGCCGTGCCCAGCTCGTATTTGCGCCGTGTGCCGTTCGAGGTCTGCTCCTGCAGCTTGCGAGCCTCCACGCTGGTGTCGTAAGCGGCGCGCGCCTGGGAGAGGGCCACCCGCGAATTGATCACGTTCTGCCGGATGCTGTTGTGAAGCTGCCGGTCCTGGATCTGCTGCTGGCGATAGTTCAACTGGTCGGTGATGTAATCGGCCTGTGCCGCGCGGTTGCGGATATTGATGCTCAGGCTGACCCCGGCGCTGTAGTTCGGAAAATTACGCCCGAACAACTGGCCGAGAACCGTGCCGTAGCCGCCCAGGAAGTAGCCGTTTACATCGGCCGGAGTGCGGCTGACAAACTGTGTCTCGCCGGTCGGCAGCGTGGTCGGTACGGGCAGCGCATTCACCTGGCCGGCCAGTCCGCTGTTCGACATGGAGGCGAACGCGGTGAGCTGCGGCAGCATGGCATCCTTCACGCCGAGGGTCGTGATGCGCGCGTCCTGCAATCCGAGGGTGCTCTGTTCGACGTCCGGGCGCGTGGCCAGGGCTTGCTGGACCAGATCCTGAATCGGCTGGATCGCTTCCTGCGGCGGAATGTCGAATTGCTCGGTCGGAATGATGTGGGCGTTGACGATTTCCATGTTCTCGAGGCCGCTGCGCGTCAGCACGGTCTTTAGAATAGTCTCCTGCTGCAACACCTGGGTTTCGGCCGTAGTCACGTCCTGCTGCGCCGATTTCATCTCGGCTTCGGCCTGGATGATATCGATGGGCGCGATCGCTCCCAGGTCGGCGCGCCGGCGGTTGTCTTCGTATAGTTTCTTGTCGAGCTCCAGCGTCTGCTGCTTCACCTTGAGACTCTGGCGATCGGAGACCAGGTCCCAGTACAGGCTCACCACGCTGCCCACCGTCGCCATCACCTGGTTCTGAAAAGTGAGGTCGGAGATGCGGAGCTGGTTCTTCGCCACGCGGATGGCGCGGTTGTTCACCGACCGCCGGAAGCCCTGCAGCAGGTTCTGCTGGATCGAAAACGAGAGGCTGGCCTGGCTATAGGGGCTGAACATGTTGAACGGCGAGTTCTGGGTCACTCCGAAAGTATTCCCCATTCCCACTTGAAGGGTCGTGCCACTGAGAAGGCCCTGTTGAATCCCGTAGTTCGAGGACTTGTACTGCGTCACCAGGAAGTTCGTCCCGGTGATATTGGTGGCGGTCTCGATGGTCGTATTGTGAACGAACTGACCGTTGATGAAGAACACCGGGTCGAGGTTCGGAATGGACGATCCGGCCAGCTGCACGCTCAGCCCGCTGAGCACGCCGCCCTGCCCGCTGCCGCTGCTCTGGCTGGTTCCGCCGGAACCGAGCGCGTTGGAGGCCAGCACGCCGAGCGAAGCCGACGACGGCCCGCTCGAGATGCTGCTCGAGACGTTTCGCAGCAGCGACCCGGACTGAGCACGCAACAGGTTGGCTTCGGCTAATTTCGGGTTATAGCGGGCGTATTCCAGGTCGAGGTTGTTTTCGAGCGCCAGAGCGATGGCGTCCCGCAGGGAAAGGTAGATGTTGCCGGCGCGCATCAGCTTTTCCAGCCGGAGCGAATCGGTATAGTTCGTTTCGGCGACCGGGTGCGCGCGGTAGTTGTTGCTAAACCACCCGGCGATTCCGTGCTCCTCTCCCGTATAGAGGCCGGACTTCTGCTGCGCGAAACCCGGGAGGGCCATCGCATAGCAGAGCAAAACCGAAAGGAAAGTTCTGGCGAATGACATAATCTCTAAAAACCTCAGAAGATCCATTATGGCCGCAAACCACGGGCCGCCGCTCGTCGGGCTGTAAGTGCTTCTCTCCCGTATACGTCGAAAGCCGGGCCGCGGTTCGGGTTTTGTTCCGACTGTTCGCTTTTGGGACGCACCCGCCGCTCCCGGACAGCCCGCATCTCCCTTTTAGACGCCGGAAATCGTAAAAACTTAACCCCGTAACGCACTTTCGCCACGAAACCCCACCGGCGCTACAGTAGTCACTAGATATATGCGCAGGTTCCTGCTCGTTTTCCTGGTTCTCGCCGGCGCCGTCTGGGCAGTCAACATCAAGCTTTACCTGAAGGACGGCACGTTTCAGGTCGCCCGGGAATACAAGGTGGAAGCCGACCGGGTGCGTTTCTACAGCATCGAGCGTAGCGACTGGGAAGAGATTCCGCTGACCATGGTCGATCTGAAGCGGACCGAGACCGAGGCGGCGGAACATCAGGCTGAACTGGAGAAGGACGCCAAGGTCCTGTCGGCCGAGGAAGATGCGCGGCGGGAGGTGGAAAAGGAAGTCCACCGGATCCCGCAGGACGCCGGGGTCTATTGGCTGGACGGCGACAAGACCAGGGTCATGACCGCCGCCGAGGCCAGCGTGAAAACCAACAAGGGCCGCTCCATTTTGAAGGCAATTTCACCGGTCCCGGTGGTCAGTGGGAAGGGCACACTGGAGATTCCGGATGCCCATTCCAAAAACGTATTCACCAACCCCGACCAGGAGTTCTACATCCAGCTTTCGCAACTCGAACGATTCGGCATCGCGAGGCTGAAGCCCAAGGGAGCGGTCCGGATCGTGGAGAACCTGACATTCCTTCCGGTGGTGAAAGAGACGGAGGAGGAGGTCGACCTGGTCCCCACCTTCGAAAAGCAGCTGACGGACGACAATCTGTATAAGGTGTGGCCGCGTGAGTCCCTGCCGCCCGGGGAATATGCGGTGGTGCAGTTCACCGACGGCAAGCTCAATATACAGATCTGGGATTTCGCGATCGAAAAGAAGTAGCCGGGCACCGGCGGAGTGCCCGGCGATCGTGGTCTCAGAGCGTTCCCATCCGTCCTTCCCGGAAGTCGTCTGCCGCCTGTATGATCTCCTCCCGGCTGTTCATCACGAACGGTCCATAGCGCGCCACCGGCTCGCCGATCGGTTCGCCGGCAATCAAGAGGAAGCGGAGGGGTTCAGTTCCGGTGTTGTCGACCCGCACCGCATCGCCGCTCCGATCGAAGACCGCCACCTGGTATTTGCCTGCCGGGGACTCGGCGAACCTGCCTTCGCCGTCGATCACAAAAGCGAACGCGTTCTCAGTCGCGGGAATCTCCTGAGTGAAATCGGCGCCCGGGTCGAGCGTCACATCCAGGTACAGGATCGGAATTCTGGTCTCGATCACGCCCTTGGTGCCGAGACTCTCCCCGGCAATCACCTTCACCGAGACACCTTCGCCGCGGGCCACCGGAATGCTGCGCCGAGGGCGTGTCCTGGTAGCGCGGAGCGATCATCTTGTCGCGACGCGGCAGATTGATCCAAAGCTGGAAGCCGTGGAGCCGGCCGCCCTCGCGGGTGAAACGCTCGCCGGGCATCTCCGAATGGACCAGGCCCGAACCGGCCGTCATCCACTGCACGTCACCGGGTCCGAGGAGGCCGTGGTTGCCCCACGAATCGCGGTGCTGCATCTCGCCGCTCAGCAGGTATGTGACAGTCTCGAAACCCCGGTGAGGATGGGGCGGAAAGCCGCGCGCCTCGCCCGGGCCCGAATCCGTGGGGCCCATCTGATCCAGCAGGAGAAACGGGTCGATGTCCATCAACGCGTTGCCCGGAAAGGCGCGGCGCAGGTCCACGCCGTCGCCGTCCTGCGCGCGAGGCGCCGTGAAGACCCGCGATGCCGCGCGAAATTTCAATCTACCCTTCCAATTCGGGTTGGATTGCGATAATACGTTGGTTGCCATCTCCATCCTTTCGTGTATCTTGTTATCAAGATAATTGATGCGAAGGGAAAGAAAAGGATTCGCCATGACCGCGAGCGGAGTTCACCTGTGGTTGATACTGATGAAGGCGCACGAGAGCCTGCGCCGGCACGCGGAGCGGCACATCCACTCGCTAGGCCTCGGATTCTCCGACTTCGCGGTTTTGGAAGTCCTTCTCCACAAAGGACCTACGCCGGTCAACTCGATCGGCCTCCTGGTGCGTTTGACGAGCGGCTCGATCACCGCGGCGGTGGATCGACTGGAGCGCAAGGGACTGGTCGAGCGCCGGGGCAACCCGGAGGACCGGCGCGCCCGGGTGGTGCATCTCACGGCTGAAGGGCGGCGCCTGATTTCGTGCGCGTTCGCCGACCACGAAGCTGCCATGGAGCGGGCCACGTCCGCGCTCACTCCCGAGGAGCGGCGCCAGGCCACCCTGCTTCTGAAGAAGCTGGGGAGGGGAGCAGCGGCGAACCTTTAGCCCCACCCCTCCTTTAATCGTTGTAGCCTAGGACCAATGCGCCTTGCGCGCCTACTAGCCTCCCTAGCCTTGTGCACGGCGCCGGCGATGGCTCAGCGCTACGCCGGCCTGTACGGACGCGTGCTCGATATTTCCGAGGGCGGCATTACCATGGCCTCCGTCACGGCGGTCGACCAGGAAACCGGCTTCCGGCGCACGACAGAGTCCCTGCCGGGTGGCGCATATTCGATAGCCGGCCTGTTTCCAGGTACTTACAAGATCACGGTGCGCAAGGAAGGCTTTGTCTCGGTGGTCCGGTTCGATGTTACGCTCAAGGCGGCGGCCGTTGCCCGCGCCGACTTCATCCTGCCGGTGGGCAGCGTGGAAGAGAGTATTACGGTGTACGGGACGGCACCGCTGGTGGATCACGAGAATGCGGCCACGGCGACGAGCGTGGGGAGGGACGAGATCGACCGCCTGCCGCTCAATGGCCGGGGCTTGCTCACGCTGGTCGAACTGGCGCCGGGCGCCATCGTCACCCCCGCCACAAGGGGAGAGGCCGGCCAGTTCACCGCCACCGGCCAGCGACCCAATACGAACTACTTCACGGTGGACGGCGTCAGCGCCAACACCGGGGTGACCGCGGGCGGACTGCCGGCCCAGTCGACCGGCGGCGCGCTGCCGTCGCTGAGCGCCTTCGGCAGCATGGATTCGCTCATCTCGCTGGATGCCGTCGACGAATTTCGAATCACGACTTCGACCTCCATCGCCGAATTCGGCCGGCTTCCCGGCGCGACGGTGTCGATCACCAGCCGCTCTGGATCGAACGAGTTTCACGGCGCCACTTCGTACCGCATCCGCAACGAGCTGTTCAGCGCCAACGACTGGTTCGGCAACCAGTCCGGATACGGCCGGCTGCCTCTTCGCCTGCAGGATGTCACCGCGAGCGTCGGCGGGCCGATTCGCCGCAACCGCACCTTCTTTTTCCTTTCCTACGAGCACGCCGCTCTGGGACAGCCGGGAGTCTGGCGCCAGCCGGTCCCTTCTCTGGATGTCCGCGATTCGGTGGCCTGGGCGCAGCCCGTGCTCGACCTGTTTCCGCTGCCGGTGGGCGGATCGTCGTCCGGCGGCGTGGGCGAGGCCCTGGGCCGCATCGACCGGCCCGCGGGGCTGCACACGGGCGGCGTTCGGGTGGATCAGGCGCTGACCTCGCGTATTACCCTATTCGGCCGCTACAACGATTCGCCCTCCGAGAACCGGTTCGGGACGCTGGTGGTCAATCAACTCGACCTGCGCTCGCGCAGCCTCACGCTCGGCCTGAACGCACGAGCGACGTCTTCGCTGACGTTCGATGTCCACGCCAACGAATCGCAGTCGGAGGCATCTTCGCTGTGGACCGAGGGCGACGGATGCTCGCTCGAGCCGCTGGCGGCCAACTTCCTCAACGCCGCGGTTCCCTGCGACTACCTGGTCCGCTTTTCGATCGGCGGGATCGGGCAACTGGTATCCGGAAAGGAAGGGGACCGCCGGCAGCGCCAGTTCCAACTGATTCCGGCCGTCACCTGGCGGCACGGGGGGCATGCCCTCGGATTGGGAGCGGATTACCGGCGCATCACGGCCGTCCGACGCGATCCCAGCGGCTCGCTGGGCGTGATTGCGGATTCGCTGGCGTCGCTCTCCGACCAGCGCAGCTTGTGGATCTCGAAGGCATCCGCGCAGAACGCTTCCACCACGCTCGACGAGCTGTCCCTGTGGATAGAGGACACGTGGCGCCTGACTCCGCGGCTTTCCATCGCGGCCGGCCTGCGATGGGAATTCTCGCCTGCCCCCGTGCCGGATGATCCCGCCTACTTCTATAGCCCCGCCACCTCGACCGTGGTATCCCTGCGGCAGCCTCTCTGGCCCGACGATTACGGAAGCTTCGCGCCGCGACTGGGCGCCGCCTGGCGCGTCACCGGCGACGGCCGAACCGTGCTGCGCGCGGGCGCGGGCGTCTACTTCGACTCGGCGCTGAGCATCGCGACCGATATTCTGAACGGCGGCCCCCTGAGCGTCTCGCGCTTCACCAGCGACATTCACGCGCCCTTTTCCACGCTGTTGAGTTTCGGGTTCATGCCCGACCTCAAGCTGCCGCGGATCGTGCAGTGGAATCTCTCGATGGAGCGGGCTCTCGGCGCGGCCGGCACGGTCACGGCCGGGTATGTCGGTTCCAGCGGACGCCGTCTGATGCGGCGCGAGGTGGGCGGCCCCGGCAGCAGCGCGACGTCGCTGGTGGCGCTCACCACCAACGACGCTTCGTCCAACTACGCGGCGCTCGAGATCCAGTATCAGCGCCGGCTGACGCGAGGGTTTCAAGCCACCGCTTCCTACGCCTGGTCGCATTCCCTCGACAACGATTCGAGCGACGCCTACCTGTTGTGGGCGGGCGGCGGCGCAAGTGATCGCGGCTCTTCCGATTTCGACCTGCGCCACAATTTCACGGCGGCTGCCAGCTACGAGCCCGGTTTCCTGCGGGGCTGGGCCGCGGACCTGGTCTTTCACGCGCGCAGCGGCTTCCCCATCACTCCGCTGGCGGCGGAAGAATACCAGGGCATCAGCTACGTCAACGCGTTTCGGCCCAACCTGGTCTGGCCGCAGCCTCTATGGATCGCGGATGTGAACACGCCCGGCGGCCGGCGTCTGAACCCGGCGGCCTTTGCGCCGGCGGCCGAGGGCATCCAGGGTACGCTCGGGCGCAACGTCCTGAGCGGCTTCGGCATGTCGCAGATCGATCTGGCGGTGCGCCGGGAGTTTCGTCTTCACGACCAGATGCGCCTGCAGCTGCGCATCGAGGCGTTCAACGCTTTCAACCACCCCAACTTCGCCGATCCCGTCCAGTACCTGACCAGCCCGGTCTTCGGACAATCGCCCTCGATGCTGAACATGATGCTGGGGACGGGCAGCCCGGGCAGCGGCTTGTCGCCGATCCTGCAAACCGGAGGGCCGCGCTCGCTGCAGGGCAGTATTCGGTTCGTCTTCTGACCGCTATGATTCTCGCCATCGATATCGGAGGCACTAAGTTCTCCATGGCCGTTTTCGACGACGGCCGTATGGTGCGGCGTGTGACGCGCGCGACCGACTCCGCGGGAGGACGCGAATGGATGACGGCCCAGCTTCGCGAGCTCATCACCGCCTGGCGCCGGGACTTCCGGTTTACCGCCTGCGGCATCGGCTTCGGAGGTCCCATCAATTTTGAAGCGCAGCGCGTAGTGCTTTCGACGCACGTCGGCGGGTGGAAGGATTTCGACTTGTGCGGCTTCGTCGGCGGCCTGATCGATGCGCCCGTGGTGATGGATAACGACGCCAACGTCGGGGCGCTGGGAGAGGCGGAATACGGCGCCGGCACCGGCTGCTCGCCGCTCTTCTACATGACGCTTTCCACCGGCATCGGCGGCGGAATTTACGATCGCGGGCAGATCTGGCGCGGCGCCGATTCGTATGGCGGGGAGATCGGCCACCTGACGATCCGCCCCGACGGGCCGGAATGCCTGTGCGGGGCGCGCGGCTGTTTTGAGAGGATGTGCTGCGGCCTCTGGCTGGAGCGCGACCACGGCCGCACCGCCAGGGAGCTGCTCGAGGACGCTGCCTTTGTCGAACGCTATGTGGTGGACCTGGCGCTCGGCCTCAAGGCGGCCATCATGCTGCTGAACCCGGCGCGGATCGTGATCGGCGGCGGGATCAGCAAGGCGGGTGACCGACTGTTCGTTCCGCTTCGCGCCGAGCTCCGGCGGCAGGTAACGGGGTGGTCCGCGGCACGGATAGATCTAGTACCAGCGTCCCTTGGGGACGACAGCGTACTACAAGGATGCCTATCATTGTGCCGTCTCAAACACTGAGCCGAACCTCGTGGTTGAGCATCCCGAAATGTACCTGTATGCTGTGCGTGTGGGGTCAGAGCAAATCCCAGGCGGCAGTCTGTACCGGTCGGCACAATCGAGCGTGCTCCGGTTCAGCGGCTTCGGCATTAAAGGGTGTCTAACTGTACAGTTGGACGATTCTTTGGGTAATGCTGCGGTGTACACTGTTCCCTTACCCTTACCCGTTGATGTGCTCTTGGCGCGGCGAAGCCGCTTTGAACCTCCCCCAGTTTGGTTCGGGAACTATGCCGCCAAAAAAGCAGTTGAAAGATAAGGACAAGAAGTTCCGTCTATTATTCGAAGAAAATCCCCAGCCTATGTGGGTGCTCGACCCCACGACGCGGCAGTTTCTGGAATCCAATCGGGCGGCATGCCAGCTGTACGGATATACTCCCCAGGAGTTCCGGCAGCTAACTCTTGGTGACGTCGAGATCGGACTCCCTCTTAGTCTGGATGCGTCCTCACAACAGGGCCAGCCGGCCGCGAGGCGGCACAGAACTAAGGGAGGCCGTGTGATCGACGTGGAGGTGGCGGCCTACGACATCGATTACGCCGGCCGGGCTGCCCTGCTGGCGGTATTGATGGACATCAGCGGCCGCCGGGAGCTCGAGGAGCAGTTGCGCCAGGCGCAGAAGATGGAAGCGGTCGGCATGCTGGCCGGCGGAGTGGCGCACGATTTCAATAACCTGCTGACGATCATTACGGGTTACAGCCAGCTCATTCTCAATAACCTTCGGGAGAACGATCCGAACCGGCATTCGGCGGAACAGATCATGAAAGCGGGCGAGCGCGCGGCGGCGCTCACCAAGCAGTTGCTGGCGTTCAGCCGGCGCCAGGTGCTGCAGCCCCGGGTTCTCGATCTGAACAAGCTGGTGAGCGGCCTCTCGACGATGCTGCAGCGCCTGATCGGCGAAGATATCGACCTGCGCCTGTCGTTGAAGCCGGATCTCGGACGCGTGAGCACCGATCCCGGCCAGATGGAGCAGGTCATCATGAATCTGGTGGTGAACGCCCGGGACGCCATGCCGAAGGGCGGAGTGCTCACCGTCGAGACGGCCAACGTGGGGCTCGATGCGGGATACTCCCACCGGCACATTGCCGTGAAGCCCGGCCCGTACGTCATGCTGGGCGTGAGCGACAACGGATCGGGCATGGACCTCGCCACCAAGGCGCGGCTGTTCGAGCCGTTTTTCACTACGAAGGGCTCCGGGAAGGGGACCGGCCTGGGGCTTTCCACCGTGTTTGGCATCGTCAAGCAGAGCGGCGGCAGCGTGGAGGTTTACAGCGAGCCGGGGAAGGGCACCTCCGTCAAAGTCTACCTGCCGCGCATCGATCAGGCCCTGGCGCCCGAGCCGGAACGCAAGCGCAAAGTGGTCGGCCGCGGCTCGGAGACTATCCTGCTGGTGGAGGACGATGAGATGGTGCGCACCCTGGTGCGCGAGACGCTCGAGCGCGAGGGATACCGGATCCTCGACGCCGGCGGCCCCATCGAAGCGCGCCGCATCGCCGAGCAATATTGCGGAGCCATCCACCTGATGATTACGGACGTCGTGATGCCGAAGGTGAACGGCCGGGAGCTGGCCGAGCAGATCGTGCGCGGGCGCGGCGACCTGCGGGTCCTCTACATGTCCGGCTACACCGACAACGCGGTGCTGAACAGCGGCATCCTCGCCAAGGATGTGGCCTTCCTGCAAAAGCCGTTCTCGCCCTGGGCGCTGATCGAAAAGGTGCGCGAGGTCCTCGAGAGCGACGGCCGCAGCCGCAGCGCCGGCGAGTAAGATTCCCGCGCCATCGGGCGGAGGAACCAATTTCGGATTCCGGCGTCTAAAATAACATCGTGAGGCATCTGATCGGGCTGTTGCTTCTCTCCGCGCTGGCCGCGTTCGCAGGCGGCGCCGAAGACCAGAAAATTTACCAGGACTTTCTCGGATGGTACAAGACGGTGTACACGGGCTCGTTCATGCCGCAGGAAGTCATGAAGGGCTACCGCGAGAGCCAGAAGAGCGCGGGCGTCGCGGCGGAAGAGATCGAGCGCCGGCTTGGCGTCATCCGGCTGCGGGTGGCCGGCATGCCCGCGGATTTCGCCGCGGTGCATTTCGACCGCATCTACTCGATGAATCCTCCACCGTTCCGCACCGAGGCCAGCCGCTACCTGGTGCGAGTGCTCGAAGGGCGGAAGCCGGGCAGGGCGCTGGATGTCGCTATGGGCCAGGGGCGGAACGCGCTCTACCTGGCGAGCCAAGGCTGGGATGTGACGGGGTATGACATCTCCGCTGAAGGAATGGCCCGGGCGAAAGCCGTGGCCGACAAGGCGGGCCTGCGGCTCGAGATCGTCAGGGCCTCGCACGATGAGTTCGACTACGGCACGGCGAAGTGGGATCTGATTGTTGAGACCTTCGCGTTTACCAATCTGGCGGACTCCGCCTACCGCAAGCGTGTTCTGGACTCCCTGAAGCCCGGCGGCCTGCTGGTGATCGAAGGGTTTGGCGGTCCGAAGAACGTGCTGCTGGATGGCTTTCGCGACCTGCGGATCCTCGAGTACGAAGATTGCCAGGAGACCGCCGATTGGGGCCTGCAGAAGGCGCGCCTGCAACGGATGGCAGCAGCTAAGGACTGAATCCCACCGAAATCATTGACACGGGCATCCGGGTTTGATATGAAGAGCGGGCATTGAGGATCGCCCGTGAACAAGAGAGACCTCGTCGGTAAGATCGCCTTGGATGCCCGCCTCACCCGGACCCAGGCCACGCGCGCTTTGGACGCTATTCTCGAAGGCATCCAGTCGAGCCTGGAGAAGGGTGACCGCGTCACTATCTCGGGCTTCGGCACGTTCGGAGTGTCCCACCGCAAGGCGCGGCGGGTTCGAAATCCGCAGAACGGCCACTCGATCGAGGTGGCCGCCAAACGGGTGCCGAGGTTCGCTCCCGGCGCCGAACTCCGATCGGCGCTCGATCGCGCCAACCGCATCTGAAGTGCCCGTCCGCACAATGGACCTAGGTATGCAAAAGTTCCAGTGGGAAGGCCGGGAGACTCGCAGCATCTGGCGGGCGCGCCCGTACCGTCTCAATAACTTCCAGTAATCTCCGTCCAGACTCGACGGAAATGGAAGGCGGATGGTGAACGAATATGACGCTCAGAAAGCTCAAACTCGGGTGGAAATACCGGACACACTTGTGGAAATACCGCAAGCTGATCCGGAGGCGGCGTGAGATTGCCGGGGTGGCTGCCGCGATGGCAGGTATTGGGGCGGGAATCTACATGAACCGTCGCCGCATAGAATGGTTGAGTGCCTCCAGAGGATAAACCGAAGCCGAAGCCGGATTACATCCCCGGCAGCATAGGGACAGTCACACTGTTCGGAGTGCCGGTACGGCTGCACTTCACGTTCGTTCTACTGCTCGTCTTTCTGTTGTTCATTGGGATTGGCGGAAAGCAGTCGGGGGCCACCACGGCCGTCTACATCCTGGCCTTGTTCGCATCGGTGCTGCTGCACGAGCTCGGGCACACGCTGGTTACCCGGCACTACGGCATCCGCACGATCGAGATCGTGATGTTCCCGATCGGCGGCGTATCGCGTCCGGAGCGTGCTCCCAAAGCGCGCGAGGAGCTGTGGATCGCGCTGGCCGGCCCGCTGGTGAATCTGCTGATCGCGGCGGGCCTGCTGGCGTGGATGTGGATGCGCACGGGCTGGGTCGCGATCGAGCAGCTTCGCGAGCCTACCGATGCCAACCTGGTGGAGCGCATCGCATTGGGCAACCTGCTGCTCTTCCTCTTCAACCTGCTGCCGGCCTATCCCATGGACGGCGGGCGGATTCTGCGCTCCGTGCTGGCGTTGCGCCGTCCGGAGGAAGAAGCCACGCGCATCGCCGCCGGGGCGGGGCAGTCGCTGGCCATCCTGCTGGGACTGTTGGGCCTGCTCTGGGGAAACTTCATGCTGGTGTTCGTGGCGCTGTTCGTGTACCTGGGCGCGTCGCAGGAGGGCGCCGCGGCGCGCGGCCGCATCCTCACTACGGGCTTCCCGGTCGGCGCCGCGATGATTACGGACCTCCGCACGCTGCAGCACGGCCAGACGATCCGCGAGGCGGGCGAGCTTCTGCTGGCCACCTCGCAGCACGACTTCCCGGTGCTGCACGGCGAAGGTGTGATCGGGCTATTGACGCGCGCGGCCCTGGTGCGTGCCATGATCTCCGAAGGTCCCGACGGTTACGTTTCAGGCGCCATGGACCGCGACTTCAAGCGTGTCTCTCCCGACCTGCCGCTCAGCGAGGCCGTGCCGCTGCTCTCCGGTCCGGCGGCCTGTGCGCTGGTGATGGACGCAAACGATCGCCTGCGGGGGATGCTGACCTCCGAAAACCTGTCCGAGTTTATACTGCTGCGGCAGGCGGCCACCACACAGGCGAAGATTCATCCCGCCTGAACCGCCTGCGGGCTGGACGATTGCGTACTGCGCGCACGCGGCGGAAAGTGCTATGCATGAAGTATGGGTCGAACTCTGGCCGTAATCGCCGCCCTTCTTGCGCTCGTCTCCTGCAATCGCGTGAATCCTTCCGCCGGCGGAGGAGGCTCGTCCGCGCCTCGACAGCTACCCGCGGGTAGCGCCTCGCTGAGCGGTCCCATCCTGTCGTATGCCGACGTGGTTTCGCACGTGATCCCGGCGGTAGTCACGGTCCACTCCGCGCGCCGGGTCCACGCGCCGCAGCAGTTTCCTTTCTTCGACGACCCGTTCTTCCGCCAGTTCTTCGGCGGGGGCATGCCGAGGGGCGGGGGCGGCGGCACGACCGTGCAGCGCGCGCTCGGGTCGGGTGTAATCGTCCGCGCCGACGGGTACATCCTGACTAATCATCATGTGATCGACGGCGCCGAAGATATCAAGATCGACCTGAGCAACCAGCACACCTACTCGGCCAAGCTGATCGGCTCGGATGCGCCCAGCGACCTGGCGGTGTTGAAGATCGACGCCAGCGGGCTGCCGGTCCTTCAACTCGGCAACTCCGACCAGGTGCGGGTGGGCGATGTCTGCCTGGCGGTCGGAAATCCCCTGGCCATCGGGGAGTCGGTGACTGCCGGCATCATCAGCGCGAAGGGGCGATCCACCGATGCCGGGTCGGGCAGCTTCCAGGACTTTCTGCAGACCGACGCGCCGATCAACCAGGGCAACTCGGGGGGCGCGCTGGTCAACACGCGCGCCGAGTTCATCGGGATCAACTCGCAAATCCTCTCCTCGAACGGCGGAAACATCGGGATCGGGTTCGCGATTCCTTCCAACATGGCGCACAGCGTGATGGACCAGTTGATTAGTAAAGGTACGGTGCGCCGCGGCATGCTGGGCGTCGGCATTCAACCGATGACCGCCAACCTGGCCTCGAGCTTCGGGCTGAAGGAGGCGCGCGGCGTGCTGGTGAGCTCCGTGACTCCCGGCGGCCCCGCCGACAAGGCCGGTCTCAAGACGGGCGACGTCATCCTGTCGATCAACGGTCATGCGATGAACGACGAGAACGAGCTGCGCAACCAGATCGCCGCGATGCCGCCGGGCACCGCCGTCACTTTGACGATCTGGCGCAACGGCCAGCAGCAGGACGTGCATGTGTCGCTCGGCGAGCTGACTCAGGAAAGCGCGCGCGCCAGTGAGCAGGGCGGCGGACAGAGCAACGCGAAGCTCGGGATCGGCGTGGTCCCGCTCACGCCGCAACTGGCCGGCCAGGTGGGTGTGCCGCGAAATACGCAGGGAGTGGTGGTGGAGTCGGTGGACCCGTCGGGCCCGGCGGCAGCGGCCGGCATACAGGCGGGTGACGTGATCCAGCAGGTGAACCGCCAGCCCGTGCGGAGCCCCGCCGACGTGCAGCGGGCGCTCTCCAGCTCCGGCGACCAGCCGCCTCTGCTGCTGATCAACCGGCAGGGCCAGACCATCTTCGTGCCGGTCCCGCAGCAGTAAAACCGGGCAGGCCGGGAGGCCTGCCCCACTCACTGCATGTTAACCTCAAATTTATTTCAATTTGAGGCCTGATATGTCCTTTCTCTCCATACGCGATCTCGATCTGAACGGAAAGCGGGTTTTCATCCGCGTCGATTTCAACGTCCCGCTGCAAAAGAATGAGCAGGGCCAGATGGAAATCACCAGCGACAAGCGCATCAAGGCGTCGCTCAAAACCATCCAGTACGCGCTCGAGCACGGAGCCGCCGTCATACTGGCTTCCCACCTCGGACGTCCCAAGGGAAAGCCGAATCCCGAGATGAGCCTGAAGCCGGCGGCCGCGCGATTGAGCGAGCTGCTCGGGCAACAGGTGAAGATGGCGCCCGATTGCGTGGGTCCCGAAGTGCAGGCAATGCTGCCCAAGCCGGGCGAAGTGCTGCTGCTCGAGAACCTCCGCTTTCACGCCGAAGAAGAAAAGAACGATCCGGAATTTTCCAGGCAGTTGGCCGCGCTGTGCCAGGTGTACGTGAACGACGCGTTCGGCTCCGCGCACCGCGCGCACGCCTCCACCGAGGGCATGATCCAATTCGTTCCGGTGGCCGGGGCCGGCCTGTTGATGGAGCAGGAGCTCAAGTACCTCGGGATGGCCACCACCAATCCCGAACGGCCCTGCGTCGCGATCCTGGGCGGCGCCAAAGTGTCCGACAAGATCGAAGTCATCGAGAATCTGGGCAAAGTGGTGGACAAGCTGCTGATCGGCGGCGCCATGGCCTACACCTTCCTCAAGGCCCAGGGGCTCCCGACCGGCAAGTCGCTGGTGGAAGCGGACAAGGTGGACCTGGCGAAGAAGCTGCTCGCCGATCTCGGTGACAAGCTGGTGCTGCCGGTCGACCACGTGGTGGTATCGGAGATTGCGCCGGGCGCGCCCAACGAAGTGGTCGAGACAATCCCCGAAAACCAGATCGGCGTGGACATCGGGCCGAAAACCATCGAGAAGTATGCGGGCGTGATCGCCGGCGCGAAGACCGTGATCTGGAATGGCCCGATGGGGATTTTCGAGAAGCCGCCTTTCGATAAGGGCACCGTGGCCCTCGCCAGGGCGGTGGCCGAATCCGGCGCGACCTCGGTGGTGGGCGGCGGAGACTCCGAGAAGGCCATCAAAGCCGCCGGCGTCACCGGGAAAATTACGCACGTCTCCACCGGCGGCGGCGCCTCGCTCGAGTTTTTGGCCGGCATGCGGCTGCCGGGAGTGGCCGCCATCGAGCGGTAAACCGGGCGCGCGGCGCGTCCACGTACGAGACCGCACATCCCGCGTTTCCGCGGCCCTGCTCCCGGATGGAATGATGGGAGCATGACGACAGTTGTGAACGCCACGGAAGAACTGCGCGGCATCGATGCGTACTGGCGCGCCGCGAACTATCTGTCTGTCGGACAGATCTATCTGCTGGACAACCCGCTGCTCAAAGAGCCGCTGAAGCTCGAGCACATCAAGCCCAGGCTGCTCGGCCACTGGGGCACCACCCCTGGACTGAACTTAATCTACGCGCACGCCAACCGCATTATCCGGAAGTACGACCTCGACATGATCTATGTGGCCGGTCCCGGCCACGGCGGTCCGGGGATCGTCGCCAACGTCTACCTGGAAGGCACTTACAGCGAGATCTATCCGAACATTCCGCGGAATGAAATCGGCATGCAGCGCCTGTTCCGCCAGTTTTCGTTCCCCGGCGGCATCCCCAGCCATGTGGCGCCGGAGACGCCCGGCTCCATCCACGAAGGCGGCGAGCTGGGGTATTCTCTGCTGCACGCTTACGGCGCGGCGTTCGACAACCCGGACCTTTTGGTGTGCTGCGTGGTGGGCGACGGCGAGGCGGAAACCGGGCCGCTGGCCACGAGCTGGCACTCCAACAAATTTCTCAACCCGCAGCGCGACGGCGCCGTCCTGCCGGTGCTCCATCTCAACGGGTACAAGATCGCGGGTCCCACGGTGCTGGCGCGCATCCCGCGGAAGGAGTTGAACGAGCTCCTGGAAGGCTATGGCTATCATCCGTACTATGTGGAAGGCAACGATCCTACGGCGGTCCACGCGGAGATGGCCCGCACGTTCGACGCGATCGTGGAAGAGATCCGGTCGATCCAGAGCGAGGCGCGATCCAAAGGCTTTTCCAAGCGGCCCACATGGCCGATGGTGGTTCTGCGGACTCCCAAGGGTTGGACCGGCCCCAAGATCGTCGACGGCGAGCCGGTAGAGGGCACGTTCCGCGCGCACCAGGTGCCGATCGCGGAAATGGCCTCGAAGCCGGAGCACATCCGGATGCTCGAAGAGTGGATGAAGAGTTATCGCCCGGAGGAGTTATTCGACGACGGCGGAACCTTGATTCCGGAGCTCGCCGCACTGGCCCCGCACGGCGACCGCCGGATGGGCGCGAATCCGCACGCCAACGGCGGTCTGCTGCTCAAAGACCTGACGCTGCCCGATTTCGCCGGCTACCGGGTGGACGTCCCGCAGCACGGCGTGGCCATTGCGGAAGCCACGCGCGTTACGGGCCGGTTCCTGCGCGACACCATGCGGCTGAACCTGCCGTCCTCGAATTTCCGCCTCGTGGGCCCGGACGAGACAGCCTCCAACCGCCTGGATGCAGTCTTCGAGGTGACCGACCGCGTTACCACGGAGACCATTCTGCCAAGCGACGATCACCTCTCGCACGACGGCCGCGTCATGGAAGTGCTCAGCGAGCACATGTGCCAGGGGTGGCTCGAAGGCTACCTGCTCACCGGGCGCCACGGCTTTTTTTCCTGCTACGAGGCGTTCATTCACATTGTGGATTCGATGTTCAACCAGCATGCCAAGTGGTTGAAGGTCACCCGCAAGCTCCCCTGGCGGCGGCCCATCGCCTCCCTCAATTACCTGCTGACGTCGCACGTGTGGAGACAGGACCACAACGGTTTCAGCCATCAGGACCCCGGCTTCATCGACCTGGTGGTGAACAAGAAGGCCGACATCGTGCGGGTCTATCTTCCGCCCGACGCCAACACGCTGCTTTCCACGGTGAACCATTGCCTGCGCAGCCGGAACTACATCAACGTGATTGTCGCCGGGAAGCAGCCCGCGCTGCAGTGGCTGGATATGGAAGCGGCCATCCTGCACTGTACGGAAGGCATCGGCATCTGGCGCTGGGCGAGCACCGACGAAGGACAGGAGCCGGATGTCGTGATGGCCTGCTGCGGCGATGTCCCCACGCTCGAAACTATGGCTGCGGTGGATCTGCTGCGGCGCAACGTCCCGGACCTGAAGATCCGGGTGGTCAATGTAGTGGACCTGATGACGCTTCAGCCGCAGACCGAGCATCCCCACGGACTCTCAGACCGCGAGTTCGATTCCATCTTCACCTGCAATAAACCCGTCGTGTTCGCCTTCCACGGCTACCCGTGGCTGATCCACCGGCTGACCTACCGGCGCACCAACCATGCCAACTTTCACGTGCGCGGCTACAAGGAGGAAGGCACCACCACCACGCCGTTCGATATGACGGTGCTGAACGATCTCGATCGCTTCCACCTGGCGGGCGACGTGATCGACCGCGTCCCCAGGCTGCGCGACATGGCCGCGCACTTCAAACAATTCCTGCGCGACCGCCTGATCGAGCACAAACTCTACGTAGTCGAGCACGGGGAGGACATGCCCGAGGTGCGGAACTGGAAGTGGCCGTACTGATGTCCTGGAGCGGAGACTAACGTGCTCTGCCTTCGGAGGGCAGGTTGGCGCTCATGGTTCGTGTCATCACGTTCGGCAGGGAATACGGCAGCGGCGGCGGATCCATAGCGAGGCTGGTGGGGGAGCGCCTGAACTGGCGCCTGATCGACGATTCGCTGGTGGCGAATATCGCGGAGCGCGCGAGGGCGACCGCCGCGGAAATCGAGAGCCGCGAGGAATCGGTGGACCCCTGGCTCCACCGCATCTTCAAGGCACTCTGGCGCGGTGGATTCACGGGCACGGCGACCCGCACGGAGTCGGAAGCCTGCGATGCCGAATCCGTCGCCCGCCTGTGGCACGCCGTGATCCTGGAGGCGGCCGAAATCGGCGATTGCGTGGTTGTAGGCAGGGGCGGGCAGTGTCTCTTGCAGGGCCGCCGCGATACGTTCCACGTGTATGTTTATGCGCCGCTGGCGGAGCGCATGGCGCGCCTGCGCACACGCCTGCCGCGCGGCGCGGATCTGGCGGAGGCGGCCCGCGAAAGGGACCGCCGGCGGTGTGAGTACATCCGCCACTACTTCGGGCAGGACTGGACCAACGCCCACCTGTATCACTTGATGTTGTGCTCGAGTATCGGGCTCGAACGGGCCGCCGGAACCGTCATCCATGCGGCGGGCCTGTCCGGGGCCTCCCGGTGACGCCCGCGGGCGCCGAGCGGGCGCCGGTGGTGAACCCGTGGATCGTCGCCGTATCCGTGATGCTGGCCACCTTTATGGAGGTGCTGGACACCACGGTCGTCAATGTCTCGCTGCCGCATATCGCCGGCAGCCTCTCCGCCAGCATCGATGAGGCGACCTGGACGCTGACGTCGTACCTGGTCGCCAACGCCATCATCCTTCCCATCACCGGATGGCTGGCCCAGACCTTCGGGCGCAAGCGCCTGCTGATCACCGCTGTAACGGGCTTTACGGCAGGTTCGGTTTTGTGCGGACTCGCGACCAGCCTGCCCATGCTGATCGCGTTCCGGATCGTGCAGGGCGCCACCGGCGGCGTGCTGCAGCCGGTCTCGCAGGCGGTGATGCTCGAAGCCTTCCCGCCGCAGGACCGCGGCAAGGCCATGGCCTTCTGGGGGATCGGCATCGTCGTGGCGCCCATGCTCGGGCCCGTCCTGGGCGGCTGGATCACCGACAACTATAGCTGGCGGTGGATCTTCTACATCAACCTGCCCGTTGGCCTTGCCGCCGTGCTCATGGCCCGCATGTTCATCTTCGATCCACCCTACCTCCGGCGCGAATCGCGCGGAGTCGATGGCTGGGGTCTCGGATTCCTCGCCCTGGGAATCGGCGCCTTGCAGATCGTGCTCGATAAGGGTCAGGAGGACGACTGGTTCGGATCGCAGTTCATCACGATTCTCGCGGTTCTCTCGGCATCCATGTTGACCGCCTTCATCGTTCGCGAGCTCCTGGCGCGCAACCCGGTGGTGCACCTGCGGGTCTTCAAGAACCGGACCTATGCGGCGGGGACCGCGCTGATGACGCTGCTCGGATTTGTTCTCTACGGCAGCCTGGTGGCGCTCCCGATCTTTCTGCAGACGTTGCTGGGCTACCCCGCCGCGCGGGCGGGCATCGCGCTGGCGCCGCGCGGCTTCGGCTCGTTCTGCGGCATGCCGCTGGTGGGCGCGATCATCGGCAAAATGGACCCGCGCAAGCTGCTGATCGCCGGCCTGGTGGGGTCGGCGCTCAGCCTGATGGCTCTTTCGCGCCTGAACCTGAATGCGGGCTACTGGGATCTCTTCTGGCCGCAGTTTTTCCAGGGGCTCTTCCTGGCCATGCTGTTCGTGCCCCTGACCACCGTCACGATGGACCCGATCCGCCAGGAAGAAATGGGCAACGCCACCAGCCTCTTCAACCTGATGCGCAATATCGGGGGCAGCGTCGGAATCGCCACCGCCACCACCATCATTGCGCGCAGCAGCCAGAACTTCATCCACACCTTCGGACGGCACGTCAATCCGTATAACCCGCGCGCAGGGGCGACGATCGAGCAGCTCCGGGCCTACTTCATGGCCAGGGGATCCGACCCGGTCAAGGCAACGCGGGAAGCCTATGCGGCGATGTACGGAATCGTGCAGCAGCAGGCGGCGCTGCTCGCTTACCTCAATGAGTTCAAGTTTTTCGGCGTCATCTTCCTGATCATGCTGCCGCTGATTTTTCTGATGCGCCGGCCGGCGCGCACCGACCGGCCCGCGGCCATGCACTAATCGACTATTTCAACGACTCCGCCTCGGGGAGGGATGACGAAATGTTGACGCCCCTCGACAACCAGCCGGGCTGCAGCCACGGGCGTCCGCCGGCGAAGTTGTATTCGCCCTTCACCAGGACCGGTGTGCCCCTGCGCCCCCAAAAGAAAAGCCAGCGGGCGTCGGATTCGAGCATGCGGATACACCCGTGGCTGGCGGGGCCTCCGGGCAGCGAGTATTGATGGAACCCCAGGCCGATGATGCTGTCGAAGTTGAAGTACCACGGCATGATCCAGGTGGGGTCCACCGAGCTGATGCGGACCCGCGCGTTCCAATGCAGGGTGTACTCGCCCGGCGGCGTCTGGTTGGCGCGGCTGCCGGAGCATACCGGCCCCCACCGCACCAGGGTCCCGAACTCGTACGCGCCGAATACCTGCGCGGGCACGTCCACCACCACGCTCTTCGGCTCCGAGGAGAGGCTTGGCATGGATCGGGGCATTGGACTATACGCCAGGTCGTCGAGGTCCCACCGGTCCGGAACGATCAGCCTTCTCAGCCTGCCCAGGTGGGCGCGATCGACGCGATTCAGCTTCTCCAGCAGTTCGATCTGCCGCGAGCTGAATTGGGACAAGGGAGGAGCCGGTCTCAGACGGTAGGAAATATCGGCTTCCGCAGCGAGACAAAGGCTGGCGGAAAAAAGAAGTGCTGCTACTGCCCGGAGTCGGAATCTCTGCAAGTTCCACCTCGCGAACAAGCCACCTTCGCGAGTCTTGCCTGGACCCCTCTAGCCGGTTAGATTCGGCTTTGGAACGCCGCGACTCAGGCACGGGATAAGTACGATAAGAGACGCAAAACAGGGACTGGCTCGAATTTCGCTGCACTTGCGAAATTCGGAGCCTGTACCTGTTTTGCCCTTTTGCGAGAGCCCCTATGCTAGCGAACGTCCTTCGGCAGCGCGCTCTCCATGAATTGAGTGAAATCGTGCTTCAGCTTCGTATGCGAGTCGCTGTCGATATACAGCATGTGGCCGGACTGATAGAAATCCCAGGTGATGCGCTTGTGCATTTCGGGATGCAGCCCCATGTGGTTGAACGTATATTCTACTGCGTGGTACGGCGTGGCCAGGTCGAAATAGGCCGCCGCCACCATCACTTTCATGTAAGGATTCTTCACCATGGCGTTGCGCAGCAGGCTGGTGGTGTCGCCGAAGCCGTTCTGCACGCCGTAATCCCACGGCTGGATTCCGCCGCTCGGATAATAGTACATGTCGGTCTTGTAACCCAGCTCGTTGCGCAGATAGCTGGTCAGCACTGCGGTGAACGGCGGGGTGATGAGCGAGCTGGATGGATCGCCTTCGCTCGTCTCGCCGACGTTGAGCGGAGCCGGGCTGGTGAGGCGTCCGTCGTAGCGCCCGATCATGTCGTGCTGGTCGCGCAGCAGTTGCCGCGTGAAGTGCTGCACGTCGAAGCGCAGGTTGCTCTCGTCGATGTAGTGCGGGTCGAGCCCGGTATAGCGCGCGATCTTGTCGATCGTCGCCTTCCGCTCGGCGGACGGAAGCTGGTCGCCTTTCATCAGGGCCGCGGCATATTCGCCGCCGGCGAATGCCTCGGCCTCCTTCAGGAACGTCTTCAGGTCCTTGCGCTGCAGGTCCGCCGGTACTTTCTTGTGATACCAGGCATCCGCGGCGTAGGTCGGGAACTCCAGCTCGTACACCAGGTCGTCGCTGCGGCTCCAGATGGTCTCCAGGTTGAGCGTCGTCCCGATCAGGACGATGCCGTTGAACGCGATTCCGCGGTCGATCAGGTATCCCGCGAGGCCCGCGGCGCGAAATGTCCCGTAGCTTTCTCCGGCGATGAACAGCGGGGAGAGCTCGCGGTTGTTGCGCGTAATGTACATCCGGATGAATTCGCCGACCGACTGGATATCGCCCTGCACTCCGTTCATGCGGCGGGCCACTTCCACCGTCTTTGCGCGGCTGTAGCCCGTGCCCACCGGATCGATGAACACCAGGTCCGTATCGTCGAGCCACGTGTCCTGGTTGTCCTTCATGCGGTAGGGTGGCTGCAGCATGCCGCCGTTGGGCTGCAGCATCGGGCTGCGCGGACCCATGCCGCCCATGTGCACCCACATCGATGCCGATCCCGGCCCGCCGTTGAAGCAGAAGGTGAGCGGGCGCTTGGAGGTATCGGAGACTCCGTCCTGGGTGTAAGCGACGTAAAAGATGTGTGCCTCCGTCTCGCCCGAAGGATTCTTCAGCGGCATCTGTGCGACGGTGGCCGTGTAGTTCAAGCTCTTGCCGTCGACGTTGACCGAGTGTTTCGTGACTACCGGAGTCTCGTCCACGTCCCCGCCGATGGCGGGTCCTGGCCCTGCCACTCCGCCGCGGCCGCCGCGTCCTCCGGGAGTGGCTTGCGGAGGCGGGGTCGATTCCCGCTGCGCCGGCTGGGACTGTGTGCCCTGCCGGCCCTGTGCGCGCGCGGGCGGTGAGGAATACGCGCATAGCAAGACCAAAAACGGAGCGATGAAAGTAATAGCGGATTTGGAGTTAGCGAGTGACATTCTGACGATGATACCGCGTTTTTGAAACGTTGCCGGGAATGTCAATGCGCCCTTGCGGAGCGCTATCAGTCTGGCCGCGGCGTGGTAAGCGTCAGCTTGCCGTGATGGATCCCCTTGGCGGCGATCAGGCGGTCGGCAATCTTGCGAAGCTGGGCGGCTTGCCCGCGCAGGACCAGCACCTCGAGGCAGTTCCGGTGATCCAGGTGGACATGCAGCGTGCTGATTACCTGGTGATGATGCTCGTGCTGCATCTGGGTCAGGCGGCCGCTTAACTCGCGGACGTGGTGGTCATAGACCAGCGTCAACGTTCCCACTACCTCCTGCTCGGGCAGGGAGACCGTCTCTTGAATCAACTCGTCGCGGATCAGGTCGCGAAAGGCCTCCGAGCGAGTGGCGTAGCCCTTCCTGGCAATCGACCGGTCGAATTCGTGCAGTAAGTTGCCCGGGATAGCTACGCCGATCCGCGCAAGATCGCCCTCCGGCTTGGCGGCCTTCTTCATGGTGCCTCCTCATGATTCCTTGTACCGTCGTAACACAAATGGCAGTAGTACGAATTTGAGAAGCGTGCTACGATACCGCATCGTGATGACGCCTCCCTACCGCGCCACGCTGCTGGCAGTCATGACGCTAGCGATTTTGGGCCAGTCGCTGGCCAGTCTTTCCGGCACCCTGACCGATCCGCAGGGCAAGGCCGTCCCCGGCGCAGAGATCCGCCTGCTCCTGCCCGATGGCAAGCTGATTTCGGAGACGAAGACTGCCCCGGATGGAGCGTTCCGCTTCGGCGGCATGTCTCCCGGCGTCTACCGGGTCACCGCAGTTGCGTCAGGCTTCGAGCCTGTGTCGAAGGAAATATCGGTCGCGCCCGGCCAATCCCCGGCGGCTGCCCTCCAATTCAGCCGGCTGGAGCCCCGTTCGCAAAGCATTGTCATCACGGCCCGGACGCTCGAGCCGGAGGTGGACCTGCGCAATGCCGAGTCGTTCAACCGAACCCTGTTCACGCGCGACGACCAGGTATTCCAGCAGTTAAATGCGGGCATCGACGCGGGGCAGCACGAGGGCGGTGGAAAATCCCTGGAGATCCGGCGTTTCGGCTTCAACCTCGATCACGGTGGGGTTAACGGCGGGCTGAAAGTGCTGGTAGACGACGTCCAGCAGAATCAAGGCACGCAGGGACACGGCCAGGGTTATCTCGGCGCGCTGAAGGCGGTCAGCCCCGAGTTGATTCAGGATGTGACGATCATTAACGGGCCTTTCAGCCCCGAGTATGGCGATTTCAGCGGCCTCGGCGTGGTGCACATCCGCCAGCGCGAAGCCTTGCCCGATCGATTGACGGCACGGCTGCAGGCCGGGAACTTCAATACCGGCCGCGCATTTCTCGCGTACAGCCCCGACGTCGAGCGGGTCGATGCCTATGTCGCCTACGAAGGGTCGTACACCGATGGCCCGTTCGAGAATCCCGGCCGATACCGCCGCGACAACCTCAACGCCAATTACACCCGGTCGCTCGATGCCCGGCGAAAGCTGGGCTTCCGGTTCATCTTCGGCCGCAACGATTTTTACTCGTCCGGCCAGATTCCGCTCGACCTCGTGAGCGCCGGACTGCTTGACCGCTTCGGATACATCAACCCGAGCGACGGCGGGCGCGTGAAACTCGGGACCGTCTCCACCTACTTCAGCCAGTCTTTTGCCGGCGGAGACACGTTGAAGCTGGATGGCTTTCTGGGCCGCTCGCTGTTCGATCTCTATTCCGACTTCACCTTCTACCTGAACGATCCGGTGCACGGCGATGGATTTCAGCAGCACGATTCCCGGCTCCAGGAGGGCGCCAACCTGCAGTACCTCCATCCGCACCACGTCGCCGGCGTGCCGGCCACTCTCACAGCGGGCACCAACCTCCACGACAACCAGATCGATGTCGGACTCTATCCCGACGAAGACCGCGTCCCCCTGGGCGTTACGACGCGTGCCAACGCGCACGTTACCAACGGCGCCGGCTACGTTCAGGAAACGCTCAGCCTGCTGCGCGGCCGCCTCATCGCGGGCGCCGGTCTGCGCTACGATGAGTTCCGCTACGGCCTGCAGGACCGCGTGGATTCCGCGGCGAGCGGCGTCGAATCCACCGGGCGGTGGCAGGGTAAGGCCAATCTCGCCTTCACGCCCGCCTCGCGGGTTCCTCTGACGATCCATGCCAACTACGGGCGCGGCATCAACAGCATCGATGCCCGCGGCGTGGTGGAGCGGCCCGATCAGCCCAGGCTGGCAACCACCGATTTCTACCAGGTTGGGACGTCATCGGACCTCGGGCGCGTCGAGATCAGCACCGACGTGTTTCTGATCGATCACTCGAATGAAATGGTCTACGTGCCGGACGATGGCAGCTTCGAGTTCAAGGGGCCCAGCCGCGCCTACGGCTACGAAGCCAAGGCATCCGTCCAATTGACGCGGCACCTCTCGTGGAATGGGGGCCTGACGAAGATCGCGAATGCGTTCTACAAGGGCGGCGATCATCGCGTCTACGTCGATAGCGCGCCGCATTTCGTGGCCAACTCTGCCCTTACCCTGGCGGCATGGCACGGCTGGAGCGGGTCGCTTCGAATGCGCGCAATCAACCATTACCGGCTGGATGGAGACGACCCCGGGGTCGTCGCATCGGGACATACGGTCTTCGATTGCGGAATGGCGCGGCGGCTCACCCGCAAGGTCGAGTTCAACCTCAGCCTCGATAACCTTACCGACCGCGATTATTACGAAACCCAGAACTACTTCGAGTCGCGCGTGGCGCCCGACGCACCGGTGATCGCGCGGATCCACGGCACGCCCGGATACCCGCTGACTGTCGTGGCAGGCTTCACGTTCCACATCGGCGAAAAGTAGCGCCGCCTTCAAGGTGCGGTCAACGTCGAATCCCAATCGCCCCAGGGGCTCGGATGCCGTCCGATCTTGACGTTGACCTCGCCGTAATGGGCAAGGCCGGCGCGCCGCACGTACTCTTCGGCCGGAAGGAACTCGTCCTTGCGGAGTTTCAGCTCGGCATCGAGCGAACGGTCGAGGCGAATTTGCAGGCCGCGCGCCTCCCCCCGGCCGCTCAGGTTGTGCATCTGGTAGGGATCGCGCTGGTTGTCGTATAACAGCCACGGCCCGCGAATCGAGCGCACGTAGGTGTATCGCTCCGTGCGCAAGCCGCGGTAAGCGGCGAAGCCGTTGCGCCGGGCTTCGGTAATCGGAACCGGCAGGTTCAGGAACGCCGCATCCCGCGGGGGAGGCCCGCCGCCGGTCATGTACCCGGAGAAGTCGCTCCCTTCCACCGTGCCGGGCAGCGGAAGACCGCACAGTCCGAGCAGCGTCGGCAGGATGTCCGGCGCATTGATCGCCGCCTTTACGCGCCGGCCCTTGCCACCGAGTTGGCGCGGGTAGCGCACCAGGAAGGGCACGCGAATCGATTCCTCCCACGGGTAGAGCTTCGTCGTGAGGCCCTGCGAGAGCATCATGTCCCCGTGGTCCGACGTGAATACGACGATGGTGTCCTCCGCCGCGCCCGCCCGGTCCAGCGTCTCGAGCAGCCGCGCCAGGCAATCGTCGAGCGCGGCCATATGCGCGTAGTAGCCGCGTAGGATTCCTTCCGCCTCCTTCTTGCGATCGTCGGGCACATTCGGCCGGAAAGAGATTTCACGATCGCGATAGAGCGCCTGGTAACGCTCCGGCGCGGTGCCGTAGGGGAAATGGGGCGGACCCAGGGACAGCACCAGGAGGAACGGATCCGGGCCGGCGGCCTGCTTTTGAATATACCGGCAGGCGTCCTCCGTCTGAGCGGCGGCGTCGTACCCCGGCCAGTACTTCGGCGTAGCGTCGTTACCTTCGTAATAGAGCGAGTGGTTGTAGTCGTGGGTGCACTCGCACGCCTTCCAGTATTCGAAACCAAAGCGCTTGTCAGGTGGGATGTAAGCCAGCCGCCGGCCGTATTTGCCGTCCGGGCTGCCATAAATATGCCACTTCCCTATGTATCCGGTGCGATAGCCCGCGCGCGCGAAGCTGTCCCCGAGCGTGGGACCTTTGGGGCGCAGTTCCACATCGTTGATGAAGACGCCGTGAGTCAGCGGATACTGACCCGTCATCAAGCTGGCGCGGTAGGGGCAGCACACTGCGCATCCCGATACCGCGTTCTCGAAATGCACGCTCTGCGTCTCGAGCCGGTCGAGAGCCGGTGTGCGAACGTTGACGTCGCCGTTATAGCCGGTGGCCTGTGCGCGCCACTCATCGGCCAGCACGAACAGGACGTTCGGCCGGCGTGGGCGCTGCCCCGGAATCGATCGTGCACCCGCCAGCGCCGCACCCGCGGCCCGAAGAAACGCCCGCCGCTCGAGACTCATCGGTCCTACTGTACATCACGGCGCGTGTCAATCTGCCCCGGTGGGCGCGCCCCCCGCACAACCTGCCCAGGCGCAAACCCGGATGTGCGGCGAGTGGAAGCGTATGATTCCGAACATCAGGTAGCGACAATTGAGCGCAATCACATATCGATCCCGAATCGCGTGCTGCCTGGGGTGAAGCCACCGCGGATTAAGGCATCTACTGCGTTTCGGCAACCGAAATGCAAGCTTCCAGGTATGCCCCACTGGTGTGCAACGGTAGCATAATGGGTATTACAGGATGTTCGCGTTCGGACGGCTGGGTAGCACACTGGAGCGCAGTAGCGCCCCCCTTCAGGAATACCTCAGGAACAAGAGCTGCCGAACTGGGAGGATTGCATTGTCCTTTCCCGCCATAATCAATTACTCTCGGATCAATCGAAGCAGGGTGCTGATCGCGTGTGCCCTTGCGGCATTAATCCTGACGATCCTGGACCTCTTTTTCTTACGCCAGGTCTCGCTGGGATTTCTATACATCATTCCCCTCGGCGTCGCCGCCGGCTTTCTGAAGCGGTGGCAGATTGCGGTTCTGGCCCTTGCCTTTGCGATCTTGCGAGAGGTCGGCAGCCCGATGCCCTGGTTCGGGGACTACTATGCCCATCTCATCACCATTGCGGCGGCATTCGCCGGCACCGGACTGTTGATCAAGGAGCTGGCGCTCAACCAGCAGTACATGCGCGAGCGCGCCCGAGGCCTCGAGGAGCGGCGCAAACTCGAAGATCAGCTTCGGCACGCACAGAGGCTGGAGGCTGTGGGCCGGCTGGCCGGAGGAGTTGCGCACGACTTCAATAACCTCCTTTCCGTCATCATCGGCTACAGCGATTTCGCCCTGGCCCGGGTGGGCGGCGACGACGAGCTGCGCCGCGATGTCGAGCAGATCCGCAAATCCGCGGACCGCGCCGCGTTGCTGACCCGGCAGCTTTTGATGTTCAGCCGCCGTCAGAAGGTCGAGCCGCGAGTGCTCGATCTCAACGAACTGGTCTCCAACCTCGACAGAATGTTGCGGCGCCTGATCGGCGAAGATATCGATCTCCAACTGACTCTCCACGCCGCCCTGCCCCGGGTCAGGGCGGATGCCGGCCAGATCGAGCAGGTGCTTATGAACCTGAGCCTCAATGCGCGGGATGCCATGCCGCACGGCGGACGCCTCGTGATTGAGACCGCGGACTCCGACATTGCCCGCGCCGGCCCCCTGCTCCCACCGGATATTCAGCGCGGCCGGTTCGTGAAGATCACGGTCAGCGACACCGGCTTCGGCATGGACAAGCAGGTTCAGGAGCACATATTCGAGCCGTTCTTCACCACGAAGGATATTGGCAAGGGTACCGGTTTGGGTCTTTCGGTGGTTTACGGCCTGGTGCGGCAGAACGACGGCTACATCTGGTTCCACAGCGCGCCCGGTGAAGGCACCAGTTTCGACATCTACCTGCCCGTCACCAGCGGGATCGGCGGCGAAGAGGCCAGTGAGCCCGACCCGCTGCGGCGGCCCGCCAGGGCGGGAAGCGGATCCGTCCTGCTGGTGGAAGACTACGCGCCCGTCCGCAGCCTCGCGGCGGAGATTCTGAAGAACCACGGCTACTCGGTGACGGAGGTCTCCGATGCCGACGAAGCGCTCGCCCTCGCCCAGCGCCGCAGCGTTCCGTTCGACCTGCTGCTGACCGACGTCGTGATGCCCGGGATGAGCGGCCGCGAATTAGCGGAGGAGTTGCTCCGGCGGAATCCCCGGATACGCGTCGTGTACATGAGCGGCTACACCGACGATCCGATCCTGCAGGCCCGCAAGTTGCCGGCCGGCTCCGAGGTGATCCAGAAGCCCTTCACGGCAGCGTCCCTGATTCAAGCCGTCGATATGGCACTCCAGAAAATACAGCCGCGAGACTCCGATCTGGCAGCGTCGTAGTGCGGCAGGGGTCGGGAGATTTGCGGGGCGTTTCCACGAAAAGCGTGATCGGGCGCTACACTGTTGTTTCAAGCGGAGGCAACATCGAATGAGCAGTAAAACAAGGACCGCTCTCCAAGCCAAACTCTACCGCTCCAACTTGCCGATCTTGGAAGAAGGTGCTGCAGACACGGTGCAGGCTGCAACCGAGGCCGGAGGGGGCGTACTCCGGTGTTTTCCGAGTTTCGTAGGACGCAAGTTTTGCCTGCCCGGCAAGAACCTGGAACTCGTGGATGCGGACTACTTCCCTGAAGGCCCCGACGGATGGGCAATCGATGAGAGATGGAACGGAAGCGCCATCCTTGCCGACACCGGGAACGGGATTTACGGCGAAGGGCTTTGCCACTTCCATCACCCCGACGGCTTCCTCATCCCGATGAATGCGGCGGTTCACGGAGCGCCGGACTTCATGGTGGGGCCGATGTACCGGACATTGAACGGAACTGGCTTCTATAACAAGGAGTTCGACAATCTGTACCCCCTCGGGCACCACAGCCATCCGTGGAAGCCCGAGGCGTACAACTTCAACGCCTGGCGCAACAAGCGTTACAAGAACGACTGCCACACCTCGATTGGCCTGATGCATTACGTGACGGAGGAGATGCTGGCGGATGCCGTCCGTGATTTCATCGCCGGCAGGAACAACCACCTTCGCAGCCACGCACGCCACCTGCTGGTCCGTATGGGAACCGGGTTCTTCACTCCCACGCGCATCCTGCACGGACCGGCCGCGGTCAACACAGAGGAGCCGCAGCGCGACCGCGATGATTTCCGGTTCTACCAAAGCCATGTTCTGTGCCCCGACGGCGAGGTATTCCTGGGGCAGGATCTGCTCTTCCGGCACCTGCCTGAGGGAATTGACGGAGAGGATCGCGTACATCGGCTCGTAGCTGACCTCGATCTGCGCCGCAACAAGGATCCCTATATCGTGGAGAAGCACCTGCTGCTGCCGGTCGTCGATCGAGAGGTCAGCCACGGCGGTTTTCGAGACGAGTGGAGGGTTTACGGCAAGCCCGGCGGCGACGAATTGTTCAGCCTGCGCCAGTTTGAGTTGGCCCCCCGCGCGGAAACGCTGCTCACCGGGCCGCCGGGATTATGCATCATTCACTTCAGCCACGGGATCGGAAACATCGGCAATCACAAGGTCGAGGTCAAATCGGGGATTCGCTTGGGCGAGCCGCTGCACGATGAGTTCGTCATCCCTTACGATGCGGCCAAGACCGGCGGTGGCGTACGGTTGGTCAACACCAGTGACACCGAACCGTTGGTCGGCACCCGCTGCTGGGGGCCGGAAACGTGGGGCCACAAGCTGCCGAAGGCGCCGTTCGAGACCTGGGTCGACTGAGCTGGCTGCAGAAAAGTCTCACATTGCCAGAGATCTGCCACGAAAACGCGACCGAGCCGCCGCGCCAGGTCTGTCAACAACGACGGGTCAACGCAGCCGCGGCCCAGGCGGCGGCAGCGCCACCGCGAGCGCGGCAGACTCCGGGCGCGCACGGCAGAGCGGCGCGGGCCCACGCGCTCGGCATCGACGAGCATCTTCTAGAAGACGCTACGCCACCACCTTCTGCGATCTGCGTCCGCACAGCGTCTTCGAGTCGGCTCCGACGCAGCGAGCCCTTCAGCACTACCTCCAACTCCCGCAAGACCGCGGCGGTCGTTTGCATTACCTCCAGCTTCTACCGCGTGCTCTTCCGCTAGCACTTCCCCTGCCTGATCGTTCCGATCGTTCCTCGTCTTCCGCTGTTTTACCATCACTTCCTCTCCTCTCTCTGACTGGCGGAGAGGGGGAGATTCGAACTCCCGGTACCCGTTAAGGTACGCCCGCTTTCGAGGCGGGTGCGATCGACCACTCTGCCACCTCTCCGGGACAGAACTGCGCCGGATTCCATTGTAGCAAAGGCCGCGATTTTCTCCTCGCGCCACTGTACGATGGAAGCGAGTGGGCAAGAAGGACTCTTCCGTCAAAACCAATGCCGCCCGCATCCTGGATGGCGCCGGCGTGCATTACGAGCTGAGGGAATACGCGGTCGATGAGGAGGATCTCAGCGCGCCGCGCGTGGCCCAGGCCATCGGCCTCCCCGCCGAGCAGGTCTTCAAGACTCTGGTCGCGCGCGGCGATCGCACCGGCGTCCTGATGGCGTGTATTCCAGGCAGCGCCGAGCTCGATCTCAAGGCCCTTGCCGCGGCCAGCGGCAACAAGAAGGTCGAGCTGGTGCCCGTGAAAGAGGTGCTCCCGCTGACCGGGTACATTCGCGGCGGCGTGTCCCCGGTCGGCGCCCGCAAGCCGTATCCCCTCTACCTCGACGAAACCGCCGGTCTCTGGGACATCATCTCCGTGAGCGCCGGGGTCCGCGGCTGCCAGATGCTGATTGCGCCCGACGGCCTCGACCGTGTGGTCGAGGCGCACCGCTGCGACATCGCGAAGTTCGAATAATATGCGTTCACCCGTCACCCTGATCTTTCTTGGATGCCTGCTGCTCTCCGCGCAATCGCCTGCCCGGCTGCCCGACATCGGCTACGATGCCGCCGCGCCGCTGGTGCTTGAGGAGAAGCCAGTCAAGGATTTTCGCGATTGCCGCCTGCTCGACATCTCCTTCGCCGCACCGCGCGGAGTCCGCGTCACTGCCTACGCCGTGATCCCCAAAGGGCTCATGCATCCCGCCGGCATTGTGTGGCAGCACTGGGGGCAGGGTGACCGCTCCAGCTTTCTGCCCGAGGCCCTGGCGCTGGGGAAATTGGGCGCGGCTTCCATTCTTCTCAACGCCCCCTGGCTTCTGCCACATTCCCGCCCCACCCAGACGCCACAACAGGAACTCGCTCAATGGCTCGAGGCCGCCGTTAACATCCGCCGCGCCGCCGACGTACTCGCCACACGCTACGGAGTTCCCGCCGGCCAGCTGGCTTACGTCGGCCACAGCTACGGCGCCACCCTCGGCGGCGTCATTGCGGCAGGCGAGCGGCGCTTCCGCTATCTCGTGCTGATGGGCGGGTTCGCCAGCCTCAGCGATGCCACGCTCCATCCCGCAGGCGCAGGCAAGCCTCCCGACACGAAGACTCGCCGGCTGGCCGCAGCCCTCTCGGTCATCGATGCCGAACGGTACATCGGCAGTGCTCCGCCGGCCGCGGTATTTCTGCAGTTCGCGCGCTACGACCGCTACATCACGGCGGAGCAGGCCGCACGCTACGCCGCCGCGGCGCGCGAGCCGAAACTGGTTCGCTGGTACGATTGCGGCCACGAGTTCAATGATGGGGAATCGGCGCGGGAGAGGGAGGAGTGGCTGACCAAGGCCCTGCAGTTGAGCGGCGCGAGCCACGTGGCCCGCGCCGCCCGCCATTAACGATCTACCAGGTGTACCGGGCAGCGAACTGCATCTGCCGTGGTGTGCCGAGCTGCGTCGTCAGCTTGCCGAAGCTCGATGACGACAGCGTGTTGCCGCAGCCCGTTCCATATGAGCTGGCGCCGCACGTCGGGTCGAAACGAACCGTGTTGGTTACGTTGTACGACTCCCAGCGAACGGTCAGGTGGTGGTGCTCAGAATAGGGCATCGTGAAGGTCTTGTAGAGCCCCGTGTCGATATCGAAGAAGCCGTCGCCGCGCATCGTATTGCGGCTGCCGGATTGTCCCGGCAGCGTCTCCTGGAACGTGGCGAAGGCCGCCTTGGGGTCCTGCCACAGGTTCGGTGAACCAAGGTTGGAGTTGCCGGTGCTGACCACCGACGGAAGTGGCTGCCCGTTCGGTGTGGCGATGTCGCTGACCTCCCAGTTCGTGGGCCAGCGCTGGCCGTTCCCCATGCTGAAGGGCAGACCCGAGGTCATCCGGAACGTGCCGCTGACCTGCCAGCCGCCGATCAGCGCGTCCAGCAGCTTGTTCATACCGCTGCCGTACTTCATGCCGCGGCCGATCGGGATCTGGTACGCGCCGTAGGCGTTCACCTGGTGGGTCGTGTCGTAAGAAGAGACCGCGCGCATCTGGCTCGGGTTCCAGGTGTTCTGGATAAAGCCAGAGTACGATGCTCCAGTCGGATTCCACGATACACCGGCTTCGCCCGTCGACCCGAGGTCGATCGACTTCGACCACGTGTAGTTCAGGTCGAAGAGCAGCCCGCCTAACCGCTTACGAACGGTCCACTGCATGGCATGGTAATCGCCGAGGCCGATCGAGCTGTAGGCCGCCAGAGCAGAAAACTGCGGGTTGAAGATCATGAAGGGACCCTGGTCGCCGCACGCCATCGCGTCCACATTGCCCTGAGCATTGAATAGCGTGCTGCCCGCGTTGCAGTTCGCGGCGTTGTCCGCGTTGTTCAGGGTATTCGAAAAATCGCCCGGGTTGCTGTTGTGGAGATAATCGTTGGCCCACACCTGGGTCGCCGTCAGGCCGTTTCCGGCGGCATGGGACCACATGTTTTCGAAGAAGGGGATCTTCGGCAGGTTCTGGATTTTCACTCCCTGTAGATCCAGCAGCGTCGCCAGTTGGCTCATGGCCTGGAAATACGTCTGGCCGGATTTCGGGTCGCGAAGGTTGGTGGGCATCGCAAGGTCCTGCTGGACCAGCGAGCGGCGCGAGAGCCGGCCCACGTACGATCCCTGGACGAAGAAGCCGTGGCCGAGATCGCGGCCGATGCTGAAGTCCAGGTTGATGGTGTAAGGAGCGCGCAGGTTGTCGTCGATGCTGTTGGTGATGGCAAACGATCCCGCGCCCGAGGTCGGATACGTACGCGGCAGGCCGCCCGCCGGAGCGGCCGGCACGATTGCGCCGGGGACCGAATAGAACGACGTATACCGCGGCGCCTGGGCGGTAGACAGGATATTGGGCGGGCTGGTCAGGGAGCTCGCCAGTCCGAAGGCCGTCGCGTTGAAGAGCTGCGCCAGCGGCTGGCCGATCACGTCGTAATACATACCGGCACCGGCGCGGATGGAAGTCCTGCCCGGTCCGCCGAAGAGGAACTTGGAAAGCCCGCTATCGGCGTTTGGCGAATAGGCCAGCCCGAGACGCGGAGCCCAGTTCTTGTGGTAGGGATACATGGGCCGGCCCTGGCCCACCGGGATGAAGGTGACCAGCCCCGCTCCCGTCTGCGAGAGTCCCTGGTCCGCCAGGATGGCGCGCTTGGACAGCCAGTCGCCCAGCGGGATGTTAGTGGACGCCTGCTGCCCGTTAGCTTCATAGACCGGAGGCGCGAGCGAGAGCCGGATTCCGCCGGTGACGGTGAAATTGCGCGTCAGCTTCCAGGTGTCCTGCACGTAGAACTCGCCTTCGTGGTTCACGAAGTCCCGGGCGACGGGCAAGCCGGGAGTGACAAGCGTGCCGTCCACCAGGTAGTTGTAATTGGCGTTGCCTTGAACCTCCAGCCCGAGCAGCGCGCCCATGCCGTATTGGAAGCTCTGCGTATCGCCCTTCGAGAGGCCCAGTGAAGCGGGTGCGAGATCGGAGCCCGACCCCTTCAGCCACGACGGGTTGGACGAGGCCGAGCTGAATGAATGCGCATAGCTCAGGGAGGAATTGGAGATCATGCGCGCCACCACTCCGAACCGCACGTCGTGCGCGCCGTGGTTCCACGAAAGATCCTCGCTGAAGGTGTGGACCGGCACGATGCGGGATAGGCCCGTGCTGGTGCCGTACGGCGTGTCGTAGCCGCGGAACCACTCGTAGTTACTGGTCAGTACACCCGTATTCTGCGTTCCGGCGCGGGTCAGGCCATAGCGGAAGGTGCTGACCAGCGTCGGCTTGATGACGCCGGTCCAGCCGGCAGCCAAGCCCTTGCTGTTGGCGAGGCTGACGGAATTTGCAGGCAGTCCGGGGAACTGCGGTGCATTCGAGGAGCCGTTATCGGCGCTGTCGTTTTGCAGATTGCCGCGGACGAACAGCGAGTGGTTGTCGTTCAGGTGGTAATCGAACTTCGCGATGTAGGTGTTCTGCACCGAGTGGCCGGGTGCATTGAAGGTGAAGCCCGTGGTGTTGAGCCCGTCTCCGATCGAGTTGTTGTTTCCCACGGGAAAGGCTTGCAGAGCTTTCAAGGCCGCCGGGTTGATGCCGGTGGCTGCGGGGTCGATCTGCTGGATCTGCGAGGGGCCGACCTGGACCAGTTGGCCGGCAGTGTTGTGGTATTCGAGAATGCCCTGCTTCATCGTCTCGGTGGGAACCGTACGCGTCACCGAAACGGCGCTGGCATCGCGGCGCCCTTCATAGTTGAGGAAGAAGAACGCCTTGTTCTTCTTGATCGGGCCGCCGCCGGAACCGCCGAAAATGTTGATCAGCAGCGGAGCCACGGGTACGCCGGAGCGATTGTTGAAAAAGCTGTTGGCCGCCGTCTCCGTGCCGCGGCGATACTCGTAGAGGGAGCCATGGAACTCGTTGGTGCCGGACTTGGTGACCAGCGCCACGTCCGCGCCCGACCCGCGGCCGGTGGCCGCGTCACCGTTGGAGGTCACGGTGCGGAACTCTTCCACGGAATCCAGGGTCACGCGCAGCACGCTGGTGAATGCCTGGCGTGTGTTCTGGTCCCCGACGTCCACTCCGTCGAGCGTGATGTTCGACTGGTCCGATTTACCGCCGTTGACCGAGCCGCTGCGGAAATCCAGGTTCTGCGCGCCGAAGGAGCCGAAGCTCGTGACTCCGGGCTGGAATGCCAGCAAGCCCGCCACATTGCGGGCAAACATCGGCATCTGAATGATGGCCTGGGTTCCGATGGCATTGCCGATCGACGCATCGGTCGTATTCACCTGATCGGCCGCGGCTTCGACCTGTACGGTCTCCGAAGTGGAGCCCACTTTCTCGAATTTGATCGGGATGGTTGCCGGCTGGTTCACCAGCAGATCGACTTTGGCGATTGCCGCCTCCGCGAAGCCGCTGGCCTTGGCGCTGACCTTATACGACCCCGGCACAACCTGCGATATCGTGTAGCGCCCCTGACTGTCGCATACAGTCGCGCGCTGCGCCCCGGTCGCGATGTTGGTGATCGTGATCGAAGCGGCCGGCACAACAGCGCCGGTCGGATCCATGACCGTTCCGGTAATTGTAGTGGTTTGACCGTACAGGGCGGCGGTCATGAGCAAGCAGACAAAAGACAGCCCTAGAAGCTTTCGCATATCAGTACCCCCTTTTTGTGCGTGTGTGGGCTCAGCCACGTGGTGATCCCGTCTCGTGCAAACTAACCAAGATTAGGTGATTGATCTTGGGTAACACAAACCGAAGGGTGGTGTCAATTCTCGCGGCCACGAGTTTGCAATTGATCTGTTAAACTCGGATCTCATGCGAGCAGCGAAACTTCCTCCGATTTCCCTGGCACTTCTCACAATTTCCTTGGTTTTCGGCCAATCTACTGGAAAACGCCTGATCAAGGTCGAAGACATGCACGCGTTCCGCGACGTACGGGACGTCCAGATTTCACCTGACGGCAAATGGGTTGCGTATACGGTGAGCACTGTAGATACCGCTGCCGATAAAAGCGACACTGACGTGTGGATGGCAAGCTGGGACGGCAAGCTGCAGTTGCGCATGACTACCAGTACCGAGGGCGAAAGTGCGCCCCGTTGGAGTCCCGACGGACGCTATCTGTCGTTCCTCTCCGGCCGGCCCGGCAAGGCCAAGGGCAGCCAGGTGTGGCTGCTCGATCGCAACGGCGGCGAGGCGCAACAGTTTACGGATGTGAAAGGGAGACTCTCGACCTATGAGTGGTCGCCCGATTCCAAGACGCTCCTGCTGGTCGTCACCGACCGCGATCCCAACGAGCCCGACGACGAACGCCCGGCAGGCGCCGGCGCCGCCCCGGCAGGCCCCAACGCCAAGGCGCCGAAACCCATCGTCATCGATCGTTACAAGTTCAAACAGGACGTGGTCGGGTACCTGACACAGAGGCCGCCGCGCTTGTACCTCTACGACGTCGCCACGAAGAAAGCCGAAGCGTTGACGTCCGGGCCGCTCGAGGCGGCTTCGCCCGTCTGGTCTCCGGACGGTAAGTCGATCGCGTTTCTGGGTAAGCAGGGCAAGGATGCCGAACGCTATAACACGTGGAATGTTTACGTGATCGACGCTCATGCCGGCTCGTCTCCCCGCCAGTTGACGCATTACGACGGCGTCCACTCTTCCGCATCGCGCGGCCGCCCCGCGTGGAGTCCCGACGGCGCCCGCATCGTCTACACCCAGAGCTCGGGCGCCCGGCAGGGAGCTTACAACATGAGCCGCCTGGCCGTCGTGTCCGCCTCGGGCGGCGAGCCATCGCTGCTCGCCGGAAAACTCGATCGCGGCGTTTCCGCGCCGCGCTACACTCCGGACGGCAAGTCGATTGTCTTCCTGGTAGCCGATGACCGCTGGGAGTATCCCGAAACCATTCCCGCCGCGGGCGGTGAGGTGGAGCGGCTCACCAAGGGTCCGGGCACCGTGCCGGCTATGGAAATCGGCAAGGACGGCCGCATCGCGATGCTGGCCTCGGGCGACGATACGCACCCCGAGATCCACGTCTTCGAAAACGGCAGGCTGCGCGCGATCACGCACCACAACGATGCCCTCATGGCGCAGTTGAAACTCGGCGCCACCGAAGAATTTACCTGCAAGGCGAAGGACGGGAATGAGGTTCACGGCCTCATCACCAAGCCGCCCGATTACCAGGCCGGCAGGAAGTACCCGACGCTGCTGCGAATCCACGGCGGCCCCAACGGCCAGGACGGACACTCGTTCAATTTCGAGCGTCAGATCTTCGCCGCGAACGGCTACGTCGTGGTGAACGTCAATTACCGCGGCAGTTCCGGACGCGGCGAACAATACCAGGTAGCGATTGCGGGCGATTGGGGCGACAAGGAGGTGCTCGACCTCCAGGCCGCCATGGACTACGTGGTCGGGATCGGCCTCGCCGACCCGGACCGCCTCGGCGTGGGCGGCTGGAGCTACGGAGGCATCCTGACCGATGCCATCATCGCCAAGGACCACCGTTTCAAGGCCGCCACCAGCGGAGCCGGCACTGCGTTTCCGCTGGCCCTGTACGGCGTCGACCAGTACATCATGCAGTACGACGAAGAGATCGGCCCGCCGTGGAAAGTCGGCATCGAGCCGTGGCTGAAGATCTCCTACGGCTTCATGCACGCCGATCAGATCACCACCCCCACGCTCTTCCTGGGGGGCGAAAAGGACGCCAACGTGCCCCTCGTGGGCGGCGAGGAGATGTACCAGGCGCTCTCGAGCCTCGGCATTCCGACCGAGTTAGTGGTCTATCCTAACTCGTTCCACGGAATCACCCGTCCGAGTTACCAGAAGGACCGTATCGATCGCTATCTCGCCTGGTACGCGAAGTATCTCAAACCCGGCGAAGCTACCGCCTCCGCGAATTAGGTCACCGCGACTTACTGAACCGGTTCCGGCCAGGCCCCCGGCGTGTTCTGGTAAACCGGACGGTTTTGCGTATCCTGCCAGGCGGCCTGCACCTGGACCGGCAAAGTTGGCACCATCTGCTCGACGCGCGTGCGGATGTTGGCGACAATATCCGGATGGTCGTTGGAGACGTCCTCGGCCTCTTCCGGATCGTTCTCGATGTCGTATAATTCCGGGCTGAGCAGGCGCAGGTTGTAGTACCCCACTTTCGGCATCGGGCTATAGGCGGGTGTATTGTAGCGGGCCAGGTGCAATTTCCACCGGCCCACCCGCGCGCACTGCAGGTTCCAGTCGGCGAAGTAGAGGAACGGCGGCCGTACGGATGGACGTCCCTGTCCCGTCAAGAGCGGCCATATGTCCACGCCGTCCAGCGGATTTCCGCGAAGCGTGGTGTTCGTCAGCCCTGCTATGGTCGGCAGGAGATCCAGCGTACTAGCCAGGGGCTTCACCTTTCGCCCCGCCGGAATCCTGCCCGGAAAGCGCGCCAGGAACGGTTCCCGCATGCCGCCTTCAAACGTATCGCCCTTGCGTCCCCGCAATCGTCCGGCGCTGCCCTGAAACCAGGGACCGTTATCGCTGGTAAAGACCACCAGCGTATTGGAGTCGAGGTTGTTGGCTTTCAACTCCTGCAGGATCTGACCGACACTCCAGTCCATCTCCGCCACGACGTCTCCGTACAGGCCCATCGACGACTTTCCCAAAAAGTCGGGCGACGCCGCCAGCGGAATATGGGGAGCCGTGTGCGGAAGGTACAGGAAAAACGGTGCGTTCTTCGATCGCCGTATGAAGTCGATGGATTGCGCGGTGTAGCGCTGCGTGATCGTAGACAAGTTCACGGGCGATTCGATTACGGTTGTATTCTGCATCAGCACCGAGGGCGACTGATCGTTGCTGTAGGGGATGCCGTAGTATCCGTCGAACCCGTGCTGTGTTGGAAGAAAGCCACCGGTGCAGCCGAGATGCCACTTGCCCACGCACATCGTGTTATACCCTGCCGGCTTCAACATCTGTGCGATGGTGGTTTCGGTCGACGGCAGGCCGATGGTGTCGGTCGGCGTGAGTGCGGTCCGGATTCCGCAGCGTACCCCGTAACGGCCGGTCAGCAGGGCTGCCCGGGATGGCGAACAGACCGGGCTGGCCGCGTAGAAGTTGCTGAACATCGCCCCTTCCGCTGCCATACGGTCGATATTGGGTGTCTGGATGCGAGACCCGTAGCAATGCAGGTCTCCATATCCGAGATCGTCCGCAAAAATAACAATGATGTTGGGCGGCGGGTTTAGACCAGCCACGCCTTTGGCGAGAGAACCGAGCGCAGCTGCGCTACCTGCTTGCAGAAATGTGCGACGCTTCATCGAGGCTCAATAGTACGAATATATACTATTGAGCCGGAAAGTGCGATAGAGAGGTGCGTTAGCGTTAGCGTCGTAGACGATCTTGCCGTTCCCATCCACTTCAAACGAGTAGGCGATCGCCCCTCCGGGCACGGGCACATAGCCCGCGTCAAAGTGGTAGTTCCCATCGACGAGTTGCTGCGCCGAGCCCACCGCTACCGAGTACACTCCCAGGTCCGCGTTCACCAGGGGTGTGGCGGTCATAGCCTGGTCGTCGATGCGGTACACCTGGCCGCGGCTGTGGCCGCTGCCCAGTGTGACAACCCTCGTGTTCCCATCGTCAAATACGAGCAGCTTCGAAGGATCCGACAAGACGAAATTCGCGTCGTGCTGATGGGAGAACCAGGGATAAGCGTCGCTCGAGATGACCTGGAAATCTCCGTCCTTGCCCATCTTCCAGATAATGTGGCCGTCGCCGTTACCGTTGTCATAGGCGATCTTGATGAGCCAGTCCTGGTGGCGGCTCGAGTAAAGCAGGTTTCCGTCCGGTGTCAGTTGAAGCGCGTTTCCGTGAGTCCAGTCGTTCGCATCCGGCGTCAGAAGGTATGGCGGACAAGCGCCCGACCCGAGGCAGGTCTCACCCAGGATGGCCTTGCGGGTGACGTCCAGGTGGTCGAACGTGTCCCAGGTCCAGACCACGTTCAACTCCTGATCCAAGACGATGATCATGTCGCCCAGCACGTCCACCGATCCGGCGCCCTGCACGCCGGTCAGGATCTGTTCCACATCCGCCAGCACCAGAATGTGGCCGTCGGGAAGACTCCGCGCTTCGTGGTGGAAGGCCGTGATCGCGCGCCGGCCCAGAACCTTCAACTGCTCGTTCACGCGGGCCGCGTTGGTCTCGCGGACGGTCATACCCGCCAGGTCGAACTCACGCACCGCCTGCTGCGAAGGGTCGATATTGAAGTTCTCCACCAGGCCCCAAAAGTTGCCGCCGGCCTCCGGTCGGGTAATGTAAGAGACGTCCGGCGGCCCGAACCAGATCACGTTTCCGTTGAGGTCGTGCGCCACCGGCGTGCCGAAAGCACTGCCCAGCAGCACCGGTTCAGTCGTGGCCGCCTGCTCCGGCAGCAGGACGGTACTCTTATAGAACCCGTCCGGGACGCGGCCGGTCGTGAAAGGGACCGGTACACCTGTCAGCGATTGCGTGCCCGTGTTGACCACCTGGCGGGCAACGTATGAAGTGCTCCCCCGCAATCCGGCGATATAGAAGTTCATGGTCACGCCGTCGATACACGACTTGTTCGGGGTCGTCTGGATCGGCTCGTGCGGCACGCGGAACTCCACTCGCATCTGCTGGCCCGCGGGACACGGCGGCGCGCTGAAGAGGAACACCAGCGGGTTGGCGGTGGGAGTCACCAGGGCCTGGTCGCCGTTCACCAGCGGCTGGACGTCGAATACCGTGGACGTGACGGCAATGTCGCCCGTATCCGGGCTGCGCGCCGATACTTCGATCTCAAACGAGCCTTCGTGTTCTGCGGGGGTCCAGTCGAGGTCGGTGAGCGGCCCGTAATCGCGGACCGTCTGGAAATTGCCTCCCAACTCGCGCTCCCGGAACCGGTACCACACCGTTCCGCTGGTTCCGTCGGACGGCGCGGCGCTGAAATGGACCACCGTCCCCACGAGGATCGGCGAGTCGTCGGAGGCGGTCAACTTAACCGACATCGCGGCGGCGGGGATCGCGGCGGCGGCTAGGCACACGCAGACTGACAGCGAACGAAATAGGGTTCCCTGGCGCATCGTTCCCTCCCGGGACGTATAGTGATTGGAACCCTCAGATCGTTAGCACGTTTCTAACTAATTCGAGCTAAGTGTGTCGCATCGCACCTAACGCTAGTACGCTTTTGCGATGACGGATCGCTGCTCCACCGTCTCGCCGGTAACGATGCACTTGCCCGGCCCGTCGAATTCGTCGGTCAGCGGAATGTTTCGGACCGTGGCCTTGAATTCCTTGAGCCGCGCGTCGCACTCGGGGTCGTCCTTCAGGTGTGCCATCACGAACTTCCCGCCGCCCTTTTCGGCGCTCGCGTCACGCAGAATCTCCTGCACTTCGTCGAGCGAATTGGCCGTCATGGTGTTCGCATTCAGGCGGTTCTTGGCGGTCATGAAGAGATCGTTCTGCATCGCGCTGAGGGCCGCCTGATATTTCGTGCGCGCTTCGCTCTGGCGTACCACCTCCTTCGCGCCGGTATCGCGCCGCTTGAGCACGATGTTTCCGGAGGCCAGATCGCGCGGGCCGAGTTCCATCACCACCGGCACTCCGCGCCGCTCCCAGTGGAAGAACTTCGCGCCTGGAGACTGCCCTTCGCGCTCGTCCAATTTCGCGCCCAGATCGTTCGCGATGCGGCGCGCCGCTTCGAGCACGGCGCTCTTCTCCTCGTCCTTCCGGTAAATCGGGACGAGCACGGAGGGAATCGGGGCCAGCTTGGGAGGCAGCACCAGTCCCTTGTCGTCGGAGTGCGTCATGATCAGGCCGCCGATCAGCCGCGTGCTCACGCCCCAACTGGTCTGCCACACGTAATCGAGCTGCCCCTCCTTGTTCTGGAACCGCACGTCGAAGGCCTTGCCGAAATTCTGCCCCAGGTCGTGGCTGGTGCCGGCCTGCAGCGCCAGGCCGTTCTGCATCATGGCTTCGATCGAATAGCTTCGCAGCGCGCCGGCGAACTTCTCCGCGCGCGACTTCACCCCCTTGATCACCGGCATGGCCATGACTTCTTCCGCCACTTCGGCGTAGATGTCGAGGATCCGCAGCACTTCTTCGATCGCCTCCGCGTGCGTCGCGTGCGCCGTATGGCCTTCCTGCCAGAGGAACTCCGTCGTCCGCAGGAACATGCGTGTGCGCAGCTCCCAGCGCACCACGTTGGCCCACTGGTTCATCAGTACCGGAAGATCGCGCCAGCTCTGGATCCACTTGGCGAAGAAGTGCCCGATGATGGTCTCCGACGTCGGCCGGATGACGTACGGCTCCTCCAGCTCTTTTCCTCCGGCGATCGTCACCACCGCCAGCTCCGGGGAGAAGCCCTCCACGTGCTCGGCCTCTTTCCGCAGAAAGCTCTGCGGGATGAGCAGGGGGAAATAGACGTTCTGGTGGTTGGTCGCTTTGAAGCGCTGATCGAATTCGCGCTGCAGCACTTCCCATACGGCGTAGCCGTTGGGTTTAATCACCATGCAGCCCTTGACGATTTCCGCCGGCTCGGCCATATCGCCCTGCAGGACCACGTCCTGATACCAGGTGGCGAAATCCTGGGTGCGCGCTGTAATAGGAGATTCGGGCATAGGTACGGTTAAGTTTCTAGCGTACCAGCATGCGCTTCACCTCGTCGTAGATCCTCTGGTTCAACGCTGCGCGGTCCGCCAGCTTCAACCCGAGGGTCGGTATCGGCTCCCCGATCCGCAGCGTCACGCGGCCGGTCTTGATGTGGATCGAGTGCATCGGCAGCTTCTCCCGCATCCCCACCAAGGCCATCGGCACGACCGGCACACCCGCCTTGATCGCGATGTATACGGCGCCCTCTTTGAATTCCCGCAGCCCGACCGGCGACCGGCCGCCCTCCGGAAACAGCAGCAGCGAAATCCCGCGCTCCGAGATGTGCTTCGCGCCCTCGCTCATACTCTTCAGCGAATTCCGCGCGTTGGAGCGGTCCACCGGAAAGTGCCCCGCGCGCTTCAGGTGCGTGCCCAGAAACGGAATCTGGAACAGCCCCTTCTTCGCGAAGAACCGGAACTGGTGGGGCAGGGAAGAGAGGATCGCCGGGATGTCCATATAGCTCGCGTGGTTCGATACGAAGACGTAGCTGGCGCCCGGCTCCAGCCTTTCGAGCCCCTCCACGCGCACCCGGATGAAGCTCACCGCCAGCAGCATCTTGCCCCAGATGCGCGCCAGGTGGTGCTGTGTCCGACCGCTGCCATCGATCAGCGAGGCCAGGATCGACAACGTCCCCATGAATATCGTGGCTGCTGCGATCAACGGCGTGGAGAACAGCAGCGAGCGAAGGAAGCTCACGTTTTCAGAATCGCACGAGCTTCGGCCACCAGGAAGAGCGATCCGGTGACGAACACCGCGTCATCCCCTGCCGCGTCCTCGCGAACCATCGCCAATGCGTCTTCGATGTGGGCGGCAATCCGCAGGTCCGGATGGTCCGCCACCGCGCGCATCGTCTCCGGGGTGAGCGCCCGGGCCTGCCGCGGCGCGGTCACGATCACCTGTCGCGCGAGCGGGAAGAGAATGCCGCTGATCTCGGCCACCGATTTGTCGCGCATCGCGCCGAATATCAGACGCACCCGGCGGTCTCCATAGAATCGTTCGATGTACGCCGCCAGCGCCCGCGCACCCGCCGGATTGTGTGCTCCATCGAGAACGATCTCGGGGCGCTCCGAGACCAGCTCCAGGCGTCCCGGCCATTCAGCGTGCGCGATGCCTTCCTCGATCGCCGGCAGGCTCACGCCAGACTGCTCCAGCGCCACCGCCGCCGTAGCGGCGTTCTCCACCTGGTGCTCGCCTGCCAGCGGACAGCGGACCCGTATGCCGCGCACCCGGAAAGTGCTGCCGCGCGCGTCGATCTCGAGGTCGCTCACCGCATACTCGCCCGTCCATACCGTCCGGATCTCCAGTTCGGCCGCCCGCTGCCGGATGATCCGCGCGGCCTCCTCCCGCTGCCGCGCGATTACCGCGGGCACGCCTCGCTTCAGAATGCCCGCCTTCTCTCCAGCGATCGATTCGATGCTTTTGCCGAGGAACGCCTCGTGGTCGAAATCCACCGGCGTTATCACGCACAGCTCCGGCCGCACCACGTTGGTGGCATCCAGCCGTCCGCCCAGCCCGACTTCGAGAACCGTCGTGTCCAGGCGCTCTTCCGCGAAGATCACCAGCGCCATGGCGGTGACGGTCTCGAAGTAGGTCGTGTGAAAATCGATCGCGCCTTCCGCCAGCAGCCGTTCGACCGTTTCGTGCACGCGGTCGAACGCCTGGGTGAACCGCTCCGCCGAAACCGGACGCCCGTCGATGCGGATCCGCTCGATGGGCTCGTTGAGGTGGGGCGAAGTGAACAGCCCCGTGCGCCGCCCATCCGCGCGCAACCCGGCTTCGATCATGGCGCAGGTGGAGCCTTTCCCGTTGGTCCCCGCGACGTGCACGAAGCGGCACTCGTCCTGCGGTCTGCCGAGGGCCTCGAGCACGGCGCCGATTCGCTCCAGCCCGAACTTGGCGGTTTTGATCTCGTTGCCGAGCGCGTAGAGGAAGTGGACCGAATCCGGGTAGTTCACGCTATCCGAGCCGCTTGGCCACTACCAGCGTGATGTCGTCGGCCTGGGGCGCGCCGGCGGCGAATTCGGACAGGGATCGGGTGACCTCTTCGACGATTACTTCCGCGCGCTCCCTGCGATGCTGGCGCAGAACTTCGATCACGCGCTCTTCGCCGAACTCGTCGTAATTCGAATTGGTCGCTTCCGTGACCCCGTCGCTATACACCAGCAGGATGTCGCCCGGTTCCAGTTGCGCGGTCATCTCGCTGTAGGGAGCGATCGAGAGGATGCCCAGCACCGGGCCACCGCCTTCCAGCATCTGCGCCTCGCCGGACGCCCGAACCAGGATCGGCGAATTGTGGCCCGCGTTGGCGAACCGCAGCAGCCCGCTGGCCGGATCGAGCACGCAGAAGAAGAAGGTGATGAAGCGGTTGGTCGGACAGTTCGCGCACGTCGCTTTATTCAGCCGCGACATGAAGCCGCCCAGGTCGCCCGGGTCCTCCGCCAGCACCTGCACGCGCGCGTGCAGCGCCATCATCATCAGGGAAGCCGGCATGCCTTTGCCCGATACGTCTCCCAGAGCCAGCGCCACCCGGCCGTCCGGGTACGGGAAGAAGTCGTAGTAATCGCCGCCCACCGTGCGGCACGCGGCATTGAAGCCCGCCAGGTCGGTCCCCGCGACTTCCGGGGAGTGGCGCGGCAGCGTGCCTTGCTGGATCTCCGCCGCCTGCGAAAGATCGCGGCGCATCATGCGGTCGGCCGCTTCGACCTCCGCCAGCCGCGCGTTCTCGATCCGTATGGCCGCGACGTTCGCCATCACCGTCAGCAGGCTCAAATCGTCCTTGGTGAACTCGCGCAGGACGAACGGCGAATCGAGATACAGCAGCCCGATGGTTCGGTCCTTGGCCTGCAGCGGCACGGCCATCATGGTGTGGACCTTGTGCTCCACGATGCTCATCCGCGCTTTGAACGCGTCATCCATCTGCGCATCGCGCACCAGGATGGAGGCCTTTTCGTTGATCACCCGGTCGCGCACAGCCGTGCTGATGCGGAAGCCTTCGCCCTTGTGGGCTTTCGGCACCAGCGTGTCGCCTTCGAGCAGCAGCAGCACGCCGCGCTGCGCGTTCACCGCCTGGATGGCCAGGTCGAGGATCACGGGGAAAAGCTCCTCCAGCGGGCGGTTCTCGGAAAGCTCCTGGCCGGCCTTGATGAGCGCCTGCATGGGCGTCGTGGACGCCGCGCCCCGGCCCCCGCTGCGGTCGAATGCGATGGTCTGGTTGGCGCCCTCCAGGCTGGTGATCACGGTCGAGGTGCTGGGCGATTCGGCCTGACCGCCGTCGAACACCACCACGCCTTTCTTGGGGCCTTCGCCATCCGGCGCGAAGGTGATGACCAGGTGCCCCGCCGTGATACGGTCGCCCGGTTTCAGAATCAGCTTCGCCTTGAGCGGGATGTTGTTGACGAACGTCCCGTTCTTGCTGCCGAGATCCTGTACGGTCCACTCGGCGCCCTGCGTCTCGAAGGCGAAGTGCTGGCGCGAAAGGCCGGCATCTTCCGGGAAGCACAGCTCCGAGGAACTCGAGCGGCCCACCGCCATCCGCTCCCCGGTCAGCGGAACGGATTTCATCTGGCCGTCAGGACATTGGATCAGCAATTCGCGCATCGTTTGACCCTTAGTATCGACCCATTATATTCCGCCGTACCAGCCCAGCAGCCGCGCTCCTGCCACGGCGATCAGCAATCCCGCGCCTCCCAGGAACGAGCCAAAAGGCAGTTCGTAGCTCGCGGCATCCTTGCGGGCGCCCCAGATGTAAAGCAGGCTGACCACCGAACCGAGCACCGAGCCCGCGAGCAGTGTCAGCAGGGTATATTGCAGGCCGAGAAAGCTCCCCACCATCACCATCAGCTTGACATCGCCCAGCCCCAGGCCTTCCTTGTGGCGCACCTTGGAATAGATCCAGCCGCCGCCCCACAGGAAGAGGGCGGGCAGGATGGCCCCCGTCACCGCCGCCGCCAGCCATTCCGCGCGGCCGGACCAATCCAGCCCCAGGAGCCAGAGCAGCGGCCCGCTGGTATCATCCTGCAGCGGCACGAAGAAGGCGAAGGCCAGGCCGATCAGGGTGCCGCCGAGTGTCAATTCGTCCGGCAGGATGCGCTTCTCGAGGTCCGAAAAGATCAGGGCAATCAGAATGGCGCTGAAGACGCACATCTTGAGGGCCGCGAGAGTCGGGCCGAGCGTCGCCACGAAGAAACAGAAGGCCAGCCCCGTGATCAACTCGACGAACGGATAGCGGAACGAGATGTGGCGGCCGCAATACCGGCACTTGCCGCCGAGGACGAGGTAGCTGACCACCGGAATGTTGTCGTACCACGGGATCGTCTTGCGGCAGCGGACGCAGTGCGAGCGCGGGCGGACCACCGACCGGCCGCGCGGCCAGCGGTGGATGCAGACATTGAGGAAACTGCCGATCAGCAGTCCGAACAACAGCGCGAGTACGGCTTCCATTTACGCTAGCACCTGCCGGTAAACCTCCATGGTACGGCGAACCATATGAGCTTCGGTGAATTTCTGGATCACGGTCTGCCGCCCCGCATCGCCCAGGCGGTGCGCCAGAGCGGAGTCGCCGAGCACACGCCGCATGGCCGCCGCGATTTGCGCAGTCTCGTTGTTCACCAGGATTCCGTTCTGCCCCGAACGAATGATCTCCGCCAGCCCGCCCACATTGCTGGCGATCACGGGGACGGCGGCCGACATGGCCAGCAGCGCAGCGGAGCCGAGGCCCTCGCTGTGAGTGATGTAGACCAGAAGGCGCGCGCGGCCGAGGTCGCGCTCGAGGTCGACCGCCAGTTCCATCGGCACGCCCGCCAGCCGCGCGGCCTCGAGCGCCAGCCCCGTGCCCTTTTCCGGGTCGGCCGTCGCGGACGGCGCCAGCACCGCCTGTCCTTCCGCCGGGGCCAGCACCGGCACCCCGTCGTAGACCACGCTGATCTTGTCCTCCGGGACCCCGCCCTCCATGAGCACCCGCTTGACGAACTCCGACACGGCCAGGTAGCGCCGCGGCCGCGCGTATTTCCAGCGCGAGCGGACCGGGAAGGCTACCCGTCGCGAGACCACGGCCGGGGTGTGCAGGAACGCGGCCAGGGTGTGGCTGCGCGCGTCGTGGGCGTGCACCAGGTCATGGCGCCCCGCGAGCGCGATGGCGCGCGCCGGTCCGAACGCCTCCACCCGCCAGCCTTCCTGGCGGGCCGCCAGGTAGAGCGGAGTGTCGCGGGGGGCGAGTAGGGTCGATTCCACACCCTCGGCGGTCAGCCCGCGGATCAGCCGCGCCACCTGCCATTGCCCGCCGCGCATTGCCCGGCCGGCGTCCAGATGCAGGATCCGCATATCAGCTCATGATTCTCGCTTTGGAGTACTTGAGGAAGGTGTAGAAGGCCGCCATGTAGGCGATGATCAGTCCCTCCAGGCCGTCCATGAAGCCGCGCTTCAGGAAGTAGGTCGTGCAGAAGGTCCAGAACGGATCGAAGATCAGCTTGCTCAGCGGCGGCTTCAGGTTGCGCGCCGCCAGCTCCTGTGCGGCCAGCGTGGTGTAACGGTCGAGCGTCTTGAGGTGCTCGGAGAGCGAGTCGCAGGTGAAGTGCAGCAGGTTGCTCTTGAGGTGTCCCAGCCGGCCGGAAGGCACCACGCTCTCGTGCACGAAGTCCCCTACCCACTTGGCCTTGCCGCGCTCGTACAGCCGCACTTTGCGGTCGGGGTACCAGCCCGAGTGGTAGATCCACCTGCCCAGATAGCACGCCAGCCGCGGCATAGTGTAGGCATCGTACCGCGGACCGGCCTTTTTCAGGCTCCAGATCTCGGCTTCCAGCGCCTCGCTCAAGGCCTCGTCCGCGTCGAGCGACAGGATCCAGTCGTGGGTCGCCTGTTCGGCCGCCCAGTTCTTCTGCGCGGCATACCCCAGCCAGCCCGCTTCGATCACCCGCACCCCCAGGTTCTGCGCAAGCTCCACCGTGCGGTCCACCGATCCGCTGTCCACGATCAGGATCTCATCGGCGCAGCGCAAGCTCTCGATGGCCCGGGCGATGTTGCGCTCCTCGTTGAGCGTAATGATCGTCGCTGTGATCTTCATGAGGGTCAGAGTCCGCCGGCGCGGATCGGATCCAGGGTGAAGCAGAGCAGGAACACAATGAGGGCAATCCAGCCGAGTATGCGACGGCCGGGCGTCAGGTCGGTGGGGTCGTGCACCACCGGGTGGCTGCGTCCGAGCAGCAGCAGCACCACCGCCCAGAACACCCATCCCCACCAGAAGCGGTAAAGCGGCAGCATCAGCACGCACAGGACCTTAGATACCGTGCGATGGCGCTGCGGAAAGAAGGAGTACAGGATGTGGCCGCCGTCTAACTGCCCGATGGGCAGCAGGTTCAACGCCGTGGCGAACATCCCGATCCAGGCCGCCCGCGCGATGGGGTGCAGGTAGATGTCAGCGGCCGGAACGCCCGGGAAGATAGCGTGGCGCAGCAACCATTCGAGTCCCGGCGCTCCGAACTGCAGGCTGCCCTGGTGCGCGATCCCCGGAATCACCTTGGAAAGCGCCATCCCCACCGCCAGGGCGGGCAGCAGCAGCACAAATCCGGCCAACGGACCCGATACACCGATATCGAACAGCACCCGTTTGGAGTAGATCGGCGACCGTACCCGGATGAACGCGCCGAACGTTCCGAGGAACGGGGACGGCATGAAGTAGGGCAGGCTGGCATCCACCCGATGGTACATGGCCGCCAGGTAGTGGCCGAACTCGTGGGCCAGCAGGATTCCGAGCAGCGTCACCGAAAACGGCAGGCCCGCCAGCAGCCCGAGGGGGTGCCGCCAGATCGCCACATACATATCGAAGCTGTTCTCGATATCGAACGGCAGGTTGCGGTCGAACGCCGACTGCATCGCCGCGCCCACTACCGTGGCAGTCACCATGGTGGCCGCAAACAACAGACAATACAGCCAATACCGTTCGCGGGTGCGGGGCGGTGAAATGTCGTACGTCTCTCCTGTGCCGCTTTCGGCAAAGAACGGGTACGGCGCCGGAGAGAAATCCCTAGAGGACACGATGAACGGCCGCGTGCAGCGGTTCTACTGCAGCGTCTGTAACTCCTTGCCGGGCTTGAAGCGCACGGCCTTGCCGGGGGGAATCGAAACCTCCGCGCCGGTGCGCGGGTTCCGTCCGATCCCTGTCTTTCGCGGCTTGACGTTGAACACTCCGAAGCCGCGTAACTCGATGCGGTCGCCCTGTTCGAGGGCCTTTTTCATCGATTCAAACACCGTCTCGACGGCCATCTCGGCTTTTGTCTTGGTGATGCCGGTCCGGTTGACGACTTCGTTGATGATGTCCAGCTTGATCAAAAGAGCCTCCTTGTCCGGGCATCCCCCACGCGGAACGACCCCGGGCGGGCTTCGCAATTGGTACCCGCATCAGTCAACCACATGATAGGATTGAATTTATACTCATGTCAAGCGAGGGGTCCGGAGTTACCAGCGAGGAATTCAGGCGGGCGTGCGGGCGGTTCGCCAATGGTGTGACGATTGCTACCGTTCTGGACGCCGCGGGATCACCTCACGGACTCACCGTAAGCTCCTTTACATCCGTCTCCCTAGACCCTCCTTTGATCCTGATCTGCATCGGACACGCGGTGACGGCGATCGATACGTTCCGTGCGACGCGGAACTTTGGAATCAACATCCTGGCGGAAGACCAGCAGACCCTTTCGGAACGCTTCGCGCGCAAGGGCGAAGACCGTTTCGACGGCCTCCCGTGGTACCCGGGCTCAACCGGCGTGCCGCTGATTCCCGGAGTCCTCGCCGCCATCGAGTGCACGGTCGAGCAGCGCATCCCGGCGGGCGATCACGATATTTTCGTAGCCCGCATGGTGGACGCCCAGGTGGCGGAAGGCGAGCCGCTGATCCATTTCCGCGGCTGCTACCGGCGACTGGCGTTAGACTGAGGCTGATGAGCAATCCTCTCTCGTATCTGCACGATCAGCTCGAGTCGTGGCGCCAGGAGGGCACCTTCCAGCGCCTGCGCGTCCTGGAGACGGCGTGCGCCCCCGAGTCGCGATTCGACGGCAAGCAGGTCATCAACCTCGCCTCCAACAACTACCTGGGGCTCACCACGCACCCCAAACTGCGCGAGGCCGCGCTCGAGGCGGTGCGCAAGTACGGGGCCGGGTCGGGCGCCGTCCGCACGATCTCGGGAACCATGAGCCTGCACATGGAACTGGAGGAGCGGATCGCCGCCTTCAAGCATGTTGAGGCCTGCGTCGTTTTCCAGTCGGGTTTCGCCGCCAACGCCGGGACGGTCTCCGCCATTCTGACTCCCGACGACCACATCATCTCGGACGAGCTGAACCACGCCAGCATCATCGACGGCTGCCGCCTTTCGCGGGCCAAGATCCACGTGTTCCCGCACAAGGACGTCGCCCGCGCCGAGGCGATCCTGGCCGAGTTGGACGGTGCTTCCGGCCGCAAGCTCCTGATTTCCGACGGCGTCTTTTCGATGGATGGCGACATCGGCCCGCTCCCGGGTCTGGTAGAGGCCGCGGAGAAGCACGACGCCATCATGATGGTGGACGACGCGCACTCCTCGGGCGTGCTGGGCCGCAACGGACGAGGCACCATCGACCACTTCGGGCTGCACGGCCGCGTTCATATTCAGGTCGGCACGCTGTCGAAAGCTGTCGGAGTCCTGGGCGGATATGTATGCGGCAGCCGCGACCTGATCGAGTTCCTCTATCACCGCGCGCGCCCGTTCCTGTTCTCGACCTCCCACCCGCCCGCCGTGGCGGCCGCCTGCCTGGCGGCGTTCGACGTGCTGGAGCAGGAGCCCGAGCGGATCCAACAGCTTTGGGACAACACCCGCTACTTCAAGCAGGGCTTGGTGGCGGCGGGGTTCGACACCGGGATCAGCGAGACGCCCATCACGCCGGTGATGGTCGGCGAGGCGGCGCAGGCGCACCAGTTCTCGCGCGAGCTGTTCGAAGGGGGCGTGCTGGCCACGGGCATCGGATTTCCGACGGTGCCGAAGGGCCGGGCGCGGATCCGCACCATCGTCACCGCGACCCACACTCGGGAGGAACTGGACCGCGCGCTCGGTGTCTTCGAAAAAGTGGGCCGGCGAATGGGCCTTACGAAGCCTTCTTAGCCAGAAACTCCGTGGACCAGCCGCCGTCTTCGGTGCCCATTTGAATCTTCAGGCCGTCGCCGGTGACCTGTACCTTGCAGAGCAGCTTGAGCGGGTCTCCGTGGTACTGAGTGACAAACGAGAAGGTGGCGACATCGCCCTCGACCTTCCCGTCGGCGATCTCGGCCGCGGGCCCCTCGGCGGTGGCCGTGACGGTGCCGGTTACCGCTGCGCCTTTGGCGGTCAGGTTGAAGGTCAGGGGCACCGCGCCGTCCGGGGTGTCGACGCTGCCCGTCCATTTGCCGTTCATATCGGCCGCCGCTAAGAGGGCCGCGAGAAATAGGAAAATCCCAGCTACTTTGAGCGTGCGAATCATTGTTTGCTCCCTTGACGAGAGATTGTACCAAGAAGCCGGTCACCGCCGGTCGGGGAGGCCGAAGCAGTAGACATTGGATTCCCGGTCGACGGCGAAGACCTTGCCGTCGGAGACGGCCAGCCCGCTGAAGTGGACCCATGAGGCAAAGGCGTCGCCGCTCGAATAGAGCAGCTTGCCGGTCGCGGCGTCGAGCGCCTGGAGGACCGCCGGCCGGGTGTTCTCGAAGCGATGGGCTTCGCCGCCGCGCTGCACCGCGTTCTCGCCGGTGGAAAGCCCGAAGACCACGCCGTTGGCGATCACCACCGGGTCGGGCAGGTTGAAGTCGCCCGAGATCCAGGCCGCGTCGAGGACAGGGTCGCCGCTCCTGGGGTCCGGGACGACTTTGAAGGCCATGATGCTTCCATGCGGATTGTCGCCGTTGGTGAGGGCGAACCTGGGACGCACCGGTCGAAGGCGGACCGCCCATCGGGACATACAGCCAGGTTTGTCCGTCGTTGTCGCGATAAGTGGAGAGGCCGCCCCAAATGCCGAGGCCTTCGCAGCACACGGCGCGGTCGTTGCCGAGGCGCGGCGAGGTATAGAGCGGAGTCTGATGGTCGGCGCCGCCCAGCTTGTCGGCATCCAGCAGGTTGACCACGCCTTCCTTGGCGCCGTGGGCGACCAGGTTGCGATTGCGCCATCCGAAGTACACCGGGCTGGTAGCGCCCAGGTCGAAGTCTTTGCGGCGAAGATACTGCCAGTTAACCGGCAGGTAGTAATCGAGTAAGTCGAGTGCGGGAAGGGAAGCCGCGACCACGGTATCGGAGTAATCGCCCGCGATGGGGTCGAAGACGCCGTCGGCCGTGCCGCCGTAGATGCGTCCGTTGGTGCCGATGACCGGGCCGCCCCTGCCCCATATTCCGGCCGTGTTGGTGTTGGAAAGAAGCAACTGACGGACCAGGGGCCGGTGCGGATTGTGAACGTCCACCGCGTAGAAGCCGGAGAGGCCGTTGCCGCACCCCTGGGCGAGCGTCGTGTAAATGACGCCGTCCACCAAGTTGAGGCTGGCGCTCTTCGAATAGGCCGCAACGAACTGGATGGGGCCGACCCGCACCTTTCCGCTGCCGAGGTCCAGTCCGTAGAGCGCGCCGTCGCCGCCGATGACATAGAGCAGATTGGTGCTCTTATCGATGACCGGCGTCGCGGTGATGCCGTTGGGACACAGGAAGGTTCCCTGGTATCCGCCCTTGCCGGGCAGGACGACGTATTTGAACGTGTGATTCCACAGTTCCTCGCCGGTCTCGGCATCGAGCGCGAACACCGTGCCGGTAATGCCCGCGAGGTAGACGACCGGACGAATGCCCTTGCTGGTGGCGATGCCCGAGGCGACCACCGGCGGGGTCAGGGCGGAGAGGCTATAGGGCTCGTTCTTCAGCTTGGTTTTCCACTTGACTCCGAGGGTGCCCGCGTTGGCCGGCGTGATGCGGGTCTCCTCGAAGGCCCACCCGGTACGCTGAGGGTCGTGGCCGAACGTAAGCCAGTCGCCGGCGAAGGCGGAGGCGGCGAGGGCGAGGAGGATGAGAGCGGATTTGGGCATGACGGGAACCAAGTATATCGCGGGTCAGGCGGCGGGCGGGGTAGGCGCGCTCCCTAACGGTCGCGCCTCTGTGTCCGTATCGGGTGTGGGTGGAGGAACGAAAGCGGGGTCGGGTGGGGGAACGAAAGCGGGGTCGGGTGGGGGAACGAAGCCAATTTCCGGGGGGAGGGGTTGTAACTCTTTGAGAGCACGGTGATAGTTGCGCTCGGCGGCGTTGATGCGGCGCTGGAGACGGTCGAAGGAGCGCTCGGCGCGGACGTAGGCGTGGCCTTCGGGGTTCTTCGCGTCCAGGCGGTAGGCGGCTTCCATTTCGTGCTTGAGGATCTGGACCTCGATGCGGCGGAAACGGCGGAGGAGCCATTCGTTGGACACGAGGGTATCGACGAGGTGGCGGGCTTCGGGGGTGGCGGGGCGGAAGCGGTCGTAATATTCGGCGGCGAGGGCCTCGAGAGCCTCGGGTTTTTCGCCGGGGAGGGTTTGGGCTTTGGCGTCGATGCCGGATTTCAGGGCATTTTGGGAGGACGCGGCCTTGCCCTCGACGGAGCGGGGGCCGGTGGATTTTTGCGCGTTGCGGCGGTTGGCTTCCAGTTGTTTGAGGGACGGCATAAGTAAGCTACATACACGGTAACAACGGCGCAAGGCGGAGCCGGGCGAAGTTACTGGTAAGTGACTGCGGGGATTGGGGAGATATTTCGGGAAGTGCGGTGAACGGTTTCGGCAAGAGGCGGGGCTATCTGTGCCCATGGGGTTTCCTGAATGGGTCGGTTTCTGACAGGATCCGGCGAGATCGGGGGCGTTCCGCCCCCTGATGACAGTTCTCGTGACGGCATATCGCGGCGCTTGCGAGACAAGCGGTATCGAAGCGGATTTGGAATTGCTTGGCGGACGATCAAACTGACGCGGCGGAGGCTTGAGCGCCTTCGGCGCTTGGGCAGGCCGGGAGGCCTGCCCCACTTAGGCCAGCAGGCGGGCGGCGGGCTTCGCGAAGTAGGTCAGGATGATGCCGGCGCCGGCGCGCGCGATCGAGGTCAGGCTCTCCATCATCGCCCGCTCTTCGTCCAGCCAGCCGTTGCGCGCGGCGGCCACGATCATCGAATATTCGCCGCTTACCTGGTAGGCGGCGATGGGAACGTCGAACCGCTCGCGCGCTTTCGCGATCAGGTCGAGGTAGGGCATCGCGGGCTTTACCATGATCATGTCGGCGCCCTCTTCCACGTCCAGCTCGATCTCGCGCATCGCTTCCAGGGAGTTGGCGGGGTCCATCTGGTAGCTGCGCCGGTCGCCGAATTGGGGCGCCGAATCGGCCGCTTCGCGGAACGGGCCGTAGAAGACCGAGGCGAACTTCGCGGCGTATGAGAGAATCGGGATCTTTTCGTAGCCGTTGGCATCGAGCGCCTGGCGGATCGCCCACACCCGGCCGTCCATCATGTCCGAGGGCGCCACGATATGCGCTCCGGCCCGCGCGTGGGAGAGCGCCGACTTCGCCAGCCACTGCAGCGTGGTGTCGTTATCCACGTCTCCGTCCTTAATGTATCCGCAGTGCCCGTGGCTGGTGTACTCGCAGTTGCAGACGTCCGTGACCACCAGCAGCCGGGAGGTCTCCCGGCGGATGGCCCGTATGGCGCGCTGCACGATCCCGCTATCGTCGTATGCACCCGTCGCCATCTCGTCCTTCGTTTCCGGCAGGCCGAACAGGATCACGCCCCCGATTCCCAGCGCTTCCACTTCGATACATTCCTTAACCAGTTCGTCGATCGACATCTGGTAGTTGCCGGGCATGGCGCCGATTTCGCGGCGTACGCCCTCCCCCGGGCAGGCGAACAGCGGCAGGATGAACTGCGCCGGATCGAGGCGTGTCTCGCGCACCAGGCTGCGGATCGATTCGGTCGCGCGGAGGCGCCGCAAACGGTGTGTCGGAAATGGCATCACCCAGGATTGTAACTCGTTACCAAGGGGGGGCTTGACAAGTAAACGTACACGGTTAAAATAATCCTCATCTAAGCGTAGGCTTATGCAGACCGCTTGTGACCATACCCGCACCCAAATCATCGCCCGGAGAGACGGTGTCGATTATCTCGAGTGCCTTGATTGCCGCCAGATCTTCGAGGCCGAAGACCTTGAGCCAGTGAAAGTCGAGGAAGACGAGGAATAGCCCTCCACGCATGCGTTAGCATGGAGGGACATGCACGATCTCGCCCACTTCCGGAACAACTTCGACAGCATTGCGGAGCGGCTCGCGACGCGCGGAAATCCGCCTCAGCTCGATCAGTTTCGTGAACTCGATCGCGAGCGCCGGAGCGCCATCTCCCAGGCCGAACAGCTGAAAGCCCGCCGCAACGCCGAGACCGCCGAAATCGCCAAACTGCGGAAGGAAGGCGTCGATACCTCCGAGCGCCAGCAGCAGATGCGCGCGTCCGCCGAGCAGATCTCCTCGCTCGACGAACAGGTGAAGGCGCTCGACGAGCAGTTCCGGGAGCTGCTGGCCGGCATCCCCAACGTTCCGCACGAGTCCGTTCCGGTCGGGAAGAGCGAGGCCGATAATGTCGAGGTTCGCCGCTGGGGCGCCCCCCCGGCGTTCGATTTCGAGCCCATGGCGCACTGGGACCTCGGGCCGCAACTCGGCATCCTGGATCTCGAGCGCGCCGCCAAAATCACGGGCGCCCGTTTCGCTCTCTACTGGGATTTGGGCGCGAAGCTGGAGCGCGCGCTCATCAATTTCATGCTCGACGTGCATACCCGCGAGCACGGCTATACCGAGGTGCTGCCGCCCTTCCTGGTGAACTCGCAGAGCCTGTTCGGCACCGGCCAGCTTCCCAAGTTCAAAGAGGACCTGTTCAAGTGCGAGGGGCAGGACTTCTGGCTGATCCCCACCGCCGAAGTGCCGGTCACCAACATCTTCCGCGATGAGACGCTGGAGGCCTCGGCACTGCCGGTCCACCTGTGCGCGTATACCCCCTGCTTCCGCAGCGAGGCCGGCTCGTACGGGCGCGACGTCCGCGGCATCATCCGCCAGCACCAGTTCCAGAAGGTGGAGCTGGTCAAGTTCACCGCGCCGGACCAGAGCTACGACGAGCTGGAGAAGCTCACGGCCGATGCCGAAGACATTCTGCGCCGCCTGGGGCTGCCGTACCGCACGGTGGTGCTGTGCACCGCGGATATGGGCTTCTCCTCCGCCAAGACCTACGACATCGAGGTCTGGCTGCCTGGACAGAACGGCTACAAGGAGATCTCCTCGTGCTCCAATTTCGAGGCGTTTCAGGCGCGCCGCGCCGGCATACGCTACCGCGCGGGGAAGAAGGCCGAGCCGCTTCACACGCTCAACGGCAGCGGGCTGGCCGTGGGCCGCACCTGGGTCGCGATTGTCGAGAACTACCAGCAGAAGGACGGCACCGTCGTGGTTCCCGAGGCGCTACGGCCCTACCTGAACGTCGAGGTGATCCGACCGCGGAAGTGAAGCTGCCATGAATACCGAACTGATCGGAGGCCTGATCCAGCTTCGCTACAAGCTGCTGTGGGCCAAGACGCGTTCCCGCAACGGGAGGATCGCGCTGTTCTTCGCCGGGTACCTCCTGTTCATCCTGGTGTTTGCGCTGCTGATGTCCGGAGGGTTCGGCGCCGGCATTGTGGCGGCGCGCAGCGGAAAAGCCGAGCTGGTGGCGCGCATCGTGCTCACCTCCGTGTTTGTCCAGGCACTCATTGCCACCATCAGCCTGGGCTTCGGCATGAACACGATCTTCTCCGACCTGGAGCTGCGCCGCTACCCCATCCAGGCCCGGGAGCGCTTCCTGGTGCGCCACATCATCGGCATCGTGGACCCTTTCTGGATCCTTTTTCTGATCCTGCAGCTCGGGCTGGTCGCGGGGCTCTACGTATACGGGGGCACGCCCTTCGGCCAGGGCATCCTGGCGGTACTGCTGCTGTTTCTGGTGAACTACCTGCTGGCGCGGGTGATCGGCAGCGCGGTGGACCGCATGATGAAAGGGCGCTCCGGCTCGGTGCTGCTGATGGCGATCATCATGTCGCTGGCCATCCTGCCGTCGCTCGCGGGGCCGATGTTCAAGAAGCACCCGGAGTGGATTCCGGTGCTGGTTCGAGTGCTCCAGGGGACGCCCCCGTTCGGGGCCGCGGCCGCCGTGGCCCATACCGGATCGGCCGCGGCATGGGGACTGCTTCTGCTGGTGTTCTGGATCGCCGCGGTTTTCGGGGGGCTGGTGCTGCTGGAGAGCCGGCCGCCGGTGGCACGCCGGGTCGGATCGGCCAAGCTCTCCTGGGAAAGCCCTTACGAGAGGGTGTCCGCCCTGTTCGCCCCGGGCGACGCGCCGTTTGTGGCCCACTGGCTGCGCTTCTACGTGCGCAACAACCGCTTCCGCGCGATGTACCTGCTTTCGCTGCCGCTGGTGGCCTTCCTGACCTTCAACATGTCGAGGCGGGGCGGGGATGACGCCCTCTTCGTGGCCGCGCTGGGGACCTTCCCCATCGTTACCTTCCTGGGCACTGCCCGCATGGCCGTGAATCAGTACGGCTATGTGGGCGGCGGCTTGAGGCGGTATTTCCTCCTGCCCACCGACCCGGGGGCCAGCCTGCGGGCGGGCGCCTACGCCTCCATGCTGCTGGGCGGCGCGATGATTCCGGTTGCCGCCATCGGATGGGTGGTGCTGGCGCCGGTGGCTTTCGACCCGCGGATGGTCTTCATGCTGGCGGGCAGCGCCCTGACCGGCCTGTTCGTATTTCACGGCCTGGGACTGTGGGTTTCCATGCTCAATCCGCGCAAGGGGAATTACTCCAGCAGCTTCGGGAACGACCTTTCGCTGGGCGGCAACATCGTGCTGATCGGCGGCGTGCTGTTTTCGATCCTGCTGCCGCAGGCGCTGCATAAGCTGGCGCCCGCCGTAGTCGCGCCGCGGAACTGGTGGGTGGGGCTGGCGGCGGTGCTCGCCGGCGCGGGGTTCTTCGCGGTCTCCCTGCGCGGGGCGGAGAACCTGTTTCGCGGACGGCGGGAGCGGCTGCTGGCGGTAGTGGAAGGAAGAGACTGAAACCATGGACGCGATCCGCATCACCAACCTGGTCAAGAAGTACGGCAACGTCGTGGCGGTGGACGACCTCTCGCTGAGCGTCCCGAAGGGGGCCATGTTCGGTTTCCTCGGCCCCAACGGCTCGGGGAAGAGCACCACCATCGGCTGTCTCACGGGGCTGCTCGATCCGACCGCCGGCCGGGTCGAGATTCTCGGCGAGCCCTTCTCGGCGGAGAGTTCCGCGCTCAAGCGCCGCATGGGCGTGATGCCCGAGACCCTGGGCCTCTTCGACCCGCTCTACGCCCACGAGTTTCTGGCCTTCGTTGCCCGCATGTTCGGCCTGGACGAAGGCACCACGCGCAAGCGAGTGGGGGAGCTGCTGGCGGCGCTCGAGCTGAGCGACAGCTCCAAGCCGCTTTCCGAATACAGCACCGGGATGCGCAAGCGCGTGGCCTTCGCCGCGGCGGTGATCCATTCCCCCGAAGTCCTGTTCCTCGACGAGCCTTTCGAGAGCATCGACCCGGCCGGAGTGGCGCTCATGAAGCAGTGGCTGCGCCGCCTCACCGAGCAGGGCCGCACGGTGTTCATCACCAGCCACGTGCTCGAGACGGTGGAGCGGCTGTGCGACGCCGTCGCCATCATTACGCGGCCCGGCAAGCTGGTGTGGCAGGGAGACATCACGACCCTGGCGGGCGATGGCTCGATCGAGTTCGACGGGAAGAGCTTCCGGGCGCTCGAGCCGCTGTTCCTGCATTTGACCGGCGAGCGCTACGCCGATCTAAACTGGCTCTGACCGGGATCTCCCCGAAGCGTGAGTAAAGTCCCGAATCGCACGTCTGGTTGGGCGTTGACTTGCATACCTCTAACGCAACAGTGACCTATCGGCCACTGATTGCAACCTTAGGGGGAACAATAAGATGAAGCGTCTAATCATAGGTTCGTGCTGTGGTCTCTTAGCGGCCGGCATGCTTGCCGCGCAGGAAAATCCCAGGTTTTCTTTTGCCATTGGCGGAGGTTTCACACAAACGGTGGGAAGCACGGGCCGCGAGTTGAATAACGGATGGAACATCAAGGGAGGCGTGGGCGTAAACTTTACGCCACACATCGGGGCCATGCTAAATCTGAACTACAACCAGTTCGGCATTAACGGCCCTACCCTGGCGAATATCGGCGTTCCGGATGGAGACGTACACGTCTTCTCCGCCACGCTCGATCCGGTAGTCCATTTGAACCCGCACGGCCATGTAGACGTGTACCTCACGGGGGGCGGTGGACTCTTTCATTGGTACCAGGAGTTTACCCAGCCATCGGTCGCGATCGTTCCTGGATTTGATCCGTTCTTTGGCTTCTATCCCGCCGCGGTCCCGACCTCGCAGATTCTCGGCTCGTACTCTGTAAACCGCCCGGGCGTGGACGTCGGCGCCGGTATCGCATTCGGCACCAGGCATCGCGGCAAATTTTTCGCGGAAGCCCGCTACGATCACATTTACATGCAGAACTCGCACGTAGACTATGTGCCGGTGACGTTCGGATTCCGCTGGTAGCCGCCGGATAAACATCGCGGGTTGGTGGAAGCCGGTTCCGCCGGCCCGCGGAACCTGGTCTAAACTTGCCTTATGAAGCTCTACTTAAAGCCCACCTGAACCTCGTGCCGCAAAGCGAAGAGTTTGCTTCGCGAAAGGGGCGCGCGGTTCGAAGAGATCGACCTCAACCGCGGGCTGTCCGTGGCCGAGCTGGACCAGTTGATCGGCAAGCGGGACTATCGCGAGTTTCTGAACACCCGCAACGAGCTGTATCGCGAGCGCGGCATGAAAGAGGATCCGCCACCGCGCCGGGAGGCTCTCGAGCTGATGTCGGAGAACCCCAACCTGATCAGGCGCCCGATCCTCGTCAAAGGCGGCAAAATCATCCTCGGTTACGACGAGGAGGCGCTGCGGACGATGATTTGAGTGTAACGGCGCTGCCTTGAAGGTCACTAGAGAACATGCCAATGACCGTGCACGTACGCCGGCTCTTCACGGCAGGCCTGGCGGCTTGCCTCCTTCTGACCGCCCCGGCGGCCGCGAAATCACGCAAGAAAAAGCCTGCGGCCGCGCCGCAGTTCTCGTATTACCTGCTGGTCCTGTCTTACGCACCGGACTTCTGCGCGCAGCCCCAAGGCCAGAAGGACCCTCGGGAATGCGGGGCCGGGCGCCATATCGGGTTCATCGTGCACGGGCTCTGGCCGCAAGGAGAAGCCGGGCGGGGACCCGAGAGCTGCGGCCACGTTAGCCCGGTCTCCCAGGCGATCCTGCAGGCGACGCTACCGTACATTCCCACCGAATCGCTGATCCAGCACGAGTGGACCACGCACGGGAGCTGCAGCGGGTTAAGCGCCGCCGACTATTTTGCCGCCCTACGCAAAGCCCGCGATTCCGTGAAACTGCCGGCCGGCGTGGATCAGCCCACCCAGAGCGTGAAAGTCAGCCCGGCGCAGGTTGAATCGGAAGTTGCGGACGCGAATCCGAGTTTGCCCAAGGCGGCGATCCGGACCTCCTGCTACAAGGATGCGGAACTCCAGGAGGTCAGAATCTGCCTGAATAAGGACCTTTCGCCGCGAGCCTGCAGTGCCAGCGCCGGCGAGTGTACGGCTCCTACGGTGACGCTGCTGCCGGTCCGCTAGGGCGAGAAGTCTGATCGCGCAAAAAGGGCAAACCAGGGATTAGAGCTTCATGCGCTCGAGTTTGCGGTAAAGAGTCTTGCGCTCGATCCCCAGGATCTGGGCGGCCTTGCTCTTGTTGCCCCCGGTGGCCGCCAGCACGCGGCGGATCTGCTCTTCCTCGGCGTCGGCCAGGGTGTCGACCGGCTTTTCCCGAGATTCCATCACGGTGAGCGCTTCGTGCACGGCCTCGGCATCCACGCGGTCGGCCAGCACCGTGATCCGCTCGATCAAATGCTGCAACTGCCGGACATTTCCGGGCCAGGTGTAGTCCTTGAGTGCCTGCACCCCCGAATCCATCAGCTTCACGTCGCGGTTGTACCGCCCGTTGTATTTATTGACGAAGAAGCGCGCCAGCAGCGGGATGTCGTTGCGCCGGTCGCGCAGCGGCGGCATCACGATCCGCACGACGTTCAGGCGGTACCAGAGGTCCAGGCGGAACTTGCCCTCGTCGGTCATCTGCTGGAGATTGCGGTTGGTGGCGGCGATCACCCGCACATCCACCTCTTTGGGCCGCGAGGAGCCGACCGGACGGATCTCCCGCTCCTGCAGGAACCGCAGCAGCTTCACCTGGAAATCCGGCTCGATTTCCCCGATCTCGTCGAGGAACACGGTGCCGCGGTTGGCCGATTCCAGGATGCCGACACGGTCGCGGTCGGCGCCGGTAAACGCCCCGCGCATGGCGCCGAACAGCTCGCTTTCGAGCAGCGCCGGCGGGATGGCCGCGCAATCCACCGGCACGAAGGGCTGCGAGGCCCGCTGGCTGAAGCTGTGGATCATGCGCGCCACCAGCTCCTTGCCGGTGCCGGTCTCGCCCTCGATGATGACGGTGGCGGTGGTGGGCGCCACGCGCGAGACCTTCTTATAGATGTCGATCATGGCGGGGGCCGTGCCGATCATCTGGGACTCGGGCAGCTCTTCCTCCGCCGCCTCGTCGCCGGAGCTCAGCAGGGAGGCCTCGGCGCGCTCCACCGCCTCGATCATCACGTCGAGGTCGAACGGCTTGGCGATGTAGTCGAACACGCCGCCCCGGGTGGCGGCCATCACCGTCTCCATGGTGCCCCGGCCGGTCATCAGGATGACCGAACAGTGCGGGTCGCGCTTCTTGGCGGCGTTGAGCACGTCCAGGCCGGTGCGCTCGTCCACATAGATATCGGAGATCACGATGGGGTAGGCGCCGTCGCTCAGCCGGTCGATGGCTTCGCCGGTGGTGGAGACGGCGTCCACCTCGTATCCTTTCTCTTCGAGGGCCGTCTGGATCGTAAATTGTAAAGCCGGGTCGTCTTCGACCAACAGTAATTTCTGCATCTAATGTCGTTCCGCAGCGGCGGAAACGGTGGCGGCGGCCGCCGCCGGCAGCACCAGCGTGAAGCACGAGCCGGCGCCGGGCTGGCTCACCACTTCGATCGCTCCTCCGTGCTGCTCCACAATCTGTTGGACGATGGAGAGCCCGATTCCGGTGCCCGCCTCGCCCGATTCCTCCGCCTTTTTCGTACGGTAGAACTTACGAAAGATCTGTTTCACTTCTTTGTGGTCCATCCCGATCCCCTGGTCCCGCACGGCGATCCGGACGTGTCCGCCCTCGCAGGCGGCGCGCACCGTCACCTCGGTGCGCTGGGGCGAGTATTTCACCGCGTTAGTGAGTAAATTGTAGCAGGCGTACTCCATCAGTTCGCGGTCGCCCGTAAGTTGTAACTGTTCTGCAACCGGCTCCAGCGTTACAACGATGTGTTTGCGGTCGGCCAGGGGTTGCACGCGCGACGCGCACAGCTCCACCATCGCCTTGACCGGGATGGCCTCGTGTTTCAGCTCCATCTGCCCGGCGGAGAGGCGCTCGACGTTCAGGAAGATCTCCACCATGCGCGCCAGGCGCTTCGATTCGGAGTTGATCAGGTCCGCGATCTGCTTGCGCTTGGCCTCCGTCAGGGCGTAGCGCGAGATCAGCTCGCTCGACCCCTGTATGGCCGAGAGCGGCGTCCGCATCTCGTGCGTCACGAAGTGCATGGCCTGCTGGTAGCGGGTGCGCTCCGCCTCGCTGCGGCGCAGGCTGCGGCGCACCACCAGGTGATAGTAGGCCGCTGCGGTGATGGCGCCGAACCATGCCGCCGACGCGGAGGTGGTAAACGAGAGGACGCGCCCGTGCGTGAAAAAGACGTAAGGCGCGGCCGATGCCGCCGCCAGGATCAGGATCGCCGCCGCGTAGGCCGCCCAGCCCGGCAGGTAGCGGAAGGCCGCGCCCGAGGCCGCCACCAGCGCCAGCGCCCACAGCAGCACCAGCCAGGAATCCACGTCGGTGATGAACTGGCCGGAAGCCATGGTCTCGAAGGCGTCGGCGTTGATCTCGATGCCGCTGGTGGGCGTGCCGTTCGAGTAGGGCGAGAACAGCCGGTCGTGCTCGGTCTGCGCGGTCACCCCGGCAAACACCACCTTCCCTGTAAACACCGACGCGCGCGCGGGGTTTTCCAGAAGCTGCTTCACCGTGAGGCGCGGCAGCTTCATATAGGGCGGTACGAACCGGACCCGCAGGATGCGCCGGCTTCCGGCCGCCGGGATGACGGTGCCGCCCACCTGCAGGTCGGAGGGCGATTCGATGATGTCGGCGCGCCGGCTGAGGCGGAACGCCTCGAGTGAAAGTGCCCACAGCCGCTCCCGCCCGTGGACCTCCTGGAGCGGGATCGAGCGCGTGATCGCATCCTTCCCGTCCGGCTGCGCGTGGACATGGCCGGACACGCCGGCGGCGGCGCGGAACTCGGGCAGGGGATGCTCCCACCCGTCCCCCACCAACTGGCTCGAGAGCACTAGATTGGGAGTGGTGCGGAAGGCCTCGGCGAGGTCGGAATCCACCGCCGGGTCGGTATGGTTGGAGAGGATGATATCGACCGCGACGGCCTTGGGTTTGGCCGCCGCTACCAGCCGCAGCGCCTGGGCCAGCGGCTTGCGGATGCCCTGCATGCCGCCGGGCATCCAGTCGAGGGTGCGCTCGTCGAAGACCAGCAGCGCGGCTTCCGCCGGCCAGGCCTTCGGCTGGTACCGTCTGAACATTTCGTCATAGACGGCGTTATCCCAGGGACTGCCGAAAATCCAGCTTCCGGCCACGGCGACCACGTAGGCGCCGGCCAGCAACAAGAGGTAGGACGCGGTACTTTTCCAGCCTCGCTGGTCCATCCTTCCCAGTATAGTAGGACAGGCCTCCCGGCCTGTCCCCCCAGGCAACCGCAGCTCGCCCGGCGTTTACTGGTAGGTGGGAACGCTCCCGATCCCGGAGAGCGCCAGGAACGCCCCGAAGTCGATGTTCCCGCCGGCCTTCAGAGGCGCCGTAAAGCTGACAGGATTCACTGACGAGATCACCTCGAGGAAGCTCGTCCCGGTCCCGTTCGTCGTAGCCGACGCAGAAACTGCCGGTAACTGGTTCAGGACCGAAGCCGGCACGGTGAAGCCGCCCGTACCGGCCGTGGTGGTGCAGATGAACTCGGTCGCGTCGATCCCGGTATTTGTGCCCGTTCCCGTGACGTTGCCCGCGTAGCCGACGATCTCCACGTAGTCGCTGGCGTTGCCGCCGGTCCAGGTCAAGGGCAGGCCGCTGGCCCGCACGATCGTAGCGGGCAGCGTTCCGCCGTTCACGATCAGCGGCGTACCCATCGTAATGGAAGTGTTAAAAGCACCCACGTCCGCGCCGCCGGCTCCTGTCAGGGAATAGGTCCCCGCCACCAGCGAGGTGTTGGTGCTCCCGCCGAGTCCCGGAATACTGGAAAGGGAAGCATAGTAGGTGTTGCCGGTCTGGGTCAGCGCCAGATTGTTAATGTTCGAGGCCGCCGGCCCCGTGAGCGTGATTTGTCCGGCGTCCAGTGCCTTGCCTCCGCCGGTCGATACTGAATTCGACCCGCTTTGAGTGATGTGAATCACCTGGCAACCATTCGAGGGCGTGGCCGAATACTGGGCCGTCCCAGACAACTGGAATCCGCTGAATTGAATGAAGGCGCCGCCCGCGCCCTCGAACTTGCCGCTGAAGCCCGCCAGCGATTCCGAGATCGAGGAGAGCGAGAACGCTCCGATCGTATACGTGCCGCCGTTGTCGAAATTCTGCAACTGCTGGGTCGTAAAGCCGGGCATCACGCAGGCGCTCGCGTTGGCATCGGGCGCGATGGCGATAAACGTGGAGTTGCTGAGGACGCCGTCCACCGAAATCTGGAAGGATACGGTGCAGCCTGTGGGCACATTCGCGGGAAGCTGGACGTTGATCTGGTCTTCGCCCGCGTAGCCGGCCCGTCCGGCGTAGGCGACCGGAACCGTCATCCCGCCTACGACGGCGTTGACCTTCACTCCGTTGGCGCTGAAGTCGTACAGCGGCGAGGCGGAATTGTCGCCACCCACCAGCGGACCCATGCCGGTCCCCCAGGCGATCACGAACTGCCCGGGATGGGCGGGAGAGATGGTGGTGGCCTTCCCGTTGCCCGTCGTAAAGCTGTTCAAATCCACCTGAGATGCCGAGATGTAGTTCTGGACCGAGGCCAGGCCCGTGCCGGAGCTATCCTGCGTGAACAGGGAGAACTTCCGTTGCAGCACCTTGGTTGCAAACGGCGCGCTTGCCGATCCGTTGGTGACCACCACGTTGTAATTCCCGGGCGCCACGGTGGAAGGAAGAATTCCTGCCAGCTGGCAGGTTCCGCTCGGGTTATACGTGTAGACCAGGATCGCGTCGGTCCCCGACCCGCCGGCCGAGGGCGTGAAGGTGATCTTGACGCCGTCCGGCGAAACGGTGGGACGCGGAACGCTGAACACCTTGACTCCGCTGGGACACAGGTTCGACCCTTTGACGATAAAGATGCTCCCCTGCGCCAGGTTCACAGTGTTGCTCGCGGAGTCCCAGACAGCCGTGATCGTGGGAGGCGTCGTAGTTCCACCGCCGCCGCCACCGCCGGTGGTGCCACCGGTGGTAATCGAGCCGGCGCCGGTGAAAGTGAGGGTGATGCCGGCAGTGATCGAGCCCGATCCTGAGCCCGAGATGGAGGGAAATGAGCCCGTCGCGCCGGCGTACGTGCCAGTGCCGCCCGTGATCGTCGCGGAGCCGCTTCCCGTGGTGGATGAACCGATCAATAATGTTGCCGGCGCTGTGAGCGTTCCGGTCAGGTTGCCTCCGGACAACACGATCGTGAACGGAGCGCTCACGTTGGCGCCGCTGATCCCCGCCAGAGATACCGTCGAGGTGAATGTCCCAGTTCCGATGCCCGCAGAAGTCGCCGTGCCGGTGGCAGAAATGCTCGTGCCGAGATAGTCACGTTCGCCGTCACCGTCAGCGTCGTCTGGGTCGTAGCCGCCTGTGCTCCGATGCATAAGAGAAAGGGCAGGGCGTAGCGGGCGAGGGTTCGGGTCATGGTGTGGTCTGTATCCTCCTTTTGATAAACGCGGGAAAACGAACAGTTTTAGCTCACCCAAAGTACAGGAATCCACCAACCGCTGGCAAGGTCCAGTACTCACTGCGTATCGAAAAGTACAGATTTTCAGCGCTGGCTGAGGCCGCCATCGACGGCCAGGATCTGGCCTGTGACGAAATTCGACGCTTTCAGGAAGTACAGGACCGCGTCCGCGACCTCCGCCGGGGTGCCTCCGCGGCCCGCCGGAGTCGCCTCGATCATGGCCTTGCCGCGGGGGTCGATATCCTCGAAGGGAATCACCCCGGGGGCCACCGAGTTGACCGTGATGTCCGGCGCGAAGGCCTTGGCCAGCGCCCGGGTCAGCATGATGACCCCTGCCTTCGACGAGCAATAGTGCGCGTGCTCGGCCCACGGGCGTATGCCGCCGAGCGAGCTGATATTGACGATCCGGCCGCCGCCCGTCTTCTGCATCAGCCGCGCGGCGTGCTGGCAGCAGAAGAAGACCGCCTTCAGGTTGACGGAGTGGATGAAGTCCCAATCCTTTTCGGTGATGTCGAGGGGGTTGAAGCGGGTGAATCGGGCGGCGTTGTTGACCAGCCCGTCGAGGCGGCCCAGGCGGTCTGCGACTTCGCGGAAGAGGCGCGCGATCTCGTCGACTTTCTCCAGGTTGGCGCGGAAGATCTCGGCGCCGCCGCATTCGGCAGCCGTGCGGCGCGCTTCGGCCTCGGAGCGGTCGTAGTGGATGGCGACGCGGGCGCCCTCCTGGGCGAGGCGGAGGGCGATGCCGCGGCCGATGCGTTTGGCGGAGCCGGTGACGAGGATGACGCGGCCGGTCATGCTACGGGCCCCGGCGCGCGCCTTCGGCGCATGGGCAGGCCGGGAGGCCTACTCCACTGGCTACGCGAACTAAATGGTCGGTTCTCCATGGACTTCGACCTCCTCGGGCTCGATGCCTTCGCGCTTGGGCTCGGGGAGACGGCCGGTCAGATGAGCCCAGCCCCAGAATAACGCGGTGCTCGAGCTGAGCGCCCCGGCGACGGCACCGATCAGCCGCGGATCGTAGTATTGCGAGGCCACCCCGGCGAGGGCCATCGAGAGCATCATCACCGACCACTGGATCGATTCCATCGTGGAAAACACCCGGCCGCGGAACGCGTTCGGCACGATGCGCAGCAATTGCGACATGTTCAGCACCGAGCTTACCCCTACGCCGGCGCGCGACAGGGCAATGTAGAACAGCGCCCAGCGGAACTGCCGCGCCTGGCTGAACAGGATGTACGATCCGCCGTGCACCACGTAGCAAATGCTGATGGCGCGTTTGTAGTTTTGGAAACTCAGGCGGCGGCCCAGGGTGTGGGCGATGGCGCCGCCGATCAGGAGGCCGATGCCCGCGAATCCCCACACCATGCCGAGCCCGGCCGGGCCGCGGTTGAAGACGATTTCGCCGAAGACGCTGAACAGGATCTGGGCCGCCCCGCCGCCCGTGGCCCAGCCGATATTGATCAGGAGCAGCCCCATGATGAGCGGCACCGACTTCATGTAGCCCAGGCCGTCGCGGTAGTCGCGCCAGGGCCGGATGACCTCGGCTTCCGTGAGGGCGGCGCGCGGCGGACGGAAGCCGCGCCCCGGCAGGTACAGGCGCGAGATGCAGAACGCCGAAACCAGGAACGACGCCGCATTCCCGGCGAACGCCCAGTGGTATCCGAAAGCCATCACGCTGGTGCCGCCCAGGAAGGTGCCGATGGTGAGGGTGGTCCACTGCGTGGTCTGGGTCAGCGAGTTGGCCGTGTGCAGCTCGTCCTTGGTGGCGATGCTCGGCAGGATGGCCGCGCGCCCGCTGGTGAAGAACGGCGAGGCCAGCATCAGCAGCGCGCTGAGCACGTAGAGCAGCCAGGTATCGTGGCGGTGGATGGTGAGGATGAAGCAGGCGGCCACCACGGCGCGAATCAGGTCGCTCACGATCATGATGGTCTTGCGGTTGAGCCGGTCGAGCACCACGCCCGCCACCGGCCCGATCAGCATCGCGGGGATGGCGCGCGAGAGCATTACGCCGCTCACCACCAGGCCGGATTTGGTGGTGGCGACCGCGAGGCTGAATACCGCAATGTTATTGAAGTGATCGCCGACCTCGCTCACCACCTGCCCGATCCAGGTGTTGCGATAGTTGCGGTTGTGGCGCAGCAGGTCGAGGAATTCGTTCAACCGGCGCTTTCCTCTCTCACCGTGATGCCGCGGATAAACTCGTGATCCAGTGCGTACCCGAAGCCGGGGTCGTCGCGCAGCTCGATGGTGCCGCGGGGGGTCGTCTCCACCGGCGGCACGATGATGTCCTGCTTCCAGTACCGCTTGCTGGCGGAGACATCGCCGGGCAGCACGAAGTTCGGCAGCGAGGCCAGGGCCACATTGTGCGCGCGCCCGATTCCGGCCTCCAGCATGCCGCCGCACCACACCGGGACGCCGGCGGCCTGCGCCACGTCGTGGACCTTGCGGGCCTCGCGGAATCCGCCGACCCGGCCGAGCTTGATATTGATGATGCCGCAGGCGCGCAGGCGGATGGCCTGCTCCGCCTGGTGGGCCGTGCGGATGCACTCGTCCAGGCAGATCGGCGTCTGGAGCTGGGCCTGCAGCGCGGCGTGGTCGATAATCTCGTCGTGGCCCAGCGGCTGCTCGATCATCATCAGGTAGAAATCGTCGAGCTGCTTCAGGTGGGGCGCGTCGGCCAGGGTATAGGCGGAGTTGGCGTCGGCCATCAGCTTGATGCTGGGGAACCGCTCGCGCACCCGGCGGACCACGTCCACATCCCAACCCGGCTTGATCTTCATCTTGATGCGCTGATAGCCGGCCGCCAGCTCGGTCTCGATCTTTTCGAAAAGCTGCTCCACCGAATCCTGGATCCCGATCGAGACGCCGCAGGGGATCTCGCGGCGCGCGCCGGCGCCGATCTTCTTCCACAGCGGGACGCCCTCCAGCCGGGCCGCGAGGTCCCAGACCGCGGTCTCCAGGCCGCCGCGCGCCATGTTGTGGCCGCGAATGTGGGCCGTCAGGGGGTAGACGTCCTCCGGGCCGCCGAGCGACTTGCCGAGCACCCGCGGGGCGGCGTAATCGCGGAGGATCAGCCACGCCGAATCGGTCCACTCCTCGTTATAGAAAGGGTTCTCGCCGGCCGTGACTTCGCCCCAGCCGGACGCGCCTTCCCCCTGGACCTCCACCAGCACGATGTCGCGGCTATACGTGCGACCGAAGCTGGTCTCGAAAAAATGCACCAGGGGCATGCGGATCTGCCGCAGCGTCACGCGTTCGATTTTCATTGCCATGGCTCCAGCAGGTAGGTTCCGTGCGAATCGGTGCGCTCGAAGCCGGTCACCGCCAGGCCTCTCGCGAAGGCTTCCTGAAAGCGTTCGGCGTTGGCCTGCTGGATGCGGCGCGCGCCGTCGCGCTCACGTGCGCGTATATCGGCGATATCCGCCGGATACTCGACGCGCTCGGCGGCGCCGTGGGGCAGGCGGTCCCCGGCAAGCACCGATTTCACGCGCGGCGAATCGAGCCACCACTCGGCGATGCAGCGATCCGTGGGAAGCCCGCCGTGCAGCGGGCTGGCCGTCACCCCGTACTGGTTTTCGTTGTACCGCCGCACGATCGCGCCCAGCCGTTCGATGTTGAAGAAGGCGTTCTTGAGCTCCAGCGGATCGAAGGTCCACTCGATCAACTGGATGCCGCGGCCCAGCGCCTCTTCGCGCTGGCGCAGCTTGAGCCTGCGGCCGATGCCCGCGTTGTGATATGCCGGCAGGACCCCCAGCATGTGGCTGTGCAGATACGGCCGGCCGCCCGGCTTGACGCCCGGGATGGCGAAGCAGAAGCCCACCATCTCCGCGCCGTCGTAGGCCCCGAACACGTGGCCCCCCACCTTGCTCACCACCACCAGGAAGCGCAGCGGCAGCAGCTCGATGTCCGCGAAGCCCCAGATGAGCTGCTGCAGGCGCATCACGTCGCCGAACTCCTCGAGCAGGTGCAGCTGGCGGATCCCGATCAGCGCTTGGCTTCCTGCCACAGGGCCTCCATTTCCTCGATGTTGGATTCCTGAGGCGTCTTGCCGCGCTCGGCCAGCTTGCGCTCGATGTAGCCGAAGCGCTCACGGAACTTGGCGTTGGTCTTGCGCAGCGCCTGTTCCGGATCCACCTTCACGAAGCGGGCCAGGTTGATCAGAACGAACAGCATATCGCCCAGCTCGTTCTCCAGCTCGGCGGGGTCGGCGGCGCGCCGGGCTTCGGCGAACTCGGCCAGCTCTTCGTGCAGCTTCTCGATGACCTGCTCGGGATTCTCCCAGTCGAAGCCCACTCCGGCGGCGCGCGAGGAGATCTGCTGTCCCTCCACCAGGGCGGGCAGCGCGCGCGGCACCGAATCGAGCAGGCCGGAGCTGTGCTGTCCCTTGTCTTTCTTTTCCGCGGCCTTCACCTCGCCCCAGATCCGCTTCACATCGCCGGCCGTCTCGGCCGATTGCTCGCCGAAGACGTGCGGATGCCGCCGGACGAGCTTCTGGTTGATCGCATCCAGGGCATCGTCGATGCGGAAAAGGTCCGCCTCGGCGCCCATCTGGGCGTAGAAGACCGCCTGCAGCAGAAAGTCGCCCAGCTCTTCGGCCAGCTCGTTCCAGTCGCGCCGGTCGATGGCGTCGAGAACCTCGTAGGTCTCTTCGAGCGTGTACGGCTTGATGGAGTCGAAGGTCTGCTCGCGGTCCCACGGGCAGCCCCCGGGAGCGCGCAGGCGGGCCATGAGATCCACCAGCTTTTGGAACTTCTCTCCAGGTGTAGTCATGCGAGGGTCGGGGTTCCCCTCAATTTAACATGGGGCGAAGGGTAGAATAACGCTTATGCTCAAGCCACTTTCGACTGGAGATGCGCAGCGCATTCGCGGCTATCTGAAGGACGCAGGCTTCGCCCACGACACGTTTCGCGAGTCTCCGTGGCTCCGCGAATTGCCCAAGAACGCGGCCGACCTGGCGTACATGATGGAGCGGACCTCCGACCCCTCCGTGCTCAATCTCCTGGTGCGGCTCTTCTTCCTGGGCGTTCCGCAGGATGAGGCCGCTGTGGCACTGGTTCCGGCGCCGGTGCTCGATACGATGGCCGCCTGCGGCGTCGTGCGGCGTGAAGGCGGATCCGTCATTTCCAACGTGATGTTGACGCCCTGCGACGATCTCCTGTTCGCCGCCGATTCCCCCGCGCGCATGCGGGCCGGCGACTCCGACGACCTGATACTGTGGCCGAACCCGACTACCTGGCTGCTGCAGATGTTCACTGCCGAAACGCCCTCGGGGACCGTGCTCGACCTGGGATCGGGTTGCGGGATCCTCGGCATCCTCGCGGCCAGGCGCAGCCGGCAGGTCACCGCCACCGACCTCAATCCGCGGGCCGAGGAGTTCACGCAGTTCAACGCCTGGCTGAACGGGGTCGAAAACGTGGAAACCCTTACCGGCGACACCTTCGAGACGGTCGGCAGCCGCAAGTTTGACCTGATCATGGCCAACCCGCCGTTTTTCGTGACCCCCGGCACCTCCCAGATCTTCTGCGAGAACAGCATGGAGCTGGATCTCTACTGCCGGCGCGTGGTTCGGGAGGCAGCGCTCCATCTGAACGACGGCGGCTATTTCCAGGCGCTCATCGAGTGGGTGCAGATTGTCGGGCGAGCCGTGGCAGGAGCGGCTGGCAGAATGGGTGGAGGGGTCGGAATGCGACGCGTGGGTCATCCGCTCGTACGCGCGCGATGCCGCCACCTACGCGGAGGAGCGGATCCAGGCGACCTGGCCGGAACAGCGCTCCTCGATCCGGTTCGGCGACTGGATGGACTACTACCGCTCGCGCGGCGTGGAGGAAGTGCACGGCGGCATCCTGGCGCTACGGCGCAGGGCAGGGAAGAACTGGCTGCGGATCGACGAGCACGCGGTGGAGGGCATGAAGGGGTTTGGCGACCTTGTCCCCAGGACCTTCGCCACCCAGGAGATTCTTTCGGAGCACCCGGACGACGAAGCCTTGCTGGCCGTCAAGCCGCGTTTGCCGGCGGGCGCGCAACTGGAGCAGGTGGCCCGTGCGTCGGGCGGCCGGTGGGGAATCGAATCGCTCACGCTGCGGCTCAACGGCGCCGTGCCCGCCTCGATGGCCCTCGACCAGCAGGTGGCGGGATTCATCGGCCGGTTCGACGGCGTGCGCACGCTGGGAGACCTGGTGCGCGAACTGGTGGGGCAGGTGAAGGCGCCGCCCGAATCCGTCCGCGAGCAGTGCTGCTCCGTGGTCCGCCGGCTGGCCGAGCGCCGCCTGGTCCAACTGGAGAGATAACGCGGCCCTTCAGAAAGCCGGCGATGTCCCCGAATGCTCCTCCTTTCCGCTCTTCTCTGTGAAAGGAGGCCCAACATGGCCTGGCAGATCCGATTTGTTCCGAACGAAGTGACGAGTATGACCGTTTCGTGCAACGGCGTTCACGCACTGGACTGGAGTTCCGCCGAGGGTGACATCACGAAGCCCGTGCCCCCTGCGTTTTCGACTCTCCCTCACGTCCACTTTGAATCCGAGGGGAGTCCCAACGGCAGAAACGCGAGCCTCAAGATCCTGTGGGACGGACAGGAGAGGCATCACATGGACTTTGACAACGGCGAGGACTGGGATTCCTAAGCAGCCGGGAGAATCCATATGAATGCAAGATCGATCTTTCCGATCTTCCTGGTGTTCCTGGCGGCCCTGCCACTCACGCCCCAGGACAACCCCGCCGTTCGTATATACAAAGACTTTGCGATAGCCGAAGCCTCCCCAGGCGCCTATGCGGATTTCAGCGTGCCTCAGGGGAAATGGCGTATCGCGTCGATTATGGCCCTCGCCTCACTCGGTAGCGGGGTCGTGACGAACGACGTCGAAACCACCATCACCTCCAACCCGGCGTTCCAACTGGGCGCCACGGAAACCGGCGCCGTGGACCCGCTGCTCGTCGTCGGAGCGCCGGGGGGCGGGGCGTTTCGGGCTACCGCCACCAAGAAGAAGCCGATGGGCGCCGTCTACGTGAGAGTGATCGTCACGCTCCGGCGGGCGTGAGGCGGGGGACGGCGTCCCCATCCCGCTCTCTCCCTCCCCGTCCACCAAACTGGGGGCGCCTCACGCCCCCATGCCCCACATCGCCGCGATCGCAAACGGCAGCCGGCGCGAGAATTCGCGCTTCCACCGGTCGAATGGCTGGTCGGTCGTCAGGTAGGTCCAGACGGCCCCCCGATCGGCGATGTCCGCGCCGTCGGATTCCACGCGTCGCGCGATCTCGTCCGGCAGCGACGCCTCCATTTCGCGGAACCACTCGTCGATCTTCAGGAGGTATTCGTAATGCGGATCGCGGCCGCTCCAGGAAACCCAGTGCACACCGGACCGGTACTCCGAGACGCGCGCGAGGTGGTCCGCCCACTGATCGTCGATGGTCCGCAGGGTGATCCGTTTCTCACGCTCGGGCCGGTCGCTCTCGAGGATCTCCTGGCGCCACGCGTGGATCTTGTGCCGCTGTCCCTCGAACGGGACTTCGTAGCCGTGGAGGAAGATGCGCGTATCGAGATGCTGCCCCTCGATCAGGCGCTGGAGCGTGTCGGGATCCTCGCGGTAGCGCACGTCGAGCTCGCCGTACCGCACCATCAGATCGTCCTCGATGGAGATGAAGAAGCGCGACAAACCGGGGTCGCCCTGGCGGCCGGCGCGGCCGCGGAGCTGGTGGTCGATGCGCCGGCTCTCGTGCTTGTTCGTGCCGATCACATACAGGCCGCCCAGCTCCACCACGCCGACGCCGAGCCGGATGTCGGTCCCGCGGCCCGCCATGTTGGTCGAGACCGTCACTGCGCCGCGCTCCCCGGCCCGCGCGACGATCGCCGCTTCGCGCTCGTCGTGGCGCGCGTTGAGCACCTCGTGGGGCACGTCCGCCAGCAGCGCGCTGAGACGCTCGGAGTCCGCGACGCTGGCGGTGCCCACCAGCACCGGTTGGCCGGTCGCGTGCACCCGGCGGATCTCGGCCGCCACCGCCTGCTCCTTCGCGGCCTTCGTCGGGAAGATAACGTCCGGATGATCTTCGCGGATCATCGGGCGATGGGTCGGGATGGTCTCCACCCGCAGGCCGTACACGCGGAGGAATTCGAGCGATTGCGTGGCGGCGGTGCCGGTCATGCCGCATACCGTCGGGTATAACGCCACCAGGTGCTGGAGCGTGATCTGGCCGAGGATCATGCCTTGCGACTTGGCCGCCACGCCCTCCTTGGCTTCGATCGCCGTGTGCAGGCCCGCCGGCCAGCGGCGGTCGAGCGCGATGCGGCCCTTGAACTCGTCCACCATCTCGATGGCGCCGTTCTTCACGATGTAATCGATGTCGCGGTGCAGCAGTGCGTGAGCGTGCAGCGCCTCCTCGATGGCCCCGTGAACCGGCAGATTGCGATCCTCGAAGAGATTCCCGCACCCGAGGGCGCTTTCGACGGCGTGGATTCCGGCGTCGGTCAGCGCGACGTTGTGTCCGCCCGGATCCTGGGTGAAGTGCTCACCGGGGTGCAGGCCGCGCACCACCTGGTCGGCGACATAGGCCAGCCCGCGGTCGCCGGATTCGCCGCCGGCAATCACCAGGGGAACGCGGGCCTCGTCGATCAAGATGGAGTCGGCCTCGTCGATGACGGCGGCGTGAAACTCGCGGTGCACCTGTTCGCCGGGCCGCATGGCGATGCGGTCGCGCAGGTAGTCGAAGCCGATCTCGTTCTGGGTCGAGTAGGTGATGTCGGCGGCGTAGGCGGCGCGCCGCTCGGCGGGATTCATCCCCTGCTGCACGTACGCGACCGAGAGACCGAGGATCCGGTAGATGCCGCCCATCCACGCGGCGTCCCTCCTGGCGAGGTAGTCATTCACGGTCATCACGTGGACGCCGCGATGCTCGCGCGCGAACCACGAGATCGACGGCACGGCCGCCAGCGTCTTGCCCTCACCGGTTTGCATCTCGGCGATCGAACCCCGCGCCAGGGCCAGCGCCCCGCGTAGTTGCACGTCGTACATCTCCTGCCCCAGGACCCGTGAAGCGGCGACCGCGGCAAGGGCGATCCAACCCGGCAGATCCTCTGTTTTCGTTGCGGCCGCGCGCAGCCCGGCATCGCTCAGACGCGCGAATCCGGCACGCATCGCATGGATCCGTTCGATGGCCCGCCGGTCGCGGTCGAACATCGCACGGACAGAATTCATCATAGGAAAACGATTCATCGCACACCTCCATTAGGAAAGCCCAAATTGACAAGACAGGATTCGGTGCTACGCCAGGGGAGGAGCGCGAGAGATGTGGAGAGAGAGGAACGAAACCGGCTGAGGGACGGACTCACTGTCCGAAACGCGGAGCAGCGACAGCAGCAGTACGACTAAGAAACAGAATACGAGAACCGGGATTGCGAGGTGAAGGTTCGCCGCGGAAGGCCCAATGGCAGTGCACAACAGCAGCACCGCGATGCACATCAGTGCGACGAAAGCGCGCGCGATCCGAAGTTCCCGCACGCTTCGATATTACCAGATCCATTTCGTGCCGGGGTAGGCTTGGGTTCGGCCACCGCTGACTTTCGTCAGAGCACTTTGTACGGTGGCCGATGTCGGATCGCGTCATTCGCGAGTTGCAATGACTTCGAGGTATTCCGCGTTCAGAGTTGTGGCTTCGCACACGGTGTCGTTGTGTTCGGACCACAGGTTGACCAGTTCGCTCCGTAGCTCCTGCTGCCCTTGCGGGTCCAGCGACTCGAAAGCGCGCCTCATAGGGCCGTAGTTGATCCGGAAGAACTCCACCACGGCACCCGGGCCGAAAGGATAGCGGAAGGGATAGAGCCGGCGAGTCAACTTCAGATCGGCGATCCCCTCCCGGAAACGCTCGCGAACCGTATCCTCGTCTCCCCACAACGCCGGCGAGGGCATACCGGAGGGAGCGATGTACTTCGCGATCGTCTTGAACATCTTCCCGACGAAACCACTGGAAGTCCAGTTCGCCATGGCGATGCGTCCTCCCGGACGGCACACGCGGGTCAGTTCGGCCGCAACCAGGCTGGGACGCGGTGCGAACATGGCCCCAACCAGCGTGGTGACCACGTCGAACGCGGCATCTCCATAGGGAAGCGCTTCGGCATCGCCCTCTTCGAACCGGATCGAAAGCCCCTCCGAAGCCGCGCGGGTCCGGGCGGCTTCGAGCCAGTTCGTAGCGATGTCACACCCCGTTACCTGCGCGCCCGCGCTTGCGGCCATCAGGGCCAGTTGGCCGGCGCCGCACGCGACGTCGAGCAACCGGCTTCCCGGAGCGACTGCGAGCCGGTTGTGAACTGCCGCGCGCCCGCTTCCAGGTAACGTGAAAACAGATCGTAATCCCCCGTCATCCACGTGGTCTTCAGGCGGCCCTTGAGTTCATCTATTTCCGTGGACGCCCATAGCATAGGTTTTTTACTCATAGTCGACATGATCACCTCACGCGAGCCAGTATCGTCACGCCGCACAAGTTGCGCCGCTTAATCTGTTTTGTAATCATTGACTTTCCTCCTCGGGAATTCTCTCGTTTCGAGTTGGGCGGCTCTTGCCGCCATGGATACGATTGTGCGGGTCCGGGCTGAAATCGACCATGCCTGGCATGCCGTGGTTCTTGCCCGCGAGTCCACCGGGTACGATGGGTTTGCCGGCCTGCCGCGCGAGTTTGCAGCGAGTACATTGCATCGCCAAGGAGGGCGGGATGGATGCGTTCTCAGAGATCTTGAGCGCGGTGAAACTGAATGGCGCCGTGTACTTCAATGCGGAATTTTCCGCTCCCTGGGGAGTGATCTCACCAGGCTCGGACGCGCTCGCCCCATCCCTGGCTCCAGGAGCGCAGAGCATCGTGGTGTACCACTTCGTGGTGGATGGCGGCGCCTTCGCTCTCATTCCTGACGGACCGTCGATGACGCTCGAGCCTGGCGACGTGATTGTGTTTCCCCATGGAGACCGGCACCTGCTGTCGAGCGGAATGCAATCCAAGGATCCCCAACAGACCTTGGAAACGATCCAGAAGATCAAAGCGCACGACCTCAGTGTTCTGCGAAGCGGGGGCGGCGGCGCCACCACACGCTTCGTTTGCGGGTTCATGGCATGCGATCCTCACCTGGGCCGGCCGGTCTTTGGCGGATTGCCCCAGATGTTCAAAGTGAACATCCGGACCGATCGTTCGAGTCAATGGCTGGAACATTCCATTCTTCACCTGGTGGAGGAAACGGCCTCTGGAAGCATGGGCAGCGAAGCCATGCTGGCCAAGCTCGCGGAGGCCCTGTTTGTCGATGCTTTGCGCCGCTATGTGGCGACCTTGCCCGAGCAGGCGAAGGGATGGCTGGCCGGGGCGCGCGACGCGATCGTGGGAAAGAGCCTGGGATTGTTGCACCGGCGCGTGAATCATCCATGGACCCTCGCGGAGCTGGCGAGCGAAGTCGGAGTTTCCCGCTCGGCGCTGGTGGAACGATTTACCCGTTACCTGTCGGAGCCGCCCATGACGTACCTGGCAAGGTGGAGGCTGCAACTAGCCGCCCAGGCGCTCGCCAGAACGCCGAAATCCGTGGCCGAGATTTCGTCGGGAGTCGGCTACGAATCCGAGGCGGCCTTCAATCGCGCGTTTAAGCGGGAATTCGGCTGCCGCCGGCACGATACCGGAAAGAACAGAGGAGCGCCGCTCTACCACTACCGGCGATTCTCGCTCTCGATATCGTCTAATTCGTCGATCTCGCGTTGGAGTTGGCGCTGTTCCCGCGCCCGGATCACGAAGTATGCGGCGATCCACGCGGCCACCATCGTCAGGAAGGGCATCGCATTGGGAAGGATCCGCCGGCCGCCGGCTCTCGCCAGCGCCAGAATCATCGTGCCAAGGGCCAGAAGTACCGGGCCGAATGACCACAGCAGGACGCGGCGAAAATAGTCGCGCCGCCGCTCGATCTCTCTCCGGCAAAACGCGAGACCCGCACTGAAACCCGCATCTCCCGGCATTGCCTCCGACCACTTTCCGCGGGTCAGGGAATACAGCCCCGCGAGGCTCCAGGCGAGCGCGAATGCGAATAGCGGATGGAGCAGCGGTGCGAGCGATGCGAACTCTTTGATGCAGAATACGTAGCAGAAGGCCACGGCGAGCGGACCGGCCAGGGTCCCCAACAACTGCCGGCGCTCCTTCGCGTGATGCTCCCGAACTTTCCGTCGAATCTTTTCCAATGTCATTCCAGAAGGCTCCGCTGGCTGGTTTCGCCAGATTTGTCCCGGGTCGTTTTCAGGGCGGTCATCCCGCATGGCTGCCTCCTTCGCGAAACTGCCGCGCCAGGATGTTTTTGATCCGGTGTATGCGCATTGCCACATTTCCGGGCGACAGCCCCGTAATTTCTCCGATAGACGCCGCGTCCAGGTCTTCGAGCCAGGAGACGATCACCTGGCGGTCCAGCGGCTTGAGCCGCTGAATCAATGCCGAGAGCCGCTCCAGGTTCAAGCGCTGTTCCACGGCGGACCGGCCATCCGCTTTGTCGGGAAGCATCTCGAGTTGTTCCAGGCTGACGAGACGCGAAAAGATGCGGCGCTCGCGCAGGACGTGGGAGGCGGCCACATGGTGGGCAACCCGATAGACCCAGGTGCGCGTCGAACAGCGTGCGTCGAACCGCTGAAAACTGCGCCACAACTGAAAATGGATCTCCTGGATGAGGTCGCGGCGCTTGTCGGGGTCAGCCTCGTACGCTCGCGCGAGCCGTTCGAGCGCCGGGCCGAATTGGTCCGCCGCATCCCGGTACAGGTCGTCCTGGCTCGCGTCTCCGTTCAAGGTGGATCGGCTCCTCCCACACTCAAGGTAGTCGTTGGGAACGGAAGTTTCTAACAGATCGGGAGCGGCTTTATTCAATCCTATTGGAGGCCAGATGGTCCATGCCATACCCCTAGATTCCAGTATGTGCCTCATTTTTATGGTAGTTGCTCTAGATGCGTGTTGGATGAAACTAGTTTTAGTTGCATTTCTTCTTTCATGTATAGCAGACTATTGGCATGGAAAATGATCCGCTTCCTGTTTGTGGGTCAACACGATAAGCTGCTGGAGCGCCTTCGGAACCGGCCCAAGGATTTCCGATGGGAGCAACTGAAGACGCTGCTTAGGGGATTTGGCTATGAAGAGGAAAGAGGAAGCGGCTCTCGACGGAAGTTCTATAATCCGAATACCGGTGTGAGTATAGCCTACACCAACCGCACCCCAGAAACGAATTGAAGTCCTATCAAGTTAGAAACGTACTGGACCACTTAAAGCAGGAGGGGTGTTGTGAAGGATTTTATGGAATATAAGGGCTACATCGGTTCAGTAAAATTCAGTGCTGAGGATGAGGTATTCCACGGTAAACTCCAGGGAATCCGCGATCTCGTGACCTACGAAGGCACAGACGTCGCTGGCCTAAAGCGGAGCTTCTACGGGGCCGTTGATGATTACCTAACGACGTGCAAAAAGCATGGCAAATCGCCGGAGCAACCGTTCAAGCGATCCTTCAACGTGCGCGTTGGCAGAGAACTGCATAAGCGCGCCGCCGTTTTCGCCTCAGAACGCAACAAGAAGCTCAATTCCGTGGTGAGCGAGGCGCTGGAAAAGTATCTGGAGACCTCTGACTGCTGAGTGCGTTTAACCGTGGAGCGGCTTCGCCCCTGCAAGAATAGAGCAGAGCCATCGCCGCATGTGCCTCTACAATCCCAACCTCTTTGTTCTTTCCGGCGGGCCGGGGGCCGGGAAGACCACGGTCCTGCGCGAACTGGAGGCGCGCGGCTTTCCCCACGCCCCCGAAGTCGCCAGGCAGATCATTCAGGAACAGGTGCGTGGCGGGCGGAACGGCGCTTCCGTGGGCCGATCGCGAGGCCTATACGCATCTCATGCTGCAGCGCTCCATCGACTCCTACGTCGAGCATCTGCCGCTTTCGGGACCGGCCTTCTCCGACCGGGGCATTCCGGATACGCTGGCGTACGCCCGTCTCATCGGAACCGGTGACCTGCATCGGATTGAGAGCGCATGCCGCCGATACCGGTACGCGCCACTGGTCGTGCTCGCTCCGCCATGGAAAGAAATCTACGTGACCGATCGGGAACGGAAGCAGGACTTCGCCGAGGCGGAGCGCACGTTCGAGGGATTGGCCGAGGTCTACCGGGAATGCGGCTACGAAGTACTCGAGCTTCCAAAAGAATCGCCGGCCGCCAGAGCGCAATTCCTGATCGAGCGGCTCCGACTGGCCGTGTGACGCCCGGCCCGGGGTCTCTGTGCGACGTCAACGCACTCTACACCACTTGCAAGATCAGACACTTCAAATACAGCGTCTCCGGCACCGTCAGCAAAATCGGATGATCCTGCGACTGGGTCCTCCGCTCCAGGACACGCAGAGTGCGATTGGCGTCGAGGCTGGCTTGCGCCACCAACTCCAGCAGCATCGCCTCGTTGATGTGGTGGGAGCAGGAGCACGTTACCAGGACGCCGCCCGGCCCCAGCAGCCGCAGAGCGCGCAGGTTGATCTCCTTGTATCCGCGCACCGCACCGTCGATCGATCCCCGCGATTTGGCGAAGGCCGGCGGGTCGAGCACCACCATAGAGAATTGCCGCCGCGCCGACGAGTATGCGGCCAGCAGGTCGAAGACATCGGCCTCGCGAAATTCCACGTTGCCGATGCCGTTCGCCTCCGCATTCGCACGGGCCGCGGCCAGCGCGGGCGCAGAGCTGTCCACCGCCTCGACCGACTCGCACTTGGAAGCCAGGTGCAGGGCGAATCCGCCGGACGACGTAAAGCAGTCGAGCGCCTTTCCTCCGGCCGCGTAGCGCGCCGCCGCGCGATAGTTCTCCCTCTGGTCGAGATAGGTGCCGGTCTTCTGCCCGTGCAACAGGTCCGCCTGCAAGCGCAGGCCGTGCATGTGAACCGCCACGGTCTCAGGGACCTCGCCCGAAACCACCAGCGTCTCGAGCGGCAGTTGCTCCTTCGCCCGCACCGCCGCATCGTTGCGCGCCAGGATTCCCTTCGGCCGGAAGATCTCCTCGAGGCACGAGACGATCTCTCCCCTGGCAGCGTCCATCGCCTGGTCGAGGGTCTGGAGCACCAGGTATTCGCCGTAGCGGTCCACGATCAACGCGGGCAGCAGGTCGGCCTCTCCGTGCACCACGCGGTAGGAGTCGGAGTCCCGGACCACGCGGCAGCGGTGCGCCTCGGCCGCCTGGAGACGCCGCAAATAGAAATCGCGGCCGGTCTCTTCGACCTGCCGCGATAGCATGCGCAGCGCGATTTGGGATGCCGAGCTGTAGTGCGCGGTGCCCAGGGGCCGCCCGCGTTCGTCCACGACCTTAACCGCAGCGCCCGGCTGGGCGCCGTCGCGGTCCGTGACATCGCTCGAAAAAATCCACGGGTGGCCGGAAGCGACACGCCCCGCCGCCTTCCGGTTCACGCGGACTTCGTTCATCGCATGGCCTGCAGACGGGCGATCCGGTCTTCAGTGGAAGGATGCGTGGAAAACAGCCGCATCAGGCTGCTGCCGGTGAACGGCTTGATGATGAACATGTGCGCGGTGGATGGCGATGCATCCATGGGAATCTGCTTCGACCAGTTGTCGAGCTTCCCCAGACCCTGGATGAGCGGGTACGGTGACCCGACGTACTTGGCCGAAGCCGCATCCGCATCGTATTCGCGCGAGCGCGAGATCGCCATCTGAATCAGCATGGCCGCGATCGGCGCGAGGATCATCATGGCGATGGCGCCGATCATGCCGCCGCCGCGGTTGTCGTCGTCGCGGCTTCCGCCGAACCAGAAGGCCATCCGCGCCAGAAAAGTGATGGCCGCCGCGAGCGTGGCGGCCACCGAGCTGATGAGAATATCCCGGTGGAGCACGTGCCCCAGTTCGTGCGCCACCACGCCTTCGATTTCGTTGTCGTTCATCAGCTGCAGGATGCCGCTGGTGAACGCCACCGAAGCATGCTTCGGGTTACGGCCGGTGGCGAAGGCATTGGGAGACGGTTCGGGGATGATGTACAGTTTCGGCATCGGCAGGTTCATGCGGTGAGCCAGGCCCTGCACGATGGGCGCTACCCTGCGGTAGACTTCCGGGTTGTCGGCCTCGTCGAGAGGCTGCGCGTGGTACATCGAGAGCGCAATCTTATCGGAGAAGAAATAACTGCCGAAGTTCATGAGCACCGCGATTCCCAGGCCCATGTACAGACCTTGTCTGCCGCCCAGGGCCTCCCCCCCGACGAGGAGCAGGCCGCTGAGCAGTCCCAGGAGCAGCACGGTTTTGAGGGCGTTGGTAGACATGGAGGAACCTCCGTTCCGGCGGCCTGTTATGCCGCCACGGGCACGAGGCGGGTGAACCGAAGTTCACCCCCTTCGCTCGCGGCGTCCACCAGAATGGTGTCGCCGTCGGTAAACTCACCGTTGATCAGCTTGAGCGCCAGCGGATCCTGAACCAGCCGCTGAACGGCCCGTTTCATCGGCCGGGCGCCGTACTGCGGATCGTACCCCTCCGAGATGATCGCGTCCCGCGCGGCGGCGGTGACTTCGAGCTTCACTTTGCGGTCTTTGAGGAGTTTGCTCACGTTCTCCAGTTGAATGCCCACGATCTCGGTCAGGTGCTCGCGAGTCAACGCGTTAAACACAATGATATCGTCAACGCGATTCAGAAATTCGGGGCGGAACGTCAGCCGCAGCGCGTCGAGCAGGCGTTTGCGGGTGTCCTCGCCCTTCCTGTCCTTGCCGTGCACCGAGAATCCGATGGTGTTCTTCTCCACCATGCCGGTGCCGATGTTCGATGTCATCACGATCACCGTGTTCCTGAAGCTGACGGTGCGGCCCTGCCCGTCCGTCAGCCTGCCGTCATCCAGAATCTGGAGCAGCATATTGAAGACGTCCGGATGGGCCTTTTCGATTTCATCGAACAGCACTACCGAATAGGGCCGCCGGCGGATCTGTTCGGTCAACTGGCCGCCTTCTTCGAATCCCACGTATCCCGGGGGAGACCCGATCATGCGGGCCGTGGCGTGCTTCTCCATGTACTCGGACATGTCGACGCGGACCATCGCCTTGTCGTCGTCGAACAGGTATTGCGCCAGGGCGCGCACCAGCTCGGTCTTGCCGACGCCTGTCGGGCCCAGGAAGATGAAGCTGCCGATCGGCCGGTTCGGGTCGCTCAGACCGGCGCGGTTGCGCAGGATGGCGTTCGCGACCAGGCGCACGGCCTCGTCCTGGCCCACCACGCGGTCTTTCAACCGCTCGCCCATGTGGACCAGTTTCTGGATCTCGCCTTCCATCATGCGGGTCACCGGGATGCCGGTCCACTTGGCCACGATGCGGGCGATGTCGTCTTCGCCGATCTCCTCTTTGAGGAGCGCCGTCTCCTTCACCGCTTCGAGCTCCTGTTCGGCCGCAGCAATGTCCTTTTCGATCTGCGAGAGCCGGCCGTAGCGCAGCTGGGCGGCCGTCTCCCAATCGCCGGCGCGGGTGGCCTTCTCCTCTTCCTGGCGGAGGCTGTCCTGCTCCTGTTTCAACTTCTTCACGCGGGTTATGGCGCTCTTCTCGCGGTTCCAGCGCTCCTTCAGGCCGGCGGCCTCGCCGCGCAGCCGCTCGAGCTCATTTTCGATCACGCGCAGGCGGTCGTGCGAAGGCGTGTCCAGCTCCTTGCTCAACGCCTGGCGCTCGATTTCGAGGTGCGAGATGCGCCGGTCCAGGTCGTCGATCTCGATGGGCATGGAGCCGATCTGCAGGCGCAGGGCCGAGCCCGCTTCGTCGATCAGGTCGATCGCCTTATCCGGCAGGAAGCGGTCGGCGATGTAGCGGTGGGAGAGCACGGCGGCGGCGATGATGGCCGCATCCTTGATGCGCACTCCGTGGTGGATTTCGAACTTTTCCTTGAGGCCGCGCAGAATCGCGACCGTATCGTCCACCGAGGGCTCCCCGACCATCACGGTCTGGAAGCGCCGTGCCAGCGCGGCGTCCTTCTCCACGTGCTTCTTGTACTCGTTCAGGGTGGTGGCGCCGATGCAGCGCAGCTCGCCACGGGCCAGGGCCGGCTTCAGCAGGTTGGCGGCGTCGATCGCGCCCTCCGCCCCGCCGGCTCCCACCAGCGTGTGCAGCTCGTCGATGAAGCAGAGAATCTCGCCGTTCGAGTCGATGATCTCCTTGACCACTGCCTTGAGCCGGTCTTCGAACTCGCCGCGGAACTTGGTCCCGGCGATCATGGAGCCCAGGTCGATTGCGACCAGGCGCTTGTTCTTCAACTGGTCGGGCACGTCGCCGCGCACGATGCGCTGGGCGAGGCCTTCCACAATGGCGGTCTTGCCGACGCCCGGCTCACCGATCAGCACGGGGTTGTTTTTGGTGCGGCGGCTGAGCACCTGCATCACGCGGCGGATTTCATCGTCGCGGCCGATCACGGGGTCGAGCTTCCCCTGCCGCGCGGACTCCGTCAGGTCGTGGGCATAGCGCTCGAGCGCCTGGTACTTGGTTTCGGGATTCTGGTCGGTGACCCGCTGGCTTCCCCGAATGCCGACCAGCGCTTTCAAAATGGCATCGTGCCCGGCGCCGGATTGCTCAAGCAGGCGCCCGGCGGCGTCGGCGCGCTGTTCGGCCAGCGAAAGCAGCAGGTGCTCGGTCGATACGAATTCGTCTTTGAACCGGCCGGCCTCGTCGAAGGCCTGCTCGAGCACCTGGTTCAAGGGTTGGGAAAGATACATTCCCGGCGCCCCGCCGGAGGTCTTGGGCAGATTGGAAAGCTGATGCTGGGCCTCGGCGACCACCGCATCCGGATGTGCACCGCATTTTTCCAGGATGGGGCGGACGATGCCCTCCTTTTCCTCGGCCAGGGCGATCAAAAGGTGCAGCGGGAACATCACCTGGCTGTCGTTCCTTTCGGCTACAGCCTGGGTAAGCTGCAGCGCCTCTTGGGCCTTTTGCGTAAGTTTGTCTAGGCGGAACATTCTGTCCTTTAAGAAAGTTCGGGCCGGGCATATGCCCGGCCCCCGTTCAATCGCGGCCGGTACCACACCAGCCTCTGTTAATTTAGATGCTTCAACCCTTCACTTCGACTTTGATCTGTCGGGGCTTGGCGGCTTCCTTTTTGGGTAGGGTCACGGTCAGAACGCCGTTCCTGAACCCGGCGCCGATCTTCTCGGTATCGAAAGAGTTGGGCACCGCAAAGCTGCGGACAAAGCTGCCATAGCTGCGCTCGATCCGGTGATACCCTTTGCCGGACTCGGGCTGCTGGAACTTGCGTTCGCCGGCGATCGTCAGTGTCTGGTTTTCTACGCGCACATCAATCGCATTCTGATCGACGTCCGGCAGGTCGGCCTTGAGCACGAGTTCATTCTCGGTCTCGTAGATATCGACGGCGGGCGTCCAGGGGCGGTTGGTCTGAGGCTCGCTCAGAAGGCGGGTAAAGGCATCTTCGAAGGCGCGCAGGTTGGTCAGGGGATCGAAATGGCTGAGAGACATAGTGTTATTTAAACTCCTCATCGGTTTAGATCTTTGGAGGCCTCTGAAGGCCTCACCTGAAGCAATCATAAAATATGAGTGCTGTCATGTCAAGTATATTTTAGCTTTTCAGTATGAAGATATAAGCCGATGAAAACGGGTAGAGTAGACCCATGAAGCTCGCATTGGCCCTGATCCTCACCACCCTCGCCGCCTTTCCCCAGTCCGACCCCGGCGCCCTCGCCGGACGCCGCTGGCGAACCGCCCACGAGGATGCGATCCTTCATGAATTCAAAGACTTACTGGCTATCCCCAATCTCGCCCGAGATTCCGAAGGCATCCGCAAAAACGCGGCCGCCGTCCAGGCGATCCTCGAGAAGCGCGGCGTCCGGACCCGCTTGCTGGAAGTCCCGGGAGCCCCGCCGGTCGTCTATGGCGAGATCCCCACTCCCGGCGCCTCCCGGACCATCGTCTTCTACGCTCACTACGACGGCCAGCCGCTCGACCCCAAGGAATGGGCCACCCCGCCCTGGGAGCCGGTGATCCACGATGGCCGTATCTGGGCCCGCTCCGCGTCAGACGACAAAGCCCCGATCATCGCCCTGGCCACTTCGCTCGACGCTTTAAAAGCTGCCCACATCTCATTGAAATCAAATATCACATTCGTCTTCGAGGGAGAGGAGGAGGCCGGCTCGCCGCACCTGGCCGAAATCCTCCGGCGCAATCAGGACCTGCTGAAGTCCGATGTCTGGCTGATCTGCGACGGGCCGGTCCACCAGAGCCGGCGACAGCAGATTGTCTTCGGCGCCCGCGGAATCGTGGAGCTGGGGATCACCCTCTACGGCCCCTCCCACGAGCTGCACAGCGGGCACTATGGCAACTGGGCGCCTAACCCGGCCATGATGCTCGCCCGCCTGCTCGCCTCCATGAAGGACGACGACGGCCGTGTCACCATCGACCGCTTCTACGACGGCATCGAGCCGCTCACCGCGACCGAGAAGCGGGCCATCGCGGAAGCTCCGGATGTGGACCGCGACCTGACGCGCGAGCTGGCCCTGGGCCGCACGGAAGGGGGAGGGAAGAGCCTGGTGGAGCTGCTCAACTACCCGTCGCTGAACATCCGCGGGATGAGCAGCGCGCGCACCGGCGCGGGCGCGAGCAACGTGATCCCCGCCACCGCTACCGCCACCATCGACTGCCGCCTGGTGAAGGGAATCACTCCCGAAATGGCTGCCGGGCGCGTGATCGATCATATAAGGAAGCAGGGCTACTTCATCGTCTCGAGCGATCCCGACCGCGACACCCGCATGTCCCATCCGCGGGTCGCCAAAGTCACGGTGGACCCGGGCGGCTACAACGCTTCGCGCACCTCGATGGATCTGCCGATTTCGCAGCTGGTGCTGAAGACCGCCGAGGCCGCGCGCGGCCCCGTCGTGAAGCTGCCGACCATGGGCGGCAGCGTCCCGCTCTTCATGATCGAGCAGATCCTGCACGCCCCGACGATCACGGTGCCCATCGCGAACCACGACAGCAACCAGCACAGCTTCAACGAGAACCTGCGGATTCAGAACCTCTGGGATGGAATCGAGCTTATGTCCGCGCTGCTCTCCATGTAAGGACCGCAGGGGACATGGACACACTCGCGATCGGCATCGACTTCGGCACAACGAACAGCTCCATCGCGCGCGCGACGGACGCCGGCGAGATCGAGCTGGCCCGCTTTCCGCAGGCAGACGGCTTCACGGACGCTTATCGCTCCCTGCTGTACCTCGAACACGTCAAGGAGCGCGGCGTCAGCAGGATCAAATCCTGGAGCGGGCCGGCCGCCATCGAGGAGTATCTGGCCGCCGAGACCAAGGGCCGCCTGGTGCAATCGCTCAAATCATTCCTGACCAGCCGCAGCCTCAAGAGCACGGAGGTGTTCGGCCGGCGCATGACGCTCGAAAGCCTGATCGCTCGAATCCTCAGGGATCTGCGGGAAAAGGCCGAGGCGCAATTCGGCGCGCCCATACGGACCGCGGTAGTGGGACGGCCGGTGAGCTTCGTGGGCGCCGGCAAGGCGGAGGACAATCACTTCGCCGAGGAACGCCTGAGGGAGGCCTTTCAACTCGCCGGATACGAATCGGTGGAGTTCCAGCTGGAGCCGGTCGCGGCGGCGCACTACTACGAGAGCACGCTCGACCATGACGAGCTGATCCTGATCGGCGACTTCGGCGGCGGCACCAGCGACTTCTCGCTGCTGCGCGTGGGCCCGAGGATCCGCGCGCGGGGCAGGACCCCCGCCGACCTGCTGGGCAACAGCGGAGTCGGCCTGGCCGGCGACGCGTTCGACGCCAAGATCGTGCGCAACCTGGTGTCGCCCGCGGTGGGGCGTGGATCTTCGGCGCGCTCCATGAATAAGGTGCTGCCGGCAGTTCCCAACTGGGTCTACGCCAAACTCGAGCACTGGCACCACCTTTCCTTTCTGCGCACCGCGAGCGTGATGAACATGCTGAACAGCACCATTGCGACGGCCCTGGAGCCCGGAAAGATCGAAGCGTTGATCCACCTGATCCGCGAAGATCGCGGGTACGATCTGCATCGCGCGGTGCAGAAGGCGAAATGCGAGTTGTCGGAGAATCCGGCCGCTCGGTTCCTGTTGTCCGATGGCGTGATAGAGATTCAGGCCGTCGTGGAGCGAGCCGCGTTCGAGGAGTGGATTGCGGAGGAACTGGCGCAGATCGAGGCCTGTATCGACTCCCTCATCGCCTCGTCGGGAGCCTCCGCCGCCGACGTGGACATGGTGTTTCTGACGGGCGGCTCTTCGTTCGTCCCGGCCGTGCGGCGGATCTTCGAGACCCGCTTCGGCGCCGCCCGGATACGCACCGGCAACGAGTTCACGTCGGTGGCGCGGGGGCTGGCTGTGAACGCGGCGGAGCGGCAGCGGTAGCGCGTGTGATCACCCGGCGCAAAGGGACGCTATAATCTGGTTTAGACCGTTGGTGATGGAGCCCGCCATCAACCGTCTCGAGGCCGCCTCGGGAATGATAGCTCCTACTTGTGGGGAGTTGATGATTCTCAACACGCAGGACGGCCGCCAAAAAGCAAACCAGCCGGAGACCACTCCCATGTCCGCCGGCTCTCCGTTGCTCGCGGCTCTGGACCTGGTAGCGGACATCGCGGAGCGGTACGACATCTCCGCACTTTCCGGTCTGCTCGCAAGCACACGCACATCCGTGGCGCAGGACGAAATCAGCGTCGCCGTGTTCGGACGATTCAAGGCCGGCAAGAGCAGTTTCCTGAACCACTTCATCGGCCGCGACGCCCTTCCCGTCGGAGTTGTGCCGGTTACGGCCGTGGTCACGGAGATCCGGTACGGAGCAAGCAAAGAAGCCCGGATCCATCACCGGGACGGCCGCGAACTTGCGGTTCCGTTGGACCGGATCGTCGGCTACGTCTCCGAGAAAGAGAATCCGGAGAACCGCGAGCAGGTCGACCTGGTTACCGTGGAACTGCCGGAATTACGGCGATTCCGGGGCCTGCGGTTTGTGGACACGCCCGGTCTCGAGAGCGCCCTTGCGCACAACACACAGGCCTCCCTGGACTGGCTGCCGAATGTGGGCCTCGCGCTGGTGGCCGTGAGCGTCGACCAGCCCCTTTCCCAGCGCGACATCGAACTTCTGAAGAGCCTTTGCCGCCACACGCCGAAAGTCGGAGTATTGCTGACCAAGGCCGATCTCTTAAGCGCTCCCGAGCTGGCGGAAGTAGTCGGGTTCGTGTGCGCACAGCTTGCCCGCCATTTGCCGGGGACGCATCACGTCTTCCCGTACTCGACGAAGCCTGGCTTTGAAGAGTTCCGCCGGGTACTGGAGGCCGAGCTGGTCGCGGGAACCTTGGACCGCCTCACCGAAGAACGCAAATCCATCCTCTCCCGGAAAGTGGACACCCTCCTGCGGGAATGCGGCGACTATCTGGCGCTGATCCTCAAATCGGCGGAGGTGATTCAAGCGGAGAGAGAAGCGTTAAAGAAACAGGTGATCGGAGAAAAGGAAATCGTCGATGAAGCGAAGTCGACGGTGCGTGTGATCGTGCAGCACGCCGCCGCCGGGATGCGACCGACGATCAGCCAGCGGCTCGAGACACATCGGGAGGAATTGGAAGGAACGCTCGTCGAGGCCTTCGAGCGCGAATTCCCGGCGTGGACCGGGAGCCTTGCCGCGATGCTCTCCTCGTTCGAGGACTGGCTCGCGAAGGCTTTGAGCGGCGAGCTTACGGCGCTTTCCCTGGCGGAGCGCAGTTCGTTTCTGGCGCCTCTGCAGAACGTCCGCCGCCAGGCATTCCGCGAGCTTCAGCACTTTCGCGATCGCCTGGCGGACCGCACGGAGCAGGCATTCGGCGTGCCGCTGCGAACCACGGAAACCGCGATCGAGGTCGTGGAACCCGGTACGCCCGATATCCGGATCGGACGGGTATTCGACAGGAACTGGGAGCTGTTGTCGCCGGTTCTTCCGGTATGGATCGTGAAGCCGGCGGTTCGCCGCCATTTCAGGCGCACCGTCTCCTATTTGATTGTTCAGAATCTCAGCCGGCTCGGCTCTCAGTGGGAAGAAAGCATCAACGGTGCGCTGTGGAGCGTCGAGAAGGAAAGCCGCCGGCGCCTGGACGAGTTGATCGGTACTGTGGAACGCCTGGTAGAGAGCGGCACCCGCGAACAGGTTCCGCAACTCCGCGCCGATCTGGACCGTATCGAGAACGCACGGATCTCAGCCGCGTAGCTTGGTCTTTACCATTTCTGCCATTTCTTTGGCGGACGTGGACGGGAACTGTCCGAGGCCTTCGATCACCCCTTCACGGTCGGCGGCGGAGCGGTTCTGGCTGGCTTTCGCCTTGCCCTCGAGGCTCGTGATCTTGAATTCGACGCCGACAATCGACCGGAGCTGGTTGGCGATGAACTCCGGCGGCGCATCCGCCACTTTCCATCCGGTTCCGTGCGACTTCTCGTGCGCCTCGGTCAACGCCCGCACGTTCTCGAGCAGCCACGCCGGATCTTCGACGAAGCTCACCGTCCCGTGCGCGTGCACTACCACGTAGTTCCATGTCGGAACCACTTTGCCGTGCTCCCTCTTGGATGGATACCACGCGGGGCTCACGTAATGGTCCGGTCCGCTGAAGATGGCCAGCGCCTCGTGCCGCGCCAGGTCCTGCCACTGCGGGTTAGCCCGTGCGAGGTGCCCCCGCAGCGTGCCGAGGCCGTCGCCGGCCGGTGCGTAGATCAGCGGCAGGTGAGTGGCCGCGAGGCCGCTCGAGGACATCGTCACCAGGGTCGCGAGCGGGTATCTTTCGATCACTGCCCGTATGGCCTCGGGGTCCTCCTCGCGAAATGCAACGGGGTTATACATTGCCTGATTCTCCCAGGAAATTCATTGCGGTATTTTAATGTAACCTGCCGTCGAATGTTAACGATCCAATGAGTGAATGAAGTTGGAGGCATTCGGTTATGATGATGCGCAAATCCGAAGTTCTCGCCGCTTTCTTTGCCGCCGCGGTCTGCGCACTGGCCCAGGATCCCGATCCGCCGTCGCGCGTCGCCCGCTTGAACTACGTTTCCGGTGCGGTGTCGTTCCGCCCGGGAACGGTCGATGAGTGGGCCGCGGCCAGCGTGAATTACCCGCTCACCACGGGCGATCATCTCTGGGCCGATCCCGGAGCGCTCACCGAAATGCACATCGGCTCCACGGCCATCCGAATGGCATCCCAGACCGCTCTTTCGTTTCTCAACCTCGACGACCGCGCCGTACAGCTCAGCGTCACGCAGGGTTCCGTCAACTTACGGATCCGCGAACTGGCCGAGGACGAGAGCTACGAGATCGACACCCCCAACGTCGCCATCACCATACTTCGTCCGGGCAGCTACCGGGTGGATGCGGACGGCGAGCACAACGCCACCATCGTCACGGTCATCGCGGGCGACGCGTCCGTGACCGGAGGCGGCCAGGCGTTCCCGGTGCACGCCCGCCAGTCGGCTCGCATCAGCGGCATGGACGAGCTCTCCTACGAAGTTTCCGCGCTGCCGTCTCCCGACGAATTCGACGATTGGTGCGATCAGCGCGACCGCGCCGAGGAACAGGTGCAATCCACCCGCTACATCCCTACCCAAATGACCGGCTATGAAGATCTCGACCGGTACGGGACGTGGCGCGAAGAGCCGGATTACGGATGGGTCTGGGGACCTTCCTCGGTGGACACGGGTTGGGCTCCTTACCGTTTCGGACGCTGGTGCTGGGTCGAGCCGTGGGGATGGACGTGGGTCGATGACGCGCCTTGGGGCTTTGCGCCGTTCCACTACGGCCGGTGGGCCTATATCGCCGGAGGGTGGGTGTGGGTGCCCGGTCCGCGCGTCATGCGCCCGGTTTATGCGCCGGCCCTGGTGGTGTTCGTGGGCGGTCCGCGCTTCGGAGGATCCGCCGTGTGGTTTCCGCTCGGTCCGCGCGAGTCGTTCCGCCCCGGGTATCGAGCCAGCGACCGCTACCTGCGCAATGTGAACGGAAGCTACAACGTGGCGGAAGGCCGCTATGTAAACCGGGGCGTCTTCGGCGCCGTGACCGCCGTGCGTGAGTCCGATTTCGCGAGCGGCCGGCACGTATTGAGAGCTACCCTGAGCGTGGATGCGCGCGAAGTCGCGCGGGCTCCCGTCACTGGATTCACGGCCCCCATCCATCCCGGGCGCGAGAGCGTGCTGCCAGGGCCGGTGCGCGAAGGTCCGCGCTTCACGGAGCGCACGGTGGTGGTGAGGAGCCAGCCACCGGCACAGCGGGCGCGCTTCGATGGCGGGGTAGCGCCGCGAGCCCCCCTGGTAAGGATCGCTCCGCCGGCGCGCGCCGCCTCGCCGCGCGTGGTGGAATCGCAACCCGTCTTCCGCGACGACCGTCCACGGCGCGTTCCGGATGCTGCGCCGCAGGCTCCGCCCCAGCCGCGGCCGGTCGAAGCGCCGCGCCGCTTCGAGCCGCCCCAGCGGGTAGAGCAGCCGCGTCCCTTAGAACCAGCCCGTCGCGCGGAGCCGCAGCGGGTGGAGCAGCCGCGTCCGGTCGAGCCGGCCCGTCGCGCCGAGCCGCAGCGGGTGGAGCAGCCGCGTCCGGTCGAACCGGCCCGCCGCGCCGAGCCGCAGCGAGTGGAACAGCCGGCCCCCGCCGCGCGGCGCCAGGAAAGCCAGGAGCGCCGGGGAGAGCGCCGGTCTGAACGCAAGGAAGACAAGAAGCAGCAATAACGCGGGTCTTCAGCGTACAGGACGGACAGCCCGGCGGCGGAATGCCACTCCGAATACCACCAGCGCGCCGCCCACCATGGCCAGCGTTACGGGCTCGGGCGCGGGTGCCGGGCCGTGGTCCAGGAACAACGGCCCAGCCAGCATCTGAGCGGGCTGTCCGTTACCGAGATTCACGTTCTGGTAAATGTACGCCAGGTTGGAGCTCCGGCCCAGGCTATCCGACTCGTACAGGTTTGCCCAGGCCAACACAGAGGCATCGGTCGGATGAGCCGGGTCGGTTACCGCCTGCACTCTGCCACTGGAAAACCCATCCCCGCCGTCATGGACGATGTCCCAGATCGCGAGTTGAATGCCGGCGCCCTGTGCCGCGGTAGTGACCCACTGATTGGTCGGTAGGGCGCTGTTGGTGACGGAAACCTGGGTCGGCAATAACGCGTTGTCGACGAGCCACGATACCCGCTGCAGATTCTTGCCCGGTACTTCACCGGGAGTGAGAATAGTAGTGCCGTACTGCTGGCCGAGATAAATGTCTGTAAATAAGTCTACGCACAGGGAATCGCGGGACCACTGTTGTACCCCATCCGAGATTGAAAGGAAGATGACGCCGCCAAAGTAGGCGTTGGTATCGACGCCGTCCTCACGGATCCACAGGCCCTCGCCGCGGCTCCAGTCGACCCCGGTGGGCATAATAATCGTATTCGCCAGGGCCGGACCGCAGAGTAAACACCCGAGGGCGACCTTTGTCAGAACTGTTTTTAGTAGATTGGCGCTATTCATTCAGGAGATTCCACTAGAAAAGTAGCTTTCTGTACCAATCCTCTCCAATTCGACTAAGCCAAGAAAGTCCTAGAGGTTCCCCCAGCATCCTGGAACTCCTAGAACTACCATCAGGAGTTTCATCCTCTAATGTCGTAATTCTCAACATTTGCAGGAGGGCCGGCTGAGCTTGACATCCCTTTGCTTCATCCCTCAACCTGAACGTTTATGCCCATTGTGCAGGTCGTCGTCCTGGCGATTGTCCAGGGTTTCACTGAGTTCCTTCCGATCAGCAGCACCGCCCATTTGTATCTCTCGTCCTGGCTGTTGGGCTGGCAGACCGAATCTCTGGATTTCGACATCATGCTGCACCTCGGCACGCTGGTAGCCGTGCTGCTGTATTTCTTTCGGGACTGGGTGCAGATCGTCGGACAGGGCCTGGGGGTTGCGGTCGGCAGCGACAAGGAACTGGAGCAGAACCGCGCGCTGCTCTGGCTGCTGGCCATCGGATCTCTACCCATCGGAGCGGTGGGACTGCTCTTCAACAAACAGGCCGAAAGCACCTGGCGGAACCCCTTCGTCATGGGCGTGATGCTGGTGGTGATCGGAGTTCTGATGTGGGTTGCCGAGCGCAGCGGACGCCGCGAACGCGACCTCGGTTCGGTGAACTTCGCCGACTCCGTGTGGATCGGCATTTCACAGGCCCTGGCGGTGGTTCCGGGCTGCTCGCGCAGCGGCATCACGATCTCGACCGGGCTGTTCCGGAATCTCACGCGGGAATCCGCGGCGCGGTTTTCTTTTCTGCTCTCCACACCCGCGATCGCGGCCGCTGCCGCCAAGGCGCTTTGGGATATTCACAAACACGGCGGCGGTTTGCACACGCTGTTGACGCCGCAGTTCGCCGTCGGGATCACGGTGAGCGCGCTCTCCGGATGCGCGGTCATCGCCTGGTTTCTGCGTTACTTGCGTCGCAGCAGCCTGATGCCGTTCGTGTATTACCGCATAGTTTTTGGCATAATAGTGCTTGCTCTGGCTTTCATCCGCCGGCCAGCGTGATGAAGCTCTTATCCCCGACGCAACATAGAAGGCTGAACGAAGTCACCGGTTTTCTGCTCTTGTCGATGGGCCTGGTGATCCTGTTGAGCCTGGTGTCGTACCACGCGCAGGATCCATCGTGGGACACGGCTGCGGGATCGCGCCCCCTCAACCTGGTCGGCTATCCCGGCTCGTATCTTTCCGACCTGCTCTTCCAGGCTTTTGGCGCCACCGCCTTTCTGTTCCCTCTGCTGGCGTTCCTGCTGGCCTGGAAGTGGATTCGCTCGGAAGACCTGGAGGCCGGAGGCGCGAAGATGTTCGGTTCGCTCCTGCTTACGTTCAGTCTCTGCGCGGCCCTGTCGTTTCTTCCCTGGAGCCTGTTCGGCGGCGGCGTCCGGCTGGGCGGCATCTTCGGCCTCGAACTGGCCACCTGGCTGGTCGATTCGCTGAACGTCGCCGGAGCCGTCCTCGCGACATTGACCGTGGTGATCGTTTCCATCTACCTGGTTTCCACGTTCACACTCTCGAAGCTTGGAGAGTGGTTCGCCGGTCCGATCGCATGGTACGAGCGCCGGGCCCAGGCGTTCAGCGAATGGCGGGCCCGGATGCGGCAGCGCGCCGTCGAAAAGGCCATGGAGCGCCAGGCCCTCGCGATGCGCAAGCCGCGCAAGAAGGAAAAGGAGAAGGTCGCCGTCACACCGGCGCCGGGCCCGCTGGCCGGCGACACGCCGCCGTGGGCCGACACTCCGCAAACCCAGCAGCCCGAGCCAGGTACCGAGTACGCCAGCATCGAAGAGATCCCCATCTGCCAGCTCGCAGATCTCGAAGCTGCGCCGGCGCCTGTGTCCGCTCCGGCCTCCGACCCGCGGACTCCTGCCCCCATGCTGTTCGAGCTTCCTCCCACGGAGCTGCTCAACGAAGTGCCCGGCCGCAACCCGTATGACGAGCAGGAGCTGAAGGAAACCGCCTCCCGCATCAAGGCCAAGTTCGAAGAGTTCAACGTACTCGGCAACGTGGTGCAGATCAACCCCGGCCCGGTGGTCACGACGTTCGAGTTCAAGCCGGAAGCCGGAATCAAGTATAGCCGCATCACCAACCTCACCGAAGATCTGTGCCTGGGGCTGCAGGCCGAATCGATCCTGATCGAGCGCATTCCCGGCAAGCCCACCGTGGGAATCGAAGTCCCCAACACGCGCCGCGAGCTGATCGCGCTGCGCCAGATGCTCGAATCCGACGAGTTCCAGCAGTCGCACTCGCACCTGACTCTGCCGCTCGGCAAGGATATCAACGGCCGCATTCGCGTTTCGGCGCTCGAAACGATGCCGCACCTGCTCATCGCCGGCTCCACCGGATCGGGCAAGAGCGTGATGATCAACTCCATGATCATGTCGATCCTCTACAAGGCCACGCCCGACGACGTCCGCCTGATCATGGTGGACCCCAAGCGTGTCGAGCTGGGCATGTATGAGGGCATCCCGCACCTCCTGACGCCGGTGATCATCGACCCCAAGAAAGCCACCAACGCGCTGCGCAACGCCGTGCTTGAGATGGAGCGCCGCCTGCGCCTGCTGGCGGAATACGGCGTCCGCAATATCGACCAGTTCAACAAGAAGGTCCGGAAAATGCGGGAAGAGCCGCGCAGCCTGTTCGAGGAGGAGGGCGAAGCTACGCGCGAGGATCTACGGCCGCTGCCTTACATCCTTATCCTGATCGACGAGCTGGCCGACCTGATGATGCTCGAAGGCCGCAACGTCGAAGAGAGCGTTACGCGCCTGGCCCAGATGGCGCGCGCCGTGGGCATGCACCTGGTGCTGGCCACCCAGCGGCCCAGCGTGGATGTCATCACCGGGCTCATCAAGGCGAATTTCCCCGCGCGCATCAGTTTTCGCGTAGCCACCCGCGTGGATTCCCGGACGATTCTCGACGTCATGGGAGCCGAGCACCTGCTGGGGAAGGGCGACATGCTGTTTCTGCCGCCCGGCTCGTCGCGGCTCACGCGCCTGCACGGCGCGTTCGTTACGGAGTCCGAAATCAACCGGGTGGTGGATTTCTGGAAACAACAGGCCAAGCCGGAGTACGACCAGTCTTTCCTGATCGCCCCGCCGAGCGAGGAGGAAGGGGCCGCGGATGCCGAGGTTGGAAACGAGGAGCAGGACCCGATGTACGAAGAGGCCGTGAGGCTGGTGCTGCAGATGGGAAAGGCTTCGACCTCCACCCTGCAGCGGCACCTGCGCCTCGGGTATGGACGCGCCGCCCGCATTCTCGACATGATGCAGCGCGACGGAATCATCGGACCGCCGGACGGCAGCAAGCCGCGCGAAGTGTTGAAACGCCCGGACTGGCTGCGTGAAGTAGAGAACGAACTCAAGTAGCGGTCATCCAATTGCTAATTCGAACCCGCTAGGGAGTTCGGACATGAAGCTGGCGTTACTCGGATTGGTATTGTTGCCCGCGTTCGCTCAGACCCAGGCACCAGCCGGCACCGCGGCGCGCAGTGGAACAGCGCCGCCCGCGGCCAAATCGGGTCGCACGGTGCTGGGGGTCAAGCCGGGAGAATCGGCGATCAAAAATAAGGACTTCTACGACGCCACAGGATACTTTCATCCCTTCCGGCGCATGGGGAGATTCGTGCTCGAGGACCAGAAGGCAATCTGGACCAGTCCCTTCCACACCTCCAAAAAGAATGCCAAATGGTGGCCCATCTTCGGGGGCCTGACCGGCGCATTAATTGCCACCGACAAGTACACTGCTGTCGAAGCACCGAACACTCAGCGGCTGGTGACCCTCGGCGATGCCGCCTCGCAACTGGGGGCGGCGTACACCCTGATCCCGCTGACAGCCGGATTCTACCTGGCCGGCACCCACTTCCAGAACCAGCGCTTCCGGGAAGCCGGCTTGCTGTCGTTCGAAGCGTTGATCAACGCCACCATCGTGGACACCGCCATCAAGGCCGTGACACAGCGCGAGCGGCCCTTCGAGGGCGAAGGGGAGGGCGATTTCTGGGCGCATCCCGGCAATCCGTGGAGCAAGAGCTTCCCCTCCGGGCATGCGATCAATACCATGGCGCTGGCCTCGGTTTTCGCGCACGTGTACCACGACAAACTGTGGGTCAAGATACTGGCCTACAGTTACGCGGGCGGAGTGGAGGCCGCGCGCCTGGCCGCCAACAAGCACTTTCCCGGCGATGTGGTCGCGGGCGGCGCCATGGGCTGGTTCATCGGCGACTACGTCTATGCAAAACGCCACAATCCGGATCTGGAACATAAGCGCAGCATCACCCAGAAGGTCCTCGACCACGTGCATTTCGGGATGAGCTTCCAGTAAGATGGGCGCATGGTGCGTCTCGCGCTGCTTCTACTGGGAGCGTTGACGGCCGCGGCGCAGACGCCGCCCGCCGCCCTGGTGCGCGGTATCCTGCTGGAATGCGACGCGAAGGCGCCGGGCGAATTCAGCATCCGGGCCGCCGACAACCAGGTTCTCCGCTACCATTTCGATCTCAAGACCTACGTCGAGCGGGAGAGCCAGATGATCGATATGCAGCGCCTCACACCCGGCGAAAAGCTGGAGGTGCTGTCCGACAAAGTCCCGGATTCGCTGCTGCGCTATGCCCGCACGGTCCACGTAGTGGAGACGCCCCCGCCGGCGCGGCCGCTCTCCGCCGGACGGTACCGGGCCCTCCGCCGCCCCGCCGACGATCTGCCGGTCCGGACGGGAAACCTCACGTACGCGGGCGTGGTCTTCCGGATCACTCCCGACCGCATCTTCCTGCACCTGCGCGATGGCTCGGAACAGTCCATTGCCTTGCGCAAGGACACGCGATACCTGCAGAACGGCGCTCTAGTGGAATCCGGCAGCCTCAAGCCCAACATGCGGGTGTTCGTGAAGGCGGGGAAGGACGTGTACGACGTGGTGGAGGCGTACCAGGTGATCTGGGGACGGATTCTCGATCCGTAGCGTGCGGCAGGCCCGGCCCCGATCCTGCTAAACTCAAAAGGAAAATGGCGAAGGAAAAAGAACAGAGGCAACCGATGCCCCCGCTGGGCACCTGGGCCCCGGCGGTGGCGCTCGGCTGGCTGATTCCCGGCGGCGGCCACTTTCTCCTGAAGCGCAATGGCCGCGGGTTGTTGCTGCTTGCGTCGGTCACCACGATGTTTCTGTGCGGGCTGATGATGCGGGGCGCGATGTTCCAGCCTGCGTCGGGCGACCTGCTGACGATCCTGATCAACACCGGCGGATTCATCGGCAACCTGTGCTCGGGTATTCTCTACCTGCTGAGCCAGTGGCTTGGATATGCCCAGCCGGACATGGCCGGCGCGGTCCACGACTACGGAACCAAGTTCCTGGTGACGGCCGGACTGCTCAACGTGCTCGCCATGGTGGACGCGTTCGAAATCGCCGTTGGGAGGAAGGACTGATGCCTAAGATGAATCTCTCGCACTTCGAGGCCTCTTTCCTGTTTGCACTGTTCACGTCCATCGTGCTGGGCGTGGTCACGAAGCGGACCGACCGCGACCGGCTGCATTACGGTATTTATACCTTCGCATCGTTTATGGTCGCCCTATTCGGCATCGGCTGGCTCATGTACCTGGGCCACGGGTAGCCGCCCTCCTCCTGAAAGTCCGAAATTACGAAAGTCTTACATAAGGAAATGAGTTTCCCTTGCTAAGTTGGGAATGCGGACCCATTTTGTCCAGGAGACTCAGTGCAGAACGATTTGAAATTTTATACCACCCGGGAAGGGATGAACTGGTTCACCACCCTGGTGCTGGTAGTGCTCCACATCGGCGCCATCGGAGCGTTTTTTTGCTTTAGCTGGCAGCGCCTGGCGGTTGCCGTGGTGCTGTATTACATTGCCACCGGTCTTGGCATCAGCATGGGATACCATCGTCTGCACACACACCGCTCCTACCGGGTGCCGCGGCTGGTCGAGTACTTCTTCGCTCTTTGCGGGACCCTGACGCTCGAAGGCGGGCCCATTTTCTGGGTGGCCGTGCACCGCGTTCACCATCAGAATTCCGACCTGCCCGGCGACCCGCACTCGCCGCGCGACGGAGCCTTCTGGGCGCACATGGGCTGGATCCTGTTCGGCGAGACGAATCACAACAATACGCGCATCATGTCGAAGTACGCGCCGGATCTCGCCAAGCACCGGTTTTACGTGTGGCTGAACAACTACCACTGGACTCCGATTCTGGCGCTGACCGCGATTCTCTACGTGGCGGGCGGCCTGCCGATGGTCCTGTGGGGCAACTGTCTTCGCATCGTATTCGGCCTGCATGCCACCTGGCTGGTGAACTCCGCCACGCACATGTGGGGCGGGCGCCGCTTCGCAACCCGCGACGATTCGCGCAACAACTGGTGGGTCGCGCTGATCTCCTTCGGGGAAGGCTGGCACAACAATCATCACGCCCACCCGACTTCCGCGCGCCACGGCCTGGCCTGGTACGAATTCGACCCCTCCTGGCTCCTGATCAAGGTGCTGAAGGCGGTAGGTGTTGCGAAGTCGATCCAGGTCGCCAGTGTGGACTCCGGGATCAGCGAACGCCAGGCCGCCTGAGCGGCCTTATTTCCCCAGAGAGTGCCGGCTGGCCTGCGGCTGTTCGAAGTAGGCGGCGATCTTCTCGGCGCGGTATTCGAAGATCCGCTCCAGGTCGCGCCGGACCTTCAGGGAATGCGCCATGCGCCCCAAAATCCCCAACGGCAGCTCGTAGCGGACAGTGTCGAACATGCGGGTGCCCCCGTTTTCGTCGCGGAAAGCGTGAGTGTGCTCCCAATACGCATAAGGCCCGGCTTGCTGCAGGTCGACGAAGAAGTGCGGCGGGCTCCAGTGCGTGATCACGGTTTTCCAGCGCAGCCCTACGAACCGCCACGAGAGCCGGTACTCGATGTGCGCGCCCTCCGCCATCGGAACGGGCATCGGGCTGAGAATGCGGAACTTCAGCCAGGGCGGCGTGATCGCCTCCAGGTTCCGCACGTCGGAGAAAAACTCGAAGACCTGTTCCTGGGGGCAGGGGATCCACTGCTGGCGCATCAAGATATGCATCTTTGCCACTGGACCTTGGATGCGGCAGCGGATCCGGCGGATGTAGAACGACGGGTTTCCTGCGACGCTAGAATAGGAATCGAATGCCACGCATTTCCGGCTCGCTTCGCGCGCTGCTGGCGGGCCTCGTCGATTATGCCGGCCTCTACCCCCCGGCGCGCCTGCCGCTGAAGATCGTCGCCGAGCGCTACAACGGCTTCCTGCATTCGCCCGAAAACTGGATTCTGAACCGGCTCGTGCTGCCGGCTTCGGTGCTGCCGGAGGTCGAGCTGGGGGAGAACTGGCGCGTCAGCCTGCTGGTGGAGGAGGAGCCCGGACCGCTGCCTCCGCAGATCGAGACGCTCGAAACGGCGCTGCCGCGACGGCTCTCGCTTCCGACCTACTGTGAGGCTCCTCCCGCCGCGATTGAGGGCGGGTTCGCGAAAATCCGGACCGGCGGCCTGACTCCGGACAAGATCCCCTCGGCGGAGGTTGTCGCGGATTTCCTGGTGGAGGCCGCGGGGAAGCATCTGCCGTTCAAGGCCACCGCCGGATTGCACCACCCGGTCCGCTCTACGAAGCCGCTGACGTATGAGCGGGACGGCCCCCGCGCGGATGTTCACGGGTTTCTCAACGTCTTCACCGCCGCCGCATTTGCCTGGAAGGGGCTGGAACGGGAGGCCGTTGTCCAGATCCTGGAGGAGCGGGATCCGGAGGCGTTCGTATTCGGCGAAGAGGACCTGCGATGGGGCGGGCGGATCGTTTCAGCCGGCGACATCCGGGCGGCACGCCGGGACTTCGCGCACAGCTTCGGATCCTGTTCCTTCGAAGAGCCTGTCTCGGACCTGCGGGATCTCGGGTTACTGCCATGACGGACCGCACACACGACCCCGGCCTGACCAGCTGGGTGGAGACGGCGAACCGGCTGGACACGGAGTTTCCCGTTCAGAATCTGCCGTTTACGACTTTTCGGCGGTCACGTGAAGAGGCTCCCCGCCTGGGTGTGGGGATCGGCGACCAGATCCTTGACGTCAGCTCGTTGGGAGCGGACTCGATGGAGAATTTCCTGGCGATGACCCGGGAGGAGAGAACGCAGCTGAGGCAGCGGATCAGCCGCTTTTTGTCGGTACATTCGACCGGAGCGGAGACGCTGCTGACGCCGATGGCCGAAGCGGAGCTTCTGCTGCCCTGCCGGGTGGGCGACTACACCGATTTCTACGCCTCGATCCACCACGCCACCAATGTCGGGAGCATGTTCCGCCCGGATAACCCGCTGCTGCCGAACTACAAGTGGCTGCCGGTGGCGTACCACGGGCGCGCCTCGTCGCTAGTGGTCAGCGGAACCGGCGTGCGGCGTCCCTGCGGACAGATCGCCGACAACCCGGGCGGGCCTCCGGTCTACGCTCCGACCCGGCGGCTCGATTATGAGCTGGAAGTCGGCGCGCTGCTGGGGCCAGGGAACGAATTAGGCGAAACTATCCCGATCGGCCGGGCGGAGGACCACATCGCGGGCGTGTGCCTGCTCAACGACTGGTCGGCACGGGACATACAAGCCTGGGAATATCAGCCGCTCGGGCCGTTTCTGGCCAAGAGCTTCGCCACCACGCTCTCCCCGTGGGTCGTAACGCTGGATGCGCTCGAGCCTTTTCGCCGCCCGATGGAGCCGCGGGCGCCATCCGATCCGCAGCCCCTGCCGCACCTGGAGGGGGAGCGGTCGAGCTTCGACATTACGCTGGAAGTTTGGCTTCGTTCGGCGCGGATGACCGAGCCGGTTCGCCTCAGCCGCGGGAGTTTCACCTCGATGTACTGGAGCCTCGCGCAGATGGTGGCGCACCACGCCTCGAACGGCTGCAATCTGAGGCCGGGAGACCTGATCGGCAGCGGGACGGTGAGCGGGGTTGAGAAATCGAGCCGCGGGTGCCTGCTGGAACTAACGTGGCGCGGCACCGAGCCGCTTCAGTTGCCGGACGGCAGCGAGCGGCGCTTCCTCGAGGATGGCGACGAAGTGATCTTCCATGGATGGTGCGAAGCGCCCGGTTTCCGCCGCATCGGGTTTCGGAGTCTGCCGCGGCACGGTGTTGGCTAATTGAAATAGCCCGCAATAGGAACGTACTCCCACACTCATTTCAATTTAGTATTTAAGACAATTATTACCTTCTTATGCGATAATTGTAATTTCTTCCGGACAGCGCCTCTCAGAAGCAGATGGTGTCACCCGGCTGGGAGGCAGCGACGATGAGAAGCATCCGCGGTGTGTTCGTAATGTTCGGGGCGATGGCGCTGGCCGGTTCGGGCGTGCTATCCGCCAGCACGATAACGTTCGCGACATTCTCCGAATTCGGCGGAAATATCTTTCAATTCATAAACGGCCCGGTCTCCAATAACAATCCAACTAACGGGACCTTACGGACGCTGAACGCCGCAGCCCAGCCGGTCGAGTTCAGCTACCTCGGCATCGACCCGCTGGACCCGGCGTTGGAGGGGAACCAGGCCGCGCATATCAGCTTGACGGCCCAGACAACCCAGACGGTGCAGACGTTCGGCACGTTCTTCTCCCAACCGTTCAACTCCCTTTCGGTCAGCTTCACCCGAGACACGCCGTTTATGGGATTGACCAACCTGCTGACGGTCACGGTGACCCCGGTATCGGCCAGCCTGTTCGGCACGCGGCGGGGCTCCACTGCGAACCTGACGGCCGACAATTCCGGGGGGGTGGATGATGTGATCATCTATACCTCTGATTTTCTGACGTTCTCGCCCGACTATTCGGCAAACCTGGCTTTGGCGTTTACCAGCGCGAGTCCATGTTTCACGATCTTTTCCGCTCCCGGCGCCGGCTGTACCTCCGGCGGCACGCAGATGCATTTCCTTCATACCCTGACCATGGCCGGATCAGGAAACTTCGCCTCCGAACCCACGCCGCGTTACACTTTTGCGATTCCCGAACCGGGCGCGTCCTGGACTCTGATGGCCGGGTTCGGGCTCCTGGCCCTGATGCGCCGCCGTTTCCACGCGGTCCGGTAGCTTCTCCGATTCACGGAACAGACGCTCGAGGGAACTCGTAGAATGAAAGAGGAGTTCCCGAGAGCTATGACAGCCACTAGCAGCCCGCATGCCGGGCAGATTCACGCGCTGCTCGCGGAGAGGGGATACGAAATCTCCGAAACAGCGCCCGATACCCTCAAGATCAAGGACGTGGAGAGCGGAGTCACGATCCAGGCGGTCCTGGAGAGCGAGATTGTCTTTTTCTCGCTGGTCTGCACCATCGTTCCGGAATCCACCATTACGACGGACGTCATGCGGCGAATGCTGGCGGCCGACAACGGCATTTCCACATCCTACTTTCAACTCTACGCAGCCGGTTCCGGCAATGTAGCGGTCACCCTCAATAATTTCTGCAAGCTTCAGGATCTGGGCGCCGACGACCAGGACGATATACTCTCGTGCGTGCACTTCCTGATGGTGGATGTAATGAGTGCCCGGCGCCTGCTTGGCGACCTTAAGGCGTAAACGGAGAAATCGAGATGGGATTCTTATCGGAAATTTTCGGACGCATGGGCCGCGTCACCCGCGGACAGGCAAATGCCGGCGTGGATGCGCTGGAGGACGCCACCTTCGAAACGACGGTGAGGCAGACGGTCGCCGACATGAAAGGCGAACTGAACAAGGTGGTGCAGTCGTCGGCGGTCGCGATGAGCAACTATAACCGCCTGGATGCCGAGTACCAGAAGTATGTGCGCCAGTCGGAAGAGTGGAAAGCGCGCGCGGGGCAGGCGCTGGACGCCAAGAACGAGGACCTGGCGCGCAAGGCGCTGGGCAAGAAGGCCGAGTGCGACAAGCAGGTCGCATCGATGAAGACGGCGGTCGAAAGCGCGCAGCAGACGAGCGAGAAGCTGAAGCAGCAGGTAATCGAGCTGAAGCGCAAGATCGAAGAGGGCGAGCGCACGGCAACCACCCTGGTGGCGCGCAAGAACGCCGCGGCGGCGCAGCGCAAGGTGGCCGAGGCCATGTCCGGCGTGGGTAATGCCGACAACGCATTTTCAGCGCTGAACCGGTTCGAGGAAACGGTGGCCAAGGAAGAGGCTACGGCCAAGGCATTCGACGACCTCGCTTCGGCGGGGAAGGACGAAGACCTGGAAGCCCAGTTCGCCTCGCTCGGAGGAAACAGCGTGGACGCCGAACTGGCGGCCCTGAAGGCCGAACGGCAGGGCGGCGCGAAGACATCGGCTCCGTATCTTCCGAAGGAGCTTCCCTCGCCGGGAACCAGCATCACGACTTCTCAGAAATCGGGAGAGAAGGCGAACGTGTAACGGGTAGGGGCCGGCCGGCCCGGCCCCTGCGGAGATTCGATGATCACTTTAATCGTGGAAGCCGTTCTCGGCGTCCTTGTGATTCTATTTCTGATGCAACTCTTCAAGAAACAACCGACCGCCCCGGCCGCTCCCGCGGGACCCCAGCAGGACCTGGCCAACCTGAAGCCGACCGACGCCCGCACCGGCGACGCGATTTCGATCTCGGGCGCCGGAGACGGCATGACCGATCTCGATTTCACGGCGGACCGCACGACCTGGATGCAGGCCGGGGCGCACGCCTGGAACGAAGTCAGCGGCCCGTACCGCGAGCGGCGCGTCACCATGCGGGTGACCAACGACGAGGAGATCGAGGTCGCCATCAATCACGACCCGCGCAAGATCACGCTCGAAGACCTGGGCCTCTCCGAAGCCGACCTGGCCGACATGGACGAGCGCCAGAATACGGCGGACTCCTTCGAGTTCGACAACAAGGTGTGGCTGTACCGGCTGAGTCGCGAAGTGCAGGCCAAGCGCGACGACCAGCCGCAGGCAGCCGGGTTCTACTATTGGGAATTCCGCGAACAGGACGGCCCCGGCCTGATGGCCGTCCGCAAACCGGAAAGCGAGCCGTTCAGCGTCTCGCTTTTTACGGGGATTCCGGCCGGTGATGTCACCATCTACCGCCGGGGGTAAGCGCGAATGAACCGTGCATTCCTGAAATTCTGCGTCGCCCTGCTGGCCACCATGATGGTGGTAGTGCCGTTCGCCGGGCTGGACAGCCTGCCGCGATCGCTGCGCGCCCAGATCGACAGCGAGCGAAGCTCGCTGGCCGCCGCGCAGCAGCAAGTGCGATCTTCCGGGGACGCGGTCAGCCGCGACCTGGCGGCCGAGCCGGAGTTGTTCCGCGGCGTGCCCGCGGCTGCACAGTGGCCGGCCCAGCTTGCGGCGGCATCGGCCGACCTGCAGAACGCCAGCCGCGACGTGGAGCAGCTCACCACGCTCGAGCGCCAGAACCGGCGGCAGGACCGCGAGCGCGTGGAGCAATTGCTGGGACAGACCCGGGCGCTGCGCGGCTCGGCCTCCGCGAAGGCCGGCGGCATCCAAAAAGATGCCGATCATTGGGTGGATCTGAAGCGCCACCTGCCGGAAGAGCTGGCGCGGATGGATCAGGACTACCGCGCCATCCAGGCGTTCGATTTCGCGCCGCTCACGGCCACGCTGCAGAAGGCGGAAATCGACTGGCCCGATAAGAAGCCGGATCTCGAGAGCCGCCTGGCCGGCCTGCGCGGCATGGCAGCGCAGAGCCAGAGCCTGTGGCAATCGACGGCGGAAGGGCGCCGCGAGGCGGCTGCAGGCCATTTGGGAAATGTGGACATCGCCGGGCTGATCTCAGCGGCGGAGACGATGCACGGGACGGCCGCGGCGCTGCCGCAGAAGAGCGCCGAGCTTCAGGCGCTGAGCGGCCAGTTGTACACCAGCTGGGACAAACTGCTGGTGGATCTGGATGTGAAAGGCCGGGGCGATTCGCGGCAGTACCAGCAGCAGATCCGCACCGTCACCACGCACCTGGCCGATGCCGCCGCGAAGACCGGCGAGACTACTTCGCAGGATCAATGGGTCACTGTTTCGCGAGCCGAATACGACACGCGGAAGGGCGACCTGGGCATGGCCGTCGCGCACAAGCCGGCGGGTAAGTACGATACGGAAGCCGACCGGGTTGCCCAGCCGCCCGGGTTTGCCTACATGGCCTCGCCCGCGCAGGGCCGAAACCAGTACGGGTATTGGGACCATCGCGACGGCCGCGATTTCTGGGTTTGGTACGGACAATACGCGCTGCTGCGCGATCTGCTTTTCAATCGGAATTACCGGCCCCTCGATCGCGGGGACTGGGACGGATACCGCACCTATCACGACCGGGGCCAGACCTATTACGGCGGCTCCGGCGCCGGACAGAAGTACGGAACGCAGGGCAGCACGACGCAGGACACGTACTCCGGGAGCACGTTCTCGCGGAACGGCGGATTCAAGGACTCGCAGTACGCCAGCAAGAGCGGCGGGTATCGCGATTCGCGCTATTCCAGCCCGGCGGCGCGCAATCCGGATATCGACAGCGCGCCGCGGCGGTACGGCAGCGGCTCGCAGCGCGCCATGCCGCCTCCCACGCGCAGCTACCGGCCTGCTCCCTCGTACCGGCCGCCGATGCGGAGTATGCCGGGCCGCCGCTTTGGCCGAAGATGAGGGCGGCGCTCCGGGGCGCACTCTGGCTGCTGCCGGGGCTGTTAGCCGCGCAAACGAACCTGAATTTCACCGCCGGGCTGACCGGCTGGACGGTGCCGCCCAGGGCATCCAGCACTGGGTACTCCGCGGGAGCCCGTACAGAGGGGTGCCGGTCGACGGCCTGTGCGGTGGTAGAGGCGCCCACGGATCCGCCTCCGCTGAGCCTGGGGAATCTCCAGCAATCCTTCGATGCGGCGCCTTACCGCGGCAAAGCGGTCCGCCTGCGGGCGTGGCTGCGGGTGGAGGGAAGCGATTCCGCGGCGCGCGCGCAACTCTGGCTGCGCGTGGACCTGCCCGGCGGCCGGCTGGGATTCTTCGATACCATGGGCGACCGGCCGGTGACCTCGCGGCAGTGGCAGGCTTGTGAGATCACGGGGGAAGTGGCGGCGGATGCGAAAACCATCAGCCTGGGTGTCCTTTCCCGCGGGAAGGGCAGGGTGTGGATCGACGGCGGATCGTTCGTCATCCTGGCGGGGATATCCGGTCTTCGGACGGCGGCTGACCGCGCCGCGCTTCAGGCGCTCTACGCGCGGGTCGACGCGGCGTACGGCGCGGGAGACGTGGATGCGGTCGCTAGTTTCGCGCTGCCCTCGGCGCAAATTGTACTGGGCACGGAGAGGCTTCCGCTTGCTGACGCCCTGGCTCCGATCATGGACGATCTGCGCAAGGGGATGAAGTTCCGCTCGGAGTCCACAGTCACCGCGGTGGCGATATCGGGCGACACGGCGACGGTCTTCGTGAATAACGTCGCGACGCGCACACGTGCGGGGAGCGAGAATTCGGTGGCATCGTCAAACCGCGACACGTGGGTGAGAACGGCGGCCGGGTGGAGGCTGAAGGAATCCTCGCTGATCGACACGCACCCGGTGAAGAGCGGGCGGTAGGGCTTTGGTTCCGCTGCCCGGAGCCTTCACGGATTACCATTTGCCAACGTGCGCGCCGCCGTCGACGTGCAGCACCTCCCCGGTCACCTGGCCGGCTTCCGTCAGGTAGATGACCGCGTCCACGATGTCTTTCACCGTGGTTATCTGTCCCATCGGTTGCAGCCTTTTGAGAGCATCCTTCGGCTGATCCTGGTGCATAGGCGTGTCGACAGTGCCCGGCGCGACGGCGTTCACTCGGATACCCTGTCGCGCGTATTCCATCGCCAGGCTCCGTGTGACGGCTTCAAGGCCGCCCTTCGTGATCATCGGAACCGCGGAGTTGATTCCGGCGATCGGGTGATCCGCCAGCGTCGTGCTGATATTGACAATGCTTCCGCCGCTATTCTGAGCCAACATCTGCTTGATCGCGAGCTGGGTGATGAACAGAAACCCTTCGATGTTGACGGAAACGAGAGACCGCAGATCGTCGACCGTGTAATCCGTGAAGTGTTTCGTGAAAAATATGCCGGCGTTATTGACGAGAGCATCAATCGATCCGAATTTGCTTGTGGCGACTTCGGCAATCCGGGCGGCCGTGGCAGGTTCCGCGATGTTTCCGTCAACCAGCGCCAGCTTATCCGACGCCTCGAACGCACCCGACCCGGTAATGTTTCGCGAATTCGCCACTACCTTGTAGCCGCGATCCAGAAAGGCCTTCACAAGACCTGCCCCGATGCCTTGCGAGCCGCCGGTTACGATCACTGTCAATTTCAGACCTCACATCGTAAGAACGACGCGGAACTCTGCGCTACCGCTCATCATGCGGGCGTAAGCCTCGGCCGCTCTTTCCAGCGGATATGTTTCGATCATCGGACGCACACCGGTCAATTCGGCGAAGCGCAGGGTATCCTCGGAATCGGCTGGTGTTCCCGCCGCCCAGCCTTGAATCGTTCGACTTCCCGTAATGAGCTGCACCGGTGTGACCTCAAGGGGGTCGAATGTCACACCGACCACCATGAGCTTGCCGTTCGGCGCCAAACCGTCGATCAGCTCGGACATCGACTTGGAGCTTGGGGCTGTCGCCAGAATTACCTGTGCGCCGCCCAGTCTTTGCAGTGCCTCTGCTGCGTTGGTTGATTTGCTGTCAATGTATACGCTCGCTCCGAGTTTCTTTGCAAGAGCCGCATTCCCGGACCCGCGCCCAATGGCTGCCACCTGGTAACCAAACTTGTTCGCGAACTGAATTCCGAGGTGACCCAGACCGCCGATACCCAACACCGCGACAAGGTCACCCGGAAGTGCGCCGCTGTGCCGCAGCGCGTTAAAGGTGGTAATTCCGGCGCAGAGCAGCGGCGCTGCTTCGGCCGCGCCCAGAGTTTCGGGTATGGCGACCAGCGCCTCGACCGGCGCCAGCATGTATTGCTGGTATCCCCCGTCATAGCTGATGCCCGGAATTTTCAGGTTCCGGCAATTGCGAAAATCTCCGCGCCTGCACGCGCGACACGTGCCGTCCTGGCCGCCGTGCCAGCCGACACCGACACGCTGTCCCTGCTTCCACTCGGAAACACCTGCACCGAGATCATCGATGATACCCACGACTTCGTGACCGGGAACACGGGGATACTGAATCCCGGGCCACGTGCCTTCTTTCGTGAGCGCGTCACTGTGGCAAACACCGCAAGCCTGCACCTTGATACGTACCTGCCCTACATCCGGCTGAGGGATCTCGCGCTCAACGATCTGGAAATCCGCTCCCGGGTTAGGAACCTGCGCCGCCTCCATTGTCGCTACGGCGAATTTTGTACCTGGCATGATGCCTCCTATGCTGAGTTACCCCGACACTTCAAAAATGACTTCCACCTCGACCGGGGTGCCGAGCGGAAGGCTGGCCACGCCATACACCAGGCGGCAAGGATTCTTGTCTTTTCCGAAGACGTCCTGTAGCAGCTCGGACGCGGCGTCGGCTACTTTTGGCTGATCGCGGACATCGCCCGACGTGGCGATCGAAACGCCCAGGCGGACGATCCGGGTCACTCTGTCGAGCGATCCCAAATGGTGGCGTGCGACAGCGAGGGCGTTGAGTGCCGCGAGGTGAGCCGCCTTGCGGCCCGCTTCCACATCGAGCTCCGCGCCCACACGCCCGGTGAATTTCGCGCCGCGGCCCTCGGTGGGAAGCATGCCGCTGAGAAAAAGGAGATTACCCGTCTGTACCGCTTCCACATAGCTGCCGAAAGGCTCGGGTGGCGCCGGCAGGTCGATGCCAAGTTCCATCAACCGCTGCTCGGCGCTGTCCGGCCGGGGGCCGGCCACTGTTTGCTCTTTTGGAGTTGGATTCATTTGACTCTCCCATGAACGGCGTGGACAAAGAAGGCAGTCCGCAAGGAATCATCTCGAAGCACCAGCCAAAACCCAGCAGCTACTTCCCGCATTTTCTCTCCTTCGCCGCTACAGCGCAATCGCGCAATGTAAATTACAAAACGCTCAGATTGCGGCATTGCTGGCGATCGCGCCGGCTGCCTGGGTATTGCGACAGGTTCGCAAGCCCAACGGCTGGCTCGGCAGGCGCACAGAAACTGGATTTGCGCCACCGGGCGCAAGGCGATAGAGCCCGGATCGAGGATACCGGCGGGTCCACTTGACGCATAACGCGCGTCTCGCCATCTGACGCAGCTCCAGGTATGACCGGCCGGTCAAGATCAGCAACGGGGACTTGGCGCCCGGGTGACTTCCGTGGCCGGCCTTTCTTTCAGCTTTTTCGTGCGTGGTCAGTTACGCGGCATGGCGCCGCGAAGGTGCCCGGCGATCGGGAATTGTGCGGTATTCCGGCCCGCCGGGCCCAACAGGCTAATTAAGCCTATATACGTTCAGTCATCATCGGAAGGTGTAAGGCTCGCCTCGACGTCCTCCCTTTACGTGTACGCCTTGTCTCCGCCGAACTGCGAATCCCAATACGTCGTAGGATCGGTGAAGAACTCACCCTGCCTGCAGAGGGGGCGCATCGCTTCTTCATTGACTTTGATGCCCAGTCCTGGCCCCGTCGGCACGGGGATGTGACCCTGCACCACCAGGTCCCCTTTGTCGGTCAGGTCTTTGTGCCAGGCCGGTTGCGGCTGGTGCCATTCCATGGCGAGGAAGTTCTGGCTGGCGGCGATCGCGTGCGCGCCGGCTGCGTAGCCGATCGGGGTAGCGTTGCTGTGGACCATCATCCCCACCGAATATTTGGCCGCCATGTCGGAGGTCTTCTTCAATTCGAGACAGCCGCCGATAACCAGGTGATCCGGGTGGATATAGTCGACTGCACGCGCCTGGCAAAGCGGCTCGAGCGATTCCACCAGGTAGGCGTCTTCGCCGGTCAAGGTGGGCACATTGATCGAGCCGTTGATTTGCTTCCACTCCTCCACCCGGAACCACGGGACCATGTCTTCCAACATAGAGGGGGTGACCCTCTCCAGCGCCTTGGCCAGCTTGATGCAACTTTTCACGGTGAGGTGCCCGAAATGGTCGTGCGCCATGGGAATGTCGGCGGCGTCGCCCATGGCCTCCTTGATGGCAGCGACGTGGTCGGCTACGAGTTCCGCTCCCTTGTCGCTGATCTCGAATCCCTGATAATAGTTCTCAGGGTTCTCTCCCGGTTCCCCGTTATAGCCTGCCGGCGCAAACATCGTGCCCCGCTTGCCTCGGAGGATGGGAGCTACGCCCAGGTCATACTTGAGCATCGTAAACCCGGCGGCGACTCTCTCCTTATAATCGGCGGCGATGTCTGCGATGGAGTTCGAGCGCGGGTCACCCTCGGAGTACATGCGGACCTTGTCGCGAAATTTCCCGCCAAGCATCTGATAGATCGGCACGCCGTAAGCTTTGCCGGCCAGATCCCACAACGCGTTCTCGATCGCGTTGACGCCGCTCCCCTGACGGTTATACGCGCCATGCATCTTGATCTTGCGGAAGATCTTGTCAACGTTGCAGGGATTCTCGCCGAGCACTCGGGTCTTATGCGTCAGCACGTAGTTCGGCTGGGGGCCGTCCCCAATCGTCTGGCCGTAACCCGAAATTCCCTGATTGGTATCGATTCGGACGACGATCGTGCCGCCCGATGCCCCTCCCGTGCCGGGAGTCGCAGGAGGCAGCGGTCCTCTGCCTCCGCCGCGTGCGCCCGCCCGACCCGCGCCCGCCTGGCCTCCCGGCCCTCTCAAAACGGCGATGCGCATGTCAGTCACTTTCAAGTCCGACGGAATTGAATTCCGGTTGACATTCTGGGGATACGCTTCGAGGTCCGCCAAGAGGCCAAGCCCGGCGGCTGCCGCGCCCGTGCCCAGAAGCAAACGTCGCCCAATTGCGTTTTCGTTTGTAGACATTTACTCTCCTTTTCGCCACCAAACCCTACTCGCGTCTGGAACCGTCCATTCTCTCATCACATAAGGTATCCGAAATTGGATCTCGAAGCAGATGCACGGTAAAGATCAGCATTGGCGACTTCCGGCCTCACCTCGCCGGAGCCTGTCGTGAAGGGCGCCGACAGAACCTCAAACCGGGAAATTTAGCGGCTGTGCGAGCCGGCGGCGAGGCGGGCATGGGGCTCGCGCTTGCGGGACCGCCGCCACTTCAGGACGGAATCCATGTAGGTATAAAAAACCGGTGTGAGATAGAGCGTGACGAGTTGGGCAAACACCAGGCCGCCGACCACGCAGAGGCCGAGGGGGCGACGGGATTCGGCGCCGGCTCCGAATCCGACGGCGATGGGCAGTGTGCCCATAACGGCAGCCGCGGTAGTCATCATGATCGGGCGGAAGCGGGTCATGGATCCCTGGTACGCGGACTCGCTGGCCGTGTAGTTGCCGGTGCGCTCGAGTTCCAGGGCAAAATCCACCATCATGATCGCGTTCTTCTTGATGATGCCGATCAGCATGATCAAGCCGACAAAGCCGTAGATATCGAGCGGCATGTGAAACAGCGACAGCGTAACCAGGCCGCCAAAGGCGGCGGCGGGCAATCCGGTAAGAATCGTGATCGGGTGGATGAAACTTTCATAGAGGATGCCCAGAACCACGTAGATCACCAGGACGGCCATCACCAGCAGAATACCGAGCCCGCGGAACGATTCCTGAAAAGCCTGCGCGCTGCCCTGGAAGCTGGTGATGACGGAAAGCGGCAGCGTCGAATCGGCCAGCGCCTGCACCTCGTCCACCGCCTGGCCCAGGGCCACCCCGCGCCCCAGGTCAAACGAGACCGTCACCGACGGAAGCTGGCCTGTGTGGTTGACGGTGAGCGGGCCGAGGCTGCTGGTGAATCGGGAAACGGCGTTCAACGGGACGAGTTGGCCCGCGGACGAACGGATATACAGCTCCGAGAGCATGGCGGGACCGCTTTGATCGCGATCCTGCACCTGGAGGATGACAAAATATTCGTTGTTGGGCGTGTAGATGGTCGAAACCTGGCGCTGGCCATAGGCGCTGTAAAGAGCGTCTTCCACGCTCTGCGGCGTGACGCCGAGAGCCGAGGCCTTGTCACGGTCCACGATGACGTTGGCCTGGGGGTTTTTGATCTGCAGGTCGGTGGTGACGTTCGCGAGGCCCGGCAGCTCCGCCATCTTTGCGGCGAACAACTGCGCATTTTTGTAGAGATCTTCGGTCTGCGGACCTACCAGGGTGAACTGATACTGGCTCTTGGTCACCTGGCCGCCGATGCGGATCGACGGCGGGTTCTGGAGGAACACACGCACGCCGGGGAGGGTGTCGAGCTTGGGCTGGAGCTCGGCCATGATGTCCTCGATGGACATGTGATGTTCGAAGAGCGGGCGGATACCGCGGACCAGCGAACCGGCCACGGGCACCGCCCCGAATCTTGCGACGAGCCGGTCATAGGCAGGGCTGGCCGTCCAGGGACGGTCGGCAGGCTCCTTCAGGTGGACGCTGGCGCGGCCGTTGTTGAGGCCGGTGCTGTTGGATGCGGCGATACGGGAAAAGAATTCGAGCGTGTTGGGATCGGCGAGGATGGTCCGGTTGATCGCTTCCTGATCCGCTTTCATCTCGTCGAACGAGATGCCTTGACGCGCCTCGGAGAAGATGGCGATTTGGGAAGTGTCTTCGTCGGGAAGGAAGCCCTTGGGAATCGTCCAGAATTCCCAAGCCGTGCCGGCCACAACCAGGGCCCCGAAGAGCATCACCAGGACGCGATGACCGAGCGCCCAGTGAAGTGTGACGGCATAGCGGCGCAGGGCCGCTTCGAGCACGTTTTCAAGAATGCGGTACATCCACCCATGCTCCCCCGCGTGCTCCGCGCGCAAATAGCGGCTGCACAGCATCGGAGTGAGCGTCAGCGAAACAACGCCCGAAACCAGCACGGCGGAGACAATGACCACGGCGAATTCGTGGAGCAGCCGGCCGAGAATCCCGCCCATGAAGAAGACCGGCAGGAAGACCGCGGCCAGCGCCAGGGTCATCGAGAAGATGGTGAAACCGATCTCCCTCGATCCGTCGAACGCCGCATCCTCCACGTCCTTGCCCTGCTCCATATGGCGCACGATGTTTTCGAGCATGACGATGGCGTCGTCGACGACGAAGCCCACCGACAGCGTCAGCGCGAGCAGGGATAGATTGTCGATGGTGTAGTCCAGCTCGTACATCACCGCGAATGTTCCGATGATGGCCATGGGAAGAGCGAGGCTCGGGATCACCGTGGCGGAGAGGTTTCGCAGGAACAGGAAGATGACGAGCACGACCAGGGCTATCGCCAGGAACAGCGTGAACTTGACGTCGTTCACCGACTCGCGAATCGAGATCGACCGGTCGTACTCAATCGCGAGATGCATGGCCGGCGGCATGATCGAGCGGAACCGGGGCAGGAGCTTGCGGATGGAATCCACGATCGCGATGGTGTTGGTTCCGGGCTGCCTTTGCACGGCAAGGATGATGCCCGGCTCGGCGTTGATCCAACCCGCCTGGCGATTGTCCTGGACGCTGTCGCTGACGGTGGCGACTTCCTTCAGGCGCACGGGCGCGCCATTGCGATAGGCGACGATCATCGGGCGAAAGAGCGTTGCGTCGGTGAGCTGGCCGTTCGACTGGATGTTGAAGGCGCTGTGCGCTCCGTAGAGCGTGCCCATCGGCATATTGACGTTGGCGTTTTGAACCGCCCGAAGGACCTCGTCGATGCCGATCCGGCGGACGGCAAGCTGGGCCGGGTCCACCTGGATGCGGACGGCGTACTTCATCGATCCGAATACCGAGACCTGGGCGACGCCGGGAACCATGGAAATCTGCTCGCCGAGCAGAGTTTCCGCGTATTCGTCCACCGTGGAGAGCGGCAGGGTGGCGGAAGTTAGGGCGAGGAACAGGATCGGCGAATCCGCCGGGTTCACCTTCCGGAACGTGGGAGGGGAAGGCATGTTGGGAGGCAGCTGGTTCGCGGCGGAAGTGATCGCGGATTGCACATCGAGGGCGGCGGAATCGAGGTTGCGGCTGAGATCGAACTGGAGGGTGATCTGGGTAGATCCGAGGGCACTGGTAGAGGTCATCGAATCGAGGCCGGCGATGGTGGTGAACTGCTTTTCGAGCGGGGTGGCGATCGCCGATGCCATGGTGTCGGGGCTGGCGCCGGCCAAGCCTGCGGAAACCTGGATAGTGGGAAAGTCGACGTTCGGCAGGTCGCTGACCGCCAGGTCGCGATAGCCGAGTAGGCCGAAGGCGAGAATGGCCAGCATGATCAGGGCGGTAGCCACGGGCCGGCGGATGAACAGCTCGGTGATATTCATGGGCGCCGCTCCGCTCCCCGGCGGCGGTGATCAGTTGCAGGAAAACCCATCAGACTGATCGTAGCGCGGGGCGCGCCCGCTGTGGCGGTTTGGGCGCGAACGGCGGGTGATGGGGTCGGCGTCCACAAAGGTACCGGCACCGACTATGTTACGCTGAATACAAATGGCACTCAGCAGTCCCGCGTCCCGAAGAGCCGCCATTTTTGCGCTTCTGCTCTGTGCCATGGTTTTCGCGCAGTTTGCTGCGCTGACCGATTCCCATACCCCACATTTCGCGAACGACCATTGCTGCCTGCTGTGCCACATTGGAGTCCTGCCGTTCCTGCAGCCGGATTCCGGTGTGTCGGACGCACCGGCCGCCCGCGTGCAGTGGCTGGCACGGGACCCCGAGTGCGTGCTGTTCCATGACGCATTCCTGATCTCGCGCTCCTCCCGGGCTCCGCCCGCAACCCTCCCGGTTTCCACAGTCCAGGTTTAGTCCCGGCGTCCGAGCGCCGGGGACGAGGGGAGGGTTGTTTCGATGCCGAGTCATATCTCGCGCGGGAAATCCAGGGCCGCCCTGGGGATTTCCGCGCTTGCCACAGTATTACTGGCGCTTTCGCAGCCGGCTTGCGAGCGCTTGCGAAAGGTGGAGGGCGCCTCTCCGCGGGTCGCCGGGGAGGAGGCCGCGCAGGCCGGCCAGGCGAGTCTGTTCACGGTTTCCGCGGATCAGCAGGCCCACCTGAAGGTGGTACCGGTCACACGGACGAGATGGTCCACTACGATCCATACCACGGGCACGGTGGACTGGGATGCGGACCACACTACGCAGGCGATCACGCAGGTGAACGGGCCGATTTCGCGGATCCTGGTCGATCTCGGATCGAAGGTCAAAGAAGGGGATCCGCTGCTCTACGTGGCCAGCCCGGATGTAGCCAACGCGATTTCGACCTACCGCAAGGCGCGCAATCGCGAGGCGCTGGCCAAGCGGGTGCTGGATCGCAACAAGGAATTGATGACCCGCGGGGCGCTGGCCGGCAAAGACCTGGAGAGCAGCGAGGCGGACTACAACGACGCCAATACCGATGTCGAGAACAGCTTGCAGTCGCTTCGCATCTTCGGCATCACCCAGGATGAGATCGAGCATGCGGAGCGGCAGGGCATTGCGATCAGCCCGGAACTGGCGGTACGCGCCCCGATCAGCGGCGTGGTGGTGCAGAAGCTGGTATCGCCTGGACAACTGATTCAGGCCGGGTCCACGGCCTGTTTCGTGATCAGCGACGTCTCGACGGTCTGGGTGCAGGGCCACATCTTCGACCGCGATCTTCCCCAGGTGCACCGCGGCGATCCGGTAGAGCAGACCAACCCGGCCTTTGCCGGCACCTTCCGCGGCGAGGTGGCCTATGTCGGAGCGTCGGTGGATCCGGCGACGCGCACCACGCCGGTGCGCATCGTGACGCACAACCCGGAAGGACTCCTCAAGAAGGATATGTTCGTGGACGCGGCGATCCGCACCGGGGAGCGCGTGAATCTCGTGGCGGTCCCGGTGTCGGCGGTGCTGCACGACGAGCAGAACGAGCCGATGGTGTATGTGGAAAGCGCGCCGGGCAAGTTCGCCAAACGCCTGGTCCAGGTGGGCGAGCAGCGGGAGGACCAGGTGGAGATCCGCGGGGGGCTCCAGCCTGGGGAACAGGTGGTTTCCGACGGCAGTCTTTTCGTGCAGTTCGCCCTGAGCGCCCAATAGTCCCCAATGATTTCACGTATCGTAACCTTCGCGCTGTCCCAGCGTTTCCTGATCGTGATGGCGTCCCTGATGTTGATGCTGTGGGGCGCTTACTCCTTTCAGAAGCTGCCCATCGACGCCTATCCGGACCTGTCGCCGCCGCACGTGGAGATCGTCACGCAGTGGCCGGGCCACGCGGCCGAAGAGGTGGAGCGGCTGGTGACGATTCCGATCGAGATCGAAATGAACGGGATCCCGCGGCTGGAGGCGCTCCGCTCGATTTCGCTCTACGGCCTCTCCTCCGTGCAGATGAACTTCGATTACAACGCGGATCCCTACTTCGTGCGGGAGCAGGCCTTCGAGCGCGTGGGCAACGCGACCCTGCCTTCCGGATTGGCGCCCAGCATGTCGCCGCTGTTCAGCCCGAGCGGGCTGATCTACCGCTATGTCCTCCAGAGCCCCGACCGGTCCCCGCAGGAATTGAAGACCATCGACGACTGGGTGCTGAACCGGCAGTACCGTTCGATCCAGGGCGTGGCCGACGAATCCGGATTGGGCGGCACGACCATGCAGTACCAGGTGCTGCTCGACCCCAACAAGCTGTTCGCCTACGGCGTGAGCGTCCCGCAGATTTCGCAGCAATTGACCGGCAACAATGCCAACGCGGGCGGCGGGTTTTATTCGCAGGGCGGCCAGTTCTATTACATCCGCGGCCTGGGGCTGGTGCGCAACACCCAGGATATCGGCAACATCGTGGTGTCGTCGAAGGGCGGGATTCCGGTCTTCGTTCACGACCTGGCCCAGGTGACGATCGGACACGCGCCGCGGCTGGGGCAGTTCGGGTTCATGCGGCAGCCGGACGCGGTGGAAGGGGTCATCCTGATGCGGGTCGGCGAGCAGGCCCAGGTGATCCTGAAGCGCGTGGAGGCGATGACCAAAGACCTGAACGAGCACGTTCTGCCTCCGGACGTGAAGATCAAGCCCTTCTACGACCGGCAGGGGCTGATTCAGGAGACCACCGACACGGTAAAGGCGCAACCTGCTGCGCGGAATGCTGCTGGTGCTGGTGATCCTGGGCCTGTTCCTGTTCAGCGTGCGCACGGCGTTGATCGTGGCGGTGACGATTCCCTTCGCGCTGCTGTTCTCGTTCATCTGCCTGGACTGGCGGCACATTCCGGCGAACCTGCTTTCGATCGGCGCCATCGATTTCGGCATCATCGTGGACGGCGCGGTGGTGATGGTGGAAAACATCTTCCGCGAGCTGGCGGCGCGCGAGGAGCGCATCTACCTGATGGACGTGATCCGCGCGGCGGCGCACGACGTGGAGCGCCCCATCTTTTACGCGATCGCGGTGATCATCGCGGGATACCTGCCGATTTACGTATTGACCGGGCCGTCGGGACGGCTCTTCCAGCCGATGGCCGACACCATGTCCTTCGCGCTGCTCGGCTCGCTGCTGTGCACTCTGACGCTGCTGCCGGTGCTGTGCTCGTACCTGCTGCGAAAGCGCGTGCACGAGCCGAGGGTGCGGCTTTACGAAAAAGTGCGCGATACCTATGGCAGGGCGCTGGGCTGGTGCCTGCGCCACCGTCTGGCCACGGTGTTCGCGGTGCTGCTGGTGTTTGGGGGGTCGCTGCTGCTGATTCCCGGGATCGGCGGGGAGTTCATGCCGCACCTGGATGAAGGCGCGCTGTGGGTGCGGGCCACCACGCCTTACACCATCTCGTTCGAGGAGGCGTCGAAGCTGGCTCCGCAGATCCGCGAGATCCTGCTGAGCTTTCCGCAAGTCACCACGGTGGCCAACGAGCTGGGGCGGCCCGACGACGGGACGGACCCCACCGGCTTCTTCAACGACGAATTCTACGTGGGCCTGAAGCCCTACAAGGACAGCGCCTGGAGCGGGTCGATCCACACCAAGCCGCAACTGATCGAAGCGGTGCAGAAGAAACTCGCCTCCTTCCCGGGTATCATCTTCAACTACACGCAGCCCGCGGAGGACGCGGTGGACGAAGCGGAAACCGGGTTGAAGAGCGCGCTGGCGGTAAAGATCTTCGGCGGAGACCTGAAAGTGCTGGACGAGAAGGCGGCGCAGGTCAAAAGTATCCTGCAGAAGATTCCGGGCATCACGGAGATCACGGTGGTGCGGGAGTTGGGACAGCCCAGCCTGACGATCACGCCGGACCGCGCAAAGCTGGCGCGCTACGGGCTGAACGTGGACGACGTAAACACGCTGGTGGAGACGGCGATGGGTGGGACAGCGGCGACCCAGGTGATCCAGGGCGAGCGCCAGTTCGACCTGGTGGTGCGAATGCAGCCGCAGTACCGCAGCGACGAGAACGCGATCAAGAATCTGCTGATCACGACTCCGGACGGCCAGCACCTGCCGCTCAGCCAGTTCGCCGACGTTCAGGTGGAGAGCGGAGCGTCGTTCATCTACCGCGAATCGAATTCGCGCTATCTCGGTGTGCAGTTCAGCGTGGAGGGGCGGGACCTGGCGAGCGCGGTGGGAGAAGCGCGCCAGAAGGTGGAAGAGGGGGTCAAGCTGCCGATCGGCTACCGCTACGACTGGGGCGGGGAGTACAAGGAGTACCTGGCATCGCGGGAGCAGATGAAGGTGATTCTGCCGCTGACGGTGCTGCTGATCCTGGTGATCCTGTTCGCGCTCTACGGAAACTTGAAGTTCCCGCTGATCATCTTTTTCAGCGTGCTGGTGACGGAGCCGGTGGGCGGCCTGCTGGCACTGCGGCTGACAGGGACGAACTTCAGCGTATCGTCGATGCTGGGATTCGTGGCCCTGATGGGGGTGGCGGTGCAGACCAGCGTGATTCTGTATTCCTTCATCAACAAGCTGCGGCTGGAAGGCAGGCCCGTCATGGAGGCTACGCTGGAAGCTTCGCTGCTGCGGCTGCGGCCGATCATGATGACGGCGCTGGTGGCCTGCTTCGGCTTGCTGCCGGCGGCCATGTCCACGGGGATCGGGAGCGATTCGCAGAAGCCCTTCGCAATCGTGATCGTGGGCGGGCTGGTTTCACGGCTGTTGCTCTCCATCTTCCTGGCGCCGGTACTATACGCCCTGGTGGCGAAAGATGGCGACACCCTGCAGGTATAGAAGCGCGCCGGCAGGCACATATTTTTCGGCAGGATCGAGGAGATACGAATGCGCTACTTGGTTTCGCGCGTGAGCGCGACGCTGCTGGCGGCGGGCTGTCTGGCCGGCGGGGCGTTCGCGCAGAGAGCATATACGTGGCAGGAACTGCGCGACCGGTTTGAAGCGTCGAACCGGCAGCTTCAGGCCGGGCAGCTCGGCATCGACGAATCGAAAGCCGGTGAAGTGACGGCGTTCCTAAGGCCGAATCCGGACCTCACCCTGCTGATCGACCAGCTCGCGCCGTTCCAGGGAAATCCGTACCGTCCCCTGGGCCTGGCGCTGCCGCTGGTTTCGTCCAGCTACCTGCACGAGCGGCAGCACAAACGGGAGCTGCGGCTCGAGAGCGCGAAGCAGGGCACCGACATCGCGGTCTCGGAGCAGGGGGACCTGGAGCGGAACCTGCTGTTCAACCTGCGCAACGCATTCGTCCAGACCCTTCAGGCCAAAGCCGTGCTGGCCGTGGCCAACGAGAACCTGGCGTACTACGACCGCCTGCTCGCCGTGAACCGGGGACGCGTCCAAAGCGGGGACATCGCGCAGATAGACCTTGACCGGATGGAACTGCAACGCGTACAGTTCGAAACCGACGTCGAGACCGGGCAAGTGAACCTGCGGACAGCGAAGATCCAACTGCTGGCGCTGATGAACGACCGGACCCCGGTGGAGCAGTTCGACGTGACGGGCAAGTTCGATTATTCCGAGCCGGCCATCGGGCTGGACGAGTTGCACCGGATCGCGCTGGCCTCGCGGCCGGATTTGAAGGCCGCGATGCAGGCGGTGGTCAAGGCACACACCGATCACACCCTGGCGATCGCCAACGGGTCCACCGATCCGACGTTCGCCGTGGACCTGGCGCGGAACCCTCCGCTGGTGGCCTACCTTGGTTTCAGCGTGAACATTCCGCTGCGAATCTTCGACCGCAACCAGGGCGAGAAGGAGCGCACGCTGGTGGATATCCAGCGCAACCAGAGGCTGCAGGAGGCCGCCGAAACGCAGGTGTTCAGCGACGTGGATTCGGCGTTCGCCACGCTGAACAGCAGCCTCGTGCTGCTGCGCTCATATAAGAGGAGGTACCTGGACCTGGCCGGCAAGGTGCGGGACACGGTGTCGTTCGCGTACCAGCGCGGCGCGTCCTCCCTGCTGGACTTCCTCATGGCGCAGAACGACTACCGGAGCATCCAGGTCACCTATCTGAACCTGGTGGGATCCTACATGACGGCCGCCAGCCAGTTGAACATGGCGGTCGGCCGGGAAGTGATTCAGTAGAGCCGATCTCCGCCGCTGTCCGGTGCGTCCCAAGAGCGGACACTCGAAGCACCACCTCAACCTGCTGAAACTCATTCATTTATAATCGGTTCTGTATGGCAACGTACGTGCGCTGCTTTTCAGGCTAAGCCCAAACAGGGACGTAATGAAATCATCCGAGTCGCGGACACCGTGTATCCTGATCGCGGACGATCAGCCCGATGTGCTGGAAGCGCTGCGCTTCCTGGTGAAAGGCGAAGGGTATCAGGCGGAGGCAGTGACCTCGCCGCCCGCAGCGATCGACGCCGTCGAATCGCGAGATTTCGACGCGGTCCTGATGGACCTGAACTACACCCGCGATACCACCTCCGGACAGGAGGGGCTGGAACTGCTGAATCGCATCCAGACGCTCGATACCACGCTGCCGGTAATCGTCATGACGGCGTGGGGCTCGGTGGAGCTGGCGGTGGAAGCGATGCGCCGCGGGGCACGCGACTTTATCCAGAAGCCATGGGACAACGCGCGGCTGTCGGCCATCCTCAAGACGCAGATCGAGCTGGGGCGGGCGCTGCGCACGGGGCAGCGGCTGGAGGCCGAGAACCGGGCTCTGCGCGCGGAGCGGTTTCCGCAGTTGATCGCCGAGTCGGCCGCCATGCGGCCGGTGCTGGACGTGGTCTCGCGGGTGGGGCCGTCGGACGCCAATGTGCTGATCACCGGCGAGAACGGCACCGGCAAGGGCCTGGTGGCGCAGACGCTGCACTCGGTATCGCTGCGCTCGACGCGTCCCCTTGTGACGGTCAACACCGGAGGCCTGGCGGAGGGCGTTTTCGAAAGCGAGCTGTTCGGCCACGTCAAAGGCGCTTTTACGGACGCCAAGACGGACCGCGTCGGACGCTTCGAAATGGCCGACGGCGGGACGCTCTTCCTGGACGAAATCGCCAACATCTCGCAGGGCCTGCAGGCCAAGCTGCTGCGCACCATCGAGGCCGGCGAGTTCGAGCGCGTGGGATCTTCCAAGACGCGGCGCGTGGACGTGCGAGTGTTCTCCGCCACCAACGCCGACCTGCACGCGGCGGTGAACGAAGGCCGCTTCCGTCAGGATCTGCTGTTCCGCCTGAACACCATCGAACTAAGGCTGCCTCCGCTGCGCGACCGAAGGGAAGACATCCCGATCCTGTCGGCGCATTTTCTGCGGCAGCACTCGGACCACTACCGTAAGCCGCTGACCGGGTTCGACGAGGGCGCCATCAAGGCGCTGCTCTCGCATTCCTGGCCGGGGAACGTCCGCGAGCTGGACCATGCGGTGGAGCGCGCGGTGCTGATGGCGCAGGGGGACACGATCCGGTCCGGCGACCTGGGTCTGCGGGCCGGCCGCGAAGGGCCGCCGCGGCTGGAGGAAATGAGCCTGGAAGATGTCGAGGCCCTTCTCATCAAGAAGGCCCTGGCGCGCTTCAGCGGCAATGTGAGCCACGCAGCCAACGCGCTCGGGCTCAGCCGCAGCGCGCTCTACCGCCGCCTGCAGCGGTATGGGCTGTAGCCCGTGGACTCCGTGACGATTCCGCCCGAAGACAAGCCGGCGCGCATCGGCTACGAAGGGCGCATCGTGCTGCTGGCGCTGCTGGCCGGGCTGCCGGGTGTGGCCGTCGCACTGTGGCTGCTGTGGAAGGGCAACTTCGAGCCACGCACGCAGTGGCCGGTTTCGGTTCTGATCGTGGGCTGCTGGCTTTCGTTTGCCTTCGCGGTGCGCGAGCGCGTGGTGTTTCCGCTGCAGACCCTGGCCAACCTGCTGGGAGCTCTGCGAGAAGGCGATTACTCGGTGCGCGGCCGCGCTCCTCGTCCGGACGATGCTCTGGGCGAAGTGATGCACGAGGTCAACACGCTGGGCCGCACTCTCCGCGAGCAGCGGCTGGGGGCCATGGAAGCCACCATGCTGCTGCGCACGGTGATGCGCGAGATCGACGTAGCGATCTTCGCCTTCGACGAACGGCGGCGGCTCCGGCTGGTCAACCGCGCGGGCGAGCGGCTGCTGGCGATGACTCCGGAGCGGCTGCTGGGACAGACCGCCGCCGAATTGAACCTGGAGGCCTCGCTCGAAGGTCCGCCGCAGAGCACCCTGCAGATGGTCTTTCCGGGCGGCGCGGGGCGCTGGGGCGTGCGCCGCACACGTATCCGGGAGCGCGGGCTGCCGCTCGAGCTGATCGTGATTTCGGATCTCACCCAGGCCCTGAGCGAGCAGGAACTGCAGGCCTGGCAGCGGCTGGTACGCGTCCTTGGGCACGAGCTGAACAATTCGCTCGCGCCGATCAAATCGATCGCGGGCAGCCTGGTGGCCATCATCTCGCGCGATCCCCTGGCGGAAGACTGGCGCGAGGACATGAAACGGGGTCTCAACGTCATCACCTCACGGTCGGAGAGCCTCAGCCGCTTTATCGGCGCGTACGCGCGCCTCGCCAAGCTGCCCCGTCCGCAGCTCCAGCCCCTCGACGTGGGCCCGTGGGTGGAGCGTTCGGTGAGCTTCGAGACGCGCGTGCCGGTGGCCGTGGACCCCGGGCCGCAGATGACCGTGCGCGGCGATCCGGACCAGTTGGAGCAGGTGCTGATCAACCTCTTGCGAAATGCCGCGGACGCCTCTCTCACCACGAGCGGCAAGGTGCGGATTGGATGGCGCGTGGACGGGTCGATGCTCGAGATCCGCGTAGAAGATGAAGGCCCGGGCCTGTCGAGCACCGCCAACCTGTTCGTGCCGTTCTTTACCACCAAGCCGGGAGGGTCGGGAATCGGGCTGGTGCTGAGCCGGCAGATCGCCGAGGGCCATGGCGGCGCGCTGATGCTCGAAAACCGCGTCCCCGGCCCCGGATGCGTGGCGCGGCTGCGTCTCCCAAGCTAAGAAAATAGTACCGTTACAGAAACCGCCTAACCAAAGACAACTCAACTTTGCCGTGTAAGATCCATAAGAATTGAAATTGAAAGTCAAACTGGAAACAGAAGGGAATGGTCAGCTCCCCGGGTATGCCGTCGCACGATAACATCCCCTGCCCTGTGGCGCCGTCAACGCTGGACGAGACGGGGCTGCCGGAAGCTCTGATCGAGCAGCTCCTGCTGAAGATCCTGTACTTCCGCGGAGAGTTGTACGGACAGGATGTGTCGAAGGCCATCGGCCTGCGCTTCAGCGTGATCCAGGAGACCGTGGAAACGCTGAAACTGCAGCACCTCGTGCAGGTGAAGCGCTCCCTGGGGATCAGCAGCGTGGGCTCGCTATTCGCCCTCACCGAGGCGGGTCGGGCGAGAGCCCGAGAGCACCTGGAGGCCAACCAATATGCCGGCCCGGCGCCGGTGCCTTTGTCGCAGTACTCCGACCGTGTGCGCCTGCAGCGGCCGGCGGAAGGGTGGCTGACCAGGGAGAACCTGATCCCCGCCTTCCGCGGGATGGTGCTGACGCAGCAGATCCTCTCGCAAATCGGGCCGGCGGTAAGCGCCTCGAGCTCGCTGCTGCTTTACGGTAAGCCGGGCGACGGCAAGACGTTTCTGATCGAGTCGCTGCAAAACCTGGCTACCGCGCCGATTCACGTACCTTACGCGCTCGAGTGCCAGGGCAACATCGTTCAACTGTACGACCCGATCTATCACCACCGGATCGAGGAAGAAGAAGACCAGCCGTCGGTGCTCGCGGTCTCCGAGGAACGGAGCTACGACCGGAGATACGCAAAGTGCCGCCGTCCGTTCATCGTGAGCGGCGGCGAACTTTCGATGGACATGCTGGACCTGCGCTACAACACCACGTCGCGGGTATACGAGGCTCCCTTCCAGTTGAAGGCCAACAACGGCATCTACCTGATCGACGATTTCGGACGCCAGCGCGCCACTCCGGCGGAAGTCCTGAACCGCTGGATCGTGCCGATGGAACGGCGGGTGGATTACCTGAGCTTCCTCACGGGCGGCAAGATGACGGTGCCGTTCGAAACGTTCCTGGTGTTTTCGACGAACCTGAACCCGGCGGACCTGGGAGACGAGGCCTTCCTGCGGCGAATCCAGTACAAGATGCTGCTGCCGGGTCCTGCCGAGAACGAGTTCATCAAGATCTTCGAAACCTTCTGCGCCAGCCGCAAGCTGCCCTACAGCCGGGACCTGATCACGCGCTTCATCGACCGCCGCTTCCGGCAGACAGGCAAGACCTTCCGGCGGTGCCATCCGCGCGACCTGCTCTCCCACGCCATCAACCTGATGGGTTTTGAGAAGCTGCCTTACGCGCTGAATGACGAGCTGCTGGATCGCGCGTTCGAATGCTGCTTCGTACAGGAGGAGCAGGGAACGCCGGCCAGGCAGTCTGTGCTGCTTCCGATCATGGCGGACACCTGCGCCGACCACTGGGGCGACCAGATCGCGAAGATCCAAACGGCGTTCGGCACCCTGGCGTTCCTAGCGGGGTTCCGCAACCGGGCCACCGGCCAGTATTACGACGTGGATTCGATCCGGCAGTACGGCGAGGCCGAGACAGTGCGGGTCCTGCACCGCCTGCACATGCGCGCCTTTACCGACTGGCTGAGCCTCACACTCGATCAGCAGAGCCGCGATCTGTCGCGGTACATGGGGACCAGCGAGGCGGCGGCCCGCGCGCGCCTCGAGCGCAAGGAACTGGTCAATCTGCTGGCCCCGGCCGGATCGAGATCCGAAGAAGTCTCGCTTTTCCTGCAGGACCTGACCGCCATCCTCAACGCCCTGTGCGGCGATGCCGTGGAGCCGGGGCCGGTGGTCGTGGCCGCGCCCCTGGTGATCGAGAAGATCGCATAAGACTTCGCGGGTTTTGCCGGAACCCGATTTCAGGACCGTCGAATTCCCTTTCCCCAAAAACAAAAAGAGCCAGGCGGAACGAGCCGCCTGGCTTTGCATGGAACCGATCGGAGTGGGTTAGCGATCACCCACGAAGTTCAGAAAGATCTGGGTCTGGGTTTCCACCGGGACGCCGTTCAGGATCGTCGGCCGGTACAGCCACTGCATCACGGCATCGACCGCGGCGCGCTGCAACAGCGGATGTCCCTTCACGATTTTGACCGACTTCACTTTGCCGTCGGCGCCCACGGTGGCGATCACCTCGACCGTGCCGCGCGCGCCGGCTTCCTTGGCCAGACGGGGATACTCGGGGTCCTTGCGGCGAATCAATTGTGCCTGCTGGATCTGTCCACCGGTGGGGGCCTGTTTGACGGCCCCGGACGTGGACGAAGGCGAAGCGGCAGGAGGCGGAGGCGGCGGAGCAACGGCCGGCCCGCCGAGATCCAAAGCGGCCAGTCCGGCTCCGCCGCCGCCGGTCTGCTGAGGTAACACGGGGGCGGCCGGCAGGTCGGCCGGGCGGGTGGGCCGCAGCCGTTGTGCCAGAGACTCGGCGGCGAACCGCCTCAGAGGAGCGGCCGGTGTCTTGGGCGCCTCGGGCTCCGCTACAGGCTGTTGGGGAAGCGCCGCCGGGGGCTGGCCGGCAGTGCCTTGCGGCTGCGCGGTCTGCGCCGCCGTTGCGGCCGGGACCTGCGCTCCGGCGTTCTGCTGCTCTTCCATGGGCGAGGGCCGGGTGCGCAGGACACGGACGGATTCGCTGGCGGTGCGCGCCTGGTCCTGACCGGTCACTTCCATCTTGAACACTACGTCGGCGGTAGCCGGAGAGTAAGAGATGCTGCCGGCGCCTCGAAGCTGCGCCAGGTCCATATCGACGTTTTCATGCTGCGTGCCGTCGGTAATCGAAAGCACGGCGTGACTGGCATTGCGGATGGCCGCCGAGTCGCGGTTCCAGGTCAGCACGAGCTCGCCGCCGCTGCGCTCTACGCGCAGGGCGAGCGGAGAGGTATCCTGTACCCGCCCGCCGGCGGGACGGGCGCTGTTGCGAAGGAAGCCGGGGTAAACGAACAGGGAAACCGCGAGCAGCACGATGAGCGCCGCGCCCACCGAGATCATGACGATTTTGCCGCCGCGCGATGCCGGAGCGGCCTCGACGGGTTCCGGTTCGGGTTCGTGAACCATTGGCCGGGCAGCCGCGGCAGGGGGCTGCGCGGGAGCAGGAGGAGGTGCCACAGGCGCCGCGGTTTTGGGCGCTGGTGTTTCGTCTTTTACGGCCGGTACCTCGGCCTTGGCAACCGGAACTTCGGGCTTCGCAGCAGGAATCTCGGGCTTCGCGGCAGGAATTTCGGGCTTCGCAACAGGAGCTTCGGGCTTCACAGCCGGCGGTTCGGCTTTAGCGATCGGAAGGTCGATCTTCGCGACAGGCGCGGGAGTCGCAACCGGCGCCGGCGTAGGGGCTTCCACCTCGAGGGCGGGAGGCTCCGGTTCCGCGGCGGCTACCGGCGGCAGGGGCGGCGGGGTCGCGATCTCACGACGGGAAGCGATGGGGACGATCTGGGCGCGCGGCGTGGCTTTGGGAGCCGGAACGGGCGGAGCCGCCGGACGCGCCATCACCGGTTCGGACTGGGCCGCTCCGAGGCGTCCCGCCAGCTCGGAGGAGCGGAACGGAAACTCGAGCCAGCTGCTTTCGGTCCGGATCGAGCCGTCCTCGCGGAAGAAAACTCCCGCCAGGCTTGCCTTCGTCGCGAAGGGCCGGATCAGCAGCGCCATCCCGTTCGGACCGGCGAACTTGGAATCGAGGAGAGCCACATCGTCCGGATCCATCGAAATGCCTTTGCGCGTGTGGCTGCGGAAGAACCCGACCGGGACCAGCCCGTTGCGGGAGCCCGCTTCCATGGCTTTGGAGAAGCGCACGAGATCGATCTCGGAGAGGCGATACAGGGGGCCGCGGCTGTAGTCGGAGATCACCGGATCATAGCTCGCGATCGTGATGAGCGCAGGGCTGCCGGGTGCGACGGTTCCGAACAGGACACCGCCAATTTCCGACCCGCGCGAGCTCAGGGAGCGGAAACTCTCGACCGCTTCATGCTCCAGGCGGTCGATGATGTCCAGCGGAAAACACACGGAAATCGGCTTCTGCGGGACGGTCCACGTGTAAGAGGGCAGGGGAGCGGGTGAAATGTCGTACCGCTCGGCGCGGGCTGTCGATTCGTTCATCGGCTATCCTCCGAAAAATACGGGTGCCTTGATAAGCACTGATTCTAGCCGAGGATCTTATCTTTGTGGTACTAATTTTCGTTGCTATTAACCAAAAGGAGTATGACGCGAGATGACATCCTGTGGCCGGTCTAATAACTCTGGCCGATTTCACTAACCTTTGTTATTAGGGAATTAATTCCGTAATGACACCTTACTATTACTGTTGTTCCGTCCTATAATTGCGCCTGTATGAGTGAACGGGCGTGCCAGCTTTGCGGGAAGCCCCTCAGCCGGATCCGCGTGGGCGGCGGCGAGGAGTTCTGCTCCCGCGAGCACCGCACGCAGTACCGGCTGCGGCGCGGCATGGACCGGCTTCAGGAAGCCAACAAAGTCGCCAGCCTCATGCGCCGGCGCGAAAATCCAAAGCCCATCGCCGTGTCTCCGGTAGCCGAGATGATCTGGCGCGGATACTTCCAGCCCATGCCGGATACAACCCAGGCGGTCAGGCTCCCGGCACGAACCGGCTTAGGACGGCTGATACCCGGACTCCCCGCGGCCGGTTATGCCGCCCTGCGCCCGGCGGGCGGCCCCCGGCGGACGGAGCGGCGCGGCGCACAGGGGCCGATGCAGCCGGGCGCGGCGCAGAACATGGCGCTGCCGCGGATCAGGGCGCACGCATCGTGCGGTGTTCCGCAGGCCCAGGCGGCCCTTCCTCCGGCGGCTGCGCCGGTCCGGGAAGCCGCGCGGCGCCTTAAGAACCCGCCGCGAGGGGACGTCCGCAGCAAAGTGATGCCACCCAAGGTCGCGAATCTACGGGCGCGCACCGACGGCGCCGCCGCGGCGGCCTTCCGGGAGGTCCGCCTGCAGTTGCGGGAGGGGATGCGCCTGCGGGTTTCGCGCGCCGTCGGCTTCCGTGTTCCGGCGCGGGAGACGCGCTCGCTGGAAGGGCGCGGACCGGCGGTGCCAGCCCTGCGGTGGCCCGGATTGGTGAGCGATGCTTGCACGGCGGAGCCGTCCTCTCCGGTGCGCGGGACGGAGGCCATGCGGGTTTTGTTTCCGAGGCGCGCGATCGAAGCCGGTGGCCGGTGGCGGCCCGCTCCACATTCCTACCCCGGCGCGCCGCCTCCCGAAACCATGCGAATCGAAACGCCGTTGATCGATTTCGCGGCCGCTGCGCGGGCATCGCACGCGCAGTGGACCAGTAATAACGACATCGTACACGCTCCGGAGCGAAACGGCACGATCCACGGAGCGCAGTTGTCCCCGTCGCTCCGGTTGGTGGCGCTCTCGGCCGGTCCTGTTCAATACAAGCCGGCACAGCGTGTTTCCGGCATTCCGTTCGGTTCGGGCGACATGACTCTTGGCTACTCGGACGAGGAGCATTCTATCCAATGAGCACTACAGCAATGAGAACCCCCTTGCAGGCGGTACGGAATCCGGATCCGGACACGACTAATAAAGGATCCGGGTATCTGGCACGCGCCGTCGCCATGCACTTGTCGGGAAAGCGCGACGAAGCGTTGAAGCAGTTGCAGCGCGCCGTGGCCGCCCAGGAGGCCACCCCCGAGATCTACCGGGCCATGGCTCACATCCTCTTCGAGATCGGGGACTACCGCGAGTCGGCGAAGGCCTACCGCACGTTGACCCAATTGAAGCCGCAGTATGCGATGGGGTGGTTCAACCTGGCTGTCTGCCTTGAGCGGTTGAGCACGTGGGAAGACGCGGCCCAGGCCTTCCACCGCGCTTCCACGCTCGATCCCAAGAACCTGGACGCGCACCTCGGGCTGGGCGTCTGCCACCTGCGGCAGGAGGACCCGAAATCGGCGCTCTTCGCGTTTGAGCGATGCCTGGAACTGTCGCCTGCGCACGAGGACGCGGCTTTCGGAAAGGCGGCAGCGCTGCAATCGCTGGGACACTCCGAGGAAGCGGCCGAGATCTACGAGCGCATACTCGAACGCAACCCCGAATCGGAGGAATCGCTTTCGAACCTGGTTCTGATCGGGATGTCGAAAGAGGATTTCGACATGGTGCGGGAGTACTCCGAGCGGCTGCTGGAACTCCGTCCGGATTCGACGGTAGCGCTGGAGGGCCTGGCGGCGTGGGCTTCGGCCGCCGGCGAGCACGCCCTTACCGCCAAGTTCTGCACGCTGCTGGTATCGGCGGTGCCGGCGCATTTCGAAGGCTGGTTCAACCTGGGGCTGGCGCACCAGAAATCGGGCCGCTGGGAACAGGCGGAAGAGGCTTACGAAGAAGCGCTCAAAGTCCGGCCGCGCTCGTGTGAAACGCTGACCAACCTGGGAATCGTGCGCGAGCACCGCGGCGACGTTCTGGGCGCTCGGGCGGCTTATGACAAGGCCATGCAGGCCGATAATTCCGCGCTGGCGCCGCTTTGGAACGTGGCCCTGCTGCTCGAGCAGAGCGGCCAGGCCGAGGAAGCCGAGCGCTGGTACAAATCGCTTCTCGAAAAGGCTCCGAAGGAGGAAGAAGCGCGCTTCCGGCTGGGCTACCTGCGCCTGCAGCGGCAGGACTTCCGCGGCGCGCTCGAAGCCTTCGAAGGCTGCCTGAAGTATCGCCCGAACTGGCCGGAAGCACAGGCCAACCTGGCCCTGGCCTACAGCGGGCTGGGCGACCGCGATCGCGCCGGCCGGCTCTACGAGAAGATTCTGGAGTCGGACTCGAAGTCGGTGGAGGCGCTCCGCGGGATGGCCTCGCTGGCGATTCAGGCGTCCGACTACGAGACTGCCCTGGAGTATCACGCGCGGTTGATCGACCTCGGCGAGCGGTCGCCCGAGATCCTCTACAACGCCGGGCTCATGTACGAGAAAGGCGGGCAGGCGGATCGCGCCATGAATCTGTACAACGAAGCCCTGGCGTTGCAGCCTGACATGGCCGAGGCGCTGCTCAACCTGGGCCGGCTGCTCGAAGCGGCGGGCCGTTCGGCCGAAGCCCGCGATTGCTGGAGCAAGGCGCTCGAGACCGAGCCGGCGCTGGCGCAAGGCTATTTCGGACCGGCGATCGACTAAGGGCGGTCAGCTACCCGGACTTCTTTCCCGATTTCCCCGTGCAGGCGATCCGGCGCTTCGCCAAGATGCTGGCCTCACGACATCCTGCTTCAGCGCGGCGGTCTGCAACTGCCTTCTACAAGATTCCGGCTGACATCATGCAGCAAGCGAAGCTTCCGGCGATCTCCTTGCGAGGCCGCGGACACCCTCACTGTGTGCGGGGGGTTCCTGCGCCTCCCACCACGTGGTGGAACACGTAAGAACTCGACACGGGAATCCCTTGCTCAAACGCCACCTTGATGACCACCTGGAAATACGCCGGTAGTCCACCCGAGGGCATGCGCAGCCACTGCACCAGTTGGCGGGCGCGCCAGGGCTGGGTCAGCCATTCGGCGCCGGCCAACGTGTCCGGCGAAGCATTGCCGGAGATGATCAGGAGCTCGCCGACGCCCGAGATGCCGGGAATCCGGCTGATCAGGACGTGCGTTTCGCCTTCCGAGACCTTGCCCGAAACGATACGATCTTCCAGGTACGCCGGCTCGCCCGGGTGTGGCCTCAGGTTACGAATGCCGTTGGCCTCCACGACGATATCCTGCTTGAGAGCGGCGGTCTGCAACTGCCGGTTGAACTTGGGAGGCCCCACAAAAATGACGTCGTGATCGGAAATCTGCTGCCAGGAGAGCAGGTTGCTCCGCGTGACCAGCAGATCGCCTTTCCGCGAAGAGAGCAGTCCGGCCAACAGGACCCCGGCGGTAGCCTCGCCCGCGCCCGTAAAAGAGTACGATGGGCCGATCTCGGCCTCCGGACGGGACTTCCGAAGTTCCGCGATACGCTCCGACCGGCCGATTTCATCCCAGTCGTTCGTTCGAGGATCGCGGAAGAAACCGAAATCCGGAACTCGCACAAACAGGGGCGCTCCCAGGCACAGCACCAGCGACCGGTGGCTTGAGAGGATGGGCTCCCACAGCGCGTCCAATTCCGGAGTCCACCGACTACCCGCCGCCGCGTTGTGGCGGTTTGAGAGCCAAAGCGTGGTGGACGCCGTCGCCCAAACGAACACCAGGCCCAGCGTAACGGCCAGGATCTGCATCCTCCGGCGTTGCAGCCGGGCGGCTTGTTCCGCGCTGCGTCTCTCCATTTCCTGGACGGAGAGCTTGAACCCGCCCTTCGGCAGGCTGATGCACAGCTCGCCCGGTGAGGCTTCGGCCTGGTAGTAGGTCGTCAGTTTCTGTCTCAACCGGCCCACCTGCAGCCGCACGATCGAGTCGCGGCGCGGATCGTAAGAGTCGGGCTTGCCGAACGCTTCCAGGCCGATTGTATACTCCTTGAGCCGGTCGGCATCACCCTGGATGGCCTTCTCCGCGAGGTACTGAAGCAGGTGACGGTGAACTTCGGAGGCCTCAAAGGTCTTGCTGCGAATCAGCCGCTCTACCTGGGCGCGAACTTCTGCGGGCTCGACTACCATTTGAATCAGTATATTAACACCGTTTATAACCGGGTTACTCACCGCTTGGCGGCGCACGGCTAACCGCTTCACATATACCAAGAGGCCGCTATGCAGTTATACTCTGTCCAGCAATTGCCAATGGGGAGACTTTTTGTGCCCGGTCGCCGATGCGCAATGCGCGCAGGGACCTGGCAACGAGATGGTGAGATGGCACGCGGATGCTCCGGTGCCGTGGGGTGTTCTTTCTCGCGCTTGCCGGAGCCGACGCGCTCTTCTTACTGAGGTGAGTTTTGGATCCGCCGGCAAATCACACTGCCGGCCGGAGATGAAGGAGCAGATAATGTCACGTCGCGTTTCATCGCTCATTGCGCTGCTGGCCTTGTTGGGCGGAGCCATTTGGGCGCAGGACACTCGGGGCACGATCACCGGCAGAATTACCGATCCATCGGGAGCGGTCATTCCCGGTGCCACCGTGCTCGTCACTAACGCCGCCATCGGCGCCAAGGTGCAGCAGCAGACCGGGCAGGATGGCTATTACCACGCCGCGTTCCTGACGCCCGGCATCTACCAGGTCGAGGTCACCGCACCCGGGTTTAAGAAGGTCGTTCGCGACGGTGTCGAAGTGCGGGTCGCCGACCGTTTGGAGATCAACGTGGCACTCGAGGTCGGCTCCTCGGAACTGAGTGTCACGGTTACGGCCGAAGCGCCGCTGATGAATACCGAGTCCGCCTCCATGGGGACCGTGGTCGATTCCAAGCGGGTTTCCAGCCTCCCGGTATCCTACGGCAACCCGTTTCTGCTCATCGGACTCTCCGCGGGTGTGACCTATAACGGCAGCATCCGCCTCGATCGCCCGTTCGAGCCGACCCACATCGTCAACTTTTCCATGGGCGGAATCAGCGGCCTATTGAACGACATTACCATTGATGGCGCACCCACCACTTCCCGGGCTAACCCCCTGCAGGTTACTGCTTCGTATGTGCCGCCCACCGACATAGTCCAGGAATTCAAAGTCCAGACCGCCACTTTTGACGCCCAGTTCGGCCAGACGCAGGGCGGCGTGACCAATATCAGCATTAAGAGCGGCACCAATCAGTTCCACGGCGACGCCCGGTATTCTTTCCAGCGTCCCGACTTCTGGGCCAACGATTTCTTCAACAACAAGGCCATCCCTTACGTGCCGCGCCCGAACTTCCTCTTCAATACCTGGGGCGGTTCCTTCAGCGGCCCCGTCTACATCCCGCACGTCTATCACGGGAAGAACAAAACCTTCTTCCTGTTCGGTTACGAGGGCATCCACGATTCACGGCCGCGCCACGACGACACCACCAACACAGTGCCGACCCCTGCAGAGCGCGCCGGAGACTTCTCCGCCCTGCTCGGTGCCGGCTCCTCCTACGCCATCTACGACCCGGCCACACGCACCGGCCCGGTCAGCGGGCGATACACCGAGACTCCCTTCCCCGGGAACAAGATCCCCGCCACCCGTTTCGACCCGGTTGGTGCCGCCATCCTGGGCTATTATCCGAGCACGGAGAAGAGCCAGGGCGACGTCGCGGGCCTCGGCAACTATCGCGACGCGAGCGTTACCGAGAAGGCCAAGTACTACAACCTCACTGCCCGCGTCGACCAGAACATCGGTGAAAAACAGCGGCTCTTCGTCCGTTACAGCACCTATACCCGGAACAGCCTGTACAACCAGTATTTCGCCAATCCGTTCGTGGGCACCCACTTCTGGTTCTACTCGAAGACCGCGATGATCGACCACCTGTTCACCTTGACGCCGACCCTTATCCTGGATACGCGTTACAGCTACAACCGGTTCATCCGCGGCACGGACGCCCCTGACGAAGCCATCGGCTTCGATCTGTCCAAGCTGGGTTTCTCGTCGCAGTTCGTCAATCAGGTGGGCGCCTACCAGGCGCGCTTCCCCCGGATCAACCTCACCGGGTATATCAGCAACGGCCAGACCAACGAGAGCCGGCCCACCGTGAACCACACGGTTTCCTCCACCCTGTCGAAAGCCGCAGGTGCGCATTCGATAAGAACCGGGGTCGAATACCGGGTTTATCAGCAGGGCGACCGATTTTTCAGCAACCAGCAGTCCGGCCAGTTCACGTTTGGATCTACCTGGGTGCGCGGCCCGCTGGACAACTCGGCCGCCTCTCCGGGGAGCATTGGGCAGTCTGTGGCGGAGTTGCTGCTGGGCCTGCCGGATTCGGGCAGTATCACCCGCCAGGCGAATTACATCGAGCAGTCCGGAAACTGGGGGTTCTTTGTGCAGGATGACTGGAAGGTCACACCCAAGCTCACCCTCAATATGGGCGTGCGCTATGAGTTTGAGACCCCCCTGCACGAGCGCTTCAACCGCAGCACCCTGGGCTTCGAGAACACCTACGTCCAGCCCATCTCTGCGGCGGCACAAGCGGCCTATGCCAGCATCTATCCCAAGATTTCGGGTGGATTCCCCGAGCTTTCGCCCAGCGCCTTCGCTCTCGATGGCGGAATGACTTTCGAGGGCCTGAACGGCAACGGCGGCGGCTTGTATCACACCCCCAAAAACGTCGTCATGCCGCGTTTCGGGCTGGCCTACCAGCTTGATAACTCGACCGTTTTTCGTGGCGGATTCGGCATGTTCGCCGGCTTCCTGGGTCAGCGCCGCGGAGACGTGCAGCAGAACGGCTTTACGCAGACCACGAACATGGTGCTCACCACCGATAGCGGCCTTCATTTCCTCACCACGCTGGCCAACCCCTTCCCCAACGGCATCACCGAGCCCGTGGGAGCCGCCGCCGGCTACCAGACCTACCTCGGGCAGGGTTTCACCTTCTTCAACCAGTACCCGAAGGTTCCCCTCACCATGCGATGGGAAGCCAGCCTGCAGCACCAGTTCAAAAACTTCGTCCTCGAGACCGCTTACGTGGGCAGCAAGACCAACCACATCGAGGTCACCCGCAACATCAATACGCTGCCTCGGCAGTACCTGAGCACCTCACCCATACGCGACGACACGTGGAACAACTATCTCAGCGCGAGCATCTCGAACCCGCTGTACGGACTGGCGCCGGGAAACACGCAGGGGATTTATACCGGCACGAACACCTCGCGTCAGACGCTGCTCTCGCCTTATGTGGCGTTCGGATCGAACGCGCTCAACACCACGGAGAACACCGGCTACTCCTGGTACCACAGCCTGCAGCTCACGGCCACCAAGCGCTTCGCCAAGGGCTACACAGTCATCGGCAGTTACACCTTCTCGAAAACGCGGCAGGCTGTGAACCTGCTGAACCCCTCCGACCCCGCGCCGGTTCGTGAAATCTCGGACCTCGACGCGCCGCATCGCTTCAACATCAGCAGCATCTGGTCCCTGCCGTTCGGCAAGAACCGCGCGCTGCTCTCCAACTCGCATGGCCTCGTAGACCGGCTCGTGGGCGGTTGGGAGATCTCCGGCATTTGGGGCCTGCAGAGCGGGTTCGCCCTGCCGTGGGGCAACGTCATCTATTACGGCAATCCGGCGAACATTCTCCTGCCCCTCGACCAGCGGGGCCCCGAACATTGGTTCAACGTGGCCAATTTCGAAACCGCGTCCTCCCGGCAACTGCTCAGCAACCAGCTCCGCACCTGGCCGTTGCGGTTCTCCCAGATCCGTGGACCGCGCATGAACAACGTCGATCTCGCGGTGATCAAGACCACGCGGATTACCGAAGGAAAGAGCATCGAGTTCCGCGCCGAAGCGCTAAACGCCGCGAACCATCCGTTCTTCCCGAATCCGAATATGTCGGCCACCACCGGGCAGACCGCGCTCGATACCGGCTTCGGACAGATCAGCGCTTCCACCGTCAGCAATTACGCACGCCGCTTGCAGCTCGCGTTGAAGTATGTGTTCTAACCTCGACCGAGCCGGCTGCAGTTAACACTGAAGTACGTGTTTTAGCCTCCGCAGGAAGCCGCCGCTGCTACCCTCCGGCAGCGGCGGCCTTGCCCAGATGGACTTCCATGGCGGCGCGGGCGGCTCCCACGAACTTATCCAGCCGGTCGCCCGCCATGCCGAACTCCAGGGTGCCGTAGCCCTTGGCCGGCAGGCGGCAGATGTCGTTTGCATAGCGGTGGATCATCTCGTTATCGGCCGCGCCGGTCATGGTATCGACCAGGCGCGATACCCTTTTCATGACGCGCAAGCGGGTGATCGGCAGCGGCGTCTGGGTGGTGGACGGGGCGCCGGGCACTGGCAGGGTTTCGTCGATCATCAAGCCGAGGTTGCCCGCCGCATTGGGGTCGGTGTCCCCCATGATCGCGCGCACTTCATCGTCCATGCACGCGATCAGGCGGATCGGAAAGTTCGACAGCACGCCTCCGTCCACAATCGTGTTGCCGGTCTTAACGCGGCCCATGTAAGGCCCCCAGGCCTCCTGCCAGTTCACTTCCTGCCACACGAACGGGATACTCATCGACATCCGCACGGCGTTGGCCACCGGAACTCCGGGAGCCGTCCGGTGGTTCAGCACCAGCATTTCCATATCGCTGGTGTCGGAGGCAACCACCGAGAGGTCGGAGCCGGTCTTCTGGGCGAAAGTCTCGAGCGTGTCGCCGGGTTCGATGCCCCTGGTAGCGAGTTTCTCGCGAATCCATCCCAGGAAGGTCCGCCCCGAATAAAAGCCGCCGCACTCGGTGAACGAGAACATACGTGCATACAGGGAGTTGTGCAGGAGCCGGTCGAGGAGCACGGTGTCGATGTGGCTTTCAAACGCGGTCGGAACAAACGGCAGGTCCACTTCGCGAAACACCTGTGCGGTAATGCTCTGCTCGCGCACCGCCTCCGAGAAATCGACCGCCTGCGGAATGTCCATGAAGCTGCTGAAGCGGGGCGTGCCGTCGGCCTGCTTCTCCATGACTGCCTGCATCATGTCGGCCGTGTCATAGCCGGCCGCGAGCAGCGTCGCGGTGATGGCACCCGCCGAGGTCCCCACGTACCGGCGGATCTTGTGACCCTTGTCCCTGAGCACCTCCAGTGCACCCACGAAGGCGACACCTTTGGCGCCGCCGCCTTCGAACACCGCGTCAAAAAGAGCCATTCTTCACTCCTGGGCAGTCAATATATCAGATTAACGATCGAATCCTCACCGGCCGCGACGTGCACGCGCACCTGCAGCCGCCTGGCGCGGGCGTCGTAAGACCACGTGCGGCCGGCCACCTCGCCGGGGTCTACTTCGCGGAACTTCTCCGTGCCAAAGCCGACCGAGGCGGGTTTTGCTACGTGGTGCACCACCCACTGGTAATCGCGGGTCTCCATCGATTCGATTTCGAGCCGCATTTCGTCGCCCGAGGGGGCTGCATGCACCTGGGTCCAGGCATTTTCGCGGCGCTCCAGGATGAAGAACTCGGCAGCCAGTTTCGGATAGTAGTGGAGGGCCATTCCGGCGCCGCCATCGAGCGGAATGATCACGCCATTGCGGGCGAAAACCGGGAGCCCCTGAGCCGCCACGGTGATGGTGCGCCGTCCAGGGAACACTTCGTCGCTTTCCAGATTGCTCCAGACGCCCTGCGGCAGGTAGACGGAACGCCGGCCGCCCGGCTCATAGACCGGGGCGATCAGCATCTCGTCGCCCAGCATGAACTCATCGGCATGCCGCGCGCACTCGGGATCGTCGGGAAACTGGAAGGGCAGGGGATGCCACACCGGGTACCCCTTATCGAGCACCTCCTCGCGATAAGCGTCGTAGAAACTCCTCAACTGCAGACGAAAGCTGCTCAGGCCCGCGTCTCCCGGAGTGACGGCGGGAACCAGGGACATTAGCTGCCGCGCCCTCCGCAGCAGCTCCGGAGGAGCACCGGCGTACGGCCGCAGGCCGGCAGTTGGCTCGAGCATGCCGGTCATGGCGCCATGAACCAGGCGCAGCAGCGTGGCGCGCAGGCCTTCCCAGGAACCGAAGCGCTCCGTGGAGGCGGTCCACGGATCGGCCTCGCCGCGCACTTCGTGGCGCTCCTCGAAAATCTGTTTCAGAGTCGGGCCGTAATAGAAGTAGTAGTCGACGGCGGGGGCTTCGATGCGGTAGCGCGCCGGGTTCGTGAAATCGAATTGGTAGGAGCCGGGCGCCATGTGGTCTTCGGCATAGCCGGCGGTGCACAGCAGGAAGGGCTCGGATGTGCGCTGGGCGCGGCCGCCCAGATCGAGCGCGGCATCGACGCGTGGACCCAGGCCGTAAAAATTCGCGCCGGCCGGGGACTGCCGCTCCCAGGAGACCCCGACGGCATCGGTTCGCGGCTCGGTGGCATCCGCCATCAACGGTGAGCCGTCCCGTCGCCGCACCTGCAGGGTCACGCCGTTTTTCCGAATCGCCACTTCAAGGAATTTCGAGCGCACCAGCACGAGGCCGGGCTGGTCGTCGATCTCGAGCTCGACCGCCGCGTGCTGGGCAGTCTTCGCCTGCGGCAGGGCGCCATCGAGGGAGCGCCGGAAGCGAAAGGTGCTGGGAGTCGCCCAGACCATCTCCGCGGAGCCCCGGTCGAGTTTCAAATCGATCCGGTTACCGTGGGGCGCAAACGAGACCAGCGTTGCCAGCGCGGCCAGCGCCTGCGGGGGCATCAGCCGAGTGTCAGTTGGCGCTGAATTGCGCCGGTGACGCGGGCATCGACATCCCCGACGAACATGTTGATCTCCGAGCGCACGCCGAACTCGGGAAGATACACGCCGGGCTCGACCGAGAAGCACGTCCAGGGGGACACGCGCCGGTCGTCGTGGTTCTCGAAGTTATCCATGTTGGCGCCGTTGCCGTGCACCTCCTGGCCGATGGAGTGCCCCGTACGGTGGGTGAAGAATGCGCCGTAACCGCGGCTCTCGATGAAGCCGCGCGCGGCGTCGTCCACCTGGTAACCATAAAGCTCGTGCTTCGCCGCCACCGCTTCGGTGACGCGGTGGATGGCGGCGTCGCGCGCGCCCGTCACGGTCTCGAAAACGCGGCTCATGGCGTCGGGTGGATTGTCGCCCAGGAAGTGGGTCCAGGTGATGTCGTAGTAGACGGCGCCCGGCTGGTCGAGTTTGGCCCAGAGATCGAGCAGCAGCAGGTCGCCGGCGTGGATCTCGGAGTGCGATTCGGCGGTGGGCTCGTAGTGTGGATTCGAGGCGTTGCCGTTGACGGCGGCGATGGGCCCGTGATCGGTCACCATGCCCGCCCGCGTGAACTCCGCGCGGACGAAATCCTTCATGTCGAGCTCGGTGACTTTGGCGTGGCTGCGAAGCCGCTCCAGCACCATGCGGAAGGCCGCCTCGCGCACGCGATCGACGCGCCGCCCGGCCTCGAGATGCGTCTCGAGCTGGCCGGCATTCCAGCGGGCTTCGAAGAACTGGATCAACTCGGCAGAGGTCACTACCTCCACCCCGACGCTGCGCACCAGCTCCACCGTGCCCGCATCCACCATCGCGACATACGGGATCGCGCAGTTTGGTGAATACTGCATGGCCACACGCCGCAGGCCCGCGGTGATCTTGCGCAGCCCCTCGACCTGCTCCGGCCAACTGGAGTAGGGAGTCTTCTCTCCGGGCAGGGCGGAGATCATGCCCGGCTCGACGCGGTGCTCCAGGCCGCGGGGCTCTCCAGCAGCCGGGATCAGGTAGTACCAGCGCCGCGTGGGGGTGCGCGGCGGCTCGAATCCGAGGACCCGGTATGCCAGGGGGTCCCGCAGGTGGTGATCGAAGAACAGCCACCCGTCCAGTTTCTGGTTGCGCAGCTCCTGCTGAATCTTCTCGAGTTCCATGGCGAAACTACAGTCTACCCGTGTTTCGGGCCGAATGCGCGCAGTTTCGCCGGAACCCGCTGGAACCAACGGCCTACCGGCGGTCCCAGTTCAGTCGCATGCGGTCGCGGCCGTCGGTGGCTTCGAGCGAGATGCTGTTGACATCGTCGCGGTTCCCGGTTGAGATGAACATCGGACCTCGCAGGCGGCCGTCCTCGGATACCACGTCGGCGCGCAGCCGCCCGCCATCGCGGCCGGTCACCCTGCCGTTGAAATTCATGGGCCCGCGGTCGGTGCGGAAGCTGACGACGATCCGTCCTCCGCGATCGATGGACACAGTACAGTTGGACAGGCGCCGGTCGAAGTTGTTGAGCGTAGCCACCCCGCGCCCGTTGCCGCGGAAATCTATGGTGTTATTCCAGGAGAACCCCGGAACCGGCGGCGCGCCGCCCGGACGCTCGTCGAAGTCGCGCCGGGGGCGGGAATCGCCACCCGTCATGGCCCAGGTCAGCCGGAAATGGTAGCGCCCCTGGCCTCCGGAGGTGTCGCGGATGCGCACGATAGCTGAGTAGTCATTGCGGCGCGAGGGTTCGGCAATCAGGCGGATGTCGTTTCGGCTCTCCACCACTTGAAAGCTAAAGTTCCGCAGATCGCGGTCGGGTAGCGGAGCGTTGCACTCCGAGCCGTCGTCGTAAGCTCCGCGCCCGGAGATCGTGCGGATGGATACGGTGTCGCGGTGGACGGCGATCTCGACTTCGTTGTCAACCTGCAGGCGGATGTCGCACTGGCCCTTGCCGAGCGGTACGTCATCGCGGGTCATCTGGCGGACGCGGAATTGCGAGTCGGCCAGGGCGGGCAGCGCCGCGCAAAGACCTAACACGGCCACCCCGATACGGAGAACGTTTGCGTGTTCCATTACCTTCAGCATAACTGCTCTGGTCGATGTGGGAGCGGGCGGACTGGTTTCGCGGCGGCCATTAATTTTCCTTTAAGATGAAAAGAGCCAACCTATTATGACTACGCCCCAAGAGCGTCAACAGGCGCTCGCCGACATCCTGAACCGACGTGTCCTTGTGCTCGACGGGGCCATGGGGACGATGCTGCAGCAGCAACACCTCACGGCGGCGGATTTCGGCGGGCCGGCCCTGGAAGGCTGCAATGAGATGCTGCTGGTTCACCGGCCGGACGTCGTGCTGGGAATCCACCGGGCGTATCTGGAAGCCGGGTCCGACATGGTCGAGACCAACACGTTCAACGGCAGCCGGGTTTCCATGGGCGAATACGGGCAGCAGGACCGTGCGTACGAATTGAACGTGGCGGCGGCGCGGCTGGCCCGGCAGGCGGCTGCGGAGTTTTCGACGCCCGCGCGGCCGCGCTTTGTCGCCGGCTCGATGGGGCCCACCACCAAGGCCATTACGGTAGTCGGCGGGATCACGTTTCCGCAATTGATCGAGGCGTACTACGAACAGGCCGCCGGCCTGATCGAAGGCGGAGCGGACGTGCTGCTGGTGGAGACCTGTAACGACACCCGCAGCGTGAAGGCCGCGCTGCTGGCCATTGACCGCCTGCGCCGGGAGATCGGCCGGTCGATCCCTACCATGGTCTCGGGAACGATCGAACTGAGCGGCACCATGCTTGCCGGACAAACCGCCGATGCGTTTGTCGCCTCGATCACCCATGCCGACCTGATTTCTATTGGGCTGAACTGCGCCACCGGGCCGGAACTGATGACGGATCACATCCGGACCGTGAGTGAGATGTCGCCGGTGCGGGTTTCCTGCTATCCGAACGCGGGGCTTCCCAACGAGGAAGGGAAGTACCTGGAGACTCCCACCACGCTTGCTTCACAGCTCGAGCGATTCGTCGATAACGGGTGGCTGAACGTCGTCGGCGGCTGCTGCGGCACGACGGATGCGCACATCCGGGCGATCGCCCAGATGGTGGAGGGCAAGCAGCCCCGGCCGCTGCACCCCAGCGCTCACCGGGCTTATTACTCGGGCATCGAGCTGGTGGAAGCCGATGAAAGCAGCCGTCCGCTGATCGTGGGCGAGCGAACCAACGTCATCGGCTCGCGCCTCTTCAAGAACCTCGTGGCGGAAGAGAAGTGGGAAGAAGCCACCGAGATCGCGCGGCGGCAGGTGAAGAACGGCGCGCACATCATCGACGTCTGCCTGCAGAGCACCGACCGCGAGGAATTGCAGGATATCGACCCTTTTTACGACCGGCTCATCCGCAAGATCAAGGCCCCGGTAATGATCGACACCACCGACCCGCGAGCGGTGGAGCTGGCGCTGACCTGGTGCCAGGGCAAGAGCATCATCAACTCCATCAACCTGGAGGACGGCGAAGAGAAGTTCGAGCTGATGTGCCCCATCGCGCGCCGTTACGGCGCGGCGCTGGTGGTCGGCTCGATCGACGAAGACAAGCTCCAGGCGCAGGCCTTCACGCGCGAGCGAAAAGTGGCGGTGGCGGAGCGCTCGTTCCGGCTGCTGACGGAAAAGTACGGGATCCCGCCCGAGGACATCATCATCGATCCGCTGGTCTTCCCCTGCGCCACCGGCGACGTCAACTATATCGGGGCGGCGGTGGAGACCATCGAAGGCATCCGCTTGGTGAAGGAGCGGCTGCCGCTGGTCAAGACGGTGCTGGGGATCTCCAACATCTCATTCGGGCTGCCGGCCGCGGCGCGCGAGGTGGTGAACTCGGTCTTCCTTTATTACTGCACCAAGGCCGGGCTCGACCTGGCGATCGTGAATGCCGAGAAGCTGGAGCGCTTCGCTTCCATTCCGGAGGAGGAGCGGCGTCTCGCGGAAAACCTTCTGTTCAACTCGCCGCCCGTGGATGCCGAGGACGAATCGCTGCGCACCGCGCCCGAGGACTGGCGCGAGCAGACCGCCGAACAGAAGGCCGCAATCAACCAGTGGCACATCGCGGCCGTCACCGACCACTTCCGCAAGGCCGGAACGCGTCAGAAGCAGCGAGCCGAAGACCTGCCGCTCGATCAGCGGCTGGCCAACTACATCATCGAAGGCACCAAAGACGGGCTGATCCCCGATCTCGAGCGCAAGCGCGCGGAGGGCGCCGCTCCGCTCGAGATCATCAACGGCCCGCTGATGGCTGGGATGAACGAGGTCGGCCGCCTGTTCAACAACAATGAGCTGATCGTGGCGGAAGTGCTGCAGTCGGCCGAAGCCATGAAGGCGGCGGTGAACCACCTGGAACAGTTCATGGAGAAGTCCGAAACGGCGGCCCGCGGCAAGGTGATCCTGGCGACGGTGAAGGGCGACGTCCACGATATCGGCAAGAACCTGGTGGAGATCATCCTCGCGAATAACGGGTACGAGGTGGTGAATCTCGGGATCAAAGTTCCGCCCGATATCCTGATCCGCGCCTGCCAGGAGCACCGGCCCGACGCCATCGGCCTCTCCGGCCTGCTGGTGAAGAGCACCCAGCAGATGGTGATTACGGCGACCGACCTGAAGAGCTCCGGGATCGGCGTGCCGCTGCTGGTGGGAGGCGCGGCGCTTTCCGAGAAGTTCACGCGGACGAAGATCGCGCCGGCGTACGGCGAGGCCGTCTGTTACGCCAAGGACGCCATGACCGGCTTGAGCTTGATGAATCGCATCATGGACCCGGCAGAGCGCGCGGCCGTCCTGACCAGTCACCGGTCCATCGCCGAGGCGGCTCCCGAAGTTCCGGTAGAGGCGCCCGCAGGGCCGCTCACCACGGAGCGCAGCGGCAAGGTCCGAACCGATATCCCGATTCCGGCCGCCCCGTATCTCGAGCGCAAGGTCCGCGACGTGCCGCACCTGGCGGAATTGTGGAGCTACATTAATCCGTTCATGCTCTATGGCCGGCACCTGGGCTACAAGGGCAATTTTGAGAAGGCCCTGGCCGAACGCGAAGAAAAGGCGCTGGAGCTATACCATAACCTGGAAGAAGTGAAGCACGAAGCCGCCCGCTTCATGAAGGTGAAGGTAGTGTGGCAGTTCTTCGAGGCCGAGCGCGACGGCAACGCGATTCACCTCTTCGACCGCGGCGGCGAGTCGCCCATCCATACCTTTCAATTCGGCCGCCAGCGCCGCGCCAACGGCTTGTGCCTGAGCGATTACATCCTGGAGGCCGACGAGCAGCGCCGCGATCACCTCGCAATGTTCGTCGTGACCGCGGGCTCGTGCGTGCGCGAGCGCTCCGAGGAGTGGAAGCAGGCGGGCGAATTCTTCAAGGCGCATGCCATCCAGGCGCTGGCCATCGAGACGGCCGAAGGGACGGCCGAGTGGCTGCACCGCCGTATCCGCGAAGACTGGGGCTTTCCCGATCCTCCGACCCTGACGATGCACGACCGCTTCACGTCGAAATACCGCGGCAAGCGGTACAGCTTCGGGTATCCGGCATGCCCGAATCTCGACGACCAGCAGGGCATCTGGAAGCTGCTCGAGCCCGATCAGATCGGCGTGCGGCTGACGGAGGGCATGATGATGGAGCCCGAGGCCAGCGTCAGCGCGCTGGTGTTCCACCATCCGGATTGCGCGTACTTCACGGCGGACGAAGGGGAGTAATCCGATGGCAAAATTCACGCGCCGCGGATTCCTGGCTTCGATGGCCGCGCCGGCGCTCCTCGGGCAGGCGCCCGCAGCTCCGGTGCTTTGGAACGGCTATGAGAAGCGCGACTTCACGGTCGGCGGCCACCCGGGCTACGTCGTATTTCCGCGCAACGTAAAGCCGGGCAAGGAATGGCTTTGGCGGGCGCGGTTTCCGGAGTACCATCCGGAGCCGGCCATCGCGCTGCTGTCGAAGGGCGTTCACCTCGCCTACCTGGATCTGCCGAACATCTTCGGAAATCCCGACGCGGTAGCGGCGTGGGACCAGTTCTACGAGTACGTGACGGCGACGTTCGGACTCTCGCCGAAGATGGCCCTCGAAGGGGTCAGCCGCGGCGGGCTGTTCGCGTATAACTGGGCCGCGAAACATCCCGACCTCGTAAACTGCGTCTACTGCGAATCGCCCGTTTGCGACATGAAGAGCTGGCCGGGCGGCAAAGGGAAAGGGCTGGGCAGCTCTGCGGACTGGCAGGAAGCGCTGCGCTCTTACGGCTCCGAATCGCGGATGACGAATCCGGTGGACGAGGTAGCCGCGCTGGCCGCAAAGCAGATTCCGATCCTGCACGTGGTCAGCGACCGCGACCAGTTGGTTCCCCCCTCCGAGAACACCGACGTGTTCGCGGCCAGGTATCGCGAGGCCGGAGGACCGATCGAGGTGTACCGGAACACCGGTATGCCCGATGCCCTGAACGGCCATCATTTCCCGCTCGACGATCCCGCCCGGATCGTCAACTTCGTCCTCTCGCACACCACGGGTCTGGAGCGGCTGGCCGGGACCGGCATGACGCCGCATGGCCGGGAGTACTTCGAACTGCGCGGCGGACTGCGCAACTCGCTGCGGCGATTCAGCGCGGGCGGCCCGGCGCGCGTAGTGTTCCTGGGCGGCTCGATCACCGAGATGAAGGGGTGGCGCGACCTGGTTTGCGAGCATCTTGCCAAACGCTTCCCAGCGGCTCAGTTCGACTTCGTCAATGCGGGGATCGCTTCCACCGGATCAACACCCGGGGCGTTTCGCCTGGTGCGCGACGTTTTCAGCCGTGGTCCCGTGGACCTTCTGTTCGTAGAGGCGGCGGTCAATGACTCCACCAATTACTTCCCGCCGCGGGAGCAGATCCGCGGCATGGAGGGAGAGGTGCGGCATGCGCGCCTGCTGGAGCCGAATCTCGACATTGTGATGCTGCACTTCGTCGATCCGCAGAAGATGGAGACGATTCGCGCCGGCCAGACTCCCGTAGTGATCGCGTCGCACGAGAAGGTGGCGGAGCACTACGGCGTCCCCTCGATCAACCTCGCTCGTGAGATCACGGAACGCATCGACGCCGGCGAGTTCACCTGGGACAAGGACTTCCGCAGCCTGCACCCGGCGCCGTTCGGCATGACGGTGTATGCAAGGTCGATCGAAAGGCTCTTCGACGCGGCATGGAAGCAGCCTCCAATGGTAGCGGGTCCGCCCGAGGCCCACGCGATGCCCGAGCCGATCGACCCGAACAGCTATTTCCGCGGACGGCTGGTCGATATCCGGGGAGTCTCGGGCTGGCGGGTGGATCCGGATTGGTCGCCGCAGGACAAGGCCGGCACGCGCAAAGGTTTCGTGCACGTTCCGATGCTCGTCGCGGAAACTCCGGGCGCGGAATGCCGTTTCGCTTTTGAAGGAACCGCCGTGGGGATCTTCGTGGCGGCAGGGCCGGACGCGGGCGAGGTGGAGTATACGATCGATGGCGGTCCCACGCGCACCCAGAATCTGTTCACCGAATGGAGCCCGAGCCTGCACATTCCGTGGGGCTATGTGCTGGATGCCGACTTGAGCCACGGCCGGCACGAGCTGGTGATGCGGGTAGCAACTTCATCCGATGAGCGGAGCAAGGGCCACGCGGTCCGCATTTCGCAGATGCTGGTGAATTAAGTGCTCCACAGAGCGGTTCTGCTTCTTGCACTTCTTGTCTCCGTTTCCGCCGGCGCCGACTCCTTTCGCTTCGTCATCCTCGGCGACCGCACCGGCGAAGCGCAGGCGGGCGTTTGGGAGCAGGTGTGGCGCGAGACGGCGGCCGAACACCCGGCATTCGTGATCACGGTGGGCGACACAATTCAGGGCGGCGACGACGCCACAGCGGAATCGGAATGGACAGCCGTCAAGAAAGGACTCAAGCCGTACCAGCGGATCCCGCTCTACCTGACTCCGGGCAATCACGACATCTGGTCGGAGGCTTCGGAAAAGCTCTTTCGGAAACACGCCGGGCACCCCACGCACTACAGCTTCGATTACGGCCAGGCGCATTTCACGATTCTCGACAATAGCCGCACCGAAGCCTTTTCGCCCGGGGAACTGGCCTTCCTCGAACAGGACCTGCAGGCCCATGCCTCGCAGCCGCTGAAGTTTATCTTTTCGCACCGGCCGTCGTGGATCGTGCGGGCCGCGCTGCAGAGTCCGGATTTTCCGCTGCACCAGCTCGCCCGGAAATACGGGGTGCAGTATGTCATCGCCGGCCATATCCACCAGCTGCTGCGCATCAGCCTCGAGGGAGTGACGTATCTTTCGATGCCGAGCGCCGGCGGACATCTCCGCTCCTCCGGGAAGTACGACGATGGCTGGTTCTTTGCTCACACCCTCGTTGAGGTCCGCGACGCTGAGGCGAAATTCCAGATCAAGGAGCTGAAACCGCCGCACGGCCAGGGGCGAGTGACGGGCCTGATGGATTGGGGAATGCTGGGCCTAGCGCGCCGCGGGGGGCTCCTGGTTCGCAGGGATGCCGGCGAGGAAGCGATAGGAGGCCGCGGCGCGATTGATCAGCGAAGCCTCGTGCCCTGACACCAGAAGGCTCACCTGCTTGCCCAAGCGTGCCAGCGAGTAATAGCGCCAGACGTCCTTCGACTCGCGTTCGAGAAAACAGATCGACTGGACTTCACCCGGCCCGAAAATCGGGATTCCCATGAAGCGCAGGGTGCTTGCGTTTTCGGTGGCGAATACGAGCCTGGCTTCCGCGGAGGCTACAACGCGAATGCGATAGGTCCCTTTGCCCAGCAGGTTGTCCTGCTCCTCTGCCCATAGACTGCGTCCCTCCACGATCTCGTCCGCGGAGAAATCCGGGCGCCGGCCTCCGCCCGGCCCGGCCACCGCCGAGGCATCGACAATCAGCGGCTGCCAGCGTTTCTCGGTGGAAGACCAGTAGAGCAGGCCGGCCAGTTCGGAAATGGCTCCGACGCGCCGCCGGAGTTGCTGGACTCCCGCAGCATAACGGAAGCGCGCGGCTGTCGCCACCAGGGTAGCGGAATCGCCGGGAGTCCAGCCGGTGCATCCCGGCGGCGTCCAGTCAAGATTCGTCCAGACCTGCACGGCAGGCGGTGCATCGACCGGCGGATAGGGCGGGGAAGGAGGTCCTCCGCAGGGAGGCTGCGGACCAGCCAGCAGCCTGCAGCAGAGGAACGTGAAGAAGATGGCGGCGCGGCGCATTGGCAAGACAGGCAAAAGCCGGACTAACTATAGCATGCCCCTCCCTGCGTGCCATCGAGGCGAGGCGTCCCGGCACGCCAAGGTATCATCGGGAAGGAGGAACCGTTGAAGCGCTCGCTGCTCCTGTTGACGTGCCTGCTCGCTTCCTGCGGCGCGCGCGATCCGCTGCCGGGGTTTCCCCGTCTGATGCTGTGGGCCTGGGAGCGGCCGGAACATCTGGGCTACATCGACCCCCGGGCGGCCGGAGTCGCCTACCTGGCGCGGACCGTCTCCTGGCGTGACGGGCAGGTCGCTTCCCAGCCGCGCCTGCAGCCGCTCGATGTCCCTCCAAATACCGCTCTGATGACGGTGATCCGCCTGGAATCCGCGGGGCCGCCGCTGCCCGACGAAGGACTCATCGTAGAGGAGATTCTCAAGGACGCCAACGATCCCCGCTCGCGAGCCCTGGAGCTCGATTTCGACGCGCGCGCTTCCGAGCGCACGTGGTACAGGGAACTGGCCCGGCGCGTTCGCAGCGGCCTCTATCCTTCCAAAGAGCTGACCATTACAGCGCTGGCTTCCTGGTGCCTGAGCGATCCCTGGATCCGCGGGATGCCCGTGGCGGATGCGGTGCCCATGCTGTTTCGCATGGGTGCGGGCCAGCCCCACGAGGTGGTCGATTTCCGCGTCCCGCTCTGCGGCTCCAGTGTGGGGGTCTCTACCGACGAAATGCCCTATACCGTCCCACACGGCCGGCGGCTGTTCGTCTTTAATCCGCATCCGTGGACCGAGGCGGCGTACCGCGGGGTGTTGGACTTGGCGCGGAGGTGGCGATGAAGACCGCTCGCCTCCTGGCCGTCGTAGTTGCTTTCGCGGCGTGGCTCGGCCCGCGCGAGGGAGAGAGTTGCGGGCCATTTCTGCCCGAGGCGGAGTTCGCGCCGGTGCGCGGACCGGTGGATCCGGCGGCCTACGCGCGTGGGGACCTCGGTGTGGTGCGGCCGGGCTACCGTACCCGCGAGCTGTTTATCGCCTGGCGCATTCTCAGCGGCGCGCCGCTGAACGCGCAGGAAACCGCCGCGCTCTATCCGCCGCCCTTCAACCAGCCTTTCGTCTCGCCCGCCGCCGGATGGCTGAGAGCCCGCACGCAGGTTCCCAATCTGCCGCCGGCGAAGCCCATCGACACGTACCGGCGCTCGTCCGATCCGAACAATTTCTACTACTACCCGAACTGCCTCGACGACGCCTTCGCTGCGGCCGCCAAGACGCTGCAGTCGCTCACCGCCGCCCGCGGTGCGTCGAGCCCGCAGGTGCGCGACTGGGTGGGCGCGCAGGACCAGGTCTTCGAGAACTGCTCCGCCGGGCCATCCATCCCCGCGCCGCTCGAAGCTGGCGCGGACCCGGCGTTGGCGGCCGAGCGCAGCTACCAAATCGCCGCCGCCGAGTTCTATGCGGGCCAACTGGACGCCGCCGAACGCGACTTCCGCGCGATGACCGGGAACCCATCTGCACCGTACCTCGTGGCGCGAACGTTGATCCGGGAAGGGACGCTGCACGCCGATCCGGCCAAGCTGCGGGAGGCCGCCGGCCAGTTGAATGCCATCATCGCCGGTTCGGGAGCCGGGGAGTGGAAGCAGGCTGCGCGGGGCTTGCTGGGTTATGTGCAATCCCGCGTCGAGCCGCAGGCACGGCTGCGCGAAGTCTCGGCCGAACTGCTTCGTGCGGAGGTCGGTCCCCAGATCGCGACAACCCTGGATGACTTCATCTACCTTTGGAACCGGCGAGCGCCGAAGGCGGCTCCGGAGAGTGACTTCGGAGATTGGCTGCTGGCGTTCCCCTCCGACGCGGAGCATTCGATCGAACGATGGCGCGATACACATGCCGCGCCGTGGCTCATCGCCGCACTTGCAAGCGCGCCTGCCACGCACGCCGCTGTGCCCGATCTGATCGCCGCTGCCCGTCAGGTGAAGTCCGGTGATCCCGCCTGGCCCAGCGCGACCTATTATGGAATCCGCATCGAGCGCTTGCGCGGAGATCTCGACGCCGCGCGCCAGTGGGCGGACCAGGCGCTCGCAGCGCCCCAGGCCGATGCCACCCGCAACCTGCTGCGCGCTGAACGCCTGGCGATGGCCCGCGACTGGACCGAGTTCCTCCGGTACTCGCCGCGCCGTCCGGTAGCAGTCGACTACGGAGATGGAAATCCGGACCAGCCGTTCGGGCCAAACACTCCGCGCAAAGAGATCGCCTTCGATGCCGACAGCACGGCTCCGATGAATCGAATGGCGCCGCTCGCACGCTGGATCGACGCGGCCTCGAGCGGTTTGATCCCCTCGGACCTCCAGGCAGACATCGCCCAAGCCGGCTGGGTGCGGGCCATCGCGCTCGAAGACCCTGATGCGGCGCGCGCTCTGGCGGGCCGGCTGGCGCAACTGCGTCCCGCACTGGCCGCCGGCCTGCGCGCATACCTCACTGCAAGCGATCCGCAAGCCGCGCAGTTCGCCGCCGTCTTCCTGATGCTGCGGAACCCCGGTTTTTCGCCGGAATTGCGCCCCGGCCTGGGCCGGCTGGAAGCCGCCGGCAAGCTGGACGAGCTTCGCGACAACTGGTGGAGGCTTCAGCCTCCGGCAGCCGCGATCGCCGCTCCGTTCCTTCCCGAGCCGGACCGCGCCGAGGGCGCCCGGCAGGCCGAGCAGCTCCGGAAGGCCGCGGCCAATTCCGTGAACTATCTGAGCGCTGCCGCAATCGCCTGGGCCAGGGCGCATCCGAGCGACCCGCGCGTCCCCGAAGCCTTGCACCTGGCCGTGCGCGCCACCCATTTCGGCAGTTCGGCCGATGCCTCGACCAGCCCCTATTCCAAAGAGGCGTTCGATCTGCTGCACACACGCTACCCCGATTCACCCTGGACGAAGCAAACGAAATACTGGTATTGATATGCCCACCTGGAACCCAGCGCAGTACCTTCAATTCGCGGAAGAGCGCAGCCGCCCCTGCCGCGATCTCGCGGAACGCGTGAAGATCGCCTCGCCGCGCACCATCATCGATCTCGGATGCGGTCCCGGAAACAGCACCGCGGTGCTGGCCGCGCGGTGGCCGGACGCCTCAATCACCGGCCTGGACAGCTCCGCCGAAATGATCGCCGCCGCCCGCGAGCGATATCCCGGCCGGAACTGGACGGTGGGGGATATAGGAGGCTGGGCCCGCGACGAGCGTCCGCGCTTCGACCTGGTCTTCTCCAATGCCTCGCTGCAGTGGGTGCGCGACCACGACACGATCTTCCGCCGCCTCTTCGTGCGGGTACGGCCCGGCGGGGCGCTCGCCGTGCAGATCCCCTCGAACTGGAATTCTCCCGCGCACCAGGAAATGCGCGAGCTGGCAGCCTCGCCCAAATGGTCGCCGCACATGACGCCGTACGCACGTCGCCGATTGGCGTACCGAGGACCCGGCACACTACTACGATCTCCTGGCGCCGCTCGCCGTGCGCCTCGACCTGTGGGACACGGAATACCTGCACGTCATGGATTCGGTGCAGGGCATTGTGGAATGGTATCGCGGCACCGGCCTGCGGCCGTTTCTGGAAGCGCTCCCGAACGACGAGGACCGGGCCGCGTTCACCGCCGAATATGGCGAGCGGATTCGCTCGCATTATGAGCTGCGGGCGAATGGTAAAGTCCTGTTCCCCTTCCGCCGGACGTTCCTGGTGGCCTACACCACGGAGTCCTCATAACCCCCGCCTTCAGCGGGCTGCCGCGAGAAACTTCTGCGCCGGCGGTGGGGTGCGCGCGCCGAATTTGATATCGATTACGGCGTTCCGATTGAACTGCACCTCTCCGCCGCGCGCGATCACGTTCGAGTAAACCGACCAGGCCATTCCGTAGAACCCCAGGGCGGTCCCGACATACTTGGAGCTTTGCGCAGCCGCGGCCCCTGCCATGCCGAAGCCGGAAGCGCCGCCGAACGTACGGCCTCCCACGTTGGCCTCGCCTCCGCTAGCGCTGTGCCGCCCGGCGTCGGTGTCCGCCGACTTGTTGGCGATCATCACCGCAATCAGCGGAGCCAGCAGGCGGCTCTTCGACTCCGTGGCCTTCACTCCGCCCTCGCCATCTACCTTGATATTCGTCTTGCCGGCTCGTTCGGCTGCCGCGAGGATGGCTTGCGTCGTCACCGGAGCAGGTTCCGGTTCGCGCGCGTCCGGCGGCGAGGCTTCGGACGGCAGGTCGAACTTCTGGAACGTGAAGCGGAGCTGTCCGCCGCGGTGCAGCCAGCGCGCCCTCTTCGCCAGCACCACCGTTCCGGTGACATGCGTGCCTTCCGGCAGGATGAGCTTGTGCTCGGGGGAGAACAACGGCTCGGCGATCACCGCGTCCACCGGCTGGCCTTTTTTCGCCGACGCCGAATCGAGAGGCGTCAACAATCGCGCGTGCACGACGCTGTCCGGCCGCGGCTGCGACCCCAGCAGCGCGAAAGCATCGCGAGCCACCGGCTCGTCGCCGAATTCCAGCGCATCCTTCAGCTCCGCGTCGAAGCGCGTTCCGCGCCGCACCCATTGCGGATGATACGGCAGCCGCGACATAGCGTAGTCGATCAGCCGCTCTTTTTTGTCGGGAGAGCGGACGATGTCGGCCACGCCGCGAGTGCGCGCGCTGATCTGCGCATTGATCTGCTCCTTGGCCTTCTGCTCGCCCATGGCCACCGTGCTGTTCTTGTCACGCTGCGGCTTCGGTTTGGCCTGCGCGGTCTGCGTCTTCGGCTGCTTCTGTTTCTTTGGCGGCCGCGGCGGAATGTAGATGGAATTCAGTGCCGCGGCGTTGAGGGTGTGAAGCGGCACGATCCGGCCGTCGGGCATCACCAGCGTCGTGAACTCGACCCTCGCGCGATGCAGCGGCGTCAGGTCGCCGCCCAGGATAGTCATCGCGCGCTGCCACTTGGTGAGCGATTCGAGCCGGCTGACCCGGCCGTTCACGACGACCCCGGCGGGCACAACCTGCTTGTCGAATGCGTAAACCGGTTCGAGCAGCTTCGCCTCGACCGGCGCGCCCAGGCGCTTAGAGACCTTCTTCGTGAGGTACAGCCGGAGCGGCGCACCCGCTGGAACGGTCAGCGGGATTTGCCGGGCTGCGTCTGCGGCGAATGCGGTGGAAAGCGACAGGAAACCGAAAAGCAGAAAGCGGGGGTCCCTCATAGTTAAATCCTTGCGTGCGATGATATCACGCGCGACTGCCCGGGGAGTACACTCGTTCGAGGAGACGACTCATGGAAAGCACCGGACGCAGACCATTCCTGGTTTCGATGATCGGGGGGCTTGCCGCGATACCGCTCGCCGCACAGCAGGAGTCCGCCCCGCGTTTCGTGCCGAAGCAGAGCGACCGTCCCGAGCAGCCCGCGGGCGACGAACCCGGGTTCCAGCCGATCTTCGATGGCAAAACGCTGGATGGCTGGGAAGGAAATCCGAAGTATTGGCGGGTCGAAAACGAATGCCTGGTGGGCGAGATCACGCCCGACACCCTTCTCAAGAGCAACACCTTCATCATCTGGCGCGGTGGTAAACCGAAGGATTTCGAGCTCAAAGTGGACTACCGCATCACCGAGGGTGGTAACAGCGGTGTCAATTACCGCAGCGTGGTGGTGCCCGACCGTGTGACTCCAGCCAACCAGTTCGCCATGCGCGGCTACCAATTCGATATCGACGGCCGCAACCGTTACACCGGTCAGAACTACGAGGAGAAGGGGCGGCTGTTCCTCGCCGTGCGCGGCCAGATGACCCACGTGTTGGGAACGCAGCTTCCGCTGGTCATCGCGTCGCTGGGAGATGCCGGACAACTGGCCGGCTTCATCAATACGGATTGGAACTCGGTCCACATTATCGCCCGCGGCAATATCGTGACTCACATCCTCAACGGCCACCTGATGAGCCAGGTAATCGACGACGATCCCGAGGGCCGTATGTTCGAGGGCCTGATCGGCGTCCAGGTTCACGTGGGTCCGCCGATGAAGGTGGAGTATCGCAGGTTCCGGCTGAAAACTCTTTAGAGGTGATCATGAGTGCTCAACTGCCCCGACGGGAATTCGTAAGGAATGCCGCCGTTGCCGTATCGTCTCTCGCACTGAGCGGACCCGCGTCCACCGCCTACGCAGCCGACCCGCAGCCGTGGTCCGACCGGCCCATGCGGTGGGCCCAGCTTACGCTCGCGGAAAACGACCCCGGCCAGTACGACCCCAAGTTCTGGCTGGATTACTTCCGGCGCACGCACTCCGATGCCGCCTGCCTCAGCGCCGGGGGATGCGTGGCATACTACCCGACGCGCATCCCGCTGCACTACCGCAGCAAATGGATGGGCTCGGGCGACCCCTTCGGCGAACTGGTAGCCGGCTGCCGAAAGCTGAACATGGTGGTGCTGGCTCGCACCGATCCGCACGCCGTTCATCAGGACGTTTACGATGCGCACCCCGACTGGATCGCGGTGGACGCCCAGGGCAACCGCCGCCGCCACTGGTCCATGCCGGAGCTGTGGGTGACCTGTGCGCTCGGCCCTTACAACTTCGAGTTCATGACCGGAGTGACGCGCGAGATCGTCGCGAACTATCAGGTGGACGGAGTGTTCAGCAACCGCTGGGCCGGCTCCGGCATGTGCTACTGCGAGCACTGCCGGGAGAATTTCCGCACCGCCAGCGGACTGGAGCTGCCCCGCACCCTCAACCCCCAGGACCCCGCTCGCAAGGCCTACATCGTGTGGAAGCAGAAGCGCCTGTTCGAGCTGTGGCACGTGTGGGACGACGCGATCCGCCAGGGCAACCCCGCCGCGCGCTATATCGCCAACGCCGGGGGCGGCGCCCTCAGCGATCTCGACATGAAGACCATCGGGGAGCTCGCGCCCACGCTGTTTGCCGATCGCCAGGGTCGCAGCGGCCTCGCCGCGCCGTGGGCCAACGGCAAGAACGCCAAGGAATATCGCGCCACCATGGGGAAGAAGCAGGTCGGAGGCATCTTCAGCGTGGGCCTCGAAGAGCCCTATCGCTGGAAGGATTCCGTGCAGAACGGCCCCGAGCTGCGGTTGTGGGTGCTCGACGGCATCGCCAACGGCCTGCGTCCCTGGTTCAGCAAGTTCTGCGGCACGCTGTACGATGAGCGCTGGCTGCCGGTTGTCGAAGAGCTTTACTCCTGGCATTACCGAAACGAGCAGTACCTGCGCAGCGAGTTCGCGCTGGCGCGCGTGGCGATGGTCTACTCGCAGCAGACCGCGCAGTTCTACGGAGGCGAGCGAGCGCGGCAGAAGGTCGAAGACCACACGCTGGGCTACTACCAGGCGCTCATCGAGGCACGCATCCCGTTCGAGATGGTGCACGATCGCCTGCTCGACGCCGCACACCTGGCACCCTACAAGGTTCTGATCCTGCCGAACATCGCTGCGCTGTCCGATGCTCAATGCCGCCAGATTCGCGACTTCGCGTCCCGCGGCGGCGGCATCGTGGCGACCCATGAAACGTCGCTCTACGATGAATGGGGCGTGCGCCGTCCGGATTTCGGGCTGGCGGACCTCTTCGGCGCGTCGTTCGACGGCGCGCTCGACCCGCGCATGATGAATTCGTACCTGCGGCTCGAAACTGATCCCGCCACCGGCAAGCGCCATCCGCTGCTCGCCGGCCTGGAGGATGCCAGCCGCATTATCAACGGAGTGGCGCGCGTCCACACCAAACCCGCGCCGGGTTATCGCAATCCGCCTCTCACGTTGATACCGTCGTACCCCGACCTGCCGATGGAAGAGGTATTCCCGCGCGTCGCGAAGACCGACATCCCCGAGGTGTTCGTTCGTGAATCCGGCGCCGGACGCGTGGTGTACTTCCCGTGGGATATAGACCGCACCTTCTGGGAAGTCCTGGCGGTGGACCACTGGAAGCTCCTGCGGAACGCGGTGGACTGGGCTGCCAACGAGCCGCGGCCCGTTACGGTCGAGGGCCCCGGCGTGCTCGACGTGACGATGTGGCGGCAGAAGCAGTCGGTGACCGTTCACCTGGTCAACCTGACCAACCCCATGATGATGAAAGGCCCGGTGCGGGAATTCATCCCGCTGCCCCCGCAGCGAGTTTCGATTCGCCTGCCGGACGGACTGAAGGCGAAGCACGTCAAGCTGCTGGTGAGCGGCGCCGCGCCGCGCGTGCAGGAGAGCGGGGGAGCGGTGCACGTCACCGTACCCGGCATTTTGGACCACGAAGTGGTGGCCGTGGATGTGTGAAAAGGCGGGCCTGTGAATGGCCCGCCGGTCCAAGCTAAAACGCGAAGTGCAGTCCTAATTGGAATTGGCGGGGAGTGCTCGTTCCCGTAATCACGCCGAAGCCTGCGCTCTGCGCGGTACAGCAGGTAGTGCCAGGGTTGTTGAAATGCGGCGTGTTGAAAGCATCGAACGCTTCCGCTCGGACCCGCACCTCCATGCTCTCGCGGATTTTCACGGCTTTCGAAAGAGACAGGTCGAAGTTCACGATGCCCGGGCCCCATACGTTTCCGGCAACCGAGTTGCCGTAGATATAGTTGACAGTGTGATCGGAGAAACAACTCGTGTCGAACCATTGAACGCCCTGGGTCGAGGACAGGCCATTCGGCCTGTCAACGATGGAGGCGTGAGAGCCGCATGAGGCGTTGTAGTTGGCCCGGTTCGTGAAGCCCGAATTCAGGCCGCCGTTGTTGCCGGTGCCGTCGGTGACCGCGAGGGGCACCCCGTGTTGGATGGTCGTGATCCCGCTGACCTGCCACCCGCCTAATAGCAGCTCAACAGGGTAAGAGGCGTTGCTCATCAGGCCTCGCCCCTTTCCGAACGGCAGCTCGTATACGAAGCTCCCGATGAAGAGATGGGGAACGTCGGGCGCCGACGCGTTGCCCAGCCCGCGGTTGTACTGGTCCTGATTTAGCAGAGGAACGAACACGCTCATATCGTCGATTTCCTTCGACCAGGTATAGGACAGGAGCGTCTCGAGCCCGCGGGAGAGCCGTTTGGTGTACTTCACCTGGAGCGAATGGTAGCTGGAGTAACCGGTCGAGCCGCGTTCGGTGATGGCCTGAATGGCCGCCAATGGGCCTCCGACACAAACCGGGCCGCCCGTGCTGGAAAGTGACGCGGTCGTGCTGAACTGGGTGCAGCCGAGCGTGCTGAAGACCCGGTTTGCCGTCAACCCGCTGATATTGGACGGCACCCCCGTCCCGATGATCGTGTTCGGGCCCGGGAACGCCTGGTCGATGTTGATCGACCGGAACAGGTTCGAGCCCCTGGTTCCCACATAGGCGACGTCGATGGAACTTGACGGCGTGAGCGAGCGCTGGATGCCGATGTTCCACATTGTCGCCTTGTCCGGTTGGTTGGATTGCGGAACGTAATAGAGGCTGGCCGCCGGAGAAGGAACCACTGTGGCAGAGTATTTTTGCGGCACAAAGCCCGGCAGCCCGATCTGGCACGTGCTCGTGTTTTGGCTGCAGGACGGGTTGGGCAGGTTCTGCGCCGAGCTCAACGCGGCCCACGGCGTGTTGGCGATCTGCTGTCCCAGGACATACTCCTCAAACCACGGCCAGTTGCGTTCGAGCGTACCGCCCGCGGCTCCGTAGTGATCGGGGAAATTTGTGATTCCCCAAGCCCCGCGGATTGCCGTGCGCCCGCTGTCGGGTGAATAGGCAAAGCCGATTCGCGGGGCGAAATTGTGGTAGTTGGTGTCCACGTTCGGCCCGCGGTTCCCCGCCGTCGCAATATCGAGCAGACCCGTATTCATGTCGAGATTGGACTGGTGGTTGTTCACGTCGTTGTACATCGTGATGAGATCCCACCGCAGGGCCAGGTTCAGTGTCAGCTCCTTCGTCACGCGGAAATTGTCCTGGAAATATGCGTCCGCGATCGTCAGGCGGGTGGCGGGCGCCGTATTCACGATGTCGCGGTTCACACTCGTGGGCAAACCGAGCAGGAAATCCGCCATGCCCGCTCCTCCGCTCGGCCCCGAGCATAGCGAGTTGTTTGCGCAACTGGAGGTGTAGCTCTGGTCGAACGTGTACGAGCCGGACTGGGAGTGGTCGGGGTTCGTCACGGATGCCTGCAAGCGCCGGTAGTCTCCGCCGAAGCCGAACGTATGCCGCCCGTGGATCAGCGTGACGTTGTCGACGATGTCGTAGGCGTTGGTGAAGCGGACCGCGTCCGTGCTTCCCGTGGCTCCCGTCTGCTGCCAGTTGCCGATGCTCTGATTGCTGTTGACGGACATCTGCGCCAGGCCCGATGTGTTCGGGAACGCGGCGATGTTTCCGTTCGGGATTCCCAGGACGGTGTTCTCGTTGGTGCCCAGGTCGTTGCCGAAATGGTAGGTGTAGAAGCGATTGAATCCGAACCGGAATTCGTTCAGTGCCCGCGGCGAAAACCAATGCGTGTAACCGCCGACATCGTTGTGGTCCCTGGGCGACGCGTTTTCACCCACGTTGACGAATCGGGTGGGCCCGGGAGTGGTCAGGTCGTTGCGCTGATAGGACACGCGGGCGAATGCGCGGTCCTGCCCGGCCAGTGCAAAATCCCCCTTGATGTCGAACTTCTGCTGCGGGTTGGTCTGCGTCAGGCTCTGGCTGAAGTTGCTGGTCGGGGAGTTCGGATTGGCCGCATTCGGAGCCGGCCAAATCGTGTTGTCGGCCAGCATTTTGGCTGCAACCGGATCCCACCGGTCCCTGGGTATCTGGTATGCCGTGCAGGAAGGCGTGGTCGGCGAGCCCGTGCCGGAGCATCCGTAAGTGCCGCCCGGTAGTGTGACCATGGGGAAGGGAGTCGGGTTGGTCCCTGCTCCAGAGGAAGTCCCCGTCAACGGATCGTAAACCGGCTTGGTGAAAAAGTTAGTCGGGAAGTATCCGTTCGCCAGCATCGGAGTCGGAACGGTGTACGTATAAGTGATCCCGTTGTTCAACTGGAGCCCCTCATAGCCGGTAAAGAAGAAGATCTTGTTCTTCTTGATCGGCCCGCCAAACGAACCGCCGTACTGATTCGCCTGGTACGGAGGTTTGGCCGCTCCGATGAGATTGTTCGCCCAGGTATTCGCGTTCAGCGATCGGCCGCGGTAATACTCGAACGCCGAGCCGTGAAACTGGTTCGTGCCGGACTTGATCATCGCATTGACTTGAGCGCCGCCATAAGTTCCGACGTCTGCGCTCGAGTTGTTGCCGGAAACCTTGACCTCGGCGATATCGTCCATGGGTGGGGTCACATTCTGGAAGGCGTTCTCCAACTCCATATCGCTTACGCCGTCGAGCGTGAAGGTCGTGCCCTGGTAAACGATCCCGTTCACGGAGGCCGTGATCGACCCGTTCGCCCCTATGCCGGAGCCGGATTCCGCCGAAGCCCCGATCCCGGTCTTAACCGCTCCCGGCATGACCTGAACCAGTTGCGAATAGACCCGCCCGAACAGCGGCAGGGCGTTGACCTGCCGCGTGCTCAGATCGTTGCCCATCGAAGAAGTGACGGTGTCCACCAGCTGACTGCCGGCGTCGACCTGGACGGTGTCGGCCCGGGCCCCCACCTGCAAGGTGAAATCGATGTCCGTCAAGCCATCGACGATCACGGCGACGTTCTTCGACACCGCGCCCTTGAAACCTGCCGACGTGACGGTGACGGTATATTTCCCGGGCGGCAGGTTGGGCAGCACATAGTCGCCGCCTTGGCCCGTCGATACCTCGGCCCGGTAGCCCGTTTCCTGGTTCACGGCGGTCACCGCAGCCCCGGGGACGGTGGCGTTGCTCTGATCCTGGACGGTGCCTTGAATGCGTCCCGTCACGCCTTGCCCGTAGAGGGCGCCGGACGATATTAGAACCAGGGAAAGACTTGCGAGGACTCCCCATCCGCGGACTCTCATGCCGTGGCCCTCACTCCCTCCGGCATTGTCTCGAGAGCTTCTATCCTGCGCCATTCGCTTCCCCCTTTTGCTGAATTCCATCCATAGAGGTGTCCATCCAGCTCAAAACCGCAGTTTGATCGTGCCACGGCCAGGTGACATACTCCGGGTTGCCCTGCGAAACTTACCAGCCGATGATGCGATGATTGGCTCAAGAAAGACGCTTGTCAAGTTGAAGCTTAGGTAGAAAACCGTTGTTAGCCTGCGCTATACCGTTCAAAGCACAGGGTAAACCCCGATAGGTGCGGCGAGCTGGATGGCTTGGTCCTTGCAGACGGTGAGTTACTTTTGAGCAGGTGCGGTCGTGTGAGTGCGAACCACGACCAACTGAGGATGGATCGGTACTCCGCCGCTGATAGCGACTTTGATGAGGGCCTCGAAATCCGGAAGCTTTCCGCCTTTTGGAACACCCAACCGGACGTATAGCTCCGGCAGCAGATCCGGACGAGTGATGAAATCCGCCGCCGCCTGGCAGCCGTAGGTGTTGGTGCCGGCCAGGATCAGCACCTTGTGCCCGGGATGCAGGTTGGGCAGCAGGGCGATCACCGCGTAATCGAATGTGAACGGCCTGCCGGAGCCAAAATAGATCGATTCCTCGCCGGGAGCCGGATGGAGGTTCACGATCCCGCCGGTGCCGAACCTGGGCTCCTCGTATGTCGACTTGAACGAGAAATGCTGAAGGGGGGCGAGGTCCTTTAGCCGCGTGTTAGCCTCGGGAGCCCCGATGAACGCGATGTTCGCATCCTGCGCCTCGTCCCAGGAGAGGAGTTCCGCCCGCTTCAGGCGGGGCGGGCGGCCGGCGAGTGAAAGCAGATCGCTCAGCTCGGCCACCGCCATCACGGTTCCCGTTCCCGAATAGGTATCGTTGCTTTCCGACGGAGCGTCGATGCCTTCCCGAAAGTAGCGTAACCCGGTCGCGGAAGAACCCGCAAAGCGATGGTTGGAAAACACGATAATCGGCGGCAGCGGAGATTGCAGGAATGGCTGCCAAAACGATTTCACAACAGCGGGAATCTTGGGGGGCTCCGCGAATACCCAGGTTCCGGCCGCGGCGCAGGACAAAACCGCCGCAGCCGCGAACCCGACCGCGAACCACTTACGGGAAGAGACCGCCGCTGCTTCCGGCGCGGCCAGGTTCTCCGCAGGAACCGCGGAAGGATTGGAATCGAAAGACCGGTAGTGCCAGGAGATATGATACGAACCTTTAGGTACCTCGATCAGAACCTCGTCCGCGGCGCCGGCCGACATATAGTATTGAGCCAGCTTCGCGCGCAATCGCGTCGTGTGGACCCGCACAGCCGAGTCTACCCGCGGGTCGAATCCTTCCGGCTTCCCCAGTGCGCCTACCGCCAGATCGTACTCCTTGACCACTTCGCCAGGCTTTTCGATGGAATGGCGGGTCAGGAAAGAAAGGAGATTGCGGAGAACCTCCGAGCCGCTGAACTCCGCGCTCTGAAGGATCTTCTCGACCTGCTGGCGCACAAGAACGCTGGATACGATACCGTTCTGCACGTGGCTAGGCATTGGCGTACCTGAAGCAACGGTTGCGAATATAGGGTCATCGTATGTTAAACACGGTTAAAAACGCAAGCTTCAACTTGACCTGCGGTGCCAGCCGTGCCCCCAAGCCGGATGAGGATGAGATCTTTGGGCCGCGCCGTTGTCGCCATGCGAGGTTACTCTGCCCGCAACGCCTGAACCACATCCACCTGTGCCGCGCGCATCGCCGGTACTGCCGACGCGAGCGCCGCGGCCGCCAGCAATACGCCTGCCGCCCCGCCTACCACCCACGCCTCCGGCGTTCGCACATTGTCGAAGTAGCTTCCCGCCAGTTGTCGCAAGACGAACCCGCAAGTCATCCCCGCCGCAATCCCTCCGGCCGCCATCACGGCTCCCTCCGCGATGACCCGCGCCAGCACATGCCGCGGCCGTGCCCCCACGGCCAGCCGGATCCCGAACTCGCGGGTCCGGCCGCTCACCGAAAATGCCAGCACGCCCGCCACCCCGACCACCGCAATCGCCAGCGCCACCATCGCGAAGACGCCGAACACAATCGCGTTCAGCCGGTCCGGTGTCAGCACCTCCGCGCGGACATCCTCCAGCGTCATCGCGCGCTCCACGGGCTGGTCCGCCGACAAGTCGTGGATCGTGCGGGTGATCGGGCTCACCAGGCGGTAGGGATCCGAGGCTGCGTGGACAAAGAGGCGTCCGCCAAAGAGAGGTCCCTGGCCGAGCGGAGTATACACGGTCATCGCCGGGCCGGAGACTACATCCTCATCGTCGATATCTGCCGCGATCCCGACGATGCGCTGCGGCGCCGAAGTGATCCCGACGAATTTCACGTAGGGATCCGTCCAGGTGAGGTGCCGGTTGAGGGCCTCCTGGTTCGGAAACATTCGCTGTGCTACGCTCCTGCTCACAATCACCACCGGCTCGCTGCCCTTGCGATCGAGATCGTTGAAATCCCGTCCGCCGACGATCGGCACGCCGAGCGCCGCGAAGAATCCGGGCGACACTACCCGGAATCGCCCGCGCGGATTGTCCTCCGCCGGTCCGCGAACGGAACCTTCGGCCGTGAACTGGAAGCCGGGCCCGAACTTGCCGCGCTCCCGCCAGGGTGTCAGGATTCCCAAGGCTGCTCCGTCTACCCCCGGCAGCCGGTCGATGCGCCGGATCGCTTCCTGATAGAAAGCCGCGACTTGATCCGGTGTCCGCCCATACGAATTCACCGGCAGGTTCATCGAGAGAACGCCGCGCGTGTCGATCCCGGTATCGGCCGCCTGTAGCGCAAGGAGCGTCCGCAGCAGCATGGCGGAGCCGGCCAGCAGCACGAACGACGCGGCGATCTGTGTGACCGCGAAGATCTTGAGACGGCGCGTCGGGCCCGCGGTGGTCCGCAACCCTCCATTCGCAAGGCTGACCCCCTTCCGTCGGTCGCCCGACGGGAGACGCGGCACGAACGCCAAAAGCGCCGCCGCGATCAGCGCCAGACCCGCGGCTGCCCACAGCATGTGGGAATCAACCGTTATCTCCAGCGCGCGGCTCGAAAACCGGGAGACATAACGCGCCAGTATGGCGGCCATCGGCCGCGCGCTCAGCACCCCCACCGCGGCTCCCGCGCCGCAGAGCAGAAGACTCTCGGCCAGCAGGATGCGCCGCAACCCGCCCGTGTCCGCGCCCAACGCCGCGCGAATCGCCAGTTCGCGTTCGCGGCGAACCGTCCGGGCAAGAATGAGGTTGGCCGCGTTCGAACACCCGACGAGGAAGATCAACCCCGACGCCGCCAGCAGAAGCCAGAGCACAGTCTTGGCTTTCGACGTGACCTGGTCGCGCAGCCGTACCGCGGAAATCCGTGCCTCCCCTTTGGGAGAATACGCTTCCGGATGCTCTTTCATCATCGCCGCGTGAGCCGCCTGAAGCTCCGCGCGGGCTTGTTCCAGGGTCGCGCCGGCGGCCAGCCGCCCGAAAATCTCGGTCATGCGATGGAGCCGGCTGGTCATCATCGTCGCCGACAGGTGGTGCGGGCTGGTGACGATGTTCGCGATGATCTCGGTTTCCGCCGGATAAGGTATCGAGGGTTCCAATACCCCTACCACCGTGGCGGACCGCGGGCCGAGCCGCACCACCTTTCCGACCACCGACGGGTCGCTGTGAAGCGCCGCCGTCCAGAACCGGTAGGTCAGGACGACCGCGCCGCCGGCGTTCGGGCCGTCGTCGCGAGAATCGAGCAGCCGCCCGATCGCCGGCCGCAGGCCCATCACGTCGAAATAGGTGCCGCCGACAACCCCCGCGCGCACCTCGCGCGGCTCGCCGAGGCCGATCATGGTGAAGCCGATGGTGGAGAAATCGCCGATCGCGCTGAAGGACTTCAGGCGCGAGCGCAGGTCCTGGATCTCCGGCACCGAAAAGTAAGCATTCTCGATTCCGAGGCCCGGTGCGCTCTGGCGGATGTAGATGATGCGGTCTTCATCGCGGTTCACCAGCGGTCGCAGAAGCACCCCGCGGACTACGCTGAAAATCGCCGTGTTGGCGCCGATACCGAGTGCCAGCGTGAGCACCACGGCCGCCGCGAACCCCCTGGTGCGGGCCAGCGAACGGAACGCCACTTTCATGTCGAGTACGAACGTCATGACGAAACCTCCCTGTGTTCACCCTTCGTCGGGTTCCGCGAGCAGATCGCCCAGCCGGTCCAGCCGGCGTTCCCATGTCGAACGGCGATCGCCGAGCCACTTCTCCAGGGCCGAAAATCCGGCGCTTTCGATCCGGCAGGTGCGCACCCTTCCGACCTTTTCGGTGTGCACCAGCCCGCTCTCCTCCAACACCTGGAGGTGTTGCGCTACCGCCGTCAGGGTGATATCGAGAGGCGAGGCCAGCCGCGAGACGGAAAGAGGCCCTTCGCTGAGCTTCTCTACGATTGCCCGCCGCGTGGGATCGCCAAGGGCATGAAATACACGGTCGATATTCACTTTGCTGCGCATTGCGTGTGCTTTTCAGGGGTGGGCTACCGGGTCAGTTCGGTTGCCAGCCGGTCGAATAGTTTGCGCCATCCGCCTTCCCGCATTTGGGGCCCGTCGGAGCCCTCGAAGAATGCTCCCTGATGGGTGCAGACGAGGTCCGTCCCCTGGTCCGTCGGCAGAAGCTCGATCGTCACCAGTGAGGCGGAGATGTGCCGGTCGCCGAGCGTCATGGTAGAACCAGTGACGATGCGCCGGTCGGGCACGATGTCGTGATAAGCGCCCTGGTACGTAAGAGCGAGGCCCTGAAGGGGAGTGCCTTCATTGAAGCGGTACCGGATCCGCTCGGTGCCCCCTTCTCGAAAGTCCATCTCGAACTCCTCGACGTCGTGGTTCTCCCCTTCGGCGAACCAGCGGCGCCTCTTGGCCGCATCGGCGAACGCCGAGAACACGCGTTGCGGCGGCTTTGGGTAGCTCCGCTCAATGACGAATGTGCTGTGGATGACGGATTGTTCTTGCATGGTTTGTCCTCTCCTAATAGTGAAGTACGCACTTCAGTATCACCCGGCCTGGTGCAATAGTCAAGTGGGTACTTCAGTATTTCTTTGCGCCGCCCGATCCCGCCGATATCGACTACAATTCCATGGATACAGGAGGCGCACGGGATGCACCAGGCGGGGAAGCGGCTCGGGCCTTATCAGATCGTCTCGGTGGTCGGCCAGGGCGGCATGGGCGTGGTCTATCGAGCCAGGGACACCCGGCTGGGCCGTGATGTCGCCATCAAGGTACTCGACGAACGCTTCTCGGGAAATCGCGATCTGCTCAGCCGTTTCGAGCAGGAGGCCCGCTCCACCGGCGCGCTCAACCATCCGAATATCGTCTCCGTGTTCGATGTCGGAGATACCGGCGGCCAGCTCTACGTCGTCACCGAACTGCTCCAGGGACAAACGCTGCGGCAGGCTCTCGCCCTCGGCGCGATGACCGGTCGGAAGCTGTTTGCTTGCGCGCAACAGATCGCCGCCGGGATCGCCGCCGCCCACGCGCAGGGCATCGTCCATCGAGACCTGAAGCCCGAGAACATCTTCCTCACTCGCGACGGCAACGTGAAGATCCTGGATTTCGGCATCGCGAAACTCGAAGCGACCGCGGCGGCGGCCGATTCCGAAACCGTGACCTTGACCCAGCCCGGCGTGGTCCTGGGGACGCCGGCCTACATGTCGCCCGAGCAGGTGCGCGGCGAGCCGGTCGATGCGCGCTCCGATATCTTCTCTTACGGGTCGGTGCTGTACGAGATGTGCACCGGTAAGCGCGCGTTCGAATCCGAGACGGCCGCGGAGACGATGACCGCCATCCTGCGGCGGGAGCCGCCGCCCGTTACGCAGGCCAACCCGGACCTGCCGGCGGCCTTGGACGATGTGGTGCGCCGCTGCCTCGAGAAGCGCCGCGAAGACCGCTTTCAATCGGCGCGCGATCTGGCCTTCGTGGTAGAAGCGGTCTCCGCCAGCCTGGGCACCCGCACGCCCACGGCGTTGGCGGCCGCCCCGTCGCGCCGGAGACTGCTGTGGGGCCTCGCGTCGGTGCCGGCGGCGGGCCTGCTCGCCGGAGCCGCATACGTGGGCCGCATCACGGCTCCCCGGGCGCGCGCCGAGTTTCGAAGGGTCACCTACCGGCGCGGCTACGTCACGTCGGCGCGGTTCTCTCCGGACGGCCAGACCATCATCTACAGCGCGGCGTGGGATCAGGACGGCGTCCGGCTGTTCTCCGGGCGCCCCGACCGCCCGGAGTATCGTCCGCTCGATCTTCCCCCCGCGTACATTCTCGCGATCTCTTCCAGGAGCGAGATGGCTCTTCTATCGGCTCTCAGGCCGCAGACACCCATGGAGCGGCAGGGGACGCTCTCCATCGCGCCCCTGGCCGGAGGGTCCGCGCGGGAACTGATCCGCAATGTCCAATCGGCCGACTGGAGCCCCGCGGGCGACCAACTGGCGGTCGTGCGGCCCACCACGCCGCGGTACAAACTCGAATACCCAGCGGGAACCGTCCTCTATGAAACCGACGGCAAGATCGCCGATCCGCGTGTGTCGCCGGATGGCCGGCTCGTGGCCTTCATCGATCAGCCTCGCTCCGGCGACGATGCCGGCTTCGTGGCCGTTGTGGACAGGGCAGGGAAGCGCCGCAAGATATCGCGGGATTGGCGCAGCGCTCAGGGTCTTGCATGGTCCCCCAAGGGCGACGAGTTGTTCGTCACCGCCGCTCCCCAGATCGGCGGACGCCAGTTGTACGCGGTTTCGCTGTCGGGCAGGGAGCGCCTCGCGGCCGCCGAGTCCGGCCGACTGCTGGTGCACGATGCGGCGCCCACCGGCAAACTGCTTCTGACTCACGAGCTGTACCGTTATGGAATCCTGGCTTGCCAGGGGAACGGCAAGCCCGAGCGCGACCTTTCCTGGCTGGATACCGGCTCCGCGACCGACCTGTCCGCCGACGGAAAGACCCTGATGTTCTTTGAAGGCGGTGCGGCGGTAGGCGGCAAACCCGCAGTCTACCTTCGACCGATGGACGGGTCGCCGCCCACGCAACTGGGCTCCGGCGTCTTTCCGGTGCTGTCGCCCGACGGACAGTGGGTCGCCTGCCTCAGCGCCGAACCGAAACCGCAGGTCGTATTGCTGCCGACCGGCGCCGGCGAAACGCGTACGCTGCCGCGGGGACGGGCGGACGATCTCGCGTATGTGAACTGGCTGCCGGGCTCGCAGCGGCTGCTCCTTTCCGCCTACGAGAATGGCAAGCCCCGCGTCTTCACCCAGGACATTAATGGGGGCCTGCCCCAACCAATCTCCCCGCCCGGTATGGATCTTTGTGGCCGTCCATTGACGCCGGATGGCCGCTACTGCCAGGGTTGCTCGAAGGGAAAACAGTTTCTGATTCCCGTGGCCGGCGGCGACCCGCGGGTCGCGCAAGGGCTCGGGAGGGGCGAAGAGGTCATCGCATTCAGTCCTGACTCGCGCTTCGCCTATGTGCAGGACCTCCAATCGTTGCCGGCCCGGGTGGATAAAGTGGACATCTCGACCGGCACCCGCTCCGAGTGGAGGAAGTTCCAGCCATCGAATCTCGCCGGCATTACGGGATTGGGTCCCATTCTGCTGTCACCGGATCTCGGCGCCTACGCCTATAACTACGAGAGCATCATCTCGGATCTGTATACGCTGGACGGCGCGGTTTGAGGACGATCGTATTTCTCACTGCCGGCAAAGCAGTGCGTCCAGCGTCTCCTGGGCGACACCCTCTACCTCGATCAGCTTCAGGCGCCCCGTGGCGCCGGTGATCACCCGAACCCTCGATCTCGGCACTCCCGCCAGCACGGCCAGAAACCGCACGCACTCCTCGTTGGCCTTGCCGTCCACCGGAGGGGCCGCCAGGTCGAGCTTCCACGCTTCGCCGAAGCGGCCGGTTACGGCCGTCCGCTTCGCGCGGGGATGTACTTTTACCGTGATACGCGCCATTCCACTTGCGCTCTCAGGTTCGCGACCCCGGCCGACATGCGGGTGTCGACCACTTCGAACGCAACGGCGTCATCCAGCCAGTCGTGGCTGGTGCCGTCCGCGTTCTGCGTCGCCACAGTCAGGGTGTACTGTTGGGGCGTGAGCCAGCACTCGAGGCGGAAATCCACTTCCAGTTGGTCGCCCGCCTGGAAGTCGCCCAGTTCCACGTGCTCGAGCCGCGTATTCGTGCCATAGACATCCATGCCGATGCGCGTGCGGATCAGGATCCCCACCATCGGGTCGGAGATCGCGCCGTGGAACCGTGAGCGTACCCGCACTGTCACCGGCTCGCCGCTCGCCACCGCGACGGCCGGGTCGCCTTGCGCGTTGCGAATCTCCACCGCCAGGATCTCGCTCGTGCCGTCGCCGTGGCGAAAACTGGAACGCACGCGGTCTTCCTTCTCCTTCTTCGATTCCTGCCGTTCCAGCACCAGGCCGATATAGCGGTTGATCACGTCCTTGGGCGCGCCCTCGGCGGCGATCCGCCCGTTCAGCAGCAGAATCGCCCGGTCCGATAGCTGCTTCACCAGGCCCAGGTCGTGCGAGACGAACAGCACCGTGATCTTGCGCTCGCGCAGCTCGTGGAACTTGCGCACGCAGCGGTTGGCGAATACCGCATCGCCCACGGCCAGCGCCTCGTCCACGATCAGGATCTCCGGGTCCACGTGGATCGCGGTTGAAAATGCGAGCCGCACGTACATGCCGCTCGAGTATTCCTTGACCGGGCGCTCGATGAATTCGCCGATCTCGGCGAAGGCTTCGATCGATGGCATGGCCTTATCGATCGCCGTGCGGCTGAGCCCCATGATCTCGCCGTTGAGGTACACATTCTCCCGGCCGCTGAATTCCGGGTTGAACCCGGCGCCCAGCTCGAGCAGGGCGGCAATGCGCCCGCGCGTCACCACCCGCCCGGTGGTAGGCTGCAGGATGCCGCTGACGATCTGCAGCAGTGTGCTCTTGCCGCAGCCGTTGGGGCCGACCAGCCCCAGCGTTTCCCCTTTTTCGAGCGAAAAGCCTATGTCGCGCAGCGCCCAGAAGTCGGAGTGCCGCGGCCCGCTGCCCGGCAGCATCTCGCGCAGGCGGTCGGAAGGCCGCCGGTACAAACGGTAGAGCTTGGAAACGTTCTGGACGAGAACCAAATCTGATTCTATCGTGCGCTGCGTGGTTCTACTCGTCTCGTAACGCTACAGCCGGCTCAATCGCTGTCACCCTCATGGCCGGCAGCCAGCAGGCGGCGATCCCCACCAGGGTAAGGATGGCCGGTACCATCACAAAGGTCGTGACATCCCACGCACTCACCACGAACAACATGCTCTGGACGGCTCGGGCCGCGGCCAGGGCAATGAGGATGCCGGTTACCACTCCGATAGCAACCAGCCGGGTGCCTTCCCTCAGGATCATCCCGCGTACATCGCCGGCTGTCGCGCCCAGCGCCATCCGCACACCGAATTCGCGTACGCGCTGGCTCACCGAATACGAGATCACTCCGTAAATCCCGACGGACGCCAGCAGCAGCGCCAACAGGCCGAATATCGCCAGCAGCCCTGCCGAAAGGCGTTGCGCCCACAGCGACTGGCGCAGGTTCACTTCGAGGCCTTCGGCCTGCAGCAGCAGGTTTCGGTCGAGCGGCTGCATGCGCCCGCGAACCTCTGCAGCCATTGCCTCGGGGTCGCCCGGCGTGCGGAAGTGAACTACCGCAGTCGGGAAATAGTACTGCATTAGGCAAAGGTAGATCAGCGCCTGGGGTTCCTCGCCGATGGCCTTATAGTTGGCATTGCGAGCCACTCCCACCACCTCCGCCGGGTTCGCATCGCCGTGGAAGTGGAGCACTTTTCCGATTGGGTCCTGTCCGGGCCAGAAATGGTTGGCGGCCGCCTCGTTGACAATTGCCACATGCGGCGCCGTCTTGGCATCCAGCCGGCTAAAATCGCGGCCGCGTAGAAGCGGAATCCGCAGCGTCTGAAAATAGCCGCTCGAGACCACTGTGGTCAGCGTGGCCGTACCCTGGAGCGAAGCGGTGCTCTGCTGGCCGTCCAGCAATACGGTGCGTACCGCCGTGACTTGCAGGGGCGCGTCCTTCGAAAGGGCGGCGGCGGATACCCCCGGAGTCGACGCTGCCAGCTCCAGTGCACGCTGCTGGTATTGCCGCCCGCGCGCTTCGTCATATCCCTGGCCGGCGAGGTTAAAGACCACGATGCCGATGTGTTGGGCGTCGAACCCCGGGTCGATCCGAGCCGCGCTCCAGACGCTCCTCAGGAAAAGCCCGGCGCCGACCAGGGCGACTACCGAAAGCGCCACCTGGCTCGCTACCAGCACCTGGCGGAGCCGGCCCTGTCCGCGTGCCTGCGACCCGCGACCGGTACGATCTTTCAGGTCGGCCGCCAGGTCTGTGCGTGTGGCTTCGAGGGCGGGGATCAGGCCGAAGATCATGCCGGTCCCAAGGGCCACCGCGAAGGTATAGCCAAATACCTCGGTGTCCAGCCCGAAGGCGAACCCGGCGTGGTTGAACATGGGCGGCTTCATCGACCACAACAGGTCGCGGGCCCACCAGGCGAATGCCAGGCCTGCCGCCCCGCCCAATAACCCCAGCAGCATGCTCTCGATCAGAAACTGGCGCACCAATTGCCAGCGGCCGGCGCCCAGTGCCAGGCGCACGGCGATCTCCTTGCTGCGGTTTGCCGCGCGCGCCAGCAGCAGGTTGGCCACGTTGACGCAAGCGATGAGCAGCACCAGTCCGGAAACAATCATGAGCACTGTGCCCGCGCGCAGGATCATGGCTCGCGTTTTGGCAGCCATGGTGTCCACGGATGCCTCGGTAAGCCGGATCCGCCGGCCGGCATTGTCCTTCGGGTATTCGCGTTCAAGATCCTGGGCGATCACCTGAGTGGCTGCCTCGGCTTGCGGGAGCGCGACCCCCGGCTTGAGCCGCCCGGCTACCGCGAACAGCAGGGCGCGCCGTTGGTTTACCCATGCGACGTTCGGGTAGAGGCTTTCGTACATCATCATCGGCGCCCAGACGTCTGCGGCGTACAGGGCGTTCAGCCCCCGGAAGTCCCGCGGCGCCACGCCGACAATCTGATACTCGCGGCCGTTCAGGCTGATCGAGCGGGAGGTGACATCCGGGTCTGCGCCGTAGAGGCGCCTCCAAAGGGCATAGCTGATCACCGCCACGGCGCGGGCGCCCGGGACGGCATCCTCCTCGGGGAGGAACCCGCGGCCGACCGCCGGCTGAATTCCCAGGGTCGAAAAGTAGTTGCCGGAAACGATCTGGCCCATCAGTAGCTGGGGGTCGCCCCGTCCAGTCAAAGTGACCGTGATCGCCGAGTAGATCAGCAGAGATGAGAAGACCCGGTTGCGATCGCGGTAATCCCTGTAGTTCGGGTACGAACAGAGCAGCAGGCCGGGGATATGCTGATCCGTGGTGTGAAGCGTGACCAGCCGCGAAGGATCCTGCACCGGAAGCGGGCGCAGCAGGATTGCATTGATCATCGTGAAGATCGTGGTGTTGGCACCGATCCCCAGGGCCAGCGACAACACCGCCGCCGCGGATACAGCCCGGTTCCGGGTGATGCCGCGAACCGCGTACCGCAGGTCTTCCCGAAGCCCCGTCATGTTAACTGGTTAGATTAACATTGCTCACTGGCATGTCTCCATCGTCTCAAGCCGGCGCTTGTTATACTTGCAGTTCCGTGCCGCAGGTGATCCAGATTCTCTTCGGCGCAGCCTTCACCATAGCAGTGTGTGCCGCCTTCGGCAGACTGCTGCTCCGGCGATTCCCGATTGCGCTGTACCGCCAGGAAGCGGCATTGTTCGCATTCGTGGCCGGGTCCGCCGTAACCCAGATTGTGATCTTCGGGCTCTGTGTGTTTCATCAGGCCCGCCCGGTAGTTCTCGGGGTCGTCGGGGCTGGCGCGATCGGTGCGGCGGCGGTTTACGGGAGGTCCCCGGACAAGCGCAAATCGCTGCCCCGGCCAAAGGTGGGCTGGCTCGTCCTGTTCTTTCTGATCTATGCGGCCTTCTTCACGGCCTACTTTCTGAACGCGCTTGCTCCAGAGGTCAGCCCGGACGGCAGCGGGTACCATCTCGGAAATGTCCACCGGTTGTGGCAGCAGCACGGGTTCGACTGGGGATATCACAGTATCTACTCCCACATGCCGCAGGGGATGGAGATGCTGTTCCTCCCGGCCTACACATTCGGCGGACCTTCCGCTGCGGCCCTGGTGCACTTTGCCTTTTTCTCTGCCTTGCCTCTGCTCATGGTTTGCTACGGCTGCCGGTTCGGGTTTCCATGCCCAGCGATTTTTGCGGCGGTCCTGGTCTATGCCGCCCCGGTCTGCGGCGTCACGGGAATCTCGGCATACAACGATCTGGCACTTGCAACTGTGATTTATGCAGTTTTCTACCTGCTTCAACTAAATCATGAATTAAATACATCTAATCGATTTATAATACTCGGCTTGCTTGTTGGAATGGCATTCGCTTTAAAGTATACAGGAGCGCTGGCCGCGCCATTCGCCGCAGGAGTGCTTCTGTGGAAGTACCGCCGCGCCGCGCTTCGACCGCTTTGCTTCGCGGGGTTCGCGGCGGCGGCAGTTGCGTTGCCGTGGGTGCTGCGCAACTGGATCTGGCTCGGCAATCCGGCCGCTCCGTTTCTCAACGCATGGTTTCCGAACCCGTATTGGGATTCGTTCCTCGAGCACTCCTACCTGGCAGACCTGGCGCGCTACCCGCACTTCAACCACTTCTGGAATCTTCTGCTGGATTTTACTCTTTTCGGAAGGGTTCTCCCCGGTTTCATTGGCCCGGCTTTTCTCTTTGCGCCGTTCGCTCTGCTGTCCCTGCGCCATCCTCACGGGCGACGGCTGCTGCTGGCAGCGGCCGTTTTCGCCCTGCCGATTTGGTTCAATGCGGCGGTGCGCTTCCTCGTGCCGGCCTTGCCGTTCCTGTCGCTGGCAATGGGGATTGCGATGGCCGAATCGTGGGGCGTCCTGCCTGCGGTGACGGCCTTTCAGGCGATTCTCTGCTGGCCATCCGTTGTTACTGTCTATTGCGCTCCCTGGGCGTGGCGGTTGGGCGAGATCCCGGTTCAGGCCGCGTTTCGCGAGGAATCGGAAGCACATTTCATCCAGCGGCGCCTCAGCGACTATGCCTGGAAAGAACCTGTGGAACGCCTGGTTCCGCCCGGTGCCCGCATCTTCACCGATTCCGGAAGGCCGGAAGCCTACATCCACCGCCAGCTGATCGTAGGGTATGAGTCCTCCCTCGGGTACCAAGCACAGCAAACTCTCTGGCGACCTCTAGCAGATCCTTCAACGAGATCCGCTTCTGCACAGAAATTAAAGCAGTTGGGAATTTCTTATCTGCTCATTAACGACTCAGATCAGGTGGCGGGTGACCTGAAGAACTACTCGAGCTTCTGGGGGATCACCCAGCTTACAGAGATCCATGGAACACGCCTCTACCGTATCGATTAGGGTGGCCGCCGCAGTATGTCTGGCTGTGCTCGCCTGGTGCGGCTGGCGCAGTGCGGTCCGGCCCTTGAGCACCGGAGAAGTCCGCCTGTCCGAGCACCTCGTTCGATTGCCTGCCGCGGAGGCGGTAGTGCAGCCCAATGCCTGGAAGGGACTGCTGTACGGGATGACGGCACGCCGCATGGTCAAACTGCTGCGCTTCTCCGAATTTACGCTGCGGCTCCCCTCCGTGCTTGCAGCGATGCTTTATCTTTGGTCCGTCTATCGCCTGTCGAGGAAGAACTTGTGGTACCTTCTTCTCGCCCTATATCCGGCGTTGACCCGGGCCTTCGTGACGGCCCAGGGCGGGGGATTGGCCTCGGCTCTATGCCTGCTCGCATTCCTGACGCCGAACTGGAATCTGGCCGGTTGGAGCCTCGGTCTGGCACTGGCGGTGGCGCCCATTTGGTTCTGGATGCCGTGCGCGGTCGCCTTGGGAATTCTAGCTGTTTCGAGGCAGTGGATTCGGTGGACCGAGGAAATCCTAATCCCCGCGACGGTGGCCGCTCTCGTGCTCCTCTTGATTCCCCTGGTTCAATCGGCAGCCGTCAAGTGATTCATCGCAGCCATGGGTGGTGGTTTTCAGCCAGAACCCGATTTCGATCGCAGCGTATAACTGATTGAACCAAAAATATTTGCTGTTTGGCCCACTCCGTGCAGCTCCACGGTGCGTAGTTCGAGAGACCCAGTCATGCGACGCTTGCCGAATTTCCGGTTTTTGACTCTGACGGGTGCCGTCCTGCTGGCGGCCGGAGTGTCCACACCGGTTCGCGCACAGGATCCCGACGACCTGCAACGTGCGGTGGCGCGGATCAGCATGATCAACGGCGAGGTATCGGTGCGGCGCGGCGATTCCGGGGATTGGGTTGCCGGCATTATTAATGCGCCGCTGCTGGCGGATGATCAAGTCTCGACCGGTCCAAATTCTCGCGCAGAGGTTCAATTCGACGCGGCAAACATACTGAGGATGGGTGGAAGCGCCGAGATCCGGCTGACCCAACTGGAGTACGCCCGCTACCAGATGGAGCTCGCTCACGGAACCATCACCTACAACGTGGTAAGACCGTCCGGCATCAACGTTGAAGTAGATACTCCAAATATTGCCGTAAGACCCTCGAAACAGGGGGTCTATCGGATCTCTGTGAATGACGCCGGCGAGACCGAAGTGACTGTCAGGGCAGGGGATCTCGAGGTGTATACTCCCCGCGGATCGCAACCGGTGCAGGCAGGGCAGTCGCTCATTGCGCGCGGAAATGGCTCCGACGCGGAGTTCCAGATCGTCGCGGCGATTCCGTACGACGATTGGGATCGCTGGAACACCGACCGCGATGCGATGCTGACGCGGGCAGCCAGCTATCAATATGTGCCGCAGGGAGTTTATGGCGCCGAGGATCTGGATAACTACGGCTCGTGGGAGAATGTGCCGTCTTACGGCTACTGCTGGCATCCGACCGCGGCGATGGACCCGGGTTGGGCACCGTACCGATCGGGACGCTGGGTGTGGGAGGACTGGTATGGGTGGACCTGGGTTAGCTATGATCCGTGGGGTTGGGCACCCTATCACTACGGCCGCTGGTTCTCCAATGCCGGCGGGTGGTGGTGGTATCCGGGCGTCATCGGCCGCCGCCACTACTGGTCGCCTGCGCTCGTGGCATTTTTCGGCTTCGGCCCCGGAGCGGGTGTCGGCTTCGGGTTCGGCAACGTAGGCTGGGTGCCGCTGGCTCCTTATGAGACATTTCACCCCTGGTGGGGGAGGGGGTACTATGGCGGCCGCTCCTACATCGACCGAAGCATTCACATCACCAACGTAAATGTAACAAACATATATAGGAATGCGCGTGTCACCAACGGGGTTTCCGGGATCGCCGCGGGGGATTTTGCGGGCGGGCACTTCCGTAATGTGCGGGGCGTCCCGACTTCTCAGATCCGGGAAGCCGGTCTGATTCGCGGGCAAATGCCACTCGGCCCGACGTCGCATAATCTGAGTTTCTCCGACCGGAACGTGGCGAACGTGCCCTCATCCCGGGCGAACACCCGGTTCTTTACGCATCAACAGCCGAGCGCGGTGCAGCGGGTCCCATTTGCGCAGCAACAGCGAACGTTCGATCCGGCGTCTCGCTCGGCGGCACCCGAAGCGGCGCGGGGCGCCTTCCGCGCCCAAGAGCCGGCAGCGAACAATTCACCGCGCCAGGCTCAGAATCCAGGCACGAACGGCTGGCGGCGGTTTGGCGGGCAGGCGGCTCCATCGCGGAGCATTGATAGTCCGCAGCAGAGGACGCCGGCCAACAACGCGGCGCCGGAGAATCGCGGCGGATGGCAGCGATTCGGTGAGCCGGCCCGTACGCCGAGTCCCCAGACCGCGCCGGCGGAGCGATCGAATCAGCCCGGCAATTCCGGCTTCGGCCGGTTCGGCGGTGCGCGGAATTCGCTTCAGTCGGAAGGGCAGCAATCGCTACGAGTCACCCCGCCGGTAGTCCGGCAGCGCGAGAACTATAACCGGCCCGCGCAAAGTCAGCCGCGCTCCGAGGCTCCGCGGCAATTCAGCGCGCCCCAAAGCGCGCCGCGGATGAGTGCGCCGCACAACAGCGCGCCTCGCGGTGGCGGAAGCGGCGGTGGCCATACTAGCAGCTCCAAGGGACGACGCCGCTAGCAAACAAGTTCCTGGATAGCGTTCCAGTTTCTTCCCAACGGCCCGGTCCCCATTCAGCGGGGACTGGGCCTTTTTTTCGGATCTCGACAAAAGTTTACATAATATTCGTTATGGGAAGTGACGCCCAGGCGTTCCGCAGCCTCGCCGCTCTCGCTCCCGGGCTCAGCGAAGCCGAGCTCCGCCTCGCGCTATACCTGGCCAGCATCCAGGATCCGGCCACCCACACCGCCAAAGCCAGCAGCCGCCAAATCGCGTGAAGCTACAAGGCTTGAGCGGAAGAACGCACGCCGCGCCATCGACAGCCTAACACGCTCGCTGCCTCATCGCAACGCGCCAAGGTGGAGGCCAAACGCCGAGCCACTACCTGCTGAACTTTACACAGACCACAGGGATTTCCAGTGGGGTCACTGTGACCCCACTTGCTCAAACCACCCTCGACTTGCAAGCCCCTGAAGTGGGGTCATTCCGACCCCACCAGTCCGGACCACAAACCTCCCCTCGATATCGATATCGATAAGTACTCGATTCTCGATCGAGTCCTGACCACCCGACCCCAACACTTCCAGGCGTCGCAAATCGCCACAGTCCGCGGCTGGGCCTACAAGTGGCTCACCCTCCAGAGAGGCCAGCAGCACGCGCAGCCCCCCGACGAGCTCGTCTGCGCTCAGATCGCCACCGCCGCCGGCGGCATCGCCGCCGCCGAGGCCTTCATCCGCGACCACCTACAGGACCGCCAGGCCGAAACCGCCGCCTATCTCGTAACGATGCTGTTACAGCGCCTCCACGGCATCGCCCCCAGCACAGTCAAACGCCGCCGGCAGCAGCTCCGCGTCGTCGCCCGCACCGACATCCGCCGCCCCGATCCCGCACCAGCCGACGCCCGACGCCCAGGCAGACCCCGAATTTTCGGCCGATCTCACCGCCCAAGCTGTAGCCGGCGCCCGAAAACTCCGATGATCGGCTTATATGCTCACCGCGCACGAACTCGCCGCCCTCGAAACCCTACTCTACCCGCGCACGCCGCGCCGCCGGCCGCGACACACCGTCGGCCCTCGACACCATCCAGCCCGGCGACGTCGTCCAGATCCGGCCCGGCGCGCGATCCCGCGTGGGATACGTCGCTCCTGATCGTCCACCAGGTCGACCCGCGCCAGGTCCGCGGCGCGCTCCTCACTTCCACCGCGGCGGATGCCGCGAAGCGTGGGCGCCCTACAGCCATGCCGAGGTCTGCCGCATCGGCCGCCTGCCCTACCCCGAGCCCGCTCGCGATCTCCGCGCCTGGTGCTACGCGCCACCCTGCCCGCTCCCGTCCGCAAGCCGCCACCCGCCACGGCACGCCCGCCCCGCCAGGCCGCGCCCCGCGCCGAACGCCCATCTGCCGCCTACTAATCGCCACCACCGCGGCTGCTCGCCGCGCTCGTAGGGCTCACCCGCGGCCGACGCCCGCGCCCAGGCCATCCGAAATAACGCCCGGCATGCCCTCCTGATCGAAGACCCTACCGCGGCCCCTGCTACGGACTCGCGCCAGCAGCCACCGCGCCCAAGCCACTGGTGGTCACCACAACCGCTCACACTGACACCGAGGAATAACTTATGGAATTTCGGCCCGCACCGATTGAAGGAAGCTCAGCCGTCGAGATCTGGGACGGCCCGCGCCGCGCCGCGACGCTCTACGCCCAGACCTCCGGCCTACATCTCATTTGTGAAGAGGGATACGCCCCAGACGCGCTCGAGCTCGAGCTCCAGCAGTCAGGCCTTCAGATCGGCATCCGCCGCGAGCTGTAACGACGCCCGCCGCGCTTCGAGCAGCCGTACATACCGCTCCCACGCTTCCAGCGCCCGCCGCGCCCGCAGCAGCGCCAGCTCCACGTCGCACCGCTCCGCAGCCAGCACCGCCGGCGCGACTACACCAGGCCGACGTCGCACGCCCACCCCAGCCAGGCCCACGCCACCAGCGCCGCCGCGGCCGCGATCGACGCCGCCCGCCGCCCGCCCCGCTGCGCCGCACACCGCCGACACACCAACGCGCTCAGATCGCAGCCCGCCGCCCGCGCCTCTTCCAGCGCTGTTATCAGCCCGGCCACCGCCGCATGCTTCCGGCGCAACAGACGCACCGACGCCAGCAGATCCCGCGTACTCATCGCCTCCGCGTACCCAGGAGCCGGCACAACCGCCCGCGACAACTTCAGCACCTCACCATGGACCATCACCCCCCAATTATCGGACGCCGCACTCTGAAACCGACATACCCACTGATGCGGCCCTTCGTTTCGCTACCAGGTGGAGTACCGACGCCGCACGCCACCGGCCGCGCCCGTGCCTGGCAAACGACGCCCGCACGCGCGCAGCCGGCCGCGGCCTCGCTTGGACGCTGCCAGCTTACCGGATTCGGTAAAGAGCATCCAGCTTTAGCCCCGCCGCCCCCCGCCAGCAAACAAGCATTGCCGCCGCACAACGCGCCCATCTGCCCCGCGCCGCTGCCGCGGCTGGGGCTCCCCCGCCCCTCGCCGCTTCGCGGCGGCAACACACCGCGGCACCTCGCGCTACCATCAGCGACAGGCAGGCGGACGCCCGCGCGCATAGTCACTCCACATACAACAGCGCGCCCGAGGTCGCCGCCTGCACTTACGACCATGAGCACCAACACACCCCTACGCTGCGGAAACTGCAGCCACTACACAGGCCCCCGACCGAACCGCTGCACCCAATGCGGCACGCCTCTATGCCCGGCATGCGCGGCTCGTTGCGACACAGCCGGCCGCGGCCCCGAGTGCCAACGCCGACAGCCGACGCCCACGATCGAGGCCGCATGAGCACCTACTACTACATCGAGGCCCGCGCCAACCGCGACCAGCCCGCCAGCGCGGACCTCACCGCCGGCCCCTACACCGACCGCAGCCAGGCCGAGGCCGCCATGGCCACAATTGCAGCCACCGGCCGGTACCGCGTCGTGACCATCACCACCGAACGCGACGACGCGCCCGAGCCCCCGCCGCCCACCGATGAGCAGCAGTAAATACCCCGGCACAACGATAGATCGCTGCCGCGTGCGTGCTCGCTCCGCTCCGCGCGCGCGCTGGAACACCGCCACAGACACGACCGCAGCCCGCGCAGCCAGCCGCCACCCCTCACCGCCGCACACAGCGGGCAAACCCAGCCCGCGCCGCTGAGCGCCCAGCGGCACCAGGCGCGAGCACGACGCCCGCCCCCGATACGCTCGACGTCCGCGCCCTCAGGCGCGCCGGCTCCCCGCACACCCCGCGGTCCGCCGGTCCGCCGAGCTAATCCGGCCGCTCCCTCGCGTCTCGCAAGCGTAGCCCGCGACCCCACGCCCGCAAGGGCGAGCGGCTCCGCAGAATTTTCAAAGGCCCGGCGGCAACAGCGGCCGCCTCGAAAATTCAGCTACGCCGGCGGCAACAGCGGCCGCCCCTTGCAGACGCAGGGACCCCCGCAGGCTGCGAGACAGCGCGCGAGGGAAGCCACCCCAGCGCAGAAAGAGACGCACACGTGACCAACCTACAGCAGACCATCGACACCTACGCCGCCGCACACAACCTGATCCTGCACGGCCAAGTAGTAGAAGCCGCAGCGATGCTATTCACCGCCGCCCAGGCCGCACAGGCCGAGCTTGAGCAGTACGAAGAATGGCTCGAAGGCCAGGCCGAAGCAGAGGCCGCCTGGCAAGCGCACGGCGACCAGCTCTGTAAAGACCTCAACAGCTACCCAGCCGACCTCGAAGAGTGCCCCTTCTGAGCCAGGGGGAGCCTTCCCCCTTTTTGCTCGCTCGCGGCCGCCGCTAGCACCTCCGCCCAACCCATCGAGACATACGCCTCCGCCACACCAGCCGGCACCACATACCGACCAGCCGGCCGCGGCTCGCTCGCATCCGCTGCGAGCGCGCGAAACATGAGCGGGCGAAACGTCCGAATCACAACGACGTCAGTCATACCCGCAGTATAGCCTCACCCACCTACGCCGCCGCGGGGCCCGGCTGCGCGCCGTCTGAAATGCGACGCTGCGCACCCGCCAGGGCGCCGCGGCGCTCGAGCTCCGGGACCGCCACAGCCGCCGATGCCGGCGGCGCTGGATCCGCACGCGACCGCGGCGAGCAAAACCAATCGGAAGGCCCGCCCGCCGGAAGTTTACGTAATTGCCGTTGACCGACAGCGCGCCGTCGCTCGCGAGCTCGCTCCGTCATCCCCTCCGCTGAGAAACGCTCCGGCGCTGCCGGTAACGGCGAATTACGTACACGCCCTCCCGGGAACTTCCGGCGGGCGGGCGGTGTGCGCGGCTCAGCTCGCCAGCTCGCCTCACCGCGCCTCAATTTGTGGAGCTCGCGCCCCACACCCGCCCGCCGACTGACGCGGCCGCGGCCGACAGCCAGGCGGCGGCCGCACGCGTGCACGCACCGCCCAAACTCACTACCGGAAAGCACGCGCGCCGCCGCCGCCAGCGAGAGAACAGCTCTTATGCCGCCGCGGCGCCGTCGCTCAGCTCGCAAGCTCGCATCGCTCCGGCCGACGCGGCGGTAAGGTGTGCCCGCTCGCATACCCCGCTACGCGTGCATCCAGCCGCAGGCGCAAGGTAGCGCTGCGCCGGCCAGGCCCGCTCAAACTCACCGAAGGAAGGCCCGGCCGGCGCCCCACTCGCGCACCAGACGGCCGCCTCTGGTTGCCCCGCTCCGACTTGGCGCGGAAACCGCACCGCGCCAGGTCTCCGCTCCCCACACCACAACCAGGCGCGGCCGGTGCGCTCTGGGACCCGCGCAGTTGCGCGGATGCTCGCTTCGCTCGCTGCTTCTTTGGTCGCGCGCGCCGGGTCGCTGCCTGGCAGCCAGGCCAAGCGGCAGCCGCCCAATGCTGGCACGCCCCACGCAGGCGGCGGTAAAGGGTCTTCGCTTCGCTCGATGAACGGCGCACACACCGCGCCGCCCTTGACTCGCCGCAGCAGTGGGACGCGCAGAGCTGGCGGTGCTGCCGCAGGCGCTGCCCGGCAGCGGCCCGCCGCGGCTGCGACGCTGGCGGCGCTCTACGGAGTCCGGATCTTTGAAAACCGAATAGCCCCGAAGCCACCCGCGACCGCCGCACGGCCGCCGCCGACGCCCGCGACCTCCGGCCCATCAGCCGGACCCCCCGCCCGCCGCCCGACGCCCGCCCCGCCAATAGCCAGGAGCCCAGAGCAGCACAGCACGCGCAGCGCGACGCCATCGCGCAGACCTCACACACCTACGGAGTAAACAACCGATGCGAACCAAAGTCACGTTTCCGCCCAACATCCCGACGCAAGTAATCCTCGACGGCCCAGGCGAACTGCAGCGCAGCGCCAGCGGCGCCGACGAGTACCGCTACTTCTTGGGAGACGACCAGATCATGTGGGTACCGCCCGAAGTGCACGAGCAGATCGAACGCGCCCAGGCCAGCGAAGGCGACACCCTCACCATTGAGCGCGTGAAGCGCGGCCAAGCCGCCGCCACCTGGACGGTAGAGCACCACCTCGAGGAGCCCGCCGCGGCCGCACCTCCGCAACACCGCCACCGCCCCGAGCTCCCGCGCACCGAGCCCGCAGCAGCGCGAGGCCGCCGCAGCCCGCGCCGCACGCCCGCGAACGGCACACACGAGCGAACTACGCAGCGCTGTACCTACCGCGAACCCGACGCCCGCGCAGACCGCCGAACTTCCGCTCACCGCCAGCGACCGCCTCGCGGGCGCACTCGCGGCCGCGATCGACGCCGCCGCCGAAGCCACCACGTACGCACAGCGGCGCAACCTGCAACTTGCATGGACCGCCGCCGACATCCGCGCCATGGCCGCCACGCTCTACATTGACCACCGCAACCGAGGAGGCAACCGCTGATGCCCCTACAGGAGTACAACGACCATACGCGCATGACCCGCGCGCAACTGGCCGACCGCATCCGCCAGATGGAGGCTCACCGCCGCCCGCAACTGCACGCTAGGCAGCCCCAACGACCGCCACCGCCCGATGGAAGACGCCCGGCGCCGCGAGAAGATCGCGATCTATCGCGCCGAACTCGACCGCCGCGACCGCTTCGACGCCCTGGACAAGCAGCGCGAGGCACGCGGCCCAGGCCCAGGCCGACGCCCGCATCAAGGCCGACGCAACGCACCGCCGCCGACCTCGAAGCCTTCACCGCCAAGCTGAAGGCCCAGGCCCAGGCCGACGCCCGCCCCTGCGATTGGTGCGAAGGCACCGGAACCGTGTACCTGATGGAAGGCCGCTCCCACACGTCCCGCCGCTGCAGCGCCTGCAACGGCACCGGCAAGGCCGCCCCGATCCCGCAGCAGCCGACGCCCGACGCCGAGCCCCCCTGCAATTGCCGCTTCGAAGGCGACCAAGCCGACGCCTCCGACTGCGACGCCCACGGCAACCACCACCAGGAGCCCCCCGTGTACACCGACTACCCCGTCAACCACCACGCCGCCGAAGATGCCCGCCTGCAGTCCCGCTCAGACCAACAGGAGCGCGACGAACCCCGCGACGGCCCCCGCATCCCCGCTGTGACGATGCCCGCCACCCCGACGCCCGTCGTACCCGTGCCGAGCGCCGCGACCGAGTGCCCGCAATGCCACGCCACCCCAGGCGAACCCTGCCGCAACTACCAGGGCGCCAAGATGGGGACCTACCACTCCCAACGCAAGGCCAAGGCCGCAGCGCACAGCCCCCAGGCCCGCGCCGCCAAACACGCCATGAAGGAAGCGACCGACAACCGCCGCGCTACCGTCGCCGCTATCCGCCGCATCACCGAGGCCCAGGCCGAGCCCGAGCCCGCCCCGATCCCGGCGCCGCCGACGCCCGACACCGACAACGGCCTCCCGGTCGGACGCGGCGGAGTACTCCGCCCCCGAGGGAAAGCGGCCGAGGCCCAGGCCGAGGCCGACGCCCGCGACCACCGCACCCCCGACGCCCAGGCCGCAGCCGACGCCGCCGCCGAACGCGATCGCACCCAACGCCGCACAACCAAGCCGAAGCCGACGCCCGACCCCGAGCTCTCCGAGCTGGACCGCGCCGTCGAGGCCGCTGGTACGCGAGCACACCAGCGGCGCCGTGATCGACGCCGCCTGGAACGCCGCCCGCCGACTCTTCCGCGCATGACCCACGACGAGCAACAGCGCCGCCGCGCTCTCAAGCGCGAGCGGCGCCGCCTCGACAGCCAGGCCGAGGCCATCGCCGCCGCCAACCCAAAGAGCACCAGCCACCCAAGCACCAGGAGCAAACAGGCGAAGTGGCACCACGACGTAGCCGACAACCTACACCGCCGCCGAGCCGCTTACGATCAGATGCGCCGCCGTATGGCGCAGATCGCCGCCGAGCTGGCGCGCACCGAGCAGCCGTAACCACCTTCGACCAGGCGGCCGGCGGAAACCCCACCGCAGGCCGCTTGGTCTCCGTGCCCCCGACGCCCGCGACCTTAAACCGAAAGTACTAAGGCCCGGGTTTCCGGCGCGCTCGCTTCGCTCGCGTAACAAGGAAAGCCGGCGGCGGCGGCTCTTTGGCCCTCCGGGCATCGACAACGAGGCCGCGGCCGCAGCAGTGCCGCACCTGGCGCCGCGCTCAAACTCACTGGCAGGAAGGCGGCGCTAGGCGCGGCAAGGCGGCCGCGGCGGTGGACAGGTCGCCGGGCCGCGGAAAAGGGCGTACAGCGGCTCCCAGCGCGGCCCGGCGGCATCAGGTTGCTTGAGCCCGGCCGGCAAACGACAGCCGCCCGGTGTCATGGGGCTCCCGCCCCAAACCCCGGCTGCCTGGCTCGAGGCCGACAGCGCCGGCCGGCCGCGATCCCGCCCGAACCGCAGCGACCAGGCCGGCCGGCTCGCCCACTCGCCGGAAGGCCCCGGCTTGGTCTCGCCGGGACGGAGAGCGCGGCCGGCCGGACCCGTGGCCACCCGAAAACCGCTACGAGCTCACATGGTTTTCCGCCCCGCCGCCCAAACCGCGGCGCAGCGGGCGGCAAGGTGGATCCCACCCGCCCCGTGTTACACGTCAGACAGGGCAGGACATAGGTCGCCAGCAGCCGGACCGTTAGGCTTCCAACTAAACCTCACTGGCGGCCGGCCCGCCGGCGCCCTCCGCGTCCTCCTCGCGCCACTCCACGAGCTCCCCGTCAACCGCCACCACCCGACCCACCCGCACCCGCCCCGGATCGTCCAGGCCCAGCCCGCGGTACACAAAGCCCAGGTCGCACATATCGGACGTCACCCGCTCCCGCGTGTGCCACACCGGCACGCCGCCCAGCAGCTCGACCACGCACACATCCAGCGCGATGTACTCGCCGATCGTCAGGCCGGAGGCCTCGACCCGCTCCTCTTGCGCCGTCCAGGCCAGCGCCACCGGCGCCGGCTCCGCCTCCCGCGCTAACGCAGCCTCCAGCCGCCCAACCTGCCGCAAAAGCCTCACGGTAATCGCTCCTCTATCAGCCGACGCACCCGCGCCGCCATGTCCGGATCCACCGGCGCCACAGCCCCGCCCGACGCCCGCGCCTCGAGCAGCTCGAGACGGACCGCCAGCTCCGCCGTCTCGATCGCCTTGCGTTGCCCCTCGAGCAGCGCCATGAACTCTTTCGCCTCGCTCAAGGAGATCTCGCCCGCCGCCGCCCGGTCGATCACCACCGCGGCCGCGTGCACCAGGTCGTCGGCCGTCTCCGACGCCGGCAGCGTGAGCTCCACGTGCCGATCGCGCGCCGCCCGCACCGGCAACAGCCGCTCGATCACCAGCTTGAGCGCGACGCCGTCGCCCTTCTTCGCCAACCTGATGCACTTGCCGATCACCTCTTCGGCGTCCGCCGCCAGCAGATCGGCGCAGAGCTGCGTCGTCCGGTTGCGGCTGCCCGCCGGCCGCCCCCGCGGATTCCCGCTCGACCCCGGCGCGAACTGGCCGCGGCCCGCCCGCCTGATATCGCCTGTTTCCTCGACCGCCACAGCCCCACACGTACCACGACGGCAGCAAAAGCCGCCTGTTCTGGCCTGTATCCTACAGGCGCGGCCCCTGGCGCCCCGCCGGCCTTGTCCGAAATGCTCACCACCCTACGCCGCATGACTAACTCAGCCAGGCCGGCGCCGCCGCCCGTGACAATCCCCCCACACATACGCAGCCGCCGCGATTTTTTCAGCACCCTACGCTAAGCTGGAACCATGCAGACATTGAAGGCCCTCTACGCCGAACGCACCGGAGACACCGCCAGCCATCAGCGCGCCATCGACGCCCGTTTCCGCAAGCTCGAACGCCGCCGCCAGGAGATCATCCGGCGCATTCTCGCCGGAGACAGCTACCGCATGATCGGCGAGAAGTACGGTATCAGTGTCGGCAGCGTGCAGAGCAGCATCAACGCCGCCCTCGAAGCCATCAGGAAAGAACTGGCGGAAGAACCCCGCTACAACCAGGTAGGCCGCACCAAGGCAAGCTAAGGTGCGACCGGCGACCGCCGCAAGCGTTGCCACGCCAACCCCCCAGGGACCAACCGCCAGGAGGCCAGCACGCCGACAGCGGCGCCGGCCATCGAACACCATCCCCATTATGCAGGCGAACCGCCCCTGACGCCAGTGCCCTACAGCATCAGTACCGTTACAGCCCAACGGCCCAGGACGCGGCCCGAGCGGCGCTCCGCAAGCGGCGCCGTTTGGCGCCCACCCCGCGCCAAGCCGGACGCCTGGCTCCGCGCCTTCGCCTCCTGCCGCTCGCTCGCTCGCTTTTCGGCTCAGCCCATACGGCGCATGCTCCCCGGCACCCCGCCCCTCCGCAAGCGGCCGCATTTGCGGCGCAACCCACGCCGCAAGCCGCGGCCTGGCTCCGGGCCGGAAACTACAGAGCGCCGGCGAGCGGATCCACCGCAAACACCGACCCATGCCGGACGTACCGACCCAGCATCGCCAGCGACCGGTGACCAGTCCGCGCCATGATCGCCAGCTCTGGCGCATGGTTCGCCGCCGACGCCGTCGCGCAGCCCGCCCGCAACGAATGCCCCGACACCCGCGCCGCATCCAGCCCCGCCCGCCGCGCCGCCGCCTTCACCACCACCGCCACCGCCGCCCCCTGCAACCGATCGCCCGTCACCTCCACGCCCCGATCCCGGCGCCGCCGCACGCACCGCACGAACAACGGACCCGCCGAGCTGCCGCGCACGTCGAGCCAGGCCCGCAGCGCCCGAACTGGACACGTCACCCGGCGCCGCCCTCGATGCACGCCAACCAGCCGCCCGGCGCCCTCCTGATCGGTCTTTGACCGCCCCACGTGCAGCACCAGGCCTTCAGGCCGTTGCTCCACGTCGCCCAGGTCGAGCCCGGCCAGCTCCGAGCGCCGCAGCCCCGACGCGAAGCCAACCAGCAGCAGCGCCCGATTACGGGCGCCGATCGCGTCGCCCGGCTCCGCGTCCAACATCCGCCGCAGTTCCACCACCGAAAGCGCCGCTTTCCGGTTCGGCGGCTCCGTGCCCAGGCGCCGCCGCAGCCCCGCCAGCACCTCGCGCACTTCCCCGCCCGCCGGCGCCGGCGAGGCCAGCCCCGCCGCCAGATGCCGCGCTTGTATGCTCGTCACGCGCCGCTGAATGGTCGACAGCAGCAGCCCGCGCCGCGCCAGATCGACCAAATACAGGCTCACCGTATCAGCCGACGCCGGCAGCGACGCCCGGCCCGCCCGCGCACACCACCGCCCAAAATCGCTCCAATCCGCCTCATACGCCCGTCGTGTATTCGCCGAACGCTTCCGCGCCGCGATCGCGGCGCGCTCCATACGCAGGCTCCCCACGTCCACACCTCCGCACCCGTCAAATAGCCAGAGCTGCTCATGCTCAACTCTAGACACTGGCGCCGCAACGGCCGCGGCCTGCTTGGTCCCTTCCACGCGTGGCATACGTGTTCATCCAGAGTGTACCACCCCCCTACACCCCCGACGCCCGACACCCCTACACCCCACGCCAATACGGTGATACTATCGAAAACGACGGACCGACGCCCGGCCGAAGGCGGCCGCGCTGCCGGCCCGCCCAGACGCGTATGCCACACGCGACACAACCCGAGGACCAACCACTTGCCGCTCTCCGACTGCCCCGCTCACACTCCACCCGAAGGCTCAGACCCACTATTCGTTATGGGAAGTTGATAAGACCCAGGTGCCAGGCCTCGAACAAGGCTCCTTCGGCCGGGCCGTGCCGCGGAGGGCCGCAGGTCACGCCATCCTCCATCTCGACCAGGAGGCGGAAGCGCTCCAGAATGCGGCGGCTCTCGAAGACGCCGCCGATGTGGGCGACGTATACGGGATCTCCCGGATTCCACAAACGGGATCGAACCGACATCGCCAAAAGTGCGAGATCCTGGGCGGCGCGGTTCAGGATGTCGAGCGCGGCGGCGTCGGCCTCTTCGGCGGCTTGGTCGACCAGACGCGCCAGGGTGGCTACCCGGGAGCGAGGCCAGTCGGGGGTGTAGAAAAGGTGCAGCATCCGGTTGGCGTCGGCGGAACCGGTGGCGGCGAGCAGCGCGTCGTGAAGGCGCGTCGGCGGACCCCATCCTTCGTGTACACGGAGCGCGGCGCGGGTTGCCTGGCGGGCGATGTCGAAAGCGCCGCCTTCGTCGCCGAAGACGTAGCCCCATCCGCCGGCGCGGGCGGTGCGGCCGGCGGCGTTTCGGCCGAACGCGATCGATCCGGTGCCGGCGATCGCGATGATTCCCTGCCCCCCGGGTGCGGCTCCGGCCAGTGCGATCACCGCGTCAGTCGTGACCAGCAGCTTTTCGGTGCGGATGATCGAGGCCAGGATCTCCTCTTTGTCTTCCGGACCGCCGCTCATCCCGAAACACGCGGCCTCGAAGCGGATGCTGGCCGGGTCGAGGCCAGCCTGCTCACAAGCGGCGGCCAGACTGCCGGAGACGGCACGCTCCAGTTTGGCCCGTCCTTCGGCGGCGGCGGCGTGGTTGCACGGCCCGGCCTCGCCGGTTCCGAGAATCCGCCCGGACTCGTCGCCGATCACGGCGGTGGTGCCGGATTGTCCGCCATCCACTCCCAGGAACAGTTTCATGGCAGTTGGTAGAGTCTCGCTCCTTTGTATTCGCCGATTTCCCTAATGCCCCAAGCGGCGGAGTTGTGCTGCAACTCCGCGGCGCCCGGCTCGCCGTCGAACAGCAGCAGGTAGTCGACGCCTCGCTGCTTCAGCAGTTCCGCGGCGGCGCGGCGCATGTCGGGCGCCGGCACCGAACGGAACTGCGGCGCGGCAGCCAGTTCTGTCCAGCCTCCGCCGGGATTCCGGCCTTCCAGCCGCAGGCCAAGCTGGGGCTGGTTCGGGGCGGTGGCGATCTCGAGGGCGTCGGCCGTTTCCGGCGTTCCGAAGCCGACCTCGACGGTTTCGCCGGGGCGCAGCGTCTCGCCGCATTTCCAGAAGGTGACGAGGCGGCCGTCGAGGGTGTTCCCGATGTCCCACGGGTAGGGGTTGGCCGTAGCGCGCCAGCCCGCGGTCCGCGGAAGTTCGCGCTCGTCATCGAAGAGGTGCAATTCGTGAATATACCAGACGTCACTCGCGGTATTCGTCTGGATCAGGCGGATGGAATCGAGCGGGCGGCGGGGAAACGTAAACCGGATCCGGAGAGACGGAGCGAATTCCGGAACGAACCCGCTCCAGAAGATGTCGCGATCCACGGTATTTCCGGCCGACTGGTAGGCCACCAAAATGTGGCGGCTGGTATAGGCCTCCGGAATCGGGGTAAAGGTGAAGATGGTCGAACCGGGCGGCGTCAGGCGGTCGAGCATGCGGGTGGCGCCGTAATAGTAGAGGTTCGATTCGAGGAATCCGTCCTCCGGCTTGATCCGCAGCGCCTCGCGATAGGGGACCTTCACCAGGTGCCAGGCATCCGCGTGACAGTACCGCTTGACCACCGGCGGCCAGGAAAGCACCGCATGCAGGACCACGAGGGCCGCGAGGAGCGCCGGAATCTCCGCCAGCGCCAGCGTCATCGCCAGCGCCACGAAAGGCAACGGCGGGATGAGGAATCGCGTGCCGATGTTGCTGAAGTAATTCGCGCCGAATACCGCGGCGCCCAGCAGCAACTGCCGGCCTTCGGGGCGGCGCAACGACCAGAGGGCTATGGGCGCCAGCAGGAAGACCGGTCCGAGGAGGCCGGAAAGCGAGCCGTAGGTAGTCACCTGCAGGGGGATCTCCCATCGGCTTTTCAAGTCGTAGCGCTCCAGGTGGGCGCGGTACTCGCGTTCGAAGGCCACGGTGACGTAGGGGTTCGGAAAGACCCGGTTGAAGAAAGGCGCAACGGGGTTCCCTACTTCGACCCAGTTCTTGGCCAGCCACGGGGCAATCATGACGGCGGCGAGCGCGGCGACGATGGCGCAGTCGCGCAAGCGCCGGCTCTTCCAGGCCACGAACCCGAGAGCGTACGGGACGGCCAGCCAGGCGGTCAATTTCGCGGCGTAAGCGAAGCCGGCCAGGAGGCCGATCGCCACCAGCATCCGCCGGGAGCGCCGGGTGTCCCACAACTGCAGCAGGTGGAAGAGCGTAAATGCGATTGCGGCGACCGCGACATCCACGTAGGCGCTGGTGCCGGCGACGCCTACGACCGGGCTGGCAAACACCAGGAACGCGGCGCAGATGCCGGCGGTGCGCCATCCGCGATCGGCCGCATAGCGGTACACCTGCCAGGTGAGCGCGAGCAGGAAGACGAAGTGAACCACGGCTGCGGCCGAGTGCCGGCCGAATGCGAAGGCCACCAGGTAGAGCATCTCGACGCCCTGCGTGAGGCTGGCATACAGGTTGTCGACAATCGGGTGGAACCCGTGCTCGCGAAGGTAGCGGCCGACCAGGCCGAGGTGGTAGCGGCTGCCGTCGAAGCTGAACTCCGGCGCCATCGCGTTCGAAAGGTAAAGAACGAAGTAGAGGCCGAAGAGCAGGAGGACGATGCGGGAGATGGGGCGGATCTTCAGGGGCCAGACGAACTGCCGCCGTCCCGCGGCGAGGACAATCGCGCCCCCCGCCAGAAAGACCAGCGGGTAGGCAGCCCCAACACAGCAGAGAAGGAATACGCCCAGGCTCACCACGGCGGCGCCGGTGACGAACCGGACGGCTGGGTCGCGGCATTCGGAACCGAGCAACAGGCCGCCGGAAATCCAGCAGACTGCCGACGTGAAGGCCGCGCCGAACACGATGGCCAAGGGCTGCAAAGCCGATTTTAGCAGGGGCCTGAAATGGCAAGAGCGGCCGGGGCGCGAACCCCGGCCGCCCGGATCGGCGGGATGCCTGTGGACTAGCTTTTCCTGGCGGGATGTTCCACTCGCAGGTTGTTGACGACGGGACCGAAACTCAAGCCGGCGGAAGCTGCCCGTATGCCGGCGATCTGCTTTTGTGCGTCCGTAGCGACTACGCCGGTCAGGGTCACATGCCCGTTATTGACCAGGATGTGGATCGGCGGCTGAGCCTGCATGCCGTACAGCGTGAAGCTCGGATCGCGGTAGATGGCACGCGCCACCTGGATGCGCAGCCGGTCGTCGAAATTCGACAGCGGCGCGACTTTGATCTCGTTGGTTACGCTCGTGACGCCGGGCACGCGCTTGACGATGTTGGCGATGTCGGACTTCTTATACGGCTGGTTGACCTCGCCGGACAGAACGACCTGCCCGTTGGCCACCTGGAGATTGACATCGTCCCAGATGCCGTATTGCGGATACATCCGAATCTCGTGAGTGATGCGCTGAGCGATCGAGTTATCGCTCTGCGGCATACTCGCCTGGTTGGGGGCGGCCATCAGAAGACCTCCCGCCATCGCTAATGCTGCCAGCAGCCTCGTTTTCATTTGTCTCTTGCCCTCCTGCTTATATAAACGTTTGAGAAGGCAAAGCGGTTTTCGCCGCAATGTAAATAGTTTGTAAGCGGAGTGCGAAGAAACCGTTACGCGGTTTTGTCTTTGGCGTAGCAGATGGAATCGAGCGCGCACTCAGGGCATTTGGGGCCGCGCGCCACACAGAGGGCGCGGCCGTGGAGGATCACCTGGTGGGAGAACAGAATCCAGCGGTCGCGGGGGATGATCTTCATCAGGTCCTGCTCGATCTTGACGGGGTCGGTGTTTTTGGTGAGATCGAGACGCCGCGAAATTCGCTGCACGTGCGTATCAACCACCACGCCGGAAGCGATGCCATAGGCGGTGCCGAGCACCACGTTGGCGGTCTTGCGCGCGGCGCCGGGGATGGTCAGTAATTCCTCGATGGTTTTGGGCACCTGGCCGCCAAATTCCGCGACCACGCGCTTCGCGGCGCCGACGATCGATTTGGCCTTGTTGTTGAAGAAGCCGGTGCTGCGTATGTCGTTCGCCAGAACCTCGGGGCGGACGGCGGCGAAATCCTGGGGCGTCGGGTACTTGGCGAAGAGCCCGGGAGTTACTTCATTGACGCGCTTATCGGTGCATTGCGCGGAGAGAATCGTCGCAACCAGCAGTTCCCACGGATTGCCGTGGTGCAGCGCGCAGGTGGCGGCGGGATACATGCGGTTGAGGCGGACGAGGATCTCCGCGACGCGCTCCTTGCGTTCGGCTGCGGTCTTCGGGCGTTTCACGTAAGCTCGTATTTGGTCATGCGGACGCGCCTTTTTCTGCTCGCCGCGGCGCTGATTGCTTTCGGCGCTTCGCTTGGTTCGGGCTTTCACTTTGACGATTATGCCATTTTCTCGGATCCGGTCCTGACGTCGCCTTCCGGTTGGATCGGCGTATGGGCACTCCGGCAGACGCGGCCGCTGACCTACTTCACATACTGGCTGAACTACCAGGTGGGCGGAGGCGATCCGCTGGGCTATCACCTGCTCAACCTGGCGCTGCACCTGGGGGTGGTCCTGCTGCTGTTCGAGTGCCTGCGGCGTCTCGTGCCGGAGACTACGGCGGCGCTCGCGGCGGCAATTTTCGCAGTGCATCCAATTCAGGCGGAGGCGGTGGATTACGTGTGGGGACGGGCGATCGTGCTGGCTACCCTGCTCTGCCTGGCGGCGCTCTACGAATGGATCGAGGGGAATGAGTGGGCGGCGGTGGCGTGGTTCGCGGCGGCCCTGCTCGCGAAAGAGGAAGTGGCGGCGTTCCCCCTGGCGCTGGCGGTGCTGCCGGGGGCCAAGGGGCGGGTGTGGAGCGCGGCCTTCTGGAGCATGGTGGGGCTTTCGGCAGCGGCAGGTCTGCGCGTGATCTGGGCGATTTCGGTGACGCCGGGAGTGCAGGCGGGGCTCTCTCCGTGGAACTATCTGCTGGCGCAGGGGACCGTGATTTTGCGCTATCTGCGGCTGGTGGTGGTGCCGTACGGGTTCACGGTGGATCCCGATATACACGTCGTAGCGGCGGCGTGGGTGCTGGTCGGAGCGATTGTGTGGGCGGCGTGGAGATATTCGCGGTGGGCGCTGGCTGGGTTGATTTTGCTGATTCCCAGCTCGACGATTTTTCCGGCGGCGGATCTGGCGGCGGATCGAAGGATGTATTTCGCGATGGTGTGTTTCGCGGTAGTAGTGGCGCAGACTTCGTCTGCGTTGGGCAGGCCGGGAGGCCTACCCTACTTGGGACTCGCGGTCATCGTGATATTTGCGGGGTTCGGGTTTATGAGGACGCAGGTTTGGATGACGGAAAGGGCGCTGTGGACGGAGGCGGTGGAGCGCGCGCCGGACAAGATCCGGCCGAAGATCCAACTGGCGCGAGTGCTCCCGGCGGCGCAGGCGCTGGAGCTATTGGGTAAAGCGGAGGCGCTCGACCCCAAGGATCCGGCGGTGGCGGCGGAGACCGGAAAGACGCTGCTGGCGGAAGGACAGGCGGATGCAGCGTTGAGCGAGTTCGGCCGTGCGCTGGCTCTCGATCCGCACAACGCGCTGTACGTCAATAACCGCGGCGTCGCGCTGGCGGCGCTCGGCCAGACCGACGCGGCGCGGGCGGATTTCGAACGGGCTCTACAGATCGATCCCCACCTGGAGCAGGCCCGCCAGAACCTGCTTAAGCTGGGGCCGTGATCTGAATATCGGTGCTGACGTTCTGCCAGTCGGGCAGCTCGTAGATCTTGAGCTTGGTATTGAGCGGCGCGCTCATCTCTTTGGATTCCCACGGGCCGAGATTGGTGCTGAACGTGAACGTGCCGGCGGCATCCTCTTCGGATGTACGCGTACGGCCCCAGATGGTGACATTGCCGGCCAGGCCGCTGATCTCGGCGGGCGAATGGTTGGTGATGACGAACTTCACCTCTGTCTGCTTCTTCGCATTCTCGATGAAGCGGACGCCGCCCACCTCGATGTACTTTTGCAGCGGACTCACCTTGGCGCCGGCCTTGGCGGAAGGGCTTTCGACGTTGATGGACGGCTTCGGTCCGCTGCCTTTGGCCCAGCCGATCAGCCAGTACACTCCGGCGCCGAGCCCCAGGAACGCGAAAGCGAATACCAGCGTGAGAAGCCAGGTGGGCAAGCCTCCGCGAGCGGCGGGAGCCGGCGGCGGTTGGTACTGAGCGACACGGACCTGACCGACTGCCGGCGGCGGAGGAGGCGGAACATATGGCTGCTGAGGCGGGGTGTATTCCGGCTGAGGCGGCTGCGCCACGGCCGCGGGCTGCGGCTGGGCAGGCTGCCCTTCCTTATTGCTGCAGTCCGGGCACTCCGTGTAGGCAGGAGGCACTTCGCGCCCGCATTGCGGGCAGATCCATGTGAACATGCAATCTTCTCACTTTTACTGTACCGCTTAGCCGCGGTTCTGTAGGCCGATGAAAGAATACAGGCGCCCGGCGGCCTCTTTGTCCCGCCGGAAGGAATGGAACTCCTCGGGGCGGCACATGGTGCACAAATTCGACGCGTAGATGCGGTGGGGCGTTACACCGGCCGCGATCAATTGGCGGCGGTTGATACCGGAGAGGTCGATGTGTGCTCTTCCCTGCTCTCCGAAGCGGACCGCGACTTCCGGGCCGACCTCGTAACAGCATTCGCCGATGCCGGGCCCGATGGCGGCTTCGATATCGTGCGGGACTGAACCGAATCGAGCGTGCATGGCGCCGACCGCGCGCCCGACGATGCCCGCGGCCGTGCCGCGCCATCCGGCATGCACCGCGGCGACGGCGCGGCGACCGGGATCGACGAGCAAAATCGGAATGCAGTCGGCGGTCTTGACGGCCACGACGGAGCCGGGCGAATCCTCGAGCAGCGCGTCGCCGTCGCCCAGCATTCCGGCGCGGCCTTCGGCGGGGACGCAATCGGCGGAGTGGATCTGTTTCAGAGTAGCGAGATTGCCAAAGCGCGCGGGAATATCGGCGAGGCGCGTACCGAAGCCGTGAACCAGCCAGTCGAAGCGATCGAATTCGGAGACGCGGTAGACCTGGGAATCCTGATAAAACACGTTAGACGGGATTCTGAATCTGGGCGATCCGCACCTGCTGCTTGAACTCTTCGAGCATGGATTCGTCGAGCCGGATCTCGGTAGGCCGCTTGACCAGGGTGGTCATCTGGTCGATCTTGTCCTGGAGCTTCATCAACCCGTAGAACAGGTTCTCGGGACGCGGCGGGCAGCCCGTGATGTAGACGTCCACGGGGACGACTTTATCGACGCCCTGCAGTACGGCGTAGGTATTGAACGGGCCGCCGACGCTCGAGCAGGCGCCCATCGAGATGCACCATTTCGGGTCGGGCATCTGGTCCCAGATGCGCTTCAGGACCGGCGCCATCTTCAAGGTGACCGTGCCGGCCACGATCATGAGGTCCGACTGGCGGGGGCTGGGGCGGAAGACTTCGGCGCCGAAGCGGGCGATGTCGAAGCGCGACGTGCTGGAGGCGATCATTTCGATCGCGCAGCAGGCCAACCCGAACGTCAGGGGCCAGATGGAAGAGTGGCGGGCCCAGTTGAACACGTAGTCGACGGAGGTGGTGATCACATTCCGTTCAAACTGGTTCTGGATGAAGGAAGACATGATGCTTCACCCGGATTGTATCACCATCCGCTATTCAAACCGCAACGCTTCGATGGGGTTGACGCGAGTGGCGCGGCGCGCCGGGACGAGGCAGGCGGCCGCTGCCACCACGAGCAGCGTTCCGGTGGCGGCAGCAAAGGCCAGGGGGTCGCGCGGGCTGATCTCGAAGAGCAGGCTGGCAAGATAACGCCCGACCACGAATGCGGCAATCGCGCCGGCCGTCAGCCCGAGCACCACGGGAGCCATTCCCTGCCCCAGGACCATGCGGAGCACGTCGGAGCGCGCGGCGCCCAGGGCCATACGGATGCCCATCTCGGAGCGGCGGCGAGCCACCGCGTAGGACACGACTCCGTAGGTCCCGAGCCCGGCAAGCGAGAGGGCGGCGGCGGCGAACAACGCCACCAGCAGCATCTGGAAGCGGCGGTCGGCCACCGAGCGGGACATCACCTCATCGAGGGTCCGGATGTCGGGGATGGGCACTTCGGAATCGAGCTTCCAGATGCCGCCGCGCATGGCGCCCGCGATGCCGAGAGGATCCATAGCCGTGCGAATGAGGATCGAAGCGCTCAGGCGCGGGCGCTGCCAGTAGGGGATGTAGGTCATACTGACCGGGTCATGATCGAGGCTGGTGCTGCGGAAATCGGGTGTGATGCCGACAACTTCCATGATCCGCCCGCCGTCATCGAGCTTGCGGCCGATGGGGTCCTGGCCGGGCCACACCTTCTGAGCGAGACCGGCGGAGATGATGACGACCGGGCGGCTGCGGTCCGTCTCTTCGAAATCGCGGCCCTCCTTCATGGGGACGCGAATGGTCTTGAAATACCCCGGACTGACGAAGCGGACATTGGTCGAAGGCAGCTCGAGGATGGGGCGTGGGTCGTGCTCGGTGCCGACGATGTCGATCCAGATCTCGCCGGCGAGCGGCAGTGCGGAGACGAGCGAGACGTTCTGCACGCCGGGCAGCGCGGCGGCGGCATCCATCGCTCGCTTGAAGAACTCGGCGCGCGCGGGGTTCTCCTTGTAGCGAGCCGCCGGCAGAGAGACATCCACGGCCAGTACGCGATCGACGTCGAAGCCCTTGTCCACGGTCATCACCCGGATAAAGCTGGCGGTGAGAAGGCCGGCGGTGACCAGCAGCATGGCGCTGAGTCCGACTTCGAGCGCGACCAGGGTATTGCGAATGCGCATCCCTCCCTTGCCTTCGGTGCTGCTGCGGCTGCCGGATTTCAAGGCCTCAAACGGCGCGGCCGCGGCGCTGCGCAGGGCCGGCACGATGCCCAGGACGAGGCCGGCGGCGAGCGACAGGGAGACGGCGAAGAGCAGGACCCGCCAATCGACGGTGACCTCACTGAGGCGGGGCAGGTCGATGGGCGCGGCGGCAATGAGCCCGCGAACTCCCCACCAGGCGAGCAGTACTCCGAGACCGCCGCCGGTGACGGAGAGCACCATACTTTCGGTGAGCGACTGCCGGACCAGCGTGGCGCGGCTCGCTCCCAACGCGGCGCGAACGGCGTAATCGCGGGCCCTTCCGGCGGCGCGCACCAGCGACAGATTGGCGAGGTTGACCCAGAGGATCAGGAGGACCGCACCCACCGCGGCCATCACCAGGACGATGCCGTTGCGGGATTTGCCGACCATACGGTCGAGGACCGGCGCGACGGTGGCGTGCAGGTTCAGGTCGCCCGGGACTTTCGCCGAGATGGCTGCCTGGACAACGTTCAGTTCGGCATTGGCGCGCGCGATCGAAACACCCGGCCGCAGGCGGGCGATCACCCAGTAGTTGAAATCGCCCATGCGCAGTTTGAGGTCGTCGTTGTCATACCCGATGGGCCGGAAGATCTCGCTACGGCCGCTGCGGCCGGCGACAAAATTCGCTGCCTGGGGAAGCTGGAAAGAGGGCGGAAGCACCCCTACCACCTCGTACGGCTTGCCGTCGAGCAGGATCTTGCGGCCAACGATGGCAGGGTCGGCATGGAACCGCCGGTGCCAGAGGGAGTCGGCAAGGATGGCGACGCTGTCATGCCCGGCGGCGTCTTCGGCTTCGAGGAAGCTGCGGCCGAGGCGCGGCTGTACGCCCAAGACAGAGAAAACGTTCGCCGAGACCCGCGCGCCGGTGAGCACTTCGGGCTCGCCTCCGCCCGTGATGTTGAACGTCGAAGGCTGCATCATCCCGATGCTCTCGAACGACTTGGCTTGCTTGCGCCACTCCATGAGGATGGCGATGTTGACCGGGAGAGCCGGGTAGAGCTTGGCAAACTTGGGGATGATCTGGTCGATGCCTACCACGCGGTCGGGCTCCCGGTAGTCGGGGGGCCGCAGCAGTACGCCGTTGACCAGGGAGAAGATGGCGGTATTGGCGCCGATCCCCAGGGCCAGGCTGAAGACCACCATCCCCGCGAAGGCGCGGTCGCGGGAGAGGGCGCGCAGGGTGTAGCGAAGCATCATTATCTAGAACGAAGGAACCGGGGTGGAAGTTTGCAAAAAATTCTATCAGCGTGTGTGCAACTGCATCAGGCGGAGCTTTCTGCCGGCCCAGGATTGCGGCATCGCGAGCACAACCAGCGCGAGCGGGTACCATCGGGGCCCGAATTCCGGCCCCCGGTTCCACGCTGCCGCCGCGCCCGCGATGCACGCGACCAGGCCGAGGCCGCCGAGCACTAGCGCGTGCAGCATAGGCCGGCCGGGCGCGAGCCGCGCCGTGAGGAAGCTCCCCGCGACGCCATAGACGGTGCGGTAGGCAGTCGCAAGCAGGAACAGCGAGCCGGCCATCGGTGTGCCGAGCGGCGGGAAGAGGCCGGCCGAGCGCATCGCCATATCGGTCCCAATCGAGAGAACGATGCCGGCGAGCGCGCCCGCGAGCACGGCGCCGGTGCTGCGAAGCAGGCGGCTGGGAGGGTTCGCCTCGCTCATGAGGTGAAGGCTCCATCCGTCATTGGCGACCCCCCTTATCGCTTCGTGTCCGTCCCGTATCTTCCGAATTACTCGATTATGCATGACGGGGTCGCAGGCGTACAACCCCGCGGATCCACAGAAGCGGCGTACAATCGAACAGCGAGGAGGGTTTTCGCAATTGTCAAAAGTCCACTTCGACGCGTTTCTGGCGGACGTCAAGAAACGCGCGCGCGTCCGGTTCACGGAATCGAAGAGCAGTATCCGGGGCTTAGTCGAGTTTCTAAGAACCGATCAGACTAGCCCGCAACCTCTCACTTACGATCAGGCGATCGGCAAGCTGGCCAACCGGTGGGATCCCCGGCTGAATAAGTACCAGCCCTGCATCCGGCGAGTTGTAGCTGTTTGGGGAACACCCCAACGGTATGGCGATGCCGCGACGCAAGTGCTGTCCCTGGGGCCGCGGGAGGACGACTCGGCGGACAATATCCTGGTCTTCGACAATCAGGAAAATGTGCGGCGGTTTGCGGCGGCGTACTGCAAGGCCCGCTTTTTCCACGGTTGCAGGAGATCCACCACGGAGGAGGCTATGACGCAGGGCTTGAAGATCGACGAGAGCTGTTCCGCCATCGGAGCTTCCGACCCGGGCCAATCCGTCATACCCGGAGGCGGACCGATCTTTCTCGGTGAAAGATACTCAATCGCGCAGGACTATGGCGGTAGCGAGACGAATGTCTTGCGTGTGTTTCTGGACAGCACTCGCGTGACCTGGCCGATTCCGGATCGCGGCCACCTCGCGAAGTTCGAGCGGAATAACCACAAGGTCTTCAGGGACCACGATAACCCGCAAGCCGTCTACACCATGGCCGATATACCTGGGATTGCGATGTTCTGCGGGAAGCACTCGGACGTGATCCAGCCGGACTTACCCCGCACGACCGAGATCTTGCGCGCCATCGGCAGTCACGACGTGAACTTGCCGAAGGAGACCTCGGCGCTTCTCAACCTGCATGCTGCCGCACTCGAACAGGGGCTGATCTCCGATAGCGCGTCCGGCGATGCGAACCCAAGGCGGTAGCCGGGGCGGACGTAACACGCAGTCTGATCTCGCAAAAGGGCAAACCAGGTAAAGGCTCCGAATTTCGCAAGTGCAGCGAAATTCGAGCCCCTGTTTTGCGATTATTGTGCGGCTTTGCGGGCCGCGGCGGAGTCGTAGCTTTCGCCGTAGATTGCCGGGACTTTGGCGCCCATCGGCCGCAAGTAGGTCGATAACTGCCCGCGATGGTGGATCGAGTGATGCAGCACGAAGTTCAGGTACATCACGGCGGGCAACTGGAACAGACCTCGAAAATCAACGACCTTCGTTAGCTGTTCCTTCGAAAGTTTCGTCAGCGTTTCGAAACGCGGCTCGAAATTTTCGGAGTACCAGGCAGCCAGATCCTTCGAGTTCCTGATGGAATCCGGAAGCGGCCTTGGACTGAAATCGAACGCGCCCGCCGCCACGGCGTCCATAAACCTTATCTCGGTAGCCGCAATGTGCCAGGCCAGGTCCAACGCGCTCTTCGAGACTTCGTCGGGTCGATAGCCGCCCTGCTCCAAGGGGATGGCTTCGATGACTTTCCTCGTGAGGCCCTGCTCGTTCCGGAGCGACGGGAGATACACACCGTGGAGCAGGAAATCCGCCTGGTCGGGTTGGATCGTTTGCATGGATACAGGATACCTTACGGACTTAGCTTCCGGGATGGTACTCCCGCTCGGTGTGCCCCTTGAGCTGCGAACGGTAGAAATAGACTTCGCGGAGATCGCCGGCGGCGTAGCGCTGCGCTTCATCATTGAAATGGCGGGACTCCGGATGGCCGCTCTCACCGCCGGCCGTCACCGCTTTGGCGCGCACGGTCGGGCCGAACTCCACCACCGCCACGAAGCTGTTGCCGCTGGTGCCGTACCACTTCTTAGTGCCCGGATACGGCCGCGCTCCGAATGAAGCGAGCGATCCCCACATCGAAGACGTGAAACCCACGGGGATGCTGGGACCCGCGTCGCTGAAAGGCTGGACGATGTCGCCGGTGAGGCGCTGGAAGCGGTTGATATCGCCCCAGGGAGTCTTCCAGGTCCCGAAGTCCGACTGGAGACGGTCGGATGCGGCGGCCAGCGACTGCAGCAGCATTTCCGCCGGCGCCTCGCCGCCGATGTAGTCTTCGGCGGACAGCCCCGCCTTTCGGGCATCGGCCATCACCCGCCTGCGTATGTCCTCGCCCCAGAAGACCGCGAGCGACGTGGGCACCGAGTTGACGGCCCAACGGTGGTCCCACTTGCGCAACAACTCGATCTGCTCGGCGAGCCTGCTCTTCAGCGGACTGCGGGCCGGCGTGCCGTCCCAGGCCTTGATCAGAGCGGGAAGCGGCTTGTCGAACCAGGTGAGATAGCTGTCGTACGCGGCGGCGATGAGGGAGTCCACCGTGAAGTTCTTCGTGTTCTCGAGAACCCGGATGGCGTGCAATCCGCGCGCCGTTTCGGTGCCGGACTCGACATAGACGGGATAATCCGCGCGCTTCGGGCTGCTCGGCCCGGCCGCGGACCACGGCCAGTTGTTGGAGTTGTAGAGCCAGCCGCTTGCGGGGTTCAACAGGTGCGGCGTTTCGTCCACCGACAGCAGGCCGTGCCAGTCGGTGGCGGGATTGCTGCCATCCACGGGCTTGGTCCAGTCGAAAGCGGGATCGCGGCGGGGGATGAAGTTGCCGTGGAAATACGCGATGTCGCCATCGGCGTCGGCGAAGATGGTGTTGTTGGACGAGTTGGTGTGCAACTCCATGGTCTGGCGGAACGCCTTGTAGTTCCGGGCCTTGGTGCGGGTATAGGATTGCGTCAGCGCCTTCACGTGTTCCTGCATCAGGCGGATGCTCACCCATTTGCCGTTGAGCGCCCGAACGACGGGGCCGTGTTGAGTCCGGTAGACCGTGAACTTCTTTTCAGCCATGCCGCTGACCGTCTTGTAGGGCACGGTAATGGTGGTTGCGATCACGGGACGCTCCTGGCCACCGTACTTGTAGACGTAGCCGCCGCCCCGCTTTTCCACGGTCTCGAGATACTCGTCGACCGCGTCGACGCCGCTCGAAGTGTGCATCCAGCCGGCGCGGTCATTGAACCCCTGGTACACGAAAAACTGCCCCCACGTCACGGCTCCGTAAGCATTGAGTCCCTCGTCGCTCACCATCTGCAGCTCGGAGCGGAAGAAGAACGAGGTGTGCGGATTGATCAGCAGCAGTGCGTGGTGGGATGCGGTGTTGGAGGGCGCGACGGCCATACCGTTCGACCCGCCGGGCTCTGCCGGATAGTTGTCCGCAGGCGGAGCGGCCTGGGCGACCGGCTCGCCGTAGAATGTCTGCAACTGCTTGAGATTGACGCGCTCGATATCGCCGCCGATGCTTCCTTCGGTGAAGGAGAGCGCCATCCAGGGCTCGAAATGTTTGATGACCCGCGGGTGCACCTCGGGGTGCTTGTAGAGGTAGTAGTTGAGACCGTCGGCGAAGGAGTTCATCAGGGCTTTCAGCCACGCCGGGCTGGCGGCGTATTCCTGCTTCAGCGACGCGGGGTCGATGAACAGCTTCATGCGCAGGTCCTGATAGATCGCGGACTCGCCTTCGGTCTCCGCCAGGCGCCCCATGGCGTTGATGTAGTTCGTCTCGACGCGATTGAAGTCGTCCTCGGCCTGGGCGTAGACGGCTGCCGAAGACGGCATCGGCGTCGGTCTTTCCGTAGATGTGGGCGAGGCCCCAGTCGTCGCGGACGATGGTAACGCTGCGGGCTTCCCGCTCCCAGCGTGCGGCCTCGGCGTTTCCGCCCTGGTAGGCGAAAGCGGCGGATGCCGCGGCGAACAAGAGGACAAGCATGTTCCGGCGAGACTGGGTTTGCATAGCTGGCTTCCTATTTTAGCCCGGCGAATCCGGCCGGCGGCTATGGGATCATGAAGGTTTGGATCCCTCGCTCGCGACCGTCCGGGAACTCGTTCTCACCTACGGCTGGAACTCCACGGCGTACCAGATTCTGAACCCGGGAATCGAGCACTGGCTGGCGCCGGGGAACCGTGCGGCGGCGGGATACACACGGCAAGGCCGGGTCCTGCTGGCGGCCGGCGCGCCGGTCTGCGCTCCCGAAATGCTGCGCGATGTTTGCGCCGAATTCGAGGCCTTCGGCCGAATGCAGGGCTGCCGCGTGTGCTACGTGTGCGCGGGCGAACGGATGCGCGGCGCCCTCTCGGCATCTGCGGAACATTCCGTCATCGCCCTGGGCGCGCAGCCGACCTGGGATCCGCGCGACTGGCCGGAGTTCCTCGAGCGGCACGCGTCTGTGCGCCGGCAGTTGCGCCGGTCGCGCAACAAGGCGGTGGAGGTGGAATCCGCGGACCCGGTCCGGAGCGAGGCAGATCCGGAACTACGCGCGGTCTTCGACGAATGGCTGGAGGGGCGTCCGCTGCCTCCCCTGCGCTTCCTCGCGGCGCCCGACATTTTGCGGGCAGGCGCGCGGGACCGGGTACTCCTGGTTGCCCGGCGGCACGGCAGGGCGGTCGCGTTTCTGGCCGCATCGCCGATTGCGGCCAGGAACGGATACCTGATCGAGCTGCTGGCACGTTCGCGCTCCGCACCCAATGGAACGAGCGAGCTGCTGATCGATTCCGCCATGCGACGATTCGCCGCGGAGCGCCGCGGGTACCTGACGCTGGGGCTGGTGGCGCTGGCACGCGCCGCGGATCGGGAGATGCGCGGCAATCCGCTGTGGCTGCGCGCAATCATGCGATTCGCCCGCGCGCATGCCAACCGCTTCTACCACTTTCGCGGGCTGGAGCACTTTCGCACCAAGCTGGCGCCGCGCGGCTGGGAACCGGTCTACGCGATCTCCAACGAGAAGCGCTTCTCGGCGCGCACGCTGTACTCGATGGCGGCGGCTTTTTCAGGCATGCCGCCTTGGCTCGCCATTGGAATCGGCGCGGCGAAATCGGTGCGGAGCGCGGGAATGCCGGACGCTTCACTCGCCGCCGAGGGCTGACCACCCGGCATCTGACCGTTCCGAGCCTTCCATATGACGATCGGTATCAGGAGAGTCCCGGCATGAACGCCATCGCGCCAGTACTAGGACTGCCAGAGTTAGCAAGCGCATGATAACCGATGTGGGCTGACAGAAACACCAAACCTTTTGACAATGATTAGTTATGGTGATGATGCTCGTGATTCTCTCGACCGCGATCGGCACGGTAACTGGTGTGATCGCAACCATCCTCCTGATGCAGCGCAAAGGGCAGTATCTGGCAACCGGCGCCGACCTTACGGCGCGCCGCCAGCTTCCCGAGGCGGAGCGGGCATTAGCGAACGCTACGGCAATCGTGGAGGAATTGCGGAAGCAGGTTGCCGCACAGGGGCAGATTCTGCAGCAGAACCGCGAGGAATTGGAAAAGAAGCAGCAGGAGCTGGACACGGAGCTGAGCCAGCGATCGACGGCCGAGCAGCAGGTCGGGCCGCTCACCGAGCGGGTCCGCGAGCTCACTGCCCTGCTCGAGGACGAGAGGCGCCAGAAGGACGAAGTGGCCGCCTGGAATGTCACTCTAACGGCCCAGGCCGGACAACACAGCGGCGTCGCCGCCGAACAGATTCGCGAAGTGGAAGCCAAGGCCGCGGCGGAACGCCAGGCGCTGGCGACCGAGCTAGAGGCCGTGAAGAACGAGAAAGATGCGCTGGCGGCACAGTTGAGCGAGCTGCAGGCCAGGTCCGCGGAAGAACGGCAGGCGGTTGCCGCGGATATCGAGAGCGCCCGCACGGGGAAGGAAGCGGCGGCGCAGCAACTGGCGGAACTGGAGGCTAAGACAGCGGCGGAGCGACAGGCGCTGGCGACTGAGCTCGAGGCCGTAAAGCGCGAGAAGGATGCGCTGGCCGGACAAGTGAGCGAGTTACAGGCCAGATCCGCGGAGGAGCGGCAAGCGGTCTCCACGGACATCGACAGTGTCCGGAGCGAGAAGGAAGCGGTGGCGCGGCAACTGCGCGACCTGGAGGCCAAAGCCGCGCAGGAGCGGCTGGCCGTCTGGGCGGAACTCGACGGTGTCCGGCGTGAGAACGAAGCACTGACGGGTCAGTTACGCGAACTGAGATCCGCGGCCGCCATCGAGCTCGAAACCGAAAGGACCCTCAAGCAGGATTTGGAACAGCGCCATGCGGCGCTCACCGTGGAGTTCGGCCAGCAGGCGGCGGTCCTGGCCGCCCAGTTGCGGACGCTCGAAACCAAGGCTACGGAAGACCGGCTCCGGCTGGCGACCGAGCTGGACGCCGAGAGGCAGCGCAAAGAGGCGCTGGAGGCCGAGGTCGAACGGGAGCGGACCTCCGCCGCCGAGGTCATGGAGCTCTTGTCGCAGGCTCACAAGAAATTCTCCGGTGTGTTCGAAATGCGGTTTACCCAGGCGGGCAACGGGAACGGGAACGGTCACAACACGGGCATGGGCGGCGCGCATGAGGAGAAGGTGCCCGTGCCGGTGCTAGGGCTGGCGGCGGGAGACGACGATGTCTTTGCCTTCGCGTCCGGTGAAGCCCGAGAGGTGAGCGAAGTCGCGGGCGATTGAGACCCGCGGATAACAGCAGCAATCGGGTAGGTACTGCCGGACTGGCGCTGGGGGCCAGGATGGCCGGTCCAGGACTATCCTTCGACGATCGGGGGCATGTTACCAACGGTAATATTGAACCCCGGTTGCGGGTTCGTTAGGATCCTGGTAACTCGGTCCGTTCGAGTTAGAGCAGCATAAAAGGACCGGAGGTATGCTCATCGTGAGAAGACGCAGATCGCGGGCGCAGCGCTGCAGGGGCGCGGAAGTCCTTGAGTTTACGTTTGTCTTTCTTCCCATGATGGCGATGATCATCCTGCTGATCGATGTCGCCTGGGCGGTGTTTGTCAAGGCCACGCTGGAATACGCCGTGCGAGCGGGAGTCCGTTCCGGCATCACCATCACCGGCAGTCAGGCGTCGCTGGCAGGTTCCAACCTGACCAGCATGGTGAAGAAACTCGTACAGGGCAAGTCGATCGGCATTCTTCGCGGCAGCACGGGTCTGGCCAAGATCAAGGTTCACTATTTTCAACCTCCGGCCGAGGGTTCCACGGCCGCGGCGGTGGACGTGTCGAACCAGACATGGGGGAACACGCCCCTCTATATCATGCAGGTATCGGTGGAAGGATATGTGCTGCCGGCGCTCGTGCCGCGTCTCTTCGGCCTGAACCAGCCGATGGATGCTTCCGGCACGCCCATCGCGGCCGTTTCGGCCGACCTGATCGAACCGTCGCGGGATGTGCCTCCGATCGGAACGGCCCCTTAGGAGACCAGGCATGAAGAAACATAAGTCGCGAGGCGTCGCCATCCTGGAATTTTCGCTGATTTCACTGGTGCTGGTGCCGCTGATGCTCGGAACAATGTCGATCGGGCTGAACATGATCCGGTCGCTGCAGACGGTGCAACTGGCGCGTGACGCGGGACACATGTACGCGCGCGGAGTGAATTTCTCGCTACCCGGCAATAAGACCATCCTGACGACGATCGGCGCCGATTTGGGCCTGACCACTTCGGCTACGACCAGCAAGGCACTAGTGGTTTTATCGCAGGTAACCTATGTGGATAAGGCCACTTGCGCGGCGGCAGGTAAGGTCGATGCGAGCGGCAATCCCTTGGGGTGCACGAATTACACCAAGTGGGTATTTACGCAGCGGATTTCTGTGGGTAAGACGAGTATGCGCACGAGTAACTTCGGGAGCCCCATCACGAGCGGGCCTAGCCCGGTGGTCGTAGACTCGTCAGGCAACATCGCGTTGAGTTACCAGGCGACGAATGCCGGTGACGTCGCGACGTTCTCGGGAATCAATCCTTATGCCAACGTCAACGGCACGGTGTCGGGCTTGCCTTCCCGGCAGGTAATCTACATTGCCGAGGCTGCAACCACTGGAATGAAGATGGCGCCTTACTCACCCAGTTCAGTCATGTACTCCTTCAACATGTTCTGAGGCAGAACGGAGGAAACCACCTATGCGAATTCTATCTCGTGCCAAGGCCGTTCGGCGGGGGTCGACCCTGGTGCTGTTCACCCTGATGCTGCCGACCATGCTGATCCCGCTCGCGGGACTGGGAATCGACGCCACGATGCTGTACATCGTGCAAGCCAAGCTCGCCGCGGCCGTGGATGGAGCGGCGCTGGGTGCAGGGCGCCTGCTCGGCACGCTGGCTTCGCCCAACGAAATCGCGGGAGAGTTCCTGAACGCCAACTTCCGGGCGAATGGCACGGCGGGATTCTGGGGAGCCTTCAACCTGACGCCGACGATTGCGGTGTCCCTGGGCACTACCAAGTCGGTCCACGTCACTGCCACGGCCGATGTTCCTTTGCTGTTCGCTCGAATCTTCGGCTTCCCCACTGCCAGGGTATCGGCGGCCGCGATGGCCACACGCCGCGATTCGCGGGTGGTGCTGGTAATCGACCGTTCCGGCTCCATGAAACAATCGGACGGCTCGGGCAGCACGGTAATTCAGGATGTGATCAATTACTCACAGAGTTTCACGCAGGATTTCACGCCCGGCGTGGATGAGGTAGGGCTGGTCGTTTTCGACGGCAGCGGCGTGGTGGGGTACCCTCCCGTCCGTCCATGGGACTCGACCACTACGAACGTCTCCACCGGCGGCCCCGATACCGCATTCATGAGCGGTTCGACCACGGATATGCTGCACCAGATCCGTGCGATCACCGCTAACAGCGGTACGGGAATGGGCGATGCGCTCTCCATCGCTTATATCGAGTTGCAGAAAGCCCACATGAAAGACCTCCTGGCCAAAGGCGTGGACGACAAGCTGAATTCCATCGTGCTATTTACCGACGGCGTGCCCTCGGCAGTATCGCTATTCTTGAATAACCCGGCCAACAATAATGCAGACAACGTGATCTCGAGCACCAGTGGATGCAACTACAAGGACATCCGGACGACCAACACCACCCAGAAGATGCTCTCGTGGCTTGCCATTACGGGTCCGGCATTCAGCGGCTCGGGCGGGGTTGGCATGTATCTTCTGGCGAGCACGGACCCCACCGTCAGTCATACGGCAGCGTGGTGGATGGCCAATGGGGGATCGGATGCGGCGAGCCCAAGCCCTAACTCGCCGAACGCACCGTATACCGGCTGTACGGCCCTGATGAACAGCGGCGCCATTGCGTGGGGCACGTACTTCACCAAGATCCCGCACTACGACATGTGGGGGAACGATCTGATGACCACCAACTACCAGCATTCGCACGTCGTGAGCGGGCCGGTCACTTCCATCTACACCAACGGGAAGAATCTGACTTACGGGAGCTCCTCGCAGAAGTCGGACGACTACTATTGGGGCCTGTCCATGTGGAATGCCGCGGACAGCGCGGCAAAGCGCATACGCACCGATGCCAATCTGGCCAACCGGCCGGGCGATACGCAGAACATGGCGGTAGCCATCTACACGATCGCTTATACCGGCAGCGGCGGATCGGACGACGGCCTGCTGCGACGAATCGCCAATGATAAGAGCGCCGCGGGCTACGATGCTGGCCAGCCGACCGGGCTCTACGTGCAGGCCAGCGATTCCGGAACGCTGGGCACCGCCTTCAGCACCATCGCCTCGGCAATTCTTCGCCTGGCGCAATAATTTTTTTGCGAACCTTGGGGGCGTCGGAGCGTATTGTCCCATATGGGAACTCTGCTCCAACACCCCCGGCACGTCTTGCGCCGCCTGCTGCGGTCGCCTTTGTTCACCTTCCTGACGATTCTCACGGTGGCCATCGGGATCGGCGCTAACACCGCTATTTTCAGCGTGTTGGACGGCGTATTGCTGAAGCCCCTGCCCTTCCCCGATTCCACCCGGCTGGCTGCGGTCTGGCAGATCGCCCCGGGCATTGGAATCGGGGAGTTGAACGCGTCCCCGGCCACCTACTTCACGTACCGCGAAGAGTCTAGGACATTCCAGGATATTGGGCTGTGGCGGCGGGACTCGGTAAGCGCCACCGGAATCGCGGAGCCGGAGGAGATCGACTGCCTGATGGTGACCGACGGCACCCTGCCGATCCTGGGAGTGCAGCCTGCTCTGGGCCGATGGTTCACGCGCAAGGACGACACTCCGGACACTCCGGAAACCGCGATGCTGGCCTACGGGTACTGGCAGCGGCGGTTCGGAGGCGACCCGCGCGCGATCGGTCAGCGGATTCTGCTCGACGGCAAGGCGTACGAAGTGATCGGAGTGATGCCGCGGTCCTTCCGGTTCATGAATTTCCAGCCGGCGGTGATCCTGCCCTTTCGCTTCGATCGCAGCAAGGTCTTCGTCGGCAATTTCAGCTACCAGGCGGTAGCGCGCCTGAAGCCGGGAGTCACGCTGGCACAAGCCAATGCGGACGTGGCCCGGATGATCCCGATGTTGAGCGCCAAGTTCCCTCCGGCTCCCGGACTGAGCGCCAAGATGCTGGAGGATGCCCGCCTGGGGCCGCTGGTCCGTCCGCTCAAAGACGACGTCGTGGGAGATATCGGCAAGTTGCTGTGGGTGTTGATGGGCACGGTCGGAATCGTGCTGTTCATCGCCTGCGCCAACGTCGCGAACCTGCTGCTGGTGAGGGCGGAGGGGCGGCAGCACGAGCTGGCCATCCGGGCGGCGCTGGGAGCCAGCCGCTGGCAGGTGGCGCGCGAGCTGCTGCTCGAGAGCGTGACGCTCGGACTGATTGGCGGGGCACTCGGCCTGGGGCTGGCCGATATCGCCTTGCGCGTGCTGGCAGCCGCGGGCCCGCGCAATCTACCGAGATTGGAAGAGATTGGCATCGATTTCCAGGTCTTGCTGTTCGCGCTGGCAATCTCCCTGGCGGCCGGCCTGCTGTTCGGGGCGATTCCGGTATTCAAGTATGCCGGGCCGCGCGTGGCGGCGGCACTGCGGCAGGGCGGCCGCACCGTGAGCGAAGGACGCGAGAGGCACCGCGCACGCAGCGTGCTGGTGGTGGTACAGGTGGCGCTGGCGCTGGTCCTGCTGATCAGCTCGGGGCTCATGATCCGCACGCTGCAGGCCCTGCGGCACGTGCAGCCGGGATTCACGAATCCCGAGGGAATTCTATCGTTTCACGTTTCCATGCCGGCAGCCCAGGTGCCGGACCCGCAGCAGGTGGTGCGGCTGTCGAATGAGATCGTGGACAAGATCCAATCCCTCCCGGGCGTCACGGCGGCGGCCGTCTCCAACTCCGTAACCATGGAAGGCACCAGCGACAACGACCCTGTCTTTGCGGCCGACCGAACCTATGCGGAGGGCCAACTGCCGCCCATCCGCCGCTTCAAGTTCATCGGCCCCGGGACGTTCGGCGTGATGGGGAATCCACTGGTCGCCGGGCGGGACGTGACCTGGACGGACCTCTACGAGCGTCGCCCGGTTGTCCTGGTGTCGGACAACCTGGCGCGCGAGTTGTGGGGAACTCCCGCTGCGGCCCTCGGGAAGCGCGTACGCGAGAGTCCCAAGGGAACCTGGCGCGAAGTGATCGGGGTGGCGGGCGACGAGCACGACGATGGAATCAGCCAGAAGGCGCCCTGCATCGTTTACTGGCCCCTGCTGGTGACGAATTTCTGGGGGGATGCCCAAAACGTACAGCGCTTTCCCGCATTTCTAATCCGCAGCCCGCGCAGCCGCACCAGCGCCTTCGTGCAGGAGGCGGAGCGGGCGGTCTGGTCGCTGAACCCGAACCTCACCATCACGCGCGTGCGGACGGTCGAGGAAGTGTACGAGCGCTCCATGGCGCGCACCTCGTTCACGCTGGTGATGCTCACCATCGCGGCGGGGATGGCGCTGCTGCTCGGGCTGGTGGGAATTTACGGCGTGGTCTCCTACTCGGTTTCGCAGCGGACCCGAGAGATCGGAATCCGCATGGCGCTCGGCGCCCGGCATCAGGCGGTGCGGCAGATATTCGTGGGGAACGCGCTGATGCTGACCGGCATCGGGGTGGCGTGCGGCTTGAGCGCCGCGTTCGGCCTGACGCGGCTGATGTCGGCGCTGCTCTACGGTGTGAGGCCGCTCGATCCCGTAACGTATGGCGCCGTGTCCGCGCTGCTGGCCGGGGCCGCGCTGGCGGCAAGCTACATTCCGGCGCGAAAGGCTACCAGCATCGATCCGGCCACCGCACTGCGGTCGGAATAGTCGGGCCACCTTACAGGATCGAGCGCGCTACGCCCCCATCCACACGCAGGGCGGCGCCGTTTACCACGGCCGCCAGCGGGCTGCACACGAATGCAACGAGCGCGGCCACTTCGTCGGTGCCGGCAAAGCGGCGGATCAGTGAAGTCGGCCGCATTTTCTCGAAGAACTCGCGCTCGACCGTAGCGCGGTCCACACCTTTTGCGCCGGCAAGACTGTCGACAAAACCGGTGACACCCTCCGAAGCGGTCGGCCCGGGGAGCACCGAATTCACGGTTACCGCGGTGCCGGCGGTGGTTTCGGCGATCCCGCGGGCCACTGCGAGTTGCGCCGTCTTGGTCATGCCGTAGTGGATCATCTCGGGAGGAATCTGGATCGCCGATTCGCTCGATATGAACACGATGCGACCCCAGTTTTTGCGCTTCATGAGAGGAAGGTAATGGCGGCTGAGCCGCACTCCGCTGAGCACGTTGACGTCGAAGAAACGCCGCCAGTCATCGTCCGAAATCTGCTCGAACGGCTTGGGCTCGAAGATGCCCAGGTTGTTCACCAGGATATCGACCTCGGGGAAGCGCTCGATCAGGGCACGGGCGCCGGCTTCGGTACTGAGATCGGCGGCAAACCCTTGGGCGGCCCCGGACTCCCGGACGGCCGCATCGACGCGCGCCTGCGTACGGCCGTTCACAATCACGCGCGCTCCTTCCCCGGCCAGTGCCGTGGCGATTGCCAGGCCGATGCCGGCGGTGGAACCGCTCACGAGTGCGGACTTACCTTCCAATTGCAGATCCATGCCGCATTGGATGCGAAGCCGGCCGGGACGGATGGGAAAATGGCTATATGGACTTCGAGTTTCCGCTGCGCGCCCTGCGTTCGCGGAACTACCGGTTGTTCTTCAGCGGGCAGACCGTTTCCCTGGTTGGCACCTGGATGACGCGAGTCGCCACGGCGTGGCTGGTATACCGGCTCACCGGGTCGGCCGTGCTCCTGGGCGTGGTGAGTTTTTGCGGGCAGATCCCCGCCTTCTTCCTGGCGCCGCCGGCGGGAGTTTGGGTGGACCGCTGGAACCGCCACCGCGCGCTGATCGTGACCCAGGCGCTCTCCATGGCGCAGTCCCTCGCGCTCGCTGCCCTGGCGCTCAGCGGAACCATCCAGGTCTGGCACATCGTCGCGCTGGCCCTCTTCCAGGGAATGATCAACGCCTTCGACATGCCGTCGCGGCAGGCATTCGTGGTGCAGATGGTGGATCGCCGCGAGGACCTGGGGAATGCCATTGCGCTGAACTCGTCGATGGTGAACGTGGCGCGCCTCGTGGGGCCGGCCATCGCCGGGCTGGTCATCGCGGCGGTGGGGGAAGGCTGGTGCTTCCTGATCGACGGGTTGAGCTACCTGGCGGTAATCGCGTCGCTGGTTGCGATGCGCGTCTCCGCGCGGCCGTCCCACCCCGCCGGCGCCGCGCCTGGCAGGAATTTGCGGAAGGGTGGCAGTACGTGCGCCGGTCGAAGGCCATCCGCTCGCTCTTGCTGATGCTGGGCCTGGTGAGCCTGATGGGGATGCCGTATACCGTGCTGATGCCGGTTTTCGCGTCGCGGATCCTGCACGGCGGGCCGAACACGCTCGGGTTCCTCATGTCGGCCTCGGGGGTGGGCGCGCTGGCCGGCGCGATTACCCTGGCGATGCGCAGATCCGTGCTGGGGTTGGGCCGTCGGATCGCCTTGGCGACGGCCCTGCTGGGGGCGGCGCTCATCGGCTTTGCGCTATCCCGCTCGCTGTGGCTCTCGCTCGCCGTGCTGCCGTTCGCCGGATTCGGCATGATGCAGCAGATGGCCTCCACGAACACCATCCTGCAGACCATTGTGGACGACGACAAGCGGGGGCGAGTCATGGCGTACTATGCCATGGCATTCCAGGGGATGGCACCCTTCGGAAGCCTGTGGGCCGGGGCGCTGACGGCGCGCATCGGCGCTCCCCCCACGATCGTGATCGCCGGGGCGCTGTGTCTTGCCGGAGCGGCCTGGTTCGCTACGAAACTGGGCGATATCCGGACCCAGGTACGTCCCATCTACGTTCGGCTGGGCATCCTGACGGAGGCCGCCCAGGGCGTGCAGGCGGCGTCGTCCCTGGAGGTGGAGGGGGCGCCATAGGCTCTCAGGAGAATTCCCTATACGCACCACGGGGTGCTACGCTACTCGCTATAGTAAAATACAACAAGGTCTTAAAATATAAGATCGCTGTCCTGCTCGGAGGAGTGATGATGCAGCCGCCCGCCCGCCGTACACCTTACCAATTGATCGGCTTGTTCCTCATTCTTGCCTGCTCGATCGTGGCCGTCACCTGGCGATATCACGTGGGCCAACGAGAAGCCGTCGAACGGCAGGTGCGGAATCAATTGATGACCATTGCCGATTCCAAGGTAAAGCAGGTATCCGAATGGTTGGACCAGCGTATGGGCGAAGCCCGATCACTGTTGGGAAACCGTATGACCCTCTCGGTGGTCGAGCGTCTGGCGGACGGTCGCGGCACGCCGGCGGAGGTCGCCGAGGTGAACGAATGGCTGGCAGCCACCTGCCGCGAGTTGCAGTTCGCGAACGCCATTCTGACGGATCGCGCGGGGAATAAGCTGGCTTATTCGGGCCGCACCTTTGGCGATGAAAACCACATCCGCAGCCTGGCGCTCGGTGTGGTCGCCGGCGGGACCATCCAACTGCGCGATCTGCATAACGAACCCGGGGTGGGCATCCACCTGGGCCTGAACATCCCACTGCGGATGACGGCGGGAGCGCCGGTTTTCGGCACGCTGCTCCTGGCCATCGATCCGGCCGATTACCTCGACCCGGTCCTCAACCGCTGGCCCGTGCCGACAACCAGTGGCGAGGTGCTGCTGGTGCGCCGCGACGGCGACCAGGCACTCGTGCTGAACGAGCTGCGCCTCCGGCCCGGCTCGGCCATGGTGCTGACGGTGCCGATGAGCCGCACGGAAGTACCTTCCGTCAAGGCGCTCGAAGGGTATGAAGGCGTGGTGCACGGACGCAACGCCAATGGAGTTGCGGTGTTCGCAGCCACCCGCCCGGTGCCCGGGACCTCCTGGCGGCTGGTGGCGCAGATGAACGCCGATGAGGTGCTGGCGCCGCTCTGGTGGAGGTCCACCGCGTTGGGGATTCTGGCATTCTCGCTGGTGATGGGGGCGGGCGGAGGAGTCTTCCTTCTACTGCGCCGCCAGGAGCGCCAGTTCGACCAGGCCCAAATCGAGGCGAAGACGCATCTACAGGAGAGCGAAAGGCGCTTTCGCAGCGTCGTGGAAAACGCCCCCGAAGGAATCGTGGTGATCTCCGGACTGGCCTACCGGTATCTGAACCCGGCGGCCGTGCGCATGCTGGGCGCTGCGAGCGCCGAGGAGATGACCGGCAAACCTGCCATCCAGGACGTTCACCCGGACGAACGGGAGGAAGCCGGGCGCCGGATGCAGTCCGTGGAGGCGCATAATGCCGCTCCGGCGGTGGAGCGGCGCATGCTGCAACGTGACGGCACGGTCTTCCGGACGGAAGTGCTGGCCGTGCCGTTCGAACACGACGGCCGGCCCGCGGCGATGGCCTTCTACCGTGATGTCACGGAGCGCCACCGGCTGGAAGAACAGTTGCGGCAGGCGCAGAAAATGGAAAGCGTGGGCCGACTGGCCGGCGGTGTGGCTCACGACTTCAACAACATGCTGACCGTCATCAATGGCTACTCCCAAATGCTGCTCGAGACCCCGGAGCTGCCTGCGGAAACACGGGCGAACGTCGAAGAGATCCACGCCGCCGGTGAGCGCGCAGCAGCTTTGACACGCCAGTTGCTGGCCTTCAGCCGGAAGCAGATCACCGAGCCGAAGCCCCTCAACCTGAACCGCCTGGTGGAACAGGACGCGAGTATGCTGCGACGGCTGATCGACGAGGATGTGGAGCTCTCGATCCGGCTCGACCCGGACCTCGGGCTCGTCCTCGCCGACCGGGGGCTGGTTCAGCAGGTATTGATGAACCTCCTGGTCAATGCCCGTGACGCGATGCCTTCCGGGGGCACGATCGTCATCGAGACTTCCAATTCCCAGGTGGACGAGGCCACCGCTGCAGAAGCTCATGCCCCGCCCGGCGGTTATGCGGTGCTGGCGGTGTCCGACACCGGAACCGGCATGAGCCCGGAGACCTTGCAGCGGATCTTCGAGCCGTTCTACACCACCAAGCCGCACGGCACAGGCACGGGGCTCGGGCTGGCGACGGTTTACGGAATCGTGCAACAGAGTCACGGGTTCATCCAGGTATCCAGCCGGGTAGGAGAAGGCTCCGCCTTCCGCATTTACCTGCCGCATACGGATCGCGTTCCCGCCGCGGAGCCCATGCCTGTTCAAGGCCGCAAAGCCGAGCTGGAGACGCGCGCGACCGTGCTGGTTGTGGAGGATCAGGACAACGTCCGCGGGCTGGCGTGCGGAGTGTTGAGGCGCCAGGGGTATCGCGTACTCGAGGCGGGGAGCGGCGCGGAGGCGCTGGCGTTGTGCGCGCGCGAGGCGAACGCCATTGACCTCCTGCTCACCGACGTGGTGATGCCCGGCGTCTCGGGGCCGGAACTGGCCGAGAGACTGTGTGAATCGATCCCCGATCTACGGGTCCTGCTGACTACCGGATACGCCCCAGACAAGATCGCCTCCGAAATCGCGGGCAATCCGGACAACTACCTTGCCAAACCGTTTACCCCGGCGGAACTGCTGCATAAAGTGCAGGCGCGTCTCGCGGAAACCGCACGCCGCCCGACCGTGCTTGTGATCGACGACGACGAGGCGGTACGGGCAGTGCTGGTCAAGACCCTCAGAAACGCCGGTTACCGCGTCCGGGAAGCGAGGGACGGAAAGGCAGGGATGCGGCTGGTGAACGGGAGTTCCATCGACCTCGTGATCACGGACCTGGTCATGCCCGAACAGGAAGGGCTCGAGACCGTTCGGATGCTGCGCCAGAGCCATCCGAACCTGTCCGTGGTCGCGATGTCCGGGGCTTTCGACGGCGAGTTTCTCAAGGCCGCCGGGATCTTCGGAGCGCACTCACTCCTTCGCAAGCCGATCGGCGCCGACGACCTCCTGGCAGTCGTCCGGCAACTGGCGGGGACGCCTTCCTGACGGGTCTCACCGCTTCAATTCAGCCACGATCTCGGAAGCGATCTCGCGGGCGCGCACGAGTTCGCCCGGCGCCAGGCTGATGGCTCCCACGCGGGCATGTCCGCCTCCGCCGTAGCGTTCGCAGATCGTGGCGAGATTGTGCGTGGGCTCGCGGGAAGCCCACGGATTCGACCCTACCGAGATTTTGGTGCGAAAGCTGGAAGGGCTCACCGAGACCGTGTAAGTGGCGGCCGGAAACAGGTAGTACGGGATGAATTTGTTGTAGCCTTCCACGTCATAGTCCGCCAGGTCGAAGAAGACCACGCCGTTGTCCTCGCGCGCCTGCCGCAGGATGATCTCCTTATTCTCGAGGTGGCGCCGGTAGAGCGGCTCGTAGAGTTCCTGGATCTCCGGTTCCGCCACGATATCGGCGAGCTTCCGGTGCTGCATCCAGCCGATAACCTTCTGCACGATGCCCGAACCTTTGGCCGCTTCGATCACCAGCGTCAGCTTCATGGCCGGAGCGCCGAGCTCCACCGCGCTTTTGGCATCCGGATACTGCGCGCCATCGATGATGATGGACCAGTGGACCAGGTCTTCGAGGTCCGGCGCGCGGAAGCCGAAGCGCTCGCAGGCTACTGCCGCGATGAAGGACGTGCAGGACTTGTAACTCGGGTCGTAGAGCTTGCGCCCGCTGCGGTCGCGCCGGAAATGCTCGGCGTCCTCGGGCGAGAGGAAGGCGCTCTGGTGATGGTCGAACCACCAGGTGAGCTTCGGGCTGCTCGAATATTTGAAATCCACGATGGCGTTCTCGTCGCCGTCGAAGAGCCCCGGATCGAACAACTGTGACGCCTTATGAGCCATTCCGGTGTAACGGAATTCCGCATCCGGGTGGATTGCCCCCGCGATAAAGCGGCTGAAAAAGGCAGCAGAGGCCGCCCCGTCGAAGCAATGGTCGTGGTACAACACTCGTTCCAGCATTCGATAGTTGAGGAAAACCTACCAGAATGCCTGAACCGGCGGGAAAATGCAAGCTCAAGTCGCAGATATTGCGAGCTTTCGCCCGAACTCGCCTGATATGAGTGAGTAGGACTGCTATTTCCTAATCGCACACTGCTTCGCTCCCGGTCGCCGGCCCGCTTACTTCTGGTAGCAGAAGACCGCCGCGCCACCCTCCGGCTGTTTCCAGAGCAGGATGGATGCGGGCTTCCCCGCCCCCAGGTGGACGGCCTCCTCGGCGATCCACGGGATGCGCGGGAAGCACTTCATCCAGATCGGTCCCGGGACCGTTCGCGCGAGCGCGATCAACTGCTCCGTCGGCGCGGCGCGTTCGAGAAACTGCCCGCGCTTCCTGACCCACAGATAGCCCACGTTGTGAATCAGCATCGCGACAGCCAGGGCCGCCACTACGCGCCGGTCGAGCAGGGTCATTGCAAGCCCGGCCAGCATTGCCAATCCCACGCTGGCCAGATAGGTCTGGCGGCTGGGGATCTCGGTGGAGTACGTCAGAAAGATGTAGGGAACGAGCGCTACCGCGATCCACGCCACGGAGAGGATGGCCGTTCTTCGAGCTTTGGAATCGCCTCGGAACCAGATGATGGCGCCGGCGATCCAACCCCAGATCCAAAGGACCCGGCCGATGCCGCGCGGCCACGTGATCCAGAAGGGCGCGTGCAGCGAAAAGCTGCCGTCGGAAAAGCGGAAGGAGCGGCCCAGGAAGATCGACGCAGTCATCGCCGCTGCGAGGACGGCATACGGCGCCCATCGACGCCAGTTGCGCTCGGGAGCGGCCAACAGGAAGAGCGGCAGGAAGATTACCGCGGATTCCTTAGACAGAAGAGCGAGGGCAAAGAACAGGATACCAGCGCGCCGCCCCTGGATCCAGCAAAGCAATGCGGCCGCACCGAACAGGAACATCCAAAGCTCGTTAATTGCCGTGAACCACATGACGGCTTCCTGATGTCCTTCCGCTACGGCGAAGAAAGCCGCCGCCCAGAATGCCCCCGGCCGCATGCGCGTCCAGGTCCAGGCGATGGCATAGACCAGCCACGTGTTCAAAATGTGGAGCAGGAGACTGACCAGGTGGTACACCCACGGGGTGAGACCGGCGGCCTTCCACAGCAGGTACATGCTCCAGACACTGGTGGCGCGGGCCTGAAAGGCGCTATGGAAGAGGAGGTCGCCGGCGTGCGCGGGGGCTCCGAGCACCTGCGCCTGCGCCAGGCTGGGATAGTCGTCTTCGATCAGCGGGATGGTCAATAGGGGAGCGTAAGCCAGGCAGCATAACAGTGCCAGAACAGCAAGGCGCGGTCGTGTTCGGAAGCGATCCAAGCCGCAGTATACAGGACAAGATTGCAACTTAACTATGGTAGGATGCGCTCAATGGCCATCCGGCACGCGCTTCGGGGCTCGGTTGTGCTGCGTTATGGGCTGGCGGCGGCCCTCGCTGTTGTAGCGCTCTTGCTGCATCTCGGTCTGGAATCCTGGTTCGGCTCCGATCAGAGCCCGGGCACCTATCAGTTGTTCCTGGCTGCCGTGGCATTCAGCGCCATATGGGGCGGCCGAAATTGTGCCCTGCTGGCGTTGGCCTTGTCTGTCGCCGTCCGCCTGTACTTTTTCATTCCCCCGGAGCACTCCTTCGCCATCGAAAGAACCTCAGTGGCAGTTCAGCTCCTTCTCTTCTTTGGCGTGGGCGCCATGATCGCCGAGGTTGGCGGGGCACTGTACGAATCCGAGGAGCGCTTCTCCACGGCACTGACCAGTATCGGCGACGCCGTCATCGCCACGGATGAGAAGCAGGCCGTGAGCTTCATGAATCCGGTTGCCGAATCGCTCAGCGGATGGGATGCCAGATTGGCCACCGGACGCAGTATCGAGGAAGTGCTCCAACTGGTGAACGAGCGCACCCGCAGCAAGGTGGAGGTTCCGGTTGCGGGAGCGCTGCAACTCGGCAGCATCACCCATCTGCGCGACGACACCTCATTAGTTTCCCGAAGCGGATCCGTATTCGCCATCGAGGACAGCGCCGCGCCCATTCGCGGCGGCTCGCGGCAGCCGCGGGGCGCCATCATGGTCTTCCGCGATGTCAGCGAGCAGAGAAGGGCCCAGAAGGCCGCGCACGAAAGCGAGGAGCGCTACCGCTTCCTGGCCGACGCTACCCCCAACTTCATCTTCACCGCCGATTCCAAGGGCGAGTGCGACTATTTCAATCAGGGGTGGCAGGACTACACCGGGCTCACGCTGGAGCAGTCGCAAGGGCACAGATGGATTTCAGCGTTGCATCCCGAGGATGTTTCGCCGACTCTCTCGCGCTGGACGGCTGCGGTTGCGTCGGGCGAAGCGTTCGAGGTAGAGTGCAGGCTCGCTGACAATTCCGGGTCTTTCCGGGCGTTCCTGGTCCGCGGACAACCCATGCTGGATGAGACCGGGCAAATCCGGAAGCTATTCGCTGTTTGCACCGATATTGAAGATTTCAAGCGTACCGAGAGACAGTTGCACGAAGCTCAGAAGATGGAGGCGATCGGGCGGCTGGCCGGAGGCGTGGCGCACGATTTCAACAATCTCCTGACCGTCTTCGCCGGCTATGGCGGGATGTTGCGCGACGCAGCCCTGCCCCACAGCCGGCACTGGAGCCAGGCCGACCAGATCTGTCGCGCCGCCGAGCAGGCATCCGGCTTGACACAGCAACTTCTCGCATTCAGCCGGCGGCAGGTCGCCCAGCCGTCCGTCTTCGATTTGAACTCCATCGTCCGGCAGATCGAAGAGATGCTCCGCAGGGTGATCGGCGACGACGTAGTGATCGTAACCTCGCTCGACCCGAGGGAGATGTATGTACGGGTGGACCGCGCACAAATGGTGCAGATCATCATGAACCTTGCGGTGAACGCGCGAGATGCGATGCCGCAAGGCGGGCGGCTCATCATCGAAACATCCAGCGGGAATCTCGACCAGACGTACAGTTCGGAGCACGTGAGCGTGAAGGCCGGCCGCTATGTTCTTCTGGCTGTCAGCGATACTGGAGAAGGCATGGACGCGGAGACGCAATCCCACGCATTCGAGCCCTTTTTCACCACCAAGGCCCCCGGACGAGGCACCGGACTGGGGCTCAGCACGGTCTATGGAATTGTCAACCAGAGCGGGGGACACATCTGGCTTTACAGCGAACCCGGCAGGGGAACCACGGTCAAGGTCTATCTGCCCGCGGTGCTCGAGGTACCGGAACCGGAGGCGCCGGCAGCCGTTCCCAAGCCGGATGTTACCGGGACCGAGACCATTTTGGTCGTCGAAGACCAGGCGCCCGTGCGCGAGCTGATCGAAAACATCCTGACGCCGCAGGGCTACCGGGTGCTGCACACGGGCCGTCCGGAAGAGGCTCTGCTGCTCTGCGAACAGCACGCGGGACCGATCGATCTGTTGCTTACCGATGTAGTGATGCCGGGAATGAGCGGGCGCCGGCTTGGGGAAGAAGCCCTGAAACTCCGGCCGGCATTGAAAGTGATCTACATGTCCGGCTATACCGATGAGATGATCGGCCCTCAGGCCCAGCGAGGCTTCGAGGCCAAGTTCATTCAAAAGCCTTTCACCGCCGAACGTCTCCTTCAAAGAATCCGGCAGGCCCTCGACCGGCCAGCCGGTCCGTCGTAGAGACGGGGTTCCCGATTTTTTATCGGCGTTCATCGGCGGCCAATAGGAGTGATCCGAAAACTGTATGGCCGTCGATGAACGCGGATGAACGCCGATAAAAAATGCCTCGACTCTTTGAGTGAGAAGCTAGTGTGGTGAAACAGAAATTCGCGTATGCTGACGGGCAAGCTAAAGCATGCCCCACCAATGCGCCGAGTGCCGTGGGCATGCTTTAGCTTGCCCAGAAATATGCTGCGAACTTCAGAATCAGGACGCTAGGGGGCTTGCGGATCCGGCAGCCGGACGCGCCGGTGATAGACGCCGTGCATCACATACATCGAGCAGCCGATCGCCACCGCCAGGACCGCATTCACGCAGATCACCGAGCCGGCGGTCGTCAGAAACGCGGCCGCGTCCACGCGTGTCATCTTGGGCAAGCGCCGCCAGGCGCTCCAGTCGAGCAGGCACATCCCCATCCACGCCGTCACGCCGGCCAGGGCGGGAATCGGGATGTGCTGAACGAATCCCGCAGCCTACCTTCAGGATTGCCAGCAAGAAGAAAGCGTGCAGCAGGTTCGCAAGCGGCGTGGTTCCGCCGCAGCGCACCACTGCCAGGCTGCGGGCCGGGATGCCCACGCTGAGCGGGGCGCCGAACGCTCCGGCACAGAGATTGGCGAGGCCATAGGCGCGTAGCTCGGCATCGGCGTCGGAGTCGTGCATCCGCTTATGCCGCCCGCGGAAATGCTCCACCACCCGCGATGTAATCAGAATGTTCACCGAAGCCACAAACGCCAGCGCGAAAGCCGAGGGCGCCAGCGAGAGGATCTCCGCGGGGTTCCAGCTGAAGCGGACCATCGCCGGCAGCATCGAGGGCACGGCACCGACTTCCTTCTCGGCCAGGCCGAAGAGCCGCGCCGCCAGCACAGCCAGCACCACCCCGACTAGCGGAGCGGGCGCATGCGGAGAGAGCCTTGCCGAGACCGTCGCTGCCACGATTACGGTCAGCCCCAGCACCAGGGGCACAGCCCGCACGTCGCCCAAACGGTCGATCACCGCGGCCAGCTGCCCGAGCGTCGAGCCGGCCGAGCGCGTGAAAGGCGACGCCACTCCGAAAATGACGTCCAGTTGCGAGATCAGCATCATGCCGCCGATGCCGCAGGAAAAGCCGGAAACCACGGCGTGAGGGACGCGCGAAACCTGCCGGCCCAGCCGCAGCACCCAGAACAGGAGCATGAACAGGGAAGCGAGGATACACAACTCGGCCGCGCCCGCCACACCGCGGTTGCGGGCGGCCAGCGCGACAAACGGCACGGTGGCGCTGGCGGTGCCGCCGATCAACACGGGGTTGCGCCCCAACAAGGCGATCAGCGGCGCGGTCAGGATCGAAGTGAAGACCCCGAGCACCGGCGGCAGCCCCATCAGGGAGGCCATCGCCAGTCCGTAGGGCAGCGCAATCAATGCGGCAATGATGCCCCCGGAGCGGTCTCCCAAAAAACGGGGCCAGCCGTATCTGGTGGCGTTCGGGGCGTTGCTCTTCAGCACGCCCCGCAAGCTCAAGCCATCACCTTGAGGAAGGCGGCTTCGAACTTCTTCATCTCTTCGGGCGTGCCGATGGTGACCCGCACATAAGTGGGCCAGCTCGGCCAGACACGGCCGATGTAGACCTTCTCTTTCCGCATCGCGTCGATCACCTGCCGGCCGGGCCGGTGCACGTCCACCATGAACTTATTCGACACCGAAGGCACATAGTGGAAATTGTGTTTGTCCATGAAGGCGAACACATCGTTGCGCGTATCGGCGATGATCTTGCGGCGCTTCGGCACCAGATCTTTCACCTTCAGGCTGGCCGTCGCGGCTGCCATCGCGGTAATCGGCAGCGCGCCGGCGCTGTATCCGGAGAGCTTGGTCAGCAGGTCGGGGCGCGCCATCGCTACGCCGGCGCGAATGCCCGCCATGCCGTAGATCTTCGAGAAGGTGCGCAGCAGAATGACGTCCTTGTCCTTGGCGATGAGGTCCGAGCGCATGGGTTCGCCCGAGATGTGGATATAGGCCTCATCGAGCAGGATGATCGAGCCTTTCGGCTTGTTCTCCACCAGCCAGTCGATGTCTTCCTTGGGCGTGGTCGTGCCGGTCGGGTTATTCGGGTTGCAGATGTAAATCAACCCGGCGTTCGGGCTGGCCGCGGCCATGGCCTTCACGTCGTGCTTGTAGTCCTTGGTGAGCGGCACGCTGATGGCTTTCGCGCCGATGAACTTCGCCGCTACACCCGCTGCTTCGTAACCGGGGTCGGCGGTGATCAGGGGGCGGTCAGGGCCGGTGAAGGCGAGCACCGACTGGTGCAGCGGAGCGCTGGAGCCGGCGAAGGCCCGCACGTAACTCGATTTCAGGCTTTCCTGCTCGGCCATGGCGTCGACGAAGTTGAACGTCTCTTCGTACATGTAACGGCCGCCGTGCTTAACCATGCTGTGGATAGCCGCAGCCGCTTCGTCGCACGGGCCAAGCGGATTCTCGTTCGCGTCGATCTTCACCGCGTCTGGAGGGATCGGCCCGCGGATGGCCGAGAGTTGCGCCAGGGCCGGCTCGTTGTAGAACGGCAATGCCGCGCCGGCGGTGAGCATGGCGGCGATCCGGCCGAAATTCCGGCGCGAAAAGCCGCGTTTCACAAAATCAAGCTTCTGTTCCTCGGTCAGGACGTTCTGCATATCTTCCCCTCTGCGTAAAACCAGCGCTAGTAGATTACCAGTTTCCGACTCTCGTGTCGAATAGAAAAATTGAATGGATGTAGAAGTAAATACCGGGGTTAGCGCTGTCACTGGTACACTTTCGGATATGCGTTTTTTCGCTTTGGCGGCGTTCGCCGCGGCGGCGGCTTGCGCCCAGCCCCAGCCGCGCCTCCGATTCGAGATCTCCTGGCCGCAGGCGGAGGACGGTCACGTGGTGCTCATCCTCGCGCTGCGCAACCCGCCCGAGCCGCGATTCCAGGTTTCCGAAGAGCTCCAGACCCAGCAGATCTTCGGCGCCGATGTGGAGGGCGCCCGCTCGGTGACCATCGACGCCGCGGCCCCCGGCTATCCACGGACAAGCCTGGCGGATGTCCCGCCCGGCGAGTATTACGTGCAAGCCGTTCTCAATCGCTACGAGACCTTCCACCGCGCCGACGGGCACACGGTCAAGCTCCCGATGGACCAGGGCGAAGGGCAGCAGTGGAACCGCAAACCGGGCAATCTCTACAGCGAGGCGGTGAAGCTCAAGATCGATCCCGCCTCATCAGCGCCGGTGCGCATTGAACTGGCCAAAACCATTCCACCGGTGACGCCGGCTAAAGATACGAAGTACATCCGTCACATCAGGATCGAGAGCAAACTGCTGAGCGCCTTCTGGGGCCGGCCGATCTACCTGGGCGCCGTCGTACTGCTGCCCGAAGGTTTCGACGAGCACCCCGATGCGCGCTACCCGGTGCTCTACAACCAGGGCCATTTTTCCGGGACCTTCAATGGCTTCCGTACCGAGCCGCCGCCGCCCAAGGCCTCGATGGCTGTCGAGTATGCCTACAAACTCTACCAGGACTGGTCGAGCGGCCGTCTGCCGCACATGCTCGTGGTACTGACGCAGGACGCCAACCCTTACTACGACGATTCGTACGCGGTGAACTCGGAAAATGTCGGCCCGTACGGCGACGCCCTGATCCAGGAGCTCTATCCATACGTGGAGAAGCAGTTCCGCGCGATCGGCCATCCCTGGGCGCGCATGCTCTACGGAGGATCGACCGGCGGATGGCGGGCCATGGCGCTGCAGGTTTTCCACCCGGATTTCTTCAACGGCGCGTGGGTCTTCTGCCCGGACCCGATCGACTTCCGCGCCTACTCCCTGGTCAACCTCTATGAGGACGACAACGCGTTTTACGCAAAGAGCCAGTGGAAAAAAGTGCCGATCCCGATGGAGCGCACGCCCGATGGGAAGATCCTTTCCGACATGGATGACGCCATCCGTTTTGAGCTGGTCCTGGGGACGAAGGGCCGCTCGGCCGAACAGTTCGACATCTGGCAGGCGGTTTACAGCCACGTTGGCAAAGACGGCTATCCGCAGCTCATCCTCGACCCGAGGACCGGCGCGATCGACCACAAGGTGGCCGACTACTGGAAGGAGCACTACGACCTGGTCCACATCCTGCAGCGCGACTGGGCGGCGCTCGGGCCGAAGCTGACCGGCAAGCTGCATTTCGCGGTAGGGACCGGCGATAACTACTATCTCGACCGCGCGGTCCGTTTGGCCGAGACCTTTCTCGAGGCCACTAAGTATCCCGGCAAAGGCCCCTACTACGCCGGGTCGTTCGATTACGGCCCCGGCTTCGGTCACGGATACTCCGGCGGCGCTTCCCTGCCCCCCGGCGTAGCGAACCGGACGCTGCTGCAGAGGATCATGCCCGAGGCCCTCGAGTGGATGTTGAAGACCGCGCCCGCCGGGGCGGATGTCAAGAGCTGGCGATACTGAGCGGCGCTTCGCGTCCAAAAACATTGTGAATCAAATCCCGGCCAGGTTCATCGGGTTGTCGGGTATCGTTCCGCGCTGACTGTCCTTGCCGATGTTGCACGAGTCAAACCGAACGGCGAAGCGAATTCGCTTGCGGTTGGCGATCGCCGCGGCACTCATGCATGTAGCGGTCCCGGCCATGGGCCAGGAACTCGAGCCGCGGGCCTACTCGGTTTCGCCGCTGGGCACGAACTTCGCGGTGATCGCGGTCGCGCGGTCGTCCGGATCTATATCCTTCGATCCAGCCGTCCCCATCGAGGGCGCTACGGCCACGCTCGAGACCGCGGCGCTCGGGTACACGCGGGCGATTGGTTTCGCCGGACGGTCAGCGAACATCGGTGTGCTGGTACCGTACGTTTTGGGAACGCTCGACGCTAAAGTCGGCGGCATTTTCCAGGAGGTTCGACGGTCGGGCCTGGCGGACCCAACCTTCCGCTTAGCGGTGAATCTTCACGGGGCCCCGGCGATGAATCAGGCGCAGTTCCGGGACTACCGCCAGAAGACCAACATCGGAGTCAGCGTCGCTGTAGTCGCGCCTCTCGGGCAGTATGATCCCGCACGGTTGCTGAATATCGGTCGCAACCGGTGGGCGTTCAGGCCGGAGATCGGCATATCGCAACGCATCGGTAAGTGGTATGTGGATCTGTACGTGGGAGCCTGGCTGTTTACCGCCAACCACAATTTCCGGGGAGTCGTCCGCCGGCAGGATCCGGCTGCGGTCAGTCAGCTACACGTAATCTACACCGTCACGCCGCGCGTCTGGGCTGCCTTTGATGCCAGCCTGTATGACGGCGGACGTACGACGGTCGGCAGCGTGCGCCGGGCCGATGTCCGGCGCAACTCGCGTATGGGAGGCACGCTTTCGATCCGCGTGAGGCCGCAACAATCCATTAAATTCAGCGGCTCGACGGGCGTGGTGACAAGCATCGGCGCCTCCTTCGTGTCGATCGGGGTGGCATACCAGTATCAATGGGGTGGCGGGATCTAGCCGCGTCCATTGCCTTGGAGCTCCCCACAATTCGCCGGAATCAGCCGCTCCACGATCACCACGTCCCGCCAGACGCCGTCGAGGCGCCCGTGCTTCTCGTAAATGCCGACTTCCCGGAAGCCCAGCGAGCGGATCAACTCGCGGCTGGCGTTGTTCTCGATGAACACACGCGATACCAGCTTCCAGAACCCCGCCGCCTCCGCCGCGCGGATGAGCGCTTCGAGCGCCAGTCTTCCGGCCCCGCGTCTTCGCGCTTCCCGCGCCACGTAAATCGAAGTCTCCGCGATCCCCGAGTAACATTCGCGGCTGCGGTAGCTGGAGGTCGATGCAAACGCGATTACGTCTCCACCCTCCTCTATGACCACCACCGGATGGACGCCGTCGAACCACGTCCGGACGTCGTCAGGGGTCCGCTGGCGCGTCTCGAATGTAGCCACACGGTCGTCGATGCCCTGGTTGTAGATCCGCGCAATCACCGCGGCATCGTCCGGCGTCGCATTTCTCGCAATCATGATTGCTTATCGTAAAACGGCCGCCGGCCGCTCCGCGATAGCGGCCCTACGGCTCCACCTCGACCTCCTCGTTCGCCGGATCGGTCTCGGGGTGCGCCTCACCACTGCGGATCATCGTCCAGCGAACCCCGAACGGGCCGATCAGCTCGAAGACGATCACCGCCGCCAGAACCACCGCCGTTATGCCGGGCGCCAGGTCCGGAAGGCTCTGACGCAAGGATAGCGTCAGGCCAATCGCAAGACCGGCCTGGGCGCACATCGCCGTGGGGAGGCGCCAACGGATTGTCCGGGAGACGCCTGCCACGGTTGTGCCAACCAGTGCTCCGGCCATTTTTCCCCCCAACCGCCCCAGAACATAGACTCCGCCGGCCAGGCCGAGCGACTGGAGCAGCGACAGGTTCAAATCCGCGCCGGCCAGGACGAAGAAGATGGCATACAGCGGCGGATCGGTCTTCGACAGGCTCTCCAGAAACCGGCGGCTCCGTTCCGAAAGGTTCGCGACCGTTGCGCCGACCGCCAGGTTCGTCACCATAGCGGAGAGGTGCAGCAGGTCCGAGAGCCCCACGCAAAGCAGCACGCAGCCGGCCAGCAGAATCAGGCGTTCTCCATGTTCGACCACCCGGGCCGACCAGGCCGCCAGTAGAAATCCCACGATATACCCGAGAGCTGCCGAACCGGCGATTTGCCAGACCAGGGGCCCTGCCGTTTCCAGCAGTGCGTAGACACTCCAACCTGCCGGGTGGGTAGTGAACTGGATTCCCGCCACCACCACGTTGAAAGTAATCAGGCAGACAAGATTGTCGAGTGCGAAGACGCCCGTCAGTACCTCGGTCAGCGGGCCTGCCGCATTGCACTCGCGCAGAACCATCAGGGTGGAGGCGGCCGCCGTCTCGATCGCGAGGGCCCCCAGAAGAAGCGATGACGGCCACGGGGTTCCGACGTAGCGCGCGCCGGCAGTCACAAATACCGCCACCATCGCGGATTCGATCAGCGCGATGACCATGAGGCTTCGCCCGATCCTCCGGAAGTGCCCGAACTCGAACACGGTACCGATCGAAAAGAGGATCAGTCCCAGCGCTACTTCGCTCAAGGCGTGCAAGGCCGAAAGGTTGTCGGGACTCACCCAGCCGGTAACCGAGGGTCCCAGTGCGATGCCCGCCAACAGGTAGCCGGTCACCTCCGGGACGCGCAGCCATTTCACGAGATGGCCGGCCAGCAGCGCCAGCAGCAGAATAACGCCCAGCGAACCGATGTCGTTCACGGCGCCAGGAGCACCTGGAGCTCCCTGCCGTCCCTTTCCAGCCCGAGGACTACGGGACGCCCGGCGCGACTCTCCAGAGCATGCCCTGCGACTACCCGGTCCACCACGGCGTCGGGCCCGACCCGGCGCAGGATATCGCCTGGGAGAATCCCGGCACGTTGAGCCGGGCTGTCGGGAGCGACGGCCACTACCGCGACGTCGCGCTCCGTAACTCCCGCGCCAAGGGTCAGCCCCGCCACCGTCGTGGCGGCCGGGTAGACCTGGAACTGCGCCGGGAGCAAGCGCATGGTCAGCTTTCGACGACCACGCTCCACCTTGAGCTCATGTTCTTCGGCCGGTTCAGCCGCCAGCTTGCCGAGGTCCGCGGTGGACCCGATCTTGGCACCATCCACTGCTTTCACGAGGTCACCCGGCTGAACCCCCGCGGCGTCCGCGGCGGAGCGGCCCCACACGGCTGCCACCTGAACATCCTCGCCGGATCCGTTGACCTTCATCCCGTAGCCCGCCTCCAACCGGTCGTTAAGAGTCATTGGCCTGCTCAAGACGTCACCGATCGTCGATGCCGCGATCACTGTCGCGTGCTCGCCGCAGGCCGCGATGAAACCGAGAAGCTGCCCCTGGATTGTGAATAGGCCCCCGCCCGTCAATGCTGTAGAAAGCGGCGCGCTGGATTGCACCTCGTCGTAGGTGAAAGATCCGCATCGCGCCGCGCCGTGGCCCTGGTAGAGCCCGTGCGCGAAGACGATCCGTTGATCGCGATTCTTGGCCACCGCCAGTACCCATTCACCGGGCGCAGGCGGCGCCGTGGCGCGATATGCGGGAAGGACGGCCGCCGGATCTTTGGCGGCTACGATCGAAAAGGGCACCGCCGCTCTCCGTGGAGCCAGAACCTCGTCCCTCGATCCCCACACCAACCCGCTCGTCCCGGGGCCATCCAGGTAAACGATCGACGACGCCACGCCATTGGCGGCGTTGGTCAGATACCGGCTGAGATCGGTCAGTCTTCTCTGCTGCGTCATCTGTTGGAGACGCTCCAGGTCTACCGGCGCCGCCTTCTGTGTGTCCCGGGCAGACTGTGGGGTCCGGGCGGACCGCACCAGGATCCCGATCGCCAGCACAGCGGCGGCCACGGCCAGCAGAGTGAGGGCATATTTGCGGTCCCCGGCGGCGCGAAGCATGTTCTGACGAAAGCACTCCCCTTTCATCCTACCTGGAGATGCCCGGCCTGCCGATCCCGAGAGCGCCGGAGTCTTGCAGCAAAAAGGGACGAGTCGGAGCTGCGGCCGGCCTTCCGCGCGTCCAACGGATTATGCTGGGAATCAGGAGGATTGTTCGGCCAGTGACCTGGAGCCGCACCTGGATCACCCTCGGTATCGGTTTTGCGCTGCTGCTGGCGCTGATCAGCGCCTCCACGATCGGCACGCTCCGGGAGACCTTCCGCAATCGCCAGCAACTGTCGGAAGCCTACGAGCGTCACTACAAGATCGCGGACGCTTTGATGCGCATCCGCTCGGATCTCTACCTCGCAGGCATCCTCAAGCGCGACTTTCTGCTGGATCCCGCACCGTCGCATGCACCCGAGTACGGCACGCAGTTTGCGGAGATCAAATCCTCCACCGACGGCCATCTGCACACGCTCGAGACCTTGCTGACGTCCGGAGAGTCCGCGTCGCTTTCCGGGCTTCGCAGCGAATTGCAGTCCTACATGCGGCCCCTCGACCAGGCTCTCGATTGGGAGCCCATCGCATCCGGTCTGATCCAATGGCGGCTCCTGAAACTCCAGCTCCGGCAGCGGGATTCCGCCTTGGATATGGCCGCCGACATCGAGAAGCTCAATGCCCGGGATTTGGCGCTCCAGCAGGAGAAGGTCCGGCTTTCCGAGGACCAGTTCCGGCGCTTCCTAACCCTGATGGCCGGCAGTTCCCTGGCACTCGCCCTCCTCATCGCGGGCCTCACGGTGTGGCATATGCGCCGCCTCGAGCGCCAGTCGGAACAGGCGAAGGCGGACCTCCGGGATCTCTCGCACCAGTTGGTGAAAGTGCAGGAGCAGGAGCGCAAGACCATTTCCCGCGAGCTTCACGACGAGGTGGGCCAGTTGTTGACCGGCCTTCGCATGGAGCTGGGCAATCTGGACAACCCCCATGCCCGGGAGGATCCCGCATTCCACCAGCGCCTGCTCGAAACCAAGCGTATCGCTGAACAAAGCCTCCGGACCGTGCGCGATATGGCCATGCTGCTGCGCCCCTCGATGTTGGACGACCTGGGGCTATCTCCGGCCCTCCGCTGGCAGGCGAAGCAATTTACCAGACGCAGCGACGTCCCCGTCGAACTCTCGATCTCGGGCGATGTGGACACGCTCTCCGACGAAGTGCGTACCTGCGTTTACCGGATTGTGCAGGAGGCCCTCACCAATGCCGGGCGCCACGCCCACGCCTCCAACATCCGGGTCGCCATCGAGCGCATCGACAGGAAAGTCACTGCGGTGATCGAGGATGATGGCGTCGGTTTCGAGCGGCGCCACACGAGATTGCCCGGGTTGGGGCTGCTCGGGATGGAAGAACGGGTGCGCGAGCTCCATGGAACTCTGGAGATCCGCTCTCGGCCGGGCCCCGGTACGCGCATTCGAATTCAAATTCCAGTTCCGGAGAAGCAGAATGAACTTTCGGGTGTTGATCGCGGATGATCACGGGATCGTCCGGCAAGGCCTCCGCGCCTTGCTGGAAAAATCCGGCGAGGTATCCGTGGTCGGAGAGGCGGCCGACGGCCGCGAAGCTGTGCGCCTGGCGGAAGAGCTGCACCCCAATATCGTCCTTATGGATATCGCGATGCCACAGCTGAACGGAATCGACGCGGCGTCGCAGATCATCGGCCGCAATCCGGAAATCGGAGTGATCATCCTCAGTATGCATGCCGACGAGAGCTATATCCTGCGCGCTCTGAACGTCGGAGCCAAGGGGTATCTGCTGAAAGATTCGGCAGAAGGCGACGTCCTTCCCGCGGTGCGTGCGGTGGCCCAGGGGCGTCCATTCTTCAGCCCGGTGATCGCCGCGACCTTGCTCGACGAATACCTGCAGACCATGAAGAAACACAAGGTGCAGGATTCTTACGATCTTCTCACCGAACGTGAAAAGGAGGTGCTGCAGCTTCTCGCCGAGGGCAAAACCAACAAGGAAGTCGCGGCGCTTCTCAACCTGAGCCCCTACACCGTCGAGTCTCACCGCACGAACCTCATGCAGAAACTCAATGTCCACAACACCGCCGAAATCGTCCTTTACGCAGTGCGCAAGAATATCGTGCGGCCCTGATCCGGTTCCCTACCCCTTCAGGTTTTTCTCGAACAATGCGAGAATGCGCTTGTACTCGTCAGCCCAACTGGTGGGTTGCACGAAGCCGTGATTTTCCACCGGATACACCGCCAGATCCCAGTTCGGCTTGCGCAATTCGATCAGGCGCTGCACCAGCCGCACCGTATCCTGGAACTCGACGTTCGTATCCACCATGCCGTGGCAGATCAGCAGCGCGCCTTTCAGTCCGCCCGCGAAATAGATCGGCGACGATTGCTTGTAGGCCTCCGGGTCGCCCTGCGGCACGTTCAGAATGTCCGATGTGTAGCCGTGGTTGTAGAGCGCCCAGTCCGACACCGGGCGCAGTGCTGCCCCGGCGGCAAAGACGTCGGGCTGCGTGAACATCGCCATCAGCGTGATGAAGCCTCCGTAGCTCCCGCCGTAAAGGCCGATTTTCTTCGGGTCCACGCCCTGGTCGGCCGCAATGTACTTCGCCGCATCCACGATGTCGTCGAGGTCTTTTCCGCCCATGTGCTCGTAGATGGCGGTGCGCCAGTCGCGGCCGTGGCCCGCCGAACCGCGGTAGTCGACATCGATCACCAGGAATCCGCGATCCATCAGGATATGGTCGAACATGTACTCGTGATAGTAGGTGGACCACTTCCGGTCCACGTTCTGCAGATACCCGGAGCCGTGCACGAAGACCACGCCGGGGCCTCCCTTCTGGAAATTCGCGGGCTTGAAGAGCCGTGCCGGAACCTGCACGCCGTCGCGAGCGGTGAAGGTGACGATCGGCACGTCCTTCCACGGATACTGCCAGAATTCCGGAGCCGGGGAGTCGGTCAGCTTCTTCGCGTCGGCGTGCGGACGGTTTTCCTGGGTGTAGAGCTCCGGCGGCTTGTTGGTATATGAGTACACGTCGGCAATCCAGCGGTCGTCGGGCGAGACCACCGCGGCGTGCTTTCCGGGAGCCGCGGTAATGCGCGTCAGCGGACCGCCTTCGCCCGGCATTTCATAGAGGTGCTGCTCGTAGAGGCTGTCCTTGGTGGCGGTGAGGAAAAACCGCGATTTGTCGCGCGATTGCCGCACATTCAGAACCTCCCAGTTTCCCGAGGTCAGCGGGCGCGGCTCGCCGCCCTCGAACGGCACCGCATACAAGTGGGAGTAGCCGGTGCGCTCGGACTGGAAGTAGACTTCGCGGCCGTTCTTCATCCAGCCGAGCGTGTTGGCGCCGGGGCCGCCCACCCAGGCGTTGTCGTGGTCGGTTGCCAGCACGCGAGTCTTCCCGGTCGCCGGGTCGAGCGCCAGGATCCAGCGATCCTTGTTATCGGCGGCCCGCGCCTGCAGCACCGCCCTGGCGCCGTCTTCGCTCCAGACCGGCTGCGAAAGCCGCACCTCCCGATCCTTCTGGCCGGCGTCCACCCACTTCACTTCGCCGGTAACCGCGTCGAAGATCGCCAGCCGCACTTTCGACTGCGTGTCGCCGACGTTCGAACGGCCCGGGATGTCCTCCGTATATGCCGACTCGGTAATGTAATTGGGGACCACCGTGTTCTTGGCGTTGCCGGCATCGATCACGGTGGCGATCACGTACTTCTCGTCGGGCGAGAGCTCGAGGCCGGCTATGTTTTGGCGCGCCTGCAGGGTGAACGGCTTCCGCGGATTTTCCTTCTTCCGGCGCGCCTCTTCCTCCTCGCGCAGGGTGGTTCGCTCGCGGACGATCTCGAGCAGGTCCTTCTGTTCCTTCTTGAGGTACTCCTGGCTGGGCGTGCCTTTGGGAGGCTCGCCGGCCGCGGCGGCCGCGGGTGGAGGCGTGCCGCCCCGGCCGCCGAATCCCCGCCCGCCTCCGCCCGCGCCTGCCACGGCCGGCGCGCCCGGCGTGCGGATATCGGTCATCTGCACCAGCGATCCCCCGTCGAGCGACATCACGTAGAGATTCTCGCCCCGGGTGAACGCGATGCGCTTGCCGTCCGGAAGGAACCGGGGATTGCCCTCGGCATCGGTCGTCCGGGTGATCTGCTCCGTCTTCCCGGTAGTCTGGTTGTAGACGAACAGGTCACCTCCGTGGGCGTAGACCGTCAGGCGGTGATCCTTACTGGTATCGCCGGATGCGGGCGGCGCCAGCCGTGCCTCCTCATCGGAGAGCTTGCGCAGCCCAGAGCCATCCCGGTTGACCACCCAGGTGTCCATGGGGTCGGTCTCCTTCCGGGTGTACTGCTTCCACTGAAAGTAGATCTCCCGGCTGTCGCCCGACCAGCGGACCTGCGACGGTTCGTAGCCCACCAGGCCCGGCCCGCGCATGATGTTGTCGATCGTCAAAGCGAACCGCCCGCCGGTCTGGGCCTGGAGCAGAAACAGGGTCAAGCCAAGGGGGAAAAGAAGTTTGCGCATTACCTGAAATCATAGCGCGACAATTCTGCGTCTCCTCGACGCTCCCGGGCGTATTGAGCATTAGAGCGGAGGTCGTGATGAGGTTCCTGCTGGCGGCAGTGCTTACGGGTTGCGCGTGGGCCCAGGCCCCGGATATCGAGCAGATCATGTCGCGGGTCGGGATCAATCAAGCCCGGTCGCTCGAGGAGCGGCAGAACTGGGTTTACACCCAGAAGCAGCTTCTTCGCATGGTCCGCGGCAACGGCAGGATCGCGCGCGAGGAGCATCGCGAGTACGTGGTCACGCCCAAGTTCCGGGGAGTCGAAAAGAAGCTCGTGAAATTCGACGGCAAGTACGAGAGCAAAGGCCAGGACCACAGCTACGACAAGCCCGGCTACGAATACAAGGGCACGGATATCGACGGCCAGATTCTCGATAGCATGTCCAAGGACATGACCGACGATCACGCCTCTAAAGATGGAGTGGATCACAGTTTATTTCCACTCACTTACCACGAGCAGTTGAAGTACCACTTTAAGCTGGTGGGGAGCGCGGAATTCCACGGCAAGCCGGTTTTCCGCGTCTCCTTCGAACCCAAGCCGCACCAGGATTTCGACGATTCCGTGTGGAAGGGCGAGGCCCTGATCGACGCCGCCGAGTACCAGCCGGTGCTCGTGACGACCAAGATGGCGCGCGGCCTGCCCCTGGTGGTGAAGACCCTGCTCGGCACCAACTTGAAAGGCCTGGGATTTTCGGTGACGTATCAGAAGTTCGCTGACGGCCTGTGGTTCCCGGTGAGCTATGGCGGAGAGTTCGACGTGCGGGCGGTATTCTTCTATAAGCGGACCATTTCAGTTTCCATGGTGAACACCGATTTCCGGCACACTGTCGTGAACAGCAGCGTGGCGTACGCAACGGAAGAGAAGTGACGGGTCTCCAGAGCGAGGAACGAACGGGTTGTGATTTCGACTCGCTGGTGCGGCAGCACCAGTCGATGGTGTTCAGCTTCTGTTATCACTTCCTGCACGATCGCGACCTCGCCGAGGAAGTCGCCCAGGAGGTTTTCCTGGCGCTGCACCGTCACATGGCGACGATTCAATCCGGAGAGCATGCGGTGTTCTGGCTGAAGAAAGTGGCGGTGCAGAGATCGATCGATGCCGCGCGGCGGCGCAAACGCCGTCCGCAGGTGGCGCTCGACCAGGTGGCCGAGCCTTCGACGCCTCCGCCGGCGGGCGACCCGCTCCTCGGCGAAATGCTGCGGCGCCTGGTGGCCGCGCTGCCCGAAACTCCGCGCAGCGTGATGATTTTGCGGTACCAGGAAGACCTGGACCCCACCGAGATCGCGGCCGTGCTGGAAATGCCGGTAGGAACGGTAAAGAGTCACTTGCAACGTTCGCTGGCGCTGCTTCGCGAAAAGCTGGAGCGGCGCGGCTTGGGAGAAGTCTGATGGACTGGCTGGAACAGGAACTGAGACAGGCGCTGGAGCGGAAAGAACCTTCCCCGGAGTTCCCCGCCCGGGTTCGCGCCGCCGCTCGCCGGCGGAGCGTTCTCGCGATGCCGCGATGGCTGCCCGCCGCGGCGGCGATCGTTGTGATGGTTGGCGGAGGGGCCGTCTATCGCGAGTACCAGGGCCGCGCGGCCAAGCAGCGCGTGATGGAAGCGATGCGCATCACCGCGGGCAGTTTGAACCGGATTCAGGCCCAGATCAAACAGGTGAGACCGTGAAACGAACAGTAACCCTGCTGCTGGCGCTCGGCCTGCCATTGGCCGCGCAGCAGTTGAAATTCAATCTCGACCAATTGGCCGCCAAGGCCTCCGACAAAGTGGACCTGTCGCTGAACGGGCCCACCCTGCAGTTCGCCGCCAAGTTCCTCGACGACAAGGACGCCGACGAAGCCAAAGTCAGGAAGCTGATCGCCGGACTGGAAGGCATTTACATCCGCAGCTTCGAATTCAATAAGGACGGCGTCTGGACACAGGCCGACCTCGATGGCGTCCGCAACCAGTTGCACGCCCCCGAGTGGTCGCGCATTCTCGGCTACAAGGGTGAGGCAGACGGGGAGACCTCCGAGGTCTACGTCCGCTACCAGGACAACAAGAAGATCACGGGCGTGGCCATTCTGGTGGCCGAGCCCCGCGAGTTTACGGTGGTGAATATCGCCGGTCCGGTGGATCTCGATTCCCTGGCCGATCTCAGCGGCCACTTCGGGGTCCCCAAGCTCCAGCGGAAGTCGCCGGACAAGCCGGAACGGAAGGACTAACCGCGGTAAGCTGGCCTTCATGGTCCGCACTGCACCGAAGGTTTCCCTCTCCGCGGCCGAGGATATCGCACGCGAGGTTTATGGCCTTCAGGCTCGCGCCGAAATCCTTCCCAGCGAACGGGATGCCAACTTTTTGCTGCGCGATGGAGCCGGCTCGGGATTCGTCCTCAAGATCGCCAATTCCGAGGAGACGAGCGCGATCCTGGAGATGCAAAACGAAGCCATTTCCACGCTGCGGACCGCCGCCGCGGGACTCGTATGGCCCCGGCTCATTGCCTCGCGGCAGGGCGAACAAATCACGAAGCGCGGTGGGAACTTCGTCCGGCTCTTGACCTGGATCGACGGCGTCTGTCTCGCCGAAGTCCAGCCGCACCGTGAGGAATTGCTGGCATCGCTCGGCCGCGCGCTGGCCTCCATGGACGCGGCGCTGGCCGGCTTCGACCATCCGGCCGCCCATCGCGAATTTCATTGGGACATCCGCCGTGCCGATATGGCGCGGCCGCACGTGCACCTCCTCAGCCCGGCCCAGCGCGCGCTGGTCGAGCCGGTCTTCGAGGCATGGGAACGCCTCGACTGGTCGCGCCTGCCTTCGAGCGTGATCCATGGCGACGCCAACGATTACAACGTCCTTGTGGATGCCGCTGGAGCGCGCGTCGTCAGCGTGCTCGATTTCGGCGACATGGTCTATTCCGCCACCGCGGCCAACCTGGCGGTGGCCCTGGCTTACATCATGCTCGGCAAGCAGGACCCGATCGCCGCGGCGGCGCAGGTGGCCGCCGGGTACCAGTCTGTCCGCCCGTTGAGCGAGCCCGAGATCGACGCCCTTTATACGCTGGCCTGCGTACGGCTCGCCATGAGCGTGTGCTACTGCGCCTGGCAGACCGCGGAAGCGCCCCACAACGACTACCTCAATATTTCCAACCGCCCCGCCTGGGCGCTGCTCGAAAAACTGGCTGCGCTGCCCGCGGGGTGGCCGGACGAAGTGCTGCGGCGCGCCTGCGGAACCGCCGCATCCCGAGTGCCCGGTGACCTGCTGGAGGCTCGCCGCCGCAGCCTCGGACCTTCGCTCAGCATCTCCTACCGCGAGCCGCTGCACATCATCCGCGGCTGGCGGCAGCACCTTTACGATTCGGCCGGACGCGCGTACCTCGACTGCGTCAACAATGTCGCGCATGTGGGCCACAGCCACCCGCGAGTCGTCGAGGCGGCCGCCCGGCAGATGCGCCTGCTCAACACCAATACGCGCTATCTCGACCATCAGCTCGTGGACTATATCGAACGCCTCACGGCCACGCTGCCCGACCCGCTGCGCGTCGTGTACCTGGTCTGCAGCGGCAGCGAGGCCAACGAACTGGCGCTGCGACTGGCGCGCGCGCACACGGGCCGCAGCGGCGTAATCGTGGTGGAAACGGCGTACCACGGCAACACCAACGCGCTGATCGAGATCAGCCCGTACAAGTTCGACGGCCCGGGCGGACGCGGGTGTCCGCCGCACGTGCAGGTGGTCCCGATGCCCGATCGCTACCGCGGGCGGTATCACGAGCCGGAGTCCGGCCCGCGGTACGCCGCCTTTGTGGCGGAAGCGGCGCGCCGCGGAGAGCCGCCCGCGGCCTTCTTCTGCGAATCGGCCCTGAGCTGCGCGGGCCAGGTGATCCTGCCCGAAGGATATCTGCGGGAGGCGTTTGCAGCGGTGCGGCAGGCCGGCGGAGTGTGCGTGGCCGACGAGGTCCAGACCGGCTTCGGGCGCGCCGGCACGCATTTCTGGATGTTTCAGACTCAGGGCGTGGTGCCGGATATCGTGACGCTCGGCAAGCCCATCGGCAACGGCCACCCCATGGGCGCGGTGGTCACCACGCCCGAAATCGCGGCGTCGTTCGCCAACGGCATGGAGTACTTCAACACTTTCGGAGGCAACCCGGTTTCCTGTGCGGTCGGGCTGGCGGTGCTCGACGTCATCCGCGACGAGGGATTGCAGGAGAACGCCCGCGCCACCGGAGACTACCTGCTGGAGGGGTTGCGCAACCTCGCCGAACGCCACCCGCTGATCGGCGATGTGCGGGGCCAGGGCCTGTTCCTCGGATTCGAAATGGTGCGCGACCGCGAGACGCGAGAACCCGCCGACGGGGAGGCCGCCGAGCTGGTGAATCGCATGAAAGACCTCGGCATTCTCTTGAGCACTGACGGCCCGCTGCATAACGTGATCAAGATCAAGCCGCCCCTGGTCTTCTCCCGTGCCGACGCCGACCGGGTGTTGGAGCGCCTCGACCCGGTGCTTTAGGATGAAAGAGTCATGAAAGCCCCGCGCACCCTGGCGCTCGCGATCCTCTGCACCTCCGCCTTCGCGCAGCTGCCGCCGCCGCAGGCGCCCAGGCCGCAGATCGAAGAGCCCGACCGTAAACACCACGAGGAAGAGCCCATCGCATCCGTGCAGGTGGACGCCGTGGTGACCGACGAAAAGGGCCTCCCCGTGACCGGCCTGACTGCTGCCGATTTCGAAGTGCTGCAGGACGACAAGCCGCAGAAGATCTCCGGGGTTGCATATATGGACGGGAGCCGCGGCCGGACCCTGGTATTCGTGATCGACGATCTGGGACTGAACGCCGGCGCTCTCGACTCCGCCCGTGCGGCGGTGCGCCGGTTCATCGAAACCCGGCTGCGTCCCGAGGATCGCGTGGCGATCCTGGCAACTGCCAGAGGAGCCGCCTTTCAACAGCAGTTCAGCTCCGACCCGCGGTACCTCCTGCGCGCCTTGAATGCAATCCCGAGCGTGGCGCCGGACATGATCCACGCGGACCCGGCCGGCATGGCGCGCGGAGCCATGTGCCAGCTCCGCATGGTTCTCGACAATCTGCGAAAGGAACCCGGGCGGAAGTCCGTGGTGTTCTTCTCCGGAAACCTGCGCTCGGCCGGCATCGAGAAGACCGTCGGACCCACCACCTTCACCGCCCTGCTCGACGCCGCCGGGCGATCCTCGGTGGCCTTCTACGATATCGACCCGCACGCACCTGTTGCAGAGGTAGCGGGGACGGCTCCCGCCGCACCGAAATCCGCGGCTCCCATGCTGTTCACGACCCGGTCGCTGGCGGAGCTTCAGACCGGGCTGCCGGCTGTGGCAAAGGAAACCGGCGGCTTGTTCTTCGAGACCGGCGATCCGGCGCAGGCGCTCGAACAGGTGGAGCGGGATGCTCAGAGTTTCTACCGCCTGACCTATCCGGTCACCGAGTCGAATTACCGTTTCGGCGATCGCTACGACAACGTCCAGGTCCGGGTAACGCGTCCCGGCCTCACCGTGCGTTCCGGCCTGGCGATTCTGGCGGACGAAGAGGCATACGACTGGCCCGGGGAGCAGTTGCCGCGAGATCTGGCGATGCCGTTTTCCACCGGCTCACTGACGGTGCGGATCACTCCGCTGTTCGAGCACCTGCCGCAGGGCTCCTCGATCGAGACCCTAGTGCACTTCAATCTGGACGACGTGGCCATGACCCAGGACCTCAAGGGAGTCCGGCAGGCGCAAATCCATCTGGCGGCTGGCACGTTGGGGTCGAACGCGCAGCCGGTGGATCAATACGCGAGCACGCTCACGCTCAAGCTCCCGGTGGCGGATTACGAAGAAGCCCGGCGCAACGGCGTCTCGTTCTCGATGCGGCTTCCCCTTCACCGGACCACTGCGGGAGGCTGGCAGTTCTGGGTGGTGGCGCGCGACGAGGCGACCGGAAAGATGGGCTCGGCCAGCCAGTTCATCGAGATTCCGAACCTGGCCGACGGACATCCGGCGCTCTCGGGCGTGACTCTGGAGGGATCTGGAATCAAGCGCCCCGGTGTTTCCGGCGTGTCCCCGACTGTGAACGACGCCGCAGCGCTGCGCATTTTCCGGCCCGGAGAGACAGTCCGCTACGGTTGCAGCATCTATAACCTCGCGGCTGACAAAGAGAAGCGTTCGCGAGTCGAAATACAGGTCCGCCTGTTCCGCGATGGCCGGCAGGTGTATGAGGGCAGGCCGCTGCCGCTCGAGTTTCCGCCGAGCGACACTCCCAGCCGCCGGTCGGCTACCGGCACGATTGCCCTCGGCGACAGCATGACGGCCGGCACGTACCTCTTCCAGGTAAACATCAGGGACACCCTGGCGCCTGCCGGAAAGCCTTCCATCGCGACGCAGTACGCCGACTTCGAATTGAGGCCGTGATCGCCCCGCGGCGGTTTGGTACTCTGCGGATTATGCACTCCTACCTGCACCCGCGCGATGAGCTGCTTCAGGCCATGGAGCGGATCTACCGCTACCGCATGACCACCACTTCCGGCGGCAATCTTTCGATTCAGGAAGAGAACGGCAGCGTCTGGATCACGCCCGCGCGCGTGGATAAGGGTGCGCTGACGCGCGACGACATCGTTTGCGTCCTCGCGGACGGGCGGGTAGAGGGCACGCGGCGTCCGTCATCGGAACTGCCGATTCACCAGGAGATCCGCCGGCGGCGCAGGGAGCTGGGCGGCATCGTCCACGCTCATCCGGTGGCCCTGGTAGCGTTCAGCCTGGTGCACCAAACGCCCGCGACCCGCCTGTTCCACCAGGCCTGGCACGTTTGCGGCAAGGTAGGGTTCGCCGCGTACCGCCTGCCGGGCAGCCAGGCGCTGGGCGATATCGTGGCCGATACCTTTGAGCAGGGGTATGACAGCGTGATCCTCGAAAATCACGGCGTCGTAACCGCGGGCACGACGCTGCAGGAGGCGTTCCGCCGCTTCGAGACCCTGGAATTTACCGCCAAGACGATCATCAAGGCGCGCCTGCTGGGAGCCGAGCCCACGCTGCTCAGCGACGAGCAGATCGCGCTCGAGCAGCGCCGCGCCCAGGCGTTCGAAGAGTTCGAACGCGAGACGCCCTCCAGCCAGGAAAAGGAAGTACGCCGGCGGCTTTGCGAGTTCGTCCGTCGCGGATACCGCCAGCGGCTGTTCATCAGCACGCAGGGCAGCTACTCCGCGCGCGTCAGCGGGGACTGTTTCGTGATCACTCCGTACCAGGTGGACCGCGGCACGGTGGACGTCGAAGACCTGGTCCTGGTGCGCGATGGCGCGGTGGAATCGGGCAGGTTCGCCAGCCGCGCGGCGCGGATCCACGCCGCCATCTACCGCAGGCACCCGGAGGTGGGAGCTATCGTCAACGCGTATCCAGTGAATGCGACGGCCTTCAGCGTGACCGGAGTCCCGCTCGATACGCGCACCATTCCGGAAAGCTACGTGGTGGTGCGCAATGTAGGCCGCGCCGCGTACGGCTTGCAGTTCGGCGAGGGCGGCGAACTGGCGGAGATGATTTCCCCGACGCAGCCCGCCCTGATTCTCGAGAACGACGGCGTGCTGGTAACCGGCAGCGATGTGCTGGAGGCGTTCGACCGCCTGGAAGTGCTGGAATCGACCGCCGAAGCCATCATCAACTGCCGCGCTGTGGGTGCCTTGCAGCCTCTCTCCGGCGAAGTGACTCGCGAGCTGGATCACGCGTTCTTCGGCTGCTGAGCGTGCGGTTCGGGAGACTCGCGGCCACGCGCGCGATCGCGATCAGAAAAGCATTGTAGTCGTCGGTGACGATCTATTCGCCGACTGCTTGTGCACAGGGCTGTAAACGGCAGCGCTCCCGGACGTCGACAATAAGTCCATCTGGTCTATGACCGCTAGCCCGGCCCGTTTCACGGAACGGCGTGTCACGGGAGGGATCCGTCAGCGCCCCTGCATGTGGACCGCGCTCGGAGCTGGATCAACGTATGAGTGACCACTCGGAAACTGGGCTAGAGCCTCCATACCGTCTTGGCTGCGCTAGGGCCCTTGTGGTCGGCCAGTTCTCGCGCACGGTCTCCTTGCCGGCCCCGGGCAGCCGTGTCCCTCACCAGCGAGCGCCACGCCGCGCGCCATGTCTTCTGTGGCTTGCTCGGGTCGATGACTCCGTTCTCGCATGCTGGGAGCACATAGTGCTCTGCGCTGGTTGCGCCGTTTGCGGGAGCCCTCTCCAGAAGGCACGGCAATGCCGCTATGCCCTCGCCGTTCAGGAGGATGGTTCGCTGGACCTGCCCCGGTCTTAGAGCGCCGTACGGTGAGCACGCGCGCGAATAGATCCACGTATCGCCACCTGAGTGGTCAACCCGACCCGCGGCGACGACTGGTCGCCTTCTCTTACTGCTGGCGCACGACGATTTCGACCGTTCTATAGCCGCCCTTGGCAGCCAAGGTTTGCAGTGCGGCATTCAACTGAGCCATCGTCACCGAAGTGGGGACTTCCAATTGCGCAATGGCGTCTGGATTGGGGCTGGCCATCGCCTTCCAGTTCTTTTCCGTGATCGGATGGAAATCAAGATCCGTGAAACCCGTTCCCGGGGCAAATCCGAAGTGGACCACTTGGCCTTTGCCGAGGTTTTCTCGAGCCACCCGCCACGTCAATTGGCCTTCTGTGTTCATAGATTTCCTCACCTGTTCTGGTTTTGATCTGACCGGCGATTGGGCGCCGAGCGCGAGGACGCCGACAATTATGGCGGCGGCCGGATTAAGGAACTTCATTGTACCCATTGGCTTTCATCTGTTTCTTGGCCCATTCCGGGACTTCGGAAGCCTTGGCGACCGATACCGTATAGGTCGGTGCGCTCCCGTCTTTCTGTTCACGAACCCAAGTAATTTCGCGCACCACCTTGCCGTCACAAATGGCATAAGCCTTGAACGTCGTGCGCGCGGTGCCGCCCGGCGGGGGGCGAAGGCTGGGCTGGTCAAAGGTGGTGAGCGAATCCGGATCCTGGCGGTTTATGCCCCCGCCCTCATAATATGGATTGGGCTTGGAGGCCGAATCGGTGTTCCAGTTGGGGTTCGCCGGGTCGGAAGTGGTTTGATAGCTACCGCCGGACGTCGTGATGGGTGATGACGGCAGGCTTTTTCCGTCCGCGCCGATAAACTCGCGATAAATGAACTGTACGAGGTGTGGTGCCTTCTTGCACTTGATCTTGATCGTGATACCGTCCGTGTAAGTGCTCGCTGTTTTGGATTTGTCGCCGCACGCTTGGACGTTGGTCGGCACCGGTGAAGAGACCGTGCTGAAGGTCTCGCCGGTTCGCACTTCTACGGCCGAATCGTCATAAGCCTGCTTGCCGCCGTCGAAGCAGTTCGCTTGTGTCGGATTTGTCGATTGGCCTTTTCCCATTTTCCTAGGCGGAGGTTGCCAGATATTCAGCGGCGGCGCTGGCGTAGTTCCTTGTCTTTTGAAACAGGCGTTGCAGGCGCGCCGTCGGCGTGGTGATCAGCGGATCGTTGAGCACGCGCGAAACCCAGGGATATAGCGGGTCTGTACACACACCCGCCCCGAAGGCCACCATCAGGCCACCCAGCAGCAGGACGGCCGTGTTCGAAGACAAGCCAAAGGTCGCCGCATCCCTGGCGGCAATTTCGGTTATCGACGCAGTTAGAGCCCGGCCAAGATAAGCAGCCTTCTCCGGATAGAGCCGCTCCGCCAGCGTGAACATCCCCTCTTGAACGTCAACCACGGGCGAGCGCAATTCCTCCCCTTCCCATTGCTCGAAGCGGCGCAACGCGGCTAACGCCTGCGAATTAGATGGCCCGAACACGGCGCTCTGGTAATCGGAAAGCTCCTCGAACAGGTGGCAGGCACGCGTTTGCGCGTCTTCAATTTCCGACGAACCCAGGTATTGCTGAATGTAGGGATATTGCGGATCGGTGTCGAACGACGACCCCAGCGTAAACATCAGTTCGATGTAAAGCTGCACGAGGTGCTGCCGATCCCAACCCGTCTTCTGTGCGCGGTCCAATCCGTTCTCCACCGCCTTTCGAACGGCTTCGTCGCCGGCCACCTTGCACAATTGGGGGGCGAAGCCGTGAAAATGAGCAACTAACTCGTCGACGTACTTGGAGCGGATGGCGACTTCGAACGCCCGCATCTGCTCTTTGCGTAAGACTAGCAAACCAAGCCTCTCCGCTATTCTCTCCTAGTTTCGGGTTTCGGTGTGGACCAAAAACAGGGCGAAGGGGTGGTTCCAAAAGGCGTGTTACCAGTCATGGTAGCGGTTGTGTCGCGCACTTTGGCTCATCCCTTTCTGGTCGAAATTGCTCTTTGAAACAACGACGCACCAAAATCATGACCCTGCCTTTTCACTGTGTCAAAACTGTGTCCGAACCCGATCCGTTCCAGCCGCCGGGGTTGCTCATCGAGCGAGAGCAGGTTCCCCAGAATGTTGTAAACGTTAGGAGTCAGCGAAAAGGCGATATGGCACTTGGAATCGATTTCGCTCCCTTGGGCGCAGGGGGTGGGGCGTTCAAATCGCCCCGCCCGACCATAGAAATCAGCCACATACAAGAAAGGCCAGTCCGAAGGCTGGCTCGTTGTGACGTGGATTGTGACGTATCCCCTCGTTGAACGGAGACGGATCCGGCGTCCGGTTCTTCGCTCCGCTTGTGAATGAGTTCAGTCGCTAGACCATCCACCACCGCGCGTTTCGCCGCCATCCTGACGTGCGGAGTAGTGCTCCATCACCGCGCGGCTCAAGTGCCCCGCGAGCGCCATCACAGTGGCGTCAGACGCACCCCGTTCTGCGAGTTCGGTAATTGCCTGGTGCCGCAAGTCGTGGAAGCGTAGGCTGCGGAATGCCGCCGCTGCGCGCGTCGTTCGGCCATTACTCCCGTAAGTCCCGCTCCCGCTATTCTGCTGGCTCGACGCCGATATGGTCATTCACGGCATCTCTGATCTTCTGTTTTGAACCCAGGTAACGCTCCGTGGTCTGGACCGATACATGTCCGAGCAGGAACTGGATCTGTTCGAGTTCGCCGCCGGCAACATGGCAGAGTCGAGCGCAGGAGCGACGCAAATCGTGGGGCGCAATCTTCTCAATCCCGATGCTCTTCGCGAAATTCCGAACGACGTACCAGACCACCTTTTCGGTTACGCCATTTCCCCAGACGCTCCCGATTTTATTGATCGATCGGAACAGACGACCGGATACCGTGCCTGACGCCTGCGTCCATTCGTCGATTCGTTTTTTCAACCAGGCGGGAACCGGCACCGTACGAACGTGTCCGCCCTTGCCAATTAGATCGACGATGGCCCAGTGACCTTCCCGCTGCTGAACATCTTCCAACTTCAGGTGAACCAGTTCCGATCGGCGAAGGCCGCATCCCAGCGGCATTCCGAGGATGGCGCGATTTCGTTTTCCGCGAAGAGTCTGAATCGACGGCGCATCGACCAAGGCTCGCCCCTGTTCCGCGGTGAGCCAATTTCCGATGCGGACGCCGAGTTGTTTCACGCCCCTGACGCGTTTAATGCCCGCGGCAAGTTCCGGGCTCGGTAACCCTGCGTCGGAAGCCTCGTAGGCCAACCTTCGCACTGCCGCCAAACGCTGATTAATGGTGGAAGGAGCAAGGTGAAGTTGCTCCAACTGCATCCGGGAGCGCGTAACAATTATGCGGTTCAACGCCAGCCGGGGTTCTGAGCAATACCAGTGGACGAAGTGTTGGATCGCAAATTCGTAGGAGCGCCTAGATTCCGGCGAGGCGAGACTGTTCAATACGGCAGACTTGGCGTGTTCAAGGTCCGGTAAACGCAAGACGGCCTTTGGCGAACCGCGACGTGTTTTCTTCATTCTGTGCGGGCTCCATACCCAACGCCGATTGATGACCGTCCGGGGCCTCCGCATCAAGCCCTGCGTCGGGGACGGGGACGGCGTATCACGGGAGGAATCGCGGTAGCCTTACGTAGGGCCTTATCGCCGACGACTGAGGCATGGTCTAATTCCGTTAGGCAGTGGTGGGTCAGTTCATATGAGCTATCCTGAAGAACTATGTCGCTCTACGAGATCGCCCTCTCGTTCGCAGGCGAGGATCGGACCTACGTTGAAATGGTCGCGCGATTCCTCCAGAGCCATAACGTGTCGTTCTTCTACGACGACTACAACGACGTGGACCTGTGGGGCAAGGACCTCTATACCCACTTGGTCAAGGTTTACTCCCAAGCGGGGCGATACGTAGTGATGTTTATCTCTCGGAATTACGCGGAAAAGGTTTGGACAAACCACGAAAGGCGCGCGGCGCAATCGCGGGCATTGACCGAGCGGGCCGAGTACATTCTTCCCGTGAGATTCGATGACACGGCAGTGGAAGGCCTTCTGCCAACTGTCCGGTACCTGGACGCAAGGCGGATGTCTCCTGAGGTTTTGGCGAGCAAAATCCTGGAGAAGCTTGGACGACCGATCATTCTGTCAAAGGCTAACGCCTTGCCCGCGCCGTATAGCCCATCTCTCAGCGGTGAAGTAACTTTCGATTACAGTTCACACGATGGGAGGTTCGAGCTTGGTCACGGAGAGCTGGTATTCGAGCCAAGGTGGAGTCGTGCCAGCAACATGAACATCTACTGTTACAACGATGCTCCCTCCATTCGAGGGGTTGCCGTAGCGCCCGTCGGAGCCGACTTTACTTCTCTTGGGGATGTCTCCACACTTGATTTCACCTCCCGGACTCGCTGCCCCGCAGTGGGCCAGTTTATAGTTCTTCAGAACATCAAGGGGTTTTTCTGCCTGTTGCGTATTGAGTCTATTGGCGACATGACTCGCGGGGATGATTCCGACGGACTTACGTTACGCTACTGGATTCGACCGGACGGCGGCTCCGACTTCAGCAATGAAAGGGTTTAATAAATCGGACGGAGAAGGCATTGATTTGGCGGGTCTCAAGTTCCATTTCAAGAGATTCATAGATCCCGTGAAGCCCCGTTTTGGGAAGCTGGAAGATCACGTGGCCGTGTAGTCGGCTCGCAGATTGACCGAAACGGCTTTCGGAGAACCTGCGGGGGCCGGCCGGCAGCTTCGAATGTCGATTCCCCCAAGCGGACTTCATCCCCGGCACGGTGCTGCGCGGAACATGAATACTCGAGTCACATACGGGAGAAAGCTCTACGAGTCGCTCACGACGCGGTACTTGCGTTTGGATGGCTGTTCCTCCGACATTCCGATAGGTCAAGGCGATCCAGCTACCGGTATCATTCGATGAATGGAATCCAAAATGCGTCACGGAACTAGCCGCCGCAAGACTCTCGCGCTCCTTGTCTTTGCCCCGCTTCTCGTCTTGGCTCAGTCAACGCGCCCTAAGCCCGAGTCGCTGGGCTTTTCCTCGGAACGACTGGGCCGACTCCACGAAGTCATGCAGCGCCCCGTGGACGAAAAGAGTCTGGCTGGAGTGGTTACGTTGATCATGCGCCACGGCAAATTGGTCGAGGAACGGTCCTATGGTGTGAAGGATATGGCATCCGGCGCCCCCATGACCAACGACACGATCTTTCGCATCTATTCGATGACGCAAGCCGGTCACCGGCGTCGCCATGATGATCCTCTACGAGGAAGGCAAGTGGCATCCGTCCGATCCCATCTCTAAATTCATCCCCGAGTTGGCCGATGTGAAGGTGTTTAAGGGAATGGATGCAAACGGCGTGATGATTACCGAACCGCCGGTCCACCCGCCAACGATGGCTGAACTCCTGACCCATACTGCCGGTTTTACCTATGGCCTGTTCGGCTCGACGCCGGTCGACAAGTTATACCTGGCCAGGAACTGCTTTCGGGGCGCTAATCTGCACGAGATGACCAAGTGCTTCGCGGGCATACCGCTGCTTTTCCAGCCGGGGTCGAAATGGGTTTACAGCGTGTCGATGGACATCCAGGGCTACATTATCGAGAAGCTTTCGGGGAAGCCGCTGCCTGAGTTCATGGAGGAACGGATCTTCAAGCCCCTACGGATGACGGATACCGCATTCCTTGTACCGAAAGAGAAGCGCACGAGGTTTGCGACGCTCTACTCCGGAGGTCCGGACGGGAAGCTCATCGTGACCGGCGAAGCCTCGGGGCCAAAAGCTGATTTTGTCTCGCTGCCGGGAGCGCCTTCGGGAGGAGGCGGTTGGTTTCCACGGCAAGGGACTACGCGCGGTTCGCCCAGATGCTGCTGAACCACGGCGAACTCGACGGCGCGCGCATCCTCTCCCCGGCCACGGTGGACCTGATGACCTCGAATCACCTGTCGCCGAAGCTGATGACCGGCGAGTTCTCGATCGGAAACGCAACGATGCGGCCGGGACATGGATGGGGCTATGATCTTGCCGTGTACAGCGACCCGGCTGCCGCTGACGAGGTCGTCGGCAAAGGGACGTTTTACTGGGAAGGCGCCGCCGCTACATGGTTCTGGGTCGATCCGGCAAACGACCTTGTCTTCGTTGGGATGACCCAGCGGATGTTCGGCAACGGTCAACCGCCGATGAACCATTTAAGCCGTCCGCCGGTTTACGGGGCTTTGATCAATCCCAAAATGTAGCGTATCTGTCTCGCGAGTTTGAGGCTGAACGGCCAGCCACTCAAAGCAATGGCCGGTGAGTGGGAAGCGCGAACGCCTGCTAAAATCCTGCTTGAGAGCCCCTTGACCACCCGACGCCAGATTCTTCAAAGCGCGGCAGCACCCATAATCGTCCCCAGCCTGGTGCTGGGTCAACGGGCGGGCGCCGTTGCGCCCAGCGACAAGATCGTCTTCGGCGGCATCGGCATCGGCTCTCGCGGCGCGCACGACCTCAGCAAGCTGCTCAACCTCGGCGAGGCCCGGTTCGTGGCCGTCTGCGATGTCCGCGAGGAACGGCGCGAGAAGATCAAGGCGGCCGTCGACCAGAAGTACGGCGACCACGGCTGCCGGATGTACGATGACCAGTACGCCCTGCTGGCGCGGCAGGATATCGATGCCGTGCTCATCGCTACCGGCGATCGCTGGCACACGCCTTTATCGATCATCGCGGCGCAGCATGGCAAGGATGTTTACTGCGAGAAGCCGTGCTCGATGTCGATAGAGGAAAGCTGGGCGCTCGCCGCCGCGTTCCGCCGGTACAACCGTCTTTACCAGGCCGGCTGCCAGCGCCGGAATGGCGCCAACTTCGCGCTCTGCAAGGAGCTGCTGCAATCCGGCGCGTTGGGCAAGTTGCAGACACTTTACGCCAACGTCGGCCCTGCCGCGAACTGGCCGCCGGTTCCCAGCCGCGACTGGCTCGCAGCCGAAGCGCTGCCTTCCAAACAATTACTCGACTGGGATCGCTGGCTGGGACCAGCTCCCTGGCGTCCCTACCATTCGTCATACGTCCGCGGCGGTTGGCGCAACTTCTACGATTTCCACGGAGGCGGCATTCTGGAGTGGGGCTCGCACACGGTGGACCTGTGTCACTGGGCCGCGGAGTTCGACGACATGCAACCGGTGGAGTACGAGCCGGTGGGCGCCAACGCCGGTCCCTACAAGGTGAACTGCAGATACGCGAACGGAGTGAACCTGGTGATGCGCGATAACGGCTGGGACGGCAGTCTGAAAACCGGCTCGTGCAGCTTCCGCATCGAAGGCGACCAAGGCTGGGTGGAGACCGGCGACGCCACGCGGATCGCGTGCTCCGACAACATCAAGCCCCTGCTGCGGCCCACCGAGCCCGCCAGCCTCGCGCTCGAGAATCACCTCAAAGAGCTGGTTCGATGCATCAAGACACGCCAGCAGCCGAGCGCCAGCGCAGTCGCGGCGGCCAACTCGCACGTTACCTGCCACGCGGCTTTCATCGCATACCAGCGCGGCAAGGCCCTCACGTGGGATCCCGCCAGGCGCGAGTTCAGCAACGACGAAATCGCCAACCACATGCGGTCGCGCGCGTTGCGCGAGCCGTGGAGGGTGTGAGCCCGGGAGACGCAGCATGCCGCAAACAACACAGCCGGTGGAGCATGGTCGCGAGTTTCGGGAGGGCGGTATCTCGACAATGGACACGGCTGCCCTTATCCGCATCCTCACGGATGTCGATTCGCCGGAATTCCAAAAAGCGAAGGCGTGCCAGCGGATCGGCGAACTGGGGGCGAAAGAGGCCGTGCCCGCCCTGGCGGCCTTGCTTAGAAACGAGCATCTGAGCGGCTACGCGCGTTACGGCCTCGAGCCGATCAGCGATCCTTCGGCCGGCGACGCGCTGCGTGAGGCTCTGTCGAGGCTTAAGGGGAATCAGTTGATCGGTGTCATCAACTCCATCGGCAAGCGCGGAGATGCGAAGGCGGGTCCCGAACTCGCGAGGATGATCTATGGCTCCGACGCCGACGTCGCCCGTGCGGCGGCCGCGGCCTTGGGAAGCATCGGCGGCGAGTCGTCCGCCCGCGAACTGCAAGCGGCGCTTGCAAAGACGAGCGGCTTGACGAGGATGGCGGTCGCCGATGGCTCCCTGGTCTGCGCGGAGCGTCTTCTGGCGGAGGGTAAGCGCGATCAGGCGTTGACACTCTACCGGTCTCTCAGCGATGCAGATGTCCCCAAACCGGTGCGCCTGGCGGCAATGCAAGGCATCGTTCGAGAGGAAAAGTCGACCGGCAGGCCGCGTTAGGCCGCGACCTCCGCACCCTCCGCGGGGGATAAATCCTAGTAAATACGGGCTATATTTCCATAGCTCTTTCGAGCCACTGGTGATAATATTCACATATCCGAAGCGGCTCGCCGCGAGGGCCATTCGGAAATTGTCGGCGTGAATTGGTGGCCTCCGAGGGTACTGCGGGCACTCTTTCCCCGAACCAGGAAACCGTTGTGTCACTTGATCTACCCATCGATGGGACCCCGGCTGCCGCCGATCCTCATAACGATCTGAGCCGGAGGTCATTGCTCCTGGCAGGGCCCGCGCTTCTGGGAGTCACGGCGACGTCGTACGCGCGCATCGCCGGGGCGAACGATCGCATCCGTCTCGGTCACGTCGGCATCGGCAATCGCGGGCGCGAACTTGCGTCCGTTGTCGCCGGCCTCAAATCGACTCAAAACGTCGAAATGGCCGCCGTCTGCGATTTGTGGAAGGTCAATCGCGAACGGGCGGCCAAGACCGCGGCAGACGAATACGGCAGGCCTCCCCTCTCCTTTCAATACGTGGACGATCTGCTGGCGGCCAAAGACGTGGATGCGGTGATCATCTCCGCGGCGGATTTCCAGCACGCGCCCCTTCTCCGGTTGGCCGCCGAAGCCAACAAGGACGCCTACTGCGAGAAGCCCATGGCCAATGACCTGCATGAAGCCAAGGCCGCGCGCGATGCGGTTCTGGCACGCAAACTGATCGTGCAGATCGGGACGCAGCATCGCAGCGAACCTTACCAGGCGGCTGTCCGGGACCTGGTGCAGAACGGCGCGGTCGGGCGCATCAGTAAAGTCGAGATCGTCTGGAATTATCACGGCCCGCGGTGGCGCGGCCGGCCCGAAGTGCGGCAGATCCGCGAAGAAGACACGGACTGGCGGAAATGGCTGCTTTCCAAGCCCTACCGGCCGTTCGATCCCCGCGCTTACTTCGAATTCCGCCTTTATCGCGAGTTCTCCAGCGGAATTCCCGATCAATGGATGAGCCACGCCATCGACATGGTTCACCACGTGACGGGCGATCCGTTCCCGCTTTCCGCCGTAGCTCATGGAGGCGTCTTCGCCTGGCCGGATGGGCGCGAGAATCCGGACACCTTTCAAGCGCTTCTGGAATATCCGAAGGGATTTCTAGTCAGCTACTCCACCAGCTTCGGCAATGATTCGGATAGCTTCACCCGCATCATGGGAAACAAGGCAACGCTCGTCAATATCGGAGGCGAGGGGAGCCAGCGCTGGAAACTCGTCGAGGAGCGGGGCACGCACGAAAGCAACCCGTTCGTTCACCGCCCGGAGAGACTCATCAAGCTGGGGGCAGACGGACGGCACGGCATGTCATGGCCTCAAAAGTTGTTGTCGGGCGCCGTGGAGAAGACCTACGGACCGCTTCCGTTCATCTCCGATTCGAACCCGGCCCACATGCGGAACTGGCTGGAGTGTTTGCGGACCCGGAACCAGCCGAACGCCTCGGTGACTCAGGGCCTGGCTCAATCTGCGGCCGTGATCATGGCGGCCCGGGCTCAACGGGAGGGCAAGAAACTATACTGGGATGCTCAAGCCGAGGAAATCCTCGAGCGATCCCCGGCAGACGCCACGACCGACCGGAGGGCGTCATCCAAACACGGGGCGTAGTTGCGCTGGTCCTGTGGGCCGCTGGAGTTTCACCGGGCGTTGCACAGCAGTTGGCCGAGCCATACACCCCTTCAGCGCGGTGGTCGCTTTATGTTCACCGCACATACGGACCGGATCGCTTGGGATTTCTCGCTGTGGACACGGCCATGGACCACCTGTTGCATCAGCCGGCCTGTTGGGACTTCACAGCCCGTTCGTACGAACGGCGGTTCGCCCGTGCGTTCCAGAGCCGCGTAGTCAAGAACAGCACCGAGCTGGCCTTGGGCCTCCTGACAGGCGAAGATTTGCGGTACCACAGGTCGCGCTCGGCGTCGTTTCAGGGAAGACTCTGGAATGCTTTGCGAAGCTCTGTGACGGCGCAGATGCCCGATGGAACCAAACGGCCCGCGTATACCCGCATTTTCGCAAGCGAACTCGCCAATGTGTCGGTGGCTCGCTGGACCCGGCAGCCGATTCAACCGGGGCAGTTAGCACAGTGTCTCTGGTGGTCCGCCCTCGACCAGGCAGAGACCAACATGCTGGACGAATTCGGTCCCGACCTGCGCCGGATCGGCATTCGCATCAGGAATAGACTTCGTCCTCACTAATCTTCCGTCCTGGCTGGCCGCTACTTCTCGCCGGTCCCCAGGAGCGTCTCGAAATAGGGCGGATCGGTCTCGCGATAGACGATGGCGGTCTCGACGCCGCGGAACCCTCCGGTTTTCAGCAGCCTCTCTACCTCCAGTTCGGTAAACCCCAGCCAGTGATCCGCGTACATCTCGCGGGCTTCCTCGACGTGATGGCGGTTCAAGTCGAGGATGGCGATCTTTCCGCCCGGCTTCAGGATCCGCCACGCCTCGGCAACGGCGCGCTCGGGGTGCACGGCGTGATGCAGCGCCTGGCTCAGGAACGCCAGGTCCACCGTGCCGGCGCGAATCGGGACGTCTTCGAGATCGCCCAGGCGGTACTCCAGGTTGCCGATGCCGTGCTTGCGCGCCAGCTCGGAGCCGAACTCGATCATCTTCTCGGAGTTGTCGATGGCGATTACCCGCTTGGCCCGCTGCGCCATCAACTGGGAGAGGGTGCCCTCCCCCGCGCCGAGGTCGGCGATCACCATGGGGGGCATGAGCTTCAAGAGCGCCTCGGCGATTCCCTTCCAAGAGCGTCCGGGAACGTACTGGCGGCCGAACTTCCCCGCCAGCTCGTCGAAGTAGCGGCGCATCTTGTCCTGGCGGCGGCGGACGGCCAGGCGAAGCGCCTCGCGGTCCTGCTCGACTTCGGGCACCTCGAGGGCGGCCTCCCGCAGCAGCTCCATCAATCCGGCCGGCGCTTTCAGACGGTAAAAACTGTTCTTTCCCGTACGGCGGTCGTCCACCAGCCCGGCCTGCTTGAGCTGCGCCAGGTGGGTGGAGATCTGGCTCTGACCCTTCGCTAGAATCTCCTGCAGCTCGGCAACGGACAGTTCCTCACGCTCGAGCAGCAGCAGAAGGCGGAGGCGGTTGGGATCCGCCGCCAGCCGCATCGATTTCAAAATTGACGTCATGCTCGGAGCCGTTATAATATCAATCTATCAAGATTTCTTGATATGAGGGAAGGAAAGAAATGGGCACTGCAACGCTGAACCAGACTTCCGCCGACTACAAAGTTGCCGATCTTTCGCTGGCCGAGTGGGGCCGCAAGGAAATTTCCATCGCCGAGCAGGAAATGCCCGGCCTGATGGCGATCCGGCGCAAATATACCGCCGAAAAACCGCTGGCCGGCGTGCGCGTCACAGGCTCGCTGCACATGACGATCCAGACCGCCGTGCTGATCGAGACCCTGGTGGACCTGGGCGCTTCCGTTCGCTGGGCAAGCTGCAACATCTTCTCCACGCAGGACCATGCCGCCGCCGCCATCGCGGCCTCAGGGGTGCCGGTCTTCGCCTGGAAGGGAGAGAGCCTGGAGGAGTACTGGTGGTGCACCTGGCAGGCCATCGGACACCCCGACGGCCAGGGGCCGCAACTGATCGTGGACGATGGCGGCGACGCCACCCTGCTCATTCACAAAGGCTACGAGCTGGAAGAGGGCAGCGATTGGGTGAACACCCCCTCCGCCGGCCACGAGGAGGAGGTTATCAAGAACCTGCTCAAACAGATCCACGCCGAGGACCCCGCGCGGTTCCACAAAATCGTTAAGGAATGGCGCGGCGTCTCCGAGGAGACCACCACCGGCGTGCATCGCCTTTATAAGATGCAGGAGGCGGGCAAACTGCTGGTCCCGGCCGTCAATGTCAACGACTCTGTCACCAAGTCGAAGTTCGACAATCTGTATGGCTGCCGCGAATCGCTGGTCGACGGCATCAAGCGCGCCACAGACGTGATGGTGGCCGGGAAGGTGGCGGTGGTCTGCGGCTACGGCGACGTGGGCAAGGGCTCGGCGCATTCCCTGCGCGGCATGGGCGCCCGCGTGGTGGTCACCGAGATCGACCCCATCAACGCCCTGCAGGCTGCCATGGAAGGCTTCGAAGTCACCACCGTCGAGGATACCCTCGGCCGCGGCGACATCTATGTCACCTGCACAGGGAATTGCGAAATCATCACGCTCGACCATATGCGGAAGATGAAGGACCAGGCCATCGTCTGCAACATCGGGCACTTCGACAACGAGATCCAGATGGATCGCCTGAACGCCTCCGACGCCACCCGCACCAACATCAAGCCGCAGGTCGATATGTACACTTTCCCGAGCGGCAACAGCATCTTCGTGCTGGCGGAAGGCCGCTTGGTGAACCTCGGATGCGCGACCGGCCACCCCAGCTTCGTGATGAGCAACAGTTTCTCTAACCAGACCCTGGCGCAGATCGATTTGTGGAAGAACCGCGACGCCTACAAGCCCGGCGTCTATACCCTGCCCAAGCGCCTGGACGAGGAAGTGGCGCGCCTGCACCTGGAAAAAATCGGCGCCAAACTGACCAGGCTCTCGCCCGCGCAGGCCGAATACCTGGGCGTGCCCGTGGACGGCCCGTACAAAGCGGACCATTATCGCTATTAGTGTTAAATTGATGTAGTCACCGCAGGAGGACACTTGTCAGAAGCGCAAAAGTACCTATTCACCTCGGAGTCCGTCACGGAAGGCCATCCGGATAAGATTGCGGACCAGATTTCAGACGCGGTATTGGACGCGGTGCTGGCCGACGACCCAACCGGACGCGTGGCGTGCGAAGTCCTGGTCACTACCGGAACCTGCATCGTGGCCGGCGAGATCACGACCAGAACCTACGTGGATGTTCCGCGGATCGCCCGCGGCACCATCGAATACGTGGGCTACAACGACGCTGCTTACGGATTCGATTGCCACACCTGCGGTGTGCACAACCTGATCCAGTCCCAATCGCCGGACATCGCCATGGGCGTGGATACGGGCGGGGCCGGCGACCAGGGGCTGATGTTCGGCTTCGCGTGCGACGAAACGCCCGAGCTCATGCCGCTTCCGATCATGATGGCGCACAAACTGGTGCAGCGCCTCTCGACGGCGCGGCGCGAGGGCATCCTCGATTTCCTGCGCCCCGACGGTAAGAGCCAGGTCAGCGTGGAATATGTAGGCAACACCCCGAAGCGCATCGAGGCCGTCGTCATCTCCACCCAGCACAGCCCGGACGTCAGCATCGAAGAGCTGCGGGCGCAAGTCAAGAAGCACATCATCGACCCGCTGATCCCTTCCGGGATGGTGGATTCCCAGACCAAGTATCACATCAACCCCACCGGGCGTTTCGTCGTGGGCGGACCGCACGGCGATACCGGCTTGACCGGCCGCAAGATCATCGTCGACACGTACGGCGGCATGGGCCGGCACGGCGGCGGCGCCTTCTCCGGCAAGGACCCGACGAAGGTGGATCGCTCGGCCTGTTATATGGCCCGTTACATCGCCAAGAACATCGTGGCCGCGAAACTGGCCTCCCGCTGCGAAGTGCAGCTGGCCTATGCCATCGGTGTCGCGGAGCCGGTATCGGTGACGGTCAATACGTTCGGCACCGGCGTGGTTGCCGACGATCGCTTCACGAGCCTGGTCCGCGAGAATTTCTCGCTGACACCGGGCGGTATCATCGATGCGCTCAACCTGCGCCGCCCGATCTACCGGAAGACCGCGGCCTTCGGACACTTCGGCCGCACCGAAGAGACTTTCACCTGGGAAGCCACCGATAAGGCCGAGGCATTGAAGGAACAAGCGGAAGCCCTGGCTCAGGCCGCCATCCGCTGAACCGCGCTCACAGAGCCGCGACCGTGGACGCGCGCGGCTCTGTTAACGCGCGAGCCGCGAGGCCGAAGCCAGCGCCCGCTCGTACACCGCATCGCGCCGCACGATGGCCAGCTCCTCGCGCATCAATAGATAATCGCTGGGCTGCGGCAGGTTGGTGCAGTTGCTGAGGTCGTTCACCGTTACGGTGAGCTTTCCGTCCTTCCGCTCGAGGCCCACCCGGAAACCCTCGCCGGCGAGTTCCACCCGCAGAGACGGCGCCTCGCGCGGCTCTACCGCCAGCGAAGCCTTCACCCCGGAATCCGCCAGCACATTCGCGATCCATGCCCCCATGTAGCGCGCCGTGGTTTCCTGGCCTGCTCCGAACCACAGCTTTACGCTGGTAAGGAACGGCAGTTTTGCGAGGTTCTGGCGATTCTGAAAGACCTGCGAGAGCATCTCGCGCCAGCGGGTGAGGCGCGTCCATGCCAGGTCGCCCACCAGCGTTGCGCCGCCCGCCCATTTCGCCAGCAGGGCCAGGGCAGCCTTCGCGTCCGCCATCGCGCCGCTGTCCAAAACCACTTTGTGCGCCATCGCGGCGATCTCGTGGAACTCCGGCATCGCCGCCAGACGTGCGCTGCGGCACCACACGATCACCGGAAGATCCGCCACGGCCAGCGGCAGGACCACTGAGGGCACATCGCCAAGTGACGCGTCCGACGCGGTGATCTCGATCTGCTCGCAGCAAATCTGGCGCCGCTGTCCGAAGGGCATCCAGCACTGCGCGTAGACGCGGTCGGCCAGCGTCCGCGGCCCCGCACCGTGCAGGCGGATGAGAATCGTGCGGGCCGGGTGCTCGGGCATCAGGGCCGCCAGCGTTTCGCCGAGCAGCGATACATCTTCGCTCTCTTCGGCCAGAACCACCAGCGTCATGGAGCAGGCGCGCAAAACACCCGCGCCGTGTTCGGCCTCGCCCTGCTTGCCGAGCGTGACCCACAGTTCGGAAAGCTCGTTCAGAATGCGATCGGGCGCCAGCGAAGCCACTACGGTTTCCTCCACACGTGGCCGCGCCGCGCGAGCATTTCGTCGGCCGCCGCCGGTCCCCAGGTTCCCGCGGCATAGTTCGGGAAATCGAACCTGATCTTATGCCAGACGTTCTGAATCGGCTCCACTACCGCCCAACTGGCCTCCACCATGTCCTGGCGCGTATACAGCGTGGCGTCTCCGATGATGGCGTCGAGCAGCAGCGTCTCGTACGCCGAGGGCGAGCGCTCGCCGAAGCTCGATCCGTAATTGAAGTCCATCGATACCGGGCGCAGCGTCATCCCCGCCCCGGGCCGCTTGGAGAGGAACTTGAGCGAGATGCCCTCTTCCGGCTGTATCCGCACGATCAGCAGGTTCGGCGCGTTGCCGCTTCCGTCCTCGTCCTCGAAAATCGACAGGGGCGCCTGGTTGAACTGGATGGCGATCTCGGTGACGCGCTTGGGCAGCCGTTTGCCGGTGCGCACGTAGAACGGTACGCCCGCCCACCGCCAGTTGTCGACAAAGAAGGTCACAGCCGCGTACGTGTCGGTCTGCGATTCCGCGTCGACGCCCTGCTCCTGCCGGAAGCCCGGCACATCCTGCCCGCCGATGCGTGCCGGACCGTACTGGCCGGGCACCGAATTCAGGCGGATCTCGTCCGGCGTCATCCGCTTGATCGATCGCAGGAGCTTCGATCGTTCGTCCCGCACCGAATCGGCGCGGAAACTCGCGCTCGGCTCCATCGCGATGGTCGCCATCACCTGCAACAGATGGTTCTGGATCATGTCGGCCAGCGCGCCGGCCTCCTGGTAATACGCGCCGCGCCCTTCCACGCCGATCGATTCCGCGGCGGTGATCTGAACGTGGTTCACATAGCGCCGGTTCCACAGCGGCTCGAAGATCCCGTTGCCGAATCGAAACGCCAGGATGTTCTGGACGGTCTCTTTGCCCAGGTAGTGATCGATGCGGTAGACGTCGGACTCGCGGAACACCTCGTGCAGGCGGTCGCTCAACTCGCGTGCGCTGGCCAGATCGTGTCCGAACGGCTTCTCGACCACCAGGCGGCGCCATCCGCTTCCCTTCCCCAATCCCGCTTTGCCGAGGCCGAGCGCGATCGGCGCGTACTGGCTGGGCTGCGTGGAAAGGTAGAACAGCACGTTGCCGCCGGTGTGGCGCTCCGATTCGATCTCCTCCAGTTTTTTCGCCAGCTTCGTGTACAGGTCCGCGTCGTTGATGTCTCCAGGAAGGTAGTGCAATCCGCCGGCGAACGCCTTCCACACGTCCTCGTCGAACTTCGTGTCTTCCGAAAATTGCTTGACCGATTCCAGCATCTTTTCGCGAAACTCGTCGTCCGACAGCGGCGTTCGCGAGATGCCGATCACGGCGAAGCCCGCCGATAGTCTACGGTCGTACGCCAGCCGGTAGAGCGCGGGCAGCAGTTTGCGCTTGGTGAGATCGCCGTTGGCTCCGAAGATGACCACGACGCATTCCGGAACGCGCCGCTCGAAGCGGAGCGGGTCTTGAAATGGATTTTCCGCGGTGGCCGCGCGGGTAGCTTCCTCTCGCAACATGAGATCGGGCATAAGGCGGGTGTGGACCTTCCGTCATTCGCCATTATGCCACGCCCCTGCCGGCTCGCTGCGTGAAGCTCGCCACAGTCCGTCCGGTACTACACTATATAAACAACGGATGCCCTGTCTATGAAACGGTTCACGATCCTGTTCCTTCCTGCTCTCCTTCTCCGCCGGCGCCGCATCCCTGGTGAAAATCGCGGCGCAGACCGGCGCGGTCCGATCCGAAACGATCGTGCTCCGAAATCTCAGCCCCGCGAGCCAGTACAGCTTCCTCTATTCCATCAGCCCGCTCACGAGCCTCGGCCCCGAGGCGCGCGTCGAAGTAGAGATCCGGCAGGATGACATCCTGGCCTTCAAGACTCTGCACGCGGGAGACCCCGACTTCTACGTTCAATTTCGCGTGCCCCACGCCGGCCCGGCCGGAGTCGTGATCCGCGCCGTGAATGCCGCGGGCACGTATCAGTTCCAGGTCAATCGCTGGCCCGCGTCAACGGAAGTAAAGAGCTTGCCGGATCGACGCTGGCAGGATGCCTTGCCGGTCACACTCGGCGGCACCGTCTTCGCTTCCGGAGACGACCGCGAGTACGTTCCCCTGCCCGGCACGCCCCGCGCCGAACTGGCCGACATGCGCACGGATGCCGATTGGTACCGGTTCGAATTCTACTCCGATACGCCGAAGCTGGTCTTCTTCCAGGTCGAATTGATGGATCGCGACCAGATCCCGGTGAACGTCGCCGTCTACCGCCTGGTGAACGGCAAGCCCGAGGAGTATTTCGAAGGCGAGGATCCCGTGACGTTGCCGCACGAGGTGCAGGCTCTCGAAGCCAACGAGTTCACGCCGCGCATCCTCCGGCAAAAGGGCACTTACTTCGTTGCCGTGCACGCCGGCTATCCCGTATACAAGCTGCGCACCAGGGTTTACGACCCACCGCCGTATAGCGACCCGCACACCGCCGTGCGCACGGCTCTCGATTACATCCTGGCCGCGGCCGACTCGTGGCACGCCAACACACCGCGCCGCGGCGGCATTCTCGATCGCGTCTCGAGCGTACACCAGGAGACTTCCCTTTGCGTCGGATGCCACACCACGCACTTTCCGCTGCGAGCGCAGTTGTACGCCCTCCGCAACGGCTACCCGGTGGCTGACCGTGCGCAATTGAAATTTCTGGCCGAGCGCTTCTACAACAATCCGCGCCCGTTCTATGGGCTTGAAGACACGGGAGCCACCTGGGCGCGCGTGATCTCGGCGCCCGCCAATGTCCTGGGCCGCATGTCGCACCTCATGGACATCTTCGAAGACCAGGTCACCGGCGAACGCCGCCAGGGCTACCGCGAGGGCATTACCGCCTATCTCAAGCTGTACTACGACGGCCGCACCCAACTTCCCGCCGACGAGACCAACGGAAATACACCGCTGGTCAGCGCCCATGAGGTGGCCTGGTACGCGTGGACGGCCACCAAAGATCCGCGCATGGCGGAGCTCATCGCCGCCGGCGAGGTCAAGAACATGGTGGATCTCTGCTACCAGACCCTGGCCCTCGCGGATATGGATCCGCAAAAATATCGCGAGCAGATTCGCACGAACGCCGAGCGCATTCTGAGCCTGCAACGGCCGGATGGCCAGTGGGCCATGCGCTTCGACGCCGGCCAGCCTGAGGCCGAGTTTCAGACCGGCCACGCGCTGTGGGCGCTGCATGCGGCTGGCGTCCCATCCAATCCCCAGGTGGCCAAAGCCATCGACTATCTGCTGCGCCGCCAGCAGGTGTTCGGTGGATGGATGGACCCCCTGCAGTCTTACGAGAATTTCCGCACGCCCTTCCGCGAAACTCAGATGGCCATCCTGGCGCTGAGCTCCTACTTCCCGCTCGGGAAACGCGCCAAGGGATGGGGCTCGCCGCCGGTCCGCCAGCTCTCGGGCGACCCCGTAGAGATGCTCCGGCAGCTCGACGACATCTGGGATCCTCCCTCAGCATCGATTCGGCGGGAGGTGGAAGCAGCCGCGCAGTCGCCCGACCCCCTGATCCGGCAGGCAGCCGTCGAAACGCTCGGCCGCCTCGGAATCCCGGAGGCGTTCTACGCGAGACTGCTGGGCGACCCCAGCAAGCTCGTGCAGCGCGCCGCGGCATGGGCCATGCGGCAGGTCTACAGCCGCAACACCGGCGCCCCGTCCGCCGATCTCGTAGCTGCCTTCTCGTCCCCCGACGATCGCGTTCGCTGGGGCGCCACGCGGGTCTTTGCGCAGCATTTCTCGGAGCTGGCCCGGCACCCGGAGTTCGCCGGCGCGCTGGCCAGGCTTGCCGGCGATCCGTCCGAGACGGTTCGTATGGGCGCTGTCAAGGGACTCTGGCAGTTCTGGTTCTGGACGCCGGACGCGAACGTCAAGGGCATGATCGAGGACACCGTTCTCGCCGCCCTCGCGAGGCCGCAGCCCGAGTGGGTCGCGAGCAACCTGCGGCATGCCGTCTACAACCTGGCCGACGAGAACATTCGCTACCTCTATAACAACTGGGTGGGACTGTTGCCGCGGCCGGAGGATCGCGAGCGGGCCGTGCGCGGACGCCTCGCTGTCGAGTCGCGGCTGGCCGGTAAATTCGCGGAAATCCTGGAACAAGGCGCGGATTCGCAGAAGAAGGAGCTGCTCGAAGCGCTCACCGAGCTCCCCCTGCGGAGGGGCGACGTCTACGACCCGCAATCCGATCTGCGCAGCGTTGCGCCGCCGGTCTACAACCGGATCGGCAACGACATCGAGCAGATCGACTTCTTCGGCGCGAGCGCCGATCGCCTGGCCCGCGCCTTGCTGCCCTTGCTCGCGTCGAGCGATCCCGACTTGCGCCGTCTGGCCGGCCAGGCCGCGCTGCTGGTGCGTCCGGCCCGGTTCGGCGAAGTCAACCGCATTGCCGGCCCCAGCGGACCTCCGGTGACGATGCTCGAAGCCAAAATGGCGAGCGTGCCGGAGGCGGCGGCATCGCTCCGCATCCTCAAGCCGCCGGTGGTGCAGACGGCTGTCTATAGAAGCGCCGCCGTTCCGAAGCCGCAAAAGAAGCTCGACGAGGCCTACTTCCGCGGGTATGTCGAGCCGATTCTCGAGAAGCGCGGCAAAGACGGCTACGCCTGCGTCCATTGCCACGCCACCCACACCATCTTCAACGGTACGTATTCGACGGCGCTCAAGGTGGTGGACACGGAGGACCCGGAAAACAGCCTGATCCTGCGCAAGCCGACGTCCAGCTCGGAATCGGAAGGGGTGGTGGGCGCCAAGACACTCGCCCACGGCGGCGGCGTGCGGTTCACCAAGGATTCGCCGGAGTATGCGACCATTCTCGAGTGGATCAAAGGGGCCAAAGAGTAACGGTTCCATCCGACTCTTTGGCAGATAAATTGCTTTTCGCAGTTTGAGCCTGACTATGGCCTTAGTGGAGGTGTGAGAAGATGCCGGGTATTGATCTTCCCGCGCGATATAGCCCTCGGAACGTAGGTATCGGGGCGCTGGTGATACTCCTTCTGGGTACGTCTGCGTACGGTCTGGCGGCGTTAGTCCGCGAGCGCCGCCACACACAAGACCTGACGGCGTCCAATGCGGCCCTCACCGCATCCCTGGTTCAGATGCAGGGCCAGCTTCAAACCGTCTCGGACAAACTGAACGACTTGGCCGCGCAAGCCGCCGCCGCGCCGGCGCCCGCCACCATCGTGGTGCAGCCGAAGCCGGTCCGGAGCACGCTCCGCCCGAAGAGGACCGTACGGGCACGCGAGGATCCGCGCTGGAAGCAGATGCAGGCGAGACTCGCTGACCAGCAGAAGCAGATCGACACCGCGCGCCAGGAAACAACCCAGGCGAAGAAGGACCTGCAGGACAACCTGAACTCGACGCGGGACGACCTACAGGGGTCGATCGCGAAGAATCACGATGAGCTGGTGGTGCTGCAGAAGCGGGGCGAGCGCAACTACTACGAATTCCAAATCGATAAGTCGAAGGAATTTCAGACCGTGGGCCCCTTCCGTGTCTCCGTGCGGAAAGTCAACGTGAAACAGGGCTACTACGATGTCGTGCTGATGGTGGATGACCGTCAACTGCAGAAGAAGCATGTGAATCTCTATGAGCCGCTGATGTTCACTCTCGCGGACCGGCCGCAGCCCGTCGAACTCGTGGTCAACCAGGTCAGCAAGAACCAGGTAAAAGGCTACGTGAGCGAACCGAAATACCGGAAGTCGGAGTTGGCTGCTGCGGCGCCTGCCGTACCGGCATCCGAGCCGAAAACGCTGCAGCGCCGTTAGGACCGGTGGGGCATGCTAATTAAGCGTGCTCCACCACTAGCCTGCTACCGGCATCTCTTTGGCGAGCGGCCTTCTGCCCCTCCAGTTCTGCACCTTCGCCTGGGCCGCCGACATGTAGATATAGAATACCGGCGTCAGGTACAAGGTCACCAACTGGGAGAACAGCAGGCCTCCGACCACCACCAGGCCGAGCGGCTGCCGCGCTTCGCCGCCGGCGCCGTAGCCCAGCGCGATCGGCACCGCGCCCAGCAGCGCCGCCATCGTCGTCATCATGATCGGGCGGAAGCGGATGAGGCAGCCTTCGTAGATCGCCTTCTCCGGCGACAAACCGTGCTGGCGCTCGGCTTCGAGAGCGAAATCGATCTGCATGATCGCGTTCTTCTCCACGATGCCGATCAGCATGATCAATCCGACGAACGCGTAGATGTTCAGGTCGATGTGAAAGATCACCAGCGTGGCCAGCGCGCCGAACCCTGCGGACGGCAGGCCTGACAGAATCGTGATCGGATGAATGTAGCTCTCGTAGAGAATCCCCAGCACGATGTACACCACCGCGATCGCGATGATCAGCAGCACCCACAGGTTGCCGAGCGAGCTCTGGAAAGCCTTGGCAGCGCCCTGGAACTGCGTACTGATGCCGGATGGCAGGACTTCGTCCGCCGTTTTCTGGATCTCCGTCACCACCGCGCCCAGCGACGCCCCCGGCTGCAGGTTAAAAGAGATTGTCGCCGAGGGAAGCTGCCCGTAGTGGTTGATCGTCTGCGGCCCGGTCTCCGCGACGATCGACGCCAGGGTATCGAGAGGGACCAGCCGGCCGTTGGTGTTCTTGAAGTAGAGCAGCGAGAGCGCCCGGGGGTCCGCCTGGTATCTCGGCTCGAGTTCCAGCAGGACCTTGTATTCATTGACCGACCCGTAGATCGTCGATACCCAGCGCGGGCCGTAAGCATCGTAGAGTGCGTTCTCGATCAGGTTGGCGTTGATCTGCATGGCCGCCGCTTTATCGCGGTCGATGGTCACGTTCACCTGCGGAGTTTCAACCGCCACGTCGCTGGTCACATCGTCCATTCCCGGCAGTTGCGCGATCTTCTTCACCAGCTCGTTGGCCGACGCGTACAACTCCGCCTTGTCCGGCGATTGCATCGAAAACTGGTACAGGCTCTTGGTAACCTTGCCCCCGATCCGGATGGTCGGCGGATTTTGCAGGTACACGTTCATTCCCGGGAAGGCCGCCACCTTCGGACGGAGCTCCTTAATGATCTGGTCCACCCCGAGCTTCCGTTGGTTCCGCGGCTTCAGATGCACCACCATCTCGCCGTAATTCGGGCCGCCCAGGGTCGAAGCGGTGGCCCCGCCGACGCTCGCCATCAGCGAAATCACGTTCGGGTCTTTCGCCACCACCCCGGCGATCTGCTGCTGGTAATCCACCATCTGGTAGTACGAAGTGCCCTGCGCGGCCTCGGTATACACCTGCAGCTGGTCGGTATCCTGGTCGGGGATGAAGCCCTTCGGAATCGTGACGAACATGTACAGCGTAGCCCCTAGCACCAGGAACGACACCGCCATCGTGGCCAGCCGGAACCGCAGCGCCACCCGCAGCGTCCGGTCGTAAAGCCGGAGCATTCCGTCGAAAAACCGCTCGGTGACGCGGTAGAACCAGCCGTGTTTGGCGTCGTGCACGGAGCGCAGGAACCGGCTGCACAACATGGGGGTCAGCGTTACGGAAACCACGCCCGATATCAAAATCGCAACGCAGATCGTCACCGCGAATTCCTTGAAAAGCCGGCCCAGCACGCCGCCCATGAACAACACCGGGATGAATACCGCGGCCAGCGACAGGGTCATCGAGACGATGGTGAACCCGATCTCCCCGGACCCCTTGAGCGATGCCGCGAGCGGCCGTTCGCCCATCTCGATGTGCCGGACGATATTCTCCAGCATCACGATGGCATCGTCCACCACGAACCCGATCGACAGGATCAGGGCCATCATCGACAGGTTGTCCAGGCTGAAATTCAGCAGGTACATCACCGCGAACGTTCCGACGATCGAGAAAGGCAGCGCCAGGCTGGGGATGATCGTCGCCGAGAAGTTGCGCAGGAAAAGGAAGATCACCATCACGACCAGGCCCAGCGTGAGGACCATCGTGAATTCGACGTCCCGGTACGACTCGCGGATCGTGTCCGAGCGGTCGTACAGGATGTCCATGTTCACCGAGGGCGGCATCTCCCGCCGGAATACCGGCAGCAGGTTCTTCACGCCGTCGGTGACCTCGATGGTGTTGGTCCCCGGCTGCCGCTGGATCGCCAGCACGATCGAGCGCTCGGCGCCCTTGTGCGTGTAGAACCAGGACGCGGTCTTATCGTCTTCCACGCTGTCGATAATCTGGCCGAGCTCTTCCAGCCGCACCGGCGACCCGCCGCGGTAGGCCACCACCAGAGGACGGTATTGCGACGCCGTGAGCAGCTGTCCGCTCGCCTGCAGCGTGAAGGCGCGTTGCGGCCCGATGATCGCGCCCGTCGGCAGGTTTACGTTCCAGTTCTTGAGCGCCGTCTCGATCTCGTTGATGCCCACCTGCCGCGAGGCCATGGCGTGCGGATCCATCTGCACGTGAACCGCATACTTCTGCGCGCCCAGAACCTGTACCTGGGCCACCCCCGAAATCATCGAGATGCGCTGCGCGATGCGCGTCTCGGCATACTCGTCGAGCGTATAAAGAGGCAGCGTCGGCGAAGTCAGCGCGATGTACAGGATCGGCTGGTCGGCGGGGTTCACCTTGGTGAAAGTCGGGGGCGTCGGCATGCCCTGCGGCAGCATGCGGGAAGCCTGCGTGATGGCCGCCTGCACATCCACCGCCGCGCCATCCAGTTTCCGGTCCAGGTCGAATTCCAGGGTGATCTGCGTGTTACCCAGCGAGTTCGAGGAAGTCATCGAGCTGAGCCCGGCGATCATCGAAAACTGATTTTCGAGCGGGGTCGCAACCGCTGCCGCCATCGTCTCGGGGCTCGCTCCCGGCAAACTGGCCGTCACGAGGAGCGTGGGGAGGTCCACGTTCGGAAGGTCGCTGACCGCGAGGCCGCGGTACGCCACCGTCCCGAACAAGGCGATCGCGGCCATCAGAAGGCTGGTCGCGATCGGTCTTTCGATGAACGTTTGAGAAATGTTCATCCGGCCCTAATCTCCCGCCTGCATCACCGGCACCTGCTGCGCGCTGCGCGGCTTCCGCGCCGTTCTCCACCGTTCTACAATTGCCGCCATATAGGTATAAACCACGGGTGTCAGATACAAAGTCATCAACTGCGAAAACGCCAGCCCGCCTACCACGGCCAGTCCCAGCGGCTTCCGCGATTCGCCGCCGGCCCCGTAGCCCAGCGCGATCGGCAGGCCGCCCAGCAGGGCCGCCATGGTGGTCATCATGATCGGGCGGAAACGGATCAGGCAGCCTTCGTAAATCGCATCCTTGGGCGATTTTCCTTCCTTGCGCTCCGCCTCCAGCGCGAAGTCGATCTGCATGATCGCGTTCTTCTTGACGATCCCGATCAGCATGATCAGCCCCACGAAGGCGTAGATGCTCAGCTCCACCTTGAACAGCAGCAGCGTGAGCAGCGCTCCGAAGCCGGCGGAAGGCAGCCCCGACAGAATGGTCAGGGGATGGACGTAGCTTTCATACAGCACACCCAGCACGATATAAACCACCAGGATCGCCACGGTCAGCAGGATCCCCATATTCTGCATCGAATCCTGGAAGACCTTCGCGGTTCCCTGGAATGACCCGGTGATCGTCGCCGGGAGGCTCATCCTGGCAGCTTGCTCGATCTCGTCGGTTGCCTGCCCCAGAGAGACCCCCGGCCGCAGCGCGAAAGAGATGGTTACCGAAGGCAGCTGCCCGGAATGTGGAATGGTCTGCGGCCCGGCGTCGGTCTTCAGGTTGGCAACGGCCTTGAGCGGCACCAGCTGCCCGGTGTCGGACTTCAGATAAATCATGTCCAGCCCGTCGGTATGCTGCTGGTAGGTGGGCAGCATCTCGAGCAGGACGCGGTATTGGTTGGTCGGTGCGTAGATCGTCGAGGAGAGCCTGGGGCCGAAAGCGTCGTACAACGTGTTCGAAATGTTGATCCAGTTCAGGTTGAGCGCCGCCGCGCGGTCCCGGTCGATGGTGATGTTCACTCGCGGTGTCTTGATCTGAAGGTCGCTCGAGACTTCCAGCAGCCCCGGTAGCCGCGAGACGACGCGCTCGAAATTCGGGGCCACTGCGTAGAGCTCGTCGGTGTCCGGACCGTACAGCGTGTAGTCGTAGCTGCTCTTCGACATGCGCCCGCCCACGCGAATCGCCTGGGGAATCGAGAGGAAGACCCGCAACCCGGGCATGTTCGACACCTTCGGACGCAGCCGGTTCACGATGTCGTTGACCGTGGCCTCCCGCTGGCGGCGGGGCCTCAAGTTCACCATCATGCGTCCGCTGCTTCCCGACGCGCCGCCGAAACCGCCGCCCGTGCTCGAGTAGAAGCTCTCGATATCGGGATCCTGCACCAGGATCTGCGAAACCCGCTCCTGGTACTTCAGCATCTGGTAATACGACGTGCCCTGCGCCGCTTCCGTGTTGACGTTGAAATTGTCGTTGTCGGTGTCGGGAATGAAGCCCTTCGGCACAACCGTGTAGAGGTACCCCGTGGTGCCCAGCACGGCCAGAAACATCGCGAGCATCACCGGACGGTGCCCCAGCACCCAGCGCAGCGTGACGGCATACAGATGGAGCATGCCGTCGAAGATCCGTTCCGTCCCGCGGTACACCCATCCGTGCCCGGTCTCCTTGACTTCCCGCAGGAAGCGGCTGCACAGCATCGGGGTCAGGCTGATCGACACCATTCCAGAGATCAGAATCGCCGTGCAAATGGTCACGGCGAACTCGCGGAACAGGCGGCCCAGGATGCCCGCCATGAACAGGATCGGGATAAACACCGCCGCCAGCGAAAGCGTCATCGAGACGATCGTAAAGCCGATCTCCTTCGACCCGCGCAGGGACGCCTCGCGCGGCGACTCTCCCCGCTCCATGTGCCGCACGATGTTCTCCAACATCACGATGGCGTCGTCCACCACGAACCCGACGGAGAGGATCAGCGCCATCAGCGAGATGTTGTTCATGCTGAAACCCAGCACGTACATCACCGAGAACGTTCCGATAATCGAGAACGGGAGCGCCATCGCCGGAATCATGGTGGCCCGGAAGTTCCGCAGGAATGCGAAAATCACCAGGATCACCAGCGCCAGCGTCGCCACCATCGTGAACTGAATGTCCTGGAACGCTTCGCGAATGTTCTTCGACCGGTCGCCGCGGATCGACAGGTGGACCGTAGGCGGAATCTCCGCCTGGAACATCGGCAGCAGATCTTTGACCTTGTCCGTTACCTCGATAGTGTTGCTGCCCGGTTGCCGCATCACCGCCAGGCTTACGCCGCGGATACCTTCTTTGCCGAACTCACCGCCGTAGATCTTCGAGAAATTCTTATCGTCTTCGATGCTATCGAGAACATTCGCCACGTCCCGCAGCCGCACCGCCGCGCCGTTCTTATAAGTCACGATCAGCGGCTTGTAGTCGACTGCCTTCATCAACTGGCCGTTGGCCGTGATGTTGTACGACCGCTTGGGGCCGAACAGCGTCCCGGTCGGAATGTTGACGTTCCAGTTGCGCAGGGCCGCATCGACTTCGTTGAGGCCGATCCCCCGCGCAGCGAGCGTGTTTGGATCCACCTGCACCCGAACCGCATATTTCGCGGAACCGTAGACCATGACCTGCGCCACGCCATCCACCATCGAGATGCGCTGGGCGACCGTGGTTTCGGCGTACTCGTCCAGGTCCGAAAGCCGTAGGGTGGGAGAGGTCAGAAACAGGCTGATGATCGGAGCGTCGCCCGGGTTCATCTTGCGGAATGAAGGCGGCGTCGGCATGCCCGGCGGCAGCAGCGGCATGGCCTCCGCGATAGCCGTTTCGACATCCACCGTCGCGCCATCGATTCCGCGGCTCAAATCGAACTGCAAAGTGATGTTGCAGTTGCCCTGGCCGCTGTTCGAGGTCATCGAATCCAGGCCGGCGATGGTGGTGAACTGCCGCTCGAGCGGGGTGGCCACCGCCGACGCCATCGTGTCCGGATTTGCTCCCGGCAGGCTGGCCGAAACCGAAATGGTCGGGTAGTCGATCTGGGGAAGATCGCTCACCGGCAAAGCGCGGTATGCGATCACGCCGAAAAGGGCTATCGCAGCCATCAAGAGGCTGGTTGCGATCGGCCGCCGGATGAAATTTTCAGAGATGTTCATGCCGAGCCCCTCTTTCCCGCCGCTTTCCCCCCCGAGACAGAGCCGTGACCGTTACGGAGCGGGCGGGTTCCGCTTAACTCTTCGGCTGGTCTCCGGGGCTGCCGCCTCGCTTGCCGCCGCCCGAACCCCGCCCACCGCCTCTTCCGTCCCGAACCACGACCCGGCTGCCCGGAGCCAGCCGCAACTGGCCCTCCGTCACCACCGTCTCCCCGGGTGCCAGGCCCGACTCCACCACCATGTCCTGGTCCACCCGCGCGCCCGTGGTCACCGCGCGCGAATCTACTGTACGGTCCTGCTTCACCACGTACACAAACGAGCCGTTCTGCCCGCTCTGCACCGCTTCGTTGGGCACCACCACCGCATCCCGCTGTGTCGTCAGACGCAGTGTCACCCGCACGAACTGGCCGGGCCACAGCTTGTGGTCCTGATTCCCGAACGTGCCCTTCAACTTGATGGTCCCGGTCGTAGTGTCGACGGCGTTGTCGATAAACGTCAAAACGCCCGATTCCTCGTCCGCGGGGTCGTCCTGCGGCTGTGCCCGCACCGGCAGCTTGGCCTGCGCCATGTAGTTCTTGATGGCCGTCAGTTGCGACTCCGGAACGGAGAACGTAACGTAAATCGGCTCCACCTGGTTGATGGTCATCAACTCCTGCGAATTCGCCATCACCACGTTGCCCTGTTTCACCGTCAGGTTCCCCGTGCGCCCGTCGATCGGCGACCGGATGCTGGTGTAGCTGAGCTGTACCTGGGCGTTTTCGACCCCCGCCCGGCTCGCGCCGATAGAGGCCTTGGCGCTCTCGATGGTGGCCCGGTCCGCCGCCACCGCCTGCGCAATCGCATCGGCATTGGCCCGCAGTTGCTCGGCCTGGTCCCGCGAGATGATCTTCTGGTCGAATAGCTGCTGGTAGCGGGTGGCCTGCGCCTCGGCATACCGCGCCTGGGCAGCGTCCTTTGCCAGGTTGGCCTGAGCCTGTCCCAGGGTGGCTTCGTCCTTCGCCAGGTTGGCCTTCATCTGGTTGAGCGCCGCATCGAGGGGCCTCGGATCGATGTTGAACAGCAGGTCGCCCTTCTTGACGAAGTCGCCTTCGTGGAAGTACACGTTGGTCAACTGTCCGGTGACCTGCGCTTTCACCGAGATCGTCGAGTACGCTTCCACGTTCCCGATCACTTGAACTTCCACCGGGACATTCTTCTGGGTGGCCAGCGCCACCACGACCGGAACGTCGCCGCCGCCCCCGCCTTTGCGGCCGCCCCGCCCGCCGCCGCCGGGAGTGTTCGAAGCGGAAGCTCCGGAGTTCCCGCAGCCGGTAAGACCGATTAGTATCATTCCGGCAAACGCCAGAATCCAAATGAGATACCTCGATCCAAGGGGTTTGTTACACCGATAGGGCAGGCGCATAGACATAGGTGTTCAGAGAAATATTGGCGCTTAGCAACATCGTATAGTTACGCCTCAATTCCGCAATGGCTCGAAAGAGGCAGTCATTATTTGGAACTCCGGCTAAAGCTTGGGTTTGGGAGGAGGGAGCTCGCGGGCCACCACCGCGTGCGAGAATCCCATCCGGTTATGGCTGCCATCGCAAAATGGCTTGTTCTCCGAATGGCCGCACCGGCATAGGGAAATCACCGTACGGCCGGCAAGTCCGAATGGCGCACCGCTCGGATCCACGATTTCGAACTCACCTTCAATCCGAATCGGACCATTACTCAGACACGTGATCTTGGTGTTGGACATCTCTCGAATCGTAACACAGCAAAAGTCTTGCACCGCTCAAGAAGCAGACGTCGATCAGTGACATCCCCCGGAGCCTTCCCTAGGATGCTGTTAATTTCCGGACTCCATATTGACAAATAAGTAAGCACTCACTTACAATTCACTCTGTGACTGAAACCCGGCCAGCCGGCCGTATGCCCGCCATCGACCGCCGCCACCAGCTTCTCGAAACCGCCCTCGAGGTCTTTTCCCGACGCGGCTTCGAAGGCGCCACCACCAAAGAAATAGCGGCCGAGGCCGGAGTAAATGAAGCCGTCATCTTCCGGCATTTCCCGAATAAGCAGGCGCTCTACGCCGCCGTTCTCGACTATCACCGGCAATCCAGCCATTTTGAAGAATGGCTTGCCGAGGCGAAAACCTACATGGAACGGTCCGACGACGAGGGACTCTTCCGTTCCATGGCCACCGCTATCATCTGCGCCTACCGCCGCGACCCCCGCGGCCAGCGTGTGTTTCTCTTCGCCGCACTCGAAGGCCACGAGCAGGGATTGGCCCATCACCGGGCACTCTCCGTCCCTGTTTTTGAGCTTTTGAACGAGTACATTCTCCGGCGCCAGAGGGAAGGCGCTCTGGCCGGGATTCAACCCGGCGCCATCCTCTCGGCGATCGCCGGCATGGCTACCCACTACGCCATGATCACCCAGATGTTTGGCTTCGATTGCCACATTTCCGATGACACGGTCATCGAGGCATTCACCCGAATCATGATGCAGGGCGTAAAGCCCGCGCCTACGAAGGCTTGATCTCATATGACGCGACTCGCACTCATCGCCATCCTCGCTTCCCTTGCATTCGCGGCTGGCTGCTCTTCCCAAAAGGAGCTGGCGGCATCGCCCAACGCCACTGCCAAGAGGATCGCAGTCTCTACGGCCCACCCCGCCGTCCGAAACGTCCCGGCCGCCTTTGAGGAAACCGGGACCTTCGCCGCCGACGAGACCTCTGACATTGCTCCGCCGGTCGCCGGCCGGGTGATCGCCACCCCCGTCGACGTGGGTGACTTCGTCAAGCAGGGCCAGATCATCTGCGAGCTGGATCATCGGGATGCCCAGTTGAAGCTCGACCAGGCACGCGCCCAGCTGGACCAGGCCACCGCCGGCCTGCGGCAGTCGCAATCGCGCATCGGCTGGAACGGCAACGGCAAGTTCGACCCCGCGGGTCTTCCCGAAGTGGTGGCGGCCCGCGCCAACTTCGAATCCGCCGAGGCCCAGGCCCGCCAGGCGGCCGCCGACGCAAAGCGATACGAGAACCTCGTCTCCACCGGCGACGTTTCCCGGTCGGCGTTCGAAAAGGTGCGTACCCAGCAGGAAACCGCCGAAGCACAAGCCAATGCGGCCCGCCAGCAGTACGAGGCGGCCCTTAACGGGGCCCGCCAAAGCTGGGGAGCCGTGGAAACTTCCCAGGCCGGACTGGAATCCATGCGCGCCGCTCTCGCCCAGGCGGAGAAGGGTCTCGCCGACACCACCATCCACGCGCCCTTCGACGGGTTTATCACGGCGCGGCCGGTGGCCTCCGGCGAGTATGTCGCGCTGACCAACAAGATCGCCACCATCGTTCGGATGGGCACCCTCAAGCTGCAGTTGCAGACACCCGAGCAGCGCGCATCCCATATAAAGACCGGGATGCCGGTGGTCGCACGCGTGGCCGCATACCCCGGCCGGGATTTCCAGGGAAAGGTCACCGCCATCAATCCTTCGGTGGACCCCAACTCCCGCATTTTCATAGTCGAAGCCCGCTTTGACAACTCCGGAGCCGCCCTGCGCCCCGGCATGTTCGCCACCGCCAATGTTCTGCTTCCGGGCGGCGAAAGCGCCGTCTTCGTTCCCCGCTCCGCCGTCCTGCGCGATAAGACCACCGATTCCTGGCAGGTCTTCGCCATCGACAACGGAACCGCGCGGCTGCACGTAGTGACCGTGGGGGATGTCGATGGCGACGCCATACGCGTCACCACCGGCCTCACCGGGTCCGAAACCGTGGCCACCAGCCACCTCTCGGAGCTATACGACGGCGCTCCCGTCACAGAGCCGCGGCCGTAAGGGCACACGTAAGGATACGCTATGCACGCACTAGCCCAACTCTGCGTAAGGCGCCCCGTTTTCGCCACCATGCTGATTCTCTCGCTGGTGGTGGTCGGCATCTTCTCTTATTTCTCGCTGGGCGTCGACCTCTTTCCAAAGGTCGATATCCCCACCGTGCTGGTGACCATCGCCAACCCCGGCGCGTCGCCCGAGGAGATCGAAACCGAGATCACCAAAAAGGTTGAAGACGCGGTCAACACGATCAGCATGGTGGACGAGGTCCGCTCCACCTCCTCGGAAGGCCAGTCGCTCGTGATCATCACGTTCCTGCTGGCCAAGAACGGGGATGTCGCCGCGCAGGAGGTGCAGAACAAGGTCAACCTGATCGTCCCCAACCTGCCGCAGACCGCCAAACAACCGGTAATCCAGAAATTCGATCCCGACGCCGCACCCATCCTGCAGATCGCCGTCTCTGCGCCGCGGTCGTTGCGCGATGTCACCCTGATCGCCGACAAGCAGATCAAGCAGAAGCTGGAAAACACCAAGGGCGTCGGTGAAATCACCATCCTGGGCGGCGCCCAGCGCGAGATTCACGTGCTGGTCGATCCCGACCGGCTGCGCGCCTATAACCTCACCGTCAACGACGTCTTTAATGCCCTCCGCTCCCAAAACCTCGAGCTCCCCGGCGGCAACCTCAACGCCGGGGCCAAGGAGTTCACGGTCCGCACCACGGGACGAGTGGTCGATGTCGCGAAGTTTAACGACGTCACCGTCGCCAACCGCAACGGCTCGGTGATCCGCGTCAAGGATATCGGGTCCGCCGAGGACAGCTACCAGGAGCCGCGCAGCGCCGCGCGCCTCGACGGCGTGCCGAGCGTCACCCTGGTCGTAGCGAAGCAGTCCGGTGAGAACACCGTGGCCACGGCCGACGAGGTGAACGCGCGGCTCAAGGCTATCTCTGCCACCCTGCCCAAGGACGTCCACGCCCAGGTGATCAGCGATCAGTCGGTGTTCATCAAGGCGGCCGTAGATAACATCAAGCGCCACCTCATCGAAGGCAGCATCTTCGCCGCGATCATCATTTTCCTGTTTCTGGCCAATATCCGGACCACCCTGATCGCCGCTGTGGCCATCCCCACCTCCATCATCTCGACCTTCGCGCTGATGGCGGCGATGGGCTTCACCCTCAACCAGATCACCATGCTGGCGCTCACCCTCATGGTGGGAATCGTGATCGACGACGCCATCATCGTCCTCGAGAATGTGTACCGCTTTATCGAGGAGAAGGACATGCCGCCCTTCGAGGCCGCCATTCAAGGCACCAAGGAGATCGGGCTCGCCGTCATGGCCACCACCCTCTCCCTGCTCGCCGTGTTCCTGCCGGTCGGTTTCATGGGTGGAATCGTGGGGCGGTTCATGAGCTCGTTCGGTTTCACGTCGGCGTTCGCCATCGCCGTTTCGCTGCTGGTGTCGTTTACCCTTACCCCCATGCTCTGCTCGCGCTTCATCAAGCGTCCCGAGCACAAAGCCTCCGAGCGCTCCTCCAAGGAATCGGTCCTGTTCCGCTTCCTCGATACTCACTACACCACCATGCTGCGGTGGTCCATGGCGCACCGGAAGATCGTCCTCGCCCTGTGCGCGGGAGTGATTCTGAGCATCGTGCCGCTGTTCATGTTCGTCGGCAAGAACTTCCTCCCGCAGGACGACCAGTCGCAGTTCAACGTCCTGGTCCGCACCCCCGAGGGATCTTCGCTGGCCGCTACCACCAACCTGGCGGAGCGCATCGCGCAGCAGGTACGCCGGATCCCCGGGGTCACCCACACGCTCATGACCGCCGGAGGCAGCGCCGACAAGTCGGTCAACAACGCTGCGATTTACGTGAAACTCTCCGATGTGGACGGGCGCTCCCTCTCGCAGCAGCAGATCATGCAGCGGACGCGCGATTTTCTGAAGAGCTATCCCGCCGACATCCATACCGGCGTCGAGCTGGTCAGCACGGTCGGCGGCAACCAGAGCAACGCCGACGTTCAGTATTACATCGAGGGTCCCGATCTCGACAAGCTGGCCAAATACTCGGCCACCCTGCTGGCAAAGATGAAGACCATCCCTACGCTGGCTGACGCCGATACCACGTTACGCTCGGGCAAGCCCGAAGTCCGCCTGGATATCGACCGCGCGCGCGCCGCCGACCTGGGCGTCTCGGTACTCGATATCGAACAGGCGCTCAACACCCTGGTGGCCGGCCAGACTGCCTCCACCTACAACGCCGGGGAGGACCAGTACGACGTGGTCGTCCGTGCGCAGGAGGAGTTTCGCGGCGGCGTCGAGGGGCTGTCGCGCCTTACCGTGCCCTCCTCGAAAGTCGGCTCCGTGGGGCTGGACGAAGTGGTGCGGATTCACCCCGGCGCCGGGCCGTCGTCGATCAACCGCATCAACCGGCAGCGCCAGGTGACGCTCACCGGCAACGTGCTGCCGGGCGGGTCGCAGACCGCCATCCTCGCGCAGTTGAACCAGTTCAGCCAGGAACTCGGCATGGATCCCGATTACCGCTCCGGACTGACCGGCGCATCGAAGGAGCTCAGCCGCACCGGCTTCTACTTCATGCTGGCATTCTCCCTCACCTTTATCTTCATGTACATCGTGCTGGCTGCGCAGTTCGAATCGTTCATTCACCCCATCACGATCCTGCTCACCCTGCCGCTGGCCGTACCGTTCGGCATCGTCTCGCTGCTGATCGCCCACCAGACCGTGAACATCTTCTCGGGGCTCGGCCTGCTGCTGCTGTTCGGCATCGTCAAGAAGAACGCAATTCTGCAGATCGACCACACCAACGGGCTGCGCGCCGGCGGGATGCAGCGTTACGACGCCATCATCCAGGCCAATCGCGACCGGTTAAGGCCGATCCTGATGACGACCATCGCGCTGGTCGCGGGCATGACCCCGCTGGTAATCTCCCGCGGCACGGGCGCCGCCACTAACCGCTCGATCGGCGTGCTGGTGGTCGGGGGCCAGACGCTGTGCCTGCTCCTCACCCTGCTCGCCGTCCCGGTCTTCTATTCGTTGTGGGAAGACCTCGGTGAGGTCCGCCTGTTTGCGGGCATCCGCTCGCGGCTGAAGAAAGCCGCGGCCGTCACCGCCGCGTTGGGCTCTTCCCTGTTCGGGCAAACCGCCATCCAGCCACTGCACGAGGTCAAAGTCCAGCCGCGCATCGGCATCCAGGGCGAAACTCCCCTCGCTCTCCCCGACGTGATCCAGCGCGTGCTCGCCAATGATCCCGACATCCGTGTCGCGCGCATCCAGCGCGAAGAGGCCGGGTATGGTGTCACGGGCGCGCAAGGGGCCTACGATCCGATCCTCGGCCTGAAGGCCTACCGCACCCGGGCCGTGACACCGGTAGCTTCCATCCTCGGGGGCACCTCCACTGGCCGGCTGACACAGAAGGAGTGGAGCTACACGCCGCAGTTCAGCGGCCTGTCGCCCTGGCTCGGCGGATCCTATTCGCTCAACTTCGCCAACTCGCGGCAGTCCACGGACAGCACGTTCCTCACGCTCAACCCGCAATACCCCACCTCGGTCAACCTGAACGTCACCCAGCCGCTCCTGCGCGGCCTGCGCTACAACGACGCCCGCCACGGCATCGACGTGGCCGTCCGCAACCGCCAGATGAGCTCCGAGCAGCTTCGTCAGCGCCTCATCGAAACCGTCAACCGCGCCATCGCCGCCTATTGGGACCTGGACTACGCCCGCCGCAACCTGGACGTCCAGACGGAGGCCGTACAACTCGCCGTCCGCCAGTATGAAAGCAACCGCCGCCAGGCCGAGCAGGGTATCCTCGCGCCCGTGGACGTGGTCGCCGCGCAGACCCAGGTAGCGACTTTCCAGCAGGCCATGTTCGCCGCGCAGCAGACCGTTACCCAGGCCGAAAACGCCTTGAAGGCCATGATGCTTCCGGACCGCGCCGACCGCCTCTGGGCGAATGCCATCGTCACCGAGACTACCGAGCCCGCGCACACTATCCTGCCGTCGGTTCCCGAAGCCGTACAGCAGGCGCTGCAGGCGCGCCCCGAGCTCTCCGAAAGCGTTATCGCGCTCGAGATCAACCAGTTCGATCAGCGGCTCAGCCGGGAAGAGGCCCGCCCGCGCATCGACGCTTTCGCCAACCTCAGCGCCACCGGCCTTTCCGGCGTGCCCGTTCCCATCGGGTCCAATCCGTTTTCCCAATTTCTGCCGGGCGGTTTGCCTTCGCTGCCGTCCCTGTTCGTGGGAACCTACGGGCAGTCGCTGAGCAACCTGGCCGCGGGCAATTTCCCCACCGCGCAGGTGGGGGTGCAGTTCAGCCTGCCGCTGCGCAATCGCACCGCCGAGGCCCAGGTTGCCACCGCCGTAGCCGAAGGCCGCCGCCTGCGCGCCGTGCGAGACCAGGTGGAAATGGCCATCGAGGCCGACGTCCGCAATGCCCTGCAAGCCGCCGTCACCACCCAGTCGCGCCTGGAGGCTGCCACGGTCGCCCGCCAGTCCGCCGAGGAGCAGTACGCCAGCGAGCAGCGCCAGTTCCAGGCAGGCACCTCGACGGTCTTCCTCGTACTGCAGCGCCAGACCGATTTCATCAACGCCCGCAGCCGCGAGGTTCGCGCCCGCGCCGACTACGCCGAGTCCCTCGCCAACGTAGACCGCGCCACCGCCCAAACCCTCGCCGTGCAAGGCATCAACATCCGATAGGACTTCATTCTGCCGGGTGGCCGCTCAGTGTATACTGAACTGCAAACTACGGGCCGGAAGTCTCCGGCCGCCGGGCATACATGAACAGGGGACCGACACACCCGGGTGAGTTCTACCCGGCGCAGGATGACAGCGCGCAGGACTACTGGCCTATCCTCGACGCCATGACCGAAGGCGTGGTTTACCAGGATTCGCGGGGCCAGGTCATTTTTCATAACTCCAGTGCCGAGAGGATCCTGGGACGGCCGGTCGGCGAATCCTTCAGCTCTGCCTTTCCTATTCCGCCGGAACGCTCCGGAGATGAAGATGCGGCCCCTCCCGCCGCCCTGGAACATCCGGCGATCGCCGCGCAGCGTACCGCTAAGCCTTGTACCGGGGCGGTCATGGGAATCCGCCGCGGAGGCGAACTGGTCACCTGGATCTCCGTCAATGCGGTGCCCTTGCTTCGCCCGGGCGAGAGCGTTCCGTACGCTGTGCTCTCCACGGTGACGGACATCACCGCCCGGTACGACGAGGAACTGTCCTTAAGGGCCCGCGAAAAGGTCTTCCGTCTCCTGGTGGAGAACCAGAACGAAGGAATCGGAATTGTGGACCTGCAGGAGCGGTTCCTCCTCACCAACCACGCGGGAGACGAGATTCTCGGCGTCCCCCCCGGCGGTTTGACCGGCCGCTCTCTCAACGATTTTCTTACTCCGGAAAGCCAGGTCTACGTCAGCGAGAGGACGAAAGACCGCCGCGCCGGCAAACGGAGCCAGTACGAACTCGAGATCACCCGGGAATCGGATGGAGCCAGGCGCACCATTCTCGTCTCGGCCGCCCCCTATTTCGACGATGCCGGCCGCGTGTCCGGAACCGTCGGCGTGTTCAGCGACATCACCGACCGCATCCTGGTCGAGCGAGCCTTGCAGGAGAACGAGGCGCGCCTTCGCCTCACCTTCGACCAGGCTCCCATCGGCGCCGCCATGGTGAGTCTCGATTGCCGATACATACAGGTCAACGAGGCCTTCTGCCGCATGCTCGGCTACCAGGAGCGCGAGCTGATCGGCAAGTCCGTTTTCGAAGTGACTCATCCCGATCACGTGGCCGTGACCGAGCAGAACATCCGGCGTATTGCCGAGGGAGCGAACCGTCAATACGAAACCGAGAAGCGTTATGTCCGCAAGGACGGCGGGGTAGTCTGGGCACACCTCACGGTGACGCCCCTCCGGCATTCCGCCAACCAGACGACCTACCTGCTCACGATGGTCGAGGACATCACCGAACGGAAGCTCGCCGAAACCGAGAACGCGCGCCTGCAGGCCCAGTTTCTGCAGGCCCAGAAAATGGAGTCCATCGGGCGGCTGGCCGGCGGAGTCGCTCACGACTTCAACAACCTCCTCACCGTAATCAACGGCTACTCCGCCACCGTGCTCGACCTGATGAGCCCCTCGGACCCTCTGCGCACCCGCATCACCGAGATCTATAAAGCCGGAGAGCGCGCCGCCTCCCTGGTCCGCCAACTGCTCGCCTTCAGCCGCAAACAAGTCCTCAAGCCGGACCTCATCGACCTCAACGAGATGGTCGCCGACATGGAGAGGATGCTCCGTCCGCTGGTGGGCGACGACGTCGAGATCGTTACCCGGCTGGCGGCCGTGCTCGATCCGGTGCTCGCCGACCGCCACCAGATGGAACAGGTCGTCATGAACCTCGCGGTGAACGCGCGCGATGCTATGCCGCAAGGCGGAACGTTGACCATCGAAACCGCGCGCACGGTCTGGGAAAACTCCTGCCCGCACTGCCTCGCCGAGGTTCGTCCCGGCCCTTACGTGCGAATCTCCGTGCGGGACACCGGCACCGGCATGAACGACGAGGTCCGACAGCACCTCTTCGAACCGTTCTTCACCACCAAGACCCTCGGCCATGGAACCGGCCTGGGGCTGGCGACCGTCCACGGCATCGTCCTGCAGAGCGGCGGCCACATCGATGTCGAAACCCGCTCCGGAGAAGGTACCTGCTTCCACGTCTACCTGCCGGCGATGGAGGCCACGCCCGCACCGGCAACGCCGCCGCAGCTCTCGGCACCGGTCCGCGGCACCGAGACCATCCTGTTAGTCGAGGATCAGCCCGAGGTTCGCCGCTTCGCCGCTACCCTGTTGCGCGAATACGGCTACCGGGTGATTGAATCGAGCGACGGCGAGGAAGCGCTCGCGCAATGCGGCTCCCAACCGATCGACCTCCTGCTCACGGATGTCGTGATGCCCAAAATGAGCGGCACCGAACTGGCTGCCCACGTGCAATCGGCCCAGCCTCACGTCCGCGTGCTGTTCATGTCGGGATACTCGGATGAAGTGTTGGCCTGGCCTGCCGATTCGCGGCGAGGCGCGGCCTTTATTCAGAAGCCGTTCACGATCGACGCCCTGACGGCCAAGGTCCGCGAGGTTCTGGGCGAGGCCGAGGGCCCCTCAGCCCGGTCGGCTGCGCTTCACGACTCGAATTTCAAATAGCTTGGGCCAATACTTCCCCGTCACAAAGAGGCGGCCGCCCCGGGCATCGTAAGCGATTCCGTTCAGCACCTGCTCGGCGCCCTCGCTACCGGGAAGCCGGTCGGAGGGGTCCAGCAGGCCGTTGAGCTCGATCCAGCCGCGCACCACGCCGCTCGCCGGGTCGATTCGCGCGATGCGGTCCGTGTGCCATACGTTGGCGAAAATCTCGCCCTTCACCCACTCCAGCTCGTTGAGGTTCGAGACCGGCTGGCCTTCCGCCGTCACCTGGATGCGGCCGGTTTCACGCAGGGTCTCGGGGTCCCAGAAGCGGATCTCGGGCGTGCCGTCGTCCATCACGATTCGCTTCCCGTCGGTCGTCATCGACCATCCTTGACCTGGATAAGAGAACTGGCTTTTCAGCCCGAACGTGGAAAGGTCGTAAACGAAGCCCACCTGGGTGGTGTACGTGAGTTGCAGCAGGTGGTCTTTCCACGCCACGATGCCCTCTCCGAAATACGCTTCGGGCAGGTTGTGCTGCTGTACCACCTCCCCGGTCTCGAGTTTCACCTTGCGCACCGACGACTGCGCCTCGAGGCCCGTCGCTTCGTACAGAAACCCGTTCAGGTAGAACAGCCCCTCCGTGAAAGCCCTCGGATCATGGGGGTAGGCGTGGACCACCTCGTAGCCGTACTCCTGAATTCCGCCCGCTTCAGTCGGAGAGGTCCCGCACCCAACCGCAGCCAGCAAGGCTGCCGCAATCAAGAAACGCATGTGTGCGCTGGCCTACTGCTTCTTCGTGGGAGGAGGCGTCGTCTTGTCGTCCACCACTTCGCCGTAATGGATCGTCGACTTGCCTTCGTACTTCTTATAATCCTGGTACTTCACGATCATGCGGATGCGCTGGTTCTCGCCGCTCTTGAAATGCAGTGTATCGTCCGCCCGCGTGTAGGTCGGGAACCAGTATTTCCCGTCGATCTGCTCGCGGTAGGTCTCAAACTTCGGGAACTGGTTGTCGCCGCCCCTCTTGATCACGCCCACACCCTTGCCGTAGGTCTTCACAATCTGCATGTCGCGATCGTCCACCCAGATCTGGCCTTCAAAATAGCGCTTGCCCTGCACCAGCTTCTTGGGCTTCACCGAGAACACGAAGGTTCCGATCTCGTCCACCTTCTCGCGCCCCAGGTACGCAACGTCGTACTCGGGAATTTCCGCCGTAGTCATCACGAAGGGCTGAACGTTGCGCAAGTCCTGCTCGTCTTCGGGCGTCAGCAGGATGTTCCGCAGCGTCTGCACCGGCGCGTACACCACCTTTTCCATGCGCCGCCCCTCGGGGGTGAAAATGATGTCCTCCACCAGCTCCCACTTGCCGCCGGTCGGGTTGCCGCTGGGGTCCAGTTCCTCCAGCTTCACGGACTGCCGGTACGTGTAGTTGTTCCGCGCTTCGGAAAACTCCGTCTCTTTGGCGGCAAACTTCTGTATAATCTCTTGCGGATTGACGCTGTCGCCGGCGGCGCTGGCTGCCCAGACAGGCGCACACACCGCGGCTAACGCGGCCGAAAGAACAATTCCTCGCATTTGACCCTCATTCGTGAGACGAGCTCACTTGCCCAACAGTTTCTTCGCGATGGTCAGCAATTGGATATTGCTGGTCCCCTCGTAAATTCGCCCGATCTTGGCGTCCCGGTATAGTTTTTCCACCGGATAGTCCCTGGTGATTCCCACGCCCCCGTGGACCTCGATGGCCTTCGACGCCGCCTTCTCCGCCACTTCCGAGCTGTAATACTTAGCCATCGCGGCTTCCATCAGGAACGGCATCCCCGCATCGCGAAGCCGCGCCGCGTTGTAAACCAGCAGCCGCGCCGCCTCGATCTCCGTGGCCATCTTCGCCAGTTCGAACTGTACTCCCTGAAACTCCCCGATCGGCTTGCCGAACTGCTTCCGTTCGCGCGCGTACGCCGTAGCGTGCTCCAGCGCCGCGCGCGCCAGACCGATCATCTGCGCGCCGATCGCAATCCGTCCCTCGTTCAGTGTCTCAATTGCTATTTTATACCCCTGTCCCGCGGCTCCCATCAGGTTCTCCCGCGGTACCCGGCAATTGTCCAGGATCAACTCGCACGTCGATGACGCCCGCAGCCCCAGCTTGTCTTCCTTCTTCCCCACCTGGAAGCCCGGGAATTCGCGCTCCACCAGGAAGGCCGTCACGCCCTTGTAGCCCGCGGCCGGGTTGGCGTTTGCGAACAGGAGGAAGAATCCGGCCTCGGCCGCGTTGGTGATCCACAGCTTCCGCCCGTTCAGCAGAAAATGGTCTCCGTGGTCTTCGGCCCGCGTCGCCATGGCAAACGCGTCCGACCCTGACCCGGCCTCGGACAGCGCGTACGACGCCACCGTGTTCGCCGCCAGCCGCGGCAGGTACTTCGCCTTCTGCTCGGGTGTCGCCCAGCGCAGCAGCGCGTTGTTGCAGATCGTGTTTTGGACGTCCACAATCACGCCCGCCGAGGGGTCTACCGCCGACAGTTCCTCCACCGCCAGAATCGCCTGGAAGAAGCTGCCGCCCTGCCCTCCGAACTCTTCCGGGATCTCGATCCCCATCAGCCCCATCTCGAAGAACTGGCGGATGAGGTCCTTGCGAAAGACCCCGGCTTCGTCCATCTCGCGCACGTGCGGACGGATCTCCTCACGCGCGAATTTGCGTACGGTGGCCTGGAAGAACTGCTCTTCCTCGCTAAGGGCGGTCAACGGCCGTCCCTCGAGCTGCTCCGCGGTCGGCATAGTGCGAGCTTACTCCACCGTCGCCAGCCGGCGCCACTGCCGGCCCTGCGATTCCGCCACGCCGCTGTGCGTTACGTAGCCGTTATAGGTGTTCACGCCGTCGCGCAACCCGGGATTGTGCTCGCAGGCCGCCTCCAGCCCGCGGTTCGCCAGCTCCAACAGGTACGGGAAAGTCGCGTTGGTCAGGGCCAGCGTGGAAGTGTGCGGTACCGCCGCCGGCATGTTCGACACGCAGTAGTGCAACACGCCGTCCACCATGTAGACCGGCTCGGTGTGCGTGGTGGCGTGCGAGGTTTCGAAGCATCCGCCCTGGTCGATTGCCACATCCACCACAACCGCCCCGCGCTTCATCGTCGCGATCATCTCGCGGCGCACCAGCTTGGGCGCGGAAGCGCCCGGAATCAGCACCGCCCCCACCACCAGGTCGGCCGTCTTCAGGTTCTCGCCGATCGTCCAGGTGTTGGACGCCAGGGTCACGACCTGGCCGTTGAAGATATCGTCCAGCTCGCGCAGCCGGTTCAAATTGCGGTCGATCAGCGCAACATGCGCGCCCAGCCCCAGGGCCATCTTCGCGGCGTTGGTTCCCACGATCCCGCCGCCCAGAATCACCACGTTGGCGGGCGCCACGCCCGGCACGCCGCCCAGCAGGATTCCGCGCCCTCCATTGGGCTTCTCCAGGTACTGTGCGCCCACCTGCACCGACATGCGTCCCGCCACCTCGCTCATCGGCGTCAGCAGCGGCAGCGAGCCGTCGGTCTCTACGATCGTCTCGTACGCCACTCCGTTCACCCGCGCATCCAGAAGGCGGTCCGTCAACTCGGGCAGGGGCGCCAGGTGCAGGTAGGTGAACAGGATCAGCCCCGGTCGAAAGTAGGCGTATTCGGCGGGCTGCGGCTCCTTGACCTTCACCACCAGTCCGGCCTTTCCCCAAACCTCGGCCGCGCTTCCCAGGATGTGTGCGCCGGCCTGCATATACTCGCGGTCGGTGATGGAGCTGCCCTCGCCCGCATGTGTTTCGACGAGCACTTCGTGTCCCGCCTCGCGCAGTGCGGTTACTCCGCTGGGCACCAGCCCCACACGGGTTTCGTGGTCCTTGACCTCTTTCGGAACGCCGACGATCATCAGGTTTCTCCGCAAATTAGGTTAGCACCACTGCAAGGTAGGGTAGGCCCCTGTGCCCCGTCGCGAGTTATGCTATGGACTTGACTCCCCGACCCAATCCGGAACAGGAACCGAAGCCCCCCCGCGTATCGGTGGTGGTGGTCTCGCACAACCAGGCCCAAGCGCTCGAGCGGTGCCTGGAATCGATCGCCAGTTCGGATGGCCGCGCGGACTACCAGGTGATCGTCATCGACAACGGCTCGATCGATGGCAGCCCCCAATTGGAAAGCCGCTTCCCCGCCCTGCAGTGGATTAAGCTCCCCAAGAACTTCGGCCTCACCAAAGCCTGGAACATCGGATGGCGCGCCGCCGACTCGCCGTACGTCCTATTCCTGCACGCCGACACCGAACTGGAGCCCGACGCCATCACGCGCCTGGCCGATACGCTCGACGCCCACAGTGAGGCCGTAGCGGTCTGTCCGCTCCTGGTGGATGCCGAGGGCCGGCCCGCCCCGCAGCTCGGCGTGTTCCCTCCCACCGGAGAGTGGCGCCCCGCGGACCCGGAAGGCGATCAAGCTACTCCGGTGGACTACCCGCGCGGAGCGGCCCTGATGGCCCGGGTGTTCTACATCAAAGCGATCCGCCAGATCGACGAGCGCTACGGCCAGTTCGGCGCCGACGCCGATCTCGCGATGCAGATCCGCCGCGCCGCCCGCAAGATCCTGCTGGTTCCGGGCGCGCGGGTTCGCCACCGGGGCCGCGCCGCATACCCAACGATCGAGCGCGCCGACTTCCTGCTGGGGCGCGCCGTTTTCCTCGGCAAGTATCAGGGCTTCGGCGCGGGCCTCTCCGCCCGTCTGGGCGCCATCTTCGGCCCCCTCTTCGGCTTCCGTCTCGGCGAGGTGAAGTACACCATTCCCGGGCAGAAGGTCGACGGCACGCAGTCATAGGCGTTTACGGAAGCAAGCATTGTGCAAACGGGACCGCCGTGTCCTAATAGGAAGACGCGAGTCCCTGCCTCCATCGCCGGCCTCCCGATCGTCCTGCTGCTGCTGTCTCCGGTAGTGCAGGGGCAGGAACCCGCCCCGCCCGCAGGTCCAAGGATCCCTGTGATCTCCGGCACTGTAGTCGATGCCCTGACAGGCAAGCCGGTTCCCAGCGGTGGACGTCACGCTCCGGGCGGAAACCATCGACCGGAAGCAGTTGCGCTACGAGAACTGCCGCACTTCGCCTCTAGGGCGCTTCGTCTTCCCGTCCTCCGTCGAGCCGAATGCCGGCGGCCTGTTCAACCGGATCGGCGAAATCGCCATCACGGTGAATATTCCGTTCGTTTCCGTGGCACGGATGCGAGCAGTATCCGGCGAGGACTGGATCACCTCCGACGCGGGCGCCGACGCCTCCGGATATCTTCTTTGGGACCCGCTCTTCACGATCAAGTCCACGCGCGTTCATAACCTCGATCTGAAGGGATCGCGGATCGACAACCGGGCCTACTTCCCGATGGCCGTGCAGTTCCTGAAGGCCTGCCAGCAGAACTGGGACGCCAATTGCATCAGCATGGATATCACGCGGAACGTACGAGTTCCCCTCATCCCCGTGCTCGACGACCCGGCCACCTGCCGGAAGATCGCGGACACCGATCTCCGCGAGGGCTGCCGTCAGCTCCAGACCTACCGCGCGGCTTTCCGCCACGTCGAGACCATCGCCCAGGTGCGCGCCGGGAAGCAGCTATGCAACCAGATCGACCACGGACGCGTGTCGAAATTGTGCCTGGACAATCTGCATGGCTTCGCATTGAGAGCCGAGCAATATGAAAACCGGCTGCCGATGCGTATGGAGATCGAAGCCGCGGAAGAGGCCCTGATCCTTACGCCCATCGCCGGGATGGAGGCCTTCTCGCACGGTCTCTACCGTCCCGATCCATTCGACGAGACCGCGATGTACACCGCCCGCTACCAGCGGACGCCGCGGACCGGACTCGATGCCGCCGGGGTCGCGATCGAGCTCATTCGCGACGCCGCCGAACGGCGCCGCCGTTTTGCCGCGTTCGTGAAGCCGCCTCCGAACGCAAACCTGGAGCCGCGCCGCATCGAGCTATTCGATGGCGCTCCCCTGGCGATGTCGGACAAGGGACGAAGCTCGATGGTGGTCTGGATCAGCGGCGACAAGTTGATCACGATCACCCTGAACCCCTACGGACAGAACCCCGCGAGTGAAATCTCCCGCCGGGCTGAGGTGACGCCGGAGCTGCGACGGGCGCTGATCCGGGCCTACCTGCGCAAGTACCCCGTCACGAACTGACGCCCCGCTAGTGGGCAAGCTAAAGCATGCCCCACGGCACTGGTGGGGCATGCTTTAGCTTGCTTTAGCTTGCCCGTCAGCATTCCCGACTCTAACGCGACGGTACGACCTTCACGCCCCCATACCAGTAGCGCCCCTCAACGAAGTTCACTCCCCCGCAACTGCTTGCCGCGAGGATCTCCCGATAGAGCTGCTCGTGCTTCCCATACTCGCCGCTCGAGATCTCTCGACCCGCAGCGGTCAGACTGCGAAGCTCGATTTCCGCGCTCTCCGGCCAAAGAACCGCGGCGAATCGCGCCAGCGGCGAGCATCCCGGCTCCGCGGCCGGTGTCGAGACAACCGGAGGCCTGATTTCAGTGACGTGCACCTGGTAGAACGTGCGGCAATCGGCCGGCTCGTCCGGACACGTTACCCTGCTGACGCGGTAAATCTTCGGTCCATCCCGGAAGTAACCGCTGTAGTACGGACGCCCCTCGTCCCCGGGCGGGATGATCGGGAGCCGGTCGAGAAACGAAGCCGGCAGTTCCTTGTGGTACATCCGGAAGTCGCCTTGAGCGGGGCGCTTGCAGCATCTGGCCTGGAACTCTTCGTTCGAGGCCGCACGAATACGGGCTTCGGCGACATCGATCGGCAACTCCGGAAATGGCCACGTCTGAAAGCTGATCTCGTGCTTCTCTTGATAAGACAGCCTCAGTGGCGTCGCGGCGATCGCCCTGTCGCGGACTTGCCGGAGGCTTTGCAGGACGGGCGCCAGCGCCACTTCGTGTCCCGAAATCGCCGCCTGTTGATAGCGTGAGCAGACAAGGGTAATCGAGGCCTGGTCCCCAGGAACCAGGCCGCCATCCAGCCCCTGGAACCCCGGGCTGTCGAAGGACTGCACCAGCCCCGCCAGATCTTCGTCCTCGAGCCGCAGCCGGTCGAAGACCAGCGAACGCGCGTCCTCGTAGTAGACCGAGCCGTCACGGTACACCACGAGCGTCTCGCCATCCGGCTGCCGGTGCTCGACCAGCATGCCCGTGCGGTTGGAGCAAACGCTCTCCTCCGCCCGCTGGTGGAAGTACGACGGGGCGCCGGGAATCCTCTCCAGCCCGGTAACGATCAGTGGATCGACGCCTCCGGTGAGCAACTCCAGTGTGACTTGGATCAACTCGCCGAATCGCAGATCCGGAAGGAAGTCGCGGAGCCGGGCATCGACCGAATCGATGCGTCTGCGCTCACAGGTATGCGAACCGCCCTGGTCGGCCTTGTCGGTATCGAGAACCTCGATGACCGGTGGATTCACGCCGACTACCCTCGCGATCATCCGGACCCTGAAACTCAGCCCATCCACCGACGGTTTGGGCGACGCGACGAATTCCACCCGCGCGGGGTCGAAAGGCCCGCCGGGCGATTGTCCGGACAGCCGGCAGGCCGGCGGTTGCGCCTGCGCGCACCAAACCGCGATTAGGGCAAGGACAAGACTCCGTTCGGCCGGCCGGCTCACTGCCCGCCCCGCTCATCGAGCGCGATCCGCACGCCTTGGTAGAAGTAGCGCCCCTCGATCAGACCGAGTCCTGTGGGTCCCGCGATAAACAGTTCACGAAACAAGGGCTGGTGTTCCGCGTATTCCGCATTGCTAATCGGCCGTCCGTTCGCGGGGACTTCGCCGAGTGCAATTCCCGTGCCCGGCGGCCAGAGCATGCCGTAAATCATGCCGGTCAGCCGGGACGAAGAGAACTGATCGTCAGCTACGACGTACGCGGGAGTGATGGCCAGAAACGTCCCGGCGTCCGCCACCTCCTGCACCATCAGGCCTTCGAATGTCTTGCACTGGGGATTCCCGGCGATACACGTCCTGATCACGCGGTAAGTCTTCAAGCCCTCCCGCACATACACGTAGCGGTTGGGATCGTCGCCCGGTATTGTGACCGCACTGGTTCCGGGGAGCCTGGCAAGAAACTCGGACGGCACGTCCCGGTGGATTACGTCGAACGGTCCGTGCGCTGTAGGGTTGGTTTGGGCCGCACGTTTCAGCGTCTCCAACTGGCCGGCCGGCACTTGCGGAAACGGCCAGTCGAGCAAGGTAATCTCGCGCTTCTCCTGATAGCTCAGCACGTAGTGACTATTCAATAGCGCCTTAGTCTTGATTGTCTCGAAGGCGTTCAGCACCGGCTCGAGCATTACTTCCCGCCCTGAGACCAGAACCCTTTGATGACGGCCGCAGATCAGCGTGATCGACGTTCGGCCCTGAGTCTCGTCGATCGGCGGCAGCGTACTCCCCAGGCCATTGAACCCGGCATCCCGGAACTGCCGCATGAGACCGGCGAGGTCGTCCGGTCCTAGCCGCAGCCGCTCGGCCGTATTGCCATAACCGTCGCGGTAGCGGACCGATCCGTCCCGGTAGACGGTCAGCACTTCGAGGTTGCGTTTCCGATAGGCGGCCAGCACGCCGATCCGACTGGAACAATCGGCGCTCTTGGGACGGTCGTGAAAGTATGCCGGCTCGCCGGGAATCTCCTTCACCTCGGTGAGGATCGTCTGCATGATGCCGCCCTCGGCGCATGCCAGCCGGGCCTTGACCAGGTCGCCGAAACGTAACTGCGGCAGCACGTCGCGCAGGCGGGCATCCACCGAGTAGATGCGCACGATCCCACACGCACCCACGCCGCCCCATTGATCTTCGTTGCTGTCGAGAATCTCGAAGGCCAGGGGACGCACGCTGACCACCCTGGCGATGACCTCAAACGAAATCGCGAGAGGCTTCTCCCCGGGGAACAAGGAGAAGGGTTTGGGGTGGGAGACGAACTCCACCAGCCTCGGATCGAACGGCCCATCCGGCGATTGCCCGGAGAGAGCGCACGCCGCCGCGACCGATGGCGTCTGCGCATTCGCGCATGCCGCCGCTAACAAAATGATGGAACAAACCCAATGCGAGCTGCGCCGAGGCCTCGGCCGGACATCGTAACTTGCGATAACCAAAGTTAACCCGGCCCTATCGAAACAAGGGCCGAACCATTATTACGGATCTTATTACCCAAATACAAGCGACTTACACGCGCGCCAGCGCCGCGCCGATCTCTTCGAGCCGCACCGGGCGATGTTCCTGGTACGATTTGCGCGCCGCCAGCGCCATCACGACCGGAACGCGGCCATCCGCGCCGTTGACCGGGGTCGGCTTATCGTCGCGCACCGCCTCGATGAAGGCCCGCATTTCGTTGGCGAAACTCTCGGCGTAGCGCTCCATGAAGAAGTTCAGCGGAAGATCCCTGCGCACCGACGAAGCGGTGCTGACCACCGCCTCGTTCGGATAGCAGTTGGATGTGGCGATCGACCCGCCGCTGCCCAGAATCTCCACCCGCTGGTCGTACCCGTACACCGCCTTCCGGCTGTTGTCGATGGTCCCGATCACGCCGTTGCGGAATCGCAGCACGATCACGGCCGTGTCCACATCGCCGGCCCGTCCGATCTCGGGATCCACCATCACCGCGGCGGTCGTGTAGATCTCCTCCACTTCATCGCCGATCAGGAAGCGCGCCATGTCGAAATCGTGGATGGTCATGTCGAGGAACATGCCCCCCGAGGCCCCGATGTACGCGAGCGGCGGCGGCGCCGGATCGCGGCTGACGATGTGCATCAAGTGCGGGGTGCCGATCTCGCCGGATTCGACGGCCCGTCGGACCCGCGCGAAGTTGGCGTCGAAGCGCCGGTTGAAGCCCACCTGCATTTTGACGCCGGCCTTCTTCACCGCCTCCAATGCCCGGTCGATCTTCTCCAGGCTGTGGTCGATCGGCTTCTCGCAAAAGATGTGCTTCCCGGCATGGGCCGCCTGCTCCACCAGGGCGGCGTGCGTATCGGTGGAGGAGCAGATCAGCACCGCATCGATGTCCGGCGCGGCGAAGATCTCTCCGGCGCTCTCCACCACGCGTTCAATGCCGCAGACCTCGGCCAAAGACTGGGCCGCCTCCCGGTTCATATCCGCAATCGCCACCGGGACCGCCTCCGGCAGGCGATGCGCCAGCGTCGCGGCGTGCACCTTGCCGATCCGCCCGGCGCCGATGATTCCCACGCGGACCCGGCGGGCTGAAGCCGATCTCCCGACCTTCGCCGCCGAGTAGTTGGACTCAATCGAGCGCAGGAATTCCCGATTGCGCCTCGCGCTCGCCTCCGGCGTTCCCATGCCCGGCAGGACGTCCTGTTCCACCAGCGTGTAGCCCGCGTAGCCGGTGTCGCGCATCCAGCGCAGTACCGCTGGAAAGTCCACGCATCCCTTGCCGAGCTCGCAGAAAACTCCGTGGCGCAGGGCTTCGAAGTAGTCCCACCCTTGGGCCCGCGCCTGCGCCGCAACATCGGGCTGGCAGTCCTTGAAGTGGATGTACCAGATGCGGTCGCGAAATCGCTGGAGCCCCGCGAGCACATCGCCGCCGCCCGAGCCGTAGCAGTAGTGGCCGGTATCGAACACCAGGCCGATGGCTTCCGGATCGGTGGCGTCGAGGAACTTCGCGATCTCGTCCGGCGTCTCCACGTAGCCTGCGCAATGGTGGTGAAAGACAGTGCGCAGTCCGGTTTCGCGGAGCACCGTTCGGGCCACCAGGTTGGCGCCATCGGCGAACACCTGCCACTGGGCGGGAGTGAGCCCCATCGCAGGGGTGATCCGGCCGGCATTGCGGGTACGCTCTTCCACCGAGCCGTTGTTGTCCGCCAGCACGAGATACGGCTTGGGGTCGGTGGCTACCGCCGCGAGCAGCCGCGCGACGCGCAGCGCATTCTCGACGCCGGGCTGATGAGCCGCAGGGTCTTTCAAGGCCACCGGCACGAACGCGCCCAGCATCGCCAGTCCGCGCGACTGCAACTCGCGCCCGAGCGCCGAAGGGTCGGTCGGCATGTAGCCCCAGTCGCCCAGTTCGGTGCCGGTGTAACCGGTAGCGGCCAGTTCGTCCAACATCCGGGCGTAGCCGATCTGCTCGCCCTTGGCTCCCTCGAACTCGAGAGTGCCCCAGGAGCAGGGGGCGTTACCAACACGGAGGATTGCCATCAGGTGTCCTTTTCAGTGGGGCAGGCCTCCCGGCCTGCCCATCGCACAATTTCATGAGGGCAGGCCGGGAGGCCTGCCCCACTGAACCCTCTAAAAGCGCCGGCTCCATTCCTTCGGCCAGCGCTCGATCACTACCTTCTTATCCGTATAAAACTCCACCGCATCGCGGCCTTGCGCGTGCAGTACGCCGAAGAAGCTGCCTTTCCAGCCGCTGAACGGGAAGTACGCCATCGGCGCGGCCACCCCGATGTTCACCCCCACATTGCCGGTGGGCACCTGGTGGCGGAACTTGCGCGCCGCCGCTCCGCTCGAGGTGAAGATCGACGACGCATTGCCGTAGCTGTTGCGCGCGATCACCTCCACGGCTTCGTCGATGTCCCTGGCGTGAATCACGCTCAGCACCGGGCCGAAGATCTCCGTCTCGGCCAGTCCGCTCGCGGCCGGCACTCCGTCGAGCACCGTGGGCCCCACGAAGCTGCCCTTCTCGAAGCCCGAGACCTGGACGCCGCGGCCGTCGATCGCCGCCTCCGCCCCCGCGGCCACGCCCTTGGCGATCAGCCCCTCGATCCGCTGCCGGCTCTCCGCCGTGATCACGGGCCCCATCTGGACGCCGTCCTCGAGCCCGTATCCGACCTTGAGCGACCCGGCCGTCTCGCGGATCATTTTGGGGAACCAGTCGCGCGCCTCTCCGACCGTCACCGCGACGGAGACCGCCAGGCAGCGCTGACCCGCGCAGCCGTAAGCGCTGTCGGCGACGATCTTGGCGGTGCTTTCGGGATCGGCGTCGGGAAGCACCACCACGTGATTCTTCGCGCCGCCCTGGCATTGCACGCGCTTGCCGGTTTCCGCGGCCCGCGCGTAAATATACCGCGCCACCGGCGTGGACCCGACGAAGCTGACGGCCTGCACGGCCGGATGGTCCAGCAGGGCGTCCACCGCGGCTTTGCCCCCGTGCACCAGGTTCACGACGCCTTTGGGAAAGCCCGCTTCGTCGATCAGCTCCATGACCCGCTGCATGCTCAACGGAACGCGCTCGGATGGTTTGAGAATGAACGTGTTGCCGCAGGCCACGGCGTACGGCAGGAACCACAGGGGAATCATCGCCGGGAAGTTGAACGGCGTGATGGCCGCCACCACGCCGAGCGGCTGGCGGAACATCAACTCGTCGATGCCCCGGGCTACGTCCTCCAGGTTGTAGCCCTGCATCAGGGTCGGGATCCCGCAGGCGACTTCCACGTTCTCCACGCCGCGCCGCAGCTCACCCCGAGCCTCGCCCAGCGTTTTGCCGTTCTCGGTGGTGATGATCCGGGCGATCTCTTCGAAATGCGTCTCCAGCAGTTGCTTCAACCGGAACAGGAATTGGATGCGGTCGGGAGGCGGCGTGTCGCTCCAGCCGGGATACGCCGCTGCCGCCGCATCCACCGCCGCGCCCACTTCCGCCGCCGAGCCCACGGGGCTGCGGCCGAACACCTCGGCACTCGCCGGATTCCGCACCTCCGCGCCAGCCTCCGAGGAGGGCCGCCGCCACTCTCCGCCAATGAAATGCCGTACTTCCGCGACCGTCGTCATCAAGCCCCCTGTCCCGCGGCGATCTCGTGGCGCCGCTCATGTTTCACGTCCTGCTCATATTGCGCCCGCGCTCGTTGCACGGTCTCCCACTCGGAAACTTCCGCGATGGGCACGTCCCACCAGGATTCGTATCCCGGCACGCGCTGCTCCTTATCCACTTCGATGACCACCGCGGTGGTGCGGTCGTCGCCGCGCATGGCTTCGAGCGCCTGCTCCAGCTCCTGCCGCGTGGTGACTCGGACCGTGCGCGCGCCCAGGCCGGCACAGAGCTTGGCGAAATCCACCGGCACATTCTCGCCGTCGAGCTGGCCGCTCGCCGTGCGCCGGCGGTAGTTGGTGCCGAAGCCCTTCGACCCGATGGCGTGCGACAGCCCGCCGATGCTCGAATATCCGTGGTTGTCCAACACCACCAGGTTGAGTTTGTAGCCCTCCTGTATCGACGTCGCGATCTCCGAGGACATCATCAGGAACGAGCCGTCCCCCACCATCACGTAAACATCGCGCGACGGGTCCGCCATCTTGATGCCCAGGCCCCCAGCAATCTCGTACCCCATGCACGAGTAGCCGTATTCCATGTGGTAGCCGCCCGGCTGGCGCGTGCGCCACAGCTTGTGCAGATCGCCGGGCAGGCTCCCGGCGGCATTCACCACTACGTCCTGCGGACGGGCCGCGCGGCTGACCGCGCCGACGACTTCACCCTGGCTGATGGGCGGCCCGTGCCGGAGATCGAAAATGCGGTCGGTCTCTTCCTCCCAGCGCGCCCGCCACTCCCCGATGCACCGGGCGTACGCCGCCTCGACCTGATAGCCGGAGAGCGCCGCCTCCAGTTGTTCCAGCGCGGCGCGCGCGTCGGATAGCAGCGGCACCCCTCCGTGTTTGAACGCATCGAACTCCGCGACGTTGATGTTGATGAACCGAACGTCCGGGTTCTGGAACGCCGTCTTCGATGCGGTCGTGAAGTCGCTGAGACGTGTGCCGATGGCGATCACCACATCCGCTTCACGAGCGGCGATGTTCGCCCCGGGGGTACCGGTCACTCCGATGGCGCCGAGGTTCTGCGGATGGTCGAAGGGCAGCGAGCCCTTCCCCGCCTGCGTCTCGCCGGCCGGAATTCCAGTGCGCCGCAGCAGGCTCGCCAGCGCTTCGCCCGCTTCGCTGTAGATCACGCCGCCGCCTGCCACCACCAGCGGTCGCCGGGCCGCGCGAATGGCCGCCGCGGCCCTTTGCAGCATGACGGGCTCCGGCACTTGCCGCGGGATGTGCCACACGCGTTTCTCGAACATCTCGACCGGGTAGTCCCAGGCTTCGGTCTGTACGTCCTGGGGCAGCGCCAGTACCACCGCGCCGGTCTGCGCCGGTGAAGTCAGCACACGCATCGCCTCCACCACCGAGCAAGGAAGCTGGTCCGGCCGGTTGATCCGGTCCCAGTAGCGCGACACCGGCTTGAACGCGTCGTTCACCGAGATGTCCTGGCTGCGCTCGCTCTCCAGTTGCTGCAGCACCGGTGCGACGTTGCGGCGGGCGAAGATGTCCCCCGGCAGCAGCAGCACCGGAATGCGGTTGATCGTGGCCGTGGCGGCGCCCGTGATCATGTTGGTGGCGCCCGGCCCGATGGAGGAAAGGCACGCGAACGCGTTCAGGCGCTTTCTCGCCTTGGCAAAAGCCGTCGCGATGTGCACGGCCGCCTGCTCGTTGCGGCACAAATAGTAAGGAAAATCCGGGTTCTGCTGCAGCGCCTGTCCGAAGCCCGCAATAATCCCATGCCCGAAGATGCCCCAGGCGCCTTCGAAGAAACGGTGCTCCCGGCCGTCGCGCTCGACATATTGGTTCTTGAGGAAGCCCAGCAGGGCTTGTGCCATCGTTACTCGGCGTGTTTCCATCGATCTCCTCCTTCGTTTCCGCGCATCAGAAGTGGCGCGCGATCCGGTCCATATCGCGCCCCCGATTCGCTTCGCAAGAATGCATTGCCTCTTCCACGGTCCAGGCGTCGTGGATCATGCCGCCGGCCGCATCGGCCACCGCCAGCGGATCTTCAGCCCCCGGATATAGTACGTTTCTTCCCACCAGCGCGCCGCGCACATTGCTGCCGGCCGCCAGGGCCGCGCGGAGCTGGCCCAGGAAGGGCGTCGGGTCTCCCGCCGATTCGCCGCCCAGCAGCAGAATCGGCAGCGTGGTGGAGCGCGCCACCACACGGTAGCCCTCGCAATAGGGAAGCTTCAGCCACAGGTAGCGGCTGCTGTCGCCGAGCGCGGAGGCCACTCCGGCAAGGCGGGCCAGCGCCTTGGCGGTCTTGACGACCGTATACCCCTTCTCGGTCCGGGTGACCGGGAGCGGCTCCAAAAAGATAGGCAGAGCGCGCGCCGACGCTTCCGAAATGGCGTGCACGCAGGCCGTCAGCGTCCGCAGCGATGCGGGCTCGCTGTCGTCCACACGCAACAGCAGCTTGACGCCGTCGAATTTCCACTCCTGGCAACTGGCCGGCGAGGGTCCGGTGACCGGATCGTCGAGTTCCCATGCGGAGCCGGCGAGGCCGCCGCGGTTGAGGCTGGGGATGGCCAGCTTGCCGTCCAAAAACGGCTCGCCGCCGGCGTCCCGCAGCAGGCCGTCGATCGTCAGCAGGTCTTCCAGGATGTCCATGGTCGCCATGACGCCGTCCACACGGCCGGAGGCGAGCACCCGGAGGATACGGGCCAGGTAGTCGTGGCGGTCGCACATCGCCAGGGCGTCCTCGCCGACCCTGGTGACGCGGCGCGCAGGGTGGTCCGCCGCCAGGATGTTCAGCTTTCCGTTGGGCGCCAGCCGGTCGCGGCGCAAGCGTGAGCGCGCGGAGCGCCAGGCGTGTTCGGGATCGTGTACGCGCAGGTCGGTCAGCTTCTCGAAGACCGCGGTGGGCAGGAACTGGGGGGCGGAAAACATACCGGTTCCTATCGCGAGGGCACTGCCTGTGCGCGGCTCCGCTGAATCATCGCTTCCACCTCGGCCAGCGTCGGCATGGCTTCCGAGCAGCTCAAGCGGCTTACCACGATGGCGGCCGCGGCGTTGCCGTAATGCAGGCATTCAGCCAGCGGCTTGTCGCGGGTGAGCGCGTAGAGGAAGCCGGAGGCAAACCCGTCTCCCGCGCCGATGGTCGATACGACGTCCACGGTGTAGGGCGGCAGGAATACCGAATCGTCGCCGGTCCACACGCGGGTCCCCTGCTCACCCAACTTCGAGACGAGCACCGGCACGCGGCGGCGCAGCTTTGCTGTGGCGCCATCGAGATCGCTCACCCCGGCCACCAGCGTCAGCTCCAGTTGGTTGCCGATCAGGATATCGACGAACGGCAGCGCCAGCCGCACCGCCAGTCCGGCCTCTTCGGGATTTCTCCACGACATGGCGCGGTAATCGACATCGAGCACTACGCGGCAGCCCGCCTCCTTCGCCCGCTCCAAAGCGCGGTACGTGGATTCGCGCGACGGCGAAGCGCACAGCGAGGTGCCGTTGGTGACGAACATCCGGCCGCCGGCAACGTAGTCCAGATCGGCCGCGCCGGCGTCGAGGCGCGTGTCCGCCGGGTCCTTGCGGTAGAACACCTGCGGGAAGCTGTCCGGCGGCGAAACTTCCGTGATGGAGAGCGACGGCAGGTATCCCGGTGCAACCTGCACGTGGCTGGTGTCCACCTTTTCCTGGTTGAGAAACTCGAGCAGGAAGCGGCTCAGGGCGTCGTTGCCCAGGCAGCCGATGATGCCCGCCCGTGCGCCCAGCCGCGCCAGCCCCACCGCCATATTGGCGCTCGAGCCGCCCAGGTAGCGGGAAAAGCGGCGCACCTGCGGCAGCGGCACATGCGGCTCCTCCGAGTAAAAATCGTAGCCGATCCTGCCCAGTATGATGATGTCCATCGAAAGAGTCTCCTTAGAACAACGGCACCCGCGGATCCTGGTCGTGCCAGGTGCCCCGCACCCAGGCATAGTCCGGATCGTCCGAGGCCGCCATCGAACGCGCCGAGCCGGCCAGCGCGTTCAGGTAATAAACGTTGTAGCCGTGCGCCGCCACCACCGGATGGTAGCCTTCCGGAATCAGCACCAGCTCCCCGTCGCGTACGGTGAGCGTGGCGTCGAGGCGGCGGTCGGCGGTGTACACCCGCTGGATCGCGTACCCCTCCGGCCGGTCGATGCGATAGTAGTAAATCTCTTCCAGGTCCACCTCTCCGGGCGGATTGTGCACGTCGTGTTTGTGCGGCGGATAGCTCGACCAGTTGCCCGCGGGCGTGTAGACCTCGACCACCAGCAGCCGCTGCGCGGGGAACTCCGGCGTCAGCATGTGATGGATCTGGCGGGTGGCGTTGCCTCCGCCGCGAATCTCCACGCGGACCTCGTCCGGCGTCACCAGCTTCGCCGGGAAGCGCTCCTCGGCGCGGCAATAGCAGAAGGCCAGATCGCATTCGCTCTCGGCGGTGACGCGGAAGGAGGTCGCCACCGGAAGGTAGAGCGTGAACGGCCGCCCTTCGAACACATTCGCGCGCCCGCCGATGTTCTTCCACGAGCCGGCCGAGGATTCTACCGAGCAGCGTCCCCCCAGCACCACGATGGCCAGTTCGCGGCCCGCCGTCTCGCCGCGGAACTCCTCGCCCGGCGCCAGTGCGCGGGTTTCGAACGACAGGTACTCGTAGCCGAAATCGTCGATCCGGCCGGTGAATCTCTTGGGGTCAATCAGAAGGTCGGTCATAGTTGCTCCTTGGGTGGCGCCGTGGATTCCCTGACGATCAGTTCGCCCGGCACCTTGAGGTTGTGTTCGCGCCGCCCGCCGGAGAGCAGGTCGAGCAGCGTCTCCATGGCCATGCGCCCCATCTGCCGCATCGGCTGCCGCACACTGGTGAGCGGCGGATTCAGATAGCGGCTGATATATAGATCGTCGAAGCCCGCGATGGAAAGGTCCTCCGGGATGCGCAGGCCGCGGGCGAACACCTCGCGCATCGCGCCCAGCGCGGAAAGGTCGTTATAACAGAAGACGGCCGTCGGCCGCTTGGGGAGTTCCAGCAGGCGCGCCATCGCCGGACCGGCGCCTTCCGGCTTGCCGTCGCCGTGGACTACCAGTTCCGGCTCGAAGGGCAGGCCCGCCTCCTCCAGGGCGCGGCGGTATCCCGAGAAGCGCTCCGTGTCGGACTGGTGTCCATTGCGGTCGCCGAGGTAGGCGATCCGCCGGTGGCCGAGTCCAACGAGATGCCGGGTGGCCTCGATTGCGGCCTCCGCGTTGGCGATCATCACGGAATGGACGAACTCGCTCGGGTGCTGGTTATTCAGCAGCACGATGGGGACCCGCATCCGCGAGAGCAGCGGCACGTACATCGCCCCCACGCGCGAAGACGTGACGATAATGCCGTCCACCCGCCGCTCCTCGAAGGATTGGACCACGCGGACTTCGCGCTCCGGGTCGGCGTGCGAATTGGCGAGAAAAACGGAGTGCCCCTTCTCGCTGGCCACCTCTTCGATGCCGCTCACCACCCCCGCGACGAACGGATCGGCGATGTTTGTGACCACCACCCCGATCGTATCGGTGCGCCGTGTGACCAGGCTGCGTGCCGCCGCGCTGGGCGTGTAGCCGGCCTCCCGCGCGATCCGCCGGATGCGCCCCGCCGTCTCCTCGCTGATCAGCCCGCTGCCGCGCAGCGCTCGCGACACCGTGGAGTGCGACACGTCCGCCAGTCGCGCAATGTCCTTGATGGACGCGCGCTTCATGGCCGCGGACTTGCCCTCAGAGCGCCCTTTCATCGTTTTCGCTCATATGCACACGTGTGCATGAACTGAGGACAGTGTAGTGCAGCCGGCCCGCGCCGGTCAAGTTCGGGTGCTACTCCTGTCAAGCCTCTTTAGAAATGTCCCTCGTTTCGCCTCAATAGTAATGTCCCCTATTTGTGGCGGCTCGAGCCGGATGACCGGGCCGGCGGGAGAGTTGGCGAGCCTGAACGGCGACACGCGAACCTACAACGTCCTGGGCCAGCTAACGCGGATCAGCGGCGGCGGAGTCGACCTGGAGCTACCCGCTTCCGCCTGCCCGCCGCGGGCGGCTGCCCCGGTTGTCGAATTTACCTCTGGCTCGAAAGATCGTATTGACTTTAAAGCAGTAAGTCATCAAGCTATTATTGAGCGAGGTGTATATGAAGGCGCTGTGGGTTGCCGGATTGTCGGCGCTCGTTCTCACGTTGGGGTCGGCTCCCGCGTCCGCGCAGGCCGTGATCGGGGCCAAGTCGGGAGTCGTCAACTACATTGAGGGCACCGTTTACCTCGGTGACAAGGTGCTGGAGATCCAGCCCGCCCAATTCCCGGACATCAAGGAAAAGACCGTCCTGCGCACCGACGAGGGCCGCGCCGAGGTCCTCCTGCCGCCGGGCGTAGTCATGCGGGTTGGAGAAAAGACCTCCTTCCGTATGATCAGCAACCGCCTCATCGATACCCGGATCGAGCTGCTCACCGGCTCCGTCGTGATCGAAGCCGATGAGATCGGCAAAGATACCAACGTGACCGTGGTGGCGCAAAATGCCACGGTGGTCCTCTCCAAGGCCGGAATCTACCGGCTCGATATGCAGCCGGCGCAGCTCAAGGTTTTCAAAGGCGCCGCCGACGTGCAGATCGGCTCCGATAACGTCCAGGTCTCCGGCGGCAAGATGCTGCAGCTCGGAGGCGCCCTGGCCGTTGCGGAGAAATTCAACACCGAAGACACCGACAGCCTCGACCACTGGAGCCGCCGGCGCGCTGAAATGATGGCGATGTCGAATATCTCGGCAGCCAACCGTGCACGCACCTCCGGCTGGCAGCAGGATCCCTGCTCCAACGTCTACGTCAGATCCCTTGGATCCTGGGGCTACAACCCCTACTACGGTCTGGGAACCTACATCCCGTGCAGCGGCTCGATCTATAGCCCGTACGGCTACCGGTTCTGGAGCCCCATGGCCGTCTACCGCGCGTACTACGCGCCGAGACCGGTCTATAACCCGGGCTACGGCGGTGGCGGTGGATACAACCCGTCGTACCCCACTATGGCTCCCAGTTCGGGTGGATATTCGGGGACGATGTCGTCCGTGGCATCCGCGCCTTCGGCTCCGGCCGCTTCCTCCAGCGCGGGGTCGGTCGCCGCGTCCGCCGGGGGCGGTGCGTCGGTCGGGCACGGCTCAGGCGGCGGCGGAGGCCGCGGGCACTAGCGACTAGCGATTATCCAGCCAGCGATTCCGAGACCGGTTCCGGCGCCTGCCGGATCCGGTCTTTCTGTTTTTGGAGAGGGATTTAGACGGCCGCGCGCAGAGGCCGGTGCCTCCTGCTGGCACGCACGGCGATCAAGTCGGCAACCTTACCGAGGAGAGTCGGCAGATTCTCCGTGTACACGGCAAACTGCTGGGCGGCGCTGCGCGTACGCCGCTGGTAAGGCCCGTACGACGTGACCAGCGCGGTAGCCGGCCGGTAATCTTTCACGCGGGCGTAAGCCAGCACGTTGCGTCCGGTGGAGCGCGATCCGATGGCCGAATCGGTCAGCACCAGCTCGTACTGCCCTTCGTCCAGCTTCGAGAGAGCTTCCGCCGGAGTCGAGGCGGAATCCACGCAATAGCCACCCGCTTCCAGGATGGTCTTCAGGGCTAGTCGGGCGGCCAGATCCCCGTGGAGCAGCAGGACCCGCGCCAAGTCCAGGCGGCGGACACCCGCCTCGCGGCAAAGCCCTTTGGGATATCTACTCATCTCGGTCTAGAATAACTGTACTCGAAGTTTGCCAATTTGCAGCCCTTAATTTGCCCGAATAGGGCATTCCCCTGAAATGGCGGGTATGGACCACCCCCAGGAGTGGCCGATTCGTGCGAAAACGCGCATCTTGCTTCAGATCTTGGCTTTGGGATATCGCGCGCGCATCCAATCGACAAATTCTTCGGGTGCGGACATGGTGGAAAGTCGTCCCTGTCGGACCAGGGCCCAGTTATCGAACTGCTTCGATTGCTTGATCTCGGCCAGGGAAACCGGCGGCTCCAGGCGGCCCGCAAACTCCAGGTCCACGACAGCCGATTTCGGATTTTTCGGATCGTCGCGCGATTCCGAGCGCACGGTGGCCAGCCCCACGACGCCCGACACTCCGCCGCTGTGGTAAATGAAGACGCGGTCGCCGGGACGCATCTCACGGATCGCCCGCACCGCCTGCGGATTGCTGACGCCGTCCCAGGTGGTCTTGTGCTCGCGTTCCAGGTCGTCTACCGAGTACGTGCCGGGGTCGGTTTTGGCCAGAAAGTAGCGCATGAGAATCTCAGTCTCATGGTAGTACACTAGTGCGTTACATGCCGCTGCAACTGAGCCACGAGGAGATCGCGCCCGGCACCGTCGCCGTGACCCTGGCGGGTAAACTGATGATGGGTCCGGAAGGGGAGCAGATCGTCAGCCTGGTGGACCGACTGCTGGCCGAAGGCAAGCGGATCATCATCTTCGACCTCGGCGGTGTTACGGTCATCGACAGCACCGGTATCGGCCGCTTCATCGCCAGCTACAACAAGATCGTAGCGGCCGGGGGCGAGATGCGCATGGCCGGGGCCACCGGCCACCTGCTCCATTCCTTCCAGGTCAGCCTGCTCGACCAGGTGTTCCCGTTCTACCCAACCGTGGAAGACGCGCTGCGGGGATGAGCCCGGCAGCCTACCGGAAATTCTCCAGCAGCATCAGGTTGGTCTCGCTCTGGTCCACTTTGGGATAGAGAATGTATTTCCCATCCGGCGATACTGAATAACTGTTCCCGCCGCGCACGCGAAAAACCACCGATTCCCTCTTCGACGCTAAATCGTAGAACGAGACCGCCATGCCGCGAGTACTGCGCTCGAATTCCAGATAATAGATCCCGTTACTCACCGGTTGTATGGCGCTCCAGAACAGGTCGTGATCGGGGACGAACGCCTCTTCGGCGTCGCCGCCGGCCGCCGGCACACGCCAGATCGCCCGGCGCAAACTGAAATAAACAGTCTTGCCGTCGACCGATACCGCCGGCTGCCCGGCCCCCATTTCCCGCGCCAGCGGTTCGGGAGACCCTCCGTCCGCGTTCGCCTTCCAGATCTGCCCGTGCGACTGGTAGAAAATGTGCTTTCCGTCCGGCGAGAATACCGCGCCCGAGCCGCCCGCAACCAGCCGCTTCGGCTTCGCACCGCCCGACGCCGCCACCGTGTAGATGTCGGATCCCTGGTCGCCGCTGGTATGGAAAAGGATCTGCCTGCTGTCGGCCGACCACTGCGGATGGCGGACCTGGAGACCTTCGAAGTGCGTCACCTGGATCCGGTTGGTTCCCGCGGCGTCGCTCACCCAGACTTCGTCCGATCCGGTCTGGTCGGAAATGTCCGCGATCTTCTGGCCGTCCGGAGAATAGGCGGGCGACGACTCCTGTCCGTTGGAGCGAATCAGGGGCCGTTCCTCGGGCACTCCCGCGGAATCGGACAAGCGCGCCTGCCAGATCGACGAAACCGTCGGGCTGTCCGTATACGCCAGGCGGTTGCCCTCGGGCGCCACGGCGGGATGCACGGCGGAGCGCCCCGTAATGACCACCTGACGGGGCGCTCCGCCGTAGGCGGGAACCCGCCACAGGAACCAGCCGCCGCCGAAGCGGTTCGCCGAGTACAGCAGGTCGTGCGAATCGCGCGTCCAGGAGATGCCGCGGATCGGTTTGTCGTCGAACGTCAGGCGCCGCAGCGCTCCACCGGTCAGGTCGCATAGAAAAATGTCGGCGCCTTCCGGTCCGGTGCCGCGGACAAGTGCCAGCGTCGTTCCATCCGGCGACACCGCGGGTGTGGAATCGCCCTCGCTGCCCTCCGGAGGATTCGTAATGCGCTTGGATTCACCGCCGCCTAAGGGCACCAGGGCCAGGAAGGGCGGCTGCTTCGGCGACACCTGCATCACCACCAGCGATCGGCCGTCGGGGGCCCACGCCACCGGCGGCAGCGGCTGCGCCTCGTCCACAGAGGCCGCGAACTCCGCCACCCGCTGCTCGTTCGCGCCATCCGCGCCGGTTACGATGTACGCGGTGCGCCCTTCTTCCAGCCGCTGAAATGCGATTTTCGTGCCGTCCGGGGACCATACCGGCCCGATATCGTTGCCCGCCCCCGAGGTCAGCTGCCGGGGCGTATCGGCGGTGATCGTCCGGACGTAGATGTGGAACGGCTCCACCTTCGTCCCGTTTCGCGCGCTGTACGCGATCCGCTGCCCGTCGGGCGCGAAGGCGGGGTAAGCTTTCGTGCCCGTCTCTTTCGACAAGGTAACGCGCTTTTGCGTCGCCGCCGGCCCGCTGGCCAGCTTTCCGAGGATTGTGACCACCCCGCCTACCGAGCATAAGGCCAGCGCCAGCAGTACCGCCGGCCGGCGGAAAAAGGAGTCGGAAGCCATGACTGTTCCGTATTATCGCAGGATGCGCCTGAAGCCCAAGACGCATTCGCCGCACCCAATGTTCCGCGGGACATGCTTGATGAGCTTGCCCTCCCATTTGTCCCACACCCTTGCCCGCCAACGGCTACAATGAAATTTCCAGCATGAAGCATCATTCTGTTGTCTTTATGGCGGTGGTGGCCGCTCTGACGCTCGTATCGTGCAAACACGCGCCACCCGCCGGAGTGGCCGCGCAGGTAAACAGCCACTCCATCACTTACGCCGATCTCGACAAGTATTACCAGACGCAGCAGCAGCAGGCTCCCGAAGGCTCCAGCGAAGATTTGGTCATGTCGCAGAAACTGGAGCTGCTGAACAGTCTCATCACCAACGAGATCATGCTGCAGCGAGCCGAGAAGATGGGCCTCTCCGCGGTGGATGCCGATGTCGACACCGAGCTCAATAAAATGAAGGCTCCCTACACCAAGGAAGACTTCGAAAAGCAGCTCGCCGCCCGGCACATGACCGTGGACGACCTGAGGGCCCAGCTCCGCCGCGAGCTCACCGTCAACAAGCTCATCAACAAAGAGATCACCTCGCACATCAACATCACCGACGCCGATGTGAAGGCTTTCTACGAGACCAACAAGGCCAGCTTCAACCTGCCCGAGCCGCAGGTCCACATCGCGCAGATCGTGGTCACGCCGTTTCCCGACCCCAACGTCCGCAACCTGAAAAACAGCAAGGCGCAAAACGAAACCGAAGCCAAGACCAAGATCTACGACCTGGCCGGCCGGCTGCAGCGCGGCGAGGATTTCAGCATGCTGGCGCAGAACTACTCGGAAGATCCCGCAACCGCGCCCAATGGCGGCGACATGGGATTCATCCCGGCATCCAACCTCGAGAAGGCCGGGCCCGACCTCAAACGCCTGATCGATTCCCTCCAGCCCGGCACCGTTTCCCCGCCCCTGCACACGCAGGACGGCTACCGCATCCTGAAAGTAATCTCGCGCGAGCCCGCCGGCCAGCGCGACCTGCAGGACCCGCGCGTGCAGCAGAACATCCGGGAAACTCTTCTCAACCGGAAGGACCAGTTACTCCGCGCCGCCTATTACGAAGTGGCCCGCAACAGCGCCAAAGTAGATAACTACCTGGCGCGCAGCATCGTCGAGAATTCGGGGAAATCGAAGTAAGGCCGGGCTTACCGCGTCTGGCCCATCTCGTACACGTAGATGGTATGTTCCATGGTGCCGCTCTTGGCGTGCACCACGGCCTGGGGCTTCCAGCCTTTGATGGGGAACTGGTTGGACACCACGCGCGCCCCGGGCTTCAGATACTTCTCCAGGTTGGGCTTCAGGCGCTCGTTGGAGCTGGTGAGGAAGAACATCGTCACCACCGTCGCCGGGCTCAGGTCCACCCGGAAGACGCTGTCTTCCACGATGCGGGCATGGTCTTCCAGGCCGAGCGAGCGGATCCTCTGCTCCGCTTTGCGGCACAGGTCCGGCTGAAACTCCACGCCCACGGCATGCGCGCCGAACTTCTGGGCAGCCATAATCACCACGCGCCCGTCGCCGCTGCCGAGATCGTAAACGACATCGTCGTGCGTTACCCGCCCGGCTTCCAGCATGCGCTCCACAATCGCCTGCGGCGTAGGAATGTCCGGCCCCAGGTTCTCGAAGGGGTTGAACTTCTGCGCGAATCCCGGAAGGGCCGCCGAAGCTAACAGGAGCGTGATGGAAACGGCTCGCATACTATCTACTGGGACGCGGCTGCGGTCCCCGGCGTTCTGCTGAACTTCGACTTTACGATGCGGCTGATAATCTCCGTCCACGAGAAGAACAGATCCCGCGGCCGGCTGATCGTAAATTCCGAACCTTTGGCTGCCTTGACCGCGTAACCGATCGCGTCGCGCCAAGGATTCACCTGAGGGTTCAGGTTGTAGTTCATATAGAACACCGGTGTTTTGACGTCCGAAAGCTGCTTCAGGGTTTCATCGGAAAGCCCGCCATCCAGCATTACCTTAGGACTGGCGAAAATTACCGCATCCGGTGGCTGCTTGTCCTCGGTCAGCTCCTTCGTGATCAGGTTGCCCAGGAATTCCGAGTCGCCATGCTTCTGGCTCAACTGTTTCAAATCCACCGTGCCGAGGTTCAGCGCCTTGAGCGCCTTCCCCAGGGCCGGAAAGTCGATCTGGGCCGCCGAATCCTGGCGGTAGATCACCCGCTGCTCCTGCATATTGAACGCAACAATCGAGAACCGGGTGATCCGCGGCTCCCGCGCGATGTTCCGCAGAATCGAGATCAGGGCGTTCAAATCCAGCGGCTGGAGTGTGGCCGCGCCCGAATCCTGCGGCGCAAAGTTGACCACCACCTTCACGTTGATCGGCCCATCGTGCCGTTCCCGCTCCACCGGAGGCTCCTGTTTGAACGGCTCGGCATCGGCCACCCGTATCACATCGGGGCTGATGTCGAGCGCCATCTGCTTGTCCTTCGCCGGCAGGCTTGCCTGGATATCCCAGAAGTTGGAGCAGATCCGCTCGGCGCGGTCCCGCATCAGCCAGTCGATGTGATAGCTGCCCTCGCCCACATCGAAGGTGCCCTGCAGGTAGGCCGGACCGCCCGCATCATCCGCGATCGAGGGCACCGGAATGTGCTGCGAGAAATAGACCGGCTCATCGGGATGATCGTCGGGTGTGACGCGGAACACCATGGTGAGCATGTTCTCCGAGCCCGCCAGCTCTTTGAGCGGCACCGTTACTTCGTATCCCGCGTGGAATTTGAGGTCGAAACCGAGCGCCGGCTTGACCGGCGTCACCGTGCACGGCAGGTCCTTGCGCACGTCCTGCGCTTCGAGCACGGCGGCATCGGAGGTGAACAGCCGCACTCCGGCGCCGGGTCCGGCCGCCGGCATAAACTCCTGAGCGCCGCCAATCCCCGGCGCCGCTGACAGGGCGCAGAGGAGTCCCAGGGCCTTAAGGGAATTGCAGCATCCGTTCCATGAGTTCGGCATTACCATCGCCGCCAGCACCTTCGTTTCCAACGTCACGGTTCCCACACCGCTTGATAACGTATTATGGCGCAATTTGCTTCCGCCGCAAGACAGAAATACTGATGGAGCAACTAAAGAGAACGCTGCTGGAAGATTCGACAACGCGTTTCGCATCTGTACAATCAGGAGATGTTCGGTATGGATCGCAGCAAGACCCAGGGAGAGCAGATTCCGTCACCCGGCGAAGTCCCCGCGGATGTGATCGTCAGCCCGGATACACGGCGCGCCGGGCGCATTCCGCCAGGTCAGTCCCGTACACGAAAGTGGCCGGTGCTGGACGCCAGCGGACCGCCGTCGCTGGACCTTTCCGCCTGGCGGTTTGAAATCCGTGGACTGGTGGGTAAAGAGGTGCGGTGGAGTTGGGACGAATTTGTAAATCTTCCACGCGTCCGGGTTTTCTCGGATTTCCATTGCGTCACCCGGTGGTCGCGGCTGGGGAACCTGTGGGAGGGCGTTTCGACCCGGACGCTCATCGAGTTGGCCGGCGGCGCGCGGCCAGAGGCGCGCTTTGTCCTGGTGCGCGGAGCGGACCGCGGCTGGACTACCAACCTGCCGCTCGATCACTTTCTGGCCGAGGATGCTCTGGTCGCCCTGACCCATGACGGGGAGCCAATCCCTGCCGAGCATGGCGGCCCGGCCCGCCTGATCGTCCCGCGCCTCTACGCCTGGAAGAGCGCCAAATGGGTGGCCGGCGTGGAATTGATGAAGGAGGATCGCCCGGGCTTCTGGGAAGCCAACGGCTATCACATGCGAGGCGACCCGTGGACCGAAGAGCGCTACGGCGCGTAGCAGCCCGCCGCATCCCTTCACGCCGCTCCAGCAGTCCGCCGCTTCAACCGGTACCGTCCGACGTACTTCGCTCCTGCCGGCGCCGGTTCGATCGGATGTTCCGCGTGAATCTCCGCCAGCATGCTGGTCACCTGTATACCGGATGGGTCTAATCCGTACGCCTCGAGCGACCTGCGGACCTCGTCCAACCTTCCGGCATAAGCGGGAAATTCCACCAGAGTGGCCGCCTCGGCCTCCTCATGCTGGTCCGAATAGCGATAGACCATCGCGGCATCGTGATAAATTTGCGGATTAATCGGGAAACTGACCTGCGCCAGGGATTCCAACAGCGATTCCAGGTCGCGCGGGTTGATGCAAATCGAAACCGAAACCAACTCCCCTTCGCGTCCACTCAGCGAGGGATCGACTGGTGCGGATTCAAGCCAGACGCTCATTGACCCTCCAGCATCCGGCGAAGGCGGCTGTCCAAACGACAAAAAACCCTGGAGCCCAAAGGCGCCAGGGTCGAAATGTTTTTGAACAGACCGACTCGCCTTTAGCACTTTTTTTCGTGGTTGCAATTAGCCGGGCGAAGCGCCCTAAATCAATCCACGTCACCTTTAAGATAGCACCTGTATCATTTACAGGCAATAGATTAATTTGGAATCGAACTGATGTACTCTGGAACCCATATGAGGATGCTTACACTCGGCTTGCTTTCCGCAGCCGCCATGTTCGCCCAGGCGGTTCAACCGCCTCACACTCACTTGAAGGTGGGGGATACGGCGCCCGACTTCGCGCTGCGCTCCACCACCGGCGAGACCGTTAAACTCTCCGACTTCCGCGGCAAGAGCGTCGTCGTACTGGCGTTCTATCCGGCCGCCTTCACCGGTGGTTGAACCAAGGAATTCCAGGCATACCAGGCTGGTATTGCTAAATTCAACGAGACGGGCACCAAGGTTTTCGGAATCAGCACGGACAACACTCCCTCCCAAAAGGAATTTGCCGCCAAGAACAACATCACCGTCCCCATGCTCAGTGATTTCGCCAAGCGCGAAGTCTCGGCTGCCTACGGTGTGTTGATCCCGGCGGCCGGAGTGGCCAACCGGGCCACTTTCGTGATCGACAAGGAGGGAAAGATCACCTACATCGAAGAAGGGAGTTCCGCGATCGACCCCACCGGCGCCTCCGACGCATGCAGCCGCGAAGCGCACCGGGCACAGACCGCGAAATAGAGCCGGACGCATTTCAGAACAGCACCTTCATCGCGAACTGGACCTGTCTTGAGTTCGTCGAGGTCGCCGTAATTACGCCCGCAGTTGGCGAGGCTCCCGAGCCGGCCGACGAGAATACCACTGTATTGGGTGTGCTGAAATTGGCGTGGTTCAGGAGGTTGAAGAACTCGCCGCGGAACTGCAGCTTGACGCGTTCCGTGAGCGCGGCTTGCTTCGACACCGACAGATCCACCGTGGCGCTCCCCGGACCGATCAGCGTGTCCCGGCCGACGTTGCCGTAGGTTCCATTCGCCGGAATCACAAATGCCGCCGGATTGAAATAGCCGTTCGGGCCGCCTAAAATCACCGGCCCGCTGAATGCCGGATTCCACGACGGCCGCACCGGATTGCGGGTGTCGCCGTCGTTCGACGGATTGAAGCCCAGCTGCGGCGTAAACGGGAATCCCGACTGGAAGGTTCCGATGCCCGCCAGCGTCCATCCGCCGATCAACTTGTCCCACGTGCGGTTGACGCTCTTCAGAAACGTCTTCCCGCGCCCCAGGGGAAGCTCGTACGTTCCGTTGATCACCACCGAGTGCCGCACGTCGTAGGTCGACAGGCCCCAGTCGATGCGCGGATTGAGCGGGTACATCACGAAGCCGGGGGCGTTGGCGGCCACGCTGCTGTTCCAGGCGCTTCCATCGTCCAGGCTCTTCGAAAACGTGTAGACGGCGCGGAACTGCAGCCCCTTGCTCGAACGCCGGTTTACGTCGATCTGCAGGGCGTTGTAGCTGCTCGCCCCGTTCGACCACCACGTGGTAGTGTTGCCGACGTTCGGATTCGCCAGCGGCGAGCCCGGCGCAAAGTAGATCTGTCCGTCCCAGAAGGCAGGTACCGGCAGATTCGCGTCCAGCGCCAGAATCTCATGGTATCCGCGCGATCCTACGTACCCGACAGCCACCGCGCTCGCCGCCCCGAGCTGCTGCTCGATCTTGAAGTTGTAAGAGAGCACCGTGGGAATTCTCGCGTCCGGCTGAATCCCGCTGGGTGTGGGCTTGCTCCCCGAGGGAAGCGCCGCGCCCGGTACGATCAGAAGCCCGTCCAGAGGGACGTTTTTCAGCGAGACCGTGGGGTTGAAGGGGCCGTTTTGATCCAGGCGGTAGCTGATGGCATCGAGCTGCTGGTGAAACATCCCGAATCCGGCGTGGATCACGGTTCGCTGTTTGCCGAAGGGGTCCCAGGCGATCGCCGCGCGCGGCTGCGGCAGGAACTTCCCGTGATTCAGGGTGAACACGGAGTCCCCGACATGCGGCTCGGTCTGAATCACGCCATTGGCGTCGAAAAGGTAGTTCGCCGCGCGGCCGTGCGCCTCGTTCATCCCGTTCGAATGCTCGATGCGCAGTCCCAGCGACAATTGAAGAGCGGGCGTCACGCGGATGGAATCCTGCACGTACTCGGCGGCCTCGGTCGACCGCCAGCCGAGCGGCGTGGAGCCAGGCACCACGGTGAACGTCGAGACGGTCCCCGCGAGGAAGCTCGCCAGGCTGCCGAACGATGCCTGCCCGAACTGGTTCTGCGCCAGGTTGTCGTTACTCTGTATGCGCTGTACCCACACCCCGAACTCGAGCTGGTGAACCCCCCGCCGCAGGTTGACGTGGTCCTCCCAGGTAAGCAGATTGCGCACCGCCGTCAGATTGCTGCCGGCGTTGGTTCCGGCCAAGGTGATCTGCGATGCGCCGTTGAGCGCCGTGCCTCCGCCGATCACCACCGCGCCGACCGGAGCGCCCTGTACAAAGCCGGGCACGTTGACCGGAGTCGAGCCGGTGAAGTAGTATCCGCCGCGGGAAAAGCCGGCCCTGACCGTGTTCAAGGCCGTCGCCGAGAATACGTGCGTCTCCTGCAGGCTCAGAACCTGCTCGCGAAGCGCCTCGAATACACGGCTCAGCGGATTGGCCGTCGGCGTGTCGTCGGCGCTGTCGTCGATCGTGTAGACCCCGAACAGGGAGTCCTTTTCGGAGAACGTGTGATCCAGCCGGACAGTGCCGAAATCCTCGCGAATGCTTTGGAGCGGGTTGCTGAACGCCTCGCCGATCCCCCCGCCGAGGCTGGGCCCGTTCGGTTCCGGCCACAGCGGCAGAAGCGCTTTGGCCGCCGGCGTAATGCCCACATGCACCAGGTTGCCCTGTGCATCCGGCAGGTAGCCGGCGCGGGCGTTCTGGTCCGGCACCAGCGTGACGTCGCTCAATCCCAGGCGCTGGCGGAAACCCTCGTAATTGCCGAAAACGAAGGTGCGGTCCTTGCGGATCGGGCCGCCCACGGCTCCCCCGAACTCGTTGCGCTGGAATTGCGGAATCGAGCCGAAGTCGAAGAAGTTGCGGGCATCCAGGGCGCTGTTGCGCAGGAACTCGTACACCGAGCCGTGCACCTGGTTGGCGCCGGAAGCCGTGACGATACTGACCTGCGCGCCGGGCCGTTTCCCGTACTGCGCGCCGTAAACGTCCGTCACCACGTTGAATTCGCGCACCGCCTCCACCCCCAGAAGCTGGCCGCTGGCGCCGCCCGGAGTGACGTTGATCTCCGACGCGCCGGTATACTCGATCCCGTTCAGCAGAAACAGATTCTCCTGCGGCCGCCGCCCCGAGACCGCGAACATGTTGCCCACTGCCGAGTTGGAAGTGCCGATCGAGCCGGACCGCTGCGAGGAGTAATTCACCACGCCGGCTTTCAGGGTCATCAGGCCGTCATAGCTGCGGCCATTCAGTGGAAGATCCTTGATCTGGCGCTCCCCAACCAGCCCGGAGACCTGCTCCGTGGACAGGTTCACCTGGTTCGGCTCCGACTCCACCGTCACTGTGTCGTGAACCTCGCCGACTTCGAGCGTCAGATCGATGGGCATTTCCTGGCCCACCACCAGGGTGACTCCCGTCTTCCGGGCGGAGCGGAAACCATCCTTGGAAGCGGTCACCTGGTATTGCCCGACTGCCAGGCCGGGCGCCGAGTAGCGGCCGGCGTCGTCGGTAACGAGATTTCGGACGAGTCCGGTTTCGTTGTTCGTGATATGGACGACCGCAGCCCCGACCGGCAATCCGGACCGGTCGGCCACGACTCCGGTGATCGACGCCAGCTGGGCCGCCGCCGGAACCGTCAGCAAGAAAAATAACAGCCATCGCCTCATCTTATAACTCCTTACAGATCTGTTGATTGCTACAGAAATAGAAGACAGAGCTTTAGCGGCAACAACAGCGTTGAAAGGGGGTTAGCTGGAGGGATAGTCCCATTACTCGATCAAGTATGGGATGTTTATCGAAAAGAGTCAAGCCCGGGTGGTTACCCGGGACAGATTTCGGTCAGCTCGATGGTCAGGACCGCACCGCAGTGGGCGCAGACCGCCTGATCCCCGGCCAGGTAGACCGCCGTGGAATCGCACTTGGCGCAGGCCGCCGTCGGATCGGCGGCCTCTGGCAGGGGGTCGGGCGGGACGACCCCGGAAACCATTTTGCCCGTCGCAGCCGTCAGCGGCTCGAAGGTCGTCCCGCAGTCTGAGCACACATGGTTGAAGCAGCAGTTGGGCGTGCAACTGTAGAACACGGCTTGAGAGCCGCACACCGGGCAGGCAAGCTCCAGTTTCCGGGTCGTCACGTTACTTTTTGGGGAGGTTGAAGAAGGTCGGATCGAGCACCACGTTGCTCTTCTTCTCCATTTCATCCATGGCTTTCTGAGCGACCTCCGGGCCGAGGCGTTTTTCCAGCTCCGGCTTCATATCCTCCAGGCTCTTGGTTCGTTTGGCCTCGACCTTGATGAGGTGATAGCCGAACGGCGTCTTCACCGGCTCGCTCAACTCGCCGACATTCAGCTTGAAAGCCGCTTCGTCGAAGGCCGGCACCATCTGGTTATGGTGGAAGAAGCCCAGGTCGCCGCCGCGGGGGGCGGTGGTGTTGTCGTCCGATTCCTGCATCGCCAGCGCCGCGAAATCCGCCCCGCCCACCAGCTTGTTGCGCAGGTCCTGCGCCTTGGCCAGGGCTTCCGCATCGGTCAGGTCCTTCTGGCCCGGCTTCACGGCCAGCGGCGACCCCTGCATGCGGATCAGGATGTGGCGCGCCTGCACCTCTTCGAACTCCGCCTTGTGCGCGTCGTAATACTTCTGCATCTCCGCGTCGTCGACCTTGTTCTCTTTGCTGATCTCCTTATACGTCAGGCCCGCCAGGACATTGGCCTGCTCGAACATGGCTTGCGACTGATAGGTCGGTGTCTCGTCCAGCTTGCGGCGTCTGCCTTCCTGGGCCAGCACCAGCATGCGGACCAGGTTGTCGGCAAACTGCTTCCGCCCCGGGCCGCGCGCGGCAGCCTGGTATTGCGCGGGCAGTACGCTGATGATCTGGTCGAACTGGGCGGCCGTGAGTTTTATGTCTCCGACGGTCAGCACCACGGTGTCGGGCGGAACTTCGGGCATCGCCGGGGGGGTCTTATCGACCGACAGGTTGATCCCGGGTTTTGCGGGGGGCGCCGCCTCTGCCGGCTTCGGCGGAGGCGTCTGGGCCAGCAGACAGGCCGCCGGGCACACCAACAGTAGGCAACGAAAAAGCTTCATTTCTCTATAATACCGTGGGTCGCCTACCCGGCCGGCTCCACGACAGCCGACATCGATCCCTTCGACCGGGGCAGCCGCCAGTCCGCTCCGTAGGAGTGAATCTGGTCGCGGGCGAACTCCGCTTGCGGCAGCTCGCAAATGATGAGGACGGTGCGTCCGCAGCGGTCCACTTCCTCCGCGTGTCGGTAGGCCTGGTCGAGCGTGAAGATGAAGATCTTCTGCAGCATTTCGATCACATAATCGTAGGTGTGATCGTTATCGTCGAGCAGCACCACGCGGTACAGCGGGACGTTCTGTTCGCGCTCGAGGGTCTCGGTTTCCGGTGAAATCGAAGGCTTTGGCACTCGTACGACCAGTATCCGCCATTTCGCGCCACAATGGGAGTGAGCGCATGCACCCGCCGGTTTACCTGGATTACCACGCCACCACCCCCGTGGACCCCCGCGTCCTGGAGGCCATGCTGCCGTTCTTCGGGCCGAAATTCGGCAACGCCGCCAGCCGCGGACACCGCTTCGGGTGGGAAGCCGAGAAAGCGGTGGAGCTTGCCCGCCGGCGTGTGGCCGAACTGGCGGGCGCCGGGCCGCGGGAGATCGTCTTCACCAGCGGCGCCACCGAGTCGAACAACCTGGCGATCAAGGGCGCCGGCGCCGTGCACATCGTCACCCTGGCTACGGAGCACAAAGCGGTGCTCGACCCGGCCAAACGGGCCGCCGGCCGCTTGACCGTTCTCCGTCCGCGGCCGGATGGCCTGATCGATCTCGAGGAGCTCCGCGCCGCGATCCGTCCCGAGCCGACCCTGGTGAGCGTCATGTGGGCCAATAACGAGATCGGCGTCATCCAGCCGGTGGACGAGATCGGCGCAATTTGCCGCGAGACCGGCGCGCTCTTCCATTGCGACGCGGCCCAGGCCTTCGGCAAAGTGCCGGTGAACGTGGGACACGTGGACCTGATGTCGTTCAGCGCGCACAAGCTGTACGGGCCGAAGGGCGTGGGCGCGCTCTATGTGCGCCGCAAACGCGTCCGGCTCACTCCCCAGATGGATGGCGGCGGCCACGAATCCGGCCTGCGCTCGGGCACGCTGAACGTGCCGGCCATCGTGGGATTTGGCGAGGCCTGCGCCCTGTGCGCCCGGGAAATGGAGGACGAAGCCGCCCGCGCCGGCCGCCTGCGCGACCGTCTGAAAGGGCTCCTCGAAAACGCGCTGGAGGGCGTGTCGGTGAACGGGTCGATGGAGCAGCGCCTGCCCGGAAATCTCAACGTGAGCTTTGACGGCGTGGACGCGGAGACCCTCATCCTGAGCATGCCGGAGATCGCTCTCTCCACCGGGTCGGCCTGCACCTCCGCCACCGTGGAGCCGAGCCACGTCCTGCGCGCGCTCGGCCTTTCGGACGACCGCGCCCACTCGTCGGTGCGCTTCGGCCTGGGGCGCTTTACCACCGAAGAAGAGGTGGATTACGCGGCGGGCCGAGTGGTCGAATCGGTGCGCAAATTGCGGGCGCTTTCACCCATGCTATAATCGGTGAGTCTTTCCTGTTCGAGAAGACCCCAGAATTTCTATGCCTAAGCTGAAGACTCACAAAGGTGCGTCCAAGCGGTTCAAGAAGACCGGCACGGGCAAAGTGGTTCGCAACCACGCGTTCGGCCGCCACATCTTGACCTCGAAGCCGCACAAACGCAAGAAGAAGCTTCATCAGAGCGTGGTCGCCGATAAGGCCGACCAGCCTGTCCTGAAGCGCATGCTCCCCTATTAAAGGGTGAGCGGCATTGCGCGGCCGGAGCGCGTGGCACGTGCCCGAACCGCCAATCGTTCAAATGATTTCTAAGGAGATGAAACGTGCCCAGAGTTAAACGTGGAACCCACCGCCGGGCCTCCCGGAAAAAGACGCTGCATCAAGCGTCTGGTTATTTTCTAACCAAGAGCAAGCTGTACCGTGCGGCGCAGGAAGCCGTGGAACGCGGGCTGAAGTTCGCCTACGTCGGCCGCAAGAACAAGAAACGCGATTTCCGCGCCTTGTGGATTGTGCGCATCAACGCTGCCTGCCGCGAGGCCGGCATTTCCTACAGCATGTTCGTGCATGGATTGAAGGCCGCCGGACTCGACCTGAACCGCAAGGTTCTGGCCGACGTCGCGCTGCACGATGACGCCGCGTTCCGCCAGCTGGTGGAATCGGCCAAGGCCGCCCTCGAGAAAGCGTGAGCCTGGTATGAGTCCCGCGGAACAGGAAATCGATTCCCTCGGCAGTTTGGAAGAACGCATCCAGCAGGCGGTGCAATTGGTGAGCCGGCTGCGCCGGGAAAAGGAAACCGCCGTCGAAGAGGCGGCCGCCGCGAAAGCCGAAGCAGCGCGCCTCGCCGACGAGGTCAAAACGCTCCAGGCGGAGCGGAAACAGGTCCGTTCCCGCATCGAGAAACTGCTGGGGCAAATCGATCAGTTGAGCGCCAGCTAGAAGGGCGCTCCCGGAAAGAACCGGTGGAAAGCAGCACGCCCGACAAGCAGCAAGTTCGCGTCACGATCCTGAGCCGGCCGTATACGCTGCTGGCCAGCGGGGATCCGCGCGAAGTCGAAGAGGTCGCCGCCAGCGTCGATGAGTTGATGCTTTCCATCGCGGCCAAAGCCCCCAACGCCGATTCCACCCGCATTGCGGTGCTGGCCTGCCTGCACCTGGCCGACAAACTGCGCCTTCTCGAGCGCGACCTCAACCAGTTGAAGGCCCGGGTGGACCGCAAGTCGGAGGAGTTCGCGGGCCTGCTGGAGCAATTGATCGAATCAGCCGGAGACCCGGCTAAATGATCCGTGCGGCAATCCTTCTGATCATCGGTGTAAGCATGGTTTCGGCAGCGGACTATCCCTCGGAAATCGCGGCGTGGCGCCGCGCGCGTGAGGCAGCCCTCAAGGCCGACGGCGGATGGCTCAGCCTGGCCGGGCTCTACTGGCTGCACGACGGCCCCAACCGCTTCGGCCGCGATGCTGCCAACGATATCGTTCTGCCCGACGGACCTGCCCATGCGGGTTCATTCCAACTACAGAACGATGGAGTGAGCGTCACGATGGAGGGCGCCACGCGCAAGGTCGCGCACGATTCCGACGACCGCATCCATGTCGGGCGGCTCAACCTGCAAGTCATCCGGAGGGCCGGAAAGTACGCGATTCGTGTACGGGATCCCGAGAGTGAATATCGCCGCAATTTTCACGGCATCGAATCCTATCCGGTTGATGAATCGTGGCGCGTCACGGCCCGGTTTGTGCCGGAGCCGCACAAGATCCCGATCCTGAACATCATCGGCCAAACCGAGGAAGACGACTGCCCCGGCTACGCGGTGTTCCAAATCCACGGCCGCGAATACCGGCTCTATCCGATCTTCGAAGAGCCCGGCGCGAAAGAGCTGTTCTATATCTTCCGCGACCTGACCAGCGGGAAGGAAACCTACGGCGCCGGACGCTTTTTCTATTCGGCGCTGCCCGAGAACGGCCGCGTGGTCCTCGATTTCAACAAGGCCTACAACCCGCCCTGCGCATTTTCGCCGTACGCCACCTGCCCGCTGCCCCCCAAAGAGAATCGTCTCGACGTGCGGATCGAGGCCGGCGAAAAGAACTACCACTAGAGATCGGCGTTACGCCTGCGCAAAACCGAGAAACTGTTCCAGCCCCGCGATCGACGTGCCCATGGCCTGCAGACTGTGGTCGCGTGAGGCCGAGTACTCCCCGATTTTCGAGATCACGTCGGGATGCAGCTTGAAGAACAGACTGACAAGTTCGGGATCGCGCCAGCCGCGGCTGGTCTCGTCGCCGATCAACCGGAGCGCTTCGTCCGGACTGAAGGCCGGCTTATAAGGACGCGGGCTGATCAGGGCGTCATAGATATCCGCAATTTGCATGATTCGGGCCAGCAAGGGAATCTGCTCCCCCGCCAGGCCGTCCGGGTAGCCGGTGCCGTCCCAGCGTTCATGATGGTGGCGGATGATCGGCAGCACCGGCGCCAGCGATTTCATGTGCCGGCAGATTTCCTCGCCGCGGGTGCAATGGCTCCGCATGACGACCCATTCCGAAGCCGTGAGCTTTCCCGGCTTGAACAGGATCGAATCCGGAATCCCTACCTTGCCCACATCGTGCAGGTACCCTCCCCGATAGAGCGCCAACAGACTGGCCAGTTCCAGCCCCATTGCGAAGCCCAGGCTGACACCGATCAACGCCAGCCGCTCGCAGTGCCCGGCTGTCTGGGTATCCCGTTGTTCGACTGCCTGAGCCAGGGCGAACAGGATCTCTTCGGTCTCATCGATCTCGTAATCGGGCGGATGCTTCGGCCCGCACGATCCGCGTTGCTCATCGATCTCCGACTGCAAACGACCTGGACCTAAATGCCTGCAGCGAGGCTCAACATCGGATTGACTCGTGTAAGTGCGCTGGTACCGGTCCATAAGCGGCTCATAAGATCTATCGGCACAGTACGGAAAAACACGAGCCTCATAGGAAAGAAAACTCGACAAACTCAGTGTCGGACCACCGTCACCGCACGCCAGGAGGAGTTCCCAGCCGCGTCATAAGCCCGCACGGTCACCACATTGGTGCCCACCAGTAGCGGAACTGCGGCCGTCCAGTTCTTCGTCCCGGATGCGGCTCCCGAATCTCCGTTGGAGGTGCTCCACTTCACTGCCGTTACGCCCACATCGTCGGATGCGGTTCCGCTGATGGTGAGGGAGACCGAGTAGGTCGAGACGATCGTAGTTGCGGGCGAGACGATCGCCAGCGACGGCGGCGTCCGGTCGGAGGACGGCGCGGAAGGGGTGCCCGGAGCCGTGGGAGTCGTCGGCGTCGACGGCGTGGGTGTGGTCGGGGGCGGCAGCGTCGGCTCGGCCGGCTCCGTGGGTGTGGTCGGAGTCGGAGGCGGCAGCGTCGGGGTAGCCGGCTCGCTCGGGGTGGACGGATCCGGAGGCGGCAGCGCCGGAGTCCCGGGATCCGCGGCCGGCGCCCCGCCACTTCCGTAAAGCGCCTGGATTCCGGCGACATCGTCCGCGGTCAATCCGCTGGCCTGCCGGTAGTACGGGTACATCACCGCCCCGGGCACGTCCGAGTGCCCCAGGCCGAGCGCGTGCCCGGCCTCGTGCAGCACCACGGAATACAGATCCACGGCCGTTCCCGCCGCCCATGCCTCGTCCGCGTCCAGATGCATATCGCCGGCAACCGGCTCGCTGTTGGGCGGCGCCGGGTAATAGGTGTGGCCCAGGATTCCCCCCGGGCCGTCGAAGGGGTAGCTGTCGCCGTGGGCGCCCCGCGCGAAGCGGATCGCAATAGTCCGCGCAGTATCGGCAGCCTGCCCCGCCGTGAGGCGGATGGGGGCGTACTTCTGCCATTCCCGCAACGCCCGATCGATCTCCCCGCGCACGGTCGCCTCGTCCATCTTCTCGGTGAGGGACTGAACGTAATACTGGAGAGCCACCACCCCGGAGGAGTCCTTGGCCCACCCGGCACTGACCAGGGCGTAGTCCGCGATGGGCCCGGCTTCGGCCAGCGCACCGCCGCACCCCTGCACCGGGGCTCCGGTCAGCAGGTCGACCGAGGCCGGCAGGATGTAGGCCACGGCATCCGAAGCCGCCAGCCTGGCGAGTTGCGAGTAGCTGCCCGAGACCAGGAGGTGGTGCGGAAGCAGGTACGGGTTCTCAATCACGTCGAGGCCCAGCGCCAGCACCAGGTTTCGGGCCCCGGCCATATCCACATCGCTGTGGAAGATCACTACGTAGGCCGGAGCGGAGTTCGCCGCCAACCGGGGACTCAGCTTGTCGGCCGCTTCGAGAGGGCCGGCCCAGTTGACTTCCAGGCCACTCAGGTCGGCGCCGCGAACGGCTGAAATCATCAAGGCGTTATCAGGCACGTACCCGACCACGACGATACCTCGACGGGCGAGGGTCTCCCGCACGTCCCGGCCCGGATAGGAGCGGAACTGGACCAGAAGATGGGTTCGTTCCGCCATCCGGCCGCGCAGCGGCGATGCTGCCGGCCGCGGAACCAGCGTGCGGGTCTTCAATCGGATCGCTTCCTGAGCCGGGGCACACGTCGCAAGCGCCACCCCGGCCAATAAAGCCAGCCGCACCAGTTGCATATTTTTGCTCTGCTTTTCTTTTCGTGGAGGGTGAGATTTTTTCCAGCCCGGGACACTAGGAATTTCACACCGATGAACAGGGGTTTTTGTCTTACTCTGATCCTGGCTTTCGGTACCGCCGCTGGCGGCGCGCCGCCTTCCGGGGTGGTCTACCGCATCGAGACGGTAGCCGGAAGCGCCGGCCTGGGCGACGGCGGACCCGCGGCCATGGCGCAGATCGGCGCCATCCAGGGAGTGGCGGCCGATCGCTGGGGCAACCTCTATATCGCCGACACCGATCACCACCGCATCCGCAAGATCTCCACCGCCGGCATTATCGCCACCATCGCCGGCACCGGAGAAGCCGGATTCTCGGGCGACGGCGGAGCTGCCTCCGCAGCCCGGCTGAACCTGCCCTACGGCATCGCGGTGGACTACGCCGGTTATGTTTACATTGCCGACCTGGGGAACAACCGTGTGCGCAGGATCGCACCCGACGGCACCATTTCAACGGTTGCCGGAACCGGTGCGGCGGTATTTTCGGGCGATGGCGGCATGGCCGCGGAGGCTGGCCTGCAAACTCCCCGGAATGTCGCGGTGGATTCCTCCGGCAACCTCTACATTGCGGAGTTCTCCGGCCACCGAGTGCGCCGGGTGGCCTCCGACGGCCGGATCTCGACTGTGGTGGGAACCGGTATCGCGGGCTTCCGCGGCGATGGCGGGCCGCCATCCGCGGCCCAGCTCGGATACCCCGCCGGGCTGGCGGTGGATCGCGATGGCGCACTGTACATCGCCGATTCCCAGAACAACCGTATCCGCAAAGTCGCCAAGGGAGTGATCGTGACCGCCCTGGGCGGCGTGCCGGCAACCTCTCTCATCACGCCGATCGCGGTGGCCGTGGACATGGCCGGCACTCTGTATGTCGCCGACAGCAGCTTCCTGGTGCGCGCTTATACGCCGGCCGGGTCCTGGGTCGATTTCGCGGGCAGCGCCGCACAGGGATATGCGGGCGACGGCGGCGACGCTACCAAGGCGCAGCTCACCCAGCCGCGCGACCTCGCCGCGTCCCCTAACGGGGGCGTCTACATCGCCGATGGAGCGCGCGTGCGTTTCGTGGACGCGAGCGGCCAGATCCGCACGGTCGCGGGCGATGGATTCGCTCATGCGCTGGGCGACGGCGGACCGGCTTCCGCCGCAATCCTGAACCAACCGTCGGCGATCGCGCTGGACGGAGCCGGCAACCTCTACATCGCCGACACCGGAACCCAGCGAGTCCGGCAGGTGCAGCCCAACGGCACGATCGTCACCCTGGCAGGCATCGGAGCGGCGGGGGACGGAGGCGACGGCGGTCCCGCGACCGCCGCGCCGCTCAACTTCCCCATGGGGGTCGCGGTCGATCCGTGGGGCAACGTCGCGATCGCCGACAGCTATAACCACCGCATCCGGCAGGTTTCGCCCGGCGGGTGGATCACGACCATCGCAGGCACCGGGAAATCGGGCACCGGGCAGGATGCCGTGCCTCCGCTCGAGATGCAGTTGCGCGGGCCGCGGGGCGTTTGCTTCGACCGCGCCGGCGTCCTGTTCATCGTGGACACCGCCAACAACCGGATCCTGCGCTACGCCAGCGGAACCCTGGTCGAGACCGCAGCCGGCAACGGCGCTCCGGGGGATGCCGGCGACGGCGGCCAGGCCCGCTACGCACAGCTCAACCAACCCACCAGCTGCACGCTCGATTCAGCCGGCAGCCTGTTCATCGCCGACACCCTCAGCCATCGCATCCGCAAGGTTGCGCCCGGCGGAACGATCTCCACGGTGGCCGGCACGGGCGAATCCGGGTTCTCGGGAGACGGAGGAGCCGCCATCGCCGCGCGGCTCCAGACGCCGCGCAGCGTGGCGGTAGACGATAACGGCGATATCTTCATTGCAGACAGTGCCAACCAGCGCATACGGCTGGTGACCCCCGACGGCCTCATCCGCACCATCGCCGGCGAGGAGGCATCCGTAAACAACCCCGGCGGTATGGTGCTCGACGGCGCGGGCGATCTCTATTTCGCCGACACCGGCAATCAGCGCGTCCGGCGGCTCGTGCCGCAGGCGGCGGAAGCTGTGCCGGACCCGGTGACTCTGCCGAAGCTCTCGGCCGTCAACGCGGCCAGCCAGAGGCAGGGGGCCGTCGCGCCCGGCGAAATCCTCACGATCTACGGCGCGGGCCTCGGGCCGGAGCCGGGCGTGGCGGCTTCGTTTGACGCGAGCGGCGGACTACCGAACCTGTTGGGCGGATCCGAAGTGCGGTTCGACGGCATCCCGGCCCCCATCTTCTACACCCAGGCCGGACAGATCAACGTTCAGGCCCCGTACACCATCGCCGGACAGCAAGCTACCCGCGTGGAGGTTCTGTTCCAAGCGAAATCCGCCGGCACGCTCGACCTCGGAGTGGTCGACGACGCCCCGGCGCTGTTCCCGCTGGCCCTGAACCAGGATGCCGGCAGCAATTCGGCCGCGGCCCCGGCGCCGCGCGGCACCATCGTCACGCTCTTCGCCACCGGCGAGGGTCTCACCGACGGCCCCAATGTTTCCGGGCGGGCGGCCGCCGCCCCGTACCCGCATCCCAAGCTCCCGGTGAAGCTGACGATCGGAGGAATCCCGGCCGAGATCCTCTACGCCGGAAGCGCTCCGGGGCTGGCGGGAACGCTGCAGATCAACGCCCGTGTTCCGGGCGGATTCCTGGCCCCCGGCCAGGTTCCGGTGGAGTTGCAGGTAGGTGCGGCGGTCTCGCCGAGCGTGACGATCTGGATCCGTTAGGCTGCTATTCTGGGACGGAATGCCGCCTGTCGCCCTGACCATCGCCGGATCGGACCCGAGCGGCGGCGCGGGCATACAGGCCGACCTCAAGACGTTCCACCAGTTCGGCGTCTACGGGGAGGCCGTGATCACCCTGCTCACGGTGCAGAACAGCGTGCGGGTTTCGCGCGTCGAGGTGATGCCGCCGGAACTGGTGATCGAACAGTTGAACGCGGTGCTCGAAGACATCCCTCCGGCCGCCGCCAAAACGGGGGCGCTCGGCTCGGCCGCGATGGTGATCGCCGTGGCGCAGGCGGCCCGGTCGTTCGCCTTCCCTTTGGTGGTCGACCCGGTCATGGTCAGCAAGCACGGCCTTCCGCTGCTGCCGGCGAGCGCCGTCGAAGCGATTCGCGGCGAACTGCTGCGGCATGCCGCGCTGGTCACCCCCAACGTGCCGGAGGCCGAAGCGCTGGCGGAGATGCCCGTCCGCGACCATGCCGATATGCGCCGCGCCGCCGCGCGCATCCACGCCCTGGGCCCGCGCGCCGTGCTGATCAAAGGCGGGCATCTCGAGGGCGACGCCACGGACCTGCTTTTCGACGGCGCGGAGTATCGCGACTTCCCTGCCCCGCGCGTCGAGACACGCCATACGCACGGCACCGGATGCACCTACTCGGCCGCCATCACCGCCGGACTGGCATCCGGGTTGGTGCTGGCCGAGGCCGTGGGGCGCGCCAAGCATTACATTGCGGATGCCATCCGCACCAATCCGGGACTCGGACGGGGCTGCGGCCCGGTCAACCATTTCGCGGAGGTTCGATGAAGTTCGAGGAGTTACTGATCGCCGCCATCCAGCGCTCCGAAATTCCGCTGCGGTTCGAGCCGGGCGCCGAAGAATCGGTCGCCCTTCCGGTGACCGAAGTTCTGAAAGCCTGGGTCTCGGCCCACCTCCCGGAGGATGCGAAATCCGATTTCGACGCCGGCCGCCGGGCACTGGCGCTGCGCCTGCTGTCCGAGCTGGATGGTTCGGCCGATTTGCCGGAGTGAAATTGTAACTCCACGATCGGGCGAATCACGGGTTGACAACCGGTACCTAACCATATTCAGTAATGACTCCGCTGCGCGACGGGCCGAGGATGTTCGATGGAGATGAACGCCTTGGCGCTCTTGCCTGCCCTCATTCCGCTTCTGCTGCTGGTGTGCGCCGCCGCCGGCGCGATGATTATGTACAACGGGATGGTGCGCTCCCGCATACGAACCCGCGAGGCGTGGTCCGGCATTGAAGTTCAGTTGAAGAGGCGCGCCAGCCTGATTCCGAACCTGGTGCAGACCGTCCGCGGCTACGCCGATCACGAACACGCGGTGTTCGCCGAAGTGGCCCAGGCGCGCGGAGCGCTGGCATCCGCCTCCGGTCCGGCCGCCGCCGCGGCAGCCGATCAGTCGCTCACCCAGGCGCTCGGACGGCTGATGGCCGTCGCCGAGAACTATCCCCAGCTGCAAGCCGCCGCCGGATTCGGCCAGTTGCAGTCGGAACTGGAGGACACCGAAGAGAAGGTGGCCTACGCGCGGCAATTCTACAACCAGAATGCGCTCGATTATAATGCCCGCATTCAAAGCTTCCCGGGCAATCAATTCGCCCGCTGGTTCCACTTCGAGCCGGTGGCGTTCTTCACCGCCGACCAGAGCGCGCTCGAAGAAGTAAAGGTCAGCTTCACCGCAGCCTGAGATGACACCCGCATGCACCGAGCCGGTGCTGGTGTACAACCGCATCGCTCATAACCACCGCAAGACCGTGCTGCTGGTTGCGATGGCCGTTGCGTCGATCGCGCCGTTCGTGCTGTTCCTCAGCTACGGATTCGCCCTCACCGTCGTCTACCGGCTGGCCGGCGGCCATGGGACGCACGCCGTCGACCACACGCTCATGTTCCGGCTCATGGTCGTATTTGCGCTGGGACTGATCGGGGTTCTGGGACTGCTCTTTTGGGCGATCGCGTCTTCGCCGGTCGCCAAAGTTCTGGCGTTCGCCGGAGCGCGGCCGGCCGGTCCGTCCGACGTCGAAGCCAAACGGCTGCTGGAAAACCTGGCGATCGGGGCCGGACTTCCCAAGCCCCGCCTCTACCTAATCGACAGCGCCGCGCCGAACGCTTTCGCCGCCGGGATGCATCCGTCGCACTCGGTGGTCGCGATCACGACGGGCCTGCTCAAGCTGATGGACCGCCGGGAGCTGGAAGGCGTACTCGCGCACGAACTTTCCCATATCGGCAACCACGATACGCGGTTGAATACGATCGTGGCCGCTATCGTGCTGTTTCTGCGCCTGCCCTACCTCATGCGGCGGCGCGGCATACAGGAATCCAAGCAGGCGGTCTCCGGCTCGACGATGGACCAGTACCGGACGTACCGGCTGATGCTGTCGCCGCTCTACATATATGTCTTCTTCATCGCCCCGGTACTGGCCGCGCTGATTCGCTCGGCGCTTTCCCGCAGCCGGGAATTTTTGGCGGACGCCGATGCCGCCCTGCTCACGCGATATCCCGAAGGACTGATGCGGGCCCTGGCTAAGATCGCGGGAGCCGGCTCGGCGGTGGCCGGCGCCAACCCCGTGGTCTCGCACCTCTATTTCGCCGACCCGGCCCCCGGTCTGGCACAGGGGCTGTTGAACGGAGGGCTGTTCGCCTCGCACCCGCCCATCCAACAGCGCGTCCAGCGGCTGGCCGAGTTCAACGGCGGAGTCGCCGTTTCGGAAGTGGAGCAGGCGCTGCACGCCGGCCAGGAATTCGGACGCCAACATCCGCCCGGGGAAAGCATGGGCATGCCGGATTCGGTCTCCGGCGACGAGTTATCGATGCTGACCGTGGGGAACCCGATGGGCCGGGTGTTCCGCCTGATGGAACAGGCAGCCGTGCCGGTGTACGACCAGTCGAATCCGAAATCGGCCATCCTGGCGCACATCCTTCCCGGGAGCCTGATCGTGGTTTTCGATGATCCGGGCCCATACCGCCAGGTGAACACGGCGGACCAGACGTTCGGCTACATGCCGCGTAAAGTGAAACTCGAGCCGGTGGACATGCTGCCGTCGGAGCTCTACGACCCGTCGACGCGCGCCGCGGCCGAGGAGGCGCTGCCGCCGCTCGACTCCGCGGCTCCCGCAGCGCCCGCGGCCGTGACCCGGAAGCAGATCGTGATCGCGGTGGTGTTCGGTGTAGTGGTGTTTGCCGGAGTGCTCGTGGGCCTCCTGCGTTTCGGATAGGGGCCGCCGTCAATTTCCCGAGGGCTTTTCGACGCTGTCCACGACAACGATGTCGACAGGCGCCTTGGTAGACGCCAGCTTCAGACCCAGTTGCTCCTGGATCGCGCTGAACAGATCCGGCGGCGCGGCGGCATTGTCGGCCGGAGGTTGGGCTTTGACGCCGAGGCCGCCGAACTGAAACTCGTCGGGCGTCCACGTCAGCGTAAAGTCGAACCTGCCGGCGAGCTCGGTCTGATCGACCACGGGCCGGTCGAGAACGGCGCTCTGCATCACGCCCGCAAAGTCCGCCATGGTTGCGTTCCTTCCATTCAATACTCCGAGCCGCGGGAAAAACAGGCCGGGAAGGCCGTTCGGGTCACCTTCGCTTTTGGTGAGCTTCGGCCCAGATTTGCCCACCACGATGGCGTACACGGAGAGCTCTTTCTTGTCGCGATGGAAGGTGAGCTTGAAGCGATCCGCCAGGAGTATCTGAACCATCACCTTCCACTGCCTGCCGCTGGGCTGTCCCTCTCCCTCGGGCTGCGCGCCCAGGTCGTACTTCTCCGATTCGATCCACGAAGGTCCGCCCGTGATCTGCCGCGGATGCAGCCCATAGGCGAACGTGATGAGATCGCTGAGAGACGTGTTGATTGTGGCAAAATGGCGGCCTCTGACCTGAAATATTTTGCCCTGCGCCTCAGGCCTGCTCGGCTTGATCGTAGCCACCTCAAAGGCCGGGTTTGCATCCGCAGCCATTGGTTTCAGGCGGGGCGGAGGCTCCGGAATGGTCCACGCCGTCGCGCTGGTGGCACGCGTCAGGTTCAGCGGCAGGGGTCCGCCTCCCTGGGTCCACGTCCCGGCGATCGAGTTGCCATCCTCGCTCAGCTTTCCCTCATACGTGCCTCCGATTCCGGCAATCGACATTTTGAAGGTCGATCCCTGCAGGGTGATCGCGCTGACGCCGATGCCCGCCCCACCCTGGTCGATGCTGTACATGACGGCCTTCAGGGCGCCTCCGTCGGCCTTCGAAATCTTGATGACGGTCCGCAGTTCCCTGCCGGCCTGTAACGTGCCCTGCCACGTGCCGGTAATATCCTGGGCCAGCAACGCGCTTCCGGTGAAGGATGCGAGCGCGATGATCAACGTCAGCTTCTTCATGGCCGGCCTCCCGGTTCTTGCGGCCCATTTTACTCCGTTCCAGGCTGTCAATATTATCCTTAGCCGACAGGGGTCTTGATAACGTTTGGTAAGAACGACTTTTGCGCCGCGATCGCATAGCATCTTAGTGACCCATGTTGGTTGAGCTCGAACTGCGCTCACCGAAAACCCGGCTCGAACCGGCCCTGCCTTACGCGTTTGGGCTGACCGCGGTCGTTGCAGCCACCATGATGGCACTCATGGCGCGGCCGGTTTTCGGAAGCGTCCAGCCATATATCGCCTATATCCTGCCCGTGATGGCGGCCGCCGCCTATGGCGGGCTGCTTCCGGGCCTTGCTTCGACCAGCGCGAGCACTGTGGCCATCATCTTTGTCTTCCTTCACGGTGCCCTGGATGTCAGCTCGGAGCTGTTTCTCGTGCTCTTCCTTCTCGACGGCCTGTGCATCAGCTGGCTCGGCGAGCAGATGCGGGACGCGATGAGAGTCTCTCAGCGGGCGCAAAAGGAAACGCTGGACGCTCACCGCAGCCAGCAGAGAATTCTCAGCTCGATCTCCGATGCGTTCGGAGCGCTCGATGCCCGGTGCCGCTTCATTTACGCCAATCGAAACCTGGCGGCGATTGCGGGAGTCTCGGCGGAGGCGCTGGTCGGCGAAGAGGTCTGGACGATGATCCCGGCCTTCTGCGCCGCAGGTCCGCGGCAGGCGCTCCAACAGGCTCTCGAAACGCGCGTTTCCACCTCCTTCGAAATGTTCGTGCTGCGCCAGAACCGCTGGTACGAAACCACGGTGTACCCGTTCGAATCCGGCCTCTCCCTGTGCAGCCGGGACATCACGCCCCGCCGGGATGCCGAACGCGTGCTTCGCGAAACGGAAGAACGCCTCCGGCTGGCGCCTGAAGTGGCGCTGGTGGGCACGTGGACCCGCGATCTGGAGAACGGGCAGTTCGTATGGTCTTCGGAGCTGGAGCGGATGTTCGGCCATTCTCCGGGCTCGTTCGCAGGCACCGAAGAGGCATTCCTCGAGTTGATACACGCCGACGACCGCAATACCGTGAAGCAGGCCCTGGCCCGCTGCGAGCAGGACCAGGTGCCTTTCGAGACGGAGTTCCGCTATTCCCATTCGGCCGAGGAAACGCGCTGGGCGCTTATACGGGGCCGTGGATATGCGGATGACGACGGGCAGCCATCGCGGCTGGTGGGTATCGCGATCGACGTCACCGTGCAGAAGCGCAACGAAGAGAAGCTGCGGCACACACAGCGGCTCGAAAGCCTGGGTATTCTGGCGGGCGGCATTGCGCACGACTTCAACAACCTGCTGCTGGTGATCATGGGCAATGCGAACCTGGCTTCCCGGCTGATGCCGCCCTATCACCCCGTGAGAGCGCCGCTCGAAGAGATCGAACTGGCCAGCAGCAAGGCTGCCAACCTCACCCGCCAGATGCTGGCCTACTCCGGCAAGGGCCACGTCGAGGTGGAGCGGCTGCAGGTCTCCACGGTCATTCGCGACATCGAGCGGCTGATTCGTTCCGTCATCCCGAAAAACGTCGAGCTGAAGCTGGATCTGCGGAGCGATTTGCCGTTCATCGAGGCGGACGCCGGGCAGATGCAGCAGGTGATCATGAACCTGGTGATCAATGCGGCGGAAGCCATTCCCGAAGGCCGCAAGGGAACGGTTGCCGTGCGCGCCTATACCCAGCGCCTCAGCGGGACCGCGGGAGAGGACGGCGCACCCGAGGGGCACCCCGTCTCCGATTACGTCACCATTGAAGTAGAAGACGACGGTATCGGGATGGATGACTCGACGCGGGCGAGGATCTTCGAGCCGTTCTTCACCACGAAGTTTCTCGGCCGCGGATTGGGGCTGGCAGCCGTGCTGGGGATCATCCACGCGCACAAAGGCACGCTGCGTGTGGACAGCACCCCGGGGAAAGGGACGCGCTTCCAGGCGCTTCTCGCGGCCGGCACTTCCGCCCATCCCATCGAGCAGCCGGAAGCAGACCCGGCGCCGGACCTTCAGGGCGAGGGACTGATCGTGGTAGTGGATGACGAGGACTCGATCCGGCGGCTGGCCGGGAGCATACTCGAGACTTATGGGTACACGGTCCTGCTGGCCGAGGACGGGTACTCGGCGGTGGAGCTGGTGCGGCACTGCCCGAGCCCGCCGGCGCTGGTGCTGCTGGATCTCTCGATGCCCGGAATGAGCGCTCAACAGACCATCGAGCAGCTTCGCTTCATCCGGCCGGACCTCCCGATTCTGTTGTCGAGCGGGTACGACGAAGGCGGGGTCCTTCCGAAGTTCAACAACCGGCGCCAGTTCGGATTCCTGCACAAACCCTACACCCCGGTTCAACTGTCGGAAAAAGTGAAGGCCGGAATCGCGGAGGCCGCCGCTTCTGCGACCGGCGCAACCGTCGAATCCGGCCGCGGCCATGCAAGTCCTGAAGTGCCGGCGACCGGCTTCCGGGTGAACTGACCGAATTGGAGGCGCGGCTCGGGACCGGTTTGCAATCAGATCAGCCGAGAACCCTCCGCACGCGCGGCGGCTCCCAGTTCACCATCCAAGGTTGCGAGCGGTATCGCCTCCCGGAGCGCCAGTTCCAGGTACGAGGCATCGTAGATTGGTTTGAGGTCCGCAACATCCTCGGGGTGAACGAACGCCGCACCCGCTTTCAACGGGCGGGCTCGGGCAAACTCTCCCGGCGGTCGGCTGCACCGGCCGGCCAGGCCAAACAGGCTGTCAGCGGACGAAGGGGGTCTGGCCGGGGGAGATGCGGATCTTCTCAGTGGAGGAGGCGGTGACGATCGTGAAGATGCCGGGGGAGGTCTCGCGAAACGACCGGATCGATGGGGCCGCGGTGGAGGGCTCGTACAACGCGACGAAGTGGGCGGCGGTGCCGCGGCGGCGGGCCATCACAAAGGGCACCGGGACGCGCAGATCGGGACCGAGGCCCTGCCCGATGACGACCGTCGTGCCGTCGGATCCCAGCATGTGTACGCGCAGGTTCGAGCCGGGCTGGGTGAAATCGACCTGCCAGTCTCCGGCAACGGCGGCCGCGCGGGTCTTGGTGAGGTGCTGGTAGCCGTTGGCCGCGGGGAGTTTCGTATACGGCTCGAGGGGCAGACCGGCGACGGAAACCGTGCCGAAATTGTGATACAGCCAATCGAACTGGTGGACGGCGGAATCGGTGGAGCGGGCATCGACAATGTCGAGGGCGTAGGCGGGCGTGAGCACCATGGTGCGCTCGATCTCGACGTTCGGATAGACCGGGCCGGCGGAGACGCGGATCGCGGTCATATCCGGACCAGCGGTCCAATCGAGGAGCCTCCCGGTGGCGGCGGCCTGGCTTTGCTCGTCCACCGCGATGGTGTTGTGTGCGACCGTCATTTTGTCCCATGTGGCGTGGGACTTGGCGCCGTAGGCCTGGGTGCCGGGGTCCACCGCGAGGTGCTTGCCGTTGGCATAGCTGACAAAGCTCAACTTGTCGAAGTGGCCGTGGCCGCCGCCATGTGGTCCGAACTTGATGGCGATGGTGTGGTCGCTTCCACGCACCCGCAGCAGAGCGATGCCGGCCGTGGGGAGAACCTCGCTCGTTAGCGGAGCGGGCGCGCCCTCGGGAAGCGTCGCGGCTCCCCAAAGAAGCGATTCGAGCGTGCGCGGGCGGCCCTGGAGGACATTGAGATAACGGGGATCGTGAAAGAGCTGGTAGCCGATATCGTAGAAGCGGGCCTCGGAGGCCAGGCGCGTACTGCCGCTATCGTTGAAGGACGGCAGCGTGCCGTCGGGGAGCACGCAGCCCAGAGGGGCGTCGAACATCCGCTTGAGGGCGGACGCTTCGGGTACCGGGAGTCCGGCGCGGACGGCCATCTCGCGTGTGAGCAGCAAGGGGTCGAGCGCGAAGAAGTGATAGCCCCAGGAGCCTTCGTGCCAGGGGCCGTCGGGAGTGATTCCTTCGCGCAGCTGAAAGCGAAAACCGGAAGGTCCATCGACGGCGAGACCGGCCAGAGCGTGGTCGTTGGTCAGCAGGCCCACCGCAAGCAGCGCAGCATTGTGCCAGCTCTGCCAGTTGCTGGCGCCCATGTCGTTGCGGCGGATGACGGCGGCAGCGTTGCGCAGAACATCGGTTTCGAAGCGCTCGCGCTCGGCGGCGGGCATGGCGCCGCGGACCAGATCGTAACCGAAAGCGAGGGGAACCAGCCACTTGGCCTCGGAGAGGGTCTGGGACATGACGCGCGCGCCGCGTTTTGTATCGAGCTGGTTGCTGTTGTCGTGGATGGGGAGCCTGGGATAGATCGCGGAATACGCGTTGAAGATGCGGCGGGCCTTCTCGGCGAATTCTCCACGACCGGTGAGGCGGTAGGCCAGTCCGAGGTCGCGGGCGGCGCGGGCGTTGTCGTCGTTGCGCTGCATGTAGACGACATTGTCGACCGGCCAGCCGTGGTAGTCCTTGCCGTCGATGGGGCAGAGGTTATGTCCAGCCTTCTGCACGAGGCGGACACCATGCACGGGGCAGACGTAGTCGTGCGACCATCCCGCACCTTCGGAGGGGAGCGCCCACTCCTTCAAGCCGAACTCGCGCACGTGGGCGGCCGGCCAGTCTTCCGCTTCCTGGACGAGATCGCGCACCACCGCGGCTGCCCAAGGCTCGGCGGCCTCTATCTTGTGAATGCGGGCCAGATCCGCTTCGTTCAAGAGGAGCCGGGGTTGGGCAAAAACCGGGAGGCCGAGGAGCAGCAGGGCTGGGAGCCGCATAGCCCATAGTACCCCCGGAATACAGAATCGACCATATTTCACGTTAACGAAGATCAGTGGCAGGCTATAGGCAAGAGGGTCATCATAGTGTCTCTACGACGAGCATTCCTAGTGTGCGCGGCAGCCTCTGCGTGCTTGTTAGCGCAAACGATAACCGGTGTAATCTCCGGGACGGTGACGGATCCATCGCAGGCGGTGGTTCCCGCGGCGACGGTAACGATCATCAACGCCGACACGGGCGTGACCATGTGGCACGGGCAGACCAACGGTTCGGGCGTATACCGCGCGCCGGCGCTTCCGGCGGGGCGGTACAACGTGACGGTCCGGAGGGAGGGATTCAAACGCGCGGACCTGACGGGCGTCAATCTGGCGGTGGACCAACGCGCGTCCGTGAACGTGACGCTGCAGCCGGGTGCGGTCGCGGAATCGGTGACCGTGACGGACGAAGCGGCGGGACAACTGGCAACGGACAGCTCGTCGATCGGGAGCGTGATCACGACGTCGCAGGTAGAGAATCTGCCGCTGCCGAACCGCAACATCCTTAACCTGCTCTCCCTGACGCCGGGCGTCTCATCGGGCGGCGACGCTACGGGCATCAACGCCAACCAGCTCTCGATGAACGGGAGCCGCACGTTGAACAGCGAATTCATGGTGGATGGAATCTCCGTGGTTTCCGGATCCACGGGGGGAGTGCAGACGCTGCCTCCGGCGGACGCCATCCGCGAGTTCAAGGTGCTGACGTCAGCCTATTCGGCCGAGTATGGCCGGACGTCGGGCGGCACCGTTTCCATGATCATCAACTCGGGCGGCGACCATTATCACGGAGGGGCGTACGAATACTTCCGGAACGAGGATCTGAACGCGAACTACTTCTTCAATAATCTGCGCGGGGAGCCGCGTTCGGAAGACCGGTACAATCTTTTCGGCGTGAAACTGGGCGGGCCGGTGTGGATTCCGAAGCTGTATAACGGCAAGGAGCGGACCTTCTTCTTCTTCAATTACGAAGGACTGCGGCAGGCTTCGCCATACGACGGCATCTCCTCGGTACCGGACGCGGCCTTTCGCTCGGGGGATTTCTCGGGTTCGCCCATTCCGGTCTACCAGCCAGGAACCAAGATACCGTTTCCGGGGAATCGGATTCCAGCCAGTATGATCGACTCCGCGGCGGCCAAGATACTCGGCGTTCTGCCAGCCGCGAATTCGCCGGGATCGCCGGACGCGGCGGACGGCCGGTCGATCAACAACCTTGTGGAAGTGGGATCCTCGCACCCCTCGTCGAACAACTACACAACCAGGATCGATGAGAACATCAGCGAAAAGGACCGGATATTCGGCAGCCTGACCTACTTCGGGGCGCTGTCGCCGATCCAGCCGAAAATACCGGGACCGCTTGAAAACAACGTAGGGCCGGGAACGACCACGGGGTACCAGGTTGCCCTGGATTACACGCGCACCTGGACGCCGACCCTGGTAGTGGATGCGCGCATGGGCTTCTGGAGGAACAACAGCGAAATCGTTCCGCCGAGCCAGGGTCTGGATGTCCCCTCGGTGCTGGGTATCGCTCGCGCGATCGGACCGGCGGCGCCCACATTCAACCTGAACGGCTGGAGCCAGTACGGGCTGAACAGTAACACGCTGCGCAGCCAGATCGACAACAATTACCAGCCGAGCGCGTCGGCCACCAAGGTATGGGGCAACCACTTACTCAAGTTCGGAGTGGATATCCGTAAGAACGAGTTCAATATCTATAACCCTGGCGGCACTGGAAACAGCGGCTGGTTTACCGGAAATTACACGTTCACCGGAGAGATCACCAACGCGAAGAACAGCGGCGGCAACCCGGTGAACTCGGTGGCGGACTTCCTGCTGGGCGATGTGAAGACTTCGGGGTATGCCTTGCCCCAGCCGCCGGCGGGCCGGCGCAACTACAACATCGGCGTTTACGCGCAGGACGATTGGAAAGTGAGCCAGCGGCTGACGGTCAACCTGGGGCTGCGCTACGAATACGAATCGCCGATGACCAGCTCGAACAACATCTATTCCCGCGTGGATCCGGCGACCGGACAGGTGCTGTTCGCGGGGATCAACGCATCGGACTCGCTGAACATTCCGGGCGACCACTTCAATCTCGCCCCGCGCGTGGGATTCGCCTATACGCTGACGCCGAAGACCGTGATCCGCTCCGGCTTCGGCCTGTTCTACAGCCAGATCTTTTCGGACCTGGGCGGGCAGGTGCTGTTCCCCGGATACACGATCAGCCAGAGCTTTTCCAACCTGGGCACCGGAATCGCGCAGCCATTCTCCCTTTCGCAGGGGATGCCGCTCATCGCCATACAGAACCTGAACGACCCGGGAAGCACCCTGTCGCAGTTCTCGCCCTCGAACCCGCTTTCGGCGAGCGCGTCGTTCGCGCAGGCCGGCCCGCTGCCGTACTCGGCGCAATGGAACTTCGGAATCCAGAGGGAAGTGGCGCGCGGGGTGATTCTGGACGCGAACTATGTCGGGTCGAGCGGAGTCCATCTCCCGTTGAACCTGCCGAATAACGATGTGCCGTTCGCCCAGGCGACGGATATCGCGCGGGTGAACACCGGGGTGAACACGCAAAACCACCGGCCGTTCCCGAACGTGGGCCGGTTCAGCGATATCCAGATGGCAGGGCACTCGTCGTATCACGCGCTGGAGATTTCGGCCCGCCGGCAATACACGGCGAACCTTTCCTTCGTCGCGAATTACACGTGGTCCAAGTCGATCGACGACGGCGATGGCCTGTTCAGCTTTTCGCAGCCGGAGGGCTTGAACTCCGGGCAATTTCCTTCGCTGTTCCGCAACCTGGACCGGTCATTGAGCGAGTTCGACCGGACGAACAACTTCACCGCCGCGGTGCAGTATAAGACGCGCGGCAACCGCTGGGTGCGCAACTTCGAGATCAACCCGATCGTCACGGCGCGCACCGGGCTGCCCACGACGATCAACCAGAACACCACCAACCCGGCGGCCGGACAGATCCGGCCGTACGTGATTTCGAACTCGAGCATCTACCTGTCGAGTCCGCAGCCGAACGGAAGCGGGATCCAGTACCTGGTGCCGGTGAGCTCCGCGGATTTCCCGCTGGCCCCGGTGGGCCCGTTCTTCACCGGGACGGGCGCGAACCGGACGCAGGTGCTGCCGGCAGGGATCGGGACGTTGGGACGGGACACGGTACGGACGCCGGGTGAGTTCGATCTCGACCTGGCGGTGGACCGCCAGTTCCCGATTCGGGAGCGCGCGCGGTTGGAGTTCCGTGTCGAGGCGTTCAATCTGCTGAACCACACGAACTTCCTGGCGCCGAACACATCATTGACGGTGACGTCGAATCCGAGTACGGGGCAGGCGATTTTCAACTCGCCGAGTTTCGGGCTGATCACGGGGGCGCGGTCGGCGAGATTTCTGCAATTGGTGGTGCGGTTCGAGTTTTGAATGGTCTCTCGGCAGTGGCTATCCGGTTCAAAGCCGTCGCACCGGCTTGACGCTCCTCAATTCCTGGCGCGCCGCATAATCGTTAAGGCGCGCCAGAGGAGCGCGCGGCGGGCAGGCCTTAAACGGCGTCGCACAGGCCGGTCGCTACGCCTAACGAAAGATGGAGAAGCGCCTTACCTGATTCCTTTCGCTCCTTGACGCGTTCGCGCCGCAGGAACGCCGAATAAAAAAGCGATGATCGCCCCGGCCAGAGCGGCTTGTGGATGTCGCGGCACCCGACAAACTTCCACGACAAGTCGGAGCAGATCGAGAGCCCCCAGTGCACGCTTGTGTCCGCCGACGGCATGTGTGCGCGTTGTACAATCTTTGAGCCATCGTTCGACGAGAGGTCGGAGTGCGCGATCGGGAGTGCGGGCGCAATGTCTATCTTTGACGAAACCGGTCAAGTCGCGTCGGTAACCGAGGGATACCGCGCTCTCGCGTTGTTCACGAACCGGTATTCGTATTTACGCAAATTCGCCACCTATCTGAATGAAGACCCCCCGCCCGGAAAGATCCTCTTCGTTTACGGGGACGGCGGCAATGGCAAGTCGCTTCTGTTGCGCTTCCTCGTCGAGAAATGCTGCAAGGAGTTCGCGCCGGACGACTGGACCTATTTAAAAGGCATGGCAGACGAGGACTTCGCTTCCCAGCTCCGCGACGCGGAGGTCTCCGCTGTGCCCTACGTCCTGCACGACTTTGCCATGCAGCCGAATCTCGATGAACGCCCGCAGGAGCCGTTCGAAGGCCCTCTCATGCTCCGCCGCGCGCTCGGCAACCGGGGGCTGCTTTTTCCTCTCTTCGATTTCGCGTGCGTATGGCGGATGCATAAGACGGGCCAGCTAAGCGCGAATTCTGTTCGGGTGCGTTATCCATCCGAAGAGGCGGGCGTCATCACCGCCCTCGTTGGCGTAATCCAAAGCGTGCCGGCCCTCAGTCTCGGCTCTTCGGTGCTGGCGCTGTTCACCAAACGCCTCGGCGACCGTCTGACCCTCTGGCGTGACGGCCGCAAGATCGGCGAGGACGAACTCGCCGCGATTCAGCGGATGAACCCTGCCAGCGACCTCCTTGACGCGCTTCCCGCGCTGCTCGCAAAAGACCTCACGGCCTCCCTCTCGCTGCCCGAGGCGCCGCGCCGTCTGGTTCTGGCCTTCGATACTCACGAAGCGTTCTGGGGCGGCGCCAAGAACCTCTCGATCAACGAACGGCAGCGGGACGAGTGGTTCCGGTCCTTTCTCGGGAATCTCGATCTGCACGCGGGGATCGTCGCGCTCGTCGCCGCCCGCGAGTTGCCGCGGTGGAGCGATTTACCCGCGAGCCGAATTCCAGACGAATATCTGGAGCCGTGGCCGGTCCGTCACCTGTCCGAGGCGGACGCGCTGATATACCTCTGCAGAGCTGGGGTCAGGGACGCCGCGCTCCAGCGTAAACTGCTGGCCTTTGCCGCCGTCGAGCCAGGGGAGATCCACCCTTTTTACCTCGGCTTGTGCGTGGATGTCGCGCAGACGGCGGGACAAAAAGGGGAGCTGCTGGATCGCGGGGAGTTCGATCATATCCCCGCCGTCGAACTTCGGACGCAGGCGCTCATCGAACGACTCCTCCGCTACACCGACGACGACTCCACACTGGCAGTGCACGCGCTCAGCGCCTGCCGCGGCTTCGATTCGAGCGTCTACTTCGCCCTTGCGGACGCTCTCCGCTTCACGGCTACAGCCGCCGCCTTTGAGGCCTTGTGCCGCTTCTCATTCGTTTGGCGCTCGCCGGCGGGAGGCAGCCGCAGATTCCGCATTCATGACCTGCTGCGGCGGCTTTTCTACGAACGTAAAGACCCCGTGTGCCTGCAGGCCCACGCCATTCTGGAAGAGCATTATCGCGCCGCTGCGGAGAGCGACCGGCTGGCCATCGCCGAAGCCCTCTACCACTCGAACCGCCGGCACCCGGCGGAAGGCTGCGCCGGGTGGATTGCCGAGTTTGACGCCGCTCTGAAAAACTCCGACATTCCGCTATGCGACGCGCTGTTTGAGGTCGTGACCGATCTCGTCATCCCGAATGTGGCCCTCCAGGCGGCCATCAAGCGGCGCGCGGGCGACTTGTTCGCCGATCGCAGCCGCACCGAGGACGCGCGTTCCGCCTATCTCGAAGCAATCGACCTCTACAACCAGGCGCGCGCCGGCGAGACGGCGGAAGTCGATGCCGGTCAGGGAGAAACCTACTGGCGCCTCGCCGATGCCGAAGCGGCCCTGTCCAGGCACGACGACGCCTTCGTGAACTACCGCCGATCGATCGAATCCTACGAACGGCTGCTCGCGCGGCGGAACCGTCCCGACGCTCTGATCGGTAAAGGCGTCGCGCTTTGGAGCCTTGGCTGGTTATACGCCACGCTTTCCCGGCTGTCTGACGCCAACGCCGCCGTCGAGGCCTCAATCGGCTCTCTCGATGAGGGGCTACGGCTGGTGCCGGGTGCCGTGGACGCACACATCGAGAAGGGATCTGCGTTGCGCCTGGCCGGCGAGCTGCAGGCCAAAGTCTCGCCGGCGCTCGCCGGAATCTCTTTCGAGCGCGCGCTGGATGAGTTGGATGAGGCGTTGAAACTCGCGCCCGGTAACCTCGTGGCACAGCGGCGGAAAGCGAACACGCTTATCGCCGCGGGTGCTCTCCACGCGGCCTCTTTCCGTCAGGAGCCGGCCGCGGCCGCCTACCGTGAAGCTATCACGTGCTCCGAAGAGGCTCTGCGGCGCGCCCCGTACGGTTGGCACGCGCAGAACCAAAGGGGAGCGGCGCACCACCTGCTTGGCGATTTGAACGCCTCGCTGTCGCAGACCGCCGCAGCAATGGAGAATTACCGGGAAGCCATCGCGCTATACGACGAAACGTTGCGCCGGGCACCGAATTCCCTGATCGGCCAGTGCAATAAAGCCATCGCTCTCCAGCGGCTGGGAGACATGTACGGGGAACACTGGCGCTTCGAGGAGGCCCTCGCGTACTACGAGCAGGCGATCGTATTGTCGGACGAAGCGCTGCGGCGGGTGCCGAATGGAATCGAGGCACTGACCGCCAAGGGAAGCGCGTTAAAGGCGGCGGCGGATCTGCATTCCACGGCCGGCCGCCGCGGCACCGCGCTCGCTGCCTACGAAGCCTCGCTGCGCTGTTCCGATGCGGCACTGAAATCCGCGCCCAGCGCAGCCGTACGGATCAACAAGGGTGCCGGACTCAAGGGCCTCGGGGACTGGCACGCCGCCGTGTGGAACACGGAAACAGCGCTCGCGCTCTATACCGAAGCGGTGGACTCTTTTGACCAGGCGCTCCAAGCCGAGCCCGCCAACAGAGTCGCGTACTTCTGGAAAGGCATAACCCTCCAGGCGGCCGCCGACGCCTGCAAGGAGGCTGCGAAACCCGAAGAAGCGCGGCGCCTTCACCAGGAGTCCATCGCGGTGTTTGACGAATCCCTCCGTTTTAACCCGCAAGACCTCTCCGCGCTCGCTCAGAAAGCAACGGCCTTATGGAGACTCGGCGATCTGCACGCCGAATTATCGGAAAACGCCGAGGCTCTCGTCCACTATAAGAAGGTCATCGAGCTCTGCGACGATATGTTGCGCATTGCGCCGAATCACCGCGCGGCCTGGCAGAACAAGGCTGTAGCTCTCGCCCGGACAGGAGACGCGGAGTCCGAGGGGCTCGAATTCGAGAAAGCACTGGCGCGTCACCGTGAAGCCATCCGTTACTTCGACCAGGCGCTGGAGACTGTACCCGCCAACATGGATCTGCGGGTGGACCGCGCGCGCGCAGTGGTGAAAGAGGCCGGCGTCCTGGCGTCGCTCTCCCGGCATGCCGAGGCGCTCAATGTCTACCACCACGCCCTCCCGACATTCATGGAGGCGGTTCGGATGCGACCCGGCTGTGTGCCCTGGCTGAATTCCCTCGGCTCCACCCGGGAGCACATCGCCTATGTCCACCAGGAACTCCTCGAACACGAACAGGCGCTGGCGGTCTGCGCCAACGCTCTCGAAGCATACGAGGAAGCGCTCAGGCAAGCTCCGAGAGCCGCCCCGGCCGCCAACAACAGGGCGAACGTGCTGCGGAGGATCGGCGATCTGCTGGCGGGGCTTTGCCGGCACGAAGACGCATTCACGTCCTTCAACCAATCGATCGTGGCGTTCCGTGAGTTGCTCGGGACCGCCTCCGGCGACATCGATACTACCTTCCGGCTGGGTCTCGGAATTGCGAGTGCAGCGGCTCTCTCCGCACGTTTGGGCCGTCCCGGCGCTTTAGAGGGATTCAATGAGGCCATCGACTGCTTCGACCAGGTCCTGAGCCGTGTCCCCACTTTCCGCCACGCGGCGTTGAATCGAGGAATCTGTTGCCGCAAGATCGGCGATCTCCAACTCGCTGCAGGCTTGCGGCAGGAAAGCCTCGCGAGTTACGGCCAGGCGCTCCAGTTTGCACAGAAGGAACTCGACCGGTTTCCCGGGGACCTGTTGGGCAACTTTCAGAAGGGGTTCATACTCCTGGCCAGGGCAAACCTGCTTGCGGCGTCAGGGAGACACGAATCCGCAATCGAAAGCTATTCACAGACGATCGAGACGTTCCTTGAGGTCCTCCGGCAGATGCCGGACCATTTCGGATACCTCACGGACAAGGGGATTTGCCTCGAGAAGGTCGCTGATGCGCTTGTCGCACTCGGCGATACAGAGGCTGCGATGACGAAATATAGCGAAGCGCTTGTTTGTCTCGACGAGGTCCGGACACGTTTTCCGCGCGAATTCGACGCCCTTCTCGAAACGGGCACGACTCTTGCCGGTCTCGGCAGAGTTCAATCGCAGATGCTACGTCCGGCGGAGGCGCGAGAGAGTTACCAGCTTGCGAACGAGATCCTCGCTGCGGCCGAGCGGCTTTGCCCGGAGGATGTCGAGTTGAAGAATGCGAAAAGGACGATTGGGGAGCTGCTCTCGCAGGCTGCGGAGGCCTGATAGCATCGCGCCGGCGGTCATATCGAAGGGTTTCCCTTTGTTTTCCGTTGGAGGCGCGGATCGGGATCGAACCGACGAATAAGGTTTTGCAGACCTTTGCGATTACAGTCAGAACCCGTTTTGTTTCAGCGCCGAGTCCGGTGGAAGCTTCGCCCGGATGGCCACCCGGATATTCGAGTTTCCACATCGTTGCGATGAGGACTGATTCCCCGGCCACCTCCACTTCAACACCCCCGGTTTCCCCAAGGGCTTCAACGTACAGGCGGCCCAGTCGCAGAGACGCATCACGGGGGATCTGCACCCGTTCCTGCTGGTGATCACCGGCGCGGTGGGGCTCATGCTTCTGATCGCCTGGATCAATCTTGCCAATCTGTTGCTGTTATTCTATGCGGATCACTCGCCGCCAGACGACCAGGCAGGATCTATTGTGCCGGACCGTCGTTTTGGCCAACTTCCGGGTTGCCGATCCTGGAGTTGGAGCATGCCGCGCACAGCCCGTCTTTCTCACGACCAAGGGTCGCCGAGATTGCCTCTGGCTCTCGTAAAAGCAATGATACTTTTTCTCCGCGGATTACGAGAATTACTGTGAGGGGAGGTGACGAAATGACCATTAATCGCAACGCTCTCGCCGCTCTCATTGTGGCTCTCATTTCCGTGTTTTCCAGTGCAAGATTGTACGCCGACACAACTCTCGCCCCGGTCGACCTTTCGGCGAATGTGATTGAGTACGCTCTGCCGGGCGGCACAGTCTCTCATGGCTCCAATCCGTTGCTCGGTACCACAGCCGACCCGCATCAGACCGCCGAACTTCTGCACCTCTCGGACACGGGCGTCAACGCCTCAAGGCGCTCGACCAACATTTCCGGCGCATTCGCATCATCCCTCGCCGAGTCAAACGGCAATGGGGGCGCGGGCGTTAGCCTACTGATCTTTGGCAACCCGGGCGATTCAGCTCAGGACGCCGTCAGAAAGTTGGTCGCGCAATCTTTGTGGACGCACACCTTCGTCTACAACGGAGGTCGTCATCGATGATTTGAGGGAGAGAATCGGCGTTTCCACAGACGCGCCCGAGGCGAACGCTTCCGCACTCATGCTGCTAGGATTCGCAGGGCTGCTCATGCGGCATGGCGCAACGCGAACTCGGTTCGATCCGGCCCCCTGGGATTCTGTTGCGAGAAGGAGGGAACTTTTCGATGAGATCCGTGGAGAAGATTGCAGCTATGGCTTATAGGTTGCTGTTAGCGACCGCCTTGGCCACCATCGCCGGGAACTTTCTGTTGGCCGACGGCGATGAAGGCCACGGAAGAAAAGACACGGTTCTTTACATCTGGGCTCAAGATCAGGCCGGGGTTGCGCCGGATTTCCTGGCCGTGATCGATTTTGACGAGCGGTCTTCCACCTATGGGAAAGTGATCAAGACGGTTCCCCTACCGCCTCCCGGCAACACCGGCAACGAGCCGCACCACTGCCATTTGAATTCGTCGCGGACGATTCTGGGATGCGGGGGGTTGCTGAGCGTGTTGAAGGGGCAGAATGGAATCTTCTTTTTCGATGTGACCAACGCGCTCAACCCGAGGTTCCTGTTCTCCACCAGAGCAGTGGAATCGAGTATCACCGACGACTTCATGCCGATCGAGAACGGCGGGTTCCTGATCACACAGATGGGCGCGGCCGACGGCTCGGCACCCGGACGTATTGCGGAATTCGACGGTAGAATGCACTTTGTCGCGAACCATTTCGGCTGGATGTCGATGTTCCAGGAGTGGCCCTCCGCGCCGCCGCTGGACGGTTTCAATCCTCACGGTATTTCAGCGCGCCCGGACCTGAATCTGATGATGACGGCGGACTTTCTTCTGCCGACCAGCGTGCTGCCGGGCTCGCCGGGGCCGGTCCTGCGAGGTTCGGTCCGCATTTGGGATTATCGCGCGCGCAAGATCACCAAGACGATCCAGATTCTGTCGCCCGACGGCGGCCCCGCGCTCGGCACCATGGACGTCAAGATGTTGCCGAAGGACCGGCGCGGCTATGGCTATACTGCGGGAATGTTCGACGGCCACATCTACCTGATCGATCCCGTCGCGGGGACGGAAGTGCCGGCCTTCGACTGCAAAACCGTGACGCCGCATGTCGATACGGAAGTGACGGGCGGTATGGGCCAGCTCTTGGCGACTCCGCAAAGCGGCGACCGATTGATCTTCGGCCTTTTCCAGGCAGGGCAGGTCGGCATGCTGGACACGACTGACCGCGCCAACCTGAAGCAGTTGTCTGTTGTGAGCTTCGGCAAGGATGCCGGACCGCACAACCTGGTGCTGAGCCGCGACGACACGCGCCTGGTGGTCACGGATTACTTCCTCAACGCCGGAATCGTCCACTTCGAAGGCGACCACAAAGTCCACGTCCTCAAGGTCACGCACGATACCCTCACCGAAGATATGCGGTTCCAACTGGATTTCAACACGGCTTTCGCTACGGGCCCGGCGCGTCCCCACGGGATCGCGATGAAGTGACGGAACCAGTGCGGGAACGGGCGAATTCTCTCGAGCGGCGACCGAATGGCGGCTCTCATGTGCGGCGCGCGCTCTTCGGCTTGGGCATAGCGGCCGCGATCTGCACCGCGTGGTTCGCCGGGCACGGTGCTCGTCCGCCTGCGGCGCAGCCGGCCGGAATGGGGCGAGTGCTCTATTACGTCGATCCGATGCATCCGGCGTATCGCTCGGGGAAACCCGGAAAAGCGCCGGATTGCGGCATGGATCTCGAGCCCGTGTATGCCGGTGGCGGGCCGGCGGCAGCGCCGGCGGCGATCCCCGGCAGCATCCGGCTAACGGCGGATCAGGAGCAGGCGGGGCGCCTCGAAACTGAGGCGCCGCAGACGTGGGGCGGGACGCGGCGCGTATTCACGGCGGGCCGGGTGGCCGCTGACGAAGCTTTGACCTACGGCGTTTCGGCCGGCGTGGACGGGTGGGTGCGCCGCGTGTTTTCGGATCGAACCGGATCGCGCGTGAAGCGCGGCGCGCACCTCTCGGCGTTTTACAGCAAAGATATTTCCGCGCCCCAGCAGGCCTACGTCTACGCGCTCGAATCCTACGAACGCCTGAAGCGCTTCCCTTCCCCTCCGGCCGGTCAAGTCGGCCTTGCCGCGCAGCAACTGGCGACAGCGCGCGATGACCTGGGTTTCGTGGGGATGGGCGAGGCTCAGATCGAAGAACTTGGCCGAAGGCGCGCCGAGTTCGCGGACGTCACTCTCACGGCGCCCGCCGATGGCCAGATCCTGGAGCGCCACGTGGCGGTGGGCCAGCGGTTCCTGAGGGGTGCGCTGTTATACCGGATTGCCAATCTCGACCGCGTTTGGGTTCTGGCCGATATCAACCCCGGAGACGGCGTTTTGGATGGTCGCCTCCGCGCGGCGCGAATTCTCATGGAAGGCCTGCCGCCCATGCCGGCCGAGGTTCCGGCGGATCCCCTGCAGTTCGACGAGCAGGGACGCACCGGAAGAGTCCGGCTGGTGGTGAACAATCCGCGCGGAATCCTGGTTCCCGGAATGATCGTGAATGTGGAGCTCGAAATCCCGGTGCGTTCCACGCTGACGGTGCATGCCGACGCCGTGATCGATTCGGGGATAGCCAAGCGCGTCTTCGTGGCACGAGGCGACGGGCGTTACGAACTGCGTGAAGTAGAGACGGGACGGCAGGAAGGCGACCGGGTGGAGATCCGCAGCGGCCTCGACCCGGGCGAACGGGTGGTTACGGCCGGCGCGTTCTTGCTGGATTCGGAAAGCCGGTTGAAGAACCCCGTGGGCCAGACGGCCGACCCTGAGTGCGGCATGCAGGTAGACCCCTCGACGGCGCGGCGCCTGAGTTGGAAGGACGCGACTTACTATTTCTGCTCCGAAACCTGCGAGCGGAAGTTCGCGGCCAAACGGCAGCGATGATCGACCGCCTCATCGAGTTTTCGGCACGGCAGCGCGGCGTCGTCATCGGCTTCGTGCTCGCGCTGGCGCTTTGGGGCGGGTGGAGCATGCGCCGGATCCCCCTGGATGCGCTTCCGGACCTCAATGATACACAGGTGATTGTGTATTCGCGCTGGGAGCGCAGTCCGGACCTCATCGAAGACCAAGTCACTTACCCGATCGTCACGGCCCTTCTGGGGGCGCCGAAGGTGAAGGCGGTCCGCGCCACTTCCGATTTCGGCTACTCCTTCGTCTACGTGATCTTCGAGGACGGGACGGACCTGTATTGGGCGCGGACGCGAATCCAGGAGTATCTGGCGAGCGTGCTCTCCACATTGCCCGCGGGAGTGCGGACCGAACTCGGGCCGGATGCCACTGCTCTGGGCTGGGTATTTCAATACGCGTTGAAGGACGATAACGGAAAGCTGTCTGCAGCGCAGCTCCGCAGCACGCAGGATTATTTTCTCCGGTACCACCTGCGCTCGGTACCGGGAGTAGCGGAAGTGGCTTCGGTGGGAGGCTTCATTCCTCAATACCAGGTGACCGTGGATAGCGCGCGTCTGCGGGCCATGGGCGTCCCGTTCACCAGCGTGATAGAGGCAGTGCGGCGGAGCAACGTCGAAACGGGAGGACGTCTGCTGGAGTTTGGCGGCGCCGAGTACATGATCCGCGGCCGCGGCTACTTGGAAAATCCGCGCCAGCTCGAAGACGCTGTGGTTGCCGGCGGTGGGACTTCGCAGATCGTGCGGATCAAGGACGTGGGGAAGGTCGGGCTGGGGCCGGAAACGCGCCGGGGAGTCGCGGACCTGAACGGCGAAGGCGAAACGGTTTCGGGAATCGTGGTGATGCGGCAGGGCGCGAATGTCCTCGACGTCATCGCAGGGGTCAAGAGCAAACTCGCGCAGATCGCGCCGGGATTGCCGAAGGGGGTGCGGGTGATCCCGGTATACGACCGCTCCGAGTTGGTCCACCGGGTGGTCGATAATCTGCGGTCGACACTGCTCGAGATCACGCTAACGGTTGTACTCGTGATCCTGATCTTCCTCTGGCATCCGCCCAGCGCATTTATCCCGATCGTGACGATTCCGCTCACGGTCCTGGCGGTGGCCGTGCCGTTCCACCTGATGGGGCTCTCGTTCAACGTGATGTCGCTGGGGGGAATCGCCATCGCGGCCGGGGCGTTGGTTGACGCGGCGATCGTGGTAGTGGAGCAGACCCACAAGAAACTGGAGGAGTGGCAGACGGAAGGCGGCACGGGCAATGCGAACCGTATCATCGTGGATGCGGTCAGGGAGGTGGGCCGGCCTGCATTCTTTGCGCTCGTGATCATGGCGGTTGCGTTTCTGCCGGTGCTGGCGCTCGAAGGGCAGGAGGGTCGGCTCTTCCATCCGCTCGCCTACGCAAAGAGCCTGACTATGTTGACGGCGGCGCTGCTGGCCATCACGCTCGATCCAGCCCTGCGCCTGACGCTGGCCCGCCTGGGGCGCCGGGATTGGGGGACGCATCGGTGGGGCCGCGCGATGAACGCAGTGCTCCGCAGCGAAATCCGCACGGGGGAGCGGCATCCGCTCAACCGCCTTCTGGTTCGCGTCTACCAGCCTGTGCTGGCGCATGCGCTCGGCCATAAGCGCTTCGTGGCTGCGGTGGTTCTGACCATGGCTGCCCTGACCGTTCCGGTCTACCGCCGGATCGGCTCCGAGTTCATCCCTCCGCTGGATGAAGGAGTGCTGCTGTACATGCCTTCCACGGTCTCCGGCATTTCCATCAGCGAGGCAAAGCGGCTGCTGCAACTTACGGATGCCCGCCTGAAGAGTCAGCCGGAGGTCGCGCTTGTGCTGGGCAAGGCCGGACGAGCCGATACATCCACCGACACAGCCCCGCTCTCGATGTTGGAAACCGTGGTGGTGCTAAGGCCGCGCGAACAGTGGCCGGGAAGAATTTCCACCCGGGAGCTGATCGCCAGGTTCGACGCGGCGATGAAATTTCCGGGCGTCGCCAACACCTGGACAATGCCCGTCCGCGGGCGAATCGACATGCTGGCAACCGGGATGCGCAGTTCCCTGGGACTGAAGATCGACGGACCGGATGGGCAGACGATCCAGGAGATCGGAACACGGGTGGAGCAGTTGCTGCGGGATGTTCGCGGCGCCCGCAGTGTCTTCGCCGAGCGCGCGAACGACGGCCGCTACATCGATATTCGCTGGGATCGGGGCGAACTGGCGCGGGCCGGCATTTCGATGGAGGAGGCGCAGACCGCGATACAGAACGCGATCGGAGGCGACAACGTCACGACGGTAATTCAGGGCCGCGCGCGTTACCCGGTGAACGTGCGGCTCCCGCGGGACGCGCGCGATAATCTCGATGCTCTGCGCGATGTTCTGGTGAGTGGACCGGCCGGAAACGAGCCGGTGCCCCTGGGACAACTGGCCAGGCTCGCGATTGTGCCGGGACCGGCGATGATCCGCGATGAGAACGGCCTCTTGACCGGATACGTGTACCTGGACCTGGATGGACGCGATCCGGAGGAGTTCATCAGGGAAGCGGCCGGGGTGCTGGCCCGTAAGCTGAGCCTGCCTGGCGGATACACGCTGACGTGGAGCGGCCAGTACGAAGCGTTCCAGCGAATCAGGCGGCGCCTGCGGCAGATTGTGCCGCTCACGCTGGCCTTAGTCGCAGTTCTCTTGTACTGGAACACGCGTTCCCCGGCGAAAACCGCGCTCATCCTGCTGGCGGTGCCGTTTTCGGTGATCGGCGCAATCTGGAGCCTCTTCCTGCTGGGCTACCCGATGAGTCCTGCAGCCTGGGTAGGGATGATCGCTCTGCTCGGGGTGGACGCGGAGACCGGCGTTTTTATGGTCCTGTATTTGGACTTGGCGTGGCAGAAGCGCGTGGCGGAGGGACGGATGTGGACGGGTGAGGATTTGCGGGAATCCATAATGGCCGGAGCGGTGCGCCGGGTGCGCCCGAAGTTCATGACGGTTGCCACAATGTTCATCGGGCTGACGCCGATCCTGTGGTCCACCGGGACGGGCGCAGACGTGATGAAGCGGATCGCGGCGCCGATGGTTGGCGGCCTGGCTACCTCTTTCCTGATGGAACTGATCGTGTATCCGGTGATATATGAGCGGTGGAAATCGCGCATGCTGGCGCAGAAACTCGACACTCTACAGGCCGCTTCGTCCGCTCGCCTGGGCACGTAACGACCGTCTCGAACGTTGACTGGCGAATATCCGTTCTGTCGGAAATGGCGCCTGATGGCCGACTGATATTCACCTGTTCCGGCCATCGAACGGATTCAAGACTTTGCCTTTGTTTTCAGTTGGAGGCGCGGGTCGGGATCGAACCGACGAATAAAGGTTTTGCAGACCTTTGCCTTACCACTTGGCTACCGCGCCGATCGAAGGCTCTAGATGCAAAAATAGCGCGGCAGGTGTCGTAAAGTCAATCACATGGAAAGCCACCTGGCGTCAGCCGTCGCTCCGCAGGGCGGTCATCGGATCGACGCGCGTCGCCCGCCGGGCCGGCAGATAGCATGCCAGCATGGCGATCAGCGCGAGCACGACGGCCGCGGCGCCAAAGACGAGCGGGTCGAGCGGGCGGACTTCGAACAGTAGTTTGCGCATCAGACGGGTCAAGTCCGATGGCTGCCAGCGATCCGGCGGCCATCCCGGCCAGCATCAGCCGGATGCCCTGCCCCAACACCAGCGCCAGCGCCTTGGCGGGCGATGCTCCCAGTGCCATCCGCAGACCGATCTCCTGCGTCCGCTGCACCACCGCCTGCGCCAGCATGCCGTAGATGCCGACCCCCGCGAGCAGCAGGGCCGCCACCGCGAAGCCGGTCAACAGCCACATGACGAAACGCCGCTGCGCGGTCGAGCGCGCCACCAATGTCTCCATTTCATAGATGTTGTAGGCCGGCACCTCCGCGCTCACCGATTGAATCGCCGCAGTGAGCATGGGGATCATCGGGCGGACGTCCGATGCGGTGCGGATCACCAGGATCGGCGCTCCGAGCGGGTTCACGGGGTACGGACGGTAGATCTCGGGCCGCGGCGCCACGTCCAAACCCTCGTGCCGCAGGTCCCCCAGTACGCCGATCACCGTGATCCAGGGCTGCTGTTCCGGATTGGCGCCGAGTTTGACGCGCTTGCCGACCGCGCCCTCGCCCGGCCAGAACAGACGCGCCGCGGTCTGATTCACCAGCAGGACCGAGCCGGCATTGGCGTCGTCGTGCTGGTCGTACAGGCGGCCGGCGCGCAGCGGAATCCCCATCGTCGGAAAGTAGTCGGAGGTCGCGACACGATACTCCACGTCGCGCCGGGATTGGACGGACAGCGGCTGCCCCTCCACGAACATCCAGCTTCCGAGCGTCGAGCCCATCAGAGGGAGACGGCTGACGGCGGCCGCGCTGCGCACACCGGGAACGGCCATCAGCCGGTCGTGGATGAGCCGGTACGTGGCGGCGCGCTGCGCGGGTGTGCGCGCGGTTCCGGGCATCTGGGTCGAGATGGTGACCAGGTTGCGCGCATCGAATCCGGGGCTGATGCCGAGCACCCGCTGGAAGCTGCGGATCAGGAGGCCGGAGCCAACGAGCAGCAGGAGCGCCACCGCCATCTGAAGCACCACCAGGGCCGACCGCAAGCGGTGGTTCCCGGCGGTGAGTCCGCGGCCCGCCTCGCGCAGCGCCGATTCGAGATCGGCGCGCACCATGCGCCAGGCGGGCGGAAGGCCCGCCAGCAAGGCCGAAGACGTGACGGCCGCCAGCGTGAACAGCAAGGCCCGCACGTCCAGAGATACGTCGCCCGCGCGTAGCAGAGTGCCCGGCGCGGCGGCTACCAGCGCCCGCAGGCCAAAATAGGCCAGAAGCAGACCGAGCGATCCGCCGATCGCCGCCAGCACAAAGCCTTCGGTCAGGAGTTGACGCAGGAGTCGCATTCGGGAAGCACCCAGGGCGACCCGCACCGAGATTTCGCGCTCCCGCGCGGAGGCGCGCGCCAGCAACAGGTTCGCCACGTTGGCGCAGGCCATCAGCAGGACGAACCCGACGGCGCCCAGCAGCAGGAGCATCGAAACACGAAACGGCCCGGTCACCTGCGAGCGCAGGGACTGGGCATCGATCACGAAGCCGCGGTCGCTCTCCGGGTACTGTTCGGCCAGCGCCGCGCCGATGCGGCGCAGCTCCCCGCGCGCCTGTTCGAGCGAGACTCCCGGCGCCAGCCGGCCGATCACTTTCAGGTATCGCAGCGCGCGGATCGAGTTCACGAGTTGATTGGCAGCCATCGGAAACCAGGCGTCGATCTGCGCCTCGCGGCCGGCCAGGGGGTCCCCGGCGTAACGGAAGTCCGCCGGCAGTACACCGATCACGGTGTACATGCCGTTATCCAGGTTGACGGCCTGCCCCAATACACCAGGATTGGCGCCGAACCGCCGCTCCCAGAGACCGTGCGAGAGAATCACTACGGCCGAAGGCTGGGCCCGATTGTCCTCGGCGGTCGAGAACACGCGGCCCAGCTGAGGTTTGACACCCAGCATGGGGAAGAACGCGGCGGAAACATACAGGCTCTCCAGCCGCTCGGCCTCTCCGCGGCCGGTCATCACCACGTTCCACACCGGCGATATCGAAGCGATGGAGGAGAACACCCGGGTCCGTTCGCGGAGGTCGAAGAAGTCCGCGGCGGATGCCCACGGCTCCACTTCCGGCTGGTTGACCTTGCGCGTCTCGATCGACAGGATGCGGCCGGGATCGGGATAAGGCAGCTTGCGCAGCGCGACCGCGTCCACCATAGTGAAGATCGCGGTGTTGCCGCCGATGCCGAATGCCAGGGTGCAGACCGCGATGGCGGCGAACCCGGGCGAGCGCCGCAGGAACCGGAGCGCGTAACGAATATCGTGGGCCGTGCCGGTCCAGCAGTTGCCGCGCGGCTCGGGCTCGAGCGGGGGCGCCGGCTGGCGTTCCGCGAGTTCGATTTCCCGCGCCAGCGCCTGCCAGTCGCGGAACGGCAGCAAGGCCCGGCGGAATGCTTCCGGCTCTTCCGCGCCTCCCGCCAGCTCCTCCATATAGGCCTGCTCGATCTGTAGCGCCAGCTCGGCCACGATCTCGCCTTCCCGCTCCGGCGAAACCTTCAAAGGGGGCAGGTGCCGGCGGACGTACGCGCGCCAGTCATGCATGGCTGAACCCCGTCAGGCTGTTCAGCGCGCCCACGAATTCGCGCCAGGTGCGCCGCTGCTCCTCGAGCGCGCGGCGTCCCCGCGGGGTCAGGCGATAGAAGCGGCGGCGGCGCTCGCCGGCCTTTTCCACCCAGCGGCCTTCCACCAGTTTCTTGCGCTCCAGGCGGTACAGCATCGGGTAGAGGGACGCCACGTGGAACTGCAGCTTGTTTTCCGACTGCGATTCGATCAGCTTCGCCAGCTCGTATCCGTGCCGCGGCCGCGACTCGAGGAGCGCCAGCAGAATCATCTCGGCGCTGCCCTTCTGCAGCTCACGGGTCGCCACCTCAGCGTTCGCCATATCTGCGGATTATATATGTGGCTGCGATACATATCAAGAGCCTCCGGCGGCGATTGACTTCCGGGCGTCCTTCCCCTAACATTTTCGTTACCCTATGAGACCCGCAACGAAAGCTGCTATCGCACTATTTGCGTCAGCCCTGTCGCTGGCTGGAGCCGAACCCTATCGCAAGCCGCCCCAGGCGGTGCTGGACGCTCTCAACGCGCCGGCCACACCTACGCTTTCGATCAGCCCCACCCGCGACTACGCCCTGCAGGGCAGCCCGGTGCGCTATCCGCCCATCGCGGAGCTGGCGCAGCCCATGCTGCGGCTGGCCGGGCAGCGGATCAATCCGAAAACCAACGGCCTCCACAACACGACCTTCAACAGCTCGCTGGTGCTGCGCAAGATTCCGGAAGGCACCGAGATCAAAGTGGAGCTGCCGCCCAACTCGAAGCTCAGCGCCGGACGGTGGAGCCCGGACGGGGCGCACTTCGCGTTCACCAACACCACGGCTGCGGGAATCGAGCTGTGGATCGGCGATACCGCCACCGGGAAGACCCACAAGGTGGAGGGCGTACGCATCAATCAAGTGATGGGCACCACCTTCGCCGGGGGCGGAGGACGCGGGGGATTCGGCGGAGGAGGCGGCGGCCCGGTGCAGTGGCTGCCGGATAGCAAGAGCCTGTTGATCCAAATGGTGAAGCCGAATCGCGGTCCGGCGCCCGCCGCTCCGCTGGTTCCGACAGGGCCCCACGTGCAGGAGAGCCTGGGAGGCGCGGCCCCCGTGGTCACCCACGAAGACATGATGCAGAACCCGCACGACGAGGATTTGTGGGAATACTACGCCACGTCGCAGCTCGCCATCGTGGACCTGGCGGCCGGCAAGACGACGCCGGTCGGCAAGGCCGGGATCATCGATTCCGCGCGGATCGCGCCGGACGGCCGCTACCTGCTGGTCACCACCATCCACCGGCCGTTCTCGTACCTTCACCAGTATCGCGAGTTTCCCAAGGAAATCGAGATCTGGAGCCGCGCCGGCCGCGTGGTGCACAAGGTGGCCAGCCAGCCGCTCGAAGACAAGGTGCCGATCAACGGCGTAGCCACCGGCCCGCGCAGCGTTCAATGGCGGCCGAGCGCGCCCGCCACGCTGCTGTGGGTGGAGGCGCTCGATGGCGGCGACCTGAAGAACCACGTGCCGAACCGCGACCGCATCGTGTCGTTGGCCGCGCCGTTCACCGGCGACCCGCGCGAAGTCTTCAAAACCGAGCAGCGCTTCTCCGGCATACAAATGGCCGCCAAGGGCGGCATGGCCCTGGTGGAGGATTCCGAACGGCGTACGCGCCGCGTGCGGACCTTCGAGATCGATCTGGACAAACCCGGCGAGCCGCGCCTGATCTGGAGCCGTAATAGCCAGGACCGCTACCGCGACCCGGGCCGCCCGATCGACGAGCCCATGCCGAACGGCGGCGCCGCCATTCTGATGGATGGCGACAACCTGTACCTGACCGGCCTCGGCGCATCGCCGAAGGGCGACCATCCGTTCCTCGACCGCTTTAACCTGGCGACGCTGAAATCGGAGCGGCTCTACCAGTGCGACGACGACCATTATGAGACCGTGGTCGCGCTGCTCGACAATCGCGCCTCGCGGTTCCTGACCCGCCGCGAGAGTCCCACGGAGCCGCCCAACTACTTCGTCCACTCGGCCGGCGGCCGGGTCGCGGCGGTGACGAAGTTCGCCGATCCGCAGCCCATCTTCCGCAAGGTCACCAAGCAGCTGGTCACTTACCAACGCTCCGACGGCGTGCCGCTTTCCTTCGATCTGTACCTGCCTCCCGATTACAAGCCGGGCACGCGCCTGCCCACCATCATCTGGGCATATCCCCGCGAGTACGGCGATGCGGACACGGCCGGCCAGGTCAGCGGCTCCACCAAGCGCTTCACCGAAGTCACCGGGTACTCTCAGATTTTCCACGTGCTGGATGGCTTCGCGGTGCTCGACAACGCCGCCATGCCGGTGGTGGGGAACGATCCGGACACAGTGAACAACACCTACATCGAGCAGATCGTGGCTGACGCCAAGGCCGCCATAGACAAGGCGACGGAGATGGGCGTCACCGATCCGAACCGCGTCGGCGTGGGAGGCCACAGCTACGGAGCGTTCATGACCGCCAACCTGCTGGCGCACTGCGATCTGTTCAAGGCCGGTGTGGCCGAAAGCGGCGCACACAACCGCACCCTCACCCCGTTCGGCTTCCAGAGCGAGCGGCGAACGCTATGGCAGGCTCCGGACATCTACCTGAAGATGTCCCCGTTCATGTACGCGGACAAGATCAAGACGCCGATCCTGTTGATCCACGGCGAGGCGGATGATAATGACGGCACCTTCCCCATACAGTCCGACCGCATGTACCAGGCGATTCGAGGCAATGGCGGGATCGTGCGGCTGGTCTTCCTGCCGTTCGAAGCCCACGGCTATCGCGCGAAGGAAACCATCGAGGACGTGCTGTGGGAGAAATTCGCCTGGTTCGACAAGTACGTGAAGAACGCCGTGCCGGGGACCAGTAACTAAACGCCCTACTCGCGGGCTGGAACCACCATCAACACCAGGTGCGAAGGATGCTCCCGGTCGTGGTAGATGGTCTGCGATGCGGTGAGCAGCCGCGTCTCGGAGGCTACCGGCGTGCCGGTGTTCGGGTTGCGGTCGAACCGCGGAAAATTGCTGCTCGATATCTCCAGCCGGATGCGATGGCCCTTCAGAAATGTGTTCCCGGTGACCCCCGCATCCACGGAGATCCTGTAAATCTCCCCTGCCTTTGCCGGCTCGGGCTGTTCCAGCGAATCGCGGTAACGCAGGCGCAGAATGCCGTCCGTGAGATTGCGGGCGTAACCGTCGGGCGCGACATCCACCAGCTTGGCGGTGAAATCGGTATCCCGGGCGCTGGTGGCCACGTACAGGACTGCCTGTACCGGTCCGATCACCTCCGTGTCTTCGGCGAGCGCGCGGGTCGTATAGACCAGCACGTCCTGCCGCCGTTCGACCGGCCGCTGATCGGCGGGCCCCCACGGGAAGATCTTGGGATTGCAGCAGACTGCTCCGCCGACGGTGGGAACAGGGTCGCGCGGATCGAATACGTAATGATCCTGCGCCTGGCGGCTGGGGGCCCGTTCGACCAGCGCACCATCGCCGTCGAGCGAATTCGCACGCCCCTTGCCCTCCAGATAGAAACTGACCGGACGGGCGTCCGCCGGCGGCCACTCATACGCGTCGCGCCAGCGGTTCGATCCCATGACGAAAACCTTCACCGGCGGCTGAGAGGCCAGCGGCGTGTCCTTCCCCATCAGCCACTGGTCGAACCACTCGATCTGAAGGCCGCGAATCGGCAGGCCCGAATCCGGGCCGAAATCCACTCCCTTGAACTGGTAAGACATGTTGTGGGGCCAGGGGCCGATCAAGACGCGGTTCAGTCCGTTGACCTTGTGCAGCGCGGCGTAGGCGGCCAGGTCGCTTTCCGCAAAGTTGTCGTACCAACCTCCCACCGCAAACACCGGGACCTTGATCCTTTCGAGCTGCTCTTTAACGCTGATGGCGCGCCAGAAGGCATCGAAGGAGGGATGCGCCGCCGCCTCGCGATACATCCGGGTGGACCATCCGGTGGCGGCAATATCCGCGGTGCGCAGCGGCAGATGCAGGACGTACCGGGCAAAATCCGGCTGGTACCCCGGCGCCTTGAGGTTCTCGGACATCCACAGCAGCCGGTTCCCCAGTTTCATCGCGCCGCCCGTGGAATAGAAGCGGTCGCGATAGTCGTCGTATCCCGACACTACCGGGAAGATCGCCTTCAGGTGCGGATTCCCGGTCAGGGCGGCCTTCCACTGCACGATTCCGCGGTACGATCCGCCGGTCATCCCGATCTTTCCGTTCGACCAGGGCTGGCGTGCGATCCAGTTCAGCGTGTCGTCCCCGTCCGCCGTCTCCTGACGCAGCGGATCGAAGATGCCCTCCGATTCGTAGCGCCCCCGTACGTCTTGCACCACCACGGCGTACCCGTGATTCACCAGCGCCTGAAAATTCGGAGTGATCGCAGTGCCCTTCCCATACGGCGTGCGTTCGAGAATCACCGGTGCGCGTCCGCCCGTGTTCGGCAGGAACACGTTGGCGGCCAGCCGCACTCCATCCCGCATGGGGATCTGGACGTACAGGCTCCTGACGGCGGACTGCGAGGACGCTGCCAAAGCGGCGGCACAGGCCGTAATCAGGTACAACGGTCGCAAATCAGCTCCCAATATTGCCGGGAAATGGCATCCACGCGGTGGTGCGCCTGAATGTGCGCCGCCCCCCGCAGGCCGATCGCACGGGCCACCTCAGTCATCGATGTTAGCAAAACCATGTGGGCCGTGAGCGAATCGAGCTCCGCCGCGCCCGATGCCACCCGCACGCAGGCGTCTTCCGGGAACCCCGCACACTCCTCCGACTCCGTCACCAGCACCGGCTTGCCGATCCCCATCAGCCGGATGGCGATTCCCGAAGTCTCTCCCGCCGCCGGGTGGCGCAGGTTGATGCAGGCATCCACTGCGGCGGCGGCCTTCCAGAATTCACGCTCGGGCAGATGCGGCAGCCGCACCACGCCGGGGTCCCCGAGCAGGGGCTCGACGGCCCGCTCTAAGTCCGACGAAACGAACTCTCCCGCCACCAGCAGGGCCGCCCGGGCGCCGCCGCGGCGGAGCTCCCGGCAGGCGCGCAGCACGCTGACCAGGCGCTTCGATTCGCGCAGGTAGCCGAATACGCCGAACAGGAACGCACCCGGATCCACCCCGAGCTGCTGCCGGAAGCGGATCGCCTCGGCCGGCGACGGCAGTGCAGGGGGTGCGAACAGGTGCGGAATCTCGACCACTCTCGCGCCGGAAGCGTGGGCCAGAACCGCGCGCGCCGCCGCCCGGTTGTGGACCACCACGGCCCGCGCACGCTCCGCCACCCTCCGCAGCATGGGATATTCGAAATACCGGCTGTCCGAGGCCGAGCCTGCCCGGCCGCGCCATAACTCGCGCGCCAGGCCGCGGTGCCACTCCCCGTAGTTGTAGACGAACTCCTCGACGTACGCCCCTTCGTCGAACTGCCCGAGCAGAAAGTGATTCAATACGGCGTCATGCAGCACCACCACACCAGGGCATTCCATAGCGCGGCGGTAGATTCCGGCATGCAGCGCATTGTTGCCGAGGTGGTAGAGCGGCGCATCGCAGCGGTCCGGAGCGACCTCCACCCGGCCGTGCTCCCGCAGTCCTTCGAGCAGCGCCGCCGCGTAATCCGCCACGCCGGTGTGCTCGGGCGGAAGCGGCGCATAGAACCCGACTGTCACGCCTTCTTGCGCCTTCCAAACAACGCCGTCCCAACCCTGATGCACGTCGAGCCCTCTTCGATGGCGGTCTCCAGATCGTGCGACATTCCCATCGAGAGCTGTGGAAGGCCGTGCTGCCGGCCGAGCTCCCGCAGGCGGCGGAAGTAAGGACGCGAGGCCTCCGGATCGTCCGACCACGGCGGCATCGTCATCAGCCCCAGCAGGCGCAGGTTGGGACACCCGCGAACGGCCGCGATCAGCTCCGCGAGAGCACTCGGGTCGGCTCCGCTTTTGGCGTCCTCTCCGGAGAGCTTCACTTCCAGCATGGCATCGAGCGGCTGGCCGCTTTCGTCGAGCCGCCGGGCCAGCTTCGGGGAATCCACCGTCTGAATCACCTGGAACAGCTCCGCGGCCTTTCGCGATTTGTTCGACTGCAGGTGGCCGATCAGGTGGAAGCGGGCGCCGGCGAGGTCCGCAACCAGCGGCGCCTTGCCCTCGAACTCCTGCACGTAGTTTTCGCCGAATTCGCGCAAACCCACGGCGTAGGCTTCGCGGATGATCTCCGCCGGAAAAATCTTGGTGACCGCCAGCAGCACGACCTCCGAAGGGTCGCGGCGCGCCCGTTCCGCGGCCCGCGCCATGCGTTCCCGCACCGCCGCCAGCCGCTCGGAGAGTGTATTCATCGAAGGCTGCAAGCCCCAGTATGCCACGGCGGGCCGCAGGCGACAGGTGTCCCCATTTGTTAGTAATGAAACTGAAATTGAGATTTGCTACTCTGTTACTCACCTGCCCCCGAAAGAGGTCTGAATGAGGTTAAGAATCGCTTTTCTGCTGCTTTGCTTTTCCGTCTGGGCATTTGCGCAGTCGGCTGGCCTGGCCGTGATATCCGGTGTGGTCCGGGATTCGTCCGGAGGGGCGATCCCCAATGCCAAGGTGACCGTGTCCAACGACGCCAATGGCACGATCCGCGATCTATCGTCCAACGAAGCGGGCCTGTTCACGGCACCCGCATTGACTCCCGCGGCCGGCTATAAGGTCTCCGTCCAGGTCTCCGGTTTTAACAAGTATGAAGCGTCGAACCTCGATCTCCGCGTCGGGCAGAACCTGAGCCTGGAGGTCAAGCTGTCGGTGGCGCAAGCCACAACCCAGGTGGAGGTTAGCGCCGCCGCGCCCCTGGTGGAAGACACCAAGACGGATGTATCGGGCGTCGTTGATACGAAGTCCATCAACGACCTGCCGATCAACGGCCGCCGGGTCGATTCCTTCGTACTGTTGCAGCCCGCCGTCACCAACGACGGCACCTTCGGCTTGCTGGCTTTCCGTGGCGTGGCCGCCGGCAACGCGTTCCTGATCGACGGCAACGATACCACCGAGCAGTACTACAACGAGAATGCGGGACGCACACGCATCGCCTCGCAGGTCTCGCAGGATGCCGTGCAGGAGTTCCAGGTGGTTGCCGCGAACGCCTCCGCCGAGTACGGCCGCGTGATGGGCGGCGTAGTCAACACCATCACCAAGAGCGGCACCAACGACCTGCACGGCGGGGGTTTCTGGTATTTCCGCAACCAGTCGTTCAATGCCCGCGACCCGTTCGCCAGTTTCACTCCCGACGAGACCCGGCACCAGGCCGGCTTTACGCTGGGCGGCCCCATCAAGAAGGATAAGCTGTTCTTTTTCGTGAACGGCGATTTCACGCGCCGCGACTTCCCACTGGTGAGCAGCATCATCCGCGCCGGGGTGGTCGATCCCAATGCGCAGGCCTGGCTCACCTGCGCCGCACCCGCTACTCCGGCGCAGTGCACGGCCATCAACGGGCTGCTGCCGCGCTTTTACGGCAGCCTGCCGCGAACCGGCAATCAGGATATCGGATTTGCGAAGCTTGACTATCGCCTCTCCGAGAGGAACACCTTCACCGCCGGCCTGAACTACCAGCATTTTGTGTCTCCGAACGGCATCCAGACCGGAGCGACCGTCACCACCGGCTCCGCTATCACCAGCAATGGCGATGATTCCGTCCGCGTGCGCAACGGCAAGCTGGCCTGGGTGGCGGTGCCGACCAACAATTTCGTCAACGAATTCCGCTTTGGCTGGTTCACTGACCGGCAGGCCGACACCTTCGACAACTCGCTGCTGGGCCAGAATCTCGGCTACCTGGCGGTGTCCGTAAATGGCCAGGCCATCGGCTCCACCACTTATCTCCCGCGCGTCGAACCCAACGAGCAGCGCTTCCAGTTCGCCGACAACGCCACCTGGACCAAGAACAGCCACGTGGTGAAATTCGGGTTCGACATGGCCAGTACCGAAGACTACGACTACTTCATCAGCAACGCCAACGGATCATACTCCTATAGCACGGTCACTGCCTTCGCGCAGGACTATAGCAGCCCGGAGCTCGCCACCAGCAACGCCGGGAAGCACTGGAACTCGTACGTGCAAACCTTCGGGAATCCGCTGGTCGATTTCACCATCCGCGACTACGCCTTTTACGGGCAGGACCAGTGGCGGGTGAACAACCGGCTCACCCTGACGCTCGGTGCGCGATGGGAATACAACCAACTGCCCCAGCCCACCGTCGTCAACCCGGACTACCCGCAGACCGGGCATGTCAATTCCACGACCAACAACATCGCCCCCCGCGTCGGCCTATCGTACCGCCTCGACGACAAGACCGTTTTGCAGGCCGGCTACGGCCTCTCTTACGGCCGGTTCGCCGGGGCGTCCATTTCCAACCTGTTTAAAGGAAACGGCGTTTACCAGCAGTCCATCAGCCTGAGCGGCACGCAAAGCGCGCAACTGGCCGCGGGTCCCTCCTTTCCGAACATTCTCAGCGCGGCCCCCACCGGCGCGAGCGTCTCTGCGACCAATCTACAGTTCGCGGCTCCCAACCTGAAGACGCCTTATGCCGAACAGGGCAATTTGGGGATCCAGCGCCAGTTGGGGAAAGAGATCGCAATCGATGCCTCATACATCTGGAGCCGCGGCGTCCAGCTGTATGGAATCCGCGACCTCAACTTTTACGAGGTCGGCCCGACCGTGACTTACTCCATCGTGGATGCGAACAACAATCCAACCGGCTCCTACACAACGCCGGTATACATCGGCAAGCGTCCCGATCCGAGATACAACGGCATCTACCAGGTGGAGAACGGCGTCAACAGCTACTACAACGCCCTCGCGCTCCAGGCGCAGAAACGCTTCTCGCACGGCTTCCAGGCACAGCTTTCCTATACCTGGTCGCACGAGATCGACGACGGGCAGAGCTACGGAGGCAGTACCAACAACCTGTTCTTCAGCAGCGCGACTTATTGGACTTACAACGGCAATTACAAGGCCGACAAGAGCAGCGGCGCGCTCGACCAGCGCCACCGGTTTGTCCTGGCGTGGGTCTGGGAGCCGAAGCTCACATCCCGCGACGGCGCTTTTTATAAGTACTTCGTGAACAACTGGCGCCTGACCAGCATCACCACCCTCCAGGCGGGCCGGCCCTACTCGGTGTCGGTGAACACGCTCGATACGCCGGTAGCGGGAATGGCGAACCGCAGCCTCAACGGCTCTGGACTGAGCTTCCGCGTCCCCTTCTGGCCCTACTATAGCCAGTACTACCCCGCCCGGTACAACGCGGACGCCAGCCTGACCAAACTCATTCCCATCCGGGAGAAGATGAATTTGCAGTTCCGATTCGACGTGTTCAACATCGCCAACACCTGGTCGGCGACGTCCATCTCCAACTACAACGCATTCCAGGAGAAGGGCCTCGTGATCAGCCCACTGACGCTCGGACAGGCCTCCGCCGCCGCGGGATTCCCCGACGGCACGCAGGCCCGCCGCATGCAGATCAGCGCCCGCTTCGTGTTCTGACCTGGTTCCCTGACGGTCGCGATTCCTCATACGGAGCCGCGACCGTCAGGGACGGCATAAAGTCGTTCCCCCACAACAGCTTACCTCGCCACCCCTCACGTTTTTCGCAGGCCCTCAGTTAACGCATTTTTCAGTCGTTTTCCATACAACAGTTACTGTATTTCTGATATTCTGGCGTTCAAGGTCTTGTGAGGTGAGTTTCATGAAAAGAACGCTGGGGCTCTTTGTGTGCTCCTTCCTGTTTTCGGCTGCTGCCTTTGCCCAGGGCGTAGCTGGTCTCGGTGCGGTTTCCGGCACGGTGCGCGATGCTTCCGGCGCCGTCGTCCCGGACGCGACAGTGGTGCTGTCGAACGAGTCCAAGGGCATCAAGCGAACGATGCAGTCCACCGATGCCGGCGTGTTCAACGCCCCGGCACTGGTCCCGGCAACCGGATACAGCCTGGTCGTCACCAAGCAGGGATTCGCCAATTGGGAAGCGAAGAATTTTCAGGTTCAGGTCGGCCAGACGGTCGATTTCCGCGTGACCATCGATGTCTCGGCCGCCGCCACCAAAGTGGAGGTCACCGCCGAAGCACCGCTGGTGGAAGACACCAAGAGCGGGGTCACCCAGGTTGTCAGCCAGCACCAGATCGACGGTCTGCCGATCAACGGACGGCGCGCCGACACCTTCGTCCTGTTGACGCCGGCGGTTACGCCCGACGGCACGTTCGGACTGGTGAGCTTCCGCGGGATCTCTTCCGGCAACTCGTTCCTGACCGATGGCAACGACACCACCAATAGCTTCTACAACGAGAACGCCGGACGGACCCGCATCTCCACGCAGATTTCGCAGGACGCAGTACAGGAGTTTCAGGTGCTCTCCGACGGGTTCTCGGCTGAATTCGGCCGCGCCATCGGCGGCGTGATCAATACCGTCACCCGCAGTGGAACCAACGAGTATCACGGCACCGGCTATGAGTTCTTCCGCAACCGCACCCTCAACGCTCCGGACCGCTACGCCGCCGGATTCAACGCCCCGGAATGGCGCCACCAGGCCGGCGGAACGCTGGGCGGGCCGATCAAAAAGGACAAGCTTTTCTTCTTTTCCAACTTCGAGCTGGTGAAGCGCAATTTCCCGGGCCTGAACCGGATCATCAACACCAGCTTCACTACCACCGGCGGCCAGATCATTCCGAGCTCCTGCACGGCCACGGCGGCGCAATGTGCCACGGCCATCGCCTTCATCCAGAAGCAGATGGAAGTGCTGGTTCCGCGCACGGTAAGCTCCGTAATGGGGTTCGGCAAGCTCGACTGGCGTCCTTCGGACCGCAACTCCTTCAGCTTCGATGCCAACGTAATGCACTGGCGTTCGCCCTACGGCATTCAGACCCAGGCCGTGCTTACCAGCGGCAACATGCTCGGCGGCAACGGCAATTCCACGGTCGAGACACGCTACGGAAAAGCTTCCTGGACCAGCATCGTCAGCTCGAACGCGGTCAACGAGCTGCGCTTCGGATGGTTCAAGGACCGGCTCTCCGACCCGGCGTCTTCCGACATATGGCCCGCCACCGGCCCCCTGGTCATCAGCCTCAACGGAAGCGCTATCGGCGCGGCCGCGGCCTATCCCCGCACCTTCCCCAGCGAGCAGCGCTTCCAGTTGGTGGACAACTATAGCTGGACCCATGGCGCGCATTCGGTGAAACTCGGCGTGGACTGGCAGACCACCGAAGACTACATGAACCAGCTCTACAACGGCAACGGCACGTATAACTACTCCAACCTGACGAATTTCGCGAAGGACTTCAGCGACAACACCACCGGCACCAAGAGTTATTCCACATTTACCCAGCAGTTCGGCAACCCGATTCAGGACCTGCGGACCTCGGATATCAACTTCTATGCGCAAGACACTTGGAAAGTGTCGCGGCGGTTCACGCTCAATTATGGCCTGCGCTACGAAAAGAGCTTCCTGCCGCAACCCACGGTAGTGGACCCCAATTATCCGGCGACCGGCCACATCCCCTCCTACAGCAAGGACTTCGCGCCGCGGCTCAGCCTCTCGTATTCGCTCGACGACCGCACCGTAATCCGCGCCGGCTACGGAGTCTTCTATGCCCGCTTCCTGGGCAACGGACTCGACACCCTTTTCCTGGGCAACGGCCGGTACCAGACCAGCATCTCGGCCAACGCCACCACCGCCGGCTCGCCGATCTTCCCGAATGTGGTTCCGAATGCGGCCAGCGTCCCGGCCGGCACGGTGAACCTGAACTTCGCGGATCAGGCCCACTTCCGCAACCCCTACACCCAACAGGGAACCGTCGCCATCGAGCGCGAGCTTGCCCGCGACCTGGCGTTCACCGCCAGCTACATCTGGAGCCGCGGCGTACAGCTCTGGACCTCACGAGATCTCAACCTGGGCAGCCCGACCACTACCGGCACCTACCTGATCCAGGACACCGGCGGCAACACGGTGAGCACCTTCACCACGCCTCTCTGGGTGGCCTCCAGCAAACCCGATACGCGGTACGCGCACCTTTACGAAGTGGACAATGGCGGGCAATCCTGGTACAACGGCCTGGCCCTGCAACTGCGCAAACGCATGTCGCACGGCCTTTCGACCGGCGTCTCTTATACCTGGTCGCACGCCATCGACGATGCCAACCAGAACGGCGCCAGCGGGACCATCGGCTTCACGCAATCGAACCTGGCGGCCGGCAACTACAGGCTGGACAAGGGGACCTCGCCGCTTGACCAGCGCCACCGCGCCGTTGTGAACTTCCTGTGGGCCCCGACCTTCACCAAGAGCACGTCGACCGCGGCAAAATACCTGGTCAACGGCTGGGAGCTCTCGGCCATTACCACGATGGCATCCGCGCAACCGACCACGGCTACCGTCGGCAGCGTGAGCACCGCGAACGGCGGGGTGTTCCCGGGCGTCCAGCTGGCATTCAGCACGATGAATGGCACCGGCGGCTGGAATCGCGTTCCGTTCTACCCCGTGAGCGGCCTGGACATCGACCGAGTTTATCGTGTGGATGCCCGCATCTCGCGCAACCTGCCCTTCGGCGAGCGCGTGAAGGCCAGCCTGATGTTCGAGGCCTTCAATGCTTTCAACACCCAGTACAATACCGGCGTGAACACCCAGGCGTTCACCGTCAGCGGCAACATTCTGAAGCCGGTGGCGGGGCTCGGCGTGGGCAACCAGTCCCAGGGCTTCCCGGACGGCACCAACGCCCGCCGCTGCCAGGTGGCGATGCGGGTCGTGTTTTAGACCGCAGGTATTTCGCAAATCTCAGGGCAGGCGTCGTCCGACGCCTGCCCTCTTGTTTTTCTGACATTGCATGGTGTTAGTCTGATCTTCGTGCGCAGCTTCTTCCTGTTCCTATCGCGCCAAAAGCACTTGCGCAAATGGATGGAAACCTCTTCTCTGGCCAAGCGTTTCGCCGCCCGGTTCGTCGCGGGAGAAACCTTAGACCAGGCGCTGGCAGTCAGCCGCAGACTCAATTCCGAAGGGATCTCCATTACCCTCGATCATCTCGGCGAGAGCGTCTCCAGCCTGGAAGAAGCCGCCGAAGCGCGTGACGTTTACGTACGCACCCTTTCCGCCATCCATGACTCGGGCATTCAGGGCAATGTATCTCTGAAACTCACCCAGTTCGGTATCGATATCTCTTATGAGCAGTGCCTGGCCAATGTTGAGATGCTGGTCCGCAAAGCCGCCGAGCTCGGCAGCTTCGTCCGCGTGGATATGGAAGCAAGCGATTATACCGACCGTACCCTCCAGCTCGTTTCCACCCTACATGGACGGTATTCCTCGGTCGGTGTCGTCATTCAGGCGTATTTGTACCGCAGCCGCGAGGATGTGGAAAAGCTTTGCGCCGAGCACATACGGGTCCGCCTCTGCAAAGGGGCATACCTCGAGCCGACCGATGTCGCATTTCCCAACAAGTCGGAGGTCGACAATAGCTTCGTGGAGCTGATGAAGCTGCTGCTCACGGACGGCGCCTACCCGGCCATTGCTACCCATGACGAAGCCATGATCGGGCATACCAAGTCTTGGGCCGCCGCGCGGAATATCCCGCGCGACGCATTCGAGTTCCAGATGCTCTACGGCATCCGGCGCGACCTGCAGCGCAAGCTGGTCGCCGAAGGCTACCGCCTGCGTCTCTACGTGCCGTTCGGCCGCGCCTGGTACCCCTACTACATGCGCCGCCTGGCCGAGCGTCCGGCCAACGTTTTCTTCATTCTGCGCAATATATTCCGCAGATAGCCCGAATTGGATTCGAACCCACTTGCGCCGCGACCTATCGACCTTAGAAACTAAAGGTAGGGTACGAGAGTCTATAGGGTATGCGCTATTGGGGTTATTTCGTCGCCAAACTAGTGGTTGCGGCTGCGTCGTTATATGCCTTATTAGCGTTACTGAATTGGTTCTGGCCAGCCTCACCGAACTTCTTCACGTATGCTCCTCCGCGCTTTGGGTATGACCTTGGGTACACGCTTGCGGTGCTGATCTGGTTTCTGCTGTGCACCGGCGCGGTGTACCTTTCGATTTGGGATCAGCGCTATCGCTGCCGGGTATGCCTGCGGCGCCTGCGCATGCCGGTCGAAACCGGTTCGTGGAGCCGGATGCTTCAATTCGGGCGTCCACGAATCGAATACATCTGCCTTTACGGCCACGGTACGCTGAGGGAAGACGAACTGCAGATTTGCGGGCTGGAAAACCCGCAGTGGACCCCGCATTCGGATGATATCTGGGAGGAACTCTGCGCATCGACCAAGGAACCGGGCGACCAGCCCTGAAGCGGGTCGCTCCCTGGCGCATTGCAGTCGCCGGCCTGATGCTTGCCGGCATGGCATTCTTGCTCGCCGCGATCGCTCCCGTGTATTTCCGTAATCTTCAGCTTCAGAATTACGTGGCTCAATTGACACAGTCGGCTTCCGTCCAGGCCAAATCCGACGACGTACTCCGCACCCTGGTTCTCGATAAGGCTCACCAGCTTGAACTTCCCGTTTTGGCAGACAACGTGCAAATCAAGCGATCGACCGATGGCAGCCTGCAACATATGGACGTCCGCTATTTCGTGCGGGTGGCGTTTCCAGGCTACACGGTCGATCTTCACTTCTACCCGGGCGCCGGCAGCCGGTAGGCGGGGGAATGCCCCGTACGCGCCTTCATGCGAGAATCAGAATTAGTGCCCAAGAGCGCCAAGACCAAGACCGCCGGAAAGCGCGAAATGAAAGTTCGGATCCCGAGCCACTCGGGTCTGGCAAGATTCGCGTTGGGACCGGTCGGGCGGATTCTCATTGTCGGGTTTGCCCTGTTCGTGATCCTCGGCTTGGGCGCGTTCACGTACTTCTATCACAAGTATTCGCAGCTGATCGACGAAAAGCTGCGCTCCGGGCCGTTCGCCAATACCGCCAAGATCTACGCCGCGCCGGAAACGGTGGCGGTGGGCGACCCCGTCACTCCCGCTGAAATCGCCTCAGACCTGCGCCGCGGCGGTTACAACGAGACGCAAAGCAACCCGATTGGATACTATCGCCTACGGCCGGATGCCATAGAGATCTTCCCCCAGGTCGAGTCGTATTTCGACCAGGAAGCCGGCCTCATCAAGTTCGCCAACGGCAAGATCTCACAGATCGTCTCCCTGCGCGACAATACGCAGCGCAGCCAGTACCAGCTCGAGCCGCAGCTCATCACCAACGTCTCCGGAGTTCGCGAAAAGCGGCGCATGGTCGCGTTTCGGGACATTCCCCCGGTGTTGGTGCAGGCTGTCACTTCGGCCGAAGACAAGCGCTTTTTCCAGCACGCCGGCTTCGATCCGATCCGGATCCTCAAAGCCGCGTATATCGATGTGCGCGAAGGGCGCAAGGACCAGGGAGCCTCCACCCTCAGCCAGCAACTGGCGCGCATGTTCTGGCTCGACCAGGAGAAGCGCTGGACCCGTAAGCTGGCGGAGATGGTCATCACTCTTCAGTTGGAGCAGAGGCTCTCCAAGGAAGAGATCTTCGAGGATTACGCCAACCAGATCGACCTTGGCTGGCGCGGCACCTACAATATCCGGGGATTCGGGCAGGCTGCCGAAGTGTATCTCGGGAAGGACCTGAGCCAGGTCACCCTGCCGGAAGCCGCCGAGCTGGCTGGATTGATCCAGCGCCCCGGCTATTTCGACCCCTTCCGCCACCCGGAGCGGATGACGGAGCGCCGGAACATTGTCCTTAAGTTGATGAAGGAGAACAACTTCATCAATGACCACGACTACCAGCTGGCGATCGCCGCGCCCATTACCGTGGCCAAGGGAGCGGCCCAATCGGTGGAGGCACCCTACTTCGTGGACCTGGTCACCGACGCGGTGCAGAACAAGTTCCAGGACACCGATTTCCGCTCCAACGCCTTCCGCGTCTACACCACGCTCGACATGAACCTGCAGCGTGCCGCCTCCGACGCGGTTCGCAGCGGCATGGAGCTCGTAGACGCGCAGATCAAGAAGCAGCGGCGCTTCCGCGGCCAGAAGCCGCCCGAGGCCCAGGCTGCCCTGATCGCCATCGACCCGCACACCGGAGAGGTCAAGGCCCTGGTGGGCGGACGCAATTACGGCGTCAGCCAGTTGAATCACGTGCTGGCCAAGCGGCAGCCCGGCTCGATTTTCAAGCCCTTCGTCTACGCCGCCGCCATGGATACCGCGGTAGAGGGCGGCTCCCGCATCCTCACCCCCAGCAGCATCGTTCTGGATCAGCCCACGACCTTCTGGTTCGACGGTAAACCCTACGAGCCGGGCAACTTCGAGCACAAATACTATGGCGATGTGACGCTGCGGGATGCCCTGGCGCATTCACTCAACGTAGCCACCGTCAAGGTCGCCGAAATGGTAGGCTACGACAGCGTGGTCGAGATGGCCAACCGCGCGGGGATGAACTACAAGATCCAGGCGACTCCCGCGGTCGCTCTGGGATCCTACGAGATCACTCCGCTCGAAGCCGTCGGCGCGTATACCATCTTTGCGAACCACGGGGACTACGTGAAGCCCGGCTTCCTCCGCCTGGTGCGGTCGCAGGAAGGCCGGACCCTGCTCAAGAACAAGGTAGAAGACAAACAGGTGCTGGATCCACGCGTGTCTTACCTGATGACCGACCTGATGGAAGAGGTGCTGCGGACCGGCACCGCGGCGGGCGTCCGGGCGCGCTACAACCTGAACATGCCGGCTGCCGGGAAAACCGGCACATCGCACGACGGCTGGTTTGCCGGCTACACGTCCGAACTCCTGTGCGTGGTCTGGGTAGGCTTCGACGACAATCGCGAGCTGGATCTCGAAGGCGCGCACTCGGCCGCTCCCATCTGGGCGGAGTTCATGAAGCGGGCCGCGACCTATCGCGAATATCGCGATACGAAGCCATTCCAGGCGCCCGACGGGATCGTCTCGGTGAACATCGACCCGCAGTCCGGAATGCTCTCCACCCCGTCTTGTCCGACCACCCGCCAGGAGGTTTACATCGCCGGCACCCAGCCCGTGACGTTCTGTCCCCTGCACGGCGGCGGCCGCCAGGTCACCAGCGTATCCGGCTGGCAGGTGGCCGAACCACCACAGACCCCGGCGGGAGGAGACACGGCTCCCCACGTCACCGGCTCCGGAACCGACGGCCAGGTGCAGCCGGGCGACGTGACGCGCCGCGCCGCCCGCCAGAACCGCCCCGAACAGGCTGCCTCCGGCCCTCCCCAGCCGGCTCCCGCCGCCGAACCGAAGAAGCAGGAGAAAAAGGGATTCTTCCGGCGTCTAATTGGTGTGTTTAAATAAGACGAAGGAGGTAGCCGCATGCTTCCTCGACTCGTTGCGTCCGGACTGGCGATCATCCTCGGTGCTATCGCTGCGCCGGCGCAAACCAGTTCGCCCCTGGATCGGACCGTACCGCCGGCGCCGACCGCCGGACAGCAGAACAATCCCCAGATCTCGCCGGAAATGCGCGGAGATATCTTCATGGCCCGGAAGATGTACCGCGAGGCCATCGATGCGTTCAAGCAGGGCTCTCCCACCGATCCCGTCATGTGGAACAAGACCGGGATCGCCTACCACCAGATGATGCAGCTGGACAACGCCAAGAAGAGCTACGAGCGGGCCATCAAACTGAAGAAAGACTATGTGGAAGCAATTAACAACCTCGGCACGGTGTACTACGCGAAAAAGAGTTACCGCCGGGCTGTTAATTATTACAAGAAAGCTCTCAAGCTCGCGGGCGCCGAGCCCAAGTCGGCTTCTATCTATATGAACCTCGGCACCGCTTACTTTGCCCGTAAGAAGTACGACGACGCAACCGCGGCCTACCAATCCGCCATGAAGCTCGATCCGCTGGTGTTCGAGCGCCACAGTAATTACGGCGTCATGCTGGAGGAGCGCAGCGTCACCGAACGCGCCAAGTACCATTTCTATGTCGCCAAGCTGTATGCCAAGGACGGACGAAATGACCTGGCGATCCAATATCTCCGCAAAGCGCTCGAAGAGGGTTTCAAGGAGAAGAAGCAGGTCGAAAACGCACCCGAGTTCGCCGGAATCAAGAATCTTCCGGAATTCAAAGAGCTGCTGACCAAGGAGCCGCGTGTTCTTTAGGTCCGCCGCCCTGACGGTCCTCTGTGTCTTAATTATTGCGTGCAGCCCGAAGCCGGCGGCTCCCGCCGTCGAGCGAATGGCGGTTCTCCGCTTCGAGAATCTCGGCGCGGATCCATCCGACGACTGGATGGGCAGGGCCTTCGCCGAGATCCTCACCGGTGAGCTCGCCAACGCCCGGGATCTCCGCATGGTCTCTTCCTCCCGCCTTCACTCGTACGGCCAGACGCTCGGAATCAGGCCCGCCTCGGCGCCGGGAATCTCCGCCGAACGGCCGCTCGCTCTGGCGGCAGGAGCCACCCGCATCGCTTACGGGGATTACACTCCGCGCCCCGGCCGGGTGACCGCCCGCCTCACGATCGAGGACCCAGCCTCCGGACGCATGATCCGGGTGATTTCCACCTCCGCCCCCGACGTGTACAATGCCGCCACCAATCTCGCCTCGCAGATTGCGGAGCCTATCGAGCCATTTCCCACGCGCAACCAGGAGGCGCTCCGGGCCTATGCCACGGCCCTCGAATCGGACGGCCGGGCGGCCATTCCGCAGTTGGAGCAGGCCATTGCGTCGGACCCGAATTTCGGACCGCCCTACGAACTGCTGGCGCAATTCAAGTCCCAGCAGCAGGATCGCGCCGGAGCCGAAGCCGCGCTCGAAGCGGGGCTCGCGCGGGGAGACGCGATTCGCAAAGCCGATCGGGCGCGCATCCAGTTCGACCTGGCTAATCTTCACGGCGACGCTCCAGGGCGGCTGCAGGCCTTGGCCGAACTGACTTCGATTGCCCCGCGCGACGCTGCCGCCTGGCGCTCCCTGGGCGACACCCTGATGGCCGCACACGATTACCCGAAGGCGGCCGACGCCTACCGGAAATCGGTAGTGCTCGAGCAGGACGACGTCAACTCCTGGAACCAGCTAGGCTACGCCTCCGCATACGCCGGCGATATGCCGGCCGCCATGAACGCGCTTCGCCGCTACCAGTCGCTGCGCCCCGCCGATGCCAACCCCATCGACTCCCTGGGCGACGTGAGCCTGATGGGCGGACGCCTAGGGGAGTCCGAGGGCTTCTATCTGGAGGCCGCCAAGAAAGCTCCCGCCTTTCTGAGCCATGCAGACCTGTTTAAAGCGGCCATGGCGCGCCTGATGACCGGCGACATCGCCGGAGCCGACGCGCTTGCGAAGAACTACGCCGACGCCCGCGCAGCCTCGCGCGATCCGCAGGCGCCGCTGTTTCGAGCAGAATGGTCGTGGCTCACCGGACGCCGCAGACAGGCGCTGCGGGAGATGGGGGAGGTGGCGCAAACCAGCACGCCGCCCTTGAACATTCAAGCTGCCAACCAGATTGCCTTGTGGAACCTGATGCTGGGCGATCGCGCCGCGGCCGGGCGCGCCGTCGAGAGCGTGCAGCCTCCCGCCGCCGCCGCTATTCCGCGGTTCCTGCTACTGCCCCCGGCACCGGCCGCCGAATGGACCCACCGGGGCACGGAATTGCTGCCGAACCCCGCCGCCGCGGCGCTACGGGATACCGCCGTGAGCACGGCGCTGCTGCTCGCCCGCGATTTCGCCGGTGCATCGCCGGTATTGAAGCGGCTTTACGATTCCCCGGCCTCGGTATCGGACCCTTCCGCGCCGATTGCGCTCGCCTGGACCCTGATCGAAACCGGCCGCACCGGCGATGCTGTTCCGCTTTTGCGCTGGAATCCTATTCCGCCACCCGGCGGCCCGGGCGCGCTGGTCTCCCTCTATTTCCCCCGCCTCTACTATCTCCGCGCCATCGCCGCCGCCAAGGATGGCAACGGCAGTGAAGCCCGCTCCAACTACCAGCTGTTCCTGAAGCTCTCCGGCCCCGACCCGCTGCTGTGGGGCGAGGAGCAGAAGGCCAAGGCGGCATTAAAGTAGTGCGGGATAATTCGTGCTAACCATTCGTCCAGAGCCATAGTCTAACTACGGGAGAGGAAGCTCATGCCGCAGCACGACGGATGGTGGACGGAATTGGCACGAAGAGTCCGGATGTTCTTCCGGCTGGAACAATTCCATAGCGACCTGCAGGAGGAAATGCGGTTTCACCTCGAACTGCGGCAGCAGGAACACCTGGATCGGGGCCTCTCCGCGGAAGACGCCCGGGCCGCGGCACGCAGACGGTTCGGCAACGCTACCTCGCTGCATGAAGCCGGCCGGGACGCCTGGGGCTGGAACCGTGTGGAGCATTTCCTGCAGGATCTGCGCTACGGCGCCCGCACGATGCGGCGCTCGCCCGGATTCACGCTGGTGGCGGTGATCGCCCTGGCTCTGGGCATCGGCGCGAACACCGCGATATTCAGCGTGGTGAACGCCGTCCTGCTGCGTCCCCTGGCTTACCGCGATCCGCAACAACTGGTCACCCTACTGCACAACGGTACCGCCCCGGTGTCGGCGGGCAATTACATCGACTGGCGCGACCAGAGCCGCTCGTTCGAGTCCATGGCCGCGGCGGAATCCTGGTCCCCGAACCTGACCGGCACCGATCAACCGGAGCATCTCCCGGGTCTCCAGGTAACCCAGAACCTGATCCCGATGCTCGGCGTGGATCCGCTGCTCGGCCGGGTTTTCCTTCCCGGAGAGGACCAGAAGGGCTCGGAGTACGAAGTCGTCTTGAGCTACCGCCTGTGGCAGCGCCGCTTCGACGGCGATCGAAATGTGCTGGGGCGCCTGATCAATCTCAACGGCAAGGCCTATACGGTGGTAGGCGTGATGCCGCCGGAGTTCCATTTCGCGCCATTCTGGGCCACACATGCGGAGCTATGGGTGCCGCTGGCATTCGGCGACCGTGTTCACAACCGCGGCGGCAACAGCCTGCGGATTTTCGCGCGCATGAAGCCGGAAGTGACGCTGACGCAGGCGCGCGCCGAGATTGCGGGCATCACCGGGCGGCTGGAGCGGCAGTATCCGGGCACCAACCGTTTCGTCAGAGTGACGCCCCTCAAAGAGAACGTGGTCGGCAAGATCGAGACGCCCTTGCTGGTGCTTTTGGGCGCGGTCGGATTCGTGCTGCTGATCGCCTGTGCCAATGTCGCCCACATGCTCCTGGCACGCGCCTCCGCCCGCCAGAAGGAGATCGCGGTGCGCAGCGCCCTGGGAGCCGGACGGGCCCGCATGGTGCGGCAATTCCTCACCGAGAATCTGCTGCTGGCGGGCGCGGGGGGAGCAGCGGGGCTGCTGATCGCGCTGGGCGGCACCCGTGCCCTGGCCGCCCTGAGCCCGGCCAACCTGCCGCGAGTGGAGGCCGTGACCATCGACTCGCGGGTGGCGCTCTTTCTGTTCGCGGTCACCATCTTGACCGGTGCGGTGTTCGGACTGGCGCCGGCCCTGCGTGCTTCCGCGGTGAACCTCGCCGGCGCCATGAAGGAGGGAGGCCGCGGGTCGAGCGACGGGCTCCGCCGCAACCGCCTGCGGAGCATCCTGGTCGCGTCCGAATTCGCCCTGGCGCTGATGCTGCTGATCGGCGCGGGCCTGATGATCCGCAGTTTCTTCGCCCTGCGGTCGGTGGACCCCGGGTTCAATCCGCACCACGTCCTTTCGATGGTGGTTTCGGTAGCTGGGTCGAAGGAATCCGAGCCGGGCCGCCGGGAGATCTTCTACAGACAATTGCTGGATCGGGTACGAGCCCTGCCGGGCGTCGAATCCGCCGGCGGCATCAACCATCTGCCGCTGGCCGGCGACCTCTGGGAATGGCCGTTCTCCATCGAAGGCCGCCCCAAGCCGCGGCCCGGCGAATCGCCCAGCGGAGTCTATCGAATCATCATGCCGGGATATCTTGCAACCATGCGGCTGCCGCTGATCCGCGGGCGCGACATTGCCGCGAGCGACGACTCGCGAGCACCGGGAGTCGTCCTAATCAACGAACGCGCCGCCGCCACCTACTGGCCGGGCGAGGATCCGATCGGCAAGCGCATCACCTTTGATGGCGATAAGAACAATCCGCCGACGTGGTTGACCGTCATCGGCATCGTCAAGGATGCAAAACAGTACACCTGGGCAGGCGTACCCGACCCGGAGGTCTACCTGGCCGCGCTGCAGAGCCGCGACTTTCTCGGCGATAGCGGATCGCACATCGCTTACATCACCCTGGTGGTCCGCACCAGCGGCGATCCAGCGTCGTATGCTTCCGCGGTGAAAGAAACAGTGTGGTCCTTCGACCGCAACCTGCCGACATCCGAAGTGTTCACGATGGACCAGGTGGTTGCCGATGCCAACGCGGAGCCCCGCTTCGAAATGCTCTTACTCGGGGTGTTCGCGGCGGTCGCGCTGGTGCTTGCGGCGGTGGGCATTTACGGCGTGATGAGCTACTCGGTATCCCGGCGGACCCACGAGATCGGGATCCGGCTCTCGCTCGGCGCGAGCCGCGGCGAGGTGCTTCGCATGGTGGTGCGGCAGGGGATGGCGCTGGCGCTTTCCGGAGCGGTGGCGGGCCTCATCGGGGCCCTTCTGCTGTCGCGCCTGTTGACCGGGATGCTGTACGGCGTACGGCCGAACGACCCGCTGACGTTCGGCGGAGTCGCCGCGCTCCTCGGCTTCGTGGCGCTGCTGGCAACCTATGTTCCGGCGCGGCGGGCTACCCGCATCGATCCGATGGTGGCCTTGCGTTACGAGTGACCGCCGCCGGCGGCCCGCAATGCAGCCGCCAGGTGATGCGGCTGTCCCAGCGCAAAGCGGATCCGGTCAACCTCCTGGAACGGCTTGAAGAAGTCCGGTTCCTCGTACGGCCACAAGCTGGCAGGGGTTGCCGAAGACCCGGAGACTGCCAGCAGGCAGTTCACCGCGCGGCGCGCGGCCTCATTGGCCGCCTCCATGCACGCGATGTCCGTGTAGGTGCGGACATAGTCCGAAGCCAGGAACAGGTTCTCCAGCTCCACCTGCGCTTCCGGCCGGTTCTGCAGGGACCCCACCGTATTGATCAACAGGGGCTCGGCATTTGTGGCGTTCCCGGGGTTGGGAAACTCGATGTCGGGATCGAGGAACCATGCCAGCAGGTTGTGGTCGTCGATTACGGTTTCCCCTCCGTCGTTGAGATGTTGCTTGAGCTGAGCCCACACCTCGTCCTTGATCTCCTGCGCGCTGGACGCGTGGGCCGGCTTGCCGTTGAGCGTACCGGGTGCGTCCCAGTCCGAGATGTCTACCGACAGGATCCCGCGAACGGTCCCGTCACCAAAGCCCGCCAGGTCCACGCCGGTCCAGAACTGCCGCTGCGAAATCGACGTCAGCGCCCACGGCGAATCGAGATACATGGCGTGGCCGTGGACGAGCGGAACATCCTGCGCGAGGTAGAACTGGATGCCGTTCATCCAGCGCGTGCTGAGCTGCGAGAGACGCCCCAGCGAGGGCGCGGCGGTCTTGAGCTCATCGGTCACGAGCGCGGTCATGGCCTCCACCGGCATCGCGGCGATGTAGTAATCGGCGGTCACCGTCTCCGCGCCCTTATCGGTGGCGATGGCCGCGCCCATGACTCGCGATCCCGCGCATTCAATGGCCGTCACGCGTGCGCCGCGGTGGAACTCCACGCCCAGTTTCTCGAGATACTGAGTCCACGGCGCGATCCATACGTCGTTGGTGGGGCCGCAAAGCAGGCGGTCGAAGACGCGGTCGGGGCAGATCAGCCCGTAGAACATCTGAAGCACGATATAGCCCACGGTGCGAGTGCTGCTCTCTTCGGCGCGCATAGCCACGAGGGATCGCGTCATTCCCTGCCCCAGGTAGGCCTGGTAGTCGTGGGACATTCGCGGCGCTTCAATGAAGTCCCACCAGCGGATGTTTTCGTACTCCGCCAGCCGGCGAGCCTGGCAGCTCGTGGCCAGGATCAGCAGGCGGCTGACGAAGAACGCCACCTCGTCCGGCGGCACTCCGAGCGGCGTCAGCAGCTCGATCAGGAACACGCGGAATTCCTCAATCGTCGCCGGAGAACGGGCCACCCACGTGATCTCCGTCCTCCCCGCGCGCGCCAGCATCATCCGGGTCGCCAAGGCCAGGTTGTCGTATGTGTTGCCGTGCGCCCCATACGGAATGCGGCGCATGGTATCGGTGACGTGCTTGTAGAAGCCCGGAAAGAAGCGGAATCCGTGCTCCCCGGGAAGATCGGCGCGCCCGCCCGTGCCTGAGCCCGGCACCGGGATGCTTCTCGCCTTTCCACCCAGCACCGGCTTCCGTTCATAAACGCGGACCTGAAACCCGCGTTCGGCCAGCTCGTGCGCCGCGCTGAGGCCGGCGACCCCTCCTCCCAGGATGGCGACTGTTTTCGGCATTCCGCCATTCTATGCCAGCGGGCGCGGCGCCGCAAAAACGGCTTGACAGCATGTGTAACACGAGTCATAGTACACCTGTGGTTCCCTTCCGCCTGGAGCTGCAGCCCGGAGTTCCCATTCACGAGCAGGTGGCATTTGCGGCGCGCAAGGCCATCATCTCCGGCAAGCTCCGCCCGGGCGACTCGTTTCCTTCCGTCCGCACGCTGGGGAAGGCCATGAAGATTCACGCCAACACCGCTCAGAAAGTGATCGCGCAGCTTACTGCCGAAGGCCTGCTCGAAGTGAGGCCCGGCATTGGGACCGTGGTACTCGCGCCTTCGCCCTGTACCCGGGCGGAGCGCAGCCGGCTGCTCGGCCGCGAGTTGGAGCAACTGGTGGTGGAATCGCTCAAGCTCGGGCTGACGCTCGACGAACTGCAGTCGGCGGCCGCCGCGCACTGGCGCCGGCTGGCTCCGGAGAACCTGGCATGATCCGCACCCGCGATCTCAGCAAACGCTACGCGCGCAACGAAGCCCTTCACGGCATGACCCTGGAGGTTCCGGCGGGCTCGGTCTTCGCCTTGATCGGTCCCAACGGCGCAGGTAAGAGCACCGCCATCAAAACGATCATGAACATCTTCGAGCCCTCTTCCGGAAGTGCCGAGGTGCTGGGCGTGGATTCCCGCAGTCTCGGCGCGGCGCAACTGGCGGAGATCGGGTACGTCTCGGAGAACCAGCAGATCCCCGAGTGGATGACCGTCGAAACATTTCTCTCCTACTGCAGAGCGTTCTACCCCGGCTGGTGCGACTCCGACCTCGCTCAGCTCATCGCCGGTTACGAGTTGCCGCTGGGCCGCCGGATCCGCCAGCTCTCGCGCGGCATGCGCGTCAAGACGGCGCTGGCGGCTTCGCTGGCTTACCGCCCCAGGCTGATCGTGCTCGACGAGCCGTTCAGCGGACTCGACATTCTGGTTCGCGAGCAACTGATCGAGACCATCGTGGAGCGAACCCCGGAGGCCACGGTCTTTCTGGCGTCGCACGATCTGGCCGAGATCGAGAGCTTCGCGACCCACGTCGGGTACTTGCAGGAGGGCCGGCTGCAATTCGTGGAGGAGATGACGGCCCTGACGGAACGCTTTCGCGAAATAGAGATCACGCTCGACGCGCCGGCCGCCCTGCCGCCCGCCTTGCCGCTCCACTGGTGGAACGCCGAACAGTCCGGCGTAGTCGCCCGCTTCATCGATTCGCAATACGACAGTGCGCGCACCGACGCGGAGGTGAAAGCCCGATTCAGCCGCGTACGCGACGTCGCTGTGCGCGGCCTCTCGCTACGCGCGATTTTCCTCGCGCTGGCGAGGGCGCGGAGGTGAAAATCATGCGAATGGCGCTGCACATCTTTCGGAAAGACATGCGCCGGCTCTGGCCGTTTGTGCTGCTGGCCGCGGCCCTGCAGGCCGTCCTCGCGCACCAGGACCGCTGGCGGTCGGACTGGACTCCGGGCGCAGCCGAAGGCTGGCTCAACGTACTGCTGCCATTGGCCTGGGCGACTCTGGCGGCGCTGGCAGTAGAGCAGGAGCCTCTCGCTGGAGATTCCCAGTTCTGGATCACGAGGCCCTACCGCCGCTCCAGCCTGTTCGCCGCCAAGGCCCTGTTCGTCCTGCTCGCGATCCAATTGCCGGCCTTCATTGCGGATGCGTGGATCCTCGGCGCCCGCGGATTTTCGCCCCTTGGCAACCTTGGCTCTCTGCTGACCCTGCAGATCGAGATCGCCGGAGCCATCACGCTACCCGCGATGGCCCTGGCGGCGGTGGCTCGCAACCACCTGCAGTTTTTGTTTGTGGCCATCCTGGTTCCGGCCTCGATCCTCTTGCTGAATGAGAGCGTCCGCACGCCGTGGATTCGGGTGGACCGGGCGCGCGATTGGTTGACGATCCTGCTATTGGCCGCCGCTGCGATTGCCGTTCTCTGGCTGCAATACCGGAGGCGCCGAACGCTCGTCTCCCGAACCGTGGGCGCGGCCGCCGCCATCGCGGCGGGCCTGTGGTACGCCTTCGCCGGACCTGCCTACACCTTCGCCCTGCGGTCCACATTCTCCCCGTCCGGATCGGACCTGGCGCTTCACCTGGATACCGGTCCGCGGACCGCGAGTCCCGCGTGGGGCTTCGGCAACCGGCTTACTGTCGCAATACCGATCTCGATTTCGGGCGTGCCCGCTGGATCGCAGGTCCGCCTGGTACCGCTGCGGTTGCAAGTCACTGGCCCCGACGGCGCCCGAAGCGTCCCGGAAGCTTACCTTTCCCCGGAGGACGCATGGCTGTTTCTGAGGTTCGATCCATCCGTGTTGGTCAAACTTCGCAACGGCCGATCGCGAATCTCCGGCGAGGCCGGCGCCACGCTCTACCAGACCGGCCCTACCACCTGGATGCCGGTGGGAGCCGCGCAAGCCGCCCCGGGCGTCGGAAGCTGCCGGAACATGCAGCAGGAATCGCGCTATTCCCGAAGCATGTTGAAGGTCGAATGCGAAGCTCCAGGCAGCCTGCCCTCCGTGACGCATGTGCGCCTCTGGGATCAGGCTTCGGGAACCGATTGGACAGCGATGCTGGGCGACAGCGGACCCGTCGTCCCCGGCCCCCGCTACACGTGGCTATCGCCACTCGACCGCCGCCAGACGTTCTTCCAAATCGCCGAGAACCCACACGGCGAAGGCGGGCGTTGGCTGGTCCCGCTGCAAGCCGTGGGCGGCGCGAAGATCGCTATCACGCCCGAGCTGGTCTTGGGAAGGCGGATCGTGCGTTTTGACATCCGGGACGTCGACCTGAGGGCTTACTGATCGCCCGCGACCACGCCCGGGAAGTCTACCGGCGGCTGACGCACGAATCTGCTCACGATTGAATCAGGCGGATCTTCTCGAACGTGAACAACAGGAAATGGCAGAACAGGGCCGTCACCAGCCAGGAACAGGCGAGGACAGCGGCGTCCCAAACGGGGATTCTCCACAGGCCCGGGTCCCAGAACATCTGGGCGAGCGGATTATATCCAGCCACCGTGGGCTGATCGGCAAGCCACACCAAGGTGCCGGCCAGAGCCGCGATTAAGAGGCGGTTGGAACCCCTCCGCAGTCGTTTCATACGATTCATGATAACGCGGCCGCGTCTCTGGGGGGACCAGATTCTGAGCGGGCCTCGGCGCGTGGACAGGCCAGGAGGCCTATCCCAATAAGACGGGCGGATATCAGGGCTACGCTGCCGGCGCCGATGCCTGTTCCAGCCAGCGGCGCATCTCCGCACGCGGCGTTACGCCGGCGCGCTGCGCGACCACGCGGCCGTTGTAGAGCACCACGAAGTTGGGGATGCCCTGGACATGGAAGCGCGCGGCCAAGTCGGGATGTGCTTCCGTGTCGACTTTGAGAACCACGGCGCGGCCCCCCATCTCCCTGGCCACGGCCGCCACCTCAGGAGCCGCCATCCGGCAGGGGCCGCACCACGCAGCCCAGAAATCGACGAGCACCGGAACGCGAACCCCTTGGACCACTGCATCGAACAGGCCGGTGTCGGCTTCGATGGGTTCGGATGCTGGAGGGATAGGAGACTTGCAGGAGCCGCAGCGACCAGTATCGGCCACGTGTTTTGCCGGTATCCGGTTTGCGGTTCCACAGACGGCGCATTTGCGCAGAACGGATGCGCTCATACGTTGAAACCGTGGGACGGGCCGAAACCCGTCCCACACCTTTCGCTACACTTTCTCGGGAACCACGAACGGCTTGCGATAATTCCGCGTGAACATCTTGTTGGCTTCTTCGTCGCCCTTGGCGCTCATGGTCGCTGCATCGAAGTGAATGGTCCGGCCGAGGCGATAGGAAATGTTGGCCAGGTGCACCAGGACGGTAGACGCGGCGCCTTCCTCGATCTCGGCGTTCAGGTGTTCGCGCTGACGGCTGCGCACCGCCTCGATAAAGTTGAGGTAGTGGTCGCCGCCCTCCCGAGCCTCGGGGCCGGGGGTCTGCTCTTTGCCCATCCACGTCTTGTAGGATGAGTAGCTGTCCACCGCCAGATAGCCTTTCGACCCGTAGAACAGGTCGCCGATGGCGTTATTGCCGCGCTCGTGGACGGTGGCCTCGCCGTTGGTCATCCAGTGGCGGACTTCGAACTCCATCAGTTTGCGCTTGCCGTTTCCATCGAACTCGAAGGCGCAATTCAGCGTGTTGGGCGTTTCCTGGTCGTCGTCGAACATGAAGTGTCCGCCCATGGCGCTGACCTTCACGGGGTACTTCACACCCAGGCCCCAGCGCGCGATATCCACCTGGTGGATACCCTGGTTGCCGAGGTCGCCGTTGCCGGTGTCCCAGAACCAGTGCCACTTGTAGTGGAAGCGATTCTGCGTGAACTGGTGCATGGGCGAGGGGCCGGTCCAGAGATCATAGTCCACCCCGGCGGGCACCGGCTCGGGCTTGGCGTGGCCGATGGTGTCGCGCCATTTGTAGCACAGGCCGCGCGACAGGTAGACATCGCCCAGGAAACCGTCGCGCATCTTCTGCACCGCGTCCTGTACGGCCTTGGAGGAGCGGATCTGGCTGCCCTGCTGCACCATGCGGTTATACTTGCGGGCCGCGGCAACAATCTGTTTCGCTTCGAAAATATTGTGCGAGCACGGCTTCTCGACGTAGACGTCCTTACCGGCCTGGCAAGCCCAGATCGCGATCAGGGTATGCCAGTGGTTGGGCGTGGAGATCGATACCGCGTCGATATCCTTGTTCTCGAGAAGCTTGCGGATATCTTTGTAGGTTTCCGGCTTGGGCTTATTCAGCCGCTCCATCTGCTTGAGGCCGTTCGCGATATGGGAATCGTCCACGTCGCAGATCGCGGCGATCTGCACATTGTCCAGCTTGCTGTATCCGCCGATGTGGTCTTTGCCGCGCCCGCCAATGCCAACGCAGGCGACGCGTACCGTGTCGTTCGGGCTACCGAACACGTTGGATGCGGCGCCGAGGGCCGCAGCCGAACTCATCAGGAAGTGTCTTCGATCCATTAGCTGCTCCTCTACTCACGGTAATCAAGAATGCCCTGGCGCTTACGCATTACGTTACCGATAATTCGGCTTCACCTTATCACATTTGAGGGGTTTCCCGCCAGGAACGCCGTGATATTCTCCACGGCCCGGTGCATCAGGCGGGCGCGCGCCTCACGAGTCGCCCAAGCCATGTGGGGAGTGACCAGACAGTTCCGCGCGGAAAGCAGAGGATTGTCTTCTTCGGGCGGCTCGACGGAGAGGACGTCCACGCCAGCGCCGGCGAGCCGGCCTTCATTGAGCGCGTCCGCGAGGTCCTGGTCGACCACGAGCGGTCCGCGCGATGTGTTGATGAGGAATGCCGAGGGCTTCATCAGGCCAAGGCTGCGGGAGTTGATCATACCGCGAGTCTCCGGGAAGAGCGGCGAGTGGAGGCTCACCACGTCAGATTCGCGCAACAACTCTTCGACCTCCGCCCAGCGGAACCCCGGCCAGTCCGGCTGATCGCCGTGGTAGGTGTCGTTGGCAATGACGCGCATCCCGAGGGCGTCGGCGATGCGCCCGGTCTGACGGCCGATCCGGCCGAAGCCCACGATCCCCATGGTCTTGCCGGCCAGCTCGACGAGCGGCGTCTTCCAAAAGCTCCAGTCGGGATTGTGCGACCACTCCCCCGCGCGGACCGCTTCCGAGTGCAGCTTCACGTTGTGGCAAAGCTCGAGGAGGAGGGCAAACACGAACTGCGCCACCGAGGCCGTACCGTATGTGGGAATGTTGGTGACCACGACGCCGCGGGCCTTGGCGGCCTCGGTATCGACGATGTTGTACCCGGTCGCCAGTACACCGATATACCGTAAATCCGGAAGCTGCTGCAGAATGTACCCCGGCAGCGGCGTCTTGTTGGTAAGGACGACTGCCGCGCCGGCGGCGCGAGCAGCCACTTGATCTACACGGGTACGATCGAAGACCTGCAGCTCGCCCAACGCGGCGAGCGCATCCCAGGAGAGGTCTCCCGGATTGAGACAGTATCCATCCAGAACCGTGATTTTCATAAGAGGGATTGGTAATGACACCGAGACTTACTGCGCAGCGTACTCCTTGTACATTTCGGCCACATGACCGCTCTCGGCGTCGCCGGGATGAATCACGACGCGCCACTGGAACCGCAGCTTCTCGCCGGCGGGCAGCTTCCACTGGCTTTCCGGCTGATTCGGATCGAAGGCATTCCGCCCGAACGGATCGAGCGCGAACAGCCCGTAATCGCGAGCATGCCAGTAAGTCGGATGGCGCGGGTTGTGCGGGTTGTCGAAGATCGCGACCCCGAGGCGCTCGCCGTCGAGCACGGTGGTGTAATCCACCCAGTTCGAGCGTTTGCCCCACACCTTCATCATGCCGGAGAGGCCTTCGGCGTTGACCATTTTGGCGCCGCGCTTCTCGGTAAAGGCGTCGTTCAGGCGGATGGCGAAGGCGCCCTCCTTGGTATCGCCGAACGTGACATCGGTCGAGGCCGTGAGCGTAATGTCGAAGTCGATCATCCGCAATTGGGGATCGGAATGGAACGTCATCTTGCGGTCTTCCACAAGCAGCGTCTTGCCGGAGGGGTCGCGCCATTCCATCGTGGCGGTGAGCACGTCGCCCTCCAGCGCGGCGGTGCGCACCACGATCCGGCCGATGTGCGGCTTGGTGTAAGACGGGTCGTTCTCCCAGAATTTGACGCCGTTCACGTCGTCGTAGGAGAACCAAAGGCCGCGGTGATGGAGATGATCGCGGCTCTCGCCGGGGATGTTTTCCATGGGGAAGCCGCGCGTAATCCTCTTGCCGGACGACGACCAGATCGGCGCCATATAGGGCTTGTTGGCGTCCGTGCCGTAGTGGAAAACGGCGAACGGCTTCCCGCCAACGTTCACGGCAATCTGTGGATCGGCGGGCGCCGCCTGCGCGGATAAGCATGCCGCAGCGGCGAGAAAAGCAGTCAATAAGGATCGCATGGGCTTCGAGGAGATAATATCATTCCATGTCCCTCGCCAAACTGACCGCCCTCCTTCTGCTGGCGCTGCCCGCGGTGGCCGCCGAAACACCGTTGCCGCAATTGCGTATCGAGCCCACCGGCGGCGGCTCCATCTTCTACATTCACAACCCCGCCGCCCAGCCGTTGACGGCGTACCTCATCGAGCTTGTGAACTATCCCGGCAGTTACTATACGTTTTGGCAGGACGACGTAACGAAACCCATCGCACCGGGGGCCGACTTGCGAATTCAGGTGACTAACATGATCGTCGGCGCCGCGCCGGACTACGTGAAGATGCAGGCAGCCCTGTTCGCCGATGGCAGCTCGAGCGGCGTACCCGGAAAGGTGGCGGCATTGATCGAGCGGCGTCGTTCGGTGCTCGCGACCACGCGCGAGTTGATCGGCCGGCTGGAAAAGGGGGCGACCGCGGCCGACCTGAAAGAGTGGGCCGGTTCCATTCCCGAGCCGACCCGCTCCAACCGCAACTCGCAGCCCGCGATCAACCAGGCAGCCGCCAAATCCCTCATCATGGAGACCGCCGGCCGGCTGGACCGCCATCCGGCGGCGGATGTTTTGGCCGGCCTGCGCGTCTCCGAACGCGCACTCGCGGCGAGCAAGCCAGCCCTGTAGAAACGCACAAAAAGAGTCGGCTTTGCCCTGCCCGCATCGTCATCGGTGAGGAGTCCGAGATGACGATTTGCCGACGCCCGGGGTGGGTGGCTGCCGCTGTGCTGGGTCTGGTTCTCGTGTCATCGTACGCCTATCAAGCCGAATCGCAGATGTCGCCCGGCGGGGCCGCCGATGGCGCACCTATGAGCGCGAGCGAGTTACAGGCGTTGGTAGCCCCGATTGCGCTCTACCCCGACCAACTGGTGGCGCAGATTCTTTCCGCCGCCACGTTTCCCGATCAGGTCGCCATTGCCGACTACTGGCTGCACCAAAACCTCAATCTGTCCGGCGCCACACTGACGAAGACCGTGGAGCACCAATCCTGGGACGCGAGCGTGAAGGCCCTCACCGAATTTCCTTCGGTGCTCGACAATATGGCAAAGAACCTGAGCTGGACCTCGTCGCTGGGTGAGGCCTATCACAACCAGCCATCGGAGGTCATGGGGGCCATTCAGGTATTGCGTGCCAAGGCCAAAGCCGCGGGCAACCTCAAGTCCACTCCCCAGATGACCGTCGTGCAGCAAGGCCCGCAGACGATTCTGATTGAGCCCGCGAATCCGCAGGTGGTTTACGTGCCGGAATACAATCCGGCAGTGATCTACGGCACACCCTACGTGGTCCCGGGATATACCGCGGCAGAAGCCGCCGCGGCCGGAGTGATCGGATTCGGCGCCGGCGTCGCGGTTGGGGCGGCTCACCGGCAGCGGGTGGGGCTGGAACTCCTGGAATACCGACTGGAACCACGGCGCGGTGGTCTACAACCACAACACCTATTACGGCAACGCAGCGTGGCACGGAGGCTACTACAACGGCGGCTATCACCCCGGTTACGGCTACCACAATCCGTACGAGGCTCGGGCGGCAACCGCCTACCGGGGCAGCGCGAGCCGGGCAATCAACTCCTCCTGCGGATCGGGCCTTGGACCAGCAGCGCTCGTGGGCGCACGATGACAGCGCGTTCGGAAGGTCGAATGCCTTCAGCGGCCTTGGTAACCGGTTCGGCGGGTTGGGAGGCTGGGAATCGCGAGCGGACAGCTTCCGCGGGTGGGGCAGCATGCACGCGGGAGGATTCGGCGGGGGCCGGTTTGGGGGCGGCTTCCGTGGCGGAGGCGGCTTCCATGGCGGTTTTCGCCGTTAGTCGGGCCGTTAGTCAGGAAGGATGAGTATGTCCCGGTTATCCACTTATGACAAGATAGCTCCGGTGCTGGCGCTGCTTCTACTGGCGGCCTGCGGCAGAACTTCCAAAAACACGGCGGAAAATACATCGCAGCCCCCGGCGGCCCCCCAGCAGACTTTTGCCTCGCCGGAAGCCGCGGGCGCGGCGTTGTACCACGCCGCTCAGAGTGGCGACCAGTCCGCGCTGCTTGCGATTTTCGGCCCGGACGGCAAGGAGCTGCTCTTTACCGGAGATCCGAACCGCGACCGGCAGCAGTTGCAGGATTTCGCCGCGGCGTACCGTCAAATGAACCGCTGGGGCAAAATCAAAGCCGGCGGCCAGACTCTCTATCTCGGGGCTGACAACTATGCATTCCCCATTCCCCTCGGCCAGACGCCGGCGGGGCAGTGGTATTTCGACACCGCGGCCGGGAAGGACGAGATCCTCGCGCGGCGAATCGGCAAGAACGAGCTGGCCGCTATCCAGGCTTGCCAGGCCGCAGCCGGAGCGCAGCGGCAATTCCAGGAGGAAAACCACGCGTACGCCAGTAAGTTCTCGAGCGACCCGGGCAAGCACGACGGATTGTACTGGCCGGCAGCCGAAGGGAAGACACAAAGCCCGATGGGGCAGCTCGGCGATTTCGGGAAAATCGTCGGGTCGGGCAGCGGCGCACCTTTCAAGGGTTACTACTACCGCATGGTGGCGAGACCTAACGGCTTCGCCATTCTGGCGTACCCCGCGCGATACCGCGACTCCGGCGTGATGACCTTCCTGGTTACGGAAGACGGCACGGTATACCAGAAGGACCTGGGCGAGAAGACCGCGGAACTGGCCGCGGCCCTCGCCAATGCCAGCCCGGCCGACGGCTGGACCCGCGTCACCACAGACACCGGCACAGCCTCGCGCCAGCGGTAAGCCCGATCAACCCATCGTCAGCACCGCGCGGAAACGCGCCTTCCCGCTCATCATGTGGTCATAGGCTTCCGGCGCGCGCTCGAGCGGGTAGACCTCGTTCATCGACCGGACGCCGGAAAGCACGCTGAAGGCGAGCGTCTCCTGCGAATCGATCGACGTGCCGGAATACCAGCCCTTGACCGACTTGCAGCCGGTGAGCAGAATGAGCGGGGATACCTCGAGCGAGCCCGCCGCACCAAGCACCATCAGCGAGCCGTTCGGGGCCAGTCCTGTCTGCGTCGCGCCCATGGCTTCTCCGCTGGTGACGGTTGCCAGCACGACCGCGGCGCCCCCCAGCTTCGCCAGCGCCGCGCCGGGATCTTCGGCCTGGCTGTCGATATAGTGCCAGGCGCCCAATTGGCGGGCCAGCGCCTCCTTGTCCTTGCCGCGCGCGATCGCCACAGTACGAAAGCCCATCTTCACGGCGTACTGCACACCGAGGTGGCCCAGGCCGCCCAGGCCGAGAATGGCCACCAGGTCGCCCGCCCGCGCGCCGCTGTTCCGCAGGGCGTTGAAGGTCGTGACGCCGGCGCACATCAGGGGCGCCGCGTCGGTAGCCGCCAGTTCGTCGGGCACCATCGCCAGGGTGCCGAACGGGGTCACCAGGTAATCGGCATAGCCGCCGTCACGGGTGATGCCAGTCACTTGCGTAGTCGTCTGGCAGGCGAAGAAATCGCCGCGGCGGCAGGCGTCGCAGTATCCACAACTGCCGCCGTGCCAGCCTACGCCCACCCGCTGGCCGGGACTCCATCTCGGAACGTCCTTACCTACCGCGTCGATGACTCCGATCACCTCGTGGCCAGGCACGCGCGGGTACTGGATGCCCGGCATCTGGCCTTCCTTCACCAGCGAATCGCTGTGACAGACTCCGCAGGCTTGCACCTTGATTCTCACGTTTCCCGGACCTGGCTCCGGGATCTCACGCTCCACCAACTCCAAGGGGCCGCCCGGTCGGGACACCTGGACGGCGCGCATCTTCGGCATGATCTCCTCCACCTCTGATCTTGCCATGGGTCGACTACCCTTTAATTACGCCCATCGGCCGCAACCGTGCCACTTTGCGCGCCAGGCCGGCACTCTGTACGACCTCGATCACTTCATCGACGTCTTTGTACGCCTCCGGCACTTCTTCGAGGATTCCGTCGCGCGTTTCGCTGCGGGCCAGGATGCCACGCTCCTCCAGCTTGCGCTGTTCTTCGCGAGCGTCGCGGCCCTTGCGGGCGGCGGTCCGGCTCAGCAGGCGCCCCGCCCCGTGACACACGCTGCCGAAGGTCTCGCGCATGGCGCCCTCGCTGCCGGCCAGGACCCACGATGCGGTCCCCATGCTTCCGGGAACGAAAACCGGCTGACCGACACCGCGGTAGTCGGCGGGGATCTCGCGGTGCCCCGGAGGGAATGCGCGGGTGGCGCCCTTGCGATGGACCAGCACCTCGCGCTTGCGTCCGTCGATCTCGTACCGCTCGCGCTTGGCGATGTTGTGGCAAACGTCGTAGATCAGGTCGAGCCGCGCGCTGTCGCCGAAAATCCGCCGGAATGCTCCGCGCAGGAAATGCAGGATCCCCTGGCGGTTGGCCCACGCGAAGTTGGCCGCCGCACACATCGCGCCCAGGTACTGCTTCCCTTCCTCCGACCGGATCGGCCCGCAGGCCAACTGCCGGTCCACCACTTGGATGCCGTGTTTCGGCATCGTGCGGTTCATGAGGGCCACGTAATCCGTGCACACCTGGTGGCCCAGCCCGCGCGAGCCGGAATGGATCAGCACCACCACCTGGCCTTGCGAGATCCCGAAGGCGCGTGCCGCTTCTTCGTCGTGAATCTTCTCCACGTACTGGACCTCGAGGAAATGATTCCCGCTTCCGAGGGTTCCGATCTGCGGAAGCCCGCGTTCCTTGGCGCGCTCCGAGACGGCCTGGGGGTCGGCGCCATCCAGCGCGCCTCCGGCTTCGGCGAACTCCGCGTCACGCTCCTCGCCGTAGCCGTTCTTCACCATCCAGCGCGCGCCCTCCACCAGGATCCGGTCGAGGTCGCGCGCGCCGATCCTGATGAATCCGGAGCCGCCCGTTCCGCACGGCACGTCGCGAAACACCTGATTGACCAGCTCCCGCAGCTTCGGCCGCAGGTCCTGCTCCTGGAGTGTAGTCCGCACCAGCCGCACTCCGCAGTTGATATCGAACCCCACGCCTCCGGGCGACACCACGCCGTTCTCCCAATCCATGGCGGCGACTCCGCCGATCGGGAATCCGTAGCCCTGATGGATGTCGGGCATCGCCAGGCTGGGACCCACGATCCCCGGCAGCGTCGCCACGTTGATGGCCTGCTCGAGCGAAAGGTCCTTCCGGATCTGCGCCATCAGCGCCTCGCTGGCGTACACCACGACGTCGGTCCGCATTCCCCGCGACTCATCGCGCGGGATGCGGTGGCGGAGCCCGTCGCTGGTTTCCACACGCATGTCAGATGTCGAGGAATACCTCTGCCACCCAGATGCCCTGCCGCAGCTCGAGTTTCAATTGGTGATAAGTGACCGCTTTCACAATCAGGCGCGAAATATGACGGTGCGGCTCGCGCGGCTCCCCGATGCCGATCGCGCGGATGCGGTGGTCATCGAAATCCAACACCCGGAAATCGTGAAAGGCCACACGTTTTCCGTCGTACCAATAGAGGACTTCGCTCAACCAGTCGACCAGCAGCGATTCGCGGTCCCCGCTTTCGGCTGCGAGCGAAAAGCCCTCCCGGGGCACGACCGATGCGGGCTCCCCGGCGATCGAAAGCATGGCCAGCGCCGAGTGCACGAAGAGCGCCGGCAGCGTGTCCCCGTACGCGCGGAAACCGATATCCGCGGGGTGCTCCAGCACCTCGAAAAATGGCGCTTCCATACTTTCATGGTAAGGCCGCCCTTTGCTTCCCGGCTCATCGTACACTGTGTATTCATGGCTTTTACGTTCCGCCATTCCACTTGCAACGAGGCGTTCGAAAAGTGGGCGTTTGAGGACGCTTGCCGGGCGATCCGCAAAGCCGGCTATACGGGAATCGAGATCGCTCCCTTCACGCTCGCCGAGAGTCCCGGTGGCGTGGATGCGGCCCGCCGCCGCGAGCTGCGCGACATCATGGCGTCGGAGGGCCTGGCGTTCGTGGGATTGCACTGGCTCATGGTCAGCCCGAAGGGACTGCACGTCACCGCTCCTGACGCCGCTTTGCGCAGGCGCGGCTGGGAGCACATTTTCCAACTGGTGGACCTGTGTGCCGATCTTGGTCCGGATGGCGTGATGGTCTTCGGCTCGCCCAAGCAGCGTTCGACTACCGGCGGCGCCACCCGCGAGGAGGCGACGCGCCATTTCGTGGAGGGCCTGTCCGGCGTTGCGCCGCATGCCTGCGCCCGCGGTGTCACGATCCTGGTGGAGGCTTTGCCCGCCAACCAGGCGGATGTGGTCCTGACTCTCGAAGAGGCTGCCGGAATCGTCCGCGAGATCGCGAGCCCCGCGGTCCGCACCATGTTCGACGTTCATAACGCCATCGACGAAGCGGAGCCTCACGCGGCGCTCGTCGATCGCTACTTCGACCTGATCCGCCATGTCCATGTCAACGAACTCGACGGCCGCCATTGCGGCGCCGGCGACTACGATTACAAGCCGGTGCTCGAGGCGCTCCGCCGCCGCGGTTACGCGGGCTGGATCTCGCTCGAGGCCTTCGACTTCTCCTACGGCGCCGAGGAGCTGATCACGCAATCGCTGCGCCACCTCGAATCGGAAATCGCCAAACTCTCATGAGCCATTACGTCGTCACCGGGGGCGCGGGCTTCATCGGCTCCGCCATCGTCCGCAGCCTGCTTCGTGAAGGTGCGCGCAAAGTCGTGGTCATCGACAACATGCTGACCGGCTACGAGCGGAACCTCGAAGAGATCCGCGAGGCCATCGATTTTCAGCGCGCCGATATTCGCAACTACGAGGAGATCGCTCCCTTGATCCGCGGTGCTTCCGCGGTCTTCCACGAAGCCGCGATCCCTTCCGTGCCGCGTTCCATCGAAGACCCCATCCCCTCCCACGAGGTCAACGTCAACGGCACGTTCAACGTGCTGCGCGCGGCGCAGGAAGGCCAGGCGGGACGGGTGATCTACGCCGCTTCGTCTTCCGCCTATGGAGACACCGAGGTCCTGCCGAAGGTGGAGACGATGAACCCGCAGCCTAAGTCGCCGTACGCGCTGCAAAAGCTCGTGGGTGAGTATTACTGCAATATCTTCACAGCGGTGTACAACGTCGAAACCGTAGCCCTGCGCTACTTCAACGTCTACGGGCCGCGGCAGGACCCCTCGAGCGCCTACTCCGGGGTGCTTTCGATTTTCATGAAATGCGCCATACAGGGCTGCCCGCCCGTGATCTTCGGGGATGGCGAGCAATCGCGCGACTTCACCTACGTGGAAGACGTAGCGGAGTTGAACCTCAAGGCCGCCCGTGCATCGAACGTCGCCGGCCGCATGTTCAACGCAGGCAACGGAGGCCGGATAACGCTCAACCAGGCTTGGACGCTCGTGCAGAAGATCGCCGGCGTCAGCATCCCGGCTGCGTACGGGCCGCCGCGCTCCGGCGACGTCCGCGATTCGCAAGCAGACACCACGGCCGCGGTTCGCGATCTCGGCCACGCGCCGCGCTTCTCGTTTGAAGACGGCATGCGACAGACCTTCGAGTGGTACCGGCAGATGAACCAATAGCTCACCGCCGAGATGCCGAGAAGAAGAAATGCTTACTGCTTCTTCGGCGGCGTCTCCTTCAATTTATCCGCCGGGATGTCGGGCGTATCGAACGTAATGTTCGATTCGGTGCCGAACTTCCGGTAGGATACGTAGCTCACCTCGTTCCACGACCCCATACGGCCCTCGTGCGAGCGCACGCTCGAATGCAGCGGCAGCAGGTACTGCTTCCCTGAGATATCGCCGAAATCGTAATCGAGCAGCAGTGAGACACTCTGGATCGGAAAATCCGCTGGAATGCCCTCGGTTTCCATGTTGATCCGCATCACCATGTGAGTCGCCTGGTCCACCAGCACTTCCCCATGCGTGCGCGTGGTGACTTCGCGCTTCGATTCCTGGTGCTTGATGCTATACATCGGCTCCCCGGTGTGGAACGTGAACACCATCGACCGCCGGCCCCGCAGAGTGGCCCAGCGGGCCCACCCGAATTCGGTACGCGTCTCCGGAGCGAAAATCGCATGCAGGATGCTTCCGAATTCTCCCGACGAAGTGGCGCCGCCCAACTGGTCGTGCTGCAGCGGCGTGGTCACCGGACGGTCGTCCACCATGATCACCTTGTAGCTTTCCCGGTGATCGAAGAAGCTGAGGTGTTCGAGAATCGTGTCCGTCACGCGCCAGTCGCCCGAACCGCTTGGATCCACCCGCCGCTTCGTCACTTGAGTGCACAGGTAGTTCGGCAGGTTGTCCGTGTAATTCAAAGCGTTTTCCTTCACCTCGGCGATCACGCGATTCTGCTCGTTGACCGAAGGCGGCGGGATCTCCTCCGCAACCGCGCGCTGCGGCTCCGGCGGCAGGCTCGCCGAACTCTGGCTCAGGCGGCGCAGGGCCGCTACGGTCTTCGGGCCCGCCCCCGCGCGCTGCAGCTCGGCCACGGTGCTGTCGTCCAGTCGGTACTTGAGCCGGATGGCCTCGACCGCGGCAGCCACCTGCTTGTCATCGGCCTTCTGCTCGATCGACTGCCGTACGAAGCCGGCCAGCTCTTCCACCGTCCGGCGCACCTGCGCCATTCCGGCAGCCGCAAGCAGCGCCAGTAACAACCCGATCCGCATCTTCGCCATATCTCTATGTTAGGCGCGCGGCGTCCCCCTCCGGTTTCGGCTGCGATACGCTGGAGACGATGCTGTCCGATTCCGAGCAACGCCAACTGGAAGAAGAGGGTTACCTACACCTGCCCGGACTGATGAACGCCGATCTGCTGACCCGTGTCCGCGCCCGGATCGACCAGCTTTTCGCCGAGGAGGGCGATTCGGCGGGCTCCGAGTTCAAACAGGAGCCCGGGGCGCGCCGCCTGGCCAACCTGGTCAACAAGGGCCGCCTTTTCGAAGACATCATCCTCACACCCCGTGTCCTAGCGTGCATGGCCCAGGTCCTCGGCCCGCGCTTCAAGCTCAGCAGCCTCAACGCGCGCTCCACCAACCCGCGCAGCGAGGCCGACCAGCCCTTGCACGCGGACAGCGGCGCCCTCCCCGACGACTCCGGCTACTGGGTGTGCAACTCGATCTGGCTGCTAGACGATTTCACCCCGGAAAACGGCGCCACCCGCATGGTCCCCGGCTCGCACCGCTGGCATCGCGTGCCGCCTCCCGAAATGTACGAGCCGCATCCCGAGCAGCAGCTGGTTCTCGGAAAGGCCGGCGACGTCGTTGTCATGAACGCCCACATGTGGCACGGAGGCACCGCCAATCGCACGACCGCGCCGCGCCGTGCGATGCACGTGTATTACACCCGGTGGGACAAGCCCCAGCAGCAATGGCAGAAGCAGTGGCTCAGCCCGGACGTGCAGGCAGGGCTGAGCCCCGAAGCGCGCCGCATCCTGGCTCTCGACGACCCGCTCAACGACGAGCTGTGCGCAGCCGGGAGCGGAAAGAGCGGCTTCATGAGATAGGGTTGGAGGCAAGACGGTTCAGTCAACGTCAGCGCTGACACCGACACTTCTCAGATCGCTGTATGGGGGCGACGGAAACCAGATGTCCGACATGGCGACGATACGTCAACCGGCCGGAAGGGCCGTTTCCGGTACCCCCCTTTCCTGCCCTAGATGTGTTCTGCTTGATCTGGGCAGAGAATGCGCATATAGCCCCTCCACTTCGCCGCTTGCAGGCCACCGATCCGTGTTATATACTGAACCAAGTGGTTCAGTTTCAACAGCCCCACCTGGATGCCTCGTTCGCCGCGCTCTCGGACTCCACCCGACGCGGCATTCTGGAGCGGCTCGGGCGCGCGGACGCTTCGATAACGGACCTTGCACAAAAGTTCCATATGACTCTGACGGGCATGAAGAAGCACGTCGGTGTCTTGGAGCAGGCGGGGCTCGTCACCACGGAAAAGGTCGGGCGCGTGCGTACCTGCAAGCTCGGCTTACGCCGCCTGGAGGAAGAGGCGGCATGGATTGAGAGGTACCGCCGGCTCTGGGACGCACGCTTCGACGAGTTGGACAAGATCGTTGCGGAATTGAAACTCGAAAAAGTCGATGGACGAAAAATGAGAAAGTGAGCCCCTATGAAGAACCCCACGACGGTAGAACGAAAATCTGAGCGTGAGCTAGTCGTCACGCGAACCTTCAACGGCCCTGCGCACATCGTATTCGAGGCCTGGACTAAGCCTGAGTTGCTCAAGCAGTGGTGGGCGCCGAAGTCGTTTGGAATATCTTTCATTTCGTGCGAGGCCGATGTTCGTACGGGGGGCACGTACCGTTTCGTGTTCAGCCACCCTGCCTCTGAACAGCCTGTGGCATTCTTCGGTAGGTATATCGAAGTGACGCCCCATTCGCGCATCGTCTGGACGAATGAGGAAAGCGCCGATGGCGCCGTTACCACGGTGACCTTCGAGGAAATGGGCGACAAGACGCTACTGGTCTTGCACGAACTCTATCCCTCAAAGCAAGCCCTCGACGAGGCCATCGCCTCCGGCAGCACGGGCACAAGCGGGGCAGGCGAGCAGTTCGAGGAGTTGGACACACTCCTCGTCACCTTGGTGAGATCGTGAGAAAGCCTCCCCTGAAGACTGATGCTCAAGGCCAAACTGGCACGAAGCTGCTGGTGGCCATGACCGGTAAGGCAAGCGCCGCGAAGGCCGCAGAAGGCGACAAGCCCGTCTTCGCCTATATCGCAAGCTTGTCGCAGCCGCAGCGCAGTATCGCCGAGCGTATCGATGCTCTGGCTGCCAATACCTTGCCAAGTCTCCAGCGTGCAGTGAAGTGGGGGATGGCGTACTACGGTGTGGGCGGAGGCTGGTGCTTCTCGTCCGGCGCTTTCGTCGGTCACGTGAAACTGATGTTCATACGCGGCACGGAGATCAAGCCTGAACCGCCTGTGACGCCGATTGGGATGGGCAAGTCCACACGAGGCGTAGAACTGGCGTCCGTGGACGATCTCGACGAGCACCAGGTAGCCTCATGGATGAAGCAGGCAGCCGCGAACCCTTTTGTCGGGGGGAAGAAACGATAACGAAAGACGGAAGACATCAAGCGGGGGCAGTTTGGCCGACGTCGAACGAATGGCCCCCGCCCCCGCGGCCGCCTCGACGTTGGTTGTCGCGAAGCAACGCAAGACGAGTGAATCCCGCACGCCGTGAAGCGTGTCTGCTCTCCGGCAAAGCCCGCTGGAATGGACTCGCTCCTCGGCCCTGGCTCCGCAAAAATCGCGCTGTGTAGAGTAGTTTCTCCCCTTGTTGCCTTTCCGGGCCAATGACGCGCATCCGGAAGTTGGCCGCGGTCTGAGTCAAGTTGACGCCCTACTCGTGGAAGTCGAACCTTCCGTACAGTTCTGGCGAAGTCCCCATCTACGGCTTCCCCGTGCTAGAGCATCAACTGCCCGCCGTTGACCTCGACCGTCTCTCCCACCACAAAGCTCGCCGCGTCCGACGCCAGAAACGCAATCGCCGTAGCACACTCCATCGACGTTCCGACCCTGCCGAGCGGAATTCCCTTCACGAAATTCGCGACCATCTCGGGTGTCGAGAATACTTCGTGGAACGGCGTATCGATCACACCGGGCGAGACCGCGTTGACGCGCACGCCATGCGGGGCCATCTCCTTGGCCAGCGATTTGGTGAACGTGATCAACCCGCCTTTGGCCGTCGAGTAGGGACCAGATCCCGGCCCGCCGCCATTCCGCCCGGCGATCGACACCACGTTCACGATCGCGCCGCGCCGCCGTTGGATCATCCCGGGCATCACCGCCTGCGAGCACAGCGCGGCGCTCTTCAGGTTGAGATCCATAATGTTGTCCCAGCCCTCTTCCGTGATCTCGAGAATCGGTATCCGCTTTACCAGTGACCCGGCATTGTTGACGAGGATGTCGATGACGCCGAACTCCGCCAGCGTGCGCTCGACCAACGCCTTTACCTCGCTCGCGCGTCGGACATCCGCGCGGATCGCAAGGGCCGTGCCGCCCGCTTTGGCGATTTTGTCCCGCACTCCCGCCGCGCCCTTTTCGTTTTGGAAGTAGCCGATCGCGACCTTGGCTCCCAGGTCCGCCAGTACCTCGGCGGTGGCCGCTCCAATGCCCGAGGATGCGCCCGTCACCAGCGCAGTCTTGCCTGTCAAATCCAAATAGTTCCGCATTTAATCTCTCTATGACCTTTCGAATGTCACCCGCCGGATCGGTCCACCCAACGCGAACAGGACCGCGGTTCCCACCACGGGAAGCAGCCCCGCGGTAACCAGAACCGGCGTATAGGAATGAAAATGATCCACCACGAATCCGGTAGCCTGCGTTAACAGAATAGCGCCGAGCCCCGCCCCTGTGCCGCCCAGTCCGGTAACGGCACCGACCGCTTCGTCGGGGAAGTAGTCGCTGGGCATCGTCTGCACGTTGTTGATCCAGGCTTGAAACCCGAACAGCACGGCCGCGATCAGCGCCAGCGACGCCGCCGCGCTGCGGGTCGTGGCCGCGAAGATCCCGGCCGACATGCAGAGCATCCCCATCACGATCACCGTCTTCCGCGCTCGATTGACCGTCCACCCGCGCCCGATCAGAAAACCCGACAGCCACCCGCCGCCCAGGCTGCCCGCGTCCGCTGCCACATAAGGGAGCCACGCGAATGCGCCGATCTCCCTCAGGCTGAAGCCGTGAACCTCATATAGATAGAGCGGCAGCCAGGTGATGTAGAGCCACCACACCGGGTCCGCCAAAAACCGCGCGAGCATGATCGCCCACACCTCGCGATGCCGCAACAGGACACGCCAGCCGATCTGGCTCCCGGCCGCCGCCGGACGGTCCTTCTGGATCAGCGCGTACTCCTCCGCGCTGAGCCGGCGGTGCCGGGCCGGGACCTCGTAGAAGATCATCCACAGCGCCAGCCAGAAGAATCCGGCGCCGCCCAACGCGAGGAACGTCGCCTGCCAGCCGAAGTTGCGCTCGACCCAGATCACCAGCGGCGGAGCCACCACTGACCCGATCGAAGGGCCGCTATTGAAGATCCCCATCCCCAGCGCCCTCTGCCGCACGGGGAACCACTCCGCGATCACCTTCGCCGCTCCCGGCCAGTTCCCTGCCTCGCCCAAGCCGAGCAAAAACCGGAAGCACTCCAGGCTGACGACGCCGCGGGAGAAGGCGTGCGCCATCGAGGCCAGCGACCACACCGTCACCGAGAGCGAAAATCCGCGTTTAGCCCCGATGCGGTCATAGAGCTTGCCGGAAAGCCCCTGGCTCAGCGTGTAGGCAATCAGAAAGGAATTGGCGATGGTCGCAAACTGGAAATTCGAGAGGCCCAGGTCATGGGTGATCACCGGCGCGAGCACCGCGACGGTCAGGCGGTTCACGAAGTTGATGAGGGTGGCGAGGAAGATCAGCGCCGCGATCCACCAGCGCAGACCGCGCACGGTTGTCACACGGCTATTATCTCCATTTGCGGCCCGGGAATCGGGCCGGATATCATAGGGCAAGTTCCACAGGAGAGGAGGCCCTGTGCCATACACTTATTACACTGAATCCCGAATCGTCCCTATCTTTCAGACCAACCCGAAAACTACCCAGAATCCAGCCAGCGTGAGGCTGAACCCGCAGGCGCAAGTTCAAAGTGCCACCGATGAAGATTCGTACGACCTCGTACAGAAGCCGTATGTGCAGGTGAGTGTGATCGGCGGCGTGACGCCCGACCCCCAGCCGGCATGGTGGCCGAACGGGTGGGTCCTTCGGAAGTTTCTGCGGAAAGGCCTCAAGCGGAATACCGCGAGCACTCTCACCAACGAGCAGTTTACAGGAGTTACATACGGGGACTACAAGCAGAAATCCGATTTAGCCAGCAATCAGTCAGCTCGCTTTGTGAAGGAACAGGAGAAGGAGGTGTTTGGCGGCGAGGTTTTTGGGGGTATGGTCGTCGTGAAGCCCGGGTTTACCTGCCAAAAGTGCGGGCGGCTCTCTGCCGATCATCGTGTCTACGAGACGGTGGCCTTGCGCCAACTGGCAACCAATATTCTGGCCGCCCGCGGAACAGATTCCAAGCCGCCCATGTTCGGCATACTCGACGTGCGGGAATCGAACGGGACCAACCGCGCCCTGGTCCTGGCGGAATCCGGGTTCAATTTCTACATGGCCACTACGGTCGCGGGTTACAACCTTCCGGCACCTGGCCATTACGTGACACAGACCGACATCACCGCGATGAACGACACTTACCTGGATTGCGCCGGAACCGCTATCAATGTCGGCGGACCTAAGTTCCTGTGTGCGGCCCCCAAGCTGGTGCAGTATTATGCTCACAATCTGCGTGGAAACTACCAGCACCCGGTCCTGTATCTCAGTGAAATCGCCGGAGTCACTCAGGGAATCTATGTTGCGGACCACACTGCTGAGTCCTGCGACAATTGTCGGAACACGGTTCCCCCGATGCTCTGCGGCCTCACCAATCTCGAGAGACAGAAGGGCCTGGATGACCGGTATCCAAAACGGACTCGCACTTAGACTGGCTGGGGCGCACGGCCGCGCCGTTGTCAACCGGACTTGCGGTGCTTGTCCTGGATCGCCGGCCCGGCATAGTAATTCAACTCCGGACTGGACGGCACCCAGCCCTGCGGCGTCTCGATCCAGATCTTACCGGCGGAGTCGCAGCGCACCGGCCCGACCGGAGCTTTGATCTCCGCCACCTGGAAGCCGGCGGCCCGCAGCGCAGCGTCCAAACGGGCGGCGAAGCTCCGGCTGGCCCCCGTTCCTGCATTTCCGGCGATCAGGTGAATCTGCTTCAGGCGAACGGAGCGGCTGAGACCGAGCGCCGCGAGGTGGCTTACAAGCTCTTCGGCCGAATATCCCCCCACCCGTTCGCCGGTTCCGGTTCCTACCAGGTGCAGCTTGTCGCCATGGCTAAGCGCCTTCAGGGGGGAGTCCTCGCCGGTAGACGTTACAGGGCCGCGGGCCGGGGCCCCTCCGCTCTTCGAGGGTCTGGCCAATAAGTCCTCAACGCGCACTCCATCGGTTGAATCAAGAACCAGAATCATATGTTCCAGTTTATTATACAAACAACTTTCAAGACCGCTTACAGGATGATAAGATTGGGGACCGGAGGATCGACGATATGAAAGTTGGGCTTGCATCGAAATGGGGTCCCTCTGACCAATCCTGCGGTGTCGTCCACACTAAGGCGCTGCTCGGCTTGTTGGATGCCTCTGATGTACAGAAAGCATCTCCCGGAACGGGAAACGGCACAAGAGACGAGCCATTCAGGGATCTCAACATGCAAAACTGGCGCTGGCTGGCAGAGCAGAAGGCCACGGCTGATCCGATATTTTACTCGGTCGGAAAGCGAGTGTTGGTCAGGTGGGGCACAAAGATGGGCGGTCTGGTCAACTATATCTCGGACATGACCGACTTTACGACTACATTGGACGACGTGCTCAAAGAGCCCGACCCCAACAAAGTCAAGAAGGAATTTGCCGAAGCGGACGTAAAGGCAAAGATCAACCCCGACCTGGCCCCCTATCACAAGAAGTCACTCCGCGTCGGCGACATGACCGATGAGGATGCCGCCAGCCGCTGCAGGTCCCTGTTGATGGATAGCAACACCGATTGCAGCGCCTGCCCCGAGATCGCGTCCAGCTTCTGCTCGCTCTTTGTGGCCGAAGCGCACCGTGCGCCGCGCACCTTCCTCGTCAGCCTGATGCTGCTGGACCTGGTCCAATCGCAGACAACCTATGGAGTGGATGGAGGCAAGAAGTACACCTGGAAGTCGATGCTGGCGCACTCGACGGCCAAAGGAGAGGCGATCAATGTCGAGGGTCGCGGCCAGAACAAGGGAATCAAGCTGGCGAAACATCCCATGGCGGGGATCGGCACCGTGAACCTCTCGAACCAGATGGACAACTGGGGCGTCGACAATGCGGTTCGCGATCGTGTGGTATCCCTGATGTCGATCTGGGTCGGCCATTACCTGCAAAAGACGCATGCGGACCGCACATACTACCTGCTGAGAACCGGGGACAAGAGCAATATCAAGGGTCAGGTCGGCAAGATCAAGCTTTCCGATAAGAAATGCGATCTGGAGCTTCTGGAGCAGTGCAAGGGCGCGGTCACACAGCGATGCCTGACGCCCGGTGTCCTGATCGGAGGCACCAGCCTCGACTACATGAACTTCGAGGGCGAGCCGGTCTAAATTTTGGCTTTCCGAAAACTTTCCCAACCACCCCGCCGCCTTTTCCGTCTGAGGGTAAGGAGACGGAATCATGCCAGGACAAGTGTGGCAGGATCTGCGGTACGGCGCGCGGCAGCTCCGGCTGAATCCGGGATTCGCGGCGGTGGCGGTGCTCTCTCTCGCCCTGGGGATCGGCGCCAATACCGCCATCTTCCAACTGGTGAATGCCGTGCGACTGCGCGCGCTTCCGGTGGAGCGGCCGGAGGAGCTGGCGTACATCGATTTTGCGAAAGGCTCCATGCGTTCGGGCTGGTTCTCCACCCGGAGCGCGCGGTTCACGTACGCCCAATGGGAACAGATTCGCGACCACCAGGAGGCGTTTTCCGGAGTCCTCGCCTGGAGCGTCACCCGCTTCAATCTCACCTCCGGCGGGGAGGCGCGGTACGCGGAAGGCCTGTTCGTGAACGGCGGCTTTTTCCGGGTCCTGGGCGTCCAGCCGGTCCTCGGCCGCGGGTTTGGGGCGGATGATGACCGCTTGGGATGCGGCAATCCAGGCGCGGTCCTCAGCTATGCGTTCTGGCAGCGCGAGCTGGCTGGAAGCCCCGATGCGCTGGGCCGAACGGTCATGCTCGACGGACGCCCGTTTCCGGTCATCGGCGTGACCGGCCCCGGTTTCTTCGGCGTGGAGGTGGGACACCGGTACGATGTAGCCGTTCCGCTGTGCGCAGACCCGCTGTTTTTCGAAGACGGCAAGGGGCGCATCCCCGGAAAGACGGCCTGGTGGCTATCCATCATGGGACGCCTCAAACCGGGGTGGACGGTGGAACGCGCACGGAGTCAGCTGCAGATGCTCTCTCCCGGGATCATGCAGGCCACCCTCCCACCTTCTTACCGGCCGGACGATGCGAAGCGGTATCTGGCGGACAAGCTGGATGTGACGCGCGGAGCGACGGGCGTTTCCGGACTGCGCCGCGAGTATGAATCGCCGCTCTGGCTGCTGCTCGCCACCACCGGGCTGGTGCTGCTGATCGCGTGCGCGAACCTGGCGAACCTGCTGCTGGCGCGCGCCAGCGTCCGCGAGCGCGAGATCGCCGTACGGCAGGCCATCGGCGCGTCGCGAGCCAGGCTGATTGCGCAGCTACTGGTGGAGAGCATGCTGCTGGCATTGGCCGGGACGGCTTTGGGCGCGCTCGTCGCGCAGGCGCTGAGCCGGGGATTAGTCGCGTTCCTGAGCAGCCCGAACGACCCGGTGTTCGTGGGGCTCGAGCCCGATCTGCCCGTCCTGGCTTTCACCGCGGCGGTGGCGGTCGGCACGTGTTTGCTGTTCGGGCTGTTGCCGGCGCTGCGCGCCACCCGCATCGCGCCCGCCTCCGCCATGCGCGCGGGAGGGCGCGGACTGACCGCCGGGCGCGAGCGATTCAGCTTGCGGCGGGCCCTGGTTGTCGCGCAGGTGTCGCTTTCCCTGGTGCTGCTGGTAGGCGCGCTGCTGTTCGTTCGCAGCCTCGGAAAGCTGCTTGCCGTGGACGCCGGCTTCCGGCCGCAAGGAATCACCGCGGTGGACCTCGATCTACGCCCCGCACACTACGCCAAGGACCGGTTGCCGCTTGCCTACCGCGAATTGCTCGATCGCCTTCGCGCCACCCCGGGCGTAGTCTCCGCCGCGCAAGTCTTGCTGATGCCGATCAGCGGGGGCGGATGGGACGAAAACACCTGGGCGGACGGCTCTACGGGCAAACACAAGGATTGCTTTTTCAACCGCGTGAGTCCCGACTACTTCAAGACCATGGGCACGCCCCTGATGGGCGGCCGCGATTTCAACGATCGCGACACTCCCGGCGCCGCGAAGATCGCGATCGTCAACGAGGCCTTCGCCGCCGCAATTTTCGGCAGCGCCAATCCCCTGGGCCGCTCTTTCCGGACGCAAGGGCCGGCGGGCAAGCCGGACCCGATTTACGAAGTCGTCGGCGTCGTGCGTAACACCAAGTACTACGAGGTGCGCGAGGACTTCATGCCGATCGCGTTCTATCCCTCGGCCCAGGATGACGACCCCGGCACGGGCGTAACGCTGGTCGTGCGAAGTGCCTTGCCGCCGGGAGAAATCATGCGGAGCGTCAAGTCCGTGGTGACGCAGGTGCATCCTTCGATCGGCATTGAGTTTCACAGGCTGACCGACCGGATTCAGGAGTCGCTGCTGCGCGATCGCCTGATGGCCATCCTGGCCGGCGCATTCGGGATACTCGCGGGAATGCTCGCGACCTTGGGCCTCTACGGCGTGATCTCCTACATGGTGGCGCGCCGCCGCAACGAAATCGGCGTCCGGGTGGCGCTCGGCGCGGACCGGGGCCGCGTAGTGAGGCTGGTTCTTCGCGAAGCCCTGCTGTTGCTGGCCGCCGGCCTGGCGATCGGAACCGCGCTCGCGCTGTGGGCGGGGCGCGCGGCGGCCGCGCTGCTGTTCGGCCTGAAGCCGTACGACCCGGCGTCCCTGGCGGCGGCAGTCCTGCTGCTCGCGGGGGTCGCGCTGTTCGCGAGCTACTGGCCGGCGCTGCGCGCGTCGCGCCTCGAGCCGATGTCGGCGCTGCGGGAAGAATGAACGGCCAGACTCACGTCAGGAAGATGATGATCGCGGGCGTCCCTACATCCGTGTAGCGGCCGGTGAACGTCAAGGCGCCGGTTTGCCGGTTCACGCGAAATGACGCGATCGCGTCCGCCCGCTGATTGCACGAAAACAGAAAGTTGCCCGAGGGATCGATATTGAAGCTGCGGGGATAGTCGCCGCGCGTCCACTCCTCCCCGGCGAAGGTCAAGGTTCCCGAAGGACCGATGGAGAGCCACGCGATGGAGTCGTGCAGGCGGTTGGCGGCGTACAGGAATTTCGCGTCGGCCGAGATCATGACCTCCGACGTGAAATCCGTGCCGCGGAATCCCTTCGGCAGGCTGGAAATGGTCTGCTTCGCCGTGAGCCTGCCCCGCGCCCCGTCGTAATCGAACGTGATCAGGGTGGAAGCCTCTTCCTGCAGCGAGTACATCCAGCGCCCATTCGGATGAAACGTGAAGTGCCGCGGCCCGTCTCCAGCCGGCACCGCCACATAGGCGGGGTCGTTCGGAGTCAGCGTGCCCTTCTCGACATCGAACTTCCAGATGAGGATCCGGTCCATACCCAGATCCGTGGATACGACGTAGCGGCCGGAGGGATCGGAATGGATCATGTGCGCGTGCGTGCGATCGTGGCCGCTGATGGCAAAGCTGCCGGGAGGCGCGCTGGCCGCGCGGGCCGGGCCGGTGGGCCCCGTGTCGTGTTTGACGTCGGTGGCCGGGCCGACCGAGCCGTTCGGCCGGATGGGCAGAACCGCAACGGTCCCTCCGGCGTAGTTGGCCACCAGCACATATTTGCCGGACGGATGTACGCTCAAATGCGCCGGCCCGGCGCCTTCCGAGCTCACCGTGTCGAGCAGCGTAAGGTGACCCGAAGAGCGGTCGATGGAATAGGCGCTCACCGAACCAGAGCTCGCGCCCTGATACGTACTGGTCTCATTGGCGGCATACAGGTGCGTCCGGGAGGGATCGAACGCGAGCCAGGACGGGTTGGCGTCGCTGGCGAAAAGTTCGCGCTGAGCGAGCGCGCCCGTGGACGGGTCCATCTGAAACAGATAGATGCCCTTGCCGTACCCCTTACTGCCTTCCGGACCCTGCGGGGAGCTGTAAGTGCCGACGTAGGCCAGGGCGGCGTCCGCCCCGCGTGCCGGGATGCCGGCAGCCAGGATCGCGGCGCTCTGCAGAAATCGGCGGCGGTTGATCGGTGAGTATCTCACCTTGCGATTATAGCTGTGACTTCGCCGCGAGCCTGCCGACAGCCAGCAGCAGGCCGTGCAGCAGGGCCTCCGGCCGGGGAGGGCATCCGGGGATGTACACGTCCACGGGAATCACGGCATCCACTCCGCCGCGGCTGGCATAGTTGACCCCGAAGATGCCGCCGCTGATCCCGCACGCGCCCACCGCCACCACCATCTTGGGATCAGGGGTGGCCGCGTACGTCTTTTGCAGCGCGAGCTCCATGTTGCGTGTGACCGGCCCGGTGACCAGCAGCAGGTCCGCATGCCGCGGCGATGCCACAAAGTGAATGCCGAAGCGTTCGATATCATGCACGGGATTGTTGAGAGCGACGATTTCCAGCTCACAGCCGTTGCAGGAGCCCGCGTCCACTTCGCGGATGGCCAGCGCGCGGCCCAGTATTTTGCGTATCTGTTCGCTGAGTTTGCGGCCGGCGGCTTCGGCGGCGTCCTCGTGCGTGGGAGAGGCGGGTGCCGCCAGCAAGCGGTCGTGCGCCCCCGTGTAGGTGAGACTGTATTCGGCCCTCAAGACGAGATCGGCCCGGTTTTCCGCGGCTAGCTCGAAATCACGGGTCACCCGTACCGATCCACCAGGTGTGGCGTCGGCGCACTGGCCGCAAAAGACGCACCGGCCGTAATCGACCGTGACGTGCCGCACGCCGTCTTCGTCGCGGAGCGCGATCGCCCCGGTGGGGCACGCGGCGGCCGCGGGGCGGGCGTCGCTCCAGGATGCGAAATCGAACTCCGGGCGGCCGCGGAAGTGCTCGGAGACGACCGCCGGCTCTTCCGGATACGCGACAGTAGCGCTGCCCGTGGTGAACGTCTTTTGCAGGATCTTGAACATGGCTCAGCGGTCCGTGCCCGAATACGAAAGGTTGAAGCTCTTGTTGATCACCGGGAAATCGGCGACGATATTGCCCTGTACCGCTTCCACCAGGGCAGGCCAATTGTTGACCGAGGGGTCCTTGATCTTACAGCGCTCCAGCCGATTATCGTCCCCTGTTCGCACCCAGTGGAGGATCTCGCCGCGCCAGCCTTCGACGGCGCTCAAGGCGCAGCGGCCGGGTGGCACGGTGCGCGGGGGTGCGCATACCGGCCCTTCCGGCAGGTCCAGCACAGCCGTTCGCAGGATCGCGAAAGATTCCCTCACCTCGTCGATCCGGACCTGCATACGGTGCAGAACATCGCCCTGCTCGTAGACCGGCACGCGGAACGCATAGCGATCGTAGGCGGCATACGGATGGTCGCGGCGGACGTCGAGATCGACGCCCGACGCCCGCCCGCCGACGCCGACGATGCCCAGGGCCTTGGCGGTTTCCGGCCGGAGGATGCCGGTCCGCTCCAGGCGGTCGCGAGTCGAGTCGGACGATTTCAGCAGAGCCACCAGGTCTTCGAATTCCCGGGCGACGCTGACCAGGGTGTCCCGCAGAAGGTCACGCTGGGCCGGCGACCAGGTCCGGCGCACCCCGCCCACCGACACCATGCCGCGCAGCAGCCGGCTTCCGGTCAACGCTTCGTTCAGCCGGACCAGCATCTCCCGCAGCCGGCCGCCGTGCGCGTTAGCGACCACGAAGCCCACATCCATCGCGATGGCTCCGATGTCGGCGACGTGGTTATAGAGCCGCTCCAGCTCGAGCAGGATCGTGCGCATCACCCGTGCGCGCAGGGGAACCTCGATGCGGGCGGCCTGTTCGATCGCCTGGCAGAACGCGGTTCCGTGAGAAAACGCGGAGTCGCCGGATATGCTCTCCGCCAGGAAGACGGCGTGTGGAATCGGCATGTCCTCGAAGAGCTTTTCGGTGCCTTTGTGGGTGTAGAACATGCGTAGCTGCAGGTAAAGGATCGGCTCACCGGCCACCGCGAAGTTGAAATGGCCCGGCTCGATGATGCCGGCGTGCACGGGGCCCACGGGAATCTGAAAGACGCCTTCGCCTAGAGTCGGGCGATAGACGTGGCGCTCGCCTTCGAAGGGCGGCAAGACCTGCCGTAGCGGAAAGTCTTTCCGCAGCGGATGCACATCCGGCCAGTTGTCGTGCAGCGCGACCCGGCGCGGGTTCGGGTGCCCGGCGGCCTCCAGGCCGAACCAGTCCTGAATCTCGCGCTCCTGCCAGTTCACGGCGGGCAGCTGCGCGGCAAGCGAAGGAAAGCTCGGGGCCGCGGCATCCACCGGCGCTTGGAAGATCAGGTAGCAGGGCTCGCCCCGCTGTTCGAAGACGTAGTAATTGTAGAAGACGTTTTCCGCGGCCACGCGGTCTTCCGCGAAGACAGCCACCAGCCGGGAGCCGTATTCGGAAGCCAGGTATTCCGCAATCGGCCGCACATCCGGACCGAGAAGTCCGACCGAAATCGCGACGGGCGATTCCTCCTGGAGGCCCTGTACCAGATCGGGGAATTTTTCGCGCAGTTCCTGGACGAGATCCATGCCTACTCTCCCCCCGCGATGCGGCCGGCGCCGCGGATCAGTTCGAGCAGCGGCCCAGGCAGCCAGAAGGCGATCACGACCAGCACGACGGCCACCGCGAGGACCGCCGAATCCCGCCACGGGTACCAGGCGGTGCGCGCCTCCCCGGCCGGTCCCAGCACCAACCGGTTGACGTGCAGCGCCATTCCCGCGAAGACTCCGGTGGCGCACAGGATGAAGAGCAGGCCCGGCACAGAGTGGCCGCCCGCAAAGGCCGCGCCGACCATCAGGAATTCGCTCTGAAACAGGCTGAACGGCGGCATCCCCACGATCGCCAGCACTCCCATAAAGAAGGCAATGCCGGTCAGAGGCATCACTCCGATAACCCCTCCCTTGATCCGGGCGAACAGATCCGTGCGAAACCGCTGATAGATATTCCCGGCGCACAGGAACAGCAGGGATTTGGCGATGGTGTGAAACGTCATGTGCAGCATCAGGGCCAGGGCGGCGATCTTGCCGCCGATGCCGAGGGCCGTGATCATAATGCCGGCCTGGTCGATCGTGGAATACGCCAGGAGACGCCGGAAGTTCTTCTGGACCAGCACAAACGGCACCGAAATCCCCATCGAAAAGATTCCGAGCAGCAGTAGCAGGTTGCCGGGGTATTCGGCGCCGAGGCATCCCTTGGCCAGCGCATAGAAACGGACGAGCCCATATACGGCGCAGTTCAATAGCGCCGTCGAAAGGATCGCGGCCGAGGGAATCGGCGCTTCACTGTATGCGTCCGGCTTCCACGTGTGCATCGGCGCGAGGCCCGCCTTCGTGCCGTAACCGAGCAGCACCAGGACAAACGCCATTCGCATGCTGGTTCTGTCCAGATGCGCCGCCTGGCCCACCAGCACCGACCAGTTCAAACCGGACAGTCCCTCGCTCCCCGGCAGCTTGTGGCCGGCGTAGTACGTGACGATCGTGCCGAAGAGCGCCATGGAAAGACCGACGCCGCCGATAATGGCGTATTTCCAGGCAGCCTCGATGGAGGTGACCTTGCCGTAGAAGGTGATCAGGAAGACCGACGCCAGGGTGGTCAGCTCGATGGCCGCCCACATGACGCCCAGGTTATTCGCCACGGTGACCAGCAGCATCGAGAACACAAACAGCGGCGTGAGGGCGTAGTATTTGCGCAGCTTCGCCAGCGACTCCCTGCTGCCGCTCTCCTCGTCCAGCGCCCCGCTGCGCTCGTCCTCGCGGAGATACCCCACGGCATACACCGCGCACACCAGGGCGACCGAAGCGCTCAGCAGAATCACCAGCGCGCTCAGTGAATCGGCATAGAGAAATCCGTCCCATAGCGAGATAGCCCCGGAACGAAGGACCCCGGCCGCCACCGCGACGGAAAGAAGAAAGGTCAGTCCGAACGCGGCCAGGTTGATCGCTTCCATCTCTCCGCGCTTCCGGGCAAGCGCCGACAACACACCCCCGGCCAGCGGGACGCCGAGTAGAAATGCAAGGATCATCCGCGCAGCCTCCGCAGGCGGCTGACATCCATCGACTCGAATGTCTCTCGAATCCGGTAGGCCAGGATGCCGAGCACCATGACTGCTACCAGGACATCGAACAATACGCCCAGCTCGACTATCAGCGGCATTCCGTAAGTAAGGGAGATCGCGGCCAGAAACAGGCCGTTCTCCAGAGACAGCAAAGCCAGGACCTGAGTCAGCGCCTTGCGCCGGTTGATCATCATGAAGAAGCCGATCAGGAAAAGCGAAATCGCCACGGCCAGAGCGTTATGCCCGAGCGTGGAGGCGGCGACGGGCCCTTCGTCGGGACGGTAGAACGATTCTGCGAGGACATACCCCACCAGCGTCAGGGCGCCGGAGATGACCACCGAGAGCGGCACGTTGAGAAACGGCTCGATCTCCTGCCGGATCTCGATGCGCGCCACCAGCCGCTCCAGCAGAATGGGAACCAGGATCGCTTTCACCAGCAGCGTCAGCACGGCAGCCACGTAGATGTGCGGAGCGTGATTGAAATAGGCGATGGTGCCCGCGATCGCGGCCAGGCAGAAGGACTGCAGCGCGAAGATCCGGATATTGGTGACGATCCACCGCTGCGCCACCATGGCGATTTGCAGCACCAGCACCAGCGCCGCCATCAGTGTCACGATCTTGTCGCCGAATTGGGGATCTTGAAGAGTATGCATCGCGCCTCAAAACAGGAACGTGGAAATCAACGCCAGGGCCGCCAGGGTGAATGCCACAGCCAGCAACTCGGGGACACGGAAAAGCCGCATCTTGGCATTGGTGGTCTCTACCAGGACGATCGAACAAGCCAGTACCAGTAACTTCAGCAAAAGGAACCCCAGGCTGACCAACACACCGCTCAACGACCACTCTGGATGGAGTCCGTAGGGTAGAAAGCAGTTGATGAGCAGAGCCATGAGCAGTAACTGCTTGACCGACGCGCCCCACTCGATCAACCCTAGGTACGGTCCGGAATATTCGAGGATCATGGCCTCGTGAATCATGGTCAATTCCAGGTGAGTGGCGGGATTGTCCACCGGAATGCGGCCGGTTTCGGCGATCAGAACCAGGAACATCGCGGCGCAGGCCAGCATCTGGGCGGGAGCCAGAAATTGCCAGGCATTGCCGATGGCGATTCGCGCCACCTCGGAGAGGCTGGTAGAGTTGGCCCCGATCGCCACCGTAAAGACCGCCAGCATCATGGCCGGCTCGGCCAGGGCCGCGATGGTCATCTCCCGGCTGCTGCCCAGCCCGCCGAACGAGCTGCCCGTATCGAGACCGCCGAGTGCCACGAAGAAGCGCCCCAAGCCGAGCAGATAGACCACTGCCAGCACCCCGCCGAAAAGGCCCAGCGGGGCTCGCGCGGAAAGCATCGGCACCATCAGGCCCGCGGCTGCTGTAGTGGCGAACACCACGTAGGGCGTCGCGCTGAAAATCCAGGACGCGGTTTCCGGCATCACCATGCCCTTGTGGAATAGCTTGTGGAGTTCCCGGTAGGGCTGCAGGATTCCCGGGCCGCGACGGATCTGAAGGCGCGCCTTCAAGGTGCGGATGAACCCGCTGATCAGTGGCGCGAGCGCCAGCAGAAGCAGCAACTGCAGCAGTCCATAACCAAGCGCCGCCATCACTGACGCACCCCGAACAGCAGCAGAACAATCAGCGTCACGAAGATGTACGCGAGGTAGGCGTGGATGCTCCCCGCCTGGATCGCGCGCATCTGCCGGGCGCGGCCGAAGATCCACTCCTTCAATGGCCCGTAGATATGCTTCTCGAAGGTAGGCTGAATCTCGCTCTCGAAGCGGATCGCGCTGGGGTAATAGGGCGAAACGTCGTATTCCGGATTGATCTGGCGGCGCGGCCGGTAGAAGGCCGCAAAGATCAGGCGCAGCGGCTTGGAAAACGCGGTGGCCGTGTATTCGTTTTCGGCGGTCAGGCCCGGAAGGCCGCAATCCCAGGCAGGCCCGGTAGTCGTGCGCGCGCTGCGCAGGCGCCGGTTGATCAGGAATGCCGCGGTCCCGCCGATCGCCAGGAGCACCAGCGCAATCCCCGCGGTGGACATAGAGCCGCTGCGGGCAGTGCCGGCCTGCACGGCGATCCCTCCGGCAGCCAATGTCGAGCTGACCTGCATCCCCACGGTTTGCTGCGTGATCGGGTCGAAGACGGGTAGGATCCAGCTTGCCCCGAGTCCGAGAACGAAGCAGGCCGCCGCCAGAATGCCCATGCCGATCCGCATCGAAACCGCGGACTCCTGCGCGGACGCGGCCGCCTCGCTGCGAGGAAGCGCCAGAAACGGAATGCCGAACGCCTTCACGAAACACGCCGCCGCGAGCGCCGCTGTCAACGCCAGCAGGGAGCCGGCGATCGGGAACATCAGCCGCGTGAGACTCTCGGTAGTTCCGAAGCCCGCCAGGAGCGCCTGGTACGTGAGCCACTCACTCACAAAGCCGTTCAGCGGGGGAAGGCCGGAAATGGCCACGGCGCCGATCAGGAAGAAGAACGCGGTGGCCGGCATACGCCGGATCAGGCCGCCCATCTCCTCCATATTGCGCGTATGCGTGGAATGCACCACGGACCCCGCGGCAAGAAACAACAGGCCTTTGAACGTGGCATGGTTGAACGTGTGGTAGAGCGCCCCGATGATCGCGATGGCCGCCAGCGCAGGGTGATTGAATGTACGGAACATCAGCGCGGCGCCGAACCCCATAATGATGATGCCGATGTTCTCGACGCTGTGATACGCCAGCAGCCGCTTGAGATCGTGCTCCTGCAGCGCGTACAAAACGCCGACCAGCGCCGTCACTACCCCTACCGCCAGGACCACCGCCCCGGCCCACAGCGGCGGAGGTCCGAAGAAATCGAAGAAGACCCGCGCCATCCCGTAGATTCCGGTCTTGATCACGATCCCGGACATAATCGCCGAGATATTGCTGGGCGCCACGGGATGGGCGTCCGGCAGCCAGATATGGAGCGGCACGATCCCGGCCTTCACGCCGAAGCCGAGGAAGAACAGTAGAAACACCGCGCCCTGCTCGAACGGAGGAAGCCGCGATGCCAGCAGGTGAAAGCTCGCAAAGTCCTGGGTGCCGCCGAATGCGGCCAGTAGGAGGAATCCCGCCAGCAGCAATCCGGACCCCGCGTGCGACATGATCAGAAAGACCATCGCCGAGCGGCTGGTCTCGGGATCCTGGTGCTCGAACGCGATCAGGCAGAACGCCGCAATCGTCATCACTTCCCAGGCCACCAGGAAGAAGAAGACGTTCGACGCCGTGAACACCAGCGTCAGGCTCAGGAGCAGGACGTTATAGAAGAAGCCGAGCGCGCCCAGATGGCGCGTGCGTTCGAGCGGCCGCAGATAGCCATACGAATAGAGAGTCACCGCGAAGGCGAGGACTGCGAGCGCGAGGTTGAACCAGGCCGAGAGCGGGTCGAGACGCACTGCCCAGGAAAAGGCCGGAACCGCCATCGGCACGTTCCACGTGAAGATGGCGGCCCCGGAGAGCGCCAGGCAGGAAGCCACGGCCTCGAAGGCGCTGCCCAGGAGGGCCAAAGACAGCGCGGCCAACCGCGCAGAGCCCGGGCGTCTCCAGTTTACGACCGACGACGCAGCGCCGGCCAGGTACAGAATCAGGCCAGAAGTGAAGAAGATGCCCGTACCGGACACTAATGGTGTCCCTCGCGGTTCACTTCGTCCAGCATCTGGATCGTGTCGTTCAGGTCCGCCTGGCAGTACCGGCGCATCAGGTCGAGGACTTTCCCCAAGACGGGGTTGCGAAGCGAATAGAAGACTTGATTGCCTTCCTTGCGGTTCACCACGATCTGCTTGTTCCGCAGGACCGTCAGGTGTTGCGAAAGGTTGGCCTGCTCCACGTCGAGCTGCTCGAGCAGTGCGCCGGCGGAGACCTCGCCATCCCGCAGAATTTCGATGATGGCGATCCGCGTCGGATGGGCCAGGGCCTGAAAGACACTCGCCTTGTAGGCCCTCAACTGGTTGGGCACTACATTAGAATATTCGATTTCTCGAATTTGCGCAAGTTCACTGGCTGACGGCGATGGTTACCTTGTCGCTGGTGGTGATTCCACCCATCTCGATCTGCAATGGGACTGCGTTCCCGACAGGAGTTCCGGGGGCAAGCACGATATTGATCTGATTGACACCGACAAATCCCGGCGCCAGGCCCGAGAAAACCACTTGGGCCTGCACGCCCCCCACACGCACGGTTGGCGTAGCGACCGTCTTGCTGAGTGTGCCGCTCGGCGGGATGCCTCCGCTGTCCACGGGCGGGTCGACCGCGCCCAATCCCGTGGCCAGGATCACCAGGCTGGTCGGGTCGCCGATCTTAGCCGGATGCGCGGTAAACGGAAGGGGAACCGTGCCGGCGGGAGCGGCGAACGCGGCGTCCGCATTTCCATAAGCGATGGCCTGGCCCGTACCGTCGCCTGAAAGCGTAAAGATCCCGGGATTGACCGAACCGACTGGGAAACTCACCGGCGTCGATGCGGCGCCATCGCGAGTGACTACGACGGTGGCCGTCCCGCCGCTCACGTTCCACGGCAACTGGGCATTGATCTGCCCTCCGCTCACAAATAGCAGAGGCGATGGCGTAGCGTTGATCGTCACGCCGACGCCGCCAATATTCGTGGAGAGAGGAATCGAATCCGCCTGCGAGAGGGAGGACGCCAGGTTGTTCCCGAAGATCGAGATCAGGGAGCCGGGAGCCACCGTTTGATTGGCGGCGCAACTCGCGGCATTACAGATACCGCCGGAAGTTACTGTGGGTGTCTGGGCGAAAGCCAGCGCCGAAGCAAGGAGAAACGCCAAGATAAGTGCCCGCACAGCTTAATTCTAAGACAGGCTCCGCCGCGCTCCCAAGCCTTCGCGCAAGAGTTTACTTTTGCAGTCCGGATGTGGGAGGGTTGACATCCCGGGCGCGAATTACTTTTAACGTTTGTAACACTTCGCTATGTTTGTCACCATCCAGATATACCGCCAGTGCTGCCTCACGCTCCGCCTCGTCATATCGAGATTCTGCGCGGAGTAACTGGGCGAGTGTCCAGTGCGGCTTGAACCAATGCCGGTGGGCGGAGATCGCGGCATCCAGCGCGTTCTCCGTCGCCGCCAGGTTGTCCTGGCCGGCCCACAGGATCGCCAGGTTGTACCAGGCATTGAACGGGTCTTCCGCCGTCTTGGTGGAGCGGAGGGCCGCGGCTCCGGACAGCATCAGCGCACGAACGCGCACCGCCGGATTCGCCGTCCGCCGCGCGGCGTCCAGCAGCGCGCGGGAATACCAAAGGTCCGCCGAAGTCTCACCGGGTTGTAAGCGTTGATAGGCGGCATAGTGCTCCGAGGCAATCGATAACTCCTGTGCGTCCAGGGCTTGCCGCGTGAGCGCGAGTTGCCGGTCGGCGGCGCCGAACCGCACAGCTAGCCAGACCAGGCACACAGCGGCCGCAATCAAGGCGATTCCAGGCAGCCCGATCCGTCGCGGCACGGACTCCGGGCATGTCATCGCCGCCGCCAGCGCGATGGCGGTGTAGAACAGCAATGCCGCCGGCAGATTGAATACGGTGAACTGCTGGCACACAATAGCTGCCGCCACCGCAGCCGTCAGCCACGGGTTAGAGCGCCGTAGTCCGAGAAGGCACAGGAGGGCCAGGCACGCCAGTCCTGGCACGCCCTGGGCGATCAGCGAATCCAGGAACATGTTGTGAGGCGATTCGTGCGTGAAGTCGGGATAGGCGCGCGCCAGTGCCGTCGATTCGTACTGTGGAAACGATCCCTGGAAGGTCTCCGGCCCGAAACCCAGGATGGGATGGCGGAAAGCCATCCGCAGACTGTCCTGCCAAAGCAGCGGACGGGCGCCGCCCCACGGGTCTTCTGCAAACCATCGCGCCCGGCTGCGCAAGTTCCAACCCGCGGGACTGAACCAGAATACGGTCGCCGCGATCACCAAAAAAGCTGCCACCACCACGACGCGGCGCGACATTCGAAAACCACCGCGCAGGTATACAGCCACGACCGCTCCAGCCGCAAGTCCGGCCAGGGCCGCCCGAGTGCCCGTGAGCGCCATGGCCGTCAGCGACAGAGCGGCGCCAAAGTATGCGAAGCGCCGCCACCAGCGGCTTTCCTCGAGGCTGGCCAACGTCAGGCTGAGGAATACCGTAATCAGCAGCCAGTTCGCAAAGTAACTGACATACCCCATAGTCCCGGGCGGACGCACGATGGTCCAGATTCCTTCCCCTATGTGATACCGGGCTGGACTTAGCAGCGGGTCCCATCCCGCGTACTGGCAGATTCCATACGCCGCGCCCAGAACCCCGCTCACCACGATTCCTCGTAAGATCGTCCGAATGCGGTCTGGCCGTCCCGCAGTCTGCGCCGATACCATCCAGGCAAACAGGAGCAGCACCGCTTGCGGCAGCGCGCCGTACCTGCGCCAGATCGTTCCAAACACAGAAAGCGCCGGATGGCCCGAGGCTGCCGATGACACGGCCAGCGAGACCAGCGTGAGAAGAATCACCATTGAGAACGATCGCGGAGCGGCGCGGTAACGGACTGCGGACCAGGCTAGCAAAACGGCCGTGCCCACCAGCAAGATCACCAACTTGGGAGTGACATCGAAGTAAAAAGAGTATCCCGGTGCGAGAATTAACGCGGTCAGGCCGATCAATAGGGCCTGTAGGAATACCATATCGGTTACACTAACTCAGGCTGGCGTATGGCGGAACCTCTTGACGCATTTCGTTACATCAGTTACTTCCGTTTGCGCTGGCGCTGGATCGCGGCATCGGCGTCCGCGGCAGTCCTGCTGGCCGTGGCCGTCAGCCTGCTGATGCCGCGGCAATACACCGCCACCGCACGCATCGTGATCGAGCCGCCTGCCGGCACGGATCTGCGGGCTGCCATGGCGGTCAGCCCGGTCTACCTCGAGGCTCTCAAAACCTACGAAGAGTTCGCGTCGAGCGACCACATGTTTCAGACCGCCGTGGAAAAGTTTCGCCTGCGCACCCTGCTGGGGTCGAAGCCCATGGAAGCGTTGAAGCGGCGTGTGCTGAATGTCGGAATCGTTCGCAACACCAGAATCCTCGAGATCTCGGCGACTTTGCCCGACCCCCGGACCGCCCACGAACTGGCGAAATCGCTCGCGGAATCGACCGTGGCCCTCAACCGGTCGGTGGTGTCCGAAAGCGACCAGGAGCTCGCGCAGACCATCGAGCAGCAGGAGCGGGACACGCGCGCGAGCCTCGATGCGGCAGACCGTGAGTGGGCCCAACTGGCCGCCAGGGCGCCGGTGGACGACCTCCAAGCGGCGATCGAGGGAGCCTCCGATGCGCGCTCCGCCCTCGAGGAGCAGGTGAGCAACGTGGAGCTCGAACTCGCCGACAATGAGAGCCGTCTCCGGCAGGCTTCGGCGCCCGAGGCCGACCAGATCCGCAAAGAACAGGACGGCGCTAAAGCCCGGCTGGCCGAACTCCGGAAGCAGCTTTCATCCCTCGAGCGCCGTACAGCCCAGCGCGAGAGCCTCCTTGCCCGGCGCACCGCGGAACGCGACCGTGTGGAAAGCCGGCGCAAGGCTGCCCAGAGCGCCTTGCAGGCCATCGAAGGCCGTCTGCGGGATGCCCGCGGCGAGAGCGGCTACCGCGGCGAGCGCCTGCGAATCATCGACCCGGGCGTTGTGCCGGAGAGGCCGTCCTCGCCGAACCTGCCCTTGAACGCCGCCGCTGCGCTGCTCCTCGGACTGCTGCTGCCGTCGGCCTATCTCCTGCTCTCCGTCACTTACCAGGATCAGCGGGCGAGCGAGCGGCGCGGCGCCTACCGCGCGGTCAAGGCCCGGGATGTTTGACGCAATCGCGGCGCCCCGCCGCTCGTCCTGGCCCGCCGCCCTCCTGTTCGGAATGTGGGCCGCCGCCGTCGCGACCGCACCCGGCCTTCCCTTAAAAGCCGCCCTCGCCGCGCCGGCGTTCCTGATCCCGCTCGCCTGGTGGACGCTCCACCGGCCCGAGCGCTGGATCGCCGCCTTTTTTGCCGCCGCTCTTCTGCTTCCCCCTCTGCCCATCCCGATCGGAAACTCCGGGCCGCACCCGTCCCTGGTATTCGCCGCGCTGGGGTTGCTGGCGGGTGCGCTCTGGCTGGGCGATTGGAAGTTCGACCCTTCCGCGCTCCACGGCGCCATGCTGCTTCTGTTTTCGATCCTGCTGGCCAGCGTGGCATTCGCAGCGGTGGATTCAGGGGCCACCGTCGCCGCCGGAAGCCTGGCGCGCGTAGCCCTGTTCGCGATCCCCGTATACGTGTTCTTCTACACGGCAAGCGGACCGGCGGCCGGCGCGGACGGATGGCGCCTGCTGCCCCCGCTCTACTGGATCGCGGCCGCTTCGGCCCTGTTCGCGTGCGTCGATTTCTATTTTCAGTTCCCCGCCCCGGCCGGCTACGGGCCGCAGTTCGTCTGGCTGGATTCCGGCGTCTACCGCCGCGCGCAAGGGCTGTTCTACGAGGCCAGCACGCTGGGTAATTTTTGCGCCTTCTTCCTGGTCATGATCGCCGTCGCATTCTCGCGGCCGCGCGGCGAAGCCCCGGTGGGTCGCAAGGCACTCTTCGCCGCGGGAGCAATCTTCTTCGCCGCGCTCGTCCTCTCCTACTCGCGCGGTTCGCTCGTAAACCTGCTGGTGGCGCTGGCAGTTCTGACGTGGCGGAACCGTGCGCGGATCCGCCTGTGGCGCCTGGCCGCCTTCGCCTCAGCCGCTGCGTTCCTTACCTGGGAAATCTTCCCGCGCTTCGCCCAGGTTTACTGGCAGCGGATCTCCGCATCGGCCGAGTTCTTCTTCACGGCCACCGCGGGAGTCCTCTCGGGACGCGTCGCGAGCTGGCAGGCGCTCGCCGGATGGGTGGAGATGCATCCCTGGCAGGCGTTCTTCGGCGTCGGATACAAGACGCTCCCCTACACCAACTATCTCGGCGGCCCGCTGGTGGCGGACAACATGTACTTCAGCCTGCTGGTGGAAACGGGCGTCGCCGGGTTGGGCGCCCTGCTGTTACTTCACGCGGCGATCCTGCGGTCGGCGAACCGCGCCTCGCATTCCGTGAATCCGCGCACCGCCTTTCTCGGCACCTGGATCCTCTGTTTCTGGGCGGGGGAGGCCGTGCAGATGCTCTCCGGCGATCTGCTGACTTACTGGCGCGTGCTCCCGGTCTATTTCTGGGTCCTGGCCCTGGCGATACGCGGATGAGAGTCCTGCTGCTCGATCAGTTCAGCGACCCGGGAGGCGCCCAGCAATGCCTGCTGGAGCTCCTGCCCGCGATGCACGAGCGGGGATGGGACGTGATGGCCGGCCTGCCGGGCGATGGCGAGCTGATCGGCCGCTTCGACGCACTGCAGGTGCCAACCGGAAGCATAACCTGCGGCCCGTACACCGCGGGACGGAAGACGATCACCGATACCGCCCGCTACCTTCTGGAGAGTCCGCACCTGATCCGCCAGATCGAAAAGATGTCCGCGCAGTTCAGGCCCGACGTGCTGTACATCAATGGACCGCGCCTGCTGCCCGCCACGGCGCTCGCGGATACGCGAACACCGGTAGTCTTCCACTCTCACAGCTATGTCCCGTCGCGCGGGGCGCGCCGTCTCGCGGGCGCGAGTCTGCGGCGCGCCGAGGCCCGGGTGATCGCCTGCTGCGAGTTCGTGGCGCAGCCCTGGCGCAAGTTCGCGGGACCCGGCCGCGTCAGGGTGATCTACAACGGCGTGGCAGGGCCGCCCGCGATTCCAGCCCGCGGTGTGCCGGGAAAGGGATTGGCGATCGGCTGCATCGGAAGGATCGCCCCGGAAAAGGGCCAGCGGGAATTCATCAAGGCCGCCGGGCGCATCCACCGGGCCGTTCCTGATTGCCGGTTCCTGATCGTCGGAGCGCCGCTCTTTTCCACGCCAGGCGCCTCGCGCTACGAATCGGACTTGCGGCAGTCGGCGGCCGGCCTCCCTCTGGAATTTCGCGGATGGACCAGCGACATTTACGCAGCCCTGGCAGAATTGGATCTCGTGATGGTGCCTTCAGCCGCGTACGAGGCCACCACCAGGGTGATCCTCGAAGCCTTCTCCGCGGGAATCCCAGTGATCGCCCGCTGCTCCGGCGGCATACCGGAAGTCGTCGAGCACGGCGTCAACGGGCTGCTGGCAAAGACGGACGAGGAGCTCGCCCGCCACGCCATCACATCTCTTGACCGGCCCTCCCGAGCGCATCGCGAGCATGTCCGAGGGAGCCCGTCAAACCTGGACCCGGCGCTTCACTCTGGCGCGCTACCAGCAGCAGGTTCTGGACACTCTGGCGAGCTTCGCGCGGAACTGACGCCGGGCAGGCGGCGGAACAGCAAGGCAGCCGCCACCGCCACACCGGCCGCTCCCGCCAGGACGCGCCCGTACCCGAAGCTCGCCAGCAACTGCCCTCCGGCGATCGAAGCCACGGCCTGCGCTGAAAAGGCCACCAGGTAGTTCATCGCTGCCGCGCCGCCCCGCTCGCGCTCCTCGACCTGGTTCATCAGCAGCGTACTGAGACCCGGCTCGCTCATCCACTGGAACACCATGTAGCCGATGAACGACATCGCCAGTGTCGCGCCGGCCGGCCCCGCCGCCAGCCCGGCCAGACCGCCGGCAGTGGCCAGCATCATGTACACCACTCCGCCGATCAAGCCGGCATACCGGAATACGACCGGCGCCAGCAGCACGGCGCCCGCCTGTGCCAGTTGCGAGGCCGAGAAGATCGTGCCGATCTGTTCGACGGGCACGTGCTGCCTGGCGAAGAAGGCGTTGGCAAACGGATTGAACGCGCCGGTCGCCAGGTTCCACACCGCAAACGCACCCAGATAGCGTGCCAGGAATCGCCCGCGCGGATAGATCCGCGCCGCCGCACGCTCCGGCGCGTCCGATTTCAAGCGCAGCGCCGGCCACAGCGCCGCCGCCACCAGCGCCGCCGAGAGCAGGAGCGCCGGCTGCTTTCCGTGCAGGACTCCCGGAAGCCTTCCGCCAATCCAATCCGCGGCAATGCCGGTTGCGAACATGCACGAGAAGAACACACTGAACGCCGCGGGCCTTCGCTTCGCGGGCACCGCCGCCGCGATCATCGGCGCAAACGCCACCGCCCACACGGAAAACGCCAGGCCCCAGGCCAGGGATAGCCCGATCAGCGGCACACGCCCGGTGGCCAGCGACCGCAGCACCACCAGCACGGAGCACGCCGCAAAGGTCCCCACCAGCGTGTTCCGCAGCCCGGCCCGGCGCAATACCCACGCGGCGGGCAGCGTCCCGGCCACCGTTCCGATCGTCGCCGCGCCGTTCAACAGGCCCAGAAAATCCTCTCGATACCCGATGTCCAGCAGGCGCAGGTTATAGAGCAGTACGAAGATGAAGAGCCCGAAATTGAATGCGACGCCGGCCGCCAGGAAACTCCAGAACTCACTGCCCAACGCCGCATCGCGACGCCAGAGACGCCAGCCCGTTACGGCGGTCCGCGGCAGAGTGAGCAGGTGATGCCGGACCCTTCCGGCACAGTAGACGGCGTAGCGGAAGCGCTTCCGGGCACGAAGGCGCCAATTCATTTGCGATTCCTGCACGTAAACCGCGTCCACCGGACCGGGAAGGCGCTCGGGCACGAGGCGGCGGCGGGCAACCGCCCAACGGTCGCGCCGCGAGGCAAGCAGGCTCAGATGAAGCCACAGTTCGTCCTTGTTCGGCGAAAACTCGACCGTGGCGGGCGAAAGCGCAGACTCGTCGAACCAGGCCGAAGTGGACGCCGGCAGTTTCTCCCATTCCTCGGCAACCGCCTCGGGCACGCCGCCCCCGAACCATTCCACGGCCAGTCGGAACGCCACCGCCTCCAGGCGGCGAAGCTCCGGCGCGTGCAGTCCGCGCCACCAGTTCCAGAACGCGTCGTCGCGGGCATGCAGGTGCAGGAATCGCGCCATCTCCAGTACGTGGAATGGACCCGCACTACCGCGCAGCAAATGCCGCAAAAGGTGCAGAGCCGCATAACCGAGCGCATCCGGCGCACACAGGACCGGCAGCGCCATGCCCGCCATGGCGCGCGGCGTGCGGCGCTGCCAGAACTCGTCGACACCGGGCGCGGCGAGCCTTTCTACCTCCGAATTCCAGAACCGGAAATGCAGGTCCACGCCGAGCGGGATCTCGGGATCGAAGTAGTCGCCGCGCCACTGCCAGCCTGTCTTGCGAATCAAAGCGGGCAGGTGATCGGTGGGAAAGCCGTCCATGCCTTCGATGGATTCGAACCCGCGAGCGAGCAGCACATCGCGCGCCGAGTGCACCAGGTGCGGCGGAGCGTAAAGGTCGACGTCGTACTGTACGCGCGTTTCCGGCTCCGAACCGAAGTCCGGGCACTGCGTAAGACCTTTCAGCGCGACGAAATCGATGGCAACTTCGGAGAGATGGCTGGAGAGGCTGCGGTACAGATCCTGAATGGTCTTGAGCCGGGCCAGGTTTTTGGCGGCGTCCGCATCGGTCCGCTCGCCGACCCATTCGGGCATCCTGTCGCGCGCCAGGTGGCGCAGTTCCAACGTCAACCGGGAGCGGTCGCAGAACGCCAGGGCTTCGCGCCATTCCCGATCGCTCGCACCCTCCAGTCTTTCGGGGCGAGGCTCTCCCAGGTGCAATGCGGCCAGCACGGCGCCCGCCGCGGCGGGCAGTTCACGGCAATCCGGCCATCGGTTCCCCGGATCAGAAATCGTACCGTAGGGCCAACTGCATGCGGCGCGGCTCGCCCGAGGTGAAGATCTTGCCGAAGAACGGCCCGAAGTCCGGGTTGGGTCCGGGGATGCCCCAATTGGGGTGGTTGAATACGTTGAAGCTCTCGGCACGGACCTCCACGGTGTGGCCCTCGCGAATCCGGAACTGCCGGTGGAGAGCGATATCGAAAATGTTATTGCCCGGTCCCGGAATGCTGTCGCGGCCGGCATTCCCGAACGTGTAGGGCGCCGGCGCGGCAAAAGCCCCGGTATTGAAAAACTGTTCGGCGTTCCGCAGGCTGCGGGGGAGCGAAATGCTCTGGCCGGGAACGATATTGGGCCGGTTCGGCGTTCCCGAGTTGGCGAAATCCAGCGCGAAGTAGAACGGGTTGAGCGGCGTGCCGTCCTGCAGCGTCACGGTGCCGCTGATCGACCAGGCCCGCAGCAGCGGTCCGGCAAACCGCGCGGCAGGCAGCCGGAAAACGTAGCCGGCGCTGACCCGGCGGCCCGCATTGAAAAACGAGAGCCCGCGTTCCAGCCGCAGGTTTCTCTCGTCCTGCGCGCCGACGCTGTCGAACAGCCCGGGAATCACGCCATCCGCATCGTCGATCGATTTCGACCAGACGAAACTCGCCAGCAGCGAGAAGCGCGCCGAGAGGTTCTTTTCGGCCTTGACCTGAAGCGACTGATACGACGAGTTGGCGATATGCTGTCGCTGGATAATCCTCCCGAGCGACGGAAACGTGCGCAAGGCTTGCAGGTCGCCCGGCCGCGGCGGCAGGTTCTCGCCGGTCTCCACGTGCGCCGGCGTATTGAACTGGCGATAGCGTCCGAGCTTGGTGCCCTTCGACCCCACATAGGCCAGCTCGAGGACCACCTTCCCGGGCAGTTCCCTCTGCAAGGCGGCATTCCATTGCTGGACGTAGGGCGTGCGCGCGTTCGGGTCGAGTCCGAAATAGCTGGGGAAGCCGCTCGCGGAGGTCTTGGGGAATCCGTCGCGCGTGGTCAGCACCGGTGCGCGGTCGCCCTGCGTCTCGTTCGCTTCGGTCAGAAGCCCGTTCAGGATCAGGTCGTAGCTCTCGACCGCGATCTCGGGACTGTAGTAGATGCCATATCCCGCGCGCAGAACTGTGGCCCCTTCCAGGCCGAACAACCGCGGCAGTTGCCAGGCGATTCCGGCGCGCGGCGCGAAGTTGTTGCGGTCGGGACGCGACCCCGTACGAACCGGTATCAGGCGCGGCGGAGCCGGCAGCGTGGAGTAATCGAGATTCAGCATCCGGTCGCGCGCTTCCGTATAGGGGGCCGCATATTCATACCGGCTGCCCAGCGTCACGGTCAGGCGCGGCGCAATGCGGAAGGTGTCCTGCGCAAACCCGGCGTACACATTCTGCCGCAGGTAACCCTGTCCGGAGCCGCCGGTGCGCGTCGTGAGCTGCGGATATCCAAGGAGAAAGTCGGCGAACGGATCCCCCGATCCGGTGCCGGAGCCATCCAGGCTGGTGAACACACCGGTGTAGGTATACTCCCCGCGCGTCAGGTTGCTTTGCAGGTAGTTCAATTGGAAATGGAGCCAGTCGCCTCCGAACTTCAGGGTGTGGCGCCCGCGCAGCCAGGAGAAGCTGTTCGACACCTGCCATAGGTTGTCGCGCTGCACCTGCGGCAGAGTCGGCGAATCCGTAACCATCGAGTAATCGGTGGCGTTGAAGTAAGGCAACCCGAAGCTGAACGGGTCGGTGGGCGGGTTCGCCAGACCGAGGTCGCGCGCCACGTTGTCGCGGAACGCGGTCTCGGGAACGTCGTAGAGCCTCAACCGCGTAAAGGCGGCCCGCGTCTCGTCCAGCCACGACGCGCCCGCGGCGCTGTAAGCCAGGGCCGCCTGCTGCGCGCGCACCTGCTCGGCGAAGGGCAGCAGGGGGAACGAGCCGGCAATGCGGTTGCCCTCACCGTTGAATGTATACCGCCCGGTCAGCGTACCCCACCGGCCGAACTGGTGGTCGACGCGGCCCGATGCGGAGTCGTCGTTGTTCGTGTTGGGTGTGGCATCCAGGTAGTTGCCGGAAGCCGCATCGCTGTTGGGAAGCGGCTCGTAGCGCGTCAGAAACGTCGTGGCGATAGGATCGATCCGGACGGCCGGAATGCGGTTTCCCGGAAAGGGCGTGTGCGCTGCGAGTGGATCGTAAATCGCGTTCTGCCTGCCGAAGTCTCCGGCGCGAGTGGCCGCATCCGGGACGATGGCCGCCCCCGACGTCCCGGACTTTTGGCGGTGCCCCTCGTAGGCCCCGTAAAAGAAGGTGTTCTTCCAACCCGGCACGGGACCGCCGAGCGAGGCTCCAAACTCGTTCTGCCGGAAGATAGGACGCGGCAGCGCCGGGTTGTCGAAATAGTTGCGCGCATCGGAAGCTTCGTTCCTGAAGTACTCGAACCCGCTCCCATGCAGCGTCTTCGCGCCGGATTTGGTCACTACATCGATGACGCCTCCGCCGGACTGCGGAAACTCGGCCGCCGCCAGTGACGATTGAATGTGAAACTCGCGCACCGAATCCATCGGCGGGTATACGGCCAGCGAGTAAGTGTTCCGGTCCGTGTTATACGCGCCATCCAGCAGAAACGTGTTCATCGTAGAGCGGCTGCCGTTGATCGGCGGATTCAAGGCCACCGAGCCGCGCGAACCCTCCTGCACGTCGTTGTTCACGTCATGCACGAAGCCGCCGAGCTGGCGCGGAATCGCACCCGGCCCCAGGGTGACCAGCGAGATGACATTGCGCGATGCCAGCGGCAGGTCGGCGATCCGCGACTGGTCCATGCGGTATCCGATGGAAGCCTCTTCCGTCTGGACGGCCGACAGGACGCCCGACACCGTGATGCTCTCGCCGCCGGCTGCGCTGAGAACCATGCGGATGTCGAGGCGTGCCGCCTGATCCACCTGAAGCCTCACATCCTGAGCCCGGTACTCCGCAAACCCCGCCTTGCGCGCCGCGAGCGTATACGGCCCCGGCTGGAGGGAGTCGAACCAGTAGTCGCCGCGGGCGCTGGTCACCGTATTTCGAGTGAAACCAGTCGCCGCGTTCACAATCGTGATTTTCGCGCCCGGGACCGCTCCCGAGGATGGGTCGAGAACCGTGCCCGTGAGGGTCGCGGACCCCACTTGGGCCGCGGCCGGGATCGCCAGCGCCGCGAGTACGAGAATCCCCTTCATGCCGGCTCCAGATCCGAGAGGAGCGCGATCCCCTCCTCCAGCCCTTCGTAGCGCATGCGCCAAGCCGGCACCCGCTCCAATTGCCGCAGGGTCGATTCGTGCAGCGCGTTTACCTCGGGTCCGTACGAGGGCATGTCCGCCAGCAGCGACTCGACGGCCGCCGTACCGCCCACCGGCCGGGCCTCCGCCTGTGCGCCGGCCCGCCGGTCGAGGAACACAATCTGCTCGATCCTGCATCGCGAGGCTGTTCGGATTTCCGGTAAAGCGGACATCGGCACCTCCATGGCGAGCCGCCCGTTCGGACGCAGCTTTACGGCTCGGCCCGCGAGCTCCGGGAACAACTTCGGCGCGTCCTCGCGAAATCGCACCTGGTGCGGCCGGCCGATCGCCATCCGGTCCGCGGCGCCCGCCAGCAGCAGGGTGGCGTCGTCGCACACGTAGGTCCATCCGGTCCTCGCGCAGGCATAGGCCAGCGTGCTCTTCCCCGCCCCCGAGGGCCCGCACAGGAGAACGCCGCGCTCTCCGCGCGCGATGCAAGCCGCGTGTATGGGCACCACGTAGCGTTGTGTCAGCAGCATGTATACGATGCTCTCGAGGAAGCTCCATCGGAACCAGGCGTGGTGCGCTGCCGTGGCGGCGCTCACCACGCAGAAGCCGGAAAACGCGCCGGAGTCGAAGGTGCCGAAGTTGTCCCGGTCCGATACCACCGCGAACAGCGTCCCCTGGGCGCGAAAACATGGTTCCGGCGCCAGCCCTCCTTCCGGCTGGACAATCACCCGGAGCCGTACCGGCTCGCACGCAAACTCCGCCGCGTACAAACCCCAGGCCTCCGAGGCCGCCTCCAGGACGCCGCGGGAATTGCTCGCCAGATCCAGCCGGAAACCCAGCGGATGGAATACGTCCGCAAACGGAAGCTCTGTTTCTCCGAGCAGGGGGTCGGGCCGTGCACTTCTGAGGATTCCCGGGGCACTCACAAACCTCTTGATACCACGCAGGCGAGGGTTACAGTCGTAAAACTACACTGCTCCGTGCTTCAAACGGGCCATCCGAGCGTAAGCTGGGGTGATGCGCTCGGCGATCGTGCATTACTGGCTGCTCGGCAGGCGAGGCGGCGAGAAGGTGGTCGATGCGCTTTGCCGGCTCCTGCCGGACGCCGATATCTTCACCCTCTTCTGCGATCCGGCCAGCCTCGGTCCGGAGCTGCGGAAACGCCACATCACCACATCGTTTCTGAACCCGCTCCGTCGCACGCACCGGTCGCTGCTGCCGCTCATGCCGATGGCGCTCGAAAACTTCGATCTGCGCGGCTACGACCTGGTGGTCAGCAGTGAATCGGGGCCGGCCAAAGGAGTACTCACCTCCTCTTCAACGCGGCATATTTGTTACTGCCACACACCTATGCGGTATCTCTGGGACTTATACCCGGCCTATCGCAATGAGTGGACCGCCTCCCGCTGGAAGCGTGCTGCCATGACGGCTCTATCGAACTATCTTCGCCTCTGGGACTTTGCTACCGCCGCCCGCGTCGACGAATTCGTGGCGAACAGCCGCAACGTCCGGACCAGGCTCTGGAAGACCTATCGCCGCGGCGCGGAGGTGGTCTACCCTCCCGTGGACGTGGACTCGTTCTATTGGAAGCCGCCCGAGGACTATTACCTGGTGGTTGCCGAGTTAGTCGCCTACAAGCGCATCGACGCCGCGGTACGGGTATTTACTCGCAACGGCCGCCGGCTGCGCATTGTGGGAACCGGTCCGGAGTACAAAAGGCTGCACGCGGCCGCGGGGCCGAATATCGAATTTACCGGAAGGCTCACCGACGATGAGCTGCGCGAGACCTATGCCCACTGCAAGGCTTTCCTCTTGCCCGGCGAAGAGGATTTCGGAATCGCTGCCGTCGAAGCACTGGCCAGCGGCAAGCCGGTTATCGCCCTGGGCCGCGGGCGGCGCCCTGGAGACCGTTCCGCCATTCGGAGGCCTCTTGTACGCGGACCCGGCCGACGAAGCCCTGGCCCGTGCAGTGTGCCGGTTCGACGCGGTCGAGCGCCAGGTCCGCCCCGCGGCGCTGCAGTCGTGGGCTGCCCAATTCAGCGCAGCGGAGTTCGCTCGCCGGATGAGTGCCATCCTCCATGATTCGGACGCCTCCCGTGCCTCGCGAGGCGGACCATGAACCGCAATGGTCCGCCCCACCCGAGTATCACCAGCCGGCTTCGATCTATCGATCGTGATCGCCGACGTTGTTATTCGGCGTCGAGCCCGCCGTAAGCCCGCTGACCGCGATGAAGCGCCCTAACTGGGATCCAACCGGCGCGCTGGGGGTGAAGATCTGCACCAGCACCACCGGAGCCATGCCCGCCGCCCGAAATCGATGCCTCGCCTCGCCCGACCACCCACGGCACCCCGCCGTTTGCAATTCCGCCGACCGTGGTGTTTGGTACAGATCCGACCACGCTCGATTCGAATGCTGGACCCTCCGCGCGGTTCAGAGGTCTGAGCCTTGTAAAGGTTTGGTAAATGACCGAAGACGCTTACCGGCTCGCGAAACGGACCCGGTGAACCGGAGCGGGCACCGCCGCATCCGGCCCCTTGATGCTTCGCCACAGGATCTCGTTCAACTCCGCCATGGGGGCTTCGTCCACGTCGCTGAAGTCCATCTTGGCGGAGCGGCGCGCGCCGTAAGATCGCGGCGTGTTCTTCGCCATCACGTCCACTTCCGGCTTCACGTGGTCGAATGGAGCGAGATCCGGCCGGTCGCCGAACGAGGCGTACATCGGGTTGGCGGCGGCATCGTACTGGCTCATCGGCGGCAGCCCGAGCAGCAGCTCGATGGTGCGCAGCATCGAACTAGTGGTGTACAGGGTACTGTCGATCGTATTCCGGCGGATGTAGGGGCTGATCACATAGCCCGTGGTTCGACGGGCATCCACGTGGTCCGGACCATCCTGCGCGTCGTCTTCGATGATGAATATCGCGGTCTCCGGCCAGTAGCGGCTGTGCGTGACGCGATCCACGATCTGGCCCACCGCAAAATCGTTGTTGGCGGCCATGGCCAACGGTGTGAAGCGGCCCGGCGTAGTGCCCGCCGTGTGATCCTCCGGCAGGCTCATTACCATGAAGTTCGGCAGGCGCTTCCTCGCGTCAGGGCTGTCGAAGTTCCGTTCGTACTCGTCGAACTCGTTCAGGAATACGGCCGCGTTATCCGTGTCGCGCATGCCCGGCAGCTTGAACTTCGGCGAGACGTGTCCGAGCAGTCCGCCCACGCCGGGCGAAGCTTCCATAGTGGTGCCGTCGCTCGCGCGCGTGGCATATTCACCGTAACTGCGGTAGGTGAGGCCCTTTTTCTGTGCGAGGTCCCATAAGTGGCCGGCGGCCGGGATATACGCAGGCGATACTCCCGCCTTGCTGTGTCCGCCGTAAGTGACCGGCCAGAGCTTTTCGTTGAAGTCCGTCGCATAAGCGGAGTTCGACCAGGAGTGGCCGTCCACGCTGACTTCGCCGTCGCAGAAGAGGTTGTCGAGCAGCACGAACTCGTTCGCCAGCTTGTGCTGATTGGGTGTAACCTTGGCCCCGAAGATGGCCAGCCGCGGATCGCTGTTTCCCTTCCCCACGTCGCCCAGCACCTGGTCGTACGTGCGGTTCTCCTTAATGATGTAGAGCACGTGCTTGATCGGTGATCCTACGCCAACCTCCCGCGGCACTACGCTTGCCGCCGCCGGAGCCTTGGCCGCCACAAGCTGCTCATCATGGTACGGGGTGTTGTCGTAAACTTCCTTGGTCCAGGCGCGCAGATTGGTCTTCATCTGCGAGAGGTCGACGATTTCGATACTGCCCTTTTGCAGGCTCTTCACCGAGCCATTGCCTTCCGGTCCGGGCGGCAGCGGGCTGCCGGGCCCGCGAATGTCCGAATACGAGCCCATGCCCTTGCTGTTGCCCACGTACAGCTTTCCGCCGTGCACCGCCAGCGCCGATGGGTACCAGCCCACCGGCAGAAACCCGAGCACTTCGCTTTTCGCCCGCTCGGCGACGCGGACTACCGCCACGTCGTTGTTATCGGCGTTCGCGACGAACAGCACCTGGTTGTCGCGATCGAGCGCCAGCGCGTTGGGCGTAGAGCCCTCCGGAGAGTTGGGCGTCAGGGCCGTGGAGATTCGCTCGATGGCCTGCCGGGTCTTCGTATCGATCACCACCACCGAGTTGTCGTTGGAGCAGGAGACGAACAGCCGCCCGTCTTTCGAGAGCGCCATGTCGTTGGGATTGTCTCCGACCGCGATCCGCCCGGTGACCCGCAAGCTATCGACATCGATCACACTCACCGAATCGCTGCCCCAGTTCGAGGCGTAAAGCGTCCGCCCGTCGTCGCTCAGCACCAGGGCGTAAGGGTTGATTTCGACGGGGATGCGCTGCAGCAGTTTGCCGGTCGAGGTATCGAACACGACCACGTTGCTCGGACCCGCTCCCGTTCCGCGATTGGCCGCGAAGAGCAGCGGCTTCGTCCGGTGGTGGACCAGGCCCGACCAGTACAGCTCGGATGTGTCGATCGTCTCCTCGAGCGTTCCGGCCGGCTGCGCCGAAAGACGGCCGTTGTCGTAATCGAAAATGTAGATAGGGGCGCGCGTCGGGTTCTTCCCATTGGCGTTGCCTCCGGAAACATAGAGCCGCTTGCCGTTGGGCGCCCATGCCAGCCCGAGCCAGGTGGATTTCAGCGGAATGCGCTGCACGGCCTCTTCCGAGCGTGTATCCACCACCACGATTCCGTGCGGGTTATAGCCCGAGTGCAGGGCCACGACGGCCTTGCGGTCGGGCGCGAGAGAAACGTTGAGAACCATGTCCTCGGTAGGGATGGCCCGGCCGAGCGGCGTTAAGCGCCAGCCGTTGGGCAGATCGTACCCTCCGGGAATCGCGTGAGGGAGTTGTTGAGCGGCCAGGCCGCCCGCCAGGAAAAGTGCCAAAGCCAGTCGTGTCATTCCAAGCGAAAGCATAGGACTGCTGTGTGGTTTTCGCGTGACAGGCGCGTGAAAATTACGCTACAGGAGCCGGGAAAAGAGCTGGAAAAGAGAACCGGTTTGGGGGTTAGCATCCGGCCCGGGAGCGAATCGGGCCGGATGCCGGTTTGTTCCCTTCAGCTAGCTTGTGTGTGCCCCCGCGAAACAGGCGGTCAAAACCTGCCTCGATGCTGAAGGTTCCTCGACCGGGTCGCTGCGGGACGACATGAACTCGAATTCCACCGTCTGGCCGGATTCCGTGAGCCATTGCCCATTGGCAAGCCGCAGTTCACATGCATCCGGAAATCCCGCCGCGACAACCCGCATGCGATTCCGCTTTGCAGCCAAGACAATGGCTTCCACAATGATCCCGACCGGATATCTGATTAGCGCGTACATTCTGTCGCCCTCCTCTGGATAACAGGAGTATGCATCCGTAAACGTATACGTTCAATATTCGCCTTGGTTATGGAACGAAAGTCCTGTACAGGACAGTCCCGGCAGGCGATCACCCCCGTCCACTGTTATCGGAAAACGGAGCCGGCGTGCCGCGAAGCGAAATAACCCATCCGCGGAGGGCGCACCCGAATCGTAGCTTGTGAAAGATGATCCACCGCTCTCATCGCCGGTTGATCGCCGGCTCGCCGGTACTGCCCGTCTGGGTTGTCCCTTTCGCATACTCAGCAGGCGCTTTTGCACTGGGCGTGATCATCCCGAGAATCGAAGCCCGGGATCTCTTTCACCTGAGATCCAGCATCGCTACCGCTTCCGCCATGGCGATCTATTCTTCCATTGCCACCGGTATGATCACGATCACCGGAATCGTGTTCTCGCTGGTTTTCCTGACCGTTCAGTTCAGCGCATCGGCCTACTCCCCGCGACTGGTTCTCTGGATCTCCCGCGATCCCATCTTCTATCACGCCATCGGCATCTTTACAGCGACTTTCCTTTACGCCATCGCGGCCCTCGCGTGGGTCGATCGCTCCAACTCCGGACACGTGCCCTATGTGAGCGTCCTGGTTGTGGTCACACTCCTCCTGACGAGCGTGGGGGTCTTCATCGCGCTGATCAAGCGGCTGGGACGGCTGGAAATCCATCGGGTCCTCGGTTTCACGGGCAACTTCGGCCGCTGCGTCATCGAGGCTATGTATCCGCCCTTCACCGGCCTTCGCCCCGCGGCCGGCGACGACGAATACCGCGAGCGGCCCGTCAGTCAGGCAATGGATTACTCCGGTCCGCCGGCGGTGCTGCAGTCCGTCGATGTGGACTACCTCTGCGCCCTCGCGGAAAAGTCCGGGGGAGTAATCGAACTCATGACGGCCGTGGGCGATACGCTGGTGGAGCGCACGCCCGTGATGCGGATTTACGGCGGCCGTGCGGCCTTTGCCGAGCGGGCCCTGCTCCGCGCCCTGCGAACCGGTGTGGATCGGACCTTCGACCAGGATTCCAAGTACGCGATCCGCCTGCTCGTGGACATCGCCATACGGGCGCTTTCGCCCGCCATCAACGACCCCTCCACGGCGGTCCAGGCGCTCGATCAGATCGAAGACCTGCTGGTCCGGCTCGGCTCCCGGCAGATCGAAATCGGAGAGATTCGCGACCGTTCCGGCGCATTACGAGTGGTGATCCCGGTTCCCGCCTGGGAAGACTTCCTGGACCTGGCCCTGGACGAAATCCGCTGCTGCGGCTCCGGCAGCCTGCAGGTCGCGCGCCGCCTGCAGGCGCTTCTTAGCGACCTGGCGAACGCCGTGCCGCTGGAGCGGCGCCATCCGCTCCGCCGTCATCGGCAGCAGCTCGACGCCGCCATCCGCCGGGCCTTCCCGGACGCCGGCGATCAGCGGACGGCGGCCGCCGAAGATCGCGAGGGGTTCGGCGTAACGCGACGTCCCACCCGCCCGTCCCAACAACCGGCGGCGTAGACGCCGAGAGATTTTGGAACCGCCACAGCTTCGCAGAATCGGTAATATCGAGAGGGGAGTGAATCGTGCGAACCCGATTAGCCTTCCTGGTGATGTTGCTTTGTTCTCCTGCCGCGGCACAAATGGGCGGCAGCCGTGGAGGATCGTCCGGCGGCGGGCGCGGCTCCGGCTCCCACGGGGGCGGAGGGCGTGGGATGAACAGTGCGCTGCCCATTTCCGGTCTGCCGGTTCCTTCACCGGCCGTCGGCGCAGCCTGGCTCGGCTTAAACCCGCTCTGGGGCACGCTTACACCGTCTTATCCGTTCGGGGTCAACGCAGCTCTCTTCGGTATCCCCCGCCTTTCTCCGGGGTTTTTCGGCACAGGTCCGGCCGTTGCTCCGTTCTATGGCGGAGACTTCGGTTCCGGGTTCTACGGGCCGCAGTATTACCCGCCGCAGCCGGCGCAGCCGCCTGCCAACACGACGATTGTGTTCCCGCCCCAGCCTCCCGTCGTTGCGCCACAGCCGGTCCCCTTTCCTCAGCTCATCCCGGATGACCAGACGCCGAACGCCCTGGTTCGGCCGGCCGTGCCTGCGCCCGCGCGCGAACCGGTCGTCCAGCAGGAATACCCGGCCCTTATCGCCGTCAAGAACGGCAACCTGTACTCGGCTTATCAATATTGGTTCAAAGGTAAGACGTTCCACTTCATTACCACCAACGGAGAGCACCATCAGATCCCCGTGGATATGCTGGAACGCCTCTATCCCCGGCAGCGGGATGGCGTGCCGGTAGATCCACAGACCGCCGCGCAACGCTGAGGACCCGCTCGACGCGTATTCGTGCTCACCCCCGCCGCCGCTGCGCGCCCGTCATTTTGCTTCCCCCCGGCACGGCTGTGAATCCGGGGAGACATGCATTCTTCCAACCTCCGCTGGATCGGAATCACCGTCTGCGCGCTGGCCGCGGCTACCGCCGCTCTCCGTGCGGAGAAACACCCTGTACTACCCCCGACTTTGAGTCAATACGCGCCTCCGCTCGGCGCATCCCGGTGGCTCACCTTCGGCGAAAGCCCGCTGGAGCGGCGGATTCGGGAAGTCTTGCGCGACCTTCCATACTTCAGTGTGTTTGACTACGTGGCCTATCGCGTCGATGACGGGCGCGTCACGCTCTACGGCGCCGTCATGCACGCACCACTCAGGGAGGATGCGGCCACAGCCGTCCGATCCATCGACGGCGTGAGCCGCGTGTTCAACCAGATCCGCTTCCTGCCCAATTCTCCACAGGACAACCGGGTGCGGCAGAGAGTCTTCGGCGCAGTGTACAGCGATCGGATACTGGCCCCCTACGCAACCCTCGGCGGAGGAGCAATCCGCATCCTGGTGGAAAGAGGATGGGTGATCCTGGAGGGTCAGGTTTCTACGGACGCCGACCGGCGGAGAGCCGCGGCACTGGCCTCGGTGGTTCCGGGCGTCATACGCGTAACCAGCCGCCTGCAGACTGTGGATTGAACTCGGGGGAGTCAGCCGCGGCTGCCGTCGGCGCGCATGTCGATCTTCTTGCCGATGCGCATTTCCTTCACGTCGTACGCGAAGTGATTGCCGCAATCGAGACAGACAACGTAAGTTTGGCTCTGCGGCATCCCTGTTTTCACAATAGGTGTAACGGGACGCGTGAGGCGCCGGTGGGAACAGCGAAACAGCAGGTTCAATACCGTGTCGATCACTGACAATCCAGCGCCGGGCGTGTAAGAACTACACACCTTTAGCCCGCCGCACGTCTACGGGACTCTAACACCTGCAATTTAGAAGCCGTTTGTCCGGTGGGAACCCGGTTTCACCCTCCCCACAACTCCCCCCTTACGTGGGTGACACCCTTACTCCCGCAAAAGACCATTTGATGGCGCGGCCATCTTCGGGTACTGTACTCCCAATGGCTCAGAAACCTGTCTGTCTCACTTGCAAAAACAGGGGATGCGTCGCCAAGTGCCGTTTCTCGAAACGCAACCGCGATCGAGCCGCCTAGGAGAGGACGAACCGTGAAGCTCTATCGGGACCCTGCCGATCTGCAGCATTGGATCGCCTATCTGCCGGAGTCCGGCTGGTTTCGCTTTCCAGCCTCGCCCCAAGGGTGGGACCGGCGGCTGCCCGCCGCCCGCCTCGACCCGATCCACTTGCAGGAGGTGCCTGTGTGGCTCGCGTTCCACACGGGCCTGTTGGAAACCCGCCGGCCGCCGGTGCTGAAGGTCGCCTGACCGTGAAGTGCCTCAACCGTCCGAGCGCCGGCCGCGCGCCCGCACAGTAATCCCAAGAAATATCAGGCCGCTGGCCAGCAGCCCGAGGGATCCCGGCTCCGGAGTCGCGGTTTCGGCAGCGAACGAAGCGGCGACCTTGTACGCCCCCCAGTTCGTATCCTGACGGAACACGCCCACGCCGCCCGCGCCGTGATCCGAATAATTGCTCGCGTTCATGGTGTTCCAATAGATGGTGCCCGGCAGTGGCCGCGAGCCTGCCGTCGGATCCGAAACGTCGTTCAGCCCGACATTGAGGGACTCGTATGGGCCGTGCTGCCCCACCGGGTCGTGGCCCCAGGTGTTGGTGTTGAACGCAATACCGAAGATGATCTCGGAAGGAACGCTCACCCCGCCGAGGTCGAAGGTGATGGGGAAGGCATAGCCGTTGTAGCAGTTGCCGTCCGCGGCCCGCCAGGCCGTTCCGCCCGGGCAGGTCGGATCGGCCTCCGGTCTCCACGGGATGAAGAAGGTCTCGGTAAAGGATGCGATCATCGCACCGGGCTGCGCCGTGCCCGTTTTCAGATCCACGTTGTAGAGGTTCAGCGTGATCGGATAATCGTACCCGGTTTCGCTTGATTCGTACGTGGACGCCAGGGCCCAGTCCGACATCAGAATCGTGGCGCTGCTCAAGGACGCGGCGCCGCCCTGAAACTGGATCAGGTCTCCCAATTCCGCGGTCTGGGTTGCCTGGTAGCCAACACTCGGCAAATTATAGGGTTGGGGGCTTGGAATGGCGTTATAAACAGCCGCCCCGAACAACGACGAGGCCGTCAGTGCGACCGATACGCGAGTATGAAGAGATAAGGACCTTTTCATCTGTTATCCAAGCTGCAATTGTAAGGGGTGTACTCCGGATGGGTCGAGTACTAAAGGTTTGCCGAAGTACTAGGGAGCAACCTCCATTCACCGCACTTCGAAATTTTTTGGCGTTGATTCCAGGCCGGTTCCACGCTTCCTGGGCGGCCTCCCCTGGTCCCCGCGATTATCATGGAGTCGTAAGTAGGGCCGCGCCCCACCCGCGCCGCCCGCGACAAAGTTCTTCTTCCTGGCCAGGAAGCGTTGCATTGCGGTGGACTGAACTTCCCGTAGGGCCCTCAAAGCCCGAACGGTCTTCACCTACGTGGATGAGACCGGCGGGGAGACTTTGGGTTCGAACCCATCCCATTCTTTGGATGAACGGATAGCGCGTATCGCCGTCCCAAGGGATCTCAGAGAGCGAAGATCGAATCGGCAAGGATATGTGGGCCATCCAGCCCGCCTAGGTCCTCGAAGATCCCGCTCGACCACTGGGCGGCCGGCCTACGTCCGGCGAAAAGTCCGAGCACCCCCGGCCGCCCCCGCAGCGCTTAGGCGTAGTGTCGCCCTTTTTCTCCGCCCCCTCTTCAACCGGGAAGACGCGCCGTTCTCCCCCCGTCGCCGTCGCTCATACCTCTGTTCTTCGGCGTCTCTGCGTCTCGGCGGTATATCTATAATCTCCGCGATTTCTCCGCGCCCCCGCGCCTCCGCGGTGAGTTCCCCAGCCACTCCACGTTTCCATGGCCGCTAAACCGTTTTGTAGATTTCTGATTTTAAAGTGGTGGAGGCGGGGGGAGTTGAACCCCCGTCCGGAAAAGCCCGACGTGAAGAGACTACGTGCGTATCCGGCTCGAAAGTTTCAGCCTACCGCTTCAGAACCGGCGAGAGCGGCGGAGGCCTAGCCCGATTAGATCTCGACCGCCGGCTCCGGACCGAAGCCATTGGCCTATCCCGCAAAATGACGCTCACTCACCGCCGCGCGGGCTCAGCGGCTGGAGCGGCTGCCTAATTACTTAGGCTGCGTATGCAAACTGCGTGTTGGCAGTTATGGTTTTCCGATCGTTTTACGGGAGCTCGGAACCCGGCACGCCTCCCCACCCCGGCTCAATCCCGTCGAATCCGTTGCGCCCCCAGGGTGAGTACGACATCACCAGTATAGCATTGGCGTTTTATAATCGAGACATGTGTAATCGGGCCGATCTCCGCCGTATTCTCCTGGTACCGGCAATGCTTCTCTGCGCTTGCGCAGCTTTCGCCGCCGCTCCCATGACGAAACTCAACATCACCGTCAAGACCCATGGCGGCCATCCTGTCGATCGCGCCTCCGTGGTCGTGCGGTTCGTGGAAGGCCACTCGATCGTCAAACTGGGGAAGGCCGTTCGCACCACCTATGAGGTACGGACCAACCAGGAGGGCATCGCCAAGATCCCCGAAATCCCCCAGGGAAAGATCCGCATCCAGGTGATTGCAAAGGGTTTCCAGACCTTCGGGAAGATCTTCGACGTGACCGAGGACGAGAAGGACATTCCCATCACCCTGAATCCGCCCCAACAGCAGTACTCTTCCCATCAGTAGCCTGCGCTCAATCCGGACCCTACCGTATGATCGTATACGGAGGATTCATACAGTTCCGTGAACTACTTACGTGCACTCGCCGTAATTTCGGTGCTGCTTGCGCCGGCCTATGCGGCCGACCAGGTTGTGCTCAAGAACGGCGATATCCTGACGGGCACCATTCTGAAGAAGGACGGCGCCACCCTTACTTTGAAAAGCGAGTTCCTGGGCGAAGTCCACATGCCGTGGTCCGCCGTTCGCAGCTTGAAATCGGACCAGAAGATGACGGTCACCCTGCCCGAGGGTGAAACCGCCGTCGGCGCCGTCCAGACCACCGGCGAGGAGCTCCAGGTCGTCACGCCCGGCGCGCCGAAGTCGGCGCCCCTTATCCGGCGTCGTGACTCTTCGCAATCCTGCCGAGCAGCAAACCTGGGAACATTTCGAGCACCCGAGGCTCTACGAATCCTGGGCCGGCTTCTTCGATATCGGCCTGGCGCTGGCGCGCGGGAACGCCCGCACCGACACCTTCACCACCACGGTCAACGCGTCCCGGGTCACTCACCACGATAAGCTTCTGATGACGTTCAACCAGATCTACGGGACCGCCCGCGCCGACGGCGTCACCGCCACCATCGCCAGCGCGGTGCGCGGCGGATGGTCGTACAGCCGCAATCTCTCGCCCCGCATGTTCGTCAGCACGTTGAACGAGTACGAACACGACGGGTTTCAGAACCTCGACCTGCGGTTTGTGGCCGGCGCGGGCTTCGGCGTAAACGCCATCCAGCACGAACGGCTAAGCCTGAGCTTCACCGGAGGCGGCGACTATTCGCGGGAGAACTTCATCGATCACCTGCACCGCAACTCCGCGGAGGTGAACTTCGGCGATGACCTGATCTACAAGTTCTTAGGAGCCTCCAGCGTCACGCAGGCGTTCCGCATTTTCCCGAACGTGACGGAAACCGGCGACTATCGCGCCAATTTCGATCTGGGCGGCGTAACCGCGATCAAGAGGTGGCTCGCCTGGCACGTCACTGCCAGCGACCGTTACCTGAGCAACCCCGTTTTCGGCCGGCAGCGCAACGACCTGATTCTCTCTACGGGATTCCGCGTGAGCTTCGCGAACTGACGCGAAAGCTAACGCGCCAGCGCTATGGGCCGGATCGGCGAAGCGGTGGCGCCCTCAATCTTCAGCGGCAGCGCGACGAACAGAAACTCGCGGACACCGGAGGCGGCCAGTTCCTCCAGGTTGAGGCACTCGATGATGTGGATTCCGCTCTCCACCAGCAGGTGGACGTGCACCGGCATCGCGGCGTCCGGCACCTTCTCGAAGGCCACCGTGTCGGACCCTGCCGCATAGACACCGTGGGCGCTCAGCCACTGCGCGCCCTCGAGACCCGGCCCGGGCCCGCGCACTTCCGAAATGAACTTGCGCGCATCCTCGAAATATTGCGCCCATCCGGTGCGCAGCAGGACCACGTCGCCCGCCCGTACCTCTGCACGTTGCGACGCCTGGTCCAGGTCCGCCGGAGTGATCTCGTAGCTCTCCGGCAGCACTCCCCCACGCAGTCCGGCGACATCCAGCAGTACTCCGCGGCGCAGGATGGGCGGCACCTGGTCGATGGAGAATTTCCTCACGCCGCCGCCCCACGATTGCGCCGGCTCGGCCGGCTCGCCACCGTGCAGCGCACCCCCGCACGAGAAATGGCACAGAGCGTCGATGTGGGTTCCGACATGGCTGCCCATGGCGATGGCATCGGAGGCTGAACTGTTTCCCCGCGGCCCCACGTAGTCGCCGTGCCGCTTCACCAGGCCGAACAGGAAGGGCGGATGCGACGGGTGATGCGGCATCCCCACGAAGTACGGCTGCGCCAGGTCGAACACTTTCGCTGCGGCAAGCTGGTCGATCCATTCGGTGATCATTCTTTATTCTCCGGCGCGGCCACGAATCGATACCCCACGCCGCGCACCGTCAGCAGGTGCCGCGGGCGGGTGGGGTCGTCTTCAATGTACCGCCGCAGCCGCACAATGAAGTTATCGATCGCCCGCGTGTCCGTGTCCTCATGCAGGCCCCATACCTCTTCCAGCATGGTCTTGCGCGCCACCGGCCTTCCCTCGTGCTGGATCAGGTAGCGCAGCAGGTTGGCCTCCATCAAGGTCAGCGGAAACACCTGCCCGCGCACGTGCAGTTCGAGCAGGTCGAAATGTACCGACTTCTCGCCGAAAGTGAACACGTCGTTCGTCTGCGGCAGGGGCGGCGGCGGCCCGAGCGATGCCCGCATCCACGCGTGCCTCCGCAACAGACCGTGAATCCGCGCGATCAGGATGGAGAGTTCGAAGGGCTTCGGCAGATAGTCGTCCGCGCCGGCGGCGAAGCCTTCGAGGACGTCGTTCGGATGGCCGCGGGCCGTAAGCATGAGGGTCGGGATGAACTGTCCCTCCTGCCGTAGCCGGGACATCACCTCGAACCCGTCGATGCCCGGCAGCATGACGTCGAGCACCACGACGTCGAAGCCGGTCGGGTCCGCTTTCAGTGCTTCCAGCGCGGCCTCGCCGGTCTCCGCCACTTCCACCTTGTAGCCTTCGGCTTCCAGGTTGAAGCGCAGGCCGGCGGCCAGGTGCTGCTCGTCTTCCACTACCAGGATTCGGCTCATCTCTCGATCGGCAATTGCAAAATGAAGGTGCTTCCCCGCCCCGGCCCTTCGCTTTCGGCCCAGACACGGCCGCCGTGGCGCTTGGCAACGGAGCGGACGATGAACAGGCCGAGGCCGGTGCCTTTCACACTCGATGCCAGCGGCCCCGGCACCCGGTAAAACCGCTTAAAGATCTCCTTGAGCTCGCTCTTCGCGATGCCGGGGCCCTCGTCGCGCACCCGCACCGTGGCGTGCCCGTCCTCGGCCCGTACTTCCACCCGCACCTTCACTTCGCGACCGCTATACTTGACCGCATTATCGATCAGGTTGGATACCGCCGCGCGCACCTCTTCGAGGTCGCCCCGCACGGTCACCGGCGCGCCGGGACGGAAGTCGATGGCTTCCGGAGACGCGCGGTGCAGAGCGCGCGCGCCGGCCACGCACTCTTCCACCAGAGGGCGCAGCTCAATGAGTCCGAGATTCAGCTTGCGGCTGGACACTCCGATGCGTCCCGTGCGCAGAATCTGCTCGATCGTGGCCAGCAGCCGGTCGCTGTCGGACAGCATGATCTTGTAGAACTCCTGGCGCTTGTCATCGTCCACGGACCGCCTCTGCAGCGTCTCCAGGTACAGGCGGATGGAGGCCACCGGCGTCTTGAGCTCGTGGGTCACGGCGTTGATGAACGCGTCCTTCTGCTCGTTCCGCCGGATTTCGCGCACGAGAAAGATCGTATTGAGGATCACGCCGGCGATGATCATCCCCAGCAGCAGCAGTCCCAGGACCAGCAGGATCCCGGTGCGCCAGTTGAGCAGCACCCACCCGACATACAGAAGGAGGGTGACCAGGATCAGGCCGGTGCCGAGCGCAATGAAGAGAACGATCGACTTGCGTCTGCCTGCAACTACCATGGTGTCAGTAGGGTAGGCCTCCCGGCCTGCCCGGCGTTCAGCCGTGAATCTTCTTATAGGACGCCAGGCACTTCTCGGCCGTCTCCAGCGCCGGGAAGCGGCTGCCTTCCTGCTCGATCAGGTAATACTCCGCGCCGCCCCGATCCTCCGCCGCCGCGAAGATCTGCTTCCACGGGCAGACGCCCTCGCCGAACAGGACGCGGAAGGCCTTTTCGTCGGCTGCTTTGCCGGGCGCCCATTCCTTCAAATGGCAGGAGCGGATGCGTCCCGGGTTCTGGTTGATCCAAGCCACCGGATCGGAGCCCACCTCCACGCAGGTGCCTACGTCGAGTTGCAGCATCACATCCTCGGGAGTATTGGCGGCCAGCACTTCCATCGGCCGTTTTCCGTCCACCGGCTGGAACTCCGCCTGGTGATTGTGATAACCGGCGTGGAGCCCCGCGGCGCGGTATTTCTCATTTGCCTTGGTGATGGTCTCAGCTACCGTCTTCCAGCCGTCCAGGCCCGGAGCCACACGGCCGGCACTGGCCATTACGATATATTTGCCGCCCAGGATGCCGTTCAGCTCGATGGCCTTGGCGATCCCGCCGCCGGTGAACGCCTCGGGACCGTTGTGAGTGGAAAGGCAGCGGATCCCCAGGTCGTTCATCAGGCTCCGCATGTCCTTAGCCTGGTCCGTGGTCCAACCGAAATAGGGCGAGAAGAACTCAACCACTTCGTAGCCCATTTTGGCCACCGCGGTAACGGTGCCCTTCGGGTCCTTGGCGAGCAGATCGCGAACCGAAAACAGTTCGAGGCCGATGGGGATGTGCTTCCCCTCGGGCGCGGCGGACAGCAGCGGTGCGGCCGCGGCCATGGCGAGGAACGAACGGCGGGATAACGGATTCGAGTGCATGCCGCAACCATGTTACCTCAAACCGAAATGGTATTCTGGACGTAGCACTTGTGTTTCCGCCAATCCACCTCCGGCGCGCCGGAGCCATCGTCATCGGCAGCTTCCTGGTCCTCGGTGCCCTGTACGCTTTCCAGAAGCCCTTCCGCGAATATCCCGGTCTGGAGTACGAAGGCTATCCGATTCCCAAGGATTCGAACCTGCCGGGCGAATGGGCCTTCGCCCGGCTGATGTATCCCCCGGTTGGCCGTTACTACGGCGGATTCAGTTTCCTGGGCAGCTGGAAAGAAGGCGCCTCCAACTGGACGATGGACTACCCTCGCTCCGACCGGCATTTCGCCGCGGCCGTCCGCCGCCTGACCCGGCTTCAGGCTCGTTCGGTGGAACAGCCCGTGGATCTCGATGAGGACGACGTCTACAACTGGCCGTGGCTCTACGGCGTCGAGGTCGGGCACTGGGACCTGACCGATGCCCAGGCCCGCACGATGCGGGAATACCTGCTGCGCGGCGGCTTTTTCATGTGTGACGATTTCCACGGCGACATCGAATGGAGTGTCTTCTCCACCGGCATGAAGAAGGTCTTTCCCGACCGCCCCATCGTGGACATCGACTCCAAAGACGCCATCTTCCACGTGCTCTACGACCTGGACCAGCGCTACCAGGTGCCCGGCGCGCTGTATCTCGAAACCGGCCTGACCTACGAGAAGGGCCAGAGCGGAAAGCCGCCCCACTGGCGCGGAATCTACGACGACCGGGGCCGCCTGATGGTAGCCATCTGCCACAACATGGATCTTGGCGACTCCTGGGAGCACGCCGACAACCCGATGTATCCCGAGAAATTCTCGGCGCTGGGAATCCGCATCGGCCTGAACTATCTCGTCTACTCCATGACGCACTGAGGAGCCGCATCGAATGAACTGGAATCTCACCGGAGCAATCCTGATGGCGCTGGCTGTCGGCCTGGGAGCGTTCGGAGCCCACGGCCTGCGGGACCGCCTGGATGCCTACTCCATGAGCGTTTATGAGAAGGCGGTCTTCTACCACTTCATCCATGCGCTCGGCCTGCTCATCGTTTCCTATCTCCCCAGGACGGGTACGTTCTCGATGTCCGCGGCCTCCTTCGTGTGCGCCCTGCTACTGGCGGGTATAGTCATCTTCTCGGGAAGCCTGTACCTGCTGGCCATTACCGGCAACCGCTGGCTGGGCGCCATCACCCCCATCGGCGGCCTCAGCTTCATCGCCGCCTGGCTCCTGCTCGCCTGGTACAGCATCCGGAGGTAGGTCCGGCCAGTCCGAAACGGATGACGCATCTTTTGCGAACGCCGACCGGGGTGCGGTAGGGTGTATACATCACGCGGGGAACGATCCGATGCCTGAAAAAGTAGCGGTTTTCGACACCACTTTGAGAGACGGCGAACAGGCTGCAGGGAGCCGTCTGGGGAGCCGTGACAAGCTCCTGATCGCGGCTCAACTGGCACAATTGAACGTGGACGTGATCGAGGCCGGCTATCCAGCCTCTTCTCCCGAAGATTTCGAGGCGGTCCAACTTATTGCGCGCGACATTGAAGGACCGGCCATCTGTGCGCTCTCGCGCGCCGTTCCCGCCGATATCGTTGCCTGCGGCAAGGCGCTGGCGCACGCGAAGCGCCCTCGAATCCATACGGGGATCGGCGCCTCGGATATCCATATCGCGGGCAAATTCCAGGACGACCGCTACGGCAGGACGCTGGGTGAGAAGAAGACCAGAATCCTCGAGATGGCCGTCGAGGCCGTCAAACTCGCACGAGAGTCCGTCGAAGATGTGGAGTTCTATGCCGAAGATGCCGGGCGAGCGGAGCCGGGCTACCTCTTCGAGATGCTGGAAGCGGTGATTGAAGCCGGTGCTTCGGTCATCAATATCCCCGACACGACCGGCTATACCGTGCCCGCGCAGTACGGCGCGCTGATTCGCAGCATACGGGAGCAGGTACGCGGCGCGGACCGGGCGACCATCAGCGTTCACTGCCACGACGATCTGGGACTGGCGGTGGCGAATACGCTCTCCGGGGTGCTGAACGGCGCCCGCCAGGTGGAAGGGACGATCAACGGAATCGGCGAACGTGCCGGTAACGCCGCTCTCGAGGAGGTGGTGATGGCGCTGCGCACGCGCGCCGACTATTTTGGCGTGGATACCTGCGTCAACACTCGGGCGTTGTACCGTACCAGCCGCCTGGTTTCCGAACTGCTGGGCCTTCCGGTGCCGCGAAATAAAGCGGTGGTCGGAGGGAATGCTTTCGCGCACAGCTCCGGGATTCACGTGGATGGCTTCCTGAAACAGCGGGAGACCTACGAGATCATGCGGCCGGAAGATGTTGGCATGACGGAGAGCCGCGTGGTTCTGACCGCGCGGACGGGCCGCCACGGGCTTCGCGACCGCATCCAGAAGCTCGGGTACCGGCTCAACGAAGAAGAGCTGAACCAGGCATACCAGAGATTCCTGTCGGTGGCGGACAAGAAGCAGGAAGTCTTCGACGAGGACGTGGTAGCCATCCTGCGCGACGAAGTGCACCCTCTGCCGGAGATCTACCACCTGGAGTACCTGCACATCTACAGCGGAACGTCAGCGATCCCAACCGCAACTGTGAAGCTGCGTATGCCGGACGGGACTCGCGAAGGCGCATCCATCGGAGACGGCCCCGTGGACGCCGCGTACCGGGCGATTGCACAGGTGACGAACACTTCGGCGAAGCTCGTGCGTTACGACATCCGGGCGGTCACCAGCGGCACGGAGGCGATGGGGGAGGCCACCGTTCAACTGGAGGACGGCCGGGGCCGGGTCATCGGCCGGGGCGCTTCGACGGACGTGATCGAAGCCAGCGCCAAGGCGTACATCGACGGCCTGAACAAGCTGGCCAGTGTAAGGCGCTGACGGCTTCGCGTCCGTGCCTCGGTTAGCGGAACAGAATCGAACCGAAATCGCCGAGGAAATCGCGCCAGAGGAACCAGTAGTGCGATCCCGGGATCTCCTTGTAGGATGTCTTGAACCCGTGCTTCTCGAGCAGGGCGTGTAGATTCATGGTGCCTTGGCGAGCCATGTCCGTGGTTCCCGCGCCGGTCCAATAAAACTTCACTCCGCCGGCTTTCACCGCTTCCAGTTGCGTTTCGTAGGCCTCGTCGACGGTGCGCGGCCCGGAGCTGAATACGCCGATGTAGCCGAAGACGCCCGGATTGTTGTTGGTGGCCATCAAGGTGTGGCCGCCGCCCATCGAAAGACCGGCGATCGCGCGGTTGTCCTTGTTAGCGATTACGCGGTAGGTCTTTTCGACAAACGGGATCACGTCCTTCACCAGGCTTTCGGGATAGGATCCCGGATAGGGTTGAGGCGGACGAGCGGCCCCACCGCGCCCTCCACCGGCCGCTGCCTGAAGCGGAGGCGGAGCGGGGGCCTGAACGGATTGCGGCGCGGGCGTGGGACCGTATGCGTACCCCTGCGATACCGTCTGGGTAGCGTTGCCATTGGGCATGACTACGATCATCGGCTTGGCTTTGCCGGCAGCGATCAGGTTGTCCAGGATCACGTTGGCGCGCCCCATCGTGACCCACGCGTCTTCATCGCCGCCGCCTCCGTGCAGCAGGTAGAGAACGGGATAGCGGGTCTGATTGGCCTCGTAGCCGGGAGGCGTGTAGATATACATGCGGCGGCGGTCCTGTTTCAAGGTGGGCGAGGGGTACCAGACGATTTGAATGGTCCCGTGCGGGACGTCCTTGAAGTCCCATAGATCCGACTCGGGGCCGGAGATCATGAGGAGGTTGTCAATGCGGGAGCCGTCGCGCTGGGTCTCACCATTTCCCGGGTCGAGAGCCTTGACGCCATCCACGAGGTACCAATAGCCCCACAACTGCGCGCCGAGCGGGCCCACGCTTACCGACCAGATTCCGTTGTCGTCCCTGGTCATTTTGATATCGCGCGCGCCCTCCCAGCTTCCGTTCAAAGTGACCTCATTCGCCTTGGGAGCAAACAGGCGGAACGTCACCGTGCGGTCGGCATGAATTTCGGGGGAACGCGGACGGGGCGCCGCGGCGCCTCGCCCCGGAGCAGCCTGTTGAGAGTAGGCCGCCGGCAGCATCAGGAATGCCGCGGTCATCGTTAGAGCAAATCGCTTCATGGTGTGTGCCTCGTTAGTCGGTGATCTCTTGATTGATTAGTGCGCGCGGCGCGATTCCTCCTGGACGCCGGCGATGAAATCGACTCCCGCCGAGTTAAAGCGCTCCAGCCGCACGGTGTCGCCGATATTCAGCCAGAGCTCGTCCTTGGGATTGTATACGGGCCAGTTGCTCAGTCCCTGACCATTCGGGTTGCCCGTCTTGGCGAAGTTGGTCCAGTAGGTGGCGAGCGTGTCGGCTACCTTACGGTCCAAGTCGGTCCACGGGTAGTCCTTCATCCGAAGGTTGTTGAAGACGTAGATGACCTCGGAGAAATGCACTGCTCCGACGGATGCGTGAGGATTGTTGCCATTGCCCTCGGGGTGCGGCGGCACATGGCTGAAGAGGTAAATCCACGCCGGCGCCTTGCCGGTGGTGGACTGCAATTTGGCCCAGGTGCGATGGCCCGCGAAGTTGATGTCGCGATAGACGTCGTGATACGCCTGCTTCGCCTCGGCGTCGTCGCGCGCCGGATAGAGTTTCAGCAGGGTGCCGGCCTTATCGCCGAAGGTCTGCTTCGCCCAGGCGGTGTACGCTGCGAGCGAGTCGGGTGGGGCGGCGCCGCGTCCTCCGCCGCCGGCAGCGCCGATCCCCCGGATGTTGCCACCTTCATCATTGGTCGCGCCGGTGATGAGAGCGATATCGTTCTGCTTGCCTTGCGAGTACGTTGTGTAAAGGTCCTGCGGCAGGAACCAGCCGTCCACGATGGCGCCGTTGAGCCCTTGCGGATTCTTGATCGATGCCTCCAGCAGTTCCCCGGCCGGTGCGGCGCGGAGGGCGGCGAGGGAGGTCTTCCCGATAGCGTTCGCAAACTTGACGCCGTTGGCCTCCGCCTCGGCGAGGGTGAGCATGCGGCCGAACGTGGTGTGCGATTCGGCGATGGCGCCGCGGGCCAGGCCTTTCAGCAGCGGAGATGCCGCCAGAAAGTTCACACTGCGGCTCCCGCCCGATTCGCCCCAGATGGTGATTTTCGAAGGATCGCCGCCGAACTGCGCGATGTTATTCTTCACCCATTGAATGCCGGCCAGCTGGTCGAGCGAACCGTAGTTGCCCGAAGCGTGATGCGGCGATTCCTTCGTCAGTTCGGGGTGCGCGAACCAGCCGAACACGTTGACCCGGTAGTTCATGCTGACCACGACCACGCCCTTTTTGGCGATGGCGTTGCCGTCGTAGATCGGCTCGGCGGTGGATCCCGAGACGCCCCCGCCGCCGTAGATCCAGACGAGGACCGGCAGTCTCTCATTCGCCGAGGACGCCGGAGTCCACACGTTGAGGTAGAGGCAGTCCTCGCTGGTGTTGATTAATCCACGATTCCACGAGCCGCTGTTCGGATTCTGCGCGCGCTGCATGCAGGCAGGGGAGAAGCGGTCGGCCTCACGAACGCCATGCCATGGAACGACCGGCTGCGGAGGACGCCATCGGAGACTGCCGACGGGAGGCGCGGCGAAGGGAATCCCCAGGTACTCGCGGACTCCCCATCCCCATCCCGGCGTGCCCGAGATGAGTCCGCCTTCGATTTTGACTGGCTCCTGAATGGCTCCGAGGAGCGGCATCGCCAGCAGCGCTGCCAGCGTGATCCCTTTAATCCGCATCATTCCCCCTTGGCGGAAAAGCAACTGCGTGAAGCGCAGTTCGATCCACGTGTGCCCGCCTTCCGATTCGTGATACTAGCACGACGCCGCCACAGGAATGCGAACCGGGCGAACAGAAGTAGCGCGACTGCGCCCACCCATACTTGATCGGCCGACCACCCTGAATGAACTCCGGCCTGCACGTAATCCAGCTCATAGAGTGACTGTGAGTAATTGCGATTCTGCGCGACGATCCGGATATCCGGATCGCGCGGGACCAGACAATTCACCTGGTAGGCCGCGATCCGGCTTTGGTGATGGTTCTCGAGAGTGAGTTTCCGGTTCGGACCGTTTCGCGGCAGTTCTGCGCTGAACTCGATCCGGATCTCGCCGCGCCCTTCTTTCATCTCGTCGATCGCTGGAAATTCCCACGAGACCAGCCGTGGTGTCAAGCGGTGACCGTCAATCGTGAGCGACAAATCGCGAAGCACCCACCCGGCGTAGACCCGTTGCTCGGTTTCCGAGATAACTCCGTCCGCGTCGGTATCGATCCCCGCAATCACGATGGGATACACGGCGACACCGGGAGTGAGAGTCATCTGCGCCTGCAGGCGGCCTTTCTCGACCGAAATGAGCGTGCCTTGCAGGTATTCATCGAGCCTGTGCGCGAGCGCAGGCGTCCCGGCCAACAGGAAAACCACGGCGGCAGCAAGCTTGCCTTTCATTTGGCACTGAGCTTCCTGCCGTAGTCGTTCGTCGGATCGCGGGCAGCGCGCCCAAGCCGATTTACGGATACTTCAGATTCAACTCGGGGGCAAATGGGCGCGGATCGACGTCGCGAAATTTCGCCCGCTTGAACCTGGCTTTCATATGGAAAGGCACGGTGGCGTCGAAAATGGTCTTCGAGGTGATCCCTTGCGCCGGCAGCGTTGGATCGTAATCGGGCCGGCCGTCATCAAATGCCGACTTCTTCTCGCATTGAACGATGCCTAGGAACTTGCCTCCGCCGGCGGGATGGCAGTAAACCCCGGTGATGAACCCGGGCATTGCTTTATGACATGCATCGTAAATGCTGCCTTCGGTGGGCAAGCCGGCCAGGTTCACGTGCTCCTCGCCAGGACCGACCAACGTCTGCAGAATGGGGTCCTTGCGAGTAGTGATCGCAGTGACCTCGATCACGGGAAGGGACGGATTGGCATCCCCGTCATACCCTGGAAACTCCGGCATCGCGTGTCCTGTGTGCGTGTTCTGGTCTTCCGCTTCGCGAACTTTGGGGAGGATTCTGCCCTCGATGATCACTTCTGCGTAAGCGATGGCCTTGGCCTTCACGGTGATTCCATCGACGAGCTTGACCGGTTCCTGACGAATTCCTCCCGCCATCCTCAGCTCGTTGTAACCGACCGGCACAGTCGGCATTTCGAATTCGGCGCCGATGTAAATGGCAGGATCGAGCCCGGGAAGCCTTTGACGTTGTTAAAGATCATCGCCGGCCCGATTTGAGTCGGACGTTCCACGGTCGCGCCTGTGCTCGCCTCATGTTTTCACGCCTACTGTTTGATCACGGTGCCGTCAGGTGAGCGGAGATCGCCCCAACCTCCGTTGAGACTTCCTCGCCCCCCTTGCTCGTTCGTGCCGTAGGGGTACTTGGCGGCGAGCTTCTCATCCACTTCGATTCCCCAGCCGGGCGCGGCGCCGGCCCACAAGTAGCCGTCCTTGAAGGTGGCGCAGCCTTTGAATATCTCCGCGGAAACGCCGCCGATCAGACCGCCCTCCTGGATGCCGAAATTGTAGCTGGCGAGATCGAGATGAAGCTGGGCGGTGTGGCCGACCGGGGAAACGTCGCCGGGGCCGTGCCAGGCGGTCTTGACGCCGAAGGGCTCTGCGAGCAGCGCGATTTTGCGCGCCACGCTGACCCCTCCGACCTGCGAGACGTGGCAGCGGATGAAGTCGATCAGGCGTCCGGTGATTAGCGGCGTCCACTCGTGCGGGCTGTTGAACAGCTCGCCCATCGCTATGGGAGTGTCGCATTCGGCGCGCATTTGATGGAACCAGTCGTTGTCCTCGGGCGAGAGCGGGTCCTCGAGGAAATAGAGCTTGAACTGCTCGCAATCCTTGACGAATTGGATGGCCTGGCGGGGCTCATAGCGCTCGTGCATGTCGTGCATGAGCTCGACTTCGAAGCCCAGATCCTTGCGGCAGGCGGCGAAGACATCGAGCATGCGGCGCAGGGCGGGGCCGCGGTCGAACACCGGACCTTCATGCAGCCCCCGGGCGGAAGCTGCCCTTCCGGCCCCTCCACCGCCCGCAGGTTCCGCCGCCGCTCCGCCGCGGGCACCGCCGCCGCGTCCGCCGGCACTCACACGAACGTGTTTATAGCCGCGCGCCATGGCCTGGCGCACGTTTTCAACCACGTCTTTGGGCTCGGCGCCTCCGGCATTGGCGAACATCTGCGCGGCTTCGCGGCACTTGCCGCCCCACAGATCGTAGACCGGCATTCCAGCCTGCCGGCCCTTGATGTCCCACAGCGCCTCATCCACGCCGCTGATGGCGTTGTTGAGCACCGGGCCGTTGCGCCAGTAGGAGCTGTCGTAGCACATCTGCCACGTGTCCTCGATACGGTCGGCCGGTTTGCCGATGAGCAGCGGCTTCAGGTATCTTTCGACCGCCAGGTTGACGAGGTCAGCGCGCTGCGTGAAAGTGGCGCAGCCGTAGCCGAACAGGCCGTCCTGATCGGTCACGACTTTGACGACGCTCAGGCGAGCCCCGGCAGGCTGCGTGGCAATCACGCTCACGTCTTTGATCCTGGGAGAGGGCATGCCCCGTACGGCTCTTGCCGCTTTCTCCTGCGCCAGCAACTGGCGGCCGCCCGTGAGTCCGGCCGCTGCGCTCCCGGCGATCATCCGCAAAACACCGCGTCTGTTCATACGTCTCTCCTATCCCCGGCGTCCCGCAGGCCGCCGGAACTGTCGCGGACCTCCGTAATCGCGAAACCTGAATGTCACGTCCTTGATGGCCGCTCCGACGACTTCGATGCGGCTCAGATCGCGCGTCCCGGCGCCCAACTCTTCGGCCAGCTGGAGTGTGTTGTCGCAGGTCTCAAACGGCGCCGTGCCGCGCTCGGCCATCGGGTCAAAGCCCATGACCGCCATCGCAACGGCATCGGTGCTCACGGGATTAGTTCCGGCCACCAGGATGCCCGGGCTGACCGCCACAGTTGTGCCGGGCCTCGGAAGTTCGGCACCGGCGATGCTTTCGATGCCTTCGATAATCTCCAGGCCGGGCGTGATGGCGGCCGAGAGATCCGCAATGATTCGAGGAATCCGGTAGCCTGCCTGGCGCGGCGTAGTCGGATCCTTTTCCGGCGGCGAACTCTTGGGCGGCTGGCGGCTGCCGTTGTGGCCGATATCCTGGCGCCCGCCGTAGGGAAGCGGAGCCGGCTCGTCCACCGGAACCTTGTTGCCGTAAATTGTGGTCGGGGTGATGCCGAACAGGTTCTTGATGGAGAGGGTGACGCCGGCGGTGCCGTGTTCCTTGAGCTTGGTCATGGAAACCAGCACGTCGGATTCGGCGTAGGCTGTACTCAAGTCGTAAGCCGGAAAAATGTGCCCGGTGTGCGGCACCGGAAAACGCGTGTAGGGCTTGGCGCCCTTGTAAGGCATGTTGGTGTTGACCAGTTCCACGCGAGGCGCGGCGCCGAGCAGCAGGTTGGGATCCCAGCCTGCCTTGTACATGAATTCCTCGAGCGATGCCGGCCACACCCACGCACCTTCCACAACGCGAATACGGCGCGCGCCGGCCTTGTCCAGCAGGTGAATGACCGCCCCGACCGTTCGTGGATGGCTCCAGCAGGCGCGGCCCATGGGCAGGTAATCCAGCCGGGTGTTTTCACCCCCGGTCAGGTTGACCTTGATGGTGACCGTTTTGCCCTTAACGATCCGCCCTATGCCGCCCAACTGGTCGAACATCTTTTCGGTGGCGGCCAGAAACTCCGGCCCGTAGCTTTTGCAGCGGGCAAGCGCCACAGGGGCGGCAGGTGCGGACGCGCGGAGGCGCCGCGGTTGCGCGACTGCCAATGCCGCGGCTCCCAGACCTCCGACAAACTCCCGGCGATTGAGTGTCATTCCTCTTCCCTCCAATCTAGGCCTCAAGTTCCAGCGCCAGGTACGATCGCGGCGCGGCAGGGGGCAGGTGGTATTCCAAGCCCGTGTACTCTTCGGAAGGCTCCGCGCTGATGGAAACGGGATCATTCCCGACGCTCCAGAGCCGCCCTTTTGCGAAATGCTCGCGAACCCAGATGGTGCGTAGCCCGCCCCCGCCGCGTCCGCCATCGGCGTAACTGAGGCATTGCAGCAGCGCCTTCCGGCCATCCGCCGGCGCGGTGAAGCGGGTGCAACCGGAACTGGGTGCATTGTAAATCTTGATCAGATCGTACCGGTGGCTAAGCAGGAACTGCGTATCTACGGCTACCTGGTAGGGATCGGATAACGCCTGACGGGCGACCGCAAGCCGTCCCCTCCCCAGGGCGCGAACGTCAAATTGGGTGGGGAAATCGAGCGGTGCCGGCTTACCCTGCGCGCCCCACTCGGGCCCAGTCACCAGCAGACCGCCCTGCTCGACGAATTCCGTGATCTTGCGGCGCAGCGCCAAGTCCGGGGCGGCGGGATCGGCGTAGAGCAGCGCTTTAAGACCGGCGAACGGTTCCGCCGCGGACCGCGATTCCCAGATCACACGGAAGAGCAGGTCGCGGCGCGCCATCAGGTTGAGAATTTCGCCGCTCATCTCGAAATGGGGGCCTTTGAAATCCGAGATTACGCCCACCAGGCCGAGAGATCGGTAGGACTTCCATTCGGCGTGGTCGCGGAAGAAACGTGCGGCTGTCATGACCTGCCTCCACGACTGGAGCGCGGGAGCGGCGCCTTCGGCCAGGGAGGCTCGGAAATCATCGTCCAGCGAGATCATCCAGCGCCCGCCGGCCACTTCGGAATCCGCGATCGCGTTTGCATAACTCTGGGCGGAAAAAACCGCGCCCTTGCCGGGCGGATCGAAAGCAACCCAGAGCGGCGAGCGCAGCCGCGCGCGAGCCAACTGGATGAACCATCCGTTGGAATCGAGCCAGGGGAGGCTGGTGGGGCCGGCATCGGCGGCGCCGCCGCCCTGGCTCATATTTACACCGGGCCAAACGTTACCGGCAATGGCCACTGCTGGGGCCGGGGAGTCCCAAGGGACGTCTTCGCGTTCGCTCCAGGCAGATCACGGGGATATCAGCACCGCCTCGGAAACCGCGGATCGCGACGGCCGCGAGGCCGGCGGTTTTAGCAGCCGCCAACGCCTGCCGGTGATCGCCGGCGCCGTCAACCCACCCGACCACCGCCAAGTTTCGGCGGCGTGCGGCCTCGACCAACGGAGCTGCCGTGCTCCACTGTTCCGCATCGGCGGGCAGGCCGGCTGCCCAGGTCACGACGAGGCAATCGATGGGCGTGTCCTGCAGGACATCGAGCGCGGACGGTTCGTGCCAGCGCTCGAGCGCCTGTCGCGCGCGCGCACCGAAACCCTCGCTCTTTTCCCGCCGGGCGAGTTCCAGCGGACCGCTGGGCCACCGCATAGGAACCGCATTTCCCAAAATCAGCCCCACGATTGCTTCTCCCTTCGCCGCACTCAATCACCGCTGCCCGGCTCACATAGGCCCGCAACGGAACGGGCATGGCGGAACCGGCGATGCCGGTCTGTTTATCCGCTCGTGATCTTCCGAACCATAAGGGTAGCGCGAATCGCGTCCGAGGTAGCCAGGCATCATTTGCGGCGCCATGTCGACGGAATGCACGCGCCGCTCGCATTCGACAAGCAGATCGTTCATCTCCAGTAGTAGTCGCTGAAAGTGGCTGCGCTGTGGACGTACCACTACGAGGGCGCGACTACCGGACGAAAGTGCGTCTCGGCATGGAGAAGTAACCGTGGGGCGTGAAATTCGGAGATTGATAACGAAGTTCCATCGCGGCGAAGACAAGCGAGCCGGTGCGATTGATGTCATACGTGGACGAGACCATCGACAAGGGGACCGCCGCTGAAACGACATGCTTCTCATACGGATGTCGAAATGCAGGAAGTGTTGGCAACTCCAGTGCACGCTGATGGCGCGGAGGGTGCGGTTTTGCGCTGACCGGCTTTTCCCCGAACTCGATCTCCAGGCTGGCGATTCCGCGCGGCTGGGGCGGTGAACCTGTTTCGGGCGTCAAGACCGGCGGAATCGCTGCTCCTTTAAACCGGCGTCAACATCCGAGATGCTCCAATCGGCGCTGGTCGTTCAATCTGGGGTCTCTCCTTTGCGCTAGAATGTAGTTCGAGATGATCAGGCAGCAGCAAAATGACGATTCCGCGCAGCACATTCCCGGCGTCGCCGGATGTCATTTAGAATGAGCTAACTAGAAGATTTGCCCGAAGGGCGGGAGTAATTCAGTGGTAGAATGCCAGCTTCCCAAGCTGGACGTCGCCGGTTCGAATCCGGTCTCCCGCTCCATATTTTCAATAACTTACGCTTCAGGAACCCTTACCTCGATTACCTCATGAATCCCATAACTGGTTGAAATGCAAAGATTTGGCCGTCAACAGCGCCGTGCTCGGTGCTTTGCCTGGCGCCTCCGCGCCCGGTGTCACAGGACCGGGAAGCACGCCTCGCCAGGCGAGAATCGCTCACTCGATCTGAGTGCAGAATCTGCACTGCGACGCTGATTCTTGCCGCTGTCTCGGAATGCGGGTTGCCCGGCCCCAGCGTCTCCCGCCAAACTGGCCTGGTGTTCGGCCCATATCAATATTTCGGTTGGTGAATTGCAATACTGCAACCCGTAACACGACTGGTCCCTGAGCCGCGCGACAGCGAAGCGAATCCTTGACGGAACATGGCTTTGCTGGGCGTCAAGGGCGGAATAACAATTTGGGGGCGGCAGGATTCTGTTCGCCCTCTGGCAATCTAACCCACGAATCATTTTTGAAAGGTAGGAAGCCATGAATAGGCTGCATCTAACGTTGGTCGCTGCGTTTGTTTTGACAGTTCCTGCGACCGCCCAGCAGGTGACGCGGCGCGCAAATATCACCGGAAGTGCGGTGGACGGAAAGTGCACCATCGAAGTAGTCGTCGACGGAGCCGCCGAAGTTGAAGTACAAGGCAACGTAGGCCGGCTGCGGAACCTGTCCGGACAAAGGCCAACATGGAGCCGCTTCGTGTGCAATGGACGAATGCCCGCCAATCCGCACGACTTCAGATTCCGCGGAATCGACGGGAGAGGCAGCGTTCAACTCCTTCAGGATCCCCGGCAGAACGGGGGCCGGATTGTTTTTCGGATCGACGACCCTCAAGGTGGTCGAGAAGGTTATACGGTCGATCTCGAATGGCGCGGATCGAGCGCAGGCCAATGGGGCAGCCAGGATGCTCGCGGGTGGCTCGGACCCGATTCTCGAGGCGTTAATGGGCCCCAGGGACAGAGGGACTCCGCTGATCGGCGCGGGCCTCGTGGCGCTGGTGACGGCCGTGGCGAGGGCGCGAACCGCGATCGCAGATACTACGACGAAGGTGGGAGGTGGAATGCAGAGGGCTCAGCACAGGCTATCCGAATGTGCCAGGCAGATGTCGCCGGGCGAATCCAGCGTGATGGGTTTCGAAACGTCACTTTCCGCAACGTGGTCCCCGACAACAATCCAGGCCGGAATGACTTTGTGAATGGCATCGCGACGGCCCGGCAGGGTTGGTTCCGCTCCGCGAATTTCCAATTCTCCTGTTCCGTAGATTTGGGCAGTGGTCAAGTCCGTTCGGCACAAGTCACTCGCCGCTAATCAACCGCAGCGTGCCGGTTCCTGCCGGCCGTACGGAGAAATGCCGGCTCCGGGAACTCCACGTGTCGAAGCGCTCGTTCCCGGGTCGTGTGGTGGCAGGGCGCGGTCGGGCATTCTTTCGGTCCTTGTCCACGAATTGCCGATGTCGCCCCTGCTGAGGCGCCTCGGCATAGCATGCGGACACAAGTATGGCTGGGGCCCCTGAAGGCAGAATAATAGAAGCAGCAGCTTTGCTTCACAAACGGCAAGTGCCGGGCGTGAATCAAGCGGTGCAGGATCTGTTTCAGCGCGCGCTGGAGACGACACAAGCGGTGTCGAAGTAATGCGGACTCTGGCAAGCTAGAAATCCAGGCCGGGTTTAGGATGTTTCGGCGCGTGGCCATCGATTCGGAGGTTGCCTGTGCAGAGATGTCCAAAACAAGCGTGCCGGAGAAGACTTCAAGGTCCGGGTAGCGGGCGCTCTCTACTGCCGATGGGCTCACCGGGAGACGCACGGATGCTTCTCGATTCGCTTTTGCCATTATGGCAATCACGATCATTAATGTCCGCCAGACAGGACCCAGCAGCAGAATTCCACGCCGTGAAGCTCGAGGCCGGCAGCTGAATCAGGATTCCGCCGTACTCTATACTTTAGGATGGCGCTGAGACCGGATCCCTGCCCCACCTCGGCCGAAACCGGCCCATGTTCTCCCGATTGACAGCGGCCGGCTCACGCGGCCAGGAATGCCCTGGCAGTGCAGGACCACATGACGAAGAAAGAGAAGCGGCCGACGAAGACTCCCCCGCTACGCGCGAAAGGCCGGCCGAAAGTTGGAGCGAAATCCTCCGGCGCTACGTCCAGACCCCCATTTCCGGTTGTGGGGATTGGCGCCTCCGCCGGGGGCCTGGAGGCTTGCACGGCGTTGCTCAAGGCCCTGCCGGTGAACCCCGGGATGGCGTTCGTGTTGGTCCAGCACCTTGATCCTCACCACGAGAGCATTCTGCACAAGCTACTCTCCAGAACGACAGAGATGCCCGTCATCCAGGTTGAAGACGGCGTGGTCCTGGAACGGGATCATGTCTACGTGATCCCTCCGAACAAAGATATTGCCGTTCGCGAGAGGACGTTGCGGCTCCTGTCCCGCCGACGGACCGCCGGCAGACACTTGCCGATTAATCGCTTCCTTGTTTCCCTTGCGGAGGACCAGAAGAGCGCCGCCATCGGGGTGATCCTGTCGGGAACGGCATCCGACGGAACGGTGGGGTTACAGGCCATCAAGTCCGAAGGCGGCGTCGCCTTTGCGCAGGACCCCAAGTCGGCCGGCTATCCTGGCATGCCGGAGAGCGCGATTCTGGCGGGGTGCGTGGATTTTGTCCTCCCGCCCGAGGAGATTGCCCGGGAGTTGGTCCGGTTGGAGCACCTGCCGTACGCCAAGAGAACCGCCGCTGTACTGGAGGCGGAACCGCCGTTTGCGGGGGCAGCCGATCTTCAAAGGATCCTCACTATTCTGCGGACAGCCACGGGGGTCGACTTCAGCCTTTACAAAGCGGGAACGATCAAGCGGCGTGTTGCGCGCCGGATGGTCCTGCATAAGATCGACAGCTTCGAACGTTACGGATCCTACCTCGAGCAGAACGAGATTGAGGTGGCGGCGCTCTACCAGGACGTCTTTATTCACGTAACCAGCTTTTTCCGGGAACCGGAGACGTTCGCGGCACTGCAACGAAAGGTCCTCCCAAAGCTGATGGCGAACCGGCCACAAGGTGAGCCACTTCGCATATGGGTTCCCGGCTGCTCCACTGGCGAGGAGGCGTACTCGATTGCGATAACGATTCTGGAATTCCTGGAACAACATAAACGGGCCTCCGGCGCCGCTGTCCAAATTTTCGGCACAGACATCAGTGCGCCGGCCGTCGACAGCGCGCGTTCCGGCACATACTCGGAAACCGCCGTAGCCAATGTCTCGCCGGAGCGTCTTAAGCGCTTCTTTGTGAAAGTGGGGGACAGCTACCAGATTGGCAAACAGGTCCGTGAGCGGTGTGTGTTTGCCCGGCATGACGTGGGCAAGGATCCGCCTTTCTCCAGACTTGATCTCATCAGTTGCCGCAATGTATTGATCTACATGAGCGCGGCGCTTCAGGAGCGGGTGTTTTCCTTCTTCCATTACGCCCTGAAGCCGGCCGGCTTTCTTTTGCTGGGAAAATCGGAAGCTCCCGGTTCCTCGGCTCATCTTTTTATTCAGGAGGAGAGCAAACGCAAGATCTATTCGCGCAACCCGGCGGTGGCCGCGGCCAGATCGTCCCTGGCGCCCTCGGATCACGCAAAAGCGCCAGCGCGCGCCGCCGCCGCGGTGACGGGCGCCGCGTTCGATCTGGAGAAGGCCGTCGAGCGCATCATCTGGCAGCGTTACGCCCCGGCAGCGCTGGTGGTAGACGCGAGTCTGCAGGTGCTCCACTTCGAGGGGAACGCCGGGCCATATCTGGCGCCGGCGCGGGGAGCCGCAACCTTGAATGTGTTGAAACTTGTGCGGGAAGAATTGGCGCTGGATCTCCGCACGGCACTTCATCGGGCGAAGAAGGAAGAGACCCCGGTTCGTAGGGAAGGTATTCGCTTTCGCCAGGACGGCGGATCGAAGACAGTCAATCTGGAAGTCATACCGATGAAAGGCCGCCACGCGAAGGGGGCGGATTTCCTCATATTGATCGAGGAGGTTCCGCCGCGCGAAGCGGCAGAACCGCGCGCAGCCGAGCAAGACGAACTCGTCCATTTGAAGCAGGAACTGGCTTCCACCAGGGAACATCTGCAGTCCATCATCGAGAGCCAGGAAGCTACCAACGAAGCGCTGACGGTGGAACATGAGGAGGTCCTCTCGGCCAACGAGGAGTTGCAGAGCACCAACGAAGAACTGGAGACTGCCAAGGAGGAACTGCAATCCTCGAACGAGGAATTGAGCACCCTGAACGAGGAGTTGCAGAACCGGAACGCGGAACTGGGCCAACTCGCGAACGATCTGAGCAATCTGCTTGTCGGCGTTAGTATCCCGGTCATCATCGTGGGAGGCGACCGGCGAATCCGGCGATTCACTCCTGCTGCGGAGCCGCTACTAAACCTGATTCCCGCCGACGTGGGCCGGCCAATCAGCGATATCCGGCCGAACATTGATGTGCCCGACCTGGACGGCCTGATCTCGGAAGTAAGCGGGAAAGGCAGCCTGGTTGAACGGGAGGTCCAGAGCCGGGACGGACATTGGTACTCCCTGCGGATGAGACCGTACAAGACCGCCGAAGACAAGATCGATGGAGTACTGATGGCGCTCATGGACATCGACGTGATGAAGCGCGGCATCGATCAGGCCCGGCTGTCCCTTGGAGATGCGGTCGCCGAGAGGGATCTGTCGGCCAATCTCCTGGACATGAGCGGCGCTCTGATCGTCATTCTCGACCCCACCGGCCGCATCATCGCCTTCAACCGCGTCTGCCAGGAGTTGTCGGGCTATCCTCTCCGAGAGGCAGAGGGCAGGACGCTTTGGGACTTTCTGATCCCACCGGAGGAAGTGGATGAGGCGAAAGTCGCATTTGCAAGCATCCTCGAAGGCACGGAGCCGGCGAGAACTTACGAAAGAACCTGGATCGGAAAAGACGGATCCCGCAGAGTGGTCGCCTCGTCGAGCATCGTGCGCCGAGGCGCGGACGGCGCTGCCCGGCAAGTCATCAGCACCGGTATCGACATCACGCAGCGCAAGCTCGCCGAGGATACCTTACGCCGAAGCGAGGACCAACTGCGAAGATTGATGGCGAACCTCTTCACCGCTCAAGAAGAGGAGCGCAAGCGTATCGCCCGAGAGCTTCACGACGACCTGAACCAGAGGATGGCCATGCTGGCAAACGAGGTGGCTACGCTGGAACAGAAACCGCCCACTTCCGCCCGTCTCCTCCGCAAACAGCTCCGAGCGCTTGGCGAGCGGGTGGATCAACTTTCGGATGATCTCCGCCGCGCGGCTCACCAGCTCCATCCTTCGGCCCTTGAACATTTCGGCCTGGTGACGGCGATTGAGTCCCACTGCTCCGACTTCTTGAAACTGCATCCAATCCAGCTCAAGCTTACGCATCGCAGCGTGCCGGAATCGATCCCATTTGAAATTTCGTTGTGCCTCTACCGGGTCACGCAGGAATGCCTGAACAATGTTGCGAAGCATTCCAGTGCCAGGAAGGTAACGGTGACGATTACAGGAAATGAAGACGCCCTCGCCTTATCAATCACCGATAACGGCGCGGGTTTCGATCCCGGCTTGCTGGCAGACCAAAGCGGGCTTGGCATAGTCGGTATTCGGGAGCGGGTACGGCTTGTAAATGGGATCGTTTCGATCACCTCGCAGCCAGGTCACGGGACGAAGATCGAATGTCGAGTGCCCCTGACAAAGAGGAGGGACGCATGAAGCGGCCGCGCGTGCTGCTTGCGGATGACCACACGCTGGTAGTGGATGGCCTTCGGAAGACCCTGGAACCCGAGTGTGAAGTAGTAGGAGCGGTGGAAGACGGGCGGTCACTGCTGGCGGCCGCGGAAAAACTGGTGCCGGACATCATCCTGGTCGACATTTCCATGCCCCTGTTGAATGGCGTGGATGCAGCCCGCAGACTGCGCGACACCGTTCCAAGCGCCAAGGTAATCTTCGTTACCATGCACGCGGACGCTACGTACGTCACCGGGGCGTTTCGCGCGGGAGCATCCGGCTATGTCTTGAAGCGGTGCGCGTCGATGGAGTTGCTGACCGCCATCCGCGAGGTACTGAAGGGCCGCGCCTACGTCACGCCGTTGATCCGGAAAGACATCTTGGGTGAATTGCCGGGTTGGCCGCTTGGGACCGGGGATGCCTCCGGCGAACTGACTGACCGCCAACGGGAAGTGGTGCAACTGGTGGCGGAAGGCCATCCCATTAAAGAGATTGCGGCGATCCTGAAAATCTCCAGGAAAACGGTAGCATTCCACAAGTCGAACGTGATGCGGAGATTGGGTATCCGCAGCACTGCCGAATTGACGAAGTACGCTTTGGACCACGGAATTACGGGATCCTGACCGAATTGGGCCGTGACGGGCCTGGACGTTTGCCCAGTTCCGCACGGCAGATATCGTCGGCTAACATTCGATACAGGGCCTAAATGAATACCGAACCCTTCCGGCAGCAACTGCACGACAAAGAACGCGAACTTCAGTCGAACATCGCACGCCTCGAAGGCGAAGCGCGAGTTTCGGGCAAAGCGGCAGTCAGAGATTCTACAGATGCCGCCACGTCCTCCCAAGGCACATCTGAATCCCTCCAGGAAGCGACCTTGGCAACGCAGACACTGGAACGAGTGCAGGGCGCCTTACGGCGTATCGAAGAGGGCGCCTACGGCAGGTGCATCGTCTGCGGACGCCAGATTGAAGCGGCCCGCCTGGAAGCGAGTCCCTGGGTGTCAACTTGCCTTGAGGATCAGGAGAGGCAGGATAAAGCGGCATATATTCAGCAAGGCGGTTCGTCCCTTTGATCGTGAGCAATAGCAGCCACGCCATTTGCGAGAGTCCCGGTTCCCGAACGAGACTGGGCATTTGCCCAGTTCCGCAGGGCTGATATCAAAGCCTAAACTTCGTCGTGGGGTATCCTGATTAGGAGTCCATTAGCATCAGCGGCCAACCAGAGGAGGCCATCCCCTCGCCGAAAGGCTTGGGCCGAAGGTACTGAACCTTGGAGGCTTTGACATGCTCGCCCAACCATTCGACTCGGAGAAGGCACTCCACGTAGTGTCTGCCGCCGGGCGCGCCCCAGCGGTTTCTGGCCGGATTCTCATCGTCGATGATGACGAGCGCCAGCGTTCCAGCTTGGCCGCCATGCTTGTCGGTTGTGACTATGACACACGGGTGGCGGCGGACGGGCAGGAAGCGCTCGAACGGCTCACTGCCTTCAACGCAGATGTCATTGTTGCGGATTTGGTCATGCCGAGAATGGACGGCTTTGAGTTGCTCCGGCACCTGAAGGGATGCGGCGATCTCACTCCCGCAATCGCGCTCACTGGCTTTGGCAGCATGGAAAAGGCGCTGTCCGCCGTTCATGACCTCAAGGCATTCTGGTACCTGGAGAAGCCGGTGGAGCCGCACACCTTCAAGGCGCTCCTGAAACGTGCGGTTGATTACAGAAGAAGTTTGCAGAAAACAGACGAGCTCAAGCGGGATCTGACGCTTCGTGGCGTGCTCGGGGACCTGGTTGGAACCTCCCCGGCGATGCAGCAGATCTTCTCGGTCATCAGGCAGGTAGCGCCCACTTCAGCTCCCGTATTGATCTGTGGAGAGAGCGGCACCGGGAAGGAGTTGGTTGCCCGGGAAATCCATAAGTGCAGCCCCCGCGGTGGTGGGCCTTTCGTCGCGATCAACGCAGCCGCGTTACCGGAGACTCTGATTGAGAGCGAGTTATTCGGCCACGAGAAAGGCGCGTTTACCGGAGCCATGGAGCGTTCGGCCGGTTGCTTTGAGCAGGCGCACGGGGGTACTCTGCTGCTCGACGAGATCGGCGAGATGCCGCTCTCCACACAACCAAAACTACTGCGGGTACTCGAAGACTTGCGAGTACGACGACTTGGCGGAAAGCACGAAATCGCAGTTGACGCTCGGATATTGGCCGCCACCAGTCAGGAACTCGGAACCCATTTGCGCGAAGAGCTTTACTATCGTCTGAGTGTATTCCAGATCGTACTTCCGCCGCTGCGTGAACATAAAGAAGACATCCCGCCGATCTCTGAAGTCATGTTACAGAAGCTTA
>CAWIIF010000001.1:0-315961 GCA_963836015.1 Bryobacterales bacterium | reverse complement strand
AGTCGGCTTCCGACATTTTTAGAGGTCCGCGATGATCGCGTCGCGCGGGACACCCTTGTGCCGGGCGACAGCGCGAAGGATAGAGCTGAATGTCCCGAGTCTCAAGGGATGGTGGTCTGGAATCGCAATGCGGTGGTGCGTGGGCTCGGCGGTTTCCAGGATGATGTGGCTGCCGACCTGGTGCACCCTCGCATACTGCCATTTTCGGCACAAGAGGTCAGCGAGGCGCGCACCGGAAACGTCGCGAGGAAGCTTCATGCGACAAGGAGGACTTCATCGCGAACCAGGTGAAGCCGAACTCGCTCGGGGCGGGGGCGGTCAAAAAAGAACGCGGAGGTCGCCTCCAGCACGTTCTTGCGCAACTCGTCCCAGGTGTCCCCTTCGGTGAAGATGCTTTCCGTGAGGCATTCGGCGCAGTATCCGCCGTCGGACTCCTGGGATACCTCAAACACCAGTTCAGCCATACGTCTATGATACGGCATGAGTTCGCTTGAGGGGTGGAACGAGCACGATAGTCTCGGCGCGGATTCGTCCCGACAAGTCGGCATGTAGCATTGAACGGGCGCGCGGGCTGGAGTACCAACTGGCGGACGATGCGAACGCCGACGCGGCGTCGGACCCGAGGCGGGTGGCGGGGTCGTTATACTCGGTGATCGCGCCGGTGCCGAAGGTCCCGCCGAAGATCGGGGAGTTCAATCACTCGCGGATCGTGGTGCGGGGCACGCACGTGGAGCACTGGTTGAACGGCGTAAAGGTGGTGGAGTTCGATACGCGGGACGCGGCCGTCCACAAGCAGTTAAGCGACCTGGCGAAAGGCGCGGAGCTGCGGGGCGAGCCGGCGATCAGCCTGCAGAATCACTCGTCGGAGGCGTGGGTCCGGAATATTAGGGTGAGGCGGCTGGAGTAGAGGGACGGGGTGGTGGCAACCACTTCCACCCATTGGCAACATCGAGAGGCGCACGGGGTTACACTATGACCGCGTACCATGGAGTCCTTCCTCCAAGGTATGGCGAAGGGACGGAATAGCCATGAACTCTTTGCAGGATTCAACCAGCCGTCGTGATTTCATCAAGACCGGCGGAAAATCGGCTGCGGCATTATCGGTTTTGGCCAACGTTGCTATGCCTCCCGTCCACGCGGCGGGCAGCGACCTGATCCAGGTAGCGCTGATCGGCTGTGGGGGGCGCGGCGGCGGCGCGGCGGCGAACGCCCTATCTGTCAAGCGCGGACCTGTCAAGCTGGTCGCTATGGCGGACCTGTTCCCGGAACGCCTTGCGAGCGACCTGGATAAGTTGCAGAAGGGTTTTCCGAACCAGGTCGACGTACCGCCGGATCGCCAGTTTCTCGGCTTCGACGCCTATCAACATGCGATGGACTGTTTGAAGCCGGGCGATATCGCCATTTTCGCAACTCCTCCGGCGTTTCGCTGGGTGCACTTCAACTACGCGATTCAGAAGCGCTTGAACGTCTTTCTGGAAAAACCGCTGACGGCCGACGGCCCAACGAGCAAGCGCATGTTCGCGCTCGGCCAGGAGGCCTCAGCCAGGAACCTCAAGGTGGGTGTAGGTCTCATGTCGCGTCACAGCCGGGCGCTACAGGAACTGGCCGACCGCGTCCATAACGGGGAGATCGGCGAGATCATTCTGCAGCGTGGTTACCGCATGCATGGCCCCGGTGGATATTTCCTCTCGCTGCCCAAACCGGCCGGCATCACCGACCTGCTCTACCAGGTGAAGCGCTTCCACAGCTTCATTTGGGCGAGCGGAGGCTGCTACAACGACTTTTATATCCACATCATCGATCATCAGGGATGGATGAAGAACGAATGGCCGGTAAAGGCGCAGGCGTTGGGCGGCCGGCATTACAAGGTCAGTCCCGAAGGAGTTGCCTACGTCGATCAGAATTTTGACGTCTATTCGGTGGAATACACGTATTCGGACGGCACCAAGTTCTTCTTTGACGGGCGCTGCATGAACGGATGCGAGGAGATCTACACCAGCTGTCTGCAGGGGACCAAGGGCATGGGGATCGCTTCCAAGAGCGGCGATTGCGGGCTGCCATCGAGCCTGTACAAGAGTCAGACGGCGACCCCGGCAAACCTGATTTGGGAATCCAAGGTGAGACCGGACGAGAAGGATCCGTATCAAAACGAGTGGAACGATTTGATCGACGCCGTTCGAGACGACAAAGCTTACAACGAGGTCAAACGGGGCGTGGAAGCGAGCCTGGTTGCGAGTATGGGCCGCATGGCCGCCAACACCGGTCGGGAAATCACTTTTGACGAGATGCTCCAATGCGACCACGAAATGGCGCCGGGCATCGAAAAGTTCACAATGGATTCCCCGGCCCCGCTGCTTGCGAACGCCGGCGGCAGATATCCGGTGCCGCAGCCTGGCATTGTAACCACGAGGGAATACTGACGAGCCGTGCTGAGCTTACGCGCTCCGAGCGTGAGGACGTGGCCTGCGGTTCCCGAATGCCGCGGCGGGAACCGCTGCTTACCGCGACTGTCTGAAACGTAGGGCGCCAAGGGCGTGATACCTCCGACTGTTCGGCGTATCGGCAGGGCGCCGGTCGCCGCGCCGAAGCCGGCGGTTCGGGGCGTCAGCCGGCTCGGGTTCAGGGTGCCGCCGGCATTGTACTGGTTATTCACCAGCGTCATGCTGGTCGGGTCGCCGAACTGCGCCGCGGTGTTCACAGCGTTAATTTGCACGGCGTTGGTCGCGTTCCAAACGTCGCCGCGGAATTCGAGCCGGGATCTCTCCCGTATGCGAATCCTCCGTGCGATCGACATGTCCAACTGCGTGGTCGGACAGTAGCGCAGGTAGTTGCGGCCCGACTCCATGCCCAGGCTGCCATAGTCCGGCCCGGCTATGTCCGAGGCATTGAACTCGCCGTACGTGTTGCCAGAACATCCGCTGCCGAGCGCGGAAGGGTTGAGTAAGACCATCTTTCCGGCCCAGTCGGGCGAGCCTGTGATGTTCACATTGTCGCCATTTTTCTGGTAGCTGTAACTGGGGGTGTAGGCGGCGCCCGAGGCCAACGTCAGTACACTGGAGACCTGCCAGTCTCTCGTCAGATGGCGGACGAAGGCACCCCTCCCCGTGACGCCCGGGATGTCCCAAACGGCGTTGGCGATGAAGTAATTGGGCCGCACATCCAGCGTCTGATTCAGCTTCTCGTAGGCCGCCTGATCGGAACGCAGCGAGATTGTCCCGTCGGGCGCATGCCTTTCATTCAATCAACGTTCGAGTCACGCACTCACCGTTGATTCACGCCCGTGCGGTTTCGGATGTGCCGGTCCACTTCGCGGCAGTCCCAGGCTGAACTCAGACGAATACACAAAGCCTCTGAGGCCGGTCCGGGGACCGGCATTCACGACCCTATTTTCGAGTCATGCCTCGCAATGGCGGGGCATGGCCGTTATGGCGCTGAATCTAAGAGGAAGGACATCGGTGAGCGTGCCAGGTCCCCGCGGCCGGATTCGCGCCGGCTCGGCTCCCGCGCCGCTTCATCCCCTATACTCAACCAAGTGAAACCTAGTTGTGTATATCCGATCGCGTGAGCCGTGTCAAGAAGAAAAGTAAGTCAGAAAGGGGGAGTTGATGCGATGGTTATGCCGGCCACAGCCGCACAGACGTGACGCTGTGGAGCCGGGACCGGACACGGGCGGCGGCGTACACAATTCGCAGAACCCTACTCCCGCGATGGCGCGCTCCCCGACTTAGCCCACCTTCGGATGTGCGCTATGAGACTTCCGCTGTCCGGTAGTTCAAGCTAACACTGGCCCGATCCGCCTTCGCGCGGTCCCTGAATTGGGAACGAAAGTCGGCTTCTCACTCCCTATCCGCGGCAAGGGCCGGCGCTGAACCTGCCATGCCGGGTTTCGGAGAACCGTAACGCAAGGTGCGGATGACTCCCACCGTATAGTCCCAGTACATGGACGGATGTAGCTTCCCATCATGGCCGTCCCAGCGTTCAATCGGCAAGCGGGTTCCCGGGTAATCGCGGCTGGTGTCGGCCGTCCAGACGGCGGAGTCTTCGGTGTAATCATTGAAGGCGCCAATCATAACAATCCTAGGGAGGGGATTGCTTAGAATCTTATTCCAATTGTTCACGTAATAGTCGCCTTGCCTTCGCAACGTGTGCATCCAGCCGGCGCCTGCCGGAAGATGGTTGTCATGGCCTGGTTGCAGATATTCCACTTCGGGATGGAGCAGGACTCCCGCGCTGTTCATGGCCCAGCCATAATCGCCCGGCGCCGCGCTATAGCGGCCGCTGGTGCCGGCCCAGCGGATAGAATATCGATTGGCCCAACTCTTGCTGCCCGGATGATTTGCCCACCTGGTCCGCGCATCTGTTTTGTAGTCGAGGACCACCAGCAGCGGCTTGCCATCGATCTGATAATAATCGCCGGAATGGAACAGGCGATTATTGAAGACCTCTTCGGCAATGCAGCGCGCCTGCTGCTCAATCACATCATAGCTTTTGGCCGTGGGGTATTCCCGATCGTCAATGAACTGCGACCCGATGGCAAAGGCATATTTGATTTTCCACGGGTGCCGCTCATTCCAGAGTTTGATCCTGGCGCAAACGCTTTTGGACTTTTCTTTGATCCAGACGTTTTGCGGCCCGTAATGGTTGAAATCGCCATTGGTGTCGTCGAACAAGATAAAGTCGATTTTTGCACCGGCCAGTTGCTGAAGATGATAGTCGACCACATTGATGTCTGCGCCGTCGTGCATGCCATATTGTCCGTTGGGAAGCAGCGGCCGATAACTGCTCAACGGCCACCAGCCGCGGCCATTGACATCCCAATTCGCACAATACCAAATCCCGACGTCAACGGCTTCGCCATTGCCATTCGTGGTGATAGCCGCCGCATTCAAAGGTATGGCGGCAAAGAGCAGGAGCAACAATACTGCTAACCAAACAGAGAGATTCTTCAACGAATGAGACATGATGAGTTATTCCTCGCAATACGAGAGCACCTTGCGATCGGCAGCAAGGCAGCAATCAGGAGATCGATCACGCGGGGGTCCCTGGCCTCGCGCCAGTCCCGCCGATAGAATAGTCCCGCGAAGTCAAACGGGGTGAGAAGAAATCCCGGGGCGTCCCGGTGTCCGTAGATCCCGGCAACGGCCGCCGCGCGAATATCGGAGTTTGTGTCCTTCAGCGCGGGATCGACGGCCAGCGCGCCGATTCTTCCCAGCGAACTGGCGGGAACCCTTTCCTCCATGCCGCTCGATTGATTCAGCGCGGCGATGAGGGCCGCGACAGCACGCGGGTCCTTCATCGTGCCTAACGTGCGGGCTGCGCTCGCACGGATTTTGTAATCGGGATCCTTCAGACCGGCGATTTCATGAGTCACGTTGTCTGACTGTCCGAAAGCACCCGCCGATACGATGAGGGTAAGCAACGCCCACAAGCACCGCCCGGACCGCAGTATGGCACTGAAGTCGAGGGCTTCGTCGTTCATCCACCAACAGTCTACAACTTCACGCGGATCCAACCCGCACGTTGGAGCCGTCGCGGGCAGTTGGCCGGCTATCCGCTAACAATCGGGGCCGGGTTCGGTATAAAGTGGAGCGTGTTGCATTGCTATGAGAACGAACATTTTCCTTCTGCTGGCGTGTTCACTGGCCGGCTTGGCCGCCGGCCCGTTTGTTTTAGATAAAGCCGACCCCATCGCGGCCGGCATGAATCCCGAAAGCTTAGCGCGCATTCCCGTCCGGATGGAGGAGTTCGTCAAAGCCGGCAAAACCGCCGGCGTGGTGACTCTGGTGGCCCGGCACGGACATCTGGCCCGTCTCGATGCGGTCGGGTATCAGGACCTGGAAAGCAAAACGCCGATGCGCCCGGACACCATCTTCCATCTGGCGTCCGTCACGAAGCCCATCACTTGCGCCGGCATCATGATCCTGGTAGATGAGGGCCGTCTCTCGCTGATCGATCCGGTGGAAAAGTATCTCCCGGAATTTAAGGACTTGAAGCTGAATCCGTGCGGCACGCTGGCCGGCTATAACTGCGCCGCGGTCACGCCGTCACGCCCGGTCAACATTCTCGACCTGATGACGCATACTTCCGGACTGCCGGGCACCGTGCCGCGCGAAACACCGCCAAACACGCTGGCGGAGAGAGTGGCCATGGTTTCCCGCGCAACCCTGCTGTTCGAACCGGGCACGGCCTGGAATTACAGTAATATCGGCATCGCCGCGCTGGGCCGCGTCATTGAAGTGGTGAGCGGCCAGCCCTACGACCGTTTCTTGGCGGAACGGGTTTTTGAGCCGCTGGAAATGCACGACACGTTCTTCTTCGTGCCGCAGGAAAAGGCGAGCCGCGTCGCGTCCGTTTACACCTACGAACCCGCGGGGCTCAAGCGGGTTTCCCTGCCGCAACCGAAATTTCCGGCGCCGGAGGGCGGCCTGCTCAGTACGGCCGGAGATATGGCGCGCTTTCACCAGATGCTGCTGAACAAAGGCACCCTGAATGGTAAGCGGATTCTCTCGGCGGCCGCCGTCGAAGCGATGACCACCTCATATACGGGTTCGATGAAGGCAGGCTTCGCCCCCGGCGTAGGGCACGGCTTCGGCTTCGAGGTGGTGCGCGAGGCTCTCGGCACTTTTCGCTATAACTCAATCGGCAGTTATGTGAAGGGCGGAGCCTATCGCACCTATGGCTGGGTGGACCCGGCCAAGGACCTGGTCGGTATCATTTTCATGCAGCGTACGAACGGCGGCGGGGATACGGCCGACGAGATCAACAGCTTCATGGCGATGGCAGCGGCGGCGATCGAGCAGTGAAGCGCCGTTGTCAGAGATGAGAACGGAATTGCTGCGATTCAATGGCGGAGTCGAGCGGGATCCCGCCATCGATGCGTGGATGAACGCGCATGCAGGTGAATTGGGAGCCATCGCGCAGCACTGGTTTGAGGTGATGCGAAAGTGCGGGGACGAAGTCCGGGAACTCCTGCATGACGGCTGTCCGGTGGCATGTTTGGGAGATGCGCCCTTCGGCTACGTCAATGTATTTACTTCGCACGTGAACGTGGGATTCTTTCACGGCGCAGCGCTGCCGGATCCGGCGCGCTTGTTGCAAGGCACAGGCAAGTTCATGCGTCATGTGAAGCTGAGACCGGGAACGGCCTCAGACGCAGCAGCACTGAGCAGGCTCATCGATACGGCGTACTCGGATATAAAGGCGCGCGTCGAAAACGGGTAGTGTAGTGCGCCGCAAGTAACACGCATTTTGATCTCGCAAAAGGCAAACCAGGTACAGACTGTTTGCGACCGGCGATATTGTTGTTACAACCTCTCCCCTTGCAGCCCCGGCCCTAAAACAATTTTTCCTGTGCGCCGGCTGGATAGGTAATCGATGTCCCTTCCACTCTCGCAAAGGATGTCATGGTGTGCGGATCCGACCTGGCTGCACTCATGATGTGCTCCACCCGACAACCGCGCGCCGTCAGAGCATCCGAAATCAGCGAGCGGTGACAGCGCCACGGCACAGCCTCGGCGCACATAATCACGACCGCTTCGTGAGCCGCAGCCTGAACTAACGCGTTCAGGGCAGACTCAAACTCCGGCGTTTGCATGTAGTCGGCATAGCCGCGAAAGGACGCGTTGCGCCAGGCCATGTTTGGTGAATCCTTGCGAGGATGCCGCAGCCCCCCGAGGGCTTTCCTGTGCTCGTAGCCGATGCCGGCGGCGCGTAGGGATCGCTCCAGCGCCTCGCGATTGTACTGTGGGTTGTATCGCGATTTGGGAACCGTTCGAACGTCGATGAGCCGCTGTATGCCGTGCGCCTCCAGCATTTCGATCAAAGCATCGACCGGTCGCGTGGAATGTCCGACCGTCCGGATGAGCCGCTTCTCCATATCGCCAGCACTCCCAGCCAATCGTAAGCGGCGGCGTAGTTCGGATTAGAGGCGATCGCCCGCTCGCCGCCGCTATTGCTCCTTTATCGACCTTTGAAGCTTCTTCACCATGCCGCGGATCTCGTCCGTCGCGTCCTGGATCTGGTTGGTGTCGTAGATCACCCGCGGGGTCAGGAAGATGATCAGCTCCGTCCGGCTCTTGCTGTAGCTCTTCGAGCCGAACGCCGCACCGACAATCGGTATCCGGGAAAGCACCGGAACTCCCGAAGATTGCTCCACATGGGACTCCCCGATGAACCCCCCGATCGCCACCGTGTCGCCGTCCTGCACCGTCACCTGCGTACTGAACGAACGGTTTGAAAACGAGGGCGAGCTGATGTTGCTGGTCGTGTTGGCCTGCGGCTCGCTGACGTTCTGTTGAATCTCCATCGTGACTACGCCGCTCGAATTCACCCGCGCCATGATGGTCAGGGTCACGCCCGTGCTGCGGTTGCTTACGGAATTGAACGAGCTGCCGGTCACGGCCACGCCCGAGGAGGTCAGCACCGGTACGTCCTGTCCTACGTTCATCGTCGCCGGGATGCTGTCGGTCGCAATGATGCTGGGAGCCGATATCACGCGCGAGTGGTTCTGCGACTCCGCCGCGTTGAGCGCCGCCAGCAGTTCGTGGCTGCGCAGCACCAGGGCGCCCGCCGACAAAGTCAGCCCCGCGGCTCCCGTGGCGGCGGCCAGGGTGCGCGAGATCGGTCCGGTGTCTTTCTTGTCCAGGTACGCCGAAACACCGGCTGAAAACGCGCCCGTCAGGTCCAGTTCGTAAATCTTGGCGTCGATCAGCACCTGTCGCGGGGGAATGTCCAACTGACGCAGCAGGCTCTTGATCTGCTCCCAGTCCTGCGGAGTGCCCTGCACCAGGAGCGTGTTGTCGAAGGGGTTCGGTATGACGTGCGGATATTGCGAGGAGGTCTGCTGCTGCTGCGCTCCGGTGCCCAGGAAGGCGCCCGTCAGCCCCGTGCCCGTCGTCGAAACCGAGGGGGCGGCCGCCGCGGCTCCCGTGATCGGCGCCGCGCTGAGCGACTGCGGGTAATTGGGTGCTGCGTAGTTCGGGTTGAACCCCATGCCGCCGTAGCCCATGCCCCCGCCGCCATACCCCATGCCCCCGCCGCCGTATCCCATGCCCCCGCCGCCGTAGCCCATACCGCCGCCGCCGTATCCCATGCCCCCGCCGCCGTAGCCCATGCCTCCGCCGCCGTAGCCCATTCCGCCGTACATCATCGAGCTCAGCCCGATCATCGCCATGGGGTTGCCGCTATACAGGGCCATGATTGCCATCGCCACCGTTTCGGCCCGCCCGTACTTCAGGCGATAGACATAATTGCTCACCGCGCCGGCCGTAATCTTGACCGGGATGTCCAGCTTGTCGATCCACTTCGACACTTCCACGAAGATCCCCGGATTGGGGGCCACTGCAATCAGGGTGTTGATGCGATCCACCGGTATGAACTTCACGGCCGAGCTCTTCTCGGAAAGCGAATACGCCTTGAACACCGAGTCCAGCTCCTTCACCAGGTCCGAAGGCCGGCTGTTGTTGACATCGAAAAGACGCACCCGCTGCCCGGCGAACGCATCGGAATCGAACAGGCTGATCAACTCCATGGTGCGCTTCATGTTACGGCTGTTGTCCTGGATGATCAGCAGGTTGGCCGGGTCGTAGGTCGAATGGCTCGCCCCTTCCCCATAGAACGGCGCCAGCAGCTTATCGATCTCCCCGGCCGTCGCGTACTTCAGGAAGATCAGGTTGAGCACGATGCGCTCGTCGTCCGGCAGCGTCTTGGAATCGGCGTTTACTACCGGGTCCACCGGAAGTTGCGCCACCGCGTTTACCGGCACGATCCGGTACAGATCCCCCACCTTCACCATGGCGGCGCCGTTCACCCGGAGGATCGTCTCCATCAACGGCATCAGGTCCACCGGCTTCACTTCGCCATAGGTGTATATGGTGACCGAGCCTTTCACCCGTGGGTCCAGAATGTAATTGATCTTCATCATCTTGGCGAGGATGTCGATCATCTCGCTGAGGGATACGCCGCCCAGCAGGAAGCCCCGGCTGTCGGCCAGGCGCGGCGCGGCCGGCTGGGTTTGCGGCTGAGCCCCCGGTGCCTGCCGCGCCGGCGCGGGTTGTGCCTGCGGCGGAGGAGTCTGCGGCTTGACCAGTTCTGGATTCGGCGCCTGCATGATGACGGGAGGCGCCTGGGCCAGCGCGGCCGCGGCGGCGGCGCATCCCAGCAACACCAGCCGCAAGGAGTGGAAAAGACGCATCAGCTTAGTCCTGTTTACCGGCGCGGGCGTGGTTCCACGCGGCCTGCTCCAGCTCGTTCAGTTCCGTCTTCCTGGCCTGCCATTTGTAGGTTCCGAACGGGCCCGGGCGCTCGAAGAGAATGTACTCTCCCTTCTCCGTGGCTTTGACGTCCTCCGGGCGGACCGCCTGCACTGCCGGACGCGTGTCGGGCTTGTCTTCCATCCGCGCCACCCCAAAAGGCGTCTTGCGGTAAATCCACTTCTTGCCTTGCGCATCCGTGTAGCGCCAGCCGCCGTCGGCTTCCACCGCGCCCGCCGGAATCGCCAGGGGCTTCGCGGCCGTTGCCTTGGCCGCCGCCTTGGGCGTTGTCTCCGGCTTGGGTTTGCCCCCCGGTTGGTCCGCCGCCGCGAGCAGCATCGCCGAAATAGAAAAAACGATTAGCAGTCTCATTTCAAACTCCAATTCTGTGATCCGGATCTACTTCACCGGTTCGTAGCGGCAGCTTTGCCCGAAGGGCGTCGGATACGATACCTTGCGGTACCCGTCCACCACCCCGCCGTTCGCGACGCCGTCGTTCATCGAGCAGGCCCGGAAGCCACGGCCCGTGTCCTCACCCGGGCCGCTCCTGGGCGGCGGAGCCGGCGCCGCCGACGCTGCGGCCGGCGCTACCGTACGGCTTCCCGCCGGTTCGTCCTGCCGGGGCGCGCTCTTCGCGGCGTCGCTCAACTCGTCAAAGCTCTTGTGGATTTCCTTGCCGTCCCATTCCAAAGTGATCTCATCAGTATTGACGCTCACCAGCTTGAATTGGCCGATGGTCTCGCCCGGATGAACGGCCTGGTGCGGCGCCCCCCCGCCCAGGCTGAAAAACAGGGTCGGGCCGTCCGACCCCAGGTTCATCATCCCGTGATACAAGGGCAGGGGAGGCATCGGGGGAGGAGGAGGCGGAGGCGCCACCACTTCCACCACTACCGGGTTCCGCGACTTGTCGAACAGCATCTTGTTCGCGACGTCCGCGTAGCCGGAGGGCATTATGGGCGGCTCGAGCGGCGCCGGAGTGAACTTCGGCGGCGGCACCGGGGGTACAAACCGGTCGAGCGCGGCGTGCTCCCGCAGCTTCGCCGCCACCCACTCCCGCCGGAACCGCACGCCCGCGTAAACCACCACGCCGGCCAGCACGATGTTGAGGACCAGCAGCTTCCGTCTCAAAACGAAGGCCCTCCCTTTTTCACCGGCACCAGCTTGCGCAGCACCACGCCCGACAGGCCCAGCCGCACCGTCACGTTCTTCTTCTTATCGCTGCCCCCGCTGATGTGCAGGTCGTCGATGTAGACGATGGCGGGTTCGTTGGCCAGGTCCGCCAGAAAATTCACGAGCTGGTCGATCCCGCAGGTGAACGTCTGCGTCACCGAAACCTGCCCGTAGTCCGCGCCCAGCGGCCGCGCTTCCGTGAGCTGTTCGGCGCCGCGCGCGTCAAAACCGTTGGCCGCGGCCACCCGGTGAACCAGGTCCATGAGCTGCGCCTGCGCCTGTGCCGCCGTGTCGGCCTTGATGATTCCGTTCTCCCGCACCTTGAGCTCGGCCATCGCCTGGTCGAGCAGCGCCTGCTTGCCCTTCACGGTGGCCGCCATCTCCCGCACCCGCTCCAGCCGTTTTTCGGCCAGCGGCGCCGATTCGGATGCCGAAACCACCTGCGCCGGCTTGTCCCGCAGCAGTACGAAGCGCAGCACCAGCATCGCGGCCGCGCTCGCCAGAATCATCCGCACCATCCGCCGGTCCAGCGTCCCCACCGTCATTTGGACTTCTCCCGCGTGGTGTGGATCATGAACATCTCGCCGCTGCCCCCCGACGTGCTGCGCTGAATCATGTCGGGCGCCGAGTTTTCAAAATAGGGCGACGAGTCCAGGATCTTCAGCAGCGGCGCTGCTTGCGGAGCCTCCCCCGCAATCCGCACCGCATCGCGCGTCAGGTCCACCGAATTGGTCCACGCCGGCGGCTCGATCAGCCGGGTGAGCTCGTTCAACGCGTCCAGGTCGGCGCGGGTCTGGGCGTGCAGCCGGTCGAGCAGCTCGGTCCGCGCCTTGACCTGCAGGGTCTGCCGGTCGAGCGCCGCGGCCCGCTGCGCCGCCGGCTCGATGCGCGCGATCTCCGCGTGCAGCTTGTCCAGGTAGCGGTGGTCGGAATACTTGGAATATCCGAAGGCCGCTCCCGCCACCAACAGCAGCGCGCCGCCCAGCACCGCCGTCGGAACATAAACCGCCCGCGAGTTGTACCGCCGGTGCTCCGGCGGCAGCACGTTCGCCGCCGGCGCCAGCCGGGGGCAGGCCCCCGCCAGCGCCGTGGCGTACGGCAGTGCGTTGCGGGATAAATCGTTTTCCACCGGGTTCACGGCAGGCTTGGGCAGCACTTCCTCGAGCGTCAGGGGAGCCGTCTCGGGCGGCAGCCGCAGCTCCGAAAGCGCCATCACCGCCGCCCGCTGCGGAGCCATGTCGAACTCCGCCGAGAAAACCGGGCGCGCCGGGCTCTCGCCGTAAATTTCCACTCCGCCCGATGCCGAGCGGCTCAACGCCACGAAGCCTTCCTCCCGGATCGGGCCGTTCAGCCGCACCGCGGCGTGAACCGCCGCCGCCGAAAACGTGAACGAGGAAACCGCGATCCCGGCTTCCGTGAACAGTTGGTGATAGCGCTCCACAGTCTCGCGCCGCGCAATCCCGGCGAGCACTCCGCCCCACGCCAGCCCGGACCAGCCCCAGACCACTTCGTCTTCCCCGAAGGGGTGCAGCGCGTCGAGCTGCAGCCGGAGCGCGCCCTCCACGTCCTTGGACGCCACGCCCGGCAGCGACACCAGCCGCACAATCACGTCGCGCCGCGGCAGCAGCACCGTGGCGCTGAGATGCCCGACGCCCAGCGAGCTCAGAAACCGCGCGCACTCCGCGCCCCACTCCGCCGCCGGCCGCGACCGGTAGCCCGCCAGCGTCAGCCTGCCCAGCACCTGCACCCGGTTTGGGCGCACGCGGGTCACCGCGACCTCGAGGGCCTCCGCGCCGATTTCGATGCCCAGCCCCGACCCGAACGCCAGCAGCTTGCGAAGATCCTTGACAATGGAAAACGGTTGCGGCATCCGGGTTAGTGGCTCCAGGCGGTGTCGTACCAGCGCAGCATATAGACCCCGGAATCGGACCCCGGCGGCATGTACTTGAGCTGGGCAGCCACCGTCCGTTTCAGGTCCGACAGGCGTCCGTCCGGCAGGTACAGGCGGGCCGTCGCCCGCATGGTCACGATCGAGTTGCCTTCCACCCGCAAGTGGTCCATCGACCCGCCCACCGACCCGATGAAGTCCGACAGTTGCTGCTGGTTCATGGGCGACATCCGCCGCCGCTCGACCAGCGCGCTGATCACGTAAGGGCTCACTCCCAGCGCCGCCAGCACCGCGGGGTGCGCCGTATTGGCGTCCACCCGGTCCCTCGAGCCGTAAACCGACAGGCAGTCGATCAGCCCGCCGTGCGGCACCAGGCGCGGACCTCCCGTCGTACCGCTCTCCGTCTCCAGCGCCGGGACATAGGTTCCGTAGAAAATATCGGGCGTCATGCCTTTCACCAGCAGTAATTCCTCGATCTCCTGTAAGGACGTGTGCGGCGCGCGAAAAGACGGAACTTGTGATTCATAATACCCATCGAATTCGCTGCCGTTCTCGACCGGCTTCCGCCATTCGTCGATCGCTGCGGCGATTTGCTGGGCGCGGCCCACATCCACCCCCAGGGCCACCAGGAGGCGGTTCAACATCTCCACCGGCACCGCGTTCACATCCAGCTTGGCGGCCTCCGGAATGATATCCACGTGCGCGACGCCGCTGGGAAACTGGTAATCGACGAAGGTCGATCCCTTGGGGATCTTGCGTTTGTCCGGGTACACCACCGACCAGGCCAGTTCCAGTTCTGCCCGCTGCAGCGCCCCCACCGCCAGGTAGTAGCTGCGCAAGTCGTCCACCTCGGTAGCGGCCCGCTCCGCCTCCCCGCGCACCGTCCCCGCCAGCGCAAACCCGATCGCCGCCAGCGCCGCCGTAATCCAAAGCACCATCAGCAGCGCACTGCCCCGCGCTCTCCGCGCCCTGATGTTTGAAGGGGTGACGAGAATGCCCGCTCGCCGCAGCCGCCCCCTAGTCCGCATACCGCTCCACCTTCCGGTACATGTACACCGGTACCGTGACCGTGACCGGTTGCAGCCGCGACGGGTTCGGATCCATCGGCGCCATTTCCACCTTGATGGCGAACGGCCACCCGGGATGATCCCACGCGGGCGCCCAGATGCCCGGGTCCGCCGGGTTGGGCGCCGGACCCATGTACGTGAACCGGCAATAGGCCAGCTTGTCCGCCAGGACGAACGAGTGCGGATTCGCCACCGCCGTCCCGGTACAGTACGGCTCCATGCCGGCCGGCCCGTTGTAGGGAGCTTCGTTCACCACCAGCCGCACCCCCTCGCCGTTCTCCCCGGGGATCACGAACAGTTCGAGAACCTTCGGCTGCCCGCGCCACGCTGCATCCAGCGAAAAGACCGAGACCAGCCGCATGGTTTGCGGCCCGCCCTGAAAGTAAGCTCCCGCCCCACCCGCGCCCGGGCACTTCGTCAGCACCGGCATGAGGCCCTGCAGCTCCTGCTCCAGGATGCGCTGCGCCCCCGCCACCCGGCGGTTGTCCATCAGTTTGGAATCGGTCTTGGAGAGCGCGCTCAACCCCAGCCGCAGCGCGTACAGCATCCCTACCGAGAGCAGGCTGAGCAGCGTCACCGCGACCATGACCTCGATCAGCGTCACGCCCGCCTGCCGCGCGCGCCTCATTGGGAATCCCCTTTGGGAATCTCGTCCTCCTTCAGGATGTGCGGACGATAGGCATCCAGCGTGTACGTGCGGCGCTTGTCCCCGGACGTCCACCATACTTCGAGCTCCACCCGGTCGAGCGCCGTCCGCCCCGGCTGCACCTCGGGCGGCATCTCGAAAATCGTGCGCCGCGCGCGCCAGCCCGCTTCCACGCCGCCCGTCTGGGAGAGGTCGAAGCGCCCCTCGACCGGCACGTTCAGCGGAATCGTCCGGTCGAGCATCAGCTCGTTCATGCGCACCCGGCCCAACTGCACCGCCCGGTCGTAGTCCTGCAGGCGCGCGGCGTTGCGCGTGGCGCTCGCCAGGCCCGCCAGCAGGCCGACTACCGCGATCCCCATGATGGTGGTCGCGACAATCATTTCGAGCAGCGTGAATCCGCGCTGGTTCTTCACTCTGTTGGGACGCTCGAGACGCGCGGAAAGCCGGTCATCGGGTCCAGCCGGATAATCCGTTTTCCGCCGCGCCGGTTGGCCAGTTGGATGCCGATGCCCGGAACCGACGCCCCGGGCATCAGGATCAGGCGGCGCAGCTCTTCGGGCTCGTCCTGGATCTTCGGCAGCACCGCCTCGATCGCGATCCCTTCCGGCATCTTCAGCTCGCGCTCGAAGCCCGGGTCGTTCGAATACAGCGTCAGCTTGCTGTCCTTGATCGAAATCACCAGTTCCATCGGCTCCTGCCGCCGTTCCGCGCGGTTCACCGCTCCGTTGAGGAAGCTGGCGACCGAATCGGCCGCCGAGGTCATCCGTATGCTGTCGATGCCCGCCGAGACCGATGGCGTCGACACCGCCACGATCAGGCCGATGATGGCGACCACCACCAGCATCTCGATCAGCGTTATGCCCTTACTGGTTTTTCCAACTGACGATATCCGCATTCAATCCATCGCCGCCAAGCTGCCCGTCCGCTCCCAGGCAAACGATCTCGGGCTCGTCCCCGTGCTCGCCCGGATACTTGTAAACGTAGTCGTGCCCCCAGGGATCCTTGGGGATTTCCTGCGGCATGTACGGCCCGTTCCACTGGTTCATGTCCGCGGGCTTCACGCGCAGCGCCTGCAGCCCTTGCTCGGTCGTGGGAAACGTCCCCGTATCGAGCTTGTATGTGCCCAGCGCGGTCATGAAATTCTGGATCTGGGTGCGGGCCGCCGTGATGCGGGAAACATCCACTTTTTTCCATAAGCCCGGCCCCACCAGCGCGACGAAAAGCCCGATGATCGTGACGACCACCAGCATTTCTATGAGGGTGACGCCCGCTTGGGCGCGTCTTCGATTTCGGTTCATGGTTTACATTGCCACGTCGTTAATGCTGGTGATGGCCAGCAGCATGCTCAATATCAGCGCGCCCACCACGATTCCCATCACCAGAATGATCAGCGGTTCGAACACCGAGGTGAACCGCCGGATGGAAGCGCGCGTATCGTTTTCGTAAATATCCGCCATGCGGGCAAACATGGTGTCGAGGTGCCCGGTCTCTTCCCCCACCGTCAACAGGTGCGAAGCCAGCGGCGGAAACACGCCCGCCCTCCGCATCGGGGCCGCGATCCCCTCGCCGCGCTTGACCCCCATGGCCACGCCCGCCAGCGCGCCCGAAATCGTCCGGTTGTTCAGCGTGGCGGCGGCGATCCCGATCGATTGCACCAGCGGCACCGAGTTCGCCACCAGCGTCGCCATGCCGCGCGCGAACCGCGAAGTCTCCGCCTTGAGCATCGCATCGCCCAGCAGCGGGATGCGCAGCCGCGCGCCGTCCCACCAGATGCGCCCCGCCGGCGTATTCGTGTAGGCGCGCCAGCCGATCAGCAGCGCGGCCGCCGACCCCGCCCCCATCCACCAGTACGTCCGCACGATGTAGCTCGCCTGCATCATGATCTGCGTCGGCACCGGGATCTTCATCGTGGAATCCTGGAAGATCGTGGCGAACCGCGGCACCACGAACGTCAGCAGCACCAGCACCGACGCCATTCCCACCGTCGCCAGCAGGGCCGGGTAGATCATCGACGAGATGATGTAGCTGCGTAAATCGTCGCGCGTCCGCTCGAACTCCGAAAGCCGCTCGAAGATCGACCCCAGCGCCCCCGAGGCCTCCCCCGCCCGCACCATGTTGATGTACAGGTCGGTGAAATAGTCGGGATGCGTGGCCAGGCTGTCCGCCAGCGTCTTGCCGCCCTTGAGCACCCGCAGCACGTCCAGCACGATGAACCGGAAGCCGTGCCGCTCCGTCAGCTCCGCCGTGATCGAAAGCGCCCGGTCGAGCGGCACCCCCGAGTTCAGCAGCGTCGAAAGCTCCTGCGTGAAAAACAGGACGTCCCGCCGCTTCCCGCCGCTGAAGCTCGGCAGCTTGATCTCGTACGACGCGCCTTTGGGCGCCACCCCGACGTAGATCGGTGTCAGCCCCTGCTTGCGCAGCTCCCGCGCGATCAGCCTTTCGTTGTCCCCCGACAGGCTCCCGGTCCGGACCTTGCCGTCCGAAGCCACCGCGCGAAAGAAGAATGTCGCCATCAGAGTTCCTGCGTGACCCGCATGACCTCTTCCACCGTGGTCGTGCCTTCGATGATCTTCTTCCAGCCGTCCTCTCGCAGGTTGCGCATGCCGTTGCGGCGCGACACCTGGGTCAGCACCGAGGCGTCCGCGTTGTCCATGATCAGCTTGCGGATTTCATCGGTCACTTCCATCAGCTCGAAGATCCCCACGCGCGAAAGGTAGCCGCGCCCGCCGCACTCCGCGCAGCCCGCGCCGCGGAACGATTGCACCATCTCGCCCTCGGGCGAAAGCACCACCCCGGCCGCCACCCGGCAATGCTCGCAGATCACCCGCACCAGTCGCTGCGCCAGCACCGCCGTCACCGACGACGTGATCAGGTAGTTCTCCACGCCCATATCCGTGAGCCGCGTGATGGCGCTCGGCGCGTCGTTCGTGTGCAGCGTCGAAAACACCAGGTGCCCGGTCAGCGCCGCGCGAATCGCGATGTCCGCCGTCTCGCGGTCGCGGATTTCCCCCACCATGATCACGTCCGGATCCTGGCGCACGATGTGCCGCAGCCCCGCCGCGAACGTCAGCCCGATCTGCGGATTCACGTGGATCTGGTTGATCCCGTCCATCTGGTATTCCACCGGGTCTTCGATCGTGATGATCTTCTTGTCCGGCAGGTTGATCCGCTTGAGCGCCGAATAGAGCGTCGTGGATTTGCCGCTGCCCGTAGGCCCGGTCACCAGGAAGATGCCGTGCGGCTGCCCCGTGAAATGCTCCATCCGCGCCAGCATGCGGTTGTCGAAACCCAGCCGCCGCAGGTCGTAGAAATCGCCCGCCGAGCGGTCCAGCAGGCGCATCACGACGCTTTCGCCGTACAGCGTCGGCAGCGTCGAAACGCGCAAATCCACTTCGCGGCCCAGAAGCTTGAGTTTGATACGGCCGTCCTGCGGCAGCCGCCGCTCCGCGATGTTCAGCTTGGCCATCAGCTTCAGCCGCGAGATGATCGCCGCCTTCAATTCCCGCGGCGGCATCTCCTGGTTGAACAGCACGCCGTCCACCCGGAAGCGGACGCGAAATTCCTTCTCGAACGGCTCGATGTGGATGTCGCTCGCGCGCTTCTCGATGGCGTCCGCGATCATGGCGTTCACCAGCCGGATCACCGGCGCCTCGCTCGCCATGTCGCGCAGGTGCTCGAGGTCGGCGCTGGCTTCTTCGTCCAGCCCCACCTCGGCGCCGTGGCCCTCGACCTCGCCGTAGTGCTTCTCGATCGCGTCCGCGACTTCCTGCTCGGGCGCCAGCAGCGTCTGGATCTGCAGCCCGGAAAAGGCCCGCAGCGCCGCCACCGTCTCGAAATCGAGCGGATCGGCCATCGCCACCGTCAGCGTCGAATCCGTCAGCGACACCGGGAACGCGCGGCATTGCCGCAGAAACCGGTGCGACAGCCCGTCGATCTCCGGCGCCGAAGGGGGCGGCCCCTCGATCGAAACCAGAGGCACCCCGATCTGCTCGGAAAGCGCCGCCAGCATGTCCCTCTGCGCCAGCAGCCCCATGTCGACGAAGATCTTGCCGATCTTATCGCCGCGCTCCTGCTGCAGCTCGAGCGCGCGCGCCAGGTCTTCGGCTTCGATCTTGCCGCGCTCGATCAGGATCTCGCCCAGCCGCAGGTAGCGCGGCTCGAACGATTCGGCTTCGGGTTGCGGGGCGGGAGGGACGCTGGCAGCCACTTATTGCTCTTCCATCTGTACATCGCCCGCCAGCGCGGACTTCCGGTCGGCCTTCATCACGATCAGCCCGGGCAGGCCCATCGTGTCTTCCCACCGCAGGTAGTCCAGCCGCACGGCAAAAACAAACTGCTGGCCCTCCGGCACCTGGATCAGGGTCATGGCCGCGGTCTTCATCATCTCCTTCATCGCCTGCTTCAGCAGCGGAACCCGCGCCGCCTTCCTCTGGTGCACCTGCTCTTTCAGTTGTTCGCTGATGGTCGGGCGGAACGGGTTGATGCCGGGCGTGTTGATCAGGCTCAGCTCGGCAGTGAATACCGCGCCGTATCCTTCCAGGTAGATGCCCCGGGTCGTCCCCAGCAGATCGGCCGGATCGTTGGCCCCGCCCAGGCTCGAGAGCTTGCCGTCGAAGCGCTTTTCGAGATCGGCAAAAGTGCCCAGCGCGATCCGCATCGGCCGGCCGCCGCCCAGCGCGCCGCTCGCCACATTCGGCACCACGCGCGCCGTCGTGCTCGCGACCTGGGCCGCGGCGCAGCCCATCGCCGCCAGGAGCAATACCGCCGCCGGCCTCATTTCCGTTCTCCGGCGTCTGCGGGGACGGGCGGCCCGTACTCGCTGCTCGCCATCATCCGCACCCGGTCGCGCTTCTGATAGAACTCGAATTCCTGCGCCGCCACCAGCAGCCGCTGCCGGCTCTGGTCCAGTTCGGCTACCATTTGCTTCGTCTGCTGAGCGTGGCGCGCCTCGGTCTCCGCCATGGCCTGCTCCACCGCCGTGCGAACACGCTGGTCGATCTGCGCGTCCGGCACGGTGGCGGCCGCTACGGCCGCCGGAGCGGGCGCTACCACGACCGGTGCGGGAGCCGGGCGCGTCAGCGCGGAAACCATGATCGCGGCCGACAGCATGGCCGCGGAAGCGAACCCCAGCCGTGCCCCGGAAGCCCAGAATGCGGCCATCCACCGGCGCAGCGGCGAGGGTTCGAAAATTTTGTCGGAGACGAAAGCAATGCGCTGCGGGATCTCTTCGTCCCTCAGCCGGTATAGCGCCGCTTCCGTCAGTTGCAGCCGCTCCAGCTCTTCACGGCAGGGCGGACAGGTTTTCACATGGGCTTCCACCTGGCGCTGCTGCGGGTCAGTCAGCTCCTTCAGGAAGTAGTCCCGTAAGTCGAATGGCGAGCAACTCATGACACACCTCGTGCCTTCACCGGAGCCAGCTCCGCTTTGAGCAGTTCGAGGGCGGTATACAGCCTGGACTTGATCGTGGAAACCGGGCAGCCGAGAATGTCGGCCATCTCGTCGAACTTGAAACCCTGGTAAATCTTGAGGACCACGGCTTCCCGCTGGTCGGCCGTCAGCCGCTCCAGCGCCGCATCCACCGCCAGGCTCAGTTCGATCGGGAAGACCGGGCTTCCCGCCACCGCAATTTCGGTCTCCGTGCTTTCCGGCCGCAGCCCTTCCATATCCGCCTCGGGCTTCCTCTTCCGAAAAAGGGAATAAGCCTCGTTGTGCGCAATGCGATATAACCAGGGAGCGAACCGCCCTGGATCGTCGAGCTTGCGGAGGTTCTGATAGGCTTTCAAGAAAGCGTCCTGCGTCAAGTCCAGAGCGTCTTCGCGATTGCGGGTGATGCGCAGGAGATAGTTATAGACACGCTTCTCCCACCGGGACACGAGGAGGTTGTACGCCTCCACCCCGCCCCGGGCAGCCTGCCGGATCAAATCGGCATCCTCGACCGCCCGAAAGATCAAATCTCTGGCTCCTTGAACGTAGACGCGGTTTTCCCGCAAAAAGTCGGAGGGCGCGGGTAAACCTCGATTCTATCGTGGATTCCCGAGAAATATCGGGGCGCCGCGCCACAATACCTTCTCATGTTGCGAGCGTGGTTGGTCCTTGGGTCCTTCTGCTGCGGAATGGCCTGGGCCGCAGCGCCGTCCTACTCCGCTGCGAACATTGTAAATAACGGCGACGGCAGCTCCGGCCCATTTGCGCCGAATTCGATCCTCTCGATCTTCGGCACCGATCTGGCGCGCTCCGCATACGCCCTCGCGCCCAGCGATATCCATGACAACACCCTGCCCACCGAGCTCAACTATACCCGCGTCTACATAGACGACAGCCCCGTGCCTCTCTTTTACGTCTCCGAAACCCAGATCAATTTCCTAGTGCCCAGCAGGCAAAGCGTGGGACCCGCCGTGGTGCGCGTGATGCGCGAGGGCCTGACCGGCCCGAAAGTCACGATCCCGGTCGTCGACGCCGCGCCCGCGCTGTTCGCAAATGCGAACTACGCCATCGCCTCCGATCGCCCCCTCACCGGAGTGATCGCGCCGGATACCCCCGCCAAACCCGGCGACCTGATCGTTCTATGGTGTACCGGGCTCGGAAAGACCATCGCCAACCCCTCGACCGGCTATCTTCCCCCCTACATCTCCGAGATCGTCAATAAGAGCAGCCTGCAGGTGTTGCTCGACGGCGTCCCCGTAGAGCCGTGCTGCGATACTCTACGCCGGCCTGACCCCCGGCTCCGCCGGCCTGTATCAAATCAATTTGATACTGCCCGATACCGCCGGCGCCGACCCCGAGATCCGCGTCGCCATCGGTCTGCAATCGTCGGCCGCCGGCCTGAAACTGGCGGTCCAGTGAGGCCGCTCGCAACTTTCCGCGTCCGGTACGCGTTAAAGTAGGTAGGCTAGAATCGGTTAGGAGTTCTCCGGATGGGCTTTCGGCCTTTAATTTTCATCAGCTTCGCCGCCGCGCTGGCGGGGGCGCAGCCGGCGGCGTTCACCGTCGACCCGGGCACCAAGATCCCGCTCAGTCTCATCAATACCATCAGCACCAAGCACTCCGCAGCGGGCGACCGCGTCTACCTCGAGACTTCGTTTCCCGTCCTGGTGAGCGGCCGGATCGTCATCCCCGTCGGCAGCTATGTGGCCGGAACCGTCACCCAGATCAAGAAGCCCGGCCGCATGAAAGGCCGCGGCGAGCTCTACATCCGGTTCGACACCCTGACTCTTCCCAACGGCGTGACGCGCGATTTCCGCGCCCGCGTCGGCGGTTTGGACGGGCAAGCCGCCGGCGAGCTCGACAAATCCGAAGGCAAGGTGAGAAGCGAAGGCAACAAGACCGGCGACGCCCGCACCGTGGGTGAGGCTGCCGGCGCGGGAGCTTCCATCGGCGTCATCGCCGGGAATGCCGCCGGCCACGCGGGCATGGGCGCGGGTATCGGCGCCGCCGCCGGAGCCGCCGCCGGATTGATCGGCGTACTCGCCACCCGCGGCCCCGATGCCGTCCTCTCGCGCGGCAGCACCGTCGAAATGGTGCTCGACCGCCCCGTCACTTTCAGCGAGGCCGATCTCAATTTCGGGAGTTATCAGCCCCCCCACGCGGCGGTCTCCGGCATACCCGCCCAGCCGCAGAATCAGAAGGACGGCCTCTCGCTTCCCCGCCGCCGCATCCCCGATTAGGCTTTACCCCAGCTTGTTCTTGATGAAGTTCGTGTCGAAGCGGCCGGCCTGAAAGTCCGCGTCCGCCAGAATCTTCTGGTGCAGCGGAATCGACGTGTAAATCCCTTCCACGATGAACATCCCCAGCGCCCGCTGCATGCGATGGATCGCTTCCGCCCGGTCGTTCCCGTAAGCCACCAGCTTGGCTATCAGCGAATCGTAATAGGGTGGGACCACGCAATCCGTGTAGGCCCACGTATCCACCCGGATGCCGATCCCCCCGGGCAGATGGAAGCCCGTGATCCGTCCCGGCGAGGGCACGAACGTCTCCGGATTCTCCGCATTGATCCGGCATTCGATCGCGTGCCCGCGCACCGTCACCGGGCCGGGCAGGATGTCGCACAGCTTCTCCCCCTCGGCGATCCGGATCTGGCTCTTCACGATATCGATGCCCGTTACGAACTCCGTCACCGGGTGCTCCACCTGAACCCGCGCGTTCACCTCGATGAAGTACAGCTTGCCGCACTCGTCCATGAGGAATTCCACCGTCCCGGCGTTGCTGTACCCCGCCGCCGCGATGGCCTTGCGCAGCACGGCGCCGATCTCGGCCCGCTGTTCGTCGCGAAGTACCGGCGACGGCGCCTCCTCCAGCAGCTTCTGGTGGCGGCGCTGGATGCTGCACTCGCGCTCCCCCAGGATCTCCACATTCCCGTGCTCGTCCGCCAGCACCTGAAACTCGATGTGCCGCGGAGCGCCGACGAATTTTTCCAGGTACACGTCCGCCGAGCCGAAGGCCGCGCCCGCCTCCGATTGCGCCTGTCCCAACAATCCCGCCAAGTCCGCCGCCTGGCTCACCACGCGCATGCCCCGCCCGCCCCCGCCGGCCGAAGCTTTCAGAATCACCGGGTAGCCGATCTGTTCGGCCAGCTCCAGCGCCTCCTCGGGGCTGCTTACCACGCCCTCCGACCCGGGCAGCACCGGAACCCCCATCTCGCGCATGAAGGCGCGGGCGCGCTCCTTCACCCCCATCAGCCGGATCACCTCGGCCTTGGGTCCGATGAACTTCAGCCCCGACGCTTCGCAGACTTCCGCGAATCCCGCGTTCTCGCTCAGAAACCCGTAGCCCGGGTGAATGGCGTCTACATCCGTAATCTCAGCCGCGCTGATAATCGACGCGATGTCCAGGTAGCTGCGCGCGCTCTTGGCAGGCCCGATGCATATCGCCTGGTCGGCAAAGCGCACGTGCGAGCTGTAGCGGTCCGCCTCCGAATAGACCGCCACCGTCTGGATCCCCAGTTCCTTGCAGGCACTGATCACGCGAACGGCAATCTCGCCGCGGTTGGCGATCAGGATCTTCTTAAACCGCGCGGATGGCAAACAGAGCCTCCCCGTACTCCACCGGCTGCCCGTTCGGAACCAACTTGCTTTCGATGATGCCCGACGTCTCCGCCTCGATCTCGTTCATGAGCTTCATCGACTCGATGATGCACAGGACCTTGCCGGGCTGCACCCGTTCCCCCACCCGGACAAACGGCGGGGCGCCGGGCGACGGACCCTCGTAGAACGTGCCGACGATGGGTGATTTCACCAGCACCCGTTTGTCGTCGGGCGGGGCCTCGGGCTTCTCCTTCGTGGTCTCGGGAGCGGCCGTCGCCACAGCGGGCGCGGCCGGAGCCAGCACCACCTCCTGCGGGTTGGCGGCAAAAGCGGCGCGGCGAATCCGCACGCGATTCTCCCCGCGCTGCACCTCCAGCTCCGCAATCCCCGTCTCCGTCGCCAATGCGATCAACTCGCGAATCTCATCGACTGTCATCAACGATTAAGCTTAACAGGTAGGGTAGGCCTCCTGGCCTGCCCAATCCGAGCGAAGCTCGGCGCCCTGTATCCTGGAGATTCCATGCCCGAGGGATCGTATCTCTACTGCGACGTCAGCCTGCCCGTCCCCCTGGACCAGCCGTTCACCTACTCGCTGCCCGATACCCTCCGCCACCGCGTCCGTCCCGGCAGCCGCATCCTCGCCCCCTTCGGCACCCGCAAACTCACCGGCGTCATTCTCCGCTGCCACGACGACCGCCCCGAAGTAGCTACCCGCGACGCCCTCCGCCTGATCGATTCCGAGCCCGTGCTCGACGCCGAATTGCTCGCGCTCGGCCGCTGGATCGCCGCCTACTACTGCGCGCCCCTGGGCGAAGTGCTCCGCGGGATGCTGCCGCTGGCCTCCGAGATCCGCCAGGGTAAGGTGTGGTCCCTCACCGATTCCGGCCGCGACGCCTCCCGCCAGTTGCTGCTCGATTCCTCGCCCGACGACCCGGCCGCGCAGATCCTCCGCATGCTCGAGAAGCGCCCCCTCTCGGCAGCCTACCTCGCGCGATCCCTCCCGCTCGCCGACAAGATCGTACGCTCGCTCGAGCGCAAGGGCTTCATCGCCGCCGAGCAGGTCCAGACCGAGCGCGACCCTTTGCGCGCCCCTTCTGTCCGCCTGCGCGTCGAGCTGGCCCCCGGCGCTCCCGAGCGCAAGCTCAACAAGCCCGAACGCGAGCTGCGCGCCTTTCTCGAGCTGCATCCCGGGTCCCACAACCTCAAGGACCTCGAGACCACGGTGAAAAACTCGAGCGCCGCGGCCCGCTCCCTTGCGCGCAAGGGACTGGTCCTCCTGCGGCCTGAGCCGATGGCCGCCGCCGCCGGACCCGTCCGCGTGCCCCACCGGCTCAACCCCGCCCAGGCAGCCGCCTTCGAGCAGATCCGCTCCGCCATCCAGGTCCACCGCTTCCAGACGTTTCTTCTCCACGGCATTACCGGCTCGGGCAAGACCGAGGTGTACCTGAACTCGATCGACGCCGTGCTTGCCGAGGGGCGCAGCGCCCTCCTGCTGGTCCCCGAAATCGCCCTGACCCCCGCCATGGCCGGGCAGTTTTTCTCCCGCTTCGGCGACCGCGTAGCCATCCTCCACAGCGCCTTCACCGATGTCGAGCGCTCCGAGCAATGGCGCCGCATCCGCCGCGGCGCCGCCTCCGTAGTGGTCGGAACCCGGTCGGGCGTGTTCGCGCCGGTACGCAATCTGGGGTTGATCGTGGTCGATGAGGAGCACGACGGCAGCTACAAACAGGAGGAGACGCCGCGCTATAACGGCCGCGACGTGGCCATCGTGCGCGCGCAGGCCGCCGGCGCCTGCGTCGTGCTGGGCTCCGCCACCCCCAGCCTCGAGAGCCGGTACAACGCGGAGCGCGGCAAGTATACCCTGCTGGAACTGCCCGGCCGCATCGAGGCCCGGCCTCTCCCCACGGTGGAACTGGTGGACATGCGGCAGGAGTTTCTCGAGACCCGCAAACAGTCCACCTTCTCGCGCAAACTCCTGGACGCTCTCGCCCAGCGCCTCGAAAACGGCGAGCAGACCATCGTCCTGCTGAACCGCCGCGGCTTTTCGAGCTTCGTGGCCTGCCGCGCCTGCGGCGAGCGGGTTCAGTGCATCAACTGTTCGCTCACCCTGACCTATCACAAGCGCGACCGCCGGCTACTCTGCCACTACTGCGGATATGCCGAAAAGGTGCCTTCGGTCTGCCCTAAGTGCGCCAGCGAGCACATCTACTTCCTCGGCGTCGGGTCGGAAAAGGTGGAAGAAGAGTTGCACCAGGCCTTCCCCACCGCGCGCATCGCCCGCCTCGACCGCGACACAGTTACCGGCAAGCGGCAGTACGAGACCATCCTGCAGGACTTTCGCGAAGGCAATTACGACGTCCTGGTGGGCACCCAGATGATCGCCAAGGGCCACGACATCCCCAATGTCACACTGGTCGGCGTGGTCTCCGCCGACGTCGGGCTCGGAATGCCCGACTTCCGCGCCGCCGAGCGCACCTTCCAGTTGCTCACCCAGGTGGCCGGACGCGCCGGACGCGGCAGCCTCCCCGGCATCGTCCTCGTCCAGACCATCAATCCCGATCACTACGCGGTGCGCCTCTCCGCCGCGCAGGATTACCAGGCGTTCTATGAAAAGGAACTCAACTTCCGCCGCATGATGCACTACCCGCCCTTCAGCGCCATGGCCAACGTGCTGGTGCGCAGCGAGAAAAAGGAAATGGCCCTGCGCATGAGCACCGACCTCGGAAGCCTCTTCCTGCCTCCCCCCGAGAAGCTGCGCGTCATGGGACCCGCCGAAGCCCCCGTGCCCCGGCTCAAAAACGAGTACCGCTACCAGTTCCTCATCAAGTCGGCGGGACGGAAAGCCCTCAATGAGCTGTTGCAGCGCATCCGGACCTTCGCCCAGGAACGCAAGTGGGGCGCGACAGCGCTGGTCATCGACGTCGACCCGCTCTCCCTCATGTGACGCCCGTCACTTCGAGGGAAGGAAATCTCCCACCCGGCTCAAAACCTGCTCTGGAGTATTCTCTCCCGTCTCGAGCACCGCTACGCTCACCTGCAGCGAAGGCCGCACCGTCTTCCCGTCCATCAGGCAGGAATAGGCCCCCGAAAGGTGTTCGGCAATCCACTTCGCGGTCTTGACGGTCTCGGGCTTGGAGCTGTGCACGATCGCCAAAAAACTGTCTTCGCCCCAGCGGCCCACCTCTGCGTCGGGCGGTAGGCTGTTCCGCAACCTCTTGGTAAACGCGCCAGTGAGCTCCGCGGCCACGTCCTCATGAAACTGGCTGGCCGCCACACGGAAGCCGCCGGTTTTGATCATCAGAAGGCAGCTCCCCGGTAAGCCCTGCGCAAGGCGCCGCTCGATTTCCGTGCGCCGCAGCAGTTCCGTCAATGCGTCGATCGAAGCCGCCCTCTCCAGCGAATCGATGCGGCGGTGCAGAACCCGGATTTCCGTCTGGAACTGCGAAGCCGCCAGTTTATGCTGGTTGCGCATCTCCTCCACGCTCGCCTCGATGGCGTCCGCCGCGCTCAACGCCAGTTCCCGCAAGGCTTTGATATCCGTAATGGAAGAGGCCCCGCGCAGCCGCTCGAGCGGCGCCTGCAGGCCCGCTTCGCCTTCGCCGTCGGCCCGCGCCAGCGATTCCATGATCTCTTCGAGCGCCCTTGTCGCGGCGGCCAGCTCTTCCCGCAGCGTGGCGAGGTAGCGCGATCCCTTGTCGCGGTAGTCTCGCAGCAGGTTCCGCAGGGTCGCCCGGCTCTCGTCCACCGCCGCCGGACTGGCGGCTTCCACCTCTTCCGCCAGGGCGTTGAGGTGCTTCCGGTGCGGCTCCGTCAGTTCCCCCTCGAGTTCAATGGCATACGCCGCCGAGTTGCGGATCGCCGCCACGTAGCAGCCGATCGCCTGGCGGCGCATCTGGTGGAACCGCTCGAGTTCGTCGACTTCACTGCGAATTGAGATCATTATCTGCTCCACCTCCAAGATCGGTGGATCCCGTGAATTTCTTTATCTCCGTCGATTTCCTATTGATTTTCCCCTTTTATTCGCCCACAATGAAGTGGGGTACGCGTAATCCCGGCACCGACAAGGACACTGACATGGCATTGACGAAGCGGCAGAAGCAGGTGCTCGATTTTATCGCGGGGTTTGTAGACGAGAACGGGTACTGTCCGAGCTATGAGGAGATCGCCGGCGGTCTGGGCCTGGCATCCCTGGCCACCGTCCACAAACACATCTCTGTGCTCGAAGCGAAGAGCTATCTCAAGCGGGGGTTCAACCAGAGCCGCTCCATCGAGTTGACTCCTAAATACGTGCAGGAGCAGCGCCGCAGCCGGCAGGCGCCCGCGGAGATCCCCCTCCTCGGGCGGATCGCCGCCGGTTCGCCCGTCGAATCGGTGGAGCAGCGCGAGGTACTCAATTTTGCAGATTTCGCGGGGAACGGCAGCACCTTCGCGTTGGAAGTCCGCGGCAGTTCCATGATCGACGATCACATTTGCGACGGCGATCTCATCCTGCTCGAACGCGTCCCCGAGGCGCACGATGGCGACATCGTGGTCGCGCTGGTGGCAGGCAGCGATACTACGCTGAAGAGGTTCTATCGGGAGTCCGAAGATACAGTCCGGTTACAGCCGGCCAACTCCACGCTCCAACCTATTATCGTGCCGGCGCGGGATGTTCAGATACAAGGCAGGCTGCTCGCCGTCCTGAGAAAGTACAAGTAGAATTCATGCGACGACGGGGGCCTTCTTGCGGAGTTGCTGCTCGGCGCGTTGCCAGTCCTCGTCGGGTGAGCCGCCCTGGTACCCGCGGGCTTCCCAAAACGAGTAAGCCAACCGTGCGATCGCTTCGCGCGTCGGTGTTGTGACAGCGGCAACCTCGACCTTTTCCACAGCTGCCACAACCGGCTCGGAGATGGTGGTCGCTTCGACACTATGTTGGGGGCGCGTCCGTGGCGCGGTTTTACGCCGGACCGGCGCTGCCGCGGAGGCGGCGGGCACGATCATTTCGTTTTCGGCAGTACGCTTTTTGGGCATTTACTAAGGTGTCTCCCTAAGTCTGTTTAATTATCTAATTTTACCTGAGACACGCTCAGTCCGAAAATTAAAAGTTTCTATCAATCGTATTACCACCGTGTGTTTTCGGACTGCGGCATCCGAGTATTGTATAGTGAAGGTAGCTTTGACTAAGGCTGCAACTTTGGCGTTAGCGCTAGCGCTCGTTGCGCCGGCATTTCCCGCGTCGCCCAAAGTCATCGCGGTGGACGTGGACGGCGTAGTGCACCCCGTCACTGCCGAGATCGTCGGCGGCGCCATCGCCCGTGCCCGCAGCGAAGGCGCTTCGCTCCTGATCGTCCGCCTGAACACTCCCGGCGGCCTGATGGACGCGATGCGCGAAACCATCGAGAAGATCATTTCTTCGCCCGTTCCCGTCGTCACTTACGTGGAACCCAGCGGAGGCCGCTCCGCTTCCGCCGGCTTCTTCATCCTGGAAGCGGGCGACGTGGCGGCCATGGCCCCCGGCACCAACACCGGCGCCGCGCATCCCGTGGCCATGGGCGGCGAGATGGACGCCGTCATGAAGCAGAAGGTGGAAAACGACGCCGCGGCTTACATCCGCAGCATCGATACCAAGCGCGGCCGCAATGCCGAACTGGCCGAAACCGCCGTTCGCCAAAGCAAGTCCTTCACCGACCGCGAGGCTCTCGATCAGCATCTCATTGACCTGATTGCCCCCAACGAGCGCGAGCTGCTCGCGCAGCTCGATGGCCGCGTGGTGACGCGCTTCGATGGAACCACTCAGACCCTTCACACCGCGGGCGCGGAGATCGAAACGTATCAGCCCAACCTGCGCGAGCGCATCGTCGCGTCGGTCGCCGACCCCAATATCGCGCTGGTTCTGCTGGTTCTCGGCGCGCTCGGCATTTATGTCGAGTTCAGTTCTCCCGGCCTCATCGCCCCCGGAATCATCGGCGCCATCATGGTATTGCTCGGGCTTTCCGCGCTGGCCGTCCTGCCCATCAACTGGCTCGGAGCCGCGCTCCTGCTGCTGGCCCTGACCCTGTTCGTGCTCGAGGCCAAATTCACGTCGCACGGAATTCTGGGAATCGGGGGGGCCGTCGCCATGCTGCTCGGCGCCATCATGCTGGTGGATAGCCCGATCCCCGAAATGCGCATCCACTGGCCTACCGCCGTCGCCGTGACCCTGCCGTTTTCCATCATTACGGTGATGCTCGCCACGCTCGCGCTGCGCGCCCGCCGCAACAAGGTCGAAACCGGCAGGGAGGGCATGGTGGGCGAAATCGGCAAAGCCGTCACCGAGCTTGCGCCCGCCGGCAAAGTGTTCGTGCATGGCGAGTACTGGGATGCCACCGCGCTCCAGCTGGTCCCGGCGGGGGCGTCGGTGCGGGTGGCCTCCCTCGAGGGGCTGGTGCTGAAGGTCGAGCAGGTGAAAGATGAAAAGGGAGGCTCCACTCAATGATCGAAATTTGGCCCATCGTCATCGTGATCGTCGTGATCTACCTCATGAGCTCGATCAAGATCCTGCGCGAGTATGAAAGGGGCGTCATCTTCCGCCTCGGACGCCTGCTCCCGCAGCCCAAAGGCCCGGGACTCATCCTGGTCTTCGCGCCCCTCGACCGCATCGTCCGCGTCTCGCTCCGCGTCGATACCCTCGAAGTGCCGGCCCAGGACGTCGTCACGCGCGACAACGTCACCGTCAAGGTCAATGCGGTGATCTACTTCCGCGTCATCGACCCGCGCCTCGCGGTGGTCGAGGTCTCCAACTTCCTGTATGCCACGTCACAGCTGGCGCAAACCACGCTGCGCAGCGTGCTGGGCGAGGTCGAGCTGGACGAGTTGCTGAGCCAGCGCGAAAAGCTCAACGTGCGCTTGCAATCCATCCTCGACCAGCACACCTCGCCCTGGGGCGTAAAGGTCGCAATGGTCGAGGTCAAGCAGGTCGATCTTCCCGAGAGTATGATCCGCGCCATCGCCCGCCAGGCCGAGGCCGAGCGCGAACGCCGCGCCAAGATCATCCACGCCGAAGGCGAGTACTCGGCGTCCGAAAAGCTCGCCATGGCGGCCGAGAAAATCCAGAAGCAGCCCGTGGCCATCCAGCTCCGCTACCTTCAGACCCTGGTGGAAATTGGTACCGAAAAGAACACTACCATCGTATTTCCCCTGCCGCTGGATATAATTGCTTCTTTGGGACGCGCTTTGGACCGTGTAGGCGATAGCGGCTCGCAGAAGTGATTTGACCATGCGAAACAACGAAACCGGTGAGTTTGAGCTGGTGGTCGGCAACCACCAATTGTTGAGCGGATTCTTCATCGTCGTGCTGCTGTTCGCGGTGGCCTTCGCCATGGGCTACGTCGTGGGCCAGAACTCTCCGCGCTCGGCTAAAGTCCAGGCCGAAGCGCCCCAGGTGCCCACCTCCGCCGCTGACAGCCGTCCTCAGCCCGCCGGACCCGTTCCCGTTTCCCAGCCGCCCGCCGAGCCCCCCGCTACCGATCCGGCCGCCTCCGCTCCCGATGGACCTACGCAGCCGACCACCCAGGCCGCCCGCGAACCCCAGGCGCCCCCCGCCGTCTCCCCCGTTTCGACCGCGCCGCCTCCCTCCGCCGCATCCGCCCCCACCGGATCCTTCTGGCAGGTAATGGCCGTCGCCACCACCGACGCCGAGTTGATTGCCAAAACCCTCCGCGACAAAGGATTCCCGGTGCAACTCAGCCAGGGCCCCAACAACCTGGTCCGCGTTCTCGTGGGCCCCTACTCCGACGTCCAGGCCATGGGGAAGGCCAAGGTGGATCTGGAAAGCGCGGGCTTTCTGCACCCGTTCCGGTATCAGCGTGACCGATAGCAGCCTCGTCCAGATTGGACGTCCGCCCCGGCCGCGGCTCCCCGAGTGGGCCCGCAAGAGCCGTACCCATTTCGAATCCCTCAACCGCCTGAAATCCGGCCTCCGGCAACTCAACCTGCATACCGTGTGCGAATCGGCGCGCTGCCCCAATATCCACGAGTGCTTCGACCGCGGCGCCGCCACCTTCATGATTCTCGGCAACTGGTGCACCCGCGGCTGCGGATTCTGTTCCGTCCCTAAAGCCAGCCCGGCCAAGCAGGATATGCGGCTCGACCCCGCCGAGCCCGCCAACGTCGCCCGCATGGCGGCGCAGATGAACCTGCGCTACGTCGTCATCACCAGCGTTAACCGCGACGACCTCGGCGACGGCGGCTCCCATCACTTCGCCCAAACCGTGCGCGAGGTCCGGGCTGCCCTGCCCGAGGCCCGCGTCGAAGTCCTCACCCCCGATTTTTGCGGCGACACCTCCGCCGTCGCCCGCGTGCTCGATGCCGGCCCCCACGTCTTCAATCACAATATGGAAACCGTGCCGCGCCTCTACCGCAAGGTGCGCCCCCAGGCCGATTACCGCCAGTCGCTCGACGTCCTGCGCTTCGCCCGCGAATACGCCCCCGACGTGCTCACCAAATCCGGCTTCATGGCCGGACTGGGCGAAACCGACAGCGAAGTGCGCGCCCTCCTCGCCGACCTCCGCGATGCGGGAACGGGCGTCGCTACCATCGGCCAGTATCTTCAACCCACGCGCCGCAATCTCCCCGTAGCCGCTTACATCGAGCCCCGCCAGTTCGACGCCTGGCGCGATTACGGACTGTCTCTCGGCTTCCAGGCCGTCTTCAGCGGACCCCTGGTCCGCAGTTCCTACATGGCGGACCGGGTGAGTGAGGAAGCCCGCCGCTCCCTGTGCTGAACTGGTTCCTGGCGCTCGCCTCGGCCGCGCTCCTCGTCCTGACCTTTCCCCGTTTCAACTTTGCCTGGCTGGCGCCCGTCGCCCTCACCCCGCTGCTCGTCGCGCTGGCCCGCGAAGCCCGCCCCTGGCGCCGCTTCTTCCTCGGCTGGGCCGCCGGCATCGTCTACTGGTTCGGCGTCTGCTACTGGATCCAGTTCGTGCTCTCCCGCTACGGCGGACTCGGCGACGCCGCCGGATGGGCGGTCTTCAGCTTATTCGCCCTCGCCAAGGGCCTGCACATGGCGGTCTTCGCGGTGCTGGCCGGAATCCTCATGCGGCGCTGGTGGGCGGCCCCCTCGGTGGCCGCGCTGTGGGTCGCCGTCGAAGTCACCCACGGCCCGCTCGGCTTCGCCTGGCTCACGCTCGGCAATGCCGGGATCGACATGGGGATCCCGCTGCGCCTCGCCCCCTTCACCGGCGTCTACGGCATCTCGTTCGTCTTCGCCCTGATGGCCGCCGCGCTGGCGCTCGCCATCCTCCGCCGGCCCCGCCGCGAGTTGCTCTGGCTCGCGCCCCTCCTCCTGCTCGTGCTCCTGCCGCGCATGCCTGAAGCGCGGCGCGGCGCGCACACCGCCCTGCTCGTTCAGCCGGATATCTCCGAAACCGAGGAGTGGACCTCCGACTCGCTCGACCGCATGATCCGGCACCAGGTCGGCCTCACCCTCACCTCGGCGCTCTCCCAGACCGCGCAGCCGCCCGAAATCGTCGTCTGGCCGGAAGTGCCCGCGCCCTTCTACTACTTCGAAGACGAACGCTTCCGCAACTACGTCGACAACCTCGCCCGCCTGGCCCGCGCCTACCTCCTGATCGGCATCGTGGCCCACGCCCCCAGCGGCGCGCCGCTCAATTCCGCCGAGTTGATCTCCCCCGCCGGAATTCCCGTCAGCCGCTACGACAAGGTGAACCTGGTTCCCTTCGGCGAGTTTGTGCCCTGGCCCTTCGGCTATCTCGCCACCCACATCTCCACCGAAACCGGAGATTTCGAGCCCGGCAAGCACGTCGTCGTTTCGCCGGTCGGCGACGGCCGCAAGATCGGCGCCTTCATCTGCTACGAATCCGTCTTCCCCAACTTTGTCCGCAAGTTCGCCGCCGGCGGCGCCCAGGTGCTCTTCAACATCTCCAACGACGGCTGGTTCGGCAAGACCGCCGCCCGCTTCCAACACCTCGAGATCGTCCGCATGCGAGCCGCCGAAAATCGCCGCTGGATCCTGCGCTCCACCAACGACGGCATCACCGCCACCATCGATTCCGCCGGCCGCCTTCGCGGAACCCTGCCGCTCTACACCGAAGCCACCTCCTACACCGGCTTCGACTACGTCTCGACCGAAACCCTCTACACCCGCTTCGGCGACTGGTTCCCGCTCCTCTGCGCCACCATCGCCATCGCCTCCTTGGTAGCGGCATATATAACCAAGGTATACAGTACCCACCCAAACTAGCACCCAGGACTCTCTGGTACTAATTCTGTTTTGTCTGTCGTATACTGCCCAAGTGTCGGGGGAAAGAGAAGAATGAAGAAGCTCTTCAGCTTGTCCACGTTACTTGCGATCAGTCTGGTGTCGTTTGTGCCCGTCGCCCACGCCGGGTTGATTCTGGACCTGAACACGGGAGGGACGCCCACTCCTTGTGGCACCTGCGGCACGAGTGGAACTACCTTTGGATGGAGTTTTCAGGTCAACAGCCCAATTACGGTGACTGGAATCGGCGTCTGGGATGCCGGTTCCGACGGTATCGGGCTCACGACCGATGCCGGTCTTTTCACGGCTGGCGGTACGCTCCTGGTAAGTGCCCCAATCAGCGATGCCAGCACGCCAGTCGCCTCGGCCAGCACGGATGGCCGCTGGCTCTTCGCGAATTTCCAGCCCATTACGCTCACGCCGGGAGTCTATTTAATCGGGAATGTATTTTGGGATGGTATTCCGCTGGCGCAAATCGATGCACCGTTCGTCACGATTCCCGAGATTACATTTCTTGGTGGAGTGGAAGGAACGGCCGACGCAGGCCTTACCGCACCCACAAGTTCTTTCAATCTCGCGATCTTTGGCCCCACGTTGCAAGTGAGCGACGTCCCGGAACCGGGAATGGCCCCCTTGCTCGGCCTGGGCCTCGCGCTGATCGGCATGCGGCGGCGGACTGCACGCTAAAACGGGAACATCTGCTTCAGTTCTGCCTGCGACGGCTGCCGCCCGTACTCGCACACCTCGAAGGCCTGCGCGTAGTGGATTTTGTTCCCTTTGTCCTCGCCGTAAAACTTCACCAGCGCGTCGCGGAAGCGGTTCGCATAACCCGCATAGCGCCCGGCCAGGCTCTTCCGTACCTCTGCGTCGCGGCGCTGACGCCCCGCCGCGTCGTCCGGATACAGACCCGCATATCCGTTCGCTCCGCCTTCCTGGATCTGTGACTTCATCACCAGCAAGGCATCGAGCGTCGGCTCCATTACCTCGTCGATCCCCACCGCCACATCCGGGTGGAACGGATTCGGCTTCTGAAACCGGTCGGGCGCGTATAAAAATACCGGGTTCTTTTTCAGGATCGGTATATCCGGGCAGAAGAACGGCACCGTCACCATGTACGCCGAATCCTGCACCAGGATCGACGTGTACCGGTGGTCCGGATGGTAATCGTTCGGCCGGTTCGTGATCACGATGTCCGCGTTCCATTCGCGGATCAGCCTGGTAAACATCCGCCGGTTTTCGAGCGTCGGCAGGATCTCCCCGTCGTGGATGTCCAGTACCTCCGTCGCAACGCCCAGTTGACGGTCCGTCTCCGTCACTTCCGCCTTCCGCCGCGCTGCCAGCGGACCGCCCGCCATCTGCCAGTGGCCGATGTCCCCGTTGGTTGCCGACACCAGCTTCACGTGGGCTCCCGCCCTGGCCCACTTCATGGCCACGCCCGCCCCGAAGTACTCCGCATCGTCCGGGTGCGCGCCGAAGATAATGATCCGCAGCTTCCCGTCATTCGCCTGCGGCTGCGCCAGGATGACACCCAGCGCACACCCCACCAGCGCCAAAATTCCAATCCGCCTCTTCATATCCGCTCCTCTTAATTCGGTGACAGGCTACATTATTACCAAAATTCGCCCAGTAACAATGTACGCACATTCCGCTAGACTGTGGAGGGAAATCCTATGGACCTCAACCGCCGGGAGCTCATCGCCCTGCCCGCTGCCGCCGCTGCAGCCTCCCTGTTCGCCGCCGACGCCGACGCCGCACTCCCCTGGCAGCGCAAAATCCGCCGCGTCGGCCAGACCAACATGACCGAGCACGACCCCGCCGTGCTCGACGTCGAACAATGGGCCGACTACTGGGCCAGCCTCAAAGTCGATGCCGTACTCGTCAGCGTCACCGGCATCCTCGCCTTCTACCAGACCCGCGTCCCCTTCCACCGCAAAGGCAAATTCCTCGGCGATCGCGACTTCTTCGGCGATTGCTGCGCCGCCGCCAAAAAGCGCGGCCTCCACGTCATCGCGCGCATGAGCCCCGACCTCAACTGGGAAGACGCGCTGCAGGCCCACCCCGAGTGGTTCCAGCGCGACGAGCAGGGCAATCCCCGCCATCACACCGAGGACCCCCGCCTCTTTCGCACCTGCCTCTTCTCCACCTATATGACCGACTACATGCCGGCCATCATGAAAGAGGTCAACTCGCTCTACGATGTCGACGGCCTCTTCACCAACGCCTGGCCCCCGCTCGGCGCCATGCCTGTCTGCCACTGCGCCCAGTGCCGCAACCTCCCGCCCTCCGGGACGCCCGAATATTGGGACCGCTTCAACGACCGCACCGTCTACCTCTGGAAGCTCTACGATTCCATCGCCAAGGAGAAAAAGCCGTCCAATTTCTTCTTCGCCAACCTCGGCGGCGGCATTCGCTGCACCGTCGATCTCGTCCGCCTCGGCGAGCTCTGCGAGTGGTTCCAGTGCGACAACCAGGGACGCGGCGGAGACGATACGCCTATCTGGGGCTGCACCCTACAGGGCCGCGTCTGCAGCGCCGTCCAGGAAGGCAAGATGGCCACCAACGTCACTGCCGCCTGGTCCACCGGCACGCCCCGCTGGCGCAATGTCTATAAGTCGCCCCAGGAAGAGCAGATGTGGTTCGACGAAACCCTCGCCTCCGGTATGGTGCCCTACCACCACATCATCGGCGGCGAAAACGGCATGGGCGAAGACCGCCGGTGGCTCGAGCCGGCCCACCGCTACTTCGACTGGATGTCCAAATACGACGCCCACTTCGTCAACAAAGCCCCAATCGCCAATCTCGGGGTCGTCATGGGCCAGCGCACTCACCTGTTCCACAAGCCCCCGCGCGGCGTCCAGCCGGCGCAGTACATGGACGGCCTCTACTATGCCCTCCTCGAAGGCCGCTTCTTCTTCGATTTCGTCCACGAAGACAAGCTCGCCCCCGAGCGTCTCCGCAAATACTCCGCCCTGCTCCTGCCTAACACCGCGCTCCTGAGCGACCGGCAGTGCCGCCAGCTAGCGGCCTATGTCGAATCCGGCGGATCGCTCCTTGCCACCTTCGAGACCAGCCTCTACGACGAGCGCAATCGCCGCCGCCCCGATTTCGGCCTCGCGGATGTCTTCGGCATCCACAAGGCCGGCGACATCGTCGGCACCAGCGGCAACGCCTACCTCGCACGCATCGAGAAGCGGCACCCCATCCTCGACGGATTCGCGAACACCCACTGGATCCCCGGCGCCGAGAACCGCGTCCCGCTGGCCCCCGTCGACGCCCCCGTGCTGTCGGTCGTCCCCGGCTTTGTCGCCTATCCCCCCGAGCTCTCCTACCCGCTCGAGCCGCATACCACCGAGCCCGCCGTCGTCGTGCGCGAAAAAGGGAAGAGCCGTCTCGTCTGGTTCCCCGGCGACATCGAGCGCACCATGTGGCACTCCGGCCATACGGATCTCGCCCGCCTCCTGCGCAACGCCATCCGCTGGGTGGCCGGCGCCAATCCGCCCGTTACCGTCGAAGGCGAAGGCGTCATCGAATCCTTCGCCTGGCAGACCGGGCCGGGCTACGCCGTCCATATTCTGAATTACACCAACCCCGCCATGCACCGCGGCTGGATCCGCGATTTCTACCCCATCGGCCCCCAAACGGTCAGCCTGCAGATCCCCGCCGGCACCCGCGTCAAGAGCATCGTTCTCCTGCGCGCCGAAACCCCCATCCCCTTCCGCCAACTCGCCGGCGCCATCGAATTCACCATCCCCCGCGTCCTCGACTACGAAATCGCCGCGATCTTAGTAGGGTAGGTGTGCCCTACGAGCCGAAGGCGCGCGATAATACGTAACACATGAAGCTCTTCCTCCTTCTCCTCCCGCCCCTCCTTATGGCACAATCCTCCATGCTCGTCTCCACCGACTGGCTCGCCGCCCATCTTCACGACGACTCGCTCGTCATCCTGCACGTCGGTTCGCCCAAAGATTACGACGCCGGCCACATCCCCGGCGCCCGCCTCGTCACCCTCGCCGACATCTCCATCACCGACGACCAGGGACTGCGCCTCCAGTTGCCGCCCGTCCCCGCCCTCGAAGCAGCCTTCGCCCGCCTCGGCGTCACCGGCCGCTCCCGCATCATCGTCTACGCCGGCACCGAATCCGTGCAATCCGCCACCCGCGTCTGGTTCACCCTGGACTACCTCGGCCTCGGCGGCCGGTCGTCCCTCCTCGATGGCGGCCTGGCCTTGTGGCACTCCGAAGGCAAGCCGTCCACCGCCGAAGCTCCCCCGCCGGCATCCGGCTCGTTCACGCCTCACCCTTCCCCCGATCGCGTCGTCACCGCCGATTGGGTGCGCGCCCACCTCGACGACAAGACCGTGCAGATCCTCGACGCCCGCACCCCGGAGTTCTACACCGGTGCCAGCGCCGGCAACATGCCCCGCGCCGGCCACATCCCCGGAGCTCGCAACGTGCCGTACCCCAGCGTCTTCGACGAACACGGCAAGCTCAAGCCCGAGCCCATACTCCGCGGCATGCTGGCCCCGCGCACCACGGTCGCCTACTGCCACATCGGCCAGCAGGCCACCGTCCTCTATTTCGTCGCGCGCTATCTCGGCCTCGACGCGCGCCTGTACGACGGTTCGTTCCAGGAGTGGAGCCGCCGCACCGACCTCCCCGTTCAGTGAGAAGCAATACCCTCGCCGGAAAATCCGGAGCGACCTTTCCCTTGGATCGACATACCATCGAATCGAAAGGATGAATCATGCCTCTTCCCACGGACGAAAAGCTCGTCCAGCTCGGTAATGATCTGATCAAGCAGTTCGACGCCATTTTCGGCGTCCACCCCGGCTTTCGTCCGGCTCACGCCAAGGGCATGCTCCTCACCGGCAGGTTCACTCCTTCTTCGGAAGCCGCCTCCCTCACCCGCGCACCGCACATTACCCGCGCTTCCACTCCCGTGACCGTCCGCTTCTCCGATGCCACCGGCCTTCCTTCCATCCCCGACAACGACCCGAATGCGAATCCCCACGGAATGGCCGTCCGCTTCCATCTGGCCGATCACGTACACACCGACATCATTGCCCATTCCGCCGACGGCTTCCCCGTCCGCACCGGCCAGGAGTTCCTCGAGTTCCTCCGCGCCGCCGCTTCCAGCGACCCCTCCAAGCCCTCGCCGCGGCCGATCGAGATCTTCCTCGGCGCCCATCCGGCCGCGGGCGCCTATGTGCAGATGCCCAAGCCGAGCCCTTCCAGTTTCGCCAGGGAAGCTTACTTCGGCGTCACCGCGTTCCGCTTCATCAATGGGGATGGGGTCGCTCATTACGGCCGCTACCGAATTTCCCCGCGAGCCGGAATCGAGCATCTGGACGCCGCAGCCGCCGCCGCGAAAGGCGCCAACTACCTGTTCGACGAATTGGCCGCCCGCGTCGCCCGCGACCCCATTCGCTTTGATATCCATGTCCAGATCGCCGCTGAAGGCGACGTTGTGGACGACGCCACCATTCACTGGCCGGAATCCCGCCCCCTGCTCCCCCTCGGCGTCATCGCCCTCACCGCCCAGGCCCCCGGCGACGAGCAGGAGCAGAAGAAGATCATCTTCGATCCGATCCCCCGCGTGGACGGCATCGAGCCCTCCGCCGACCCTCTGCTCGAACTCCGCGCCGCCGTCTATCTCCTGAGCGGCCGCCGCCGCCGTCAGGCCGGTGGCCCGCAAGCCCTTTCCTCGTCCGGCAGTTGAGATCGCCAGTAACGGCATGCGCTGCAAAGCAGGTACAGCTCACAGCATCATGGTCGATGCTGTACCAGCCTTCGTAGCGCTCCGCTCTTTCGCTGTAGTTGGTTGGCGGCCAAGAGGGTCTTTGAGGGGGGATCCGATGCTACCGGCAACGACACCTCGCATTCTGTGGGTCGAGCTGACCTCGAAGTGCCCGTTCGATTGCGTATTCTGTTCGCGAAAGAGCCGGCGCGGCAGCGGAGAGCACATGCCGTTTCCGCTTTTCGAATCCCTGGTGCGGCAGGTGGACGGGCCTCGCCGGTTCCTGCTGAACTATTCCGGCGAGTCCACCGTCTACCCCGAGTTGATCCCCGCCATCCGCCTGGCGCGGTCCACGGGCGCGGCCGTCGAGCTGGTCTCCGCCCTCGCCTCGGCCCCCGATGCCCTCCTGGAACCGCTCGCCTCGAGCGGCCTCACCCGCCTCACCGTCTCCATCCACGCCGCTGATTCCGCGAGCTTCGACGGCATCTATCGGTACAGCTCCTTCGAGACTTTGCGCGCGCGCCTCGTTCGCTTTGTGGAGCTATGCCGCACCGTGCCGCGTCCGCCCATCGTCGATATCGCGTTCGTCGCGATGCAGCGAAATCTCGGCGCGTTGACTGCTGTCGCGGAGCTGGCCGGCGGATTGGGCCTGCACGCGCTTTCCGTGTTCCCCGTGATCCGGCGCGATGAGATCCCGGTCGAATTCCCGGAGGAGTTGACGCCCCTCGGCGCCCACCGCGACCCCTTTCGGGAGAGGGTGGCCCGCGGCGTGGAAGAGGCGGGCCATCGCTTTCCGGAGATCGCGTTCACCATCTGCAACCCGCTGTTCACAAGCTCCGGCACGCCCCTGGGAGAGGTGCCGGCGCCTTGCCCGGGCGACCTGCCCGCCGGCGCTCAAATCCACTCCTGCGAGCAGAATCCGTGGGAAACGGCGCACGTTCTTTCGAATGGCGATGTCGTGGCCTGCGAGGTTCACGATAAGACGCCGCTCGGCAGCCTCGCGCGCCAGTCCCTCGCCGAGATCTGGCACGGCGAAGCCTACCGGCGCTTCCGCGCCGGCTACCCTCGCGGCGAGTCGGAAGAGTGCCGTACCTGTCCCTGGAAGACGGCGTATCTCCCGGGGCGGCTCCACAGCGAGATTCTCGGTTCGCGCGGGCCGAGCGCCCAGTTCTGGCACGGCTGGCACCAGCCCTCCGGCGAACGTCACCTCTGGGCCAGCCCGCAGGCCGCCGCCGTCCTCGAGCCGCGCCCGGGCTCTCGTGCGCTCCACGTGAGCGGGACGCTGCCGCCCGGCCCCGAGGGCCAGTTCAATGAATTGAGTGTGGTCTGTAACCTGCGGCGTATCTGGATCAACGCCTCGGGTTGGATGGCCGGCGCTAGAATGCAGGCTGGCATGTTGGCTTATGCGATGTGTGCCGCTTTCGGCGGGCGCGAGCAATCGACCACTTGAAACCGGCAGTTCCCCACGCATCCCTTCAGCTTGCAGGTCAGGCACGTGATCTTGCCCTTCTTGCCTTTGTGAGCCGCCGCGGGCCCCGTCAGGATCGGAAACATCATCGAAAAACCCTCCAGTTCGACTACCTGCTGCAACACTAACCCAACACTGTGAGGCTTTCCAATTGGATCTGTGGGGTGATCGCCATCCCCTTTTGCGGGTATTTGTAGGCGTGCCCGCATGCTATGATGTCCCCAATCACCTGAAGGGGACTTCTCACCGTATGGCCACGTCGGGTCCACCTCTATCTTTTGGCGAGGTTTTGCGCCTTCGCCCGGTGCGCCGGTTATGGATCGCACAGATCGTGAGCGTGTTCGGCGATTTCCTGGCAGTGTTCGCGATCATCGCCCTGGTCACTTTCAAGATGCATGGCACCGCTACGCAGGTAGCCATGGTTCTGGTCTCGTTCATGGCGCCGTTCGCCATCGTCAGCCCCCTGGCCGGCGTCTTCGTCGACCGGTGGCCCGTGAAGCACACCATGGTTGCCAGCGATCTCATTCGCGGCGTGCTCGTGCTGGCGCTGGTGTTCGTCCATGATCTGTACCTGATCTACGCCATCCTGTTCACCATGAGCGTCGTCTCCAGCTTCTTCATCCCGGCGCAGTCCGTGGCGGTGCGCACCCTCACGCCGATGATGGGGCTGATGGCGGCGAACGGCCTGATGTCGCAGGCGCAGCAGGGATCCCAGATCATCGCCCCCAGCATCGCCGGCGAGCTGGTCCAACTGGTGGGCGCGAACTCCTGCTTCCTCTTCGACAGCTTCAGCTTCTTCTTCTCGGCGGCGCTCGTGATGACGCTGACGATCGACCGCGGCGTTGTGGCCGCTGGCGGGAGCGCCGTGCTCGATTCGATGCGGCAGGGCTTCCGCTTCATCTTCACGCATTCGACGATTTCGTTTGTCATCCTCTCGATGACCGCCGGAATGTTCGCGATGCGCTGCTTCGGCGCGCTCCTCTCGGTGTACGTGCGGGACGTACTGCTCTCGAACTCCGCCGCATTCGGCGTGTTGAACACGCTCATCGGCGTCGGCATGATCATCGGGACCCAATTGCTCACGCGGTTCGCGCGGCACGTCCCGCAGCAAAACCTGGTGGTTTACGGAGTGGGCGGAATGGGAGTGGCGGTATTGATCACCGCCGTCTTCGGCACCATGGGAGCGACCGCTGCCGGTATGCTGGGCCTCGGGTTTTGCGCGGCGGCCATTTTCATCACCGCGACCACCCTGATCCAGCACGAAACGCCCCGCGAACTGCTGGGACGCGTGATGAGCTGCCTGATGTCGCTGGTCGCCGGCTCGCAGGTGGTCGCGATGTTCGTGGCCGGGCCCGTGGCCGAGAAAGCGGGGATTCCGAACCTCTATTATGGGAGCGCGGCGATGCTGATGGCCATCGGGATTGTGGGCCACTTCAAGCTGCCCGCCACGGCGAAGACGCAGGCGGCCGACGCCTAGTGCCCGCTTTGCATTCTTTCAGACTACCCGCATCGGAATAGAATGACTTCATGAACCGCCGGCATTTCCTTTCCGGGATTGCCGCCGCCTCTGGCATAGGCAGGGCGGCCTCGCAGGCCGGATCGAAGATCCGCTCCATCGACATCGTCCACCATACCCACCTGGATGTCGGCTATACCGCGCTCCCCGCCGTGGTGCGCGACGACCAGACCCGCTACCTCGAGGCCGCCATCGATTGCTGCCGCGCGGATCCCGCCTTCCGCTGGACGGTCGAGACGCTGGTCGAGCTGGACGACTGGTGGCGCTCCGCATCCGCCGTCCGCCGCGCCGAGCTCGAATCGCTCGTCCGGGCCGGGCGGATCGACGTGATGGGCTTGCCCTTCAACCAGACCGCCTTTCTCAATGCGATGCAATGGCGGCAGATGATGAGCTGGATCCCGCCCGCCCGCTGGCAGGCGCTCGGCATCCGCGCCGCCATGCAGAACGACGTCAACGGCTTTCCCCGCGCCGGCGCCGCCGCGCTGCTCGATCGCGGCATCCATCACCTGCTGATGGGGATCAATGCCGATAGCGGCGGGCCGCCCTTTCGCCGTCCCGATGCCTTCTGGTGGAAACTGCCGGATGGGCGGCGGCTCTTTGTCTGGCTCGGAGAACACTACGGCAGCGTGATGAACTACCTGGCACCGGCGCGTGAAGGCTTCCGCTACCGCACCGACGAGGCATCTCTTCGCGCGGCCCAGGCCGAACTAGCCGAGCACCTGGCCGCCATCGAAGCCGAGGGCTATGCGTTCGACCGGCTGATCCTGACGCACACGCATCCGCAGCACTACGACAACGGCTACCCGTTCCCTTCGCTCGCCGCCCTGGTCGCGGCGTGGAACCGCCTGGAGCTGGCGCCCGCACTCCGGCTGACGACCGCGGGCGATGCGGTCTTCCGCATGGAGCGCGCGGTCGGCGGCCAGATCGCCACGCTGGAGGGCGAATGGACCGATTGGTGGGCCAATGGGGACGCCTCCGGCCCGCGAGAAGTGGCCGCCAGCCGCGTCGCCAAGCGCACGGCGGCGGCGTTAGTATCGCCCGTCTTCGGACCGCTGCCGCCCCGCGGCCAGGCCTCCCTGGCGGGTATCCTGCGCGACCTCTGCCTCTTCGACGAGCACACCTGGGGCGCCGATTCCAGCATCTCCGCGCCCTACAGCCTGCGCACACTGGCGCAATACGTGGAAAAGAGCGATCTCGCGTACAAGCCGATGGGCATGGCGGAAGCCCTGCTCGAGCGCCGGGTGCGCGCGAAGCTCGACCCTTTGCCCGAGGGCGTGTATGCCATCAATCCCGCCCCCGCGGAAGTCAGCGGCTGGGCGATGGTCAGCGGGGTGGATGCCAAGACGGGCAGCCTGGTCGATACCCAAAGCGGCGGTGCCACCGGCATTGTCCGCGAAGACGGCAGGGCCCGCTGCTGGCTGGAGAAGCTGCCCGCGCAATCGGTCCGAAGGTTCCGGCCGGACCCGGCGCCCGCCGCGGAGGCCTCTTCCGAGCTCTTCGTGCTGACGCTGAATTCCTCCAACTGGCCGCTCTCCGCCGGCTGGCCCGGCATGAAGCGCCCTCTGTTCGACGGCCCGATCGGGCACTTCCTTTGTGTCGAAGTGGTGCCGCCCGCCAACCGCCGCACCATCGCCCAGCTTCACGCGAAATTCGACGCCGGGCTGCGCGCTAAAGCACTGCGGCAGACCGAAGCCGCGTACGGCGATGCGCAGCGCATCGAGACGCCCCACACCGTGCGCTTCACGCAGGAGATCCGGCATCCGCGCCTGGGCGCTTCCACTCGCGCACTCGAGTTGTGGAAGCGCGAGCCCCGGGCACGCCTGACGGTTACGCTCGACCGCTTCTCTTCCCTCGCGCCCGAGGTCCTGTTTCTCTCCTTCGGCCTTCCCGATGGGCTCCCGCTGCCGGTCTTCTCGAGCGGCGGCGTCCCCTATACTCCTTACCGCGACCAGCTTCGCGGCTCGTGCAGGGATTACTTCGCCATCGATGGCTGGGCGGACTACGGTACCTCCGACGGACACTGGCTATGGGTCACACGCGACGCCTCGCTGGTGGCCCTCGGCGCTCCGCACGTGGTCGAGCTCAGCCAGCAGGAGCCGGCCGCGCCGAACCGGATCCTCGCCATGATCTTCGACAACTGCTGGCACACGAACTTCGTGGCCGACAGCCACGGCACGATGGAGTTTCAGTTCGACCTGGTGCATCGCGCGGCCCTCAACCGGCCGCAAGACCTGGCCGAAGCCCTCGCCGGAGACCCCGTCGCCGTTTTCAACCCGGCCGTGCACGAAGAGCCCCCCATTGTCGAGCGCATCTACCGGCCTTGACTACTACTGCATTGAACTGGCCCGGCCGAAATGCACCAGGGCGGTGGTCGTCAACCAATCGACTGCGCCTGCTGCGATTGGTTTCAGGGCACTTAGCTCTGGCAAACGAAATGCTTTGTAGGGCGCGTGGGAAGGAGGAACACATGAAAGGCAAAATGCTTGCAATCCTGTTCCTGGCGGGGAGCAGCTTATTGGCCCAGCCTCGCGTGGTTGTGGGATTGGGGATCGGCTACCGGGCTCCGGCGCCGGTGCTGGCGTACGGACCGCCGCCCCCGCCGCCGGCGGCCTATGTGTCGCCGCGCCCTGGGCCTGGATACTCGTGGGTCGGGGGCTATTATTATCCGGTTGGGCCGCGCTGGGTTTGGCGCGCCGGATACTGGGCGCGTCCACGCGTGCGAGAGTACTGGGTGGCCCCGCGCTATCATGCGCGGAGATATTACCCCGGCTACTGGCGCCGTTAGTAAGACGGAGGCTGATCTCGCAAAGGGGCAAACCAGGTACAGGCTCCGAATTTCGCAAGTGCAGCGAAATTCGAGCCAGTCCCTGTTTTGCGACGCAGTCCATTGACTAAAAACGCAAGAGGTAGGTGAGCTTGGCGAAGATCTGGCGGCCGGTATTCATGGTGGGCGAGTTGGACAACTGCAGGTACGGCGGCTTCGACGGGTCGAAGAGCAGGTTCTCGTAGATGTCCGTGTAACCGACGTACAGAGCCGTACCGGGATGCAGCAAGTAAGTCATGAGTAAGTCGGCGCCGATCCGCTTGGTGCGGTCGAGCGTGACCATCCCGGCATCGGGGAGTACGCCGTTGTAATCGAGAATCGCGCGGAACGAGAGCTCGCGCGTGAGCTGATAGTTCACCTTCGAGCGCGCAATGTGGTTGGTGTAGGCCGTGGCGGCGCCGGCCCTGAGGGTGCTGTAAAGATAGGTCTCATCGAGCCGCACTTTGGCGGTAGGGCGCAAGGTCAGGGCCAGGCTTCCCTCCCGGGTCTGGCCGAGGAAAGGGGCGCTGCCGGCCACCGGGTAGTAGTTGACTCCCGAACCGTGAGTATACCCGGCCGATATCGCCGCCCAACGGAACCACTCGCTGTTGACCTGGTAGTTGTTGTAGCCTTTGCGGAACCCGTACCCGTTATAGAGCTCGAAGGCTTCCGTGCGGTTCACGCTGAGATTCGTGAGGCGGGTGAACTCCATGGTCCATCCCATCCCCACCTCCCAATCCTGTGCGCGGCCCAGGCGATTCCAGTTCCCCAGAACCGTGATATCGGGGCCGAAATCGACCAGCGTCTTCTTCTCCCGCCAGAACCGGTAGCCCACCTTGTTCTTGAACTCGCGGATGTCGATGCGCGGAATGTAGCCGAGCTCGTCGCGGAAGCCCGGGCTGCGATCGGTGAACGCCGAGGAGTACTGAAGCCTGCGGCTGGAGCGGCTGATCTGCGCGAAGTAGCCGTTGCCCGAGTAATCCGGCGCGCCCAGCGGGCGGGTACGCGTCGTGACCGCCTGCCCGGTGAAGAAAAAGTTGTACGGCAGGTGCAGGCGCGTGTCGAGCGACGCCACGCGGTTGAAGCCCGTGGAAAGTTCACGGTCGGTTCCGAAGAAGCGTAGATGGGAATCGTTGAGGAAGTCCCGCTGCACGCTGACGACGGCGTCGGTGGCGCGCCCCAGACCCTCCGTGCGGTCGGACGCACGGTCATCCGTGGCCAGGACACCCAGGCCCCAGCGGCCGACCTTGCCAGTGAGGCGGATGCCGAATTCCGGATCGATGATGCGCCGCGAGAAGAACAGGTTCTGCGGCGTGGCGAAATAGGACGCGTTCTCCATGAAGAACGGGCGGAGCTCCGGAAAAAAGACCTCGTAGCGCTGATTCACGGTGACCTGGGGCTCGTCCGATTCCACCTGGCTGAAATCCGGGTTGAGCGTGGCATCCAGCGTGAGCGCGTCCTTGATGACCATTTTGGCGTCGAGCCCGCCGCGATACCCGGGTTCGCTGACCATGCGCGGGATCCCGCCCGCCGGTTGGTCCAGGTAGCGGGAGCCGGAGAGCAGGCCGAATGGTATCAACTGCAGGTTGCGTCCCGGCGAGATGTTCTCGAGGCCCTTCATTTCACCGAACTGGGCCACGAACTGCGGGAAGCGGCGCCGCGTGATGTAGGGCCACATGGCGAACTCATTGTTGCGCTGGATAAAGCGCCCCAGCATCACGCCCCAGGTCTGGCTGGCATTGTCCGGGAATCGGAGGGTCTTGAACGGTATCGTGATGAGGACTACGTACCCCTCCTCCGTGATCTTGGCCTCGGTGTACCACAGGCCCTCCCAACTGAAATCGTCGCCGACGCCGTCGGTGGTGATGCCGTCCAGTTGGATGGCATAGGGGTTGACGTCGAACCAATAGGCGTGGCGGTGATCGTGGAAGGTGTCGATGTTGATAGTGACGCGGTCGTCCGTTAGGATCTGCTTGCGCTTCGCGACGCGCGCACGAATGAGGCGGGGGTCGTCGCGGGCGATGAACGCGACATAGAGGTTGGTGGAGTCGTACGAAAGAAACGCCGTGGTGGGATGGGACACCGGGTTGCCGTCGCCCGGATCGATCTGGCGGAAGTCGGTAACGGCCAGCTCCGCTTCGCGTGGGACGTTGCTGAGAAAATCGGCCAGCTTGGGCGCGCGCGACACGCGGGGTATCGTGATCGTCGGGCGGGTCTCCTCGGGCTGGGCGAAGCAGGCGGCCGGAAGGAAGAGGAATAACAGTCCCGTATATCTCTTGTTCAAGACCGAATATCATCGCATGCGGCGCGGAGCCCGTGGGGAATTATGATGGGTATCGGACAGAAGTGCGCTGCGATACAGCGGCGAACAAACGGCGGCGGGTAGGTTTAAAGAGTATGAAACTAAGCGGAAAGAATGCCCTCGTCACGGGCAGCGACCAGGGAATCGGACAGGCGATTGCGCTGCGATTGGCCGAAGAGGGCGCCGATGTGGTGATCAATTACCACTCGAACCGCGCCGGGGCCGAGGACACGCGCGCGCAGGTGGAGAAGATGGGTCGACGCTCGGCCGCGATCCAGGCCGACGTGGGGAGCCCGGAAGCGGCGCGGAAGCTGGAGGATGAGGCGGTGGCCGCGCTGGGGTCGCTCGATATACTCGTCAACAACGCCGGGATCGAAAAGCGGGCGCCGTTCCTCGAGATCGCCCAGGCCGACTACCTGGCGGTGATCGGCGTGAACCTGCATGGCCCGTTCTTCCTGACCCAGGCGTTCGCCGCGCGGCTGGTGGCGCGGAAGGCGCCGGGCACGGTGATCAATATCAGTTCGGTGCACGAGGAGCTTCCCTTCCCCAACTTCACGCCGTACTGCATGGCCAAGGGCGGGCTGAAAATGATGATGCGGAACCTGGCGGTGGAGCTGGCCCAGTTCGGCATCACGGTCAATAACATCGCCCCCGGCGCGATCGAAACGCCGATCAACCGCAAGCTCCTGTCGGATCCCAAACTGCTCGGCGCGCTGCTCGAGAACATCCCGCTGCATCGCCTCGGCAAACCGTCCGACGTCGCGAGCGTGGCCGCGTTCCTGGCCTCCGATGATGCCGCTTACATCACCGGAACCACCGTGGTGGTGGACGGCGGCCTGCTCTGGAACTACAGCGAACAATGAGCTACCTGCCGATTGCCGATTACGGAATCATCGGCGATATGCGCTCCGTGGCCCTTGTGGGCACGAACGGGTCGATCGACTGGTGCTGCCTGCCGCGGTTCGATTCGCCGAGCATCTTCGCGGCGATTCTCGACGACCGCATCGGCGGCTTCTGGCGCCTCGCCCCGGCCGCGGACGGCGATGCCAAGCAGATGTACCTGCCGGACACCAACGTGCTGATGACGCGCTTCTTCACCGACGAGGGCATGGCCGAAGTGACGGACTTCATGCCGATCGGGAAGGAGGCGGGCGGACCCACCGAGCAGAGCGCGCGGCAGATAGTGCGCATCGCGAAGTCGGTGCGCGGAGCAGTCCGCTTTCGCATGGAGTGCCGGCCGGCGTTCGACTATGCCCGCCGGCCCCACACGATCCACCTCGGAAGCGACGGACGGTCCGCGATCTTCGAATCGCAGCTGCAGCAGTTCGTGCTGAAGGGGCCGCTGCCCATGCGGCAGGAGGGCACCGCGACGGCGGTGGAGTTCGTCCTGAAGAGCGGCGAAGAGGCGGCCTTCGTGCTGCGCCACCGCTCCGGCGAAGCCGACGCCTCCCTTACCGAGCAGGCGGTGGACGGGACTGATCTTCTGCAGCAGACCGTCCGGTTCTGGCGGGACTGGTCCGCGCACAACCGGTACCACGGCCGCTGGCGCGAGACCGTGACGCGGTCGGCGCTGGTGCTGAAGCTCATGACTTACCTGCCGACCGGCGCGATTGTGGCAGCCCCCACCACCAGCCTTCCCGAAGAGATCGGCAACGTGCGGAACTGGGACTATCGATACACCTGGGTCCGCGACGCGGCGTTCACCGTCTACTCGCTGATCCGCCTCGGCTATACCGAGGAGGCCGCCGCCTTTGCGCAGTTCATGCAGCAGCGCGCCGCGGAGGAAGAGCCGGAGAACGGGCCGTTGAACGTGATGTACGGCATCGACGGCCGGCATGAGCTCACCGAGGAGACGCTCGATCACCTCGACGGATACCGGGGATCGCGGCCGGTCCGCGTGGGAAATGCGGCCGTGGGACACCTTCAGCTCGATATCTACGGCGAGCTGATGGATTCCATCTACCTTTACGACAAGTACGGCACGCCGCTCTCCTACGGGATGTGGAAGGAAGTGAGCCGCATGCTGGACTGGCTCGCCGCGCATTGGGATCAGCCCGACCAGAGCATCTGGGAAGTGCGCGGAGACCGGCGGCAGTTCACGTATTCGAAGCTCCAATGCTGGGTGGCCCTCGATCGCGGAGTGCGGCTGGCGCGCAAACGCTCATTCCCTACCGAGGGCGACGAGTGGCGTCGCCAGCGGAATCGCATCTATCACGAAATCATGGATAAGGGGTGGAACGAAGATCTCGGGAGTTTCGTGCAATACTGGCACGCCGGCGCCGTCGATGCGGCCCTCCTCATGATGCCGCTGATGCTCTTCGTCTCGCCCGACGATCCGCGAATGCTCGGCACCATCGATCGCATTCGCAAAGATCTGGCGTCCGACAGCCTGGTGAGGCGCTACTCCCTCGATAAGGCCGCGCCCGATGGACTGCCCGGAAGCGAGGGATGCTTTACCGTCTGCTCGTTCTGGCTGGTGGAGGCCATGGCGCGCGCCGGACAACTGGAGGAGGCGCAGTTGTTGTTCGAGAAGCTGCTCTCGTACTCCAACCACCTTGGGCTGTTTTCCGAAGAGATCGGCTCGAGGGGCGAGATGCTCGGAAACTATCCCCAGGCGCTCACGCACCTCGGGCTGATCAGCGCGGCGTTTAAGCTGAATCAGCTGCTGGGAGGAAGAGAGGATTAGGCGGGGCAGAAGGGCCGACGGCGGCTGGAAAAGCCCGTTTTTCCGACTTGAGGGGGGTGTTCGTCAATTCGTGATGATCGTGGCCTCGACGTTCATGCCGGGGCGCAGGGTGATGCCCCCCGGAAGCTTGTCGAAGACGATCTTCACCGGGATGCGCTGCACCACCTTGACGAAGTTGCCGGTCGCGTTCTCGGGCGGCAGCAGGCTGGTGATCGCGCCCGTGGCGCCGGCGATCGAATCCACACGGCCCACCACGGTCTGTCCATAGGTATCGACGTGAACTTCGGCGCGCTGGCCCGGACGGACATGGGCGAGCTGGGTCTCCTTGAAGTTGGCCGTTACCCACACATCGTGAAGCGGGACGAGGGACATGAGGGCCTGGCCGGGCTGCACCACCTGGCCGGGCTCGGCGGTCTTGTCGGTGACAACCCCGGTTACCGATGCGCGGGATGGTGGTGTAGCCGAGATCGAGCGTGACGGCCTGCAGGTTGGCGCGGGCCTGCTCGATGGCGGCCTGCGCGGATTTGGCATCGGCGGCGGTGACGTTCACCTGCTGCTGGTTGGCTTTGGACTGTTGCAGCTCGGCACGTGCCTGCGCCACCCGTGAGGTGGCGGCCTCGGCCGCGGCCCGCGCGTTCTCCGCGCTTTGGCGGGCCGCGTTCAACTGCTGGCGCGCGGAGTTGAGCTGCGCGGCGGCCACCTGCGCGGCGGCGACGTAACTATCGAGCTGAAGCCGCGAGATCTCCTGTTTCGCGGCCAGTGGCTGCATGCGCCTGAGATCGGCCTGGGCCTTGCGATTGTCCGCTTCCGCCTGGGCTACGCCGGCTTCCGCGGTCTTGACCGCCGAGGTAGCGGCCTGCTCGGCGGCCACCTGCGCGGCTCTGGCGTCTGCCTGGGCGGCCGCGACTTTGGCGGCGGCGCTCGTTGTCCCGCTGCTCGTCGTGGCCTGGGTCAGCGGCACGGTGACCTGTGCCGCATGAGCCTTGGCGATGGCTGCGTCCAGGGCCGCCTTGGCCTGGTCCACGCGTGCCTGGTAGTCGCTCGGATCGAGCGTCACCAGCGCCTGCCCCGGCTCCACGTGCTGGTTGTCGTCCACCAGCACCTGCAGGATCCGCCCCGAAACCCTGGGGGAAATCGGAACGATGTGACCGTCCACCGTAGCGTCGTCCGTGGACACCCGGTTGCGCCCGTGCCACCAGAACCAGCCGGCGGCGAGGGCTACCACGAGCCCGGCAATCAGCACCATGCGCAGCACATGTCGTTTCTTCGCAGGAGGTTGAGGCGGCTGACCCGGCTCGTTCATCGGGACCTGTTCGAGCCGGTCCGTCTCGTGATTTACTTCACCGGTCGGTGGCACGCGACAAGAGAATTGCACGCGATCTGCCAAATGGCGCGCCTTTGAACCGCGATCGGTGAATCTAACATCAAATGGCTGTGTTCCAGGAGATCTCCAGCGGGGGCGTTCCGCGAAGGGCGGTGCTTTTCATGCCGTTTGCCTTCGCCGGGCTGTGGGCGTTGTCCAACCGCAGCCCGCGGCGGCTGCCCGATGCACGCGCCAATGGAACCGGCGCCCGCATCCGGCTGGTGATCTTTTCCGATAATGGGGAGAGGAGGGGAACACTCGAAATGAACAAGGTCGTGAAGAGCGATGCCGAGTGGGAGCGCGAGCTCACACCGGAAGAGTTCGCGGTGACACGCAAGAAGGGCACGGAGCGCGCATTTACCGGACGCTACTGGAACAACCACGAAGCCGGAATGTACCGCTGTGCCTGCTGCGGCACGGCGCTGTTCCGATCCGACGAGAAGTTCGAATCCGGAACAGGGTGGCCCAGTTTCTGGGCGCCGGCCGCCGAAGAGAATGTGCGAACCGAGACCGATCGCAGCCTGTTTATGGACCGGACCGAGGTGTTGTGCAGCAAGTGCGACGCCCACCTGGGGCATGTTTTTCCGGACGGTCCCGAGCCGACCGGCCAGCGCTACTGCATCAACTCCGCGGCTCTGCGCTTTACCAAAAAGGAATAGCTCACCGGATCGCCACCGAATCGGCGCCGAGCACCGGGCCGCCATAGGCCTGGACGAAGACGACCACCCGGGAGGCCGCGAGGCTCACCGGAAGACGAACGGTCTTTTCAAACCCTTCGGACTTGCCGACCGAAGCAACCTTGTGCAAGCTTCGTAGGACCGCGACGTGGTCGAGCGTGCGCCCGGAATTCTCGCCGCGCTGGACGCTCGAGCGGTCGCTCTCATCCGCCAGCGCCACCCACACATCGGCTTTGCCCTTGGCGAGCGCGGGAATGGAAATGGAGACTACCGCCTCCGCGCTCTCCCGGCTGGCCCCCGTGACGCGGACCGGCGTTTTCGTCCGTGCCGCTGCGCGGGCGATGGCTGCCTCTATCGGCCGCGCATCGCTGCCTACAAAGGCATCGCGGCCGTCGATCACCAGCTGTGGAGTATATACGTCGGCGCCCAGTACCCGGGCGTAGTCGCTCTGCCTGCGGCTGAACTCGGCCGAAGAGTAGGGGTCCTTCCAGCCCAGCTGGTTCCAATAATCCACGTGCTCGCTGAGCACGATCACCCGGGCTCCCGGAATCGGCTGAAGCTGGTCGAGTTTCCTCAGCAGCAGGTCGGCCGGCGGGCAGCTCGAACAGCCTTCCGACGTGAACAATTCGGCCAGCACCGGAGTGCGCTGCGTTGTATCGACGGGAGAAAACAGGGCGAGAGCCAGGAAAAGAAGATTCATGCATTTCACCCCATGGCCGGGGCTGTCGTAAATTAAGTATATGCGGATGCGAGCGGCCTCCTGGACGGCCGTGCTGGGTTTGTTCCCGTTGGTGTGCACCGCCGCACCGAAACCGGCCGCCTGGGTGCCGGTGCGCTGGCCGTGGACCGACGTCGCGTCCCTCGACCTTCTGGCAGGCAGTCCTGTGAATTGCCTGCTGCTCGAAAATTACACGCCCGAGTTCACCGCCGCGGCCGAAGCGCGCGGGCTGGTGACACTGGCGGTGCTCACGCCTTCGGGCGATGTCGCCTCCGCGGCCAGGAAGGCTCTGGCTTCCAAGGTCGCCGGGTTGGCGCTGGAAGGCGAGTTTCCGGATTCGGCCGAGGCCGCCGCGAGGCAGGCCGCCGGCACGGCCGAGGTCGTCGATATCACCACGCGCAACCGCATGCCCCTGGGATCCGCCGCGCCCATCCTTGCGACCTTCCAGGGTGTGTGGCCGGGCGTCGCCATCCAGGAGAACGGCTCAACGCGCGCCGGACCGAGCGGCTCCGCCTGGATCGACACAAACACCGGATTCATTCGCGCCGTGCGGGCCTGGGGCGGCTCGGCCGTCTGGGTGGCCAACCGCCCGCCCGAGCACACCGTCATTCCCAATGCGCGCTACCTGCAGGCCATCGCCGACGCGGCTATTTCGGGCGCCCGCTGGGTGGTCGCCTTCGATTCGGATTTTGCGGCGCGGCTCCACAAGCGCGATGCCGATGCCCTCGGCGGTTGGCGTCGCATGTCGCAACTGCTGGGCTATTTCGAAAGCCACCCGGAGTGGCGCGCCATGCGGGAATACGGGCAACTGGCGATCGTTCAGGATCCGGCCAAGGGCGGGCTCCTCTCGGGCGGCATCCTCGACATGATCGCGGTCAAGCATACGCCCGTCCGGGCCGTGCCGCGCCAGCACCTCACCGAGGAGGCCCTGGCCGGAGCCACCATGGCGGTGGACGTCGATGCGGACTCGCTCACCCCCGCGCAGAAGGATGTGCTGAAGGGCTTCGCGCGTTCCGGAGGCATGGTGCTGACCGGTCCGCCGGGATGGAAGGATTCGCGCCCCGACGGCAACCGCATCACCCTCGACCAGAAGGAACTCGACCGGCTGAACGACATCTGGCACGACGTGAATTCGATGGTAGGACGCCGCAACCTGGGAGTCAGGCTCTTCAACGTCTCCTCCATGCTGTCCAACCTGCTGACCACCGCGGACGGCAAGACGGTGGTGCTGCACTTTGTGAATTATTCGGATTATCCGGTGGAGAACGTCACGGTTCACTTCATTGGGAAGTTCCGCAGCGCGACCCTGCTGACACCGGAGGGCCCTGAGAAAAAGCTGGATATCTACCCGACCGAGGACGGAGGGGGCGTGGACCTGGACAAGGTCGCGGTCTGCGCCACCGTCAGACTGGAGCAATAGCATGACCCGCAGAGAATGGCTCGCAATGATCAGCGCCGCGCCGCTCCTCCACGGAGCGCCGGAAGCACCGGCCGCGCCCGTCGCGATCGGAAAATGCGCCTCCTACGACGAGGACGTGACTGCCAACCTGGCTGCCCTATTCGACCGGTTGGGAGGCATCGAAAAGCTGGTCCGCAACAAGACCGTCACCGTGAAGGTGAACATGACCGGCAGCCCCGGCCAGCGCTTTCAGGGCAAGGCGCCCGCCATCACCCACTACACCCATCCGAAACTGTTGGGCGCGGCGGCCTACCTGATGGGGAAAGCCGGAGCGAAGCGCATCCGGTTCGTGGAGAGTGCTTGGGCCACGGCCGGACCGCTTGAAGAGGTGATGCTCGATTCCGGTTGGAACGTGCGGTCTCTGCAATCCGCCGCCCCCGGCGTGGAGTTCGAAAACACCAACGCCCTGGGCAAGGGAAAGAAGTACTCGCGCTTCAAAGTGCCCGGCAGCCCGTACATGTATCCGGCCTACGATCTGAACCACGCCTACGAAGACACCGATGTCTACGTGAGCATGGCCAAGCTCAAGAACCACGCCACGTGCGGCGTCACGCTCTCGCTGAAAAATGTGTTCGGGACCATTCCGGCCTCCATCTACGGTGATGATGCGGGAGTGGACGCGCCGAACGAGAGCCCCACCAGCGGGCGCCTCCGTGTGGGGCACGAGGGCAAACGGCAGCCTTCGAAATCCGCGCCGCAGGAGCTGCACTTCGGCGCCAACCACGATCCCGGCTACCGCGTGCCGCACATCGTGGCGGACCTTGCCGCGGCTCGCCCGATCGACTTGCAGATCATCGACGGCGTGGAATCGGTGGCGGGCGGCGAAGGCCCCTGGGTCCGCGGTTTGCGCATCGTGAAACCGGGCCTGTTGATCGCGGGTCTGAACCCGGTATGCACGGACGCCGTGGCCACCGCGGCGATGGGCTACAATCCCCGCGCCTCCCGCGGTACCGCGCCCTTCCGCACGTGCGACAATACTCTCGCCCTGGCCGAAGCTCACGGCATCGGGACGACGGATTTGAAGCGCATCGACGTCCGTGGCGTCCCCCTCGAGTCAGCCATCTACCGCTACGAATCGTAAGCTCTGCGCGAAATCCTCCCCTCATCCGTGCAATGTTATAGAATCGGCTCCGAAAGGTAATTATCATGCCACGACCGCAAATCGGCCGCCGGTCCTTGCTGCGGGGCGCTCTCGCGACGGGAACCCTGCTCGGCCTCGACGCACTGTTTACCGCCGAACGCTCCGACGCGGCCGCGGTGGGGCCGAACGACCGCATCAAGGTCACGAAGGTGGAATCGTTCGTTCTCAAGAATTCCTGGGTGTTCGTGAAGGTCTCGACGGATGCCGGCATCGTCGGCTGGGGCGAGATGCTCAAAGACGATGCCAGGGCGTGCGCCGCCGGAGCGCTCGAGGTCGGACGTTACCTGGTCGGCCAGGACCCCAATCGCGTCGTGTTCCACTGGCAGGCGATTGAACGCGGTTCGTTCTATCGCGGAGGGCCGATCAAGACGGCCATCCTCAGTGGGATCGACCAGGCGCTCTGGGATATCAAGGGAAAAGTCTACGGCGTGCCGGTTTACAAGCTGCTCGGCGGCCCGACGCGCGACCGGATCCGCGTCTACGGCCAGGTCAATCCGGCCACCGGCGTCAACGCCATGAAGGTCGCCCCGAATGCCACCCGGGCGCCGTTCAAATACCTCGAGGGCCAGAAGTTCGTGGACGAAGTCGCGGAGCGTTTCAAAGCTCTGCGCGACCGCGAAGGTCCCGGCGTCGATATCGCCATCGACTTTCACGGAGCGGTAGAGCCTCCGACCGCCTCGCTTCTCATCAAGGCGCTGGAGCCGTACCACCCCTGGTTCTACGAGGAGGTGGTTCAGCCCCTCAACGTGGACGTCATGGCCGAGCTCGCCCGCAAGACCAACATCCCGCTGGCCACCGGCGAGCGCATTTTTACGAAGTGGGGATTCCGCGAGATCCTCGAAAAGCGCGCCGCCATGATCCTCCAGCCGGACGTCTGCTACGCCGGCGGAATCACCGAGCTCCGCATCATCGCCGGGATGGCGGAGGCGTACTACTCGCCGATCGCGCCCCACAACCCCCAGGGACCGTGCTCCCTGGCCGCCAGCCTCCAGGTCGCTGCGTCGATCCCGAACTTCCTTGTTCAGGAGCGCGGTGATGCCGAGCACGCCAACCTCCTGGCGAAGCCGCTGCCTCCGGTGAAGAACGGATACCGCGAGTTGCCGCCTGACCCCGGCCTCGGTATCACCATCGATGAGGACAAGCTGATGGCCCAGGTCGGCGAGCCTCAGGAGTACCGCACCCGCTACGACCCCGACGACGGCTCGGTCGTCGACTGGTAGCCTCTCGGCACGGCAGTTGCCGCCGTCCGTGTCCCGTTTCGCCGCGCCCTTTCGCTAATTGTCTGTGAGAGGTGAATATGGCAGCCCCGAAAACGGTGCACCACCGGCAGGGTCAGAAATCGCAGCAGGATCTCCTCGACGAGTTGCATCCTGTCTTCAAACACAGGGTGGAGCTCATCCTGGCCGACCTGAGGAAGCTCGGTTGGGAGCCGAAGATCGTCTTCGCACGCCGTACCGAGGAACAGCAGCGGGACGCCATCCGTCGCGGCGCATCGCACACGATGTTGAGCTGGCACGTGGAGCACACCATCGGAATGCTGCCGGCCGGTGCGCGTCTCCAGGTATTGCGGGGGAATGCGGTGGACATCGTCGATAGGCGGTACGCTTGGGGCGGAAAGGCCGCCAGCAAGGATTTTCAGTTCTGGAAGGATCTCGGTGCGGCCGCTCATAACCATGACTGCCAGTGGGGCGGCGACTGGAAACCGGTACACCGCCGGGGCAAAGACGGGAAGATGCACGTCAGAGATCAGCGCGACGTCGCGCACGTACAGATGTTTTTTACCGAGGAACGGGAGCAGGATTCCGTTGCAGTTTGACGGCGCAATCGTCATCCTCCCCGAAGTGCGTGTTTGTCCCTTTGGATTTCCCCACCGGCTCGAACATGGGACAGGTATAATAGCGCGGTGTGCGTGCGGGTCAGCCGCGCGATTAGGCGACGAGGAGGGGGAGGATGTGTGATCAGGATCACTTCGAGACGGACCGGCAGAAGTACGAAGCTCTCGGTTTGGTGACACGAAAGCAGTTCGGCGTCATGTTGGGAGCAGGCGTCGCCATGATGCTACCGCAGGCAGCCAATGCCGTCACAGTCACCGAAACGGACGTCACCGTGACGACGCCGGACGGCGCGGCCGATTGCTACTTCGTGCATCCGGCCAGCGGCACCGCTCCAGGAGTTCTCGTGTGGCCGGACATCTTCGGGCTGCGGCCGGCATTCCGCAGCATGGGCAAGCGGCTCGCCGAATCGGGGTATTCGGTGCTTGTGGTGAATCCTTTCTACCGTGCCAGGAAAGCCCCGACTGCGGAAGCCGGCAGTGCGACCCCGATCCAGGAGCTGATGCCGCTCGCGCGTGCTCTGAATGAGACCACGCAAATGACCGATGCGAGAGCCTTCATCGGCTGGTTGGACGGGCAGAAGTCGGTTGCCGGGAATCGGAAGGTGGGGACACAGGGCTATTGCATGGGCGGCCCCATGGCGTTTCGTACCGCGGCCGCCGTGCCCGATCGTGTCGGAGCGGTCGCCTCGTTCCATGGCGGCGGCCTCGTGACCGATGCACCCAACAGTCCGCACCTTCAGGCCGCCAAGTCCAAGGCGCAGTTCCTCGTCGCCATCGCGGAAAATGACGACGCCCGCTCGCCGAACGACAAGACCGCTCTCAAGGAGGCCTTCGCCAAGGCAAACCTGCCCGCGGAAATCGAAGTGTACGCCGGCACCGCGCATGGCTGGTGCCCTCCGGATTCGCGCGTCTACAACGAGCCGCAAGCCGAGAAGGCCTGGAGCCGCTTGCTCGCGCTCTACGGAAAGGCCCTGGCCTGACGCTACAGGAAGCCGCTTAGTCGGTCTTCGGCATGGCCTTATCGAAGGCCGCAATCTGCTTATCGAACGCCGGCTGCAGCGCCTTGGAAACCTTGGCGTGACCCTTCAACTTATTGTACCGGTCACTGAGATTCTCGGAGGTTAAGCCGCTGGCGGGCTTGTTTTCGATTTTGATCGAACCGTACGACGTGTGTGCCCGCAACAGGCTCTCCACCATCGCAGACGGGAGATTGGCAACCTTGTATGAGATGCTGCTGTGGCTCGGCGCGTCGCCGGACGCCCGGCTGAAGATCAGCAAAGTGAAACCTGAATTGAACTTCGGGTTGATCTTACTCGTGTCCGAAGCATACTCGTTATCGTGAAAGGTAGTGCCGCTTGCTCCTTTCTCGGCGTAGATGGCGTGTCCTGACTTCGAAGGATCCGTCGAGCCGATCGAGATGTAATACCTAGTCCCCGTAGCGCCTTTAGTACACGCCTCGGTCGCCTTCTGGTATGACGTGAACGACCCTACCGGGGAGAAGTCGTAGACGTAGGCCAGAACCACGGCCCAGACATCGTCGTCAAACGGCACCAGGAACGTGCGGCGCAAAGGCTTGGTTTCCTCGGCGACAATATTCCATTTCGAGATATCGCCCATTGTGGCGCCGGCGATCGCCTTGTACATGCACAGTTTTGTGGAATCCTTGGTTGCGTCCGGATGAAGCCGTTGTGACTCGCCGTCATCTTCCATGGGCGCGGTCGGATACGCGTAAGCCTGGGTGGCCAAATCGTTGCCCTCCTGTTCTTTGGCATTAGGATCTCACAGTTTCAAACTTTGGAACACCGGCATGCGGATCCCGCACGCACACCCGCGCCCTGCGGTCTTGAACCCCGCTTTGTCGTAGAATTTCAGGAGCTTGTACCGTTTTCGGGAGGTCCATGCAGCCGACGATTCTCGCCCTATTCCTTTCATTCTCGGGCACCGCCTTGTCGATGTCCGCCGCCGGCCTCGCGCTGCTGGCGATTGGGCTGTTGGCCGCGAAGAACGATATTGCCCAGGCTCGCGGCATCGACAAGATCGTAGCCCTGACCCACGTGTGCTTCGCCATCCCGTTGGCGGTCTTCGGCGCGGAACATCTTTCCAGCCGGCAGTCCATGCTGGCCCTGGTGCCGTCGTACATGCCGTGGCGCATGTTTTGGGTATACTTCGTCGGCTTTGCGCTGATCGCCGCATCGCTGAGCATCGCCACAAAGCGCCAGGTGCGGTGGTCGGGCCTGCTCTTCGGGGCCATGATGTTCCTCTTTGTGGCGATGTTGCATCTCCCGGGAGCGGTCGCCGCCGGAGGCCGAATCCCGTGGACGATCGTTGTCCGGGAAATGTCGTTCGGCGGCGCCGGCTGGGTTTTGGCGGGAATCGCGATGGGCGGGCATCGCGATGGGCAGGGTAAGGGCCTCATCACTGCGGGCCGCGTGCCGGTCGCGATCGCGGCGATCTTTTTCGGCGTTCAGCACTTTCTCCATCCGCTGGGACTTCCCGTAGTTCCGCTCGCGAAACAGATGCCCGCGTGGATTCCCGTTCGCGCCTCCATCGACTATGTGACGGGCGCGTTCCTCATGCTTGCCGGCGTCTGCTTTCTGCTGGCGCGGAAGACGCGCATGGCGGCCACATATCTGGGCGCATGGATTGTGCTCCTGGTTGTGGTGATCTACGGGCCTGTCCTGATCGCGGCGCTGGCAGACCTGACTCCCGCCGTGCAGGTCGAGGGGGTCAACTATTTCGCCGATACGCTTCTGTTTGGCGCAGCGGTTCTGTCGCTGGCCGGCGCCAACCGGAAGTGATATCGATCAGCGGCGGTTGTTCTCCATGTAGCTGACCAGCCCGAGGAGGGCTCCCCAGTGGTAAAACCGGTCACTGCTGTGCACGTCGTCGCCTTCTCCCGTGATTGCGTTGTAGTTTTCGTGCACGTGTCCGTTCTGCTTCCATTCCTTCTCGAATAGCGCAAGCGAGCGCTCGGCAAGTTGTCGGCGCGCTCCCGGCTGATCGTAGTTCAGGAGGCCGAGATACACCAGAAAGTTCATTGGTCCCCACACGCGCCCTCGCCAGTATTCCTGGTCGCGGAATGCCGGATCTGACCGTGCGATAGAGGGAAGCGGCCAGTCCCCCCAGAACTCGGCCAGGTTCAGTAGATGTTCTTTAACCATGCGCGCGGCCTGTTCCGGCGTAGCTGCTTTGGCCAGCAACGGATAGAAATTCGTGGGCGACAGCCGCGGGCTGAGTGCTCCGGTCACGAGATTCTTGTTCAGAAACATCCCGGTTTTCTCGTCCCACAGCGTGCGAAGAGCCGCCCGGTGGGTCTCCCCGCGCGCGCGGAGTTCCCTTGCTTCCGCGGTCTTGCCCAGCTCGCCTGCGATTTCGGCAAGCGCGTCGCAATCCGCGATGTAGAGGGACAACAGGCCAACATCTGCGAGGAGCATGCGGTGCGACTTCGCATCGAAAGGAGCATCGTCGTACATGGGGCTGTTGTCCAGGCCCGATTCGAACCTGGCGGCCTGCAGGGTGCCGACCGATCGGTCATCCGGGTTCCCGGGCTGGTTCTCGGGATCGGTCCCCCAAACCAGATAGCTCCCCACGCTGCGATGCGCTGCCCACCAGCGGTTCCAGCGAAGCAGGGGATCGAAGGCGTCGCGCAGGAACCATCGGTCCCTGAATTGCCGGTAGAGGTTGAGGACGGTGATGGCGCCGACGGGAGGCTCGGAGCGGTCGAAGCTCTTCCAGTCGCCTGCGCGCGCGTAGTTTGGAACGAACCCCTCGGCCGTCTCCTCCCGCAGGGTTTCCAATGCGTCGGCGTAAGCCAGGTCCCGGTCCCCGACAGCCGCCATCGAAGCGGCGAAGAATGTGTCCCAGTCGAACAGAACGTAACCGCCCCAGCCTATGGACCACACGCGACTTACGGGTGAGACGACACGCGATTTCGAAGGCTCGTAGATTGTGTCCCATCCGAGAACGGTCTCGATTGCCTGGGTCACCGAAGTTCCCGCAGGCCGCTCGCGCGCCAGCACGGCACGAATCTGTTCCACCGTCCGCGGCCGCCCGGTGCTGAGGCCGACAGGTTCCACCAACGCCGCGGCAAAGTAGGGGCCGGCGACGGGCACTGGCGGAAGAGGCGCGTCCTTCGCAGTCGTGTACACCCGGACCTGCCGGGCCGGTCCGCGAAACTCAATGACTTCCCCGGTCCGCGAAACGCTGCCCGGACGGTTCCACAGCACGCCGGCGGAAAAGACCAAAACAGGGGGGACGGCCTCTTTGGCGCCGGCGGGAGTGGCCAGCATGACGAGGTCATCTCCATCGTGCGCACTCTGTAGGACCAGGCTGATGCCACGCCAGGAAAGGCGCAGTTCCGTAAATGAGCCGTTCCAGGTGTGCGGTCCCGGAAAGACCTGTTCGACCCCCTGCCCCTGACGCCCGATAAGCGCATCGGACAGGAATGCGTCCGAGTTCAGGCTGGAGTTGTGCTTGAGCCCAACCCGTATGGTGAACCCTTCCGGAAGAAGCACCTGCTCCGTCACGCTGTTAACGTCCCACGTGTTCCACCCGCGCGCCAACCGCTTCTGCAGCGCGTCATATTCATGGGGGGACTGGGCAGCCAGAGAGAAGGGAAGGACCAGGGCCAAAATCCAGCGCATCATCAAACCATAACAGCGCTTCAAGAGGCCTTACGTCAATTCGCGGCTCAGTGATTGCGCCACCCGGAACCTGGTCTGCCGGAAGCCGGAGGGCGTGCGCATCATCGAGGTTCCGGAAATCCGCCTCAAGCGGTCTTGACGAGCTTCAGCAGGTCGTCTTCGCTGAGAATCTTGACGCCGAGTTCCTGGGCCTTGTGGAGCTTGGAGCCGGCATCAGCGCCCGCCACCACGAAGTTGGTCTTTTTGCTGACCGAGGAGCTGACTTTGCCGCCGGCGGTCTCGATCAGCCGGGTCGCCTCCTCCCGGTTCAGGTTGGGCAGAGTGCCGGTGAGGACGAACGTCAAGCCACGGAGCGGTCCGTCGGTGGGCCGCTCGGCGCGGTACGTGAAATCCAAACCGGCGCCGCGGAGGCGTTCCACCAGCTCGCGATTCCGGGGCTCCCGGAAGAACTGGAAGATGCTCTCGGCCACCCGCGGGCCGACTTCCTCGGCGGTTTGCAGGCCCTCGACGCCGGCGCGGGCGATGGCATCCAGGCTGCCGAACGCCTCGGCCAGGAAGACGGCGGTGCGCTCGCCGACGAAGCGGATCCCGAGGGCCGTCAGGACGCGCGGCAGCGGGTTCTTCTTGGAATTCTCGATGTTGTAGGCGACGTTGGACGCCGATTTCTTGCCCATGCGCTCGAGCGTCATCAGCTTCCCGATGCTGAGATCGTAGAGGTCGGCGACGCTGGTGACCATTCCGCGATCCACCAGTTGATCGACCAGGGCCTCGCCCACTCCATCGATGTTCATAACGCCGCGGGAAGCGAAATGCAGGATGGACTCCTTGAGGCGGGCCGAGCAGTTGGTATTGATGCAGCGGCTGGCGGCCTCGCCTTCCTCCCGCACCACGGTGCCGCCGCAGACCGGGCATTTGGCGGGCATGTGGAATTTTTTGCGGTAGGAGCCCTGGGAGTGGACGCGGACCACCTTGGGAATGACGTCGCCGGACCGTTCGATCACCACTTCGTCGCCGATCTGGAGGCCCAGCCTCTCGATTTCGTCCTCGTTGTGGAGGGTGGCGCGGGAGACGGTGACGCCGCTCACCTCGACGGGTTTGAGGTGTGCCACGGGGGTCAGGGTCCCGGTGCGGCCCACCTGCACCTCGATGTTATCCACCGTGGTGACCGCCTGGCGGGCGGGATACTTGAAGGCGATGGCCCAGCGGGGGGCCTTGGCGGTGAAGCCGAGGCGGCGCTGCTGCTCGATGGAATCGACCTTCACCACGACGCCGTCGATTTCGTATGGCAGGTCATCGCGGCGGGCTTCCCATTCCGCGCAGAAGGCCAGAACCATGTCGACGTCGCCGCACAGGCGGCGGTGGCGGTTCACCTTGAAGCCCATGCGGGCCAGCTCTTCGAGGGATTCCCAATGGCTGTCGAAGGCCGGCTGCCCGTCCACCAGCAGAAAGTAGGGATAGTAATCGAGCCGGCGCGCGGCGGTGACCTGGGGCTCGAGGAGGCGGAGCGAACCGGCCGCGGCGTTGCGCGGGTTAGCGAAGCGGGAGAGGCCGCGGTCATCGCGCTCCGCGTTGAGGCGCTCGAAGGCGCGCCGGTTCATGACGGTCTCTCCGCGGACCTCGAAGGCCGGGAGGGTGGTCCGGACGCGCAGGGGGAGGGAGCGGATGGTGCGCGCGTTTTCGGTGACGTCCTCGCCCACGGCGCCGTCGCCGCGGGTCACAGCCTGGAAGAACTGGCCGTCGCGATAATGGGCGGCCATGGAGAGGCCGTCCATCTTGAGCTCCGCCACGTACAGGTAGGGCCGGTCTTCCAGCAGTTCCTTCACGCGCCGGTCGAAGGCGCGCAGCTCGGCCTCGTTGAGGGCATTATCCAGGCTGAGCATGGGGGAGCTGTGGCGGACTTTGACGAACCCTTCGCGCGGCTTGCCTCCGACCCGCTGGGTAGGGGAGTCCGCGGCGGCATGCTCCGGATGCTCGGCCTCGAGCGCCTGCAGGCTGCGCATCAGGGCGTCATATTCGGCATCCGTGATTTCGGGCTGGTCGGCCACGTAGTACAGGTATTCGTGGCGGCGCAGCTGGTCGCGAAGCGACTCGATTTCGCGGGCGGGATCTTTCATCGGCCTCTCAACTATAATTTAACGAGGAACCGGGAGAATATTCCAATCACAGCCTATAAGAACGCGGTCCTCATCTACAATCCTCGTGCGGGCAAATTCGGGAGGAACGGCGCCGCGCTTCTCGACCGGGCCGCATCGATCCTGCGAAAGGCGGGCCGCCAGGTGACTCTCGCGCCGACGACCGGGCCGAGAACCGCGGGCGGGATTGCGTGCGAACACATCGGGCGCGGCGCCGACCTGGTGATTGTCGCGGGCGGCGACGGCACCATCAACGAGGCGGCCGAGGGCATGATCCACTCGCCGGTGCCGCTGGCCATTCTGCCGGCGGGGACGGCCAACGTGCTGGCCATGGAGACGAAACTCGGGTCGCGGGTGGAGCGAGCCGCGGCGAGGCTGGACGAGCTGGAGCCGCGCCGCATCGCGGTGGGCCGCCTCACGTGCGACGGGGGGCGGGTATCCCGCCATTTTCTTTGCATGGCGGGGGTGGGGCTGGACGCCCACATCGTGTATCACGTGAGTTCCGGCCTGAAGGCGCGTACCGGCAAATTCGCTTACTGGCTGGCGGGCTGGAGCCTGCTCGGCCGGCGCCTGGCCCAGTTTCAGGCGGGCTTCGGAGGCGAGGCGCGCGAGTGTTCCTTCGCGCTAGTGAGCCGGGTGCGGAATTACGGCGGCGATTTTCAGATCGCTCCCAGCGTGACGCTGCTGGACGACTGCTTCGAAGCGGTGCTTTTCGAAGGCCGCTCGTCGGTGCGGTACGTCAAGTATTTCGGCGGGATGGCGCTTAACCGGCTATCGGGGATGAAGGGGGTGACCGTGCGCCGTACCGACAGCCTGAAGTTGGCCGCCCCGGAGGACCGGCGCGTCTACATACAGATCGACGGCGAATTCGCAGGCCACCTGCCGGCGGAGATCCAGATTGTGCCGGACGCCCTGACGCTGCTGCTGCCGCGGGAATACGGGTCGTAGGCGGGCCGGGCTAACGGATTACCTGCAGGTCTTCGCCGTAGATTACGGTGCCGTGGAAGTTCTCGCGGATCTCGTCCAGGAGTTCCTCAGGGGGCTGGCCCATGGGGAGTTCGTGATACAAGACCAGCTTTCCGGGCTGGATGCGCGCAGCCAGTTTGCCGAGCTCGACGGCGGACGTGTGAAAGGCGGAATGGTAGACGCGCCATTCGGGAGTGCGCGCTTCCCAGCCTTTTTTCGAATAGACCTCGTGGACCAGTATGTCGCAGCCGCGGGCGGCTTCGGCGAGACGGTCGTTCGGCGTCGTGTCGCCGGAGATGACGATCACCTTGCCGCCGGCGTCGAAGCGATAGGCGTAGGCGTACTTCCAGGAGCCGTGGGAAACCGGGATGGCTGAGACTTTGACGCGGGCATCGCGGTAAATTTCGCCGGGCTTGACCTCGTGCACATGCACCACGTAGGCCTGTTTGACCCCGTGCTCGAGGCCGTTCAGGCGGATGTCGATGTCCTCTTTCCAGGCATCCATGATGTCGAGGATCATGGCACGCAGGCCGGGAGGGCCGTAGATCTCGAAAGGCTCCCGGCGGCCGGTGACGGCGGGGGTGAAGATCAAGTCAGGCAGGCCGACGGTGTGATCGGAGTGCAGGTGGGTGATGAAGGCGCGGGTCAACTGCTCCATGCCGATTCCCGCCTCGGCGGCGCGGCGGACCACGCCGGGGCCGGCATCCACGATGTAGACGCCATCGCCGGAGACGACGGCCACGGCCGGTCCGCTGTGCTCCGGTTCCGGGTTGGGCGTGCCGGTGCCCAGCAGAATCACCCGGGTGTCCTGGGCGAAAGCCGCCGCGGCGAGCCACACGACCGGCAGGAGGAGCTTCATCGGGACCTTACGCCGGACTGTCTCCGGCCTCTCTCTGCAGACGGTCGAGCTCGGCCTTCAACCGCCGAACGACGGCCGCGTGCTTGGGATCGGAATAGAGATTGTTCATCTCGTGCGGATCGTTGCGCATGTCGAAGAGCTCCCACTCCGGGGGCGTATCGGGCGGGTGGGCGCCGCTCTTATCGAGCGGGCGGCCGTAGTAATCGATGAGCTTCCAGCGATCGGTGCGGATGCCGTAGTGGCCGGGCACGTGGTGGTCGTTGTCGTTGTGCATCCAATAGCGGTAGTACATGGCCTTGCGCCAGTTCTTCGGGGTATGGCCTTCCACGTTGGCGCGGAAGCTGCGGCCCTGCATTTCGTCGGGGGGCTTCGCGCCGGCGTAGTCGAGGAACAGCGGGGCGAAATCGATATTCAGCACCATGTCGCGATTGACCGTGCCGGGGCGGATCCCGGCGGGGTAGCGCATGAGGAAAGGCATGCGGAGCGACTCTTCGTACATCAGCCGCTTGTCGAACCAGCCGTGGTCGCCGAGGAAGAAACCCTGGTCGGATGTATAAATCACGATGGTGTCCTGGGCCAGCTTCGCGGACTCGAGGTAATCGAGCAGGCGGCCCACGTTGTCGTCCACGCTCTGGATGCAGCGGAGGTAGTCCTTGATGTAGAGCTGGTAGGCCCACTTGCGCAGGGCATCGCCGTGAAGGCCGGGAGGGAGATCGGTCTTCACGTCGGTTTTGGTCATGTTTTCCCCGACCCTCATTTTGACGCCGGCGACGGAGCGGGCGCGGCCTTCGTAGTGGTCATAGAGGTTGTCGGGCTCGGGGATGGCCTGGTCCTTGAAGAGGTCCTGATACTTGGGTGCGGGCTGCCAGGGGCGGTGCGGGGCCTTGTGGTGGCACATGGCGAAGAAGGGCTTGGACGGGTCGCGCTGCTGCAGCCAGTTCAAAGTGAAATCGGCGATGAGGTCGGTGCAGTAGCCTTTGTGCTGGGTGCGCCGGCCGCCTTCGATGAAGACCGGGTCGTAGTAGACGCCCTGGCCGGGCAGGATGTTCCAGTAGTCGAAGCCGGTGGGATCGCTGGCCAGGTGCCATTTGCCGATCATGGCGGTCTGGTATCCGGCCTTCTGCAGCTCCTTGCCGACGTGGTTGCGGGCGGGGTCGAGGCGGTCATCCAGGGTGTAGACGCCGTTCTTGTGGCTGTACTGCCCGGTGAGGATGGCGGCGCGGCTGGGGGTGCAAATGGAATTGGTGCAGAAGCAGTTGGTGAAGCGCGCCCCGCCGGCCGCGATGCGATCGATATGGGGGGTGCGATTGATGCGGCTGCCGTACGCGGAGATGGCGTGGGCGGCGTGATCGTCGGCCATGATGTAGAGAATGTTGGGCGGGCGGCGGCCCGCGGCGAGGGCCGTGGAAGCGGCTGCGAAGATCCCGAGCGCTTCCCTGCGAGTGTAGACCGGCATAGTGAATCCCCAGTGTAGGGCAAATCGATATGATGGATGCGGACCGATACGATGAACAGGCGCGAATTCGTGTTTTCAACGGCGGCCGCGGCAGGCTCGCAATGGCTGCACGCGGCCGTCGCCACTCCCAACGTGGTTTTGATTTTCTGCGACGACCTGGGCTATGGAGACCTGGGGTGCTACGGATCGAAGATTCGTACACCGAATATCGACCGGCTGGCGGCGGAGGGCGTCCGTTTCACGAACTGCACGTCGGCCGACCCGGTGTGCTCGCCGTCGCGCGCGGGCCTGCTGACGGGCCGCTATCCGACGCGCGTGGGCGTGCCGCGGGTGCTGTTCCCGCAGGATCCGGGCGGGCTGAACCTGGATGAAACCACCCTGGCCAATGCGCTGAAGGCCCGGCAGTACAAGACGATGTGCATCGGGAAATGGCACCTGGGGCGGCCGGCGCCGTACCTGCCGACGAGCCGCGGGTTCGACGAGTACTTCGGCATCCCGTACAGCAACGACATGAATCCGCGGGTGCTGATGCACAACACGGAAGTTATCGAAAAGACGGCGGATCTCGAAACGCTGACGCGGCGCTACACCGAGCAGGCGACGAAATTCATCGGGGACTCGGCGGCCTCGCCCTTTTTCCTCTACATGCCGCATACGTTCCCGCACATACCGCTGGCGGCGTCGCCGCGCTTCCGCGGCAAGTCGGCCGAGGGCCTGTACGGGGATGTGGTCGAGGAGGTGGACTGGAGCGTGGGCGAGGTACTCGGAGCCCTGAAGCAGCACGGCCTCGAGGGCAACACGCTGGTGCTGTTTTCAAGCGACAACGGTCCGTGGTACCTGGGCAGCCCGGGGAAGCTGCGGGGCCGCAAGAACACGACCTACGAAGGCGGAGTGCGCGAGCCGTTCATCGCCCGCTGGAGCGGGCGGATTCCCGGCGGGCGCACCTCGGACGCGCTGGTCTCCCTGATGGACGTGTTCCCGACCGTGGCCGGCCTGTGCGGCGCCGCGCGGCCCGCCAAGCCGCTCGACGGCATCGATATCCGGCCGCTGCTGGAGGGGAGCCGGCAGTCGATCGAGAGAGCGCCGCTGCTGTATTTCGACAATTGGGACCTGCAGTGCGCGCGGTGGATGAACTGGAAGCTGCACATCGCGCGGCACAACACCGCGGCATACACGCCGGCGCCTCCGGAAGGGCGGCGGAGCTATCTGCTGCCGAAACCGGAACTGTACAACCTGGCGACCGATCCGGACGAGAGCTACGACGTGGCTCCGGAGAATCCGAAGATCGTGGCGGAGATCCGGGCGAAGATCGACGCGATGATTCCGGCGTTTCCGGAGCCGGTGCGGCAGGCGTACGCGGACGCCAAGGCGAGAAAGCCGGTGCCGGATATCCCGGCGGGGTCCTATCCGCGAGAGGCGAAGCAATAAGCACGCCTTCGGCGCGGTGGGCAGGCCGGGAGGCCTACCCTACAAAATTACAATTGCAGTCATCGTTTCGTTATTTTCTGTTCAAACTGGCGCGATTATACTGGTTGAGCACCGTGGGGGGTGATACCGATGACTCGACATCTGATACTTGCGCTCTTACTGTCTTTGCCGGCGGCCCTGGTCGCCCAAACCGATTCGGGCGCCATGCGCGTGCTGGTCTCCGACGCTTCGGGATTGGCGGTGGCGGAGGGGAAAGTGACGCTGGCGAATGTAGCCACGGGAGTGACCGTTTCGAGAGTCACCGACACGGACGGATACGCTACGTTTACGCCCATTCCCAGCGGCAACTATACCGTGGAAGTCGCCAAGACGGGGTTCCAGCAGGTGAAGGTCAACGACGTTGCGCTCAATGTGGACGAGCGAAAGCTGGTGCGTGTGACGCTGTCGGTGGCTTCGGTGAACGCCACGGTCGAGGTATCGGCGGCGGCGGACGTGGTGCAATCCGAACAGGGGTCGCTCGGCCAAGTGATCGAGGGCAGGGTGGCGACGGAGCTTCCGCTGGCGGCGCGGCGCTATACGGAGCTGGCCCTGCTGGTGCCGGGCGCCACGGAAAGCACGCTCCCGGCCACCACCCGGGGCAGCGGCTGGTTCGTGGTGAACGGCAATTACCAGACCCAGAACAATTTCATTTTGGACGGCGTGGACAACAACCAGGGCACGACAAACGCGCAGTCGCTCTCGGCCCAGGTGGTGCAGCCGTCACCGGATGCGATCGCCGAATTCAAAGTACAGACCAACGGCTACTCGGCTGAGTTCGGCCGCTCCGCCGGGGCCGTGGTGAACGTGGTAATCAAATCGGGCACGAACAGCCCGCACGGCTCGGCGTGGTATTACAACCGTAACAAGGGTCTGGCGGCATATCCATGGTCCGCGAACCTGATTGGAGCCAGCAAGCCCGACCTCAACTGGAACCAGTTCGGCGGCACGTTTGGAGGCCCGATCCGCAAGAACAAGCTCTTCTATTTTGCCGATTACGAAGGCTTCATTCAGGATTTTGCCGACCAGTTCCTGGTTTCGGTCCCCACGGCGGCCGAGCACTCCGGCGTGTTCTACCGAAACATTACGGATGCCAGTACCGGGCAGCCGTTCCCCGACCGCACCATCCCCGCGTCGATGTTCGACAGCCTGGGCAAGAAGGTGGTCGAGCTATACCCGGCGGCGAACCTGCCGGGTTCGATCGCCTCGAGCGGGCAGAACATTCAGAACTACGGCGTGCAGCGGTCCGGGCACGAGAACACCGAAAAGAGCGATTTGAAAGGCGACTACAACCTGAGCGAGAAAGACGTATTCTCGATGCGCTGGAGCTATTTGCGGCAGGACATCAACCGGGACAGCATCTTTCCCGGCATGGCGGACTGCGGAAGCTGCAACCAGGGCGCCCAGTTCAACACAAACAGCAATTACGGCGGCACGTGGACCCGCACCATCACGCCCTCGGTAGTGAACTTCTTCCGCTTCGGATATGCGCGCACGTATGCCACGTTCGCGCAGGCCACGGCCAACGGCGATTCCGCCACGGCCTTCGGCTTCAAAGGCATCCCATCTCAAAGCCTGACGACGGGAGGAATCCCGTTCATCAACATCAGCAGCTACCAGAGCCTGGGGGTGCGTAACTTCCGGCCGCAGTTCCAGAAGCCGGAAGTTTTCCAGTTCGTCGATACGGTATCGTGGGTGCGCGGGAAGCACTCGCTGCGCGCGGGGATCGAGGCGCGGCGCAAGAACGACTCGTTCCTGGATTCGAACCGCACGGTGCCGGCCTACACCTTCAACGGTAACTTCACCGGCGAACCGATGGCCGACCTGCTGCTGGGCCAGACCTACCAGTTCGACGCCAACAGCCAGGCCATCGTGGAACAGTTGCAGAACGCCTGGTCGGGATTCCTGCAGGACGACTGGAAGGTGCTTCCGAACCTCACGCTGAACCTCGGCCTGAGGTACGAATACACGACGCCGTATTACGGCGCCGACCCGAACAAGAACATCAACTTCGATCTGAAGACCGGGCAGCTGGTATCCGCCAAGAACCCCACCGACTACACGGTCAACCCGGATTATAAGGACTTCGGCCCGCGCCTGGGCATCGCCTGGCAGGTGATTCCGAGCAAGCTGGTGCTGCGCGGCGGGTACGGGGTCTTCTACTCGGGCGAGGACATGTCGGGCTCGGATGTGAGCCTGCCGCTCAATCCGCCGCAACTGGTGCCCGTGACGCTGGTGCGCGCGGGCTCCGGACCGTCGCCGCTGCTGATATCCGACCCGATTCCGGGCGGCCTCTTCAACAACTACAACAGCAGCATCATCTCGCTGCGCGCGCGGGAGGCGGATTACCACTCCGCGTTGGTTCAGCAGTTCAACCTGGCGGCGCAGGTGCTGCTGCCGCTCAACTCGACTTTCGAAGTGGCGTATGTGGGCAACCGGGGCAACCGGCTGTTCGCCGAATATTCCGCGAACCAGGTTCCGTTCGGGGCGGACGGCAGCGTTGCCGCCAACCGGCCGTATCCTCAGTGGTCGCAGATCACGGTGGGCTCGCAGCGCTCGGATTCCTGGTACAACGCGCTGCAGGTGAAATACGAGAAACGGCTGATGCACGGATGGTACGAGCTGGCCTCGTACACGTTTGCCAGCGCGCTCGATGAAGCCGGCGCGTGGGGCGCCAACAGCTCGCCGCAATACCTGGACGATTTCTACCACGACCGCGGGCCGCAGAGCCAGACGGCGCGGCAGCGCTTCAGCCTGTCGAGCATCTACGACCTGCCTTTCGGGAAAGGGCGGAAGTTCGGCGCCGGCTGGAACCGGCTGGTGGACGGCGTGCTCGGCGGGTGGCAGATCGCGCATATCATCACGGCACGCAGCGGGCTGCCGATCAATATCAGCCTCAACAGCAGCAGCGTGAACCCGGCCACCAACCAGAGCTACCGCTTCTTCAACCGTAACGGCGGAGCGCTGCGGCCGAACCGCGTAGGCGATCCGAATACGGGGATCGACCCCAAAACGGACCGGCTGCATTTCCTGAACGTGGCGGCGTTCCAGGTGCAGGCGCTGAATACGCCGGGCAACGCGGGGCGCAACATCGGAGTGGGTCCCAAATTGTTCAGCGCCAATATCAGCATCGTGAAACAGTTCCGGGTGAAGGAGCGGGCGGCGGTCGACCTGCGGTTCGAGGCCTTCAATGCCTTCAACACGGTGAATTTCGGCAACCCTTCGGCGACGTATCCGAACTCCGATTTCGGTACCATCTCGAGCGCCGGCGATCCGCGGGTAATCCAGACGGCGGTGCGGTTCCGGTTTTAGACCGGATACAATCAGGTTTGGACCGAAATCTGGACCGGCAGGCTGAGACCGAACTGGCCCGCGCGTTGATCGCGGGAGAATCGGAAGCGTTCGAACGGTTCGTCGAACACTTCCGCTCGAAAGTCTTCCACTATAGCTGGCTGATGTGCGGGCGTCCCGAAGATGCCGAGGAAGTGGCGCAGGAGACGCTGCTCAAAGCCTTCGAGAATATCCATCAATTGCGTGACCCGGAGCGCGTGCGCGGCTGGATATTCCGGGTGGCCAAGAACGCCTGCCTGATGCAGCGGCGGCGCAGCGTCTTCGCTCCAACGCACGAGGTATCGATCGACGAGCTGCCTCCGGGCGTCGAAATCCACGGCGACGAGCCGGCGCCCGAAACGCAGTACCTGCATTCGGAGCTCCGCGCGGTGGTGGACCGGGCCATCGCGGAACTGCCGGCCACTTACCGGTCGGTGGTGCTGCTGCGCGATATCGAGGAGCTTTCGACCGAGGAAGTGGCCCAGATTCTGGACCTCAGCCACGATGTGGTAAAGACCCGGCTGCACCGCGGGCGCACCGCCATGCGGCAGAAACTCGATTGCTACCTTCACAACCAGTGCCTGGACGACCAGCCCGCTCCCAGCCCCGCTCCCTTGACCGCAGAAGAGCGCGAAACGCTGCTGGAGGTCTGGAGAAAAGCGGGCCGCGCTCCGGTTCAGTGACCTCAGTCACAGCCTCACGGAAAGCCGGCGGTTAGCCTGGATTCAGAGGTAGCAAGGATGGCCGCCCTGACCGCATCGCCTGCCGCATCGCCGCGCAAGAAATTGCTGAGACGCGCCGGCTCGGACCGCTCGCAGGCGCTGCGGCACACGGTGCAGGCGCTGTTTCTGGCGCTGAACGCCTGGATCGGGATCGAGTTCTACCGGTTCGTGCGGTTCTACGAGACGGGGGGAAGCTCGGCGTGGGCGATTCGGCCTCCGGGGGTCGAAGGCTGGCTGCCGATCGCCTCCCTGATGAACCTCAAGGTGCTGCTGCTGACCGGCCGGATGCCGGACCTGCACCCCGCCGGCATGTTCCTGCTGCTGGCGTTCCTGGCAATCTCATGGATATTCCGCAAGAGCTTTTGCGGCTGGCTCTGCCCGATCGGCACGGTGTCGGAGTATCTGTGGCGCCTGGGCCGGCAGACCTTCGGACGCAACTTCCGGCTGACGCGCCGCGCGGACCTGGTGCTCCGCAGCCTCAAGTACGTTCTGCTCGGCCTGTTCGTCTACGCGGTGTGCTCCATGCCGGTGGAGGGGATTCGCGCCTTCCTGGGCGGCCCGTACGGCATAGTGGACGACGTGAAGATGCTGAACTTCTTCCGCTACCTGGGGCTCACGGGCGGTGTCGTGATGGCGCTGCTGGTGCTGGCGTCGGTATTCGTGCAGAATTTCTGGTGCCGCTACCTGTGCCCCTACGGGGCGCTGATGGGTCTGGCTTCGCTGGCGAGCCCGCTGCGCATCCGGCGCGAGGAATCGGCGTGCATCGATTGCGCGAAATGCGCGAAGGCCTGCCCGTCGATGCTGCCGGTGGACCGGCTGGTGACGGTCCGCTCGGCCGAATGCACGGGGTGCCTGCAATGCGTGGCTGCGTGCCCGGCTGCCGGCGCGCTGTTTATGGCAGCGCCCAGGAGAAGGCGAGTGCCTGCCTGGGCGGTAGCGGCGGGTGTGGCGGTGCTGTTTCTAGGGGTTTGCGGATACGCGCGGTGGACGGGGCATTGGCGTACGGATTTGCCGAGCAGCACCTACTTCGAGCTGATTCCGCACGCGAATGAATTTACGCACCCGTAGGGCGGCCGGTCACTTGGCCGAGTTGCTGCGGGCGTCCAGCACTTCGCGGACTTTACGGGCCAGCGTGTCCGGGAGGAAGGGCTTCTGCAGGAACGCGGTGCCCGACTCCGAAATTCCATGGTGCACGATGGCCTCATCCGTGTAGCCGGAGATGTAAAGCACGCGCAGGTCGGTTCGCTGACGGGCAATCTGGCGGACCAGCTCGGGGCCGCTGATTTCGGGCATCACGACATCCACCACCGCCAGGTCGATGTGGTCCTTATGGGATTTGGTCAGGCGGAGGGCTTCATCGCCGCGCGTGGCCTCGAGGACGCGGTAGCCTCGCGAAGTCAGTACGTCGACGATCAGCTTGCGGACGCGCGCCTCGTCTTCTACCAGCAGGATGGTTTCGGCGCCCATGTAGCTGCTGAGCTCCACTTCGGTCCCGGCATTCTCCGACGGTTTGGCCTTGGCCAGCGGGAGATAGATGCGGGCTGTGGTTCCCTTGCCGACCTCGCTCGCGAACGCGATGGCGCCCCCGCTTTGGCGGATGATCCCATAGGCGGTGGCGAGCCCGAGCCCGGTTCCACGTCCGGGGTTCTTGGTGGTAAAGAAGGGCTCGAAAAGATGGCTCTGTGTGGCCTCATCCATTCCCACGCCGGTATCGGTCAGCGAGAGGCACACGTACTGACCGGGCTCCACTCCGAGCTCTTTGGCGGAAAACGCGCGGCTCAAGTGGACGGTGGTCGTTTCGATGGTCAGTTTGCCGCCTCTCGGCATCGCATCGCGGGCATTCACCACCAGGTTCATGATGACCTGCTCGAGCCGGCCCGGATCGGCATCCACCGAGTCGTGGGTGGCGGCCATGAGGGTGATGAGCTCGATATCCTCTCCGATGAGCCGGCGCAGCATCTTTTCGAGCTGCAGCATCAACTCGTTGATGCGAACGGTCCGCGGCTCGAGGGGCTGGCGGCGGCTGAATGCCAGAAGTTGATGCGTCAATGCCCCGCCGCGCTCCGCGGAGCGGCGGATTTCCTCGAGCGCCGTGCGCTGCGCCTCCTTCAGTTCGCGGCCTGCCAGCAGCATGTCGCTGTACCCGGTGATCACGGTCAGGAGGTTATTGAAATCGTGAGCGACGCCGCCGGCGAGGCGGCCGACGGCCTCCATTTTCTGCGCCTGGCGGAACTGCTCTTCGAGACGCGTGCGCTCGCGCCGCAGCTCAACCGCGCGGAGCTCGCGCTCCACGGCGGCGTTCAGGCGCATGACATTTCCGCGGGTGAGGTGGTCCGCCGCGCCCTCCTTGAGCACGGCGAGCACGTCGGCATCCTTGACCTTACCGGACACCACGATCAGGGGGAGGTCGAGATTACGTTCCCGGATCACCCGCAGGGCGGCGAGCGCACCGCACTCTTCCGGAATGAAGTCGGCGATCGCGATGTCCCAGGCAGCGGCCAGTGCGTGATCCAGGCGCTCAGCGGTCCCAAGGGTTTCTACGCTCGGCTCGAACCCGCCGCGTTCGAGTTCGGCGACAATCTCGTCCGCACCACTCTCCCCGATATACAGGACGCGCAACGGCCTGCCCATACATCACTACGGTACTAGGAATGCGCGGCTGTCTGTAGGTACTACCGTAAATAATTTGTGCCGTTTTCAACAGCGAACGCAAGTCATTGAAACCAAAGAACCGTTTTTGGAGCGGCGTGGGCCTGCCGGTTCGGGCTAGACTGAGAAAAGTGGAAGAAGAGGTCCTCGGCAAGGCATACGACAACCGGTTGATGCGGCGGCTCCTGGGCTACATGCGCCCATACCGGGGGCTGGTGGCCGGCTCGCTGTTCTTCCTCCTGTTACAGTCCGGATTCCAGGTATTGGGGCCGCTGCTCACGCGGGCGGCGGTGGACCGCTACCTGCAGCACAGCCAGACGCCGGTACACACGCTTTTCGACAGGTTTCTTCCCGCCGACCCGTGGGCGGGATTGACGCGTATCGGCCTGATCTACCTGGGCGTACTGCTGGGGACGTTTTTCACCGAATTCGCCCAGACCTACCTGATGCAATACACCGGCCAGCTCGCGATGTTCGACCTGCGCCGGCAGATCATGGAGCACCTGCAGCGGCTCGATCTCGCGTTCTACGACCGCAATCCGGTGGGGCGCCTGGTCACGCGCGTGACCACCGATGTGGACGTGTTGAACGACCTGTTCGCCTCCGGCCTGGTCACGATTCTGGGGGACGTACTGGTGCTCTCGCTGATCCTGGCGATCATGTTCCGGATGAGCCCCGCGCTCACCCTGATCATGCTGGCGGCCATGCCGTTCGTGATCCTGGTGACGGTGCTGTTCCGCCGCACGGTGACGCAGGCTTACCGGCGGATCCGGGTGGCCATCGCCAAAATCAACTCCTTTCTGCAGGAACACATCACGGGGATCGTGGTGCTGCAGTTGTTCAACCGGGAGCGCCGCGCCGCCGCGGAGTTCGAGGTGGTCAACCGGGAGCACATGAACGCATACAAGGACGCGATCTGGGCTTACGGCTGGTTCTACCCGGTGGTGGAGTTCATTTCGATGCTGGCGCTGGCGTCGCTGCTGACGCTGGGAGGCTTGCGGGTGCAGTCGGGCACCCTCACGCTGGGAGTGATCGTGGCGTTTCTGCAATACGGCCTGCGCTTTTTCCGGCCGATTCAGGATCTCAGCGAGAAGTACAACATCCTGCAATCGGCGATGGCGTCTTCCGAGCGGATCTTCAAGCTGCTCGACACGCCTCCCGGGGTGCTCGCGCCGGAATCGCCGGAACCCTCGCCCGAGGGGATCGCGGCGATCGAGTTCGACCACGTCTGGTTCGCTTATAAGGACGACGACTGGGTGCTGCGCGACGTGAGCTTCCGCATCGAGCCGGGCGAAACCGTGGCGGTGGTGGGCCATACGGGAGCCGGCAAGACCACGCTCATCAGCCTGCTGCTGCGCTTCTACGATGTGCAGAAGGGAAGCATACGGATCGGCGGCGTGGACATACGGCTCTACGATCCGCTCGAGCTGCGCCGGCAGTTCGGCGTGGTTCTGCAGGATCCGTACCTGTTCACGGGGACGCTCGGAGAGAACATCCGGCTGGGGACCGAGACCATTCTGGCAGAAGAGGTGGAGGCGGCCGCCGAGCAGGTGAACCTGCTGGACTTCATACGGAGCCTGCCGGAAGGGTTCGCGCACCCGATCCGCGAGCGCGGCAGCGGGCTTTCCACGGGGCAGAAGCAACTGATCAGCTTCGCGCGCGCCCTGGCGCACAATCCGCGCTACCTGATTCTGGACGAGGCCACTTCGAGCGTCGATACGGAGACGGAGTTCCGTGTTCGCGACGCCCTCGGCCGCATGGTGGAAGGCCGGACGTCGATCATCATCGCGCACCGCCTCTCGACGATCCAGCGGGCCGACCGCATCCTGGTGATGCACAAAGGGCGTCTGAGGGAATCCGGCACCCACCGGGAACTGCTGGCGCAGCGGGGCATTTACTGGAAGCTTTACCAGTTGCAGTATAAGGACCAGGAGCTGCGGCAGCCGCAATCGCAGTCCAACTGAGGGGCCTCAGGCGTTCTTGTACGCCAGGTCGAGCAACTCCACCACGTGCATGACGCGCTGCTTCGATCCGTGCTGGCGGACCCCGGCTTCGAGTTGCAGCATGCAGCCGGGGTTGGCGGTAGCGACGATGGCGGCGTGCGTGGAGTTCACCGACGCCATCTTGCTGGCCAGGATCGCGGCGGACATCTCGGTTTCGACAAGGTTGTAGATGCCGGCGCTGCCGCAGCAGATGTCCGCGCCGGGCATTTCCACGAAGCTCAGCCCGGGGATGGCCGCCAGCAGCTTCCGGGGGGCGCCGCGGATGCGCTGTCCGTGCGCCAGGTGGCAGGAATCCTGGTAGGTGACGACGGCGTCCACCGGGCCCATGCGCGGGTTCAACTCGAGGGTCGCCAGGAATTCCGTTATGTCGCGCATGCGGCCGGCGAACTCGCGGGCCTTGGCGGCGTACGCGGGGTCGTCTTCGAGGAGCTCGCCGTACTCCTTGAGGGTCGATCCGCAGCCGGCCGCATTGGTGATGACGGCATCGAAGCCGCCGTCGGCAAGGGCATCGATATTGCGGCGGGCCAGGGCCTGGGCGTCGGTTTTGAGCCCGGAATGCAGGTGCAGCGCGCCGCAGCAGCCTTGTCCTTCGGGCACCACCACCTCGCAGCCGTTCCTCTGCAGCACCCGGACGGTGGCCTCGTTGAGCCGGGCGAACGCCACGTTCGCGATGCATCCCGAGAGGAACGCCACGCGGTGTTGGCGGGCGCCTTCGGCCGGGAACGTCCTTCCGATCTGGCTGAAGAAGAAGGGCGGCTCGGCGGATGGCGCCAGTTGCTCCAGCTCGCCCAGCCGGCCCAGCAGCTTGAGGAAGCCGAGGGCGCGCACCAGGCGTTTCATTCCGCTGGCTTCATACAGGTAGAGGATCGAGCCCGCCACGGTCAACCACCCGCGCGACTCGAGCACCCGGCCGAACACGAAGCGGTGCATGTGCCGGGCGAACGGTCCGCGGACTTTGCGGGCCTCGAGTTGCGCGCGGGCGTCCTCGATCATGCGCCCGTAGGGCACGCCGGACGGGCACGCCGACTCGCATCCCCGGCAGGCGAGGCAAAGGCCGATGTGCTCGATGTAAGAGTCCGTGATCGGCGCTCCCTCGGACACCTGCACCATCTGGTAGACGCGGCCGCGCGGCGAATCCATCTCCAGGCCAAGCTCGCGATAGGTCGGGCAGGCGTTCAGGCAGAGGCCGCAGTGCACGCAGCGGTCCAGGTCGAACTGGCGCGGTCCGGATTGGAATTTCTCAGATACGGCCGTAAAGTCGCCCACGATTCAAGAAGTTTCCCGGGTCAAACAGTTGTTTCACCCGCCGCATTAATTCCAGGTCGCCGCCGGGGGACGGCCAGAGCTCGAATGGCACGTGCCGGTCGTCCGGAGAGAATTCCAGCACCGCTTTCCAGCCGCGCGATGACGCCCGGGCCAACCATTTGCCTGCCACGCCGGCCTGTTCGAAGTATCCGTAACAGACGCCGGAACCGGCGCGCGCCAGGGCGGGACCTTCGAACGACTCCATCGCGGTCCCTACCTCTTTCAGGGTACACGACAGCCGCGCTACGGCGCCATCGGCGTGCTGGTCCAGGAACCGGGGGGTGAATTCACCGATATGCCCCCACAGCTCTTCCTGGCGCTCGCCTTCGTAGGCCATGCCATCTGCAAGCTCCGCCAGTTCCCGTTCGTAGCGCTGGACCGAGCCGGCGTTGCCGCCCGCCCGGATGGCCAGCATCCAGGCGCGGTTGCCGAGGGTTGCGGCGGCGGGTGGATTCAGCAGGTCGATGGCCGAGGGCTGCAGAGCGCCCGAGAGGATCCGGTTGCGGGCCGCGAGCGCCTCGTCGGCGCCGGGGAAGCTCAGTAGGAAGCTGCGCTCCAGCTCGGGCGCCGGCAGCACCTTGAAGTTCACCACGGTAACGGCTGCCAGGGTGCCGAAAGAGCCGATCATCAGCTTGGCCATGTCCAGCCCGGCGACGTTTTTGACCACCATGCCGCCCGATTTGACGAACTTGCCCTCCACGGTGGCGAACTCCATTCCGATCACCATGTCGCGCGCCGTGCCGTACAGCCGCCGCCGCGGCCCGTTGGAATTCGACGCCACCACGCCGCCCACGGTGGCCCCCTCCGCGAAGGGCGGGTCGAGCGGCAGCATCTGGCGGTTCCTGGCCAGCACACGCTGCAGGTCGTTCCACGGCAGGCCGGCCTCCACGCTGATGGTGAGGTCGCAGGGCTCGTATTCGAGAACGCGATGGAGGCGCGAGGTGGAGATACACTCGTCGGGATGGCTTACCGAGCCCGGCCATGCGGCGCTTGGTTCCGTTGCCGCCGAGCGCGATGGTGCGATCGTGGGAGGCTGCCCGGCGGAGCGCCTCGGCAAGCTGTTCGGAGGTTTCGGGAGTCTGCATCACCGGAAGACGATATACCGCAGGAATGACGTCAGCAGGGTCAGAACGACCGAGCCGATCAGCGCCGGGAGGAACCCCCGCACGCGGAACCCCGGAGTGAACAGCGCCGCCAGGCCCAGCAGCGCGGCGTTGATGATCAGCAGAAACAGACCCAGCGTCAGAAAGATCAAGGGAAAGCTGAGGATTCTCAGAACCGTGCCGAGGGTTGCGTTCACCAGCCCGATGATCACGGTTGCGAGCATGGCGGCGCCGAAATCGCGTACTTCGATTCCGGGAACGATCTTCGCCACGATCCACAGCGCCAGGGCGCTGACCAACCAGCTAACGAGAATGTGAACCAGCATTCGGATCTCCGGACAGAGATAATGATAAGCCATGGCGATGCTCTATGCCGGAACCTCCGGCTTCGCATACCCGGCGTGGAAGCCGGGATTCTACCCGGCCAAGCTGCCCGCGAAGCAGTTTCTGAAGCATTATGCGGAACGGCTGAATTCCGTGGAGATCAACTACACGTTTCGCCGGCTGCCTTCGGCCGGCACCTTGAAGGCGTGGGTGGAGGCGACGCCTCCCGGATTCGTATTCGCGGTGAAGGCGAACCAGCGGATCACTCACATTCTGCGGCTCAAGAACGCGGAAGAAGCGACCGAGCTTTTCTTCCGGATGATCGACCCGCTGCGCACCTCGCGCCGCCTGGGGCCGGTGCTGTTCCAGTTGCCGCCGCAGATGAAGTGCGACGTAGGGCTGCTGGCGGGGTATCTCGCGCTGCTTCCCGCCGGGATGCGATACGCGTTCGAGTTCCGGCACCCCTCGTGGCTGACCGAGGAGGTTTACAGCCTGCTTCGCGAACGCAATATCTCGCTATGCGTGGCGGAATCGGAAAAGCTGGAAGTCCCGGAGGTGGTGACCGCCGACTTTGTTTACTATCGCCTGCGCAAGCCGGAGTACACGGAGGCCGATGTGGACGCTATCGCCGCGCGTTCACGGGAACTGCTGGGCGCGGGCCGCGACCTGTACCTGATGTTCAAGCATGAGGAGACACCGGCGGGGGCGCAGAACGCGGAGCTTCTGCTCCAGCGGGTGGCGGGGCCGGCGCCGGTGTAGACGGCTGCGACTCGGTCTCGAGGCCCCTGCCGATCAACTTGGCCAGCCCCAGCCCGCCCTGCTGCGCGAGGACTGTCGCGAAGTGCTGCTCGGCGAATTCGACGGCGCAATCGGAAGATGGGCTTCCGCCGCCCAGCCAGCCGCCTCCGCTTTCCCGCTCGGTGCGCAGAATCTGCCCGATGAGGAGCGCTTCAAACTGCTGCGCGGCGTCTTTGATCTTGCCCGGCTTCGGCGCCACACTGGCGGCGGGAAGAAGCGAGGAGACATTGAGTTCCGTCATGTTCACATCACCTCGATTTCGGCTTCCAGGGCCCCCGCGCTGCGGAGGTTTTGGAGAATGGCGATGATGTCGCGAGGGGTGGAGCCGATCGCCGCCATGGCGCGCACCAGGTCCTCGACGGTGGCGCCCTGCTTGAGCACCACGTTGCGAGCCTTCTCCTCTTTGGCGGCGACGGCCGTCTGCGGAACCACCTGGGTGGTGGCCCCCTGGGGAGACAAGGCCCCAGGCTGCGAAACGGTATAGCTGGTCTGGATCTCCACATTCAGGTTGCCGTGGAGGATGGCGACCGGGTGGATACGGACGTCCTTGCCGATCACGATGGTGCCGGTGCGTTCATTGATGACGACCCGAGCCGGGCCGTCGGCATCCACCGTGAGGCTCTCCAGGGTCGCGATGAATTCGGCGGGACGAGACCGGTACGCGGCCGGAATCGTGACGCTCACCAGGCCGGAGTTCTCCGCCGCCGCAGCGGGCGCCGGGCCTGCGAACTTCTGGTTCACCGCCTCCGCAATGCGGGCCGAGGTGGTGAAATCGGACTGGCGCAACTGCAGCCGGACGACCTCATGCGGCTCCACCGAAGGGGCGGCCCGTTCCACGATCGCGCTGTTGGGCGCGCGGCCTACGGTGGGGTGATTCACGGTCTGCGACGAGGCGCCCCGGCCGCTCGAGAATCCTCCCGTCACGACCGGTCCCTGGGCCACGGCATATACCGTGCCGTCGGCGCCGCGCATCGAGGTCATGACCAGGATCCCGCCCTGCAGGTTGGAGCAGTCGCCGATGGCCGCCACGGTGGTGTCGATGTGGGCGCCGGGCTGCGCAAAAGCGGGGAGGGTTGCGGTGACCATCACGGCCGCGGTATTGGCCACCTGAATGGCCGTGGGCGACACCGCCACGCCCATGCGCTGCAGCAGGTTGGTCAGGCTCTGGGCCGAGAACATCGCCTGGCGCCGATCCCCTGTGCCGGCCAGCCCGACCACCAGGCCGTAACCGATCAACTGGTTATCGCGCACGCCTTCGATCGAGACCAGGTCCTTCAGGCGGGCCGCGGGGATCGCCGGCGCGCCGGCGAGCAGGATCAGCATGAGTGCGAGAGAGCGTTTCATAGTCAGAAAGGCAGCAGCCCCAGCAGAATTCGATAGAGGAAGAACGGTCGCCGGATGGCATCGCCGACCACGCCCTTGCCGTTGACCCGGACCTCGAGCTGGCCGAGGCGGTCGGAAAGCACGCTGTTGACGGCATCGATGTCGGCGGGCCGGACCACGCCGCGCACCGTAATCGTCTGGCGCTCGGAGTTGATCTGGATGTCTTTGGAGGCTTCGACTACGAGCGCTCCGTTCGGCAGCACGTGGACTACGCGCGCGGTGAGCGTAGTGCTCAGGGTGGTCACCCGGCTGGTGGTGCCTTGCCCGTTGAGCTGGGTGTCGCCGCTGATCTTGGCAAGATTGGCCAGCGGGCCGGTGGCGCTGGTGATGCCCGCCAGGGCCGCGACTGAATTCGCGGTGCTCGAGGTGCGCTGGGTCTTGGTGGTTCCGCTGGTGACGGCCGAAGCCTGTTCCGCCACCCGGATGGTCAGCAGGTCGTCCACCTGGCTGGCGCGCAGGTCGCGCGCGGCATCCGCCAGGCGCGACGCAGGGTTCCAGATCGAACCCGGGGAGGTTGCGGAGCTATCCGTAGCGCGGGCTTCGGAGTCGGCCACGAAGAGGTCGAGGGGCGATTCCACCTTCGGGGCCGGCTTCTTGCGGGCGGCCAGGGCGGTTCCGGCCAGCAGCAGGCAGCAGAGCAGACGTTTCATGAGTTTCCTTCCTCCACCGATACCCGGCCTTTGCCTTCGACGCGCGCGCGGAACCGCCGGTGGGTCAGCGGGTTGAGCACGGGGATGGTCTCCCCGGCCGAGCCTGAGGCTTCGGCGCGTCCTTCCAGTTCGAGGCGCGCGCCGCCGCGCTGAACTTGCACCTGGACCGTGTCTCCGCGCACCACCAGCTTGGGAGCTTCCAGCCAAACGGCGCGAATGGCCTCGCCGGCCGCCACGGGGCGGCGCAGCGCCTTGCCCGCTACCTCGTCGATGGCAGCGGCGAAGCCCGTGTCCGGGGGCACCTCGCGTGTTTCCTCGATCAGGAGTGAGGGATCGAGGGTCGTTCCCGCCTTCAGGCCCTCCCGCGCCACCACGCGCTTCGACACCTCCAGGACTTTGACCCGCGCCCAGACGACGAAGCGGCGGTTCCCTGCGTAACGCACCGACCCGCTCCAGAATCCGCCGCCGGGCGCCGGGCGAAGGCCGGAACGCGGGAAGTCGAGAGTGCCTTCCGGAGCCGGCGCGCGGCTAAGATCCAGAATTTCGATGCGCGCTCCAGGCAGCTCGCGCTGCATGGCCGAAAGCATCGCCGCCGGATCGAGTGGCGCGGTCTGCCGCGCGAAGCAGATATCGGCTTGTGGAACCGGCGCGATGTGAAATCGGGCAGCCACGCGGCGCAGTTCGAGCGGGCCGAAAACCCGCGGGACGCCGGGGACCGGCGCCAGGCCGATCTCGGTATCGGGCGGCAGGGATTCGAGGGCCGGCCATGCCGGGAGGAGGTCGCGCGCCAGGATGCGGTCGGACGCCGGATTCACGGCCAGGCAGCCGGCCATCGCAAAAAGGACAAGCGGTGTCATCGCGGCAGGCTATTGGCCTGTTGATACATCTGGTCGGCGGCCTGGACCACTTTGGAATTGGCTTCGTAGCCGCGCTGCGCCACGATCAGGTTGATGAACTCGTCGACCACCGAGACGTTCGACTGCTCGACGTAACCCTGCATGACCGTCCCCAGCCCCTCCTGGCCGCCGGGAATGCCCACCGTGGGTTCGCCCGAGGCGTCCGTGGGTGCATACAGGCTTCCGCCCAGGCTGTTCAGACCCGCCGGGTTCTGAAAGTTGGCGAGTTGAATTTGCCCGGCTTGCTGGGCGGCCGTCTGTCCGGGTTGGGTGTAACTCACGGTGCCGTCCAGCCCGATGGAGATCTGCTGGGCGGCGGCGGGGATCGTGATCTGCGGCTCGAGCGCGTTGCCGTCCGAGGTCACCATGTTGCCGTCGCGATCCAGATGGAACTGCCCGGCGCGCGTGTAGGCCAGTTCGCCCGTGGGCTTGCGCACCTGGAAGAATCCGCGCCCCTGAATCACCAGGTCGAGCGGGTTGCTGGTCTGAGAAAAATCGCCCTGCGTGAAAATGATCTCGTTCGAAGCGGCGCGGGTTCCCAGTCCCAGCTGCAGGCCGGTGGGCACCACCGTCTGCTGGCCGGAAGCCGCTCCCGGCTGCACCACGGTCTGGTACATCAGGTCTTGAAACTGCGCACGGCGGGTCTTGAAACCCACGGTATTGGCGTTCGCCAGGTTGTGCGCGATGTTGTCGACGTTCAACTGCTGCGCGACCATTCCACTGGCGGCGCTGAAAAGTGCTCTGATCATGAAATCTCCTTGTAGCGGGCGTGGCCCCGCGCTTTACACCTTGGCAACTTCCTCCACCGCGTGCCGGTTCATCTCGGCGCCCAGCGTGACGGCCTTCTGCAGCATTTCGAACTGGCGCATGACGCTCACCAGCCGCACGGCCGCCTCGGCACTGCCGGTGTTGGAGGACTCCAGCTTTCCCTGCCCGACGGCGGCGTCCGACGCGGCGGCTACCGCCTGGGACGGATCGGCCACACGAAAATAGTTGTTCCCTTGCTTGGCCAGCCCGGCCGTACTGGAGAAATCGGCAATTTCGAGCTTGCCGATTACGTTTCCATCCTGCTGCACGGAGCCGTCGGCCGAAATCTCTACGTTGCGCGTCCCCTGCAGCACCAGCGGTTGCCCGCCGGCTCCGCGAACGGCGTATCCATCCGTTGTGACCAGCCGGCCGTCGGAGGCCAGCGAGAAACTGCCGTTGCGGGTATAAAGAGGACCGCCCGGTCCGTTTACCGCGAAGAAACCTCTGCCAGTGAGCGCCAGGTCGAGCGGGTTGCCGGTATCGTGCACGACGCCCTGGGAAAGATCGATCCATGGCCGGTCGATGACGGGCATGAGGGGAGCGGCTTCGGAATCCTGCGCTTCCGGAGCCAGGTACAGGCTGTAGAACTCGCGATCCGCTTTGTAGCCCCCGGTGGAAGCGTTGGCGACGTTATTGGCGAGCAGCTCGAGCGACTCCATGCGAGAGCGCATGCCGCTGGCCGCGACGGCAGTGAGAGGATCCATGGCGAAGGGGAGAGAGCACGCGGGAGACCAAGTCGCGGCGGAGTGCGTAACCCGCTCAAAATCCGAAACCCTCAGCCGATGAGTATGGATGGCGGAACTCTTGTGCGCGGCATTTTTTTGGCGCGCAGGCGGCCGGCGCCAATTTCTTGACGCCGCTACCGCGCGCAACCGATTGAAAACCGGGCTGCCGGAGATTGGCCTCGGAGCTGCAATCGGCATGGCGTGACTGCCCTTGCGCCACTGGCGTCGGTTCTCGAAGCATTCTCGGCTGCGCTGCTCGAGGCGTCTGCCGGGGGCCAGCCTGGCGGACAGGCACAGGCCCAGGGAACATCGAAGGGCGCCCCCTTCACGTCGCTGCTGGAAGACCTGATCGAGGGGGAGCAGCCCGGCGCCCAGGCTGCATCGCAAACAGAGCCGCCCGCAGAGAACGCGGAGGCTTCCGCGGCCAAAGCGCGGCCCGATGAAAAATCCTCGTCTTCAGCGGACCAGGCGGCGCTGGCGCTCTGGCTAGGGCAGATGCCGATGCCATTGGCGGCCCCGCCGCCACCGGACGCCGCGAAGGGCTTGGCGGCGGATGAACCCCCGGCGGCCGATACCCAGACGGCGCAAAATGTAGACGCGAGTCCGCCGGATGGGTCGAAGACGGCGTTTCCGTTGGAGCCATACACCGCGGCTATGTCCGGGCTTCCGGCGGAGACGGACGAGGCGGAGGCCGTCCCCGCTACAGGGCCGATTGTTGCGAAACCCGGCGCATTGGAGCTTGCCCAGCTGACTTCCCCGCCCGAGGCGCTCGCACAACCGGGTGTGCCACCTGTGGAGGGGGCGCGGACCGCCTCGCAGAAATCCGGCTCCGCAAAGGACGCTGTGCCGGCGGTTGCGCCAAAGAATCTGACAGCGGGGCCGGACGGCCCGCCCGCTGCGGCGCCGGCCGAGGTCGTGGCGGCGGCGCAGGCTCCTCCCGCGGAAAAGCAAAAGGACGATGCAACTTCCGAGGGGGAGCGGAAAACGGACAAGGGCCGCGGCAAACTCGCGGACGGCGCTCCGCCGGCTGCCTCCCTGCCGCCCCTGCCGGTTGTTCCTCAGCGGGTCGAGGCACCGGCGGACGGTCATCGTGGGCACGAACCGGCCGCGGCGGGCAGCTCTCCAGCGGCTCCGCGTGAAGCCTCGGAGAATCAAGTCGCGGCGACGGCGGAGGGGAGCAATGTTACGCGGTCTGCCGGGGTTTCGGAACTCGCGTTTCGCGCGCGCCTGGTGCCGGTTACCGCGGCCGGGCGGCAGCCGGGGCAGGTAGAGCCGTTCCAGCCGCCGAAAGCAGCCACCGCTTCTCCGGCGGCCGGCGAGCCAGCGCCAGTGGTGAAACGTCCGGAGGCTGCGGAGGCGGCCGATGATGAGCGCCGGCCGGCCGTGCCGCCCCAACCCAGGGCCGAACCGCGGGTCGAGGTTCAACCGCAGACGGAGGGGGATGCCTCGCTTCAACCGGTCCCGCCAGCGGCGGTACGCGACGCTGCGAGCCCGGCCGCGACGCCGGAACGCTCCTCAGCGGCCACCGGCACCGAAACGGCACGTCCGGCGGAGCCTCCCCAGCCGTCCAACCTGCCCGAATTGAAGCAGACCACCTTGAGGGACATCCGGTTCGAAGTGAACGGCCCCGACCGGCGCGTCGAGGTGCGGCTCACCGAGCGGGCGGGAGAGGTCGAAGTCTCGGTCCGGACGCCCGACAGCCGGCTGGCTGCCGACCTGCGGGAAAACCTGCCCCTGCTCTCCTCACGCCTGGAGCAGGCCGGATTTCGCTCCGAAGGGCTGGCGCACGATGGCGGCCTGGCAGCAGGTGCGCAACGTCACGACGTGCGGCAGACGGCTGACAGCGGAACCGGGGACCCCGGACAAGGGAGCCGCGAGCCCGGCGAAAGACAGGGGGAGGGGCAGCACCAGCAGCGGCCGCGAACACCCGAAGAGATTCGCGATTCGAAATCGAAAGGAAAGGACTTTTCATGGTTCCTGTCAACACAAGCTTGAGCGCGCCATCGCACGCAGGCGCATTTTTGAGCCGTCGCAGCGCGGCGCATACACCGCAGTCCGCGCAGACGCAGGCCTCGACCGAAACCGCGGCGGACAGTGAGACGCCCGATTTCCGGGCCCTATTCACGGGAGTGCCGACTCCCGAGACCGCGAAACCGGTCACGCAAAACTCCGCGCCGACTGCCGAATCGGTGTTTGGGCCGAACCCGTGGCTGACCAACCCGACCGGTATCGGTCCGGCGGGGGTGTATTCGTACAACCCCATCTATTTCGCCACCCCGCAGACCGCGGCCAAAGTGGCCTCGATGTTGGGCGGCAAGGTAGTCGCGGACAACCAGTTCACGGCCGGCGGGGCGTTCGCGCAGCAGCAAGCCAACCAAATGGTCGAGCTGCCGGACGGCCGACAGGTCAATGCGGGGCTGGTGGCCGCGTTTTATACGCACGGCTACCCACAGTCCTACATCGACCAGATGATCGCCGGAGTGGTCAACAACACGTAAAGGAGAAAGCGAAGATGACGCCAGCAATCACCAGTTCCAGTTCCTCTTCCGACACCACATCAGGAACTACGGCGACGGCCAGCAAGACCGTCGACAAGAACATGTTCCTGCAACTACTAGTGGCGCAACTGCGCAACCAGGATCCAATGAATCCCAGCGACGGTACGGCGTTTGTCGGGCAGTTGGCCCAGTTCCAACAACTCGAGCAGTCGATGAACAGCGCGCAGGACATCACCGCGATCCGCACCGACCTGGACTCGCTGGTCGCGGCAGCGGGCAGCAGCACGGATTCGCAAGCCTGAAGGAGAAATTGAATGTTCACGTCTTTTTCGACAGCACTTTCCGCTCTCAACGCCACTTCCACCGCGATCGACGTGGTCGGAAACAACTTGGCCAACCTCAATTCACCGGGGTTTAAGACGAGCGCGGTGATATTCCGCGACCTCGTCACGCAGTCGCTGGGGGCAGGGCTGGGAGAGACCCAGGTCGGGTTCGGAACCGGCCAGCCGCTCACGGTGAGGCAGTTTACCCAGGGGGCCATCCAAACGACCGCCGGGCTGCTGGATGCGGCCGTACAGGGCGATGGCTTCTTCGTGATCAAGGACGATGCGGGGAACACGCTGTACACTCGCGCCGGCAACTTCCAGGCGGATAAATACGGCAACCTGCTTACCGACACCGGATCCCGCGTCCAGGGCTGGACCACCATCAACTCGGCGACCGGGGAGATCGACACGAACGGGCCGATCGGCAACATCATCGTGCCGGTGGGTTCGCTCAAGGCGCCCACGGTCACCAGCCAGTTCACGCTGGACGTCAACCTGAACTCTTCGGCTAAGGCGGACGCCACCTCCGCATTCTCCACGCCGATCACGGTCTACGACAGCCTGGGCACATCGCATGTGCTGACCATCAATTTCCAGAAGACCGATGCCAACCAGTGGAGCTACGACGTCAGCATCCCCGGCGACGAAGTGAGCGGCGGCACGGCGGGAACGCCGGTTTCCATCTCCGGCGCGAGCGGAACCCTCACGTTCGACAGCAGCGGCAAGCTGGCTGATCCGCCTGATGGCACGCCGATCGCGTTCAGCATTGCCGGGCTGGCGGACGGCGCCAACGACATGGCTCTCTCCTGGAATCCGTATACTTCCGCCGGAGCCGGGCGGATCACGCAGTTCGGACAGCCGTCGGCGCCCTCGGCTAACTCGCAGAACGGCTCGCCGGCGGCGCAGCTGGTGCACGTGGGCCTGGCGGATGGCGGTCAAATCCTGGCTCAATACTCGAACGGCGACCAGGTGGTGGTGGGGCAGGTGGCGCTGGCGTCGATCCGCAATGCCGACACGCTGATCGCCGAGGGAAACAACAACTTCCAGCTCAGCGCGCGCACGGCCACGCCCTCCATCGGGGTGCCGGGCACGGGCGGCCGCGGAACCATCGCGGGCGGCGCGATCGAGGCCTCCACGGTGGACATCGCGCGCGAGTTCACCAACCTGATCGTGTACCAGCGCGGGTACGAGGCCAACTCCCGGGTAGTGACCACCGCGGACCAGTTGAGCCAGGACACTATCAACTTAATCCGCTAGGCAGCCGATGACTCCTCAGGAAGAGATAGCAACTCTGGCCGAAGTGCCGGTCGAGATCGAAGTCGAGCTCGACCGGCGCATCATGAAGACCCGCGACGTGCTGCGGCTCGAAGAGGGCAGCGTTATCGGGACGGGGCGTTCAGCCGGCGAGAACATCGACATCTACATCGGCGGCGTGCTGTGCGGCTCCGGTGAGATCGTGGTGATCGAAAACACGCTGGGCGTGCGGATCACCGACTTCCGTGACGAAGTGTGAAGGAGCGGTCGAACCAATGGAATTCGTTTCGGAGATCGTGGCGGTGGCGGCAGTGTTGGGGCTGCTGGGGGCCAGCCTGTGGTGGCTCCGGCACCGCGGCTTTGCCGCCATTACCCCGGTGCGGCGGGGCGCGGGACGGCGTATGGAGTGCCTCGAGCGGCTGCCGCTCGGACCGCAGCATACGCTGCACCTGATCCGGCTCGGGGAAAAGGCGCTGCTGGTAGCGTGTTCGCCGTCGGGCTGCTCACTAATGGAATCGCTGCCGTGCCGGGAAGTGGAGACGCGCCGGGAGTCTCTCGCATGAAGCCGGCGCGGTGGATCTTGTTGCTCGCTGCGGCGCCGGCCTGGGCCGCCGACACCGGACCGCTTTCCCTGCTGGGTGTCTCGGCCGGCAAGAACGGCGCCGGGCTGAGCGTACCCATGCAGATCGTGATCCTGCTGACGCTGCTTACAGTGCTGCCGGCGACGGTCATGTGCATCACGCCCTTCCTGCGGATCACCATCGTGCTGCATTTCCTCCGCCAGGCTCTGGGGACGCAGTCGGCGCCGTCGAACCAGGTGCTGCTCGGGCTGGCGCTGTTCCTGACGATCGTGATCATGCAGCCGGTGGCGGCCGACATGTACCACCAGGGATGGGAGCCCATGGAGAACGGGCAGATCACCGGCCAGCAAGCCATGGACCAGGCGGCCAAGCCCCTGCGGGCGTTCCTGGTGAGGTTCGCTCGCGAAAAGGACATACGGCTGTTCGTCGAGCTGTCGAAAGCTCCCGCTCCGCGCACTCCCGCGGACCTCGACCTGAGAGTTCTGATCCCCGCCTACATTCTTTCGGAGCTGAAGACCGGCTTCCAGATCGGGGCGGTCCTGTTCCTGCCGTTTCTGGTGATTGACCTGGTAGTGGCTTCGGTGACCCTTTCGGTGGGAATGGTGCAACTGCCGCCGATCATGATCTCCGCGCCCTTCAAGATCCTGCTGTTCGTCCTGGTGGACGGCTGGAACCTGGTGGTGGGCTCGCTGATGAAGAGTTTCTACGCATGACGACCGAATCGGTAGTGCAGATCATTCGCGGAGCGCTGATGGCCACGTTCTGGCTGGCCGCGCCGCTGCTGGCGATCGGTTTCATCGCGGGCATCGTGACCAGCCTGGTGCAGATCGCGACCTCGATTCAGGACAACGCGGTGAGCTCGATCCCGCGCCTGGTGGCGTTCCTGGGCGGGTTCCTTCTGCTGATGCCCTGGATGCTGCAGAAGATCATGGCGTATACCACGGGGCTATTCGGGGACCTGACGCGCTATGCCCGGTGAGGTCACGCTGTCACTCGGATTGCTGTACAGCTTCCTGCTGGTGCTGGCCCGGGTGGGCGGCGCTCTCACCTTCGTTCCGCTCCCGGGGGTGAAGGGCTCTCCTGAAGCGGTACGGGCGGCGCTGGCGGCGGGCTTCACCCTGGCCCTGTTCGCGCGCTGGCCGGCGGTCGAAGCCTCGGCGGTCGGGCCGGTTACCATGGCGGCCTGGGCGGTTTCGGAGGCCGCGGTGGGAATCGCTATCGGGGTGCCGGTGGCCATCGTCCTCGAAGTGTTCATCCTGGCCGCCCAGGTTCTGGGTCTCCAGGCGGGATACGCGTACGCGTCCACGATCGATCCCAATACCGAAGCCGATTCGGGAATCCTGCTGGTCTTCGCGCAGTTGATGGCCGGGCTGCTGTTCTTCTCCCTGGGGCTCGACCGGGAAATTCTCCGTCTGTTTGCGGAGAGCCTTTCCAAGATTCCGCCGGGCTCTTATTACCCGGGTCCGGGGCAGGCCGAAGCGATCATCCGTCTCGGCGCCAGCCTCTTCTCGGTCGGGGTGCGGATGGCCCTGCCGGTAGTCGCCCTGCTCATCCTGGTGGATGTGGCGCTGGCACTGCTCGGAAGGCTCAACGCGCAACTGCAGCTGCTGTCCCTGGCCTTTCCCGCCAAAATGCTGACGGCGCTCGCCATGCTCAGCGCGGTGGCGGCACTGTTCCCGCGCATCGCCCTGAGCCTGGCGGGGCAGGCGTGGGGCGCGATGCACAAGGCTCTGGGGATATGAGACGCCATGGCGGACCATTCCGGCAAAAGCGAAGAACCGACACAACGCCGCCTGGAGAAGGCGCGCCGCGAAGGCCAATTCCCGCAGGCCAAGGAGTTCGTAGGAGCTCTGCAGTTCCTGGTGCTGCTGGGCCTGCTGGCGTCCGGCGGCGCGGCTTGGGTCGAGCAGTTCCGCCACACGGCCCGGTCGCTGCTGGCGCTGGCGTTCCGGGGGGAGCTTGGGCCGGCCGATCTGTCCAACCTCGCCTGGCAGCTCTTCTGGCGCCACTTCCTTCCGCTGGCCGCGGTCGGGCCTGGGCGTGGCAGCTGCGACCGTGGCCCTGCGGCTGGTTACCACCCGCTTCGGCGTCAGCTTCAAGAAGCTGACACCCGATTCGCAGCGATTCAACCCGATCTCCCGCCTGCGCGATCTGCCCAAACAGAATCTACCCTCGATGTTTCAGGCGATGCTGCTGCTGCCTCTCTTCCTGTGGGCCGTTTATGTAGTCGCGGGGGAGAAGTGGGACGCCTTCCTGGCCCTGCCCCTGGAGAGCGTGGAAGCCGGCTGCGCGCGTATCGCCGCCTCGCTGATGGAGCTGTTCTGGAAGGCCGCGGGGCTCTTCGTGGTGTTCGGCTCGGTGGACCTCATCCGCCAGTTGCGCCGCCACAAGCAGGAGCTGCGGATGAGCAAGCAGGAAATCAAGGAAGAGATGAAAGACCAGGAAGGCAATCCGCAGATGAAGGCGCGGATCCGCCGGCTGCAGCGCGACCGGGCGCGCCGCCAGATGATGAAAGAGGTCCCCAAGGCCACCGCGGTGATCGTCAATCCGACGCACTTTGCAGTGGCCATCCGCTACCAGATGGACAGCATGGCGGCGCCGTCGGTGGTGGCCAAGGGCAAGAACTACCTGGCTTTGCGGATCCGGCAGCGGGCCGTGGAGCACGGGGTCCCGATTATCGAAAACCCGCCCCTGGCGCAGGCCCTGTACAAATCGGCGGAGGTCGGGCAGGAGATTCCGCCGCACCTTTACCGTGCGGTGGCCGAAATTCTCGCGTACATTTTCAAACTCATGAACGGGAGGCTGCCGGGTTGAGCCTATGACTCCTTCGAAAGCGATAGCGGGGCCCGGCACGCCCAAATGGATCCAGGCGCTGCCGCTCGAAACCCTGGGCGAGATGGCGGTGCCGCTGGCGGTGCTGGCCATCGTGATCGCGCTGATGACGCCGCTGCCCAGCTTCGTGCTGGACCTGCTGATCGCCACCGACATTCTGCTGTCGGTCACGGTGCTGATGGTGTCCCTGTACCTGACACGGCCGGTGGAGTTCACCTCGTTTCCGACCACTCTCCTGCTGCTGACGCTGTTCCGGCTGGCGCTAAACATCTCGTCGTCGCGCCTCATTCTGCTGAACGGCAACACCGGAACCTCGGCGGCCGGAGAGGTTATCGGGGCCTTCGGCAGCTTCGTGGTGGGCGGCAATTATGTCATCGGCACAGTGATCTTCCTGGTGCTGATCGCCATTCAGTACGTGGTGATCAACCACGGCGCGGTGCGCATCTCCGAAGTCACCGCGCGCTTCACCCTGGACGCGCTGCCGGGCAAGCAGATGTCCATCGATTCCGATCTGAACGGCGGGCTGATCGACGAGGCCGAAGCCAAGCGGCGCCGCAAGCAGCTGGCGACGGAGGCCGAATTCTACGGCGCCATGGACGGCGCCTCGCGGTTCACCCAGCGCGACGCGGTGGCCAGCATTCTGATTACCGCCATCAATATCATCGCGGGGTTTCTGATCGGGGTACTGCAGCACGGCATGGATTTCATGAAGGCGCTCCAGACCTATACCGTGCTGACCATCGGGGACGGCCTGGTGACGGTCATTCCCGCGCTGATGATCTCGATCTCGGGCGGCCTGATTGTGACGCGCGCCAGCTCCGACGCCCGGCTCGGAACGGAATTTCACAAACAGATCTTCGGAAACTCGCAGCCGCTGCTGCTGGCGGCCGGTGTGTTGTGCGCGCTGGCGGTCCTGCCCGGCATGCCCAAGCTGCCGTTTCTGCTGCTGGGCGGCGGGGCGGGCGCGGCCGGCTGGAGAATCCGCCGCCGCGAAGTCGAGACCAAGACCCAGGCCGTGGCCGACTCGAAACCGGCGGCCGCCAAGGAAAACCTGGAATCGTTGATGCGCGTGGAACCCCTGGCCATAGAGGTGGGGCTGGGATTAGTCGGCCTGGTGGAGGGCGGCCAGGAGTCGCCCCTGCTTCGCCGCATTTCCTCGATTCGCCGGCAGATGGCCACCGACCTCGGCTATCTGCTTCCGCCGGTGCGCGTCACCGACAATCTCTCCCTGCGCAGCCGGGAATATGTGATCTCGCTCAAAGGGGTGGAGATATCCCGGTACGAGCTGCCGCAGGGTTGTGAGCTGGCGATCCCCCTGGGAGGCGCGGAGCCGCCGGGCGAAGGCCAGCCGACACGCGAACCGGCCTTCGGCATGAAAGCGTTTTGGGTGCCGGCGGAACGCTCGGAACGGGCCCGGCAGGCGGGCTGCACGATGGTAGATCCGGTCTCCGTGCTGGGCACGCATCTCTCCGAACTGATCCGCCGCCACGCTCACGAGCTCTTCTCCCGGCAGGACGCCAAGCGCCTGCTCGATCGCGTGGGCGTCGAGCACTCGAAGGCCGTCGAGGACCTGGTGCCCAAGCTGCTGCCGCTCGCCACCGTCCAGAAGGTGCTGCAGAACCTGTTGCGCGAGAGGGTCACGATTCGGGACGCGGTATCTATCCTGGAAGCCCTGGGAGACGCAGCCGTGTCCTCGCGGAATGCCGTGCTGCTGACCGAGTACGTGCGGCAAGCGATCCGGCGGTCGGTAGTGAAGCCCTACCTGAACCGCTCCGGCGACCTGCCGGCCTGGTTCCTCGATCCGTCGATCGAGCAGGCCGTGGAGCGGGCGGTAGAGCACGGAGAGCAGAACAGCCACCTGACACTGGCGCCGCAGGCCATCAGGGACCTGCTGAACCGGATCGCGACCCGCGTCCCTTCGCCCGAAACGCCGGTGGTGGCGATTACTTCCTCGGGAGCGCGCTATTTCCTGCGGCAGATCGCGGAACCGACCCTGCCGAACCTGTTCTTCCTCGCGCACAACGAGATTCCAGCGGGGCTGCGGGTGCAGTCGTTGGGGAACATCTCGTAGCGAGGGCCGCCGGGCGATTGGTGCGGCCCTACAGCAATGGGCGGATCCTGACGATCAATTTCACGTGCGGGTACGGATGAGGCAATGAGAATCAAGTCCTATTTTTCTCGAACGGTAGAGGATGCGATGGCGCTGGCGAGCCAGGAACTGGGCCCCGAGGCCATCCTGGTGAACAGCCGGAAGGCGCCGCCCGAAGCCCGGCACCTCGGAGAGTACGAAGTGGTTTTCGCCTCCGACGCTCCGGACAAAGGACTACCCGCCGATTTGGGCCCGGGCGGCGCCGCGCCGGCCGCGAGCTATCCCGCCGGGGACCGTCTTTCTTCGGAGGTCGCGGAACTGAAGCGCGAGCTCGAAGGCATGCGCCGGACGCTGCTGCGGACGGCCGTTCCACCCGCGTCGTGGATGGGGACCTCCTCCGATCTACCGGATGCTTACGCGGCCCTGGTCAACGCGGACCTGCCGGCGGAGCTGGCGCGAGAGGTCGTGCAATCGGCCGAACGTCGGATCGCCGAGACCCGGACCGGGCGTTCCGGACCGGCCGATCTGCGCCGGGCCTTAGCGGAAGAACTGGAATCGCGCGTCACGGCGCAGCCGGCCCTGGGCCGCGGAGAGGCGTCCCCCCGGATTGCCGCTCTGGTGGGGCCTCCGGGAAGCGGAAAAACGACCACATTGGTGAAACTGGCGGTGAACTACGGGCTGGCCAGCCGCCGTCCCGTACTGTTGCTTTCCATGGACACGTACCGCGTTGCGGCGGCCGACCAACTGCGTTCCTACGCGGCGATTCTCGGAGTCGGTTTCCAGGTGCTCGAAACTCTTGCGGCACTGGCGCAGACCATCGAGGAGAGCCGCGGCAAAGACCTCATCCTGATCGACACGCCGGGTTTCGGGTTCGGCGACATGGATATGGCCGGCCCGCTGGCGCGGTTCTTTTCAGGCCGCACCGACATCGACACGCAACTTGTACTGCCGGCTTCGATGAAGCCGGGGGACCTGACGCGGGTGGCGAATGCGTTCGAGGCATTCCGGCCGCAGCGCCTGATCTTCACGAAGCTCGACGAGACCGGATCTTTCGGCCCGATTCTGGCGGAAGCCGCGCGAACGGGGAAAGCGCTCTCGTTTTTCACTAACGGCCAAAGGATCCCGGAAGATCTGGAAGCCGCCAGCCGGAGCCGGCTGGTCGAACTGGTGCTCGCCGGGCAGGAAGCCCCGGCTCGCACCGCGGCCTGAGGCGGCCACCTGTGAATGGGGCACTGATATGCACCTGTATGCGGCGCAACCGGCAGTGAACGAGGTGGAGCGGGAGCGGCTGATCCTGGAGCATCTGCCGCAGGTGCGCCTGATCGCGCGCCGGATCCAGGAGCGACTTCCGGAAAGCGTGAGCCTGGAGGACCTGGTGTCGACCGGGGTAATCGGCCTGATTTCGGCGATCGACAATTTCGACCCCAGCCACCAGGTGAAGCTGAAGACCTACGCGGAGTACAAAATCCGCGGCGCAATCCTCGACAGCCTGCGCGGCCTGGATTGGGCGCCGCGGCAGAAGCGGCGGCAGGCGAAACAGATTGAAGCGGCGATTGCCGCCGTGGAGCAGCGCGTGCAGCGCGCGCCGACCGAAGACGAAATCGCCGCCCAGTTGGAGATCTCGCTTACGGAATACCACGAGTGGCTGGTCGAGATCCGCGGGTTGAACGTGGCCAGCCTGGAGTACTCAGGAAGCGAGCAGGGCAGGGACCTGCTGCACTACCTTCCGGACGAAAGCGAGAACCTGCCGTCGGCCATTCTGGAAAAGTCGGAGCTGGAGCGTCTGCTGGCGAAGGGAATTGACGGCATCCCGGCCATCGAGCGCACGGTCCTCAGCCTGTACTACCGCGAGGAGTTGACGTTGCGCGAAATCGCCGCGGTGGTGAATCTGCACGAGTCGCGCATTTCCCAGTTGAAATCACAGGCCATTTTGCGCCTGCGCAGCCACATGGCCGCGCAGTGGCCGAGTGCCAAGGGGGTGGTGCTCGCATGAGCTCCCCGACGCACCGTCAAACGCCGCTCGATGACGACCCAAAGGTACGGCAGGTCGTAGACTCGTGGGCTGAAGGGCTGGCGCAGGTCCTCGAGTCCATGGCGGACCAAAAGCCGGAGGTCGGCTGGCGGGCGGCCACCGGACCACTTGCGGATATCGGCGTGCCTGCCGGCCCGGGAGCCGAATCCGAGATCTTGTGGTGGGAGCAGCCGTTCCAGCGGACGCCCGCGGCCGCCGTGTGGGTCGGTACCCCGCGGGCCGCCTGGGAATACATTGGCGCCCTCACGCTGCGGGCGGCTGGCCTGGAGACCATCGAGCCGGGCGAGGCCCGGAATACCTGGTTCGAGATTCTCGGACAGTCTCTTTCCGTGATGGCCCGCGCAATCGGCGCGGTGGTGGGGCGCGAGGTCAACTGCGACCCTGGAGTCGAGAGACCGCCGGATCCGGAAGCCAGGCACTGGGGACTGCTGACGCTTAGCCTGCCTGAGGCGACGCTCGCTCCCCTTCTCTTCACATTCAGCCCGACGCTGCGGGAACTGATCGCGACTCCTGCGGCGCGTACGGCGGAAGCGCCGGAGCAGGCCGAGCCCGTCCCGGCGGCCGCGGTGCAGCAGGAGACCGCCCCCAACCAGCGGACCATGGAATTGCTGCTGGATGTCGATCTGCCGATAAGCGTATCCTTCGGCAAGGCGCAGCTTCCCCTCAAAGATGTCCTCAAACTCACAACCGGCTCGATTGTGGAGCTGAATCGCGGAGTGAACGACCATGTCGAGGTGCTGGTGAACCACTGCCTGATCGCCCGCGGAGAGGTGGTCGTGGTCGAGGGAAACTACGGTGTGCGAATTCAGGAAATCGCCAGCCGGCAAGACCGGCTAAGGAGCTTCTCGTGACCGCCGTGCTTCCTCTGGCACTCCTATGCGGCCTGGCCCTGGGGGCCGTCGCTCTCAGCTTTCTGGTTTTGCTTCGGGCCCGCACGCTGATTCTCTCCGCTGAGAAGAGCGCCGACACAGCCCGCAGGGAAAGCGATGCCGCCCTGGACGCACTCCGGGAGCGCCTGGAAGGGCTTACCGGGCAGCTCAACGATCTCCGCCGCGAACCGGCTGTCGCCGCCGGAGCGCCCCGGCCCGGCCTCAACCTGAGCAAGCGCTCGCAGGCCCTGCGCATGCACCGGCGCGGCGACCCTCCCGAGCAGATCGCCGCCTCACTGGAGATTCCGCTGCAGGAGCTGGACCTGCTGGTCAAGGTCCACCGCATCGTAATGAGCAGCTTCTGAGCAGCTCCTGCGGGAGATTGGCCCGCGCATTCGTGCCGCCCGCCGGACGGTGTCCGCACGATTTTTCCGCCACGCCGCCCGGCCGTGCCGGATAATGAAGAATAGACCATGACCGTTGAAATCGAAGGCGTCGCGCTGCACCTCGCCCATCCGGACGAACTCACGGTCCAATGGGTCGGCCAGGACGAACTCATGCGGCAGTTGCTGGCTGCGTGGATGGTAGTGAACGAACAGGACCTGCCGATGAATCCCCGGCTGCTCGGAAAGCCGGGCGTGGGAAAGACGACGCTGGCGTATGCCGCGGCGAAACGGATGGGCCGCGAAGCGTACATCATGCAGGCCACGCTCGACACGCGCCCCGAGGATTTGCTGATCACGCCGGTCATCGAAGGGGCCGGCAGCCTTCGGTACGTGGCTTCGCCGCTGGTGACCGCCATGCTTCGCGGCGGCATCGCGATCCTGGACGAAGGCAACCGCATGAGCGAAAAGAGCTGGGCGAGCCTGGCGCCGCTGCTCGACAACCGACGCTACGTGGAGTCGATCGTGGCGGGCATCAAGATCAAGGCCCATCCGCAGTTCCGCATGGTGGCCACGATGAACGACGACGCCTCCACCTTCGAACTCCCCGAGTACATCCACTCGCGCCTGCAGCCACAGATCTTCATCGACTTTCCGGAGCGCGACGAAGAGTACCACATTCTCAAAGAGAATCTCCCCTTCGCCGAAGAGCGGATTCTCACCTACGTAACCGATTTTCTGCAATTGGCCCACGCCGCCGACGAGCGATACACGGTGCGCGACGGGATCAATGTGGCGCGCTTTGCGCTGAAGCTGAAGAGCCTGGCCACCCAGCGCACGCACGAAATCGAAGCGCTGGAAATCTCCATCGTGCAGGTTTTGGGTGAGGAAGCGCTGCGCTATGCCCGGAGAAATCGACCTACCGATTCCTGACCCCGCGAGCCTGACGCGCGGACGGTTCACGTATTTTCCCGTGGTCCCGGGCAGGCTCGAGTTCGCCATCGAGGTGCGGCGGGCCATTCTCGAAATGCGTCCGCAGGTGGTGGCCGTGGAGCTGCCGGTCACGCTGCAACCGGCCTGGACCAAGGCCGTCGGCCGCCTCCCGGAGATGTCTCTCATCTTCTACCCGGATGAAACCGGCGGAGAAGACGAAGCCGTGTACGTCCCGGTAGAGCCGGCCGATCCCTTCACCGAGGCGGTGCGCAGCGGCATCGAGGCCGGCGCCGAGATCGTTTTCGCCGATCCCGAGGCGGGCTTAAGGCCGCACCTGAAAGACAACTATCCGGACACCTACGCAGTGCGGCACATCGGCCTCGATCGCTACGTCGAGGCCTACCGGGTCTACCCCCAGGCCCGGTCGGAAGAGATCTCGCGGCACGCCGCCGGGATCGCGTGGAAGCTGCAGGGGGTCGATCCCCAGGCCGCGGTGATGGTGGTGGTATCGCTGAACTTGCTCGACCCGCTGCTGGACGCCATGGAGGAGCCGCAGGCGCAGCCGATGGCCCGGATCGAGCGCGAAGGGGTGGAGGTATTCAATCCGCACCCCGACAGCCTGGGCGAAATCACGGTCGAGTACCCGGCCCTGCAATGGCGCTACGAGAGCTTCCGCGCAGAGATGGCCGACACCAGCCTGATCGACCGGCGGCACGCGCAGCTGGCGGTTTTCCGCGATGCCGGAAAGGAATACGAAGCAGCAACCGGAGAGCGCGTCACCCACTGGCAGCGTCGGCTGCTGGCGCGGTACGCACGCAATCTGGCGTTGGCCGGCAACGAACTCTCGGCCGGGATCTTCGACCTGGCCGTGGCGGCGCGCGGGGTGGCCGACGACAATTACGCGTGGGACGTCTGGGAAACGGCCAGCCGGTATCCGCCGCAGCGAACCGCGGCCGAGGTGTTTACCGTGAGGATTACGGGGGACGAAGTATGGATGGACACGCGCCGCATCCGCCTGCGCCGTCGCCTTCCCAGCACCAAGCGCCGCATGCGCCCCTACGGCCTGAAACCCCGGAAGAGGGAGAAGGTTCCCGGCGAGTGGGCCAGCCAACTGAACGGCGCGAGCATCTGCTCGTATCCTCCGGAGGACCTGGTGATCGAAGACTACGGCCGCTTCCTGAAACAGAAAGGGAAGAGCATCCTTTCCGAGGAGCGCGTGCGGGTCGAGCCGTTCGCCACGTCGATACTGGACGGGATCGACATGCGTGAGACCATTCGCAAGTGGTACGAGGGCCGGGTCTACGTGCGGCAGTTTCAGAAGATCCACGGCGAGGTCGGCTCGGTGGTCGTGATCTTCGACGAAGACCGCGACAACCGCTATCCCTACCTGACCACCTGGCTCGGCGAGAACCAGAACGAGTCGGACATGGCTTTCTATTCGACCTCGCCTTTCGACAACCTGGTGGGGCCCGGGATCGGAAGGGCCGAATACGGCGGATTTCTTATGAGCCTGCCGCCTCGCCGGATGTACGACGTCTGGCAGGACGCGGATTACGAGTTCGCCGAATCCAAATCCGAGCGGCTGCTGCTGGCGGCACTCGACTATTCCATCCACCGCTACGTGGTCTACGTGGCGTCGCGCCCGCCGCGGTCGATTTTCAAGACGGTGGCGTCGCGCGTGGGCCGGACCGTCATCTACATACCGATCGGCCAGCTCTCGCCGGTGTCTCTCAAGAAGATCCGGGTCGTCCACGTGCTGGACGGGTACGACAAACGGGAGATCGCCAAGGAGTACCTCTGGTGATCACCCGCCGGCCTCGATCCGAAGTTCAATCGCAGGCGGCCGCCGGCTCGAGGCTGCGGACCTTGGCGGAGAGCGTGGTGCGTTTCAGCCGCAGCATCTCCGCGGCGGCTTTCTTGTTTCCTCCGGTCTTTCGGAGCGCCTGTTCCAGGATGCTGCGTTCGATGAGCGCCAGGGTCTGCTCGTAATCCAAGCCGCCGTCGGGAACCGAGACCACGGGGGCGGAGCCCGGCAGGGAGGCGGGCCGGACCATCGAAGGAAGCGGGAAATCCAGGGGTGTCAGCAGCGGCTGGTTCCGCTCATGGCGACCGCCATCTCGATGGCATTCTCCAATTGCCGCACGTTTCCGGGCCAGCCGTATTCAGAAAGCTTTTCACGGGCTTCCGGTGCGATCCGCTTGACCGGCAGGTTTTCCATGCGGCAGATCTTCTCCACGAAATGATCGGCCAGCAGGGCCACGTCTTCCCGCCTTTCGCGGAGCGGCGGCATCCGGATGGGCACCACATTCAGCCGGTAGAAGAGGTCTTCCCGGAACTTGCCCTCGTCGATCCGTTGGGGCAGGTCGCAATTGGTGGCAGCCACGACGCGGATATCCACGCGGATAGTCTCCGAGCTGCCCAGCCTCTGGAATTCGCGCTCCTGCAGGACGCGCAGCAGCTTGGCTTGCAATTCGATTGGGAGATCGCCTATTTCGTCCAGGAACAGCGTGCCGCCGTGGGCCTCCTCAAAGCGCCCGACACGGTTCTGCACAGCGCCGGTGAATGCTCCGCGGACATGGCCGAAGAGTTCGGCTTCGAGCAGGTGATCGGGCAGGGCGCTGCAGTTCACCGCCACCAGGCGCGCGTGACGCCGTGCGCCCGCCAGATGCAGGGCGCGCGCCGCCATTTCTTTCCCAGTGCCGGTCTCGCCGCTGATCAGAACAGTGGCGCGGCGGGAAGCCACCATCCGGATGATATGGCTCAGCCGGCGCATGGCGTGGCTCTCCCCAATCAGCAGCCGTTCCCAATCCTCACGGCCGACGTTCTCCGCCAGCCGGACGAGGCTGGTCAGCTCGCTGGTGTCCCGAAATGATCTGCCTTCCATGGCGATTCAAGCCAAGCAATCGGCAGAAGCACGAGAAACTTTAACCCGGCCCCCGATTTATTTTAATTTTCGGACTAAAGGGCAGCCGGGAACCGGACGATATGACATTCAGCCATAGTGGCGCAGCGGTATGAAAATCTATGATCGATCTCTGACAGGGGCCGGCACCCCGGAAGCCGGAAAGACCCAGGAGTCGCAGAAAGCGGACCGTACGAGTTCGGGCAGAGCCGATGGGTCTGCCGCCGCGGGGGGCGACCGGGTCGAGTTGTCCGGTGCGCTGGGGCGTTTATCCCAAGCACTGGCCGCATTTGGCGCCGGGCGCTCAGCGAAGGTGCAGGAGTTGGCGGCTCAATACCGGAGCGGGAACTACCAGCCGGATTCAGCGGCCACGAGCCGGTCGATGGTATCCGAGGCGCTGGCCGCCGGAGCGCAATAAAGTGTCCGACGGGGGAGTGGCGCACCTGGCCGCCGGCCGCGAGTGCGCGGAGAGGGCGTGCGGGCTTCTTGCCGGGCCTACTCGCGAAGCGCTCGAGAGTTGTGCCGGATTGCTCGAGACTGCGGTACGCGAACTCTCGCTGGCCCGGGTGGTTGCGGGAGATGCCGGGGCACGTGCAGAAGCACGGCGTCTGCGGGCGGCCGTTCAAAGGGGGTCCGTACTGCTTCGGAGCGCAGCCGGTTACCACGAAGGCTGGAGCCATTGGCTCGGCGCCAGGACCGGCGGCTACCGGCCTGGGGGCGAACCGGCTGGACTGGAGCGCCCGGCGACGGTTTCGGTGAAAGGCTAGGCAAGCGTATGTCGAACCTCCTCGCATCCCTCCAGTCGACCGCCAGCACCCTGGCGGCCTATGACCAGGTGCTGCAGGTAACTCAGAATAATGTCGCGAACGCCAGCACGCCGGGATATGCCAGGCAACGGCAGACCCTGATGGCGATGGCGTTCGATCCGGCATACGGATTCGCGGGAGGAGTGCGGGCGGGCGAAGTCCAGAGCATGCGCGACGAATACGCCGAGATCTCGGTGCGAAGCCAGACTCTCCAGTTGGGTGCGGCGGGACAGAACGTCACCAGCTTCTCGGCGCTCCAGGGGGTCTTCGATGTTTCGGGCCAGTCGGGGATTCCAAATGCCCTGAACAACCTGTTTTCGGCGTTTTCGGCCTGGGCGCAGTCTCCCGCCGATACGGTAGCCCGGCAGACCGTCATCGAGCGCGCTACCGACGTAGCGACCGCCTTCCAGCAAACAGCCAGCGGGGTCAACAAAGTCGCGCAATCGACCGAAGAGCAACTGCAGCAGACCGTTGACCAGGTGAATACCCTGGCCGGCCAACTGCGCGACCTGAACGCCAAGGTCCTGAATAATTCGGTTGCCAATGCGGGCCTGGACGCACAAGTCAACTCCACGCTGGAAGAGTTATCCCAGTATGTGGATATCACAGCGCTGAAGCAGGAGAATGGCACGGTTTCGGTGTTGCTGAACGGCCAGACCCCGTTGGTTATGGCCGACCAGCAATACAAGCTGACGTACAACCTGAACCAGCCGGACACGCCGCCGCCGGTATATACGGATGCGCGCCCTTTAGCGCGAATCCAGGCTTCGGACGGGAAAGACATCACTGCCGCCATCACCGGCGGCCAACTCGGCGCCCTGCTCGACTTTCGAAACCGCGTGCTGCCCACCTACGTGGGAGATGCCTACCAGACCGGCGATCTCAACACACTGGCGAAGCAACTGGCGAGCCGCGTAAACGGGTTAATGACTTCCGGACAAGTGTCGGACGGCGCCGACCCGGTGTACGGGGCGCCGCTTTTCACCTTCGATACGGCCAACGACACGAATGTGGCGCAGTCCCTGTCCGTGGATCCGTCGGTGACCGCGGACCAGTTGGGGGCCATCGACCCCGGGCCTCCGGCGGTGGCCAACGGCATTCCGCTGGCACTGTCGGGCTTGTCCGATCCACAGGCGGCGGACGATGAGGTGAACGGATCGAGCTATAACCAGTTCTACGGCCTGATGGCGGCCCGCGCCGGGAGCGGTATGAACAACGCCCAGAGCGCGCAGGAGGTGCAGCAGTCCGCGGTGGCGCAGGCCAAGCAGTTGCGCGACCAGATGTCCGGAGTATCGCTGGACGAAGAGGCCACCATCCTGATTCAGTTCCAGCGGGGCTACGAAGCCAACTCGCGGTTGATCAGCATTCTCAGTCAGCTCACCGATGATCTGATCAAGGTCATCGGATAGCAGCAAAGACCGGCAAGGAGCATTGGAATGATTAGCAGCCTGGATCCAAACTCGGAGTTGTTCCTGGCAGATATCGGACGGGTACAGGACCGGCTCGCCGTGGCCAACCGCCAGGTTTCGTCGGGCAAGCGCATTTCGCAGCCGTCCGACGCGCCGGACCAGATCGATACACTGCTGCAACTGCGGGCCGCGGAGAGCCACAATACGCAGGTGCAGTCCAACCTCTCGCAGGCGCAGACTACGGCGCAGGCGGCCGACGGGGCTCTCACGGCCTCAATCAAGCTGATGGACCGGGCGCGGGTACTGGCAGCCCAGGCGGCGAATTCGACTATGAGCGCGTCCAGCCGGCAGAGCATCGCCCAGGAGGTACAGGGGCTTCAGGAACAGATGGTGGCTAACAGCCGGACGGTGGTTCAGGGACACTATATCTTCAGCGGCGATCAGTACGACTCACCGGCCTACGAACTGAATCTCGCCTCCGCGAATGGAGTGCTCCAACTGTCTTCCGCCGCCGCCACGAGCCGCATCGAGGATCCGGCAGGAGGCAGTTTCTCGGCAAGCAAAACCGCTCAGGCGATCTTCGACACCCGGAACGCGGACGGGAGCATGGCCCCGGACAACGTCTTCGCCGCGCTGAACACTCTGCGGCAGGCTCTCCTTAACGACGACACGGCCGGGTTGACGAATGCGACGAGTCTCATTACGGCTGCGTCCGATCACCTGAACTCTCAACAGGCCTTCTACGGGTCGGTACAGAACCGGATCCAGGATGCCATGAGCTTCGGCCAGAGCTATGACGTGCAACTGAAGACGGAAGTGAGCCAGATAGAAGATGCCGACATCACCTCCGCGGCGCTCGAAGTCACGCAGGCAACCACCCAACTGCAAGCCGCCTTCCAGTTGAAGGCGAAAATCCCGCATACCAGCCTCTTCGACTATTTGGGCTGACCGCCGCGGCACGGGCACACCTACTTCGGCGTGAAAGTCGATTCCGCGCCGAACCGCTTGTACCCGCTGTATTCGATGCGCAGCCGCTCCCGCAGCGGTCCCGCGCGGAACTGCAGGGTGTCGTCGGCGTAAGTATAGATGGGGAACCAGTGCTTGCCGTCGACCGGCTTGCGGATGGTGGTAAAGCGCGGGAACAGATTCTCGGACTTGGTGGTGCGGATCTGCGGGACCGCCTGGCCCTCCATCCTCACGATGTTGTACTCCTTCTTATCCACCCAGATCATGCCGTCGAAAAGGCGCTGGCCTTCCAGGATCTGGCGCGGCTTCACGGCTAACACCCAGCAATCCACGCCGTCCATGTTCTCGTCTCCGCGGAACCTGGTTTCGTAGTTCCACAGCCGGTCCTGGGTCAGCACGAGCGGCTGAATATCACGGATATCGTGGAAGTCTTCCGGCGTCATCACCAGGAACTTCAAGGCATTCTGGGGCTTCCCGATCACCTCTTCGGTGCGTTCGTGGGTGGGAGAAAAGATGACGTCGCGGACCTCCTGATACCGCCCGCGCTCTCCTCCGTGCTCATCGAGCTCCTGGATGGTCACCGTCTGGCGGTACATGTATTCGTTGCGCTCCGCCTCGGTCGCGGTCTCGCGGCGAGCCACCAGGCGGGCGAGGTTTTCGGGAGCATCCTGGGCGGCCGCGCCGGACGCGAAAAGCACGGATGCTAGAATGAGGCCGATGGCAAAAGCGCCCGGCGGCTTTCGTGCCGCTCTGCTGATCGGCTGGGTCGCGTTGGGCGCCGCGGGCGTACTGTACGCGCGGTGGAAAGGCATTCCGAATTGGGCGGCATTCCCGGTGGTCGCCGCGTTCCTCTTGTCGTATCCATTCTATCTGGTGCCGGCGTTTCCCAACGTGCGCGACCGCCTCGCCGGGAAATCTCTGGTCGGGTACCTGCTGGCCGCGGCCCTGCTCCCGTACCTGGCCTGCTGCGCGGGCGCAGTGCAGTTTGAATGGGGATCGGTGCTGCGCCTGGTTTCGCTGGCGGTGGCTTTCGCGCTGTGGTACGTGGTGCTGCCGGTCAACATCGCCTTCGACCTGGCATTTCTGGCGTTGATCCCGGCCGTGCTGCTCGGCAACTATTTTGAGCCGGTCTATCATTCGCTATACCCCGGCTTCAAAGACATCATTTTCCTCGGCCATATCACGTTGATCGTGCTCGCCGTGACGGTGCTGCTGGTGGAGCGGCGAGTTTACGCGCCGGACTTCGGGTTTCTGCCGAATGCCCGCGAATGGCGGATCGGCGCGCTCCACTTCCTCTACTTCGTCGCGTGCGGATTGCCCCTGGGCCTGCTGATCGGCGCGATGCGCATCGGCACGCCGGCGGCGCCCTGGAAAATCGCCGGCATGTTCCTCGGCTTCCTCTGGACCATCGCGCTTTCGGAGGAGTTCTTCTTCTGGGGAGTATTGCGGCAGTGGATTGAGGACTGGACCTGGAGACCACGCGCGGCCTGGCTCTCCACGGCCCTCGTCTTCGGACTGGTGCATCTGGGTTTCGGCGGGAAGTTCCCCAACTGGAAATGGGTGCTGCTGGCGGGGGTTCTGGGACTGTTCTGCGGCCGCGCGCGCAACCAGGCCGGCAGCATCAAGGCAGGCATGGTCACGCACGCCCTGGTATTCGCCACGTGGCGCGGCTTCTTCAGCTAGGTGTACAATCCTATCTCTATGGCAAAATTGGGTTTTCTTGGACTCGGGCTGATGGGCTATCCGATGGCCCGCAATCTCAAGCGCGCGGGCCACGACGTAGCCGTCTGGTCGCACACCGCCGATAAGGCCCGGAAACTGGCTTCCGAGGAACAGGCGTTGTTTTGCGCAACGCCGCGACAGGTTGCCGAAAATGCCGACTGCATCTTCCTTTGCGTCGGCGACACGGCCATGACTCGGGAGGTCATCCTGGGCGAGGAGGGCATCATCCAAGGCGCGCGGCCGGGAACCGTGGTCGCGGACGCCAGCACGGTGAGCCCCAGCGAAAGCCGGCGCATCGGAGCGGAACTGAAAGCCAGGGGAGTGGAGTTTCTGGATGCCCCCTGCACCGGTTCGACTCCCGGCGCCCAGGGCGGCACCCTTACCTTTATGGTCGGCGGCGACCAGGCGGTGTTCGACCGCGTGAAGCCCTACTTCGAAGTGATGGGCAAGCGGCTGTATTACTGCGGCGGTCCCGGGATGGGGCTCCAGGCGAAGCTCTCCCAGAACCTGATCCTGAGCAGCATCCTCATGGCATTCAACGAGGGAATGGTGCTTGCGGCCAAGGGGGGTGTTGACCCTACGCTCATGTTGGATATCCTCGACAACAGCGCGGCCAAGTCCGGACTCATCTCCTACAAGGCGCCATTCGTGTTCCGCCGGGACTTCGAGCCGAACTTCTCCGTAAAATGGATGGATAAGGACATTGGGTTAATGCTGGAATCGGGGAAAGAGCTAGGTGTTCCCCTGATTTTGACCGGCATCACCCGCCAATTATTCCAGACGGCCATCGCCGCGGGACACGGCGAAGAAGATATCTGCTCTACAATCAAAGTGTTAGAAGAATCTGGTCGGGGTTGAGGTGAAAGCTCCATAAAAAAATACAGATTTCTGTTGCTTCCAAAATCGGAATCTACTAATATTGGAATTAAGCCGGGGAGGCAACTCCCACCAAAGCGAGACTAACCTCTAAAAAAAGACCCCTGAAGCAATCCTCCCCGGCGCCCGAAAGGGTTAGAGGTCTTCCAGAGAAAGAACCCCGAGCAGTCGGTTTTTTGCTTCGGTAACAAGTCTGCGCCAATGGAAACGAACGCCTGCCGGGAAACAGCACCAATCACCGCAACTGCTTCTATCTGTAAGCAATCGTGTTCCCTGATGGCTCCCGACGGGTTTTCTGCTATCATGGCAGATACGCTTGATCGAGATGCCGCTGCGATGAAAACGCTAACGGTTCTGGGGTCCACCGGTTCCATCGGCACCAACACGCTGGACGTGGTCAGACGCAGCCGCCACCTTTACCGGGTGTACGCCCTCGCCGCCGGGCAGAACACCGATATCCTAGCCTCCCAGATTCTGGAGTTTCATCCCGAAGTCGCGGTAGTCGCGACCTCCGAAGGTGTGGACCGTCTATCAGACAGGCTGACGGGATTGGGTTTGCCCAGGCCGGAATGGCCGGAACTACTATCGGGGAGCGACGCGCTGGTCGGGATTTCGGTCGCGGCTGAAGTGGATGCGGTGATCTCGGCGATCGTAGGGGTCGCCGGACTACCGGCCACCTACGAAGCCGTATGTCGCGGCAAACGCGTGGGGTTGGCCAATAAAGAGGTCCTGGTTTCAGGCGGAAAGCTGGTAATGGAAGCGGTGCGCCGGCATGGAGCCGAATTGATACCGGTCGATTCCGAGCATAACGGAGCCCATCAGTGCCTTCGCGCGGGCAACCGTGCGGAGGTCTCAAGGCTCATTTTGACGGCTTCCGGCGGCCCGTTCCGCAACACGCCGCGCGAGGCCCTTTATTCCGTAACGCCGGAGCAGGCCCTGAATCATCCAACATGGAGGATGGGCAACCGTATCACGATCGATTCGGCGACCCTGATGAACAAGGGGTTCGAAGTGATCGAGGCGTGCTGGCTGTTCGACTTCGCGCCGTCGCAGATCGACGTGGTGGTTCATCCGCAATCGAGCGTTCACGCCATGATCGAGTACAGCGATGGCAGCGTACTTGCCCAGATATCGGCGACGGATATGCGGATGCCGATCCAGTACGCGCTGACCTACCCGGAGCGCCAGGAAGCTCCTGTACCGAAGGTGAATTGGGCGGAAGCGCGGAAGTGGGAATTTCTGCCGCCTGACCTGGAGAAGTTTCCGCTGCTCCGGCTGGCGTACGAGTGCCAGGAAAGCGGTGGATCGGCAACTTGCACGCTGAACGCCGCCGATGAGGTGGCCGTCGAGGCTTTCTTAACGGGCAGAATCGGGTTTCTGTCCATCTACGAAATCGTATCGGAGACGCTGGCGAAGATGCCGGCCCGGGAACCCCGGACAGTGGGCGAAATACTGGAGATCGACCGCGAATCGCGCGCGCTGGCGCGCCAGTTCGTAGCTGCCCGCCCCCAGTGGCACTCGACCGGACTCGTCTCAGCGTAAATTCATATGCTTGGTTTCTTTGAAGACGTCTTGTGGCTGCTCGTGCTGATCGGCGTGATGATCAATCTTCACGAGCTGGGCCACTTTTGGGCGGCCCGTTTTTTCGATGTCAAGGTCGATGCGTTCAGTTTCGGCTTTGGTCCGCGCCTGTTCGGCTTTCGGCGGGGTGAAACCGACTACCGGTTCTCACTTCTTCCGATCGGCGGCTATGTCAAGATGGCCGGCGAACAGGGCATGGAAGAAAATGCCGACGACCCGCGCAGTTTCGCGGCCAAGCCGCGATGGCAGCGCCTGATCATCCTGTTCGCCGGACCGTTCATGAATGTGGTGCTGGCGGTCGGGGTGCTCACCGGGCTGTACATGGTGAAATACCAGCGCGTGGCCGATTCCGATCAGGAAGCCGTGATCGGCCACGTCATGCCCGATTCCCCAGCGGCCAAGGGCGGCCTGGAGGATGGCGACCGGATCGTGGGCCTCGACGGCCAGAAGAATCCCACCTGGGAAGATGTCAACCTCAAAGAGCTCACCGGCGCCTACCGCCCGATGCACCTGATTATCGAACGGGGCGGAAAGACGTTTCCGGCCGTAGTAACCCCCGTGCTCAACGATCGCATCGGCGCGGGCTTCGCTGGTTGGGATGAACGCGGCCAGATTCAATTGGCCACGGTCGAGCCCGGTTACCCGGCCGACAAGGCGGGGCTGAAAAAGGGCGACCTGCTGATTGCGGTCAACGGGGTTCCCATTCACTCGGTATTCAAGTTTCAGGAAATCACCAAGGGCAGCGGCGGCAAGCCCATCGAAATCCAGTTCCGGCGCAACGGCCAGGTGCAGACCGTCACGGTGAACCCGGTATTCGCCAAGCTGGACGGCCCGCAGCGCTGGATGATCGGGGTGATGCCGCAGCAGAAGCTGAATCTCATCACTTCGCGGCTCTCACTGCCGGACGCGTTCGCGGAGTCGGTGCACCAGAACGGCAAGAGCGCCCTGCTGATCGTGCAGTTCCTGAAAGGCGTCGTGGAGCGCCGCATGTCGCCGAAGAATTTCACGGGACCCATCGGGATCGCGCAGCTTTCGGGCGACGCTGCGCGCGAAGGGCCGTCGGCGTTCTTCATGCTGATGTCGATGGTCAGCCTGAACCTGGCGATCTTCAACCTGCTGCCGATTCCGATTCTCGACGGCGGGCAGATTCTGTTGTTGCTGATCGAAATGGTGATGCAGCGCGATATGAGCTTGAACGTCAAGGAAGCGGTGTTCAAGGTCGGCTTTGTCTGCATCATGGTGATCGTAGCGTTCGTTCTGTACAACGACATCTCGAAGATTTTGCCCGCGGGTTAGCCGGATTCCGCTGAATCCTTCAGCCGAATACCGTCATCTGTTAAGCTGATCCGTGCATGGAATGTAGCTGCGTCCGCCACACAGAGCTCCCGCATACCTCGCAACTTTTCGCGGACGTGCTGTATCATCCGGAGCGGACCGCGGCCTTCTATCCGTACCCCTACCGCACCCTGGACGAGTATCGCGCCGCGGCGCGCGCCATCGACCTGCCGGCAAGCCGCCGCGCGGCGCTGATCGAGGCGCTCCGGCCGAACAATCCCGCCGGCAACTCCCTCGACCTGCTGGCGCGCCCGGATACCGTGGCGGTGGTTACGGGGCAGCAGGTTGGGTTATTCTCGGGACCGTCCTACACCATCTACAAGGTGTTGCACGCCGTGAAACTGGCGCGCTGGCTGACCGCCAACGGCCTGCCGGCGGTCCCCATGTTCTGGCTGGCCACCGAAGATCACGATTTTGCGGAGGTGAACCACGCCTGGTTTTTCGACGCCTCGCAGCGGCCGGTGAAGCTCGAGATGCGCCGCCCGGCAAGCGCGCAGCCGGTGGGCGAAGTGACGCTCCTGGCGCCGCCGGTTCGGGAATTGAGATCGACCCTGCACGGACTGCCCTTCGGCGAGGAAGTAGCCGACCTGGTGGAGGAAACCTACCGCGACGGCAGCACCATGGGGAAAGCGTTTGGAGAGTTGCTGCGGCACCTGCTGAGCGCTTACGACGTTCTGCAGGTGGACCCCATGCTGCCGGCCTTCCGCAGTCTCGCGGCGCCCGCCCTGCGGGCCGCCGTGGATGCGGCCCCCGACCTCACGGCGGCCCTGCTCGAGCGCAATCGCGAACTCAAGGAGGCCGGGTACCATGCCCAGGTCCACGTGGAACCGCAGACCTCCCTCGTCTTCCTGCTCGAAAACGGCAAGCGGCTGACGCTGCGGCGGCACGAGCGGGAGTACGTACTGAACGGCCGCCGGTTCACCAGCGCGGAGCTGATGGACCGCGCCGCCGACCTCTCGCCCAACGCCCTGCTGCGGCCCGTGGTGCAGGATTCCATGCTGCCCACCGTGGCCTACATCGGCGGCCCGGCGGAGAACGCTTACCTGGCGCAGTCGGAGACCATCTACCGGACCATTTTGGGGCGCATGCCGGTGGCGGTACCGCGGACCGGCTTCACCATCATCGACGAGCGGGCGAAGAAGCTGATGGCCCGCTATCACGTCTCGCTGCCGGACTTTTTCCACGGAGAGGAGGTGCTGCGCGAGAGGCTGGCCGCGAAGCTGATCCCGCCGGCGCTGAATGCCGCGCTGAGCGATGCCTCCGTCACGGTGGGGAGCGCCATCGACCGGCTGCACCGGGAACTCGCGGGCTTCGATCCGACCCTGGCCCTGGCGCTGGACCGCAGCGCGCGCAAGGTCCGCTACCAGTTCGAGAAGATGGAGCGCAAGGCCGGCCGCGAAGCCATGCGCCGCGATGCCCGCGCAGCCCGCGACGCGGCATACCTCAGCAACCTCATTTTCCCGGAACGGCACCTGCAGGAGCGCCTGTATTCCTTTTTGCCATTTCTCGCCAGGCACGGCTTCGAACTGCTGGACCACGTGTACGAAGCGATTGAACTCGATTGCGTGGATCACCGGCTGATGGTGGCTTAACCCCGCGAGCGGGGGACTGAGGGTTACTGGAGGCGGGGGCGAAGCTGCTCGTTCGAGACCAAACCGTCGAAAATCGCCAGGACCTGCTTGCGGTAGCTGTAGACGCGCTGCAGGTTCTCGCGGAAGGAGTTCTCGAAGTCGCGCGCCTTCATCCACTTGTCCATCATGGAGCGGGGAACGTCGATATCCTGCCGGAGGGTTTCGATGTCGTGCCCCCGTAGGAACAGGCCGTAAAAAAAGGCAGCCTCCCTCTGGGGAGCTAGGGGATCGAATTCATCTCTCGCCGTCATAAACGTCTCAGCGAAAATGTCAGTATAGCGATGCCCCGAACTTTACGGCAAGTCCGATTTAACCGTGTCTGTTAAGCTGTCGTTACAGGAGAGGGAGGAAGCAATTGCCGACACATATCGAGGCGCCTGCGCGGGTCCAGGCGTTAGGAAACAAACCCAAGCTCATCGATGAATTTATCGGAAAAGTGAACTCGGGTAATTCAAACTTAAGCATAGCTCAAATGCACAGTCCCGGGGGTTGGAAAGAGCCGGGGCAGACTCCCGAATTCGACGAGTTCACGATCGTGCTGCGGGGCACGCTGCGGGTGGAACACCGCGATGGAGTGATCGATGTGCAGGCCGGCCAGGCCATCGTGGCACATCGGGGTGAATGGGTTCGCTACAGCACTCCGACGGGGGAGGGGGCGGACTATATCGCGGTGTGCGTGCCGGCCTTCAGCCCGAACACGGCTCACCGCGACGACTGAAGAAAACTTACCCTGCCAGGCTCATCGCCGCGCCTCGAGTCCGAAATTCATAGCGCTCGATTTTGACGGCGGTCTGGTGATTTGCGGAACGCACGACCCGGCCCGTCGCGACGAACTTCAAAGGGCATGTTCCGTCCAACCTGGCGGGCCAGTTTACCGAGATCTCGACCATCCGGCCGATAGGCAGATCCTCCTCCGTAGTGAAAAGGATTCCTCCGCTGCCGATATTGAGAGTCTTGCCGACACCAGTGACATGGTTCGTTCGGGCGTGAAGGACTCGATACCGGACTTCTTCGCGTAGCGGAAACCTACTCGTGCCTCTGCGCTCCGCGGGAACAACCAACTCCTTGCGCACTCCTCCGATGTCTAAGTTCATGCTGTTCCAATATTGTGAGAATGTTAGTGTTCCAACAATAGCCCGAAAGCTCCAAAACGGCAATAGTTCAGACTGGTACTTTAGTGGGATTTTTGCCGTACTTCCGGACTACGCAACGCGTTTTGATATTCTGGCGTCATGGATCAGGATCAACTCCGGCACTTGTTCGAACAGGTTAGCCTGGGCGCGGTAGATATCGACAGCGCCATGGCGCGACTGCGGCACCTTCCCTTCGAAGACCTGGGGTTCGCCAAGGTGGACCACCACCGCGCGCTGCGGCACGGCATCCCGGAGGTGATCTTCGCCAAGGGCAAAACGCCGGAACAGGTAGTCGCGATTGCCGAACGGCTGCTGGAACACGCGCAGAACGTGCTGATCACGCGCGCCGACCGGGAATGCGCCGCGCTGGTGACAGCGCGCCTTCCGGACGCGGACTACCTGCCGCTTTCGGGCGTGATCCGCTTCTGGCGCGACCGCACAATCCGCGGCACCGGCACGATCGCGGTGGTGTGCGCGGGAACCAGCGACATGCCCGTGGCGGAGGAGGCCCAGGTTACCGCGGAACTTATGGGTAACCGGGTGGAAACGATCCACGATATCGGGGTCGCCGGCATACACCGACTTATGCAGAATCGCGAACGTTTGACCGAAGCGCGGGTAATCATAGTGTGCGCCGGAATGGAAGGAGCGCTGCCCAGCGCAGTTGGCGGCCTGGTGTTTTGCCCGGTGATCGCGGTGCCTACCAGCGTCGGCTACGGCGCCAGTTTCCATGGACTCGCAGCATTACTCGGTATGTTGAATAGCTGTGCGAGCAACGTAACAGTTGTAAACATCGACAACGGCTTCGGGGCCGGCTATGTCGCGAGCCTGATCAATCGGCCGTAAGAGCGGGGATCTCCACCCACGCGCGTTCGCGCCACGATTCCAGGCCCTTTTCAGCCAGTTGGACGCCTTTGGCGCCTTCGAGCAGGCCCCAGCGGAACGGCTCGTCCTTCACGATGTGGCGAAGGAATAGCTCCCACTGCCTCTTGAACGCGTTATCGAACGCGGTCTGCTCCGGCACCTTCTGCCAGCCGTCGAAGTAATCGAGGGGGCTCGCGACATCCGGATTCCAGACCGGGCGAGGGGTTCCGCCGTAATGCTGGATCCAGCAATCCCTCAGGCCGGCCACGGCGCTTCCCTTGGTGCCGTCCACCTGCAGCGTCAGGAGATCGTCGCGCCGCACCCGCACGCACCACGACGAGTTGAAATGGGCGACGATGCCGCCTTCCAGCTCGAAGGTCGCATAAGCCGAATCGTCGGCCGTGCATTCGTAGGTCTGTCCCGCCTCGTCGACGCGCGACGGGATGTGGGTAGCCCCCAGGCACGAGACCGCCTTCACCGGCGCGAAAACGTTGTCGAGCACATACCGCCAGTGGCACAGCATGTCGAGGATGATGCCGCCGCCGTCTTCCTTGCGATAATTCCACGACGGTCTCTGGGCGGGAACGGTATCGCCCTCGAAGACCCAGTAGCCGAACTCGCCGCGCACCGAGAGGATGCGCCCGAAAAAACCCAGGTCGCGGAGCGTCTGCAGTTTGAGCAGCCCGGGCAGCCAGAGCTTATCCTGCACCACGCCGTGCTTCACGCCCGCGCGCTTCGCCAGGCTGTAAAGCTCGAGCGCGGTCTCGACGCTGCCCGATACCGGCTTTTCGCAATAGATGTGCTTTCCGGCGGCGATGGCCTCCCGCACGGCCTCGGCGCGGCGGTCGGTGGTCTGGGCGTCGAAGTAAACGGAGTAATCGGGGTTGGCCAGGGCCTCGCCGAGCTTCGTGGTCCACGGCAGGCCGCCGCACTCTTTCGAAATCCCTTCGAGCTTGGAGGCGCTGCGTCCCACCAGCAGGGGCCGCGGCACGATCGCTTCGCTGTCGCTCAGCGCCACGCCTCCCTGCTGCATAATGGCGTACAACGACCGGCGCAGGTGCTGGTTCAGCCCCATGCGTCCGGTGACGCCGTTCATGATGACTCCGACGGAATGAATGGTCTTTTGGCTCATGCTGTCTCTCGGGCGGGGCATCGGTTATTCGGGCTTGTCGGTGCACTGCGGGTGCGCGCCCTCGGGAAGAGGCGGAGCTTCCACGCCCGCGCGCGGCAGCGTGCCGTTGAGTTCCTGCCTCCAGTGCGCGACATCGCCGGCCGGCCCGTAGCAATAGATCATCCGCATGGGCCGGTCGCCCGTGTTGGTCAACTGGTGGAATACGGTGGGCGGGATGTACACGGCCTGTCCGGTCTCCACGGTGATGCGCTCCGCCCCGAGGCACATTTCGCCCGTGCCTTCCACGATGAAGTAGATCTCTTCCTGTTCCTGGTTATGCCAGGGGACTTGTCCGCCGTGCGGCTCGAGCGTCACGTGGCCCATCGAGAAATTGGACGCCTGGATAGGGCTGGCGCCCCCGACCAGGTTTTGCGTCCGCCGCCGGGCAGGATAAGTACGGCCGGCAATTCGGGAAAGATCGGCAATCGTCATGACATCCTCTATTGTTTACGATCGGGCGGTTCCGTGTCCCAGCAGGCGGGCGGCATTTCCGCCGACGATCGCGCTTTTCGCGGCGTCCGGGAACTGCATGCCTTCGATGGTCGAGAGCATCTTGGGAATGCTGCCGATCTGGTGGGGATAGTCGCTGCCTGCCAGTATGTGGTCGATCCCGGCGAACTCGATGGCCAGCCGGAGGGCGGCCGGGTTGAAATTCACGGTGTCGTAGTAGAACTGCTTCAGGTAATGGCTGGGACGCTCCCGCAGGTTCGCCCGGCACTCGGAGAATGCTTCGAACCCGCGGTCCAGGCGCTCCGCCAGGTAAGGAATTGCGCCGCCCAGGTGGCAGAGGGCCCAGCGGATCCGCGGAAAGCGCTCGGGAATGCCGCGAAACACGATTTTGGCCGCCGCGAGCGTAGTATCCATCGGGAAGCCGACCAGCGGCATCAACCAGAAATCCGTCATCGCCTCGACGCCCACCGGATTCGTGGGGTGGATGTACAGCACCGCGCCCAGATCGTTCGCCTCTTCATAGAGGGGCAGGAACTGCGGCTGGTCGAGTCCTGCGCCATTCACGTTGCTGAAGAGCATCGCGCCCGCAAAGCCGAGCTGCCGGCAGGCGCGGCGCAACTCGGCCGCCGAGGCCGCGGGGTCGTTCAGCGGCAGCGTGGCCAGCGCCGTAAAGCGCCCCCGGCGGCTGGCCGCAACGCGGGCGAATGCGTCGTTGACCAGCGACGCGAACTTCACCGCCGTCGCGGGCTTTTCGACGTGCGTGCCCGGGGTGGTCAACGTCAACACCTGGGTATCCACACCGTGGTCCAGCAGCACCTCCTCGCGGTAATCGATGTCGCGGTGCCCCGGAACCGCGATGTTGTAATCGCCCGGGTAGTAAATACGCGGATTGCCATCCTCATCGATGGTGACTTCGACGGCGCTCGAGCCGGAGCGCAGGGCGTCCAGGTATTCGGGGGGATAGAAGTGATTATGGAAATCAATGACGGGCATGTCGTCGCCGGATCCAGAGACGGTAGACAGGCAATCCTAACACGACGAACAGCAGCCCGGCGCCGGCCTTCCACGGGTCGGCCGTAATCTGGGTGGCCGACATACCGGTTGACCTCCGAGGGCTGGACGAAGATCGACGCGCCGATGATGATCCCCACCACCATGGCGGTTGCGTGGAGCAGGTGGATCGGCCGTTCGAGCGCCGGCCGTTGTTCAGGGCTGGCCAAAACGGGGCAAGTGTATCACGCGCCCGATCTAAAAGTGGAAGCGATAGCGGATCTCGGCGTAGACCTGGCGCGGCTCGAAGTAGTGCGTTCCGCCGAAGGTCAGGCTGTTATCGAGCAGGAATCGCCGGTTCGCCACGTTCAGCGCCTGAACCGAGCACGACCAGCTTTCGCCGAAGGACCTCCCCAGCGATACATCCACGGTCGTGTGAGCCGGCAGCCGCGCCGGCCCACCGTCGTCGGGAAATCCCGATCCGTAGTACAGATCGGCCGCCGCCCATGTCCCTCGCGTCAGGTTCACGTTGCCACCCAGGCTCAGGGTGTTCTGTTGATCGTGATCGAGCAGGAACAGATCCTGGGGCCCGTCGAACGACGTGAGGCCGCCGGTTACGTCGCCCCATCCTTCGGCCCGCTGGCTGGAGTAGGCGAGGTGCATCTGCCCGCGCCGCAGCAGCATCGGCGAGCGCAGGGTCACCTCCCAGCCGTCGATGCGCGCGCCTTGGACCGTCAGAGGAAGGAACAGGCTCGAGTTTCCCAGAGCATCGTGATCGAAGTAGTTGCGGCTCTTGGTGTGGAAATGATCGGCGTCCAGCGTCCAGCCGCGCAGGGGAATGGCGAGGCCCACCTGGCTCTCCTCGTCGCGTTCGCCATGAAGCGGCGTGAAGCCGAAGCCCTGGCCGAGGGCGAAATCGAGAAGCGGGCCGGACACTGTAGAAAGCGGCGGCGCCTGGTAGTAGCGCCCGTAGAAGCCGCGCAGGACCCAGTGCAGGACCGGCAGGCGCAGCGCGGCACCGAGACGCGGGTCCGCCGCGTTTTCCGCCACGGTCCCCTGGAAATGGGAAAGCCGCACGCCGCCGTTGAGGGTCACCCACTGGTTGACCTTGAACTGATCTTCCAGGAACAGCGCCGTCAGGCCGCCGGCCGGAGTGTTCTGCTGGTTCAACGCCAGGCCACTCCCGTCTGTGGCGGTCAGGCCGAACTGGTGGCTGTCGCGCTCGCCGTAGCCATAAACTCCCACGCGCACATTGTGGCGGTTGGATACGGCGCCGAGCGTGACCTGGGCGCCCCCGTACTGCGAATCGAGCTGGTCCAGCGTGCTCAACCCGGGATCGTTGGGACCTCCGAGGTACTCGGCCCGGTTGAAGTGGTAAAACGGCGAAACGGTCAGCAGCACCCCCGGGGATGCCGTATGCACCCACGAAAAGTTGGTCAGCGCGTCGCGCTCCTGCTCCATATCGCGAACGCCGGCCGATTGATCGTCGGGGCTGTTGGGCACCTGGTAATCGTCTCTCCGTATGGCCGTAACCAGCCGGAGCTGGTCCTTGGGCGACGCGTTAAAGATCAGCGAGGCGAACCCGCCCAGCCCGCTTCCGCGGTCATGAATCACCTCCGGCCCCGGAGTTTCCAGGCCGGAATCGCTGCGATTTCCGTTCAGGCCGGCGAAATAGGCGAAGCGTTCGGTATGGCTTCCGAACGTCAGCTCGTCGTTGGTCTGGTGAAAGCTTCCATAAGTGGCGACAAGCTCGCCTTCGTTGTATCGCTCGAAGCCGCTGCGCGGCACCACGTCGAACACGCCATAAGTGCGGTCGCCGTAATCGGCCGAGTAGCCGCCGCGCTGCACCTCGAGGTAGTCGATATCCTTCGGATCGAACTGCACCCCTACGTTGCTTCCGATGCTGCTGTTCGGCACCGGGACACCGTCGATGAGCCACGACACCTGGTGGCCGCCGCGCACGTGGAGCATGTCGTGAGCCATGTACGCCCCCGGCACGAAGCTGGTGATCATCCGCAGGCTGTTGCTCTGGTCTGCGCCGGGGGTTCGATCGACGTCGCTGCGAGTTACGACGGTGGTGGTCGTCGAGCTCTCGGGATTGACGGATTCAGCGCGTTCCGTGACTTCTACTGCCGTCCGTACGCCGGCCAGTTGTAACTGGAAGTGCAGCACCGGAGCGCTGCCGGAAGTGACGAGGATGGTGTCCTCCATCGGCGCGAACCCTTCCTTCGCAACCGAGACGCGATAGCTGCCCACCGGGACAGCGGAAAACTCGAATCCCCCGTTGGAATCGGTTTGCTCCGTCTGCCGGTAGTCCGACGAGACGGAGGATAAGGTTACCTTGGCGCCCGCCGCCGGACGATGATCGGGGTCATGAGCCACTCCCCGTACGGTTCCGAAAACCGTCGCCGCCAGCGGGACCGCCGCAAAGACACAGATGGCAATTAGATGTTTTTCATTCTTCAGCATCGTTTTCTCCCTCCCAATGGCGATCAGGCCAGGGAGGGAGGTCCGCGCTTCTGCCATCCGCAGGTCAGCGGGACGAGGTAGTGGGTGGAAGGCTCCGGGCAAACCCCGGCGGGCATCGTAACGGAAGCGGCCGCGGGCCGCGGCGCCGGTGCGGGTGTGCAGTCCTGGCGGTGTACCGCGGTGAGTGCGGCGGGAAACTGAGAGCAAGGGCGCTGGGTGGAGGTCCACGCGGTGCCCGAGTCCGGATCGGCGATCCGCATCATGCAATGATGCTTCCCGTCGCGCCGGCAGCAGGCGGGCAGCGTCGAAGCGCCGTTGGCGAACAGGCCGAAAGACACACCGTCGCACGCCAATACCGCCAATAACGCGACAGCGATCGCCCTCGACACAGTGCTTACAGTATAGTCCGGCAAGGCGGACTAGTGCGTCAGCACTTTCCCCGGAAGCGCGTCGGTCATCTTGCCTTCCTCGATCACCGGGACGCCGTTGACCAGGACGAAGCGCATGCCCTCGGAGAGCTGGTTCGGATTCTCGAACGTCGCCAGGTCGCGGACTGTAGCGGGGTCGAATACCACCACGTCGGCCCACATCCCCTGCTTCAACACGCCGCGGTCGGCGAAGCGCATCCGCTGGGCGGGCAGCCCGCTGAACTTGCGGATGGCGTCTTCGAGCGTCAGCTTGTGCTCCTCCCGCACGTACTTGCGCAGGATGTGCGGGAACGTGCCGTAGGCCCGCGGGTGCGGATGCTCTTTGCCGAGGATGCCCTCGGGCGATGCGCCCTGCGAGTCGTTGCAGATCGACACCCAGGGCTGCTGGAGCGCCAGGGCGACGTCCGGCTCCGCCATCACGAACATGCCGACGCCGGTGAAAGCTTCATCCTGAATCAGGATGTCGAAGACAGTGTCGATCGGGTCCTCGTTCCACAGCTTCGCGATCTGTGCGATAGTCTTGCCCTGGATCGGCATCAGCTTGGGATTTTGCACCGCCCCGATGATGAAGCCTTCCGGCCCGGTCACCTGCTGCCACTCGTTGTTCCAGTCGCCGGAGGGCGTCTCCATCTCTTTGCGGATGCGCGCTCGCAGGGCGGGATCTTTGAGGCGCTCGATCAGCTTGCGGTCTCCGCCGTCGTGCGCCCATGGCGGGACGATCGCGGAGAAGCTGTTGTACGCGGCGGTGTAGGCGTACGTGTCGGCGGCCACGTCCACGCCCGATTTGCGGGCGGCGTCGATGCGCGCGACGATCTCCGGCATGCGCCCCCAGTTCTTCTTCCCGGCGGCTTTCAGGTGCCAGATCTCGACCGGGATTTTAGCCTCGCGGCCGATGCGGAAGGCTTCGTCGAGCGCCGCATCGATCGAGTCGCCTTCATCGCGGATGTGCGAGGCGTAAATGCCTCCGGCCCTGGCCGCTTCCGACGCCAGCGCGATCAGCTCTTCGGTCTTGGCATAGGGCGCCGGGGCGTATTGCAGCGAGGTGGAAAGCCCGATGGCGCCATCCTGCATGGCGGCGCGCACCAGCGCCTTCATACGCTCGAGCTCGGCGGCGGTGGGGGCGCGGTTGTCGTCGCCCAGCACCATGCGGCGCACCTCGGTGGCGCCCACGTAGCTCGCCAGGTTGATCCCCATCCCCTGTTTGCGCAGACGGGCGAAGTACTCACGGAAGGTGCGCCAGTCGGGATGCAGGCCGTAGTGCTCCCAGGTGACGTGGTCGGATTGGATGATGGCGTCGTTCAGGGGTGCGATCGAGCCGCCCTCGCCGGTGATCTCGGTCGTGATCCCCTGGTAGATTTTCGAGGGCAGGTGCGGATCGACCAGGATGCTCATCTCCGATTGCCCGAGCATGTCGATGAATCCGGGCGCCACCACCATCCCGCGGGCGTCCAGGGTGCGGCGCGCGGGAGCGCCTTCGAGATGCCCGATGGCCGCGATCCGCCCGTCGCGGATGCCGATATCGGCGGCGTACCAGGGGGAGCCGGTGCCGTCGATCACGTGCCCGTTGCGGATGACCACGTCGTACGGCTGGGTGGCCGCGGCGAAGAGGAGAATGGGAATCAGAAATGGCATAGGTCTTCGAAATCCACGTTGCCGCCGGAGATCACGATCCCTACGGAGCCGATGCCCGGCGGCAGTTTCCGGAACAGCACCGCCGCGGCCGCAGCGGCGCCGCTCGGCTCCACCAGGATCTTGAGGCGCAGCAGCAGGAATTTGACGGTGGCGCGCAGTTCGGAATCGCTCACCAGAATCACGCGCTCCACCAGGCGCCGGACGATGGGAAACGTCAACTCCCCCGGCTTGGGCGAGCGCAGGCCGTCTGCGATTGTATCCGGGTGGGCGATGGCGGTGCGCTCGCCGGCGATGATGGAGAGGAAGGTATCGTTGGCGCCTTCCGGCTCCACGCCGAAGATGCGGATGGAGGGGTTCCGGTACTTCGCAATGGTGGCGCAGCCGGAAAGCAGCCCGCCTCCGCCGACGGGAGTAATCAGGGCGTCCAGGGGGCCGGCCTCCTCCAGAAGCTCCAGGGCCGTGGTGCCGGCTCCGGCCATGATCATCGGATGGTCGAAAGGCGGGACCAGGGTGGCGCCGGTCTCCTTGAGGATTCCCGCGGCGATGGCTTCACGGCTGTCGCTGAAGCGGTTGTAGGTGACCACACGGGCGCCGCGGGCACGCGTGGCTTCGAGCTTCGAGCGCGGCGCGTCTTCGGGCATTACGATGGTGGCCTGGGTGCCGACGTACCGGGCCGCGATGGCGGTGGCTTGCGCGTGGTTGCCCGAAGAGTACGCCACCACGCCGCGCACCAGCGCCTCGGCCGGCAGGGAGAGGATCAGGTTCGACGCGCCGCGGATCTTGAAGGCGCCGCCCCGCTGCAGATTTTCGCACTTGAAAACGGCGCGCACGCCCGCTTCGGAATCGAAGCCCGCGGAGGTCATTACGGGCGTGCGTCGTGCCAGGGGCCGTATGCGCTCCGCGGCGGCGCGCACGTCATCCGCTCGAATGGCCAGTTCCATCGTATTGAGTCTAGCCAATTCGAACGGCCCAGTTCAGGCGGAGCTGGGTGCGTTACTGTTCCCGGCGCATTCTCGGTCCGGGTCCCATTCCGGGCCCCATTCCGGGACCGCGTCCGCCGCCGAGGATGCCGGGCATGGCGTTCACTTTGGTTTGCTGGTCGGTCGTCAGAATGGCGTAGAACGCTGCATCGGCCTTGCTCTGGATGCCGAGAATCTGGCCCTCCGCGGTGCCGATCTGGCCGGCCAGTTGATCGATGGTCGCGAGCTGGTTGCCCTTCACCGCGGTCTGAAGCGACGTGCGGTAGGTCTGGACGTTCGTCCGGATAGGCGTGATGGACGTCTCGGCGTTGGTGAAGATCGTGGTGGCCTGGGTGACTTGAGAGGAGGTGAGGCTCAGCACGGCGGTCAGACGCTCGACCTGCCGCTGCACCATGGTGGCGGGATCGGGCGGACCGTATTGCTGCGCCATCAGGGCGCCCGCTGCTATAGCGGAAGCGATCATTGTTTTGGATAAGGTTTTCATCGTGGGTTTCTCCTGGCGCCGCTCGAAAACGCGGCACACACCGAGACTAACAGGCGGCAGCCCGGGAAGTTGTGGCGTGAAGGCCAGTCTTTACCTTCTTAATTGAAAGTTTGCCGCGGGTTAACGGCGCGCGCCTCCGGCGCGTGGGCAGGCCGGGAGGCCTACCCTACGGGGTGAAACGGTAGCCTTTGCCGCGGATGGTCTGGATGTGCTTGGGCATCTGCGGGTTGTCTTCGAGCTTTTGGCGAAGCCAGGCAACGTGCACGTCGATTGTGCGGGACGACACTTCGCTGCTGTACTCCCACACGTTGCGCAACAGTTCGTCCCGCGGCACTACCCGGTCGCGGTTATCCACCAGGTAGCGCAGAAGCTGCAGTTCCTTGCTCGCAAGGTTGATCGGGTTCAGTCCTTTGCGCACTTCGGCGCGGTCGAAATCCACCTGGATGTCGCCGAAGCGGAAAGTCTGCACCGGGATGCGGTGCTCCTTCTGCACGCGGCGCAGCAGCGCTTCGACGCGCGCCAGCAGTTCGGCGGGGTCGAAGGGCTTGGTGAGGTAATCGTCGGCTCCGAGCTTGAGCCCCACTACCCGGTCCACCACCTGGGTTTTCGCCGTGAGCATGAGGATCGCGGTGTCCACGCCTTTCTGGCGCAATTCCCGGCAGACCTCGAAGCCGCTCTTGCGCGGCAGCATGACGTCCAGGATCACGAGATCGAAACCGCCGTCCGAGGCCATCGCAAGGCCGGTCTCTCCGTCGGCCGCGGAAGACACTTCATACCCTTCCCCGGCAAGCAGGTCGGAGACGGTGACGATCAGGCCCGGCTCGTCTTCAATCAGCAGTATGCGCGAACTCATCCTGTCGTTCCGGCGGGGCGGCAGGGATCCGCACAATGAACACGGCCCCCTGCATGGGCTCGCTCACCACCCGGATCGTGCCGCCATGTGCTTCTACGATCCTCTTGACGAGGTTAAGGCCCAAACCGGTTCCATGAACCTGATCCTGGATCGCCCGCCGGCCGCGGAAGAAGGGGTCGAAGATATGTGCCTGCTCGTCGGCGGGAATGCCGGGGCCGTGGTCCGCGACGCGGATTTCCACAGCCGGGCCGCCGTCTCCCGAGACTGCCGAGGCATAAACGCCGATCCAGGTATTCCCCTCGGTGCCGTACTTGATGGCGTTATCGATGAGGTTTTGCAGGGCGTGGCGCAACGCTACTTCGTCGGCCAGGACCGGGGGCAGGCCGGGTTCGATGCGGCGTTCGATGTTCCACCCGCTGCCGGTGACGGTGGCCCGGCTGGACCGCAGGCCTTCGTCGATCAGGTGTTCCACAGCCACCGGCTCCCGGTCCCGGATGGCGTGTCCGGCGCTGGCGCTGGCGAACCGCAGAACCTGTTCCAGCATGTTTTCCAGCCTCTCGCTCTCGGCCTGGATCAGCGATCCGTAGCGCTCCACCTGGTCCGGCCGGGATGCCACCTTGCCGCGCAGGTTGAAGGCGGCGGTGCGGATGACGGTGAGGGGCGTACGCAGTTCGTGCGAGACGTTGGCCACGAAATTCATCTGCAGTTCGGCCAGTTGCTGGGCGCGGCGCGCGGCTCGCACCAGGATGGCGGTGGTGGCCAGGATCAGCAGCAGGATCCCGGCGGAAACCGCCAGGTTGCGCGTGCGCGTCTGGGCCACCAGCACGTCGAGCGACCCGGCGCGATGGCGCACCAGCAGGAGCCAGCGGCCTTGGACGGGCTCGGGCGGCGGCGCCGGCCCGCCGCGGCCGTCGCGAAAACCTCTTCCGCCGCGGCGTCCTCCAAACGGATAGGGCCGGACGCTCATCAGAGGAACGGACGCGTCGGAGTGGTTCTCGAGCGAGAGGCCGGGAGAGGAAGTGTAGATCGCTCCGGCGGGGCCGGCGACGACCTCCGCGTCGTAATCGAGATGCCCGTCATTTCCCAGGTACCGGTTCAGGTACACGGGGATCAGCGTGCGCGCCATGTAGTCGAGGTCCGGCTCGACGAGCAGGCGGTCCTGTCCGCCCGGGCCGGGTTCCCCACCGAACGGCGCAAAACGCGGCAGTTCGATCACGCCGGCGTACTCCGGCATGGGTCCCGGAGGACCTCCTTCCCGGCGGGCCAGGATGCGATCCCGGATGGGCGCCCAGTCGGCGGGCCATGCCGAGCGCACGAATTTCCCGGTGGCCGGGTCCGCCAGCAGCAGATCCACCGAGTCCCGGCCGGGAAGCACCAGGCCGATCCTCCGGAACAGCGGCTCATGCGACTCCCGGAACAGCAGATAACGGTCCGAGTAGGCCCTTTCCGCCCCGGCCTGCTCGATTTGGCTGCGGGCCGGTTCGAGGGCCGCGCAGGCGTTGGCCACCTGGTCGTTGAAAGCGCGGCTCAGCGTTCCCAGTCGCACCTGGAGCTGCTCCCCCAAATGGGCTCGTTCCGCGGCCGTGATCTCCCCGATCCAACGGTATTGCAGGACGGCCAGCACCCCACACAGGGCCGTGAGGACCCCCACCGACGCCCAGGCGAGCCAGGCGCGCTGGCGGAATTGTTCCATAACTATAGGCTAATCCTAGTTATAGAGGCCACTGTAAAGCCCGTGTTAAATTCCCCGCGGGGTTATTGGGCTCCGATTGTCCTATTTGGCCCGTAGCGTGCAGAAGTAACCCTGAAATTTCAAGGGAGGGTTCCCGTGGCCAAAGGCTTTGTCGCCATAACGGTGGAACGTTGTAAGGGTTGCGGATTCTGTGTCGAATTCTGCCCGACTCACGTGCTCGCGCTCTCATCTGCTTATAATTCCAAGGGTTATCACCCACCCCACGTCGTCGCCTCGGAGAAGTGCAGCGGCTGCGACCTGTGCGGGATGTACTGCCCGGATTTCGCCATCTTCGGAGCGCGACATGCACGCTGATCCGAAGGGTGTTCTCACGGGTGTTCATTTTCTCGACGGTGATCACGCTTGCTGTGAGGGAACTCTCGCAGCCGGTGCGCGATTTGCCGCAGGATATCCCATCACGCCCTCGACCGAGGTGGTGGAGCGCTTCGCCGCCCGCATCCCCACGGTAGGCGGCGTGTTCATCCAGATGGAGGACGAACTGGCGGCCTCCATCGCCATCCAGGGCGCGGTCTGGGGCGGCGCCAAGGCGTTCACGGTTACCTCCGGGCCGGGCTTCTCGCTCATGATGGAGCATATCGGCTACGCCGCGATGACGGAGACACCCTGCGTTTTTGTGAACGTGCAGCGCGGCGGACCGTCCACCGGGTTGCCGACCCTGCCGGCCCAGGCGGACATGATGCAGGCCCGGTGGGGCTCTCATGGCGACTACGGGATCATCGCGCTGTGTCCCAATTCGCCGCAGGAGTGCTTCGACCTGACGATCACCGGATTCAACCTCTCCGAAGAATTCCGCGTGCCGGTGATGATGATGCTGGACGAATGCGTGGGCCACATGACTGAGAAGGTGGTGATTCCGGACGCGGGCGAGTTGGAGATCATGCCGCGCCGCTATACCAAAAAGCCGCCCGCGGAGTTCCGGCTTTACGAGCCGGAGGCCGACCGCGTGCCCGATATGGTTCGGGCCGGCGAAGGATACCGGTTCCACGTCACCGGGCTGACGCACGACGAGCGCGGGTATCCCAGCATGAACATCGAAACACAGGACCGCATGGTGCGGCGCCTGCAGGACAAGCTGAAGCCGTTCTCGAACGGCCGCGCCCTGTGCGAGACCGCGCATCTGGACGATGCCGAAGTAGTGGTGGTGTCGTATGGGATCACGTCGCGCGTGGCGCAGCGGGCCCTGCAGATGGCGCGGGCGCAAGGCCTACGCGCCGGCAAATTCCGCATCATCTCCGCCTGGCCGTTCCCCGACCAGCACATCGCGGAGCTGGCGGGACGGGTGAAGGCGTTCGTGGTGCCCGAGTTGAACCTGGGGCAGATGGTGCATGAAGTGGAGCGTGTGGCGGCCGGGAGGGCCAAGGTGATCCCGGTGTCGCATGCCGGCGGGGGCGTCCACAATCCGGATGCCATTTTGAAGGCGATTGTGGAGGCGGTCCGATGAGTGAGAACCTGACCCTGGAAGTTCCCTACGAGATTCCCGCGGATGCCATCAACCCGGTGGAGCCGTTTCTCCGGATGGACCGCATGCCGCACATCTGGTGCCCGGGATGCGGCATCGGCACCACCGTCAACTGCTTCGCGCGGGCGCTCGAGAACTCGAAGGCCAACCTGGACAAGGTAGCAGTCGTATCCGGGATCGGCTGCACGGGGCGCGTGGCGGGTTATGCGCAGCTCGATTCGTTCCACACCACGCACGGGCGCGCGATTCCGTTCGCCACCGGCCTGAAGCTGGCCAATCCCGAGCTGCAGGTGGTGGTCTACTCGGGCGACGGCGATTTGTTTGCGATCGGCGGGAACCACTTCATCCACGCCGCGCGGCGCAATATGGATTTGAAGGTGATCTGCGTCAACAACCTCACTTATGCGATGACCGGCGGACAAACCGCGCCGACCACGCCGGGGCAGGTGATCAGCGCGACTTCCCCTTATGGCGTCTTCGAGCCGGCCTTCAACCTGGTGCAACTGGCGGAAGCGGCGGGCGCGGCTTACGTGGCGCGCTGGACGACTTACCACGTGAAGCAGCTCAGCCGGTCGATGGAAGAGATCCTGAAGAAGAAGGGATTCTGCTTCATCGAGGTGCTGTCCCCCTGTCCGACGTTGTATCAGCGCCGGAACAAGATGGGCGACGGCCTCGACACCATGAAGTTCTATAAGGAAGTGAGCAAGGTCCGCAACGGTGCCCCGACTTCCGAGTGCGCTTTGACGAAAGCGGGCGAGATCGTGGTCGGCAAGTTCGTGGACCGCGACCGTCCCGACTACTTCGAGTTGTTGCGCGCACAGATGACCGAGACGCTGGGCGATCGTTATGCGGAGCCGGAGGTATCATGCAGCGACTGTTGACGGAGATTCGGATCGCGGGATTTGGTGGGCAAGGGGTGATTCTGGCGGCGGCGGTAATCGGCAAAGCCGCCGCCATTTTCCAGGGCGGCTATGCCACCATGACCCAGAGCTTCGGCCCCGAGGCGCGGGGCGGCTCCTCGAGCGCACAGGTGATCCTGTCGAGCGACCCGATTCTGTACCCTTACGTCATCCAGCCGGACATCCTGGTGGTGATGAGCCAGGAGGCCTGCACGCGCTTCACGCCGGAGTTGAAGCCAGGCGGGATCCTGATTACCGAACAGGAGCTGGTGCGCGTGGACCGATACCCGGCCGGCGTGCGCGCGTTCGGGGTTCCGGCCACGCGGCTGGCCGAAGAGCTCGGCCGCAAGGTGGTGCTGAACATCGTGATGGTGGGGTTCTTCGGAGCCGTCACCAACCTGCTCGACGCGGATGCCTTGCGCAAGGCCGTGGCGGATTCGGTGCCGCCAGCCATGCAGAAACTGAACCTGCAGGCATTTGATAGAGGCTTCGAATACGGTTCGCATCTGCTCTCGGAAAACGGCGAGTCCGAAGCGGCGGTAGCGCTCGAATCAACCTAGTGTTAACGACATATTTCACTCCAAGTGGCCATTGACTTCCCCACGGCAATAGACGTATTATTCCGCTAAGTCTCGTTACAGCTAACGACTAAGTAACCTCGTACAAAGGGAGGCCCACCGGGTAGAAATTGGGTCCCCGCGAGAACTACACCTAGAGAGTGGAGGGGTCAATATATGTTAACCAGAAGGCTGATTCCAGCCGTTCTAGCCGTCATAGGGTGTTCGGTCAGCGCATGGGCACAACAAGTGGCTGTTTCACAGGTTTCGGGGCACGTTTCCGATCCCAGCGGACAGGCAATCGCCGGCGCCACGGTCCGGATGACCGAGACCGAGAAAGGCCTGGTACACGCGACCACAACCGATGTTACCGGCCGGTACGAACTTCCCAATCTACCTTCCGGACCCTACGTCCTGGAAGTGAGCGCGCCCGGGTTTAAGGCCTACCGTCAAACCGGCATTACACTCCAGGTCGCCAGTAACATCGACGTCCCGGTGATGATGCAGATCGGCTCGGTGACCGAGAGTATCGAGGTTTCCGCGAACGCCGCCATGGTCGAGACCAAGGAAAACTCTATCTCACAGGTGGTGGACCAGCGGCGCATCGTAGATCTGCCGCTGAATGGCAGAAACCTGACTCAACTGTTAACGCTGACCGGCGCGGGCACCACGGCGCCGGGCGGCGATCTGACGGGCAGTAAGAATATCCAGGGCTCCGCCCAGTCCGGCACGTTTGCCGTGGCAGGAAGCCAGGCGAACGGCGTCAGCTACCTGCTGGATGGCGGCGACAATAATGACGCGTTCAGCAACGTAAACCTGCCGATTCCCTTCCCCGATGCGGTGCAGGAGTTCAGCGTGCAGACCAGCGCGTTGCCGGCGCAATACGGCCTGCATCCCGGCGGCGTCGTGAACATCGTGACCAAGTCCGGGACGAACTCCTTCCATGGCGACGTCTTCGAGTTCCTCCGCAACTACGACATGAACGCGCGGCAAAGAGGCGCGACGGCGCGCGACTCCCTGAAGCGCAGCCAGTTCGGCGGCGTGGCCGGCGGCCGCATCATCAAGGATAAGCTCTTCTTCTTCGGCGGATATCAAGGCACGCGGCAACGGAGTAATCCGAGTGCCATTCTGGCCCACGTTCCTACGGCCGCGGCGCTGAACGGCGACTTCGGCACGCTCGAAACCGCGCAGTCGGCGGGAGGTTGCCTGGCGTCGGCGCGAGCCCTCAAGGATCCCGCTAATGGCAACGCTCCCTTCCCCGGGAACCAGATTCCCACTTCGCGGTTCGACCCGGCAGCACTCAAACTGGTCAAGAATTACATTCCGACGTCGAACGACCCCTGCGGGGTTTACTACTACGGACAGCCGGCCAACAATCCGGACGATCAGTGGATCGGGCGTATTGATTATGTGCGCAGCGACAAGCACATGATCTACGGCCGGTATTTCATCTACGACTACACGGCCCAAAGCTTCTTCGATGGGAAAAACGCCCTTACCACTTCACCGAGCCCCGGGAACCGCGACCGCTCTCAGACGGTCACGCTGGGCGACACCTATACCTTCAGCCCGACGAAAGTAAATTCCTTTCACGCTACGTTCGACCGGCGCGCGGACAACCGCGGGTCAAGCGCCAACCTTTTCAGCCCGAACGATCTCGGCGTGAACATGTACGACAACCTGCCGAACTACATCCAACTCACGATCAGCAACTACTTCAACGTGGCTTGCGGGACGTGCGCGCCCGGGTATTTCAACGTCAATAATTTCCAGGTCTCGGACGATTACACGTGGATTCACGGCCGGCACCAGTTCGCCTTCGGGATCGATGCGCGCAAGGAGCAGTTCAACTCGACCAACAACCAGCAGGCGAACGGGCAGATCACGTTCAACGGAAACACGACGGGCGATGCGCTGGCGGACCTGATGATCGGACGCATGTCATCCTTCGTGGACGGCAACGCGCTCTCCGACTACATGCGGCAGACCGTCTTCGCGGCCTACGCGCAGGATAACCTGCGGCTCACCGACCACCTGACCCTGAACCTGGGTATCCGCTGGGAGCCGTCGCTGCCGGCGATCGACAAATATGGCCGCGGCAATCAGTTCTCGTATCCCGATTTCATCGCCGGAGTGCACAGCGCCAAATATCCGACCGCTCCGGCCGGATTGCTGTTCGATACCGACCCGCAGAACACACACGGCAAGACGTTCACGGACTCGCACTGGCTGGCCACTTCCCCGCGCATCGGCCTGGTGTGGGATCCGTCGGGCAATGGGCGGCAGACCATCCGCGCGGCTTTCGGGTTGATTCACGACTCGACCGAGCTGTTCTACCCGGAACGCTGGACGACGAACCCGCCGTACGCCTCTTCGATCACTCTGACGAATCCGACGGCGCCGTTTTCGAACCCGTGGCAGGGCTACCCGGGCGGCAACCCGTTCCCGGGAGCGGCCATTTTCCCGGTGAACGGAACCTATGTCACGATCCCGCCGGGCGTGCACGCCACGTACATGATGCAGTGGAACCTCAGCTACCAGCGGCAGATCGGGAAAGACTGGCTGGCCAGCATCAACTTCCTGGGCAACCGCACGAACCACATCCTCGGCGCGCACGAAATCAACGAGGCCCAGAACTACCTGCCGGGAGCTTCCACTTCCAACACCAACCAGCGGCGCATCACCTACCTGCTCAACCCGGCGCAGGGACAGTACTACAGCTCGATCGTGCAGACGGATGACGGTAATAACGCCCATTACAACGGGCTTCTGATCTCGCTGAATCACCGGTTCGCCAGCAATTTCACCTGGCTGGTGAACTACACGTGGTCGCATTGCATCAGCACCTACGATTTCGGCGGCGAACTGGCGGGAAACAACTACCAGGATCCGAACAACCGGAACGCCGAACGGGGCGACTGCAACTTCGACCGGCGCCAGATCTTCAATACCTCGCTGGTGGCGATGAGTCCGGGCTTCGGCAGCGGCTTCGCCAAAAAGCTCACGGCCAACTGGCAGGTCTCGCCGATCTTCAGCGCCTACAGCGGCCAGCCCTTCAGCGTGACCGACGGCGGCACGGACATTTCCTTGACGGCGGTCGGCGCCGACCGGCCCAACCAGGTCCTGACCGGGAATATCTACGAGAACACTACCTCCGCCTGGTTCAATCAAGCAGCGTTTGCCAAGCAGCCTTTGGGCACCTTCGGAAACTCCGGGCGTGACGCGCTGGTGGCGCCGGGAAGCATCAATTGGGACATGGCGCTCAGCCGCAACTTCCAGATGAAAGAGCGCTGGACAATGCATGTGCGGGCCGACGTGTTCAACGTCATGAACCACGCCAATTGGAACGCACCCACCAACAGCATCACGAGCGGGACCTTCGGGCAGATCACCAGTTTCGGATCGCCGCGCATCATCCAGGTGGCGATGAAGCTGTATTTTTAAGCACTTAGTGGGGACAGGCCGGGAGGCCTGTCCTCACTAAAACACCGCGGGGCGGCCCCGAACCTCTCAGGCCCCATCCGAACCCTTCCAGCCTCCGCCTGCATCCATTAAATGCGTAATCTTGACTAAGAAGTACAGATTAGCTAATGTGATGATAGCCCAACAGGTTAGGAGCGTATACTGGTGAGCGATTCCACCAACACCATCGAGGTCCTTGCAAATCAGGAATATAAGTGGGGGTTCGTCACTGACATCGAGGCCGACGCCATCCCCCGTGGCCTGAATGAGGACGTGATCCGGCTGATCTCGGCCAAGAAAAAGGAGCCGGAGTGGCTGCTCGAGTGGCGGCTGAAGGCCTACCGGCACTGGCTGACGATGAAAGAGCCGACCTGGGCCAACGTCCACTATCCGGCGATCGACTACCAGGACATGATTTATTACGCGGCGCCGAAGAGCAAGACGGATGGCCCGAAGAGCCTGGACGAGGTCGATCCGGAGCTGCTCAAGACCTACGCGAAACTCGGCATTCCGCTGAAAGAGCAGGAGTTGCTGGCGGGAGTCGCGGTCGACGCGGTGTTCGACAGCGTTTCGGTGGCCACCACCTTCAAAGAGAAGCTGAAGGTCATGGGAATCATCTTCTGCTCGTTCTCCGAAGCGGTGCAGGAGCATCCGGAGCTGGTCCGGCAGTACCTCGGCACGGTCGTGCCGACCTCCGACAACTTCTTCGCGGCGCTCAATTCCGCGGTGTTCAGCGACGGCTCGTTCTGCTACGTGCCGAAGGGCGTCCGCTGCCCGATGGAGCTTTCGACGTACTTCCGGATCAACGCGAAGGATACGGGGCAGTTCGAGCGCACCCTGATCGTGGCCGACGAAGGCGCCTACGTGAGCTACCTGGAAGGCTGCACGGCACCCATGCGCGACACCAACCAGCTGCATGCGGCGGTGGTGGAGCTGGTGGCGCTCGATAACGCACAGGTCAAGTATTCGACGGTCCAGAACTGGTACCCCGGCGACAAAGAAGGCAAGGGCGGCATCTACAACTTCGTGACCAAGCGCGGCGCCTGCCGCGGGGTCAACTCGAAGATCTCTTGGACCCAGGTGGAGACCGGCTCGGCCATCACCTGGAAGTATCCGAGCTGCCTGCTGATCGGCGACCACTCGGTGGGCGAGTTCTACTCGGTGGCGCTGACCAACAACTACCAGCAGGCCGACACCGGCACCAAGATGATCCACATCGGGAAGAACACGACTTCCACGATCGTTTCGAAGGGCATCTCGGCCGGGCACGGGCAAAACACTTATCGCGGCGGCGTGAAGATTCTGAAGGGAGCCACCGGCGCGCGGAACTACTCGCAGTGCGATTCGATGCTGCTGGGCGACAAATGCGGCGCCCACACGTTCCCGTACCTGGAAGTGAAGAACACGTCTTCGCAGGTGGAGCACGAAGCATCGACCTCGAAGATCGGGGAAGACCAGATTTTCTACTGCAAGCAGCGCGGGCTTTCGGCCGAGGATGCCGTCTCGATGATCGTGCACGGATTCTGCAAGGAAGTGTTCCGCGAACTGCCGATGGAGTTTGCCGTGGAAGCCCAGAAGCTGCTGGGAGTGAGTCTCGAAGGAAGTGTTGGATAGCGAATGCCGTTACTGGAAATCAAAAACCTGCACGCCACTGTTGGCGATCGTGAAATTCTGAAGGGCATCGACCTGACCGTGAAGCCGGGCGAGGTACATGCCATTATGGGGCCGAACGGCTCCGGCAAGAGCACCCTGGCGGGAGTGCTGGCCGGCCGGGAACTGTACACGGTGACTGAGGGCCAGGTCACGTACGACGGCAAGGACCTGCTGGCGATGGCTCCGGAAGAACGCGCCCGCGAAGGCGTCTTTCTGGCGTTTCAGTATCCGGTGGAGATCCCCGGCGTGAGCAATATGTACTTCCTCAAGGCGGCCCTCAACCAGGGGCGCAAGCATCGCGGCGAGGAAGAGTTGGACGCCCTGGACTTCCTGAATCTGGTCCGCGAAAAGATGAAGCTGATGGAGATGGACCAGGCGCTGTTGAACCGCCCTGTGAACACCGGTTTTTCGGGCGGCGAGAAGAAGCGCAACGAGATCTTCCAGATGGCCGTGCTGGAGCCGCGCCTCGCGATTCTCGACGAGACGGATTCCGGCCTGGACATCGACGCGCTGCGGACGGTGGCGGGCGGCGTGAACGCCCTGCGCAGCCCCGAGCGCTCGATGATCGTGGTGACGCACTACCAGAGGCTGCTGAACTACATCGTGCCCGACTTTGTTCACGTGTTATCGGAAGGCCGCATTGTGAAGTCCGGCGGTAAGGAACTGGCGCTGGAGCTCGAGGAGAGCGGCTACGCCGGCTTTGGGATTCTCGACGAGGAGGAGGCTGTCGGTAAGGTATGACGGCCGTTTCGGAACAGACCGGCAACTGGCTCGCGGAATTCACGAAGCTGCCGGAATCGCCGTATCAGGCGCTGCGCGAGGCGGCGTTCGAGCGGTTTTCGGCGCTGGGCTTCCCCACCACGCACGATGAAGAGTGGCGCTTCACGAACGTGGCGCCGATCGCGCGGACCAGCTTCCGGGCGGGCTCGGCAGAAATTCAAGTACGGGCGACCGGCGTCGAAGAGGTGGATCCGGAGGAGGTCCGAGCTCACCTGGCGCGCTACGCGGGCTTCGATAAGAACGCGTTCGTGGCTCTCAACACCGCTTTCCTGAACCACGTGACGGTGCTGCGCGTGCCGCGCGGCGCGGTGATCGAGGCGCCGATCGAAATCACATACGATGTGCCCTGCCAGCCGCTTCCGGCGGCGGTCCACCCGCGTACGCTCATCCTGATCGGCGCCCAGGCGCAGTGCACGATTGTGGAGCGATACACGGGCTCCGGCAGGTACTTCACCAACGCCGTTACCGAAATCGTGGCGGCTGAGAGTTCGGTGGTGGATCACTACAAGGTGACGATGGAGTCGCCCGAGGCTTTCCACATCGCCACCCTGCAGGCGCAGTTGGGACGCAGCGCGAATTTTTCCTCGCATTCGATTTCGCTGGGCGGCGCACTGGTGCGGAACGACGCCGGCGCAGTGCTGTCGGAGGGAACGGAGGCGACGCTGAATGGCCTCTATATCGTGAACGGCACGCAGCACATCGACAACCACACGGTGATCGACCATGCCAAGCCCCACGGCACCAGCCACGAGCTGTACAAGGGCATCCTGGACGATAAGGCGGGCGCGGTGTTCAACGGCCGCATCCTGGTCCGCAAGGATGCGCAGAAGACCGATTCGAAGCAGACCAACAAGAACCTGGTGCTCTCGGACGAGGCGGTGATCGATACCAAGCCCGAGTTGCAGATTTTCGCCGATGATGTGCGGTGCACGCACGGTGCGACCATCGGGCAGATCGATGCCGAGTCGATGTTCTACCTGCAGTCTCGCGGCATCGGGAAGAACGAGGCCCGCAACCTCTTGATTTACGCATTTGCCCAGGACATTGTGGACCGCGTCAAGGTTCCCGCGCTACGGGAAATGTTGGAACGGAGCCTATTCGAGAAATTTCATGAGCACGCTCACTAAGATGGTCGGCTCGGACTTCGACGTGGACAAGATCCGCGCCGAATTCCCGGTGCTGCGGCAGACGATTCACGGCAAGCCGCTGGTATACCTGGATAGCGCCGCGACGGCGCAGAAGCCCTACGCGGTGATCGAGGCCATCCGCCGGTTCCACGAGGTGGATTGCGCGAACATCCATCGCGGGGTTCACGAGCTGAGCCAGCGCTCTACCGCGGCGTACGAAGAAACGCGCGCCAAGACCAAGCGCTTTTTGAACGCCCGCAGCAAGAGCGAGCTGATCTTCGTGCGCGGCACCACCGAGGGCATCAACCTGGTGGCGAGCTCGTGGGGGCGCCGCAACATCAAGGCCGGCGACGAAATCGTGATCTCGGCCATGGAGCATCACTCGAACATCGTGCCCTGGCAGATGCTGGCCGAGGAAAAAGAGGCGAAGCTGCGGGTGATCCCGATGAACGACCGCGGCGAGCTGATCCTCGAAGAATACGAGAAGCTGCTCAACCCCCGCACCCGCATGGTAGCGTTCTGCCACGTGTCGAACGCTCTGGGGACCATCAATCCAGCACGGGAGATAATCGAGATGGCGCACCGCGCCGGGGCCCTGGCGCTGGTGGACGGGGCGCAGGCGACGCCGCACATGAAGGTGGACGTGCAGGCGCTCGACGCCGATTTCTACACGTTCTCCGGGCACAAGGTGTTCGGGCCGACCGGTATCGGAATCCTCTACGGCAAGTCGAAGCTGCTGAACGCCATGCCGCCTTACCAGGGCGGCGGCGACATGATCCGCACGGTGACCTTCGAGAAGACCACGTACAACGACGTGCCGTACAAGTTCGAGGCCGGTACGCCGAATATCGCGGGCGGCATCGGGCTGGGCGCGGCGCTCGACTACGTCACGGGAATCGGGCTCGACAAGATCGCGCACTATGAGCACGACCTGCTGCTCTACGGCACGGAAGCGCTCTCCCGGATTCCGGGGCTTAGGATGATCGGAACGGCGCGGGAGAAGGCCGCGGTGCTTTCCTTCGTGATCGAGGGAATACATCCCCACGATATCGGCACGGTGCTCGACCGGCAGGGGATCGCGGTCCGCACCGGCCATCATTGCGCCCAGCCGGTGATGGACTTCTTCGGTGTTCCGGCAACCACGCGCGCGTCGCTGGCGTTTTACAACACGGCTGCGGAGATCGATGCCCTGGCGGCGGGTCTGCAAAAGGTGAAGGAGATTTTCTCCTGATGGTCGACGAACTCTACCAGGAAATTATCCTGGACCACAGCAAGCGTCCACGGAACTGTCATCCGATGGAAGACGCGAACCGCAAGGCCGAGGGCTACAATCCTCTCTGCGGCGACAAACTCAAGCTGTTCCTCAAGATGGAAAACGACGTGGTAAAGGATGTCAGCTTCGTCGGTTCGGGCTGCGCCATCTCCACGGCTTCGGCATCGCTCATGACCGAGAGCCTGAAGGGCAAGTCGCGCGAAGAAGCCCTCAAGCTGCTCGATAAGTTCCACGAGCTTCTCACCACCGACACGCCGGTCAGCAAGGAACTCGGGAAGCTGGTGGTGTTTTGCGGGGTTCGCGATTATCCGGCGCGCGTGAAGTGCGCGACGCTGGCGTGGCACACGTTGAAATCGGCGTTGAACGGCGCCCCTGTGGAACCCGTGACTACCGAATGAACTTGAAAGACCAGGTCATCGCGGCGCTCAAGAAGGTCTACGACCCGGAGATGCCGGTGAACATTTACGAGTTGGGGCTGATCTACGGCATCGAGGCCAGCGAAGCGGGCGAGGTGGAAATCCGGATGACCCTGACCGCGCCGAACTGCCCGGTGGCGGGGACGCTGCCGGGCGATGTGGAGCGGGCGGTGCGGGCCGTTCCGGGGGTAACCGGCGTCAAGCTGGAGCTCACGTTCGATCCGCCCTGGTCGAAGGACCGGATGTCGGAGGCCGCCAAGCTGGCCCTGGGTATCGAGGACATCATACCGATCGCGAGGCTGCGAAGATGAAGCTGAGTGCCAACGAGGAATACGGCCTGCGCTGCCTGGTTCGCCTGGGCTATGCGGGCTACGAAGGCCAGGGACTCACGATTCCGGAAATCAGCCAGGCCGAGGGCGTATCTCCGGCCTACGCCGCCAAGATTCTCCGCGTGCTGCGAAAGGGCGGATTCGTGAAAGCCGCCCGCGGCAAGGAGGGCGGCTACACGCTGGCCCGCGCGGCGGAGGCTATCGTTATCGGCGACGTGATGGACGCGCTCGGCGGGCGCTTGTTCGAGAGCGATTTCTGCGACAGCCATTCCGGCCAGGCGGCCATTTGCACGCGCTCGGTGGATTGCTCGGTGCGCTCGCTCTGGCGCGCGGTGCAGGTGGCCGTGGACCAAGTGCTGAGCAAGGCGACGCTGCGCGACCTGCTGCAGAACGAAGAAGAGATGAACTCGTGGGTGCGGACCATTCCCGGACCCAACGGAATCCGCCTGCTGCAATAACCCTACCGCGGCGGGATATTGTAAACGTAAAATGCGTGGCCCACGATCGCCATGGGCCGCACCTGCTGGAGCCATGCGCTCGCGTCGCTAAAGGCTGGGGCGCGCGCCACCAGCGAGGCGCTGATCGCGTATAGACCGGGTTCCGGCTCGTGCAGCAAATCGTCTGCCTGTAGATGCCGGCATTTGATTCCGTACGCCTCGGGGGGGAAGGCGGGAGGAAAGCTGGTCTTAATCACCATGTTCACCTGGCGGTCCCTGGCGTTGCGGTCGAGCCAGGCACTCAATTGCTTCAGCCCCTGTCCCCAATCCACGTTGCTGTCGTCGAGCCAGGCGATGGCGCACTGCGATCCCCCATCCAGGCCGATCCGGCCCGGTTGGGTCAGCAAACAAGCGGATTCGTTGAAGTAGGAAAGGTGGTCCGGATAAACTCCCACGGCGGCCAGGACCAGCCAGCCGCACAGCGCGGCGGCGGCATAAGGAGCCCATCGCACCCGGCCCGCGAGCTCGAGAAGCGTGGCAATGCCCAGACCGGCAAGCAGGAACACAAAGGGCAGAACCGGAATGATGTAGCGAACGCCGAGGTCATCGGCCATCAACGTGGTCGCGCCGAAGAATACGGCGGCCGGCAGCAGAATGAACAGCTTTCCGAGAGATGGAACGGACTTCCGGCGGGCTAAAGCGACCAGGCCGATCCCCGCCAGAATAATCCCCGCAAGCGGTTCTTTTAACAGGTAGGCAGCCAGGAAGTAGCTGGTGAAATGGGGACGCAGCTCTCCGGCCAGGTACGCCAGATAGCCCGGATCGTGATCGGCATTGACCATGCGGGCGCACTTAGCGTACATCGTCAGGTCGCTGGGGAAGAAAAACGTCGCCTGTACGAATACGAACGCCACCAGGCACATCAACGCGAGTGTGCCTGCCGCAACGGCGAACTTGCGGCCGGAGCCGGCTTTCACCGAAGCCTCTTTGAGGCGGCCATGGCAGTTCTTATACTTTTTGCCGCTGCCGCAGGGGCAGAGTTCTTTCCGCCGGCCCGCCTGCGGCTCCGCGGGCTTCTCGCCGGATCGCTCAACCGCGCTGTCCTTGGCATCCCCGGGAAGGGGCCAGCGAATCGCCGCCAGCAGCAATAAGCCATAGACCGGCAGAAGAAGAACAGCTGAGAACTTTGCGGCCAGCGCCGCTCCCAGGCTCAGGCCGCACAGCAAGAGCCGCACCCAACCCGGCCGCCGCAGGTAGTTCCACAGTGCGAACAGCGCCAGCACGGAAAAACAGGCCACCCCGACATCCGTGGTCACCAGTTGCGAGTGCGCCAATATCGTCGGGTCCAGAACAAAGACGAATACCGCACCGGCGGCAGCCAGCGATCCGAGCAATTGCCGCCCCCACAGAAATAGCAGCGCCGCCAGGAGGGCGGCTACCAGGATCATCGGCAGGCGTGCCCAGAACAGGATCCGATCGGGGCCGTAGGACCGGATGAGATCGTTCCCGATTTGCCAGTCCAGCCCGAAGACTCGTGCCGGATCGTCGCCGTTCACGAGGTAGTCGGCGTCCTTGGTATGCGGCCACCGGATGCCGGCTGCCATCATCGACAAGGCGCTCAATTCCTTAATCAACGGCGGGTGTTGTGGGTTGGCCCTGAAGATCTCATGAGTGACGAAGTACGAGAGGCCGGCGGCGATATGCGGCGGTTCATCCAAGGCAGGGCTTTTGAGGCGCTCCTCCGAAAACGCTACCAGCAGAAAGACGGCAACCAGAGCCGCGGAAACCCAGACAAACCCGCGCTCTCGCGCCATCATCGACTCCCTCGCATATGGAAACTGCCATTCTAACCAATCGCGCCAAAACCAAGGTAAACGGCGGGGATGCCGGGGCTTTACAGCGCTGCTATAATGATTCCAGATGGTATTAAGCCGCCCGCGAAAGCGGGTTGTCGAAGGTTCGGATTCCTTCCATCGTAACGTCCTATCCTGTCCCAATTTTTCCTGGAGGAGGTACCCAGCACCTAATCAATGAAAGCCAGCGTGCGCATCAGCCGAGGCGTCGAAAGCCTCTTTGGCACCCGCGATGAGAACATCCGGTTAATCGAATCCGGGTTGGGCGTCCACACTCAACTGGTCGATAACAATCTGGAAATCGAAGGCGAAGCCGATAACGTCTCCCGCGCGGAGAGCATCCTGGAAGATTACAACACCCTCCTGCGCGAGGGCCACGTCTTCAACAACGGCGATTTAAACAGTTATCTGCGCGTCGTCACTCTCGATCCGGAAGTGTCGCTGCGCGCCCTGGTGAACAGCGGCAAGCAGCGCAGTTTCGGGAAGAAGCTGCTGGCTCCGAAATCCGTGAACCAGCGGCGGTACCTCGAAGCCATCGAACGCAACGACCTGGTGTTCGGAATCGGCCCGGCCGGCACCGGTAAGACATACCTGGCGGTGGCCATGGCGATCTCCGCGCTGATCAACAAGCAGGTCGCCCGCATCATCCTGACGCGCCCCGCGGTGGAGGCCGGCGAACGGCTGGGATTCCTGCCCGGCACGCTGCAGGAGAAGGTGGATCCTTATTTGCGGCCGCTCTACGACGCGCTCTACGACATGCTGGACAGCGATCGCGTGGAGAAACTGCTGGAGCGGAACGTCATCGAGGTCGCTCCCATCGCGTTCATGCGGGGCCGCACGCTGAACGACAGCTTCATCATCCTGGACGAGGCCCAGAACAGCACGGCCGAGCAGATGAAGATGGTTCTGACACGCCAGGGCTTCAACTCCAAGATGGTGGTGAACGGCGATGTCACGCAGATCGACCTGCCCACGGGCCGCCGCAGCGGGCTGACCGACGCGGTGGAGGTGCTCAAGGGCGTCGAAGGCATCAGCTTCGTGCTGTTCGACGAAAAAGACGTCGTGCGGCACACGCTGGTGCAGCGCATTGTGAAGGCCTACGAGCGCTACAACGAGACGGTCGGCGCCGGCCGGCAACTCACCTTGAAACTGGCAGAGCCGGAGGCTCCTGCCGCCGATCCCGCGGCGCAGGCCTGATCCCGAGCTATGTCGTCATCCGATGGTAGTAGCGTTACGTTTCGCCGGACTAGGGCGGACGTGCGCCCGCGGGCACTCGCCAGCTTTGCTCGCAAGCTGCAGGTCGAGGTCGCCAGAGGGAGGGCGTTCGATTGCCTGGTTACGGGCGATGCGGAGATGCGGCGGCTGAACCGGGAGTTTCGCGGGAAGGATTACGCGACCGACGTACTCTCGTTTCCTTCGGGAACTGGGCAGGCCACCCGGCCTGCCCCACTAGGCGATATCGCCATTTCAGCGGCGAGGGCGCGAGCGCAGGCGCGCGAGTTCGGGCATAGCACCGAGCAGGAGATCCGGGTGCTGATGCTTCACGGCCTGCTCCACTTGCTCGGGATGGACCATGAAACCGACGGGGGGCGCATGGCGCGCGCCGAGAAGCGCTGGCGTCAAGCCCTGGGCCTTCCGGGCGGCCTGATCGAACGGGCGGGCGCATGATCTTCGCGGTTGCCATCGCGATCCTGATCGCCATCCCGCTGCTGGGCCTGGTGACACTCGTGCAGCTTCTCTACCTGGAGAGCCTGAGGCTGCGCACCCGCGACCTTCCCTCGCTGAAATTCTTCAAGGACACGCTCGAAGATCGCATCGGCCGCGGCACCGTACAGGGCGCCGACTCTTTCTCTCTGATCAAACACACGCTACTGGTGCTGCTCGGCGTTCTGTTTCTGGCCTGGTTCGCCGACGGCCAGGTGTGGACAGCGACGGTTTTCTGGAAATCGGTGCTGGCCGCCTGGCTGGCGATGTTCGCCGTGAGCTACGCCTTGCCGCAGTTGCTCTACCGGCGGACCTCCGGCCGCTGGCTGCTGCCGCTGGTTCCGCTCCTGCGCGCGCTGGCGTGGATCGCTCGTCCATGGGACGCGCTGCTCGAGTTTTTCCAAAGCCTGATCGACCTGGCGGACGATACGTCCAAGGTGGAAGACACGCCCACCCAGGCGGAGAACATCGATGCGCTCATTTCCGCCGGGACGGAAGAGGGGCTCATCGAGGAAGACGATCGAAAACTCATCCAGTCGGTGGTGGAATTCGGAGATAAAGTGGTGCGCGAGGTGATGACTCCGCGGCCCAACATCGTCGCCATCTCCGCCGATTCGACCCTGGAGCAACTGCGCCAACTGGTCATCAACGAGCAGTTTTCCCGCATCCCCGTTTATGAAAGCACTATCGACCAGGTGATCGGATTCGTGCATGTCCGCGACATGTTCGAGTTGGAGGAAAACGAGCGCGACCAGCACCACGTGCGCGAGTTGATCCGCCCCATCTCGTTCGTGCCCGAGACCAAGCCGGTAAGCGACCTGATGCGCCAGATGCAGCAGGAGAGCACGCACATGGTGATCGTCATCGATGAATACGGCAACACCGCCGGCCTGGCCACCATGGAAGATCTGCTGGAGGTCATCATCGGCGAGATTCGCGACGAGCACGAGCCGGACAGCGACGTGGTCGAAGACGGGCGGGGCGGGTATATCGTCTCGGGCAGCTTCGACCTGGACCGCATCGGCGACCTGCTCGAGACCTTCCGCCGCGAAGACGATGTCGAATCGACCACCGTGGGCGGGCTGGTGAGCGAATGGCTGGGCCGCGTTCCGAAGGCCGGCGAAACGGTGGACCGGGACGGAATCCGCGTCGAGGTGCTGGCCAGCGACGAACTCCGGGTGGCCCAGGTGCGGCTCAGCAAATCGCAGACGGTAGCTTCATGAAAAAACATTTCAAGTCCGGCTTCATTTCGCTGATCGGCCGCCCCAACACCGGCAAATCGACGCTGCTGAACGCGCTGGTCGGCCAGAAGGTGGCGATCGTGGCGGATAAGCCGCAGACCACGCGCACCTCGATCCAGGGTGTGGTGACGACGGCCGATGCGCAGATCGTCTTCGTGGACACCCCGGGCATTCACAAGGGGGATTCGCCCCTGAACAAGCGGCTGATGGACGCAGTGCGAGCGGCGCTCGAGGAGCGCGACCTGCTGCTGTTCGTGGTGGATGCCGCGGCCAAATTCGGCGAAGAAGACCGCCGCGCGGTCGATATGGCGCGCCGCGTGAGCGCTCCGGCCCTGCTGGTGTTGAACAAGATCGATCTCGTCAAGGAGAAGGCGCGGCTGCTGCCGCTGATCGAGCAGTACAAGCAGTTGCACGATTTCGCCGATTACCTGCCGATCTCGGCGGCGCGCGGGAAGGGGCTCGACGATCTGCGAAAGGCGATCATCGAGCGGCTCCCGGAAGGCCCGGCGTACTTCCCCGAGGATTACGTCACCGACCAGCCGGAGCGCTTCCTGGCGGCGGAGTTGATCCGCGAAAAAGTCCTGTGGGCCACGCGCCAGGAAGTGCCGCACTCGGTGGCCGTGATGGTGGACCAGTGGGAGGAGACTCCCAGGCTCACCCGCATCTTCGCCACCATCCGGGTGGAGCGCGACGGACAGAAGGCCATCATCATCGGATCCAAGGGCGCCATGCTGAAACGGGTCGGCACGCTGGCCCGCGAGGAGATGGAGCGAATTTTCGGCGTGAAGGTCTTTCTCGACCTGCATGTGCGCGTGCAGCCGAACTGGCGCGAGGAGCCGGCCTTTCTGAACGCGCTGGACTGGCGTACAATGGCCGGTAAGGATGATTTATAGACTCTTCGCTGCTCTTCTGGGGCTGGCACTCCTCGCAAGCGTCTGTCTTGCGGCGGATAAAGCGGTCAGCGACAACGCCCTCTACGATAATGTCCGCATCAAGCTGGCAGCCGACGCCGAAGTGAAGGGCGGAGCTTTGGGCGTCGATGTGAAGGAGGGTGTGGTCACCCTCAGCGGCGCGGTGGATACCGATCGTCAAAAGTCGAAGGCCGCCAAGCTCGCGAAAAAGGTGAAGGGCGTCAAGCAGGTCATCAACAACATCAGCTTGAAGGAAAAGAACGCGGGGAAATGACCCGCGCGTTTTTGCTCGCCGTATTTGCCGCGCTCGCATGGGCGCAGGATTTCTCCGACATCAGGTTCGAAACGCTCGTCAAGGGCCTGACCTTCACCGAAGGGCCGGCCTGGTCGAAAGATGGGTACCTGGTGTTCAGCGACACGCCGGCGGACCGCCTGATGAAGTGGGTGCCCGGGCATAATGTGGAGGTTCTCAGAACCGGCGCGCACGGGCCGAGCGGCAACGCTTTCGACGCCGAGGGGCGCCTCTATACCTGCGAGACGCGCGGGCGGCGGGTGGTCCGCACCGGCAAGCGCGGCGAAATCGAGGTGCTGGCGGAGCGTTGGGAAGGCAAGCGCCTGAACGCCCCAAACGACATCGTGGTGAGCCGCCACAACCAGGCCTACTTCACGGATCCGGCGTTCGGGGAGCAGGCGGACCACCGGGAGCTGGATTTTTACGGCGTGTACCACATTCCGCCGAAGGGCCCCATGACGCTGGTCGCGAAGCCCGCCGGGCGGCCGAACGGCATCGCGCTCTCCCCCGACGGGCGCGTCCTCTACGTGCTGAACTCGGACGAGCGGAACGTGCGGGCCTACGATCTGGACAAGAACGGCGACGCCTCGGGCGAGCGCGTGTTGATCGCGGGACTCCCCGGGGTGCCGGGCGGCATCGGCGTGGACGAGAAGGGCGACCTGTATATCGCGGGCAAGGGCATCTTCATTTACAGCCCGGATGGCAAGCTGCTGCACACCATGGAAATGCAGAGCCGCGCGTCCAACTGCGGCTTCGGGGACGCCGATTACAAGACGCTCTTCATCACCGCCGGGCCGGACGTGCTGCGCGCCCGCATGGACGTCCGGGGAGCGTATTGATCACGGAAGACGATCGCCGCTATCCGCGGCGCCCCCTGGTGGGCGTGGGCGCGATACTGCTGGATCGCGACCGCATCCTGATGGCGCAGCGCGGCAAGGAGCCGCTGAAGGGCTGGTGGTCGCTGCCCGGCGGGGCGCTGGAGACCGGCGAGTCCTTGCGCGATGCGATTTGCCGGGAGGTGCGGGAGGAGACGGGCCTGGAAGTCGAGCCGCTCGGTGTGTTCGAGATTTTCGAGCGCATCCTGCGCGACACGCAGGGAACTCTCGAATATCATTACGTGCTGATCGATTATATGTGCCGGATTACCGGCGGCGAGCTTCGCCCGGGCGACGACGTATGCTGCGTGGAATGGGTCCGGCGGCGCGATCTGGGGGCGCGGCAAATCACCGAAGGCACCCTGGGCGTGATTGAAAAGGCTTTTCGAAACCGCCGAAAATATATGTTGAAAGTGGGCGGCCCGGCTTGAAGACCAGCTCCGAAGTTCTCGAATTCGAATCTCTCCGGCAGCTTCTGGCCCGCTTCGTCTCGAGCCCGCTGGGACGCCGCGAGTTGGAAAAGGTGGAGCCGCACGGCGACCGCGCGCGGCTGGATGAAGACCTGGCCGAAGCCGGCGAGGCCATCCAGTATCTGCGGCTGGCCGCGCGCCCGCAGCCGGCCGCGCGCGGCGCCGCGATCCGCATCGACTTTTCCGGCCTGCCGGATGTCGAGCCGGCCGTGCACAAGATGCGCATTGAAGGGGCCAGCCTCGACCCCCGGGAGATTTTCGATATCTTCGCGCTGCTCGACCGGGCCGCCGATGCCAAGTCGCTGCTGACCGCGGCCGCCGAGCGTTTCCCGCGCCTGGGCCGCCGCGCGCTGGCCATCGGCGATTTCCGCGCGCTGCTGAAAGACCTGGACGGCAAGATCCTGCCGGACGGGACCATCTCCGACCACGCCAGCGTCGCGCTGGCCCGCCTGCGCCGCGATATCGAGCGCCAGAAAAAGGCCATCCAGGAATCGCTGGAACGTTTTCTGAAGGCGCACCGCGAAGAGGGCGTGCTGCAGGAGGAGTTCGTCACCATCCGCAACGAGCGCTTCGTGGTGCCGGTGATCGCCGGCCAGCGCCGCAAGCTGGATGGCGTCATCCACGGGGCGAGCTCGAGCGGCCACACGCTGTTCGTCGAGCCGCTCGAAACCATCGACCTGAACAATGAGCTGGTGCGGCTCTCGGAGGAGGAGGCCCGCGAAATCCATCGCATTCTGCTCGAGATGACCGACCGGCTGCGCGGCTACGGGGAATCGATCCGCCAGACGCTGGTGGTGATGGCGGAGCTGGAGCTGATCTTCGCAAAGGCGCGCTTCGCCCAGGAGTTCGACTGCGCCATCCCGCGCTTCGGCGATCGCCTGCTGCTGAAGGACGCGCGACACCCGCTGCTCGAAGACGTGTTGAAGCGCCGGCGCAAGGCCGCGGTTCCGGTGAGCCTGGAGCTGACCAGGGACCGCCGCACGCTGCTGATCAGCGGTCCTAACACGGGCGGGAAGACCGTCACGCTGAAGACCGTGGGGTTGTTGAGCCTGATGGCGCACGCCGGCCTGCCGGTGCCGGCCGCCGAAGCCGAGTTCCCGCTGTTCGAACAGGTGCTGGCCGACATCGGGGACTACCAGTCGATCCAGGAAAACCTCAGCACGTTCTCGGCGCATGTTTCGAATATCCGGGAGATGGCGCTCGACGTGACACCCGATTCGCTGGTCCTGCTGGATGAGCTGGGCGCGGCCACCGATCCGGAGGAGGGCGGCGCCCTGGGCGTGGCGATAGTGGAGCATTTTCGCGCGGCGGGCGCCTACACGCTGGTCTCGACCCACCTGATGGCGCTCAAAATCTACGGCGCTTCGACCGAGGGCGTGGTGAACGGCTCGATGGGCTTCGACGAAGAAACCTTCGAGCCGACCTTTCACCTGCAGCTCGGGCTGCCCGGCAAGTCGGCGGGTCTCGAGATCGCGACGCGGCTCGGGATGCCCGAGGACATCATGCTACGGGCGCGGCGCTCCATGAGCGACCGCGAACGCGACGTCACCCGCTTCCTTGCCGAGCTGCACCGGCGCATCGAAGAGACCGGGACGCTGGAGCGCTCGCTGCGCGAGAAGATCGCGGAGGTCGAGCAGCGCGAGAAGGATCTGGCACGCGAATGGGAGAAGCGCGAGACGGCCAAGCTGAAGGAGCTGGAGCGGCGCACCGACCAGGCGCTGGCGAAGTTCGAAGAGCAGGCGCAGGAAGCCATCGGCAAAATCGCTCAGAGCGGCGAGCGGCGCAAGGCCGAGCAGGAGGCGCAACGGCGGGTCTCGAAGACCAAGCGCGAGCTGCGCGAGGACTTCCAGACCACCGTGCTGGCTACCCAGGACGAAGCCCGCCAGGGCCAGATTCAGCCGCTGCGCATCGAAGAAGGCGCGCGGGTGCGGCTGCGCGACGTGCGGGAGCCGGCGCGCGTGCGCCGCAGGCTGGGGAACGACCGGCTGGAGGTCGAGGCCGGCTTCATGAAGATGCAGGTCTCGGTGGACGACGTCATCGAAGTGCTGCCGGAATCGGCGGCCCCCGCCGGGAAGCTGCCCAAGGGTGTGAGCTACCGGCCCGCGCCGGAGCTGGCGCCGGTCCACCAGGAAATCAATGTGATCGGCCAGCGCGCCGACGAAGCGCGCGACGCGGTGGATGAGTTCCTCGACCGCGCGGTGATGGCTACCGCGAGCCGCGTCCGGATCGTCCACGGGCACGGCATGGGGATCCTGAAGAAGACCATCGCCGAGCTGTTGAGCCGCCATCCGCACGTTGCGAAGTTCTACCAGGCGCCGCAGCAGGAGGGCGGGGCGGGCGCGACCATCGTGGAGCTGCGGGACTAGTTTCGCGCAAAGATTGGCGAAAATATCGGGCAAGTTGTTTGTTTTCATGAAGGGTTCCGCCAATCTTTAGCGGGCCTCGCCGTCGTAGAATGACGAGTGCACCATGACCGGCCGCAAACTGGGCAGCTACGAAGTTCTCGATAAGCTCGGCGAAGGCGGCATGGGCGAAGTCTGGCGGGCGCGCGATGAGCGGCTGAACCGGACCGTCGCCATCAAGATCCTGCCGGCGGACGTCGCGGGCGATCCCGTGCGCAGGCAGCGGTTCGAGCAGGAAGCCCGGTCGCTCGCCGCGCTCAATCATCCCAACATCGTCTCGGTCTACGATATCGGCCAGAACAACGGGCAGTCCTACATCGTCTCGGAGCTGGTGGAGGGCGAATCCCTCCGGGCCGTCATCGACCGCGGGCCGCTGGCGCTGCGCGGGCTGCTCGATATCGCCACGCAGACGGCCGAGGGGATCGCGGCGGCGCACGCGCTGGGGATCGTCCACCGCGATCTGAAGCCTGAGAACATCATGGTGTCGCGCGACGGCCGCGTGAAGGTGCTGGATTTCGGGCTGGCCAAGCATAGCGCTCCGGCAGGCGGCGAGGAGGGCGCCACGGTGGCGATGTCGCACCCCGGAATGGTGCTCGGAACCGTGGGCTACATGTCGCCCGAGCAGGTGCGGGGCGAAGCGGTAGACGCACGGTCGGACATCTTCAGCTTCGGCTGCGTGCTCTACGAATTGGCCGCGGGGCGGCGCGCCTTCGACGGCAAATCGGCGGCCGACGTGATGAGCGCGATCCTGCGGGAGGAGCCGCCGGAGTTGGACAGTGCAAAAGCGGCGCTGCCGCCGGTGGTCGATGCCATCGTGCGGCGCTGTCTCGAAAAGCAGCCGGCGCGCCGGTTCCAGTCGGCAGCCGACCTGGCATTCGCACTGCGATCGGTTTCGCGGTCATCGACCACCGCTCAATCGGCCGTGGTCGCCCCGGCGCGCCGCGCCTGGTGGAAAGCGGCGCCGGCGGTGGCGGGCGCGGCGCTTCTGTTTGCGGGCGGCTATTGGGTGCGAGGCCGGCTGGCAGCGCCGGCGCCTCCCGCGGAGTTCCACCGCCTCACGTTCCGGGAAGGGCGGATCACGGCCGCGCGACTCATGCCCGGTGGGCACAACGTCATCTACGCGGCGGCCTGGGACGGCGGGGCTCCGCGCCTCTACCTGGGCACGGCCGGAAGCCCCGATGCGCGCGATCTCAACGCGCCGCCGGACAGCCGCCTGCTGGCCGTCTCCTCGCAATCCGACCTGGCGCTGCTGACCGGGCCGTTCAATCCCGACGGCTCGGGAACGCTATCTCGAACTTCCCTGGCCGGGGGACAGTCGCGCGGCCTGCTGGACAACGTACAGTTCGCGGATTGGTCGCCCGACGGTTCCGAGATGGCGGTGGTGCGCCGCATCGGTGGCGTCGGCCGGATCGAGTATCCGATCGGCAAGGTGCTCTACCAGAACCAGTGGCTGCAGCCGGAAATCCGCGTTTCGCCGGATGGGCAGCGGGTGGCGTTCGCGAGATACGCGAACGGTTCCGCGATCCGGATCGACACGGTGGATCGCGCGGGAAAAGTGCAAAGCCTGGGCGTGGTCTCGGGACAAACCTCGGGTCCGGGGGAGCCGGATCTTTGCTGGACTCGCGATGGCCGCGAAATCTGGTTCCGCTCCTTCGATGAGAACGCGCGCAACACCATCCTGGCGATCGACATGGGCGGAAAGGTGCGGGTGGTGGCGCGGTTCCCGGCGCGCATCAGCCTGTACGACATCGGTCCCGGCGGGCAGGCTCTGCTCAGCACCGATAGCGGCCGCATGGGCATCCGCGCCGTCGCACCGGGCGAAACCGCCGAACGGGACCTCTCTTCGCTCGAATCCAGCCAGCTGCGGGATATGACGCCGGATGGGCGCATGGTCCTGATCGATGTCCTGGGCGAAAGCGGGGGTGCGAAGGGCAGCATCTACTGGCGCATGACGGACGGCGCTCCGCCGGTCCGCCTGGGCGACGGGTATGCGTTTGCCATCTCTCCGGACGGCAAGTGGGTCACGGGATACTCATCGCGCGAAGGTCTCAAACGCATGTACGAGCTGATGCCGACCGGACCGGGCGAGACCGTTCCGCTGTCTTTTCCGCAAATGCCGTATCAGATGGGAGTCGTGGCTGGATGGCTGCCCGGCGACGGAAACTACCTGGTAGGCGGGCCCTCGAAAACGAAAAAGTGGCAGATCTTTGTGTGGAACCGGGCAGCGAACTCGGTCCGGCCCGTCACACCGGACGGCATGGAGGACGGACTCCCGCTGGTCTCTCCCGACGGCCAGCGATTTGCCGCGGCCAGCTCCTCGCAGGGGTGGCTGGTTTGCACGGTCGAGGGTGGCGCGTGCCGTCCGATCCCCGGTCTGACGCATCACGACCTGCCGGTGGGCTGGCGCCAGGATGGGAAGACCATTTACGTGGTGATGCACCACGACGAGAACCGCATGTTCATGGTGTCGCTGATCGATGTCGCAAGTGGAGCGCGGGCTCCGTGGAAGGAAATACGCCCGGGCATCATGGTGGACGAGGTGTCGAACCTCAAAATCACCCCCGATGGCCGGGCGTACGCGTATAACTACTCGTCGTCGAAGTCGGATCTGTACGTGGCGGAAGGAATCCGGTAACGCACGGACTGTTTACCAATCCAACCGGACGCCGAATTGCACGATCCGCTTCTCGAGAACCGTGCTCGAGGGCGCAAAGACCGACGGCAATTGCGCTATGCCAAACGAATCTACCGGAACCACGGTGTTCAATGACGTGATGTTCTCGCGGTTGAACACGTTGTTGAACTCGGCGATGAATTTCGGCTTGAACCGCTCCTTAATGGTCAGAAACGTCCGTGTGTAGCGCGCGTCCACCTGGTAGATGTTGGGCGTCCGCACGGTGTTCCGGCCGATGAAGGCCGGGCGCGTCGTAGCCTTGGTGTCGTTGTTCAGGTTCTTGTTGGCCGTGATGTTCTGCTGGTCGCCCGAGGAAAGGTTGCCCAGGATCGCCAGCTCGTTGTTACTGGCCAGCCACTTCACGATGCGGTTGTCGGATTTCGAAGTGGGCGCGAGGTACCAGCTCATGGTCAGGGCTTGCGGGCGGTTGACGATGCTGTTCCCGCGGTCGCGCGTGCGGTTGGTGTTGTCCTCGATGAACAGGTTCTGCTCGAAGCTGTTGGCATCCGGCGCGTCGCTGATGGAGTGCGACCAGGTATACGATGCGTTCACCTGGAAGCCCTGCCCCCAGCGGTGATTGTAGTTGACGATCATTGCGTTGTAGTCCGTCACCGCGCCCACATCCTGCAGGGTGATGTTGTTGAAGCGAGGGTCCAGCCGGGTGGCCGCGCTCTGCGTGCTCGAATAGATGGGCCGGCCGTCGGCCAGGAACCCGGTCGGGTTGACGAGGTTCAAGTTGCGCAGGTAGGTCAGCTCACGCGCGCCCGTATTGACATAGCCGACCGTCAGTGCGTCGTTGGCGGTCAGTTGCCGCGTAATCTGCACGCTGGTGTTGATGGTGTAGGCGTTGCGGAAATTGGGAGTGATGGCGGTGATGTCGGCCGAGGCCGGAACCACTCCGGGGGTCAGCCCGATGACGTTCGGAAAGGCCGGAGCGAGCGGGCTGCTCGCCGGGATCGACGCCGAATAGGCTTGCGGGTTTCCGCTGTTGATGAACGTGTTGTACCAGAGGTTGGTCGGGGTGGGTTCGAAGAAGATGCCGGAGCTGGCGCGGATTACGGTCTTGGGCGTCACGGTCCAGGCCAGACCGAAGCGGGGCGCGAAGTTCTTGCCCGGGGTCCGGAACTTCTGCGAGTAGGAAAACGGCGCCGTGGGGTCGGCGGGCGGCCCCTGGAAGCGGTCGTAGCGCACGCCGAAGATCAGCAGCAGGTTGCTGCGGGCCTGGAAGCTGTCCTGGGCGAACCAGTTCCAGAAAAACGAGTGATACCAGGCGCCCGGCAGGCCGATAACGCTGGCGTAACTGGTGTACGCCTTCGGATTCGCGCCCGATTTCGCGGCCAGGTAATTCGCCACCGAAGAAAAGTTGTACTGGCTGTAGACATCCGCCGTTTGCGTGTCGAGCATCTGCTGCCAGCCGAACCCGACCTTCATGGTGTGCCTGCCGCGGACCACCGTGAGGTTATCGTTCATGTTCGGGATCTTTTCCTGGAAGCGGTCGCCCACCGACGTGCTGCCGTTGAAGATGGCCACGCCGCTGATGTTGATCTGCGGCCCGGTGCCGGTCAGCGGGTCCGGGACGTGGCGCTCATTGCGGTAGGGCCAGCCGAAGCGCAGCTCATTCAGCACGTTCGCCGAAAAGGTGGAGAGTAGCTGCGCGCCCATCACGTGCGCGCGGTCTTTAAAATCGGCCGCGGCGTCCAGGGCGTTCTTGCCGCCCACCGCGGTGTTGAACGGATACTCGTTGCGGAAGTAGTTGTAGCGGAAAAAGAACTGGTGCTTGTCGCTGATGGTCCAGTCGGCGCGGACGTTGGCGAAGGTCGCGTGCTGGACACTGGGGGCCACCGCGAGCAGATTCGTGGGAATCCCGATGGCCGCCGCATCCGACGGGCTGATCGTGTTGGGCGACGGCAGGCCACGGGTCAGGTGTTCGTAGCCGCCGAACAGAAACAGCTTGTCCTTGATGAGCGGCCCTCCCGCGTTGACGGCCACGTCGCTCAACGTGAGGTTGGGTTTCGCCGCGGCGGAGTTGAGCAGCATGGGACGCGCCGCGAGGTCCGTGGGACGGCCGATGTAGGAGAACTCGCCGTGCGGCGAATTGGTGCCGGAATTGGTGATGACGTTGAAAATGTTCCCGGCCGTATTCCCGAACTCCGGCGCGAAGCTGTTGGAGACGGTCTGCACTTCGCGCACATAGATGTCGGAGATCGGGAACAGGCGCAGGCCGTAGCGGTCGCTCTCGGTATCCACCATTCCGTCCATCTGGTAGTTGATGCGGTCCAGCAGGCCGTTGGTGTTCAGGGTGCGCGGAATTCCCAGCTCGGGGTTCGGATGTCCGCTGACGCCCGGCTGGAAGATGATGAAGTTGTAGGGATTGCGCGAGGTCAGCGGGAGGTTGGCGATTTCCGCATTGGTGATGGTGCGGCCGGTGCTGACGCGCGAAGGCTCGACGATGGACGCGCCGCCGGTCACTTCCACTTCCGTGGTGACGGCCCCGACCTTCAACTGGCCATCGACCACCGCCTCCATGCCGGCGGTCAACGTCACGCCGGTGTGGCGCTGGGTATCAAAGCCTTCCTTCTGAATGGAGACCGTATAGGTGCCGAGCGGCAGGTTGGGGAAGACGTAGTAGCCATCGTCATCGCTCGCCAGCGACCGTGTGAAGGCGGTCTGGTCGTTGACAATCGTTACTTTGGCGGCGGCGACGGAAGCTCCTGCGGAGTCCGTGACCCGGCCCCGGATGCTGCCGTTGATCGCCTGGGTTTGCGCCCCGGCCGTGAACGCGGCAAATGCCAACAGAACTATAGGAATTACCTTACGGATCACAGACATAACTGTCCCTCTTTTGTATCGGTTGCCAGACCCTCTTGTGGCACTTAGTATGGCCCGTTTTCAGATGCGCGTCAAGACAGGCTGGTCGCAGGGTTAGACGGTGGAACGAAAAAAAGGGGCCGGACATGGCCGGCCCCGTGGAGGGAGGAACTACCTGATCCGATTAGAAGTGAATGCGGAGGCCGAACGACATTCGGCGGGGGCCCGGCGACGTGACCTGGTTTCCGAGTACACCCCAATCCTGTGGATTACTGATGTCCAGGGTCGGGTCACTCAGTTGAACGTGGTTGAGCACGTTGGTGAACTGGAAGATCATCGTTGCGCCCACGCGCCCTTCCTTCCAGATGCCGATGTCCTTCGAGACGGTCGCGTCCAGGTTCCATGTGGGCAGTCCCCGGATGAGGCCGCTCGATCCGCAGTTGGTGTCGAAACCCAGGATGCAGCTGCGGAATTCGCCGAACGTTTCCGCCGGATTCTTGAACATCTGAGTGCCGACGCCGCCATTGTCGTAGTTCGAATTTACCCCTGCCTGGCTGGGGTTATTGCTGGCGCTTTCCGAAACGTTCTGGTTGTACAGTGCCGAGTTGCTGCCGGTGTATTTGGACGCGAGCACGGCGTAGTCCAGCGTGCTGCCGGTGCTGCAGTTCAATTCGCCGAACGACTGGCAGTTTCCGTTGAGGTTAGTTACGGCCAAGGGAGCTCCGCTGTGCGCGGTGAAGATCGGAGCGATGGTCCACCCGCCCAGCAGGTGGCCCATGATTCCCCTCTGGGTCCGATAGAAGGGAGGCTGCCAGATGGCGGTCAGATTGTAGATGTACTTGTAGTCGTAAAACTGCGGACCGTACATCGACTGCAGGTTCCAGGGGTCCAGCACGCTATAAGAACTGGAGGCCTGGACCTGGTTGCCGGTGCCCAGCGCGCGGCCCCAGGTGAAGTTGGAAGTGGCGGTCAAACCGTGCCAGTCGTGGAACTGCAGGGTCAGGTAGGCAGCGTTGTAATTGCCCCAGCCGTTGCTGGCCTGCATATAGATGGCCGACATCTGGCCGGCGGGGTTGGTGACCGGAAGACCAGCCTGGCCCGGGGAACTGGGCATTGTCCGGCCGAGCGTCCAGGACGGGTTGCTGTTCAGGGTCGCCCAGAAGTCGTACACACTGGTGGTGGCGATCTGGCTGTTCATGGTGGAGTTTTTGACCACCGCTGCCGTGCAACTGCCGAATCCTTTGCAGAAGGCCGAGTTGGCGCCGCCGAGAGCGTTCTCGAAAAACGCCTGCGGGGCAGGTGTCCCACCGGCGGCCACGGCAAAGTATGTGGCGGCGTACGCCTGGGCGAAAGTCTGCCCGCCCAGCGTGGTCATGTAGGGTGTTGCGTCGAGATCGATCTGCTGCCACTCGTTGCGGATGATCCGGCCGATATACCCGCCTTCCACCAGCAGCTTGGGCGAAATGGAGCGCTGGATGCTAATCGTGACATTGTCAGTACGGCTGGGGCGGAAGTTCGGATCGAGGGCCGAGCCCGATCCGGCGGTCGCGTTGCTGCCGATGCCCGGCAGGTACGGCTGCGGTAGTGTTTTGGAAACCGCGGGCAGCGGAGCCACGTTGCCATCCGTTCCGATCCGGAATGCCGTTGTGGGGTCTACGCCGCCATTTCCCAGGCACTGTCCGGTGCTGCTCGCGCCGATGCAGGAAACCGCCTGGCCGAGACCGGTGCCGAGCAGGGGAACCAGCACCAGGTCTACGCCGTTCAACCGTCCGAAGATCCGGCCATATCCGGCGCGCACCACCGTCTTGCCCTGGCCGAAGACCTTGCCCAGGATGCCGCTGTCAAAGCTCGGATTCCAGGCCACCGCCACGCGCGGGCTGAATCCGCCGTAAAACGGGTTATACGGGTACTTCAGGCCTCCGCTGGTGTTGGTCACCGTGGCAAATCCGAGTGTTGGATTGTACACCTGTCCCTTGAGGGCCGCGGCCTTGCGGGCATCCAGGTAATCCTGCGTGTTGACGGCGTTGCCGGTGGCATCCGTTAACATCACCTGTTTTCCGTTCAGCTCATAGGGCGGCATCTCGAGGGCGTATCCGAGTCCGTAGGTCACAGTGAGCGTCGGCTTCATGTGCCAGGTGTCGGTCACATACAGGTTGTAATAGGGAATCACGCTCTGGTCGTACATGAACGATCCCGGCGGCTGGAGGGTCAACTGGGCGCCGCTCCGGGTGTAAAGGTCCTGCGGCTGGTTCACGATGCCCAGGACCTCGGAATAGAGTGTCCGGTAGGTGCTGAGCTGGTTCGTCGGGACGCCGACCGGCACGTACTGCGACGGATACGTCACGCCCGGCCCGCTTCCGATCTGGTAGACCGTCGCGTTCATGATGCCCTGGCCGTTGTCGTTGCGCAGGTGGTAATCGTAATTGCGCTCGTACGTGCCGCCGAACTGAACCAGGTGGTTCCCCTTGATCATCGTGACGTCGTCGCGAAGCATTTTGTCCTGGCCGTCCCAGAATCGTTGCCGCACGCTCTGAGTGTTCACGTTATAGGGGATGAGGGCGTTGCTGCTCTCGCCGCCGATCTCGAGAGCGCCGCCCAGCCCGGGAAGTTGCGGGGGGGCCGCCGCCGACGCCCACTGCCAGAAGTTCCTCAGGTAGCTGAACCGGAGATCGTTCGTGATGGTGGGCCGGATATTGGTGGTCAGGCCCGCCGCCCAATAGCTGGGAACCTGGGGCCGCACCGCCTGGGCCGCGGGTTGTCCGAGGGTATCCCCGGGTAACGCGCCGCCGATATCCACCTGGTTGGTTGCCAGGCGGATGTAGCGGTAGTCCCGATAGCTGGTCATGAAGCGATTCTTCTCGCCGAAATCATGATCGATTCGTCCGACGTAGAAATTCGAGGTCTGCGGCAGGTTGATGGTGGACAGATACCCCTGCGTGTTGAAGTGGTCCCCCGACAGGGGGTTGTTCGGCAGCGGCATGTACTTTTGCCAGAGCTGCGAAACCATGGGATTGAGACCGATCCCGCGCGGGTCGCAGGAGCCCGCCGGACAGACCGCCGGCTGATACGTCACGCCGTCAACCGTGACCGGACGCGGGTTGAGGTTATACGCGACTTCACCGCTGGCCTCGCGGATCTGGATCACCCCGGCCCGCATCATGTCGGTGGGAACGTTTCTTTGGTAAGTAGCGGAACTGGGGTAGCGGAAACCCTCGTAGTTGAAAAAGAAATAGGTCTTGCCTCCAGCCAGCTTCGGCAGGAGCGGCCCGCCAATGGCGGCTCCGAACCGGTTCGTATGGGTGATTGGCAGCGGCGTGTAGGGCTTGCCCTGAGCCGGCGTGTGGTTGTTATCCCAGGAATTGGCGGCACCCACGTCGGTAGCGAAGTAATACTCGTACGCCGCACCGTGGAATTGATTGGTTCCACGCTTGGTCACCATCTGAATCTGGCTGCCGGACGAGCCGTTGAAGTCGGCCGTCTGGTTGGCCGTATTGACCTTGAACTCCTCGACACTTTCGGTGGGCGTCGGCAGCACACCGGTGGGGGCGCCATTCGAGGCATAGCTGTTCGTGTAAACGTTCATGCTGCCGTCCATATCGTTGGAGTTGTTGCCTCCATCGAGCTGGAAGGTGTTCTGATCGTACATCGCGCCCGCTACGCTGCCTTCCGGAGACACTCCTGGCTGGAAGATCGCCAGCGTGGAGGCGTCACGGCCCAGGTTCGGCAGATACAGAATGGAGTTCCCCGAGATCGTGCTGCCGACGGTCGCGTTGGTCGTCTGCAATTCGGCCCCCGCAGTCGAGACTACCTCGACGGTGGTGGCGGTCGAGCCGACCTCCAGCTTGGCGTTGATGGTCAGCACCAGGCCGACCTGCACATGCTGCTGGCTGACCTTATAGACGGAGAATCCGGTTTTACTGATCGCGATGTTGTACGTGCCGGGTGGGACACTGACGAACGTGTACCGTCCGGAGTCGTTGGTCAGCGTAGTCAGGGAATTGTTGGTTGAGGTGTCGGTGAGCTTGATTTCCGCGCCGGCGATGACGGCATTCTGTTGGTCCGACACCTGTCCCGACACGGATCCCGTCGAACCTGTTTGTGACCAGGCAGGCACTGCGCCGGGGAACAGAGCTATAGCGAGTGCGATGCCGGAAAGAAGCGAAGCAGACCTCCACTTGGTGAGATGCATTATCCCTCCTCCATTACGTCGGTCCCGAAACCTCGCTCCCGTAGGTGGAGCCAGGCTTGTAGTTATTTGGGGAGAATTCTAGGGTCAGTTTACGAATGTGTCAATAAGATAAAATCGCCACGGGGAATCCCGGTAGCCTCGCAACTAGTACGACTTGCACCGCAAGCTGTTCATGGCAAACAATGGAGGTTATGGTTCGTCTCCGCTGGGGTCTTGGGATAATTTTGGTTTCCGCGAGTGCGTTGCTGGTTCTTTCCGGCCAGGCGCGGTCTTCGGCCGCCGACGCCATACCGATCGACGCCGACCGCGGGGCTGCCGGGCTGACCCGCTGGCTGCACGCGCTTCAGACGCGCGCCAGCATGCTGATGGTCACCGCTCACCCGGACGACGAGGACGGCGGGATGCTGGCCTACGAAACGCGCGGCGCCGGCGCCCGGGTCGCGCTGCTCACGCTGAATCGCGGCGAGGGCGGGCAGAACGCCATGTCCCCCGAACTCTACGACGCGCTCGGACTCGTCCGCACCCAGGAACTCCTCCAGGCTGACCGCTACTACGGGGTCGACCAATACTGGACCCGCGCGATCGACTACGGCTTCTCCAAGACGCGCGAGGAGGCGCTCGAAAAGTGGGGGCACGACCGCGTGCTGGCCGACGTGGTGCGGGTGATCCGAATGACCCGGCCGCTGGTGATCACCTCGGTCTTCGTAGGCGCCGCCACGGACGGCCATGGCAACCACCAGGTGGCCGGCCAGATGGCGCAGGAGGCGTTCCTGGCGGCCGGCGATCCGACGAAGTTCCCGGAGCAGATTCAGGAAGGCCTGCGGCCCTGGAAACCGCTCAAGGTTTACGCCCACGTGCCGTTCTTCGCGCCTACGCCGCAGGGCATGTACGACTACGCCATCGACAAATTCGTGCCGGTGCGCTTCTTCGACTACATCCACAAGACGTGGTCGAGCGAGAAGCCGGCCACCACTCTCGAGATTCAGGAAGGGGGCTGGGCGGCGGCCAACGGACTGACGTACCTGCAGATCGGACGCGAGGGCCTGGGCGCCCAGAAGACCCAGAATAACGGCGTCTCGATCCCCATGCCCGCTCCGTTCGCCAGCGCCTACCACCGCTACGATTCGCGCGTCCCGGCGGCGGAGCACGAGGAGACTTTCTTCGACGGGGTGGACGTTTCGGTGAACGGCATCGGCTCGCTGGCGCCCAACGAGCCGGAGTATCTGAAGAGCGGCTTAGGCGACATCGCCCGCATCGCCGCGGAGGCCAACCGGCAGTATCAGCCCGACAAGCCGCAGGCTATCGCGCCGCTGCTCGCCGAAGGCTTGCGGAAGACCCGCACGCTGATCGGCAGGGTGCATCAGGACAAGCTGGCGGACGTCGAATTCGAACTGGGAGCCAAGGAGGACCAGTTCGACCATGCGCTGGCCGATGCGCTGGGGCTCGAGATTCAGGCCTCGGTGATGCCGGAAAGGGAGCCGCAGGGCCGCAATCCTTTCGGCGGCGCCTCTCCGACCTTCACCATTGCGATTCCGGGCCAGTCGTTCGGGGTCCAGGTGGATATTTCGGACCAGGGGCCGGAGAACGTGGCGCTGGAATCGGTAACGGTGGCTGCGTCGGACGGCAAGGCGTGGCGCATCGAGCCGAAAGCGGCCGCCCCGAAGAGTGTCGCGGGGCGGGCGCAGGCGCAGGCGAAATTCGCGGTCGCCGCTCCGGCAGACGCCGCACTCACCCGTCCGTATTTCAGCAGGAAGGACGAAGAGCAGCCCTACTACGACCTGGACGACCCGCGCTATCGCAACCAGTCGCTGGCGCCCTATCCGCTGACCGCCGCCGCCGCGGTTTCCTATGAGGGCGCCACGGTGCATCTCTCGCAGGTGGTGCAGACCCTGCAGCGCATCCCGGCGCTGGGGATCGTCCCCGAGCCCCTGCTGGTCGGCCCGGCCATCTCGGTGACGGTCTCGCCGGCGGCGGGCGCCGTACCGGTCGGAACGAAATCGTTTGCGTTCTCCTGCACGGTGCACAGCAACGTGAAAGGACCGGCGGAAGGGACACTGCGGCTGCGGCTTCCGGCCGGCTGGAAGTCGTCGCCCGATTCCGCGCCGTTCGCCATGGCGCGGGATGGGGAAGACCACACCGTGACATTCTCGGTGCTGCCGGGCGACGTCAAACCCGGCGAGCAGAGCATCACGGCGGTGGCCGAATATCAGGGCAAGAACTACCAGGAAGGCTACCGGCTGGTCGGGTATCCGGGCATTCGCCCGTATCCGTTATACCGGCCGGCTGTCTACCGCGCCGTGGGTGTGGACGTCACAACCGCGCACGGCCTCCGCATCGGATTCCTCCCGGGGACGGGCGACGATGTTCCCACCGCGCTCGAAAACCTCGGGCAGGCCGTGACGACGCTCTCGGCGGCGGACGTCACCCAGGGCAATCTCTCGGGCTACGATGCCATCATCCTGGGTACCCGCGCCTACGCGGTGCGCACGGAGTTGAAATCCGCCAATAACCGCCTGCTCGATTATGTGAAAAACGGCGGCGTGTTGATCGTGCAATACAACCTGCAGGATTTCGACCAGAACTACGGCCCGTATCCTTTCAGCCTCGGGAACAATCCGCAGAAGGTGGTGGACGAGTTCTCGAAGGTCAAGCTGCTGGAGCCCGGGAGCCCGGTCTTTACCTGGCCCAACCGCATCACCAGCGCGGATTTCGGCGGCTGGATCGAAGAGCGCGGCCACGGCTTCATGCAGACCTGGGACCCGCGCTACCAGGCGCTGGTGGAAACGGCCGACCCCGACCAGGACCCGCAGCGCGGCGGGCTTCTGCTGGCGCGCTACGGCAAAGGCGCCTACATTTACGACGCGTTCGCGCTCTACCGGCAGTTGCCGAACGGCGTGCCTGGCGCCTACCGCATCCTGGCGAACCTGGTGAGCCTGGGCAAGAACCCGGCGTTTGCCGCGGCGAAGTGATGGAAAAATTCCCTGCTCCCATATATGCCGAGACCGTCCTCGGCCCCAATTTCGAAGACGCCAAGAAGCACTTTCTGGACGCCCTGATCGAGATTCACTACGCGCACACCCGCATGCTGGCGCACCAGGGGATCCTCACGGCGGCGGAGGAATCCAAGCTGGTGGCGGCGCTCGACGGGCTGGACCGCGCGGAGATCGCCCGCGCCCGTTACGACGGCTCCTGCGAGGATCTTTTCTTCTTTATCGAGAGCCTGCTCGAAAAGGCGTGCGGCGAGCTGGCCGGCAAGATGCATACGGCGCGCAGCCGCAACGATATCGCGATCACGCTATTCCGTATGACGGCGCGGCTCGAGCTGCTGAAATTCGGCGAGGCCCTGGCGGCGCTGCGTTCCGTGCTGCTGGATCTGGCTTCGCGGCACCTGGAGACGGTGATGCCGGCCCACACCCACACCCAGCCGGCACAGCCGACCACGCTGGCGCACTACCTGCTGGCGGCCGCGGAATTCCTGGCACGCGACGCGGCCCGTGTGGAGGGCGCGTTTTCACGCGTGAACCGGAGCCCGCTGGGGGCCTGCGCCATCACCACCACGGGCTTCCCGATCGATCGCGAGATGACCGCGCGGCTGCTGGGCTTCGAAGGCCTGGCGGAAAACTCCTACGGGGCGATCGCCTCGATCGATTACCTGACCGAATCGGCGGGCGTGGTAGCGGCCGCGATGGTCAACCTGGGCAAGTTCACGCAGGACCTGCTGCTGTGGTCCACGCGCGAATTCGGCTTCCTGCGGCTTTCCGATGCGTTCGTGCAGTGCTCGAGCATCATGCCGCAGAAGCGCAACCCGGTTCCGCTGGAACACACCCGCATCCTGGCCAGCCGAGCGCTGGGCGAGGCGCAGGCGGTTTTCACGTGCGCCCACAATACGCCGTTCGGCGATATCAACGACAGCGAAGACAACCTGCAGCCACTTGTATTCACGATGTTCGCGGATGCCGGGCGGGCGCTGCGCCTGCTGGCCGGAGTGCTGGGGAGCGCCGAGGTGGATCGCGAGAGATTGGCGCGCCGCGCGGGGGCCGATTTCCTGACTGTGACGGAACTGGCCGATACCCTGGTGCGGCGAACCGGCGCCAGCTTCCGGGAGGCCCACGGGATGGTGGCGCGCGCGGTGGAAGCGTGCGGGGCGGACGACCGGACCGCGTCCATCGCCGCTGCGCTCGCGGAGCAGAATCCGGGCTTGGCGCTGACGCGCGAGGAGATCGAGCGGGCGCTCGACCCTGAAAACTTCGTCCGCATACGAAACATCCGCGGCGGCCCCGCGCCGGAAACGGCGGCGGAAGCCCTCGGGCGCGCGCTGGAGGAACAGGCCCGCATCGAAGGGTGGATCGAAACCCACCGGCTGGCGGTGGGTAAGCGCGGCCCCCGGGGGGCCTGGGCGGGTTAAAGGCGTGCCCCATCCTCAAGACCCCGGTCACTGGCGGGCGCAAATTAGGATACACTACGCTTGAGTGCAGCCGCGGGCGTTTTGCCTGGCGGCAGACCCAGGCCTTCCAGGCGCGGCGGACAGCAAGTCCGACGCACCCCCGATTGCCGGGACAAAGGAACTACCGAATGGAACAGAAATTGAAGATCGCCGTGTTTATCGATTTTGACAACATCGAAATCGGCGTCAAGTCCACCCTGCACCGCGAATTCGACGTGGCAGCGGTGCTGGACGCGCTGAAAGAACGCGGCGAAATCGTCACCAAGTTCGCTTACGCGAATTGGGGCAGACAGGAATCGGCCACCCGCGCCCTTTCCGAACACGCGGTGCAGATGGTGCAGCGCGATCCGTCGCCGCGCGGCGACAAGAACGGGGCGGACATCAACCTGGCGCTCGACGCGCTCGAGATGGCGTTCACCCACGACCACATCAACGCGTTCGCGATCGTCAGCGGCGACAGCGATTTCATCGCGCTGGTGAATAAGCTGAAGCAATACGACAAGCGGATCTTCGTGGTAGGCGGCCGTGCCTTCACCAGCACGATCCTGCAGCGAAACTGTCACGAGTTTGTGTCCTATGAATCGCTGATCGACGACCGCCCGCGGTCGGGCCACCAGCAGCAGCAGCCGCCGCAGCAGCGGGAAGAGCGGCAGCAGGACCGGCCGCCGCAGCCGCAGCAGCAGCCGCACCAGCAACAGCAGCAGCCGCGGCAGCAGCAGAAGCGGGCTTCGCTCGACCTGGCGCAATCGATGCCCCTGGTGGAGCGCGCGCTGGGCGTGCTGGAGCGGCGCGAGGTGCGTCCGCAGCTGGGCCTGCTGAAATCGACCATGCTGCAGCTCGATTCCACGTTCAGCGAGAAGGCCTATGGCGCCAGCTCGTTCACGGACTTCGTGGAAAAGCTGCAAAAAGCCGATTACGTGGAAGTCACCGGCGGGGAAGGGCGCTACATGATCCGCATGAAGGGCGGCGGCGCGCCGGAGAAATCGGGAGCCAAGCCGGAAGAGGCCATCCCGCTGCTGCGCGACGTTCTCGAAACCCACCGGCTGGAGGTCGACAACGGCGCGATCGCCGACGAACTGGCCGACTGGGTCCGCCAGGAGCAGCCCAAGCTCGACTGGCGTTTGTACGGCTTTCAGGCCTTCAGCGAGCTGCTGAACTATGCGCAGGATAAGGGGCTGGTGCGCATCAACGCAGATGAGGAGCGCGGGCTGATCGTGTTCCTCGGGTCGGAATTCCACCCGCCCGCTCCTCCACCCGAGCCGGAACCGCAGACCGCCCCCGAGGAAGAGGAGGACGAGCCTCAGCCGCTGGTGCCGGGTCAGCCCACCGCGACCGGTGAAATCCCGATCCCAGAGCCGCCTCCCAAGCCGCAGCGCCGCCCGCGAGCTCCCCGCAAGACGGCCGGCGAAGGGCCGAAGAAGCGGACTTCCCGTCCCCGCAAGAAGAATCCCTCGGCGTAATCTACCGCCTGGAGCCGGAATTGTGCGAGTCACTACCGGCTCCAGCCGCGAATCTACACCAACAGATCGCGAGGATCGATTTTGCGGCGTTCGCGCGGGAGAGCGGCGTTCAGGAAGTCCATGAAGGGCGCGATGGCCCGGAAGCGCTTCACGATTTCGCGGTGTACGGCGGGGGTGGTGGCGATCTCGGCCGGAAGCTCGATGTAGAACAGAAACTGCTTGTAGCGCAGCAGGTCGGCAGCCGGGTGATCGGCGCAGAAACCTTTGGGCACGCGCGAAAGCTGTTCTCCCTGCATCTCGCCGAGCAGCCGCCGCACAGCCGCGTTGCGGATGATGCGGCGGAACTCCTGGTGATTCACGGCGAGGTGGTTCCGGATGGCCAGCAGCGTCTCCGGGAGCGTCATGTACACACCGCCGCCCACGGCGAACTCCTTGTGGGAAACAGCGAAATAATAACCGGCGCCGCCTTTGCCGGCGAGGCCGCGGTGGTGAAAGCTGGCTGCGATGTGGTCCTTGTAGGGGGTTTTGTCCTTGCTGAAGCGCGTGTCCCGGTAGAAGCGGTAGACGGCCCGCGAAGGCTCCGTGACATACTCCGGGGCGAAGGCCTTCATGGAGGCGTTGACATTCTCCACGAGGCGGTGCATGGGAAGCTTGACGTGCTCCTCGAAGACCGGCTTGCGGGGCAGGAACCAATCGCGGTGATTGTTGCGGGCCAGTCCGCGAAAGAAGGTCATGGCCTCCGCGGAGAAGCCGGGAAACGCGGTGCTCATATGTGCCTACCTTTATAATTGAGATGATGCCGACCACGGAAGAGGTGCAGGCCTATCTCACCCGAATCCCCAATTTAACCGTTTCGAGCGACACGCCGCTATCGCGGTACACGCGCTTCGGCATAGGCGGGCCGGCCGACCTGTACGCGGAAACCGCCAGCGTCGAGGCCTTCGTTGCGGCGCTCGAGGCAGCGCGCGCGAGCGGCATCCCGGTGATGGTGATCGGCGGAGGCACCAATCTGATCGTCTCCGACCGGGGCTTTCGCGGCATCGTGCTGCGCTACCGGGCCGACCGGCTGCTCGCCGCCAACAGCCGCGTGTGCGCGGATGCCGGTGCCGTGCTGCAGGACCTGGTGGATTTCGCGATTGCCCGCGGGTTGAAGGGGCTGGAGACGTTGTCGGGCATCCCGGGGTCGGTGGGGGCGGCGATCTACGGGAACGCCGGAGCGTACGGGCATTCGATCTCCGAGTGCGTCCTGAAGGTGCGCTTTTATGACGGGCGCGAGGTGCGCGTCTACGAGAATGCGGAGTGCGAGTTTCACTACCGGGAGAGCATCTTCAAACGGAACAAAGAGTGGATCATCTTCTCCACGGAGTTGCAGTTCGAGGCCGCCGGCAGCGCGGGGCTCAGGCAGGAGGCGGACGAGATCCTCAAAGTCCGCAACGCCAAATTCCCGGTCACGATGAAATGCGCCGGCAGCATTTTCAAGAACCTGTTGTGGAAGGACCTGCCGGCGCCGGCCGCCGCCGAAGTACCGCCGTCGGCGGTGCGCGAGGGCAAAGTGGCGGCCGCCTGGTTTCTGGAACGGGCCGGAGCGAAGGGCCTGCAGCGCGGCGACATCCACGTGGCCGATTACCACGCCAACCTGATCTACAACGCCGGCGCGGGTACAGCCGCCGATCTGTGCGCGATGATCGACGAGCTCAAGCGGCGCGTCCGCGACCGTTTCGGGATCGAACTGGAAGAAGAGGTGCAATACGTGGGCTGGTAGGTGGGCGCTGGCGGCGGCGTTCGCCGTGCCGCTGGCCGCGGCGACCCTGCACCAGGCGGTGCAGTCCGGAAGTCTCGAACGAGTGAAGCAGCTGGTGGCCGCCGGAGCGGATGTCAACGAGCGCGACGCCCTGGGCTCCACTCCCCTGCACGATGCGGCGTGGAACGGCAGCGTGGAGATCGCCGCGTGGCTGATCGGGCACGGCGCGGCGGTCAATGCGAAGCATACCGAAGGCGGGTCGGAGCCGCTGGCCTACGCGGTCATCAAGAACGACCTGCCCATGACGAATCTCCTGCTGGCGCGCGGCGCCGATGTGAAGGCGGCGGACCGGTACGGATCCACGGCGCTGCACCTGGCGGCCGACCGGGGACACGCGCAACTGGTCGAGCTGTTGCTCGCTCGCGGCGCGGTCGTGAACGCGCGCGATTCCTCGGGCGCCGCGCCGCTCGACCTGGCGGCCCTGCGCGGCTACCGGGACGTGGCCGAGACGCTGCTCGCGCACGGAGCGCCGGCCGACGAAGTGAACCCCGCCACGGGAGCGACTCCCCTCAACGAAGCCGCGGGTAAAGGCCATCGGGAGCTGGTGGAACTGCTGCTCGCCAAGGGGGCAGACCCGGCCAAGCGCGACCGCCAGGGGGCTACGCCGTTGGAGAACGCGGTGCGCGGGGGGTACGCCGATGCGGCCGGCGCGCTGTTGGCCGGCGGCGCCGCCCAGGCCGGGCCACTGCTTCTCGAGGCGGCCCTAAAGGGCCAAACCGAAATTGCCGATCTCCTGATTTCGAAGGGCGCGGACGTCAATGTACGGGACCGGTCCGGGGGCACGCCGCTGCACGCGGCGGCGCTCAAGGGCAGGGCGGCGGTCGCCAGGCTCCTGCTGGACCACGGCGCTGCGGTCGATCCGCGGGATAACGACGGGCTGACACCGCTCGACACCGCGGCGCTCAGCGGCGCGGCGGAGGTGGCGGCGCTACTTCTCGACCGGGGCGCCGACCGCGAAGCCAGGGATCGGGATTTGGGAGCAACTCCGCTCTACCAGGCGGCGTCCTGGGGGCGTATGGCGGTGGTCGAACTGCTGATCGCGCGGGGAGCCGATGTCAACGCGAAAACTCAGTCCGGCGGCACGCCATTGCAGGCTGCCGAGAAGAACGGCTTCACCGAGATCGCACGCGTCCTGCGCGCTCACGGCGCCCGGTAGGGTAGGCCTCCTGGCCTGCCCCTCTTGCACACGACCATGACACTCACCCCTGCCGCCCGCCGGCACATTGCGGGCATGCTGCGCACGCTGGCGCCGGAAGCGGACCGCCTGGAACGGCGGTTCACCAGCCTGCTGCGGCGGCACGGTCACGAAGAAGCGCAAATCGGAGCGCTCCTTGCCATCAGCCCCGCGGCGGCCGCCCGGCTGGGCTCGGCGGCGCGGTTCTTGAAGCAGGTGTCGGGCAACGGCCGGCAGCTCGCCAAGCTGAACGTACCGCCCGAAGAAGTCTCGCGCGCGTTGTCGGAGTTCGACCGCCTGCTCGACCCGGTGCTGGGTGGACGCTTTGGGCCGGCCCGCGAACAGCTCCAGCTGGCCGCCACGCTCGCCTTGCACGAGGCCTTCTACCAGGTGCGGGAAGGGGAAGCGCAGACCTTCTTTAGCCTCTACCGGGTGGAAATCGACGCTGCCGATTTCGAAGACCTGCTCCGCCGCTTCGCCGCGATCCTGGCGCGGACGCTGCACGCGCGCGCCGGGCGCGTGGCGCTGCTTCCCGATACGGCCGATCCGAGATTGCATTCGCCGCTCTACATCGGCCGGGGAAATCCGGACGAGGCGCTGATTGTGGATCGGCAGATGCGCGGGCGGCATGACTGCTACTGGTCGTTTCCCCTGTCCGATGGCGCGGTGGTGCAGTTCGGATTCGGAAGAGAACTGCACTGGCTGCCCCGCGAAGCCGCTCTGGTGGATGCGGCCGCGGGGCGCTGCCGCGAAGCCGCCGAGCGCATCCGCCTGGCGCAGCAGGTGAGGCGTCTCGAGGCGGAGGCACGGCGCACCGAGGAAGACGAGCGCCGCCGCATCGGCCGGGAGCTGCACGATGAGGCCGGCCAATCGCTGCTGCTGCTGCGGCTGGAATTGGAAATGATGGAGCGCGAAGCTACGCCGCCGCTCCGGGCGCGCCTGGGCGAAGCGCGAGTCGTGGCGGAGCGGACGATCGCGGAATTGCGGCGCATCGTAGCCGCCTTGAGCCCCGCGGTGCTTGAGCGATTGGGGCTCGAAGCGGCACTCCGGCAGTTGGCCGGGCGGTTCCGGAAGATGTGCCCGGCGCGGTTGCGTATGCGAATTGCCCTGCCTGCGGCCCCGATTCCACCCGAGGTGCAGCAAGTGGTTTACCGGATTGCCCAGGAGTGTTTCCACAATATCGCAAAGCATTCTCAGGCTACCTACGTAAATCTTTCGTTGGAAGCTGCCGATATAGGTATCAGGCTCAGCGTTTCAGACAACGGCGCCGGGTTTCGGACCGAATTGGCTGGTCTCAAACCGATGTCGTTCGGACTCGCGGGCATGCGGGAGCGAGCGGCGCTCCTGGGCGGTAGCCTGTCGATCGACAGCACGCCCGGAAAGGGAGCCAGGATACGGCTCTTATTGCCGAAGCCCGTACAGGTGGAGTCGAATGGCAAAGATTCGCGTACTAATCACTGACGATCATATGCTGTTCCGGCAGGGAGTCCGGAACCTGCTTTCAGCGGAAGCCGACATCGAAGTCATCGGTGAGGCTTCCAGCGCGTCCGAGTCGGTCACGCTGGCGCAAGAAGCCCATCCCGATGTGGTGCTGATGGACATCGGCATGGCTGGCATGAGCAGCTTCGAAGCCACCCGGCAGATTCGCAGGGAGCGTCCGGAAACGCGCGTCCTGTTCCTGTCAATGTACGACGACGAAGACTATCTCGCCGAGTGTCTGGAGATCGGCGGCAGCGGATACGTGCTCAAGGACAGCCCGGCCGATCAACTGATCACCGCCATTCGCGAAGTGCATCGCGGCGGCAGCTTCCTGAGCCCGCGCCTGCTGACGAGATTGGTGGACGACCTTCGGGACCAGGGGCGCGGCGGTTCCGCCCGTCAGCCGCGGTTCAATACCCTGACCAAGCGGGAACGGGAAATCCTCAAAATGCTCGCCGAAGGGCGGTCGGTCAAGGAGATCGCGAGCGGTTTCGATCTGAGCGTGAAGACGGTGGAAGCGCATAAGTTCAATCTTATGCGCAAGTTGGACATCCACAACAAGGCGCAACTGGTGCAGTACGCGATCCAGAAGAAGGTAATCCGCCTGGCGGAGCCGGTGGCGATGTGACGGTGCGTCTGCGTTTCCACGCGTGTTCCGGCTGACACGTCGATCGGTTTCAGTAACTAGTTTATTTTTCATTGGGTTGGCGTTTGGCGAGGCGCCTGCATCTTCGGTAGCCGTACGGAGGTTCCGAAGATGTTCAAGCTGGATGATCCGATCCGAAAGATGACGGCGTTCGCGACCGTCGCATTGCTGGCAACCGCGGAGGCGCTGGCGCAGGAGAGCGCGGGAACGGCGCCGCGGCGCATCGTGGTCAGCATTCCGGATCGTAAGCTGGCGGTCCTCGAGGGAGACCGGGTGGTGAGGATCTTCCGGACCGCGGTGGGCGCGCCGCATTCGCCCAGCCCGCATGGAGCCTTCCATATCATCAACCAGATCGCGGACCCGACCTGGTACACGAAGGGCAAGATCGTTCCTCCGGGAAAGTCGAACCCGCTGGGAACGCGTTGGATGGGATTGAGCCTGAAAGGCTACGGCATTCACGGAACGAACCGGCCGGGCTCTATCGGGCACAATGCTTCGCACGGCTGCATACGGATGCGCAACCAGGATGTGGAGCAGTTATTCGGCATGGTATCGGTCGGCGACACGGTGGATCTGTACGACGAACGTACGCCCGAAGTAGATCGGATCTTCGGCGTGGTGGTGGCGCGGGCAGGCGCGGCCGGGGAAACGGCCAGCGCACAGTAGGAGGATCAAATGGCCAACGTTTTCGGTTGTGTAGTGATGGCAGCAATTACGTTCCCGGTGTCCTTCTTTGTGGCGCGAGCGTGCCTGCGCGGCGTGATTCGCGCAGTAACCGGGTCGGAGAATCGCGATGTGCTATCATCGCAGCCGTGAGGTGGTACGCGGTTCTCTCCGCGCTGCTGCTCTTCCCCCCACAGGGCGCGCGGGCCGCTGACGACCTGAATGGCGCCGCTCGTGAGCTGGCGCGAAAAACGGCAGCCCTCGTGGGCAGGGGCGAGCCGGTTTCCATTACATGGCGGAATGTTTCCTCGCTGGGTTCTTCCGAGCTCGGAGCGGCACGCCGCGCATTTGAGGCGGCGCTGCGGGGACCCGGGGTGCGGGCGGGGGATGCCGCGTCGCCGGTCGAAGCGCAGGTGACACTCTCGGAAAATTCCCGCCAGTACCTGCTGGTGGAGGAAGTGCGTAAGGGAGACGACCGCGAGGTGTGGATCGCCGCCTGGCCCCGCCCGGCCGCGACGCCCGAGGCCGGAAACGCCATGCGCCTGGAAAAGACGCTCCTGTGGAGCCAGGAAGAGCAGATACTGGACGCGGCAGTGGTGGGAGATACCGCGCTGGTTCTTTCGCCTTCGCGTCTGACATGGCTTGCCAGGCGGAACGGCCAATGGACGGCCGCATCTTCTATGGAATTGCCTGTACCGAAGGCCTGGCCGCGTGATTTGCGGGGGCGCATTCGCGTCAACGCCGGGACTTTTCAGGTTTCCTTGCCCGGACTGGCCTGCCGGGGTCCCGTGGAGGGACCGTCGATCGTCGAGTGCCACTCCGGGGATGAGCCGTGGGCGCTCGATTCGGGCAGCCAGGCGATGCTGCTGGCCAATTTCGCGCCGGGCCGCAATTATTTCGACGGCCGGATCGCGGCGCAAAACGGAGTACGCAAGACGGTCGGACCTTTTTTCAGCGCCGCGGCGGCGGGAGACCCGGCTGCTCCGATCTGGCTGCTGGCCATGTTGGATGGCCGCGCCCAGGTGCTCGACAGCGGGCTGGAACCGTTGGGCACGGTTTCCGGCTGGGGCAGCGACCTGGCCGGCACCGACGCCCGGTGCGGCGGAAGTACGGCCCCGGTCCTGGCGACCAAGCCGGGGGACGCCCACGACCCGGACGCGATTCAGGCCTATGCGGTGAACGGAAGAACGGCCGCGCCGGTGGCTCAGCCGCTGGCGTTTCCAGGTCCGGTGACTGCGCTTTGGCCATCGGGCGGGATGACGGCTACCGCGGTGTCGCACGATTTGACGACGGGGAAGTATGAGGCTTATGCGGTTACGGTGGTTTGCGCTCCTTAGCCTGGCGGCGGCCGCCGCCGCGACGGCGGAAACGCGGCCGCATTACGGAGGCACGCTGCGGGTCGAGGTGCGAGAAGCCACCGAAACGCCCGATCCGCCGCAGGAGGGCCCCCGCCTTGCACAGTTAAACTCCGCCTTCTCCATCAGCCGGTGGGAAGCGGGGCAGCGGGCGGTCTATTCAGCGAATGAAAACGCGGCTGGAGGCCGGCCGTTTCTGGACACGGTGGACGTGCAGCTCGGCCGGAGCCTGCGCGAACAGGCCATCGACCTGGAACTCGGCAAGGCGGACGTGGTCGAGATCGCGCCTTCGGAAGTGCGCCGCATCACGCCGCCCCGCCGAGTGTGGTCGTCGGCTCCAGTGCGCCTGCTGGCGCTGGTATTCGGCGGGCGTGTGGACGACGCCCGCATTCGCGAAGCTCTCGCCCTGACTGTGGACCGCGCCGCTATCCTCAACGTCCTGCTGCAGCGGCAAGGCGAGATTTCGGGCGCGCTGCTGCCGCAATGGCTGTCCGGTTATGCTTTTCTGTTTTCCGCGGCGGCCGATCTCGCCCGGGCGCGGGCACTGGTGGCGGGACTGCCGGCTTCGACGCGCTCCCTTTCCCTGGGGGTCGAGGATCCCGCCTGGCAGCCGGTCGCGGCCCGCATTGCCCTGAATGCGCGCGACGCCGGGCTGAACGTATCGGTGGCCGGAACTACGGCGCTCGCGGATGTGAGGCTGGCGGAGACCCGGATTGTCTCCGATGACCCGGGCCGCGCGCTGGCCGCCGTGGCCTCGTCGCTGGGCTTGCCGGAGCCGGCCCCGGCCGATTCGCCCGACGCCGAGTATCGCGCCGAGCGCGCCCTGCTGGATGGCTTCCACGTGATCCCCCTGTTTCATTTGCCCTACCTGTATGGGGTCGGGCCGCGGGTCAAGGGCGGGCCGGGCATCTCGCCGCTGGGCGAATGGCGGTTCGAGCCGCTCTGGCTGGAGGGCGCGCAGCCATGACCTTCCGCACGCGCCTGCTTCTGATCTTCACACTGGCCATGGTCGCATCGGTCGGGCTGGTGGAAGGGCTGGTGCTTCACAACACGCGGCAGGCGTTCGAACGCATGGAGAGCCAGCGCGTGGATGCCCTGGTGGCGCAGTTCCGGAAAGAGTTCGACCGGCGCCGGCAGGAGGTCGCGCTCTCGGTGAAGGGAATTGCCGAGTCGGACGCCGTGATCAACATGGCGATCGCGGCCGACCCGGCGCCGTTCTACAACGAGGCTGCCGGCCTGGCCGCCGCGCACAACCTGGACCTGCTGGAACTGGTGGCGGGGGATGGAGCCATCATCTCCTCGGCGGAATGGCCGGCGCGATTCGGGTACAAAGAAGACTGGCTGACGAGCGGCGAAGACTGGCGGTCGCTGGGGGGCTTTCTACGGCGCGAGGAACTGCCGGACGGCATGACCCTGGCGCTGGTCGCGGTCAGCATCGTGCGTGCCGGCGACCGCACGCTGTACGTCGTGGGCGGGCAGCAGCTCGACCGGGGCTTCCTGTCTTCCCTGGTGCTGCCGGCCGGAATGCGGGCGCTGCTCTACCGGAAGCTGGCGCCGCAATTTTCCGCTTCGGAGCTGCTGGGCGGGCGTCCCGGCGACGTGGCCCGGCTGCGGCCGCTGATCGAATCTGTGGACCGTCTGGGCCGCGAAAGCCGCGACACGGTGGGGAGCGGTGCCGACGCCGAGACCTTTTACGCGCTGCCGCTCCAGGGGTATCAGGACTCCCTCCTCGGTGTCTTGCTGGTGGGCAGCTCGCGGCGCGACATGGTGCGGCTGGAATCATCGCTGCGGAACATCGGAATCACGGTGGCGGCGGCCGGAATCCTGCTCGGGATCGGGCTGAGCTGGTGGGCCACGGCGCGCGTGACGCGGCCGGTCCGCAAGCTGGCCGAGAGTGCCGGCAAGGTGGCGGCGGGCAACTGGGGCGCGACGGTGGAAGCGGCCTCGAGCGACGAGATCGGCCGGTTGGCGCAGGCCTTCAACCGAATGACCCACCAACTGGTTGAGCAGCGCGAGCGCCTGGTGCAGGCCGAACGCGTGGCTGCCTGGCGCGAGCTGGCGCGGCGGCTGGCGCACGAGCTGAAGAATCCGCTGTTCCCGCTGCAGATCACGGTCGAAAACATGCAGCGCGCCCGCGAGCGCTACCCCGACCAGTTCGACGAGGTGTTCCGCGAAGGCACCGGCACCCTGCTGGCCGAGCTCGCCAACCTGAAGCAGATCATCGCCCGCTTCAGCGATTTCGCCAAAATGCCGGCGCCTGAAATGCAGGCGGTGGACTTCAACCGCCTGGTCTCGGAGACGCTGAAGCTGTTCGAATCGCAGCTTGCGGAGGCGCACGTAGCGGTCAAGGCCGATCTCGATCCCGGCGTCCGCCAGGTGGAGGCCGATGCCGAACAGATGAGCCGCGCGCTGCGCAACCTCATCCTGAACGCCATCGACGCAATGCCGGGAGGCGGGACCCTGACGGTGCGGACCAGGCCCGCCGGCGAAGGCATGCGGCTCGAGGTGGCCGACACGGGCCAGGGCCTGACTCCCGAAGAGTGCGAGCGGCTGTTCACCCCGTACTACACCACCAAGCAGCACGGAACCGGACTGGGGCTGGCCATCGTACAGTCGGTAGTGAGCGACCACAAGGGGCGCATCTCGGTGGAGAGCGAGCCCGGCCGCGGCACGACGTTCCGGATCGAGTTGGGATAGGAGAATACCACGTCTTGGCACACCTGCTGATTGTTGACGACGATGCGAATACGCTGGCCTCGCTGGCCCGGGCTTTCCGGCTGGCGGGGCACGAAGCCACCGTGTGCGATAACGCCGCCCGTGCGCTGGAGCTGGTCAAATCCCAGCCCTTTGACATGATGCTGTCGGACGTGGTGATGCCCGGCAAAGACGGGCTCTCGCTGCTCGAGGACCTGCGCAGCCAGGGGATTGCGCTGCCCGTCGTCATGATCTCGGGCCAGGCCAATATCGAGATGGCGGTGCGGGCCACGCGGCTGGGCGCGATCGATTTCCTGGAGAAGCCCCTCTCCACCGACAAGCTGCTGCTCACGGTCGAGAACGTCCTCAAGCTGAAACGGCTGGAAGATGAAAACCGCGAACTGCGCCAGCGCGTGGGAAAGCACGAAATCGTCCACTCGGGTGAGGCGATGCGCCGCGTGATGGCCCAGGTGGACCGCGTGGCGGCGAGCGAAGCGCGGGTGTGCATCCTCGGCGAGACCGGAACCGGCAAGGAGCTGATTGCCCGCGCCCTTCACGACCGCAGCGCGCGCCGCAACGCTCCCTTCGTCACCCTGAACTGCGCCGCGGTGCCGGGCGAGCTGATCGAATCGGAGCTGTTCGGCCACGAGAAGGGCTCGTTTACGGGCGCCGCCTCGCGCCATATCGGGAAGTTTGAGCAGGCCCACCGCGGCACGCTGTTTCTGGACGAGATCGGCGATATGCCGATGGTCATGCAGGCCAAGCTGCTGCGCGTGCTGGAAGAGGGCCAGGTGGAGCGCGTGGGCGGCGACCGCTCGATCGCGGTGGACGTGCGGGTGATCGTCGCCACGCATCGAAATCTCGATGAGCTGGTCAAGAAGGGGACGTTCCGCCAGGACCTGTACCACCGCATCTACGTTTACCCACTGCAGTTGCCGCCCTTGCGCGAGAGGTCCGAGGACATTCCCACGCTGGTGACCCATTTCGCCGCACGTGTCGCCGAACAGAACGGTTGGAAGCCCAAGCCTTTCGACGCAGCCGCCATCCAGGAACTGCAGCGCTACCCCTGGCCGGGCAATGTTCGGGAGCTACGCAACGTCGTGGAGCGCTTGCTGCTGCTGGCGGATGGCCCGGTAGATCGCGCGGCCGTTCGGCTGGCGCTGCCGCAGGAGCGGGCGACGGCGCCGCGCGCGTCGGGGCTGGCATTCGAAGGCCCGCTTGCCCAGCGCATGGATTCGTTCGAGCGCGAACAGATCCTGGCCGAGCTGAAACGCCAGAATCAACGCATGACCGACACCGCCCGGGCGCTGGGCCTGGAGCGCAGCCACTTGTACAAAAAGTGCCAGGCCCTGGGGATCGACCTGCGCGCGATGCGCAAAGGGGAAGAACCGCCGGCTCTCTGACGGTTGCAGAGTTACGCGCGGTGGCCCCTCGATTGCTCGTGCTAACGTCGGATTAGTCATGGCGAAGTTCTTTATCGGACTGGTTACCGGCGTTATTCTGGTCTTTCTCACGTTCATCCTGCTGTTCTTCTCGCTGCTTCGCTTTCGCGAGAAGCCTCCCCAGATCGCCGACAATTCGGTCCTGGTGATGCATCTCGAAGGGGACATTCCCGAGAAGCCGCCGATTGAGCTGCCGGCGTTTCTGGGCGGCCCGCGCGGCGTCACCAGCATCCCGCGCATCTGGATGAGCCTCAAGGAGGCCGCCGTCGATCCGCACATCCGCGCGGTCATGGTGGAGCCCTCCGGACTTGCCAGCGGGTGGGCCAAGCTCGAGGAGCTGCGCCGCGATCTCGAGCAGTTCCGCAAATCGGGCAAGCCGGTCTTCGCCTATCTCCGCGCGCCGAACGCCCGCGACTACTACGTGGCGCTATCTGCGGACCGCATTTACATGGGGCCGCAGGAGCCGCTCATGTTGAAGGGGCTCCGCGCCGAAATCATGTACTTCAAGAAGACCCTCGACAAACTCGGCGTCACCGTATATGTCGAGCATGCCGGAAAGTACAAAGACTTCGGCGACATGTTCACGCGGTCCGACATGAGCCCGGAGACCCGCGAAGTCGTCTCTTCGATGGTCGACACGATTTACGGCAATCTGATCGCGCGCATCGCGGAGGCCCGCAAGAAATCTCCCGAGGAGGTGCGGGCGATCGTCGATCGCGGCCCGTTCACGGCGCAGGATGCCTTGAAAGCGGGCCTGGTAGACGCCTTGCGTTTCGAGGACCAGGCGTGGGGCGAATTGCGGGACCGCTTGAAGCTGCCCGGAGAGCCGGTCAAGGTCTCACTCACCAAGTACTCGCAGGTTCCGCCGGAAGACGCCGGGCTCCAGGGGAAGAGCAAGATCGCCCTGGTGATCGGCGAAGGCGACATCGTGCGCGGCGACGAGAACGATACCGGTGCCGATGAGAACAGCCTCACGGCCTACGGCTTCAACCGCATGCTCCGGCAGGTGGGAGCGGATTCGAGCATTAAGGGAGTGATCGTGCGGATCGATTCCCCGGGCGGCGAAGTGCCGGCTTCCGACGAGATCTGGAGGCAGATGAACCTGCTCAGCAAGAAGAAGCCCATGGTCATCTCGATGTCCGACCTGGCTGCGTCGGGCGGTTACTACATGGCCATGACCGGCGACCCGATCGTGGCCGATCCGGATACCGAAACGGGATCCATCGGAGTGGTGTTCGGCAAGCCCGACCTGCACGGGTTGTACGAAAAGCTGGGGATCAGCAAAGACGCCATCGAACGCGGCAAGCACGCCGACATCGATTCCGATTACACTCCGCTGACACCCGACGAACAAGCCGTACTGCGGCAGGGGATCGACCAGACGTACCAGGATTTCGTCGGCAAGGTCGCGGCTGCCCGGCACAGGCCGTACGATCAAATCGAGCCGGTCGCAGAAGGGCGGGTCTGGCTCGGGTCGCAGGCGCGTCAGCGCGGGCTGGTGGATGAACTGGGTGGTCTCGATACCGCCGTCGAAGTGTTGAAAAAAAAGGCAAACATTCCGGCCGCCGAACAGGTCAGCGTCGTCATGTACCCCCAGCGGCGCAGCCTTCTGGACATGCTCTTCCGGCGGTCCCAGGAAGATATGCTGGAATCCCGGCTCGCCCGGGTGTTTGGCCGGGTGCCGTACCGCGCGTGGATGAACGGGGGGTATCTCCGAATCCTGCCGTACCGGGTAACCGTACAGTAAGCTCTCAAGTCTAAAATAGAAGAGGAGAGTTTTGTGCATTCGCACGCACACCACCACCACGAGGGGACCGGAACCGTCCTCTGGTGGTCGATGGTCGCGACCTTTGTTTTCGTCCTGATCGAGGTAGTCGCCGGCATCCAGGCGCACTCTCTCGCTCTGCTCTCCGACGCCGGACACAACGTCACCGACGCCGGCGCCCTGCTGCTCGCCTGGGTGGCGTTCTATCTACAGTCCAAACCAGCCGACGAATCGAAGACCTACGGCTATCATCGAGCGGGAGTCCTCGCGGCTTTCGTCAACGCGCTGACCCTGCTGGTGCTCTCGGCGTGGATCTTCTACGAAAGCATTATCCGGCTGAGCAGGCCCGAGCCTGTCCACGAATGGGTCATGATGGCCGTGGCTATGGGCGGCCTCGTGTTGAACTGCGGCATCATGCTGGCGCTGCGGAGCGCCAGCCGCCACGATCTGAATGTCCGAAGCGCCTTCGTCCACATGCTGGGAGACGCGCTGGGGTCGGTGGCGATCATCGGCGGCGCCCTGGTGATCCGGTACACCGGCTGGATGCAGGTAGACCCGCTGCTCTCCATCGTGATCGGCCTGCTGGTGGTCTGGACCGCCTGGGACATCGTGCGTGAATCGCTCAACATCCTGCTGGAGGGGCTGCCGCGCGGAATCCTGCTGCAGGAAGTGGCCGAGTCTATGCAGGCGGTGGAGGGGGTGCTGGATGTCCATGACCTGCACATCTGGAGCCTGGGGTCACACACCCACGCGCTGAGCTGTCACGTGCTGATCGAAGACGTGCCGCCTTCGTCGAGCGACGCCATTCTGCGGCGGCTCAACGGCGTTCTGGACGAACGCTTCAGCATTTCGCACACCACGGTTCAGTTCGAGCACGTGAGCTGCGCGATCTCCGAGAGCGGCTGCGCCATCCCGGTGCGGCGGCCGCACGAAGATCACGAACACCACCATCATTAGCCTTACGGTCGCGGCTCTGTGCGGCGGCGTCTCTCGGCGGCGCGCACCTGCAGCTCGTTCATCCCGAAATAATGCGCCACTTCGTGCCAGACCGTGTCCTCCACCATCCGGGCGAGATGCTCCGGGCCCTGCGACAGGCGTTCGTGGGGTCCCTGGAAGATGGTGATGCGGTCGGGCATTGCGAAGGGCTCGAAGACGCTGCGTGTAGTCAGGGGCCGGCCCTCGTACAGCCCCAGCAGGGTGTTGCCGTGGGGGACCCGGCCTCGCGCCAGTTGCTCCTGGCTGGGCTCCTCCTTCACTACCAGCGCCACGTTCTTCAGGCGCCGGCGAAATCGCGCCGGGATGCGGCGGTAGGCTGCGGCCACCAGGGCGTCGAACTCGTCGGGAGTCACCCAACTGTTATTCTATTTCTTGGCAGACTCCAAACCAAAACGTGTAGTGGTTGCGATCGACGGTCCCGCCGGCGCGGGAAAGAGCACTATCGCAAAGCGCCTGGCGGGCAGGCTGGGTTTCACCTACATCGATACCGGCGCAATGTATCGTGCGGTGGCCCTGTGGGCTTTGCGCCGGGGCGTCGGCTTTGAAGACATGCACCGCCTGGAACAACTGGCCATCGCCGCGGAGATCGAACTGGGGCCCGGCAGCATCAGCCTGAACGGGGAAGATGTGACGGAGGCCATCCGGACGTCCGAGGTGTCGAACGGCGCCTCGAAGATCGCGGTGATCCCGGGAGTCCGGCGCGCCATGGTGGCCAAGCAGCGAGCCATCGGCGAGCGTACCAGCGTGGTCATGGAGGGGCGCGACATCGGCACCGTGGTTTTCCCCGATGCGGACGTCAAGGTTTTCCTCGACGCCCATCCGCCGGAGCGCGTGAGGCGCCGCCTCGAGGAGCTGCGCGCCAAGGGCGAAGAGGTAGCTGAGACGGCGCTCGCCGCGCAGATGAAGGAGCGCGATCAGCGCGACAGCACGCGCTCGGACGCCCCGCTCTCGCAGGCGCCCGACGCGATTTACCTGGATTCCACACCACTCGCCATCGAGGAGGTGGAAGAGGCCATCCTCAAAATCGTACGGTCGCGCGTCACGAACGGAAAGGATTACAGTTGAACGATTTGCTAGTGATGAAGTTCGGCGGGACCAGCGTGGGGTCCGCCGAGCGGATGCGCGCTGCGGCGGGGCTGGCCGCCCGGGAGCGCGCGAAGCGTCCAGTGGTGATGGTGGTCTCGGCCATGTCCAAGATCACCGACCTTCTGCTGGATACTATGCGGCACGCCGAGGGCGGCGACCGCGACGGGATCGCCCTTAATCTCGCGGCCCTCCGGTCGCGCCACGAGGATGCCTGCCGCGGGCTGCTGCCCGAGACACGGCACGCCGCGGTCATCGCCGCGATTCATGAATTGATCCGCGAATTCGAGCGCATCGTCAACGGCATGGCGATGCTGAACGAAAGGCCGCCGCGGTCGGTGGACGAGGCCGTGGCCGTCGGGGAGCGGCTCTCCGCCCTCCTGCTGGCCGAGCACTTGAAGGCCGACGGCATTCCCGCCGTCGCGATAAACGCCTGGGACGTGATCGTCACCGACGCCGTCTTCGGCAACGCCTCGCCGCTGATGGAGCCGACCCGCGCCCGGTCCGCCGCACGCCTGCTGCCGCTGCTCGAGCAGGGGATTCTCCCCGTGGTGACAGGGTTCAACGGCGCCACCGCCGACGGGCGGCCCACTACCCTGGGCCGGGGCGGCTCCGACTTTTCGGCATCCATTCTGGCCGCCGCCCTGGACGCCGCCGAATTGTGGATCTGGACGGATGTGGACGGCATCATGAGCGCCGACCCGCGCCTGGTGCGGGACGCCCAGGTTCTGCCCGAAATCACCTATGCCGAGGCCGCGGAGCTGGCCTACAACGGCGCCAAGGTGCTGCATCCCAGGACGCTCGCCCCGCTGGTCGAGAAGAAGATCCCGGTGTGGAGCAAGAACAGCTTCGCTCCGGAAAAGCCCGGAACGCGCATCGTTCCGGCCGTTTCGGTGGCGAACGGCACGCGCGCCGTGGCCTCCATGAGCAAGGTGGCGCTGGTTTCCCTGGAACCGGCCAGTCCCGAGGTGAGCGGCGTGCTGGTGATGGCGCGATCGCTCGACGCCATTGCCCGCGCCAACGTGGAGGTGCTGGTGGTTTCCAGCTCCAGCTACCGGCAGAGCTTCTGTTTCCTGGTGCGCGAGGAAGAGCTGGAGCGCAGCGTGCACGCGCTCGAATCGGCGCTGGCCCTGGAGCTGGCCCATCACTACGTACACCCGATCCACGTGGACCGGGAGGTGGGCCTGCTGGCGGCTGTGGGCGAGGGCATGCAGGGCAAAGCCGGGCTGGCCGGCCGTATCTTTACTGCCATATCGCGGGTCCAGGTGAACATTATCGCGATCGCGCAGGGATCGAGCGAGCTCACCATCGCCGTGGTGGTGCGGCGCGACGGGCTCGAAAAAGCGGTGTGCGCGGTGCATGCGGAGTGCGGCCTGGGGCAGCGTCCCCCGGTTCCTGTATTCACCTATCCCCTACCCCGGCGGAAGGAAGAATCGGCGCAGTAGCCTTCTACGCTATAATGGTATTTCCCCTTTAGAACACAGGAGTTCTGTCAGTATGTTTGATCTGTTTCGCAGCCGAGATAAAGCCGTCCGCATCCTGCTGGGTGCGTTGCTGGTGGTGGTCGGCTTCTCCATGCTTACCTACCTGATCCCGAGCTACAACACGGGAGCAGGCGGCAACGACCAGGTGGTCGCCCGGGTGGGCAAGGAGGACATCTCCCTGATGTACATCCAGCAGTTGATCCAGGCCACCGTGCGCGGCCGCCAGTTGCCGCCCGAAGTGCTCCCCAACTACATCCCCGAGATCGTCAACAACGTGGTGACCGATCGGGCGCTGGCCTACGAAGCGGAGCGGATGGGGCTTCAGGTGAACGACCAGCAGCTCCGGCAGGCGATCGAGCAGATGATGCCCAGCCTCTTCCCGGACGGCAAGTTCCTGGGCAAGGAAGCCTACGCATCGCTGCTGGCACAGCAGAATCTGACGATTCCCGACTTCGAAGCGGATCTCAAGCGGCAGTTGCTGATTACGCGGCTGCGCGACATCGCGCTCGAGGGAACAGTCGTCACCCAGCCGGAGATCGAAGCGGAATACCGCAAAAAGAACGAGCAGGTCAAAATCGAGTTCGTGAAGATCGCGCCGGACAAATACAAGTCCGAAGTGCAGGTGACACCCGAAGATCTGCAGAGCTATTTCAAAGCTAACGCCGCCCAGTATACGATCCCCGAGAAGCGCAACCTGACGATCCTGATCGCGGACCAGAACAAGCTGCAGTCGACAGTCAATCCGACCGATGATCAGTTGCGCGTCGCCTATAACCAGGACCAGGCGCAGTTCCGCATTCCCGAGACCGTGAAGGTCCGTCACATCCTGCTGAAGACCCAGGGCAAGCCGGCCTCCGAGGATCCCAAGATCAAGGCCCAGGCCGAAGACATCCTGAAGCAGGTCAAGGCGGGCGCCAACTTCGCGGCGCTGGTAACCAAGTACTCCGAGGATACGGCCTCGGTGGCGAGCGGCGGGGTCTATTCGGTGCAGCGCAACGGGCAGATGGTGCCGGAATTCGAAAATGCGGCATTCAGCTTGAAGCCCGGTGAAAGCACCCTGATCAAGACCACCTACGGCTACCACATCATCCAGGTGATGCAGCACGACCCCGCGCGGATCAAGCCCTTCGAGGAAGCCAAGGCCGATCTCGCGGCGCAGTGGAAGAAGCAGCGGGTCAACGACCTGATGCAGCAGATTTCCGACAAGGCCCAGACCATGCTGCAGAAGGACCCCGCCCACCCGGAGAAGGTGGCGGCGGAACTGAACATGCAGTTGGTGAAGGCGGATAACGTGGAAGCCGGCAAGCCGGTTCCGGAAGTCGGCGCCAATCCCGATTTCGACCAGGCCATTTCCGGACTGAAGAAGGGCGAAGTCACGCCCGCGGTAGCGGTCGCCGGCGACAAGATCGTGGTGGCCGAAGTGACCGACGTGATTCCGGCGCGGCCCGCGACGCTCGACGAAGTGAAAGACAAGATCCGCGATACCATCGTCCAGAACCGCCTGACCGTGCTGCTGCAAAACCATTCCAAGGAACTGGTGGATAAGGCCCGGTCAACCGGCGATTTCGCCAAGGTCGCCAAGTCCATGGGGTTGGATGTAAAGACTTCGGAACCCTTCACGCGGAGCGGTTCGGTGAAGGATGTGGGCTCCGCGACATACCTACAGGAAGCATTTACGCGGCCCGACGGCTCGATTATCGGGCCTATCGCCACACCGGAAGGAACGGTCGTGGCGAAAATCGTGGGGCACATCCAGCCGGATATGTCGAAGCTGGCCGAGCAGCGTGCCAGTATTCGCGACGATCTCAAGAGCCAGAAGGCGCGCGACCGCAACTCTCTGTTCGAGGCTGGGGTGCGCGACGAGCTCGCGCGCCAGGGCAAGATCAAAATCTATCAGGACGTCATCAACCGCCTGATCACGAACTACCGCACGTCGTAGAACCGGATGCTCCAACATCTGCTGGATCTCTACCGGACGCTGACCAACCCGGAGCAGTTGATCCGCCTGCTCAGCACGCTGCTTTCCGGCTGGCTGGGCTATGCGGCGCTGTTCGCGATCGTCTACTCGGAGACCGGGCTGCTGGTGGGCTTCTTCCTTCCGGGCGACTCGCTGCTGTTTACGGTGGGGGTGGTGGCCGGGGCCGGACAATTGGACCTGCTGACGGTCATCGTGGTGCTCTCCTCCGCCGCGATCCTGGGGGATTCGACGGGCTACCTGCTGGGACGGAAGACCGGCCCCCGCATCTTCAGCCGGCCGGATTCACGCCTGTTCAAGCAGGAGTACATCACCCGGACCAGGGCTTTCTACGACCGCTACGGCGGCAAGACCATCATCATGGCGCGATTCGTGCCGATCATCAGGACTTTTGCGGCCTTCGTGGCCGGTGTCGGGCAAATGCCCTATCTGCGATTCCTGCCCTTCAGCGTCTTGGGCGGGATCGGATGGGTGACGATGATGACCGTTCTGGGCTACGAGCTGGGAGGCATCCCCCTGGTGAGGCAGTACTTCGATAAGGTCGTGCTCCTGATCATCGCGATTTCGCTGCTGCCGACCGTCATCGAGATCTGGAAAGCCCGCCGGAAGCGGCCCGCGCCGCAGGGCGCCAGCGTAGTCGACTGATGTGAGAGTCTGGATAGGTCTGGTTTAATCGACCTCGAGTACGAGTTTTCCAACTACCTTTCGGGCCAGTTCTCTTATCTCTATCACGACGGGCATCCCTTCCTGCAGGCGCCCGGCGTGAAAGCCGACATTCCCGGAGATCGCCAGCCTCACCACCAACGACGTGTGGAAGGTCGTCCTCAGCGTAGGCGGAGGCGTTACGTACCAACTCCGCCCGCACGTGCTGCTGCGCGGCGAGTTTCGGGATTATCTGACGACGTTCCCCCGCCAGCAGATCGTTCCGGCGCCGCACAACACGGCCCGCGGGATCTTCCAGCAATTCACGCCGCTGTTCGGCGTAAGCTATACGTTTTGAAAAGAGCGGCTCTACCCCTCGATAGACGATGGGGCTTGACACGCGATTCCATTCCGGTTCATACTTCCATCGGTAGACGATGGGAAAACGTGAACCGCTCGAACTCCTGCCCGGCACGCTGGACCTGCTCATCCTGAAGGCCCTCGCACGCGGCAAAATGCACGGCTACGGCATCGCCCAGATGCTGAAGGCGACGTCGGAGGACGTTCTCGATGTCGGCGAGAGCTCTCTTTACCCGGCGCTCCAGCGCCTGCTGCTCAATGGTTGGGTGACCGCCGAGTGGGGGGCGTCGGAGAACAACCGCCGCGCGCGCTATTACACGCTCACTCCCGCCGGCCGCAAACAACTGGCCGCCGAACGCGCCGATTTCGAGCGCATGGTGGCGGCGATCCAACGGGTGCTCCAAACCACGTAAGGGAGATTGCATGACCAGGCTTTTGCGCCGGCTCCGATATTGGCTGCATCGCGGCAGGATGGACGCCGAACTCGCCGAGGAGATGGAATTCCACCGGTCCCTGCTGGCAAAGGATGGCAGCCCGCCCGCGGCCATGGGTAATACCACGCTTGCGAGAGAGGCCGCCCGCGGCGTATGGATCTGGCCGTGGGTGGAAAGCCTGTGGCAGGACGTCGCCTATGGCCTGCGAACTCTGCGGCGCCAGCCGGGGTTCACAGCCACCGCCCTGTTGGCCCTGGGGAGCGCGATCGGCCTCAATACCGGCCTGTTCACCATATTCAACGCATTCGCATTGCGGCCGTGGCCGGTCCACGACCCGTCGCGAGTGGTTACGGTGCACCGGTTCGTGCGCGAAGGTGGAGGCGACTTCGGGATCGCGGAGTACCGCTACCTGGCGCAGCATTCGCAAGCCTTCAGCGGGCTGGTCGCCATGCGCAACGGCGAACGGGTGAAGATGGACGACCGGCCTCAGCAACTCACCTACGTGAGCGGCAATTACTTCCGCGTGCTGGGCGTGGACATGGAGCGCGGGCGCGGATTTCTGGACGACGAGGACCGCACCGGCGCGCCGCAGGGAGTGATCGTGATCAGCCACGATCTGTGGCTGGAGCGCTTCGGCGGCGATCCGCGCATTGTGGGCCGCAGCATCCGGCTGGACGACATCCCCTTCACGGTGGTGGGTGTGACGCCGGCCGATTTCACGGGCACGAATCCGTTGCGGAATGATGTCTGGACGCCGCTGCCGGCGCGAAAGCTGCTGCGGCCCAACGACCCTTCGATCCAGGCCTGGCTCACCTCGCCCGATTTCTGCTGCACGCCGGTGGCTGGACGTCTGGCGCCGGGCGTGACGCGCACGAGGGCGCAGGCCGAGCTGGCGATTCTGCTGGATCAGTTCCGAACGGCGAACGGGATCGGTGGGCAGCGGCCCGGCATCGTGGTAGCCGGCACTGCCTGGATGGACAGCCCACTCAAGAAGCGGCAAGTGATTCCCATGATGCTGACGTTGTTCTTCGCGGTCACGCTGGTGCTGTTGCTGGCCTGCGCCAACGTCGGAAACCTGCTGCTGGCCCGGGCCGCTGCACGTCGGCAGGAGATCGCGGTGAGGCTTTCACTCGGCGGCAGCAGATTCCGTATTGTACGGCAATTGCTGGTGGAGAGCATGCTGCTGGCGCTGGCGGCGGCGGGCCTGGGCCTGGCAACGGCGCTGGTAGTGCCGGCGGCGGTGATGCACCGGCTGGCCGCGGACCAGGCTTTTCGGGTAGCGCCGGATCTGAACGTGCTGGCTCTATACGATCGCCGTAGCCATCGTCTCCTGCCTCGCGTTCGGCCTCGCCCCCGCGCTGCACGGCACCCGCGCGGGGATCTCCGCGGCGTTGAAGGCCGGGCAGGCCCGGGCGGACCGGTGCGGGCGCGGCTCCCGCTGCGCAGCGTATTGCTCTCCGTCCAGGTTGCAATCAGCGTGGTCCTGCTGGCGAATGCGGGGCTGCTGGTGCGCGGGATGCAGCGGGCGCAAGCGCTGGACCCGGGATTCGATGTTCAGAACGTGACGGTTCTGTCGATTGACCTGCCGGCGAGCCAGTATAGCGGCCCGCGGACCATGGCCTTGAGCCGCGACCTGCTGGCGCAGTTGGAGCACGCCGGCGACCTGCCTGCCTGCGGCCTCACGCTGAATCCTCCGCTTGAGCAATTCGACCTACAGCACCTCCTTAGTGCCTAGCGGCCGGAAGGGCTCTCCGGTGCTGCACATCTATTCCAATGAAGTCTCCGGCGGGTACCTCAATGCGCTGGGAATGCGGTTGCTGGCGGGACGCAATTTCGTTCCTGAGGATAGCGAGCGTGATGTCGTCATGATCAATGAAGCGGCAGCGAAGCGCTGGTGGCAGGGAGAAAGCCCTCTGGGGAAAACGGTTCTCGCGAACGAACGGCTGCGGCAGATCGTCGGCGTGGTCTCCGACACATATACCAACGATCTATCGTCGATCGAAGCTGTCTTCTACTTCCCTATGACCGGAAGATGGGGGGCGCCATTCATCCTGGTGCGCGATCGCGGAGCCGCCTCCGTGGAGCGCATTGCAGCCCTGGTGAAACAGATCGAGCCGCGAGCCCAGGTTCGTGCGGACCCGCTGGCGGACAATTTCCGCCGCAAGCTGGAGCCTTCGATTTACGGTTCGGCGTTGGCGGGCTTCCTCGGCCTGCTGGCGCTGGCGATCGCCTCGGTCGGAATGTCGGGTGTGTTCGCCTACGTGGTGGGGCAGCGCACGCGGGAAATCGGCGTGCGGATGGCGCTGGGAGCGCAGCCTTCGCAAATTGTACGGCTGGTACTGGGTTCGAGCGTGGGCGCCCTGGCCTGGGGCCTGGGTTGCGGGATGGTCTGCGCGGCGGGCATATCCGCGCTGCTGGCCCACGCCCTGCCGGGAATTCACCCGCTGGACCCGCTGGCATATTCCAGTGTCGTGCTGCTTCTCAGCGCGGCCGTGGTCCTGGCGAGCGCCGTCCCGGCCAGGCGCGCGACGCAGGTGGACCCGGTCCGCGCGCTGCGCTGGGAGTGAAGCAACTAAAGTGGAGCCGCCTGGCCGTCGCGTAGCGTTATATACTGGCCGCGAACAGGGAGGGAGAAACCGTTGAGAATCTGCTTCTCCATCGCGGCCGTCGTGTGCTGCGCGGCCGCTGCGTCCGGCCAGAGTTTCACGTGCGATCTGCATGAGTACAAACCGGCGGAAGGATTGCGCGCCGAAGTTCGCTCCGGAGCGCTCGAGCTGAACTGGCAGGGGGAGCGCGGCGAACCGCTGCGCGCGGCGTTCACCATCCGCGACGGCCAGCCCATCGTTACGGAACTGGCGGCGCGCGGCACTGGCGGGTGGGTTGTGCTGGCGCGAGACCTGACGCCCGAGTTTCAGGTCACCAGCGGCAAGCGGCGGCTCTCGCAGCAGCAGATCGCGCCGCTTCGCGAGCTGGGTGTCGAGCTCACGCCCGAAGTCGTGGATCGCGAGAAGTGGTTCGCGTTCTGGGACGCGCCGCTCATGGTTCCGGGACGGCCGGGCACGAACCTCGATCTGCCGCGCAAGCCGGAGGAGATCCGCAGGGCCTGGGCGCAGTATCACGCTACGGGCTGCGCGGTGAAGACCGATGGCGCGCGCATCGAGGCGACCTTCCCCGGCCTTGAGATGGGCATATTCTCGGGGGCGCTTCAATTCACTGTCTACCGCGGCTCGAACCTGCTGCGGCAGGAAGCCATTGCGAAAACCGACGAGCCCTCCGTGGCCTATAAATATACGGCGGGATTAAAAGGATTCACGGCCGGCGAAAACACGCGCCTGGTGTGGCGCGACGTCGCGCGCGGCTGGCAAAAATACGAGTTCGGCGGCGCCGTCAATCAGTACCCCGTCGGAGTGCGGGCGCGCAACCGGCTGGGAATTCTCGAAACGGGCGGCGGATCGCTCGCGGTTCTACCGCCTTCCCATAAGTTTTTCTTCGCCCGCGAGATGGAGACGAACCTCGGCTATATCTACTACCGCAAGGATGGCGCCGGCTCATTCGCGATCGGCGTCCGCCAGCCGGATCGCGAGACCGGCTACAAGCCTTACGGCATCTCCGACGCGGTGTGGCAGCGGCGCGTCAACGAGGCCCGCGAGGAGATCAACAACTTCGCGCTTTATAATGCGCCTCCCGGAACCCTGCAGCGGATGCCGGTCTATTTCTACCTCAGCGCGGAGGTTGGCCGGGCCACGGACGAGCATGTCCTGGCCTACACCCACGACGACGTCTACAAGGCCATGCCCGGCATGAAGGTCCTGGTCAGCCACTTTCATTTCCATTTCAACGAGCAGCTCACCGACGCAGGCACGGTCGACTACGAGCCCACCTGGCTGCCGGTATTTCGCGCGCTGGGAATCAATATCGCGATCCTGGCCGACTTTCACTCGGACTCGCACCCGGCCGATACCGGGGCCATCCGGCTCGACGAGCAGAAGGTGTATTTCGAAGGCTGCGAGCGCTTTTCCGACCGGGACTTCCTGCTGATTCCCGGAGAAGAGCCGGATGCCAACTTCGGCGGCCACTACATGTTCCTGTTCCCGAGGCCCGTCTATTTCACACACGTCCGCAAACCGGCCGCGCCGCCCACGCAGCCCTATGTAGAGACGCAGGCCGGCTTCGGCAAGGTTTACCACACGAGCTCGGCGCCCACCGAGCTCGAGCTGCTCAAAGACGAGCAGGGACTGGTCTGGCAGACGCATCCGCGCACGAAAGGGTCGGCGGGCTACCCGGATGCGGTCAAGGACCAGGACTTTTTCCAGAGCGACCGGTACCTGGGAGGCTCGTATCAATCGTTGCCGGTCGATCAATCGGAGAGGCGGCTCTGCGAGCAGCGGTGTCTCGGCCTGCTGGACGATATGAACAACTGGTCGGGCGCCAAATACATGATTGCGGAAGGCGACACGTACATGAAGAATCCGGACGACGAGACGTATCCGCAGCTCGTCGTGAACTACGTGAAGCTCGACCGCGTGCCGCGGTTCGCCGACGGATGGGCGCCGGTAGTGAAAGCGCTGCGCGCGGGGGACTATTTCGTCACTAGCGGCGAAGTTCTATTCCGTAACTGGGGGATCGAAGGCAGCGGGCCTCACCGCTATTACAACGCCGACGTGGAATGGACCTTCCCGCCGGAATTCGCGGAGCTCGTGTGGGGAGACGGCAAGACCACCGGCAGCGAAGTGATCTCGCTGACCGGCCAGCCCCCCATGTCGAGCCACCAGTTCCACGTGCCGTTCGACGTCGCGGGCAAAAAGTGGGTTCGCTTCGCGGTATGGGATTCGGCGGGAAACGGCGCGCTGACGCAGCCGGTACATTTCGAGCGGTAGCGGCCCTGCTAGACGGACCGGCCCACCAGCCCGGCGGCGAATAGCCGTTCATCGACGCGTCCGAGACCCGCGGCCATCCGCCCCGGCAGCACCGGCGTGTGCGCGATCGAGCAGAGGTGGTCGGGAATCGCCCAGACATCCTCTTCCGCGGTCATCCAGCCGATAACGTCGAACCGGACGAGGCTGACGGGACGCGAGTAGCGGCGGAGCGTCTTTTCCTTTTTGAGGTTGTAATAATGCTCGAAGTACGACATCACCAGCTCGCGCAGCGTCCGGTAGACCGGCTCGCGGTACCGCAGGCCCGAGTAGTTCGACTTGGCGACCGCGCCCCAGTGCCCTCGCGAGCGGAAGACGGCCAGCACGTGGTCGTCGTCGCGGACCGCCTCGAGATCGAGCAGCAGCGGCGGGTGGCCCATCATCCGCAGCGCCGCTGCCCCGAACAGCGCGCCTTCCATGCAATGCGCCATCCGGTCGCGCAGCACGCGCCGCGGCGACCGGCACGTCGGCCCCCCGGGTTCCTTGTTATAAGCGATGTCGCGATCCAGGAACCGCTGGATCTTCTCGGGTGTGTTCAGCCGCCGGAACACGGCGAGTTCCGCGGCGGTGAGCGCGTAGGGCGTCATTCCGATTCAGGTTAACGTAGTTTAGTAGGATAGGCCTCCTGGCCTGTCCACGCGCCGAAGGCGCGCTGCGCACGCCTGGGCAGGCCAGGAGGCCTACCCTACCGCTGATTGCTCTTCAGGATTTTCTTCCGCATGCGGATCGACTGCGGCGTCACTTCCACGAATTCGTCGTCGCGGATGAACTCGATGGCCTGCTCCAGGTTCAAGATCCGCGGCGGCACCAGACGGATCGCTTCGTCCGCGGTGGACGCCCGCATGTTGGTCAGCTTCTTCTCCTTGACGATGTTCACGTCCAGGTCCTTCTCACGCGCGTTCTCGCCCACCACCATGCCTTCGTATATCTCCGTGCCGGGCGTGACGAATATTTCACCCCGCTCCTGCAGGTTGAAGATCGCATAGCCGGTAGCTTTGCCGGACCGGTCCGCCACCAGCGAGCCGGTGGGACGGGTCGGAATTTCACCCTGCCAGTCGATATATCCATGGAAGAGGGAGTTCATGATGGCCGTCCCGCGGGTATCGGTGAGGATCTCGCTGCGCAACCCGATCAGGCCGCGCGAGGGTACGTGGAATTCCAGTCGCACGCGCCCCGAGCCGTGGTTCACCATCTTGGTCATCTTGCCCTTGCGCGCCCCGAGCTTCTCGATCACTACCCCGAGAAAGTTCTCCGGGCAGTCGATAATGAGCAGCTCCAGCGGCTCCTGCACTTTTCCCTTGACGGTCCGGGTGATGATCTCCGGCTTCCCGACGGCCAGCTCGTGGCCTTCCCGCCGCATCATCTCGATGAGGATGGCCAGTTGCAGCTCGCCGCGGCCCATCACCTTGAACGTGTCGTGGCCCAGTTCCTCCACCCGGATCGAAACATTCGTCAGCAGCTCTTTTTCCAGCCGCTCTCGCAGGTTCCGCGACGTCACCCATTGCCCTTCCTTGCCCGCGAACGGCGAGGTGTTAATAGTGAACGCCATGGCGATGGTCGGCTCGTCGATCTGGATCTGGGGCAGCGGGTCGGGCGTCTCCGCGCTGGTGACGGTTTCCCCGATGGTGATGCCTTCCACGCCGGCGATTGCCAGGATGTCGCCCTGCAGGCCGGTGGTTTCATCCACCCGTTTGAGGCCCTCGAACGAATAGAGCTTCGTGATCTTGGTGGTGTGCATCGATCCGTCGCGTTTGGCGATGGCTACCATATCTCCGTATTTCAGGGTGCCGTTGAAGACGCGCCCGATCCCCAGCCGCCCGAGATAGTCGCTGTAGTCCAGGTTCGCGATCAGCATTTGCAGCACGCCATCCGCATCGCCGACCGGCGGCGGGATGTGCTCCACGATGGCATCGAACAGCGGCCGCAGGGTCGTCGACGGATCGTCCATCGTCTTCTTGGCGATTCCGCTCTTGGCGATCGTGTAGAGCACCGGAAAATCGAGCTGGTCCTCCGTGGCGTCCAGGTCGATGAACAGGTCGTACACCTCGTTCAGCACTTCCTGGACGCGCGCATCGGGCCGGTCGATCTTGTTGATCACGACAATCGGCGGAAGATGCGCTTCGAGCGCCTTCGAAAGCACGTAGCGTGTCTGCGGCAGGGGGCCTTCGCTCGCGTCCACCAGCAGCATCACGCCGTCCACGATCTTGAGGGCGCGCTCCACCTCGCCGCCGAAATCCGAATGGCCGGGCGTATCCACGATGTTGATCTTCACCCCGTGATAGCGCACGCCGGTGATTTTGGCGAGAATCGTGATGCCGCGCTCGCGTTCGAGATCGTTCGAATCCATAACGCGTTCAACGTGTTCTTCGTTGACGCGGAAAATGCCGCTCTGGTTGAGCATGGCATCGACCAGAGTGGTCTTCCCATGGTCCACATGGGCGATGATGGCGATATTGCGTATGCTTGTGTTGCTAATCTTCATGAATCAGGCTGTCAAGCCGCGCGGAAGCGGCGGTGCAAGACTACCAACTGATCGGGTTTAAGGTCGACCATGGCGTAGGTTTGGCCCTCGTCGTCAGCGAACTCGACCAGCACGGCCCCTTCCGCCAGATGCTCCACGACCGTCCCCATCTGGCCGCGGCTAAGTCCGCGGTCGGGGAGATCGACCAGGAGCGCCACGGGCGCCAACAAAGGGGGAACAGGCATGGTCAAAGGTTCCTCTTCACATAGCAGGTGGTGAGCCGCGGAAAGTTTTCGCCGCTCCGGACGATCCACCCGCTCCGAACGGGGGCGAGGCCAACAGAAGTCCGTAACTCAAAGTCTATCACGTACAGCGTCCCATACGACGTGTCCGCCGCCCATTCCGCATCTGCGAAGACTGCTTCGAGCAAGCGGTTCCGCAGCCACGACGCGTCCGCCTTGGTCAATCCCAGCGCAGCGTCAAACACGCGGGCTTTGTGCTTTCCGAACTCGTGCACAGGATCGAGGCAGTAGTCCCGAAGCTTCACGATATCGACGACCGCCAGCTCCGGGCGTGGGAGTTTCAAACGCTACTCTTCATGAATCACGTCAATCGGATTGAGGCGCGAAGCGACCCGCGCCGGATATAGACCGGCCAGAACCGTGACGCACCAGACCGCGAAGAGCGCGCCCAAAAGCAGTTCTCTAGGGGGGTGAAATTGAATGGTCCAACCGAAACTCTGCTTATTGACTACGAATATCAATAGTAGCGAAAGTGCGAGCCCCAGCGCCAGTCCGAGCAAAATGGCGAGCAGCCCCAGAAACGCGGCTTCCGTCAGGATCATCCCGCGAACCTGCCCGCCGGATGCCCCCAGGTAGCGCAGCAGGCCCAGTTCGCGGCGGCGGTCGAGCACCAGGGCGAGCAGCGAATTGGCGGCGCCCAGCATGGCCACCAGGATCGCGACGGCCTCGAGGGCGTAGGTGATCGAGAAGGTCCGGTCGAAGATCGCGATCGAGTTGCGGCGCAGTTCCGCGTTGGGTGCCACCGCCACGCCGTAGGCGGCCGCGCGACGCTCGATCGACTGCTCGGCGGTCGCGGCATCCGCCCCAGCGACGAGGTAGACCGCCGCGTTGGTCGCCGGCTGTCCGGGAAGGTACTTCAGCAGCGTGGAGCGATCCACGATCACGTACCCCTGGCTGCTCGAATACTCGTAGTAGACGCCGGCCACCGTCAGTGTCACCTGGTGCTCGCCGATCGCCAGCCCGAGCCGGTCTCCGGCGCGCACATGATGAAGGTTGGCGAACGGCTCGCTCACCACCGCACGATCGCGGCCGGGCATCGAGCGCAGGATCGCGTCGCGGTCTTCGCCCGCCAGAAAGCGCAGCCGGCCGTAGCGGCGAACCACGTCGAGATTGCCCGCGCCCAGGGTAGCGCGCTGCCCCTGGTACTCGAGCGGGACCGCGTGGAACAGGTCCACCGCGGCCACCCCCGGGGTGGATTCCAGGATGCCCGCCACCTCGGGCGCGAGCGGCGGGAAGTCGCCCGCCGACGAGGGCACCGCCGGGCGCACGTAGAGGTCCGCGCGCAGCTGGATATCGAGCCACAGCGCGACCGTCTCGCGGAAGCTGCCGACCATGATCCCGACGCTGGCCATCATCGCGATGGCTGTGGCCAGCGCCGCCACCACCACCGAGGTTCGCGAGAGCGATGCCGCCAGGCTCCGCCCCGCCAGCAGGCTTTCCACCCGGAGGTTCACTACCGCGCGGGTGGCGCGGTTCACGGCCAGGACCACCGCGGGTGCGGCCATCGCGGCCGCCCCGATCGCCAGGAACGCGGACACATAACCGCCCACCGGGAACCCGCCCAGTGGTCCGGCCTGCGAAGCCGCGGCCGCTGCAGCGCTGAGTACCGCCGCCCAGGCCAGCCCGCGCCTCCAGCGGACCCGCGCGCGATGCTCGTGGGCGCCGCGGCTCATGGCCTCCGTGGGCGCTACCCGCATCGCCTCGCGCGCCGGGCCGAGCGCCGAAAGCAGCGCCACCGCCGCACCTGTTGCGATGCCGGTCCACGATTCGCTCCAGGTAAGCGCCACAGGTGTTGGACGGCTGGTCGTGTACAGCGCGTTCACGGTGACGGAAATCAGCCCGACCGTCCCGCCTGCCAGCAGGCGCCCCAGCCCGATCCCCAGGACCGCTCCGGTCAGCCCGAGCATCAGCGCCTCGGCCAGGAACAGCCCGAACACCGTGCCGCGGGCGGCCCCGATCGATCGCAGGATTCCGATCTCCGCTCGCCTCCGCACCACGCTCACCGAGATCGTGTTGTAGATCAGGAATGCGCCCACCACCAGGGAAATGTAGCTCAACACTCGCAGGTTCCAGCGAAAGGCGCGCAGCATCCGCTGGTTCTCGTCGCTGCGCGCGCCGGGTTTGCGAAGCAGGTACGAAGGCGGCAGCACCGCGCGTATGGCCTGTTCAACTTTTGTGAAATCCTCGTCCGGCCCGATGGTCACGTCGATGCGGTCGAGCTTGCCGTAGCGGCCGAGGGCCTTCTGCGCTTCGGCGATGTCCAGCAGCAGAAATTCGGCGGATTGCCCGTCGACAGTTCGCGCGATGGGGAATGTCTGCGGGCGGCCGGCGAGGTTGATGGTGATCTGCGAACTGCCGATTCGTTTGGCGAGGGCGCTCGATATCAGGATGCCCGCTCCCTCACGGTCGCGGCTCTGTGAGGATTCGGCGGCTGCCAGCAGGTCCACGCCGTAGAGCGGCACGGCGCCGATTCCGCGGATCGCGGCTTGCGCTTCGATTACGGGCGCCCAGCGCACATCGTACGGCATGCCGGACAGCCGGCCCATCCACCCTTCGTCGATGCCTCCGTTGGCCGTGATCTCGAGATCCGTCTTTCCCGTCAGCGTCTCCATCGACGAGCGGAACGAGCCGGTGGCGGCGTCGCCCGCCAGGTCGATCGCCACCACCACTCCGACGCCGAGCGCTACCGCCAGCACCGTCAGCGCCGTCCGCAGAAGGTCGCGGCGGAGGGGGCGCAGGATCAGCGTCCGAAGCAGCTTCATGCGCGCTCGATCGCCTGGATGCGGCCGTCGCGCAGGCGTACTCGCACGTCCGCGATGGCGGCGGCTTCCGCGCTGTGGGTTGCCACGATTACGGCCGCTCCGAAGCGCGCGGCGCTCTCGCGAATCAGCGCCAGCACCTGGTCGCCGCTGGCCGTGTCCAGGTTGCCGGTGGGCTCGTCGGCGATCAGCAGCTCCGGCGAGTGCACCAGCGCCGCGGGCAATCGCTACCCGCTGCATCTGGCCGCCCGAGAGCTGATACGGCAGGCTGGCCGCTTTCTCTTCGAGACCGACCCACCGCAGCCTGTCGCGCGCCGCCTCGGTGGCGTTGGGGCGCGCCCGCCAGCAGCAGCGGAAGCTCGACATTTTCGAGCACCGTGAGCGTCGGAAGCAGTTGGAAGAATTGAAAGACGAACCCGATCCGCCGGCGGCGCAGCGCGGTCAACTCCCGCTCGGAGAGCGACGAAGTGGCGCGGCCGTCGATGCGGACCTCCCCCGCCGTCGGGAAATCCATGGCTCCGGCGAGATTGAGGAGGGTCGTCTTGCCGCACCCGCTCCGGCCCAGCAGCGCGGTGACGGTTCCCGCCGCCGCCTCGAGCGAGACATCATGCAGAACCTCGACCGGCTGGCCTCCGTTTTTGTAGGTCTTGGAAACTCCCAGGAGCTCCAGACGGGGAGCGGGCATCTGCCTTTATTCTATGGGATGCGGAAACCCCGGCCCCTACTGGATGTGTACGAGTCCCTGGGGCTGGCCTTCCACGGCCGAGGGAGTGAGGTCCTGCGGGCCGCGCCAGAAATCGATGGTGGATACCTGGTGAACGCACGCCACCGTGCAGCGCGGCGCGCAGCTCTTGGCGGTGCGATACTCCCGCCGCACGTCGTCGCGGGTATACTCCATCAGAGGCTTGCCCGGGTAGCCCCGCTGCTGCGAGCAGTAGTGCACCAGGCCGTCCTCGCAGACATACAAGTACCGCGAGCCGGCCCGGCAGCGCCAGTGGTTTTCCTTGCCGTGGGCGATGTTGTCCTGGAAATAATTGACGCGCGCGTAGCTGCTCTTCTCCATGGAGCGCATGGCGAGATAAACCTCGCGCTCTTCGTCGCGCAGCGGCTGCAACTGGCCTTCGCCGTCGTGAATGATTCCCACCGTGGACGTGAACCCCAGCTCGAGCGCGCGCCGGCCGATCGTCAGGGCATCCTTGGGATTGTGAATGCCGCCGCCGACCACGGAGTTGATGTTGACGTGGAACTCGGCATGTTCCGCCAGGAGCTGAAGCTTTTTATCGAGCACCTTGAGGCTCTTCTTCGAAACCTCGTCGGGCATCACGTTGTCGATCGAGATCTGCAGGTGGTCCAGCCCGGCGCGGTTGAGCCGCTTGATGCGCTCGGCGGTCAACAGGTACCCGTTGGTGATCATGCCGGCAATCATCCCGTTCTGCCGGATGCGCGCGATCACCGCGTCCAGATCCGGATGCAGCAGCGGCTCCCCGCCGGAGATGGTGATCACGTTGGTGCCGAGCTGGGCCAGGCGGTCGAGCCGCTGGCAGACCAGTTCGATGGCGACCGGCTTGGAGTGGTCGTCGTACTCGTTGCAATATGCGCAAGAGAGATTGCAGCGGCGCATGGGAATGATATGCGCCAGGATCGGGTGATCCGTGGAGATGAGGCCGTGCGCGATCATCCGGATTTCGCGCGCACGCCGGCCGGCGCTTTTCCAGGCTCTTCGCAGACGTTTGGCTGAACTGGCCATACCGGGTAAGTGCCATTCATTAGAGCACATTCCGGGCGTCTTGCCGAGTCTTACGACCCGACTGGCGCCTAACGCGGGTTAAACGGTCGAGAAGCCGAATCCAGCGCCTCCCGCACTTTGGCGGCCAGGGGATCCGGCAGCAAAGGCTTCTGGAGGAATAACATCCCGGGTTCCAGGGCACCCGTTTGGTGCAGCGCCTCGTCGGTGTAGCCGGAGATACAAATGATGGGAAGCCCGGGCCGGCGCGCACGGATCCGGCGGGCCAGTTCGTGACCGCCCATGCGCGGCATCACCATATCGGTCAGCACCAGCCCGATGGCGGGTTCGTGAGCCCCGAAAAGCAGCAGCGCTTCCTCACCGTCGGCGGCCTCCAGTACCCGGTAGCCGTTCTGTTGCAGCACCTGCGCCATCAGCCGGCGGACGGCGTCCTCGTCCTCAACCAGCAGTACCGTTTCCGACCCGGCGGCGGTGCGGCGGGGCGCGGGGTTCGCCGCCAACCCGGGCAGGTGCCGCGAGGAGGGCAGGTACACCGTGAAGATCGCGCCCTCTCCGGGCGCGCTCCGTACCCGGATGGCGCCTCCGCTCTCCTTTACGACGCGTAGGACGATACTCAGGCCCAGCCCGGTGCCTTCGCCTCTCTCCTTGGTGGTGTAAAAGGGCTGGAAGATCCGCTCCATGGCATCGGGTTCGATCCCGTGGCCGGAGTCCGCGACCGACAGGAGCACGCACGGGCCGGCCGTCATGCCCAGCAGGCCCGCCTCCTCTGCTTCCAGAACGGCACTCGAAGTCTCGATCCGGATCCGCCCCCTGTCCGTCATGGCGTCCCGGGCGTTCAGCAGCAGGTTCATGACGACCTGTTCCATCTGTCCCGGGTCGGCCACTACCAGTCCCAACCCGGGTTGCAGCTCGACGGAGATCTCGAGGTGCTCTCCGAGAATTGGCCGGAGCATGCGCTCGACATCCGTCACCAGGGTATTGAGGTCGAGCGGATTAGGGCGTATGGTTTCCCCTCGTCCGAAGCCCAGCAACTGCGACGTCAATCGCGCGCCGCGCTCGGCGGCCTTGCGAATCTCGTTGATCGCCTCACGGCGCGGATCCTGATCGCCGGTGCGGTTCAACAGTAGGTCGCCGTAGCCCGCGATAATGGTCAGCAGATTGGCGAAATCGTGCGCCACGCCGCTCACCATGCGCCCGATCGTTTCGAGTTTCGGCGACTGCTGGGAGGTCTCCGGCGCCGGCATGTGGACTTCTTCAACAATCAGCGCGCGTCCGGCAGCCTCCGAGATGACAATGCGGCGCGCCGCTCCTGCCGCGCCGGCCTCCTGGGTGAAACGCCGTTCGGCGCCGGACAGAACCGCCTGGAGTCCGTCGAGCAGGGCCTCGGAGAGGAGCGGCGATCCTTCGTGTAGCTCCTCGCACCAGGCTTGGCCGGGTTCACCCGCCTGAAAGGCCGGATGAGTAGCATCCCACTCCGTGTTGGTTTCGGCGATCACCCCCTCCGGACCGAATAAAGCCGCCGGAAATGGAATTGCTGCAAGCGGAACGAAGACGCCCGAAGAAGCCTTTCCCTCATTGGGCCAATCCGGCTCAGAACCCGAGATTATCGCCACGAACTCCCTTCTTTCGGGCACACTACTGTGCAATTGCTTTTCCAACGCGCCCGCGGTGGAGGAAGCTGGTTTACCTTCAGGCGATTAGCGGGAGATCCGGCCCGGGGAAACCCGCAGGCAAGAAAATCGGGAAGTGGAAAATGTTACTCTCCGCTCTGCTGCTGGAGGGCGCGATTGATAGCGATGGCGGCTTGTGCGCCTTCGGCCGCGGCCACGATCGCGAGGTGTGTATCTTTGCAGGCGTCGCCTGCCACATACACCCCGGATCCGTTGGCGGCGCCCTTGCCGTTGGAGCGGAATCCCAACCGCGAGGCCAGGTCGGATCGCGGGCTCGAACCCATGCTCAGGAAGATCGCGGACACGGGCAAGTCCGACCCGTCGGCAAAGATGATCCGGTCGAGACCCGTCTCCGACCCTTCCAGCCGCGCGATCTTGGCGGACAGCACGTGAATCCCCAGGCTGGCCAGATCGGCCGAATCCGCGGGTTTCAAGCCGGAAGGACCGTCCGTGCACAGCACCACGTCGGAACTCCAGGTTCTGAGGGAGCGCGCCAGGTCCGTTCCGCTCTTTCCCGTTCCATACGCGGCGAGGCGGCGATCGCGAACCTCCCAGCCGTCGGTATAGGGGCTGTGAAACACGCCGCGGCCGAAGAAAGTCTGGAAACCCTCTACAGCGGGGATTGTGTCGCGAACGCCGGTCGCCAGCAGGAGTTTGCGGCCGGCGGCGGTGGACCCGTCTTCGAGCGTCACCGAGAAGCCGCCTTCCGACGGGTGGGCATCGGTGACCCGCACCGCGCGGTGTTCGACGTCGTAGCGTTCGAGCTGCTCACGGCCGATGCGCCGGAGCTCGGCGGGGTGAATGCCGTCGCGGCTGAGAAAGCCGTGGAGCGCCAGCGAAGCGTCGTTGCGATACTGGCCGTCGTCGCAGAGCAGCACGCTGCGGCGGCAGCGTCCGAGAATCGCAGCTGCGCTCAATCCAGCCGGCCCCCCGCCGACGATGATCACGTCGTACATGTATCGAAGTTTAGCAGCCGGAGAATTCCGCGGCCCTGTGCGAAAGGGCACTGGCGGGCAGCGAGGGGCAATTTCACATCCAAAACTACCGTACCAACCGCAAGTTTTTCAGGGGTGTCGCGCAATTTGACACTCGTTCGTGCAGATGATAAATGTAGGGTTCTTCAAGAGGAGATTAAATGGCTGATGAGCAGAAGCCTGGGGGCTCAGAAACGCCTCCCCCGAAACAGGGTGAGGCGTCTGGCCAACCGGCCAAACCAGCCGCTGACGCCGCGAAAGCGGCTCCTCCTAAGCCAGCCGCGGCCGCGGGCCATGCAGCACCCCCGAAGCCGCCCGCGACCATGGCTGCCACCCCTTGGGACAGCGACCTCGCACGTGAGCTGAAGGAGAGGTTTGGCGACCGGATCAGCGAAACGTCCACCTACCTCGGGCAGAACTTCGTCGTCGCCAAACCCGAAGCGGCCATTCCGGTACTGGAGTATCTCAAACTCGAAGCCGATTTCGATTACCTGGTCGATATCACCGCGGTGGACTGGCCGAAGCGTCCGGAGCGGTTCGACCTGGTCTACATCCTCTACAGCTTCGCGCGCAACGAGCGCGTTCGGGTCAAGGCGCTGCTCGCCGACGGCTACCGGCCGGGAACCGCGGTGGGCGTTCACCTGACGGCCAACTGGCTGGAGCGCGAGGTATTTGATATGTTCGGCATCGAGTTCGCCGGACACCCGGACATGCGGCGCATCCTCCTGCCGGAGGAGTGGACGGGATTCCCGCTGCGCAAGGACTACTCGATCATCCAACAGGACCAGCGCTGGGTGCAGGAAAATCTGAATATAGAAAGCGGCCAGTGACGACCGTATGCCGGACGCAACGTTCCTAGATTCCACCGAATTAGTCATCAACATGGGCCCCCAGCACCCTTCCACGCACGGCGTGCTGCGCGTGATCCTCAAACTCGACGGCGAGAAGGTATTGGGGACGGATTGTGTGATCGGCTATCTGCACCGCGGCGTGGAGAAGATCGCGGAAAACCGCACCTACGCGCAGTTCAATCCCTACGTGGACCGCATGGATTATGTGGCCGCCATCTCGAACGGGTTGGGCTACTGCCTGGCGGTGGAGAAACTGCTGAACGTCGAGGCGCCGCCGCGCGCGCAGACCGTTCGCGTCATCCTCACGGAGCTGAACCGGATCGCCAGCCACCTGCTGTGGCTCGGCACCCACGCGCTGGACATCGGCGCCATCACGCCGGTTTTCTACTGCCTGCGCGAGCGGGAAGAAGCGCTCAAGATCTTCGAAAAATATTGCGGCGCGCGCCTCACCACGCACGCGTTCCGCATCGGCGGCCTGCTCTACGAGACTTACGAGGGCTTCGAGCAGGAGGTGAACGCCTTCTGCGACATGTTCCTGCCGAAAGTGGACGAATACGAAGAGCTGCTGACCAACAATCGCATCTGGGTGGGCCGCTTGAAGGATGTCGGCATCCTGACCGCCGACGAGTGCAAGGAGTACGGCGTGACCGGCCCGGTGCTGCGCGCGGCCGGGGTGAAATGGGACCTGCGCAAGGCGCAGCCCTACTCGGGCTACGAGAAATACGACTTCGAGATCCCCACCCGGCAGAATGGCGACACCTACGACCGGTACATGGTCCGCATGGAAGAGATGCGCCAGTCGGTGCGCATTATGCGGCAGGCGGTGGCCAATATTCCCGAAGGCCCGATCATGGGCAAAGTCGGCAAGGTGATCAAGCCTCCCGTGGGCGAGGCCTACGTTTCGATCGAGGCTCCCAAGGGCGAGCTGGGCTATTACGTAGTAAGCGACGGATCGACGCAGCCCTACCGCTGCCGGGTGCGGCCGCCCTCTTTCGTCAACCTGCAGGCCCTCGACCGCATGGTTCGCGGCGGCCTGATAGCGGACGTAGTGGCGGTGATCGGGACGCTCGATATCGTGTTGGGTGAAGTGGACAGATAGTAGGGTAGGCCTCCTGGCCTGCCCACCTGGAGTTTTATGAGCGGTCTTCTTAAAAAGGTATTTCTGGTGGACCTGTTCCAGGGGCTGTGGGTGACTTTCCGGAATCAGCATCCGAAGTACATCTACACCGAGCAGTACCCGTCGGAGCGGCCCAAGGTGGCGGAGCGGTATCGCGGCGCCCCGCGGCTGAATATCAATCCCGATAACGGCGAGACCCTGTGCATCGCGTGCAACCTGTGCGCGCTGGCCTGCCCGGAAAACCTGATCGTGGTCACCAGCGAGCGCAACGAAGAGACGCGCCGCAAAGAGCTCACCAATTTCACCTACGACACCTCCCGGTGCATGTTCTGCGGCCTCTGCGAAGACGCCTGCCCGGTGGATGCGCTGGAGCTGACGCAGGATTTCGAGCTGGCTACCTACACCCGGGACGGCCAGATCTGGGACCGCCAGGTCCTCGAGGAAGGGCCCAAGCCCACTCAATACAAATGTTGATCGACACAGCGTTGTTTTATGCCTTCGCCCTGCTGGTGCTGGGCGGAGCCGTCCTGACCATCACGCAGCGGAACGCGGTGCACAGCGCGATCGCGCTGATCGTCTCGCTTCTGGGCGTGGCCGGGCTGTACCTGCTGCAGCAGGCCGAGTTCCTGTTCGCCGTGCAGATCGTGCTCTACGTGGGCGGCATCATGGTGCTGTTCCTGTTCGTCATCATGCTGGTGAACCTCGACCAGGCGGCCAAACAGCGGCAGTTCAACCGGCACTGGCTGGTGGGCCTGGCGACGGTTGCCGCGGTGGGCGCGGAGATCGGCTGGTTCCTGTACCGCGGCAAATACGCGTTCCACCTCCCCGAGGGCGGAGCGGCTGCGGTCGCGGCGGCCGGCGGCAACACCCAGATGGTGGCCGACGTGCTCTTCTCCGAATACCTGCTGCCCTTCGAGATTGCTTCGCTGCTGCTGCTGGTGGCCGTGGTCGGCTCCGTGGTGATGGCGAAAAAGAGGATCTGACGCATGCATCCGATTACAACGGTTCATTACCTGGCCCTGAGCGCCGCGCTGCTGCTCATCGGCACCGTGGGCGTGCTCACCCGGCGGAATATCGTGATCATTTTGATGTCGATCGAGCTGATTTTGAACGCGGTGAACATCAACCTGATCGCGTTCTCGCACGCCTGGGGCAACGTCGACGGGCAGATCTTCGCCATCTTCGTGATTACCGACGCGGTGGCCGAAGCGGCCGTGGGGCTGGGCATCCTGATCGCGCTGTTCCGCAACAAGGAAACCGTGCTGGCGGATGAAATCGACTTGCTGAAGTGGTAGGAGCGCCGTGAATTTCCTAGACCTGATTTGGCTGATTCCGCTGTTCCCGCTGGCCGGTGCGGCGCTGATGCTGCTGTTCGGCAAGCTGCTCGATCCGCAGCCGCCGTCGGACGTGGCGGTGGCTCCCGGCGTGGAACCGGTCTACGAGCACGGCCACGGCCCCGGCCACGCGCACGAGCACGGCCACGATCATGGCCACCACCATTCGCCCTATAAGTTCCTTATCAAGCTGATCTGCCCGGGGATGGTGCTGCTCTCCTTTCTGCTTTCGGTGGGCGCGGTCTGGCAGCTTTCGCAAACCGCCGGGCGCGTTCACCAGGTCATCCAGTTCACCTGGATGCCCGGCATGCCGTTCCACATGGCCAACGGGCACCTGGCCACCTTCCAGCTGGACTGGGGCTTTCTGCTCGACCCGCTCAGCTCGGTCATGATCCTGGTGGTGACGGGCATCGGCTTCCTGATCCACGTGTACGCCACCGGCTACATGGATCACGACAACGGCTACTACCGGTTCTTCGGCTACTTCAACCTGTTCATCTTCTTCATGCTGATGCTGGTGCTGGCCAACAACTACGGCCTGCTGTTCGTCGGCTGGGAAGGCGTCGGGTTGTGCAGCTACCTGCTGATCGGCTTCTACTTCCACAAGAAGTCGGCCGGCGATGCGGGGAAGAAGGCATTCATCGTGAACCGCGTGGGCGATGCGGGGTTTGTGCTGGGCATGCTGCTCATGATGTCCGTGCTCGGCACGCTGCGCTTCACCGACGTGAACGCGCTGCTGCGCAGCGGACAGTTCCCGGTGGAAACTGCCGGCTTCGGCGTGCTGAGCGCCATCGCGCTTCTGATGTTCTTCGGCGCCACCGGCAAATCGGCGCAGGTTCCGCTGTATGTCTGGCTGCCGGACGCCATGGAAGGCCCCACCCCGGTATCGGCCCTGATCCACGCGGCCACCATGGTGACGGCCGGCGTGTACATGGTGGCGCGCTCGGCGGCGCTGTTCCAGTTGACGCCCCACACTTCTGAGCATCGTGGCGGCGGTCGGCGCCTTCACCGCGATCCTGGCGGCTACCATCGCGCTGGTGCAGAACGATATCAAACGCGTTCTGGCGTATTCCACCGTGAGCCAGCTCGGCTACATGTTCCTGGCGCTGGGGGTCGGCGCCTACTGGGTCGCCATCTTCCATCTGTTTACCCACGCCTTCTTCAAGGCCCTGCTCTTCCTTTGCTCCGGCTCGGTGATCCACGCCATGGGCGGCGAGCAGGATATGCGCCACATGGGCGGGCTGAAGAACAAAATCCCGATCACCCACTGGACCATGTGGATCGGCGTCGGTGGCCATCGCCGGCATTCCCGGCCTGGCGGGCTTCTTCTCCAAGGACGAGATCCTGTGGCAGGCGTACAGCTCGCCCGCAGGGCTCCAAGATGCTGTGGGCCATCGGCCTGGTGACCGCGCTGCTGACGGCGTTCTACATGTGGCGCCTGATGAACATGACGTTCTACGGCAAGTCGCGCGTGAAGCCCGAGGTGGCGGCGCACATCCACGAATCGCCCGCCTCCATGACCGTGCCGCTGGTGCTGCTCGCGGCCGGCAGCGTGCTGGCCGGATGGCTCGGAACGCCCAAGCTCTGGAACCTGGGCGAGAGTTTCCGCGGATTCGAGCGCTGGCTGGAGCCGGCCTTCGCTTCGGCGGCCATCGAGGCGGCCAAGGAAGGCGAGCATGCCGCATCGATCGAATGGATCCTGATGGGACTGTCGGTGGCCTTCGCGGTGATCGGCATCGTGGTGGCGCGCTGGTTCTATCACCACAAGCCCGAGATTCCGGACACCCTCGAAAAGCAGCTCAAGCCGCTGCACGGCCTGCTCTACAACAAGTGGTACGTGGACGAGGTCTACGATTTCCTGTTCGTCAACGGATTGTGCAAGGGCGGCGGCCGGGTGCTGGGCGCGTTCGACCGCGACGTAGTGGATGGCGGCGTCAACGGCGCCGGCTGGCTGACCCGCTTCAGCTCCAAGGTGTCGATCTGGTGGGATACCTGGATCGTCGACGGCGCGGTGCGCTTCAGCGCCTTTTTCGTGAAGATGCTCTCCTACCCGGTGTGCATCCTGCAGACCGGGCCGCGTGCAGGCTTACGCGTTTTTCGTGGTGGCCGGAGCGCTGGCCTTCCTGGGGTATTACATCGCGCGGTAACTATATGGACCAGCACTTACTAAGTATCGTGTTACTGACGCCGCTGGCCGGATTGTTCGTCCTGCTGCTGTTGCCTTCGGGGAACAAAGAGCTGATCCGCGTATGGGCCAACCTTGCCGCGCTCGCCGGCTTCCTGGTCTCCCTGCCGCTGGTCTGGCGGTTCCAGCACGGGCGTCCCGGGATTCCAGTTCGAAGAGAAGATGCGACTGGATCCCCTCGCTGGGCGTCGCACTACCACCTCGGCATGGACGGCATCAGCCTGCTGCTGGTGATGCTCACGACCCTGATGGGGTGCGTCGCCATGCTGTGCTCGTGGTCGGCGATCGAGGATCGCGTGAAAGAATATTACGCCATGTTCCTGCTGCTGCAGACGGGCATGATCGGCGTTTTCCTCTCGCTCGATTTCTTCCTGTTCTACGTCTTCTGGGAGCTGGTGCTGGTGCCGATGTACTTCATCATCGGGGTGTGGGGCGGCCCGCGGAAACTCTATGCGGCCATCAAGTTCTTCCTCTACACGCTGGCCGGATCGGTGCTGATGCTGCTCGGCATCCTGACTGCTTTACTTCCAGCACTACAGCCAGTTTCGATTTCTACAGCTTCGAGATCGCCGACCTGATGAAGGTCAGCCTGCCGCTGGCTACGCAGCAGATCGTCTTCTGGGCCTTCTTCCTCGGCTTCGCCATCAAGGTGCCGATGTTCCCCTTCCACACCTGGCTGCCCGACGCGCACGTGGAGGCTCCCACCGCCGGGTCGGTGATCCTGGCGGCGGTGCTCCTGAAGATGGGGACGTACGGCTTCCTGCGATTCTCGCTGCCGCTGCTGCCCAAGGCTTCGGTGGACCAGACGATCGTGCAGATCCTGGCGGTGCTTTCGATCATCGGGATCATCTACGGCGCGCTGGTCAGCCTGATGCAGGCGGATTGGAAGAAGCTGGTGGCGTACTCGTCGGTGAGCCACCTGGGCTTCTGCACGCTGGGCATCTTCTCGCTGAACCCGAACGGAATCGCCGGCAGCGTGCTGCAGCAGATCAACCACGGCATCTCGACCGGCATGCTCTTCCTGGTGATCGGCGTCATCTACGAGCGCCGGCACACGCGCGAGATCTCCGAGTACGGCGGCCTGGCCCACGTGATGCCGAAGTTCGCCATCGTCTTCGCGTTCGCCATGCTGAGTTCGGCCGGCCTGCCGCTGCTGAACGGATTCATCGGCGAGTTCACGATCCTGCAGGGAGCTTTCGAGGCCAACCGGATCTGGGCGGCCTTCGCCGTGACCGGCGTGATTCTCGGTGCGGCCTACCTGCTCTGGCTCTACCAGCGAACCATGCTGGGCCAGGTGACCAACGGCAAGAACCTGACGATCCCCGACATGAACCTCCGCGAGGTGGCGGTCTTCGCCCCGCTGATCGTGTGGGCCGTCTGGATCGGCATCTATCCCAAGCCGTTATTTCGACATTCTGCAGCAGCCGGTGACGGAGATTGTGCAGCGGGTGCGGCCGGATTACTTCGGCCCGAAGCCGTGGCCTCAGCCCCGCCTTCTCCCGGCCCCTGCAGAGAGGCGCGCAATGAGCGCAGTTCTACACATCGACCGATCACTTCACCATCATCCCGGCGGTGATGCTGGCGCTGTTCGGATGCGCCATCCTGCTGTTCGATTTCCTGATCTTCCCCGACCCGCGGCAGCGGAAGTGGCTGCTGATCTTCGTGGCCCTGGCGGAGATCTTCACCGGCTACGGGCTCTTCCGGCAGCAGGCGTGGGTCGCCGGCCAGGGGGCGATTGTCGGCTTCAACGGCTCGGTCACGGTGGACGGGTTCGGCATCTTCTTCAACTGGATCTTCCTGGTGGCCGCGCTGATCGTGGCGGTGGTCTCGTATAAATACCTGGAGATCGCCGGCGAGCATCACGGCGAATACTACGGGCTGATCCTGTTCGCGCAGTGCGGCATGTACTTCCTGGCCACCGGCACCGACCTGGTCACGCTCTTCATCGGCCTGGAGCTGATGGCGCTGTGCTTCTACGTGATGGTCGGCTTCCTGCGCAGCGAGAAGCGCTCCAACGAGGCGGCCTTGAAGTACCTGCTGCTCGGCGCGTTCTCCAGCGGATTTCTGGTCTATGGCTTCTCGGTGATGTACGGAATGGCGGGTTCCACCAAGCTCTCCGTGATCGCAGCCGCCATCTCGCAGCGCCCGCCCTGGGATCCGGTGGTGTTCCTGGCGATGGCGACCACAGCCGTAGGGCTGCTGTTCAAGATCTCGGCCGCGCCGTTCCACATGTGGGCGCCGGACGCCTATGAAGGCGCGCCGACTACCGTGACGGCCTATCTCTCGGTGGCCTCGAAGGCCGCCTCCATCGCCTTCCTGCTGCGGATTTTCCTGGGGCCCCTGGCCGACGCCCGCGCCATGTGGGAGCCGCTGCTCACCGTGGTTGCGGTGCTCACCCTGACCGTCGGAAACCTGGCGGCCATCAACCAGACCAACATCAAGCGACTGCTGGCTTACAGCTCCATCTCGCATGCCGGCTACATGCTGCTCGGCCTGATCGCCGGAAACCAGACCGGCATCAACGGCATCGCGGTCTACGTGATGGTGTACACCTTCATGAACCTGGGAGCGTTCCTGGTGCTGATCGCGCTGCGGCGGGCCAATATCATCGGGGAAGACCTGGACGATATCGCCGGGCTGATGCACAAGAGCCCCGGATACGCCGTGCTGATGCTGATCTTCCTGCTCTCGCTCGCCGGCATCCCGCCCACCGCCGGGTTCCTCGGCAAGTACTTCATCTTCCTCTCGCTGATCGAGACCGGGCACTATGCGCTGGCGGTGATCGCGACGCTGTACGTGGCGGTGGCGATCTACTACTACTTCAAAGTGGTGCGGAGCATGTTCATTCGCGAGCCGCTCGAAAAAGCGCCCCTCGCTTCGAGCTTCGGGCTGCGCGTGGCGCTGGGACTGACCGGCGTGCTGACCCTCGCCATCGGAATCTACCCCGAGCCGTTCCTCAAGCTGGCGCAGACCTCGCTATTGCGGTAAGGACGATATGGACGCGATCTTATCTCATCCGTTATTCACGCCGATCCTGGTGACCCTGGTGATCATCGGGCTTTTCCCGCTGGTGGCGGGCTACATCGTGCTGGTGGAGCGCAAGGTGCTGGCCGATTTCCAGGTCCGCCTCGGGCCGATGCGCGTGGGGCCGCACGGCCTGTTGCAGCCGATCGCCGACGCGCTCAAGCTGATGCTCAAGGAAGACATCATCCCCACCGATTCCGACCAGGCCATCTTCTGGTTCGCTCCGGTCATCTCGACCTTTACCGGCCTGACGGCCTTCGCGGTGCTGCCCTTCGCGAAGAACATCTACGTGGCGGACGTGAACGTCGGCCTGCTGGTGATCTCCGCCATGTCGGCGGTGGGCATCCTCGGAATCATCCTGGGCGGCTGGGCTTCCAACAGCCACTACCCGCTGCTCGGCGCGCTGCGCAGCGCGGCGCAATTGGTGAGCTACGAAGTGGCGCTGGCGTTCGCCCTGCTTTCGGGCGTGATGGTGGCGGGAACGCTCAGCATGCAGGGAATCGTGAAGGCCCAACTCGATCACGGCGTCTGGGGCGTCTTCGACAATTTCGGCTTCATGATCGTGCCGTTCGCCGTCTACATCATCGCCGCCACGGCCGAGACCAACCGCGCGCCGTTCGACCTTCCGGAGGCCGAATCGGAGCTGGTGGCCGGCTTCCACACCGAATACAGCGGCTTCCGCTGGGCGCTCTATTTCCTGGCGGAGTACGCCAACATCTTCGTGGTATCGGGCGTGGCCGTGACGCTGTTCTGGGGCGGCTGGCTGCGGCCCTTCCCGAGTGTGGGGTGGCTCGCGGCGCCGCTGAATTTCGGCGTGCCGGCCGTGCTGTTCCTGGGCTCGGGCGCGATGACCTTCCCGCTCGTCAAGCGCCTGAAGGACCCCATGCAGCAGAAGGTCCTGGTGGGCGCGGCGCTGCTGCTGCTGCTGCTGGGCGCCCTGTTCCTGGTGCCGGTAGTGAACCAGGCGGTGATCGGCCTCTTCTGGTTCCTGCTCAAGGTTTCGTGCATCATCTACATGATGATCTGGTTCCGCGGCACCTTCCCGCGCTTCCGCTACGATCAGCTCATGAACATCGGATGGAAGATCGCCATCCCGGTGGGAATGGCGGCGGTCTTCATCAATGCCGTGATCGGCATGTGGCGGCACGCGGCTTAGCCCTATACTGTTAGGCGAATGAATCGAATCGCCACGTATTCCGCGATATCCCTGCTTTGCGCGGCCGCGCTGCCCGCCCAGAGCATCCAATACTCCGAGAGCCGCAAGGTGTGGCTGCTCAACACGGGCCAGAGCTCTTATGCCATGGGCGTAGCGGCCGACGGTGCGCTGCGAAACCTCTATTGGGGCGCCCCGCTGTGGCGTATCGACGATCTCCAGACGCCTGCCCGCCGCCGCGATATCTCCTCCTTCGACCCGTACCAGATGCTCGAGAACGAGGAATACCCGGGCTGGGGCGGCCCGCGCTACTATGAGCCGGCGCTCAAGATCTCACGCGCCGACGGCGACCGCGACCTCGTGCTGCAGTACGTCTCGCATCGCATCCAGGGCAACCAGCTCGATATCGATCTCAAGGACATCCGCGACGCCGTCTCGGTCACCCTGCACTACCGCGTTCACCCCGGCGAGGGCATTCTGGAGCGCAGCGCCACCATTCGCAACGGTACCGGCCAGCTACTGATCCTCGACAGCGCCCAGGCCGCCACCTGGTATCTGCCCGCGGGCGAAGGCTACCAGTTGACTTACCTGACCGGGCGCTGGGCCGCCGAGACCCAGATCAACCGCGAGCCGATCCACGAAGGCGCCAAGGTGCTGGAGAGCCGCAAGGGCCATACCAGCCACAATTTCAACCCGTGGTTCGCGATCGATCACGGCGATGCCTCCGAGGAGAACGGCCGCGTCTGGTTCGGCGCCCTGGCCTGGAGCGGCAACTGGCGCATCACCGTGGAGCAGACGCCCTATCGGCAGGTGCGCGTCACGGGCGGGTTCAATACGTTCGATTTCGCCTATCCCCTGAAACCCGGCGAGTCGCTCGATACCCCCGTGTTTTACGCCGGCTTCACCCAGAACGGCTACGGCGGGGCCTCACGCACGCTGCATCATTTCGAACGGGATGAGATCTTCCCCGGCGGCGCCCAGTCGCGCCTGCGCCCGGTGCTCTACAATTCCTGGGAAGCCACCACGTTCCGCGTCGAGGAGAAGGGCCAGGAGCTGCTCGCCGACAAGGCTGCCAAGCTCGGCGTCGAACTGTTCGTTGTGGATGACGGCTGGTTCGGCAAGCGCAACAACGATCGCGCCGGCCTGGGCGACTGGTACGTGAATCCGCAGAAGTTTCCGCAAGGCCTGAAGCCGCTCATCGATCACGTCAACGGTCTGGGCATGGATTTCGGACTCTGGGTGGAGCCCGAGATGGTCAACGCCGACAGCGACCTCTACCGCGCGCACCCCGATTGGGTGATCCACTTCCAGGACCGCCCGCGCAGCGAGCTTCGCAACCAGATGGTGCTCGACCTGGCCCGGCCGGATGTCAAAGAGTACATCTTTGGATTCCTCGACAAGCTGGCCACCGATTACAACATCCGCTATTTCAAATGGGATATGAACCGCGCCGTTTCCGAGCCGGGGTGGCCCGAAGCCGGGCCGGTCAACGAGCGCAAGCTGTGGGTGGATTACGTGCGCAATCTCTACGACATCATCGACCGTCTGCGCGCGAAGCACCCCAAGCTCGAGATCGAATCGTGCTCGGGCGGCGGCGGCCGCATCGACCTGGGAATCCTGCGGCGCGTGGAAGAGGTCTGGGCGTCGGACAATACCGAGGCTTTCGACCGCCTGCGCATCCAGGAGGGCTTCACCCAGGCCTACGCTCCCAAGATCATGTCCGCGTGGGTCACCGACGTTCCCAACATGAACGGCCGCAGCGTGCCGCTGACGTTCCGCTTCCTCACCGCCATGCAGGGCGCGCTGGGCGTGGGTGCGAACCTCAACCGTTGGACCGAGCAGGATAGCGCGCTCGCCACGAAAATGATCGCGCTCTACAAACGGATCCGCGCGACGGTGCAGACCGGCGACTTGTATCGACTTTCTTCGCCGCGAACCAACGACCTGACCGCCAACCAGTACGTTTCGGCCGACGGCAAGCAATCCGTGGTATTCGCCTTCCGCCACTCCCAGCAGTACAACACCGCCGCGCCGACGATCTTCCCGCGCGGTCTCGACGAAAAGGCCATGTACCGCGTCGAAGCTGTGGACAACAAGCTCATGGAGCGCCAGCCGCAGCTCAGCGGCGCCTACCTGATGCGCGCCGGCCTGGATGTGAACCTGCGCGGCGATTACGATTCCACCGCTATCATCCTGGACCGCCAATGATCCAAATCCGCACCGATCTCACACCCGCCGCACTCGCTCCCAAAGTGCGGCGGATGTTCGAACTGTCCGCCGCCAAGATCCGCTCGATCGAAAACTCCTGGTCGCCCGCGCAGGGCTCGCCCGTCTGCACCGTGGAAGGCCGCTACGCGAGCCGCGGCTGGACCGAATGGACGCAGGGTTTCCAGTTCGGCTCCGCCATCCTCCAGTTCGACGCCACCGGCGATCGCGAATTTCTCGAGACCGGCCGCGAACGGACCGTCTCGGTGATGGCCCCGCACCTCACCCACACGGGTGTCCACGACCACGGGTTCAACAACGTCAGCACTTACGGCAATCTGCTCCGCCTGATGCAGGAAGGCCGCATCCCGGAGAACGCCTGGGAGCGCCGCTTTTACGAGGTGGCGTTGAAATGCTCGGCCGCCGTGCAGGCTTCGCGCTGGTCGCGCACGTCAGATGGCGGCGGCTATATCTATTCCTTCAACGGCCCGCACTCGCTGTTCGTCGATACCATCCGCTCCGCCCGTGCGCTGGTGGTAGGCCACCAACTGGGGCACGTGCTGATGGCCGAGAACGACCGGCGGATTTCGCTGCTCGACCGCGCCCTGGCCCATGCCCGCGCTACCGCGAAGTATTCCGTGTACTACGGCGAAGGCCGCGACGCTTATGACGTCTGCGGCCGCACCGCCCACGAGAGCGTGTTCAACACCAACGACGGCAATTTCCGCTGCCCGAACTCCCAGCAGGGCTACTCCCCCTTCAGCACCTGGACGCGCGGGCTGGCCTGGGCCATGTGCGGATTCGCCGAACAGCTCGAGTTCCTCGACACCCAGCCCGATCAGCAGGAGACGATCGCGATCTTCGAGCGCGCCGCCCGCGCCACCTGCGATTTCTACATCGCCAACACCCCTCCCGACGGCATTCCGTACTGGGACACCGGTGCGCCCGGCCTCGACCGTCTCGGCGACTGGCGCGCCACGCCGGCCGACCCCTACAATCCGCACGAGCCCGTGGACAGCTCCGCCGCCGCGATCGGCGCGCAGGGCCTGCTGCGTCTCGGCCGCCGCCTGAAGGACGACCGCTACTGGCAGGCCGGCCTGACGGTCTGCGACACGCTGTTCGCCGAGCCGTATCTCAGCACTCGCGCTGACCACCAGGGCTTGATTCTGCACTCGGTGTATCACCGCCCGAACGGCTGGAACTGGCAGCCCGGCGAATCGAGCATGTGGGGCGACTACCACGCCCGCGAAGTCGGCCTGTACCTATTGCGCATGGCCGAAGGCGCCCCGTACCTGAAGTTCTTTGTGGGGTAGGCCTCCCGGCCTGCCCAGTCGCGCGAAGCGCGACCGCTATGCGATTCCACCGCGCAAAATCGACGCCGCCGTGGGCGCCGCCGCGCCGCCGGATATCCGCGGCTTGCCGTCCGCCTCCGGCACCGTGTCGCCTTCGCCCGGCGCCAGAAACAAATTGGCGTCGATGCCGTGCTGCCGCGTGTACAAATCGTAATACCGCCCTTGCAGGTCGTAAAGCGATTCGTGCGTGCCGCGCTCCACGATGCGCCCGTCTTCCACCACCAGGATCTGGTCCGCCCGCCGGATGGTCGAAAGCCGGTGCGCGATCACGAACGTCGTGCGGCCCTTCATCAGGTAGGCCAGGCCCTCCTGAATGGCCGCTTCGGATTCCGAATCGAGGCTCGACGTCGCTTCGTCCAGATATCAGAATGCGCGGATCCGCCAGAATCGCCCGCGCGATCGAAACCCGCTGCCTCTGTCCGCCTGAGAGCTTCACGCCGCGCTCGCCCACGATGGTGTCGTACTGCTTCTCGAACTTCTCCGCGAACTCGTCCACGCGCGCGATCCGGCACGCTGCCAGAATCTGCGCGTCTGTGGCATCCTGGCGCGCGAACTTCACGTTCTCGCGGATCGTGCCGTCGAACAGAAACGTATCCTGCAGCACCACGCCAAGCTGCGTGCGGTAGGCGTCCAGCCGGACCTTCGAGAGGTCCGCGCCGTCCAGATAGATCAGGCCCTCGGTGGGCTCGTGGAAGGCGGCGATCAGGCTGATGATGGTCGATTTTCCCGATCCCGACGGCCCCACCAGGGCTGTGACGGTGCCGGGCAGCGATTCGAAGCTCACGTCGTACAGTACCGGCTTGCCGGCCTCGTACGAGAAGTTGACGTGATCGAACGCCACCCGCCCCTCGATCGGTCCGATCGCGCCGGTGCGCCGCGGATCCTCGTCTTCCGGCTTCTCGGCCAGCACCTCCTGGGTGCGGTCGAGCCCGGCCAGCGCCTCGGTGATCTGCGTCCCGATCGCCACCACCTGGAACATCGGCGCTACCAGGAAGGCCAGGAAGGCGGTGAAGGTCATGAAGTCCCCCAGCGTCAGGGAGTGCGCCAGAATCTGGCGGGCGCCGAGGAACATGACGGTCGCCCCCACGATTCCCATCAGGGTGGTGGCGGAAAGGCTCATCAACGAAATGGCCGTGAGCGATTTGATCACGTTATTGAGCAGCCGCTCGACGCCTCCCGAGAAGACCTCCGCCTCCTCGGATTCCGCATGGTAGCCCTTCACCACGCGCACGCCGGAGAGCGATTCGGTGAGCCGGCCGGTCACCTCGGCCGTGATCTTGCCGCGCTCGCGGAAGATCGGGCGGATGCCTCCGAAGGCCTTGCGCAGCACCAGCGCGAACGTTCCGATGAACAGCAGCGCCACGCTGGTCATCAGCGGGCTGATGCGCAGCAGGAAGATCAATGAGAAAACCGCCGTCAGGATCCCGCCGACGAATTCCACCAGGCCCGTGCCTACCAGGTTGCGGACGCCCTCCACATCGCTCATGATCCGCGAGACCAGCACGCCCGACTTGTTGGCATCGTAGTAGGCGACCGGCAGCCGGCCCACGTGCTCCTGAACCTTGCGGCGAAGTTGCGCGATCAGCCTCTGCGCCTCCTTGGAGAGCAACTGGGTCAGCGTGAAGGAGGTGGCGCCCTGCACCAGGGTGGCGATGAATACGGCCAGCACCAGCGGCTTTAGCAGCCACACCTGCTGTTTGACGATGACATTATCCACCAGGTACTTGGTGGATCCCGGCAGCACCAGGCCCGCGCCGCGGTTGATCAGCATCAGGAAGAAGCCCAGCCCCAGCAGCTTCCGCCGCGGCCGCACCAACTCCTTTATCAGCGGCATCGCGCTACGCAGGTGCTGGCTGGTTTTCCCCTTGGGTTTGGCGGGAGACATTACCTACAGGGTACAAGACCGGGGCGGCCGAAGCGACGCCGGCCCCGCGCGGAGGATAGAATCTGGTCTGGAAGGGACATCCATGGCTGAACTCGATCGCAGATCCTTTTGCCGGACTTTAGCGCTCGGCTCGGCGGCTCTGGGGACGCGCCTCGAAGGCGCGCAGAGCCGTCCGAACATCGTCTACGTGCTGGCCGATGACCTGGGCTGGGGCGACCTCGATTGCTACAATCCCGAGTCCGCCGTTCCCACCCCGAACGCGAACCGCCTGGCTGGACAGGGCGTTCGCTTCACCGATATGCACTCGCCTTCGGCCGTGTGCACCCCCACGCGATACGGGATTCTGACCGGCCGGTATTGCTGGCGCAGCCGCCTGAAGAGCGGAGTTCTCTGGGGCTATGACCCCAACCTGATCGAGGACCGCCGGATGACCGTGCCCTCGATGCTCAAGGCCGAAGGCTACTACACCGCCGGGTTCGGCAAATGGCATCTGGGTCTGGGCGACCGGCAGAAGGTCGATTACACGCAGCCGCTGCGGCCCGGCCCCGTCGATCACGGCTTCGATTACTACTTCGGGATCCCCGCATCGCTCGACATGGATCCGTATCTCTACTTCGAAAACGACCGCGTCGTGGAGCAGCCCACATCCCATACGGGTGGCAGCAAGACACCGCGCGGCGTTTTCTGGCGTCCCGGTCCCATCGCCCCGCACATGAAACTCGAGGAGGTACTTCCCACCGTGGTCGATAAGGCGGTCGGGGTCATCCGCGAGCGGGCGAAGCAGCCGCAACAGCCGTTCTTCCTCTATGTGGCGATGACCGGTCCGCACACGCCGTGGCTGCCGCTTTCCAAATACCGCGGCCGGTCGCGCGCCGGAGACTATGGCGATTTCGTGGCGGAGGTCGACGACATGCTCGGCCGCATCACGCAGGCGCTCGACGACACACGGCTGAGCGACAACACGCTCCTGGTGCTCGCCAGCGACAACGGCGCGGACTGGAAGCTCGAAGACAAGGCTCGCTACGCGCACCTGGCGAACGCCGCGTGGCGCGGCGAAAAAGCGGATATCTGGGACGGCGGGCACCGCATTCCGTTTCTCGCCCGCTGGCCCGGCCGCATCCGTCCCGGCACCGTGAACAACGAACTCGGCTGCCTCACCGACCTGATGTCCACCGTCGCGGCGGTGGTCGGCGCGAAGGTCCCCTCCAATGCGGGAGAAGACAGCTATAACCTGCTTCCCGCGCTTCTCGGTACGAATCACGGGCCGATCCGGGACGCCATCGTGCATCACTCCAACCAAGGCATGTTTGGAATCCGCCAGGGCCATTGGAAACTGGAGCTGGGTCTTGGATCCGGCGGATTCAGTCCGCCTGAGAAGGTGGACCCTGCGCCCGGCGGGCCTGCCGGCCAGCTATACGACCTCTCGAAGGATCCCGCCGAGCGCTATAACCTGTATCAGAAGTACCCGGACGTGGTGGACCGGCTCTCCAGCCTGCTGGAAAAGTACAAGTCGCAGGGCTATAGCCGGCCGATGTAGCTCCTCAGATTTCGGCGCCCAGGCGCCCGCGCAGCAGCCCCGGAACTTCGGTCGGATGCCGGACCGCGATCACTTCGAAACCCGCGGCCCGCCCGGCCGCCATTCCGGCCGCCGAATCCTCCAGCACCAGGGCGCGCTTCGATCCGAGCCGTTTGGCCGCCAGCAGGTACGGCTCGGGGTCCGGCTTCTGCCTGGTGACGTCCCCGCCGCCTACGATCGTCTGGAAGAAGTGGCGCAGCCCGCCGGCTTCGAGCAGCGGCTCGATCTCGACGCACGAGCTGGAGCTGACCACCGCCAGCCGGTAGCGGCCGTCGAGCGATTCCAGAAGCCCCCCGATCGTATCGGGGAAGGGCGGCGCGCCGATCATCCGCGAGCGGTACAGCTCCTTTTTCTTCGCGTATTGCGCCCAGAGCTCCTCCCAGTCGCGCGGCGGGTCGGCGGCCGCTGCCATTGTGCGCAGCATGTCGCGATCGTCGATCCCGATGCAGCAATCGCGGTAGTATTCCCACTCCAGGGTGACACCTAGCGGCTTCAGCACTTCCGCCCAACAGGCACAGTGAACCGGCTCACTGTCCAGGAGCACACCATCGAAGTCGAAGAAAATGGAGTCGAACTCAGGCATGGGGGAAACTCCCAGCGTATCACGGCCTCCGGTGTGGTATGACTGGACTAAAAGCCATGTCATCGCCCGAAGAATTGCAAGCGGAAATTGAGCGGCTGCGCTCCGAAAACGAACGGCTCAAACGGCCGGCGCGCGGACAGATGTCACTTCGTGTCAGCGAGAAAGGGGCGCTTTCCGTCTACGGCCTGGGACGATTTCCCGTCACGCTCTATCGCGAGCAATGGGAAAAACTGCTTGGGATGGGGGAGGATATTCGCCAGTTCATCCAGGAAAACGACCAACTGCTGAAGAAGAAAGAATAGTGGATGGCCGCGGGAACCGCCCTGATCACCGGCGCCTCGAGCGGTATCGGCCTGGAGCTGGCGAAGCTGTGCGCGGCCGGCGGCTATAACCTGGTGCTGGCGGCGCGCCGCGTCGACCGGTTGGAGGACCTGGCCGCCGAACTGGGTCGCGCGCACCGTGTCGAGGCGCGTGCCCTCGCGGCCGATCTCTCTGAGCCCGCGGCTCCCGACCGGATCTTCGAACAACTGGCAGGAACCCCTGTCGACGCTCTCATCAATAACGCCGGCTTCGGTCTGCGCGGCCCGTTTGCCGAGACCGATTGGGCGGCCGAAGAGCGCCTGATCGAAGTCAACATGACGGCGCCGGCCCACCTGACCAAACTTTTCCTGCCCGGGATGCTGCGGCGCCGGTCGGGCCGGATCCTGAACGTCGCGTCCACCGCCGCCTTCGTACCCGGCCCCTTCATGGCTATGTATTACGCCAGCAAAGCGTTCCTGGTGTCGTTTTCGCACGCCGTGGCGAACGAGGTGAAGGGCAGCGGGGTCACCGTGACGGTCCTGTGCCCGGGTCCGACCCGCACCGAATTCGAACAGGCCGCGGGTGTCGAAGGCAGCCGGCTCTTTCAGGGCGATGTGATGTCCGCCGAGGCAGTGGCGCGCGAAGGCTATGACGCCATGATGGCGGGGAAGCCCGAAGTCATCGCGGGACGGCGCAACCGCTGGATGATCCGCGGCACGCGCCTCGCGCCTCGGACCATGCTGGCCGATATCGCGCGCCGTTTGAACACCCAATAGCCATGGAAGCACTCTTCGAATCCGAAGGAATCCGCGGCATGCTGCACGAGCCGGAGCAGCCCTCCGGCGACGGCGTGATCCTGACTCACGGCGCCGGGTCGAACTCCAACGCGCCGCTCCTCGTACACCTCGCGCGCGCCTTGGCCGACGCCGGCTACTTCGTGCTCCGTTACGATCTGCCATTCCGCCAGCAGCGCCCCAAGGGGCCGCCGTTCCCCGCGGCCGCCCCGCGCGATCGCGAAGGCGTCGCGCACGCGGCCGCGGCCCTGCGGGGACTGGCGCGCGGCCGCCTGATCGCGGGAGGCCACTCCTACGGCGGGCGCCAGACCGCCATGGCCGCCGCCGCGCGGCACGGCCTCGCCGACGCGCTGCTGCTGCTCTCCTATCCCCTGCACCCGCCGGCCAAGCCCGCCCAGATGCGCACCGATTATTTTCCTGAGCTGCGTACCCCCGCCCTGTTCGTCCACGGCACCCAGGACCCGTTCGGCTCGCTCGAAGAACTGCGCGAAGCCATCGCGCTGATTCCCGCCCATACCGACCTCCTGGCCGTGGAAGGCGCCGGCCACGACCTCAAGCGCGCGGCCGACCTCTCGGCCGACCTCATCGAACGGCTTCGCGCCCTGGTCTGATATCCTGGGAACTAGTTTCCCCAAGGGGCCAATCGAAATGCGCGAATACCGCTACACGACTCCCCACGGGATCCAGGTCACCCGCACCGTCTCGCAGGTCATCTATCGCAGGGGCTTGCTGCACCTGCTGCGGGAACTGGACCAGCACCGTGGAATCTATCTTTCTTCGGGGTACGAGTATCCCGGGAGATACTCGCGCTGGGACATCGCCTCCACCTGCCCGCCGCTCGAAATCGTCGCCTGGGACCGGCGCGTCGAGTTTCACCCCCTCAACCGCCGCGGCGAAGCTCTGGTGAAGATGCTGCACCCCGTGCTCGAAGGCCACCCGCATTGGGAAGAGTTCGCCTACGAAGGCACCGGATTGCGAGGCCGCCTGAAGCCGTTCCCCTCCGCCTTCCCGGAAGAGGAGCGGAGCAAGCAGCCTTCGGTCTTTTCCGTGCTGCGCGCGCTGATTCAGGAGTTCGACGGCGAGAAGGATTCGCACCTCGCGCTGGTCGGCGCTTTCGGCTACGACCTGCTGTTCCAGTTCGAGCCCATCGCACGGACCCTGCCCCGCAGCGGCCACAAGGACCTCCACCTGTTCCTGTGCGACGACATCTGGTTTTCCGACCGCAAGCGCGAGCAGATCGACCACTACCAGTACGACTTCGAGGGCAACGGCGAATCCACTCGCGGCCTGCCGCGCGACGCGGCCGAAGTTCCGCCGCCGCCCCAGCCCCTGCCCGGCCCGATCGTCTCCGATCACCTGCCCGAAGAGTACATGGCCAATGTCGAGACGGTGCGAAAGGGCATGGGCCGCGGCGATTATTACGAGGTTGTGCTGCGCCAGACGTTCAGCGCGCCCTACGCCGGCAAGGCATCCGAGTTGTTCGAGCGCGTCCAGGACGCCAGCCCCAGCCCCTACGAGTTCTTCCTGCAGTTCGGCGACGAGCAATTGGTGGGCGCCTCGCCCGAGATGTTCGTGCGGGTGGAAGGGTCGCGAGTCGAGACCTGCCCGATCTCCGGCACCGCCCAGCGCACCGGCGACGCCCTGCGCGATGCCGAGAACATCGCCGCGCTGATCAGCTCGCTCAAGGAAGAGTCCGAGCTCACCATGTGCACCGACGTGGACCGCAACGACAAGTCGCGCGTCTGCGTGCCCGGCACCGTCAAGGTCATGGAGCGGCGCCTGATCGAAAAATACGCCGGCGTGTTCCATACCGTGGATCACGTGGAAGGCACGATCCAGGACGGGTTCGATGCGCTCGACGCCTTTCTGAGCCACATGTGGGCCGTGACCGTGATCGGCGCCCCCAAGAAGGCCGCCGCGCAGACCATCGAATCGCTCGAGAAGGACGCCCGCGGCTGGTACGGCGGCGCGGTGGGGATGATCTCCCTCAACGGCGACGTCAACACCGGAATCCTCATCCGCACCACGTATTTGAAGGACGGCATCGCCCGGTATCCGGTGGGCGCGACGCTGCTCTACGACTCCGTGCCCGAGATGGAGGAGCGCGAGACGCGGCTCAAAGCCACCGGCTTCTTCCGCATCCTGGGCCAATCCGACCCGGTGCCGGTCATCGTGGAGGAGGTTCATGAAGCCGTGGGCGCCGGCACGAAACTGCTGCTGGTGGATAACGACGACTGCTTCATCCAGACCATCGCCAACTACGCGCGGCAGACCGGCGCGCAAGTCGTGACGTATCGATCGGGCCTGGCGGAGGAAGTCATCGCGAAAGTGGCCCCGAATCTCATCCTGATCTCGCCCGGCCCCGGACGGCCCGCGGATTTCGGCGTGCCCGATCTCGTGAAGACGGCCGTGCGCCTGGGGATCCCCGTGTTCGGAGTGTGCCTGGGCCTGCAGGGAATTGTCGAGGCCTTCGGCGGCGAGTTGGGCGTGCTGGACTACCCTGTTCACGGAAAGCGCTCGGTGGTGCGCCATCGCAACGCGGGCGTATTCGAAGGCCTGCCGCCGGAGTTCCAGGTAGGCCGCTACCACTCGCTCTACGCGCGCCGCGAGACGCTCCCTGCGTGCCTGGAAGTGACGGCCGAGACCAGCGAAGGCGCCGTGATCATGGGAGTGCGCCACCGCGAGTTGCCCATCGAGGCCGTGCAGTTCCACCCCGAATCGATCCTGACGCTGACCCCCGGCGCGAATTACGGCCTCAAGCTCATCGAAAACGCCGTGCGCTTAAGTAGGATAGGCCTCCAGGCCTGTCCACGCGCCGAAGGCGCGCGCTGAGCCCGCGTTACCAAACCCAAGGCACCAGTCCCTTGACCTCCGCCCGGTAGACCTCATACTGCCGCCCAAACTGCTCCACCATGAAGCCTTCCTCAATCAGCGACTTATGCTTCCAGCTCGCCACCGCCACCACCAGCGCCAGGAACCCGCGAAGTTCGCCGTTCGATAGCGCCGTCCCCAGAATCGCCAGCGACAGGCCGCTGTAAATCGGATGCCGCACAATCGCGTACGGCCCGCTCCGTATCAGCGTGTGGTTCTCCTTCACGGTGACGGTGCCGCTCCAGTTGCCGCCCAAAAAGAACCGCGCCCAGATCGCGAAGCCGACCCCCGCCACCACCAGCACCAGCCCGGCCCACGGCATTGGAGGCATCAGTCGTCGGTCGAGAGGCCCATACCGAAAGTAATCCCCGAAAAGCAAATTGAAAGCCACCGCCATGGCCGCCACATGCCAGATCAGCGAGCTTCGGGATTGCCGCCGCGTGCTTCGCTTGGTGGCCAGCGCCGCCGCCGCCCAGATCAGCCCCAACACCGCCCAGGCGATCCGAATCCCGTTGTGCGGCGTCATCCGGCCTGCTCGACCAGCACCAGGCCCGAGGGCAGTTCCTCGCCGAAGATGCGGCCCAGCGCCTGGTCGTCTTCTTCCTCACCGTCGACGATCGCCAGCAGCCGCTCCGCATGGGGCATCGTCTGCAGCTTGCTCCGGACCGCCTGCAGCGTCGCGGCGGGCAGGTCGCGGGTTGGATCTTCCGTTCTCCGCGCCATGCTGGCCAGCGCCTCTCCGGCCGCCGGCAGCTTGACGAGCGTCTCGACCCAGCGGGTCGCCGCGCCGGGCGGCACCACCAGGTTGATGGGGCCGTAGAACAGCTTGCGCGCGCCCAGCCGCGAGAGGCACCACAGCTCGCTCTCTTTGTAGTCGCCCGCCTTCACGCGCTTGATGAGCCCTTCGCCCAGCTCCGTCTTGGTGCCCACCGGCAGCAGTTCCAGGCTCGACGCCGTGCGCCACATCTCGCGCAGCAGCGAAGCGTTGATCCGCTGCGGCTTCTTGTTGCCGCGCGGCAGCAGGAATCCCGAGAGCCGCTGGTAGATATCGGTCTGCTGGTTGCGATTGAACCCGCCCGCCACGCGGCCCCAGAAGATCCACCAGTCGATTTCGCACTGTACCTGGTTGCTATAGGTCAGGCCTCCCGAGTAGACCCGCCGCGCCTTCTCGATGCGGAAATCGTCTCCCGGATAGCCGAATCCGGGGCGCAGGCAAAAGCCCGCCAGGTTCAGCCAGCGCATTTCGTAGCCGGGACTCTTCTTGCGCCCGTCGGCCGCGGCCAGAAAAACATCGGCCATCTGGCGGATCGCCGAGAGCGGCCAGCTGTTCTTGCCGAGCCCCATGGTCTGCTCCAGCCTTGCGGGAAGCTCCTCCGGCGCGATGGGAGATTTCGCGGAGGGCGAGAACACCGCCTCGATCAGCTCCAGCGACGATTTCAGCGCCTGCTCGCTCACCACCGCCGCGGCCTTCCGCTCTACGGGCTGCTCCGCCGCTTTCTTGCGCAGCTCGAACTGCAGCCGCCAGCGGTTCTCGCTGATCTTCGATTCGCACCACGATTCCAGCGTGCCGATCTCCGTCAGCCGCGCGCCCAGCCGCACCGGGATCAGCCGCTCCTCGGCCTTCTTGCCGAAGCGGATCACGGCGTTGAGCGGCGCGTGCATATGCAGATCCGGATCGCCGGACGCGAACTCCAGAACCTGTCCCAGCTTGTCCTCGCTTCGTGTCAGCGAGCTGTAGAGCCGGAACGTCACCGGGCGGTTGGCCACCAGTTGCAGCGCGTCGTTATCGATCTCCACCGCCGCGCCTTCTTCGGCGCCGCGCGGCACCAGGCACACCGCCGGGAACTTGCCTTCGCGCGGCTCGCCCAGCGCGATGTAGTAGGTCCGCGGCAGCCCGCCCCGCACCAGCACGCCGCTCCCAGTCGAGCGGACATAGGAGTAGTACGCGGCCCCGCGTGCCACCGCCAGATCGAGTTCCGTGTTTTCCAGGATCTCCGGACGCCGTCCGTACCATTGCCCCACTACATCCGCCACCCGGTCGCGCAGAATCTCCGGAATGAAGAAGCCGCCGTTGAACAGGATGGCGTCGGGCACCTGCCCGGTCGGCTCCAGGAACGCATTCAGGTGGCGCGTCACGGCGGGGTCCGAAACGTAGGGCAGGCCCAGTTCGCGGAACAGGCTGCGCTTCTCTTCCTTGGGCGCCTCGCCGCGCGCGGAGAACGGCAGGAAGCCTTCGAGCGCCAGCTCCAGCGCCTCTTCGCGCAGGATCTCGGTCTTCAGCGACTTGCCGATCAGCGCCGAGCCCGATCCGAGCACCGTGATCTCCACGGATTTCAGATTCGGATCGTTCAGCAGCCGCTCTTTGGCCGCCGAACATTGCCGCCGCAGTCCGCTGCGCTGCCGTATGGAGAGCGGCGTCCCAAGCTTGGTCTCTACCAGCCAGGCCAGCGTCAGGTCGAGGTTGTCGCCGCCCAGCAGCAGGTGCTTGCCCACCGCCGTGCGCGTGAAATTGACCAGGTCGCCCTCGCGCGACACGCGGATCAGGCTGAAATCGCTGGTGCCTCCGCCCACGTCGCAGACCAGCACCACCTGCCCGTCGAACAGCTTCTTGCGCGATTGCGCCAGGTTATTCGCGATCCACGAGTAGAACGCCGCGGCCGGCTCCTCAAGCAGCGTCAGCCGCTCGATTCCGGCATCGCGCGCCGCCATCACCGTGAGTTCGCGCGCTTCTTCGTCGAACGAGGCCGGCACCGTCAGGACGATGTCCTGCTCCGCCAGTGGCAGTCCCTTGGCCTTGTCCCATTCCTCGCGGAACTTGGCGATCAGCCGCGCCGAGACCTCCACCGGCGAGAGCACCCGTCCCGTCTCCGGCGAATCCCATGGCAGGATCTTGGCGGTGCGGTCGACATCCGGATTCGAGAGCCATGATTTGGCCGAATGCACCAGACGCGTGGGCACCAGCGCGCCCTGCTCGCGGGCATAGACGCCCACCGGCTCGCCGTCCTCCAGGAACAGAAACGAAGGGAGCGTGCGCCGCGGCTCCACGCGCGCCGGCGCCACCAGTTGCGGGGTCTCGAAGATGTGGACGGGCGGAAACTCCCGATCTTCCGCCTCGTGTTCGTCAATAAAGGCCAGGGCGGAATTCGTAGTGCCCAGGTCGATGCCGATTTTCATGCCTGTACGCGTTCCCGAACGTTGAACTCGAGCTTCCAGCGGCGGCCGTCGCGCGCCACGCACCACAACTGCAGCATGCCGGTTTCGGTCACCACGGTTTCAAACGACACCGGCACCACCTCCGAAGACTGCTCGCTCGAACCGAAGCTGACCTCCATGGGGGACAGCTCTTCCAGCTCATCGCCGATGTCCTCGATCAGGTTGCCCGGCTCGTCATTCTTGCGCGCGGCAGAAGTGAAAAAGCGGAACTCCGCCGGCTGCCCCACGATCAATCCGAACTCGCGGCCGGGGATCCGCGCCTCCGTTCCCTCCTCCATGCCGAACGGGACCACTGTAAGCGCCTTGAGCGGTGCCGGGAACCCCGGGATCGAGGGCATCGCGCTCTCCACCCCTACGTAATAAGTGCGCGGAACTCCGCCGCGGATTCGCACTCCCCTCCCGCGCCGCGCCAGCCCGTAGTAAGCCGCGCCGCGCGAGACGGCATGCATCAAATCCTCGCCCGTGAGCGCCTCGACCGGCTTCATGCCTTCCTCGCTCAGCCACGAATTCAGGGCCGAGAGGATGCGCTCCCGCACCAGCCCGGCGTTCAACACGCCGCCGTTGAACAGCACGTGGGTGGGGCAAGCCAGGCCGCTCGGGCCGCGACGCACCGAGCCGTGCTCCGCGCCGGCCGCCTGCTGCCTCAGAAACTTCGCCAGGTGTCGCGTAATGGCCGGGTCGGCCGCGTACGGCAGCCCCAGTTCCTGCAGCCCGACACGCCGTTGATGGGCGGGCATCTCGGTGCTCGCGACGGCCGGCAGAAAGCCCTCGCCCAGCACCTGGTCGATGTCGGTCCGCAGCAGCGACGCCTTGATCGTGCCGCCTACCAGGCCGCTGCCTTTGCCCAGAATCGTGACGGCCTGTTCCTTGGCCTTCGATTCCGGATCGAGCAGCTTCTCCTTGGCCACCCGGCAGTTGGCCCATAGCGCCTGGTGCTGGCGGCTGTCGATGCGCGTACCCTTCTCGGCCAGGCGGTGCGCCACCACTCCGGCCAGCGCCAGGTCGATATTATCGCCGCCCAGCAGTATGTGATCCCCCACGGCCACGCGGTTCAGCGACAGTTCTCCGTCCGATTCCGTAACCGAGATCAGCGTGAAGTCCGTGGTCCCGCCCCCGATATCCACGACCAGGATGAGGTCGCCCAGTTCGACCCGCTCGCGCCAGTCGGCGTGCCGCTCGATCCAGGCATAGAACGCGGCCTGCGGCTCTTCTAGCAGCGTGATGTTCTCGTAGCCCGCCAGGCGCGCGGCTTCGAGCGTCAGCTCCCGCGCTACCGCATCGAAGGATGCCGGCACGGTCACCAGAACCTGCTGCGCCCCGAACGGCGCGTCCGGCATCTTGAAATCCCACGCCTCGCGCAGGTGCTCCAGGTAGCGGCGGCTGGCTTCCACCGGCGAGATCATCGGCACGCCTTCGGGCGCGCGAAAGGGCAGCAGCGGCGCTGTGCGGTCCACCCCGGAGTGCGAGAGCCACGATTTCGCCGACGAGACCAGTCGCCCGGCGTTCTCGACCCCGCGCCGCTGCGCCAGGCGGCCCGTCACGAATTCGCGGCCGGGGTTCCAGGGCAGCGCAATCGTACCCGCCGGAAAATCAGACGAGCCGGGCAGGTAGAGGAACGAGGGCAGCAGTCCTTCGTCCCGCACTTCGCCCGGGTTTTCGAGCTGCGGAATCTCGAGCAGCCGCACGTTGGCCGGAGCGAAGGGGTCGTCGCCTGCCGCCATCTCCGCATAAGCCAGCGCGGAGTTGGTGGTGCCGAGATCGATTCCGATGACGTATTTGGGTTCCAACGGTCTTTACTCGACTTCGATTTCCGCCGGCGCGATGACCGCGGGATCCTGCTTGCCGGCGATCGTGGGCAGGTCCACCTTCGAGGCACGCCAGCCCTTGTGCCGCAGGGTGCCTCCGGAGGGCGGCTTGGCCGGCACGTTGCCCACGAACTTCACCACGTTCGGGTCCTTGGAGGGCGCCTGGACGAACGTGCCTTCCACCCCGTCGATCACCGGCGCGAGCGACACGTAGCGCGCCACCGAATCACGGCACTGATCGTGCAGCTCCCGGACCGCCGCGCCCACCTGGTCGTCGGCGTACGCGCTGATGTCCTCCATCAGGAAGTCCACCAGCCGCGAATCCCGCTGCAGGATGCCGAGCAGTTGCAGGGCCCCGTCGGACGTGCGGAGCGCAGGGGCCGCCGGTGCGGCCTGTGCCGCCGCGGCCGGCCTGGCGGGCGCCTGCCTATGACTCAAATGCAGCTTATCCAGCGTTTCGGACGAAAGGGCGCCCTGAAACAACATGTTGAAGAAGCAGCGAAACGCGAGCAGAATGCGATTCAAAGATGTAGCTCCAAGATTTTAGGATAGCGGAAACCCGCCTACCGCGACTGGATCACCGTCGCCTGGTGCAGGCGGTCCAGTTGCCGCCGCGCGATTTCCGCCCATTGCCCGGACTTGTCCAGCTTCAGGTAGCACTTCCAATGATGTACGGCCTTCAGGTTGTCGTACATCCGTTCGGAAAGCAGCGCCAGGTTGAAGTGTGCGTCGGCGTACTGCGGGTTGAGTTGCAGCGCCCTCCGGTAATGCTCCCGCGCCTCCGGCAGGCGGCCCTGTTCGTCGTAAAGATTGCCGAGGTTGAACTGGGCGAGGGGATAGCTGGGGTCCGCCTCGGTGGCTTCGCGGTAGTATCGCTCGGCGTCGGCGAACCTCCGCTGGCGATAGTAGATGGTGCCCAGGTTGACCAGGGCGCCCGCGGCACTCGGGTTCAGCTCCAGCACCTTCTGGTACGCCGCAATCGCCTCATCCACGAGGGCGCCGGTCTCTTCCAGTTCCAGGCCCTTTTGAAACCACACTTCGGATTCCCGCGTCCGGTCGGCCGTTCGCTTGCGCTCCGGGAACGTGTGCACGCCGCCCAGTTCCGCGGCGTCGAAATCGAACAGAATCTGGCCGGTCAGGGCCTCCATCTTCTGTCCCGCCACATGCACCGCGATCTTCCGTCCGTCCGAAACGATGCGCAGCTCCGAGAGCGGCTGCTTCACCCAGCCCAGCCTCTGCCGCAGCGATTCGAGGGCGCGGCCGATCTGCCGGCCCTGTATGTGGTTCTCTCGCAGTTTGATCAGCGTTTGCAGGGCAATCAGGTCCGAGAAGGAATACGAGTCCGCCGCCGGCACCAACCCCTGCTTTTCCCAACTGCGAAGCTGGCGCTCGGAGAGGTCGAACTTACGGCGGACATCCGCGCGCGAGTATTCCTCTGTCGGAGCCATCGCAGCCTATTTTAGCAGGCGTATGCAAGCCGCCCGCCCGCCGGTCAGAATTCGGCGCGGAACATGAACTCGATTCGGCGAGGAGCTCCCGTCCCGACCGCGCCAGTGTTGATGATGCTCGTAATCCGCCCGAAGCTGCCGCTGACCGCGGGCGGGTTCCCGGTGAGCGCTCCGATGCTGCTCGACGGCGTCTTGTAAATCGGGTGATTGAACAGGTTGTAGGCCGCCGCCCGGAAGTTCAGCGCCAGCCGTTCGTGTATCCGGAACCGCTTCTGAAGCGAGCTGTCGATTTCATACATGCCGGGACCGTTGGCGACGTAACGGCCGAGGTTGCCCCAGGTGCCGTTGGCCGGCAGCGAGAATGCGGCCGGGTTGAACCAGTTGTTGATGGTCTGGTCGGCGGCGTAGATCGGCACGCCGGGAACGAGGTCGGGGCGCTGGCTGGAGGTGTTGCCGTCGGGCAAGGCCCCGGCCTTGCGCGACATCGTGATATTCACCGGCAGGCCCGTACGCGCGCTGCCGATCCCGGCCAGCTCCCAGCCCCCCAGAACCCGCGATGCCAGGCCGCTGGTCAGAAACCGCTTGCCCGGTCCGAAAGGCAGTTCGTAGATGGCGTCCACCGTCAGGTTGTGCCGCACATCGATGTTGGTGCTGCTTCGATCGCACGCCCGGCATGCCATATCCTCGATGGAAACGGACTCGCCCGAGCCGATCGAAGCATCCGTAATCCCGTGCGACCACATATAGTTCGACTGAAATAGCAGGCCTCGCGTAAAGCGGCGGTGTACCGACACTTGCAGGGCGTTGAAGTTGTCGTTCCCGTCGTTGGCCTTGAAGCCGAAGGAGCCGAAGCCCGACAGGGGGCGCTTGCCGGTAACTGGGTTGATCAGGTTCACTGTGTATCTGTCGAAGAGGTGGTGCCCCTGGCTCCCGGTGTATCCCACCTGAAGCAGCCAGTCCTGCGGCAACTGTTGTTGGACCACAAAATCCCAGTTCTCGTACGAAAGGTCTTTGCGGTGGCGGTCGATCGCCTTGGGACTGAAGAGCTGGTTGGCCGGGTCGAGGAAGGCAATTAGCGGATACGACAGGGCCGGAAAGTCGATCGATGAGAGCGAATAGCGGGGAACCGCGCTCTCCGCCGCATCGCTGAAATCGTCGTTCTGGTTGCCTCCGTAGTAAATGCCGAAGCCGCCCCGGATGGTGGTCTTCCCGTGCAGCGCTGCCGGCGCCCACGCCAGCCCGACGCGCGGTCCGAGGTCCTTGGTGTTGGGATCGTAGTAAGGCGTGCCTTTGGGGCAGAAGCCGCCGCAGCCGGCGATATCGACTACCGCCGACCGGTTCAAGATCTCGTGCGCCACCGAATAGTACTCGTACCGCAAGCCCAGATTCAGGCTTAACGTCGGGCTCACCTTGAAATCGTCCTGCACGTACCCTTGGTAGAAGGTGCGCCGGTTTCCGACGACCCCTTCGCCCTGGAGGTAGGACGCGGAATCGGCCACGTTATTGATGAAATCGTCGTTGGTGGCGAAGCTGATGGAGGAAGTAGTCAGTGTGTTCCCCGAGTTATTCAGCCGGATGCGGCGGATATCGACCCCGAACTTCAGCGTGTGCCGGCCGCGGACCAGGCTCAGGTTGTCTATGTAGGAGAACGACGTGCCGACTTCCGTATCTAGCGAAGTGTCGCTGACGCCGTCGAAGGTCCCCGGGCTCACCGCCACCGGCGCAGTGCCGTAACCCCAGTTGTGGTAGTTCGCGCGGTTGATCCCGAACTTCACCTCGTTGACCGTCGTCGGTGAGAAGGTGCGCTGGTACTGCAGCACGAAGTTGGACGGGATGTGCGGGACGACGTTGTGATCGCCCAGCGCATCCACCGGGCTGTCGATGTAGGCGTTGTCGATGTTGTAGCGGGCGAATAAGGTGTTGGTGTCGTTGAACCGGTAGTCGAAGCGGAACATCCCGGCGTCTTCGCGAATCGTATCGCTGGCCACTTTGGTGAGCTGGTCGGTGACGCTGTCGATGGGAGTCTGTCCCATCGGATAGGCATCCAGAATCGGCTTGAGCGCCGGAGATTTCGCCAGCACCTGCGCGCGGAAGGCCGCATTCGGAACGAAGTTGATGAACGTCTGGCCCAGGCTTTGGCGAAGGCCCTCGTAATTGGCATAGAAGAAGGCCTTGTCCTTCACGATCGGTCCGCCTGCGCTGGCCCCGAACTGATTCAACGTGAAGGGAGGCAGCGTCGGGCCGTCGAAGGGCGAGCGCGCATCCAGCGCGTCGTTCCGTACCGCATAGAAGGTGCTGCCATGGAGTTCGTTGGTGCCGGCTTTGGACACAACGTTAATCTGCGCCCCTCCCGCGGCCCCGGTTTCGGCCGTGTAGTTCGACGTGCTCACACGGAACTCGGCGATCGAATCTAGCGCGATGTTGAGGCGGGTATCCGCCTTCTGTGTCTGCTCCTGTACCCCGCTGGTATCGACGCCGTCGAACGTGAAGTTGCTGTCGTCGAGCGAGTGGCCGGAAAACCGTATGGCCCGCTGCGCCCCGTCGCCATAATTGATGGCCCCGGGAGCCAGCAGCATCAGGCTCGCCCAGTCCCGGCCGCTTACCGGGATCTCTTTGATTTCCGCCGACTCGACCACTCGGCCTACCTCGGCGTTGGTGCGGTTGACCGCCTCGGCCGTGGCCGAGACCTCCACCGTATCGGATGTGCTGCCCACCACCATGCTGGCATCGATGGTCCGGGTCTCGCCGTACTGCAGGTCGATCTGGTTCACCGTGGTCGGCTTGAACCCCGGATTCGTGACTGTCAGTGTGTAGATGCCCACCGGCAAAGGCGTAATCTCGTAGATCCCCCTCTGGTTCGTGGTGGTTGTGCGGTGAAGACCCGTGGTGGCGGATTTCAGCTCCACCGCGGCCCCCGTGATGAGGGCGCCCGTGGGATCGGTCACTGTTCCATTGATCGAGGCGCGATCCTGGGCGAATGCGGAAATCGTTAACAGGCAAATAAGCGCAAATAGGCGGTGCATACAGTACCTCTCTCGTGTTGAACTTTGCGGGTACGCATCGGCAGTGTAGCCGCCCGGTATTGCAGGAGAATGACACTCGGCTTACAGTTCGGCTACCGCCGGGACGCGCCCAAAGAGTTGCTTTGCGCTTAAAAGTACTTGAAGATTCTGGAAGTAATGCGCTATGATCGGTTTATGGCGTCCCCGCGCCCCGAACCCGTGGAACTTCATGTCCATGCGATGGACAATCTGCAGTACATCCGCCGGACCATCGAGCGGGCGGGGTCCTTCACCGCGGTGCCGGGTCTGGGCGGAATGTGCATGGGGTCCGTGGCCCTGGTGGCCGGCTGGACGGCCTCCCATCAGCCGAGTCCCCTCCGCTGGTTGATGGCCTGGATGGCGGCGGCTTTGGCCGCAGTGCTGATTGGGGTGGTGGGAGCGGCCTTGAAATCCCGGCGCGCCGGGTTGCCGCTTGTGTCCGGTCCGGGTTTGAAGTTCGTCGCCGGGTTTGCCCCGTCGATGGCGGCCGGCGCCCTTCTGACGGTGGTCCTGTTCCGCGCCGGCATGATTCCGGACCTTCCGGGCTTGTGGATGTTGCTATACGGCGCCGGCGTGGTTTCCGGCGGCTGGGCCTCGGTACGGGTCGTCCCCCTGATGGGCGCCTGCTTCATGGCGGTGGGGACGGTGGCGCTGCTGGTGCCGGGAATTCCCAGGGATATCATCCTGGCAGCGGGCTTCGGCGGCCTCCACATCCTGTTCGGAGCATTGATTGCGGTGAAATATGGCGGGTAAAACGAACACAGCGCGGAAGGAAAAGAGGCCGCAGTCAGGCCTTTCGGCGGCCCCCGTCGTGGCGGCCGCGCCGAAACTCGACCGGCTGATCCATGAGCGCCTCCGGCTCGGCATCCTCAGCGCCCTTTCGGTCAACGATTCGCTCACCTTCAACGAGTTGAAGAAACTGCTCGATACCACCGACGGCAACCTCAGCGTCCACGCCCGCAAGCTCGAGGAGGCCGGCTACGTCGGGTGCGCCAAATCCTTCGAGGGCCGTATGCCGCGGACCGATTACCGGCTGACCGCCGCCGGGCGGCGCGCCCTCGAGCGGTATCTCGATCATATGGAAGCCCTGATTCAGGCCATGCGCGAAAAGTGAGGTCTTTTTTTTATGCCTATCGACTTTGAATTACAAAGTACTCTACATGCAGGAATCATCATGGACGGCAACGGACGCTGGGCGCTGGCGCGCGGTCTGCCGCGCCTCGCCGGACACCACGAAGGGGTGGAGGCGGTGGGGCGCGTGGTGGAGGCCGCGCCTCAGTGCGGCATCGGGGTCCTGACGCTGTTCGCGTTTTCCTCCGACAACTGGCGCCGGCCGGCCGACGAAGTGGAGGCGCTGATGCTCCTCATGCATGCGTACCTCGAGCGGCAGACGCCGCGCTGTGTGGAGCAGGGTGTGCGGCTGGAGGTAATCGGCCGGCGCGATCGCCTGGATGCCTCCTTGCGGGAGGCCATCGCCGCGGCCGAAGCGGCTACCGCGGAGTGCCAGCGGCTTCGCCTCCGCATCGCGCTCGACTATTCCGCCAGGGATGCGATCCTGGCGGCCGCGCGCGGTCTTTCGGAACTCTCCCTGGACGCCCTGGGAGAAGCGCTCGGCCCGCCGGTCGATCTGTTGATCCGCACCGGCGGAGAGCGCCGTCTCAGCGACTTCCTTCTCTGGGAGAGCGCCTATGCCGAACTGGTCTTCACGCGCACCATGTGGCCCGATTTCGGCGCTGCCGACCTGCGCGCCGCCGTCCGCGAATTCCACGCCCGCGAGCGCCGCTTCGGCGCCGTGCCCCCGCAGATCGCCCCCCTGCGCGAAGCGTGGCTGGATTGAACCCGCACCTTCGTCGCGTAGTGCGCCATCCGTGGTCGGGAGGGTATACCGCTTCGACGCCCGGTTTCAGAACCTCGAGCCGGATCGGCTTTACACTGTTCCTGCTAAGGGCTTCTTGGCCGGGGCGTTGTCGTGCTTCTTCTGCTCCCCTTGTTTGTGTTTCGTCACCTGCTGTTGCTTGTTCTTTTCCTTGTCTTTCTTGCCACCTTTGTCACCCATGCCTGCTCCTTTTTTCAGCGATTGCGACTTGTAGTCGTGATCACTGCGCAGTTGATCATTCTCAATCGCCGCGAATCAACGCTACCACAACTGCAGCCGGCAAGAGTGACTGCAGCCGAACCCGGTCCGTGGCCAAGAGCTTGGTAATACGTTCGCCCGAATCTCTCGATCCCCGCTTTGCGAGCGCGTTCCCGTTCAGCCCCATCCCCGGTTGTGCGTCCAGCGCTAAGCTTCCGGCGCGCTGCGTAGCGCTCGATCCAGATCGGCCCAAAGGTCTTCGACGGCCTCGATCCCGACGCTCAGCCGCAGCAGCGCCGCGGGCAGGTGCTCCTGCCCCGGAATTCCGGCCCGCCGTTCGATGGTGGTCTCCACCGCACCGAGACTCGTGGCGTGTTGGATGAGCTTCACTCCGGCGCAAACGGCGTCGGCCGCGGCGCCATCGCCGCGCACGTCGAAAGAGATAACCGTGCCGAAGCCCTTGAGTTGGCGTCGCGCGGCCTCGTGGGTCGGATGGCTCACCAGGCCGGGATAGCGCGTCAGCGCGACGTTTGGATGGCGCGCAAGGCGTTCAGCCACAGTCATCGCATTGCTCTGCGCCCGATCCAGACGCACTGCCAGCGTTCTAACCCCACGGACGGCGAGGAATGTCTCGAGGGTTCCGGGCGTTGCGCCTGCAAGTTCCCGGGACTGCCGCAGCGCTGCCAGCAGATTCGTGTCACGCACGGTGACGACGCCTCCCAGCAGGTCCGAGTGTCCGCCGATGAACTTGGCTACCGATTGCACGGCGACATCGGCGCCGAGCGCGAGAGGGCGCTGATTGATCGGCGTTGCGAAGGTGTTGTCCCCGCCGAGGATCGCGCCTGGTTTGCGCGCCGCTGCGCAGATAAGGTCCAGGTCGGCCACGGCCAGGAGCGGGTTCGAGGGCGACTCCAGCCAGATTAGGTCGGCTACGCCGCAAATCTCGACCCAGCGCCGCGTGTCGGCCACATCGATAAGATGCACGGTCCAGCGGCCGCGGGCTTGCCCTGCGGCGGCGAGACCCGCGACCCCCTGATAGCAGTCGTCCGGCAGTGCCACGACTGATACCGTGGGCAGTTGATCGAAAATCGCCGCGATCCCCGCCATGCCGGAGGCGAAGGAGACCGAAGAGCCGCCTTCAAGGCCGCCGACGATCTCTTCTGGACCGCAGGCGTTTGCCGCCGCCGGTTTGGCCCTGTTCGTGCTCAGTCCTATTTCGCGATGAAAAAACGAGAACCCAAGCCACTGGCTGGCAACGTCAAGGCTTGCCACCAACCGGAACATGCGACTTTTTCGTTAGAAGACCTTATCGAACACCGTCTACACAGGATCTCCAGTTGGAAACACCTCCGCAATACACGGTTGCTCGTAATCCTGTCATCGCCGCTCATTTACGCTTGCGTGCTTCCCTTTCTGCTGGTTGACGCTTCGGTTGCCCTCTACCAGTTTGTCTGCTTTCCTATCTACGGAATTCCCAAGGTTCGCAGAAAGGACTACTTGGTTTTTGATCGGGGTGTGCTGGCCTATCTGAATACGATCGAGAAGGTCGGCTGCATTTATTGCTCCTATGCCAATGGATTGCTCGGCCTGATTACCGAGATTGCCGCACGAACCGAGCAGCATTTTTGTCCGATCAAGCATGCCCGGCGATTGGCCACGACGCCCTCCCGGTATGCAAAGTATCTGGCATACGGAGATGCCCGAGCCTACCGGGAGCAATCAGAGGCCGTAGCTCAGGACTTTAGCGACATCGAGCCGGAAGCCAGGTGAAGCTCGCCAGATCCCCCGCGATCGTCCCTTGAAAAGAACACTTCTCTCTAACCACCTTCTCTCCGCGAGCTGCACTGGTGCCGCCAGGAAGATCGCTCCCGGTAAGGCCGTTCCACGAAAATGGGCCCGCCCGAGGTGCTTCCAGGCGTCGTCCAACTCCGCAGCACGGCGTTTTGGAAACCGCCTTCGTGCTCCGGGCAGATCGTCGGCGACTCGTACGAAGTTGGGGCCGTATGCGAGGTCCGGCACTCGAACTCTGCCGGTCAATCTCCCAGAACGGAACTTCGGGACAGCGTTGCCACGACGGGGCACATCCGCGCATAGCGTTTCCCGGCCTAAGTGACAGTCGAGTGCGGTCGCCGGATGCTGTGCCGACTTCTCAGGACCAATATCCCTTGAGTATCATGTATCGTTCACAACAAGTCGATGTTGTAGCCATGACGGGTGCATGCCCCTTCATACTTCAAATCGAGATTCGTCAGAAGAAATCGTGGGTCGATTCCGGCTCAGGCAGCTTGCCAAGTGAGTGATAGAGGGCCAGTTCGAGTACCCGGTAGGTGCGAAAGCCGTAGGATTTTCTCATAGTGACTTTCGCTTTGTTGTTCAGGCCCTCCACGACCCCACTGGAAATCAGTTTTTGCGCCCGGAAATAGTTGAGAATCAGTTCCCGGTGCTGGCGCAGGGAGCGAGCGATCTTCTTCATGGGCTCGATGCGGGAACGCATGGTCTGGTGACACCATTCGTCTAGGAACTTGCCGGCCCAGGCGGGCGAGTTGTAATCCCAGAGTTGTTGGAGGGCTTCCTTGAGAAGGTAAGCGCGGACGGTCTTCAGGTTGTAGCGGAGGAGATCGCGCAGGCGGAATCGCTGCTCAGCCTTCAGATTCTCTTCCCGTTTGAGCAGGAGCCAGCGCGACTTCTTCAGTAGCGGTGTCCGACCCTCGCTCGCCATCCGGCGCGATTCTCCGGCGCGGACTTCGTCGAGAGCCTTGTTCATTTTCGCGACGATATGAAAACGGTCGAGAATATGCAGGGCCTCGGAACATCTCTGACGGATGACTTTCAGGTAGGGTTCCCACATGTCTGAGCAGACGAACACGATCCTTGATGTGATCTCTTCGCCGATGGTGGTGAAGAATCACTGAAAGGACTCGATCGTCCTCTCCTTGCCAATCCAAAGCAAACGGGTGACGCCGAGATCGATTTGATATACCAGTGTCAGATACTTGTGCCCTTTGGAGTACTGGATTTCATCGACGCCGATGGCGTCGATCTGCCCCAGCACCCGGTGGTCCAGACCCCAAGTGACGACATGTTCGACCGCATCGAAGACCTTGTCCCAAGAGGTGCGGAAGGCCTCCGCCGTCTCTTTCCATGACAGGTGCCGCGCCCAACGGGCCAGGAAGAGCATATAGGCTTTGGTGAGTGTGCGTTTGCCGTCGCCCCAGGGAACTTCTTCGACAGCGACAACACCGCAGCGGCGGCAGTCGACGCGCCGCATGGTGTACAGAATGAAGACGAGAAATCCCCATAGGGGAATGAACTCAAAGCGGCGTTCGGCGAGTTGGTCGTAACCGGGCGCCGGCAAATGGCACCGCGAGCAAACTGCTGCCGAACCCTTGCGCGGTCGTACGGCCACTTCGATGCTCTTCTTGTCGGCACTGAAGTGGGCTTGCTGGTACACAAAACCCCGAAAACGGTGGCAGCGGTTAAGAATCGTGATCAGTTCCATGGCGCGGAAACGAGTGGCGGCAAAACTCTACTGCTCCCAGGCGCGGCTCGTCTTCCCGTCTCGACAAGCTGGGCCTTCGGGCAGAGCGTCCAAGATTTCAACGAGAAGTGCCCGAGAGGAGGCACATTGACCAACACCGGGAGCTCGCGGAATCGATAAACGTTGCTCCAGTAGGATCTACCCGCGCTCAGAACAGCTGGTTCGGAACCACGGCCCGGCCAAGAAGCGAGCCGTACCAGTGGTTGTCTCCCGGTAGCCGACCCGGCGGGAGTTGACCGAATCACTTTCCGCGATTGCGCAGTGTGCAGAATCGCCGCTTGACCCCAAAAACGTCGGACGCTGTCCTCATTCATATCGAAGAGCCGTCATCGGATCGACAAGAGTTGCGCGCAGTGCAGGCCGAATTGCCGCCAATCCACAGGTCAGCAGTAAGCAAGATAGGGGCAGGGCAACGCTTCCAAAATCCGAGGGCATCACTTCGAAGAGAATAGAGGCTACGAAGCGCGAGGCCGCAAGTCCTCCTGCCAGGCCGGCGGTAACTCCCAATGCGATGGCCACGGCGACATCTCCGGTCATTGTCCGAACTACATGAAACCGCGCAGCCCCCAGTGCCATTCGGATGCCGATTTCTTTCGTTCGCTGTACCATTGCATAGCTAAGCACGCCATACAACCCAACCGCCGAAAGCACTAGGGCAACGAGTCCGAAGAAGCCTCCCAGTAGCGCCAGCATCCGCTCTTGCAGGATTGTCTCTCCGGTGTGCGTGGACTGCAACGCGATTCGCGCCACATGCAGCGAAGGGTCTGCCTCCTCGATCGACTTGCGAAGCGCCGGCGCCACCGGGATGGGGTTTTCGGCCGTGCGCACTTCCACCGCCGACCCTATGCCGCGAACTGGCTGGTATACACTGGGCGCGTCCGGTTCTCGGAGATTATTGTACTTGGCGTCATGCACCACCCCCACGATTTCAAAATCGCCGAAGTTTCCGTCGTCATCGATCATCCGTTGAAATCGTTGCCCGACGGCTTCTTTATTTGGAAAGAACTGTCGCGCGAAAGACTGGTTTACAATCGCGGCACTGGGCACTGCCGGTTCGCTATCCCGATCGCTAAAGTCTCGCCCGCTCACCAAGGGGATCTGCATCGTCGCGAAGAACCCTGGCGACACCGTGAGAAAGTGCGGCCGAATTCCCTCGACTCCGCGTCCTGCGAAACGGATCGGTGGACCGAGAACCGGTGTCATCGCTCCGCCCATCAGCGCAAACAACGACGTGGCCGCTCCCTGCACTCCCGGAAAATGCCGCAGCCGATCCAGCACCTCGACCTGCACGGCCCGGGCTTTTTCGGCGCCGGCGCCCGAACCGCCCGCTCCCATCGGCCCGTTCAAGTCCATCTCAAAAAGCAGTACGTTTTTCTGCGAGAATCCCAAGTCAACGCTGGTCAGTCTGTAGAAGGACGTCAGAAGCAACCCAGCCACAAACAGCACCACAAAACTAAACCCAACCTGGGCAGCGAGCACCGGGCGCAAGAGCCCGATTCGCGCCGATTGTCTTCCACCACTGCCCTTGAGCGCATCGAGAGGTTTCGAAGCCGAAGCCCGTAGTGCCGGCGCCATGCCGAATAGCAATGTGGTCAGCAGGCTCATCGCCGCAAGAAACACAAATACCCTTCCGTCCGGATGGACATCGAGGTAAGTGGGATCGCCTGCTGTACTCATGAACCCTACGATCGCGGGTGCAATCGCCGCCGCCAATCCTAAACCGATAGCGCTGGCGGCCACCGCCAGCAGGCAGTTTTCGATCAACACTTGCTGCAACAGCCGCTTGCGTCCGCCACCCAGTGCGGCCCGCATCGCCATCTCGCGACCCCGCGCCGCCGCCCGCGCTACAAACAGGTTGGCGACGTTGGAGCAAGCGATCAACAGAACCAGGCCGACCACAGCCGCGAGAATCCACAGCGGCCGTTCGAACTGCCACCGCAGGAATGTCTGGTGGCCCTGAGCCGCCGAGTTCACATTCAAACGCGTGTCGATGTATCGCGCGATCTGCTCAGGCGATGTACCCGGCCGCAGCAGCTCGCTGGCATGCTCCTTCCGAAAATTGGTCAAAGCCGCCTGGAGAGTTTGCCGCAGTTGTTCGCGTCCGACGCCGGCTTTGAGCCGTCCACTAATCGCGAAGCGTCCATTACCGGGATTCCGCATCGACCGCGCAGGCCCGTAGGCCATGAGGGGAACCCACACGTCAGTGAGATAGCCCGGTTCCACGCCGCTGAAGTCCTTCTGTGTGACTCCCACGATCTGGAACCTAGTGGCATTCCTGGTGAACGTCCGGCCCAGAACGGACGGGCTGCCGCCGAAACGCCGCATCCAAAAGCCGTAGCTGATCACCGCGACCGAGCGTTTCTCGTCCGGCCGGTCGTCCGCCTCCACCAGCAGCCTGCCCAGCATGGGGCGAACCCCAAGGACCGCCAGCCCGTTTCCGGAAATCCACTGTATCCGTACTTTCTCCCGTGCCGGCGCTGTTTCGGCCGTGCCATCCTCGAAGACCGCCGACTGCAGCGGGCCCCAAACCGTCATACCGAAAAGCTCGGCTCGGCGGCTACTGGCTTCGCGGGCATTTTCCAGGAACGGATAGCTGAAGCTGTCATCCCTCGGCGCCGCCCCCGGAAACGCAGCCTCACGTTGCAACGAAATTCCCACCAGGGCACCAGGGTCGGGTACAGGGAGTGGACGGAACATGAGAGCGTCGATCAGCGAGAACGCTGCCGTGCAGGCGCCCACCGCGAGTGAAAGTGTAAGCACTGCGGCCGCTGTTATGGTTCGTTCCTTTAGCAGGATGCGGACGCCAAAGCGTGCATCCTGAGCGAGCGATTCCATCCAGGGGATGAGCTTGGCATCGCGGCTCGCTTCGCGCAGCGGAAGCCGCCTTCCGAAGAGTTCCTTGGCCCTCGCTGCGGCCTCCTCCGGCATCGAGCCCTGTCGGATGAACTCCGCCGTCGTCTGTTCGATATGGTATTGCGCTTCATCGTCGAGATCGCTATCCAGTCGCTCGCTTCGCAAAGCATTGATGAATCGTGACAGCCAGGACATATATCCCTCCCCTCTAGGCGCGCTGCAGGATTTGGCCCACAGCGGCCGTTACCATGCTCCAGCGGGCTTCTTCCTGGGCAAGCTCTTTCCGGCCGGCAGCTGTGATCTCGTAAAGCCTGGCCCGGCGATTGTTCTCCGTCTTTATCCATTTAGCTTTGATCCAGCCACCCTCTTCCATGCGGTGCAGCGCCGGATAAAGGGAACCTTGCTCCACGCGAAGGATGTCGTCGGACATGGCTTGGATGTGAGCGCCAATGCCGTAACCATGCAGGGGTCCGCGCTGTGCCAGGATCTTCAGCACCAGCAGCGGGATCGAGCCATTCAGAGAGTCTTGCCGGTCCATAGGAAGAAGTCTTACTGAGACAGCTTACCATACCGCATCAGGGGGTTAAACGTGGTCAAACAGAAATACGAAGGCATGAAAGGGCCACGGTCGCAAACGCTGAAGCCTCACTATCCGGCATCGGGTTCACCGGCTGCGCGAGCCGAGCTTCCCGGCCTCATTGGAACGTACGAGTGACCCACAGATTCCTCCGACGAGGCCAAATCGAAGGATTCGGGGCAATGTCCGTTAGCGTTATTGGGTAATGGTCTGGATAACCTCGAAAAGATTCCCCCAGGGATCTGAAAAGAAGGCCACGCGAAGGCCCATTGCGGGTACATCGTGTGGCTCGCTGGCGATCGTCACGTCGCGGCGCTTCAATTCGTCGATGACATCGTCCACACTATCGACGCTGAAACCCGGGTGGTGCCAGCCAGACATGTTGTAGCTGTCATGCAAATCCTTAAAGGGCGGGCGTTTTGCTGCGCCCGGCCCGGCCATCAGCTCGAAATGGAAACTATCGTCTCCAGCGGGATAAAGAAACCCGAAGGTAAGCCCGGCAACTGGAACCGATTGCTTCAGCCGAAAATCGAGCTTGTCGGCATACCAGGCAACCGCGATATCAAAGTCCGGCACGCGAATGCCTACGTGATTGATCTTCAGGGAGGCAAGTGGGCTGGAGGCATGGGGTGTAGTTAGTGCAGTCATTGTTTTCCTTGAGTATTGCTGCAGATCTCGCCAAATTACAGCGCTTTCGTTTTCAGCCAGGAACGCACAGCTTGGATAACTTCTGCCTTGCGTTCGAGAGGCAGCCAGTGGCCCGAAGGAAGATTCGTCACGCTAAGGTCGTGGCACGCGCTGTGCATGGGCTCACCGGAGCCGTTGTGGGTGATATCGCAGAGTTCATCGAAGTCGCCGTTCATAAACAGCACGGGCTGGCGCAGTTGCCCGCCATCAGGCGCCCCATGAGCGTAGGCGATGTTGGCGCTGTCGTTCAGGTACCAGGAATTGCCCGGCTGGAATCCGGTGACGCCGAACGCTTCGACAAGGGCGTCAAAGTCGGCGGGCGGCCAGAGTGCGGTATCAGGCTCTACCGCGGGAGCATGGTGCGCCGAACCGAACCAACCGCCATTGCGGGTGATGATCGCAGACCGGTACACTTTGCCTACTGATTCGGGGTTCCCGCTGCGGTATATCGCCGCGAGGCTCGCCGGGATGTCAGCATTGAAGTCCTTGACCGTCTGGTCGAAGTGGGTCAGGTAGAAACGGTAGTAGTCCCATTGTCCGTCCGGATACTGCTCGGCCGGATAGAGCTTGCGGTCGATGAGCGGCAGGAGACCGGGCAACCCGAAGGCCTGCGGTGCATAGGGGACAGAGATAAACACGACGCCGCGGCTTCGCTTCGCGTGATGCGCGGTCAGCGCCCCTACAACGGGACTTCCGAGATCATGCCCGACCCAGATTGCCGGGCTGGCGCCCAGATGGTCATGCAGCTCGACCATGTCATCAACGATCTCTTTTAGGGCATAGGCCTCCGACGCGGAAGGCGCAGATGAACCGCCATAGCCACGCATGTCCGGCGCAATGCAGTGCCAGCCCTCGGCCGCGAAAGCCTCGACCTGCGCGCGCCACACTAGACCAATCCCGGGCCAGCCGTGGAGGAAGATTATCAATGGGCCGCCTGCAGGTCCGGCCTCCCAGTAGTGCGTCGCGTGGCGTGGCGAGTGGAAAGTGGCGTCGGTTAGTGCCAAAGCTGCTGCCATCGCGTGCTCCTTTAGGCAGGGTTTACCGTACGCACGAACTTCACAAGCTGTTCGCTGACTTCGGCAGAGGCTTCGTGTTGTATCCAGTGGCCCACATTGTCGAGCTCGAGATTCCCCACGAGACCGGGAAGACCGATGCGAAGCTTTTCAAGAGGGGGATAAAGCGCCCTCAGGCCATCAGCTTTACCCGCGATGTAAAACGACGGTTGAGTGATCTTCGCACCCTTCCAGGCGGCGGACATATAGAAATACGGTTCAGCGGCGCGATAGTAATTTAAGGCGCCATGGAAACCGGTTCGCGTAAACTCCGCTACGTTGTGAGCGACGTAATCTGGCTCCGCCCACGACGGCAACGGCCCGGGAGCGGGACGATGAAGACTTCGTGCAGGGTCCAGAGGGCTCCATCGCGTGCCGGCCGGAGCAGAACCTGATGCCCAATACAAAACCCCCGGAATTGTTACTGCAGCATCGGCCCAAATTAGATCGGCTTCCGGTTTGATCTGTTCGAACATGTAAAAATCGTTTTCATGTCCAGATGTACGCATGCGCTCGAAGACGCTGACATCACCGCGCGGAAAGTAAGGCACGCTCAGGCAGAACACCGCTGTGAATCGATCCGGACGCATCATAGCGGCACTCCACGCATGGGTTGCACCCCAGTCGTGACCCACGATCACGGCGCTGGGAATATTCAGCGCATCGAGGAGTCCGACCAGGTCTCCCGCCGTCTGGAGCGGCGTATACAAGGTTGAGTCGGATGGAGCTGAGCTGCGCCCGTATCCGCGCATGTCTGGAGCAATCGAGCGAAAGCCGGTTGACGCGACGGCCGTCATCTGTTGTCGCCACGTATAAGAGGTGTCCGGAAACCCATGACAGAAAAGAACGACCGGCCCGGCCCCAACCTCAGTTACGTGCAAAGAGATGCCATTCGCAGCGATCTCGTACTGCTTGAGTTCCATCTTTCCTCCACCTTCCAGCATAGAAGATGGGCCTCGTCCGGTAGCCCGCAAGGATAAGTAACGACAACCGCGCCAGGGTCCGGCCATCCACTTTGACCCGGCACGATCCGGGCATGCTGCCGGACCAACCCGATTGCTTCGCGATAGTTTTCCAGGCCATATCCGGCGCGTTCTAAAGATAGCTGCTATCGATAACAGCGCCGCGGTCTCTCTGTCGCGGGTCGAGGCTTCGACGTGCTCCAGGGCCGCGCATTGTGCGGCCGAAAGGGTACCTCGCAAGTTGGAAACGCGTGTCAATTTTTACGTCAGCTTAACTGTTAAAATCCGGTCATGGTATCCGGAATCGAACATACCGCCATCGCCTCACCCGATCCGCTGAGGCTCGCGAAGTGGTACGTAGACCACTTGGGATTCGTAATCAACTACCAGTCGAAGAAAAGCCCGACGGTATTCGTCCAGGCGCCCGACGGGTCGATGATCGAGATTATCGAGTCAACCGGCGCGGCGGGCGCCGCTCCCGGCCTGCGCGACCCCGGCATCCGCCACATGGCGCTGACCGTCGCGGACTTCCCGGCAGCCTGCGAGAAGTTGAAGAGCGAGGGAATTCCCTTCCTGGCCGAGCCGCAGACCAGCGGCGGCAATTCCCTGGTGTTCTTCACGGATTGCGATGGCAACATTCTCCACCTGCTGCACCGCGAGAAGCCCCTCGGGGCCTAAACCAGCACCGTGAACGTCGCTTCGCCGCGCTCCACCGGCCGGTATAGCGTGTCCCGCTCCACCGGAGTGCGCCCCGCCTTGCGGATCAACTGCAGCAGTTCCGCCCTCCGCAGACCCTGGCTGGTGGTGGCGCCGGCATCGTGGTAGATGCGCTCCTCGACGATCGTCCCGTCCAGATCGTCCGCGCCGAACCGCAGCGCGATCTGCGCGATCCGCGGCGTCATCATCACCCAGTACGCCTTGATGTGCGGGACGTTGTCGAGCATCAGGCGCGCCACCGCGATGTTCTTGATGTCCGCGAACCCCGTAGTCTTAGGTATATGCTGCAGCGGCGTGTTGTCCGGATGGAAGGCCAGCGGGATGTACGTGACGAAGCCGTGCGTCTCGTCCTGCAGCGCCCGCAGGCGCACCAGGTGGTCGGCGCGGTCCTCGTCGTTTTCGATGTGCCCGTAGAGCATGGTGCAGTTGGAGCGCAGCCCCAGTTGATGGGCCGTCCTTGCGGTCTCGATCCACTCGTTGCCGTCGATCTTGTGATCGCAGATGATCCGGCGCACGCGCTCGTTGAAAATCTCCGCGCCGCCGCCGGGCAGCGAATCCATGCCCGCGTCGCGCAGCCGTTCCAGCGTTTCCCGCACGGAAATCTTCGTCCGGCGCGCCAGGTACGCGATCTCCACCATCGTAAACGCCTTCAGATGGACCTGCGGAAAGCGCTGCTTCAGCCCGCGGAGCATCTCGCAGAACCAGTCCAGTGTCAGCTCCGGATGCAGCCCGCCGACGATGTGGAACTCCGTCACCGCCTCGCTCCACCCTTCGCCCGCGCGATGCCACACCTCCTCGAGCGACATCGTGTAGGCCTTGGGATCCCGCACGCGTTTGCCGAAAGCGCACAGCCGGCAGCTGGCCACACAGACGTCCGTGGGGTTGATATGGCGGTTGACGTTGAAATAGGTGGTGTCGCCGTGCAGGCGCTCCCGCACCAGGTTCGCCATGTAGCCCAGGGCCAGGATGTCGCTGGTGCGGAAGAGCGTGACGCCGTCTTCGAGCGACAGCCGCTGGCCCGCCTCCACTTTTTCGCGAATGGGAATGAGGCGGCGGTCGTCAATCACAACTGGCATGTTCACGCACCCGGTTTGAGGAGGAAAATATCGGCAGCCCAGAATAAAAAGAATAGCACGCTCACGTACCCGTTCATCGTGAAGAAGGCCGCGTTCACGCGCGACAAGTCGTTTGGTTTCACCAGGCTGTGCTCGTAGAGGAGCAGCGCGACGATGGCCCCCACGCCCGCCACCGCGAGCGCCCCGAGGTGCAGCTCGCGGACCAGTATCAGCAGGCAGGCCACCATCAGGACGTGGAACAGCTGCGCCACCCGTAGCGCGCGGGCGATGCCCAGCAGCCGCGGCACGCTGAAGAGATCCTCCGCTACATCGAAGTCATAGTCCTGGCAGGAGTAGATGATGTCGAACCCCGCCGTCCAGAACGTCACCGCGGCGGTCAGCCAGAGGATTCGCGGGTCGAGCGATCCGCGCACCGCGATCCACGCCGCCGCCGGGGCGATCCCCAGGCTGAAGCCCAACACCAGGTGGGAAAACGCCGTGAACCGCTTGGTGAACGAGTAGATGAAGACAATCGCCAGGGCTAGCGGCGCCAGATGCAGGCACAGCGGGTTCAACTGGCCCGCGGCGAAAACGAACACGCCGGACGAGACCACTACGAATCCCCAGGTGAATCCCCTTCCCAGCAGACCCGCGGGGAGATGGCGCATCCTGGTTCGTGGATTGCGGCCGTCGATTCCCGAGTCGACCAGGCGGTTGAACGCCATGGCCGCCGAGCGGGCCCCCACCATCGCCACAATAATCCAGAGAATTTTCCCCCAGGCCAGCCACGCAAGAGGAGAGCCTGGTTTTTCCGGGCGAATGGCGAGCAGGGCTCCGGTCAGGGCGAAAGGAAGGGCGAACACCGAGTGCTCGAACTTAATCATGTCGAGCGTCAGCAGGAGACGTTTCCAGATCATCCGGGAAGAATCTTCATTTTACCGCGTCGGCCGCTGATAAAATGTCCGTTACGTTGCTGGTGTTCAGATGCTACGGTTGCTGCTGAGGTCGGGCAAGTAAGGAGTCTCGCCATGTGGGAAGCCTGCGCCATGTCGGATAAAGGCTGCGTCCGGGGAAATAATGAGGACTATTGCCTGATCGAACCCGAAATCGGACTCTATATCCTGGCCGACGGTATGGGCGGCGCCAAAGCCGGGGAATGTGCGGCCCGCCTGGCGGTGGATACGGTGGCGGAGATCGTGAACGGCTCCCCACAGCGCGACTCGCAGGCACTTTTGGCGGCCGTCGAAGAGGCCAACCGCCGGGTGCTCGACGCCGCGCAAAGCGACCCGAGCCTGGAAGGCATGGGAACTACGCTGGTGGCGGCCCTCGCCATCGACCAGTCGCTCTCCATCGCGAGTGTGGGGGATAGCCGGGCCTACGTGCTGGATGGCCGCGGCCTGCACGTGATCACCGATGACCAGACTTGGGTCAACGAGGTGGGGCGCCCGCTGGGGCTGGACGAGGAAAGCCTCCGCAACCATCCCATGCGGCACGTGCTGACCATGGCGATCGGGGCCAGTTCCCCGCTGACCGTCAACTATTACTCGATCGAACTGAACCCGGGGAGCCTCATGCTGATGTGCAGCGATGGCCTTCACGGGGTGGTGGATGCTCCGCGGATGGAAGAGATCCTGCGGGGCGGGAGCAACGGCGATTCGCTCGAAGAACGCTGCCGCCAGCTGATTGAGGCGGCAAAGGAAGCGGGCGGTCCCGATAACGTCACTACCGTACTGGTGCGCCGGTCCGCCTGACCGTCGAATATCGTTGCAAATAAGATTACCGCTGCTGGCGGCCCTGGCTCTCGCGCTATCCGGCCCGGCGGCCGGACAGGTCGCCATTCTCCAGATTCAGGTTATCGAAGGCGAAGGGGCGGTGCACCTCCCCGGCTCGCGCAGTGCGCGCCCGCTCACGGTGCAGGTGACCGATGAAACCGGCAAACCCGTGGAGGGCGCAGCCGTGAGTTTCCACCTGCCCGAGGACGGTCCCGGAGGCGCATTTACGAACGGCCTGCGCACCGACGCGGCCAGTACCGACGCCCGCGGGCGAGCCTCGGCGCGTGGGATTCAGTTCAACCGGACCGGAGGGCGCTTCCAGGTCCGGATCTTCGCTTCCAAAGAACAGGCGCGGGCCGGAATGGCTTCGTTTCAGTACGTGGCCGAAACGGTCGCCGGAAAGTTGCAGCCCGGCCCGCGCAGCCGTAAAAAGTGGATCGCGGTGATTGCCGGGGTGGCCGGCGCCGGCGTCCTGGGCGGCGTTCTGGCCGGAAGATCCGGGACCTCCGCGGCTTCTCCGGCTCCCGCCCCGCCGGCGCTAACAATCGGCACGCCAACGATTTCGGTGGGAAAGCCATGAGACTGCGGATTTTCCACCTGTTGTTCGCTGCGGCCCTGGCAGCGCCGGCTTCGTTCGCCCAATTCGACATCTACCTGGTCGATGGCAACGTCGAGCGCGCCGTCCCGCCACTCTACGAATTGGGTTCGTTTCATCCCGGCGAATCCGGTGCGGCCCGCTTCCGCATCCGCAACACTTCCGCCAAGCCGGCCGCCCTGAGCGTCCTGGCGGTCAACGGCTCCGGCTTCTCCCTTTCCGGCGCACCCACCCTCCCGGTGGGCCTCGCCTCCCAGCAAGCCATTGAATTCCAGGTGGTTTTCCAATCCGCCACCCCAGGCGCCTATAGCGCCGCCTTGGATTCGGAGGGGTTTTCCATCCTGCTCACCGCGACTGTGATCCAAAGCCTGACGTACCGAGTCGATTCACAGATCCTCGGCGCTGCCCCGGTCGATTTCGGCGGCGTCGAACTCGGGTCGTCCGCATCCAGGCACTTCTCCGTCGAAAACCAGACGAGCTCGGCGCTGTCGGTCCCCGCGATCTCGGCCTCCGGCGGTGGTTTTTCCCTCACCGGAACCCCACCCAGCGGAGTGGTGCTCCAGCCCCAGCAGTCCGCCGGATTCGACGTGCGGTACCAGCCTACCGTCACGGGCACCTCGACCGGGTCAGTCGTAATCGATGGCCGCGCCTACATCCTGACGGGAACCGCCCTCGCCGTCGCGCTCCCCAAACCCTCGATCGGGTTCGACCTTCCCCAGCCGCACAGCGGCCAGCAGGGCTCCGTCACGGTGAAGTTCGATGCTCCTGCGCGGGCCGCCGGAATTGGGTTCGTTTCGCTCGATTTTCAACCGCAGCCCGCCGCCGCCTCCGACCCCGCCATCCAGTTCGCGGCCGGCGGCCTCAAGGTTCTGTTTTCTGTTTCGCCCGGGGACACCCAGGTGAGCCTCCCGTTCCAGACCGGCACCACCGCCGGCACCCTCGTCTTCACTGCGGATCTCGGCGGCAACTCCGACCGCAAGACCGTCGCGATTCCACCGGCAGCCGTGACTCTGGTAGCCTCGCAAGCCGTGCGGTCGGCCGGGACGCTGGAAATCCGGCTGACAGGCTTCGACAACACTCGCAGCGTGAGCCGCCTGACCTACACGTTCTTCGACGCTTCGGGAAATGCGATTCCGCCGGGGGCCCTGGCGGTGGATAGCTCCGCCGATTTCACGCGCTTCTTCCAGGGCTCGGATGCCGGCGGCAACTTCCAGTTGCGCGCCATCTTCCCGGTGACCGGAGACGCGTCGAAGGTCGTTGCGTTCGAGGCTGCGATCGCCAATTCGGCGGGCTCCGCGACGACCGGCCGCATCGCGTTCTGAGGCGCCTTTACTTTTCGCTGTATTTCAGATCTGATAATCTTATGCAGCGAAGTATCTCTTTCACGCTGAACGGTAAGCCGGTGCGCATTTCCGTCGATGACGAGCGCATGCTGCTCTGGGTCCTGCGCAGCGATCTCGGCTTGACCGGCACGAAATTCGGCTGCGGCGAGTCCTTATGCGGAGCCTGCACCGTGATCGTCAACCGGGAAGCGGTCCGGTCCTGCTCGGTGCCGGTCAAGGACGTGGAAGGCAAGCAGGTGCTGACGATCGAGGGTCTGGCGCAAGATGGGCGCCTTCACCCGATTCAGCAGGCCTTCCAGAAACACGACGCGTTCCAGTGCGGCTACTGCACGCCGGGCATGATCCTGAGCGCCTATGCGCTGCTCCAGAAGACGCCGAGGCCGACGCGCGACGAGGTGATCTCGCATATGGACGGCAACCTCTGCCGCTGCGGCTCGCACGTGCGCGTGCTGGATGCCATCGACGAGGCCGCGGTCGCGCTGGTGAAAGGAGGCTCGCTGTGACGGACCAGCTCTCCCGGCGCGCCTTCTTCGCACTGCCCGGCACCGGGCTGTTCCTGCTGGTATCGGCGCAGGAACCTACGCGCCTGCCGGTGCGCCAGGGTTATCCGGCCGATTTCAACGCCTACCTGCGGATCGGTCCGGATGGACGCGTCACCGGATTCTCGGGCAAGGTCGAGCTGGGTCAGGGCTCGACTACCGCCCTCGCCCAACTGCTGGCAGAAGAACTGGACGTGGCCTACGACTCTGTGGATATGGTCCTCGGCGATACCGGCCGCTGCCCGTGGGATATGGGGACGTTCGGCTCGCTCTGCATCCGGCAGTTCGGTCCGGTGCTGCGCGCGGCCGGCGCCGAAGCTCGCGCGATCCTGCTTCAGTTGGCCGCCGAACAGCTGCAGGCGCCGGTGGAACGGCTGCAGGTCAATGCCGGGGTGGTGAGCGACCCGTCCTCCGGCAAGCGCGCGACGTACGCCCAGTTGGTGGAGGGCAAGCGGATCGAGCGGCACATCGAGCACGTGCCCGTGAAGCCGGTCGCGTCGTTCACGGTGGTCGGATATTCGCCGGTACGTAAGGACGGGCTGGACAAGGTCACCGGGAAAGGTCAATACGCGGGGGACGTCAAACTGCCTGGCCTCCTTCACGCGCGCCTGGTGCGTCCGCCCGCACACGGAGCCACCCTGAAATCCGCGGACACCTCCGCCGCGGAGAAGATCCCCGGAGTGCGCGTGGTTCGGGAGGCCGGGATGATCGCAGTGCTTCACGAGCATTGGGACATCGCGGAAGCCGCGCGCGGTCTCGTGAAAGCCGAGTTCGAGCGGCCGGCCGCGGGTCCGGACGACCGTACCATCTTCGAGCACCTCTTGAAGACGGCGCCTCTCCCGCAGGTGGTCTTTGCCGGCGGAGATCTGGAGGCGGGCGAAAAGCTGGCGTCTGCGGTGGTGGAGCACGAGTACCTCAACGCCTACGTGTCTCACGCGCCCATCGAGACCCACACGGCGACGGCCTCCATCGAAGGCGGCAAGGTGACGGTGTGGGCGAGCACGCAGGCGCCGTTCCCTGTGAAGACCCAGGTTGCCCAGGCGCTGGGAGTCCCGCCGGAGAACGTGCGCATCATCGCCCCATACGTGGGCGGTGGATTCGGCGGCAAGAGCGCGTCCCTGCAGTCGGTCGAAGCTGCGCGGCTGGCGAAGATCACGGGCAAGCCGGTGCAGGTGGTATGGGACCGCGCGGAGGAGTTCTTCTACGACACCTTCCGGCCCGCCGCGGTGGTGAAGATCCGCGCGGGCGTCACGAGTGCCGGGAAGCTCGCGTTCTGGAACTACCAGGTGACCGGCGCCGGCGATCGCGAGGCGCGCACGTTCTACGATGTGCCACACCAGCGCACCACCTCGGCGGGCGGATGGGGAGGCGGAAATCCTCCGGGCATGCACCCGTTCGCAGTCGGGCCGTGGCGCGCGCCATCGGTCAACACCAATACCTTCGCGCGAGAGTCCCACATGGATCTCCTGGCGAGCCTGGCCTCGATGGATCCGGTGGAATTCCGCCTGAACAATCTCTCCGATGCGCGGATGCGCCGCGTGCTGGAAGCCGCCGCGAAGCAGTTCGGTTGGAAGCCTGCGCGCACCCCGAGCGGACGCGGCGTGGGTGTAGCCTGCGGCATATACGCCGGGACCTACGTGGCGATGTGCGCCGAAGTGGCCGTCGATGCGGGTACGGGCCGCACGCGCGTGAAGCGCGTCGTCTGCGCCCAGGATAATGGCGTCACCGTGAACCCCGAAGGCATTCGGCAGCAGATTGAAGGCTCCATCACCATGGGGTTGGGTTATGCGCTCGCCGAGGGCGTGCGCTTCCGCAACGGCGAGGTGCTCGACCGCAACTTCGACACCTACGAGATTCCGCGCTTCTCGTGGGTGCCGAAAATCGAGACCGTGCTGATCGACAACCCCGGGACTCCCGCGTTGGGAAGCGGCGAGCCGCCCATCATCACCATGGGGGCGGTGATTGCCAACGCGATTTTCGATGCCGCGAGCGCGCGTGTGCTCCAGTTGCCGATTACCGCGGAGCGCGTGCTCCGGGCTCGAGGTTGACGAACACCGGCGCAGGCTCGGCGGGTTCCTCGGCCTCAATCCGCGCATCGATGACCGGTGCAGGCGCGAGGTGCACCACCTTGTGCAAGTGCTCGAACGTGACGGCCAGCGGCTCGCCGGCGATCTTCAGGGAGAGGCGCGCTTCGCCGCGTGTGTGCATAATCGAGCCGGACACTGTGGAACCGCCCACGCGGTAGTTCTCGAACCGCACCGTCCAGCCTTGCGGAATCTGCGGAGCTACCAGCAGGGTGTGCGCGGCCGCATCGCCATCGAGGCCAAGCATGCCGCTCACCAGCGGGTTGATCACCGCCGACGACGAGAAAAGCTGGTGCGGCACGGCGTGCGGCAGCGCCTGTGCCCGCTCGCCGCTCAGATACTCGGGGATGAGGCCCGCGGCCGAGAGTCCGTTCATGGCGGCGATTCCGTGCAGCAGTTGCAGCGCGGCGGCGGCCTGGTGATTGCGGTACTCGCCGAGGATCGCGAACCCGGTGACGAACGGCCACACGCTGCCATCGTTGTAGCTGAGCGGATCGTAGTTGGGGCTGTCGGTGGCGAAAAGGCGCGCGCCCCACGGCGTGGTCAACTCGGGGCGGGCCAGGTGCGCGGCCGCGCGCGCCGCCTTGCCGGGGTCGAGTCCGCCGAAGGCCAGCGCGAAGCCCTGCCACGCCGATTGCGCCGGGTACATCGAGCCGTCGGTGAGTCGCGCGAACGCCAGCGTCTCCTTCGATTCCACGAACCACCGGTCGAGCGCGGCGCGGGCGCGGTCGCGCCGCACGGCGGCGTCCCCGGGGGATTCTCCGGCCAGTTTCGCGAGCTTCAGGTATCCGTCGAGCGCCGCGATCCACACTCCCTGCAGGTAGATGTCGTTGGCTACCCGCCCGCTCAGTGCGCCGGTCTCGACCGCGCCCGCGCCGGCCTTGCGGTTGGAGAGCAGCCCATCGTCGTCGAGAGCGGTCAGGCAAAAGCGGTAGGCCTTCTCGATGGAGCTCCATGATGACTTGAGGAACGCCACGTCTCCCGAGCGCGCCACATACTTCGCCATCGAGAAGATGTAGAGGGGCGTGGTGTCGGCGTGGTAGTAGCCGTAGGGATACTTGCTCCAGTCGAGCAGGGCGGCGCTTTGTGTGAGCTCGTGCTCCATCTTGCCGTCCGCGCGCTGGTGATTGCGCAGAAATTCGAGGGTCCCGCGCGCACGGTCGAAATCGCCGTAATCCACGATGCTCCATGAGTTCATGAGCGCATCGCCGCCGAAATACCAGGCGAAGCCGGGCCGCTCGCTCTCGCCCGAGCGGGCGAAGCCGGCCACCAGACCGCAGCCCACGCCGTCGTTGCAGGTCCAGCCCTTCTCGACCGCAAACTTCGCCCAATGGAAGGCCTCGTTGAGCGCCGGGTCGGGCGTCTCGATGCGTAGCGTGCGCCGGTCGAACTCCCGGTAATACTCGTCGGACTCGCGCACGATCCCGGCGACGTTCGACAGCGCTGCCTGGTATACCTGCCGCGACGCGGCGATGACGATGGGGACCTGCTTCGTCGCGGGCGTCACCTGCATCTCGAGCAGCAGCGTGCGGCCGGGAAGCTGGTGGCCGATCTGTTCGCTGTGCGCCGAAAACAGCGGCGAGCCGATCACGGGCTCGAACCGCCGCAGCCCCTCGCCGAGGACGATGGCCTTCAACTCGTCATCGAAGTAGCTGCTCTGGCCGCCGAAGCTGGCCGGCCACATCGGCTTCATCTCCGGAATGAAACTGGCGCGCAGGCGCAGCGGTCGGTCGGTATCGATATCGAGCAGCACCAGCAAGACCGGCTGGTCGAGCGCCGCCACCCACGTCTGGCGAATGGTGAACGCGGCGTGCGAATGGATGATGGTCGCGCGCCCCGGCGAGACCTCCACCTGCTCGGCCATCTCGGAGAGCGGCACCGGCTCGAGCGCGCCGTCGAAATACACGGAGAGACGGAAGTCGCGCAGGATCTTGACGGGGTTCAGCCAGGCTTCGAAAGTGCCGTCCTCGGCCCCCAGGATCGCTCCGCGCCGCCCCACCGATTCCAGGAAATGCGTGGGCTGAGCCGGTTTGCGGATTACCGCCGGTTGGGCCAAGGCGCCGGCGGCCGCCGCCAGCAGCATCAGAAATCGCACGAAGTCAGACCCGCTCCTTTCGCCTGCTCGATCAGATGATCGCACAGGCGAGGGGCTTACTCCCGGGCGAAGAATCCGGTCCGCAGGAGCGCTTCGGCGTCGCGCGATTCCACCGGCATGACCGGTTGCGCGCCCGAGAAATCGTAATGCTTCCCGGTGACCGGGCCGCCCACCCGGATGGGCGATTGCTGCAGATATCGCAGGCGCACGGACGACCACGCCGCCGCCGGGGAGTTATAAGTGGGCGGACCCGGCGCTGCCGCCGGAGCGGGCGCCGGGGTTGGCTGGGTCATGACCTGCTGCGTCACCGTTTTCCGACTGTCGCCGCAACACATCTTCGAAATCTCCTTTCGGTTCCTCTGCGGGGGGCAAGGGCTGCATCCATACGGGCTGCTGCCCGAGTCGTTCCAGAAGGCAGGCGGCTCCCGCTAGCGCCCACCAGGTCACGAACAATTCCACCGCGCCTTGTCCGGCCACAAAGAACGCGAACGGCGCGGCAACCCAAACGCTGAGACAGTAGAAGCAATCCATCAGGCGCCCGGCGAACGAGCGTCCCAGGCGCCGTCTCAAGCGCACAATGATGTCGGCTGGGCCGTCCTCGGCAGCCAGCAGGTGGGTAATCCGCCAGGTGGCGAGGACGGCCAGCACGAAGCGCAACCAGATCGCGGTACCGGTCATGTTGCGCTGTTACGATTGCAGGTCATTGCAGATCTTGACCGGCCAATCGGCGTATCCGTAAACGGTATGCTGCCCGCCCGGCCGGATGGTCCGGTCGTACACCCACACCTTGAAGATGTAGACGCAGCATTCGCCCCGCTTGATCGTGAAGGTGGAGGGAATGGGCCCCCACTTCACGGAGGCGGAACAGACCGGGTCGAGCGCGCGCAGATCGAAATTGGCGAGCGTGCCGAACACCGCCGACGAGCTCAGATTGTTCGGATCGCAGGGGCTCGTGGCGCAGTGATTTCCGGGATCGCCTACGCGCGACGTTCCGTAGAAGCACGGGTTCATGGGATCGAAGCCCGCGCCCGGGATTGGGATCTGGATGGTCGGCCCGCCCTGCTTTTCGACCTGCACGTAGTAATAGTCGAAGTTGTCGTTGGGCCGGGTTGGAAGCGCCAGTTCGTCGATCAGCGGGTCGTAGGCGATTCCCGATAGAGGGAGTGGCCACGGGTTGCCGCAATCGGGCGGCTTGGCAAACTGGCTGATGAACAGGTCTGCGCACTTGGGGACGGCGTCGATGCGGATCGCTCCGCATGGGTATTTGTTGTCGATCCACAACTGCTGCGTATCGCAGTATGTCACCCCGTTGGTGTCCACGACCGTAAGCCGGAATGTGAAGAGGCCGTTGAGCTGGCAGCCGCCCAGGTTGCTGGTCCAGCACGAAGGATACAGCAACGCGTTGGGCTCCGGCTTGGTGAACGGCGCGCAGACAAAGGCCGGATTGGGGATGAAGCAGTCAGGACCCCAGTTGGCGGTGAGGTACGACGTGCCCGTGCGCATATTGATGAACCGGTACTGCGCGGGCGTGGCGTAATCGACCTGCCAGAAATTGGTCCAGCCGGCGGAGCTGCAGTTGGATTCGAAGCCCGGCTTGTAGTCCAGCAGGTAGGTCTTGATCTTGGCGTTGTTGCATCCCCCCACCCAGGCGCCGCCCTGCACGGAAAGACATTCGCCGAACGAAACTTCCGAGACGCTGGCCGGCCGGGAACAGAGCGCCGGAACGCTTTCGACGAACTTCGCGTTGGGATCGCTCCAGCCGGTATCGAGGTTGAAGTAGTTGTCCACCCCCAGAATGCGAACGTCCTTCTTGAAGAGCTGGAACGTGATGGAGCAGACCTGTGTCGCCCCGGTGCCCGAGAAGACCGTCATGCGGATGATGTAGGTGCCGGGGTTCTTGTAGGTGGTGTCGAAATCGGCCAGCAGGCCGTTGAACACGGGCACGGTGCCGGGACCCGGATTGCCGGGCGGAAGCGGCGGGTAGAGGAAGTCGGATGCGTGGTAAGTCAAGCCGGCGTCGTCAGACCACTCGAGCACGTAACGGTTGAACCCCCCGCCCGAAGCCGTGCCGCGGACTTCGACGATGTACGCGCCCAGCGCGGGGCTGGCCGTTTCGGCCACGCAGCCGGTGGGATCCGTGAGGTTGCAGGTGAGCGGTCCAAAGCAGCGTGCCAGGCAGCGGAAGAAATAGATCAGGCACCACAGCGCATCCAGCAGCGAGCGCGACCGCGCCAGACAGCATCCGAAACAGATGGCGCACAGGCACCAGCAGCGGCAGTACCACAACAGCGGCTGGCGGCTGCGCGAGGTGAAGACCTCTTTGCCCAGGAGGGCTTCCGCGGCTCGCGGAGTAAGCAGCCTCTCGAAGATGGCGCAGGTTTCCTGCAGCCCTTCGCGGCAATCGATCCGTCCGCCGATTACCTCGTCGGGAATGCCCGCTGGAAATTCCACGGTAGCGAGCTGATCGGTGAGGTACGGTTTGAACGCAGTGGCGAGCTCCTCCACCAGTACCGCGAAATCGGCGCGCTGGTCCGCTGTCGGAGGCACGCTGATCGGGGTGCCCAGTGTCTCGCGGACGCATTGCCAGTAGCGGTACAGATAGTAAGAGAAGGCGCGGAAGTTACGGGGGCCGCGGCAGACCAGCCACCCGAAGATGATGCAGCAGCGGATGTGCTGGATACACCAGCGCCATTGCTCCACCGGACCCAGGATTTTTCGGGCTTCCGGCGGGAGCATGCGAACGGCAACCTCTTCGCTGAAGAAGGTGCCGAAGATCCGGATGGCGCGGGTGATTTCGGCATCGCAGTCGGGGGGACCGCCTGCCGCCTGTTTACTGAGCCCGGAAGGATCGCCGGCAAGCTTCAGCTCCTCTTCGAGGATGGGTTGATAGGCTGCCAGCAAGGCCTTCAGGACGAATTGGAAATCTTCGTTCTGAAGTTCATCGGCGCTGATCTTGCGCGTCTCGGGGCAAGGGTTGTCCCGGTTTTTGGGTATCGTCAGCCATGGGGCTCCGCTCACTTTCTTGCCGCCGCCCAGAGGAGGCGGAGGGTCATTGGGTTCCCGGAGTCATTGTGTGCGCCGGCGCTGAAACGCTACACGGGAAAGTACGAGCAGGTGCACTATATCCGAGATGGAGCCAGAGGTCGGTGAGTAATCGTACGGAAGATGGCTTACAGGCGGGCGTGCGGTTCCACGGCGCCGACCAGGGGTTTTACCCATTCGAGGAAAGCCGGCGTCACGTCGTTCCTCGACCCAGCGATCCATTCCGGGGGAAACTTCCGCTCCACGCCGGCCACGAGCTCGAGCGCAATGGTGGTCATGCTCGAAGCGTAGGCGGGGCCGTCACAGCGTTCGATGGCCACCATCTCGCCGGAGCGGCCTTCGAGAGCGGCGCGTACGCCCGCTTCTCCGCAGCGCCGCGACTCTTCGCGATCCACCGCGGAGGCCAGGGGGGCCGACGAACGTCCCACCAGGCCGGGGCGTTCGGCGCGGGCACGCAGTCCCGTTCGCTCGGAAACGATCCGGGCGAAGACGCTCCCCATGTTGGAGGGCAGGGCGTTGCGCGCGCCCTGGCGCGAGTCGATTTCGGCGCCGAACCAACCGCCGGCCGCGTCCTTCTGTCCCTCGCAAACGGCAACCAGGCAGCGGCCGGCACGGCGGTAGACCCGCTCCACGTCGGCGCACAACTGGTCCGGCGTGATGCCGCATTCGGGAAAGTAGATCAGGTGCGGCGGATCGTCGTCATAGTGGCGCGCCAGCGCGGTGGCGGCCGCCACCCAGCCAACATTGCGCCCCAGCACCTCGATGATCTCGACCGGCGGCGGGAGCGCGCGATTGTCCTCGCCGACATCGCGCACCGCGTGGGCGAAGAAGCGCGCGCACGACGCATACCCGGGCGTGTGGTCGGTGCCGGCGATGTCGTTGTCGATCGTCTTCGGAATGCCGATCACGCGCAGCTCGTAGCCGGCGTCGCGGGCGAAGCGGTCGAGCGCGAGCGCCGTCTCCATCGATCCATTGCCGCCGGTATAGAAGAGATAGCGCGCGCCGCGGCGCCCGAGCGCGTCGAGAATGCGCTCGTACCCGGCGGGTTCGATCCTGCGGCGCGAGGAGCCGAGAGCCGAGCCCGGAGCCAGGGCCAGGCCCGTCACGTCGCGGCTGGTGAGATCCGCGAAGTCATCCTCGATCAGGCCGGTGTTGCCGTGGCGCGCTCCATAGATGGCCGTGATGGCCGCGTGCTTCCGGCACTCCGTGACGATTCCGGCCAAACTTGCGTTCAACACCGGCGTAGGCCCGCCGCTGTGCACGATGACTGCAGTTCCGCTGAGAGGCATCCTGGAATTGATGGTAATACCGTGTAATATCAAAGGCATGACGCGGCGGACGCTGTTCGGCCTGGTGGGGGCTGCGGCCCTGCGGGGCCAGGAGATTCACTACCGCGAGTACGCGCGATGCCTGCCGGATTATCTGACCTCCCTGGCGGATGCGGCGTACGCCCGGCGCAACGCGCGTATCGCGGCACTGCATACGCCCGCCGACATCCGCGGCTACCAGGCGTGGGCGCGCACTACCTTCCAGAAACTCGCCGGCGGGCTGCCGCGGCCGGCCGCCCTGAACACGCGCACGGTGGGCGGGTTCGAGCGCACGGGCTACCGCGTCGAGAAGCTGGTCTACGAGACGCGCCCCGGCCTCATCGTCCCGGCGAATCTCTACCTTCCGAAGCAGGGCCGCCCGCCCTACCCGGGCGTCCTGTTCCAGATGGGGCACAGCAACGACGGCAAAGGGTATACGTACTACCAGCGATGCTGCCAGGGGCTCGCGCAGCTCGGCTACATCGTGCTGGCCTTCGACCCCATGGGCCAAGGCGAGCGCACGGCGTACCCCATTAAGGGCGGCTGGCTAACGCGGCTGCCTTCCGCCGATGACGAGCACACGGTTCCCGGGAGGCAGATGCTACTGGTGGGCGAGACCGCCACGGGCATGCAGTTGTGGGACGCCATACGCAGCCTGGACGTGCTGGCCTCGCATCCGCAGGTGGACCCGCGAAAGCTGGGCGCCACCGGGCAATCCGGCGGCGGCACCCTCACCATGATGCTGGCGAGCGCCGACGACCGGCTGGCCGCGGCCGTGGTCTGCTCGGGAAACACCGAGAACTTCGCCGCTCATCCGTTCCTCCCGCCCGGCTCCACCGATGATGCCGAGCAGAATTTCCCCGGCTCCGGCCCGCTCGGGTTCGACCGCTGGGACCTTCTCTGGCCGATGGCGCCGAAACCGCTGCTGATCGCGGCCAGCGCCCGCGATTTCTTCGGCACCTACTCGCCTTCGTATGAGACCAGCGGGCGGGAGGAGTTTCAAAAGCTGTCGCGGGCTTATACCGTGATGGGCGCCGCAGACCGGCTGCGCTACATCGAAACGCCCCTGCCGCACGGTCTTTCATATTCCCTGCGGGTCGCAGTCTACGACTGGTTCGAGCGCCATCTCAAACAGACCGGGCGGACGATCTCCGAGGAGCCTCCGACGGCGCCCGAAAGCGAGCAGACGCTGTGGTGCGGCCCCACAGGCAACACCGCGCGCGATTTCGGAGCGCGGACGCCGTACCAAATGGTGCGCACCGCCGCGGAATCGATCCGCACGCCGGAGCAACTGCCGGACCTGCGCAGGTTGCTCGAAATGGAGACGGCGGGCGCTCCCGCGCGTCTGGAAGTCCGCGGCCGTACGCGCTACGCGGATTGCGACGTCGAGGCAGTCGAGGTGAACACCGCCGCGAATGTGTGGGCGCCGGCCTGGCTGTTCTTGCCCAGACGGCCGTGGACGCGTCTTCTGCTGGCGATCGAGCCGAGCGGCCGCAACTTGAGGTGGCACGAGGACGATCTCTACGCACAGATCGCCGCCGCCGGGATCGCCGTTTGTGCGGCGGATGTGCGCGGCGTAGGCGATCTCGATCCGCAATACGGTCCGGGCGCGGCCGGATACGTGCAGCAGCACCACAAGGAAGAGAACTACGCCTGGGCGTCCCTGATTCTGGGGCGGAACCTCCTCGGGCAGCGCACCACCGATATCCTGCGCGTGGCCCAGGCGCTGGCCGCGGAGTATCCACGGGCGCTCGTGACGGTGGCGGCGCGCGACAAGATGACCGTGCCCGCCCTGTGCGCAGCGGCGCTCGAACCGCGCATCGCCAGGCTGTACCTCGCCGGGCATCTGGTTTCGTGGCGTGCGCTTCTGGCGGGCGAATCGTACTCTCACCCGTTCGCCGACTTCGTCCCCGGCGTGCTGCAGGCAACCGACCTGCCGCAGATCGCACGCTCCCTGGCGCCTCGTCCCGTCACCGTAGCGGGCGCCGTGGATGCTTCGGGAGATCCGGTGCCGCGTGCGCAGATTCCGTACGAGAATTACCGCGAGAAGCCGGCCTGGGACCTGCCTGCGCTCTCCGCATTCTGAGGTCTCTGCTCGCAGCGCGCTCCGCGGGTCAGATCGCCTGGCTCTCGACGCGGTCCAACGTCGTGTCGGGCACGGACTGGCAGAAGTGAACGGAAAAATCCGTGACATTGTGCAGCTCAAACAGCGGGGCGCCGGCGCCGCGCGGCGTTTTGACGCGGAAGAACTCGGCCCCGTGGACATTGTCGAGGACGAAGGCCGGCCGCAGGTCGTCCTTGGCCGGCAGGATCTCGATGTTACTCAACTCGATGCCGTCCACGTGGCGGATGTAGAAGCCGTGCGACGGCATGGGGCCGAACATGCCCGGCTCGGGGTACTTCGCCTCATCCTCCGGCGGCTGAATCGCGGCGCTCTCCTTCGTGCCGCCGCCCTGGTGCTGAATCTGGATATTGCTGATCTTGACGTTCTCGATGGGGTGTCCCGGAATGCCGCTGATGATCGAGCCGAGGCGCGACACCGAGTTCGAACAGACGATATTGTCGATGATCACCCGCTTCAAGGTGCCTACCGGGGTCCCCTGCGGCGCGCGCATACGGCTGCCCAGCCGCAGGAAGATCGGGGCGCTGACGATGTCCCTCATCGAGATGTTGGTGACCGTGACATCTTCAAGCAGCGCGCCGTCCACCGATTCGAGCGCCAGGCCCTGGCAGCCTTCGAACACGCAGTTCGAAATGGTGATGTTGCGGTATCCGCCGTTCGATTCCGTGCCGAACTTGATGCGGCCCGTATGCGGCACGCGGACTTCCGGCCCGAAGCGCTTGTAGGTGCCGTCGAGCAGCGTGCCCTCCTCCCAGCATCCGCTCACGTAGCAGTTGGTAATGGTGACGAATTCGGTGGGCTTGGCCGAACCCAGCCCGTAGGAGCTCTTGAGGCAGATGCCGTCGTCCCACGGAGAGTTTACGTAGAGGTTGGAGATGCGCACGTTGCGGCAGCAATCCACGTCGATGCCGTCGCGGTTGGTGTCGATCTTCAGGTTGTCCGCCGTGAGGTTGTCGACGCCGGTAGCCAGGATGCCGAAGTGGCCGCCGTGCAGGATGGAGAAATCGCGCAGCAGCACGTTGTGGCAGTTCTTCAGGCTGATCGATTTATTGCCTACCCCGGGGTCTTCCGCGCGCGGGCCGCCGCGAGCGCCCCGGCTCAGGCCCCTGCCCCAGATCAGTCCGGGACCCAGGATCGATATGTTCTTCAGCCCCTCGCCCCAAATCAAGCTGTTGTGCCAGTGGCTGTGGCCGAAATCCTGATACTGGCTCCATTCGTTCGGCTCGGCGGCATCGTACGCGCCGCCGGCAGCGCCCGGCGCCGGGGAATCGGCCGCGATGATGGTGGCACCCTGATCGAGGTATAGGGCGACGTCGCTCTTGAGATGAATGGAGTAACTGAGATAGTTGCCGGCCGGGAACCAGACGGTTCCGCCGCCCGCCGCCGCAGCGGCTTCGATCGCACGGTTGATGGCCGCGGTGTCGACAGTCTTGCCGTCGCCCGCCGCGCCCGATGCCTTCACGTCCCACATAACCGCCGTCGGTCCGGGTGTCGCGGGACGCGAGGCCTGGGGCGCCGCCTGGGCGAGCGCAACCCCGGTCAGCCCTGCGCCGGCGTGCTGGAGAAACTGCCGTCGAAGATTATTCATTGGTCCCGTTATATCAGGAATTAATGGGTGCCTTCACGCACATCGCGCGATGCGCGAGTTCGCGCGCGTTCAGTAAGTTGGGAGTAGCCCTTGCAGGGCGAACCGAATTCATACGGAGGATCGATGCGGAGACTGGTTTGCGCAATTGCCTTGCTTTGGATGGGAGGATCGGCCGGAGGATTCGGCCAGACGGTGCCGCCGGAATCGGGACCGCCCGGGACGCGCGCGGTGCAATTGCCGCTATCCGGCCGGACCGGCCAGCCGGGCGGAGTGCAGACGGTGCAGAACCCCCTGCCCGGCGGCCTCCAGAGTGTGAACACCATCACCAGCACCGTGCAGGTACAAGGCGCGTACCAGGGCAGCATTCCCTCGGCGGCCGCCGCGGGCCCTGCGCTGAGCCTGTCGCTCGATGACGCGGTGCGGCGCGGCCTCGAGTACAACTTAGGCGCCGTGAGCAACCGGAATAGCGTCCGCCAGACGCGCGGCTATCAGCGGGTAGAGCGGTCCGAGTTGCTGCCCCACCTTTCGGCCGACCTGCTCGCCGTGGAGCAGCAGACCAACCTGGCGGCCCTGGGATTCGGGGGCAACTTCCCCGGAATCCCCACGGTGGTCGGCCCGTTCCACTACTTCGACCTTCGGGCCGGCGTGAGCCAGAGCGTCTTCAACCTCACGAACCTGCGGAACTATCGCTCCTCGTCGGAGCAGTTGCGGGCGACGCAGCTTTCTGCGGTGGACACACGCGACCTGGTGACGCTGGCGGTGGCCGGCGGTTACCTGGAGGTGATCGCCGCGGTTGCGCGGGTGGATGCCACGCGCGCCCAGGTCGCCACCGCGCAGGCGAGCTTCCGCCAGGCGCAGGACCGCCTCGCGGCCGGCGTGGTACCTCGCATCGACTTCACGCGCAGCCAGGTGGAGCTGCAAACCCAGCAGCAGCGGCTCACTTCGCTCGAGAATAATCTCGCCAAGCTGAAGATCTACTTCGCCCGCCTCATCGGGCTGCCCGCTGCTCAGGGCTACACGCTCTCGGATAACCTTCCCTACGTTCCCCTCAAGGCGCTCACCCTCGACCAGGCGCTCAGCCGCGCGTATGCGAGCCGGTCCGATCTCAAAGCCGCGGATGCGCAAGTGCGCGCGGCGCAGTTCGCCCTGCGGGCGGCCGATGCCGAGCGGCTGCCGCGCGTCGATTTCGGAGCGGATTACGGGGTGATCGGCCCCTCTCCCGCCAATTCGCACGGCACGTTTGCCGTTACCGCCGCTGTGCGAGTTCCGATCTTCGAAGGGGGCCGTATCCGGGGCGATATCGAACAGGCAGATGCGGCGCTTGCTCAGCGGCAGGCCGAGTACCAGGACCTGCGCGGAAAAATCGATGCCGATATCCGCACGGCCTTTCTGGACCTGACCACCGCCGCCGACCAGGTAGCGCTGGCTGAGAGCAATCGCAAGCTGGCGGCCGAGACGCTGGGATACGCGCAGGACCGGTTCGCCGCGGGTGTGACCGATACTCTCGAAGTGGTGCAGGCCCAGGAGACCGTGGCGGCGGCCGAGCAGGACTACATTTCGAGCTTGTACGCGCACAACCTGGCCAAGGCCACGCTGGCGCGGGCCATGGGGCAGGCCGGCCCCGACATCCGGCAGTTTCTGGCGCAGCAGTGAGGCGATTACACTGAAGGCTTGATGCCAGACGTCCCTTTGATCGAATTTCAGAACGTGACTGTGCAGCGCGGCGAGCGCGTGGTGCTGGACGGCGTCACGCTTTCCATCGCGCAGGGTGAGCACGTGGCGGTGCTGGGTCCTAATGGATCCGGCAAATCCACATTGATCAAGATGATCTCGCGCGACCTGTATCCGCGGTTGAAATCCGAATCGTGGTCGCTACGCATCCTGGGCCGCGACCGCTGGCGGTTGTTCGACCTGCGCAACCACCTCGGCATCGTCTCGAACGACTGGATGCAGATGTGCACGCGCGACTATTCCGGGTACGAGATCGTGCTTTCCGGATTCTTCGGCAGCGTGGGAATCTGGCCCAACCACGACGTGCAGCCCGAGATGGAGCGCAAAGCGCGCGAGGTGATGGAGGTGCTCGAGATCGCGCACCTTGCCGAAAGGAACACCAACGAGTTGTCCTCCGGGGAGGCCCGGCGGATCCTGATCGCGCGGGCGCTGGTGCACGGCCCGCAGGCCCTGGTCCTGGATGAGCCGACCACCAGCCTGGACCTGCACGCCACGCACGAGCTCCGCGAGATCCTGCGCAAACTGGCGGCCGGCGGGATCGGCATCATCATGGTGACGCATCACCTGCCGGACATCATCCCGGAAATGCGTCGAGTGGTGCTGTTCCGGGACGGCCGTGTGTACTGCGATGGCCCCAAAGAGCAGGTGCTGCGGGCGGAGACGCTGGGCGGCCTGTTTCGGATTCCGGTGGAAGTGCTGGAGCGCGGTGGGTATTACCACGTGCTGTAGTGGGGCAGGCGCCACCAAGCTTACAGCAGGTGCCGGTACTCTTCCGGGTCGAGTCCGAATCGCTCCATCTGGCGGGGCAGATCGGCGCGCAGGGTCTCGGGCGTGCTGCGCACCCACGCGGCGATCACGGTCTCCACGCCCACGCGGTTCTTTCCATCTTCTTCGGCCATCGCTTCCGCGGCGCCGCGCAACTGCGCCTCTGTGTCCTCGCGCACCGGGCGGGGGGTCTGGGCCAGCACCAGGTTCAGGAAATCTTCCGCGGCGTCGTTCCAATTCATGCGAGGTTCAGAACCTGCTTCACGGTGCCGCTCTGGTCCTGTATCTTCTGCTGGAGGAGCATCAGGGCGTAGATCAATTGCTCCGGCCGCGGCGGGCATCCCGGCACGAACACGTCGATGGGGATAACCTGGTTCACGGGTATCAGCGCATAGTTGTTGAACACGCCGGTAGAGGTGGCGCAGGCGCCCATCGAGATGGCCCACTTCGGCTCCGGCATCTGCTGGTACAGATGACGGATCACCGGGGCCATCTTGTTCGATACCCGGCCGGCGATGATCATCAGGTCCGATTGCCGCGGCGACCCGCGGAAGACCTCGGCGCCGAAGCGCGCGATATCGAACCGCGACGCGCTCATCGACATCATTTCGATCGCGCAGCAGGCCAGGCCGAACGTCATGGGCCAGATCGAGTTCTTGCGTGCCCAGTTTACAGCCTTGTCGAGCGTGGTGAGTACGATCCCTTCGGAAGCAGCGGACGCCGGGTTGGTAATTGAATACTCATCGAGGCGTTGAAATAACTCCAGGGGTCCGCTGGCAAGGGGTTTATCCATACCCTCATTTTCGCATGACCGGCGGCGGTCCTGTAGAATCTAAGTTACTTCCTTTTTTCTCCATGCCTTCCGAAACCTTCGAGCAAATGCTGGATCGAGCCGCCTCCTCTCATGGAATCGGGCCGGGCTATTGGGATATATGGGGGCGCTACCACGCCACCAGCACGGAGGCCAAGCAGGTGATCCTGCGGGCCAAGGGAATCGATGCCGCCAATGCGGAGGCGCTCGAACGGTCGATGGCGGCGCTTTCGCGGCGCGCGTGGGAGCGGTTGCTGCCCCCCTGCATCGTGGCACGGCAGGCCGGCGAGATCGACCTGACGCTGAACGTGCCCGCGGAATCGGCCGGAGCCGCGGCCCGCATCACCATCCGCGAGGAGCAGGGGAGGGTCGCCGAGTCGGAAGTGAATCTCCGCGACCTGCCGCAAACCGCTTCCGAGGCCATCGACGGACAGTCGTGGGTGCGCAAGCAGGTGCGGGTTCCGGCTGGGCTGCCGCTCGGCTATCACGAAATCACGGTGAAGGTCGGAGACCGGAGCGCTTCCACCCGCTACATTGTGACACCCGACCGGGCCTGGGCGCCGCCCCACTTCAGCCGTGGAGGACGCGCGGCCGGGGTCGCCATCAGCCTGTACGGCGTGCGCTCCGCCCGCAACTGGGGCTGCGGCGACTTTAGCGATCTCGACGCCATCTTCGACTGGGCGGTCAACGACCTGGAAGTCAGCTTCATCGGACTCAATCCGCTGCACGCCATCCACAACCGCCGGCCGTTCAACACCAGCCCCTACCTGCCGAACTGCACCTTCTACCAGAATTATCTGTATCTCGACGTAGAGGCGATGGAGGACTTCGCGCAAAGCCGGCGGGCGCAATGCCTTCGGAAATCGCCCGGGGTTCAGTCCGAGATCCGGCAGCTGCGCGAGGCGCCGTTCGTGGAGTACGAGCGGGTGGCGGCCCTCAAGCAGCGCATCCTGAAGCTGGCGTTCGTTCAGTTCCTGCGGGAGTTTCGCCGGGACACCCCGCGTGCCCACGAATTCCGGGCCTTCCTGGAGCGCGAGGGCGATCTGCTCGAAAAGTTCGCCACCTATTGCGCGCTCGACGAGTGGCTGCACCGCGCCGACCCGAATGTGTGGATGTGGACCCAGTGGCCCGCGCCCTACCAGGATCCCGAATCCCCCGAGACCCGCGCCTTCCGGCAAAAGCACTGGCGCACGGTGATGTTCCACCAGTACCTCGAGTGGCAGATCGATATTCAATTGGGCCGCGCGCAGCAGCGGGCGCGGGAACGCCGCATGGCGATCGGGCTCTACCACGACCTGGCGCTGGCCACCGATCGCTTCGGGTCGGACCTGTGGGCGCACCGGCGGTTCTTCGTGAACGGATGCCGCGTGGGCTCGCCGCCCGACGATTTCGCGCCCAAGGGACAAGACTGGGGCTTCCCTCCGCCCGATTCCGACCGTCACCATGAAGACGGCTACCGTCTGTTCGCCGAATCGATCCGTAAAAACTGCCGCCACGGCGGAGCGCTGCGAATCGATCACGTGATGCGGCTGTTCCGCCTCTATTGGATTCCGGACGACCGCGATGCGACCCAGGGCGCCTACGTGCGCGAAGTGAATGAGGATTTTGTGCGGATCCTGGCGCTCGAAAGCGTGCGCAACCAGGTGGTGGTGGTCGGGGAGGATCTCGGCACCGTCGAGCCCGAGGTCCGCGAGACCCTGGCGCGCTTCGGCATTCTCAGCTACCGGCTGTTCTATTTCGAGAAGAACGACAGCGGCGGATTCCGCCGCTACGATGAGTACCCGCCGCAGGCGCTGGTCTCTTCGACCACCCATGATCTGCCGACGCTGGCCGGATTCTGGACGGGAGCCGATCTGGATGCGCGCCGCGCGGCGGGCGTCCTGGACGACGCGGGCTTCCGCGCGCAATCCGAAGGGCGCCTGGCGGAAAAACAGAAGATGCTGGACGTGCTGTTCTCCCTGCAGTTGCTGCCCGGGCACCTGCCGCGCGCGGCGCGCGATTACCCGGAGCTGACCGGAGAGCTGCACAACGCCATCGTCGGATTTCTGGCGCGAACGCCCTGCCAGCTTCTGGCGATCAACCAGGAGGACCTTACCAAGGAGATGGCCCAGCAGAACCTGCCGGGCACAACCTGGCAGTATCCGAACTGGGGCCGCAAGATGCGGTTTACCGTGGAGCAGTTGCGCTCCGATCCGGAAGCGCGCGCCTACACCGCGATGTTCCGCAACTGGATCGTCGAAACGGGGCGGAAGAACCAGCCAGGCCAAGCGGCCGAAGCGGTGTAGCGGTCGCGCCCGCTAGTGCCTTACTTCGCGCGGATCGTCCATCCGGGGACTCGGCTTGCCGCTTTCGGAGATCCGCGCGGCTGCGGGATCGAATAGCCGCTGGTCCACGCCTCGGAGCTTGTAGCCCGAGAAATCGGGGTGCGTCGTGAAGCAGTCGCTCAGGTCGGCCGCCGACGCGTCGAACAGGTTCAGCGGGGGCAGGTGCAGCAGCCGGAAGATGGTCTTCAGCAATCCCGGAAAGCTGGTGTTCACGTGCGAGACGTAGTTCCGTTTGAACCAGGGGCCGGCGCCGATCAGCACGGTGCGGTGCGCGTCGATGTGGTCCACACCGCCCTGCGGATCGTCCTCCGTGATGAACACGGCCATCTCACCCCACCATTTCGTGCCTGAAAGGAACTGCAGGATGCGGCCCAGCGCGTAGTCGTTATCCGCGACGAACGACTCGTCGTACGGATAGCCATCCTCGGGACGCGCGTCGGTCATGTGATCGTTGGGCAGGTGGATGAAAATAAACTGCGGCAGGTCCGCACCGGTTTTGACGTAGGTCTCTTCGATCTCGTCGATGAACTGGGACGCGCGGAACTGGTCCGGGATGTTCATGTTGAATCCGGGATACCGGCGCGAGGTGTGGGAGTAGAGCGGCTCGGGCATCGGCATGTTGGTGAGGAAGCGGCCGCCGGTCGGCTCCAGATCCTTGCCTTCATCGATGCCGGCCAGCTCGAAGCCTTCGCCGAAGTTCCGGAACGTGATGCCGTGCCGCGCCAGGTGATGCCAGATGGTGCCGCCCTCCTCCAGGTCTTCCGGATGAACGGAGGAATCGGAGCCGGCGAACAGCAGGCGGCCGGGAGCCTCGCCGATCCGAAAATCCTTTTTCTGATCGCTGTAAGCGGCCATGAGCGACGATTCGGTCCAGACGCTGGGGTACGATCCCACCAGCCAGTGGTGGCCGTCCACGCTGACGTCCGAATCGGCGTAGAAATTGTCGCTGATGGCCCACTGGCGCGCTATGGCGTGGTGGTTCGGGGTGACGTCGATCTCGCGCAGGTTGAGGCGCTTTCCCTTTCCGTCCACATACCCGAGGGTACCCAGGCGCGCCCAGGGTGGTCCGCCCATCACCGGGCCGTTCGATGCTTCGAGGATGTCTCCGAACACTTCGTCGTAGGTGCGATTCTCCTTCACGATCAGGACGACGTGTTTGACACCGGTGGGCAGCGGACGGGGCGGTCGCGGCGCCGGCTGGAAGCCGTTGGCACGGATGACGAAGCGCGTGTGGGCCGCCAGATCCGCCAGACGGGGCATCGGAAACACCGAAAGCGTGCCCTGCCGCGACTGGTTGCGGGGGAATGCGCCGGGCGCGCCGGGGGCATTCGGCCCGCGGCCCTGGCCCCGGGCGCTGGCGACGAAGACTGTGCCATGGTCGATCGCCACGCGAGTCGGAAACCACCCGGCGGGCAGATGGCCGAGCACGCGTTTCGCGCGCGTATCGATCACTCCCACTGCGTTGATCCCCGCTTCCGCCACCAACAGCCATCCCGACTGCTCATCGAAAGCCAGCCCCACCGGAAGCACGCCGCGCAGCGTTTCCAGACCCGGGATGCGAATGGGGATCTCGGCCTCGACTTGCCGGGTTTTGGCGTCGATCATGGTGATCGAGTCGTTGCCCGCATTCGAGACGAAGATATGTTCGGCCGTCGCCACGATTCCCGAGGGACTGCTGCCGCCATTGCTCTGCGGTCCAAAGGGCAGGCCGGTGCGTATATAGGTCTCGATTTTGGGCGCCGCCGGGTCGTTGACATTTACTACAGCTACGGAGTTGGATTCGAGGACGTTAGGGTCCCCCAGGCCCGGTACGCGTACTGTACCGTGAGCGGTCTGCCGCTCCACCCCCGTGGCTGCTTCCGGGCTGGGGAAGCCAAATGCAGGAAAATCCAGCCCGGTGGCGCGGGCATTTTTCGGGTCGGCTCCCGGTATCACCTGATACTGGAACATGCCGATATTCGTGACGTAGAGCGTCTGGCGATCGGGGGAGAGAGCCAGCGCAAAGGGAAGGCGGCCGACCTTCAGTGAGGTGGTCACCAGGCGGGTTTTGACGTCGATGACGGCCACCCGGAAGTTGGCCTGATCGACGGCGTAGAGAATCCCGCGGTCCGGGTCGAGAGCCAGATCGCCGGTGTAGCTGTCCTGGTAGCCGTTGCGGTTGAGATCGATAATCCGCCGCCGACCGGCACCCCAATCGATCTGGCTGATGCGGCCGGAATTGCCCTCCGAGGCAAAGATCGTGTGCTCGTTGGAGAAGGCGAGCCCCATGAAAACGCCTTTCCAATCATCGGCTTCGGAGTTATCCAACAGCTCGGCGGATTGCACGGACATCTGCCGGGCCAGCCATTCGCCCTGCCGGTTTTGCTCCAGAAAAGTGAGGGAATTCCCTCCTTGGCCGCCGTTGGAGGTGACGATCGTCCGACCGAGGGGGCTGACCGCCAACCCAAAGGCGCCCGCGCCGGTCGGAAAAAGCCGACCCAGGGGAGCGATTATTCGGCCGCCGGGCAGGATCGACGGTCCGGCGCGGCGAACGGCGGGCCGAATACCGGCTGGCGCAGTGTATGATTGCGCAACACATGAGCCCGCCAGCACGGCAAATATCATGCAGGAAGGCCCGATTGTACGCACCTTCTCATGATATATCCCGCGCACACGCCTTTCCTCCGGACAGTTTGTTTTCATAACGACAAATGCCAGAGTGACCGGATAACTTTTTCCCGACTGGTAAAGAATTCCACTCATCATAGGGGATACCATGGCTATATCGAAAGGCCTAGGGATGTACCCTTTATCAGTGAGTCGTGACACTTAACGAGAATTGAATGAAAATGGACTCCCACTCGGCAAACACTGGCATGCGACGTGCTCTGAGGCTTTCCTGCGGGTCAATGATGCGGAGTCGAACGGCGTTAGGCCGGATGTTTCTCATCTCGACGCTGTTCATGGTACCGTTCGCTGCGGCTACCCCCCGGCGCGAACCGGCCGAGGGGCAGCAGAAGCAGTCGAAAGCCAGGGAGACTGCTAAGTCGTTTACCGGCTGTGTCGATGAGCAGGACGGCCACTACGTGTTGCTCAACGAACGGAACAGGGACCCCATCGCGGATTTGGAGGCGGTTGGTTTTCCGGCGGAAAGCTTCGCCAAACATCTAGGTCAAAAGGTAACGGTTCGCGGGACGTCCAGCCCGGGTGACTCCCGCCCCACAATCAAGGTTCGCAGCATTGAGACAGTGAGCGATGTCTGCGCTCCACAGCAGTGAATCGTCTTTGGAGGAGATAAATGGCATCCAGTCCCACAGCATTTGCGCCCCAGAAACCACTTGAAGATCCATTAGCTCACCTGCCGTGCTCCAGTATTGTCGAGTACCGGAAAGGGCAGATGATCTACAGCCAGGACCAGCCCTCCACCAGCATTTACCTGGTGATCGACGGCAAAGTGAAGGTATCGAGGCTGGCGGATGACGGCCACCAGGTGGTGGTGGACATCTATCAGCCGGACGAGTTCTTTGGTGAATCGGCCTTCCTCAACCTTCCTCATCGTTCCGAACAGGCCACCGCTCTCGAAAACACGAAGCTGATGACATGGACCACCGTGGAGATCGAGGACATCGTCATGAAGCGGCCGCGCCTGGCGGTGGCGCTGCTGCAGATACTGGTGCAGCGAACCATCGACTTCACCCACCGTATCGAAAGCTTTTCGGTGGATAACATCGCACGGCGTCTGGCACGTTCGTTGATTCGGTTCTCCGAGCGACTGGGGACCCAGGAAGATGACGGATCGGTGCGGATGGTTCCCTTTACCCATGAACTGCTGTCTCAATACGTGGGTACCTCGCGCGAGATCGTCACGCATTACATGAATCAGTTCCGCCGGCAGGGCTATTTGCGTTATTCCCGCAAGGGCATCATCCTGTATCGCGATGCCTTCCGGGAATGGCTACGACAGAACTGCTGAGGATCGGCTCCCGCCGAGTAGCACAGCGAGGCCCGCTTCCATGGGGCCGCGACTCCCCGCCGGAGCCGCGGACTCGAAGGCGCGGGCCTTTTTATTTCAGGCGCGCGCGCCGGTCCTATTGAGCGGCCATCCCCGCGCCCGGCCAGGTGGAATCGAATGTGCGGAATTCCGGCGACTCGATACCGAGCAGCCGGAGGGCTTCATCAAGGCTGTGAACGATCGGGATCGTGTCGGCTGCCCTCTCCTGCAGTACCTGGAACACCCGGCTCAGCCCGTAGGTTGCGGTGGTGGGGGCGACCAGGATCTTCCGGCTCCCGGCGGGGATCGCCGGCGACATCGCCGCCAGCGACCGGAGGAATTGCTGGGAGAGCTCGGACTTCACGGTGACAGAGAAATCCGCAATCGCCGAACACGGGCCGTGGGCGGCGACCACCCTCTCAGCAGCCTCGTGGACAGCGAGGGCGGAAGCTTTGGTGAGCACTCTGCCGAACGTGATCAGCAGCACGCGGTGCACCGGATCGAACTGTAACAGAAAGTCCACGCCACCCAGTTTGTGTCCGCTACCTCGTGGTTGCGGCTCTGTGTGATGAGATGGCGGCCGCGGCGGAGAAGTCCATTTTCAGGAGTTAACTGCGCATGCGCAGCAGCAGATACAGGCCGACCAGGGCGAACACGACGTCGGGCGACCACGCGGCCATGGCGGGCGGCAGCAGGCCCACGTTGCCCACCTTCTCGAACAGCGGCTGGACGCCGAGATAGCCGATCGCGATTACGATGCTCGCGCCGATCCCCGTCATCGCTCCGCGATTCCCCACCAGAAAACCGAAGGGCACGGCGATCATGGCCATGATCAGCGCGAACAGCGGATTGGCGAATTTCAGGTAATACTGCACCTGCAGCTTGCGGGTATCCACCAGCCCGGTCTGCTGCAGGTCGGCGATGTAGCGATCGAGCTCCAGGAAGTTCATCTGCTTTTCCTGCACGGCCTCGCGCAGGAAATAATCGGGTGTCTCGCTCAACTCGGGAAAGGTCGTGGCCTGGAAGGTCAGGAGCGGCGGAATCCGCTGCGCGCCGCGGAAGTCGCTGCTCCAGCCGTCCTCGAAGATCCAGGCGTTCACGGGTGCGCTCCAGAAGGCGCGCCTGGCCTGAATCTGGCGCGTCAGCCGGAAGCTGTTGGGGTCGAGCTCGAAGACGCTTACCTCCACCATCACCTTCTCGGCGGGGTCGAAATACCTGTAATAGTAGATCCGGGAATCTTTGCCCATGATCCACTTGCGGTTGGGATTGAGATAGGTCTGCTTGGGCCGGCCCTTGATTTCGTCGCGCAGCGCGTCCTGCTTGCGGTTGGCGCTGGGCACGTACGAGAAATCGAACCCGAACAGCCCGCCGCTGAAGAGCGTGCTCACGACCAGGATGGGGGTCGCAAGCCGGTACAGGCTGACGCCGCACGCCCGGAAAGCCGTCACCTCGTTCTGCTTGCTCAACACCCCCAGGGTCACCAGGACCGCCACCAGCACGCTGATGGGCAGCAGCTTGTAAATCTGCAGAGGGATGAGGAAGAACAGGTAGGTGAACATGGTCAGGAGCGAGCTGTTGCGCAGCATGTCGCCCATGAGTTCGAAGAAATTGTAGACCTCCGCCATCGAGACGAAACTCGCCAGCACCACGAGCATGTAGAAGAGGAAGTTGGAGAGGATGTAGGTGTCGATGATCTGCGGCAGCAGCGGCAGGCGCCAGCCGGAAAAAGGCGCCGCTTCCGGCATGCGTTTCGTCCGGCTCTTCAGGTGATCGAAGATCCGCCCGAACAGATTCCGCGCGCCTGATAGCAGGTCGCGGTCGCCGGGACTCTCCATGCGGTAGAGGAACAGGATGCCGGCCAGGCCGAAGACCACATCCGGCAGCCAGATGGCCACCGGGACCGGCAGAGTCCTTTGCTTGGCCACCCCCACCAGCGAAACCGAGGACAGATAGTAGCCGAAGAACGCCAGGAAAATTGCGTTGACGTAGCCGGCCGATTTTCCTCCCTTGCGCGTGGAGATACCGAGCGGGATCCCGACCAGCGCCAGGGCGATGCACGCCAACGGCAGGGCGAAGCGGTTGTTCAGCTCGATTCCGACCTCGATCCAATCGGGTCCGCGATAGTGCATCAACTGGCTGGTGCTCATGGCGCTCGACGCCAGGGCCCGCTGCTCGGGCGGCCGCAGATCGAGCGCGATGGTCTTGACGGGCGCGGCCTCGTCGTGGGCCACTCCGTCCTTCCCCATCTCGTGCGTGGAATAGTCGCGCATCTGGAGCTGGATGCGGTTGTTCCTGGTATCGGAGGTGGCCAGCGCCAGGCGCGCCACCGTAATCATGGGGCCGTCCGCCTTCACGCCCAGACCCGATTTGCGTTTATCCGGCTCGGTGACGTCCGCCATGAACACCGGGCGCCAGACCACCGGATCGCCCGGCCGCACGTCGCCGACGTACAGAATGGTGTTCGGAAAATCCTCGTCGAAGATCCGGGGCTGAATCTCGGCGGAGATCTGGTTGGCGATCAGGCGGTTGAGGATTTCCGTGCTCTTCCTGAGCGAGTAGGGAGTGAGCCGCAGGGAAGCCAGGCCGGCCAGCGCCGCGCCCATCACAGCGAAGGCCAGCACCGGAGCGATGACGCGGCGGCTCGAAACGCCGGCGGCCCGCATGGCCGTGATCTCGCCGTCGCTTGACATGCGTCCCAGGCCAATCAGAATTCCCACCAGCACGCCGAACGGAATGGTCAGCGGCAGCACCGGCGGGAGCGTCAGGGCAAACAGGGTGGCGATGGTCTTGGGATCGGGGTTGCTGCCCACCAGCACTTCAAACAGCCGGTCGATCTTCTGCAGAAAGACGACCGAGGTGGCGAGCAGCGTTCCCAACACGCTGCTGGTGAAGATCTCCCGGAAGATGTAGCGGCTGATCAGGCGGAACACGGAGTTTCCTAGCGCGTCATCTCCGGCGCCGGCACCACCGGCAGCTTGGGCAGTTCATCCTCGGCCGGATGAAGCTCCAGATCGTCGATCAGGATGGACGGAGCCACCACGGTGGCTTCGGCCGTAAACCCCGAAGCGCCCATCAACGCGAACGGCGCCGCACTGTCCATGAACTCGAACGCCGCGGCGTCATCGCCGGCGGCCAGAATGTCTTTCAGGGAGCGCACGTTCAGGCCGCGAAAGCGCAGGCCGCGAACCAGTTCCTCATGCCCGTCCGGAAATACTTTGTAAACCAGGATCGGCATGCTGACCGGGCGGCCGCCCTGCGCGCTCATCAGCACCCGCCGCGCCTCTTCAATCGAGGCCGAGGACGGGTAATCCATCTTGCGCACAACGATGCCGTAGGGCTTCCCGCGCGCCTGGCACAGCTCGATCAGCTTCTTCTTGAGCTCCGCCGGAGTAACGGCGTCGGACGCCTTGACGAACAGGTTGCTGATGCTGGCGGTGTTGGCCCCGAAAGCTCCCGGCAGGCGCGCCCGCCCGTTCGACCCGTCATAGCCGCGGACCGGCTGGCGGGTGAGTAGGTATCCTTTCAGCACGCCTTTCTCGATGAGATGCAGCGGTGTGGGAACGACGCCTTCGCGGTCCACATCGTAGGAGCCGAACAGGCGGCGCCCGCGCCACTCTGTCTGTGTGGGGTCGTCAACCACGTCGAACGAATCGGGGAGCACGCGCGCACCGATTCGGCCGTCGAGCTCGCTCGGCTGAAAGCCGCCGCCGCGGCCTCCATCCGTCACCGGCCGCCGGTTGAGCGCCAGGTTCCGGCCCAGCACTTCGGCCAGAATCTGCGCGCCTGCCACTCCGTCAAACAGCACCGGGCCGCTGTAGTCCTCGCCCATCGGGGCGTGGGCCAGGGCCACGACGTTCTCCGCGAGTGTCTTAATGCCGCGTGTCAACTCCACATCGGGGGGCAGGCCGGAGGCTTCCACGGCGTGAAACGTCACGGCGTCCCGCACGCTCATGCCGTCGGAGGCCTGGGCAATGGCGCGGGCCCGCAGGTAGGTCACGTCCTCCGGCTCGCGGATCTGAGTGCCTTCCGAATTGACCAGCGTGAATCCGCCGACGCCCGACTCCAGCTCGATGCTCGAGTTCTTCACCTCCGGGTACGCGGCGAACAGCGCCGAAAGATCGCGCACGCGCCTGGTCCACGCCTCCTCGTCGATCGTGAGTTTGCGGAAAGGCGTGATGCGCTCGACCGGCAGGGCACGGGCGAAATCGGCCAGTTGGTCGCTCTGGTTCAGATTGCGAAGCGCGGCGCGCTTGCGGGAGAGCGCCTCCACGGCCGACTTGTAGGAGGAGTCCGTTTCCAGCCACAGAAAACGCCGCAGCACGGAGTAGGAATCTTCCAGCGGGAAGCGGCCCAAATCGTAGCGGGTGCCGAAATTGAAGCTGCTGCCGGTGTAGTTGCTGTTGTCGAACGCGTAATCGCCCACGCGGATTCGCACTTCCGGCTCGCGGTACTTCTGGTGGCGGCGCGTCATGAGGCCGCCCAGGCTGGCCGAAACCGAGAAATTTTCGGCCTCGTCCACCAGGTATTGAATGAAGTAGGGCTTCTCCAGGTTGGAGACCGACATTTTGCGCGAGCGCTCGATCTCGTCGCGCATCGCCTTCATCTCGTCGTCCGGCGGGGGAGCCTGGCTCCAGGCGAGGGCTGCGCCCAGCACCAGGGCCGCCGCGCCGCCCGCGATCGCCGCGCGCTTCATCGGCCGCCCCCTTCCAGCGTGGCCGGCTGGGGCAGCAACGGCGGGCGGTCGTTCGACTTGGCCTTCTTCTCGATTTCGATTTCGGAAACCAGGATGGCCGGCGAGACCGCCGAGACCGGAACGCTGCCCGATTCGGCGCCGCAATAGCCGTTAAAGACTTCCGACTTGTCACCCGTGGCCAGGATCTTGGAAAAGCTGGCTAGCGGCGTGCCGACGATATCGGCGCCGCGTACAAGCTCATCCGGCCTTCCGTCCGGAAAGACCCGGTAGACGATTACCGGAATCACCTTGAAGGCCTGCAAGCCGGCCCGCGCCGTGGTGGTGAAACCGCCGGTGATGTCGCGGAAGTAGAGGCCGTAAGGCTTGTTTTGGCGCTTCACTTCATCGATCAGCATCTGGCGCAAGCGGGCCTCGGGTACCGCGTTGGTCGATTCGACGATCAGGTTGGACTGCCGCGAAACCACTTCCAGGCCGGGCTGCCGCCGCCCGTGTCCATTGGAGTGATCGAAGCCCTTGATGGGAGACCGCGACATCAGGAAGGTCTCGAGCACGCCTTTATCGACCGCTGTGACGGGGCGCGCCTTCACGCCTTCGTCGTCGTAATCGTACCAGCCGTTGAGGTCGATGCCGTCGATTTTACGCCGGGTGGGGTCGAAGATCACGGATAGAAAATCGGGCAGCACCTTGGTGTTCACGCTCTTAGTGAAGGTCTGGCCTTCGCTCTCGTCTTTCTGCCGGTGGCCTTCCACGCGGTGGCCGAAGATCTCGTGGAAAAAGACGCCCGCGGCGCGGCCGGAGAAGATTGCGGGACCGACGAATGGCTCGGCTTCGGGCGCGCGCAGCAGATTCGTGACGTCGCCGGCGACGCGGTCAACGGCCGCGGTGAGCGTCTTGTCGTCCGGGAGGCCCGACGGATCCACCGCCTCGAAGGTCTCGAACGTGCTGAGGTCGGTGCCGTCGGAGGCCTTGGCGGAGGCGGATATGGAAACCCGCGCGAATCCGCGGCCGTGCTCGATGCGAGCGCCTTCGGTATTGACGAAGTAGCGGGTATCGGTCTGGGCCGATACCGAGACGTGCGAAGTCAGCACATTGGGGTAGTTGCCGAAGCGCGCCGAAAGCTTGCGGACGCGGTCGCGCCACTCGTCCTCATCGAAGCGCAGCGTGGGCGGGGTCTCTCGTGCGACCTCGGGCTTCTCGGAGGAAAAGTCGTCCGAATCGTCGGCGGCCGCCACCTTCACCTGGGTATTGGTCTTGATCCGGATAAGCCGTTCGGCGGCCGAGCGATAGGCGCGGTCCGTTTCCAGCCACAGCCTCTGCTTGATGGAGTTGGGGACGTCCTCGAAGGAGATGAGCGCGCCGGAAGTGAACTGTCCGCGGTCGTTCCGCACGCGGTGGTAGTTGTCCAGTTTGGGCGATCCGACACGCACCGAAACGTCCAGCGAGCGGGTTTTGCCGTCGCTCGCGCCGTCGACCGCCCCGAGCGTCGCCGACAGCGCGCGGTAATCGACTTCCGTAATCTCGTAGCTCAGAAAGTAGGGAGGAGGGTCGGCTTTCTGCTTCAAGACCGAAAAATTGCGGCTCAGTTCCTGGGATATGACATCGAGCAGAGCCGGGGGGTGATCCGCTGCGGTCGACGCCACGGAAAACAGAAGCGCGAACAGGGGCCAAATCAAACGGGTCAAGTGATTAGGATATCATTTGCGGACATGCGGCCACCGCCGCGCCCCTTGCCGGAACCGCAATGGAACGCCCCTTCACAGATCCGTGGCCTGTTTCTTGACCAAGTCCAGGTTTAGAACTAATCTAAAATCGGCGCGGATACCGTTTGGAGGAAGCTGATTGCTCCTGGCACCATTTCCAATATGATGTACGTACCGGGGAGAACTACTTCCCGAAAAACGTCTACCCCCGGGATCTTCCGGCCCTCCAGTCGCAACTGGCGCCGCTCAAGACCTACCGGGTGGAGTTGCGAGGTTCCGAAATATGGGTGGAGCTGGACTAAGCCTGGCGGACCGGCACTCGAAGCCGAATGCGCCGCTGCTGTCAAGTAAAGAACTGGCGGGTCTGCGCGAGCAGCTCACCGGCTGGAAAATGCCCGGAGACCGGCAGCTTTCGAAGACCTTTCTATTTCCCGATTTCCGCAAGGCCCTCGACTTTGTCAACCGCGCCGGCGCCATCGCCGAGGAGGAGGGCCATCACCCGGATCTGCACCTGGCGTGGGGGCGTGTGGATGTTACGACGTCCACGCACGATGCCGGCGGCCTGACAGAAAACGATTTCATCCTGGCGGCGCGCATCGACCGCGCGTTCTTTGCCGCTGACCGCCGCATATGATGGACGCGCGCCGGCGAATGCTGCTTTCGGAGATCGAGTTACAGTGCGGGTTTGCCCTGAGAGCCTACAGCGCGACTGCGGCCGCGATGGAACACCGCGATCCGGAGGCCTTCTGGTATTCGATGCAGGCCCTGCTGGCAGCCGCCGCGCACGTGCACCGGTTCCTGGAGGATGACCCGGCTCTCCGAGCCGCGTTGGATATCTCCGACGACTCGCCCCTGTGCAACAGCGAGCTCGATTCCGCTTGCGACGTCCGGCTCGCCTTTCTGCAATGGCTCGCGTCACGGCCGCGCGGACCCTTTCGGATGTCCAACTTCGGCCCGCTCGGCGTGAGCGACGCGGATGCCGCGGTATTCGCCCGGTTCATCGACCTCGAGAACTCGGTCTGCCTGATGTTCGGGATGGCTTACGATCTGCCGGCCCTGCTGGCCGCGATTGCCGGTCTCAGCTCCAGGGTGAAGGCGGATCTCCGCCAGTTGCGCGAACTGGTTTGAAGAGAACCACTAAACGGTATCGTAGGTGGCCGCGACCAGGCCCTTCTCCCGCAGCCCCGAAAGGGCCAGCCCGTAACGGCCGCGAATCCCCGTTTTTTCGAAAATATGCTTGAGGTGGATTTTGACGGTGCCGGTACGGATTCCCAGAGCTCCGGCGATGTCGCGATTCTTCATCCCTTGCTCCACCAGTTCCACGACTTCGAGCTCGCGGGCCGTCAGGGCGGACCGTTGGGGCCGGTTGGGCCAGTCGGAATCGGCAAGAACCCCGTCTTCCATCCAGGTGGCGCCCTCCGAGACCACTCGCAAACAGCGCAGCAGGGTCGGAAGCGTCGCCGTCTTCCGGACCACGCCGGAACACCCGGCCTGGAGCAGCCGCAGCGTCTCGGACTCCGAAAAAGTGGAGCCCCAGATCACCACCGCCGTCTCGATTTCCGGCGCTCGCAACATCTTGAGCAGGTCCATGACCGCGTGCAATCCAAAGGACTTGTCCAGGATCGTGATCGATGGCCGCAGTTCTCGAATTGAATCGAAGCCATCTAATAGAGATGTCCCGGCCGCGACCACACGCAGCCCTACGCCCGGTTGTAACAGACTGCGTAGGCCCTCGATGGCAACCGGTTCCGTATCAAATACCGCTACAGTATCCACACAGGTCCATTCTTTCGCGTGCCGCCGCTGGGCGGTCGCCTGGTATCTTTATCGACCTGAATCTCTGATTTGATTAGTGGCGGAAGCCGGCGGCCAATCTCAGAATTCACCGAGGGGAGCGAACGGCAACGCTGCCCAAAGGGTATTCCGCGAGGTCGATCCAGATATTGTTCAGCGTGTTTTGCACGAACACGGCGCGGTCGGCGCGAAACTGCCGGGGACCCGTGAACTCTTTCCAGCGCCGGGTTGCCAGTTCGGACGCGGCGGGCACATCGTCGCGCGGCACTTCCTGGGCCAGCGTAATGTGGGGATGATAGGGGTACGGCTCGCCGCACTCGAGCGCCCTGCGGTTCATGGCGGAATGCATCCCGCGCAGCTCCTGGGCTCCCTCTCCGACCTCGATGTAGATGACGTCGGTGCCGGAGAAGATCGCCACTTCCGTCAGATGGACATCGAAAGGCGGCCAGCTTTCGGCCAGCGCCTGGACCTGTTGTGAGGCGGTTTCCCAGTCGACCGAGAGAGGTCGCGGCGGCAGCACGCTTACGTGCGCGTGCGGATTATAGTGCGGCACCAGTTCGCGCCGCAGGTCGTCCAGAAAAGCGCCCAAAGGCTCTGGAATATAAATGACGAGCGCGAAGACGTTCAGCCGCTCCTCTGGCGGGATACGGCGCGCGCGCCCGTTCGGATCTAAACCCATGCAACTCTATGGTACTCGTTTTGTAGTATTCTGCACGGGCGGCGCCGTTCGCCCGAAAGTCCCCTGCTACCCTGAAAAGGATGTCCTCTTCGATTGTGCAGAATCCCCTGGATCACGTTCAGTTCCGAATTCCGTTCGACCGCATCCAGGCCTCCGACGTCGTTCCGGCGGTCACCGCCCTGCTGAAGGAGGCGCGCGAACGCCTGGACGCCCTTGCCGCGCAGCCGGGGGAGCGCACCTTCGAGAACACAATGCGCGCCCTGGACGAGCTTACCGAGCCGCTGGATTACGCCACCGGAATCGTACGGCACCTGGAATCGGTGGCCACCTACCCCGAACTGCGGGCCGCCTACAACCAGATTCAGCCGGAGGTGAGCGCCTTCTATACCGGCATCCCGCTGCACTCGGGGCTGTGGCAGGCCATCAAGACCTTCGCCGGCACCCCGGAAGGGCGCGAGCTAGCCGGCGAGCGCCGCCGCTACCTGCACAAGACCATGGAGACCTTCCGCCGGCACGGCGCCGATCTGGACCCGGCGGGCAAGAAGCGTCTCGAAGAGATCGACGTCGAGCTAACCAAGGTCACGACGCGCTTTTCCGAGCACGTGCTCGATTCCACGAACGCTTTCGAGCTGCTGATCACCCGCGAAGGCGACCTGGCGGGCCTGCCGCCCACGGCCGTGGCCTCGGCGCGGGAGAGCGCTCATCGCAAAGCCAAGGAGGGCTGGCGCTTCACCCTGCAGGCCCCCGACTATTTCGCGGTGATGACCTATCTCGATAACGCCGCGATCCGCCGCCACGTGTACGAAGCCTATGCCGTGCGCGCCACCGAGGGCGAGCGCGACAACCGTCCGCTGATCGGCCGCATCGTCGAGCTTCGCCGCGCCAAGGCCCTGGTGCTGGGCTACGCGGATTTCGCCGACCTGGTGCTGGAAGACCGCATGGCGCACAGCGGCGCCCGCGCGATGGCCTTCCTCGAAGACCTGAAGGCGAAGACCGAGCGTCGCTTCCGGGAGGAGAACCAGGAGCTGCTGGAGTTTCGCCGCTCGATCGAGGGCCCGTCCGCGCCGGCGCTCGAGCCGTGGGACGTCGCCTACTATGCCGAGAAGCAGCGTGCCGCCCTGTACGATTTCGACGAAGAAGCGCTGCGACCCTACTTTCCGCTCGACAGCGTTACCCAGGGCCTCTTCAGCCTGGTGAACCGCCTTTACGGGATCTCCGTAACCGAAGAGAGCGGAGTGCCGGTCTGGGATCCCCAGGTGCGCTACTACAACATCCGGGACGAGGCCGGCACGTTCCTCGGCGGCTTTTATGCCGACTGGTACCCGCGCGAGAACAAGCGCCAGGGAGCCTGGATGGATTCGCTGATCACCGGCGGCCCGGGGCCCGGCGAATTCCGTCCCCACCTGGGGCTGATCTGCGGCAACCTGACGGCCCCGGTGGCCGGCAAGCCGGCGCTGCTCACCCATCGCGAGGTCGAGACCATTTTCCACGAGTTCGGCCACCTGCTGCACCATCTGTTGAGCCGCGTCGAGCTGCGCACCCTGGCCGGCACCAACGTGGCCTGGGATTTCGTGGAGCTCCCTTCGCAGATCATGGAGAACTGGTGCTGGGAGCGGGAGGCCCTCGACCTGTTCGCGCGCCATTGGGAGACCCATGAGCCGATCCCCGACGGCCTGTTTCAGAAAATGAAGCGCGCCCGCACCTTCCGGGCCGCCAATGGCCAGATGCGCCAGCTCGGCTTCGGCTTCGTGGATCTGCTGCTGCACGTGCGCTATAACCCTGAGCGCGACGGCGACCCGGTGTCCTACACGCGCCGCCTGCTGCAGGAGTTCAGCCCGGCGCCGCTGCCGCCGCAGCACGCCATGATCGCCGCGTTCAGCCATCTCTTCGGCAATCCGGTGGGCTACGCCGCCGGCTACTATTCGTACAAGTGGGCGGAAGTGCTGGACGCCGACGCGTTCACGCGCTTCCGCGATGCCGGCATCTTCAGCCGGGAGGTGGGAACCGAATTCCGCACCAACATTCTGTCCAAGGGCGACAGCGAGGATCCGGCCGAGCTATACCGGCGCTTCATGGGTCGCGAGCCCGACCCCGAGGCTCTGCTGGTCCGCTCCGGCCTGGTAGGGTAGGCCTCCTGGCCTGCCCCCAGAGGTGATGAAAGCCGTGGATCTGAAGTTGGGACATGTGAAACGGCGGCTTTCAACCGTGCCCACGCGCTGGGCAGGCCGGGAGGCCTGCCCCACTGAACCCTACCGGCCTATCGCCAGCCTGTCCGCCAGAACGTGCGGAAGCCCGGAGAGACGAATCTTGTCTTGTGCCGTGGCGACGTCGTAGGGCACCCGGCAGTACGTCACCATCTGCGCGTCCGAATCGTACAACGCATAGGCCGCCCGCGGATCGTTGTCGCGAGGCTGCCCGACCGAGCCCGGGTTGATCAGATAGGCGCATTCGGCGTCGATTTCCATCACCTGCCGGTCGCTGCGCAGCGAGGTGCGCGGAACGGTTTCCACGCGGGAATGGTTCCAGATGAAGCCGCCCTGCACGTGAGTGTGACCGAAGAAGGCCACGCGACTCTCCAGGTATCCGAATGCCTGCACCGCCTCTTCGGGGGCGATCACGTATTCATCCTCGTCGAAGGGCGAGCCGTGCACCAGTTGGATGCCGTTGCGGACTACCGGCCCGCGCGGCAGGTCCCGCGTCCATGCGGAGTTGGCAGGGGTCAACGCCTCGAGCGTCCACAGGGCCGCGGAGCGCGCGATGGGGTTGAACCACTCCAGGTCGTCCTGGCCGGTGCAGGCCTTATCGTGGTTGCCGCGCACCGTCACGGCGCAGTGCTCGCGGACCCACTCGACCACGGCGTTGGGATCCGCCCCGTAGCCCACCAGGTCGCCGCAACATAGCACCTCCTCGTAGCGGCCCTCGGCGTCCCGAATCACGGCATCGAGGGCTTCCCAGTTGGCGTGAAGGTCGCTCAGAATGAGATAGCGCACGGCGGATTTCGTTTATGCCTTTCTGAGCCGGAGCAGGGAGATCTCCGGAGGCGCGCCGATGCGCACCGGAATCCCGATGGTACCGACGCCGCGCGTGACATACGCGGCCGCTCCGCCCGATCGATACAGCCCGCGGACGAAGGGGGTGAAGAAGCGCGCCGGGTTGATATCCTGGTCCAGAATCTCGACCGAGACCTGCCCGCCATGTGTATGACCCGCAAGCAGCAAATTATAGCCCTGATGCACGGCCACGGGAAACACGTCCGGATTATGGGAGAGCAGAACGTTGACCGCGCCGGGCGCCACGAGCCGGTTGGCGCCCGCCAGATAGTTTCTGCCCGACGACAACGGCTGATAGTCGACGCCTGCCAGGTTCAGAACGGAATTCCCGAAGCGGAGCGGCGCGGCCTGGCTGCGCAGAAAGCGAACCCCCGCTCGCGCACTCGCCGCGGCCGTGTAGTTCTCCACACGGGCGTAGCGCTCGTGGTTGCCCATGCAGCCCCAGATTCCCGCGTCGGATTTCAGCCGCGCGATCTGGCGGATGCAGGCGTCGAGCGGATCGCCGCGGGAGGAAATCAGGTCGCCCGTCACCACGGCGAGGTTGGCCTTCAACTCATTGGAAGTGTCGATCACGCGCGCCAAATCCTGCTCGCGCAGGAAGGCGCTCAGGTGAATGTCGCTGATCTGCAGGATTCGCAGCCCGTCCAGATCCGCGGGCAGGCCGCCCAGCGGCACATCGACCTCCTGTACCCGGAAGTTCAGCCGCTCAACGAAGGACCCGTAACCGAGCACCAGAACCGGAGCCGCCACCAGGGAAGTGCCGGCCGCCTTCAACGCGCCCCTGCGGCCCGGATCGACCGGCAGGCGGAACTGCCTGCTGACCCACTCCCAGACTGCATGGACGGTGACGGCCACGCCGGCTATCGCGAAATATATGAGGGTCGCGGCGCCCACAAACGGCGTCACCCGGGGAGGCAGCGCCAGGGTCGAGATCACTTCCGAGTAGGAGACGGCGAACCCTACGGCGAGCACCAGGTCCAACAGGAAAACGGCCGAGCGCGCGGTACCCAGCCGCGAACCGGAAAACCTCTTACGGGCTGCCCGCAACAGCAGCGCCGTGACGCGCCATTGAATGAGGACAGCGGTAGCGGTAACAAAGAAATCGAGAGAATAAATCACGCGGGAAACCCAGTTCTACTGTCCCATTATTGCATCCAGGCATTCACCAGGATGGCGACGGCCGCCGCCGCCGCGGTCTCCGCCCGTAAAATCTGCGTGGAAAGGGATACCGGCTGCCAGCCCGCCGCTCCCGCGCGCTCGCGTTCGGCGTCCGTCCAGCCGCCTTCCGGTCCGACGAGCAGCGCCGCGGTTGCGTCCGGCGTGCGGATTTCCGGCAGCATCCGCCACAGGGGCGGGGCCGCGGCTTCTTCCAGGAAATAGCGCAACTCCGCGGCTTCTGCGAGGCTCTCGGCAAAGCGTACCGCCGGGCGGATCTCGGGCGCCTGCAGCCGCCGGGATTGCTGGCTGCTCTCTTTGGCCACCCGGTCCCACCGCCCGGCGCGCTTGCGCGAGGCTTCGTAGAGACCTCTTTCCGACCGCGCCGCCTCCACCGGTACGATGCGCTCGACCCCCAGCTCGGTGGCCTTCTCGACGATCCACTCGAAGCGGTCGAACTTGACCAGAGCCGCGCACAGTGTGACCCGCAGCGGCGGGGCCTTCGATTCCACGGGCTCGAGCACGCGGAACGTCACGCGCGCCGGCTGCGCTTCCACGATCTCCGCCAGGTAAGCGGCACGCCGGTCGGAGATCTCATAGACCTGTCCGGGCTGCGCGCGCAGCACGCGCGCCAGGTGCCCCGCATCGTCGCCGAGCAACTCCGCCATTCCGCCGCTTACGGCATCTACGAAAAATCTTCGCCTGGCCAAGATCCTATTTCACTACAATCGAGTTTATGATTGCTCTGCTGCGCGGGGTGCTGCTCGAGAAGCACCCCAACCAGGTCATCGTGGAGACGGGCGGCGTAGGCTACGACGTCACCATCCCGGTGTCCACCTTCACGCACCTGCCCGACCCCGGTGCGGAAGTGCGCCTGCGCGTGCATACCCACGTCCGCGAAGATGCGCTGTCCCTTTACGGCTTCCTGACGCAGGACGAGAAGGGCCTGTTCGAGAAGCTGATCGGGGTGAGCGGCATCGGGCCCAAGCTGGCGGTGACGATTCTCTCCGGCATGACCGCGCCCGACCTGATCGGCTCCATCCGCCGCGGCGAGGTGGATCGCCTGGTCCGCATCCCGGGCATCGGCAAGAAGACGGCGGAGCGCATGGTGCTGGAACTCCGCGACAAACTCCCCGCGGCCACCGGCGAAGAGCCGCAATCGGCTGCCGCGCCGACCCTCTCGCCGGTGGAGCAGGATGTGCTCTCGGCCCTCCTCAACCTGGGCTGCGGCCGGCCGCAGGCGGAAGGCGCGGTGCGCAAGGCCAAGGCCGCCGGACCCGCCGCCGAGTTCGAGCCGCTCTTTCGCCGGGCTCTCGAACTGGTACGGTAAGCTGGTAGCACAATGCCCGACCGGGAACTGATTTCCGGTGACCGCCAGGCCGAGGATTTGCAGTTTGAAGCGGGCCTCCGCCCGCGCCGACTGGCGGATTTCACCGGACAACCCAAGTTGAAGGAGAACCTCTCCATCGCCATTCAAGCCGCCCGCATGCGCGGCGAGGCGATGGACCACGTGCTGCTATACGGTCCGCCCGGCCTGGGTAAAACCACGCTCGCCTCCATCATCTCCGAAGAACTGGAAGTGCCGTTCACCACCACCTCGGGGCCGGTGCTGCAGAAGAAGCTAGACCTCACCGGCATCCTCAGCAACGTCCGCCTGCACCAGGTCTTCTTCATCGATGAAATCCACCGCCTGCTGCCGGACGTGGAAGAGATGCTCTACTCGGCGCTCGAGGATTTCCGCGTGGACATCCTGGTCGGCACCGGCCCGGGCGCGCGCACCGTCTCGCTCCCCATGCCGAAGTTCACGGCCATCGGCGCCACCACGCGGCAGGGCCTGGTGAGCGCTCCTTTGCGCGGCCGGTTCGGCCTGGTGCTGCGGCTCGATCCCTACACCACCGCGGAGTTGAAGACCATCGTGAACCGCTCGGCCAAACTGCTGGCCGTCGAGATCGAAGACGGCGCGGCCGACGAAATCTCCCGCCGCTGCCGGGGCACTCCGCGCATCGCCAACCGCCTGCTGCGGCGCGTCCGCGACTATGCCCAGGTGCGCGCCGACGGCCGCATCACCCAGCCGGTGGCGCAGACGGCGCTCAACCTGCTGGACGTGGACCGCTACGGCCTCGACGAGATCGACCAGAAGATCATGCTGACGATTCTCGAGAAATACCGCGGCGGACCGGTCGGCGTGAACACCATCGCGGCCTCCATTTCCGAAGAGGCCGACACCATCGAGGAGGTCTACGAGCCGTACCTGATCCAGCTCGGCTTCCTCAACCGCACACCGCGCGGGCGCGTAGCCACCGAGCAGGCGTACGATTATTTCAAGGTGAAGCGGCGGGCCGGCAGCGACGTGCAGCCGGGGCTGTTCTGAAACTCGTATACCTCAGTCTGGGCTCCAATATCGGCGACCGCGAATCCAATCTGCGCGATGCCCTCGACCGGCTTTCCGCCCCCGGCTGCCGCGTCCTTCGCACGTCCCCCATCTACGAGACCGAGCCGCTCGATTACACCGACCAGCGCTGGTTTCTCAACCTGGTGGCCGAGGCCGAAACCACGCTCTTCCCCATGCAGCTGCTTTCGCGCATCGGCAAGATCGAGCGCGAGCTCGGCCGTGTGCGCACCGTGCCTAAAGGGCCGCGCACCATCGATATCGACATCCTGCTTTATGGGAGCGCCGTGATCCGCACAGCACGCCTGGAAGTGCCCCATCCGCGGATGGCCGAGCGCCGCTTCGTGCTCGCCCCCCTGGCCGACCTCGCTCCCGATCTGCGCCACCCGCTCACGCACCGCTCCGTGCGCGAGATGCTCGACGCCGCGCCTCCCGAAAAGCTCCGGCTGTTACACTCGTAGTTCCAGGTGCAAGACCTCTACGCCGCATTGAAGCGCTACTGGGGCTACGATTCGTTCCGCCCCATGCAGGAGCGCATCGTTCAGAGCCTGATGGAGGGCCACGACGCGGCTGTCGTGATGCCCACCGGGGGCGGCAAGTCCCTCTGCTACCAGCTTCCGGCACTGGTCTCCGGGCAGACCGTGGTGGTGATCTCTCCGTTGATCGCGCTCATGCAGGACCAGGTGGCGCAGCTTGCCGACATGGGAATTCCGGCCGCTGTGCTCAACAGTTCCCAGCCGGCCGAGGAGCAGCGCAACGTCATGCGCGCCGCCGCGCAGAGCGCGTTCCGCCTGCTGTACCTTTCGCCCGAGCGCCTGGCGCGGCAGGACACCATCGCCTGGCTGCAAAAAGTTCCGCTGGCCTTTTTCGCCATCGACGAAGCTCACTGCATCTCCGAATGGGGCCACGAGTTCCGGCCGGAGTACCGCCAGCTAAGCTCGCTCCGCCAGCACTTTCCCGACAAGCCGATCGCCGCCTTCACCGCCAGCGCCACGCGCCGCGTGCGGCACGACATCCTGGAACAGCTCCAGCTTCGGGACCCTCACAAGTACATCGCCAGCTTCCACCGCGCCAACCTGCGCTACGTGGTGCACCAGTGCGAGAAGGGGACGCAGCCGAAGCTATTGCTCAAGGCCCTGCGATCTTACGAGGGAGAGAGCGTCATCGTTTATGCGCCCACCATCGCCGAAGTGGAGCGCACCGTGGACTTTCTGGGAGACCACCGCATCGCCTCGGTCCCTTATCACGGCCAGATGGAGACCGCCGCGCGCCGCCGCAACCAGGAGCGCTGGATGAACGACGAGGTGCGCGTGCTGGTGGGCACCATCGCGTTTGGCCTCGGAATCAACAAGCCCGCGGTGCGCGCGGTAATTCATCTCTCCCTGCCGAAATCGATCGAGCAGTATTACCAGGAAGCCGGCCGGGCAGGCCGCGACGGACTGCCTGCGGATTGCGTCCTGCTCTGGCAGTTGAAGGACACCGCCCTGCTGGCGTACTTCATCAACCAGCTTCAGGACCCCGCAGAGAAGGACCGCTCCTGGCAGCGCTACCGCACCATCCGCAATTTCGCGGAAAGTTCGCGCTGCCGCCACTTCCAGGTGTGCATGCACTTCGGCCAGACGCCCAAGTGGCAGCGCTGCGAGATGTGCGACGTCTGCGGGAACGTGCCGGAGTGGGTCAGCGAGCCCGCCGGGGAGCAGCCGGCCGTCAGGAAGAAGAAAAAGATGACGGCAGCGGCGCCGCCGCCCGAGCCGGTGGCCGTGCCGCGTCCGATTCCGGCCGCGCGTCCGGCTCCGCCGCCTCCGCCGGCGCCCCGCCCCGCCGACCGCGAGCTCATGGATTATCTGAAGGAATGGCGCCGCCGCACCGCGCAGGCAGCGGCCGTCCCGGCTTACATCGTGCTCAGCGATGCGGCGCTCGACGACCTCTGCCGGAAGCAGCCCTCGAACCTGCGCGAACTGCTCGCTGTGACAGGCATCGGCGAACGCAAGGCCGAGCTGTACGGCAGCGAGATCTTCGCGGTGTTCGAGCAGTTCCGCAAAGGCGCCCGCGCCGCCGCCCGCCAGGTGGTGCAACTTTCGCCCGCCGAGGAGACCATGCGGCTGCTCGCGGAGGGCAAGAGCTTCGACGAGATCGCCCAGGCCCGCGGACGCCAGGTTTCGACCGTCGTCAACATGGTGGCCGATCTGGTCGAGAAGGGCCGTCTCGACTACCGCATCGAGTGGGTGGGCGAAGACGCTCACCGCCGCATCGCCGAGGCCGTCTCCCGCCTGGGCTCGCAATGGCTCAAGCCGCTGCGTGAGGCTCTCCCTCCCGACATCACTTACGAGCAGATCCGGCTGGTGGTGGCATCTGCGCGTCGCGGCGCGGGCCAGGATTTGCCCGCGCCGACTGCCTGATCACGCCGGAATGGCGTGTCCCCTCCAGAATTTCCCTCCCGATCCACGCACTTTTTACGCGAACCCGAAATGAAAGGGAAGTCTCCCTTTGTGTTTTGAATAACCTATCGAATTGGCAGGGTTCGTGCAGAAAAGTTCAAATTCTTACACTTGGTGATATCACTGGTGGCTCGGTCTCGAGGCTAACCATTGTCAGGTTGGACTTTGGTACCGGTACTTCTGCATAATCACCTCGAAATGTATTTTTAGACGAATTCTTTTTGGGCTCTTTGGCGCTTATTCTTAGCTCCCGCACCCGCACACGCTCGTCGCGCTGGTTCCCAGGGAAGAATTTCAAAGGGCGTAGTCTGCCTGTTAATTGGGAGGATCACGCGGGTGAAGTCGATCGTTTCGTTTCTTCGGTTTGGCGGGGGGTCCTTGGCGGTCCTCGCTCCTTCGAGCCGGCGTATTCCGAGGGTATTTCGGCGCGTGGAGGAAAATCCGCGCCTACGTCGGAATCTTTTGGCTGAAATGCAGCGATTCCGTGGTTCCGTTTACTTGAATGACGGCGCAATTTTGCCCGGCGAATTGACCAGGGACGGACGTCATAGCCTTCCGATCGATGAAGAGAGCTGGCATGTATTGACGCTGCGAAGCGACGGCACGGTGTGCGCCTGCCTCCGGTACCTGGAACAAACGTATTCCCGTAATTTCGACGATCTCTGGGTTCGTAATGCCGCGCTGATGCGCTCATTCGTCTGGGCCCCTCGCTTAAAGAAGGCCGTGGAAGCGGAGATGGAGCACGCGCGCGATGCGCACATTGCCTTTGGCGAAGTGGGAGGGTGGGCCATATCGCCCGACCGCCGCCTGACGATGGAACCGCTGCGGACGATCCTGGCCACCTACGGACTGTTGGAACTGCTCGGAAGCTGTGCGGGTATCGCCACCGCGACTCGCCGCCACGATTCGGCGCCGATTCTGCGCAAAATCGGGCTCGCTCCCCTGGTTGTGGACGGGACGGAGGTGCCTGCCTATTTCGATCCCAGGTACCGGTGCGAGATGGAAGTCCTGCGATTCGATTCCCGGTTTCCTAATCCCAAATTTCGCAGCTGGATCGATGAGTTGAGCTCCTTTTTGGCCTTGGCTCCGGTCATCTGCGGCCGCAGTGAAGAGGCGGCGAAAGAGGCCATGCCGGTACACATCGGCACCACTCCGGCCCCGGTGCTGGCGGGTTCGTTCTGAAGGATGACATGAGCCGCACCGCATTGGATTCCGCCAAGGCCGAATGGAGCGCACTGCTGGGCCGGGAGCACGTGGTTACCGATAGTTCCGATCTGCGGGCTGCCGAAACCAGCACATTCGCGACCGGCAACCGCATTCCTGCCATCATACGCCCGCAAAGCACGGCGGAAGTTCAGGAATGCCTGCGCATCGCGAACCGGTTCCGCATTCCTGTGTATCCCGTGAGCAGCGGCAAGAATTGGGGATACGGATCGAAGGTCCCGACCGCCGACGGCTCCGTACTGCTCGATCTGGGCCGCATGACCCGGATCCTCGATTTCGACGAGAAGCTCGCCTATGTCACGATCGAGCCCGGCGTTACCCAGGCCCAGTTGTACGCGTTCCTGCAGGACCGGGGCTCGCGGCTCTGGATGGATGCAACCGGAGCGAGTCCGGAATCCAGCCTGATCGGCAACACCGTGGAACGAGGTTTCGGCCATACGCCCTACGGCGATCACTTTGCCCACTCCTGCGGCCTGGAGATCGTGCTCCCGACCGGGGAGATCATTGAGACCGGCTTCGCGCGGTTCGACGCCGCCGCGGCTGCGCCGGCCTACCGCTGGGGTGTCGGACCGGTTGTCGATGGTTTGTTCTCGCAATCCAACTTCGGCGTGGTCACGCGCATGACGATGTGGCTGATGCCGGCGCCCGAATATTTTCAGGCATATTATTTCCGCTGCGAAGACGCCCGGCAGCTTGGGCCCCTGATCGACGCGCTGCGTCCCCTCCGGCTCGACGGGACCATCCGCAGCGCTTCCCATATCGCAAACGACTATAAAGTGGTATCGGCGCTGCAGCAGTACCCCTGGGAAGAGACGGGAGGGCAGACGCCGCTCCGCGCTCCGCTCATGGAAAAACTCCGGCGCGATCTGAAAATCGGGTCTTGGAACGGCTCGGGCGCCCTGTACGGCACGAAGGCCCAGGTGAAGGAGGCGCGCCGGCTCTTGCGGCGGGCGCTCGCCGGGAAAGCCGAGCGGCTGCAGTTTCTGGACGACCGGATGCTGCGGCTCGCATCTCTCTTCGCCAAACCGTACGAGGCCATCAGCGGTTGGAACCTGGAGCGCACCCTGGCGGTGCTGAAGCCGGTATACGGCTTGATGAAGGGGATCCCCACCGACCACCCTCTGGCCAGCACCTATTGGCGGAAACGGACGCCGCCTCCGCCGGACATGCATCCCGACCGCGACGGCTGCGGACTGTACTGGTGCAGTCCGGTCGCACCCAGCGATGGAGGCCATGCGGCTCGCCTTACCGATTTGGCCTCCGAACTGATTCTCGACCGCGGTTTCGAGCCCGCGATTTCGCTCACCATGATCACCGATCGCGCCCTGGCGTGCATCATCTCGCTCGCCTATGACCGGGAGGTGCCCGGCGAAGACGAGAGGGCTTCGGGATGCTATCACGACCTGCTCAACTCACTGGCCGCGCAGGGCTACCACTCTTACCGCCTCAGCATCGATGCCATGGATGCGATGAACGGCTCCCCCTCCTACACCGGATTCCTCCGCCTCATCAAGAGCGCCGTCGATCCAAATGACATCCTTGCCAGGAACCGTTATGTGTCCCAAGGACAAGGCCGGACCGACGCAGACATCGAAAAACAAAACGTTCTAGAACTAAAGTAATTGGAACACGCGGATCGGTTGATAACCCGCAACATCAAGCCTAAACCATTATTTACCATTTGTTTAACGGATATATCCTCAGCGCTTTAGCAGGGCTTTCCGCTACTCTATCCGTGAAGTTGTCCCGGGCAACGGGCCAACCTTACCAGGCGTGAGGAGCTGGGATACCAGTACCATTTTTGGCTTTGGTTCTGGTGATCTCCCGCACTCAATTTCATCCGGCTGTAAGTTAGCATACAGATCTCCACCCCACTTCTATTGCATACTCAAACGTCTGGTGACTGTTAACCTTAGATGATTGTCTTTAGGTAAGGTGCATAGCCAGCCAGCTCAACTTCGGAGGCTCAAATTAAAGTGTTTAGGAATTCACGTTTTCTGCTCATGCTCGCCGCCGTCGTGCTCCTTTCGGCGACGACGCTGTCCGCTTCTCCAATCTTCGGAAGTTTCGATTTCGGTGGGAGCCTAACCGTTGCAACCGGGCCCCCTCAGACCATCGACTGGACTTCGCTCGCCTCGGTCCCGAACAAGGCGGGGATTGGATCGGCGAGCGGGTCTTTCGCCGGCCTCGCCGGAACGACCATATCGATACAGAACCTGAGCAATCCGCCGGAGGTGGTGGACGGTGCTGGCTTTGCGAACACACTGTTCATCGCTTTTGACGCGGACCCCACGCTACCGGATCTGCTGATCAATTTCATCCCGCTGGGGTTCTCTACACCGGCGCAATGTGGACTAGCGGCGGCCGCCGGCCAAAGCTGCACGCTGGCTGGCTCTCCCTTCACTTTTACCAATGTGACTGCCCATTCTTCGACAGCGACATTCTCGTTCTCTGGTGTTACGAGTGATGGTTTGTCGACTTGGACGGGCACCTTTACGTCCCAATTCAACACGATGTCGTACCAACAGGTCCTTGCGGCTTTGGGGAGTGTTGGACACGTTACCAACACCTACTCCGCGCAGATTACAGCGACTCCGAACCCCACAATTCCGGAACCAAATACCGTGTTGATGGTGCTCGGTGCCTTCGGTGTGTTCGTTGGCTGCTTGCGGAAGAAACGGATCACGTCCTGAAATAGACGATCCAGTATTGTTTTGACTGGGTCCGTCGCTGAAGCGACGGACCCTTTTTGCGTCTATACGGGCCGTCGTTGACGGCGGCGCTGTGTACAAGCCGCTTGTTGTTGACGCTCTTCCGGCTACACCCCGGCCATCGCACGCCGCGGCTCGAAGGTATATCCGAATCCCCGCACGGAATGAATCATCACTGGAGCCGCCGGGTCACGCTCCACCTTCTGGCGCAGCCGCAGGACATAGACGTCCACGGCGCGGTCGGTAATGGCGCGGTCCTGCCCCCAGACGGCGTTGAGCAGCTGCTCGCGGCTGAAAACCACCCCGGGACGGCTCATCAGAAACTCTAACAGGCGGAACTCCGTCGCCGTGAGCGAAAGCGACGAGCCGTGGAGCCGGACTTGCCGGCTGCTCGGATCGAGCTCCAGACCGCCCGCCTCCAGCAGGCGCGGCGGAGCGGCCTGGCTGCGGAACTGAAGTTTGATGCGCGCGATCAGCTCCCGCACGAAGAACGGCTTCACCACGTAATCGTTGGCTCCAAGCTCCAGCCCCACGATGCGGTCCGTCTCGGATGCGCGCGCCGTCAGGAAGATCACAGGGGTGGAGGCCAGCTCGGGGTCTTTGCGGATGCCTTTGCAGATATCCAGGCCGTCGGAATCGGGAAGCATGATATCCAGCAGAATCAGGTCGGGCTTCACCTGCCGGCAAAGCTCCAGCGCGCCTTTGCCCGTCTGGAGGCCGGTCAGCGTAAAACCTTCCTTCTCGAGGTTGTATCTCAGAAGCGAAAAGAGGTCCGAATCGTCTTCGATCAGCAGAATCTTCTTCATGGGCGCCCCTGCGCTTGGGCTCGCCGCGGAAGCTTTCCGGCCGGGCGGCCCAGGCTCGACTATCACCCTACCAGCGATATTGTTACGGGGCGGTTAAGACGCGGTGAATTCGGGATTAAGGAGATCGCCGCTGGGAACCGCCTCATCCTGAGGCAGCGTAAAGAAGAACGTCGTGCCTTCGTTTACGCGGCTCTCGACCCGGGTGACGCCGTTGTGGGCCGCCACCAGGTGCTTCACGATCGAAAGCCCCAGGCCGGTGCCTCCCAGCTCCCGCGAGCGCGCCTTATCGACCCGGTAGAACCGTTCGAACAGCCGCGGCAGGTCCTCCGGCGGGATGCCCATCCCCGTATCCCGCACAAACAGCTCGACAAATTCACCGTCGGGGCGTCCGCCCACGGTGATCTTGCCACGGGGCGGCGTGTATTTGACGGCGTTGTCCAGCAGGTTGCTCAAGATCTGTGAGACTGCTTCGCAATCGCACCATACGGTGGCATCTTCGGGAGCCGGGTCGAGTTCCAGGCCGATGCTGCGTTTTTCCGAAATCGGCCGCATCAGGTCGAGCGCGTCGCGCAGCAGGTCGTTCACGAAGTGCGTCTCGAATTCGAATTTCTGCCGCTTCTGCTCGACCCGGGAAAGGGTCAGCAGATCTTCGGTAAGCCGCGCCAGCCGCTCCGCGTTGTGCCGGATGATCGCCAGGAACCGCATATTGTGATCGGGGTCGTTGATGGCGCCGTCTATCAGCGTCTCGGTATACCCCTGGATGGAGGCCAGGGGCGTACGCAGCTCGTGCGAAACGTTGATCACGAAGTCCTTGCGGACGCGTTCGACCTTCTCCAGCTCGGCATGCTCGCGCTCCAGTTGCTCCACGGTGTGCTGCAGGTTTTCGGCGGTCTCATTGAGGGTTTTGACGAGGTGCCCGAACTCGCTGCTGCTGGATTTCGGCAGGCGGGCCCGGAAGTTGCCGCGCGCCAGTTGCGCGGCATGGGAAGTGATCTCGGCGAAGCGGCGCGAGATGATGCGCGCCACAAAGCCCGCAATCACCAGTGCCGGCAGAAACGCCAGCGCCGTGCTGGCCAGGATCTTGACCCGGATCGAGTGGACCTGGCGGTTGATCTCCGAGAGCGGCACCGCGATCCGGATGGCGCCGCCTTCCACAGGCACCGCCACGTAGAGGAACCAGACCCCGATGGTGGCACTGTGCCGCATGCTCCAGCCCATGCGCCCCGCGAAAGCCTGGATCAGTTCGGGGCGCGTACGGTGGTTTTCCATCCTGGCCGCATCCGCGTCGGAGTCTGCCAGCACTTTGCCATCCGAGCGCACTACCGTGATACGGCCGCCCGCGGCTTCCGAAAGCGTATGGACGCGATTCGGATTGAAGTCGCCATCCAGGGGCAGGGAGAGCGCCAGCATGCGAACCTTGTCCGCCAGTTGCTGCCGCAGGTTCTGGGTATACGTGTCGCGCGTCACCTCGGTGGCAAAGTAGTCCACCGACACCGCGGCCAGCAGCAGCAGGCCGATCACCCCGATGATCAACTTGAGAAAAATCTTCCCGGTCACAGGGACTCCTCAAAGCGATATCCGAAGCCGCGCACCGTGGTCAGGTAGCGCGGGCTGTCGGGCTGCTCCTCGATCTGCTCGCGCAGCCGCCGCACGTGCACATCGACGGTTCGAGGCGTTACGAAGCGCTGCTCGCCCCATACAGATTCGAGCAGCTGGTCGCGGCTATAGGCTCGTCCCGGATGGGTCAGGAAGAACTCCAGCAGGTTGAACTCGGTCGAGGTCAGCTCCATCTCCCGCTCGCCCTGGTAGACGCGCCGGGCGGTACGGTCCAGCCGGAACGGCCCGATTTCGAGCACCGGCGGTTCGACCCCCATCTCCCCGCGCCGCAAGTGCGCCTTCACCCGCGCGATCAGCTCCCGCGGGCTGAAGGGCTTGGTCATATAATCGTCGCCGCCGATTTCGAGCCCCAGCACGCGGTCCACTTCGTCCGACCGCGCCGTCAGAAACAGCACTGGCGTCCGGCTCAGCACCGCCGATTGACGAATCTGCCGGCACAGCTCGAACCCGTCCACCTCCGGCAGCATGACATCCAGCAGGATCAGGTCGGGCCGGGCCTGTTCGAGAGCTTTCAGCGTGCCTGTGGATCCGCCCAGGATCAGGGCCTGGTAACCGTGCCGGGCGAGGTTGTAGTCGATGAGCGCGGCGAGCTCGGCCTCGTCCTCGACAATCGCAATCTTCTTGGCCATCGGTCGGGCGTTTCCGTCACTCTATTGTAGCCGCGCGGCCGCTGCGCTTCGCCGCATTCCGTAGTGGCGTAGTCCCAGGTATAAGGCCGCGCCCACCAGCAGGGCCGCCCCCGCGAGAGTCCAGCCGTTGCGCCGCAGAAAGCCTTCGGCATCCTTGCCGAGCTGCAGCCCGAGGTAGGCCAGGCCGAAATAACGGATGACGCGGGCAGACAGGATCACCCCGAGGAATTTGACGAAGGACGTGCGCAGCGCCCCGGCCGAGATGGCAAATATTTTGAGCGGCAGCGGAACAATCGGCGTCACCGCCGGGACGAAGACCGTGAACAGCCCGTACCGGCCGAACCATTCGCGGAAGCGCTGCCGCTTACCGGGCTGAGGCTCCGGCGACCGGAGCAGCCGTCCCCCGTGGCGCGCTGCCTGAAACAGGAAGACATTCCCGCCGACCGACCCCAACACTGCCAGGAATGCCGTCAGGTAGGCGTGCGAGGGTTCGTGCGCGCTGCCCGCCGCCACTCCCAGCACCAGCGCGTCCATAGCCGCCGGAAGGGGCACGCCCATGGAATCGATGATACTCAGCAGAAACACTCCGGCCGGTCCGTATGCCACCAGCAGGTCGTAGAGTTTATGCAGCAGCTCCGTCATGCTTTCAGATCATGTCGGCGAACGATTTCCGCAGCTTGTAGAACCAGGCGTGCCCGAGGACGAAGACGACCGCGGCCACCACCCACAACTTCCACAGCGGTCCGAATGCGGGCGCCTGGTTTTCCAGGAAAATTGCGCGGTAGCCGCGCACCAGCACGTAGATCGGATTCTTAGATAATACCAGCGTAGCAGATGGGGGCAGCGAGGTTTCCGGATAGCAGATGGGTGTGATGAAGAACCACAGTGTGAGGACGAAGCCGATGACCTGTCCCAGGTCCCGAACGAACGCCCCCAGGGCCGCCAGGAACCAGCTAAGCCCAGCTGTAAAAAGCACTTGGGGAATCAGCAGGACCGGCAGCCAAAGCACCGCCGGAGGAATCCCTGGCCGCGCGAATGCCAGAAAGATACTGTAGAGAACCACCGCGAACAGTTCCGTCACGAGGCCCGCTACCACCAGGTTCACGGGCAGCGTCTCGACCGCGAACACCAGCTTTTTCACGAAGTTCCGATGCTCGATCAAGACTGTGGGCGCGCGTCCCACCGCCTCGCTGAAGGCCAGCCACGGCAGCATGCCGGAAAGGAAATACAGGGCGAACCCGGAGCGTGTGCTGTGCCGGTCGCGCAAGACCACGCCGAAGACGAAGAAATAAGTCAGCATCAGCAGCAGCGGGCTGATGATAGTCCAGAAGGCTCCTCCGAAAGAGCCCCGGTAGCGGCCCAGGATGTCGCGCCGCACCATGACGCGGATCAATCCGCGATTGCGCCACACCGTCATCACCGGGTAGACCAGCGACCTGCCCACCGCCCGCAGGGCGCGCTCCCGCTTCAGCACTCCGGCCGTCGCCACGCGGACCCGCGTCAGTTTCACGGCTCCATCCCGGGAAGCGCTCTCCACGAGCAGGAACGGCCACCCCTGCTCGTAATACCAGCACACGTTCTCGCGCATGGCCGAGACCAGCACCTGGTAGCGTCCGTCCTCGGCGGGTAGTTCGAACTCGATCGTCACCTTCGCGGTCTCGCCGGGCTTGAGATCGCGAGCCAGGCGGACGCGTTGACCGTCCACGATCAGGGTGCCGGTGTCCACGTCGAAAAGGTGGTAGCCGATGGCGAAACCGTCGTCAGCCCGCCAGGTCTCCGCCGAATCGTTGCGCAGCTCGAATTCGGCGCGCGCCAGCCGCGACTTTGCGTCGACTTCCACACGCGGCTGCAGGTAAGCGGCGCTCATGAGTACAGCCACCCGGGATAGCGCTCGCGCACCGCGCCGGTCTTCCGCCCCAGGGCGTAGATGCCGTCGCCGCGCAGGTCGGTATCCAGGCGATACTGTTCCAGCAGGTGCCGCACCCAGCCGAACTCGGGGTGCGGCTCGTCCCGGAACTCGCCGGTCTCCAGGCGCGCCACCTCGAAGCCCGCATTCTCCAGAAGCTTGTGGATCTCGCGCGCCGTGTATTCCCGGTTGTGGCGCGCATCCACCTCGCCCGATTCCGCCGGCCGGATATAAGCGTGAAAGAACCCCGGATGATATCCCTGCAGAATTGCCGAAATGCCGCGCAGGGCTGCCACGTTGGGCGTCGTGAGCACCAGGTGCCCGCCCGGCTTGAGGATCCGGTTCACTTCGGACATCAGGTGCATCGGGTCCTCGAACAGGTGCTCGATGAGCTCGCAGCACAGCACGGTCGAGAAGTATTCGTCGGCGTACGGGAAGCGGTCGCGCTCCGCATCGAAGTGGTCGATGTCGCATTCGAAGCGTTCGCCATCGGCCGAGGTCACCACGCGATGATCGGTGCGCCCCAGCTTGCCGTAGTAGCAGCCGCGCACCGCGCCGTAGCCCAGCCTGGTGTGCAGCGCCGGAGTGATCTGGAGGTATGCGCCCATCTCCAGGACGCGGTCGCACGGACCGCCCGGAGGCGTCATTTCAAGCGTCTTCACCAGCCGTGTCTGGTGCGTTTCCAGATACCCGCGCGCTTCCGGCGACTCCGCCCACCCGCTCAGATACTGGTTTAGGTAGGGTAGGCCTCCAGGCCTGCCCTCTTCCGGTTCCGGAGGGCAGGCCGGGAGGCCTGCCCCACCAAGGACACCATCGAGAAACGTTGCGTACTGACGTGCCACCGCGGCCCAATTGCATTCCTCGGCCACGTACTGCTTCGCCCTGCGGCCCAGGGTCCTCGCCACTTCCGGCCGGCCGATCAGAAGGTTGAGGTACTCGAAGATCAGGTCCTCTTCCCCGGCACCTACCGGCACCTTGAGGCAGACATCGTCCGGGAACTCCTGAAACGAGCCGATCTCGGAAACCAGCACGGCTTTACCCAGGCCCAGCGAGCGCAGCAGCGTCCCGGAACTCTCGCCCACCGTCGGATAGCGCAGGTTGAGCACGATATCGCAGGCCCCCAGGTATCCCACGAAATCCTCGATGGGTGCGAAGCCCAGAATCCGCACGTGCGCCGAGAGCCCCATCGAGCGGATCATGTTCTCGAGCGGAAACTCGGGGTGCGGCTCGCCCACCAGGATCATGCGCGCGTTGGGCGCCAGCCGCACGAGACGGCGGAAGGCGCGCAGGGATTCAGCGATCCGCTTGTAGGGCTTGAGGAATCCGAAGATGCCTACCACCGGGGTGGCTTCGTCCAGCCCGAGTTTCTCGCGGTAGCCGTTGCGATCGGCCTCCGGAATCCACGCGCCGTGCGGGATGACAGCTGCCGGCCCGTCGAATCCGGCCGCCCGCATCTCGTCCAGCATGAAGCGGCTGTGCACGACGACCCCGCGCGCCGATTCGAGCAGCTTCCGCGTCATCGGCAGGCCTTCGTAATCCGGGCCGACCTCCAGCCGCCTCACCCGCTCGGCGAACTCCCGGGCCGCCGCGCCGCCGTTGTATTCGCACTCGCTGACGTAGGCGTCCCAATCGTCCCGGCGGATCGTCAGGTCTGCAATCAGGTGGTGCAGGTTCGATTCGTGCATCACCACTACGCCCGGGTGCCGCAGGGCCGTCTCGTAGACGAAGCCGTGGTACCCGTTGTTGCCCACCTGGTACAGCGCGATGTCGAAGCGCGCCGGGTCGAACGGCTGATCCGGGCCGGAAAACACTTCCAGCTCGACGAGCGGCTTCAACGATTCGATCAGGGCTTCGGAATAGTCGGCGATCCCGCTGCGCGCCGGAGGCAGCGGCGAGAAGAACGCCACGCGCATTTCAGCGCACCAACTCCATCGAGATGGTTCCCACCGACACCGGCACCCGGATCTCGAGCGGCGTCCGGGCCGCGTCCCGCGCGAAGAAGATCTCGAAGCTGAAGTCGGCTTTGGGGCCCTTCACGGAGACTACCACGTGGTCCGTGACGGCCCGCTTATCCGCGACCGTCACATCCTGCGGCCCTGTGTAGTCGATGCGCACGGCGTAGGGCGACCCGAAGTACACGGTCTGCGGCTGCGCTACGCGGCCCTGTCCCATCTCCTGCCGCGCATAGTAGACGAACGCCAGGGCGTCGCGCGCGCACGAGGAAATGTCGAACTCGCTCTTCCCGCCGTCTTCCGGCAGCAGGGTGACGCGCTTTGCCCTGCCCTCTTTCTGGTCGAAGGTCGTCTTCTCGCGTGCCGTTTTGCTGCCGTGCTGGATGTTACGGTCGAGTTCGAGCGAACACAGCTCTTTGGTGGCCGCGGAGTGATATTTGTCCTTGAGCGGGAACCCCGGCACCGCCACATCGAAGCTGGTTTCGAAGCCCCACCCGGAGTCCGTGCGGTGCGCCGTGAAAGTAGCATCTCCCAGGCTGAGCCCGCTCGGCCAGTTGATGCTGTAATGCAGGCTTTCGTCCTGGAAGGGAAAGCCCGTTTGGGCGGAGGCGGAGCCTGCCAGAAGGAGGGCCGCCGAAATGAGAATGAGTCCCCGGGAATGCTTCATCGGTGAGCTATGGTTGCGGAGCGTGCCGGCGCCATGCGGCCCGACATTTCCGCCACCTCGTAAAAAACGTCCAATGTCTTTTGCGCGGTCTTCTGCCAGCTGAAATGGGTGGCTCTCTGCGAGCCCAGGCGCTCCATACGCGCCCTCAGTTCGGAATCCAGCAGAACGTCCGCAAGCGCGCGGACGATCTCGTCAACCGCGTAAGGGTCGAAAAGGATCGCGGCCCCGTCCACCACCTCGGGCAGCGCCGAGGTGTTGGAGCACGCCACCGCCCGTCCGCAAGCCATCGCCTCCAGCACCGGCAGGCCGAAGCCCTCGTAGAACGACGGAAACACGTAAAGGTCGCAGGCGTTGTAGAGATTGAGAAGATCGCGGTCGGATACGAACCCAAAAAAACGGATCCGGTCGGCAACTCCCGATTCGCGCGCCGCTTCGCGCACGCGATCCGCGTACCAGGTCTCTTTGCCCGCCAGCACCAGGTTGTGCTTCAGCTGCGGATACGCCCCGATCAGCCTGGCAAAAGCGCGGATGAGCCCGATCTGGTTCTTGCGCGGTTGAATATCTCCCACCGAAAGGATGAACGGGCCGCCGATGGGGAAATGCTCTCGCAGCGCGGACATCGCCGCTTCGCGCGGGATGGGACGGAACTCCGGCGCCGCGGCGTTCGGCACCGCCACTACTTTGTCTTCGTCCAGGTCGCCGTAAACTTTTAAAATCGACGACCGCGAAAACTCGCTCCCCGTCAGAACCCGCGCCGCCCGTTTTACCGTCCGCCGCACGGTCTGCTGGAGTTGCCAGGCCCGCGATCTCGGAAAGTATTCCGGGTGTTCCAGGAAGCTCACGTCGTGCACGCTGACGACGATCGGAACGGGACACGCCAGCGGCGCCGTGTACTGCACGTGCAGCAGGTCCGGGCGGTCCTGGCGGACGCGCCGCGGCAGGTCGAACCCCAGGCGAAGAAATGGATTCGCGGCTACCCGCCTGGTCTGGATTCCCGGCGGTATAAAACCGGACGCTTCCTCGGCCGAGAGATAGGCCACAAACTCACAGTCGTCCACGTGAGCACCGAATGCGTTCAGGAGGCTCCGAACGTACACCTCGTTGCCGGTGAGGTGGCGGCCGATGGCATGTGCATCAACGGCGAAACGCATTAACCGTTCCAGTATACCGGACCAAATTGACCCTCCGCTGAGTCATAAGTCCAAACTTTTCCAGGCTACCTCCCAGGTAAACTCCTTTTCCAGCAATAATCTGCCAGCCGAGCCCAGCTTCTCCCGAATTTCATAGCAAGCCAGCAGCCGCGATATGGCCTCGGCCAGAGCCGCGGCGCCGTCCGCCAGCAGAATGTTTTCGCCGTCACAAACCGGCAGGCCTTCCGCTCCCAGGGTAGTCGAAACCACCGGCAATCCAGCGGCCCAGGCTTCCAGAATCTTCAGCCGGGTTCCACTCCCCGCCAGTAGGGGAACCACCGCCAGCCTGCCGCGCGCCAATTCCGCCACGGCGTCCGCCACGGCCCCCCGCACCTCGATCCTGGGATCGCCGGATGTAAACTCGCGGACCGCCTCCGGGTTCTTTCCCACCAGGCGCCACACCAGCCGCGGCCAGCGTTCCCGCAGCAGCGGCCAGACCTCCCTGCGGAAGAACCGCACCGCCGACCGATTGGGATGGTACTCCATGTTTCCCGAAAAAACCACCGCTTCCTCATCCCCCCGGGGAGGCGGGGGGGTCGCCGGTATGGCATTCGGATAAACCCGGACCGTCGAACCCGGGGCCGCCCGCCGCAGCACGGCGGCATCGGCCGCCGAAGCGGCCAGCAGTTCTCCGTACCGCGGCAACCATAGCCGTTCCATCTCGCGGGCGGCCCGCTCGAAAACCCTGTGCGCTAAACCCTCGATGCCGCCCTCAGTTGCGGCGCAGCGCTCGTGCAGCAGCGATTCCACATTGTGCAGGTCGAGCACCGTGCGTACGCAGGAGGGCGCCAGCTCGCGGCAGTAGGGAGCGCACCAGAAATGCTCCACGACCGCCAGTTCGTACCGTCTTCCCTGGAGCGCGCGGCTCACCGCCTCGCCGAACCCCGCGAAGCGATCGACCAGCGGCGGAACGCGCCGGGCCAGCCGGGACACATTCCGCAGCATGCGCGCCGGGCCGTCCCGCCGGTTCGCGGGTAGGTCGATCACGGTAACCCGCCGCACCAGCCTCCCCGGCAATCCGCTCGCCGGATCCGGCGCGCCGGGCTCGCGGAAGACGATCAGGTCCGTCTCGTATTTCCGGGCAAGGTAATGAAGCAGGGATGCGGTTCGCAGCGCCCCGCCCCCGGCCATGGGATAGGGCGTTTCGGGCGCCAGCATCAGAGCGGGCGGTCTTGCTTCAACGGCCAAAACGCCTCCGCGCCTCCAGGTAAACCTCACGGGTCAGGCGCGCGGTCCGCTCCCAGGAAAAGTCGAGCGCCCTGGCGATCGAGAGGGCCTGGCGCCCGGCCCTCCAGTCCGGAAACAAAGCGGCCTGGCGCATCGCCGCCGTCAGTTCCGCCGCCGATTCCGCATAGACCACCGCGTCACCCCCCACCTCTCGAAGCGCCTCCGAGGCGATCACACAGGCTCCGCATTGCATCGCTTCCAGCACCGGAAGTCCGAAGCCTTCGTACAACGACGGATAGACCAGCGCCACCGCTCCCGAATACAGCTCCGGCAGGCGGGCATCCGGCACTTCGCCCAGAATCCGCAGTCCCGGCTCGCTCGCGAATTGCGGTGCGTCCTTCCGCGGACGCCCTGCAAGCACCAGGTCCACCGGAATCTCGCGCCGGATTTCCCGCCACGCTTCGACGAGCACCGGCAGGTTCTTGCGCGGCTCCAGCGTTCCCACAAACAGAAAATACGGTGCGCCGCCGGGAGCTTCTACCGGACGAAACCGGGGAGCCGCGGCTTCGGGGATAGCCACCACCTGCTCCGGCGCCAGTCCAAATCGTTCGATCGCCTGCTTGCGGACGGTCTGTCCGGGCGTGATCACCATGGTCGCCATCCCCAGGTCCAGCAGCAGGGGAGTGCGGCGCCGCACGCGGTCGGCCGCGTGGTGCCACCCGCTCTTCATCCACGGAGAAAGATCGTGGAGCGTGAGCACGCTCGGCCGGCGCTTGAGATACGGCACCGCAAAATCCGGTCCGTGGATCACGTCTGCGCCCAGCCGGCCGACCTCTCGATCGAGGCCCCACAGCCACCACCGGCGCTCGAGCGTGTTGCGCGGCCTGCCGCCGCGCCGCAGATTCAACGGCGCCGGCTCCGGCATGGAAAACGGCTGGTCGGAAACCAGAAAGAACTCGTCGTCGGGAAATCCGCGCGCCAGGGCCAGGCTCAGTTCAGAAGTGTAACGGGCCAGCCCGCCGCTGGCCAGCGCCAGTGACGCGGCTTCGATCGCCACCCGCATTGGCTTTGATTCTACGACATGCCTGCCAACGCTCGCGAAATTACTTCCGCTGCGTTTCCCAATCGTACCGGATGGAAGGATCGTCGTAGGGAATCCGGCCTTCATCCAGCGGATTGTAGAGGCGGTCCGTCAGGTATACCAGCATCGCCTCGCCGGGACCGATCACTTTGTAGCCGTGCCCGACTCCCGGGGGAATCAGCACGCGCCACGGCCGCATGGTCCCCACGTACATGGTGTTGCGCAGCCCGAAGGTCGGGGAGTCCACCCGCAGGTCCACCAGCGCCACCTGCAGCATTCCCCTGGCGGGGGTCCAGCAATCCGTCTGGTGCAGGTGGAAGTGGAATGCCTTGATGGTTCCCGGAAAGCTCAGCGCCGCCGAGATTTGCGTAGTAGCTGCCGGAAATTCCGCTGCCAGCCCCTGACCCATGCGCTGCACTTCCAGGAAATACCCGCGATCGTCCGGATAAACGGGGAACGGTTCGATGCGAACGCCGGCAATCCGGTTCGGGGAGTCGGCTGCTCCGATCACCGCGCCCAGGCCGTGTTCGCATTCGGGCACCGCCAGGTGCAGGCTGCCGGAAGACGCCAGGGCGTGCCCCACGCGCGCCGATACGGCTGCCTTCTCCGCCATCAGATCCGTGCCGCCTCTTCCACGACAGCCGCGGATTCAGGCGCCGGCTCCGGCCGGCCCGATTGCGCCACCAGGTTCGCCGCGCGCAGCAGTGAATCGAACGTGCCCGCGTCGGTCCACCAGCCATCCAGGAAGGAAAAGCCCATCGTGCCTTCCCGGATATAGGCGTTGTTCACGTCCGTAATTTCCAGCTCGCCGCGCCGCGAAGGCACCAGCGTCTTGATCTTGTCGAACACCGTCGCGTCGTACATGTAGATGCCGGTTACGGCGTAATTCGACTTCGGCTGATGGGGCTTCTCCTCGATGCCAGTGACGCGCCCGTCCACCACTTCCGCCACGCCGAAACGCTCCGCGTCGGTCACTTCCTTGAGCAGGATGTGCGCTCCCCGGGACTCGCTCCGAAAGCGGTCGGCGGCCTCCCGGATATTGCCCTCGATGATGTTATCGCCGAGCACCACGCAGATCTTCTGGCCGTCGGCGAAATGCTCCGCCAGCGCCAGCGCGTCGGCAATCCCGCCTTCGCCCTCCTGGTAGGTGTAGTTGATATGTTTCAACCCGAACTGCTTTCCGTTGGCCAGCAGGCGCAGAAAATCGCCCGAATTTCTGCCACCCGTCACGATCAGGATTTCGCGGATCCCGGCATCCACGAGCGTCTGGATCGGGAAGTAGATCATGGGCCGGTCGAAGATCGGCAGCAGGTGCTTGTTGGTGATCTTGGTCAGGGGAAATAATCGGCTCCCCGTACCGCCGGCCAATACGACACCCTTCATAAGCAGATTTCATCATACAATACCTGCCATGACCCACTACGACTGGAACCAGATGCCCGCCGAGCAATTGAATCCGATGGTTACGAGGCGTGCCATCCATACCGCCAGCATGACCATCGCGCGGCTCGAACTGCTTCGGGGCGCGGTCGTCCCCGAGCACAGCCACGTCCACGAACAGGTGGCCACCGTCGAGCGCGGCGCCCTCGTGTTTCACATCGGCGGCCAGGATCTCGTGATCCGCGCCGGCCAGTCCCTGGCGATCCCTTCCAATGTTCCGCACGGAGTTACCGCTCTCGAAGACAGCTTCGTGGTGGACATATTCTCTCCCAGCCGCGAGGACTGGATCCGCGGCGACGATGCCTATCTTCGCAAGTAGCGGTCAGTAATTCAGGTTGGCGCCGAAAGCCGGAACGCCGCCGTGCTGCACCTGGCCGATCCAGGCGTCCAGGTTGCCGTGGTCCATCTTCCAGAAGGTCTTGCACTGCGTCAGGAACTGACCGACTACCGCGAACTGACCTTTTTCCAGCAGCTCCTTCGCCAGCGTCATGTTGGGTCCGAAGCTGTTCAATTGCGGAGAACCCGGCGTGCTCGCCGCATTCATGAGGTACTGACCGGCCAGCGCGAGGTTGCCCTCGTCCAGAGTGAGGCGCCCCAGCACGAAATAGCCGTAATAGATGGCGTTGCCGTAGTTCCAGTCGTCGGGATATTGCGACGCCATCTGCAGGAGCTCGCGCGCGTACTGCCGGGCCTTGTCGGGCTTCCCCAGGTCGAACGCGTATTTCGCGAGGGCCGCCAGCAAGTAGAAACGAGGCGGCCCCGCCAGGTGGGAAGCGGCCTGATCCATGCGTGTGAATAACTCCAGGGAGGTCAGGCCCAGCCGGTCGAGTGTGGCGCCCACATCGGCCTGTTTCCGCTGTGCCGGGTCGCATGCCTGGCGGGCTGTCTGCAGATCGGCCGGAACCGGAGCCTTCGTGGCCTCGATCGCCTGAATCGTCTGCGCCACCTGGACACAGCGGAGTCCGGTGGAGCGGACCTGTTCCGGGGCCGGAGCCGGCTGCCCCCAGACCGCCGCGCCGGCCAATAGCGGAAGGGTCCACAATAGGCTGTTCATGGCGCGCGACTCCTGTAACAGACGATACCGCAACTAATGCGTCATCGCATAGACGACATAGTTAACGCCGATGCGAATCCCCAGGTCCGAGAAGCGTGCCGGGTAAGCCGGGACGTCCGCCCACTCCCAGGAATCGCCTAAGTCCATGTTGAAGCAGATCGCCACCATCACCCGCCCGTGGTCGTCGTAGATTCCGCGCCAGTGCGGCACCGTGCCATCCTTTTCCGCCAGGCGGTGGGAGTAGAGGTATTGCGCGCCCGGCACCTGGTAGCGATGGTCTAGGTCGTAAATCGTGCGGAAGATCTGGTCCTGATCGTCGATCTCCACGATCGGCCGGTCCGGGAAAACGCGCTTCATCCCTCCTACGAAGTTGTCCCATTCGGTCGAGCCGTGGAAATCGTCGCACATGAAGAATCCGCCCCGCAGCAAATACTCGCGGAGGGCGCGCGCCTGCGCATCGGTCAGTTCCCAGTGCCCCACCTCGACTCCGTACAGCCAGGGCCAGTCATACTGGTCGCCCTCGTCCAGGTTGACCGGCTGCTCGACCGACCTCGTGTGGACCCGCGTCAGCCTGCGCAGAGCCGTCACGAAGTGCCGGTCGGACCGCGGATAGTCGATCGTCCAGTTCGACTGGCCCTTGGTCCAGTCGTCGCCGTAATGGAATCCCCAGCCGTTCCACGGATACATCAGCCGCGCGAAGACGAATTCGGTCTTCTCGCTCCAGTCCGGAGGAAGCGGCAGGTTCTCGTACTCCACGCCCGGATACTGGCGGAATGGACGCTGGAAGGCGAACAACGCGCCGAGGCAGGCCAGCAGAAGCAGGCACAGGACGGCGCCACGCGGGATCAATGAGTCATGGCGTAAGCGACGTAGTTGATTCCGATCCGCATCCCCAGCGCGGAGAACTTCTGCGGATAATCCGGATTGTCTGCGTGCTCCCATGAATCGCCCAAGTCTACATTGAAGCAGATTGTGACCATCAGCCGGCCTTTCTCGTCGTAGATTCCCCGCCAGTGCTCGGGAAACCCGTCGGCGCGCTCGTATGTCAGCCCCGAGCGAATGTACTGCGCGCCGGGCACCTGGTATTTGTCATCCAGGTCGTAAATCACATGAAAGATCGGGTCCTTACTGTCGATCTCCACGATCGGCCGGTCTGGAAATACGCGCTGCATGCTGGCGGCGAAATTGTCCCACTCATACCCGCCATGGAAATCGTCCACCATCAAAAATCCGCCGCGCAGCAGATATTCCCGCAGCCCCTTGGCCTGCTCATCGGTCAGGTTCCAGTGCCCTACTTCCACCGCATATAGCCACGGCCAGTCGTACTGGTCGTGCTCATCCAGGTTGATGGGCTGCTCCACGGACCGCACGTGGATCCGGGTCAGCCGCCGCAGGGCCAGGGAGAAATGACGGTCCGACCGAGGATAATCCATCGTCCAGAACGCTCCGCGTCCGCCCTCGCGCCAGTCGCCGAAGCCGCCCCGGAACCGGCGGAACCCGCCCCGCGAGAAAGCTATGTTCGGATACATCAGACGCGCGAACACCCATTCCGTCTTTTCCTGGTAGTCCGGTGGGATCGGGAAGTCGTTGTACTCAAATGCCGGGTACTCCCGCCAGGGCTTGCGGAAGTTCTGGAACGCGGAAAGCATGCCGACGCACGCAGCCAGGCCTGCCCCACAAACCAGCAGCCTGCGCCAGACCATCTGCTCCTCCGCTTACCCCGAAGGATACCATCCTCCCGCCTACTTCGCGTCCCGCCAGTTGTCTCCGACCCCCACATCCGCCACCAGCGGGACCTGCAGGTCGCAGACGCCTTCCATCTCGCGCTTGACCAGCGCCGAGACTGCTTCCACCTCTTCCGGCGGGCACTCGAACACCAGTTCGTCGTGCACCTGGAGCAGCATCGCGCTGCGGCAGGCCCCTGCCTCGAGCGCCGCGTCGATCCGCACCATCGCCAGCTTGATCAGATCGGCCGCCGTCCCCTGCAGCGGCGAATTCACGGCCGTCCGTTCGGCGAAGCCGCGCGCGTTCGGGTTGCGGCTGTTGATGTCCGGGATGGGACGCTCGCGCCCGAACATCGTTTTGGTCACGCCTGTCTGCCGCACCTCGGCGATGGTCTGGTCGATGAACTTTCGCACGCCCGAGTACCGCGCGAAGTAGTTCTTGATGTACTTCTCCGCTTCCCCTCGCGAGATCCCCAGCTGCGCCGCCAGGCCGAACGGGCTGATGCCGTAGACGATCCCGAAGTTGACCGCCTTGGCGGCGCGCCGCGCGTCCGGCGTCACCATCAGCGGCGGCACTCCCAGCACTTCGGCGGCGGTGCGCGTATGGATGTCCTCCCCGCCGCGGAACGCTTCCACCAGCAGCGCGTCGCCCGACAGGTGCGCCAGCAGGCGCAGCTCGATCTGCGAGTAGTCGGCCACCAGCAGCTTCCACCCCTCCTTCGGGACGAAAGCCGCGCGGATCTCGCGCCCCAGCTCCGTGCGGATCGGAATATTCTGCAGGTTGGGGTTGGAGGACGATAGCCTTCCGGTGGCCGCTCCGGTCTGGTTGAAGCTGGTGTGGAGCCGTCCGGTATCCGGCTCGATCAGCGCCGGCAGGGCGTCCACATAAGTGCCCTTCAGCTTGGTCAACTGCCGGTACTCCAGCACTTTTCGCGCGATCTCGTGATCCGGTGCCAACTCTTCCAGTACGTCCGCCGCGGTCGAGATGGTTTTGCCCTTGCCGTACTTGACGGGCGCCGGCAGGTTCATCTCCTCGAACAGCACTTTTCCCACCTGCTGCGGCGAGCTGATATTAAACGTGCGCCCGGCCAGGCCGTGGATCTCGCCCGTCAACCGCGCGATTTCCGTCTCCATCAGGCCCGACATCCGCTTCAACTCGACCGGGTCGATCCGCACGCCGGTGCGCTCCATCCGCGCCAAAACCCGCGCCAGCGGCAGCTCGATCGTTTCGTACAGGTTGCGCAGGCCGCGCGAATCCACCGCCGGGCAGAGCTGGCCCCAGATCTCGAGCGCGATATCGGCGTGCTGCTCGGGCGACGGACCCAGTTTCAGGTCCAGCCGGCGCCGCGCCTGCTCTTCGAGCGGACATCCCGACGGGTCCGCATCCAGCAGGAACGCGTAGAGCATCACGTCGTGGATGAACCCGCGCGCTTCGATCCCCATGCGGTCGAGCGTGAGCAGCGCCCATTTGACATCGCACGCGATCTTGGGCCGCGCGGCGTCTTCGAGCCACGGCTTCAGGTAAGGCAGGTTTTCCGAGGTGACAGCGCGCGCTTCCCCCGGGGTCCGCGCCAGCCCTATGGTATCGAGCGCGAACTCTCCCTCCGCCGATTTCGAGATGGCCACGGCGTGCGGCCGGTCCCCGCCCTTTTCCAGCCATTCCGCCAGATCTTCGGGGCCGGCGATGACCCGGTAGTCCCGTGTCCGCGAATCCTCGCCCGGCTCCAGCTCCTTCAGCAGGCTGTGGAACTCGAGTTCCTTATAGATCGCCTTGAGCGCCGCCGCATCGAACGGCTGCGCCTTCACCGATGCCGCGTCGAAAGGGACCGGCACGTCGATGGCGACCGTGGCCAGGCGCTTGCTCATGCGGATCCGGTCCACGTTGTTCTGGAGGCTCTCGCGGTGCATCTTGCGCTGCACTTCGGCCGCCCGCTCGAGAGCCGCCTCCACCGATCCGAACTGTTCGATCAGGTCCCGCGCGCCTTTGTCCCCGATGCCCGGCGCGCCCGGAATGTTATCGATGGCATCGCCCTTCAGCGCCAGCAGGTCGGCCACCTGGTCCGGCCGCACACCCATGAATTCCTTCACCTTTTTCGGGTCGTACCATTCATCGTCTTTGGCGGGGTTGAGCATCGACACTTTGTCCGAGACGAGTTGCAGCAGGTCCTTGTCGCTCGAAACGATGACTACTTCGAATCCCTCCCGCTCCGCCGTGCGGGCCAGCGTCCCGATCACGTCATCCGCCTCGAAACCGGGATACTGCAGAATGGGAATCCGCATGGCCTCCAGCACCCGCCGCACCAGGGGGATCTGCTCCAACAGGTCGGGCGGTGTCTCCGCACGGTTGGCTTTGTACTCCGCGAACTCCTGCGTCCGGTGGGTCGGCTCCCCACTCTCGAAGATGGCCGCGACATAGGCCGGCTCGAACTGCTTGGCCAGCTTCCGGAGCATGTTGTTGAAAATGTACACAGCCTCGGTGGATAGCCCTTTCGAGGTCCGCATGGGAGGAGCGCCGCTCCGCGCACGTGCGTGATAGGCCCGGAAGATGAATCCGAACGAATCGATCAGGAACAGTTTCTTTTGAGCCACTTGAGCCCATGATACTCACTCTGCGGGCTGCCTGCGCGGCTCGCGGCTCGGGGAAGGCGCCGGGCGGCGAATCCCCGCCGCGTCTCGGGGAAAGACTATCTTTGGAATTATCTAGTTGGATAACGCTTGACTTACAACGAATATACGGTATATTTAGGGTTAGATTTCCCAGTAATTAGTGCTTGTTCTCTGATCTGGGTTTCGGAGGGGATTCCTCGAAATCCTGCTGAACGCAGGCGTCCGACGCAATGCGGCACCGGTGGTTCGAGATCGGATGTCTCTCTCAACCGCACCCATGCGCTATCGAGGTTGCCATGAGAACAGTCCACGGAATCAAATCGCAATCCGCGCCACAAATTGTTACTATTCTCGCGTTGGACCTAACTGTAGACGACCGGTTTTCTTTGCGCGGAATTCTTAGCCGGACCGAGTCCGGACTGAGTCTCACTTGCCGGTGGCGGCTCGAGCAGAGTAGCGGTATCGAATCCGTGCTCCGGTCCGCCCGCTGGTCGCCCGGCATTGCCGTCGTCATTTGTGACCACGACCTGGGCCAGGGACGCTGGAAACGCCTTCTTTTAGATGTGAGGGACCTTTCGCGGCCGCCCCTGGTCATCGTGGCCTCCCGCCTGGCGGACGACCGCCTTTGGGCGGAAGCTCTGAACCTCGGAGCTTACGACGTGCTGTCGAAGCCGTTCGAAAGCACCGAGGCGTTGCGCGTAATCGGTCACGCCATGCTTCGCTGGCAGCGGGAGCAGGCGACACTTCCAGCGGACGGGACGGCGCGGAGCGCCGTCGCGTAGCGCGTCTCAGGGGGGTACCCCATCCGGAGTACTCCCCATGCCTTATTTCCGCAACAAATCCACAGGAAACCGTAGCGTTTTAGACACACCCCATAAATTACAAATCCTTAGCATTCACAAACTTGCCAATAGGTTCGGGAGTTGCTTAAGCTGGGGCCATGGTACTGGAGTATATCCGTGCGCTTTGAGACCACCATCCATCGCCCGGTCGAAGTTTCGGGCGTAGGGCTGCACAGTGGCGTTCCCGTTCGCATCCGAATCCTCCCGGCTCCGGTCTCCACCGGCGTCGTCTTTGTCCGTACCGACCTGGAGAACTTCACCATCCCCGCCAGCTGGCGCCATGTGGCCCGCGTCAGTTATGCCACCAGCCTGATGCGGCAGGGGGTTCTGATCTCCACCACCGAACACATCCTGAGCGTTTTCTACTCCATGGGGATCGATAACGCCTATATCGAGATCGACAACCTGGAAGTGCCTATCCTGGACGGCAGCGGGGAGCCTTTCGTGCGCCTCATCGAGCAGGCTGGCATTCGCCAGTACCGCCGCAAACGCCGCTACCTGCGCATCCGCCGCCCCATCTCCGTAGAAGACAAGGGGAAGCGCATCAGCATCCTGCCGGCCGACAGCTTCCGTCTCACGTGCGATACCGATTACCCGGCGCCGGTGGGCCGGCAGTCGCTCGAGCTGGAGGTCACGCCCGGGCGCTTCGCCGGCGAAATCGCCTTCGCGCGGACGTTCGGGTGGGAGTCGGATCTCGACCAGATGCGGAATATGGGCCTGATCCGCGGCGCCTCCCTTGAAAACGCGGTGTGCTTCACCTCCGAAGGCGTCATGAACCCCGGCGGATTGCGCGCTCCCGACGAGTGCTGCCGTCACAAGGCCCTCGATCTCATCGGCGATCTTGCCCTGCTCGGCCGCCCTCTGCTGGGTCACGTCATCGCCGAACGCGCCGGCCACGCCATGCACGCCGCCCTGGTGGCGCGCATCATGTCCGACCCCGGGCTCTACGAGATCCTGACCTTCGACCAGTTGGCGTCGCGCGTCACCCAGGCCCTGGTTTCCTAGGCCGTCTGCTCAGTTCGGAATCACCGGCCGCGTCTCGCTGCCGAGACGGACCGGGGGAGCGGCAAACTGATCGGCCGGGACGCTGAGCAACTGGGCCCGGATCAGGATCAGGGCCTCCGTCGACTCACGATTGGTGGTATGCGTCTGAAGGAGGCGTTCGATCACGGGAATCCGGTTCACGCCGGGGATTCCGGTGAGGGCGCGCGCATCCTGGCTCGAAAGGAGCCCGGCCACCACCGCGGACTCGCCATTCGGCAAGTCGACGACCGAGGTCAGCTGCCGGTTCGTGATCACGGGCAGGCCGTTTAAAGCCTGGCCTGACAACATCTTGACCGCGGCTTCAATATCCAGGGAGATGTGGTCCACCCCGTGGACGTGGGGCGTCACTTTCAGCGACAAACCCAGATCTTCGAAATTGAAGGAAGGCGGTGGACTGTATGACGGACCGCCGGACCCGTTGTAGTTGTTTCCGTTGGGATCGTGAAATCCGGCGTTGCCGAAGCCCAGAAGGATGGAGAGGTTATTGGACGAAAAATTCGCCGTCACCAGGTCCAGCAAACCGTCACGGTTCAAATCGGCGCCCACGATGGATCGGGGTCCGCTGCCGACGGTGAAGCTGATGGCCGTCTCGAAAGTCCCGTCTCCCAAACCCGGCAGCAGTGACACGGTTCCATCGCTGGAATTGGCGGCGGCAATATCTTTGAGCCCGTCGCTGTTGGCATCGCCGATGCTGATGGAGAAGGGTCCGGACCCGGTGGCAAATTGCCCGGATGGTGCGAATTGGCCGGTGCCGTCGCCGAGAAATACCGAGACGTTGTTCGAGACGGAATTGGCCACGACCAGGTCCATGCTGCTGTCGGAGTTCAGCAGGGCGGCCGCGATCGCGCGCGGTCCGCTTCCGGTCGCGTATACCTGCCCCTTGCGGAAGGTCCCATTGCCCTGGCCCAGCAAGATCCATAGATCGTTCGAGCTGTAATTCACCACCGCCAGGTCCGGCCGCCCGTCCCCATTAAAATCCGCGGAAACCAGGGCGCGAGGGCTGGATCCAACAGAGACAGGCGCCGCTGCCTGGAACGTTCCGTCGCCGCCGCCGATCAGAATCGAGACGGTATCATCGTCGGCATTGGCCACCGCAAGGTCCGGGGTGCCATCTCCGTTGAAGTCCGCGATCACCACAGCCTGTGGATTGGCTCCCACCGGCACCGGAATCGCGGTTTCAAAGGTCCCATCGCCCTTCCCCAGAAACACGGAGAGGCTGTTCGATCCGGAATCGGCGGTCACCAGGTCCAGGTGGCCGTCGCTGTTCAAATCGCCCGCGGCGACAAAGGAAGGCGTGCTGCCGGTCGAATAGGGGACAGCATCCTTAAATGTTCCGTCGCCGATGCCGGTGAACTCGGCCACCTGGGCGGCGCCGGCGGCCGCGACGGCCAGGTCGGGAATGCCATCTTCATTGAAATCCCCCGTAACCACCGAGGACGGGTTCGTCAGGTTGCCGAAGGTGGCCGGCGTGGTGGTACCGCTGGAGCCGTTATTCGAGGAACCGTTGGTGGAAGACGAGGAACTGCTGACGGACGCCGACGGCACGGCGAAATAACCTGTCGTCAACACCGGGTAGCGTTCCCCGACGTGAAAGGTCGCGGGCTTGCCATCCTCCGATCGAATGTCGAGGTGCATCAAAGAGCGCCCCGAGGACTCACTCATCTGCGCGATCAGTTGCGCCTGCGCGACTCCCAGTCCAAAGACCCAGCCATTCAGTCCGAGGCGGGCCAGATCCGCCAGCTTGATGGCCGCTTTGGTTACCGTGTCGGCGCTCACGACCGAAAAGTTGATCGGCAGGGTCAGACCGTAAGAGAGCATGGTCTGCCGGTCCACTTCGAGGACATCCATGGAGACCGACACCTCGGAGTGGTAGTGCAGCAAGTCCTCGAACAGCTTGCGCGCCGGCATGACCTTGGAAACGGGTCCCCGAATGACGAAGACGCCCTGCTGCGTGTCCAGCCCGACCTTCTCGAGGGCCATCGTCTGCTGAACGGCATGCGCGATCTCGGTCAACTCCTGAGTGGAAGTGGCTTGCGGAATGTGCACGGTTACGGAGATAAAAGGCTCGAGGCGGCTGCGATTCGGCGGGGTGTCCCGGGCAACCATGAACAGCTTCGAGGTAATCGGGACGATGAAGGAACCGGTCGCGGCATCGAGTGCGTCGAGCGCCTGACGGTAGTCCGCCGACTGCATGCGGAACCGGAGATTCGATTTGACGTCGTACTCCCCGTCGAAGACGCAATCGAGGCCGTAGGCATGTGCGACATTCTCGAACAGGGCGCGCGCATCCCCGCGGATATCGAAGGTCGCGGTGCTGGACTTGGGCTGCAGCTCGGGAGGAGGCCGCAGGCCTCGCTCCTCTGCCAGCAATCGCGAATCCAGCTTGACGACTCCCGGGACAGGATGCGGTGACGCCGCCTTCGGTGGGGTTGCGAGGTTGGAGGCGGCTTCACCCCGCAGCCGGTACATCGGGTTCTCCGGGTCGAGCGCGGACGCCTGGGCATAGAGCAGGGACGCCGCTGCGAAATTCCCGGAGCGCTCCGCCTGCAGCCCCTGCTCGAAGATTCGCCTCGCCTTTTCCGCGGGGTTCGCGGCAAACGCTATGGAAACACCCAGCACGAACCCTAGAAGGCGCAGCCTCACATTAGAGTGTGACGTTCCGGACCGCTGGATCGCGCATAGCAAAAATCGGCTGCCACGCGCAGCTAATCGAACCGGCCGGCTGCCACGCCCCCGGCCAACGCCGCCACTTCCTGTTCCATCGGCTGGTCCTTGGCCTGAAACGCCGCCACCTCCCGCACGTGGTTGTAGGTCACGAGCGAGCCTTTTCCCAGCTTTTCCGGCCCGCCCCGCAGGTCCACCGCCTGCGCCGCGGCGAGCAGCAGCATGGCCGTCTCGTTGCGGACGCACTCCAGCGCGTCCATCGCGGTAACCGCCGCGTGCATCCCCAGGCTCACCACGTCCTGGTTGTACTGCTCGGTGGGCAGCGAATGGATCGAGCTCGGCCCGGCCATCTGCCGCACCGCGCAGGTCAGGCTGGTGACGCTCAACTGCATCCCCTTGAACCCCGAATTCACCCCCGGCTGGGGCGTGAGGTTGGCGGGGAGCCCGCCGTTGAAGCGATCATCCACCAGCACGGCCAGCAGCGAATTACCCCAGTTGGCCATGGCGGCGAAGTCGATCTTCCAGGTGTCCAGCAGCCGCGCGATGTGCCCGCCGTAGAAATTCCCGGCCTTGTAAAGGATGCCGCTCTCCGGGTCGATCAGCGGATTGTCGTTGGCCGAATTGATCTCGCGCTCGATCATGGCGCGCGAGCCGTCGAGCGCCTCCCATACCTGCCCCAGGCCTTGCGGCACACATCGCAGGGAATAGCAACTCTGCCCGCTCGACGCCTGCGTGTACCCCGAGCCTTCCAGCATGCCGCGCAGCAATGCCGCGACCGCGATCTGGCCCGGGTGTCCCTTCTTCTCGTGCACCCACGGCTCGAACGGCAGGCTGGGTGCCTCGAGCGCTTCGATGGAGAGCGCCACGGCTCCCAGCAAGGCCCGCAGCACCCGGAAGGCATCCACTTGCAGCAGGGCCGCCACCCCGGTCATGACCGTAGTGCCGTTGATCAGCGCCAGCCCTTCCTTCGGTGCGAACGAGATTGGCCGCATCCCGGCTGCTTGCAGGGCCTCGGACGCCGGCAGCCGCCGCCCCTGAAACTCGGCTTCCCCCATCCCGACGAGGACGCGCGCGATGTAAGCCGAGGGCATCAGATCGCCGCTCGCCCCCACCGACCCGTAGCGCGGCACCACCGGCGTCACTCCGCGGTTCAGCAGCGCCGCCAGCGCGTCGAGCAGTTCGTTGCGGACCGCCGAAGCACCGGTCGCAAACGTGACCACGCGCAGCAGGGTAGCCGCGCGGACGATGTCGCGCGGCAGCGGCGCTCCGGTGGCGCAAGACAGATGCCGCATGATGTTATGCTGCAGCAGCTCCATCTGGTCCGCTTCGAGCGAGATCCCGATGTTCCCACCGACCCCGGTGTTCACGCCATAGATCCGCTCGCCGCGCGCCAGCAATTCCTCGAGGCGCGCCCGCCCCTTGGCCACGCGCGACCGCGCCCCGCCCGTAATCCGCACCGTGGCGTCTTCGCGCGCCACTCGCACCACGTCCTCGATCGAGAGCGCGTCCGCTCCGACAACCACCATTTGGGGCATAAAAGCTAGGTTACCGCCTGCCGCGAAGCCGGTCGACTTCGCGGCGATCGCGCTTCGACGGCTTGCCTTTCCGGAACCCTTCGAAATGCGGCATGGTCTTGCGCTCTTCCACCGCTTTTAGCCGCAGCTCCCGGCTCGCTTCGGTTTCGCGGTAGAGCGTCTGCGCGACCGGCGCCGGGCCGCGCATCTCACTGAGCATCAGAACTTCCACTTCAAAATCGCCGCTGTCGTTTTTAATGTTCAACCTGTCGCCGGCGCGGACCTCCCGCGCCGCCTTGGCCGTTTGTCCGTTGGACTGAATGCGGCCGAGCTCACAGGCCCGCGCGGCCAGTGACCGGGTCTTGAAGAACCGGGCCGCCCAGAGCCACTTGTCGATCCTCACGCCGGTCATATCGCCATTGTCGTATGCAATGCCTTAACTGCAACGTCGCGGCAACAATACAATTCAGCAGGAAATAATCGTCGCAACCGCCTACGCTTCGGTGTATACTTCGTCAACCGTGGAGGGGAAATGCATGCCGAGGTCCATGCAGATCCTTGGATTGCTGTGTTTGGCATGCGGGGTAGCAGCTGCCCAAACAGCAGGGGAAATCACCGGTGAAGTCAGAGATCAGAGCGGCGCGGTAGCTCCGAACGCGGCCGTTATCGCGACCAATACCGCGACTAACGTGGCGCGGTCGACCCTCACAAACTCCGCGGGCATTTACAGCTTTCCCGGCCTGGCCCCCGGGCCGTACCAGGTAAAGGTCGCGGTCGCGGGCTTCACGACGGCCGTGACGACGCTCGAACTCCAGGTACAGCAGACAGCCCGGATCGACTTCGCCCTCTCGGTGGGAGCGTCCACGCAAACGGTTGAAGTCAGCGCCGGCGCTGATCTGCTCAACACCGAGAACGCGACGGTCGG